>CAWIYK010000006.1:0-545964 GCA_963840275.1 uncultured Actinomycetota bacterium
GGCTTAAGTAAGTGGCATTGGAGTCGAGCCACCGGGGCGGGATGAATTCCGGCAGCCCGATATTGCTCATCCGGACTTCCCATTCCGAGTGGTGGATCATTCGATGATGTCGCCTACAGAGCAGCACCAGATTATTGAGATCCGTTGGGCCGCCGTCCAGCCAATGCTGGATATGGTGGGCATCGGACCAGCGCGCCGGGCGTCCGCAGTTGGGGAATGCGCATCCCTTGTCTCGGGTGTTCAGTGCGACTCGTTGTTTGGGGGTGACCAGGCGGCGGGTGCGGCCCACGTCCAACGGCACCGACGCACCGTTCATCACTACCGGTACGACTCCGCAGTCGCAGGCGATCCGTCGTGCCGCGGCTGCTGGGAGCAGTGCGCCGCCTTCCAGGGTGGCGGTGCCGACTCCGGCGAGTAGGTGGGTGTAGTCCATGGTCGCGTTGAGGTGTGGCTTCTCTCCGCCTCGGGCGGGCAGGTCTGGTGAGTCGATGGCGTGGTGGATGACGTCGCAGAACGCGTCACCGAGTCGTTGGGTCGGGTGCCGGTCATCGGAGGGGCCGTCCGGTTTGGCGAGCGCGCCGAGCATCGCGTCCAACTCTTCGGCCGACTCGGGTTCGATCGTTCCGGTGAAGTGCATCCACCCGGTCTGATCTCGCCGGCTGCGGAACGTGTTCTTCGGTTCTGCCAACGCCTCGTCGGCAGGTTGGTCGCCGTCGGGGTCGATCCGTGACAGCAACGTCTCGCCGTGGGAGCGCACCACTGACGGGTGCGCCACTCGGGCGGTCTCGACCAGGTGCTTCTCCACGATCTCCGCGTGTGTTACCCGGCGCCCAAGCGGGGATCTTCTTCACTGTCTCGGCGATCGCATCCACGTGGTCCGGATCCAGTACGCCATCCCGCAGCGCGTCCCGCACCAACGGCAACGCCGCCGGGGTGACATGCCCCGTCGGCGTCAGGACCTCGGCCACCAGACCCGCCTGAGCGATCAGTCGAGACGCCCGGCGCGGGGTGATCCGCATCAGATCCGAGACCAGCGCACTCAGGCTCGAATATCCCGCCGTGCGAGCGACATCGGATTGTTCCAAATCGGCGATCACTGCCAATGCGGAACTGTGCAGCCGACGCATCTGGGTTGTGATCTCTACCAGGTTCTGGGCAAGCTCCGGCAACCCGGGCGGGGTTTCCACGAAGCTCGTCATGGCTTCTATTCTACCTGTGAACCTCGATTATTTCGAACGCACGATCGAGCGAATGTTGGTGACTATCAGCAACGAACTTGTATTCTTCGTCAACGAAGTGGAGTGTCGTACGGTCCTCGGGACAGCCACTCGCTTGGCCTCCGGCCCCCGATTTCCAGCCTACAGCCAGACACCGACAGAAACGGATGCCGCAAGCCGATCTGTCCACAGCGGAACGGACCGGGCGCCTGTGTCGGGCAGGTGATGTCCAGCGGGCCGGCGACCTCGCTGGCCGGGGCGAAGGCGTACGTGTGCGCCCGGTCCGGATGCGCCGCGGGCCAGAGCCGTTGCGCGCCAAGGGCTTCTCCGCGGAACGCGGCTAGCTCAACCGCGCACCGCCTTTCGCAACGGTTTTGCTAGTTCGCCGCGCTCCCCTACCTCGACGCCGTCGAGGCCAAGCCACTCCGCCATCGTGCGTAGTTCGGCGGCCAGTTCCCGCGCGACCCGACCCGTCTCGACGCCCGGTTCCGCGAACGCGCCCCGCGCCCGCAGCACGCCCGCCGCGCGGTCGGTCTTCAGGTCGACCCGCGCCACCAGCTCACCGTCGAGCAGGAACGGGAACACGTAGTAGCCGTAGATCCGCTTCGGCTCCGGCACGTAGATCTCGATCCGGTAGTGGAACCCGAAGATCCGCTCGGTCCGTTCGCGCCGCCAGATCAGCGGGTCGAACGGGCACAGCAGCGCCCGCCCGGTGATCGTTCTCGGCGTCCGGGCGTCGACGTGTCGGTACGCCGGGTGCTGCCACCCGTGCACCTCGACCTGCTCCAGTAGACCCTGCTCGACCAGCTGACCGACTGCGACCCGGCTGCGTTCCGGCTTGATCCGGTAGTAGTCCCGCAGGTCCGGCTCGGTGCCGATGCCGTGCGCCGCGGCCGCGCGCGCCACCAGCTGACGCATCGCCTCCTCGTCGTCGACCGGCGGCGCCGACAGCACCTCCGGCGGCAGCACCCGCTCCGGTAAGTCGTAGAGCCGCTGGAAACCCCTGCGGGTGCCGGTGGTCAGCCCGCCGGTCGCGAACAGCCACTCGCACGCGTGCTTCACGGCCGACCGGTTCCACCAGCCGCCCGGCGCGGTCCTCGCGCGCTTCTCCGACAGACCGAGCTCGTCCTCCAGCGGACCGGCACCGATCGGCCCCAGCTCCTTGACCGCGGCGAGCACGTCGTCGAACAGCCCCGGATTCTTGATCAGCGACGAGTACCGCGCCGCGTACTTGGCCTCGTACTCCCGCATCCGCCAGCGGAACAGCGGCCAGTCGGCGACCGGCACCAGGCTCGCCTCGTGCGCCCAGTACTCGACGAGCAGCCGCGGTCGGCGCGCCCGGTGCGTCCACGCCGCGTCGTCGACGAGGTCGGTCGGGTACGGCCCGAGCCTGCTGAACAACGGCATGTAGTGCGCCCGCACAGCCACGTTCACCGAGTCGAGCTGGATCAGCCGCACCCGGTCCAGCACGCGACCGAGGTGTCGCCGCGACACCGCGCCGCCCGGCCGGGAGTCCGCGAAACCCTGCGCCCCCAACGCGATCCGCTGCGCCGCGACCGCGGTCACCACACTCATCAACGACACCCCTCCGACACGGTCACGAGTTCCTTCGCCCGGTGCTCGCCACGCACCACCAACACGACAGCCGCCAGCACGACGAGCCCGCCCGCGAACTGCGCGAGCCCGAAACGCTCGTCGGCCAGCAGCACGCCGAGCAGCACCGCGATCACCGGGTTCACGTACGCGTACGTGGCCACCGTCGACACCGGCAGCCGCCCCAGTGCGTACACGTACGAGCTGAACGCCACCGACCCGAGCAGCACGCAGTAGCCCCACCCCAGCCACGACGCCGTGGACACCTCCGCCAGCACCATCCGCTCGCCGCGCACCACCCCGCCGAACGTCAGCAGCGCGCCGCCGACGAGCATGCCGACCGCCGAGAACGTCACCGGGTTGGGCGGCACCGGCAGCCGCGAGCCCGCCACCGTGCCGACCGCCCAGCCGAGCGCGGCCAGGAGCACCAGCCACGGGCCCCACCACGCGGTGCCGTGCGTGCCCGCGATCGGACCGCCGAGCAGCAGCACCGCGAGCCCCACGAGCCCGATCGCCACGCCGACGAGCGTCACCGGGGACGGCCGCTGCCCCGTTAATCGGCGCAGCACGACGACGTACAGCGGGATGGACGCCACCAGCAGCGCCGCGAGCCCGGACGCCACGTGCCGTTCGGCCACCACCACCAACCCGTTCCCCCACGCGGGCAGCAGCACGCCGACGAGCGCCGCCGTGCCGAACTGCGGCCAGGTCATGCGGAACGCCGCCCGGCCGGCGAAGAGGAGCACCGCGAGGCACAGCAGCGCGCCGGACACCAGGAACCGCGCGCCCGCCGACAGCAGCGGCGGCATGGTCTCCACGCTGAACCGGATGGCGAGGTACGTCGAGCCCCACACGACGTAGACCACGCCGAGCGCGGCCCAGGCCAGCCAGGCCGGGGCGCGGGTGGGAGCTTCGGTCACCGTCACGCCGACACGATGACATGGACCACCGACAAAATGTCGCCGGTTACCGGTCAGCGGGGTCGGAACACCGAGCCGGTGAGGCCCTCGACGTCGGTGAGCGTGGCGACGCAGCGGTACACGTCGAGGCCTTCCGACCGGTCGTCCGGGGTCGGTGGCAGTACCTCGAGCTGCCAGCGTTCCGCCCCGTAGGACAGGGCCTCGCCGAACCGCGAGGCCAGCAGGTTCTCCGTCGAGCACACCTGCTGGACGATCGGGTGCGCCTCCAGGACGTCGGCGTAGGGGTCCGGCACGTCCCCCGGCACCAGCGCGATGGCGAACGTCTCGTAGACGTGACCCTGCTCACACGCCAGCTTGCGAATGCTGTTGACCTCGCCGTTGATCATCACCATGCCGCTCCAGCACTCGGCCTTCTCGACACAGCGCGCCTGCCCGTCGGCCACCCCCGCGGCCGGGCAGTTCTCGGTGACCGTCCGCATGCCGTAGGAGTCCACGTCGTCGACCGTGGTGGCGGTGGTGGACGACCCGGCGGTCCGGTCGGGGTCTCTCGGCGAGTCCGCGACGAGGTACGTGTACGCGAAGAACGCGCCGAGGAACAGCAGCACCGCGACGACACCCGCGCCCACCCACATCGCCGCCCTGCGGCCCTTGCGCGGCGGCACGGTCGGCGCCTGGTCCTGCCGGAACGGCAGCAGGCTCTCGCCCGACGACGGTGTCGGCGGGAAATGCGGCGGCGGTGGCGTGGACAGCCGGGGCGCCGCGACCGTGGTGACCGGCGACGTGATCGCGTGCCGCGGCCCGCCGTAGCTCCCGACCGTGAGCTGGCTCAGCTCCGCGCGCAGCGCCACGGCCTCGGGGAACCGGTGCGCGGGGTCCTTCGCGAGCCCGCGACGCAGCACGGCCATGAACTCCGGCGACAGGCCGGGGATGTCCTCGAGCGGGGTGTCGTGGCGCCGGACGATCTCCGGCACGCTCAGCTCGCCTTCGGCCGGGAACCGCGGCGGCCGCCCGGCGAGCAGCGTGTACAGGGTCGCGGTGAGCGCGTAGACGTCCGACTGCGGCGTCGGCGGGTGCAGGTGGAACGCCTCCGGCGCGGCGTAGGCCGGCGTCAGCGCGGCCAGCGTGACGGACGTGTCGCGGCCGGCCTCCATCAGCGCGGCCAGCCCGAAGTCGGCGAGCCCGACCGTGCCGTACCGCTTGACCAGGATGTTCGCCGGCTTGATGTCGCGGTGCAGCACCCCGAGATCGTGCGCGGCGGCGAGCGCGTCACCGATCTTCTGCCCGATCTCGGCGACCTCGCGCGGCGGCATGGGCCCGGTCCGGTCGGCGAGCGACCCGCCGGGGCAGAGCTCCATCACGATGTAGGGCCGCGAGTCGGGCAGCACGCCCGCGTCGTAGATCTCCACCACGTGCGGGTGCCCGGACAGCCGGCCGGCGGCACGCACCTCGCGCAGGAACCGGCGCTGGTCGCGGTCGTCGAGGATCACGCGGGTGTCGACCTTGATCGCGACCTCGCGGTCGATCGTCAGCTGGCGGGCGCGGTACACCACGCCGAAACCGCCGCGCCCCAACGCGTCGACGATCTCGTAGCCGGGCACGGATACGGTCACGAGCCGAGAGCGTAGCCGAGGAGATGTCGCCGAACGTGCCTGCCGACGAAGCGCCTGGAGCGACCATCTAGTTTTCTGACATGGCCGAAGCCACCGTGCGCCCAGCCGAGCCGTCCGACGCGGAGGAGATCGCGAGGATCCAGCTCGCCACCTGGCGTGCCGCCTACCAGAACCTGCTGCCGGCCGAGGTGCTCGCCGCCCTCGACGCCGACGACGCGGCCGGCGCGTGGCGGCAGACGATCGAGCAGGGCCCGGCGCGGGTGTTCGTGGCGCTGGAGGGCCAGTGGCAGGTGGGGTTCTGCGCGGCCGGGCCGGCGCCGCAGGACGAGTCGGCCGACGCCGACGGGGTGCCGGTGCCCGACGCCGACCGGATCGCGCTGGTCAGCACACTGCTGGTGGAGCCTCGGTGGGGCCGGCGCGGGCACGGCGGCCGGCTGCTGGCCAACGCCGGCGCGGCGATGCTGGCCATGGGCGCGGCACGCGGGATCAGCTGGGTGGCCGAGGCGGACAAGGCGTCGCTCGCGTTCTGGGAGCGGGCCGGTTGGGTCGCGGACGGCACCGTGCGCACGCTCGACGCGGGCGGACGGCCGCTACGCGAGGTGCGACTGACGGGCACGCTGCGTTTCGAACTCACCTAGTCGACCCCGGCGCGAACACGTCGTCGGGTACTCTCGACCGCGTCGGCGTTCCCAAACCCTCATTGGAGGCTCGCTGGTGATCGCGTGGCTCGGCCTGACGCTCGGCGTCGCTTTCGGGTCCGCGTTACTGCCGCTCATCAGCATCGAGGTCTTCCTCGTCGGGCTCGCGTCGCAACAGCCGCACATCCCCTGGCTCATACTCGGCGCGGTCGTCGCCGTCGGTCAGGTCGCGGGCAAGCTGCTGTACTACTTCGCCGCCAAGGGCTCGCTGCGGCTGCCGGCGTTCCTGCACCGCAAGCAGCCGGCCATCGAGACGCCCCGCCGCGAGCGGTGGCGCCGGCGCACCAAGCGGATCCGCATGTGGGTCGAGACGCTGCGCGAGAAGTGCCACCGCCACCCGCACTGGATGGTCGGCACCTACGGCCTCAGCTCGGTCCTCGGCCTGCCGCCGTTCATGGCGACGTCCGTGCTCGCCGGCATGGTGCGGATGAAGCTGTCGGCGTTCCTGTCCGCGGGCCTGGTGGGCCGGTTCATCCGGTTCAGCGTCGTGGCCGCGTCGCCCGCGCTGTTCGCGAGCTGGGTCCTCTAGCTTCTGCATGTGAAAGCGGGCGGCGGGTTCCCGTCGGAACCCGCCGCCCGCGGGTCACACGAGTGCCGCCTCCTCGGTGTCGGCCGGAACCAGCGCCAACCGCACGTCCGCGGGGCGATAGTCCAGGCGCGGCACCGCGAACACGGCGGTCATCCGGCCGGCCTCGGTACGTGCCATGTACACCAGGATCCGCCAGTCGCCCTCGTCCCAGTGGTCCATCACGTCCGACGTGAGCTGGTGGACCACCGACTCGAACGCCGTGCTCTTCCACAGCTGCTGCACCGTCGACTCCAGCGGGATCTCGACGGCCCGGTTCGCCAGCGGGTGACTCATCCGGATCCGCCAGCGGCGCAACGGAAGCAGCCACCGGTGGTCCAGCTCGGGCGACAGGGCGACGAACACGGCCAGCTCGACGACCACCACCGCGACCGTCGCGAATGGACGGTCGGCCGGCCACCACGCCGTGCCCAGCGCCGCGAAGAGGCTGAGCGCCACCAACAGTCCGGCCCGCGCGAACCCACGGCCCCGGATCGGCGTGTGCTTCTCACCGAGGCAGCCGCACGAGGAGTCCGGCGCCTTCCACTTCGCGTAGCCGAGATACCCCAGCATGCCAACGGAAAGTGCGGTCGCCGCGTACGCCTCGACCGCGAACACGGGCGGTGCCAACAGAGACAGCCCGATCGCCGCCTCGACGACACCCACGGCACGGTACGCGCCGACGACGCGTTCCTTGCCGACCAACCGACTCAGCGCCGACCGGCGCGCCGCCTCGGGAGCGTTGCGCCACAACAACTTGAAGGCACTCGCCCACAGCAGCACGCCGCCGACGACCACCTGCTGCACGCTCGCCAACCACTCGATCACGATCACGGTCCTTCCTCGGGTGGGCGGATGCCGGGAACGGGCTCGCCACGCCGCCCAGCGGCGAAGCCGTCCCCGGACATCCGGTCAGGCAGCCGCGTACACCGTGGCCAGGTCGACCTCGTTGGTGTCGGGCCGCCACGCACCGATGATCTGTGCGTGCTTGCCCACCTGCAGCATCGACAGGTCGCTGACCGCGGCCGTGCTGTTGTAGACCGCCGCCGTGGTGCCCGCGATGACGTGGCCCACGAGCCGGTCACCGTGGTGGTCGAGGTGCATCATGTTGCGTCCGATGGACGTGATGTGCACCTGCAGGTTGACGATGTTGAGCCACACGGCGTCGGCCGCGAGGGTGCCGTCTGGCATCCGCACGCCACGCGCGTAGAGACCGTCGCCGACCTTCGCCGAGTCCGTGGTGGTCGGGCGCAGCTTCCACACACTCGTCGCCTTGGTCAGGTGGATCTGGTTGATGGTCCGGTCCGAACCGGTGACCATCAGCAGTCCGCCCGCGATGCCGGTGATCCGGCCCTCGACGAAGTTCGGGTCCGGCGCGCCGGCCTCGACGTCGAGCTTCGGGTCGGCGATGGCCTCGGGGGCGACCGCGCCGATCGTGGTCGCGGTGATGACCGTCGCGGTCGTGCCGAGTACCGCGCTGGACAGGAAACGCCTACGTCCCAATATGTCTGACACGCTCAGCTCCGAACCGTGACGGGCATGATGCCGCTGGACAGGTTGCCGATCGCGCTGTACGCCGACGGGGTCAGGTCCAGCAGCCGGTTGGTCGCGCAGTTGCCGCTGCAGCACGAACGTTCGCCGCACCACAGGTCGGTCTGCGGCCCGCAGTCGGCGATCGTGACGGCGATTTCCGTTGCGCCACAAAGGTTCTTGACGTAGAACCGGTGCCCGCAGGTCTGCCGTAAGAGGTTGTCACCGCACTTGTCGGGTCTGGTGATGGCAAAGCACGCATCGGAGGTGTTGGGCCATGCGCAGTGCCGACTGGCGGACCTGCAGTTGCCGCAGGCGCCGCCACCGGCTGAGCCACAGGGGCCCCACGCCGCGCCGCAGCAGAACCACGAACATTCCGCGGTCGTGGGTGCCCTCGGATCTGGTTGTGCCATGGGTCATTCCCTTCGGGGCTGCCCCGGCCTCCTCCGTTGTCGCACACGCCGACTCGGGCCACGACGAACTGGGGTGAGCCCGCGCGAGTACGCGGGCTCACCCAGTCTCCCGTCTGGCCCTCATCGCACGTGAGTCCCGGTGAAGAAGGCAGGGTGGGACTTTCGCACGAACAGACAAGAGTTGGTTAACTACTGACGGTCCTCGACGCTACTGCTCAGTTTCAGTTCCCGCACCTGCCAAGCGGAGTAGCAGGACGAAGCAAACGGCCGAATTCGTCGAAATAGACCGTGTTGTTTGGTAACTGTTCACAGAACGTGCGATATCCGGCGCGCGGAAACCTACAGCGACAGCAGATTTTCCAGGCCGAGGGTCAGTCCGGGGCGGTTCACGATCTCCCGAACGCCCAGCAGCACGCCCGGCATGAACGACTGCCGGTCCAGCGAGTCGTGGCGGATGGTCAGCGTCTCGCCCTCGCCGCCGAAGAGCACCTCCTGGTGCGCCACCAGTCCGGCGAGCCGGACGGAGTGCACCGGCACGTCGTCGACCAGCGCGCCCCGCGCGCCGTCGAGCGCGGCGGTCGTCGCGTCCGGGGCCTTGCCGACCCCGGCCGCGGTGCGAGCGGCCGCGATCAGCCGGGCCGTGTACGCGGCGGTGCCGGACGGCGCGTCGGCCTTGCCGGCGTGGTGCAGCTCGATGATCTCGGCCGACGGGTAGTAGCGGGCCGCGAGCTGCGCGAACTTCACCGTCAGCACGGCGCCCAGCGCGAAGTTCGGCGCGATCAGCACACCGAGCCCCGGCTTCCGCGCCAGCCACTCCTTGATGGTGTCCAGCCGCTCGACCGAGAAACCCGACGTGCCGACGACGCAGTGGATGTCGTGTTCGACGCAGAACCGCAGGTTGTCCATCACGACGTCGGGGTGGGTGAAGTCGACGACGACCTCGGCCCCCACGTCGGCGATGTCGAGCATCCGGTCGCCCGCGTCGACCATCGCGACGATCTCCATGCCGGCGGCGGCCTCGACGGCCCGGCACACCTCGGCGCCCATCCGGCCCCGGGCGCCGAGCACTCCGACGCGGAGCGGGTCGTCCTCGGAACGCACGGTCATCTCACCACTTCACCCGGCACGTCGTCCTGGTGGGCGTAGGGCCCCACCAAGGCGGTCGCGAAGGGACGGTTCAACAGCTGCCCGGCGAGCGCGGCGACGTCGGTCGCGGTGACCGAGTCGATCCGCTCGAGCGTCTGCTCCACGGTCAGGTACTCGCCGTAGCTCAGCTCGCCCTTGCCGATCCGCGACATCCGCGAGCTGGTGTCCTCGAGGCCCAGTACGAGACTGCCGCGCAGCTGACCTTTCGCGCGGGTCACCTCGGCGTCGGTGAAACCGTCGGACGCGACGCCGGAGAGCACGTCGTGCACCACGCCGGCGACCGAACCGAGCCGGTCGGGCTGGCAACCCGCGTACACCGACAGGTGACCGGTGTCCGCGTACGACGCCACCGACGAGTACACCTGGTAGGCGAGCCCGCGCCGCTCCCGAACCTCCTGGAACAGCCGCGAGCTCATCCCGCCGCCGAGCGCGGTGTTCAGCACACCGAGCGTCCAGCGGCGGTCGTCGTGCCGGTCCAGCGCGCGGACGCCGAGCATCAGGTGCGCCTGCTCGGTGTCGTCGTTGTGCAGCACCAGCTTCTGCGGCTTGGCGACCCGCGCCCGGCCCGCACGCGGCGTGCCCGCCGGCCGGTCGCCGACCAGGCGGTCACGCAGCAGCCGGCGCGCGTGCCGCAGCACGGTCGCGTGGTCGATGTTGCCGGCCGCGGCCAGCACCATCCTCGGCATCGCGTACCGCCTGCGGTAGAAGCCGTTCAGCGCGGTCCGGCTCATCCCCGTGATCGACTCCTCGGTGCCGAGCACCGGGCGGCCGAGCGGGTGGTCGGTGAGCAGCGCCTCGCAGAACGTGTCGTGCAGCAGATCCTCGGGGTCGTCGTCGCGCATGGCGATCTCCTCGAGGACCACGCTGCGCTCGATCTCCATGTCCTTCTCGGCGAGCACCGCGTCGAACACCACGTCGCACACCAGGTCCATGGCCAGCGGCAGATCGCTGTCCAGCACATGGGCGTAGTAGCAGGTGTGCTCCTTGGCGGTGAACGCGTTGAGCTCACCGCCGACCGCGTCGATCTCCTCGGCGATCTGCACCGCGGAGCGCTTCGCGGTGCCCTTGAACAACAGGTGTTCGAGGTAGTGGGCGGCCCCCGCGACGGACTGCTGTTCGTCGCGGGAGCCAACGCCCACCCAGATGCCGACCGAGGCCGACCGGACTCCCGGCACGTGCTCGGTGATCACCCGAAGGCCACCGGGCAGCACGGTGCGCTTGACCTCGCACCCGCTGTCGGTTCGCTCGAGGGTTCGGGTGCTCCCGGACCGAGCGGAGCCCGCAGAGCGAGCATCTGTACGTGCCAATGTGTTACGCCTCGGCGGGTGCGTCGGCCGGGGACTCGGTCTCGGCGTCGGCCGGCTTGTCGGCGTCCTCCTTGACCGGGACCAGGCTGATCTTGCCGCGCTGGTCGATGTCGGCGATCTCCACGCGGAGCTTGTCGCCGACCTTGACGACGTCCTCGACCTTGCCGATGCGCTTGCCGTTGCCCAGCTTCGAGATGTGGACGAGACCGTCCTTGCCGGGCAGCAGCGAAACGAACGCGCCGAACGCGGCCGTCTTGACGACCGTGCCGAGGAACCGCTCGCCGATCTTGGGCAGCTGCGGGTTCGCGATGGCGTTGATCAGCCCGATCGCGGCCTCCGCGGACGGGCCGTCCGCCGCACCGACGTAGATCGTGCCGTCGTCCTCGATGGAGATGTCGGCGCCGGTCTGCTCGGTGATCGAGTTGATCATCTTGCCCTTCGGCCCGATGACCTCGCCGATCTTGTCGACCGGGATCTTCACGCTGGTGACACGCGGGGAGTACGGGCTCATCTCGTCCGGCGTGGAGATGGCCTCGGCCATCACCTCGAGGATCGTGAAGCGCGCGTCCTTCGCCTGGTTCAGCGCCGCGCCGAGGACCTCGGACGGGATGCCGTCGAGCTTCGTGTCCAGCTGCAGCGCGGTCACGAACTCCTTGGTGCCGGCGACCTTGAAGTCCATGTCGCCGAACGCGTCCTCCGCGCCCAGGATGTCGGTCAGCGCGACGTACTCGATCTTGGGGCCGTCGCCTGTGTCGATCACGTCGGACACCAGGCCCATGGCGATGCCGGAGACCGGCGCCTTCAGCGGGACACCGGCGTTGAGCAGCGACATCGTCGAGGCACAGACCGAGCCCATCGAGGTGGAGCCGTTGGAGCTGAGCGCCTCGGAGACCTGCCGGATCGCGTAGGGGAACTCGTCCCGCTTCGGCAGCACCGGCATCAGGGCCCGCTCGGCGAGCGCGCCGTGGCCGATCTCGCGCCGCTTCGGCGAACCGACGCGACCGGTCTCACCGGTGGAGAACGGCGGGAAGTTGTAGTGGTGCAGGTAGCGCTTGTGCGTCTCCGGGGACAGCGAGTCGATCTGCTGCTCCATGCGCAGCATGTTCAGCGTGGTGACACCCAGGATCTGGGTCTCGCCGCGCTCGAACAGCGCCGAGCCGTGCGCCCGCGGGATCAGCGCGACCTCGGCGGAGAGCTGCCGGATGTCGGTGAGACCGCGACCGTCGATGCGGACCTTGTCGCGGAGGATCCGCTGGCGGACCAGCTTCTTGTTCAGCGACCGGAAAGCGGCGCCGATCTCCTTCTCGCGACCCTCGAACGCGCCACCCTCGACAGCGCCGACCTTCTCCAGCGCGGCGGCCTTGACCTCGTCGAGCTTGGCCTCACGCTCGGCCTTGCCGGCGATGGTCAGCGCGGCGGCCAGGTCGTCGGACACGGCGGCGGTGACGGCCTCGAGGGCGTCCGGCTGGTAGGCCGGGTACGTCGGGTACTCGCGGGTCGGCTTGGCGGCGACCTCGGCCAGGCGGGCCTGGGCCTCGCACAGCACCTTGATGAACGGCTTCGAGGCCTCGAGCCCGGCGGCGACGACCTCTTCGGTCGGCGCCTGCTGGCCCTCGGCGATCAGGTCGAGCACGTGGTCGGTGGCCTCGGCCTCGACCATCATGATCGCGACGTCACCGGAGGCGACGACGCGGCCGGCGACGACCATGTCGAACGCGGCCTTCTCGAGCTGCTCGTAGGTCGGGAACGCGACCCACTGGTCGCCGATCAGCGCGACGCGGACGGCGCCAACCGGGCCGGAGAACGGCAGGCCGGACAGCTGCGTGGACGCGGACGCGGCGTTGATCGCGACGACGTCGTAGGGGTCCTGCGGGTTGAGGCTCTGGACGGTGATGACGACCTGGATCTCGTTGCGCAGACCGTCCACGAAGGACGGACGCAGCGGGCGGTCGATCAGCCGGCAGGTGAGGACCGCGTCGGTCGACGGGCGGCCCTCACGGCGGAAGAACGAGCCCGGGATGCGGCCCAGGGCATACATCCGCTCCTCGACGTCCACCGTGAGCGGGAAGAAGTCGAAGTGCTCCTTCGGGTGCTTCGACGCCGTGGTGGCGGAAAGCAGCATGGTCTCCTCGTCGAGGTAGGCCACGACGCTGCCGGCGGCCTGCCGGGCGAGCCGGCCGGTCTCGAACCGGATGCTGCGCTTGCCGAAGTTGCCGTTGTCGATGACGGCGGTGGTCTCGTGAACTCCAGCTTGGCTGAAGTCGGTCATGTACTAACTCCTCGTTGTCACGGGCGCGCACACCCCATACGGGGCACGTGGGCGCGGGATCGCGGTCCGAACGAGGCCGGTCTTCGATCGAAGCCCCCGGGGCTGAAGCGTTGACATTCGTTGTCATTCGCTTCGCTGAGCCCGGGAACCACTACCGAGGACCGGCGATCTGATCCCCGCACGCGGCGCGCGTTCGCCCTATTTATTCGTCGTGTGTCCGACAGACAGACACGGGGGGAGCGGTCCGGTGACCACTCCCCCTCGGGGTCTCTATCGGCGCAGGCCGAGTCGCTGGATCAGCGACCGGTAGCGTTCGATGTCCACCTTGGTCAGGTAGTTGAGCAGCCGGCGGCGACGGCCGACCAGCAGCAACAGACCCCGACGCGAGTGGTGGTCGTGCTTGTGCACCTTCAGGTGCTCGGTCAGGTCGCTGATGCGCTTGGTCAGCATCGCGACCTGGGCCTCCGGTGAGCCCGTGTCGTTGTCGTGGACACCGTACTCGGCCAGGATGGTCTTCTTCTGCTCAGTGGACAGCGCCACTCTTGGTTCTCCTCGAGTGTGAGATGTGCCGTGCGGTTCCCGAGATCGGGACATACGGAATCGCGGCCGCCACGGACTGCAGCCGGATCCAAACGCCGAGGCTAGCAGGTGGATCGTTAGCCCTGCTTACCGGGCCTGCCGGACAGGGCGACCCGGTCCAGCGCGGTGTACACCGGCCCGTTCGAGGTCAGGTCGCTGCGGAACAGCACCACCTCGTCGGTCAGCCACCACCGACCACGGTACCCGTCGAGCGCGGCGGCGGCGCGGCTCGCGGCCTCGTTGGCCTCGGGGCCGCGCTTCCACCGCGCGACCGTGACGTGCGGGACGAACGCGAACCGGTCGACGTGCTGGTCCGCGGCCAGATGGCCGGCGAGGGTCCGCAGCGCCGACGCGTTGTCCCCGTCCAGCGGGTTGACGCCGATCCACAGGACGCCGGGGAAGCGGCCCGCGGCGCGCAGCCGCACCCGGGAGGGGCGCAGCGCCGTCGCCCGCGTGCGGAACCACGCACCGCGCCGGTCGGCGTGCTCGCGGTCGCCGTAGAAACCGAGCGTGATGTGCCAGTGCTCCGGGCGCGTCCACGACAGTTCACCGGTCGACGCGCGCACGACGGCCAGCCGGTCGGCGAGCTCGGCACGGACGTCGTCCGGCAGGTCGATCGCTGAGAAGAGACGAACCATCTACTGGGGCTGACCTGCCCGCCGGAGCAGGTCGGCGAGCTCGGGGAACCGGCCGTTGAGCAGGCCGGCGGCCGCCGTGAGGTCGTTGGCCTCCGCCACCCGGCGCAGCGCGGCCACCGCGACCCGGTCGTTGCGGCCGATGTCGACCGGCAGGTTGTCCCTGGTCACCGAGGGTCGGGAGATGCGGACCTCTTCCAGGGCGCGCACCATGGCTTCCTTCTTGCCGGCCGCCACGTCCGGCACCAGGATCTTGCGCTCGAGCATGATCAGTCGGGCCAGCACCGCGGGGTTGCCGATCTTGGCGCGCCGGCCGCTCATCACCTGGCTGAGCATGGGTGCGCTGATTCCGAGCACGTCGGCGAGGAACGCCTGCGAGATGTCGAAGGCCACGACCAGTCTGCGAACCCGATCTCCGAGAGGTTCGCCGTACCACTCCCGCTGCAGCGCAAGATTGCGCTGGACGATCTTGTGGTCCTCCACCTTCGCCTCTCCCCTGGTCCCGCTCGCGTGACGCTCTGTGCTCACTCCCGAACCTCAGAGCGCATCTTGCCAGGCGTGTGCGGAATGCGCGGTAAATCCGGACAGCTGTTCGCATCTGCACGGGCCGCCGGCCGCCGCGCCGGGGTCAGGTGAGGAGCTCGCGGGTGCGCGCCACGTCCCGGTGCATCTCTTCCACAAGGGCGTCCGGGGTGTCGAACTTCTCCATGTCGCGGAGCTTGGCCACGAAGTCGACGGCCACCCGCTGCCCGTAGAAGTCCTCGTCCACGTCCAGCACGAACGCCTCGACGCGGCGTTCCCGCCCGGAGAAGGTCGGGTTGGTGCCCACCGACACGGCGGCCATCAGCGGCGGCCGGGCGGCGGAGTTCAGCAGGGAGAAACGGCCGGCGTAGACCCCGTCGGCCGGGATCGCGGCGAACCGCGGCGTCGAGAGGTTGGCCGTCGGGAAGCCCAGCTCGTGGCCCCGCCGGTCCCCCCGCACGACGATGCCCTCCAGCCGGTGCGGGCGCCCGAGTGCCGCCTGGGCGGCGGTGACGTCGCCGGCGTTGATGCAGGCCCGGATGTAGGTGGACGAGAAGGTGATCTCCTCGCCCGCGTTGTGGTTCGGCACCGTCACCAGCTTCGCGCCCTCGACCGCGAACCCGAACCGCTGGCCCAGCTGCGTCAGCAGGGCGACCCGACCGGCCGCCCGGTGCCCGAACGCGAAGTTCTCGCCGACCACCACGGCCGCGACGTGCAGCTTCTCGACGAGGTTCTCGTGCACGAACTCGTCGGGCGGCATCTTCGACAGTTCCGGGGTGAACGGAAGGACACAGAACACGTCGATGCCGAGGCTCTCGACCAGCTCCGCCTTGCGCCGCAGTGTCGTCAGCTGCGCCGGGTGACTGCCCGGGCGGACCACCTCGGAGGGGTGCGGGTCGAACGTGACGAGCACACTCCGCACGGAGCGCTCCGCGGCGAGCGTGACCGCTCTGTGGATGAGCTCCTGGTGTCCAAGGTGTACCCCGTCGAAGATGCCGATGGTGGCGACGCACCGTCCCCATCCACCCGGCAGGTCCTCCAGCCCACGCCAGCGTTGCACGTGTTCAGCCTACGCAGGTGTGGGGTGAGTGGTGCTGCTTGGTTGCGGGGTGTGGTGACAGTGGTGGATCTCACTCCTGCTCATTCGGAGTCGGCCCCGACTCCGCGCCAGCGCCCCCTCACCAGACCCGGTCAGCCCGCGTGGCAGGGACAGCCCGCCGCCACCGCTTCCGCTGGTGTGCTCGCTGCCACGCGTTCCACTTCGGACAGGAGGTTCAGCCGCTCCTGTGGGCCGACGTACCTGCCGCGGACCACGACGCCGGAGAGGGACTGCGTGTTCGTGATGTCGTGGAGTGGGTTGGCGTCCAGGACGACCAGGTCGGCGGCGTGGTCGCGGGCCACGCGGCCGGACCGGACGCCCAGGAAGTCCGCCGGCTCGACCGTGGCCGTGTACAGGGCCGCCATCGGGGTCAGGCCGGCCGCCACGAAGTGGCTCAGCTCGTCGTGCACCGAGAAGCCCGGCCACACCGCGCACGTGCCCGTGTCGGTGCCGGTCATCAGCGGGACACCCGCGTCGTGCAGCTGCTTCACCGTGCCCAGGCGGTACTCGAACATCGCCGCCCACTCGGCGTCCTCGCTGACGGCCCGGTCCTTGAGGTAGAACTCCTGACGAGCGTGCTCCTGGCTGCCGACCGCGGCCGGCGGCAGGTACCTGTTGCGCGGGTCGTCCAGGTTCAGGGTGCGCGCGAAGTCCAGTCCGTGGTGCATGGCGAGGGTCGGCACCTGGCGGGTGCGGCGCCGCGCGAGCTTGCCGTACAGCTGCCGGGCCTTCGCCGGGCTGTAGCTGTGCGCCGCGGCCCACTCCAGCGGGTGGATGGCCGCGAACCAGCCGCTGTAGTCGCCGAGCGACAGACGCAGCCGCGCGATCTCGGCACGGATCTCCACCTCCTTGCGCGACGTCTCGAACGGCGTCCAGAACATGTGCTCCACGCTGGCCTGCCCCAGGTCGGCGGCCTCGTCGATCGCCACCTCGTCCGGGCAGTGGCCGGCGAACGCGACCCCCTGCCGGTGCGCCTCCGCGGCCAGCGCGCGGTAGGCCTCGCGGGGCAGGCGGGAGTACACCTTGATGAAGTCGGCACCCCGCGCGAGCTCGTCCCGCACGGCGGCGCGTGCCTCCCGCGGGTCCCCGACCTGCACGACGTCGAGGATGGCCGGGTCCCAGATGGACGGACGGCCGTCGACGATGCGGCTGCCGACCGTGTACCTCGGGCCGAGCAGCGTGCCGGCGTCGATGCGGGCGCGCCAGTCCCGCACGAGCGGCGAGCCGGCCATCTCGCGGACCGTGGTGACGCCGTTGGCCACGTACAGCCCGTTGTCGATGCCCTCCGCCTGCGCGTGCGTGTGCATGTCGGCGAGGCCGGGGATCAGGAACTTGCCGCGCAGGTCCACGACCGTCGCGTCGTCGACGCGGACCTGGTCCGCGCGGCCGACGTCGGTGATCCGGTCGCCCCGTAGGACGACCGTCGTGTCCGGCAGGACCTTGCCGGTCGCCGGGTCGATCACGGTGACATGGGTGAGCGCGGTGTCGCCGCTCCGGCCGCGCTCCGCGACGGCCACGGCCGGACGGGCGGCCATCGCGGCGGCGCCGGCCAGCCCGGTCGCGGCGCCGGCGACGATCACGCCGCGGCGGGAGATGTTCCTTGTCATGGGGAGAATCCTGCCGGCGGCGGACCGCGCGCACACTGCGGTTGACCGCCGTCTTCGGGTGGGGGAAACCCCACCCCGAACCGGTGCCTAGGTCTGCTCGGTCACCAACACCACGACCGATCGTGCCGCGGCGCCGTCGTCGGTGGCGAGCGCGATCGCGCGGCCGTCCGGGTCGAAAACGCCGTAGGTGCCCGCGATTCCGGCAGCCGGCAGCCGCTGGCCGAGCAGCAGCGAGCGCGCCCGCCGGTGGTCGATGTCGTGGCGGGGGAACGCGGCGGCGACCGCGTCGTCCAGCGGCAGCGACAGCGCGGGCGCCTCGGCGAGCTTGTCGAGCGTCGTGACGACCCGCAGGTCGAACGGCCCGACGCGGGTCCGCCGCAGCGCCGCGAGGTGGCCGCCGACGCCGAGCCCGGCGCCGAGGTCGCGGGCGAGCGCGCGGACGTAGGTGCCCGACGAGCACTCGACCATCACGTCGAGGTCGATCACGTCGTCCTCCCGCCGGGTGGCGAGCAGGTCGAACCGGGACACCTCGACCGGCCGCGCGGCCAGCTCCACCTGCTCGCCGGCGCGCACGCGGGCGTAGGCGCGCTTGCCGTCGACCTTGACGGCGCTCACCGCGCTCGGCACCTGCTGGATGTGGCCGGTCAGCTCCCGGATGCCGGCGGCGATCGCCTCGTCGGCGACCCCGGCGGCGGCCGCCGTGGACAGCACCTCGCCCTGCGCGTCGTCGGTCGTGGTCGACGCGCCGAGCCGGATGGTCGCGAGGTAGGCCTTGGTGTCCAGCGCGAGGTGGCCGAGCAGCTTGGTGGCGCGCTCGATGCCGAGCACCAGGACGCCGGTGGCCATCGGGTCGAGCGTGCCGGCGTGCCCGACCTTGCGGGTGCCCATGATCCGGCGGACCCGCGCGACGACGTCGTGGGACGTCATCCCGTCCGGCTTGTCGATCACCACGAGACCGGGTGGGACGGTGACACGCTGTTTGGCGGCTGCTGGAGGCACGGTCGCACATCCTGACACAGCAAGGCGGCATGCACGTCGGCCGCCGCCGCGACGGCTAGGCGGGTGTGAGGTCCCAGGAGCGGCGGCGGATCCGCACCGGCACGTCCTCGCCGCGCTCCGCCGCGTCGAACACCGCCGCGCGGGCCCTGCGCCACCACACCGACGTGCGCCACAGGCCGAGCACCAGCACCGCCGCGACGGAGCTGAACGCGATCCGGAACGCGGTCGCGGCGCCGAGCGGGTCCGCGACGTCGAGCAGGAGGCCGACCGCGAGCGCGGAACCGGTGATCGCGACGAAGCCGCCGACGTTGACCACGCCGGTGGCCGTGCCGACGCGGCTCAGCGGGTTGTAGTCCCTGGCCAGGGCGAACGCGATGGTGGAGGCGGGACCGCCGAGCGAGAGCAGGCCGAAGCCGGCGACCAGGACGCCGGTGGGCACGTGCCCGCCCGGCCAGCCGAGCAGCACCGCCCACACGCCGAGCGCGGCCACCAGGTAGCCGACGACCATGGGCGTCCGCCACTCCGGGTGCCGGCTGATCAGCGTGCCGACCGCGGGACCGCCGACGATCGCGCCGACGACCAGGAGCGACAGCAGCAGACCGGCGGCGGGCACGCTCATGCCCTGCGCACGCACGAGGTACGGGAAGCCCCACAGCAGACCGAGCATGGCAGGCGCGAACATCGTGGAGAAGTGCACCCAGAAGCCGAGCCGGGTGCCGGGCGTGCGCCAGGCGTAGCTGACCTGGGTGAGCACGGTGCGCAGTGACTCCGTGCGGTCGACGGGCTCCGGCGCGACACCGATCGGGTTATCCCGGACGCGGAGAACCAGCACGACCGAGTACGCGGCGGTGACCGCGCCGCCCATCGCGAACGTGGCGGTCCAGCCGGCGCCGTCGAGGAGCAGCGACAGCGGCACGGTCGAGGCGAGGTTGCCCAGCGCGCCGAGCGCGGCGGTGAACGAGGCGATAGCGGCGTAGCGGCGGGGCGGGAAGTGCGCGGCGACCAGGCGAAGCACGCTGACGAACGTCATCGCGTCGCCGACGCCGAGCACCGCACGGGCGAGCAGGCCGAGCGGGTAGGACGTGGCGAAGGCGAAGAGCAGCTGACCCAGCCCCATGAGCGCGGCGGCGACCGTGAGCACGCGGCGCGCGCCGTAGCGGTCGACCAGTAGGCCGGTCGGCACCTGCATGAGCGCGTAGACGCCGATCTGCAGCACGGTGAACGTGCCGAGCGCGGCCGGGCCGAGGCCGAAGCGCTCGCTGGCCTCGAGGCTCGCGACGCCGAGGGACGTGCGGTGGAACACCGCGGCCATGTACACCACGACCGCGGTCACCCAGATGAACATTGCCCGTCGAGTGTGCTGCGGGGCCAAGACTCTCCGTTCGCGGGTCGTCGGGTGCGTCCACTTGCTACAGCGCACGCCGACACCAAATCGTTAGCGAGGCTAAGCGTGCGCTTCGCCACACCGCGACTAGACGCGGACCGCGCCGGTCACCGCCCAGCTCTCCGACCGGGCCCTGGCGAGCACCGTGGCGAGCCGCAGCACCATGAACAGCGACAGTCCGGTCCAGATGCCGACGAGGCCCCAGTCGAACGCGAGCGAGAGCCACACGAGTGGCAGGAACCCGACCGCGGCGGCGGAAAGCGTTGCGGTGCGCAGGAAAGCGGCGTCGCCGGCACCGAGCAGGACCCCGTCCAATGCGAACACCACGCCCGCGATCGGTTGCAGCGCCACGAAGAACCACCACGCGTGCGGGATCGTGGCGAGCACGGACGCGTCCGAGGTGAACACGTTCGGCAGCACGCCGGACAGCGCGCCGAACACGACCCCGAGCCCGATGCCGAACACCAGGCCGTAGCGGGTGATCTGCCAGGCGAGGCCGCGGGCGCGGCGTGCGTCGTCCGCGCCGAGTGCCGCGCCGACGAGCGACTGCGCGGCGATGGCGAGCGAGTCGAGCACCAGCGCGAGGAACATCCAGAGCTGGAGCACGACCTGGTGCGCGCCGACCGCGGCCGTCGACGTGTGCGCGGCGACCGCCGTCGCCGAGATGAAGCAGGCCTGGAACGCCAGGCTGCGCAACACGAGGTCACGGCCGAGCGCGAGCTGGGCACGCATCTTCGCGGACACCGGCCGGAGCGCGACGTGTTCGGCGCGCAGCGCGCGGAGGAACAGGGTGGCGCTGATGACCTGCGCGACGACGTTGGCGACCGCGGAGCCCTCGAGCCCCCAGCCCGCGCCGTACACCAGGACCGGACACAGCACGGCCGAGATCCCGTTGCCCGCCAACACGTAGACGAGCGGGCGCCGCGTGTTCTGCACGCCGCGCAGCCAGCCGTTGCCGGCCATGGTGATCAGGATGAACGGGGTGCCGAACAGGGCGATGCGCAGCCAGCCGACGGCGGCGTCCGCGACCGGCCCCGGGCCGGCGAGCACCTCGGCGACCGGCCGGGCGAGCACCTGTCCCACCACGATCAGGAGCACGCCGACGACGGCCGCGAGCCACGTCGCCTGCACGCCCTCCTCGACCGCCCCCGCGCGCCGGCCGGCCCCGTGGAGACGGGCGGCGCGGGCGGTGGTGCCGTAGGAGAGGAAGGTCAGCTGGGTGGAGACCTGCGCGAGCACGATCGCGCCGACGGACAGCGCACCGAGCGGCACGGCGCCGAGGTGGCCGACGACCGCCGTGTCGACCAGCAGGTAGAGCGGCTCCGCGGCGAGCACGCCGAGCGCCGGCACCGCGAGGCCGAGGATCTGCCTGAACGGTGCGCGCTCGGTCATGACCCTCCCACCCTTCGGTAAGGTGTGCTTGCGGACTTCACCCCTGACGATAGCTGTAAGGACCATGAATGGACAACGCCGATTACCTGGCCGTCGCCCTACGGCTCGCCAATGCCGAGCTGCGGGACGTTTCCGCACTTCAGGCGGCATTGCACGACGAGCCGTGGTGGTCGACCCGGGCCGGCGAGGCGGACCTGACGGCGCTGCGTCCGGTGGCGGTCGGCCTGCGGCGCGTGCTGGCGGCCGCGGTGGCGGCCGACCACGACGGGGTGCTCGAGGAGGTCAACGCGCTGCTGGCGACGCACCCGCTCCGCCCCCGGCTCTCGGCCGGCCACGAGGCGGACCCGAACTGGCACATCCACATGGCGGACTCGACGGCCTCGCCCGCGACGGAGGTGGCCGCCGCCGCGGCGTGGGGCATCGCGCACGGTGTCGTCCACTATGGACTGTCGCGGTGGGGACACTGCACCGCGGACGACTGCGACAACTACTACCTGGACACGTCGACGAACCAGGCGAAGCGGTTCTGCTCACCCCGCTGCGCGAACCGCGTGCACGTGGCCGCCTTCCGTTCCCGGCAGCGCGCCGAGTAGCGACGCGCGTCAGGCCGGCTTCTCCGAGTCGGTGCCGGGGTGCGGGGTCTTCCAGTTGCCACGGGTGAAGTCCGGGAACGGCACCGAGGCGCCGTGCCCGCGGATCGACTGCACGCTCAGCGGGAACGGCGCGTTCCACGCCGCCGAGTCGTACACGTCGATGTCCGGCGGCAGACCGAGCTGGAGGGTCTGCACGAGACGCCACAGCATGATGTAGTCCATGCCGCCGTGTCCGCCGGGGCCGGGGCCGACGTCCTTCCACAGCCAGTGGTCGTGCTCCGCGTAGTCGTCGAAGGAGCCCCACTCGTCGTTGGACATGTCCGGCTCGAGGTAGATCCGTGCCGGGTAGTCCTCGAACACGCCCTTCGTGCCGGCGAGGTGGTTGAGCCGCGAGTACGGGTGCGGGTTCGACACCCCGTGCACGATGTGGATGACCCGTCCGCGCGCGGTCTGGATCAGGCTCATCGTCACGTCGCCCTTGACGTAGCGCTCCTGCCACGTCGGGTCGCCGGGCGGCAGGTTCTGCTCGCGGTACGCGGCGAGCCCCAGCGCGGGCGTGCTCATCGACGTCATGCGCACGAACTTGTCGCCGCGGTGCAGGTCCATGTACGCGGCGACCGGGCCGAGGCCGTGCGTCGGGTAGAGGTCGCCGTCGTACTTCGTGTGGAACTTCCGCCGCCACTGGTCCTCGTAGTACGTCTTCGAGAACAGCAGCTCCCGCAGGTCGTGCAGGTACGCGCCGGATCCGTGCAGCAGGTCGCCGAACAGCCCGTCGTGCGCCATCCGCAGCGCGCGCAGCTCGTTCTGGCCGTAGCAGCAGTTCTCGAGCTGGATGCAGTGCCGCCGCGTCCGCTCCGACGTGTCGACGAGCTCCCACAGGTCCTTGACCGTCAGGCCGATCGGGCACTCGACGCCGACGTGCTTGCCGGCGCGCATGGCCGCCAGCGCCATCGGCGTGTGCCACTCCCACGGCGTCGCGACGTAGACGAAGTCCACGTCGTCGCGGGCGACCAGGTTCTTGAAGTCCTCGTCGCCGCCGGTGTAGAGCGCCGGCGCGGGCTGGCCCGCGTCGGTGACCATCTTCGCCGCGGCGTTCGCGAACTCCGGCCGGATGTCGCACAGCGCGGTGACCTTCGCGCCGGGCACCTCGAGCAGCAGCGGCACCATCCCGCCGCCGCGGTTGCCGAGCCCGATCACGCCGAACCTCGGGTTCGCGACCCCCTCGAACGGCACCCCGATCATCGACCGGCCGCGTCGTTCCGGCGCCGGCGCCTCCTCGGGCCCCGCGACCCCCGCGGCCTGCGCCACCCCGGTTCCTCCCGCCGCCATTCCGAGACCCACCCCGGCGACTGCCGCGTTCCGCAACATCGCCCTGCGTGAGACACCCGACTGCTCACTCATTGCAAGATCCCCGATCTATGGTGCGTGAAACTGCGCGGTTGACTGCACTATCACACAGTTGCACCGGATCAGGCTACGTCCGATCGGAGTAGTGCGCCCTCAGGGCGTCAGGATCACCGACCGGTCCAGGTTGCGCGGCCGGTCCGGGTCGAGCCCCCTGGCCTCCGCCACCGCCTCGGCCAGCCGGTGCGCGCGCACCAGCGCGGCGAGCGGGTCGCCCGCCCACTCCTCGACGTGCGCGCCGATGCGGCGCACCTCCGCGACCAGCCCGGCCGGCGCCGGCCCGAGGACCCACACGACCCGGCCGGGCGCCGCGATCGAGATCGGCCCGTGGCGGTACTCCATCGCGTGGTAGGACTCGGTCCACAGCTGCGCGGCCTCACGCAGCTTCAGCGCGGCCTCGTTCGCGAGGCCGATCGTCCACCCGGTGCCGAGGAACGTGAACTGCTCGGCGTCGACCAGGGCCGGGTCGAGCGGCTCGGACAGCGCGGCCGTGCCGTCGGCGGCCAGGTCGGCGAGGGACTCCCCCAGCGACGCGCGCAGCAGCACCAGCGCCGAGGTCGCGAACCGGGTCTGCACGACCGACCGCTCGTCGGCGAAGTCCAGCGCCACCACCGCGTCGGCCGCCGAGCTGATCGGCGTCTCGGGGTCCGCGGTCACCGCCACCGTCGGCGCGGCGCACCGGTCGAGCGCGGCCAGCACCTCGGTGGTCGTGCCGGAGCGGGTCAGGGCCACCACCCGGTCGTAGGTCCGCGACGCGGGGAACTCCGACGCCGCGAACGCGTCGGTCTCCCCCTGTCCGGCCGACTCCCGCAGCGCCGCGTAGGCCTGCGCCATGTAGTACGACGTGCCGCAGCCGATCGCCGCCACCCGCTCGCCGGCCGCCGGCAGCGCGGCAGCGTCCACCGCGAGTGCACGCTCCCACACGGCCGGCTGGCTGGCGATCTCGTCACGCAGGTACGTCATGAACCTCTCCCCTGTTGCTCGAACCTGCGTGCTTTATATCAAAAACGAGCACCATCAGTCAGAACGAGACCTTGTCGACGCTGTCCGCACGCAGGACGGACTGCTGCTGGAACTGCTGCTCGTAGTCGCCGCGGATCTCCTCGATCTCCCGGTTCGCCGACCGGTCGCCGAACGGGTACAGGATGATCAGCAGGTAGGAGTCCTCCTTGCCGCCCATCCACTGGCCGTGGGCCTCGAGCCAGGTCAGTCCGTCCGGGAACGCGGGCGTGACCTCCTTGTCGAGGAACAGCTCGAACTCGGCGGGGGTGATCGGGGCACCGTCGGGCGTGCTGCCGCCGAAGTACAGCTCGGTGCGCTTGTAGGGGTCCCCCGGGGTGGTCGCGGCGGCCGCCGGGGTGGTCGCGGTGTCGGAGGCGGCAACGCCTGCCGAGGTCAGGCCGAGCATCAGCGCGGCGGCGATGCCGGCCAGCGCGGTACGTCGTGTCGTCATGCGGTCATTCAACGGCAGCGGCCCGGGACCGTGAAGGTCCCGGGCCGCGTGCCCACATCGAGAGATCAGTCGGGGAGCCGGTCGCCCGTGTCCGCGTCGAACAGGTGCACCGCACCGGCCTGCGGGATGAGGCCGACCTTCTCGCCGCGCTGGAACGCCGACATGCCGGGCGCGCGCACGGTGATGGGCGGCGGCGCGGTGGCGTCGGCCTCCGCGACCTCGTCGGTCGCCAGCTGCGGCGCCGAGGTCGAGCAGTACAGGAACTGGTCGGAGCCGAGCTCCTCGACGACCTCGACGGTCGCGGAGATGCCCTTGTCGGCCGAGGTGAGGCTCCAGCCCTCCGGCCGGATGCCGACGACCAGGTTCGCGCCGGTCAGCGCGGAACGCTGCGCCGGGGTCAGCTCGATCGTCTGACCGCCGATGACCGCGCTCTCGCCGTTGACCGTGGCGGGGATCAGGTTCATGGCGGGCGAGCCGATGAAGCCGGCGACGAACAGGTTCTTCGGCTTGCCGAACAGCCCGATCGGGGTGTCGCACTGCTGGAGCAGGCCGTCCTTGAGCACGGCCACCCGGTCGCCCATGGTCATGGCCTCGACCTGGTCGTGCGTGACGTAGATGGTGGTGACGCCGAGCCGGCGCTGCAGCGAGGCGATCTGCGTGCGGGTCTGCACGCGCAGCTTCGCGTCCAGGTTGGACAGCGGCTCGTCCATGCAGAACACCTGGGGGCGGCGCACGATCGCGCGCCCCATGGCGACGCGCTGGCGCTGGCCACCGGAGAGCTTGGCGGGCTTGCGCTCCAGGTACGGCTCCAGGTCGAGCAGCTTCGCGGCCTCGAGGATCCGCTCGGCGCGCTCCGCCTTCGGCATCTTCTTGATCTTGAGGTGGAAGCCGATGTTGTCGGCGACCGTCATGTGCGGGTAGAGCGCGTAGTTCTGGAACACCATGGCGATGTCCCGGTCCTTCGGGGGCAGGTCCGTCACCTCGCGCTCGCCGATGCGGATGGCGCCCTCGTCGACGCCCTCCAGCCCGGCCAGCATGCGCAGGGTGGTCGACTTGCCGCAGCCCGACGGCCCGACCAGCACGAGGAACTCGCCGTCCTCGACCTCGAGGTTGAGCTGGTCCACGGCGGGCCGCTCCGTGCCCGCGTAGTAACGGCTCGCGCCGTCGAAGGTCACTGTAGCCATGGTGATCCTTTCCATTCGCCGGTCAGAGACCGCACCACATTGTCGGCCCGGTCGAAAACCGGCGCGCGAGGGTCAATCTAGAGCAACAAACACGTGAACACCACGATTCAGTAATCACGAGTTCACTTCACTCCGCCCGCGGTCAGACCGGAGACGAGGTGCCTCTCGATCAGGGCGAACAGAGCCACGACCGGCAGAATCCCGATGATCGAGACCGCGAAGACATACTGCCACGCCGACTCGTACTGACCGATGAACCTGGTCAGCGCCACCGTGAGTGGCTGGTTGGTGTCGGTCGGCAACAGGATGAGGCTCGCCGCGAACTCGTTCCAGCACGCGATGAAGGTGAAGATGATCGCCGTGACGATGCCCGGCCACACCAGCGGCAGCATGATCCGCCGCATCGACTGGCCGCGCGAGCAGCCGTCGAGCCAGGCCGCCTCCTCGATCTCCTTCGGCACGGTCGCGAAGAAGCTGTGCATGATCCACACCGCGAACGACAGGTTGAACGCCGCGTTCACGAGGATCATCGCGAGCCAGGTGTCGTTGATCTCCAGCCCGACGAACTCGCGGAAGAGCCCGGAGGCCAGCACGGTCGGCTGCAGCATCTGCGTGATCAGCACGAGCAGCATGAACGGCAGCTTGAGCCGGAAGTTGTGCCGCGCGGTGTAGTACGCGGCCGGCAGCGCGGCGACGAGCGCGAGCGCCGTGCCGCCCAAGGAGATCACGACCGTGGAGAGCAGGTTGTGCGGCAGCGGCGTCTCCGGCGTGCCCCACATGTTGACGAAGTTGTCGAGGTGCCAGGACTCCGGCAGGTAGTCCGGCGGCACCCGCAGGATGTCCTGGCGGGACTTGAACGCGCCGGAGAGCATGATCAGGTACGGCGCGAGGAACACCAGCGCGACGATCGAGCCGACGATCGTCAGGCCCCACCGCTTCTTCTCCGGCCGACCCTTCCTGGGGCCCGCGCCGACACCGGTCGTGTCCACCGGCCGGTCCAGCACAGTACTCACGACGCCCCCTCGCAGGCTCGGTGACGCCGCTCGCGGTCGCCCTGTGACATTGGTTCGCTCGCAAGCTCGCTCACGCCGACACCTCCCGCATCGGCTTGACGACCTTCAGGTAGATCCCGATCACCACGACGATCACGACGAAGTTGACCACCGACAGGGCACTCGCCGTGTCGATCTGCCGGTCGTTCTG
Organism: uncultured Actinomycetota bacterium; assembly: GCA_963840275.1. GTDB lineage: Bacteria > Actinomycetota > Actinomycetes > Mycobacteriales > Pseudonocardiaceae > Actinophytocola. The sequence goes on from CAWIYK010000006.1 coordinate 27,323, forward strand.
GATGAGCTTGAACATCAGCGTGGTCGTGGTGTCCGCGTCGTAGCCGGGTATCGAGCCGGTCATGGTCTTCAGGATCGGCAGCGAGTTGAACACGTTGATGATGTTGATGATGGCCGCGACCGCGAGCGCGGGGCGCAGCATCGGGAACACGACCTGCCAGTACGTCTGGAAGCGGCCCGCGCCGTCGATCTGCGCCGCCTCCAGCACGTCGTGCGGGATGGTCTGCAGGCCGGCGAGCACCACGAAGGTGGTGAACGGCACCGAGACGAACACCGCGACCGCCATCGCGGACAGGAACCCGGACGTCGCGTTCTTGAGGAACCCGTACGGCTCGTCGATGAGCCCGATGTCCACGAGGAACTTGTTGATGATCCCGTAGAACGGGTCGAGCCCGTAGACGAACACCGTCGAGGTCATCACGACCGACGCCGCCCACGGCACGATGATCACCATGCGGAGGATCTTGCGGCCGGGGAAGCGCTTGTTCAGGAACTGCGCGAGCACCAGCCCGAGCAGCACGGTCACCACGACCGAGCCGACCGTCCAGAGGACCGTGTTGGTGAGCACGGTCGGCAGCGCGTCGAGCCCGAACACCCTGCTGTAGTTCTCGAAGCCGGCCCACCCGCGGTCCTTGCCGAACCGGGACAGGTCACGCAGCGAGGTGTAGATCATGTAGCCGACGGGGAAGAGCACCACCCCGCCGATGAGGACCAGCGCCGGTGCCAGCCACGGTAGAGCCTGCAACGTCGTCTGACGGCGTGCGTGCCGTTTCAACGCCTTGTTTCGTGCGGTAGCCACCCGAGCGCCTCTCATGGGTACCGGCGCGGGGTCCCGATCCGCTCGGGACCCCGCGCCAGCCGTCTTCACCTGTTCCGCGCGCCTCAGCCGCTCGCGTCGGCCTTGGCCTGGATCTCCTTGAGCACCTGGTCGACCGGCTTGGTCTCGATCTGGCCGACGAGGGACTTGAACGCGCCGGAGGTCTGGCCCCACGCCGGGTTGGTGGCTGGGTAGAACTTCGCGTCCGGCAGCGACTCGAGGAACGTCTTCAGCTCCGGCTTCGAGGCCGCCGCGTCCGCGCCGGACTTGGTGGCCGGGATGAAGCCCTCGTTGTCGTTGAACTTGACGTAGTTGTCCTGCTGGTAGAAGAAGTCGAGGAACTTCGCGATCGCGCCCTGCTTGTCCTCGTCCTTGTTGAAGCCGACGAAGTAGTCGGCGACGCCCAGCGTGACCGGCTTGCCGTCCTTGGTCGGGCTCGGCGCGATGGCCCAGTCCAGGTCCGGGCTCTTCTCGTTGATCTGGCCGACGATCGGGGGCAGGCCCTCGATCATGCCGATCTTGCCCTGGATGAACACGTCGAGCAGCGGCGTGCGGTCGGTCGCACCCGGGTTCGGCTGGGTCGCACCCTCGTCGATCATCTTCTTCATGAAGGTGAGGGCCTCGGCCGCCTCCGGCGTGTCGATCGTCATCTTGCCGTCCTTCTCCCAGGACGCGCCGGCGCCGTAGGCCCAGATGGACGACTCGGCCTGTGCCTCCTCGCTACCCAGCGGCATGCCGTAGCCGCTGATCCCGTTGCCGAGCGCGGAGAGCTTCTTCGCGGCCGCGAGCAGCTCGTCCCACGTCTTCGGCGGAGCGGTGATGCCGGCCTGCGTGAACAGGGTCTTGTTGTAGAACAGCGCGCGGGTCGACGCGACCGACGGCAGGCCGTAGGCGACCCCGTCGATCTTGGCGCTGTCGATGAACGCGGGCTCGATGTCCTTCAGGGTCTCCGGGGAGACGATCTCCTCGGCCTTGTAGAGCAGGTCCTCCGAGCCGTAGGCGGGGCCCGCTGCGTCGAGCTCGAGGATGTCCGGCGCCTTGTTGTTCTGGATCTTGGTGTCCAGGACGGTGTAGATGTCGTCCCAGCTCTGGGTCTCGAGCTTGACGTCGATGTTCGAGTTCTTCGCCTCGAAGTCCTTGACCAGCTGCTCCCAGTAGGGCTTGGTCTTGTCGCCGTACAGGGGGACCAACAGGTCCAGGCTGATGTTCTCGCCGCTGTCGCCGCTGTCGGACTCGCTCCCGCAGCCGGCGAGCCCGAGCGCTGCCGCGGTCGCCACCGCGACTGCAATTGTGACGCGCCTCAAGATGTCCTCCGTTTCCGCCGGGCCGGTCCGGTCCGCCTGGCTGGTCGCCGCCGGCCCCAGGGGCCCGGCACGGCGATTGGTTTATACCACTTGTTCACCCGAACGCCGCTCATCGTCCTCAACTGGTTACGAGCAGCACCGGATTTCGCAGCGTCTCGCGTACCTCCGCGAGCACCTCGTCGGCCGTGCCGGTCGCCGTGAACCCGGCGGCGAGCCGGTGCCCGCCGCCCCCGAGCCGCTCCGCCGCAGCCCGCACGTCCACCATGCCTGCGGCCCGCAGCGAGCCCGACCAGCACCCCGGCGCCATCTCCTTGAGCACGAGCGCGACCTCCGCCTCGACGGTGGCGCGCAGGATGTCCACGACGGACTCCACCTCCTCGAGCCGCACATCGTCCATATCGGACAGATACACCGCGGTGTGCACGAAACCGTGTCCCCCGGCCGAGTCCGGCTCCAGCTCGGCCCTGCCGAGCACCCGCGCGAGCATCGGCAGCCACGCGAACGGGTGCGCGTCGAGCAGCTCGCGAGCGGTCGCGGTCGGGTCCGCACCCGCCTCGATCAACCGCGCCGCCGTGCGGTGGGTCGCCGGGCTCGCGCGGCGGAAGGAGCTCGTGTCGGTGACGAGCCCGGCGTAGAGGCAGCGCGCGACCGCCGGGTCCAGCGGCTCTTCCAGCTCGTCGAGCAGGGCGAGGACCAGCACGACCGTGGCCTCGGCGGTGTCGTCCACCACATGGTGGGTGCCGAACCGCGTGTTGGACGCGTGGTGGTCGACGACCAGCACCGAGCCGCCCGCGATGATCGTGCTCTCGATCCGGCCGGCGAGCTTGCCGAGCCGGTGCTCGGTGCCGGTGTCGCACGCGACCAGCAGCGCGGGCACGGGCGGGACCTCGTCGGCCGGCACGACCAGCCCGAGCGGGTCGAGGCCGCGCAGCGTCTCGGGTACCTCGTCCGGCGCACCGAACGAGACCCGCACGGTCACACCTCGCCTGCGCAGCACCATCCCGAGCGCGAGCGCGCTGCCGAGGGCGTCGGCGTCGGGGTTGATGTGCGCGAGCAGCGTCACGTCGGTCGCGGCCCCGAGCAGCTCCGCGGCCGCGCGAAGATCGGCGGTCAGCACCCGCACAGCCTCACGCACTGTGGCGGTGGCGTCCAGTGGAAGTTATGCACCGGCCCGCTCGCCGAGGAACCGGACGACGTCCGGCATGGTGCGCAGCCAGTAGTCGGCGTCGTGCCCGCCCGGCTGAAAGTCCGCGACCTGCGGTGTCGCGAGCTCGGCCAGTTTCCGCGCCGCCGGGTGGAAGGGGTCCTCGGTGCCGCACCAGACGCCGACCCGCGCGTCGCCGAGTCCGTCGACGTGCTGGAGCGGGTCGGTGGCCGCCCACGCGCCCTCGCCGGCGAACGCGTCCCTCGCCTGCGCGTCCGGCCAGTCGAGGAACAGTGCCGGGCTGATCACGGCGACCGCGGGGTGCGGGACGCGGCGTGCGTAGTTGAGGGCTCCGTAGGCGCCCATGGACAGCCCGAACACGCCGAACGGCTGGGGCTGGAGGTTGCGTTCGCCGAGCCAGCCGGGCAGCTCGTCGGCGAGCATGCGCTGCGGGTCGTCGCCGGGGTCCCGCGCCACCCAGTAGGAGTCGCCGCCGTCGAGCCCGACCATCGCGAAGGGCACGTCCGAGGAGGTCAGCAGCTCCGGCACGCCAAGCTGGACGATCATCCGCGCGTCCGAGCCACGGCCGTGCAGCGCCACACAGACGGGCAGCTCCTGGTCCAGCGCCCCCTCCGGCCGGACCACGACCATCGTGACCTGCCGCCCGCGCGCGGCCGACCGGACGTACTCGACCATCAGCGCTTTCGGCGGCTCGGCCGCGGCCGGCGACGTCGGGGTGACGGTCGCCGGCGGCAGCCGCGGCGCGTCGTCGGAACAACCGGCGAGCGCGAACGCCCCCGCGCCGAGAAGGAACGTGCGTCTCTTCACGTTCGCCACCCTAGCTTTGACAGGCGCCTGTCAATGTGGCAGTTTGTCGACCGTGACCGGACTGAGCCCTGGGGGGTGGGCGTTCTCCGAGCTGTTGGTCGAGGTGTTCCGGGTGAACGGTCTGCTGTTGGCGGCCGGCGACGGGCTCGCGCGCCCGGCGGGCCTCACCAGCGCGCGCTGGCAGGTGCTCGGCGTCATCGACCACGAACCGGCGACCGTGTCGTACGTGGCGCGGACCATGGGCCTGACCAGGCAGACCGTCCAGCAGACGGCGGACGCGCTGGCCAGGGACCGGCTCGTCGAGTTCGTCGACAACCCGGCCCACCGGCGGGCCAGGCTGATGGCGCTCACCGACTCGGGCCGCACCGCGCTGCGGTACGTGGAGAAGCAGCAGGCGGAATGGGCGACCGCCGTCGCGAGCCGGCTGCCGATGTCCGACCTGCGCGCGTGCCTCTCGGTGCTGCGCGACCTCGGGGACCTACTGGAGGACGACGATGGCGAATGAGGTGACGGTGCCGCTGCTGCCGTGCGCGTCGATCGACGAGGTGGAGTCGTTCTACGAGCTGCTCGGCTTCACCAGGACCTACCGGCAGACGAAACCCAACCCGTACGTGGTGGTACGGCGCGAGGACTGGGAGCTGCACTTCTTCGGCATGGACGGCTTCGTGGCCGAGGACTCCTACGGCAGCTGCGTCGTGCAGGTGCCGGACACCGGGGTGCTGCACGCGGCGTTCTCGGCCGGTATGCGCGAGCGGTACGGCAAGGTCCCGGTCGCGGGCATCCCGCGCATGACCCGGCCGAGGCGGCGGAAGAACTCCGGCAACCTCGCGGGCTTCACGGTGGTCGACCCCGGCGGGAACCACATCCGGATCTTCCCGGCCGCGACCGTTGCCGCGCCGACGCCGGAGCAGGGCCGGCTCGGAGTCGCGTTGGACAACGCCGTGGTGCAGGGCGACAGCAGGGGCCACCACGCCCAGGCCGCCAAGATCCTCGACGGCGCGCTGGCCAAGATCACCGACGCCACCGCGGCCGAACGGGTGGAGGCGCTCGCCTACCGCGTGGAGCTCGCCGTGGCACTCGGCGACGACGCCCGCGCCGACGAGGCGCTGACCGAGCTGCGGGCGATCGAGCTGACCCCCGCCGAACGGGAGCGGCTGGCCCCCACCCTCGCCGCGGCGGAGGAGCTCCGCTGACCTACCCGCCCGCGACGCACGGCGACTCGGCGCCCAGCAGCAGCTCACCGTTGTCGTTGTCGCGCAAGGACATCCGGAAGTCGTCCGCCTTGTTCTGCACCCACACGTAGTGCCGTTCCGGCCGGAGGTCGTCCAGCACCTCGAAGTCGTGCGCGGTCCACCACGTCACCAGCGTGTCGAAATGTTTGCTGTCGTCGTCGATGCCGCGCACCCAGTAGGTGCTGACGACCTTCACCCGCCCGCGCGGCTCCCCTTTGCACGCAACGGAAGTCGCCGGTTCGCTCGGCTCGAGCCGCACGTCGGCCGGCAGCGCGGTGATCGCCCGCCGCACGTAGCTCTCGACCCGGTCGTAGGCCTGCGACTCCGTCACCGGGTCGATGGCCTTGTCTCCGCCGCAGCCGGCGAGCACGAGCACCGCCGCGATACCCGACAGCCGCCGCTTCATGGCGCGCCGTACGGCCACGGGCGCGGCGGGCCGGAGGTGGGTAACGGGGTCATGGCCTGCCGCTCGGTGGTAGTGCTGTTCATGCCCGCTCTTCCTCCACATCCGGCAGGTGACGCGTGCGTGTGGAAGTCGGAGTCAGCCGGGTGCGTCTCGTGGACGGCTTCGGCTTCCTCCAGGTTGGACAGAGCGCATTCTTCCACCAGGACCGCGAGTGTGAGCCGGCCGGCGACCGGCGCGTCGCCGTGCGGGCGCCCAGTGGTCCAGAGTGCCTCGTCCATGCGTCCCCCGCGTCGTCCCGCTGCCGGTTGTCGAGCAGTCTGACGACGCTAGACGCTAGGTGGTGCCGTGCTCACAGAAAATTGAGTAGTACTACCGATCCGGCAACGGTCGCGTCTCGGCCGGCACTCAGTCCTCTTCGTCGTCCTCGCGGGGCGCGCGGTAGGGGTCGGGGTCGCCCGCCGGCTTCGCGCCGTTGGCGATCCGCGCCACCTCGGCGTCGGCCGCCTGCGCGCGGGCCAGGAGGTCCTCGATGCGCTTGGCGTCCTCCGGGACGGTGTCCGCCTGGAAGGTCAGCGTCGGCGTGAACCGGACGCCGGTGCCCTGCCCGACCATCGTCCGGAGCACGCCCTTCGCCGACTCGAGCGCCTGCGCGACGCCCTGGAAGTCGGGCTGTGCGTCGATCTTGTCGCCGAGCGCCGTGTAGTACACGGTCGCGTCGTGCAGGTCGGCGGTGATCTTGACGTCGGTGATCGTGACCCGCGCCAGGCGTGGGTCCTTCACCTCGTGCTCCAGCGCGGACGCCACGATCTGCGCGATGCGCTTCGCGAGCTTGCGGGCGCGTGGTGCGTCAGCCACGACGGTTCCTTTCCATACGGGCGTGGGGAAAACTCAGTCCTCGGGACCCAGCCAGCGGCGCCGGGCCGACAGCAGGTCCAGCTCCGGACGACCGGCGACCAGCCGTTCGCACGCGTCGAGCACATCGTCCACATGCGACGCCTCGGCCGCGACGACGGCGACGCCGATGAGTGTTCTTCTGTGTTTGTCCAGGTGCCCCGCCTCGGCGACGGTCACCTCGAACCGCTTGCGCAGCTCCGCGATGACCGGTCGCACGGCCGAGCGCTTCTCCTTCAACGAGCGGATGTCGCCCAGCAGCACATCCAGCTCGAGTGCCCCCACGTACAACGAAGTTCCTCACAGAGAAAGCCGGTGCCGCCCGAGAAGCGGGCGGCACCGGGGAGACACTCAGTCGCGTGGCTTCTCACGCAGCTCGTAGGTCTCGATGATGTCGTCGACCTTGAGATCACCGTACGAGCCGAGCGTCAGACCACACTCGAAGCCCTCACGGACCTCAACCGCGTCGTCCTTGAACCGCCGCAGCGAGCTGACCGGCAGGTTCTCCTGGACGACGACGCCGTCCCGCATGAGGCGTGCCTTGGCGTTGCGCCGGATCTCACCGGACAGCACCATGCAACCCGCGATCGTGCCGACCTTCGAGGACTTGAACACGTCGCGCACCTCGGCGCGGCCGAGCTCGACCTCTTCGTAGACCGGCTTGAGCATGCCCTTCAGAGCCTGCTCGATCTCGTCGATCGCCTGGTAGATGACCGAGTAGTACCGGACGTCGATGCCCTCGCGGTTGGCCTGCTCGGTGACCTTGCCCTCGGCACGGACGTTGAACCCGAGGATGATCGCGTCGGACGCGATCGCCAGGTCCACGTTGGCCTTGGTGATGCCACCGACACCGCGGTCGATGACCCGCAGCTCGACCTCTTCGCCGACGTCGATCTTCGTGAGCGCGTCCTCGAGTGCCTCGACGGTACCCGAGTTGTCGCCCTTGATGATCAGGTTGAGCTGGCTGGTCTCCTTGAGCGCGGAGTCCAGGTCCTCGAGGCTGATCCGCTTGCGCCGCGAGGCGTTCGCCGCGTTGCGCATGCGGGCCGCCCGGCGCTCGGCGATCTGCCGTGCCGTGCGGTCCTCCTCGACCACCAGGAAGGTGTCACCCGCGCCCGGCACCGACGTGAACCCGATGACCTGCACCGGCCGCGACGGGGTCGCCTCGGTGATGTCGTCGTTGAACTCGTCGACCATGCGGCGCACGCGGCCGTACGCGTCGCCGGCGACGATCGAGTCGCCGACCCGCAGCGTGCCGCGCTGGACCAGCACCGTGGCGACCGGACCGCGACCGCGGTCCAGGTGCGCCTCGATGGCGACGCCCTGCGCCTCCATCTCCGGGTTGGCCCGCAGGTCGAGCGCCGCGTCCGCGGTGAGCACGACCGCCTCGAGCAGCCCGCCGATGTTGATGTTCTGCCGTGCGGAGATGTCGACGAACATCGTGTCGCCGCCGTACTCCTCGGCCACCAGCCCGTACTCGGTGAGCTGCTGGCGCACCTTCTGCGGGTTGGCGCCTTCCTTGTCGATCTTGTTGACCGCGACCACGATCGGCAGGCCTGCGGCCTGCGCGTGGTTGATGGCCTCCACCGTCTGCGGCATCACACCGTCGTCGGCGGCGACCACGATGATCGCGATGTCCGTCGAGTTGGCACCACGAGCACGCATGGCGGTGAACGCCTCGTGACCCGGGGTGTCGATGAAGGTGATCAGCCGCTCGTTGCCGTCGACGTCGACGGCCACCTGGTAGGCGCCGATGTGCTGGGTGATGCCACCGGCCTCACCCTCGTGCACCGTCGTCTTACGGATGGTGTCCAGAAGTCGCGTCTTACCGTGGTCGACGTGACCCATGACGGTCACGACCGGCGGCCGCGCCTGCAGCTCCTCCTCGCCACCGGCGTCCTCGCCGTAGGAGATGTCGAAGGAGTCGAGCAGCTCGCGGTCCTCCTCCTCGGGGCTGACCACCTGCACCTTGTAGTTCATCTCGGTGCCGAGCAGCTCGAGGACGTCGTCGGAGACCGACTGCGTCGCGGTGACCATCTCACCGAGGTGGAACAGCACCTGCACCAGCGAGGCCGGGTTGGCGTTGATCTTCTCGGCGAAGTCGGTCAGCGAGGCGCCACGCGGGAGGCGGATCGACTCGCCGTTGCCCTTGGGGAGGCGAACACCGCCGACGCTGGGCGCCTGCATGTTCTCCATGTACTCCTGGCGCTTCTGCCGCTTCGACTTGCGACCGCGCCGGGACGGCCCACCGGGCCGGCCGAACGCGCCCGCGGCGCCGCCGCGACCGCCACCGGAGCCGGGACGGCCACCGCCGCCACCGCGGAAGCCACCGCCACCACCGGCCGGTGCGCCACCGCCGCCGCCGGGACGGTAGCCACCGCCGCCGCCACCACCGCCGCCACCGGGACCGCCGCGGAAACCACCGCCGCCGCCACCGCCACCGGGACCGCCGCGAGCGCCGCCACCAGGGCCGCCACGCGCACCGCCACCGGGACCGCCGCGAGCGCCGCCACCGGGACCGCCACCAGGACCACCACGGCCACCACCGGCCGGCCGCGCCGGTCGGGGCGGCATCATGCCGGGGTTCGGGCGCGGCGGCATCTGGCCGGGCGAGGGCCGAGGGCCACCCGCCGGCGCGGCGCCGCCGCCACGCGGACCGGCGGCCGGCCGGTTCTCACCAGGTCGGGCCGCACGCTCGCCACCCGGTGCGCCGGTGCCACCCGGCCGGGGGCCGGGAGCCGGCCGCGACGGGGGTGCGCCGGCGCCGACGCCGAACGGGTTGTTGCCGACCCGCGGCTGACGCGGGCCGGGCTTGGGCGACTGACGCTTGGGCGGCACGACCGCGCCACCCTGCTGGGTGTTCTGCGGCTTGGTCTGCTCGCGCGGACCGGCCTGCGGCTGCGCGGGCTCCTGCTGCTCCGGCGCCGGGGGCGCCGGCTGCTGGGCCGCGGGCTGCTGCGGGGCCGGGGACTCGGGGCGCGGTGCCTCGGTCTCCACCTTCGCGGCGGCCGGGGCCGGTGCGGCGGGAGCCGCGGGGCCCGGCTTCACGGCCGGCTTGGGCGCTGCCGGCGCTGGGCCGGCAGTCTCGGCCGGCGCCGCGGCGGCGGCCGGCTGCTCCGGCCGGGCCGCCGGCTTCGGCCGCGCGGGCGCCGGGGTGGGCGCGGACGACGACGCGGACGATGACGCGGACGATGTGGACGGCGCGGACGACGAACGGCCGCCACCGCCCGACTTCGACTCGCCTGATTTGGGGTACGCGTCCCGCAACCGGCGGGCCACTGGGGCCTCCACCGTGGAGGACGCGGACTTCACGAACTCACCAAGGTCTTTCAACTTGGCGAGCACATCCTTGCTGGTTACTCCGAGCTCCTTCGCGAGCTCGTGTACTCGGGCCTTGCCTGCCACTGCTCTCCTCGTCTGAGTGAGGCCGGCGGCACGGACCCGCGCGACCTCGTCCTATCGTCTGGCGTTCATGGCTTCAGCTTCACGGCTGACTCATGACGGGTCGACCTGCCTTCTTTCGTCCAGCCCGGCCCGGGCAATTCCCGTGCCGGTCGTGCGGTGAACCAGCGCCTCCAGCTGGGTTCGGAGACGGCCAGCGTCGAGCTCACCAGCCACGCGTAACGCTCTCACGAACGCGCGCCTTCGCTCGGCCTTGCTCAGACAACCGAGATCGGGATGCAACCACGCTCCCCGACCTGCCATTGATCTTCGCAGATCGAGTGCGAGTTCCCCATCCACTTTCACGACCCGGAGCAACTCACCAGCCCATGCCCTGTCCCGACAGCCGACGCAGGTTCGCACCGGGCCGAGGGCCTTGTTCGGTGCGGACGCATGAGCGGACGCCGGTCCAGATCGATGAACCACTGACGAGTCTATCCCGTCCGTCTCAGTCGACCGAACCCGACGCCGGTGCGACCGTGTTCGCACCCGCGGAACCGGCGTCGACACCGCCGTTGGCGCCGTCCTTGGCGCCGTCCTTGGCACCGGCGTTGGCACCGTCCTTGGGGTCGTCCTCGGGGTCGGCCGGAGCCTGGTCGCTGCGGATGTCGATGCGCCAGCCGGTCAGCCGTGCGGCGAGGCGGGCGTTCTGCCCCTCCTTGCCGATGGCCAGCGACAGCTGGAAGTCCGGCACCACGACTCGAGCGGTCTTCGCCCGTTCGTCGACCACGGTCACCGAGATCACCTTCGCCGGCGACAGCGCGTTGCCGACGAACGTGGCCGGGTCGTCCGAGTGGTCGATGATGTCGATCTTCTCGCCGAGCAGCTCGCTCATCACGTTGCGCACCCGCGCGCCCATCGGGCCGATGCACGCGCCCTTGGCGTTGACGCCCTGGATCGTGGACCGCACCGCGATCTTGGAGCGGTGCCCGGCCTCGCGGGCGACCGCCGGGATCTCGACGGTGCCGTCGGCGATCTCCGGGACCTCCAGCGCGAACAGGCGCCGCACCAGGTTCGGGTGCGTACGGCTCAACGTGATCTGCGGCCCGCGTGTTCCCCTGCTCACCCCGAGCACGTAGCACTTGACGCGCGTGCCGTGCTCGTAGCGCTCACCGGGCACCTGCTCGACCGCGGGCAGCACGCCCTCGGTGTCGCCGACCTGGACCACGACCATGCCGCGGGAGTTGGCGCGCGCGTCGCGCTGCACCACGCCGGCGACGATCTCGCCCTCCTTGGCGGAGAACTCGCCGAAGGTCTTCTCGTTCTCGGCGTCCCGCAGGCGCTGCAGGATGACCTGACGGGCGGTGGTGGCGGCGATCCGGCCGAAGCCCTCCGGCGTGTCGTCCCACTCCTCGCCCGGCTCGCCGTCCTGGCCGACCTCGAACGCGATCACCCGGACGAGCCCGGTGCGCCGGTCGATGTCGATCTTGGCGTGCGCCTGGTGGCCGTCGGTGTGCTTGTACGCGGTGAGCAGCGCCGTCTCGATCGCCTCGATCACCGTGTCGAAGGGGATGTCCTTGTCCCGCTCGATCGCCCGCAGCGCTGCGATGTCGACATTCACCTCGACCCCTCCTCATGTGCCAGCTTGGCAATCTCGGCCGCGGGTGGGTCTTTGAACTCCACCTCGATGACGGCATGCTCGATCTCGGCGTATCCCACGCGACGTAACTCGTCGTCCACCAGCAGTTCCACGGCTTCCTCGTCCGCGTCGCCGACCCGCGCGAGGAACTTGACGTCGTCGTGCTGGCGGACGGCGACCTTGCGCAGCCGCGCGCGGCGCCAGTGCCGCGGCCTGGTCAGTGGCCGGTCCAGGCCGGGCGAGGTGACCTCGAGCGTGTAGGCGCTGCCGAGGACACCGGCGTCGCCCTGCGCGTCGAGCGCCTCGGACACCGCCCTCGACGCGACGGCGACCTCGTCGAGGCCGATCCCGCCCGCGTCGTCGTCACGGTCGACGACGACCTTCACGAGCTGTCGCCGGCCCGCCTGTTGGACGTGCACCTGCTCGAGCTCGAAACCGGCCCGCGCGACTGCGTCCGCGACTACCGGCTCCAGCTTCTCGCCGGCGGCGTTGGTGCGTTGTCGCTGACCGGGCACGTGCCGCTCCCCTGCTTTTTGTGGTCGTTCACCTTGCGTGGTTGCCAAGCGTATCTCGTCCCCTCGGTCGCCCTGGGTCCGAGCAGGCATGGTGCGTCCGACCGGTGTCGGTGCGGCCTGGCAGTATGACGGCCTGTGATGGTCTCCCGTCGTGCGGCGCTGCGGTTGGGCGCGTTGGCCGCCCTTCTCCCGGTCGCCGCGGCATGTACGGAGGAGCCGGCCGAGCCGCCCCCACCCGACCCACTGGCCGACCTCGCCGCACAGGCCCGTGCCGACGCCGCGCTCGCGTCGTCGGTCGCCACGACCACCCCGGCGCTGGCCGCCGCCGCGACCGAGATCGCGCAGGCGCGGACCGAGCACGCGACCGCGCTGCGGGCCGAGGTGGACCGAGCGCGCCCGCCGGTGTCGTCGTCGGCCACCCGGCCACCGCCCGCCCCGCAGACGCCCGCCGACCCGGTCGCGGCGCTGGTCGACGCGCTCACCACGGCGGAGAAGCAGGCCGCCGACCTCGTCCCGACCGTGCCCCGCCACCGCGCCGGACTGCTCGGCTCGGTGGCCGCGGGCTGTGCGAGCCTCCGGGTGGTGCTGACATGACGTCCCCGACCGCGCCGACCGAGAAGGTCGCGCTCACCGGCGACTCCGCGCAGGCGGTGCAGGACGCGCTGGGCGCCGAGCACGCCGCGCTGTGGGTCTACGGGCTGGTCAGCGCCTTCCTGCCGGGCGACTTCGGCGTGGCGGTGCAGGAGGGCTCGATCGCGCACCGGTCCCGCAGGGACGCGACCGAGCTGATGCTCAACGGCGCCGGCCAGAGTCCCCGCGCCGCGGAGCCCGCCTACGTCACGCCGCAGCCCGTCACCGACCAGGCGTCGGCGATCGCGGTGCTGGTGGTCGCCGAGACCGACGCGGCGGTCGCGTGGCGCGCGGTGCTGGAGCGGACGGACGTGAAGAGTCTGCGCACCACCGCGCTGACCGCGCTGACCGACGCCGCGGTACGGGCCACCCGCTGGCGCCGCGCCGCCGGCGAGACACCGGCGACGCCCCCGCTGCCGGGCAAGCCCGGCTAGTAGGCGACTCAGCCGGACTTGGCGTCGACCTCGGGGCCGAGGCGGAGCGCGTCCTCGCAGACGGCGTCCAGGGTCTTCTGGTCGGCCTCGTCGTCGCCCTTGTCCGACGGCGCGAAGTCGGCCTCGATGATGATCACGTCGCTGCCGCTCTGCTTGGAGGCGTAGCCCTCGCCGCCGCTGAGCCGGTCCATGCCGTCGATCGTGACGACCTTGTCCCGCACCACGTCGCTGACGTTGCCGGAGCCGTCCTTGTCGGTGAGGTCACGCAGCTCGCCGGCCGCGGCCTCGTCGGCCATGGTGACCACCGAGACCGACGTGTACACCGTCCGGTCGCCGATCTTCGTGACGAAGAGCTGGCGGCTCAGCCGGTCGCACCTGGTGTTCTCGAGGAAGGCCTTGATGTCCCCGTACGCGTGCTCCGGGCAGGTGTACTGGGTCTCGGCCCTCGGCATCTTCTCGTGCGGCGTGAACTCGTAGACGCCCTCGCTCTGCTGTTCGCCGGGGTCGTCACCGCTCGACTGCTCGGACTTGCCGTCGGCCTTGATGTAGTACCAGGCCAGGCCGGAGATCACGGCCACGAGCACGAGGCCGAGAATGCGCAGCCCCCAGTCGAGGGTCTTGTTGCGCGGTGGTTTCGGGTCCTCCTGCCGGAACTGGATCGGCGGCGGCCGATCGGGCCGCTGCTGGCGGTTGTCGGGCCATTGCGATTGCCCGGGGCGGTAAGGAGCCGACACGGCTATGCACCGTAACCGGCGGTACCACGCTTAACCAGTGCGAGGTGCCGGTTGTGTCTGGATCATGATCTGGTAGCCACCGCGTCCAGCACGCGTCCGACGTCGTCCTCGGTGTTGTAGAGGTGGAACGACAGACGGGTCCGGCCCGCCCGAAGACTGCCGACCACCCCCGCGTCCGCCAGACGTTCCGCCTGGTCGGGGGTCAGATCGAGGGCGACGATCGCCGAGCCGAGCGCAGGTTGCCCGAGGTGGGCGCGGACGGTGTCGGCGAGGCCGGCGCAGTGCGCGCGGACGGCGGGCAGGTCGAGTCCGGCGAACCAGGTGGTCGCGACGGCGGCGCCGACCTGCGCGAACCACACGGGTGAGAGGTCCAGCCCGCGCGCACCGGCGGCGAGGCGCAGCGGGAGGCCGTAGACGCCGTCCCACGGGTCGGCCGCCGCGTACCAGTTGGCGGCGTGCGGCACGAGCTCCGGCGCGTCGGGGCGCACGGCGAGCCAGGCGGCCCCGCGCGGCGCGGCCAGCCACTTGTAGCTGCCGCCGACGACCCAGTCGGCCCAGCCGAGGGACAGCGGCAGCCACCCGACGGCCTGGGTGACGTCGAGCAGGACCCGCGTGCCCCGCTCGCGCAACGCGGCCATGTCGGCGATCGCGCCGTCGGCGGACTGCACCACGCTGACGGCGACGAGATCGGCGTCCCCGGCCGCGTCGACCAGCTCGCCGGCCGCCACCTCCCGCACGGTCACGCCACGCTTCTCCTGTGCGGCAAACGGAAAGGTGACACTGGTGAACTCGTTCGCGACCGTCACCACCCGCGTCCCGTCCGGCACGCTCGCGGCGACGAGCCCCACGAGCTGGGACACGCTGGCCCCACTCGCGACGGTGTCGGTCGGCACGCCCACCAGGCGCGCCCACCCGGCCCGCGCGGCGGCGACGTGCCGGTCGTAGTCCGGCGGCCGCGCGACCCCGACCCGCCAGTCCGCGACGGCCGAGGCCACCGCGTCGGCGACGGCCGAGGACGGGATCCCGATGCTGGCGGTGTTCAGGTACCCGGCGGGCACGTCGAACCGCTCCCCGAAAGCCTCACGCACGACCTCCAACGTACCCGCGGCGCGCGCAAATTCAGGCGCGGGCGAACCCCGCCGCCGGACACAATGCGGCCCCCGACCCGAGGCAGGACAGCATGATCGAGCAGCTCGACCCCGCCACCCTGCCGGCCGCGACCGGCAACTACACGCACGGCACGCTGGTCACCGGCGCGACGCGCACCGTCTTCGTCTCCGGGCAGGTCCCCTGGGCCGACGACGAGGGCAAGGTCCCGGAGGACTTCACCGAGCAGTGCCACCGCACGTGGCGCAACATCCGCGCCGTCCTCGCCGAGGCGGGCATGGGCTTCGAGCACCTCGCGAAGGTCACCGCCTACCTGTCCGACCGCCGCTACCGCGCCGAGTTCAGCAGGGTGCGTGCCGAGGTGCTCGGCGACCACCGTCCCGCGCTGACGGTCATCATCACCGACATCTACGCGCCGGAGTGGCTCCTGGAGATCGAGGCCATCGCGATGGCGTGACCCGGGACCGGTCCCGACGGTTCCGGACCACGATCCAGCGGTGCGCGTGCGAGTCGTGTCGGCTGCCCTGGTGTTCCTGGCGGTCCTGGCGGTCCTGGTCGCGGCGGGCTGCGCGGCGCCGGACCGCCTGGACGTCGGCGACTCGACCCGGTTCACCCTGCGCGAGCTCGCCGAGGACGACCGCTACGGCGTGCTCGGTGTCGCCCCGCTCCGCGTCGAGCGCGGCGACCCGGACGAGCTCGCCGGGGTGGCGCCCGGGGGCGGCACGCCCTACTTCGTGACGATCGGCTTCGCGAGCGGCCGGCCCAGCGCCGTCACGGGCCTCGACGACACCGGCGCCGAGCACCAGCCGCTGGACGCCGCGACCGCGGGCCGGCTGCGGCCGTGCGTCGTCGAGACCGACGGGTACACGCAGTGCCGGATCTTCGTCGTGCCGCCCGGCACCGAACTGGTCGGCCTCGTGATCCAGGACGTGGCGTGGCCGGTCGGCTAATACGGTGACCGCATGGAGACCACGGAGATCGAGGTGCGGACCGGCGGCCGCGAGGTCGTGCACGACCTGACCGCCGAGTGCGAGCGCTTCCTGGACACCGCCGGCGCCGGCGACGGTCTGCTGAACGTCTGGGTGCCGCACGCCACCGCGGGCCTCGCGATCATCGAGACCGGCGCCGGCAGCGACGACGACCTGCTCGCCGCCCTGCGCGACCTGCTGCCGGCCGACGACCGCTGGCGACACCGGCACGGCAGCGCGGGGCACGGGCGGGACCACGTGCTCCCCGCACTGGTCCCGCCGTCGACCACCGTCCCCGTCCTCGGCGGCCGGCTCGCGCTCGGCACGTGGCAGTCGATCTGCCTGGTCGACACGAACGTCGACAACCAGACGCGCAAGGTCCGCCTGAGCTACCTCACCGGCTGATCACGCGTTGACGAGCTCGCGAGTCTCCGCGTGCGCGTCCTCGTCGGTGCGCGACCCGCCGGGCCACAGCATGATCGCGAGCCCGACGACCGCCATCGACGCGAGCACGACGATCCCGGCCCGCACGTCCGGCGCGTCCGGCACGCCCTGCAGCAGGCTGCGCAGCCCCTCGGTGGAGAAGCGGAACGGCGTCCACGACCACAGCAGGGCACGGTAGGCGGGGTCCAGCATCTCCGGCACCGTGCCGGCGACCGCGGGGGCGAGCAGGTACATGGGGCCGAGGATCGCCGCCGCGCGCAGGCGGACCAGTCGCAGCAGCGCGCCCTGCACCGCCGAGAACGCGACCGCCGTCAGCAGCAGGAAGCCGAGCACGTCCACGCCGAGGTCGAGCGAGGAGTCCCACAGCATCATCAGGCCGACGACCACGCCCGTGGCGAGCACGCTCACCGACGCGACCAGCGTGAGCCGCGAGCCGGCGCCGGGCCGCATCCCCTGGCGCACGACCAGCAGTCCGAACGCCATCGCGGCCACCAGCCCGCCGATCCACAGCAGCGCGCTCGCGGCGAGCGGCGCCGTGCGGCCCGCGATGCTGGTCGGGTGCACGGTCTCGACCTGTGGCGGCGCGATCCGCAGGTCCGGCTGCTGCTGGGCCAGCGCGGCCGCGAGACCCTGCGCGGCGCCGGTGAGGACCTGCTGCGCGACCTGCGTGCCCTGCGGGTTGACCGCGCCGGAGACGACGATCTTCATGGTCGGCCCCGTCCGCGTGGCGCCGAGCTCGAGGATCCCGTAGACCTCCTTGTCGGCCAACAGGTCCCTGGCCCGCGCCGGGTCCGTCAACTGCCACTCGACGGCGTCGCCGCCCCGGCCGGCGATCTGCTCGGCCGCCGTCTCGAGCTGCGCGGCCGCCGGGCCGGCGGTCGGGGCCGCGACCGCCAGCGGCAGGTGGTCCGGCGCGACCGTGGCCTGCGCGCCGAAAGTGAGCAGCCCCAGCACGGTGGCGACCACCGCACCGGCGAGGCCGAGCAGCACCGCGATCGCCGCGGGGCGCCGTGTGACTGACGCGTCCATCTGACTCTCCAAGCATTCATCGTTCGTTGAATTCAAGGAGAAGCTACGCCCTTCCCGACCAGTGGGTCAACCGGTGTTGAATTTTTCCGCCTGTCGGTGGTCCGTGTCACGATGGGCCGGTGACGACGCTCGTGCTCTGGGACATCGACCTGACCCTCGTCGACTACACCGGCGTGGGCCGGCGCTGGTACACCGAAGCCCTGACCAGCACCGGCGGCGTGCCGCTCAAGCACCTCCCGTCCTTCCCGGGACGCACGGAGCGGTCGCTGGCGCGGGAGCTGCTGGCGGCCCACGACCTCGAGCACACCGACGAGCACGTCGAGCGCTTCTTCGCCTCACTCACCGCGATCGCCGAGCAGGAACGGTCGTCGTTACCGAGCCTCGGCCGGGCGCTGGAGGGCGCGGCCGAGATCCTGGCCGCGCTGAACGGGCGGGCTGGCGTCGTGCAGTCGCTGGTCACGGGCAACCTGCCCACGCTGGCGAGCTACAAGCTGGCGGCCTTCGGGCTCGACCGGCACGTCGACTTCGAGATCGGCGGCTACGGCTCGCTGTCCGAGCACCGGCACGAGCTGGTCGCCGCCGCCATCGCACAGGCGTCGGCCAAGCACGGGGTGGACTTCCCGGTCACGTCGGTCGTGGTCATCGGCGACACCCCACACGACGTCGCGGCCGGCCTCCACCACGGCACGACCACGGTGGGAGTCGCGACCGGCCGCTTCACGGTGGAGGAGCTCGCCGAGTCGGGCGCACACGTGGCACTCCCCGACCTCGCCGACACCCCGACCGTGCTGGAGGCGCTCCTGCGCTGACCGATCCGCGTCAGCGGCCGGCGGACACCAGCTCGGTCAGGTGCCGCACCGCGTCGTCGACCGCGACCTCGACCCGCTCGCCGCTGGCCCGGTCCTTGACCTCGACCACGCCGTTCGCGAGCCCGCGCCCCACCACGACGATCGTGGGTACGCCGATCAACTCGGCGTCCGCGAACTTCACGCCCGGCGTCGCCGTGCGGTCGTCCAGCAGCACCGTCAGCCCGGCGCCCGACAGCGCGGCGGCCAGGTCCTCGCCGCCGGCACGCACCGTGTCGTCCTTGCCCGCGATCACCACGTGCACGTCGGCCGGCGCCACCGCGCGCGGCCACACGATCCCGTGCTTGTCGTGGGACTGCTCGACGATCGACGCCACCAGCCGCGACAGCCCGATGCCGTAGGAACCCATGGTGATCCGAACCGGCTTGCCGTCCTGCCCGAGTGCGTCCAGACCGAAGACGTCCGAGAACTGGCGGCCCAGCTGGAAGATGTGGCCGATCTCGATGCCGCGCGCGGCGACGAGCGTGCCCTTGCCGTCCGGCGAGGCGTCGCCCTCGCGCACCTCCGCGACGTCGATGGTCCCGTCGGGCGTGAAGTCCCGCCCGCACACCAGGTCCACGACGTGGTGGTCGAGCTTGTCCGCGCCGGTCACCCAGGCGGTGCCGGTGACGACGCGCGGGTCGACCAGGTACTTGACCCCGTTGTCCCGCAACGCCTTCGGACCGATGTAGCCCTTGACGAGGAAGGGGTTCGCGGTGAAGTCCGCCTCCTCGAGCAGCGCGACGTCCGCGGGGTAGACGGCCGCCTCGAGGCGCTTCGCGTCGACCTCGCGGTCACCGGGCACCGCGACCGCCAGCAGGTCCCACGTCTGCGCGCCGGGCTGCCGCACCTTGACGAGCACGTTCTTCAGCGTGTCCGCCGCGGTGAACGTGCGGCCGAGACCGGCGCCGTTCAGGAAGTCGACCAGCGTCTCGATGGTGGGCGTGTCCGGCGTGTGGTGGACCTGCGACCCGGGCTGGTCCTCGACGGCCCGCGCGGGCGGCGCCGGCGTGACGACGGCCTCGACGTTGGCGGCGTAGTCGGACTCCGTGCTGCGCACGAACGTGTCCTCGCCGGTCTCCGCCTCGGCGAGGAACTCCTCCGACGCGGATCCGCCCATCGCGCCGGACACCGCCGACACGATGACGTACTTCAGGCCGACGCGGTCGAAGATCCTGATGTAGGCGTCGCGGTGCTTCCGGTAGGACTCCGCGAAGCCCTCGTCGGTCAGGTCGAACGAGTACGAGTCCTTCATCAGGAACTCGCGCAGGCGCAGGATGCCGGCGCGGGGCCGCGCCTCGTCCCGGTACTTGGTCTGAATCTGGTACAGGACAACGGGAAAGTCCTTGTAGGAGCCGTACTCCCCCTTGACCGTGAGCGTGAACAGCTCCTCGTGCGTCGGCCCCAGCAGGAAGTCGGCGCCCTTGCGGTCCTTGAGCCGGAAGATGCCGTCGCCGTACTCGGTCCAGCGGCCGGTCGCCTCGTAGGGCTCGCGGGGCAGCAGCGCCGGGAACTGGAGCTCCTGCGCGCCCATCGCGTCCATCTCCTCGCGGACGACGCGCTCGACGTTGCGCAGCACTCGCAGCCCGAGCGGCAGCCAGGAGAAACCGCCCGGTCCGACGCGGCGGACGTACCCGGCGCGCACCAGCAGCCTGTGGCTGGGCACCTCGGCGTCCGCCGGATCCTCACGCAGCGTGCGCAGGAACAGCGACGACATCCTGGTGATCACGGCAGCAACTCCCTGTAGAGGAACTCTGCGTGCAGGGTATTGACCCGGCCCTGCCCAGTTCCAACGGGTTACGCGGGCCGCTCCCCCGCCGCGGGCCGGACGAGCCGGTCCTCCGTCACGATCGCGGTCACCAGGTCGGCGGGCGTGACGTCGAACGCGAGGTTGAGGGTGGCGGTGTCGGGCAGGCCGCCGAGCACCTCGCGTCCGTCGCGGACCTCGATCTCCACGTCCGCGCCGGACTCGAGCGCCGGGTCGACCGTCGACTCCGGCGCGGCCACCAGGAACGGCACGCCGGCCCGCGCCGCGGCCAGCGCCAGCGGGTAGGTGCCGATCTTGTTGACCACGTCGCCGTTCGCGGTGATCCGGTCCGCGCCGACGATCACGGCGTTCGCGAGGCCCCTGGCCAGCACGGACGGGCCGGCCGAGTCGACGACCAGCGTGTGGTCGACGCCCATGCCGGCCAGCTCCCAGGTGGTGAGGCGGGCGCCCTGCAGGAGTGGACGGGTCTCGTCGACGTAGACGTGCCGGAGGCGACCGCGTGCGTGCAGTGACCGGACTACCCCGAGGGCGGTCCCCCACTCGACGCACGCGAGTGCGCCGGCGTTGCAGTGCGTCTGCACGGTGACCGGGCCGTCGATCCGGTCGGCGAGCCACGCCGCGCCCCGCTCACCGAGCGCGCGGTTGCGGACGGCGTCGGACTCGAGCACCTCGAGCGCGGCCGCGAGCACCGTGTCGGCGCTGTCGGCGCCGTCCCTGAACCGGGACATCGCCTGGTCGATGCCCCACGCGAGGTTGACGGCGGTCGGCCGGGCGGCACGCAGGGCGGCCAGGCGACGGTCCCGGTGGTGGGGCTCGTCGCGGACCGCCATGGCCGCGCCGAGCGCGCCGGCGGCCCCCAGCGCCGGCGCGCCGCGGATGGCGAGTCGCCCGATGGCGTCGATCAGGTGCTCTACCGTGTAGATCTCCATCACGACCACCTCACCGGGCAGCCGGGTCTGGTCGATCGCGACGATGTGGAAGTCCTGCCAGTCGATGGTGCGCACGACGCCCATTTTTGTCGGTGCTCCGTCGTAGCGTGCGCGGCATGAAACTCAACATGGCTGGCATCACCATCGACTGCGTCGAGCCGCGCGCGCTCGCCGAGTTCTGGACCGCCGCGCTCGACCTGGAGGTCGTGTTCGACGCGGACGGCTACTTCATGCAGCTGCGCTCGCGCGTGCACCCCGAACAGCCCTATCTGGGGCTGCAGAAGGTGCCCGAGGAACGGGCCGGGAAGAACCGCGTGCACATCGACTTCGGCACCGGCGACCGCGGCGGCGAGGTCGAGCGGTTGGTCGCGCTGGGGGCGACCAAGGTCGACGAGCACGACATGCCCGGCCTGTCGTGGACGGTCTTACGCGACCCCGCGGGCAACGAGTTCTGCATCGGCTCGCCGCACGACTGATAAATCGGTTGCGCGGTCGGCGGCAGGTGCGCGAACCTGCAGTCACAGACCCGTGCGCCGGTGGTTCGCCGGCGGATGTCGAGGGAGGTGCCACATGGGTAAGACGGTCGTCTGGATGTGGCACGCCCGCATCCGCCCGCCCCGCTGAGAGTCGCCGTAGGCCTTCGTGCCGCGCGCCGGTGGGGCGCTCATTCCTAACGAGGAGAACCCACCAGTGCGCAAGCACGATTTCGAGCGGTACCTGGACACCGAGGACGACTTCGACTCCGCATGGCAGGCGAAGCGGTCCCGCGTACGCAAACCACGCAGGTCCGACACCGAACAGGCCGCGCGGTTCGAGCCGGTCGAGGTCTTCGACCCGCAGTCGAGCCGTTCCGGCCGGCTGACCGAACAGGAACGCGAACGGCTCGCCGCGGTGCGCGAGAGCGCGCTCGCGGACCCACCGCTGCCGCCCGGCGCGGACCGCTGGTCCACGTGGGGCGACGGCGAGCAGGGCCCGCACCCGAGGCCCGGCTGGCTCGTCACCGAGCTGGCCGCGGCCGACAGCGAGCTCGGCGTGTTGAAGACAGGCAAGGAGGCCGATGTACATCTGATCGAGCGAGCGGTGCCGGACACCGATCGCGAGTGTCTGCTGGCCGCGAAGCGCTACCGCTCCAACGAGCACCGGATGTTCCACCGGGACGCCGGCTACCTCGAGGGGCGGCGGATGCGACGCAGCCGCGAGATGCGCGCGATGGCGAACCGGACGGCGTTCGGGCGCAACCTCATCGCCGAACAGTGGGCGGTCGCGGAGTTCGCGGCGCTGTCCCGGCTGTGGCTGGCGGGCGCGCCCGTGCCGTATCCGGTGCAGCGCAGCGGAACCGAGCTCCTGATGGAGTACCTCTGCGACGAGGAGGGCAACGCGGCGCCACGGCTCGCGGAGCTGCGGCCGGACGACGACCAGTTGGTCGATCTCTGGCATCAGCTGACCGGGACGTTGGAGCTGCTGGCCGGCCTCGGCCTCACGCACGGCGACCTGTCGGCGTACAACCTGCTCGTCCACAACGGGCAGGTGGTGCTGATCGATCTGCCGCAGATCGTCGACGTGGTCGCCAACCCGCGGGGGCTGGAGTTCCTGGCTAGGGACGTCGCCAACGTCGCGGACTGGTTCCGTGCCCGCGGCCTGCCCGACCGGTATGTCGACACCGACGCGCTCGTCGCGGAGCTCGTCACCGCGGCGGGGCTCGACTGACGCGGGACACGCCGGTGTGTCCAACGTCATGATCTGGATCCGCGGCGCCGGTCGCGCACTCAGAGCAATGGTCTGGCGGCCCGTTCAGGGGGCGGGCCGTCAGGCCGCCGGCCGGTTCTGAGCAGTTCCGGCCAGGTCGACAGGGTCGTCCAGATCGTGATCCTGGTCCCGTGGTGCAACAGGCGCATCACGGGTCGAGTACTGTGGTGAACGCACCGCGAGCGGACCCTGAGCCGCTCCCTGCTCGGCGAAGAGCCGGTTCGGCACAAGCGGTGACCACCACGCACTTCGGCGCAACGTGCGCCGGGCTCGTCCGTGCCCCTGCCTTGCCAGGGTCCTCCGAGACGCGCCATTTGTCCCGAGAGGACCTTTGTGACCGCAATGCACAACCGGTCGGCTTCCGCCGACCGCAATTCCCGCAAGCCGCGCAACCGCGTGGGCGGCAAGAACAGTTTCGACCGGGCGCCGCAGCGGCAGCGTCCGACGCGCACGCCCGCTCCTTCCTCGCTCGACCGCGAACTGGACAGCATGCCGGTTCGCGAGGTGCCGATCGTGAACTCGTTCGACGAGCTGGGCCTGTCGGCCAAGCTGTGCGACGAGCTGGTTCGCTCCGGTATCAAGAAGCCGTTCCCCATCCAGTCGGCGACACTCCCCGACGCGCTGGCGGGCCGCGACGTGCTGGGCCGCGCCCAGACCGGCTCCGGCAAGACGCTCGCGTTCGGTCTCGCGCTGCTGTCGCGTCTCGACGGCGGCAGGGCCAAGCCGAAGTACCCGCGTGCGATCGTGCTGGTGCCGACGCGTGAGCTGGCCATGCAGGTCAGCGACGCGCTGACGCCGCTCGCCAGGTCGCTCGGCCTGTGGTGCCGGACGGTCGTCGGCGGCATGTCGTTCGCGAAGCAGGCGGACGCGCTCCGGCGCGGTGTCGACCTGCTGATCGCGACGCCGGGCCGGCTGTCCGACCACGTGCGGCAGGGCACCTGCGTGCTCGACGAGGTGGCGTTCACGGCGCTGGACGAGGCCGACCAGATGGCGGACATGGGCTTCATGCCGCAGGTCCGCGCGATTCTGGACCTGACCCCGGTGGGCCAGCGGATGCTGTTCTCGGCGACGCTGGACGGTGACGTCGAGCAGCTCGTGCGGCGCTACCTGCACGAGCCGGTGACGCACTCGGTGCAGTCGTCGAAGGCCAGCGTGACCACGATGGACCATCACGTGCTGCTGGTGTCCAAGGAGGACAAGCCGGCCGTGATCGCCGAGATGGCCGCCCGCGAGGGCCGGACCATCATGTTCCTGCGGACGAAGCACCACGTGGACCGGCTGACCGCGAAGCTCCGGTCGATCGGTGTCAACGCCGGTGCCCTCCACGGCGGCAAGACGCAGGGCGCGCGCAACCGCGTACTCGGCGACTTCAAGGAGGGTTCGCTGCCGGTGCTGGTAGCCACGGACGTCGCCGCGCGCGGCATCCACGTGGACGGCATCAGTCTCGTCGTGCACGTCGACCCGCCCGCGGACGCCAAGGGCTACCTGCACCGCGCGGGTCGCACTGCCCGCGCCGGCGAGTCGGGCACGGTCGTGACGATCGTGACGCATCAGGAGCGCCGCACCGTCGCGCGGATGACCGAGCAGGCGGGCGTACGCCCGACCAGCACGACGGTCCGCCCCGGTGGTGAGGACCTGGTCCGCATCACGGGCGCCCGCATCCCGACCGGCGAGCCGATCATCGAGCAGGAGCAGATGAAGCGCCCGCCACGCGGCGGCGGCCACCGCAGCTCCGGTGGTGGCGGTTACCGCGGCCAGGGTGGTCGCAGCAACAACCGCGACCGGTTCAACCCGCGCCGCGCACGTTCCGACCGCAGCCGCGAACGCTAGGCACCACAACAGTTTCGGCCCCGGCCCGCACCCGCGAGCCGGGGCCGACCTGTATCTGAAGCCCCTGGGTCCCGACCGTGCCGAAACCCGCCCGTGGACAACAGAACCGCGGCGACCACATGAGCGGCCCCGCAGCACGGGGCTGGCCTCCGGCCCCTCGAACCACGCTACCCGCCACCACCGACAACAACCGCCGACGACCACAACCCCCTGAGGACAACGAACGACCAACGAACCAGGAGCGCCGACCTGTGGACAACCCCGTCGCCGACGGTCGGTTGTGTCGGGGGTCGGCGGTAGGCCGGAGGCCAAACTCGCTGAGCTATCCGGACAACCCCGCCACCGGCCCGATCACGATGATCGCCGGCGGGCGGATCTCGTTCGCCGTCATGTCGGCCGCCACCTTGTCCAAAGTAGACCGGACGACGCGTTCGGTTCGGGTCGTGCCTTCCTGGATCACCGCCGCGGGGGTGTCGGCCGGGCGGCCGCCCGCGAGGAGCGTCGTCGCGATGGCGTCGATGCGGTCGACGGCCATCAGTAGCACCAGTGTCCCGCGCAGCCGGGCCAGCGCCGGCCAGTCCACAAGGGACGACGGGTGGCCCGGCGCCACGTGCCCGGACACGACCACGACCTCGTGCGCCACCCCGCGATGTGTCACCGGCACGCCGGCGACCGCGGGCACGCCGAACGCCGACGTCACGCCCGGCACCACCGTCACCGCCACCCCGGCCGCCGCGCACGCGAGCAGCTCCTCGAACCCGCGCCCGAACACGTACGGGTCACCACCCTTGAGGCGCACCACGAACCGGCCCGCCCGCGCGTGCGTCACCAGCAGCTCGTTGATCGCGTCCTGAGAGGCGGCCCGACCGTACGGGAGCTTCGCCGCGTCGACGACCTCGACGTTCGGCGCCAGCTCCTCCAGCAGCGCCCCGGGCGCCAGGTGGTCGGCCACGACCACGTCGGCGAGGCCCAACAGCCTGCGGCCGCGGACAGTAATGAGGTCCGGGTCGCCAGGGCCGCCGCCCACCAGGGCCACCCCGGTGGGCCGGGGCAGGTCGACCACCGCGCCGGCACGCAGCGCGGAGAGAAGCCCGTCGCGAACGGCGGCCGACCGGCGGAACGCGCCGCCGGCGAGGACACCGACCAGCAGGCCGTCGTGGTCGCCGGTCGCGGGGGTCACGGCCGTACCGGCGGGCCCGTTGTCGGCGCGTACGCAGAACACCTGCCGCCGCTCGGCCTCCGCCGACACCGCCTCGTTGACCGGCCCGGACGACGTGCAGCACAGCACATACCACGCCCCGGCGAGGTCACCATCCACATAGGACCGCTCGTGCCACCGCACGGTGCCGGCGGCCGCCAGCGCCTGCACCGACGGGGTGACCTCGGGCGAGATCACCTCCACGCGAGCCCCGGACGACACCAGCCGGGGCAGCCGCCGCTGCGCCACCGTCCCGCCGCCGACCACCACCACCCGCCGACCGGACAGGTCGAGCCCGGCCAGATAGTGCGACTCACTCATGGCCGACAGCATGCCCCACGACCGCCGGTATCGTCGGGTCATGGTCGCCACACCCTCGACGATGACCCCGCTCGGCAGCCCGGCCCCCGCCTTCGAGCTGGCCGACCCCGACGGCACGACCTGGACACTCGACCGCGTCGCGGGCCCGCGCGGCACGCTGGTGGCCTTCGTCTGCAACCACTGCCCGTACGTCAAGCACATCGCCGCCCAGCTCGGCGCGGCCGCGGCCGGCTGGCGGCGCGACGGCGTCGGCGTGGTCGGGATCAACAGCAACGACGCCGAGGCGTACCCGGACGAGGTCCCGGCACGGATGGCGGAGAACGCGCGGGCGTGGCGGTGGACGTTCCCGTACGTGTCCGACCCGGACCAGACCGCCGCCCGCGACTACGGCGCCGCCTGCACGCCCGACTTCTTCCTGTACGACGCCGACCGCAAGCTCGTGTACCGCGGCCGGTTCGACGCCGCCCGCCCGGGCAACGGCGTGCCGGTGACCGGCGACGAATTGGCCGCCGCCGTCGCGGCGGTGGTCGCCGGCGAGGAGATCGAGATCGGTCAGCTTCCCAGCATCGGGTGCAACATCAAGTGGAAATAGCGGAAGGGCCGCTCCCGGTGCGGGAGCGACCCTTCTGCGACGAGATGACCAACTCAGCCGATCTGCCCCTGCAGCACGTCGTAGAACGCGGCCACGCGCCCGTACACGCCGTAGAAGTTCGGCTCCGCGCAACCCTGGCCCCAGGACACGATGCCGATCAGCTTGCGGGTGCCGTCGGCGCCCGTGCCGGTCAGCGGGCCACCGGAGTCACCCTGGCAGCTGTCCTTGCCACCCTCGGCAAGACCGGCGCACACCATGGAGGCGGCGTCGAACGAGCCGGGGTAGGACGCGGCGCAGTCGGTGTCGGCCGTCACCGGCACGTCCACCTTGCGCAGCGTGTCAGAGGTCGAGCCGCTCTCCGTGACGCCCCATCCGAGCACGGTGCTGTTCGCCCCGGCCGCGTACAGGTCCGAGTCGGCCGGCGAGGCCAGCGCGAGCGGCGCCTCGCTGAGAGCGGTGTCGAGCGTGAGCACCGACGCGTCGTTCTTCAACGCGGCGGAGTCCCACTCGGGGTGGATCCAGATGTCGGACACGCCGGCGGTGGTGCCCCCACCGGCCGACAGCGAGGTCCGGCCCGCGACCACCTGGATGTCCGCGGGCGAGCTGCCCTCGGTGCAGTGGGCGGCGGTCAGGACCTTCGTCGGCGCGACGATCGTCCCGCCGCAGAACTGGAACCCGTCCGGCGTGGTCAGCGCGACCACGAACGGGTTCTCCTCGATGGTGGTCTCCACGCCCCCGATGATCATCGGCTGGACGTCGGACGGTGTCTGGTCCGCGTTCGCGGTGGACACCGTCGCGGCGACACCGATCGTCGCAAGAGCCGCTGCGGCAACCCCGGCCAGGCGGAGCAGGCGCCTTGCCTCAGCCATGTGTCTCTCCCTTGTTCGGGCCCGCGAGCCAACGTCCTCGTGGGCTGACTCATAGCTACTTGGCGCTCACCGGTAGCCACAACGGCCACTGGTCGTGGGCCGGATGGGTGAACGCGCCCGAAAACAAGGCTTCGACCTGCGGAAACGCAGAGACTTCGCAAACCCGACGAACGGATGGACTTACCGGCGAGTACCCCACAGGAGCAGCGTCGACGTCGCTCGCTCGACCGACGCGCCACCGCTCGCCAACCCGTGGATCGGCGCCGCGGACAGCAGCCGGCCGTCGACCGCGTAGCCCGCGTCGACGAGCGCGTCGCGGGCCGGGCCGACACTGCCGAGCTCGTGGATCTCGATCACGATGCGGGACGCGCCGACCCCCGCGCAGCTCCGCACGACGTCGCCGCGCGCGGTCGCGAGGAACACGGCGTCCGGCTGCGGCAGGTCGGCGAGGGACTGGGGCATCGCGCCGTCGACCAGCCGCACGTCGACGCCGTAGCGCCGCGCGTTGGCCACCAGCCGCACGCACAGCCCGGCGTCGTTCTCCACGGCGATCACGGCCGCGCCGAGCCGGCCGGCCTCGATGCCGATCGCGCCGGAGCCCGCGGCCACGTCCCACACGAGCGTGCCGGGGCGGGGCGCGAGCTTGGCCAGCGCCAGCGCGCGCAGCTCCGGCGAGCTGCCCATGCCCTCGCGGTGGGCGAACGCGTCCGTGGCCAGCGCCCAGCCCTCCGCGGGCGGCGCCGGCTCGCCGCCGGCGAGCCAGCCCGCGGCGCCGACCCGGTCCAGGTCAGACAGACACAGCACGACACTGGGCGCGCGCCACGCCCTGGACACCGCCTCCGCGGGGTCCACGATGGACAGTTCTTCCGCCGACCCGCCGATGTCCTCCAGCACGACGAGCGTGCGCCGCCAGCCGACGAGCGACGCGCCGAGCTCGGCGGGGCCGGCGCCCGGCGCGGTCAGCACGCCGACCGCGGGCCGGGCCCGACACACGTTGACCGCCTTGCGAAACGAGCGGCCGTGGGCGCTGACCACGCTGATGTCGTCCCACGGCCGCTGGATCATCGACGCGACCCGCTGCACATAGGACACCGACGGAAGGCACTCCGTCGGCAGCCCGTGCTCACGAAGGTCGCGCAGCGCACCGAAGTACCCGGGGTCGCCGGACACGAGCACGACCGCGGGCTCCCCCGCCTCGACCGCCGCCGCCAGCGCCTCGAGCGCGGACGCCGGCAGGTCGGGCGTGCTGGGCACCTCGATCGTGCGCGGTCCGCCGGAGACCGCGCCGGCGCGAGCTCCGCCGTACGCGGCGGCGAGGTACCTGGTCAACGCCTTGCCGGCGCCGACGACCAGCCTTGCGGTCGCGAGTGCTGGCCCTGCACCGGGCGGCAAGTGGTCCCCGTCCAGCCCGATCAGGGTCACCGTCATGTCACTAATTCGACCACGACCCAAGTGTCAGCGGGGGAAATTTTCTGACGATTTGTTATCAGAGATCGGACTTCTTGAACTCGAACTCCTTGGCCGCGTCGGACGTGAAGTTGTACTTGACCTTCTTGAGGCCGAACGGCTTGCTCGGATCGACCGCGAAAATAGTACTCGACCTGGGCGGGTTCCTGGTCTCCGCCGGCCCGTACTGGTAGTCGCCGGCGAGACCGTCGAATCCGACCTTGCCCAGCTCGGCGGACGCCTTGACCATGCCCTCGTGGGACAGGTCGCCGAGCTCGACCGCCTTCTCCAGCACCGCGGTCATCGCGCGGGCCTGGTTGTAGCCGAAGGCGAAGTAGTAGTCGGGCTCCTGGTCGGACGCGTACTTCGTTGCTGCCGCAACCATGTCCTTCATGCCCGACACCGACTCGTCGCCCCACTCGGTGCCCTCGGCGACGATCAGGACCGACTGCTGCATGTACGGCGCGACGGCCGACTTCGCGAGCGCGCCGGTGTAGCTCGGCGACTGGCCGAACCACTGTGGAGCGAACCTGGCCTGCGCCGCGGTGCCCCAGATCTTCGCCGCGTCCGACGGCGTCGCGACCAGGAACACCAGCTGGCAACCGTTGCCGGCGAGCGCGCCGATCTGGCCGGCGTAGTTCTCCGTGCCCACCTTGAACTTCTGCGTGTTCGTGACGGTGAACCCGTACTTCTCCGCCGCGAAGTCGATGCCCTGCTGACCCGCCTCGCCGTAGACGTCGTCCTGGATCATCGTGCAGATCTTGTCGCTCTTGGACCCGCCGCCGTCGGACAGGTAGTAGTCCATCGCGTTGATCGCCTGCACCTGGTAGGGCCCGCCGACCGGCAGCAGGTTGTCCTCCCGCACCCAGAGGGCGTCGAGCGACGCGGGCGCCGCGAGCATCTTGTCGGTGCGCAGCTGCGGCAGGACCGCGAGCGTCGGCGCGGTGCCGAGCACCTGCGTGAACGCCACCACGTCACTCTTGATCTTGTTGTACTTCTGCACCGCGATGTCGGTCTTGTACTGGGTGTCCTCCTGGACCAGCTCCACCTGGTACTTGCCGCCGATGCCGCCCTTGGCGTTGAGCGCCTCGAACCACACCTCGTTGCCGGCGGTCAGCGGCTGCCCGATGACCGCGACCGTCCCCGACAGCGGGGTCAGCACACCCAGCTTGATCGTCTTGCCGTCGAACCCCGCGGTGTTGCCCGGCACGCCGGCCGAGCCGCTGCCCGCGTCGTCGTCCTCCCCCGCGCCGCCGCAGGCGGCCAGGACCAACGTGAGGCTGAGCGCCAGGGCGGCTTTCGTCGTCACACGCATGTGACGCCTCCTTGTTTCAGTACGAGAACGGCCATGCCTTGAAGTAGGCCTTGATCCGGGCCCAGATGCCGGCGAGGCCTCTGGGCTCGAAAACCAGGAACAGCACGATCAGCAGGCCGAAGATGGCCTGGTTGAGCGCGAACACGCTGATGAAGCCGTCCCCGCCCGCCTCGGTCGCCACCCCGGGCAGGACGCCCGAGTACTCGTCGATGAGCGCCGGCAGCGCGCCGACGAAGATCGCACCGAGAATGGCGCCGAAGATCGTGCCAAGTCCCCCGACGATGATGATCGCGATGTACTGGATGGACAGCAGCAACGTCCAGTCGTCCGGGCTGACGTGCTGCTGGTAGGAGCCGAACAGCGCGCCGGCCATCGCGGCGATCGCGCTCGACACCATGAACGCGCCGATCTTGTAGCGGCCGGCACGCACGCCGATGACCTCGGCGGCCTGGTCGTGGTCACGGACGGCGCGCAGTGCCCGGCCAGGGCGGGTGCGCACCAGGTTCTTGGCCAGCAGCGCCACTATCGCGACCAGTGCCCACACGAGCCAGAAGTAGCCCTGGTTGCGGGAGTAGTTCTCCCCCGCGATCTCGAGCGCGCCGAGGTCGACCGGGCCGATGGTGGCCTCCGCGCCGACCGAGGTGCCGTTGTTGCCACCGGTGACGTCGCGCAGGTTGCGCCACAGGTGCTCGCCGATGAAGATCAGCCCGAGCGTGACGATCGCGAGGTAGTGACCGCGCAGCCGCAGCGTGAACGGTCCGATCAGGCCGCCGAGTATCGCGCCGACGGCCGCGGATGCCAGCAGCCACAAGGGAAGCGGCAGCCCGGCGTCGCCGCCGACGACCGCGGCGCAGTACGCGCCGGCGCCGATGAAGAACGCGTGGCCGAGCGAGATCTGTCCGCAGTAGCCGGTCAGCAGGTTCAGTCCGATCGCGCCGATCGCCGTGATGCCGGAGTAGATGAGGACCGACAGCCAGAAGTCGTCCTGGACGACCGTCGGCAGCACGACCAGCGTGGCCAGCATCAGCGCGAGGCCGACCTTCGACAGCGGCGAGCCGAACAGGCGCAGGTCCTGTGCGTAGTCGCGGACGAGATTGCGGTGCGGTTTGCTCATGACTCCCCCTCGCAGGCTCCGGGGAGCCGCTCGCGGTCGCCCTGTGTCTGATGATTCGCTCCGCGAGCTCCGCTCATATCCGCCTCACGTCCTTGGTGCCGAGCAGCCCGTACGGTCGGATCAGCAGGATCACGATCATCAGCAGGTACGGCACGATCAGTGAGACGTTCGCGCCCGCCCACGAGAACAGCTCGTCCTGGTAGCCGCGCGTGAGCGCCTCCGCGAGGCCGATGACCAGGCCGCCGAGGACGGCGCCGGCCGGCGAGTCGAGGCCGCCGAGGATCATCGCGGGGAAGGCCGCGAACGCGATGAAGCTGATCGACGGCGACAGCCCGCCGGGCCCGGCGGCGAGCGTGATGCCGGCGAGGGTGGCCAGTGCGGCGGCGATGGCCCACGACGTGGCGTAGACGCGGCGGGCGCTGATGCCCTGCGCCAGCGCGGCCTCCGGGTCGAACGCGGTGGCGCGCATGGCGAGGCCGAGCCGGGTGTAGCGGAAGAACAGGAAGAACGCGACCACCACCGCCGCGGTGAGGCCGATGGTCCAGAGGTCCCGGACGCCAAGCACGAGGCCACCGACCTCGACCGTCTGGATGTTCCACGGGTTGTCGACGGGCAGGTTGTCGAAGCCCCAGATCGCGGTGATCAGCGGTTCCAGGACGAACAGCAACCCGATCGTGATCATGATGACGGCGAACGGCGGCTGCCCGACCATCCTGCGCAGCACCAGGCGCTCCACACTCGCGCCGACCACCGCCGCGGACAGGCACGCCAGCAGGATCGCGAACCCGAACGCGACGGCGAGGTTGTTGGAGAACGTGTAGCCGAGGTAGGCGCCCAGCGCGAGCAGCCCGCCCTGCGCGAAGTTGATGACGCCGGTGGACTTGTAGATGACGACGAACCCGAGCGCCACCAGCGCGTAGGTGGAACCGAGCGCGAGCCCGGCGAACACGTTGGTGAGGAAGGTGGTCATCGCGCCACCGCCCACTCGGCAGCCACGCGCGAGTTATCCACAGGCGCCCCCAAACCAAGATCGACTGTCGGTAGGAGCGGGTAGAATGGGTGCCGGGACGCCCCCGGGACAGGGTGGGGGCTGCATCGCGCGCGCGAGCTGACGGCGACGTTGGCGACGTTGGCGACGTTGCTGTCGGTGTTCGGCGCCTTGGTGCTGTTGGCGTCCGCGCCGAACGGTACGTCCGGACCGCGCACGGTCGACCGGTACGCCGACTCACCGACACCGCAGTTCATCGGTACATCGCCTCGATCTCTTGTTCGAAGCGTCTCTCCATGGCTCTGCGCTTGACCTTCTGCGTCGCCGTCAGCTCGCCGTCCTCGTGGTCCAGTTCCTTGGCTATCAGGGTGAAGCGCTTGATGCGTTCGACTTGCGCGAACTCCGCGTTGGCCTCCTGCACGACGCCGTCGATGAGCTTGCGCACCTCGTCCTTCGCGGACAGGTCGGCGTAGGTCGTGTACGCGAGGCCGCGCCGCGACGCCCAGTTGCCCACGGTGTCCAGCTCGATGCCGATCAGCGCGGTCAGGTACTTGCGCCGGTCGCCGACGACCACGGCCTCCCGCACGTACGGCGACACCTTCAGCCGGTTCTCCAGCTCCGACGGCGACACGTTCTTGCCGCCCGCGGTGATGATGATGTCCTTCTTGCGGTCGGTGATCCGCAGGAAGCCGTCGGCGTCGAGGGTGCCGACGTCCCCGGTGTGCAGCCAGCCGTCCTCGTCGACGGCCGCCTTCGTGGCGACCGGGTCGTTGAGGTAGCCCTGGAACACGCCTGCCGAGCGGGTCAGGATCTCGCCGTCCGGCGCGATCCGCACCGCCACGTCCGGCAGCGCCCTGCCCACCGCGCCGAGCCGGATGTCGTCGTCCGGGGTCAGCGTGCAGATCGCCGTGTTCTCCGTCTGCGCGTAGCCCTCCCGGACCGGGATCCCGATGGCCCACAGGTACTCCAGCACCTGCGGCGCGATCGGCGCGGCACCGCTGAGCGGGGCCCGGACCCTCGACATGCCGAGCTTCTCCCGCAGCGCACGGAACACGAGCAGCTCGCACGTCATCCGCACCAGCCGGTCGCCGAACGTGAGCCGGCCCGCCATCCTGCGTGGCGCGATCCGCCTCCCCTGCCGCAGACATGCCTTGTACAGCAACCGTTTGAACCGGGACGCGTTCGCCATCCTGATCTCCACGGTGGCGAGCATCTTCTCCCACACCCTTGGCACGCCGAGGAAAACGGTCGGCTGGACGTCACGCAGGTCGTTAGCGAACGACGGGCCGCCCTCGCCGAAGTTGACCACCAGCCCGACCCACACGCCGTCGACCACGGAGATCAGCCGCTCCGCGACATGGCACAGCGGCAGGTAGCTCAGCACCTCGTCGCCGCGCACCGCGCCGAGTGCCTCCGCCGTCTGCCCCGCCGCGACCAGGTTGGCGTGCGAGATCATCGCGCCCTTCGGCGGACCGGTGGTGCCGGACGTGTACACGAGGATCGCGGTGTCGTCCGGGTCCAGCGCCGCGACCGAGTCCTCGTACTCGGCAAGGGCGTCCGGGCCCCCGCGTGCCTCCACCTCGGCGAACGTCAGCACGTCCGGCTGGCCGGGCGGCAGCCCGCGCGGGTCCATCACGATGATGTGCCGCAGCAGCGGCAGCCGGGACCGGACCTCGATGGCCTTGTCGAGCTGCTCCTCGTCCTCGGCGATCAGCACCTCGGTCTCGGAGTGCGCGAGCACGTACTCGACCTCGGCGGCCGGCGACGTCGGGTACACGCCGACCGTGCACGCGCCGAGGCCCTGGACCGCGAGGTCGGCCAGCACCCAGTCCGGCCGGTTCTCCGCGTGCACCGCGACCCGCGAGCCCGGCCCGACGCCGAGCGTCCGCAGCCCGGCGGCCACGTTCGCGACCCGCCGCGCGTACTGCGCCCACGTCCACTCCCGCCACACGCCGCGGTGCTTCTCCCGCAGCGCCACCGCATCGGAGCGGTTCCGCGCGTGCTCCAGCAGCCGGGCGGCCAGCGTTTCCGTCATGCCGCACCCCCGAGGTAGGCCTCGACCACCTTCGGGTCGCGCTGGATCTCCTCCGGCGTGCCGGTGGCGATCGGCGAACCGAAGTCCAGTGCCAGCACCCGGTCCGCGAGGTCCATCACGAGCCGGGTGTCGTGCTCGACGAGGATCATCGCGAGGTCCAGCTCGCGCCGTACCTCGACGAGGTAGCGCGCCATGTCCTCGGTCTCCTCGACGTTCATGCCGGCGACCGGCTCGTCGAGCAGCAGCAGGGTGGGCGACATCGCGAGCGCGCGGCCCAGCTCGGCGCGTTTCGCCACGCCGTAGGGCAGCAGCCCGGCCGGGGTGCGCCGGTATGGCTCCAGCTCCAGCAGCTCCACGATCTCCTCGACCGCGGCCCGGTGCTCGATCTCCTCGCGTTTCGCCCGGCCCCACCACACCATCCCCGACAGCATCCCGGTGCGCATCAGGTGGTGGCGGCCGAGCATCAGGTTCTCGATGAGCGTGAGCTGCTCGAACAGGCCGAGGTTCTGGAACGTCCGCGCCACGCCGAGTCCCGCGATCGCAGCAGGCGAGCGGCCGTTGAGGCGCCGGCCGGCCAGCGTGATCGTGCCGCGCTGCGGCCGATAGACGCCGTTGAGACAGTTGAAGATGGACGTCTTGCCGGCGCCGTTCGGGCCGATCACCGCGAACAGCTCGCCCTTGCCGACGGTGAAGCTGACGCCGTTCAGCGCGGTCACGCCGCCGAAGCGCAGCGTCAGGTCCCACACCTCGAGCAGAGGCTCAGGCGTCACCCCGTGGTCCGGCCGGCTCACGCGGACCATCGCTTCTTCCTCCGGTAGCTCTTGACCTCGGCGAACGACCGGCGGCCCGAATCCGGGGTGGACCCGAGGTAGAACTCGCGGATGTCCTCGTCGTCGAGCAGCTCGGCGGCCGGGCCGTCCCGCACGACCTTGCCGACCTCCAGCACGTAGCCGAAGCTCGCGATCGACAGCGCCATCACCGCGTTCTGCTCGACGAGCAGCACACTCGTGCCCTGGCCGTTGATCTGGACGACGATGTCGCGCACCTGCTCGACCAGCCGGGGCGCGAGGCCCAGCGACGGCTCGTCGAGCAGCAGCAGCTTCGGGCGGGCCATCAGCGCGCGGCCGATCGCGAGCATCTGCTGCTCGCCGCCGGACAGGTAGCCCGCCGTCGACCCGCGCCGCTGGGCGAGGATCGGGAACAGGTCGAACACCCTGGTCACCGACTCGCGGTACTCGGCGCGCCTGCGGGTGTGGCCGCCGGTGCGCAGGTTGTCCTCGACGGTCATCTCCGCGAAGATCCGCCGGCCCTCCATGACCTGCCCGACGCCGCGCCGCACGACCTCGGCGGGGTCCGCGGCGGTGAGGTCGTCGCCCTCGACACGCACCGAACCCTTGGTGATCTTGCCCCGGTGCGCGATGAGCAGTCCGGTGATCGCGCGGAGCAGCGTGGTCTTGCCCGCGCCGTTCGCGCCGAGCAGGGCGACGATCGCACCGTCCGGCACGTCGAGGGACAGACCCCGCAGTACGAGGACAACGTCGTCGTACACGACCTCGAGGTTGTTGACCGCCAGGATCGGCGACGATGCCATGGCCGCTCCGGGTCCCTTGGGGTGACGTCGATCACATCAGAATCGGACGTTAGCTCTGCCGACGATGGCGGGCAAGGATCATGCCGAACCGTTACCGGCCCGGCCTCGAGTTGGCCGCGACGGCGGTGCTGTCAGACTCGATGCCGTGACCTCGGTTTTCGACTGGCTCGACACTCACGCCGACGACCGGCGCCGTGCGGGGCTCACCCGTCAGCTGCGCCCCCGGCGGCCCGACTCGGACCTGCTGGACCTCGCGGGCAACGACTACCTGGGGCTGGCGCGGGACAAGCGGGTGACCGGCGCGGCCGCCGCGGCGACCCTGCGCTGGGGCGCGGGCTCGACCGGTTCGCGGCTGGTGACCGGCACGACAGAGGCGCACATCGAGCTGGAGCACGAGCTGGCCGCGTTCTGCGGCACGCAGGCGGCGCTGGTGTTCTCCTCCGGGTTCACGGCGAACCTCGGCGCGGTCACCGCGCTGTCGGGCAAGGGCTCCGCGATCGTGACCGACGCCTACCTGCACGCGTCGCTGATCGACGGCTGCCGGCTCTCCAGGGCGGACGTGGCGGTGGTCGCGCACGCCGACGTCGCCGCGGCCGCGCACGCGATGAAGACCCGCCGCACCGAGCGCGCGCTGATGGTGACGGACTCGGTGTTCTCCGTGGACGGCGACCTGGCGCCACTGCCGGCGCTGCACGAGGCGTGCCGGGCCAACGGGGCCGCGCTGGTGGTGGACGACGCGCACGGGCTGGGCGTGCTCGGCCCCGGCGGCCGCGGCGCCGTCGCCGACGCGGGCCTGATCGGCGAACCGGACGTCGTGACGACGATGACGCTGTCGAAGTCGCTCGGCGCGCAGGGCGGCGCGGTGCTCGGACCGCGCCGGGTGATCAAGCACCTGGTCGACTCGGCACGGAGCTTCATCTTCGACACCGGCCTGGCGCCGGGCGCGACGGCGGCCGCACTGACGGCACTGCACATCCTGAAGGACGAGCCGTCGCGACCGGAACAGGTCCGGACGGTGGCGCGGACGCTGGCGTCCCGGCTCCGCGAGGCCGGCCTCCGGGTGACGGACCCGGCCGCCGCGGTGGTGTCGGTGCTGGCACCGACCCCGGAACAGGCGGTGGCGTGGGCGAACGACTGCCGGGCCGCCGGCGTGTGGGTGGGCTGCTTCCGTCCCCCGTCGGTGCCGGACGGCATCTCCCGCCTCCGGCTGACGGCGCGCGCCGACCTGACGGACTCGGACGTGGACCGCGCGGTGGACGTCATCACCCGCCACGCGCCCCCGGTTAACCGACGCGGGCCGGCCGACGCATCGTGATGTGCTCGATGTCGTCCTCCAGGTAGGGCTCGCCGTCGGGTTCGAAGCCGAAACGGGTGTAGAAGTCCAGCGCGTAGGTCTGCGCGTCGAGGACGGCGTCGCCGTCGCCGATGCGGGTCATCGCCGCCGCCATCAGCTTGGCGCCGAGGCCCGTGCCCCTGGCTTCGCGAGCCGTGCAGACCCGGCCGATGCGGTAGGTGCCGTCCGCGTCGCTCAGGAGGCGGAGGTATCCGAGCGGCGCCGCGCCCGGCTGCCACCAGAAGTGGATCGTGTCGGGCCGCAGGTCACGGCCGTCCAGCTCCGGATACGGGCACTCCTGCTCGACGACGAACACGTCGACGCGCAGGGTCAGCAACGGGTACAGCTGGGTGGCGGTGATCTCGTCGCCCGCGGCGGAGTGGAGCACAGGTGTTGGATATCAGATCCACTCGCCGTCGCGCATGATGGTGCGGTCCTTGATCTCGTCGACCTCGCGCCACGCCTGGATCTGGCGCGGCCGGACCTGGAAGTAGGGGTACTTCTTCAGCACGCGGGGATCGAAGCCGGCGCGCTTCGCGAACGCGGCGGCCACCTCGTCGGTCGGCTCGACGACCGTCGCCGTGCCCTCGATCATCACGACGTCCCTCGTCTCGCCGAGCGCGACCCGCGCCTGGCCGGTGGCCACGAGGTTCCGCGCGGTCGGGTTCGTGGCGAACGTCGAGAACAGCAGCGCCGTGCCGTCCCAGTGGAACGACAGCGGCATCAGGTAGGGCCCGCTGTCGTCCGCCGTCGCCACCCAGGCGTCGACGTCCTGCGCCAGCCTGCGCAGGGTGTCCTTCTTGCGCTCGTCACGGGTGCGTGGGTTCGTCATGCCCCATCTGACCATGCGCGAGCGGGAACTGTGACTAGACCTGTTCTTCCAGCAGGTCCACGTACGCCGCCAGCCGCGTGTAGACGCCCGGCTTGCCGGGCGCGGCGCAGCCCTCGCCCCACGAGGTGATGCCGACGAGCCTGCGGTCGACGATCAGCGGGCCGCCGGAGTCGCCCTGACAGGAGTCGACGCCGCCCTGCGGGACGCCCGCGCACACCATCGCCTCGGCCTTGTACGCCGGGTACGACTTCGTGCACTCGGGGTCGGCGATCAGCGGGACGCTCGCCTGCAGCAGGTAGCGGGACGGCTGGCCGTCGGCCGCGACGCGGCCCCAGCCGAGGATCAGGCCGGGCTGCCCGGCGGTGTAGAGGGCCGTGTCGTCCTTCGTCGGCAGCGGCAGGCTCGCGTACGGAAGCCCCTGCTCGAGCGTGAGGACCGAGACGTCGGAGCCGGAACGGACGTCGGTGAACTCGGGGCTCACCCAGATCGCGCTCACCGGTGTGGCGACCCCGGCCCCGCTCTCCTTGTCCTCGCGGCCGGCGACCACGACGATGTCGGCCGGTTGCTTGCCCGCCGTGCAGTGCGCCGCGGTCACCACCTTGTTGTCGTCGACCAGCGTGCCGCCGCAGAACTGGAAGCCGTCGGCGGTCGTGAGGTACACGACGTAGCTGTGGTCGGCGATGCTCGCCCGGGTCCCCCCGACGATCTGCTGGTCGGCGTTGGCCTGCGTGAACCCGATCGCGACCGCGGTCGTTGCGAGACCCGCTGCGAGCAGGAGCCGGATGACCCGCGAGGTCGCCCCCATGTGTCGTCTCCTCAGTGTCGGCTGTCTGTCGACCCTCCCTTCCCCGTGCGGGGCCGGTCAACTTGACCATGTCCCTCAACCAGGTGAACTTGGGGCGATCAGGCATCCTGGAGCCGTGGCCTTCCCGCGCAGGTTCGTGGTCCTCACCGCCGCGGTGCTGGTGGCGGGCTGTTCGAGCACGCCGCAGGCGCCGCCACCCGTTTCGTCGTCGGAGTCGTCCGGGTCGTCCGGGTCGTCCCGCACGTCCGCGCCGTCCGTTTCGTCCGCCGCGCCAACGACTTCGGCGTCGGTCGCTCCCGAGTGGACGGTCGGCGCGACGCCGCTGCCGCTGCGGCCCGACGGCTTCGGCCAGATCCTGCCGACGCCACCCGAGCTCGTGAACCGCAGTCTCCCGACCGCCGACCGGCTGCCCCCGCCGGGAGACGGCCGGTACGCGACGACAGTGTCATCGGTCCCGGCCGACGTGCTCGCGCGGAGCACCTGGCAGCCGTCCTGTCCGGTGTCCGCGGGGGAACTGCGGTACCTGACGATGTCGTTCTGGGGATATGACGGCCGCGCCCACACCGGCGAGATGATCGTCAACGCGCGGGTGGCCGACGCCGTCACGCGGGTCTTCGGCCACCTGTTCGAGGCCCGCTTCCCGATCGAGGAGATGCGGGTGGTCGCCGCGCCGGAGCTGGACGCGCCGCCGACCGGCGACGGCAACAACACCACCGCGTTCGTGTGCCGGGACGCGGTCGCGCTGAAACGGTGGTCGGCACACGCGTACGGGCTCGCGATCGACCTGAACCCGTTCTGCAACCCATACGTGCGCGGGGATCTCGTGCTGCCGGAGCTGTCGTCGTCCTATCTGGACAGAGCGAACGTGCGGCCGGGCATGATCGAGCCGGGCGACGTCGCGGTCCGCTCGTTCGCGGCGATCGGCTGGCCGTGGGGCGGCGAATGGTCCACCCCGAAGGACATCCAGCACTTCAGCGCCACTGGCGATTAGAGCTTGCCCCGTAGGATCTTTGCGCGAAGGTCCGCGCCTGGCCAACAGCTACCTCAGGGGAACGCGACGACACCCAGCCACAATCCACCGGAGGTCCGCACCGTCCGCTGGGACGCGACCAAACACTTTCAAGTCCGGGGAGGCGGACTAGTGGCGGGCTAGTTGAGTCCGCGCAGCACGATCTCGAGGCCCCGGTGGAACTCGGTCGCCGCGGGCACCTCCCGTGCTCGCGCGGCGGTCTCGGCCAGCAGCGGGAACATCTCCTGCGCGGCCATCGCCGCGGTGCCGGCGCCCGCCAGTGGGCCGTAGTGCTCGTTCTCCAGCGAGCCGAGCAGGTAGCTGAGGATCGTCCGCTGTGCGATCACGCGCCGCTCCCCGTCGAACCCCGCTTCGGTCAGCACGGCGAGCGTCGCCTCGACCCACGCGAGTGACGCGGGCGCGGAATGCCGGTGCCGCAGCAACAACGGCACGGCAGAGGGGTGCTCGACGACCGCGTCCCGCATTCGCGCGAGCAGCTCGGTGAGCCGGGTCCGCCAGTCCCCCGGCGGCACGGTCAGCGAGATGCCGGCGAGCATGTGGTCCACGACCAGCGCCTCCAGCTCGTCCTTGTCGGAGACGTAGCGGTACAGCGACATCGTCGCCATCCCCAGCTCCTTCGCGACCGCCCGCATGGTGAGCGCGGCGAGCCCGTCGCGGTCGAGCACCGCCAGGGTGGCCGCGGCGAGCCGCTCGGGGGTCAGCGAACGAGGACGTGGCACGAGTTGACAGCGTACAAGATACGCGCATAATCGTAGATGTACGTTGTACGCCTACAGGGAGCCGCCAATGGACCACGTCCCCGCAAGACAGC
This sequence comes from uncultured Actinomycetota bacterium, assembly GCA_963840275.1. GTDB lineage: Bacteria > Actinomycetota > Actinomycetes > Mycobacteriales > Pseudonocardiaceae > Actinophytocola. Next base: position 68,223 of record CAWIYK010000006.1, read on the forward strand.
TCGTCGCGATCAGTGGGGCCCGCGTGCCGGTGCCGGCTCCCGACCGGCTGACCCACCTGCAGTTCCGGCGCTTCGCAGGCTGTCCGGTGTGCAACCTCCACCTGCGGTCGTTCGTGGCGCGGCACGAGGAGATCGAGGCGACCGGGGTGCGGGAGGTGGTGATGTTCCACTCGCCCGCGGCAGAGCTGCGCGAGCACACCGCGGACCTGCCGTTCGACGTGGTCGCCGACCCGGAGAAGGCGCTCTACCGCGAGTTCGGCGTCGAGTCGGCGCCGAGGGCGCTCCTGCACCCGAAGGCGTGGCCCGCGATCGTGGTGGCGGTCGCGAGGACGCTGCCGGACCTCGTGCGCAGGCGCGGGCCGGCGCCCCCGTCCAAGCCGGAAGGCGGCCGACTCGGGCTGCCGGCGGACTTCCTCATCGCGCCGGACGGCGCGGTGCTCGCGAGCCACTACGGCCGGCACGTGTACGACCAGTGGTCGGTCGACGAGCTGCTGGGCCTCGACGCGGTGCGGCGAGCACGGCGCTGACGACGATGACGGCCGTCGGCTTCCGCACGTCCGCGCGGAAGCCGACGGCAGGTGTCCGCCGAGGAGCCGGCCGGCTAGGCCTTGCCGTTCCCGTTGGTGTCACCGTCATCGCCACTGTCCGGAGTGGACTCGGCGTCGCCGCGGTTGCCGAACTTGCTCCACAGGTTGCCGGCCGCCCCGGAGACGGCCTCGCCGACGTCGCTCAGCACCTTGGCCAGCGGGTCGGTGGAGGAGGACCACGACTCCTTGTAGGAGCGTCCCGCCGACTTGATGTCGTCCATCATCGTCGACGTCGGCTGGTCCTCGGTGCGGCGCAGGTAGTCGCCGGCGAGGATCGCGCGGTACTCCTCCGACGCGGCCCACCGCTGCAGCTGCGCGGCACGCACCACGGCGAACGGGTGGCTCATCCCCTCGACGGTCATCAGCTTCAGGATGCTGTCGCGGATGTCGTCGACCTCTTCGTAGTCCTTGGCCTGCTGCATGAACTCCGGGATGTCGATGTCGGACATCGACGTGCCGCCGGCCATGAACACGTGCTGGCGCAGTGCCGCGGCCGGGTCCTGACTGCAGAGCAGCCCGGCGCGGTCGGCGGTCAGCTCGGCCTTGCGGAACCACTCCATCAGCGCGGCGATGACCGCGCGCAGGCCGAGCGCGCCGATCGGCACCCACTGCACGGTGGCCTGCAGGCGCAGCAGGCGCATCAGCAGCGTGCGCAACACGTTGTGGCCGGAGAGGATGTGCCCGGTCTCGTGGCCGACGACCACGCGCAGGCTCTCCAGGTCGAGCGCCTCGACCATGCCGGTGGTGATCACGATGAACGGCTTGTCGATGCCGATCGCGTAGCCGTTGGCGCGGGGGTCGCGCGCCACGTACAGCTCGGGCACCGTGTCGAGGTCGAGCGTCTCGGCGGCGTCGATCCGCAGCTGGTTGATCTTCGGGTACTGCTTCTCCCCCACCCGGATCGCCGACGCGACCGCGTAGAGCCGCTCGGCCCGCTCGTTCCACATACCGGCGACGGCCTTCAGCACCGACGCCACCCCCGGCACCGCCCGCAGCGTCGCCATGGCGCCACGGTCGGCGGGGTGCTCGTAGGCCCGCGGGCTGATGCCCGGGAAACGCACGCGTGTGGAGGCGCTCCGCTCTATCTCATCCCCGTTGATGTTCTCGGTCACCGCTAAACCACTCTCCCTCGGTCCGTGCGGCCCAGCCTAGGCCCGCCGCGTGAGCGGCGGGGCGGATCGCGCGGGACTAGGGTGGAGCGCGCCCCCGAAGTGATCATCCCTGGGAGACCACGATGAGCCTCGAGCGTCCCACCGCGCCCGACCCGTACTCGCTGCTGCCGGCCACCGACTCGTTCACGGTGACCTCCACCGACGTGCGCGACGGCGAGCAGCTGCCGACGAGCGCCGTGCACGACAGCGCGGGCGGCGAGAACACCTCGCCGCAGCTGTCCTGGAGTGGTGCGCCGGAGGGCACGCGGAGCTACGTGGTGACGTGCTTCGACCCGGACGCGCCGGTGCCCGGCGGCTTCTGGCACTGGGTCGCGGTGAACATCCCCGCCTCGGCGGCCGAGCTGCCCGCGGGGTCCGGCACCGACGACGCCAGCCTGCCCGGCGACGCGTTCCACGTGCGCAACGACTTCTCGACCAGGGCGTTCGGCGGGGCCGCGCCCCCGCAGGGCGACGTGCCGCACCGCTACTACTTCGTGGTGCACGCGGTCGACGTCGAGGCGCTGGACGTCGACGAGAACGCCTCCGCGGCCGTCGTGAGCTTCAACCTCGCGTTCCACACACTCGCCAGGGCGGTCATCACACCCACCTACCAACACTGAGCCTGTTGAATGGGGTCGTGACGAACTTCGACCTGATCATCATCGGCACCGGCTCCGGCAACTCCGTTCTCGACGAACGGTTCGCCGACTGGCGGGTGGCGATCGTCGAGCGCGGCGTCTTCGGCGGGACCTGCCTGAACGTGGGCTGCATCCCGACGAAGATGTTCGTCCACCCCGCGGACCTGGCGTCGTCGCCGCGTGCGGCGAGCCGGCTCGGGGTGGACCTGTCGCTCGACGGCGTGCGCTGGCCCGAGATCCGGGACCGGATCTTCGGCCGGATCGACCCCATCGCCGAGGGCGGCCGGACCTACCGCCGCGAGCACCCGGACAACGCGAACGTCACCGTCTACGAGGGCACCGCGCGGTTCACCGGCGAGCGAGAGCTCGAGGTGAACGGCGAGACGATCACCGCGGACCGGATCGTGCTCGCGTCGGGTGGGCGGCCGCTGGTGCCGGACGTGGCCGGCCTCGAGGACGTCGGCTACCACACGAGCGACACCGTCATGCGGCTCGAGGAGCTGCCGCGCCGGATGACGATCATCGGCAGCGGGTTCGTCGCGGCCGAGTTCGCGCACGTGTTCTCGTCGTTCGGCGTAGCCGTGACGGTGATCGCGCGGTCCGGCACCCTGCTGCGGCACGAGGACGGCGACATCAGCGCGCGGTTCACCTCGCTCGCGGCCGACCGGTGGGACGTGCGGCTGGAGCGCAAGCTGCTGCGGGCGTCCCGGTCGGCGGCCGGGGTGCGGCTGGACCTGGAGGGCCCCGACGGCGCCGACACGGTCGACACGGACCTGATCCTCGTCGCGATCGGCCGGCAGCCGAACTCGGACCTGCTGAACCCGTCGAGCGCGGGCATCGACGTGACGCCGACCGGGCACGTGGTCGTGGACTCCCACCAGCGCACCACGGCCGACGGCGTGTTGGCGCTCGGCGACATCAGCTCGCCGTGGGAGCTCAAGCACGTGGCGAACCACGAGGCGCGGATCGTGCAGCACAACCTGCTCAACCCCGACGCGCCGATCGAGGCCGACCACCGGTTCGTGCCGCACGCGGTGTTCACCTCGCCGCAGATCGCGTCGGTGGGACTGACGGAGGAGCGGGCCCGCGCCGACGAACTCCGGTACGTGACCGCCACGCACGACTACGCCGGGATCGCGTACGGCTGGGCGATGGAGGACACCACCGGGTTCGCGAAGCTGCTGGCCGACCCCGGGACGGGCCTCCTGATCGGCGCCCACATCATCGGCCCGCAGGCGTCCACGCTGATCCAGCCGCTCATCCAGGCGATGAGCTTCGGACTCGACGCGCGTGCGATGGCGCGGGGCCAGTACTGGATCCACCCGGCGATGCCCGAGCTGGTCGAGAACGCGCTGCTGAAGCTGCCGCTGGACTGACGCGCGGGGTCAGTCCAGGCGAGGTCGTCACCGTTGGCGCTCTTGGCCCGCTCAGCGCGGGTGGACGTCCTTTGGTCGCACCATTCCGGGCGGTCGACCGCTGGGATCGCAGACTGTGATCATGAGCGTTCTCGAAGGCAAGGCCGTGGTCGTCACTGGTGCCGGTCGGGGTCTGGGCAGGGCGTCTGCGTTGCACGCGGCGGCGTGCGGCGCCGCGGTGGTCGTGAACGACATCGATGGGCGGCCTGCCGACGAGGTCGTGTCACTGATCGAGAGTGCGGGCGGGCGGGCCGTGACCAGCGTCGGCTCGGTGGCCGATCCCGGCCAGGCGGACGCGGCCATCCGACGGTGCCTGGCCGAGTTCGGCAGGATCGACGGCCTGGTCAACAACGCCGGTATGCGCTACCAGGCCCCGGTATGGGAGGACACCCCGGAGCGGATGCGCGAGTTGATCGAAGTCAACGTTCTGGGCTCCCTGCACTGCGGGTCCGCGGCGGCCCGTGCCATGCGTGAACAGGGCACGGGGTCGATCGTGAACATGGCATCGCTGGCGATGGTCGGACAGCGCACCGCGGCCACCTACTCCGCGTCCAAGGGTGCGGTGTCCTCGATGACCGTGGCGTGGGCAGTGGAACTGGCCGAGCACGGTGTGCGGGTCAACGGGGTCTTCCCGTTGGCCCACACGCGGATGGCGCGGGCCGACACGAGGTCACCCGCGCCCCCTGAGGAAACACCGGACCGGATCGCTCCGATCGTGACGTATCTACTCAGCGACCTCTCCACGGCCGTGACCGGCCAACTGATCCGCTTCACCGCGAACAAGCTTCACATCGTGCGCCAGATCTCGGCCAAGGAACCCGTCCTGCGCAACGACGGCCTGGATGTTCGCGGCATCGCCGACGCGTTCGACAACCATCTCCACGCTGCCTTGGAACCCCCACCGGGCCAACGGTGGACCCGGTAGAGCGCGACCGCCGCCACCCGGCCAGGGGCGTCAGAGCCCCAGATACGCCTGCCGGATCAGCGGCGACTCCTCCAGCTCCGTCGCCGTCCCGCTCAGCACCAGCGAACCCGTCTGCAGCACGTACAACCGATCGGACAGCCGCAGCGCCGCGCGCAGGTTCTGCTCCACCAGCAACACCGTCACGCCCTCGGCGCGCACCTGCTCGATCGCGTCGAAGATCAGGTTGGCGGTGCGCGGGGCGATGCCCAGCGACGGCTCGTCGAGGACCAACAGCCGAGGCCGGCTCATCAGCGCCCGTCCCAGCGCCAGCATCTGCTGCTCACCGCCCGACAGCATCCCGGCCTTCTGGTTCAACCGCTGACCCAGCACCGGAAAGAGCGTGAACACCTGCTCGAGCGTCGCGGCGCGCACCGACTCGTCACGCTGCAGGTACGCACCGAGCACGAGGTTCGACCGCACGGTCTGGTGCCCGAACAGCCGCCGCCCCTCCGGCACGAGCGCGAGGCCGAGCCGGGCGATGTTGTGCGCCGGCATCCGCGTGATGTCCTTGTCCCGGAACAGAACCTGGCCGCCGATGGGCCGGTGCAGCCCGGCGATCGCCGCCAGCACGCTGGACTTGCCGGCGCCGTTGGAGCCGACCAGTGACACCAGCTCGCCCTCGGACAGCGAGAGGGAGACTCCGCTCACCGCGGGCGCCCCCTGGTAGGAGACCCGCAGGTCCGTCACGGTCAGCATCACGCCCCCAGGTACGCGTCGAGCACGGCCTGGTCGGTCACGGCGTCCTCCGGCGACCCCTGGAAGATCAGCTTGCCGAAGTCGAGCACCACCAGGTGCGGGCACAGGCTCATGACCACCTGCATCACGTGCTCGACGAGCACGATCGTGATGCCGCGCGCGTGCACCTGCTCGATCAGCGTGATCGCGGCGACCGTCTCGGTCGGGGTGAGACCGGACAGCACCTCGTCGAGCAGCAGCAGCTTCGGCGACGTGGCCAGCGCACGCGCCAGCTCCAGCCGCTTCTTCGTCGCGCCGGTGAGCGTCGCGGCCGGCCGGTGCGCCATCGGACCGAGGCCGGTCTCCGCGCAGATCTCCGACGCGAACGCCCGCGCCGCCGCCTTGGTCCGGTGCCGCAGGTGCGCGGCCGTGGTCAGGTTCTCCAGCACGGTCATCGAGCCGAACACCCGCATCAGCTGGAACGTCCGCCCGACCCCGGCCGCCGCCGCCTGGTGCGGCTGCCACCCGGTGACATCCTTGCCGGCGAAGCGGATCCGGCCCTCGGTCGGACGCTGCGTGCCGGCGATCATCGAGAACAGCGTGCTCTTGCCGGCGCCGTTCGGACCGATCAGACCGGTGATCGTGCCCTCCTCGACGTCGAACGTCACCGAGTCGACGGCCGCCAGCCCGCCGAACCGTTTCGTCACGCCCGCAACGGAGAGAAGACTCACGACCGCCTCACAAACCGGCGGTAGCCGCGCCTGATCAGGTTCACCAGACCACGCGGGTCCACCACCGCCACCAGGATGATCAACGCGCCGAACAGCATCAGGTCGATCGTGCGGCCGGTCGTCGACAGGTACGTGCGCGTGTACTCCTGCAGCGCGATCACCAGCCACGCGCCGAGCAGCGGCCCCCACAGCGACCCGGCGCCGCCGACCACGGCGATCAGCGCGATCGCCGTCGACAGCGACAGGTCCGAGCTGGAGCTGGGATCCACGAACAGCACCACCATCACGTGGTAGCTGCCGGCGATCGACGTCAGCCCGGCGGACATGGCCACCGCGTACAGCTTGTACCGCCGCACCGGCACGCCGACCGCGGCCGCCGCGAGGTCGTCGTCGCGGATCGCCTCCAGGTAGCTGCCGATCTTCCCGCGCAGGAACAGCCACGCGGCCACGGTGGCGACCGCGAACAGGCCGAGCGCGGTGTAGTAGTACTCGGTCTTGTCCCGCAGCGAGAATGTGATGTTCCAGAAACCGTTGTCCAGCAAGGGAACCGACAGTCCGTCGGTGGCGCCGAGCGCCGGGATGTTCGGCAGGATCGACATCACCATCATGCCGATCGCCAGCGTGGCGATCGAGAAGTAGTGGCCGCGCAACCGGAACGTCGGAAGTCCGATGAGGACACCCAGTCCGGCGGCCAGCAACGCGATCGGCAGCATGGTCAGCCACGGCGACCAGCCGTCGGACACCAGCAGCGTCGTGCCGTACATCCCGGTGCCGAAGAACACCGCGTGGCCGAAGGAGATCTGCCCCGCGTAGCCGCCGAGGATGTTCCAGCCGGTCGATGCGACCGCCATGGTGAGCGCCAGCACGCCGATGGTCTGGAGGAACGACGTCTTCACCACGAGCGGGTACGCGATCAGCAGCGCGGCGACCGCGGCCATCCCCGCGTACCGGCCCCACGGCACCCGCTTGGCCGGCACCGCGACCACGTCGACGGCGGTCATCGGCTCCCCCGCAGTCCTTGCGGGCGCACGATCAGCACCAGCAGGTAGATGCCGAGCGCCGCGGTCAGCGTGTAGCCGGAGAAGTACAGGCCGACCACCCCCTGGACCATCCCGAGCAGCAGCCCGGCGAGCGCGGCGCCGAGCACGCTGCCGAACCCGCCGAGCGCCACCGCGATGAACGACATGATGCCGAACGCGGCGCCGGCGAGCGGGTCGATGCCGAAGCTGTTGATCAGCAGGGCGCCCGCGACGCCGGTGGAGACCCCGGCGAGCGCCCACGCCAGCCCGTACATCCGGTTGGCGTTGATGCCCATGAGCGACGCGCCCGCCGCGTCCTCGCCGACCGCCTGCAGCGCCCGCCCGGTCTCCGTGCGATGCACGAACCAGGCGAGCGCGACGGTCGCGAGCAACGCACCGGCGGCCGACACGAGCTGCGGGCCGGTGATCGCGACCCCGCCGACGACCACCCGGAGCCGGCCGACGATCGGATCCTCGATCCGGCGCGGCGTCGCCGTGAACGCGAACTGGACGACCCCGCGCAGGAACGTCAGCAGCCCGAACGTCACCACCATCTGCGCGAGCTGCGACGATCCCAGCACCGGCCGGATGATCCCCGCGTACACGAGGACCGCGACGAGCGCGAGCGTCACGGCCGCGATGGGGATGGCGACCAGCGGGTCGAGCCCGGCGAGCGACCAGCACACGAACCCGACGTACATCGCCACCATGATCAGGTCGCCGTGGGCGAAGTTGATCATGTTGGTGACGCCGAAGACAAGCGTGAGACCAACGGCGGCGAGCGCGAACACCGCGCCGATGAACGCGCCGTTGGTCAACGCCTGCAAGAAGTCCTGCATGGGTCGGTCAGCGCGCGCCGCTCGCCGGCCAGACGATCTCCTGCGCGGCCACGTCCTTCGGGTACACGACCTTCCACGCGCCGTCGAGCCGCTGCTCGACGACCGCGCGGGCGCCGGTGTTCTGGTGCTGGTCGTCGAACTTGATGCCGTCCCACGGCATGATCGTGTCGCGGCCGGGGATGTCCAGCGCGGTCAGCGCGGCGCGGATCTGGTCCGGGTCGACCGACCGCGCGTTGTTGATCGCCTGCGCCAGCGCCATGATCGTGGTGAACACGCGCGCCGAGTTCTCGGTCAGCGGTGCGTCGTAACGCTTCCGGTACTCGTCCGAGACGGCCTTCGCGGCCGGGTTGCGGTTGCCGAGGTCCTCCGACCACGCCACGCGGCGCGACATGCCCTCGAGGCCGTCGCCGGCCGACTTGATGAAGCCGGCGTCGATGAACCCGGCGCCGAACGCCATCACCGCGGGCGGCACGTAGTCGAGCTGCTGGGTGGCGTTGATGAACAGCGTCGCGGTCGGCGGGTAGGCCACCACGAACAGCGCGTCCGGCTCGGCCGCGCGCACCTGCTGCAGCTGCGAGGTCAGGTCGGTCGCGGCCGGGTCGAACGGCACGTCCGCGACGATCGTCTTGTTGTTGGAGTCGGCGAGGCTCTTCGCGACCTTCGACGCGTCCGTGCCGAACGTGTTGTTCATGTACAGCACGGCGATCTTGTCAGCGGGGATGTTCTTTTTCTTCTGCTCGTCGAGCAGGCCGAAGAACGACTGCGCGTAGGTGACGTCGGTGGGACCGGTGCGGAAGAACCACTTCAGCCCCTGCTGGGTCAGCGCGGGCGAGGACGAGATGCTCGTGACGAACGGCACCGCGAGGCGTTCTGCCTGCTGCGCGGCGGTCTTCGTGACACCGGACTCGAGCGCGCCGGCGAGCACGTGCACGTTCTCGTCGTTGACGAGGTGGTTCACCGCGCTCGCGCCGTTCTCCGGCTTCCCCTGCGTGTCCGCCGGGACGATCTTGAACTTGGCGTGGTTGAGGTTCGGCAGACCCTTGTCGTTGGCCAGCGGCACCTTCAGCCCGGGCAGGCCCTTGTTGAGGATGTCCGCCGCGAGCTGCGCGCCCTGCAGTGCGTCCTTGCCCAGTGGCGCGTTCGGACCCGACAGCGGGAGCGGCGTGCCGATCCTGATCTCGGTGACGTCCGAGTCCGGGCCCGACGCGTCGGACGACGAGCACGCGGGCACCGCCAGCATCGCGGACACCGCGACGACGGCGAGGGCCCGGCCTTTTCTTCCGTTGGCCGACACACGCTTGAACACAGTCAACTCCTTGGCGGAAAGCGGTTGTGGGTGAGTCAGTGGTCGGTCGGGGTGGTCCGCTGCCGGCGCTGCTGGCGACGCATGGCCATCGCGTCCGCCTGCGTCAGCGCCCTGCCGGGCACGATCGGTCCGATCTCCGCGGTGCCGGTGGGGTCCGGGTAGCCGCTCGACAGGTGCGGCGGCACCGGGCGCTGGGGCGGCGGCGCGGGCGGCGGCGGCGCGGGCGGGCGGCCCTCCGTCCAGTTCGGACTCTGGGTCTGCGGCCGGTACTGGTCGACCCTGGTGACGGGCGCCGTCGCCGGCATCCGCTGCCAGTCGCCGGGTTGGTGCTCGCCGACCAGCACGTTCTGCGGCAGCACGACCGTCGCGGTCACGCCACCGCCGTCGGTGTGGCCCAACCGCACCGAGATCCGGTGTCGCGCGGCGAGCCGGCCGACCACGATCAGTCCCATGCTGCGCACCATCGAGCCGTCGATCGCCTCCGGCGAGGTGATGCGCTGGTTCAGCTCCTGGATCCGTTCCGGCGACAGCCCGACACCGTGGTCGCGGACCAGCACGACGACCGCGCCGGGATGCGTCGGCGTGCGCATGAACGCCACCGTGACCTGGGTCGACGGCGGGGAGAACGTGGTCGCGTTGTCGAGCAGCTCGGACAGCAGGTGCACGACGTCCGGCACGGCGTGCCCGACCACGACGACACTCTCGCCGGCGACCCGCCGCACCACCCTGGTGTAGTGCTCCACCTCGGACAGCGCCGCGCCGACCACGTCGTCGAGCGACCGGGGCCCGGTCCGCTTGGTGATCGTCTGCGCGCCCGCGATGACCATGAGGCTGTCGTCCGTGCGGCGCATGCGGGTCGCGAGATGGTCGATGACGAACAGCTTCTGCAGCCGGTCGGTGTCGAGCTCGTCCTGCTCCCACTCGTCGAGCGCGCGCAGGATGCGTTCCGCGCAGAGCTGGTTGCGGCGCGCCAGATTGATGAAGCCGGAGTTCATGGAGCCGCGCAGCTCGGCCTGCTCGCGCACGAGCCGCGCGCACGCCTCGGCGATCGCGTCGAACGCGCGGGCCACCTCGCCGATCTCGTCGTCCGCGTCCACGTCGACGCGGGCGACGTGGATCTCGGCGATCGCCTCGACGTTGGTGAGCCGCAGCCGCTGGGTGATCTCGGGCAGCCAGTCCTCCGCGACGTGCAGCGCGGAGGTCCGCAGCCTGCGCAGCGACCGCGACATCGACCTGGCGACCGCGGTGGACACCACCACCGCGAGCAGCACCACGAGCGCGAGCGTGCCGATGGCCACCCACGCCGACCAGAGCGCGTCGTCGTGGAAGCCGTCCACGTCGGCGATGACGCCGTCGAGCAGGTCGGTCTGCGCGACGCGCAGCAGCTTCAGCTTCTCGGTGGCGGCGGTGAACGACGCCGCCGGGTCGATCGTCAGCCGATCGGCGGTCGCCTGTTCGACTGCCGCGGTCTGGTCGGTCTGCACCTGCGAGACCGCGACGCCCTGCACGGCGTTGGCGTAGAGGGTGCGCTGCTCGTCGGAACTGTCGACCTGGAACGCGTCGAACGCCGCGCGCTGCCGCGCGAGGACGCCCGTGAAGTCCTGCAGCTTGCCGATGGTGAACTCGCCGGTGGTGACGATCGCGCCGAGCTCGGCGCGGGCCTGGCTGGCGTGCTCCTTGACGAGGAAGATGTCGCCGAGCACGCGCAGGTCGCCGGCCATCTGCGAGTTCGTGCCGGCCGGGTCGAAGATCACCAGCACGAACAGCTTCGCGATGGTGTCGGTGTAGGTGGCACGGATGGCGCCCTCGGTGAGGCTGGCCGACGTGACCGCGTTGCGCACGAAGTCCAGGCCCCGCAAGGCGTCGTCCGCGCGGCGGACGTCGTCCGCGAGCGGGCCGGACTCGGCGACGTCGATGCCGCCGATGGCGTCGCGGTACTCGGCGGTCGCCGCGTCGACGTCGGATCTCGCGGCGTTGACCTCGTCGCCGCCGAGCTTGCGGCCCGACGCCACGAACACGGCGGTGACATCACGCTCCTGCTGCAGTGCGTCGACGAGCCCGTTGACCTGGTGGTTGACCCGCACCAGGTCGGCCGCCTCGCCGTAGTCGGCCACCGAGGACCACGAGCTCAAGGCGCTGCTGACAGCGAGCACCACCGCCACGAGCGTCGGCCCGACGACGACCACGACGAGCTTCCAGTGCACACGCCAGTGGCGTAAGCCGGAGAGCGTCGAGAACGCACGCCTCACGAACCCGAGCTTCGTTTTCGCCGGCGGTAGCGCAGCGTGACTGGATGGCGACACTCGGCGGACTATATCGACGTAGCCCGTTCGGGGGAACCGGTTGGGTGATGAATTTTCCGGATGTGACAGGTTCCGGACCGACGGCAGACGAAAGTAGGGGTGCCGAATGTCGTGATCGAGGCTATTTGCCCATGTCCAGAGACGTCCGCAGGACCGGTGGCCCGGGTGTCGGCCCCCGTTCGACCAGTTTCGTGAGCGCGGCGGTGTCCAAGTGGTCGGCGACCATTTGGCCGAGCAGGTCGAGCTGAGCCGAGCGGGCGTCGGCGACGCACACGTCCGGCGCCGGGGTGAACCCGGTGCGGCCGGCACGGTCGGCGGCCCACCGCAGGAACGCCCGCCGGAACCCGTCGTTGTCGAACAGCCCGTGCCAGTGCGTGCCGGCCACCGAACCGGTGAGGGCGCCCTCGTCGGACCCGTCCGGCAGCGACACCAGCCCCGGCACCGCGCACCGCGTCACCCGGCCGTGGTGGATCTCGTACCCGGACACCCGCTCGCCGAACGCGCTCCCGACCGGCCGCGCGAGGGTCTTGTCCGCCGCGAACTCGACGTCCAGGTCCAGCAGCCCGAGCCCGGCGACCTCGCCGCGACCCGACTCGACGTCGTCGACCAGCCGTCTGCCCAGCATCTGGAACCCGCCGCAGATGCCGAGGACCGGCTTGTCGAGTGTGGCCAGCGCGGCCGCCAACCCGCGCTCCCGCAACCACGTGAGATCGTCCACTGTGGACTTGGAGCCGGGCAGCACGACGAGGTCGGCGTCCGCCAGACGGGACGGCTCGGTCACGAACCGCACCGCGACGCCCGGCTCGCACGCGAGCGCCTCGACGTCGGTCGCGTTGGAGATCCTCGGCAGGCGCACCACCGCGACCCGCAGCCACTGCTCCCCCACCGGCGGCGCCGGCCGCCCGATCACGCCGTCGGCGGTGTAGGACAACGAGTCCTCCGCGTCGAGCCACAGCTCCTCCCGCCACGGCAGCACCCCGAGCACCGGCCGTCCGGTCCGGGTCGTCAGCCAGTCGAGCCCCGGCTCGAGCAGCGACAGGTCACCGCGGAACTTGTTGACCACGAACGCGGACAGCAGCGCCTGGTCGGCCGGGTCGAGCACGGCGAGCGTGCCGAACAGGTGCGCGAGGACGCCGCCGCGGTCGATGTCGCCGACGACGAGCACCGGCAGGTTCGCGGCCCGCGCGAGGCCGAGGTTCGCGATGTCGCGGGCCCGCAGGTTGACCTCCGCCGGCGACCCGGCGCCCTCGCACACGACGACGTCGAACTCGGCGCGCAGTCCGTCCAATGTGGACAGTATGGTGTCCTGATAGGACCGTTCCTGGTAGGACGACAGCGTGCCGACGGGTTTGCCGAGCAACACGACCTGCGAGCTGTGGTCCGAGCCGGGCTTGAGCAGCACCGGGTTGAACCGCACGCTCGGCTCCAGCCCGCACGCGAGCGCCTGCATCGCCTGCGCCCGGCCGATCTCACCGCCCTCGACGGTCACCGCCGAGTTGTTCGACATGTTCTGCGCCTTGAACGGCGCCACCGCCACCCCCTGGCGCGCCAGCCACCGGCAGATCCCGGCGACCAGCACGCTCTTGCCGGCGTCCGAGGACGTCCCCGCGACCAGCAGCGCTCCCCGCATCCGTGCCACTCCGCGCCCCCTTCGCTCCACCTGCCATCATCGCGGTCATGCCCGCCACCCCCGTCACCGCCGTCCTGGTGCACAGCCCGTTCCTCGGACCGGCGAGCCTGCGGCCGCTCGCCGACGCGTTGGCCGCGCTCGGACATCCGGCGGTGCTGCTGGATTTGCGGCCGTCGGTGGTGGCGCCGCCCGTGCACCAGGTGCTGCTCGGCGCGTTCGCCGACGCCATGAGCGAGGAGCTGCTCGACGGCCCGGTCGTGCTGGTCGGGCACAGCGGTGCCGGCCCGCTGCTGCCGGCGTTCGCGGACGCGCTGGAGGAGGCGGTCACCGGGCTGGTGTTCGTCGACGCGGGGCTGCCGACGCCGGGCCGCAGCTGGCGCGACACCGTGCCGGCCGCCCTGTACTCGGAGCTGCGCGCGATGTCGCGGGAGGGCCAGCTGCCCCGGTGGCAGCGCTGGTTCTCGCCGAACCCGCTCGACGAGCTGGTCGCCGACGAGGACCTGCGCGCGGAGATCGCCGACGAGGCGCCGGAGGTGCCGATCGCGTTCCTGAAGGAGGAGCGCCCGGACGTCACGTGGGACGGACCGGCCGGGTACGTCCTGCTCTCCGAGCCCTACGCCGCCGACGCGGACGCGGCCGAGGCGCTCGGCTGGCCGGTACGCAGGCTGGCCACACACCACCTGGCACCGGCAACAGACCCGTCCCCGGTAGCCCAGGCCATCCTCGAAGTCCTGTAAAACCGCGAGTCCCCGGTTCAGACACAGCGAGTCCCCCGTTCAGGACCACCGAGTTCCCGTTTCATGTCGATCGGCGATAGACACGAAACGGGAACTCACTGTGTCTGAACGGGGGACTCGCGGGTTTATGGGAGGGTCAGGATTTCTGCGCCGGTGTCGGTGACCACCAGTGTGTGTTCGAACTGCGCGGTCCAGCTCTTGTCCTTCGTGGTGACCGTCCACCCGTCGGACCAGATGTCGTAGTCGATGCCGCCCAGCGTGATCATCGGCTCGATCGTGAAGGTCATCCCCTTCTCGATCATCGTGTCCACGTTCGGCTCCTCGTAGTGCAGGATCACGAGCCCGCTGTGGAACGACCGCGCGATGCCGTGCCCGGTGAAGTCGCGCACCACGCCGTAGCCGAACCGCTTGGCGTAGGACTCGATGACGCGCCCGATCACGTTCAGCGCCCGCCCCGGCCGCACCGCCTTGATCGCCCGCATGGTCGCCTCGCGGGTGCGCTCGACGAGCAGCCGCACCTCCTCGTCGACCTCGCCCGCGAGGTACGTCGCGTTGGTGTCGCCGTGCACGCCGCCGATGTACGCGGTCACGTCGATGTTGACGATGTCCCCGTCCTCGATGCGGGTCGTGTCCGGGATGCCGTGGCAGATCACCTCGTTGAGCGACGTGCAGCACGACTTCGGGAACTGCCGGTAGCCCAGCGTCGACGGGTACGCCAAGTTGTCGAGCAGGAACTCGTGCACGACCTTGTCGATGTCGTCGGTGAGCGCGCCCGGCTTGACCGCCTTGCCACCCTCGGCGAGCGCCTGCGCGGCGATCCGCCCGGCCACCCGCATGGCCTCGATGGTCTCGTCGGTCTGCACCCACGGCTCGGTGTTGCGCACCGGCGCCGGCTTGTCCACGTACTCGGGACGCACGATGGACGACGGGACCTGGCGGCGGGGCGACTGGACGCCGGGCTTCAGCGGAGCACGTACGGGCATGTCCCCACCCTAGGACAGGCTCAACCGAGGCCGGTCAGGAACCGGGTCGCGGCCGCGACCGCCTTGCTCGACACCCCCGCGTCGGTGAGCAGCACGGCGAACGCCAGGTCCCCTCGGTAGCCGACGAACCAACCGTGCGAGTGGGTGCCGTCGCCGAACTGGGCGGTGCCGGTCTTGCCGCGCACGTCCGGGAACGCGGCGAGCGCCGGGGTGCTCTTGGCCATCGCCAGCATCATCTCCCGCACGGCCACCAGCACCTCCGGCGACACCGGCTTCGGCTTCGTGTCGGCGGTGGTGCGCTCGGCGGGCAGGAGCGTCGGCGCCGGCATGGTGCCGGCGGCCACGGTCGACACGAGAAGCGCCATGCCGAACGGGCTCGCGACGACCTTGCCCTGCCCGAACCCGTCCTCCGCCCGCTCCACGACCCCGGTCGCCGGCGGCACCGACCCGGTGACCGTCGTGGCGCCGGGCATCACGAAGTCGACGCCGAGGCCGAGCTGCTTCGCGGTCTCGGTCAGCTCGTTCGGCCCCATCGTGGACGCGAGCTCGGCGAAGGTGGTGTTGCACGAGAACGCGAACGCGCTCTGCAGCGTGATCACGCCCTTGTCGAACCGGCCGCTGTTGGGGATCTCCCTGCCGTCGATGGTGATCGTCGCCGGGCAGCCGACCTGCGTGGCCGCGGTGACCTTGCCGGTCGACAGCGCCGCGGTCGAGGTGACGATCTTGAACGTGGACCCCGGCGGGTAGCGGCCGGTGAGCGCGACCGGGCCCTGCGGGTCGGCGAGCGCGTTCTGCGCGACGGCCAGCACCTCGCCGGTGGACGGCTGCATCGCGACGAGCATCGACGGCGTCGGCTCGGTCGCGAGCGCTGCCTGCGCGGCGTTCTGACCGTCGCCGAGAGCGTGACGGTCGCGGCCTTCGCCGGCTCGGCGGCCTTCGCGTACAGCTCCTCGACCTCGGCGCCGGACACGTCGGTGGTGAGCACCCGCCAGCCCGCCTTGCCGGTCACGTCGGCCTCGACGACCTTGCGGATGCCGGGCAGCACGGTCGGCGCGAACGTCTTGTCGACGGCGAGCAGCCGGGGCGCGGAGGTGAACCGCACGCCGGGCAGGTCGTAGATCACCGGCTTCACCAGCTCGTAGTCCTGCGAGCGCAGCGCCGCCACCTGGTAGGGCTTGCCGGCCCCGGCCTTGGCGGCGCCGTCGAGGATCGCCTGCTGGGTGATCGTGTTGTCGAAGCCGTTCAGCGCGGTGGCGAGCGCACCGGCGACAGCGTTGACGTCGCCCGCCTTCTCCTTCTCCAGCAGCACGGAGATCACCTGGTTGGGCTCGAGCAGCAGTTGCCCGTCGCGGTCGAGCACTGGCGCGAGCTCCGGCTGCTGCCCCTGCACCGCGATCGACTGGCCCTCGGCGAGCTTGGGGTGGATGACCGTCGGGCTCCAGTGGACCTTCCACGCGTCGTTCTCGGAACGCAGCTCGAGCCGGTTCTGGTAGCTCCACTCCCGGTTCGTGTCGAGGTCCCAGATGATCGTGACCGACGCCTTCGCGGTGTTCGCGCCCTCCACGACGTCGACCTTGTCGACGGTGGCCCGCACCGACTTCGGCTCCAGCGCCGCGCGCACCCGCGTCAGCACCGGCTTCGCCGAGTCCGGCGAGTCGGTCGCGTTCGCGGCGGCCGTGAGGTCGCCGCGGGCGAACGCGCGCAGGAACGCCGTCGCGACGTCGTCGGGCGCCGGGTCGGAGCCGAACAGGCCGCAGCCGGCGAGTGGGACTGTGAGGACGACGGTGAGGGCGAGGACGGCAGCGAGGCGGGAGACGCGCACGTCGGCGAGTATGCCGGAAGATCAGAACAGGACGGTGGCGTACTGACCCACCCGAGTGAACCCGATCCGCTTGTAGGACGACTGGGCGACCACGTTGTAGGCGTTGACATACAGGCTCGCGGTCCGGCCGAGCCCACGCACGAGCCGGTCGACGACGGCGGCCGTGCCGGCCGAGCCGAGCCCGTGCCCGCGCCGGTCCGGGTGCACCCACACGCCCTGGATCTGTCCGACCGCGTTCGACAGTGCGCCGATCTCGGCCTTGAACACCACCTCGCCGCCCTCGAACCTGGCGAACGCGCGGCCGGCGGCGATCAGCTCGGCCACCCGCGCGCGGTAGCTCGCGCCGCCGTCACCCACCCGGGGGTCGACGCCGACCTCCTCGACGAACATGGCGATGGCGGCCGGCAGGTAGCGGTCCAGCTCGTCCGGACGCACCGGGCGGACCAGCGGGTCCGGCGCGATCGTGGGGACCTTGCCGGTCGACATCAGCGGCTGGTCGTCGCGCACCTCGCGGGCCGGGCCCCAGTCGAGCTCCAGCTCCGCCCACAGCCCGAGCACCTGCTCGGCCGGCCCGACCACCGACGAGCACATCCGCCGCCTGCGCAGCGCCCGGTCGGCGAAGGCACGCAGCGCGGCCCGGTTGCCCTGCAGCGGAATGAGGTTCGAGCCGGCGAAGCACAGCGAGTCGAGGCGGCCGCCGCGCAACCCGCGGGGCTCGCAGCCCCACAGTTCGCCGCCGAGGCGCCACGGGTCCATGCCCAGGTTCTCGATCCGGGACGCCACCATGCAGGACGCGACGGGATCCGCCGTGAGCATCGCGCGCACGGCCAACCGGTCCCGTTCGTCGAGCAGCCGCGCTCCTGCAAGCCGCAACACATCCTCAAGCGTGCCAGAAGAAGGGCCCTTGGGACAGACAGGGACCCGCCGACCTGGACGGTTGAAGGAAATTTGCGTCCGACCTGTCGATCCCCCGTTACCAGGTTCGACGTGATGGCAGCAGCCCTTCCCGAACGGAGCGCACGATGCGGTTCATGATCCTGATCAAGTCCGACGCCGACGCCGAGGCCGGCGTCCTGTCCGACGAGGCGACGCTCGACGCCATGGCCCGGTACAACCAGGAGCTGGTGTGCGCCGGTGTCCTGCTCGCGACGGAGGGGCTGCTGCCGAGTTCGAAGGGCATGCGGGTGCGCTTCTCCGGCACGTCGACCACGGTCGTCGCCGGCCCGTTCGCGACGCCGGAGTCGCTGGTGGCGGGCTTCTGGCTGATCGAGGTCGACACCAGACAGGAGGCCGTCGAGTGGGTGCGGCGGGTGCCGAACCCGACCGGCGCGGCCTTCGAGATCGAGATCCGCCAGGTCGCGACGGCCGACGACTTCGGCGACCGGACGAGCCCGGAGCTGCGGGAGCAGGAGGAGTACCTGCGCGCGCAGGTGGCCGCCGACCGATGAGTTCCGCGCCTCCCGCTGGTCTACCTTTCGCGAGACAGGTAGCAGCAGGAGGACGCATGGGCACACTCACGTACGGCATGAACCTGTCGGTGGACGGCTACACGGCCGGCCCCGGCGACGACCTCAGCTGGACGGCTCCGGACGACGAGCTGCACCAGTACTGGAACGACCACACGCGCTCGATCGCGTTGTCGCTGTACGGGCGCAAGCTCTACGAGCTGATGTCGGCGTACTGGCCGACCGCGGACCAGGAGCCCGACGTCACGCCGGTCACGGCCGACTACGCGCAGGTGTGGCGGGACATGCCGAAGGTCGTGTTCTCGAAGACGCTCGAGTCGGTCGGCTGGAACTCACGGCTCGAGCGCGGCGACGTGGTGGCGGTCGCCGAACGGCTCAAGGCGTCGACCGACGGCGTGCTCGAGGTCGCCGGCCCCACCCTCGCCGCACCGCTGGTCAGAGCCGGCCTGGTCGACGAGTACCGGCTGGTGTTCCACCCGTTCGCGATCGGCGGTGGCACGCCGTTCTTCCCACCCCTCGCCCAGCTGGTCCCGCTGAGGCTGGTCGAGCACCGGACGTTCCCGGGCGGCACCGTGCTCCTGCGCTACGAGACGGTCTGAGATCTTTGTGCGAAGGTCTGCGCCTGACCAACAGTTACCTCAGGGGAACGTGACAACCCACACATGAAATCCGGGGAGGCGGACTGGCGCTCAGGAGACCGTCACTACCGGGCCGCCGGACGCGGTGGTCTCCCCCGCCTCCTCGGCGATGCGCATGGCCTCTTCGATGAGGGTCTCCACGATCTGGTGCTCCGGCACGGTCTTGATGACCTCGCCCTTCACGAAGATCTGGCCCTTGCCGTTGCCGGACGCGACCCCGAGGTCGGCCTCACGCGCCTCACCGGGGCCGTTCACCACACAGCCCATCACGGCGACGCGCAGCGGGACCTCCATGCCCTCCAGGCCCGCGGTCACCTCCTCCGCGAGCTTGTAGACGTCGACCTGCGCGCGCCCGCACGACGGGCACGACACGATCTCGAGCTTGCGGTGCCGCAGGTTCAGCGACTGCAGGATCTGCGTCGCCGACCTTGACCTCTTCCACCGGCGGCGCCGACAGCGACACCCGGATCGTGTCCCCGATCCCCTGCCGCAGCAGCGCGCCGAACGCGACCGCCGACTTGATGGTCCCCTGGAACGCCGGGCCGGCCTCCGTGACGCCGAGGTGCAGCGGGTAGTCGCACTGCTCGGCCAGGATCTCGTAGGCCCGCACCATGACCACCGGATCGTTGTGCTTCACCGAGATCTTGAGGTCGTGGAAGTCGTGCTCGGCGAACAGCGACGCCTCCCACAACGCCGACTCCGCGAGCGCCTCCGGCGTGGCCTTGCCGTACTTCTCCATCAACCGCTTGTCCAGCGAACCCGCGTTGACCCCGATCCGGATCGGCGTGCCGTGGTCCCGGGCCGCCGCGGCGATCTCCTTGACCTGGTCGTCGAACTTGCGGATGTTGCCGGGGTTCACCCGCACCGCGGCACAGCCGGCCTCGATCGCGGCGAACACGTACTTCGGCTGGAAGTGGATGTCGGCGATCACCGGGATCTGCGACTTCGCCGCGATCGCCGGCAACGCCTCCGCGTCGTCCTGGGACGGACACGCCACCCGCACGATGTCACAACCCGCCGCGGTCAGCTCCGCGATCTGCTGCAACGTCGCGTTCACGTCCGCGGTCAACGTCGTGGTCATCGACTGCACCGAGACCGGGAAGTCGCTGCCGACGCCGACCTTGCCCACCATGAGCTGCCTGGTCTTGCGCCGCTCCGAGAGGACCGGGGGCGGTGTCCCGGGCATGCCCAGCATGATGCCTTCGGTCATGGTTTCAGCCTACTGGCCTATTCGGATCGGGTTGACGATGTCGGCTGTGACGGTCAACAACACGACGGCGCCGCCGATGAAGATGAACACCATCGTGACCGCCGACAACTTGGTGTAGTCGACCGGGCCGCCCGCGGGCTTGCCCCTGGCCTTGCGGATCCAGTCGCGGATCTTCTCGTAGAACAGGACCGCGATGTGCCCGCCGTCCAGCGGCAGCAGCGGCAGCAGGTTGAACACGCCGACGAAGAAGTTCAGCGTGGCCAGGAGCAGCAGGAACAGCTCCCAGACGCCCTGTTCGACCGCGTCGCCGCCGATGATGCTCGCGCCGACCACGCTGACCGGGGTGTCCGGGTCGCGCTCCCCGCCGCCGATGGCCTCGATGACCTTGGGGATCTTCTGTGGGAAGGCCATCAGGCCCTCCCACACGCGGACGAACATCTCGCCGGTGAACTCGACGGAGCCGCCGATCGCGCTGCCCGCGTCGTACTGGTAGATCGGGGTGCTGGTGACGCCGATGGCGCCGACGTCGACGAGCTTGTTGCCCTCGGCGCCCGGCTTCGACTCGGGCGCCACCCGCCGCACCGTCGGGACGTCGATGGTCAGCGTGCGCCGCTCGCCGTCGCGCAGCACCACGAACTCGTGCTCGCCGCGCAGCTTCTGCACCCGGCTGACCACGTCGGTCCAGGTCGGGGTGGCCTTGCCGTCGATGCTGACGATCTCGTCGCCCTCGCGCAGGCCCGCGTCGCGTGCCGGGGCCGGGTCGCTGGCGCCGCACTTCGCGTACTCGAACGTCTTCGGGTCCTGGGTGCTTGCGGCGCAGTCCGTGCCGCTGATCACCGGGGTGCCGGCCACGTTCGGCAGGCCCATGGTCGCGGCGAGCAGGTACAGGATGATGAAGCCGAGGATGAAGTGGGTGACCGAGCCGGCGACCATCACCACGAAGCGCTTCCACGTCGGGTAGCGCCACATCGCGCGCGGCGCCTCCTCCGGCGTGACCTCGTCGAGCGCGGTCATGCCGGCGATGTCGCAGAAGCCGCCGGCCGGGATGGCCTTGAGGCCGTACTCGGTCTCGCCGCGGCGGAACGACCAGATCTTCGGGCCGAAGCCGATGAAGTACCTGCGCACCTTCATCCCGAAGGCCTTGGCGGCCCACATGTGCCCGGCCTCGTGCAGCGCGACCGACGCGCAGATGCCCAGCGCGAAGAGCACGATCCCCAGGAGCCACGCCAGCACTTCGTCAGTCCTTTCCTTGCCCGGCGGCGCCGGGCCCAGCAGCGAGTCGCTCGCGGGCGTGGGCGCGGGCCCACTCCTCCGCGGCGAGGACCTCGTCGACGCCGGCCGGCTCACCGTGCCAGTCGTGCGCGTCGTCGACGACGTCCTGGACAGTCTCCACAATCGCGGTGAAGACCGTGTGTCCTTCCACGAAGGCCGCGACCGCCTCCTCGTTCGCCGCGTTGTAGACCGCGGGCAGACAGCCGCCCGCCGTGCCGACCGCGCGGGCGAGCCGCACGGCGGGGAACGTGTCGTCGTCGAGCGGTTCGAACGTCCACGCGGTCGGCTCGGCGAACGTCGCGGGCCGCGCGACGCCGGGGACCCGGTCCGGCCAGCCCAGCGCCAGCGCGATCGGCAGGCGCATGTCCGGCGGGCTGGCCTGGGCCAGCGTCGAGCCGTCGGTGAACGTGACCATCGAGTGGATCATCGACTGCGGGTGCACGACCACGTCGATGCGGTCGTAGGGGATCCCGAACAGCAGGTGCGCCTCGATCAGCTCGAGGCCCTTGTTGACCAGGGTGGCCGAGTTGATGGTGATGACCGGGCCCATGTCCCAGGTCGGGTGCGCCATCGCGTCGGCGAGCCCGACGCCGGCCAGCTCCGCGCGGGTACGGCCGCGGAACGGTCCGCCGGACGCCGTGAGCACCAGCCGCGCCACCTCGTGCGGCTGCCCGCCGCGCAGGCACTGCGCGATGGCGGAGTGCTCGGAGTCGACGGGCACGATCTGCCCCGGCTTCGCGGCCCGCAGCACGAGCGGGCCGCCCGCGATGAGCGACTCCTTGTTGGCCAGCGCCAGCGTGGCGCCGGTGTCGAGCGCCTGCAGGGTCGGCGCGAGGCCCCGCGAGCCGGTGATCGCGTTGAGCACGATGTCGGCCGGGGTCTCGGCCACCAGCGTGGTGACCGCGTCCGGTCCGGCGAGGATGCGGGGCATCGGGAAGTCGCCCCGGTCGTAGCCCCGCTTCTGCGCCTCGGCGTAGATCGCGAGCTGGACGTCCTCGGCCGCGGTCGAGCGGGAGACGGCGATCGCTCGAACGTTGTGCGCGAGCGCCTGCGCCGCGAGGGCGGCGGGACTCGCGCCGCCGGCGGCGACGCCGACGACGTCGAAACGGTCGGGATTGGCTGAGACGACGTCCAGAGCCTGGACACCGACCGAGCCCGTTGAGCCCAGAACGAGCACGGTGCGCTTAGTCATCACCGGGCATTGTTCCCGATCGGGGTGCGACCGCTACCGCACGGGTGGCGGGGCGTGTGGGAGCATGATCCGGCACAGACAGGATGCAGGGAGGGAACGTGGCAGGCTCGCAGCTGCAGAAGCGGTCGAAGAACGCGGTCGACCCGCACGAGGAGCCGTCCGCGGAGTGGGGCTGGCACGGCCGCTTCCCCCGGGGCCGCGAGATCGGCGGCTGGATCACCACGATCGGCGTGTTCGCCATGGCGTTCATCGGCAACCACATCGCCGAGACCGAGCGCCTGTGGCTCATCGGCATCGGTGTCCTGCTGGTCGTCCTGCTCGTCGGTGACCGCGTCCGTCAGCGCACCTCCTGGCGTCGCTAGGCGCACGCCCGCTCGTTCCCACTCACACGTCTGTCCCGGCGTGAACTCACCGTGTCATCGCATGGCTACCGTGCGCGCCGCGCACCTGGTTGAATCAAACCCTGAAGTTGTCTAGACCACTTCGGCGAGGGAGATTCACATGCCACGACGCAGACTCCTGACCATCCCCCTGCTCGCCGCCGGCCTCGTGTTCGGCTCGCTCCCAGCGGGTGCCGCGGCGCCCGGCGGCGGTGTGCCGCTCGCCGAGCTGCGCGTGGGCACCACCGAGATCGCGTCCGGCCTCGTCGCGCCGACCACGGTCGCGGGGCTGCCCGACGGACGGCTGCTGATCACCGAGAAGTCCGGCACGGTCCGCTCGTTCGACCCCCGCACCGGACGCCTCGCCGCGGAGCCGGTGCTCGACATCTCCGACCGTGTCAACGAGTCCGAGCACGAACGCGGCCTGCTCGGGCTCGCCATCGCGCCGGACTTCACCCGCAGCAAGACCGTGTACGTGGCGTACACGGCGCTGCCGGACGGTGCCGTGACGCTGTCGCGGGTCCAGCTCGGCACCGGCGCGGAGGAGGTCCTGCTCAGCCAGGAGCACGCCGAGTTCGGCAACCACAACGGCGGCCACCTGACCTTCGGGCCGGACGGCTATCTGTATCTCGGCATCGGTGACGGCGGCAGCGGCGGCGACCCCTTCGGCAGCGGCCAGAACCTGGACACCCTGCTCGGCAAGATCCTCCGGGTCGACGTCGCCCGCGCGTGCGGCGCGCTCCCCTACTGCGTGCCGGCCGACAACCCGTTCGTCGGCGTCGCCGGCGCACGCGCGGAGATCTGGGCGTGGGGTCTGCGCAACCCGTGGAAGTTCTCGTTCGACAAGGCCGACAACTCGCTGTGGATCGCCGACGTCGGCCAGGGCCGGTCCGAGGAGGTCGACCACCTCGGCGGCCGCACCGGCGGCGCCAACTTCGGCTGGTCCTGCATGGAGGGACCGAACGTGTTCGACGAGACCCGGTGCGACCCGGACGCCGAGTACACCGCGCCGGTGTTCCACTACCGCTCCGGCGTCGAGGGATGCGCGGTGATCGGTGGCTTCGTCTACCGCGGCCAGAAGTACGCGCGGCTGGCGGCGGGTGCCTACGTGGCCGCCGACTTCTGCTCCGCCACGGCGTGGGGACTGCGGCAGAACGCCGACGGCACCTACGAGAACGCCGTGCTCGGCACCTTCCCCGAGTCGGTCACCTCGTTCGGCGTGGACGCGTGGGGCGAGCTGTACGTGGTCGACGAGCCCGGCCGGCTGCACCGGGTCTCGTTCGCCCGCGCCACCGGCTGACGGCACCTACGCTCGAGGCCGTGCTGCGAGTGCTCACCACCGCCGACTGGCCGCTGTGGCGGGACGCGCGGTTGGCGGCGCTGACCGAGTCGCCACACGTGTTCAAGTCGCGGCTCGCCGACTGGGACGCCGGCGGTTCCGACCGCTGGCGGGCCCGGTTGGCGCAGCCCGGGGCGTACCACGTCGTCGAGCTGCTCGACGGCCGGCCGGTCGGCATGGCCAGCGGCCTGCCGGGCGCCGAGCTGCGGTCCGTGTGGGTGAGCCCGTCCGCACGGGGCCGCGGCGTCGGCGACCGGCTGCTCGCGGCCGTCGAGTCGTGGGCCCGGCGCACGGGCGAGACCATGCTGCGGCTGGCCGTGCTGCCGAGCAACGAACCCGCGATCGCGCTGTACCGGCGCAACGGTTTCGCACCGACCGGGGAGTGCGACGGCGAGCTGACGATGGCGAAGGAACTTCATCCGGACGGGTGAACCCAATAATCCCTGGTGCCAATTTCTACCAAGTGGTAGAAATTATTGGGAGCGCTTCCATGCGCGACGACGACGTCAGGGGAGTTGGGGATGGGCACTCTTTCCGTGCAGCTGTACTCCGTCCGCGCGGCCTTCGCGGAAGATCCTCTCGACACGCTGCGACGACTCGCCGCGATCGGGTTCACGCAGGTCGAGCCGTACGGCGTCCTCGAGAACGTGGCGGTGCTCCGCACCGCGCTCCCCGACCACGGGCTCACCGCGCCGACCGCGCACGCCCAGCTGATCGGCGCCGACCAGCCCGCGGTGTTCGCCGCGGCCGTCGAGTGCGGCATCACGGTGGTGATCGACCCGTTCGTGCCGGCCGACCGGTGGCAGGACGCGGCGGGCGTCGCCGCGACGGCGACCGCGCTCAACGACGCGGCGAAGCTCGCCGCCGAGCACGGCCTGACCGTCGGCTACCACAACCACTGGTGGGAGCTGGAGACCCGACTGGACGGTCGCAGCGCGTTCGAGGTCCTCGCCGACCAGCTCGACCCGTCCGTGGTGCTGGAGGTCGACACGTACTGGGCGACCGCGGGCGGCGCCGACGCGCCGGCGTTGCTGAGGCGCCTCGGCAAGCGGGTGCACGCGCTGCACATCAAGGACGGCGACCTCGCCACCGACGCGTCCGGACAGGTCCCCGCCGGGCAGGGCCGGATCCCGGTCGCCGACGTGCTCGCCGCGGCACCGGACGCGTTGCGCGTGGTCGAGTTCGACGCGTACGACGGCGACATCTTCGACGGCATCGCCGCGAGCCACGCCTACCTGACCGGCACGGGCCGGTGAGCGCCGGACCGGTCGGCGTCGGAGTGATCGGCGCCGGCGTCATCAGCGACACCTACCTCGAGAACCTGACGAGCTTTCCGGACGTCCGCGTGGTCATGGTCGCCGACCTGGACGTCGCACGGGCGCGCGGCGCAGTCGGTCAAGCACGGTGTGCCCCGCGCCGGCACGGTGGCCGAGCTGCTCGCCGACCCCGACGTCGAGCTGGTCGTCAACCTGACGATCCCGGCCGCGCACGTCGACATCGGCCTCGCCGCGCTGGAGGCCGGCAAGCACGTGTGGGCGGAGAAGCCGCTCGCGCTCGACCGCGAGACCGGGCGCAAGCTGCTCGACCGGGCGCGGGAGAAGGGCCTTCGGGTGGCGAGCGCGCCGGACACGGTGCTCGGCGCCGGCCTGCAGACCGCGCGGCGGGCCATCGACGCGGGCCGGATCGGCGAGCCGCGCACGGCGCTCGCGTTGCTCCAGTCACCCGGCCCGGAGAGCTGGCATCCGGCGCCGGAGTTCCTGTTCGCGGTCGGCGGCGGGCCGCTGCTCGACATGGGGCCGTACTACCTGACCGAGCTGGTGCAGCTGCTCGGCCCGATCAGGCGGGTCACCGGCGCCGGTGGGCAGGCGCGGGCGACCCGGGTCATCGGGTCGGGGCCGCGGGCCGGCACGGAGTTCGCGGTGGCCGTGCCGACGACCGTCAGCGCGCTCGTCGAGTTCGAGCGCGGCGGTTCCGCGCAGGTGGTGCTGAGCTTCGACTCGGCGCTCATCCGCGGTCTGCTGGAGGTCACGGGCACGCTGGGAGCCGCGGTGCTGCCGGACCCGAACGGGTTCGACGGCGTCACGACGTTGCACGTGCTGGGTGGGTCGGCGCCGGAAGAGCTTGCGGCGCAAGGACATGCGGCCTCGCGCGGGACCGGGGCGCTGGAGCTGGCGCGGGCGATCCGGGCCGGGGTGCCGGAACGTGCGTCCGGCGAGCTGGCCTACCACGTGCTCGACGCGATGCTGTCCATCGAGGAGTCGATCACCAAGGGGCAGGCGGTCATGGTGACGAGCACGGTCGACGTGCCGCCCGCGCTGCCGGAGGGCTGGGACCCGTACGCGAGCACGTTGTGACTAGGCATCGGTGTCGAGTGGTTCGGTGAGCACGGCGTCCAGGTAGGCGCGCAGCGAGCCGACGAGGTCCACGTCCGCCGGCGTGGTCAGCCATTGCACCTGCAGACCGTCCATCAACGCGATGAACGTCAACGCCGCGACCGTCGGCGCCACCCCCGCCCGCAGCTGCCCCCCGTCGGCCAGCACCTGGAACGACTCGCACGCGGCGTCCCGCGCGAGCCGGTAGTGGCGCACGAAGTACTCGTGCGCGGGATGGTCGGGCGCCACCGCCTCGGCGGCGAGTCGCGAGTAGAGGTCCACGATCCCGGGGTGCGCGACGTTGTGCTCGGCGAGCGCGATGAAGTGCCGCAACACCTCCAGCCCGGGCGGGGCCCCGAGCTGCTCGCGCTCGGCGTCGTCGGCGTCGCGCCGCTCGAGCACCGCGGCGAGCAGGGCCTCCTTGGTGGGGAAGTAGTAGAGCAGCCCGGCGTGCGTGATCCCGGCCCGCTTGGCCACCTCCCGCAACGACGACCCGTGGTACCCGGCCTCCCCGTACACGGCGACCGCCGCCGCGAGGATGTCCTCCCGACGGATCCGCCCCTTGAGATAACCCCCGGTCACGGGGCAGAAGCGGGGTCAGCGGCACGCATCGGTCCATCATGCCGCAGCCTCCCGGTCGCCGGCGGCCATGTGTGGACCGTGCGCGCCTACTTCTTGACCCGGTAACGCAGGTGGGTGACGCCGGTGCCTTGGACCACGGCGATGGGCCCCTCGAACTGGACCGGCGTGGTGCCGAGCTCGCCGAACAGCGTCTTGCCGGCGCCCAGCACGACCGGCACAAGTTCGACGCCGACCTCGTCGAGCAGGCCGGCCGCCAGACACTGACGGGCCATCTGCCCACCGTTGACGCCGACGTTCTTGTCCCCGGCCAGGGCCTTCGCCCTGGCCACCGCCGCCTCGACACCGTCGGTGACGAAGACGAAGTTCTCGTCGTCCTCCGGCCGGTCCTCGGGGCGCCGGTGAGTGACCACGACCGTGGGCACGTCCATCGGGTGGCGCCCACCCCAGGCGTTCGTCATGTCGTAGAGATACCGGCCGACGACCAGCGCACCGGTGTTCTCCCACTCCGCCTTGATCAGCTCGGCGCTCGCCGCGGAAAGTCGGATCGCCGGCACGTCGGGACTGGCCGACGGAATCTCGACGTCGCCGTTGCCGTACCACTGGAACAGCAGGTCGAAGCCACTTTCCTCTGGCCCGGCGATGAAACCGTCGAGCGACATCGTGGCGCCGGTGGTGACCTTGCCCATCGTTGTGTCTCCTTCGCTGTCTGCGGTGTCGTCGTCGATACGTCGTAGACAGGGCCGTCGTCTCGACAATCCCGCGCCACTTTTCGCAGACGAGCGCCGCCACAACGGCGAAGGCAGTGCGACGTCCTAGCCCTCAGCGGCGAGCTGTCCGCAGGCGGCGGCGATCTCCTGGCCTCGGGTGTCACGCACGGTGCAGGCCACGCCGCCCTCGTTGACTCGGCGCACGAACTCCCGCTCCACCGGCTTCGGCGCCGCGTCCCACTTCGAGCCCGGCGTCGGGTTCAGCGGAATCACGTTCACGTGCACCATCTGCTTCAAGTGCTTCCGCAGCCGCTTCGCCAACAGGTCGGCACGCCACGGCTGGTCGTTCACGTCGCGGATCAGCGCGTACTCGATCGACACGCGCCGGCCCGAGGTGTCCGCGTAGTAGCGGGCGGCCTCCAGGACCTCGTCCACCGACCACCGCGTGTTGACCGGCACGAGGGTGTCGCGCAGCTCGTCGTCCGGGGTGTGCAGTGACACCGCCAGCCGGACCTGCATCCGCTCGTCCGCCAGTTTCCGAATCGCGGGCGCGAGGCCGACCGTGGACACCGTCACCGAACGTTGCGAGATCCCCAGACCGTTCGGCGCCGGCTCGGTGATCCGCCGAACCGCCTCCACCACCCGCTTGTAGTTCGCGAGCGGCTCACCCATGCCCATGAACACGATGTTCGAGAGGCGGCCGGGCGCACCGAGGTCACCGTCGCGCATGGCGGCCGCCGCGGTGCGGACCTGGTCCACGATCTCCGCCGTCGAGAGGTTGCGTTGCAGACCACCCTGGCCGGTGGCGCAGAACGGGCACGCCATGCCGCAACCGGCCTGGCTCGACACGCACAGGGTGACGCGGTCGGGATAGCGCATCAGCACGCTCTCGAGCAGCGTCCCGTCGTGGGCGCGCCACAGGGTCTTGCGAGTGGAGTCGTCGTCGCAGCTCAGGTGCCGCACCACCGACAGCAGCGGCGGCATCAGCTCGTCGACGAGGCGCTGCCGCGACGCGGCGGGGATGTCGGTCATCGCGGCCGGGTCCGCGGTCAGGCGCCCGAAGTAGTGGTTGGACAGCTGGTTCGCGCGGAACGGCTTCTCCCCCAGCTCGACGACCGCGGCGCGACGTTCGTCGGCGGAGAGGTCGGCCAGGTGGCGGGGCGGGAGGCCGCGCTTGGGTGCGTCGAAGACGAGGGGCAATGCGGTCATGGCTGTCCCATTGTCCCACGCCCCTCGAACAGACCTGGTCAGAGGCGGCTTCATCGCAGAACGTTGCATCGCGATGCATTCCGATATATCGTAAACGTATCGCGATACCACGCGATGCATCACACAGGGAGGAACCAGTCATGCGTCCATCATTCGGACACGAACATCCATTCGGTCACCCCGGCGCCCCCGTCTTCGGGGACCCGAGGACCCACTTCGGCGGGCCGGAGGCGCGCGGCGGCGGCGGAGTTCCGTTTCCGCCGGTCCCACCCGGCCCTTGGCCGGGACCGCCCGGCGGCTTCCCCTTCGGTGGGCTCGGCCCCGGCGAACGTGGCCACCGGCGCGGCGGGCGAGGTCACGGCCCCGGCCGACGCAGCAGGCGCGGCGACGTGCGGGCTGCGATCCTCACGCTGCTCGTCGAACGACCCATGCACGGCTACGAGATGATCCAGGAGATCACCGAACGCAGCGGCGAGCTGTGGCGACCGAGCCCCGGCTCCGTCTACCCCACGCTGCAGCTGCTCGCCGACGAGGGTCTGATCAACGACGAGGGCCGCGGCAGCCGCAGGCTGTACACGCTCACCGACGAGGGCCGGCAGGCGGCCGCGAAGATCGAGACCCCACCGTGGGAGCAGATCGCACGCGACGCCGACCCGAAGGACGTCAACCTGCGCGACGCGATCGGCCAGCTCATGGGCGCGACCGTCCAGGTCGCCCAGGCCGCGACCGACGCGCAGAAGACCCGCGCGGTCGACGTGCTCAGCGAGGCCCGGCGTGCGCTGTACGCCATCCTCGGCGAGGCCCCGCCCGCCGAGCCGGACACCGACGACGAGGCCGACGAGGACTAGGGCACGAGCAGCCCGGCCGGCTTTCGCCTGGTCAACACCCGGTAGCCGACCGGAAAGCTCAGCCCGGGGACGTCCATGAGGGCCCGGTCCGCGACGCGCGACGAGAACTCGATCCGCAACACGGACTCCAGGCCGGCCCGGTCCTCGAACCGCCACAGCGACTCGACGGAACGGGACTCGAACCCCATCCTCGCGAAGAACCGGTCCACCTCGACCGGGTCGTACTCCGGCAGGTCGGCGCGCATCCAGTCGCCGTAGGGCCGGTGTCGCACATCCAGGTCGACGATCGCCAGGACACCACCGGGGCGCAGCACCCGCTCCGCCTCGGCGAGCCCCGGCTCACAGCCCGGACCGAAGAAGTACGCGGTCCGGGCATGTGCCACGTCCACGCTCGCGTCCGGCAGCGGCAACCGCTGCGCCGACCCGGGCAGCACGGCCACCGTCGACAGCGCGGCCAAGCGTGTGCGGGCCAGCCGCACCAGCGGCTCGTGCGGCTCGACTCCGGTCACCCGCCGGGCGAGCGACGCGAACCTCGGCAGGTGGAAACCGGAACCGCAACCGATGTCGACCACGTCGCGGCCCGACCAGTCGGCCTGCTCGGCCAGCACCCGCCAGATCGCGCCGTCGACGTCCTGCGCCCGGTTCTCCACCTCGTAGACCTCGGGCCAGTGCCAGATGTTCGGGCTCGGCAGCATCTCCGCGCCACGCCGGGCCGCGGCGATCCGCTCGCGCGCCCTCGACACCAGTCCCACGTCGTCAAGCAAACCACGCCGCACCGACATCACGGGAAGATCAACTGGGGATGAAAAGCAGCAGCAGCAGCCAGGACACGACCGCGGACGGCAGCAGCGAGTCCAGCCGGTCCATCAGGCCGCCGTGGCCGGGCAGCAGCGTGCCCATGTCCTTGATCTTGAGGTCGCGCTTGATGAGCGACTCCACCAGGTCACCGACGGTCGCCGTGCACACGAGCGCGACGCCGAACAACGCGCCCTGCCACCACTGGCCGTCCAACATCAGGGTGAGCGTCAACGTCCCGGCGACGACGCCCGCGGCGACGGAGCCCGCGAAGCCCTCCCAGGACTTCTTCGGGCTGATCGTCGGGGCCATCGGGTGCCGGCCGAGCTTCGCGCCGACGGTGTAGCCGCCGATGTCGGAGCTGACCACCAGGATCAGGAAGCACAGCACCCTGGCCACGCCGTCCTCGGCCACCACCAGCATCGCCGCGAACGACGCGAACAGCGGCACGTACGCGGCGGTCAGGATCGACGCGCTGATGTCCCGCAGGTAACCGTCGGCGCCGCCGCGGAACCGCCACACCAGGCACGCCAGGATCGTGACCACGAACGCCGCGAGCAACCCGTTGCGGCCGTACGGCCAGGACAGCCACACCATCGCCTGGCCGCCGACCAGCACCGGCCACAGCGCGACCCGGATCTCCGCGCCACGCTTCAGCGCCCCCGCCAGCTCCACCGTGCCGACCGCCACCGCGACCGCCACGACACCGACGAAGATCTGCCGCACGGTCAGCAGCGACACGAGCACGACGGCGCCGAGCAGCACGCCGACGCCGATCGCCGCCGTCAGGTTGCGGCCGGACTTCTGGGCGGGAGCCACAGACGCGTCGCCGGTCGCGTCACCGGTCGTCACACGGTTCTCCTCGACGGGTTCGGGCCCAGTGGGTGCGCTGATCATGTTCTGCCGGGCTCAGACCTCGAGCAGCTCTGTTTCCTTGTGCTTGACGAGCTCGTCGACCTGCGCGACGAACTTGTCCGTCAGGTGCTGCAGCTCCTTCTCGGCGCGCGCGACGTCGTCCTCGCCCGCCTCGCCGTCCTTGGCGATGCGGTGCAGCTCCTCGTTCGCCTTGCGGCGGATGTTGCGAATGGACACCCGCGCGTCCTCGCCCTTGGACTTGGCGACCTTCACCATGTCGCGGCGGCGCTCCTCGGAGAGCTGAGGGATGATCACGCGGATGATCGCGCCGTCGTTGCTGGGGTTGACGCCGAGGTCGGAGTCACGGATGGCCCGCTCGATGGCGCCGAGTTGGCTGACGTCGTACGGCTTGACGACGGCCATCCTGGCCTCGGGGATGTTGATCCCGGCGAGCTGGTTGAGCGGGGTCGGCGACCCGTAGTAGTCGACGACGATCCGGGAGAACATGCCGGGGTTGGCGCGACCGGTGCGCACGGAGGAGAGCTCCTCCTTGGCGACCGTCACCGCCTTCTCCATCTTCTCCTCGGCGTCGAAGAGTGTCTCGTCGATCAAAGCCTGCTCCTGTTACGTGTGTGGACCCGGATGGCGTGGCGGCAACGGTCAGGGAGTGCTGACCACGGTGCCGATCCTCTCACCACGCACCGCGCGAGCGATGTTCCCCTCGGTGAGCAGATTGAACACGATCATCGGCATGTTGTTGTCCATGCACAGACTGAACGCGGTCGCGTCGGCGACCGCGAGACCGCCTTCGAGCACCTCCCGGTGGGTGATGTGCTCGTACATCTTCGCGTCCGGCGTCGTCTTCGGGTCGTCGGTGTAGACGCCGTCGACGGACTTGGCCATCAGCACGACCTCGCAGCCGATCTCCAGCGCACGCTGGGCGGCCGCGGTGTCGGTGGAGAAGTACGGCATGCCGACGCCGCCGGCGAAGATCACCACGCGGCCCTTCTCCAGGTGCCGCTCGGCGCGGCGGGGGATGTAGGGCTCGGCGACCTGGCCCATGGTGATGGCGGTCTGCACGCGCGTGTCGATGCCGAGCTTCTCCAGGAAGTCCTGGAGGGCGAGGCAGTTCATGACGGTGCCGAGCATCGCCATGTAGTCGGCGCGGTCGCGGTCCATGCCCCGCTGGGACAGCTCCGCGCCGCGGAAGTAGTTGCCGCCGCCGATCACGACGGACATCTGGACGCCTTCGCGCACGACGTCGGCGATCTGCCGCGCGACGGTCTGCACCACGTCGGGGTCGACGCCGACCTTGCCGCCGCCGAACATCTCGCCGCCCAGCTTGAGCAGCACTCTGCGGAAACCGTGCCTGCGGAGCTCCATGGCTCTCCCCTCAGTGGTGTGCTGGTTTATACAGGACGGTGCCCCGCCCTCGGCAAACGCGAGGGCGGGGCACCGCCTGGGCTCCAGGCTCCGGGATCAGGACTGGCCGATCTCGAAGCGGGCGAACCGGGTAACCGTCACGCCGGCACCGTCGAGCACGGCCTTGACGGTCTTCTTGGAGTCCTGCACGGAGGACTGCTCGAGGAGCACCGAGTCCTTGTAGAACCCGTTGACCCGACCCTCGACGATCTTGGGCAGCGCCTGCTCCGGCTTGCCCTCCTCGCGAGCGGTCTCCTCGGCGATCCGCCGCTCGGTCGCGACGACGTCCTCCGGGATCTCGTCCCGGGTGACGTACCGCGGCTTCATCGCGGCGATCTGCATGGCGGCGCCACGCGCCGCGTCCGCGTCGTCGCCGGTGTACTCGACGAGCACGCCGACGGTCGGCGGCAGGTCCGGGTCGCGACGGTGCAGGTAGACCGAGACCGGGCCGTCGAACGCGACCACCCTGCGCAGCTCCAGCTTCTCGCCGATCTTCGCGGAGAGCTCCTGCACGGCGTCGGTGACCGACTTGCCGTCCAGGTCGGCGCCCGCGAGCGCGACGACGTCGGCCGGCTTGGTGGCCTTGGCGGTCGCGATGATCCGGTTGGCGAGATCCTGGAAGTCGGCGTTCTTCGCGACGAAGTCCGTCTCGCAGTTGAGCTCGAGCATGACGCCACCGTCGGCGGCGACGAGGCCGTTGGCGGTGGTGCGCTCCGCGCGCTTGCCGACGTCCTTCGCACCCTTGATGCGCAGGATCTCGACAGCCTTGTCGAAGTCGCCGTCCGCCTCGTCGAGGGCCTTCTTGCAGGCCATCATGCCGGCGCCGGTCAGCTCACGGATCCGCTTGACATCGGCCGTGGTGTAGTTCGCCATCGTGGCTCTATCCATCCTTCTTTCGGTAGGTGCGCTGCGTGCTCAGGACTCGGTCGGCGCCTCGGCCGGCTTCTCCGCCTCAGCGGCCGCCGGAGCGGCGGCGGCAGTGGCAGTGGCAGTGGCAGTGGCGGCGGCCGGCGCGTTCTGACCGACCAGGAGCTCCTGCTCCCACTCCGGCAGCGGCTCGGCGGAGACGCCGGCGGCCGGCTTGTCCTCGCCGTCCGGCACGCCGTTGCGAACACCGGAGCGGGCCATCAGACCGGCGGCCGCGGCCTCGGCGACGACCTTGGTCAGCAGCGCGGCCGAGCGGATCGCGTCGTCGTTGCCCGGGATCGGGTAGTCGACCTCGTCCGGGTCGCAGTTGGTGTCGAGGATCGCGACGACCGGGATGTGCAGCTTGCGCGCCTCGCCGACCGCGATGTGCTCCTTCTTGGTGTCGACGATCCACACCGCGCTGGGCACCTTGGCCATGTCCCGGATGCCGCCGAGCGTGCGCTCGAGCTTGTCCTTCTCGCGGGTCAGCATCAGGATCTCTTTCTTGGTGCGACCCTGGAAGCCACCGGTCTGCTCCATCGCCTCGAGCTCCTTGAGGCGCTGGAGGCGCTTGTGCACGGTCTGGAAGTTGGTGAGCATGCCGCCCAGCCAGCGCTGGTTCACGAAGGGCATGCCGACGCGGAGCGCCTCGTTGGCGATGGCCTCCTGCGCCTGCTTCTTCGTGCCGACGAAGAGGATCGTCCCACCGTGCGCGACGGTCTCCTTGATGAACTCGTACGCGCGGTCGATGTAGGACAGCGTCTGCTGCAGGTCGATGATGTAGATGCCGTTGCGCTCGGTGAAGATGTAGCGCTTCATCTTCGGGTTCCAGCGGCGGGTCTGATGCCCGAAGTGCACGCCGGAGTCGAGCAGCTGCTTCATGGTGACGACGGCCATGGCCTGGTTCGCACCTTCTTCTTTCTCAAGCGCGCCGGGGTGTCCGCCTCGGCGCGGTAACGGTTGCCGCGGCGCGGCACGGTGCCGCCCGCCCTGGCGCCGGAGCTCGACAGCCGGACCCGGAACAACTGCTACGTTTCGGGACCGCCGGATGCCGCTGGCCTGGGGCCGGTGCTTCGGCGCGCGAAGTCGGTCCGTGCTGCCACGGACCGCGAGAACAGTCTACGCGGTCCCCCTGACCGGCGACGACGCGCATACCCGGTTGTCCACAACCGGGTCAGTTGTCCACAGGCAGTGACCCATCGGCGACTTTCTGTCGGTCCCCCGGTGCATGGTGTCCCCATGACGTTCTCACCGCGGCTGCTCCTGGTGCCGCTCCTCGTCGTGGCGCTGTCGGTGCCACTGGGTGGCGCGACCGCGACTCCCGGGGTCGTGCCCGTTCCGCCGCCTGTCGTCTTCTCGTGGCCGTTGGCGCCGCCGCATCCCGTGTTGCGGGCGTTCGAGGCGCCCACCAGCCCGTACGGGCCAGGGCATCGCGGGGTCGATCTCGGCGGCACGCCCGGCGAGGCGGTGCTCGCCGCGGCCGACGGAGTGGTGGTGTTCGCCGGGCTGCTGGCTGGGAGGGGCGTGGTGTCGATCGACCACGAAGGCGGGCTGCGGACCACCTACGAGCCGCTCTTACCCGGCGTTGTCGCTGGTCAACGGGTTGCGGTCGGTGCGGTGCTCGGGCAGTTGCTTGCCGGGCACCCGGACTGTGCCGCGGTGGCCTGCCTGCACTGGGGCGTGCGGCGAGGTGTGGAGTACCTGGACCCGCTCGGCCTGGTGATGTCGTCCGGACGGGTGCGCCTCCTGCCGTGGGAGCCGTGACCACTGGTGCTCTCGCCCGGCGTCACCGCTGGCCAGCGGTCGCGGCAGCGGGGTCATCGAGCAGTTGCTTGCCGTCGGGCATGCGGACCGCCCACGGCGGCGTGTCTGCACTGGGGCGGGCGCGGATCCGCTCGGCCTGGTGACGTCGTCCGGAGGGTGTGGCTGCCGCGGCAGGAGCCATGACCACTCAGCTGCCGCTCCAGCTCGACGTCACCGCTGGCCAGCGAGTCGCGGGCGGCGCGGTCCTCGGGCAGCTGCTCGCCGGACATGTGGAATACCTCGCCGCGGCGTGTCCGCACTGGGCGTGCCGGGGCGGAGTGCCTGGATCCGCTCGGCCTGGTGACGTCGTCCGGATGGGTGCGGCTGCTGCCGCGGGAGCCGTGGCCGGTGAGCTACCGCTCCAACCCGCCGTCTCCAACGGCCAGCAGGTCGCGGCCGGCGCAGTCATCGAGCAGCTGTTCGCCGGGCACCCGCACTGGCCCCGCCGCGACGGCGCACCGGCGACGCGACGAGACGCCGGCGGGCGTGACTTGGTTTGGACAGCAGGGAGGTCGGACCGATAACCCGAGACGGTCGCGCGGTTAGTACCTGAGGTCAGACCTCGGTCTTCTCCAGCAGCTTTGCCCGTAGGCGCAGCACGGCGCGGGTGTGGAGCTGGCACACCCGGGACTCGGTGACGCCGAGGACCCGGCCGATCTCGGCGAGAGTGAGGTTCTCGAAGTAGTACAGGGTGACCACGACCCGGTCCCGTTCGGCGAGGTGCGCGATGGCCTGCGCGAGCTGCCGCCGGTTGTCCTGGTCGACGAGCAGCGCGACCGGGTCGAGTGCCTCCTGGTCCTCCAGGATGTCCGCGAGCGGGGTGGCGCCTCGCCCGGCGGCGGCCAGCTCGTCGAGTGCGACGACGCTCGTGAGCTGCAGTTGGGCGTACAGCTCGCGGAGCTCGTGGAGGGTCAGGCCCAACTCGTCGGCGAGCTCGGCGTCGGTCGGGGTGCGGCGGAGCTGCGCGCCGAGGCGTTCGAGGGCGCGTTCGACCTCGCGGGCACGACCGCGGACCGAGCGCGGCACCCAGTCCTGCGCACGGAGGTCGTCGAGGATCGCGCCGCGGATGCGCTGCATGGCGTAGGTCTCGAACTTCAGCCCGCGTTCCGGCTCGAACTTCTCGATGGCGTCTACAAGGCCGAAGATGCCGGACTGGATCAGGTCCGCGACCTCGACGTGCGCGGGCAGGCCGGTGCCGACTCGACCGGCGACGTACTTCACGAGCGGCGCGTAGTGCAGCACGAGCCGGTCCCGCAGCAGCTGCTCACGCTGGTCGCCGTACCTGCTCCACAACGCGACGATGCCGGCCTCGACGTCGTCGAACGTGCGCTGGTCGCCGGGCAGCACCCCGGCCGTCGGACCGAACCCGAAGGTCACGGCGTGTCCGTTCGCCGGCGACCCGTTGGCGACGGCACCGTTGCCGGACGTGCGTGGCGCACCATTGACCCGCGCCCCATTGCGGGGCCTCCCGTTGACGGGAGCCCCGTTGCTGGGCGCCGGCGGCGTCCGAAATCCTTCCCCTGGCTCATTGGGAACGGGGGTGGGTTCGGTCATGGATTGCCTTCAGCCGTTCGACAGTCACGTGGGTGTATAGCTGCGTCGTTGCTAGCGTAGCGTGACCAAGTAGCTCCTGGACGCTACGAAGATCAGCACCACCTTCGAGCAAATGTGTCGCAGCAGAGTGACGCAGACCATGCGGTCCCATGACGGGCGCGCCAGGAATTGCGTTCAACGCCTCGTGCACGATACGTCGAACGCTGGCGGGTTGGAACCGGCCACCACGTGCGCCGAGCAGCAGAGAAGGCGGCGAAGTCGGCTTGACCAGCACCGGCCGGCCCCGGTCGAGCCAGGTCACGACGGCCCGCCGCGCCGGTTCGCCGAACGGCACGGTGCGCTCTTTGGCCCCCTTTCCGAGCACGACGACGACACGCCGATCGAGGTCGACGTCGGCCACGTCAAGCCCGCACAGCTCCGACACCCGGATGCCCGTGGCGTACAGCAGCTCGAGGAGGGCGTGGTCACGCAGCGCGACCGCGTCCTCCTCGACGGCGCCCTGCTTCGAGGCGTCGAGCAGGTCGCCCGCCTGGTCCTGTCGCAGGACGGCGGGCAGCTTGCGGTGCGGCCGTGCCGAGGCGAGACGCGCGCCTGGATCGGTGGCGAGATACTCGCGCCGGTGCGCCCACGCCGTGAAGGCACGCGCGCCGGCCGACCGCCGAGCCATCGTCGTGCGGCTCACCCCCGCCGTGCGCTGGGCGGCGAGCCACGCCCGCAACGCGGTCAGGTCGAGCGCCGCCACGCCGCGGCCCATGCTCCGGTCGATGCTGCGGACGCCGCCCACCACCGGCAGGCCGTGCAGGAACCCGAGCAGCGAGACGACGTCGGTCAGGTAGGCGCGGACCGTGTGCGCGGACAGGCCGCGTTCGAGCTCGAGATGCCGCTCGTAGGCGTCGACGATCTCAACGACGGACGGCGGCAGCTCGCCCCGAATGCGGTGCAGATCGACCCGCTTGCGCGGCGAGGGCTCGGACACCTTCCCGACGCTGCGCCATCGGGCGGGCACGGTCAAGCACCGCCACGCCGCGGCCGCCCGGCCCTCGACCGGGTTCCGTCCGCTCAGCCACCTCCTTTCGCCTGGCGCCAACCGGCTTCGCAGCGCGCGGCCAGCCCGGTCAGCTCCAGCTCGGGCAGCAGCGCCCGCACCCGGTCGAGCGGCACCCCGGAGTCGACCGCCACCTCCTCGGCGCTGCGGCCCTCGTCGCGAGTGAGGGCCTCGTGCACCCGTAGCGCCTGGTCACCGAGCCCGTCGGTGCTGCGGCGCTTCGTCCGCCGCTCCGGGTCCAGGTTCTCGCCGACCGGCCCGACCGCTTCGAGGATCTCCGCGACCGAGCCCGCGAGCACGGCCCCGCCGCTGCGCACCAGGTCGTGACAGCCGACGGACATCGCCGACGTGATCGGACCCGGCACCGCGAGCACGACCTTGCCGAGCGATCCCGCGGTCGTGGCCGTGTTGCGGGCGCCGCTGCGCGCCCCGGCCTCGACGACGACCGTCGCCGTCGAGAGCGCCGCGATCAGCCGGTTCCGCACGAGGAACCGGTGTCGGGCCGGCGTGGTGCCCGGCGGGTACTCGCTCAGGACGAGGCCGCGCTGGGCGATGGTGGCGAGCAGGGTGGCGTGGCCCGCCGGGTACGGGATGTCGATGCCGCAGCCGAGCACCGCGACCGTCGTGCCATCGGCGTTGAGCGCGCCCCGGTGCGCGGCGCCGTCGATGCCGTAGGCCGCCCCGGACACGACGGCCATGCCCGCACCGCCGAGCCCGTACCCGACCTCGCCGGCGACGAGCTCGCCGTACCCGGTCGCCGCCCGCGCCCCGACGACCGACACCGCCCGATCGAAGACGTCGGCCAGCGGTGCCGATCCGCGTACCCAGAGCCCGAGCGGCGGCCCGGCCGCCCGCAACCCGCGGTCGATGGCGGCGGACAGGCACAGCAGCTGCCACGCCGGCCACTCGGAGTCCTCCGGGACGACCAGCCGCGCACCCACTTTCGCGGCAGCGGCGAGGTCGGCCCCGGCGAGGTCGACCCTCCGCCGTGAGGATGTCTCGCCCTGGATGGCGTCCGGCACCTCGCCGGCCCGGACCATCGCCGCCGCCGCGACGGGCCCGTGCACGTCGACCAGGGCGTGCAACGCAAGCGCCGGCGGCTCGGCGACACGCATGAGGTAGGCCCTGGCGAGCTGGATCTCCTCCCCCGCCGGCGCGGTCACGCCGCCCGCCGGTGGTCGACCACCGAGGAGGCGGCGCAGCAGTCGGGCCAGCGGGCGACGCAGGCGGGTGGCGGCTGACCGTCCGGTTTGGGGACGGGTAGCTGCGGGTTCGCTGAGCGCCACAGCAATCGCGGGCAGAGTCCGGCGCTGCCGCCGCCGGGATGGTTGGGGTTTCGCATGAGGTGATTCCTTTCTTTTGGGGTATTGGGATGGCTCGGTCACGGATGGGGTGCTCATGGAAGGGGTGCTCGGTGGCGGCTGGCGTGCGGCGGAGCGTCGCGTGTGACGGCCGCGGACGTCTGGACGACGGCCGGGTGAGCGGCAGTCGGGCCACGAAATGTGGTGTCGTGTGGCTGCTGCCCGTGTTGTTGCTCGGGTTCGGTGGTGGCTTGCCGTGTGAACTGCGGAGCCGTGCAACGGCCGTGCCACTCGCCAGCGGATCCACGCCACCGCAGGGTCTCCGGGCACGTCGGATGCTGCGGCTGCCGAGGTGCGGTGCGGTGCCGTCGCGGCGGCATTGCACGGTCTTCGAATCCGGCAACGGCACGGAACCGCAGCTACGCGGCATCGCACTCGTGGCGCGACAGCCACTTTTCCGGCGGCCCCAGGTTTCCGCGGTCGAGCGGCCTGGCCGTCGCCGCAGTCCTTGACGCTTCACCCCTGGCGGCTATCCGTCCGGTGGGTGCGCAAGGCCGCCGTCCCGTGCCTGTTGGCTCGGGTTCGCGGTTATGCGGTTCGGCGGTCTCGGAATTCCAGGGCTGCTGACACGTGGTCGGAGGTCGGGCGGTCGGCGTCGGACAGGTCTGCGAGGGTCCAGGAGACCCTCAGGCAGCGGTCGGCGCCTCTGGCGGTCAGCGCGCCTACGTCCAAGCCTCGGTCCAGTGACGCGGTCACCTGTCTCGGTAAGCCGAACTCTCGGCGTAGCACCGGGCCCGGCGCGGCCGCGTTCGTCTGCCAGCCGTACTTGCTCCAGCGCTCCACCGCGCGGCGGCGGGCCTTCTCGATCCTGGCTCGTACTGTCTCGGTGGTTTCGGGTTGTGTCGTCTCCGATCTGGACATTGCGGTGAGCGGACGCATGCCGACTCGCAGGTCGACGCGGTCCAGTAGTGGGCCGGACAGCCGGTTCTTGTAGCGGCGCTTGGCCGACGGAGAGCAGGTGCAGTCGAACTCTCTCGGTGGCGCGCACGGGCACGGGTTCGTCGCGAGCACCAACTGGAAACGCGCCGGATAACGCACCACCCCGTCGCGCCTGGCCAGACGGATCTCGCCCTCCTCCAACGCGGTGCGTAGCGCCTCCAACCGGTGCGGTCCCGCCTCACAGGCCTCGTCGATGAACAGGACGCCGTTGTGCGCGGTACTCACCGCGCCCGGTCTGGCCAGTCCGGAGCCACCGCCCACCAGCGCGGACACCGACGTCGAGTGGTGCGGCGCGATGAACGGCGGCGTCGTGACCAGTGGCGACTCCGGCGACAGCAGACCGGCGATCGAATGGATGGCGGTGACCTCCAGCGCCTGCTCATCGGCCAGTTCGGGCAGCAGGCCGGGAAGCCGCTGCGCGAGCATCGTCTTGCCGGTGCCCGGTGGGCCGGTCAGCAGGAGGTGGTGGCCGCCGGCCGCGGCCACTTCCAAGGCCCACCTCGCTTCGGGCTGGCCCACCACGTCGACGAGGTCCAGGACGTCCGTCCGGGTTGCCGACGGGTGCGGGGTCGGTCCGCGGAGGGTGTTCGGCTCGCCGCGGAGCCAGTCCAGGATCTCCGTCAGGTGTTCCGCGCCCTGCACGTCCAACTCGGTCACCAACGCCGCCTCGCGCAGGGACGTCGCCGGGACTATGGCTCGCTTCAGCCCGGCCCTCCGCGCGGCGAGCAGGCCAGGGAGGACGCCGCGCACCGGACGGACTCGACCGTCCAGCGCCAGTTCGCCCAGTAGGACCGTGCCCGCCAGGCGTTCCGGGGGTTCCAGGCCCGCTGCGACCAGGACCGCGCAGGCCAGGGCCACGTCGTAGCCCGAGCCGCCTTTCGGGAGCGCCGCCGGCGAGAGCGCGAGGGTGACCAGTTCGTCCGGCCACTTGCGGGCGCTGTTGCGGACGGCGGCGCGCACGCGTTCCTTCGCCTCGTTCAGCGACGCGTCCGGGAGCCCCACGATCTGGGTCCTCGGCTTGCCGCCGCCGATGTCGGCCTCGATCTCGACCACCGTGCCGTCCACGCCGAACAGGGCCACCGACCAGGCTCTGGCGAGCGGCATCAGAACACGCCCCTGAGGTGACTGACCTGCGGCGTCTCGCCCGGCGGCCACAGCACCGAGACGATGTCGAAGCGGAGGTCGACGTGGCTCACGCCGTAGGTGGCCCGCCAGCGGCGGGCCAGCCTGCGGATGCGGTTGGCCTTCTCCTCGTCCACGGCCTCGCCCGGTGGGCCGAAGTGGTCGCTCGTCCTGGTCTTGACCTCGCAGACGACCAGCAGCCGGCCATCCGTGACGACGAGGTCCAGCTCGCCCTCACGACATCGCCAGTTCTTCGACAGGACCGTGAAGCCCTGTTGCTCGAGGTAGCGGGCCGCCAGGGCCTCGCCGCGCTCGCCGGTACGCAGGTGTCCGGACCTGGCCGGTTTCGTGTCTGCCGTCATGGCTACGACGGTGCCGCGCGAAGGGGTCGCCGGCCAGGGGTCGGTGCCCAACTGTGGACAACCGGACCCGCTGTGGACAACCCGCCCACCTCAAGATCGAGAACGGGACGGATTGTCGGTGGGGTGTGCTAGCGCCGCGGCTAGGTGTTGAACGGCCCTTCTTCCGGCAGCCGGAGGTCGGGTTTGTCCAGCTCCTCCACGTTGACGTCCTTGAAGGTGATGACCCGGACGTTCTTGACGAAGCGCGCCGGCCGGTACATGTCCCACACCCAGGCGTCCGACATCCGCACCTCGAAGTACACCTCACCGTCGGAGTCGCGCACCTGCACGTCGACACCGTTGGCCAGGTAGAAGCGGCGCTCTGTCTCCACCACGTACGAGAACTGGCTGACGATGTCGCGATACTCCCGGTAGAGCTGCAGCTCCATCTCGGTCTCGTACTTCTCGAGATCCTCCGCGCTCATGCGGTTTCGCGCTCCTCCTGCTCGACGGGCGTCGACCTCCCGATTCGACCATTCTGAACCACGACGGCCGCCGCCACACTCAAGGCCACCGGGTGTGGCGCGCGCACACCGTGCGCAAGGCCCGCCGCGGCCACGTTCACGAACGACCAGCGGTGCGCGTAGCTGGGTCCGTGCACGGTAAGCGTCGCACTGTGCGCGCCCGTGCAGTAGCCCTTGTGCTCGTCGAACCCGTACTGCGGCAGGTCGTCGTGCAGCTTCTCCATCATCCGGTCTCGGGTGACCTTCGCCAGGACCGACGCGGCGGCGACACAGGCCACCGCCTGGTCGCCCTTGATCACCGGCATGCTCGGCGCCGTCAGACCCGGCACGCGGAAGCCGTCGATCAGCACGTAACCCGGATGGGTGGACAACCGCGCGATCGCGCGCCGCATGCCCTCGATGTTGGACACGTGCACGCCCCTGCCGTCGACCTCCTCGACCGGCACCACGACCACCGCGTAGTCGATGGCCCGCTTCACGACCAGGTCGTACATCCGCTCACGGGCGGCCGCGGTCAGCAGCTTCGAGTCCGTCAGGCCCTCGAACCGGGCGGCGTCCCCCGGCCGCAGCACACAGGACGCGATCACCAGCGGACCGGCACAGGCGCCGCGGCCGGCCTCGTCCACGCCGGCCACCGGCCCGAGCCCACGCCGCTCCAGCGCGGTCTGCAACGCCCAGTTGCCGGCGTCACGCCGCAGCACGGGGCGAGGTGGGGCGGACTCCAGCCACCCCAACCGGCCCTGTCTGGCTACCGTCACTTCCTGACTCCACCGGATCGAACCGCCGTGCGCACCCGCCGGCCCAGCCACACGGTCGGGAACGCGGCCGCGAGGCCGAGCCCGAGCGGTGCGAACTGCGTCGCGGCCGACGCTGCCGCGCTCACCTGCGGATTGTGATCGCCGACGCCACGCCAGCGGGCGGGCGGCAGCACGATGTAGCGCACCTTGCCGATGACATTGTCCACCGGCACCAGGCCGGACGACCCGCCACCACCCTGGCAGCGCGAGTCACACGAGTTGTTGCGGTTGTCGCCGAGCACCCACAGCATGCCGTCCGGCACCTTGATGGGCTCGAACGGCTCCTGGGTCCGCGCGGCGCCGGGCATCCAGTAGATGTACGGCTCGTCGAGCGGCTCGCCGTCGACCATCACCCGGTTCTTGTCGTCGCAGCACTCGACGGACTGGCCGCCGACCGCGACGATCCGCTTGACCACGTCGTCCTCGTTGGGGGACGCGAGCCCGAACGCGGCGCCGACGTCCTGCAGCCACGAGACGAACCCGTTGCTGGACCGGTTGGCGGAGAACTCCGACTGGTTCCACGTGTTCGGCCGCTCGAACACCACGACCTCGCCGGGCTCGGGGTCACCGAACGTGTAGACGAGCTTGTCGACCAGCACGCGGTCGCCGTAGCAGCCGGGACAGCCGTGCAGCGTCTGCTCCATCGACTCGGACGGGATCACGAACACCCGCGCGAGGAACGTCTGGATCAGGAGGGTGAGCAGCAGCGCCACACCGATCAGGATCGGCAGTTCCTTCCAGAACGACCGCGGCTTCTTCTTCGCCTTCGGCAGCGCGGAGTCGGCCCCCGGCGACTCGGGGTTGTTCCGATCGGTGCGGCCGTCCCCCTCGTCCTCGTTGTCCCTGCTG
The DNA here is from genome assembly GCA_963840275.1 of uncultured Actinomycetota bacterium. Lineage (GTDB taxonomy): Bacteria > Actinomycetota > Actinomycetes > Mycobacteriales > Pseudonocardiaceae > Actinophytocola. The sequence continues at coordinate 112,551 of CAWIYK010000006.1, forward strand.
TTTCCGGAGCGTGCGACGTCGACCACCAGAGCAGACTACCGGTGCCGCCATCGGATCCCGCCGCGCATCCTGCGGCCCAGCCACAGTGTCGGCCACGCGGCGGCCAAACCGAGGCCGACCGGCACGCCCTGCTGCCACGCCGGCGCGCCGAGCGCCATCGGGATACCGCCCTGCGGGTTGTGGTCGCCGACCCCGCGCCAGCGCGACGGCGGCAGCACGATGTAGCGCACCTTGCCGATCACCTTGTCGATGGGAACCACGCCGCGAATGCCGCCGCCGCCCTGGCAGCGGGAGTCGCACGAGTCGCTGCGGTTGTCCCCCATGACCCACAGCGTGCCCTCCGGCACGAGCACCGGGTCGAAGCGCTGCCGCGCGTCCGGCGCGCCGTTCTGCCAGTAGACGTAGGGCTCGTCCAGCGGCCGGCCGTCGACCAGCACGCGGTACTGCTCGTCACAGCACTGGACGGTCTGACCGCCGACGGCGACGACCCGCTTGACGAAGTCGCGCTCGTCCGGCGGCGCGAGACCGATGAGGGCGCCGATCTGCGAAAGGCCGCGGATCAGGAAGTTGCCGGACTTCGGCGCCACGATGTCGTTCTCGGTCCAGGCCTCCGGGCCCTCGAAGACGATGACGTCGCCGGGCTCCGGGTCGGAGAACGAGTAGGTCAGCTTGTCGACCAGCACGCGGTCGCCCGTGCAGCCGGGACAGCCGTGCAGTGTCTGTTCCATCGAGCCGGACGGGATGGAGTACACGCGGCCGAGGAAGTGCTGGATGAGGAACGTCAGCACGAGCGCGACCGCCAGCAGCGTGAGCAGCTCACGCCACAGCGGTTGCTTCTTGGGCGGCCGCCGATGGCGACCGCGCCTGGAGTTCTTCTCTTCCGTGCCGCCCCGGGACGACGACTCCGGAGGAGGTCCGGAGTCGTCGATCTTGGGGATCAGCTCGGTGCGCTCCGGATCATCCTCAGGCGTAGGAGCGTGCACAGGGGTGACCACGAAGCCCAGGTTACCGGGCGCGCCGTTAAATTCCTGGTCAGGAGGTGGGCGCGGTCTCGCGCTTCTCCTTGATCTTGGCGGCCTTGCCGCGCAGCTCACGGAGGTAGTACAGCTTGGCGCGACGCACGTCACCGCGGCGGTCGACCTCGATCTGGGCGATGTTCGGGGAGTGCACCGGGAAGGTGCGCTCGACGCCGACGCCGAAGGAGATCTTGCGGACGGTGAAGGTCTCGCGGATGCCACCACCCTGACGGCGGATCACGACGCCCTTGAACACCTGGACCCGCTCGCGGGAGCCCTCGATGACGCGGACGTGGACCTTCAGCGTGTCGCCCGGGCGAAAGCTCGGGATATCGGAACGCAGCGACTTGGCGTCCAGGGCGTCCAGGGTGTTCATCGGAGTATCCGTCCTCATGTCGTTCGTGCGTCCCAAGGCGCGGTCATAACCCGTTCCCTAGTCAACCTTGGGGAGTCAATGTTGAGCGCGCCCAGGAGCCACCCGGTCGCAGCAACCGGTCAAGTATGTCAGACGCTGTCGGCCGGGTCGAAATCGGGAGCACTCAGCCGGGCCAGGTGGGCGCGGTCGTGCTTGTCGAGCGCGCCTTCCGGCAGGGCGTCGAGCAGCTCGGGACGCCTGCGCAGCGTGCGGGTGAGCGCCTGGTCACGGCGCCAGCGCGCGATGGCCGCGTGGTTGCCGGACCGCAGGACGTCGGGCACCGGGAGGTCGCGCCACACCTCCGGCCGCGTGTAGCTGGGGCCCTCGAGCAGGCCGTCGGAGAACGAGTCCTGCTCGTGCGACAGCGGGTTGCCGAGCACGCCGGGCAGCAGGCGGGCGACGGCCTCGACCATCGTCATCACCGCGACCTCGCCGCCGACGAGCACGTAGTCGCCGATCGACACCTCCTCGACCGGCATCCGGCGCGCGGCGTCGTCGAGGACACGCTGGTCGATGCCCTCGTAGCGGCCGCAGGCGAACATCAGCCACTCCTCCTGGGCGTACTCGCGGGCCAGCGCCTGCGTGAACGGGCGGCCGGCCGGCGTCGGCACGACGAGGCGGGGCGTGCCCGCCGCGCACAGCTCGTCGAGCGCCTCGCCCCAGACCTGCGGCTTCATCACCATGCCGGGGCCACCGCCGTACGGGCTGTCGTCGACGGCCTTGTGCACGTCGTGCGTCCAGTTCCGCAGGTCGTGCACGTCGACGGTCAGCAGCCCGCGCTCGATCGCCCGGCCGAGCAGAGCGGCGCGGAGCGGGTCGAGGTACTCGGGGAAGATCGTGACGACGTCGATACGCACTTAGCTCAGCAGGCCTTCCGGCGGGTCGAGCACCACGCGGCCGCCCTTGACGTCCACCTCGGGGACGATCTGGCGGACGAACGGGACCAGGCCCTCCGTGCCGTCCGGGCGGGTGAGCACCAGCAGCTCGCCGCCGGGGCTCCTGGCGATCTCGCGGACCGTGCCGACCTCGGTGCCGTCGGCCAGCACGGCCGTCAGGCCTTCGAGTTCGTGGTCGTAGAAGGCGTCCGGGTCGTCCGACTGCGGCAGTTCGTCGGCGGAGACCAGCAGCTGTGCGCCACGCATGGTCTCCGCGACGTTCCGGTCGGGAACCTCGTCGAACCGGACGAGAAGGCGACCGGAGTGCTCACGCGCGGTGGCCACCGTGACCGGCCGGACCGAACGGTCCCGGAGCCGTGCGGACAGCACGGCCCCGGGAGCGAAGCGTTCTTCCGGCGAGTCGGTGTGAATGTCGACGGCCAGCTCCCCGGCGATGCCGTGGGCCTTGGCCACTCGACCGACCAGCAGCTCTGTCACTACTGATCCGTGTCGACGACGTCCACTCGGATGCCGCGACCGCCGATGCCGGCCATCACCGTGCGCAGCGCGGTGGCCGTGCGGCCGCCGCGGCCGATCACCTTGCCGAGATCCTCCGGGTTGACATGCAGCTCGAGCGTGCGGCCACGGCGAGTGGTCACCAGCTCGACGCGCACGTCGTCCGGGTTGTCGACGATGCCGCGCACCAGATGCTCCAGAGCGTCAGCCAAAAAACTCACGACTCTTCCTTGGCACCCTCGTCCGCGGGCTTCTCATCGGCCTTCTTCGCGTCGGCCTTCTTGGCGCCACTCTTCTTCTTGGGAGTGGTGGCCTCGGTGGTCGGCTCCGAGCCGGCCTCCTTCAGCGCCTGCGCGAAGAGCTCTTCCTTGCTGGTCTTGGGCTCCTTGTACTTCAGGGTGCCCTCGGTGCCCGGCAGGCCCTTGAACTTCTGCCAGTCGCCGGTGATCTCCAGCAGGCGCTGCACCGACTCGGTCGGCTGCGCGCCGACGCCGAGCCAGTACTGCGCGCGCTCGGAGTCGACCTTGATGAAGCTCGGCTCCTCCTTCGGGCGGTACTGGCCGATCGTCTCGATGGCCTTGCCGCTGCGGCGGGTACGGGCATCGGAGACGATGACGCGGTAGTACGGCGACCGGATCTTGCCGAGACGCTGCAGCTTGATCTTGACTGCCACGGGTTGTGGTGCTCCTCTGAATCATGGTTGGGCGGCGGCGGGCCGTGTGGGGTTACGGCTCGCTGATACCCGAAGTTCGATGGCGCCATGGCACGGTGAGAGGGGCCGGCCACGACGGACAGCTAGCCATTCTGCCAGACGTGTTTTCTACGCGGGCATGACCCCGAGCGCGACCAGCAGGACGGCCAGCGCGGGCAGGAAGTTGTTCACCTGGTGGGCGACCACGCTCGCGCCCAGCCGTCCGGTGAACAGCCGCGCCAGGCCGATCGGCACGCCGATGACCAGCAGCAACGACGTGCGCAGCGGTTCGAGGTGGCTCACCGCGAAGATGACGGTCGTGAGGCAGAACACGGCCCAGCGACCCCACTTGAGGCGTTCGAGGGCGCCCCAGAGCAGCCCGCGGTAGATGATCTCCTCGCAGACCGGCCCGATCAGCCAGACGAACAGGAACATGGCGATCGCGGGGGCGAGCGGCATCCGCTGGTTGTCGACGAGCGCCCCGACCGCGGACTGGGCGTTCTCGTCGCCGACGAAGTTCGTCCACAAGAAGGCGGCCACGGTGGTGCAGATCAGGCCGATGAGCCCCCACTTGAAGCCCGCCCGGACGTCCTCCCGGCGCATGGACCAGCGGAGGTCCACGCGCGGCCCGTTGCCGCGAAGCTTGGTGACGAGCAGCGTCACCCCCGCGGCGAGCAGCGTCGGCACCATCGTGCCGATGACGATCACGCCGGGTGAGGTGCTCGCGCCGGGCGCGAAGGCGCCGACGAGGGCGCCGATCAGGACCGCGGAGAGCACGAAGACGGCGAACACGAACAGGAACGCCCCGAAGCCCCAGCGGTGCTCGCGGGTGAGTTGGGGGTCCTGAGAGTCCTGAGAGTCACCGACAGCCGGGGTGTCCGTCGCTTCGCGTTCGGCCGTCATCTACCTGAGAGTAGTCCGTTGACGACGGACGAACCGGACCATGCCGGTTTGCCCGGCGTCAGCGGCGCTCGGTCAGCGGATCACTCGGCCGCGCAACACGATGCGCTTCGGGTGCCGCAGCACGTTCAGGTCCTCCCGCGGGTCCGAGTCGTACGCGATGACGTCGGCGGCGGCGGACTCCTGGATCCCGGACCAGCCGAGCCAGCTCCGCGCGGACCACGACGCGGCGCCGAGTGCGTCCGACGTGGTCATGCCCGCCTCGTGCAGCGCCACGATCTCGTCGACGATCCGGCCGTGGGCGATGCCGCCGCCCGCGTCGGTGCCGGCGTACACCGGGACGCCGGCCTCCAGCGCGGCGGCGACGGTCTGCCGGACCCGGCCGTAGAGTTCGAGCATGTGGCCCGCGTACACCGGGTACCTGCTGGCCCCGGCCGCGAGGCTCGGGAACGTCTCGATGTTGATGAGGGTCGGCACGAGCGACGTGCCGTGCTCGACCATGAGGTCGATCGTGGACGCGGTCAGGCCGGTGCCGTGCTCGATGCAGTCGATGCCGGCCTTGATCAGCCCCGGCAGCGCCTCGCCGCCGAACACGTGCGCGGTCACCCTGGCGCCGGCCTCGTGCGCGACCTTGATCGCCTCGGACAGGACGTCGTCCGGCCACAGCGGGGCCAGGTCGCCCTTGTCGCGGTCGATCCAGTCGCCGACGAGCTTGACCCAGCCGTCGCCCGCCGCGGCCTGTTCGGCCACCGCCGCCGGCAGCAGCGACGGGTCCTCCACCTCGTCGCTGATGTAGCGGATGTAGCGCCTCGGGCGGGCGATGTGCTTGCCGGCGCGGACGATCCTCGGCAGGTCCAGCTTCTCCTGCAGCGGCCGCGTGTCCAGCGGGGCGCCGCAGTCGCGCACGAGCAGCGTGCCGGCGTCGCGGTCCGTCAGCGCCTGCTGCTCGGCCTCGTCGAGGTCCGCCGCGGCGAGGCCGATGTGGCAGTGCGCGTCCACGAGGCCGGGCAGCAGGTAGCCGCCGTCGACGATGGTCTCCGCGCCCGGCACCGGCCGGGTGCGGATGCGTCCGTTGACGATCCAGAGGTCGCGGGACTCACCCTCGGGGAGCACCACGCCCCGCATGTGCAGCGCCGTCATGGATCAGTTGTTCTTCGGGTCGTTCTTGGGGCCGTTCTTGGGGAACTTGAGCTTCGACGGGTCGAACCCGGGTGGCAGCTGGTCCATGCCGCCACCGCCGAGAGCCGGCGGCAGCTCGTTGAGACCGGGCGGCAGCTGTGAGAGGTCCGGCATCCCGCCGGGGAAACCGGGCAGGCCGCCGCGCACCTTCGGCGGCGTCGGGCCGCGCCCCTTGCCCTTCTTCCCCTTCTTGCCCTTGCGGGACTTGCTGCCACCGCGGTTGCCGCCGGGGAAACCGAACCGGCCCGCCATCTGCTGCATCATCTTGCGTGCTTCGTAGAACCGGTTGACGAGGTCGTTGACCTCGCGGATCGCGACGCCGGAGCCCTTCGCGATGCGCACCCGGCGGGACGCGTTGATGATCTTGGGGTTCGCGCGCTCGGCCGGGGTCATGCCGCGGATGATGGCCTGCAGGCGGTCGAGGTGGCTGTCGTCGACCTGGGCGAGCTGGTCCTTCATCTGGCCCGCGCCCGGCAGCATGCCGAGCAGGTTGGCGATCGGGCCCATCTTGCGCACGGCCAGCATCTGCTCGAGGAAGTCCTCCAGCGTCAGCTCGCCGGTGCCGATCTTCGCGGCGGCGGCCTCGGCCTGGTCCTTGTCGAACGCCTGCTCGGCCTGCTCGATGAGCGTGAGCACGTCACCCATGCCGAGGATGCGCGAGGCCATCCGGTCGGGGTGGAACGCGTCGAAGTCCTCGAGCTTCTCGCCGTTGGACGCGAACATGATCGGCTGGCCGGTGACCTCGCGGACCGACAGCGCGGCGCCGCCTCGGGCGTCGCCGTCGAGCTTGGTGAGGACCACGCCGGAGAAGCCGACGCCGTCGCGGAACGCCTCGGCCGTGGTGACCGCGTCCTGACCGATCATCGCGTCGACGACGAACAGCACCTCGTCGGGCCGCACGGCGTCGCGGATGTCGACGGCCTGCCGCATCATCTCCTCGTCGACGCCGAGCCGGCCGGCGGTGTCGACGATGACGACGTCGTGCTGGGCGCGCTTGGCCTCGTCGATGGAGCGCCGCGCCACGTCGACCGGGTCGCCGACGCCGTTGCCCGGCTCCGGCGCGTAGGTCGGCACGCCGGCGCGCTCGCCGACCACCTGGAGCTGGTTGACCGCGTTCGGGCGCTGGAGGTCACAGGCCACCAGCAGCGGTGTGTGCCCCTGCGAGGTGAGCCAGCGGGCCAGCTTGCCGGCGAGCGTGGTCTTACCGGAACCCTGCAGGCCCGCGAGCATGATCACGGTCGGCGGCGTCTTGGCCAGGCTCAGCCGCCGCGTCTCGCCGCCGAGGATCGCGACGAGCTCCTCGTTGACGATCTTGACGACCTGCTGGGCCGGGTTCAGCGCGCCGGAGACCTCCGCTCCCTTCGCGCGCTCCTTGACGTTGGCGATGAACGCCTTGACCACCGGCAGGGCGACGTCCGCCTCCAGCAGCGCGATCCGGATCTCGCGCGCGGTGGCGTCGACGTCGGCCTCGGAAAGCCTGCCGCGGCCGCGAAGGTTCTGCAGGACCGACGTGAGCCGGTCGGAAAGTGTGTCGAACACGGCTTCGAGGGTAGTCGTACCGGTGACCTGGTCGCCGGGATGGGCCCGACCCCTCGACGGGCCCCACCCCGGCCTACCCAGTGCGCGCCTCTCGGTGCGCGCGTTCAGCCTGTCGCTTCGGCCCGGCCGCGGGCAGCGTGATCGTCCCCTGATCGGCTTAGGGGTTACTACTCACTTGTGCACGAACCGGCGACTCACTGTGTCTGAACGGTGGACTCGCGGTGTCTGAACGGTGGACTCGCGGTGTCTGAGCGTTGGACTCGCGGGGTGTCAGCAGGCGGACCGGACCGCTCGTTCGATCTCCCGGCGCCAGTCCGCGCTCGCCGTGTCGCCGTCCGCCGGGCTCGTCGACGCGATGCTGAACGACGCGATCGCCGTGCCGCCCACCTGCATCGCCCGTGCCCACAGGACGTCCGCGCCGCACCTCTCGAGCGCCTCGGCGACGCTGTGCAGCAGGCCGAGCCGGTCGGCCGTGCGCAGCTCGACGACGACGTCCTTGGACTCGGCGCCGCCGTCGGCCTCGTCGTCGAACCACAGCACGCGCGGCTCCGGCCGGTCGTCCGGCCCCGCCGCGTAGTCGCGTTCCTTCGCCGCCAGCTTCTCGGCGAGCGGCAGCGAGCCGGAGACCGCGCGGGTGAACTGCTCGCGCAGGAGCCCCTCGTCCGGCAGCGACCCGAACCTCGGCGACACCGAGAACACGTCCACCGCCGCGCCGGCGTGCGAGCGCAGCTCCGCCGCGTGCACCTTCAGCGAGTGCAGGGCCAGCACGCCGGCGGCACGGGAGAGCAGGCCGGGCCGGTCCCGCGCGACCATCGTGACCGTCGCGACGGACCGGTCCGCGTCGATGATGACGTCCGGCTTCCCGGACGCGGCGACCGTCTCCGCCAGCGCGCGCCGCGCGTCGTCCAGCGGCTCCGGCGGGTCGTACCGCTCCCCCGCCATCATTCGCCTGCAGCGGCTCACGAGGTCGGCGACGAGCGATGCCTTCCAGTCCGACCACACGCCGGGGCCGGTCGCGAGCGAGTCCACCTCGGCCAGCCCGTGCAGCAGTTCGAGGAGCACCGGGTCGCCGTCGAGCGTGTCCACGACCCGCTGCACGGTCGCCTCGTCCTCGATGTTGCGGCGGGTCGCGGTGTGCGGCAGCAGCAGGTGGTGGCGCACCATCGCGGACAGCGTCGCCACGTCCTTGGCCGGCAGCCCGAGCCGCTCGCCGACCTGGGTGGCGAGCGCGGCGCCGACCACCGAGTGGTCCTGGTCGCGGCCCTTGCCGATGTCGTGCAGGATGCTGCCGATCAGCAGCAGGTCCGGGCGGGACACCGACGTGACCAGCCGGTGGGCGTTCGCGGTGGCCTGCACGAGGTGGCGGTCCACGGTCCACACGTGCGCCGCGTCGCGCGGCGGCAGGTCCCGCACGGCGCCCCACTCGGGGAACAGCCGCGCCCACAGCCCGGTCCGGTCCAGCGCCTCGATCACGTCGATCAGGCCGTCGCCGGCGCCGAGCAGCGACACCAGCTCCTGGCGGACGTCGGTCGACCACGGCGCGCGCGGCTCCGGCGCGGACTCCCCCAGCCGCGCCAGCGCGCCGGGTGCGATGGGCCGCCCGGTGCGCGCGGCGGCCGCGGCGACACGCAGCAGCAGGGCCGGGTCCTTCCTCGGGTCGGCGTCGCGGGCGAGCGTCACCTCGTCGCCGCCCAGCACCACCCCCTCCGACAGCGGCCGCCGCTGCGGGGTGCGGCGCAGCACGCCGAGCACCTTGCGTGACTGCCGCGCGGGCTGGACCGCCCGCAGCGCGACGTCCAGGGCGTACGCGACGGTCCGGCCGGCGCCGGACAGCGCGCGGGCGAGGGTGAACCGGTCGCCGATGCCGAGCACGGCGGCGATCTCGTCGCCGTCCTGCGGCATGAGGACGTCCCTTGGCCGGCCGGCGATGCGGCGCAGCTCGGTGCGGGTGTCGAGCAGGAGCTTGCGGGCCTGCGACACCTCGCCGGACGGCCGGTCCACGAGCTGGGCGAACGCGAGCGCGTCGAGCATCGCGAGGTCGCGAAGGCCGCCGCGGCCGTGCTTGAGGTCGGGTTCCACCCAGTGCGCGACCTCGCCGCTGCGCCGCCAGCGGGCCCGCGCGGAGTCGACGAGGTCGTCGACCCGTCTGCGTACACCGGTGCGCCACGCCTCGCGGGCCGAGTCGCCGAGCCGACGCGCCAGCTCCGCGTCCCCGGCGAGCTGCCGGGCGTCGAGCAGCCCCATGGCGGTGCGCAGGTCGGTGCCGGCGACGTCCAGCGCCTCGGCCACCGTGCGCACCGAGTGGTCCAGCCCGACACCGGAGTTCCACAGCGGGTACCAGAGCCGCTCGGCGACCGTGTCGATGCGACCGTCGCGCTTGCTGTCGTGGACGAGCACGAGGTCGAGGTCGGAGTAGGGCACCAGCTCGCGCCGGCCGAGCCCGCCGACCGCGACCAGGGCGATCCCGGTCGAGTCGGACCCGATGCCCGCCTGTGCGGCGTGCACGGTCAGCCAGAACTCGTGCAGATCGGTCAGTGCCTCCCGGAGGACGTCCGGACCGAGCCGGCCGGCCTGGTGGGACCCGTTGCGACCGAGCAGCCGGTCGCGGGCCAACACCAGGTCGGCGGCAGTGGGGGCGGCCGGGACGTGGCGGCCGGCCGCCCCCTCCCCCTGCGCCACCATCAGATGGCGTCGGTGCCGCGCTCCCCGGTGCGCACCCTGACCACGGTGTCCACCGGCGTGACCCAGACCTTGCCGTCGCCGATCTTGCCCGTCCGCGCGGCCTCGACCACGGCCTCCACCACCTTGTCGCCCAACGTGTCGTCGACCAGGACCTCGACCCGCACCTTCGGCACGAAGTCGACCGAGTACTCGGCGCCGCGGTAGACCTCGGTGTGGCCCTTCTGCCGGCCGTAGCCCTGGACCTCGCTGACCGTCATGCCGAGCACGCCGACCTGCTCCAGCGCGGCCTTGACGTCGTCGAGCGTGAACGGCTTGATGATCGCCGTGACAAGCTTCATGGCGTTACGCCTTCCTTGCTCGCGTTCGCTGGAACCTTGCTACCAGCAAGTGCGTCCGCCGCCCTGGAGATCGGGGACGACCCGCTGCGCAGGGTGGAGAAGTCGTACGCGCTCTCCGCGTGCTCGGCCTCGTCGATGCCCGTGGCCTCCTCCTCGTCGGAGACCCGCCAACCGATGGTGAGCTTGATCAGGTAGCCGATGATCAGCGTGGCGATCAGCGAGTAGAACAGCACGGCGAACGCGCCGACCGCCTGCTTGCCGAGCTGGCCGAGCCCACCGCCGTAGAACAGGCCGTTCACGCCGGTGTCGTTGACGTAGGTGGTCTGGAACAGACCGATCGCCAGCGTGCCCCACAGGCCACCGAACAGGTGCACGCCGACCACGTCGAGCGAGTCGTCGAAGCCGAGCCGGTACTTGAGGCCGACCGCGAGCGCGCAGATGACGCCGGCGAGCACGCCGATGGCCAGCGCGCCCCAGGTGTCGACGAACGCGCACGCCGGGGTGATCGCGACCAGACCGGCGACCACGCCGGACGCGGCGCCGAGGCTCGTGGCGTGCCCGTCGCGGAGCCGCTCGACGATCAGCCAGCCGATGATCGCGGCGCAGGTGGCGGTGAACGTGTTGATGAACGCGACGCCCGCGAGACCGTTCGCGGCGAGCGCGGAGCCCGCGTTGAACCCGAACCAGCCGAACCACAGCAGCCCGGCGCCGAGCATGACGAACGGCAGGTTGTGCGGCTTCATCGGCTCCCTGGGCCAACCGCGGCGCTTGCCGAGCACGATCGCGAGCGCGAGACCGGCCGCGCCCGCGTTGATGTGCACCGCGGTGCCGCCCGCGAAGTCGAACGCCACGAGGTCGTTGGCGATCCAGCCACCGACGTGGCCGGAGTCGTTGCTGAAGTCGAAGACCCAGTGCGCGACCGGGAAGTAGACGAGCGTCGCCCAGATGCCGGCGAAGACCAGCCAGGCGCCGAAGCGGGCCCGGTCGGCGATGGCGCCCGCGATGAGCGCGACCGTGATGATCGCGAACATCGCCTGGAACGCGACGAACCCGGTGGTCGCCAACGCGTCCTCGTTGCCGATCAGCCCGGAGAGCCCGAGGTACTGGGTGACGTCACCGAACAGACCGCCCGCCACGTCGTCGCCGAACGTGAGCGAGTAGCCGTAGACGACCCACAGCACGCCGACGACAGCCATTGCCCCGAAGCACATCATGAGCATGTTGAGCACGCTCTTCGTGCGCACCATGCCGCCGTAGAAGAACGCCAGCCCGGGTGTCATCAAGAGCACCAGAGCAGCACTGGTGAGCAACCAGGCCGTATTCCCTTCCACGCTTTCCTCCTCTTCCGCCGCGCCATCCGAGCCATCCGACTTGCAGGGAGCATCGAGAAGGCACGTTTCGCAGGATCGCGCCCAAGGTTTCGCGGACGTGAACTGTGCGATGTTTCGTGTTACGAGCACGTTGCGCAAACGGTCACCACTACCCTCTGACCCATCACTCAACTCATCGCAGTGCCCGCCACCGCGGCCACGGATCCGACCTGGCTCGCCGCGCAGCTCGCGGCCGCCGCGCACCGGTACCGCATGGACCGGCGCGCGTCGCTCGGCGTGCTGTGGTGGTACTCGACGAGCTCGGTGCTGCTCGGCCCGGCCGCCGAGTCCTACGTCTACGGCGGTCGCCCCGCCGATCCCGCGTTGCGTTCGCTGACCCTGTTCCTGCACGAGGACGGGCGGGTGCTCGACGCCCGCGCTTCGTCCTTTGTGGACCGACTGGCGGTGCCGGTCCGGCTGGCCGCAACGCTTTCCGTCTGTGTCGACGCGGTCGCCGCCGCGTCCGGCGCGCCGACGCCGGCGCTGTGGGCGATCGCGACCGACTCGCTCGCGAACCGCGTGCTGTGGGCGGGCGGCTCCCCGGCGGACGCCGAGGTGCTGGCGGCGGACGAACGGCTGCCGGCGCCGAGGTACGTCGAGGTGGCGGGGCAGCGGGTGGTCCGAAGGGCGTCGTGCTGCCTCATCTACGAGGCGCCGGGCCAGCAGAAGTGCGCCAGCTGTCCCCGCCAGCATCCCGACGATCGGTTGCGACGGTTGCGCGCGGCGTTAGGCCAGGAACCTGGTTAGGTGGCCCACGACGGCCTCCGGCCGCTCCTCGACGACGTAGTGCCCGGTGCCGTCCACCCGGACGATCTCGGCGTCGGTCGCCTTGGTGGGCAGGAGCTGCCGCACCAGGTCGTGGTTCTCCGGGGAGACCAGCGCGAGCAGCGGCGAGGTGACCGGCGCGTAGGTGCGGTCGTCGGCGATGTCCTGCCCGAACGTCTGGTACCAGCCGTTGCCCGCCCGGATGGCGTCCGGGGTGTCGTACGCGGCGGCGTAGATCCGCCGGTCCCGGTCGGTCACGTTGTCCTGCTCGCGCAGTATGAGCCCGCACAGGTGATCGACCAGCAGCCGCGCACGGCCGGCCAGCAGCTGTTCCGGCAAGCCCGCGACCTGGTTGAAGGCGAACCACCACAGGTGGAAGACCCCCGGCTGGGGCAGCAGCGTGAGCGTGTCGAGCACGTCCGAGGGGTGCAGGACGTCGATCATCACGAGCTTGCGGACCCGCTCCGGATGGTTGGCGGCCAGGCTGAACGCGACCATCGAGCCGATGTCGGAGCCGAGCACGTCGGCGCGGTCGTGGCCGAGCTTCGCGATGAGCGCTGAGATGTCCGCGGCCATGGACTTCTTGTCGTAGCCGCCCGCCGGCTTCGCGGAGTCGCCCATGCCGCGCAGGTCGACGGCGATCACGCGGCGGGTCCGCGCCAGCGCGGGCATGATCTTGTGGAACTCCCACCACGTGCGTGGCCAGCCGGGCAGCAGCACGAGCGGCGCGCCGCTGCCGCCCGCGACGTAGTGCAGCCGGACGCCGTTGACCGTGGCGTAGCCGTCGCGGAAGCCGGGCAGCGACCGCGCGCGGCCCGGCGCGGCCACGGCCGGTGCGGCCACGAACCCGCCCGCCGCGACGCCCATCCCGGCACCGAGCACGGTTCTTCGACGCATGGTCATCTCTACTCCTAATTTGAACGATCGTTCCAGATAGAAGGCATGAAGAAACGCCGCTCAGGCGAGCAGCGTCAACGCCTGGTCGACGGCGTCGCGCATACGGCGCTCGTCGGGCACCCTGGCCATGACCTTGAGGCCCTGCACCAACGTCACGAGAAACCGGGCGAGCGCGCGCGGGTCCTTGTCCGCCGCGAGCTCGCCCTGCTTTCTGGCCCGGACGAGCGCGCTCGCGATACCCGTCTCCAGACCGTCCCAGTTGGACTCCACCCGCCGCGCGATCGCCCGGTCGCCGGCGCATTCGACGGCGGTGTTGGTGACCAGGCAGCCTTTCCGCTCGGTCAGCGCGTCGTCGAGGCACCCGCGCACCAGCCCGCGTACGGCCGGCAGTACCGGTCCCGGCCCGGACAGCAGCTCCAGCACGCTGTCGCCGGACTCCTCCGCGTACCGGTCGAGCGCGAGCAGATAGAGCTCGTGCTTGCTGCCGTAGGTCGCGTAGATGCTGCCGCGGCCGATGCCGAGGTGATCGACGAGATCCTGCATCGACGTGGCCTCGTAACCGTTGCGCCAGAACAGGTCCATCGCCGCCCGGAGCGTGACGTCCGGGTCGAACTCCTTGGTCCTGGCCATGCCGGAACCCTAGTCGAAACTGGAACGGTCGGTCAAGAAACGTAGACCGGCAGCGCGCGCTCGCGAACCCGGAACGTGAACGTGCGGCCCAGCGGCCCGACCTCGCCGTCGAGCGCGATCCTGCGGTTGCCGTCGACGAGGACGACCTCGACCTCGGGCACCTCCGCGTGCCGGTACACGTGGCTCGTGTGCAGCGTGCCGGTGAGCGTGGCGAGCACGAACCTCGCCCGCGAGTACGGGAGGTCCGCACGCAGGTAGCGCACGTCGAGGAGCCCGGAGGACATCGACGGCCGGCGCGCGGCGCCGAACCCCTTCGGCTCGTAGGCGCCGTTGCCGACGAACAGCATCCAGATGAGCCGCTCGTGCCCGTTGAGCCGGATCGACAGCGGCTTCGCGCTGCGCAGCGTGCGGACGGCGGCGATCCCCGCGGCCGCCCACTTCGGCCAGCGCGTCTGGAGCTTCTCCCGCAGCCGCACGGTCTCCGGGTAGCCGCCGAGGCCGGCCGTGTTGACGTAGGGCACCCGTTCCGACGCGCCGCCGCTGGTCTCGACGACCACCTCGGCGACGTCGCAGACCACGACCGACCCGGCGCGGGAGGCGGCCTGCGCCTCGTCGAGGGTCTCGACGCCGACGTCGCGGGCGAAGTGGTCGAGCGTGCCGGCCGGAACCAGCACGAGTGGCAGCCCGTGCTGGACGGCGACCCCGGCGACGCACGCGACGGTGCCGTCGCCGCCCACCGCGCCGAGCGCCCGCACGTCGTCGTTCTCGATCCGCTTGGTCAGCTCGGCGACCACATCGACGTCGGGGTCCAGCTCTATCACGTCGGCGCGCGGCCAGGCCTTGTCGACCTCGCTCTCGGCGTCCGGGTTGGCGCCGGCGCCCGGGTTGACGACGAGCACGAGGCCCTCGCCGTCGCCGAGCTCGGCCGCGGTGTCGCGGCGCTGCGGGCCGGGCGGGAGGGCTTTCTGGTGCGGCCACCAGTGCCGGGTGGCGTAGGCGGCGCCGACCCCGATCGCGGCGCCCGCGGCGACGTCGGTCGGCCAGTGCACGCCGGTGTGCACGCGGGAGTAGCTCACGGCGGCGGCGAGCGGGAGGACGGCCGCGCCCGCGACCCGGTGCTCCATGGCGACCGCGGAGGCGAACGCGAACGCGGAGGCCGAGTGCCCGGACGGGAACGACGAAGAGGTCGGCCGGCGCGTCATGCGACGGTAGATCGGCAGCAGCTCGGCGGCCGGCCGCCGGCGCGGGAACGTCCGTTTGCCGACGAGGCTCGCGGCGAAGCTGGCGCCCCCGATCGCGGCGATCCCACGCAGGCCGGCGCGACGCGTGGCACCCTTGCGCCCCGCGAGCAGCGCGGCGACGACGAACCAGAGCTTGCTGTGGTCGGCGGCGCGGCCGAGGAGCCGGAACCCCCGGTCGGCCACGGTGGGCGGCAGGTTGCCGCTGCGCTTGACCAGCTCGGCGTCGAGCTTGCCGACACGGCGAAACCGGCGACCCCAGCGTCTGAACATCATCAGCTGCACCCGCCCGGGGTACCGCGATCGGGACCTGGGGAAACCCAACGGCCGACCGGAACGAGTCGGGCCTGTCGCGCGTCGGAGCCGGGTCGGCACACTCGAACGGAGCGGTTCATGGGAACGTCTCTGCCCGCCGCGGTGGAGTTCCGGCTGCCGGCGGGCTGGGCGCCGGGGCCGGAGCGGGACGCGGGCACGTTCGTCGCGGTGCACGCCGCGAGCGCCGGGTCCGGGTTCCCCGCGAACATCACGGTCGACACCGGGATCCGGCCGAACCTGGCGACGCTGGCGGAGATCGCGGCGGAGTCGGTGGCCACGCTGCGGGAGCGCTCACCGGACCTGACCGTGACCAGCCGCGCCGCCGACGCGGGCCTCGCGCAGGACCTGCGGCTGACGGTCTGGATGAACGGCCGGCTGTGGGAGGTCACCCAGTCACAGGTGTACCTCGCGGAGACCGGCACCGGCGAGCAGACCGTGCTGCGAGCGGTGCTGACGTCGAATGTCGACCAGTTCGCAAGCGTGCACGAGGACTTCGTCGAGTTCCTGTCGACACTCCGCTTCGCCACCGACTGACGGGCCGCTACCGCAGCGCCGCCGGAACCTCAGCCACCGGACGCGACGCCACCAACCCCACCGCCTCCTCATGAGCAGTACCGGCCTCCGCCAACACCGCCACTGCCTGACCGGCCGGCAGCTCGTTGAACCAGCGACACACCAGCTCGGTGCGGCCCGCCGCGCTCAGCGAACCGTGCAGTCGCAGCCGGGCCATGCCGCCGTCCGGGTAGACGTCCATGCGTACATGAGTCACCTCCGGCGTGGTGAGTCGGAAGCGGTGGCGGGTGTCGGGTTGCAGGCGGGTGCGCGGCAACAGCTCGAACCACTCCTCCGACACCCGAAGGTCGCAGCCCGACAGGGATGCCCACCCCGGCGCGTTTCCCTTGAAATGACTGGTGTCCAGGTCCGCGAGCCGCACGGTGCCGGCGGCGGCGAGGCGCACCGACACCCAGTCGTTGGCGTCGTCGCGGCGGCGGGCGGTCTCCCAGCCCTCCCCCATCACCGCGGCGAACCCCGGGGAGATCAGGTTCGCGGGTGACGAGTAGAACATGTTGCTGCAGCCGTGGATCTCCGCGCCGTTCTCCAGCGCGGCCAGGTCCATCGCGCCGAGGTCGAGGTACCTCGGGTCCGCCACCGGCACGCCGTGCACCCGCAGCCGGGCGACGCCGCCGTCCGGGTCGATCGTCAGGCGGACGTGGGTGTAGCGGCGCGACTCGGTGACCTCGAACGGGTTCCTGGTGTCGCCCGCCAGCGGGGACCGGGGCACCAGCGGCTCCCAGTCCGCGGCCGCCAGCTCGGCCGGCGTCGGGTAGCCCTCCACCGCGGCGCCCTCGACCCAGCAGAACGGCGGATAGTTGCCCGTGAAGAACGCCGTGTCCACCACGACCCCGCGCACCACCCCGGGCAGGCCGAGCCGCACGATCGCCTGGTCGACGCCGGGCTCCCGGCGCCTTCGGGTCTCCCAGCCGTCGTAGACCTGTCCTTTGTGGCCGAACGTCGCCGGCTGGAACACCGGCTCCTGCGGCCGGATCAGGTTCTCCCGCTCTGCGAACAGCTCGTCGTTCGCCCACAGGACACTGCCGCCGACGCGCCGGGACGCCAGATCGGGAAGGTAGGCCCAGTCACTCATGACTCCCCCTCGCAGGCTCCGGGGAGCCGCTCGCGGTCGCCCTGTGACACTGATTCGCTCGCAAGCTCGCTCATGACCGCACCAACAGCTTCCCGTGCGCCGCGCCGCCGACGATCTCCCTGCCGCGCAGCAACGTCCGCCGCACCACGCCCGTCAGTCGCTTGCCGTGGTAGGCCGACACCGCGTTGCGGTGGAACAGCTCCGCTACGTCCACAGTGAACTCCTCGTCCGGCGCCAGCACGCACAGATCCGCGTCCCGGCCGACCTCGATGCCGCCCTTGCCAGCCAACCCGACGAGCGCCGCCGGCGCCGTCGACATCCAGCGGACGACCTCGGTCAACGGCACGCCCCGCCGCCGCGCCGCCGTCCACACCGCCGGCAACCCGAGCTGCAGCCCGGCGATCCCGCCCCACGCCTGGCCGAAGTCCCCGGTGTCGAACCGTTTCAGCTCGACGGTGCACGGCGAGTGGTCGCTCACCACGCAGTCGAGCACGCCGTCCGCGAGTCCCCGCCACAGCAGGTCCTGGTTCGCGGCCTCGCGGATCGGCGGGCAGCACTTGAACTCCGTGGCACCGTCCGCGATCTCCTCCGCGGTCAGCGTCAGGTAGTGCGGACACGTCTCCGCGGTGATCGCGACGCCGTCGCGCCGCGCGGCCGCGATCATCGGCAGCGCGTCCGCGGCCGACAGGTGCAGCACGTGCACCCGTGTGCCGGTCCGCCGCGCCAGCTCGATCACCGTGGCGATCGCGACGTGCTCCGCCTCCCTCGGGCGGGACGCGAGGAAACCCGCGTAGCCGCGGCCGTTCGGGTCGGGCGCGTGCTCGATCGTGGCGGGGTCCTCGGCATGCACGATCATCATGCCGCCGAGGTCGCGCAGCACCCGCAGCGCCGCCTCCAGCTCGTCCGGCGCGAGGTGGCCGAACTCCTCGACGCCCGAGTGCAGCAGGAAGCACTTGAACCCGAACACCCCCGCCTCGTGCAGGCCGGGCAGGTCGCGCACGTTGCCGGGCACCGCGCCGCCCCAGAAGCCGACGTCCACGTAGGTCCGGCCGAACGCGGTGGCGCGCTTGAGGTCCAGCGCCGGCACGTCCACGGTCGGCGGCACGCTGTTCAGCGGCATGTCGACGATCGTGGTGACGCCGCCGGCCGCCGCCGCGCGGGTGGCGGTCGCGAAGCCCTCCCACTCGCTGCGGCCCGGGTCGTTGACGTGCACGTGGGTGTCGACCAGCCCCGGCAGCAGCACCTCGTCGTCGGCGAGGTCGAGCACCCTCGGCCCGTCCAGCGACGGCTCGACCGCGACGATCACGCCCTGCCGCACCCCGACCGCACCGGCCCGCTCGCCCTCGGGTGTGATCATCCGACGAGCGCGGATCACCAGGTCCAGCCCGGTCATACCGTCTCCCGCCGCGCGAGGGCGCCAAGCTCCACCTCGGACAGTCCGCACAGGCGCTCGACGTCGGCCGCCGACAGCGCGCCGCAGTCCAGCGCCCTGCGCATCGACATCGCAAGCGCTTGCGCGGTCGCCGGCTCGTCCAGCACGCCCTCGTCCGCCTTCGCCACGTACGCCCGCAGCCGCCGCGCGTCGGCGGCCGCGTTGCCCAGGTAGAAGGCGTAGTTGGCGGCGTAGCGGGTGACGAGCTGCGCCGGGTGCAGGTCCCAGCCCTGGTAGAAGCCGTGCGACAGCGACCGCAGCACGAGCCCGAAGTGCGTGCGCCAGCCCTCGTGCACTGCGTCGCGGCTGCCGACCGGGAGGATGTTCGTCGACCCGTCGGACAGCCGTACCCCGGTGCCGGCCGCGCTGACCTGCATGACGTTGCGCGCGAAGTCGCACGCGGCGTGCGCCAGGTGCTGGTCGGTCGCGGACAGCCCGCACGCCGCCGTGTAGTCGTACGTGCCGAAGTGCAGCCCGCTGACCCGACCCCTCCCCGCCGTGATGAACCGCGGGATCGCCAGCCGGCCGTCCGCGTCCACAATGGACTGCGTGGTCTCGATCTGGATCTCGAACCGCAACGCGCCCGGCGCGAGCTCGAGCCGCTCCTCGACCACCTCGAGCAGCTCGCACAGCGCCTCGACCTGCTCGACCGCCGTGACCTTCGGGAAGGTCAGCACGAAACCGGGCGGCAGCCCGTCGAGCGCGCTGAGGAACAGGTCGAGCGTGCGGACCCCCCGGTCGAACAGGTCGCCGGTGTCGAACGACTTGAACCGGATGCCGACCCACGGCGGCGGCTGCCGCCAGCCGCCGACGAGACCCGCGCAGCGCACGGCGTCGTCGTCCTCGGCGGCGTGCGCCCGCAGGCCGTAGCCGTCCTCGAAGTCGATCCGCAGGTCCTCCACCGGCTCCCGGGCCAGCTTCGCCAACACCTTGTCGTGCACCGGTTCCGCGAGGTCCGGCGGCAGCCCGAGCACCTCGGCGAACGCTCGGGGGCCGTGCGCGTGCTCGTGGAGCGCGGCGAGCGCGGCGGCGCCCCACTCCCCCGGCAGGTCGGGCGTCACCGCGTCGGCCGGCACGTAACACGTGTGCACCGGCTGCCGGCCACCCGAGTCGCCCGGGTACCGCGCCGCACGCGCGGTGTCCACTTTGGACAGCCGGCGCCCGAGACTGGCGACGAACGAGCCGTCCAGCGAGGCCCGCACGGCCTAGATCCGCTCGTACGCGGGCAGGGTGAGGAAGTCGGGGAACCCGTCGGCCAGCGCGACCTGCTCGAACAGCTCGCACGCCGGCGCGAGGTGCTCGGCCGGCACCTCGTCGGCCAGCGAGCCGCGCACGTCCGCGAGCATGCCGCGGACCAGCTCGGCCGTGACCGTGTCGCCGGTGTCCAGCACGACCCCGTTGCGCACCCACTGCCACACCTGCGAACGCGAGATCTCCGCGGTCGCCGCGTCCTCCATGAGGTTGTGGATCGCGGCGGCGCCGTTGCCCGACAGCCAGGACGCGATGTACCGGACGCCGACGTCGACCGCGGCGCGCAGGCCGGCCGCGGTCGCCTTGCCCGGCGTCGACTTGACGTCGAGGAGCTGCTCGGCGGACACGGACACCTCCTCGCGGAGGCGGCCGAGCTGGTTGGGCGCCTCGCCGAGCACCGCGTCGAACTCCTCGGCGCAGATCGGCACCAGGTCCGGGTGCGCGACCCACGAGCCGTCGAAGCCGTCGGCCGCCTCGCGCCGCTTGTCGTCGTGCACCTTCGCGAGCGCCTTCTCGGTGACCTCCGGGTCGCGCCGGTTCGGGATGAACGCGGCCATGCCGCCCATCGCGAACGCGCCGCGCCGGTGGCAGGTGCGGACGAGCAGCTCGGTGTAGGCACGCATGAACGGCGCGGTCATGGTGACGTCGTTGCGGTCGGGCAGCACGAAGTCGGCGCCCGCGTCGCGGAAGTACTTGATGATGCTGAACAGGTAGTCCCAGCGGCCGGCGTTGAGGCCGGACGCGTGGTCGCGCAGCTCGTAGAGGATCTCGTCCATCTCGAACGCGGCCGGGATGGTCTCGATGAGCACGGTCGCGCGAACGGTGCCGTGCGACACGCCGAGCGTCTCCTGCGCGTGGGTGAACACGTCGTTCCAGAGGCGGGCCTCGCGGTGGCTCTCCATCTTCGGCAGGTAGAAGTACGGGCCGCTGCCGCGCTCGAGCAGCGCCTTCGCGTTGTGGAAGAAGTAGAGGCCGAAGTCGACGAGCGCGCCGACCGCGCGGCGGCCGCCGACCTCCAGGTGCCGCTCGTCGAGGTGCCACCCGCGCGGCCGCATGACGATCGTCGCGGGGCGGACGTCGTCCTTGAGCGCGTAGCTCTTGCCCTCCGGCGAGGTGAACGCGATGGTGCCGCGGACCGCGTCGGCGAGGTTGACCTGGCCCGCGACGACGTTGTGCCAGTGCGGGGTGTTGGCGTCCTCGAGGTCGGCGAGCCAGACCCGGGCGCCGGAGTTCAGCGCGTTGATCGCCATCTTGCGCTCGGTGGGGCCGGTGATCTCGACCCGCCGGTCCAGGAGGGCCGCCGGCGCCTCGGCCACCTGCCAGTCCGACTCCCGCACCTCGCGTGTCTCGGCGAGGAAGTCCAGCCGACCGGTGCGGGACGCCTCTTCCCGCCGCGCGGCCCGCGCCGCGACCAGCTCGTCCCGCCGGTCCGCGAACCGCTCGTGCAACCCGGCCACGAACGCCAGCGCGTCGGTGGTGAGTATCTCCTCGCTACGCTCGACGGAACCGCCGAGAACCTTGATGTCGACCATGGTCTACACCCTAGAACCCGGCGGGCCCCGACGCGGAACTCGCGAGTCCAACACTCAGCACCCGCGAGTCGAACATTCGCGTCTACCACCGATAGACGCGGACGTTCGACTCACCGGTCGTGAGCGTTGGACACGCGGTTACCAGTTGCCGTGGTGGATCACTGCCGAGCGGTCGCGGCGGGGGCGTTTGGCCGCTGAG
Source organism: uncultured Actinomycetota bacterium (assembly GCA_963840275.1). Taxonomy (GTDB): domain Bacteria; phylum Actinomycetota; class Actinomycetes; order Mycobacteriales; family Pseudonocardiaceae; genus Actinophytocola. The sequence continues at coordinate 133,976 of CAWIYK010000006.1, forward strand.
CTCTCCGGGTGCACGGCCGGCTCGTCCGGGTAGCCGATGGCGATCGCGCCGATCGGGTCGTGGTCCTCCGGCACGCCGAACTCCGTGCGGAACTTCGCCGTGTCCTCCGGGGCGATGCCGAACAGCAGCGCGCCGAGGCCCTCGTCGACGGCGGTCTGCAGGATCAGCAGCGCCGCCATGCCGGTGTCGATGTACCAGAACGGCACCGGCCAGTGCGACTCCGCCTTGTCGGTCCAGCCCTTGTCCGACTCGGCGTAGCGGTCCAGGTAGACCTGCTTGCAGGCCAGCGGGATGATCACGAGCGGCGCGGTCTCCTGCACGGAGTCGAACGCCCACGCGTCGCCGAGTGACCAGAAGCGCGGCAGGTCGTCGCCCTGCAGGGCCAGGAACGCCTGCCCCTGCGAGAAGCCGGCCGACGGGCCGCGGGTCGCGTTGTCCAGCAGCCGCGCGACCACGTCCTCCGGGATCGGCCTCTGCTGGAAATTGCGCACCATGCGGCGCTTGCGCACCACGTCCTGGAACTCCACGTCTACCCCCTCAGTTCAGCAATGCATCCACGAACGCGCCCGGCTCGAACGGCGCGAGGTCGTCCGCGCCCTCGCCGAGCCCCACCAGTTTCACCGGCACCCCGAGCTCGCGCTGCACCTGGAAGACGATGCCGCCCTTGGCGGTGCCGTCGAGCTTGGTGAGCACGATCCCGGTGATGTCGACGACCTCGGCGAACACCCTGGCCTGCGTCAACCCGTTCTGACCGGTGGTCGCGTCGAGGACGAGCAGCACCTCGTCGACCTTGGTCTGCTTCTCGACGACCCGCTTGACCTTGCCGAGCTCGTCCATCAGGCCGGTCTTGGTGTGCAGGCGGCCCGCGGTGTCGATCAGCACGGCGTCCACGCCCGCCTCGACGCCGCGCTTGACCGAGTCGAACGCCACCGCGGCCGGGTCGGCGCCTTCCTTGCCACGCACGACCTCGGCCCCGACGCGGGCCGCCCAGGTCGTGAGCTGTTCGACGGCCGCGGCGCGGAACGTGTCGGCCGCGCCGAGCATCACCGTGCGGCCGTCGGCGACGAGCACCCTGGCGAGCTTGCCGGTGGTCGTGGTCTTCCCGGTGCCGTTGACACCGGTGACCAGCACGACCGCGGGCAGCTTGACGCCGTCGACCTCGTGCGGCAGCGCGCGGACGGCACGGTCCATGTCCGGGTGCAACGCGTCGACCAGCACGTCGCGGAGCAGCGCGCGGGCCTCGTCGGCGGTGCGCACGCCCCGGGACACCAGCTCGGCGCGCAGGCGCTCGACGATCTCGGTCGTGGTGGCGGAGCCGAGGTCGGCGAGCAGCAGGGTGTCCTCGACCTCGGACCAGGAGTCCTCGTCGAGGTTGCCGGCGCCGAGCAGGCCGAGCAGGCCCTGGCCGAACGTGGACCGCGAACGGGACAGCCTGCCACGCAGCCGCTCGAGCCGCCCGGCGGTGGGCTCGATCTCATCGACCGGCGCCGGCTCGGGTGCCGGCTCCGCCTTCTCCGGCGCCAGCTCCTCGGCCAGCTCGTCGACGAGCGCGGGCTCTGCCGGGATGGTCACCGGCGCGCCGGCGTCGGTCACCTCGGTCGGCGGGCTCTCCGGCTCCGCCGTCCGCTGGCCACCCTGCGCGAGGTTGATGCCGCTGCCGGCCTGGTACCCCTTGGCCTTGCGCTCCTCGACCCGCTGCTGCTCCGTCAGGCTGATCCGCCGCCGGCGGCTCAGCACCACACCCGCCACGACGGCGAGCGCGAGCAGCACCACAACGACAACGAGGATCACGATCACGGTGGTCGACACGGCGCCATCCTCGCATTACCACGGAACCGCCGGCGACGTGCCCGACGTCCCGCCTGCCGAACGGGCCGCGCCGCTACTTCCGAGCCCCGGCGACGAACGCGGCGAACGCCGCCCGGTCGAGGGTCAGCGCGCCGCCGGCCGGGTTCTTGGAGTCCCGGACACGCGTGACCACATCGGTAATCCGCACCTCGACACAGTTGTCACTCCCGGAGGTGCTGCGCGTGCTCTTGAACCAACCGGTGTCACGCATGGTCACGCTCCTTGTCGATCTGGCGGATCAACCGCACCGAGTCGTTTGGGTTGAGCGCCAACTCTTGCACACGCTTGAACCCCCGCAGCAGAGCTGCAGTGTCGGGTTCCTGGTCGAAGTACGTCGATGGGCCGAAGACAACTGTGGAGAACCCAACCGGTGATCCCTTGCCCCCGAAGCGAAGCACGGTCAGTCCCGAACCTCGGGCCGGGTTGCGGTAGGTCTCGGTGCGCAACACCTGCACGGTCAGGTTCTGGTTGCTATCCACCAGATCCAGAATATGCCGTCGTTGCTCGTGCATGACCTCGGCGCTGCCGACTGCCGCGCTGAGCGCGTCCTCGGTGATCACGAAACGGAGCGTCCTGGGCTCGGCCGAGTCGAGGGTTCTGGCCTGCCGGTCCAGCCGGAAGGCAACCCGCTCCTCCCGCTCGGCGTTCGAGGGCTCCCACCACACCCCGTCGCCATCGTCGATGGTCGCCCGGACGTAGCCAAGCGACTGGAGCAGTCCCGGTATGACCCCGAACTCGTAGCAGTTGATCTCCGTCGCACTGGCCTCCAGGTCGGCGAACCGCTGGAAGGAGCCGGGCAGCAGGTCTGTGTAGGCGCGCCGCTTCTGCCTCGCTCTCGCAAGCGTGCCGAGTTCGAGCACGGTCCGCCGCTCGTCGCCGGCGACCCCGTAGAGATCGAGCAGCTTTGCCAGGTCCTCAGGCGTGACGGTGCCGCGACCGTCCTCCAACTCAACGAGCTGGGTTCGCGCCTTACCGATGTCCCCGGCGGCCAACTGCTGTGACTTGCCCGCCTGCTCTCTGAGGCGCCGCAGGGTGAGCCCCAGCTGTCGCCGTTCGAACGTCTGGCGAGCCTTGCTCATCCACGGACCTCACTTTCACCCGTTCGTACGCACAGCAATACTCGACTGTCGAGTAATCTCAACTCGACAGTCGAGCTACAGCCTCGACTGACGGCTAACCATACTGAGCAGGAAGGTCGAGGATCATGAGCATGGCCCTGTACTCGTTGCCGGAGGTCTACCACTCGTCCTGGGTCGAGATGAAACCCACCATCGCCATGCGCTACGAGGTTGATCACGAGAACGAGCAGGCCACCCTCTACTTCGGCCAGCGCGACAACTACGTCATCACGCTGGGCCGCGACAATCTGGCCCAGCTGGTCGATCTCGGCACGGCGGCGAGGGAGGAGCTCGCCGCCGCGTCGACCGAGGAGTCGACCGAGGATCAGTGACGGCGCCTACTTCAGCACGCCCGCGGTCAGCCCGGCCTGCACCTGCTTCTGGAACAGGATGTACACGATCAGCACCGGCAGCAGCGCGATCACCAGACCGGCGAACAGCGCGGTCCAGTCGCCCCGGTAGCCCTGGCTGATCGCGAGCGACGCGAGGCCCTGGGCCAGCACCTTCTTGTCCGGCTCGTTCATCAGCACCACCGGCAGCACGTACTGGTTCCAGTGGCCGAGCACGTTGAACAGGCCGATGCTGATCAGCCCGGGTTTCGCCATCGGCAGCATCACGCGGAAGAACAGACCGAAGTGCGAGCAGCCGTCGACGATCGCGGCCTCGGCGATCGACGTCGGCTGCGTGCGGAAGAACGCGGTCAGGAAGAACACCGTGAACGGCATCGAGAACGCGACGTACACGAGCGCGAGCGACAGATGGCTGTTCAGGCCGAGGAACGGCCCGATCACCGGCACGGTGCCGAGGTTGCGCACCACGAAGAACAGCGGCACCAGCGCGAGGAACACCGGGAAGATCAGCCCGCTGACGAACCCGAAGTAGATGATCCGGTTGCCCCGGAACTCGTACCGGGACAGCACGTAGGCGGCCATCGCGCCGAGCAGCATGGTGAGCGGCACCGAGATGACGACCACGATGACGCTGTTCACGAAGTACTGCCCGATGTTCGCGACCGTCCACGCCCGCGCGAAGTTCTCGAACCGCGCCACCGCCGGCACGCCCCACGGGTTGGACAGGAACTCGCCGTTCGTCTTGAACGACGACACGACCGCCCACAGCAGCGGCAGCGTCGTCAGCAGTCCCCAGATCAGCAGGAACCCGCCGTTGAGCAGGTTGAGCGCGCCGGCGCCCGCGCCGACCCCGGGCGCCCGGCGCCGGGGTACGGGCGCCGGCGCCGTCGGCCGCTCGACAGTCGTCGTCATGACAGCTCCACCCGTTCCCGCCGGGCCACCCGCAGGAACAGTCCCGAGACGATCAGAGTCAGTATCAGCAGCACCACGCCGAGCGCGGAGGCGTAGCCGAACCGGTAGTCGTTGAACGCGCTGCGGTACAGCGCGACCCCGAGCACGTCGCCCGACCGGGACGGGCCGCCGCTGATGCCGAGCATGATGTGCACCAGCGCGAACGCGTCCATCGCCTGGATCGCCAGGTACACCCAGCCGACCTGCACGGTGTCCCACACGAGCGGCAGCGTGACCTGCCGGAAGGTGGTGAACCGCCCGGCGCCGTCGAGCAGCGCGGCCTCGTAGATCTCCTTGGGGATGGACTGCATCGCCGCGGAGAAGAGCACCACGTAGAACCCGACGAACGACCAGATCATCACCAGCACGACGCACCAGAACGCGAAGTTCGGGTCGCCGAGCCACGGCTTGGCCAGGCTGTCGAGCCCGATCGCGCCGAGGAGGCCGTTGAGGATGCCGCCGGACGCGGTCGGCGCGAAGACGTACTTGAACAGCACGCCGACGATCGCCACCGAGAGGACCTGCGGGAAGAAGTAGACGATCTTGTAGACCGACGACCCCCACACGCCCTCGATGCCGGACTTGCCGCGTCGACCGACGTTGAGCATGGACGCGAAGAACAGCCCGAGCACGAGCGTGATCGCGGGCACGACCAACAGAAGGATCGCGTTGTTCTTCAGCGCGATGACGAACTGCTCGTCGCCGAAGAGCTTCACGTAGTTGTCGAACCCGACGAACTCCTGCTCGGCGGTCAGGCCGGTCCAGTCGGTCATCGAGATGAAGATCGCCTGGACGTACGGGGAGACCGTGAACAGACCGTAGATCGCCACCGGCACCGCGAGGAACGCCACGATGAAGGTGTTCTTGCCGTGTTGCAAGGCGGGCCCCGGTTTCGAGGCCCGCCTGCGAACGGTGTGCTGCTGCGCCATTCTTGTCAGCGCGTGTACTTGGTGATCGTGTCGTCGTCGCGGACCTTCTTGGCCTCGGCCTCGCAGCCGGCGACCCACTCGTCCACGGTCTTGCGTCCGGCCATCAGGTCGCCGGTGTGCGCGTTGACGCCCGGGTTCTCCATCTTGCCGTACCACGTCGGGTACATCCAGTTGATGACGTTGTCACCGGCGTCGCCGAGCGCCTTCTGCGCCGAGGTCAGACCCGGCGGGAGCTTGACGCCGTCCGCGGAGCCCTGGACCACCGTGAGGCTCGAGACCTCCTTGGTGAAGCCCTTCGCGCCCTCCTTGGAGAGCATGATCCGCATGTACTCGAGGCCACCGCGCGGGTTCTTCGCCTGCGCCGGCACGACGTAGGGCTCGCCCGGCGACGCGCGCAGCGTCGTCTTGTCCATCTCGGCCTTGTCGGACAGCAGCGGCTCGGCGAGGTAGCCGAACTCGAAGCCCTCCGGGGTGACGTCCTTCTGCTCGCTCTCCAGCCAGGAACCGCTCGGGATGAACGCGGCCTGGCCGTCGCACCACGCCTTCTGGGCCTGGATGTGGTCCATGCCCTCGGTGCCCTCGAGGATGTAGCCGCTCTTGCGCAGGCCGGCGAGGGCGTTGGCGGACTCCTTGACGGCCTCGTGGCCCCAGGCGCCCTCCTCCAGGTTGTCGATCGCCTTGAGGACGTCCGGACCGCCGAGCTTCGCGGCCATCGTGAGCAGCGGCCAGTTCATGTACCTGGCGTGGATGCCCTGGTAGGTCCACGGCGCGATGCCCGCGGCCTTGATGTCCTTGCAGAGGTCGGTCATCTCCGCCCACGTGGTGGGCAGGGTCCAGCCCTTCTCCTCGAAGAGCGTCTTGTTGTACCAGAGGCCGAAGATCGTCAACGCCATGTGCATGACGTACGGCTTGTCACCGAAGGTGCCCTGCTCGATGGCGCCCGGCACGAGCGTGTCGGAGACCTTCTTGTCCGGGTCGTCCCAGCTCGGGGCGTCGAACAGGTCGGTGAGGTCGTAGAGCTGCTTGTCCGACACCAGCTGGCCGAGCGGGATCTGGCCGTCGCCGGAGTCGTTCACGAAGTCGGGCGGGTTGCCACCGACGAAGCGGGACTGCAGCGCGCCCGCGATGTCCACCTCGGCCTTGTGGACGATCTTGGTCTTCGGGTACGCCTTGGCGAACATCGGCTCGTGGACCTCGGTGGCGTACTTGTCGCCGAAGCCGCCGTTGAAGATGTAGATCTCGAGCGACTGGTCGGTCGGCACGCCGAGTGGGTTCGTGTCCGACTTCTCGCCCTCGGACTGCTCCTGGCCGCCGCCAGAGGTGGCACAGCCGGCAAGGAGGCCGGTCCCTGGCACGACGAGCGCCCCGGTGGCCAGCGCTCCCCGCAGGAACTTCCTCCTGCTCCAGTCAGCCGAAAAATTGGTCATGCTCGCTCCTCGTCGATATGCGCTATGGCTGGCCAGTCGAACCCGCCCCCGACAGCAGGGTGACACAGTATCGCCCTGGTCTATACCTTCGGTCGCCAACACTCAACCATTCTCGACATCGATTTGGTTAAGAAGTAACTTCACCGCTTGCGCCGCCCTGGCCACGTCTAATAGCCCTGACCCGTGACTTCGTGCCGGGTGATCGGACTCCTGTCCGGAACGTCCATGGACGGCGTGGACGTGGCCGTCGCCGACCTGCGGCTGGCGGACGGGACCGTCGACCTCGTGCCGCTCGGGCACACCGAGCTGCCCTACCCCGACGAGCTGCGGGCCGCGCTGCTCGCCGCGCTGCCCCCGAACGGCTGTTCCGCCGAGCAGCTGTGCAAGCTGGACACCGCCGTCGGCCAGGCGTTCGCGTCGGCCGCCCAGCACGCGCTCGCCACGATCGCCGACGGCACGGCCCACCTGGTCGCCTCGCTCGGCCAGACCGTCTACCACTGGGTCGACGGCGACCGGGCGCTCGGCACGCTCCAGCTCGGCCAGCCGGCGTGGATCGCGGAGGCGACCGGCCTGGCCGTGGTGTCCGACCTGCGGACCAGGGACGTGGCGGCCGGCGGCCACGGCGCGCCGCTCGCCGGCGTGCTCGACCGGCTGTGGCTGCACGACGCCGCGGGGTCGGGCGCCGTGGCCGCGCTGAACCTCGGGGGGATCGCCAACGTCACCGTGGTCGCACCCGACCGGCCGGCGGTCGCGTTCGACACCGGCCCCGGCAACGCGCTGCTCGACGCGGCCGCGCGGCTGATCTCCGGCGGGGTGTGGCACCAGGACGTGGACGGCGACCTCGCCGCGCAGGGCACGGTGCGGGCCGACCTGCTCGACATGCTGCTCGCCGACCCGTACTACGCGCTCGCGCCGCCGAAGTCGACCGGCAAGGAGCTGTTCCACCTCGACCACCTGACCGCGGCGGTCGAGAAGGTGTCCCGGGTCAGCGGGCCGGACCTGCTGGCCACGCTGGTCGAGCTGACCGCCGCGACGGTCGCCGACGCGTGCCGCGCGTACGGCGTGACCAGGGTCGTCGCGTCCGGCGGCGGCACCCGCAACCCGACGCTGATGGCCGCGCTCGGCCGAAGACTCGCGCCGGCCACGGTCACCACGAGTGACGAGGCCGGGTTGCCGGCGAGTGCCAAGGAGGCTTATCTGACCGCGCTGCTCGGCTTCCTCACCTGGTCCGGGGCCCCGGCGAACACGTCGGGCGCAACCGGGTCGCGCGGACCGCGGCTGCTCGGCAGCATCACCCCGGGGGCGGCGCCGCTACGGCTGCCGGTGCCGGCGACGACCGAGGTCACCCGGCTGCGGGTGGCCAACCTCGAGAGTGTGGGAGAGGCCAGTGCGCGCGCTTGACATCGCGATCATCGTGATCTTCCTGGTCGGGATGCCGCTGCTCGGCGTCCTGATCGGGGGGCGGCAGAAGTCCGCGACCGACTACTTCGTCAGTGAGAAGAAGATCTCCTGGTGGGTGGTCTGCCTGTCGGTGGTGTCGGCGGAGACGTCGACGCTGACCGTGCTGTCGGTGCCGGTGGTCGCCTACCTCGCGCCGCCCGCGGCCGGCGGCATGACGTACCTGACCCTGGCGCTCGGCTACATCATCGGCCGGATCATCGTGTCGTTCGTGCTGATCCCCCGGTACGTCGCGGGCGACCTGGTCACCGCGTACGCGTTCCTCGGCAAGCGCTACGGCGACGGGATGCGCGCGACCGCGTCGGTGACGTTCCAGTTCACCCGGCTGCTCGCCGACGGCATCCGGCTGTTCGCCACCGCGATCCCGATCAAGGTGGTGCTCGCGACGTACGGCGTGGACGCGTCGTACTGGGCGATCGTGATCGTGCTCGGCATCGCGATGGTGTTCTACACGTTCGTCGGCGGGGTGCGTGCGGTCGTGTGGGTCGACGCGATCCAGATGCTCTGGTACGTCCTCGGCGGCGTGATCGTGGTGGTCGCGCTGGCCGGCGCGCTGCCGTCCGGGTGGTTCGGCGACGCCGTCGACGCGTCGAAGTTCCAGCTGTTCGACTTCTCCTCCGACCCGCTGACCGGCGGCTTCCCGTTCCTGGCCGCGTTCTTCGGCGGCATCCTGCTCGCGATGGCCTCGCACGGCGTCGACCAGCTGATCGTGCAGCGGCTGATGTCGACCCGCGACGTGCGCGCCGCGCAGAAGGCGCTCGTCGCGAGCGGCATCGTGGTGTTCTTCCAGTTCGCGTTCTTCCTGTTCATCGGCGTGATGATGTGGGCGTTCTACGAGGCGGCGGTGCCCACCGACCCGACCGGCGAGGGCGGCCTCGGGCTCGGCAACAAGGACGAGCTGTTCGCGAACTTCATCGTGACCGAGCTGCCGTCCGGGCTGTCCGGGTTCGTGATCGCCGGGATCCTGGCCGCGGCGCTGTCGTCCTCGCTGGGCGCGCTGGCGTCGGCGACCGTCACAGACGTGTACGAGCGGGTCTCCAGGCGGGTCCTGTCCGACGGCGACCGGCTGCGGCTCGGCCGGATCTGGACCGTCGTCTGGGCCGGCCTGCTGATCATCTGCGCGGGCCTGTTCGCGACGGCCAACAAGACGACGGCCGACCCGATCGTGGTGCAGGCGCTCGGCATCACCGGGTACACCTACGGCGCGCTGCTCGGCGCGTTCCTGCTGGGGCTGCTGGTCAAGCGGGCGACGCAGGTCGACGGGATCGTGGCGTTCGTGGCGACCGTCGCGGTGATGACGTTCGTGATCCTCGGCGTGAAGTTCGTCGGCCCCGCCGCGGCCGTCGACCCGGTGGCCAACGGCTACGCGCAGTGGGACTCGATCCGGATCGACTTCTCGGCGTCGGCGCCCGCGGAGGGCGTGCGCACGCTGACGAGCTGGTGGTACACCCCGCTCGGCGTCGCGGTGACCCTGCTGGTCGGCGGCCTGCTCGCACTGCGTCACCCCCGCACCCCGCGCCCGGACGTGACGGAGGTCGAGGCCGCGAAGGCCGCGTAGCGGGGGACGGCCACGAACCGCGAACTCACTATGTCTGAACGGTGGACTCGCGGGTTGTGGGCGTTGGACACGCGGGGACTGGGTGTTGGACTCGCGGGGGTTGGGCTGGGGTTTGTTAGCGGGCTTTGTGTGCGGCTGTGCGGGAGACTTTTGCGAGTTTCTTGTCCGGGTGGTGTTCGCCGATGAGGGTTAGCACGTCGAACGTGTCCGGGTGGGGTAGGCGCCACGCGGTGGTCAGCACCTCGTCCTCGCGGCCGGCCGGCACGGTCTCGCCGACCTTCTCCACCACCTCGGCGGGGTCGTAGGTGCCCAGCACGTCAGCGGTGGCGGCGACCGAGTCGACCAGCAGCCACGCGAGGTCCGTCGCGTCGCGGTCGGCGGGCGGGCGGCCGTAGGCACGCAGTGCCGGCTCGTCCAGTGCCGCCTGCCACGCGGGGTCCGCCTGCTCGACGAGGGACGTCGCCCACAGGCGGCCCTGCGGTTCGGCATCGACGGCGGCGGTCAGCAGCTCGGCCGCGGCGGTGTCCGGGTGCAGCGCGAGCCAGGCATCGGTCTCGGCGTCGCGTTCGTCCGCGGTCATGCCCGGCACGGCGGCCAGCAGCTCGGCCGCGGTCAGCTCCTCCGTCGCCGGGAGCAGCGGGATCTCGACGCCGCCGTCGGTCAGCTGCTCGCGCAGCGCCCACAGCCCGAGCGGCGTCAGCCACGCGGCCTCGTCGTCCGCCTCGACCGCGCCGTGGTCGACGAGCCGGGCGAGCAGCACGGTCGCCGGGTCGCCGTGCGCCTCGACCCACGACTCCCACGCCCGCGTCGCCACCTCGGGGTCCAGATGCTCCGTGGCCGTCTCGCGGGCCACGTCGCTCACCTCCGCCAGCGGGGTGCCGGCCGACCGCCCGAGGAACATCAACAGGACGAACGACCCGGCGCCCTCCAGGTCGAGGTCCTCCTCGCCGGCCAGGTCGGCGTCGAGCGCGACGCTGTCGAGCAGCCCGGACAGCACGACCGACCAGGTGGCCAGGTCCTCGCCGGTGACGTCGGTCGGCCACAGGTCCGGGTTCGCGTCGGCGACGTCACCGGAGACGACCACCAGGTCGATGGCCGCGGCGAGGTCCCACAGCAGCACCAGCTCCGGCACCTCGGTCATCTCCGGCGTGCCGGTGACCGCGATGCCGAGCAGCTCCGCCGCGACGCGGGTGTCCGCCTGCGTCAGGTCGCCGTCCTCGGTGACCGCGCGCCGCTCCCCCACCCATGCCGCGAGCTGCCGCACCCTGGTGAGCACCGCGCTGCGCCGCGCGGCCGCCACCAGGTCCTCCTCGGACGGGAGGCGCAGCGGGGGCAGGTGGTCGGGGAGACCGAGCGTCTCGGCGAGATTCTCGAAATCCTCGTCGAACTCGTCGAGATCAGTTGCCATGCCGGCAACCTATCGGCGCGGCCGGTCAGACCGCAGGGCGGTGCGCCGCGGCGGCCCCCAGATCTGCCTGATAGTTGACGAACTCCGAGCTCAGCTCGAAGCCCAGCTTGGTGAACATCCGCGCCGACGCGTCGTTGCCGTGCCGGATCAGCGCCGACGCGCGCCTGCGGGCGCCCGCCCGGTCCGCGAGCTCGCCGACCAGCCTGCGGACGAGTGTCCTGCCGACGCCGCACGAGCGGGCGTCCGGCTCGACCCCGACCACCTCGACGTAGTACTCCTCGGCCTGTGCGAACCCGGCCGCGTAGCCGAGCAGGCCGCGCTCGCCGGGCAGCACGACCACGGTGTGCCGGTCGCCGGAGACGAGCTGGTGCCCGGACGTGGGCGCGTCCGGGAAACACCGGTCGTGCAGCCGGACCACGGCGTCGCGGACCGTCTCGTCGCCGGGCAGCGGGACCACCCGCTCGTCCACGGTCGTGTCCGCGCACCTGGCGAGCAGGTTGCGCAGCGGCTCCCCGGTCAGCGTGAACAAACGGGTGGTGATGTGCGCCGGCGCGTCGTGGCGGCCGGCGAAGTCGGCGAGCAGGCGGTTCTCGCGGTGGCCGAACAGCTCCAGGGTCACGACCCCGGCCATGCGCGGCAGCCCGCGGACGTGGTCGAGCATCGCGTCGGCGGTCGCCTGCCACAGCTGGCCGGCGGCCGGGTGTTTGGCCGGCACGTCGACGAACGGGCCGTAGAGGTAGGCACGCCGCTGCTCCGGGTCGGCCTCGACGGACAGCACGCCGCGCAGGCGCCCGTTCGAGTCGACGGCGACGGCCGCGCCGGACGCCCAGTCGGGTTCCAGCGCACCGAGCTCTTCGGCGATCTCGTCGAGGGTCTCGCCGTGGAAGGCGATGTGGTGCGCCGGCTCCGGCTGCAGCCGAGCGACCAGCTCGATCACGTCGTCCAGATCGGACACGGTCGCGGTTCGAACGTCATACATACCGAAATCCTGAACTCCCGGTGCCACTCGGCGCGAGCGGATTACTGCCCGCTAGGGCAGCGTCCGCCGACCAACGGGGCAGTGTTGCCTTTTGACGCTCATGACAGGCCCCTGGCCAGCCGATACTTGGCCGATCCGATTGCCGGGACGCCGGTATTCCCCATTTTCTTTCGCAGAAGGGCCATGCTCGATGGCTGAATTCGATGTCAAGCGAGTTACACCGCTCGAGTGGGCAGGCATCGGTGCCGGCCTGTTCGCTTTCATAGTTAGTTTCTTTCCGTGGGCCTCGATCGACGGTGGCGACGACCTCCTGCTCGGCGCGTTCGCCGTGAACTTCAGCGCGTGGAACGCGGCCTTCATCGCGTGGTTCCCGGTCATGCTGCTGATGGCTGCGGGCGTCATCGTCTTCCTGCCGCACGTCGGCGTCGCGGTGCCGAGGCAAGGGCTCACGTGGCTCAGCCTCGCGGGTGCGGCTTTCGTGCTGATCCTGCTGCGGCTCGTCACCTTGGACGCGTTCATGTCCCCCGGCATCGGCCTGTTCCTCGGTCTGCTCGCCGCGCTGGTGTCCGGCGGCGCCGGCTTCCTCGCGTACCGGGCAGCGCCGAAGACGGCCACTGCCTGAAGTTCGAACACCTGGAACGCCCCCGCTCGGCATGCCGCGCGGGGGCGTTCGGTCTGGCGTCAAGACTGTGCCGGCGCGTTCTCCATGCCGTGCAGCCGCTGGGAGATCACCTGCGTGATGCCGTCGCCGCGCATGCTGACGCCGTACAGCGCGTCGGCGATGTCCATGGTCGCCTTCTGGTGGGTGATGATGATCAGCTGCGAGTTCGCCCGCAGCTCCTCCATCAGCCCGATGAGGCGCCGCATGTTGACGTCGTCCAGCGCGGCCTCGACCTCGTCCATGACGTAGAACGGCGACGGGCGGGCGCGGAAGATCGCCACCAGCATTCCCACCGCGACCAGCGACTTCTCGCCGCCGGACAGCAGTGACAGCCGCTTGATCTTCTTGCCGGGCGGGCGGGCCTCGACGTCGACGCCGGTGGACAGCATGTCCTCCGGCTCGGTGAGCACCATCCGGCCCTCGCCGCCGGGGAACAGCGTCGAGAACACGGTCTCGAACTCGCGTGCCACGTCCTCGTACGCGGACGTGAACACCTCGAGGATCTTGTCGTCGACCTCCTTGACCACGGTCAGCAGGTCGCGCCGGGTCGCCTTGAGGTCCTCGAGCTGCGTGGACAGGAACTTGTACCGCTCCTCCAACGCCGCGAACTCCTCCAGCGCCAGCGGGTTCACCTTGCCGAGCAGCGTCAGGTCCCGCTCGGCCCGCTTCGCCCGCCGCGCCTGCGCGTCCCGGTCGTACGGGCTGGGCTGCGGCGCGCTGACCTGGTCGCCGGCCTCCTTGGCCGCCTCGTACTCGGCCATCTCGACCGGGCTGGGCGGCACCGGCACGTCCGGGCCGTACTCGGTGACCAGGTCCTCGAGGCCGATGCCGAAGCTCTCCGCGATCTTGGTCTCGAGCTGCTCGAGGCGCATCCGCTGCTCGGCGCGCAGCACCTCGTCGCGGTGCACGGCGTCGGTCAGCTTCTCCAGCTCGGTGGACAGCTCGCGCACCCGGTTGCGGACCTCGATGAGCACCCGCTCGCGGTCGTAGCGCTCGGCCTGCACGGTGTCGCGCTCCTGCGCGGCCGCCTGCAGTGACTGCGCGATCCGTTCCAGCGCCAGCTCGCCGCCGCTGATGACGGCCTGCGCGACGGCGGCGCCGTGCGCCCGCGCCGCCAGCGCCCGCTGCGCCCGCTCCCGCGCCTCGCGCTCGGCGCGTGCCTGCCTGCGCAGCTCCTCGGCCTTGCCGTACAGCGCGCGGTGCCGCTCCTCGGCGGTCCGCAGCGACAGCCGCGCGTCCATCTCCTGCTGGCGGGCGGTCGCGAGCGACGCGGTCGCCTCGTCCCGCTCCGCGGTGTCGGGTTCGGCGTCCATGACGGTCTCGTCCTCGGCGGCGACCAGGCGCTCCTCCAGCTCGGCGAGCTTGGCCAGCGCCTCCTCACGGGCCAGCTCGACCTTGGTCCGCTGTGTCCGGACCCGCTCGGCGTCGGCCTGCGCCGACCGGACGGCCGCCCGCATCCTGGAGAGCCGCTCCGCGGACCGCGCCGCCCGCACCTTGGCCTCGTTCTTGGCCTCCGCGGTCGCCTGCGTGTCCTGGACCCGGGCCGTCTGCTCGGCGCGTGCCCCGGACAGCGCGGCGGACGCCCGTTCTGCCGCGCTCTCGGCCGCGGCGAGCTTGTCGTTCGCCTCGTCGACCGCGGCCTGCACCTCGATGACGCTCTGTGCGCGGGACGTGCCGCCGACCGCCCAGTGGGCGCCGAACACGTCGCCGTCGGACGTCACGGCCCGGACCGAGGGGTGGGCCTCGACGAGCATGCGGGCGATGGGCAGCGACTCCGCGACCGCGACCCGGTCGAGCGCCTTGCCGACGGCCGGCCGCAACGCCTCCGGCGCACGCACCAGGTCGACGGCCCAGCGCGTGCCGTACGGCAACGCGGGCCAGCCGGACCGGTCCACCTCTCCGAAGCCGCCGACGACGATGCCCGCGCGGCCGGCGTCGGACCCGCGCAGCAGCTCCAGCGCGGCGACGGCGTCGTCGCCGGAGGCCACCGCGATCGCGTCCGCGACCGGGCCGAGCGCGGCGGCCAGCGCCGCCTCTGCGCCCGGCTCGACGGTCAGCAGCGCGGCGACGGAGCCGAGCAGGCCGGGCAGCCGGTCACCGGCCGCGAGCAGCACACCCGCGCCGTCCTTGCGGTTCAGCCCCATCGACAGCGCGTCGACCCGCGCCTTCCACGACGCGATGTCCTTCTCGGCGGTCCGCTCGGCGCGGACCAGCTCCTCGACGCGGGCCTGCGCGGCCTTCTGCGCCTCGACGGCGCGCTGGTGGCGCTCGCCGAGGCCGGCGTCGTCGGAGTCCTCGATGCCGGTTTCGGCCTGCGCCTCCGCCAGCTCGACCGCCGCCAGCTCGGCGCGCTCGCCCGCCTCGGCGAGGTTCGTGGAGAGCCGCTCGATCTCCTCCGCGGTGGCGTTGGTCTTGCTGCGCAGCGCCTCGACCTGGCCGGCGAGCCGCGCGAGGCCCTCGCGCCGGTCGGCGACCGCGCGCACGGCGGCCATGTGGGCCTTCTCCGCGCTGGACACGACCTGCTCCAGCTCGGCGCGCCGCTCGGCGGCATCGCCGAGCATCGACCGCGCGACCTCGACGTGCTCGGCCAGCTCGGCCTCGCGGACTGCGGTCTCCTCGGCCTCGAAGTCCAGCTCCTCGGGGTCGCGGCCCCGGGCCTCGGCTGCGTCGTTCGAGGCCGTCAGATGCCGCTCGCGTTCGACCGCGAGCCGCACGGTGCCGCGCAGCCGCTCCTCCAGCGCGGAGAGCCGGTACCAGGTGTCCTGCGCGGCGGCGAGGCGCGGCGCGTCGACCGCGAGCGCGTCCTCCAGGGCCGTCTGCTTGGCGTCGGCGACCTCGAGCGCCTGTTCGACCTCGTGGCGGCGGGCGCGGGCGGCGGCCTCGTCGGCCTGCTCCTTCGCGATCTCCGACCGCTGCGTGACCAGGTCGTCGGCGTGCAGACGCAGCCGGGCGTCACGCAGGTCGGCCTGCACGGCCTGTGCCTTGCGGGCGATCTCGGCCTGCTTGCCGAGCGGCTTGAGCTGGCGGCGCAGCTCGCCGGTGAGGTCGGTGAGGCGCGTGAGGTTGGCCTGCATCGCGTCGAGCTTGCGGAGCGCCTTCTCCTTGCGCTTGCGGTGCTTGAGGACGCCGGCCGCCTCCTCGATGAACGCGCGGCGCTCCTCCGGCTTGGCCTCGAGGATCTGGGCGAGCTGGCCCTGCCCGACGATGACGTGCATCTCGCGGCCGATGCCGGAGTCCGACAGCAGCTCCTGGATGTCCATCAGCCGGCAGGTGTTGCCGTTGATCTCGTACTCGCTGGCGCCGTCGCGGAACATCCGGCGGGTGATCGACACCTCGGTGTACTCGATCGGCAGCGCGCCGTCGGAGTTGTCGATGGTGAGGCTGACCTCGGCGCGGCCGAGCGGGGCGCGGCCGGAGGTGCCGGCGAAGATGACGTCCTCCATCTTGCCGCCGCGCAGGTCCTTCGCGCCCTGCGTGCCCATGACCCAGCGCAGCGCGTCGAGCACGTTGGACTTGCCGGACCCGTTGGGCCCGACGACGCAGGTGATGCCTGGCTCGAAGCGCAGCGTGGTCGACGACGCGAACGACTTGAACCCCTTGAGCGTCAGGCTCTTCAAGTGCACGAAGCAGACCTCTCAGGTGACCGGGACGCTGGTCTCATCCCATCGAGGGTACCTGTGGGGTCCGGCCATCCGTGGGAGGCGGGCCTCGTGCCGGCCGCCTACCCGGGTGCCTGGATGGTCAGCGCGACCGTCTCCTCGTCGAGCTTGAACTCCAGCCGCGAGATCTTGCTGCGCTGGATCGAGGTGCTCGCCGGGATCTCCACGTTCGGGTCGTGGTCGGTGCCCCACCAGCCCGCGACCTCCCGGTTCCCGTAGTGGTCGTAGACCACGAGGTAGCACTTCTTGCCCGGTGGCAGGCCCTCGACCCTGGCCTGGATCTCGGTGCCCCACTCGTGGTCGACGAGCCGGGCGTCGGCGTGCGCGGCGCCGTCCTCGGTGCTGGCGCTCCAGGTGACGCCCTGGGCGACCGGCGGCGAGGCCGCCTCGATGGCCCGCCAGCCGAACACGCCCCCGACCGCGAGCACCACGACCGCGGCGGCGGCCGCCGCGACCTGCCAGTACCGCCTGGGGGCCAGTTCCCCCGCCGGCCGCGCCCGCGGCCTCGGCGTGTCGTCGGTCACCGGTGGCAGCGCCGGTGTCATCGCCTGTGTCATCGCCCGCGGGATCGGCACCGGCTCGGTGATCGGCTGGCTCTGGACCGGGACCCTGGTCGCGATGGTGCCTTCGTGGCCGGCCGGCGGCCGCTCCTCGGCGAAGTCGTCCTGCGTGATCTGGTTCAGCAGTCCGGGCAGCGGCGCGAGCCGGACCAGCTCGCCGCGGCAGATGTCGCAGTAGGCCAGGTGCGACTCGAACTCCGAGCGCTCCGACGGGTCGAGCGCGCCGAGCAGGTAGACGCCGAGCGTCATCGTGTGCTGGCAGGTCATGGCTCGGTCACCCCCCGCTCCTCCAGTGCGTCGCGCAGGGCGCGCAACGCGTAGAACGATCTCGACTTCACGGTTCCCGCCGGGACCCCGAGGGCCTTGGCGGTCTCCGCGATCGTGCGCCTGCGGTAGAACAGCTCGCCGATCACCGCGCGGTGGTCGGCGGAGAGCGCTCGCATGGCCTCGGCGACCTGCCAGCCCTGGAGCACCCGGTCGAACTCGTCGGACGGGCGCGGCCAGTCCCGTTCCAGGATCGGCACCTCGTCGACACGCGCGCTCTGCCGCCGATAGCCCGACACGACGAGGTTTCGCGCGACCGTGTACAGCCAGGGCCCCGCGTGTTCGGGGTTCAGGGCGTCGGCGTTGCGCCACGCCCGCAGCAGCGTCTCCTGCACGACGTCCTCGGCGTACTGGTGATCGCCACCGACCGCGCGCAGCACGTAGCCGTAGAGCGGTCGGCGGTATCGGGTGTAGAGCTCACGGATGAGCTCGTCCTCCTGGTCCGGGGTGTTCCCCACACTGCAGTCATACGCGCTACCGACGGGAATGGTTCAGTCGACCCGCTGCTCAGCGCTCCACGAAGCCGATCACGGTGTTCTTGGGGTCCGACCAGCGCTCGACGACCAGCTCGACACGGCCCGGCGCGGCGCCGCCGCGCAGCAGCGTCAGGAGGCTCTCGCAGTCGCCGCGCGGCCCTTCCGCGACGACCTCGACGCGGCCGTCGTCGAGGTTCCTGGCCCAGCCGACCAGGCTCAGCTCGAGCGCACGTGCGCGGGTCCACCATCGGAACCCGACGCCCTGTACTCGGCCGTGGACCCAGGCAGTCATACGTACGTGTGCGTTGCTCACGGAAAGTGAATTCCTCGACAGTCCGAAATAGCCCTGTGTGACGGTGATAAATTCCCGCGCTGTGATGCGCTGCCGGCTGTGACCGGGCGGTCGCGCAGCGATTCTAGGAGGGCTCCGCGATGTTCGGACCAGATGACCGGATGGACGAGGCGCCGCCAGCCGAAGAGAGTAGCGGCCTGCGGCGATCGCCGTACCTGGCACTCGGTGTCGCGGGTGTGGTGGTGTCGACCGCGTTCGCCACGGTGGCGATGCTCGCCGGCAACCAGGCCGACGAGGCGCAGCCGGAGCGGACGAGCAACGACACGGTCCAGGTCCGGGACTCGGAGACGACCACGTCCGAGACCACCACCTCGACCACCACGCCGACGACGATCCCCACGACGTCGAGCACCACGTCGTCCACCACGACGACGACCAAGCGGAAGACGAAGACGCCGACCACGACGACGGTCGTCCCGACGCAGCCGACACAGCCGACGCAGACCCCCACGCAGCCGACGACCACCACCACTACGACGACCACTACGACGACCACTACGACCACCACGCCGCCCGACCCGCCCGGCGGCAGCAGCTCCGGTGGCTCGTCGACCTCGCAGTAGTCACGCCTGCTCAGCGTTGTCTGAGTAGATAGATCGTCACCGGGTCGTTACAACATCACCCGAAAGTGGTACGTTTCCTCGCCGTGACCTCGTCACGCGCACGGCGACCCGTGCTACCCGCCCTCACGGCAGTCCTGGCCGGCGCTCTAGTCGCAGGTGCCGCGACCATGCTGGCGAGTCCTGGCGGCCGTTCCTCGGCCGACCCGACGGGCTTCCACGTGGTGCTCACGGACCCGCAGACGCCCGACGCGAGCGGTGGCCTGAGCCGGCCGAAGCCGGGCGACCCAGGCGACCCGTCGTCCGCGACGCCGACGACGTCCGACGCCCCGACCTCGTCGGAGACCGCGCCGCCGCCCGCCTCCTCGACACCCGCCCCGCCGACGTCGTCGGAGGCCGACCCGCCGCCGCAGGCCCCGGTGACCCCGGCGCCGGACACGTCGCAGCAGGGTCAGGTCGTGACGCTCGTGAACTCGGCCCGCCAGGAGGCCGGCTGCGGTCCCCTCGCGGTCGACGTCGAGCTGACCGCGGCCGCCCAGAACCACAGCGCCGACATGTCGAACCGCGACTACTTCTCCCACACGACACCCGAAGGTGTGACCTTCGACCAGCGGATCCGCAACGCGGGCTACTCCAAGCCCGGCGCGGAGAACATCGCCAAGGGCGCCCGCAACGCCGAGGACGTCATGCGCATGTGGATGGAGTCGTCCGGCCACCGCGCGAACATCCTCAACTGCGACCTGAACACCATCGGCGTAGGCCTCGCCCGCGACGGCTTCTACTGGACGCAGGACTTCGGCTACTAACGGCGGGCGCCTGGCCTCCGGCCCCCGGTTTCCACGCCACGGCAGGGGTCCGACAGAACCGGGGCGTCGGGCACTGCCCTGTGGACGACTCCGCACGCTGTGGACAACCGGGCCGCCAAGCGCCCGCGATCGCCGAACCTGTCGGTGCCCGCGACTAGCGTTGACACCGGGGGCCGGCGGCCGTCACTCCGACTCGCGGACCAGGCAGAACGGGTGTCCGGCCGGGTCGGCGTACACGCGCCACCCACGTCGACTGTCGTCGAGCAGCGTCGCGCCCGCGGTCACGACCTTCTCGTGCGCCTCGTCGAGGTCGGGCACCCCGAAGTCGAGGTGGAACTGTTGCGGGTGCTCGGGGTCGGGCCAGCGCGGCGGGCGGTGGTCGGCCACCCGCTGGAACGCGAGCACCAGCCGCGACTCGAGGTGCAACGTCGACCAGCCGTCGCCGACGTACCAGCGGCGGTCCGGGCGGTTGACCTCCCCGCCGGTCACCGCCTGGTAGAACCGGGCGAGCGCGAGGTCATCGGGACAGTCGAGCACGACACACTGCAGCACGGACGCAGTCTAGATCTCGAAGCGGTAGCCCATGCCGGCCTCGGTGAGCAGATGCCTCGGCCGCGACGGCTGCGGCTCCAGCTTGCGCCGCAGCTGCGCCAGGTACACCCGCAGATAGTGCGTCTCCGACGCGTACGCCGGCCCCCACACCTCCTGCAGCAGTTGCTTCTGCGCCACCAGCTTCCCCCGGTTGCGCACCAACAGCTCCAGCACGCCCCACTCCGTCGGCGTCAGATGCACCTCGGCCCCGTCGCGCAGCACCTTCTTCGCCGAGAGGTCCACGGTGAACGCGGCGGTCTCGACCACCGCCTCCTCCCCCGCCGGCACGGCCGACGCCCGCCGCACCGCGGCACGCAGGCGCGCGAGCAGCTCGTCCATGCCGAACGGCTTCGTCACGTAGTCGTCGGCGCCCGCGTCGAGCGCCGCCACCTTGTCACCGGAGTCGGTGCGCGCGGACAGCACGATGATCGGCACGCTGGTCCAGCCGCGCAGCCCCTCGATCACCGTGGCGCCGTCGATGTCGGGCAGGCCGAGGTCGAGCACGACGACGTCCGGCCGCGACGCGGCGGCCACCCGCAGCGCCTCCTGACCGTCCGCGGCCGTCAGCACCTCGTAGCCGCGCGCGGTCAGGTTGATCCGCAGCGTCCGCACGATCTGCGGCTCGTCGTCGACCACGAGCACCGTGGTCACCGCTGGCTCCCGCGGTCCACCGGCAACGACAGGACGACGGTCAGCCCGCCGCCCGGCGTGTCCTCCGTGCGGATCGTCCCGCCCATCGCGTCCATGAACCCCTTCGCAACCGACATGCCCAACCCGATCCCGCTCGACGAGTCCCCGAGCCGCTGGAACGGCGCGAACACCGTGTCCGCGGCCCCCTTGCGCAGCCCCTTCCCATGATCCACGACGCGCAACTCCACGCGGTCGTCGTGCGTGGAGGCCCGGACCGCCGTGGCCGGCTCGTCCGGCGGTACCCCGGCTGGCGTGCCGTGCCGCAGCGCGTTGCCGACCACGTTCGCGATCACCCGTTCGAGCAGGCCGGGATCGGCGACCACGGCGGGCAGCCGCTCGTCGACGTCGACCTGGACCGCGGCCCATCCGTCCATTCCGGACAGCGCGCGCGACACCGCCTCGTCGTAGGTGACGGCCCGCAGCCGCGGCAGCACCGCGCCCGTCGCGATCCGGGACGAGTCGAGGAGGTTGTCGATCAGCGCGGAGAGCCGGTCGGCCGACTCCTCGATGGTCGCCAGCAGCTCCCCACTGTCCTCTTCGGACAACGCGAGGTCGGGCGCGCGCAGGCTGCCGACCGCCGCCTTGATCGACGTCAGCGGCGTGCGCAGGTCGTGCCCGACGGCCGACAGCAGGGCGGTGCGCAGCTCGGTGGTCTCCGCGCGCCGCTTCGCCTCGGCCGCCTCGGCGGCCATCCGCTGCTGCCGCAACGCCAGCAATGCTTGTCCCGCAATGGTTTCCAGCACACCACGCGCCTCGGCCGGCAGCGCGGGCCCACACAGGGCCAGGTGCACATCCGGTGTCACCGCGACGTCCACGTCCGCCTCGTCCGGCCCGCTGCACGGCGACGGGCCGACGCACGCGACCCGGTGCCACTCGCCGGACCGCTTCTCCAGCAACGCGACCGACGACAGCCCGAAGTTCTCCCGCACCTTCTCCAGCAGCCGGTCGACCGCCCTCGGCGAGGTCAGCACGGTCCGCGCGTAGGACGTCAGCAGCGACGCCTCGGTCCGCGCCGCGGCCGCCTGCACGCTGCGCCGCGCCGCGCGGTCCACCACGAGCGCGACCAGGACGCCCACGAGCACCATCACGACCAGCGTGATCAGGTTCTCGGACTCGGCAACGGTCAGCGTGTAGAGCGGCTCGGTGAAGAAGAAGTTGAGCAGCAGTCCGGAGAGCACGGCCGCGAGCAGCGCAGGCCCGAGCCCGCCGATCATCGCGACCGTCACGATCGCGAGGAAGTACGCCACCGCGTCGGTCGACAGGGTGATGTCGCTCCGCAGCAGCACCCCGACCAGCGTCGCGAGCGTCGGCAGGAACACCGCCGCGGAGAACCCGACGAGCCGGCGCGGCAGTCCGAGCGGGCTGCGTCCCGGCCGCAGCCGCCAGGCGCGCCGCGCCTCCCGGTGGGTGACCATGTGCACGTCGATCGACCCGGACTGCTGGACGACGGACGCGCCGATGCCCTCGTCGAACAGCCGCGCGAACCGGGTCCGCCGGGACGTGCCGACGACGAGCTGCGTCGCGTTCACGCCGCGGGCGAAGTCCAGCAGCGCGCCGGGCACGTCGTCGCCGATCACCGTGTGGAACGTCGCGCCGAGGTTCTTCGCGAGCCTGCGCATCTGCGCCACCGCCTGCGGCGACGCGCCGGCGAGCCCGTCGCCACGCAGGATGTGCAGCACGAGCAGCTCCGCGCCGGCCCGCACGGCGACCCGGCTGGCGCGCCGCACGAGCGTCTCGGTCTCCGGTCCCCCGGTCACCGCGACGACCACCCGCTCGCGCGCCTCCCACGTGTCGGTGATCTGCTGCTCCGCGCGGTAGCGCTGGAGCGCGACGTCGACCTGGTCGGCGACCCACAGCAGCGCCAGCTCGCGCAGCGCGATCAGGTTGCCGGGCCGGAAGTAGTTGCCCAGCGCGGCGTCGATGCGCCGCGCCGGGTACACGTTGCCGTGCGCGAGGCGGCGCCGCAGCGCCTCCGGCGTGATGTCGACCAGCTCGAGCTGCTCGGCCCTGCGCACCACCTCGTCCGGCACGGTCTCCTGCTGCCGGACGCCGGTGATCCGCTCGACGACGTCGTTGACGCTCTCCAGGTGCTGCACGTTGACGGTGGTGAGCACGTCGATGCCGGCGGCGAGCAGCTCGTCGATGTCCTGCCAGCGCTTGGCGTTGCGGGAACCGGGGACGTTGGTGTGCGCGAGCTCGTCGATCAGCACGACCTCGGGCCTGCGCTCGAGCACCGCGTCGAGGTCCAGCTCCTGGAAGTCGCGGCCGCGGTAGCGCACGACCCGGCGCGGCACCAGCTCGAGGCCCTCGAGCAGGCGGTCGGTCTTGGCCCGCTCGTGTGTCTCGACGAGGCCGGCGACCACGTCCGTGCCGCGCTCGATCCGCCGGTGCGCCTCGCCGAGCATCGCGAAGGTCTTGCCGACCCCCGGCGCGGCGCCGAAGTAGATGCGCAGCTCACCGTGTGGCATCGGTTCGCCGCACTCCCCCGCCACCCGTCGTCGCTGCGTTCACGGGGCAAGTGTGCGCCATGCCGGGCCTCCGGACGACCGGCGGCCCGGCACCTTGACGGTCCCTTGACGCCGCTCTCAGAGGTGGACGTAACCGATGTCGCCGGACACGATCAGCGGCAGGTAGCCGAACAGCCGGAACGCGACCCCGACCGCCCACGCGCCGGCGGGCACGCTCAGCCACAGCCACCGGCGGTCGGTCCGCGAGCGGTGGCCGGCGAAGAGCACGACCGCGGCGACGGCGAGCGCGATCACCTCGGACGTGCCCGCGTACCAGCCGATCGTGTAGTTCAGGAGCAGCACACCGAGGCCGACGAGCAGCGCGCGCAGCAGGCACCACGCCGGGTGCAGCGAGGCCAGGTAACGCATGACCGGCGCCGGCGCCCGCACGTCGAGCAGGCGCACCTCGGGCAGCGCGGCCACGGGTGTGAGCGCCGGTCCGAACCTGGCGACCACGAACCAGGTCGCGACGAGGGCGAGCCCGAACACCGGCAGCGAGTACCTGGCGTCGTTCGACGCGATCCCCTCGCTGAGGTAGCCGGCGTAACCGGCGGCGACGGTGGTGATCGCGAGCACCCACAACGCGATGCGCGGCAACAGACCCTGGCGCGGCACGCGGGCCGGCAGACCGGCGGCGGCACGCAGTTCGGCCGCGTACTCGGCGGGCGTGCCGAGGCGGCCGGCGTCCTCGGCCAGCTGCGGCCGCACGTCCTCGACGATCGCCTCGACCTCGGCGCGCGGCAGGTCGCCGAGCGCCGCGCGCAGCTCGGTCACGTAGTCCCTTGTCTCGGTGTTCATGCGGTCGCTCCCAACAGGTCGGTCATGGTGGCGGAGAAGGCGCGCCAGGTCGTCGCCGAGTCGGCGAGGCGCTGGCGGCCGGAGTCGTTGAGCCCGTAGTACTTGCGGTGCGGGCCCTCCTCGCTCGGCACGACGTAGGAGGTGAGCGCGCCCTGGTTGTAGAGGCGGCGCAGGGTGCCGTACACCGAGGCGTCGCCGACCTCGTCGAGCCCGGCGCCACGCAGGCGGCGGACCACGTCGTAGCCGTAGCCGTCCTCCTTGCTCAGCACGGCGAGCACCGCGACGTCGAGCACGCCTTTCAGCAGCTGGCTGGTCTCCATCCGCACCTCCCCCTTAGTCCTACGCGCTGGACAGTACCACGCAATGCGCAGTAGTCATTGTTAGCAGGTGCAACCATCGGCTCTAGTGATACCGGTAACAATGGTCTAATGTTGCTATCCGAAGGAAAGTCCTCCGGATAAGGCTTCCATGAACGAGATTCCGAAACCTCGCCGCACTCGCGCCGACGCGCTCCGTAACCGGGAGCAGATCCTGCGCGCCACTGTTGACCTCATAGTTGAGCAGGGACCCAACGCGCCACTCGATCTGATCGCACGCCGGGCGAAGGTCGGCATCGCCACTCTGTACCGGCACTTTCCCGACCGGATGGTCTTACTCCGCCAGGTCGCGCTCGACATCCTGCGGCAGTCCGTGGACGAGGCCGACGCCGCGCTCGCGGAGGAGCCGGACGCGTTCACGGCACTCGCGCGGTACATGCACGACGCGATCGACCTACGCATCGGGGCGGTCATGCCGGTGCTGGCCGACCGCATCCCGATGGACGACGAGCTGATGGCCGCCCGGGCCGCGTCCCGGGAGTCGCTCGAGGCGTTGGTCGCGGTGGCGCACGAGGAGGAGTCGCTGCGCCCGGACGTCGCGGCCGGCGACATCAGCCTGCTGATCATCCGGCTGACGCCGTCGCTGCCGGGGGCCATCGCGCCGGAGGACAACCACCGCCTGAGCCACCGCCACCTCGAGCTGCTGCTCGACGGGCTGCTGCGCTTCCTCGCGGTCGACTCGCTGCCCGGCCCGGCGATCAGGTTCGACGAGCTCGCGACCATGCCGCAGGACGGCGCCGCCTACCTGCACATCGCCGACGGCGGCAAGGCCCGCGACCGCGCCCGCTGCTGGCAACGCGCGGAACCACAACCAGTGGAGCAACAACGCAAACAGGGCTAGGTGACGACCCGCGAGTTGCCCGTTCAGACCTAGTGAGTTGCCGTTTCGGGGCGAACGAGCGTTCGCTCCGAAAGTGCGACTCACCCGTCGTGAACGGGCGACTCGCGAAGTCACCTGCGTTGGCAGCGGGGGCAGAAGTAGGACGAGCGGTTCATGAACGGCTCGCGGCGGATGGGCGTGCCGCACCGGCCGCAGGGCAGACCCTCTTGGCCGTACACGGCCAGCGACCGGTCGAAGTAGCCGGACTGGCCGTTGATGTTGACGTACAACGCGTCGAACGACGTGCCGCCCTGGCCGAGGGCCTCCCGCATCACGTCGGTCGCGGCCGTCAGCACCTCGCGGGCCTTGGCGGCGGACAGCCGCTCGGTCGACCTGGTCCAGTGCAGGCGGGCCCGCCACAGCGCCTCGTCCGCGTAGATGTTGCCGATGCCCGACACCAGGTTCTGGTCCAGCAGCGCCCGCTTGAGCTCGGTTCGCTTGCGCCGCAACGCGGTCACGAACGCGGCCGGGTCGAACGCCGGGTCCATCGGGTCGCGCGCGATGTGTTCGATGGCCGTCGGCAGCGCCGCGCCGTCGACCGTCACCAGCTCGTCCACCAGGAACCCACCGAACGTGCGTTGGTCGACGAACCGCAGCTCGGCGCCGTCGTCGGCGAAGCGGAACCGCACCCGCAGATGTTTCTCGTCCGGGGCACCGACGGGCTGGACCAGCAGCTGGCCGCTCATGCCGAGGTGCGCGAGCAGCGCCAGCTCCCCGTCGAGCTCGAGCCACAGGTACTTGCCCCTGCGTCGCGCCGCGACCAGCGTGCGTCCGGCGAGCCGGCCGCTGAAGTCGGACGTGCCGGGCAGGTGCCGGCGGATCGCGCGGGGATGCATGACCTCGACCGAGGAGAGCGTGCGTCCGACGACGTGTGCCTCGAGGCCCACCCGCACGACCTCGACCTCGGGTAGCTCAGGCACCTGACTTGCCGCGCGGCTGGCCGTCGGAAGTCTTGATGATCTCGGAGAGCGTGCGCCAGGCCGCCTCGGCGGCCTTCTGCTCGGCCTCCTTCTTGGTGCTGCCGTCCCCGCTGCCCCGGTCCTGCCCCGCGACGATCACCGTGGCGGTGAACTCCTTGCGGTGGTCCGGACCCTCTTCCTGCACGCGGTACTCGGGCACGCCGAGGCTGGCCGACGCGGTCAGCTCCTGCAGCGACGTCTTCCAGTCGAGCCCGGCGCCGAGCAGCGGCGCCTCCGCGAGCAGCGGGTCGAACAGCCGGTGCACCAGCTCACGCGCGGTCTCGATGCCGTGCGCCAGGTACACCGCACCGATCACGGCCTCCATGCCGTCGGCGAGGATGCTCGCCTTGTCCCGGCCGCCGGTCAGCTCCTCACCCTTGCCGAGCAACAGATGCGCGCCGAGCCCGGCGTCGCCGAGCCCGCGGGCCACCCCGGCCAGCGCGTGCATGTTGACCACGCTCGCGCGCAGCTTGGCGAGGTGTCCCTCCGGCAGATCCGGGTGCGTCCGGTACAGGTGGTCGGTGACCACGAGACCGAGCACCGCGTCGCCGAGGAACTCGAGCCGCTCGTTCGGCGGCAGCCCACCGTTCTCGTATGCGTAAGAACGGTGGGTCATGGCGAGCTTCAGCATCTCGGCATCCAGCTCGACGCCGAGCGCTTCGAGCAGCTTCTCCGGGTCAGCTGTCGGACCCCTGGCCGCCCTACCCCCCACAGTGGCCTACCACCCTCACCGAGCCCGTCAGGCGGGCTCGGTGACCTGTCGTCCGCCGTACTGACCGCAGCTGGGGCACACGACGTGCTGCGGCTTGGGCTTCCGGCAGGCTCGGTTCGAGCACTCCACCAGGTGCGGGGCACTGGTCTTCCACTGAGACCTGCGCGCGCGCGTGTTCGAACGCGACATCTTCCGCTTGGGGACGGCCACGACTACTTCTCCTTCAAACGATCTGGTGGCGGGATCGGCCCGCCCGAGTTCAGCGCGCTCAGGCGTCACGATCCGTGCGGAACCGCTCCGTGAGCGCGGCCCACCGAGGGTCAATCGTCTCATGCCGGTGATCGGGACCGAGATCGGCCCACCTACCGCCGCATTCCGGGCACAGTCCGGCACAGTCGGGCCGGCACAGCGGAGCCGCGGGGAGGGCCAGCACGATCGCGTCCCGCACCACCGGCTCCAGGTCCACCCGGTCGTCGACGAGACGCATGATCTCGTCCTCGTCGGTGGTCTCCTCGGTCGCGCTGTTCGGGTAGGCGAACAGCTCGGTGAACTCGACCTCGATGTCGTGGTCGGTCGCCGAGATCGGGTCGAGGCAGCGCGCGCACTCCCCCTCGATCGGCGCGATGGCGGCACCGGAGACCAGCACGCCCTCCACCACCGACTCGAAGAGCACGTCCAGCTCGACCTCGGCGCCCTTGGGCACGACGATCACGCCCTCGACCCCGAGGGCCCTGCTGGACTCGACGACCCGCTCGAGCTTGCGGGACAGGCCGGCCCTGCGACCGAGCTCCCTGGTGTCGACGACCCACGGACTGTTTCGCTGTTCGGACATGGCGAACTCGACGTTCCCTGCTAGTTCGTGAGGTTCCGCGATGGCGGGTGTGCCGTACCAGCGTACGCGGGCTAGGCGGAGTAGTCGTACGGGCCGGTCGGCGCGGGCGCCGACGCGACCGGCGGTGCCGCCAGCGGCATGCCGGTGCCGCCGGCGCGCAGGTGGGCGCGCCCCTTCCCGACCGTCCGCAGCGTGTGCGACAGCAGGTCGGAGAACTCGGCCAGCTTGCCGTCCACGTACTCGTCGCACTCCCCGCGCTGGCGGGTGACCTCGTCGGCGGTCGCGTCCAGGATCCGGGCGGACTCGAGGTGCGCGGCCTGCACGACGTCGGTCTGCGACACCAGCCGCGCCTGCTCGATGCGACCGTCCTCGACGGACCGCTCGTAGGACTCACGGCCGGCCTGGATCATCCGCTCCGCCTCGACCTGGGAGCGCCCGACCAGCTCGTCGTACTTCGCCTGCCCGGCCGCGACCGTCCGGTCCGCCTGGTTCTCCGCGTCGGCCACCAGCCGGTCGGCGTGCGCCGTCGCGTCGGCGACCAGCCGCTCCGCCTCCGCGCGGGCCTCGGCGAGCGCCTGCTCGGCCTCCAGGTTCGCCTTGCTGATCGTCTGCTCGGCCTGGTGCTCGGCCTGTCCGACGATCTCGTCCTTGCGGTCGAGCACGTCCTGGGCGTCGTCCACCTCGTTGGGCAGCGCGTCGCGCACCTCGTCGAGCAGCTCGAGGATGTCGCCGCGTGGCACCACGCAGCTCGAGGTCATCGGAACGCCACGAGCCTCCTCAAGGATCGTGACGAGCTCGTCGAGGGCCTCGAAAACTTTGTACACGGTGCCTCCTCCGCCACCCCGGCACTGCCTGCGGCCTTCTAGTCTGCCGGTTGTGCCGGGGTGAGCGGTGGACGCGTGCGCATCAGGCGTGTCAGTCGACCGCCACTCGGACGAATGTCGCGTAGCGGTCGGGCGTGTAGTAGTACTCGCCGCCCTGCCCCGCGACCAGCCGGCGGTCGCCCCGGTCGGACGTGCCCGGCGTCGGGACGGTGTAGAGGTGGTAGTAGCCGGCCGCGCAGACCGGGATGACCCGCTCCCGGTTGTCGTAGACCGTGCCGTCCTCCGCGTACGGGAACGGCCCGCCCGCGCCGACGAGGTCGATCGTGTCGGCGACCTCCGCCGGCAGGCTGCCGAGCGCCACCTCGTCCACTGTGGACGTCCCGCACTCGGCGGGCGCGCCGCCGAGGTCGACCAGGACGAAGCTCGCGTAGTGGTCGTCGGTGTAGAAGTGCTCGCCGGCGTCGCCGGTGACGATCCGGCGGGCGCCGCGGTCCGGGCTGCCCGGGGTCTCCACCGTGTACTCGTGGTAGTAGCCGGTCGCGCAGTCGGGGAGGATGTCCTCCCGGTTCTGGAAGACGGTGCCGTCCTCCGGGTACGGGAAGGGGCCGCCCTGCTCGATCAGGTCGGCCGTCTCGGTGGCCTCCGGCGGGAGACTGCTGAGGGGGACCTCGTCGTAGGTCGAGGTGTCGCCGCAGGGTGGTTGGAGCTGCAGCTGGCTCGCCTGCGCGGCGGCCGTCGTCAGGCCGAAGACGGCCAACGCTGCGATCAGGAGGGTGAGGAGCGGTTTCACAGGCTTGGGTGTGACGTTGCTCATTTTCCGACCGTAACTCGATCTGGTGACGCGGTTAAGCCGTCGATCGTCTGGTCTCCGTGCTGTTTCATGGCGGCATGGAGATTCGGCGTGCCACCGAGGACGACGTTCCCGCGATCGTGGCGATGCTGGCGGACGACCCGCTGGGGGCCGCCCGCGAGCAGCCCGGCTCCCCGGCCTATCGGGCGGCGTTCAAGGACATCGACTCGGACTCGCGGCAGATGCTGATGGTGGCGACATCCGGCGCGGAGGTCGTCGGCACGCTGCAGCTGACGTTCATTCCCGGGTTGTCGCGCCAGGGCGCCACGCGCGCGCTGATCGAGGCGGTCCGGGTGCGGTCGGACCAGCGCGGCAGCGGGCTCGGCGGCAAGCTCATCGAGTGGGCCGTGGAGACCGCCCGCTCCCGAGGGGCGGCCATGGTGCAGCTGACCACGGACGCCAGCCGCGTCGACGCGCACCGCTTCTACGAGCGGCTCGGGTTCTCCGCCACGCACGTGGGCATGAAGCTCATCTTCTGACGCGCCCGTTCGCCGGTCCGGGTGGCTGTCGGGGGTCGTCGGTAGGCTGGAAAACGGGGGCCGAAGGCCGACCCGAGCGTCACTCGCCGCCGGACAGGCGTTCCAGCAGGCGGCGGTGCACGGTGGCCGGGAGCAGGTGGGAGACGTCGCCGCCGTAGGTCGCCACCTCCTTCACCAGCGAGCTGGACAGGAAGCTGTTCAGGGGCTTCGTCGGCATGAACAGGGTCTCCACGCCGGACAGCTGCTGGTTCATCTGCGCCATCTGCAGTTCGTAGTCGAAGTCGCTGACGGCGCGCAGGCCCTTCACGATCGCCTGGATGTCGTGCTGGCGGCAGTAGTCGACGAGGAGGCCGTGCCACGAGTCGATGCGCACGTTCGGCAGGTGCTCGATCGACTCCGCGAGCAGGTCGATGCGCTCCTCGACGGTGAAGAGCCCCCGCTTGCTCTTGTTGATCAGCACGGCGACCACGACCTCGTCGAAGACGCCGGCCGCTCTCTCCAGGATGTCGAGGTGGCCGTTCGTCGGCGGGTCGTAGGAACCGGGGCAGACGGCGCGCCTCATAGTCGCGGACGTTAGCAGCCACCACCCGTTTCGACCTGACGACGGTGGTCCTGATCACCCCAACGCGCCCAGTGCAGCGACGTGTCGCCGTAGTGCTTGACCTTCATGGCCACCAACGGTTCCGGCCAGTCGACCGCCCCGGCCCGGCGCGCGCGTTCGACGATCACCAGTGAGTCCGGCCCGACCCAGCCGTGCTCGACCAGCGCCGTCAGCTCGGCCCGCAGGTCCACGTCCGCGTACGGCGGGTCCGCCAGGACCAGGTCGAACACCTCCGGCGCGCCCGCCGCCAGCACCGCGGCGACCCGGCCGGCCCGGACCACACCCGGCAGCCCGACCGCCGCGACGTTGCGCCGGAGCACCGCGAGGGCGCCCGGCGCCGACTCGACGAACACCGCGGTCGCGGCGCCCCGCGACAGCGCCTCGAGGCCGAGCGCCCCGGTGCCGGCGTACAAATCGAGCACCTTCGCCTCCGTCAGGTCCATTGCGGACTCGACGGCACTGAACAGCGCCTCGCGCACCCGGTCGGACGTCGGGCGGGTGCCCTTGCCCGGCACGTCCAGCCGCCGGCCGCCGGCGATGCCGGCCACGATCCTCGTCACGTGGCCATCGTCTCAAGGCCGTCGATCAGGGTGTCCACCCCCAGGCCGCGCAGTTCGCGTAGGCTCGCTCTTCCCACTTTTACACGCCAGGCACTCCGGGGAGCGGTGCGTGTCGCAGACCTCTGACAGGCAGACTGAGATCGCGGTCGAACAGGCCCACGTCGACGTCGTCTACAAGCGTGTCGACGAAATGCGCGTCGAGGCGCGGGCCATGCGCGAGCGCGGTGACCAACTGGCGCACGGCGCACGCAACGAGGCCATCTTCGAACAGGCCGCGATGCTGTTCGAGCGCGACGTCATGGTGCGCCACGCCACACAGATCCTGCGCAGCCTCGACGCGGAGCACGAGGGACTGGTGTTCGGCCGGCTAGACACCACCGAGAATGACGGCGCCGACACCGAGACCATGTACGTCGGGCGGCTCGGCATCCGGGACGAGAACTTCGACAACCTCGTCACCGACTGGCGGGCGCCCGCCGCCGCGCCGTTCTACCAGGCCACCGCCGAGCAGCCGATGAACGTGGTGCGCCGCAGGGTGATCCGCTCCACCGGTCAGTCCGTTGTGGACATCGACGACGACCTGCTCGCGCCGGAGAAGCGCCCGGCGAGCATGGCGGTGGTCGGCGAGGGCGCGCTGATGGCGAGCCTCACCCGTGCCCGCGGCGACAAGATGCGCGACATCGTCGCCACGATCCAGCGTGAGCAGGACGAGGCGATCCGCGCGCCGTGGCGGGGCATCACGGAGATCACCGGCGGCCCCGGCACCGGCAAGACGGCCGTCGCGCTGCACCGCGTCGCCTACCTCCTCTACCGGGACCGCCGCCGGATGGGTGGCTCCGGCGTGCTGGTCATCGGCCCGTCGCCGGCGTTCACGTCCTACATCTCGCGCGTGCTGCCCTCGATGGGCGAGGACACGGTCGAGCTGCGCTCGCTCGGCGAGGTGCTCGACGGCGCGGCCGCCACCGGGGTCGACCGGCCGGAGGTGACCAGGATCAAGGGCTCGCTGCGGATGCGCAGGGTGCTCAAGCGCGCGCTGCGCGAACCGCCGCCGGACGCGCCGACCGAGTTCCGCATCACCTACCGCGGCGAGGTGATCAAGCTCGACGAGCGGGAGCTGGCCAGGGTCCGCCGGTCGTTGCACTCGAGGGGCCGGCCGCCGAACCAGTCCCGGGTCGACGCGGCCGAGGCGCTGCTGGAAGCGTTGTGGCGCAAGGCCGACTCGTACCAGGCCGGGTTCGATCGGCAGGAGCTGATCACCGACCTCGGCGAGCGGATCGACTTCCACCGGTTCGTGGTCGTGTGGTGGCCGATCCTCACCGAGTGGGACGCGTTGCGCCTGCTCAGGGACCCCGCGCGGCTCGCGAACGTGGCCGGCCGGGCGCTGTCGCAGGCCGAGGTGGACCTGCTCGCGGCGTCGTGGGCCGACGAGGACGCCGGGCCGACGGTCGCCGACATCGCGTTGCTCGACGAGCTGCGGGTGCTGCTCGG
This sequence comes from uncultured Actinomycetota bacterium, assembly GCA_963840275.1. Lineage (GTDB taxonomy): Bacteria > Actinomycetota > Actinomycetes > Mycobacteriales > Pseudonocardiaceae > Actinophytocola. The sequence continues at coordinate 166,548 of CAWIYK010000006.1, forward strand.
GCCGATGCCCAAGCGACACCGCCGCCGCACGCGGGCGCTCGCCGCCGAGACGCAGGGCTGGTCGGCCGGGCGGCGGCGGGCCGAGCACTACGACGAGTACTCCCACATCGTGGTCGACGAGGCGCAGGACCTCTCGCCCATGCAGTGGCGGATGGTGGGGCGGCGCGGCAAGTACGCGAGCTGGACGGTCGTCGGCGACCCGGTGCAGAGCTCGTGGCCGGACCCGGCCGAGGCGGAGTCGGCGCGGGTCGGCGCGGTGGGCGCGCGCACCACGCGCCGGCAGTTCCAACTCCGCACCAACTACCGCAACTCGGCGGAGATCTTCGAGCTCGCCGCGCAGGTGGTGCACGACGTGGCCACCGCGGACCAGCTGCCGGAGGCGGTGCGCAGCACGGGCGTCAAGCCGTCGGTGCGGGTGATCGATCCGGCCGAGCTGGCCGACTCGCTGCGCACGGCCGCGCGCCAGCTCCTCGACGAGATGGACGGCACGGTCGGCGTGATCACCTCGGCGGGCCGGCTGACCGAGGCCCGTGCGGTCCTCGCCGACCTCACCGAGGACGACCGGCTCAGCATCGTCGACGGCCTCGAGGCGAAGGGCCTCGAGTACGACGCGGTGGTGCTCGTCGAGCCGACGGAGCTGGTGGCCGAGTCGACGACCGGACCGCGCACGCTGTACGTGGCGCTCACCCGCGCCACCCAGCGCCTCACCGTCCTCACGAGCGATCCCGCGTGGCCGTGAGCGAGCGCGCGGCCGGTCGCCGCCCGCGAACCGTCAGTCCGCTACGCGCACGAGCCCCCAGACCCCCTCGGTGAGCGCCCACCGCAGTACACCCGTCCGGTAGGCGTGGTCGCCCGGCGACCCCGCCGTGAACCGCAGTGAGCGCACGCTGCCCACCGACAGCGCCCCGATCGCGCCCACCCTGGGTGTCGAGAGGTGCTCCTCCATCGGCCAGGTCTGGCCGTGGACCAGGAACCCGTGGTTGCGGGCCCGGTCGGTGCCCAGCACCACGTGCAGCCGCACCGCGTCCCCCGGCGCGCACTCCACCAGCGGCGTGTTCGGCGTCCCGGCCAGCGACGGGCTGCGCGGCAACAGGTGCGCACTGCGGTGGTTGAGCGCCTTCTGCCCGGTGTCGGCCGGTTCGTCCTCGAGGTCGCGCACCGGCTGTGTGTGGTCGCCGTCGTGGTACATGCGCACGCCGTCCTGCACCACCAGCACCAGCTCGCGCTCCCGCGTGCCGTCCCGGTGCCGCAGCTCGACCTGCTCCCCCACCCAGCGGACCCGCCCGGTCCTCGGGTCGCGGGGCGTGGTCCCGGCCGGTTCGACGACCAGCGCGCCGACCAGCCCGCGGTGCCGGTGGGTGCGGCTGTCGGCCCGGTCCTCGAGCAGGACGACGCCTTCGCGGTCGGCGTACCAGCGCTGGGTGATGGTGTCGCCCGGCTTGATCGTCGTGTCCGGGTTGCGCCCGACCCACGAGCCGTCCGCCGCGCGCACGTCGGACCGCAGCAGTGCGCCGGCATGGAGCGACACCCGCCCGGAGACCTCCCGGGACGCCGGGTCGTCCTTCGCCGAGAACACCGGGTCGAACGGCGTCGCCTCGCCGGGCCCGGGCAGCTCGTTGTGCAGCACGACCTCGACCCACTCGCCGACCCGGCAGCGCAGCACCAGCGGCCCGGCCGGCGCGCGGTCCATCGTGTACACGACGCCGAACGGATCGGTCCGCTGGTCGCTGTAGCGGATCTCGCGCGGCACGACACGCACGTCGTAGCGCCTGACGGTGTCGGGGTCGAACTCCGGCAGCGGGTGCGCGAACGCGCCCGGCAGCGCCGGCAGGTCATCCACTTCGGACTCGTGCAGGCGGAACAGGCCCCACGCGCCCATCCACGTGTCGTCCGCGGTGGCGAAGGACCACAGGTGGTCGCCTGCCGACGCCGTCGGTTCGACGTGGAAGCTGAACGCCTCGGAGATGCCGAACGTCTGCTGGTCCCGCAGTGGTGACGTGGGATCGTCGCGCCAGACGTGCCAGCGCATGCCGTGCACCCCGAAGCTGTGCTGCTCCTCGTGCGAGCCCTGGTACAGCCGGAGCCGGAGGTCCTCGCCCGGATAGCCGCGCAGCAGCGGCGTCCTCGGGTCGCCGTGCACCTCGGTCGCGAACCAGTCGGCCGGGTCGCCGGGCCGCTCGTGCAGTGGCTGGCACCGGTACCCGACGCCCATCGCGCCGTGGTCCTCCAGCGCGCCGGGGTAGGCGGGCGGGTTGATCGGGACGCCGCCCTCGTCGTGGCCGTGCTCGACGAGCGGCACGAAGTCGGCGACGCCGAGGACCTGCTCGCGGAACGCGCTGCCGTCCGGCAGCTTGACCACGGCCTGGTTGCCGTTGCGGACCTCGCGGTCGTGGTCGTGCTGGTCGACCCACACCGCGCCCTCCGGCTCGGCGATCATCGCGCCGAACAGGCCGTGCCGCTGCCTTTCGTTCGCGAGGAGGTGGTCATGGAAGAACACGACGCCGAACTCCTCGTCGCAGTACCAGCGGTACACCCACGTCCTGTACCGCTCGCGGTCCTCCTCGCCGTGGTCGAGGGTGGCCGTGCCGGACAGGTAGTTCCAGCCGACGCTCGCGCCGTCGGACACCAGCGGGTCGAACTTGACGAGGTGGACGTGCAGCCCGCACTCGGGCTGGAACGGCAGCACCGGGTCGAACGCGGTCTCCTCGTGGCAGCCGGTCGGCAGCTCGTTGGTGAGCGTCAGCTCGACGACCTCACCCTTGCGGGCCCGGATCGCGATCGGCGCGATCTCGCGCTCGCCCTCCTCGAGCTGGCGCTGGAACTCGGCGACGCCACCGGCCGCGTCGATCTCCTCGCGCAGCACGAAGAACACGCCGCGGTGGTCGTGCCAGCTGTTGCCGTGCTCGCCACTGTCGTCACCGTCGCTCACGTAGTAGTTGACGGTGCCCTGCAGCACGACGAGGTCGTAGCGGCGGACCGGCGCGGTCGGGTCGAGCGTGGCCTTGGTGAACGCCTCCCCCGGCTGCGGGTCGTCGCAGAACGCGTTGCGCTCCAACTCGGTCGGCTCGCGACCGATGCCCGCCGGCATCAGCGGGGTGCGTGGCGGGCGCGGCGACTTCTGCGGGTACTCGCCCGCGACGAACACCGGGAAGCCGGGCCGTGCCAGCGTCGGCGCGACCGGCGGCTCGTGGCCGGGAAGTGGTTGCAGCGCCTCGATCGCCGTGCCGTCCGGGTAGGCGCCGGTGCCGTCCTGGCGGACGTCGAACACCCGCCACATGCCCCACATGCCGGAGTGGAAGTGTGGGTACAGGTGGCAGTGCCAGATGATGTCGCCGGTCGCGCGCTGCAGCGAGCCGGCGCCGCCGATGGGCTCGATCGTGAACGCCTGCTGCGGTGTGATCGAGATCGAGTCGATGATCGGCGACTCGTCGTGGCCCGGCACCGCGTGCCACTGGTGCAGGTGCAGGTGGAAGACGTGGGTCTCCTTGACGCCCGCGTGCACGAGCCGGATCTTCGCGCGATCTCCTTGGTAGGCACGGAGAATCGGCGTGGCCGGGTCGCCGAAGAGCCACGAGCTGTGGTGCTGCTCCTCGCCGACGATCGCGTCGCGCACCGGGTCGAGCCGGCCCTCGGCCAGCATCCGCTCGTAGGCGAGGGAGCGCCAGCCCATCGGCTCGGTGCGGTAGCTCATGAGCATCATCGAGTGGGCGGCCTCGCCGGCGCCGTGCCCGCCGTGTTCGTCGCCGTGGTCCGGGAAGATCACCGGCGCGAGTCGTTCCTCGCCGCGCGCGACCGAGTGGCCGTGCGGGCGCGGCAGGTCGCACTCGTAGGTCGGGTGCGGCGGGTTCACCGGGTTGTCGTTGGGTGTCTCGTCCTGCATGAACACGACGTACTCGCGGAAGCTGGGCTCGCCGGGCACGTGGATGTCGGCGTAGAGGCCGTCGGTCACCGGCGCGCCGGTGACCTGGTCGGTCCACCGCGACTCCACGGGCTCGACGACCAGCGCGCCGAACAGGCCGTGCGCGTTCGAGCCTTGTTCGTCACCGCGCAGGTCGGCGAGATCGGAAAAGAGGAAGACGCCTTCTTCCGCGCATTCCCAGACATAGCGGCGCCGGCCGCCGTTCGGCGCCGCGGCCGAGTCCGGATTTCCGCCGACGGCACCACCGTCGGCCGTGCGAACGTCGTATTCGACGCCTTGCGGATGAATTCCCGCGCGGCGCGCCAGCTCGTTGCGGAACTTGACGACGACGCGGTCGCCGACGTGCGCCCGCAGCACGAGCGGCCGGACCAACGGATGGGTTTCCGGCATCAGCTCCGGGTGTGCCACCGGGTCCGGGAACGGATCGGGCCAGGTCTGGTTGATCTCACGCAGGGTCGACTCGTGCTCGGCCAGCGTGAACACCGTGCCGTTCCGGTCGTGGTCGCCGTGATTGTCGTAAGCGATCGGCACCTGCAGTGCCACAACGTCATAAGTTCGCACGGTCATATGAATCCCCCAAAGATTCCCCCCGACTGGCCCCCAGCCAGCCGAACCGAGTAACTCACCGTAGCCAGTTCTCGGTCATGATCGCCACCACAAGTAGACGATCGGGTGAAATTGGATTCGAATTCCCGAGCGCGCTATCAGTTTTGTCGTGCCGCTCGCGGGCGCCGTGAAGATCGAGGTCTGGTCGGACATCGTCTGTCCGTGCTGCCTGGGCAGGCGGCGCCGGCAACAGGCTGACCGGTTCAGGTCTCGCTCGAGTGGGTCGCGCCAGCAGAACTGACCGCCGGTTCAGGTCTCGCGGCGGCGGGCGGCGTGGGCGCGCACCTTCGCGCGGTTGCCGCACGCCGCCATGCTGCACCACACCCGCCGGCCGCGCGGGTCGAGGAACAACCATCCGCAACCGTCGCCGGGGCAGGCCCGCACGGTGGCCCGGGCGGGCGAGCCGAGCAGGTCGGCCACCGCGAGCGCCGCGGCATCCAACGGGAGCCGGAGGCCGGCGGTGGCCGGTAGGCGGAAGCCGGCGGCACCGTCGGCCGCGCGGGTCAGGCGGCGGCGCGCGTTGGCCTCGTCCGCGTGTGCGGCGACCGCGTCAAAGGCTGCGGCGTCGTCGTGGCGGAGCAGTCGGTACGCCGCCTCCCGCAAGGAACGGACCTCGGCCAGCACCTCAGCGCCATCTCCACGGGGGCACTCGTCGACCAGTCCCGTGAACTCCGCCCACACCGCGAAGTGCTCGTAGGTCGCCAGCCACTCGTTGCGCCCCTCGGGCGGGTCGTCCCAGCCGGCGAGGGTGTTGCACAGCTCCAGCGCCGGATGGCCGGCCACCGGCTTGGGCAGCAGAAAGTCGCCGACGCGGACCGCGTACGGCGGCAGCTTTGCCACAGGCGACCTCTCTTGACAGCCCCCTTCGCTAACCACTTGTATCACCATAACCGGTTAACGAAGGGAATGGACTCTATGCGTAGGAACTTAGCCGCGCTCGTGCTCGCCGGCGTGCTCACCGCCGCGGCGGCAACACCGGCGGCCGCGGTGACCTCGGCGGCCGAACCGTGGCAGCCCTACCAGGCGACCGACTTCGTCGCGCCCGCCGGCAAGTACTGCGCCTTCGACCTCGCGGTGACGGCGGTGGCGGACGAGGAGGAGTACCGCGTCCTCGCCCGCCACGCCGACGGGACGCAGCGGCTGCTCGAGTTCCGCGGCAAGCTCGTCACCCGGTTCACCAACGCCGCCACCGGCGAGTCCGTGGTCCGCGACCTGTCCGGCCACGCGTGGGAGGAGCTGTACCCGGACGGTGTCTCGCCGAAGTCGTTCTCCGGCGTCGGCCCGTTCAGCTTCGGCTTCCGCGCCCAGGACGAGTACGCGCAGGGCTACTACCGCTTCGACGGCGTCACGGTGATCACCCTCGCCGAGGACGGCACCCGGCGACTGGTCGTCACCGGCGCCGCGGAGAACCTCTGCGCGACCCTGTCCTGACGGTCAGCCCAGCACGACGAGCAGGTCACCGCCCTCGACCTGTTGCACGGCCCCGATCGCCAGCCGCTCCACCGTGCCGGCCTTCGGCGCGGTGATCGACGCCTCCATCTTCATGGCCTCGATGGTCGCGACCGTGTCGCCCGCCTCGACCTTGTCGCCCTCGCCGACGGCCAGCGTGACCACCCCGGCGAACGGCGCGCCGACGTGCCCCTGGTTCGACTTGTCGGCCCGCTCGGCGACCGGCAGGTCCGACGCGATCGACCGGTCCCGCACCTGGATCGTGCGCAGCTGGCCGTTCAGGTTCGCCATCACCGTGCGGATGCCGCGCTCGTCGGCCTCGCCGATGGCCTCCAGCTCGATCAGCAGCCGGACGCCCTTCTCGAGGTCGACCGGGTACTCGATCCTGGGCTTCAGACCGTAGAAGAAGTCCTTGCTCTCGAGCACGCTCGTGTCGCTGAACTGCTCGCGGTGCGACAGGTACTCCTTGGCCGGCTCCGGAAACAGCAGCCGGTTGAGCGTCGCGCGGCGGTCGGTGTCCAAACCGGACCGGTCCTCATCGGACAGCCGCGGCGGCTCCTTCGCCGCGGCCCGGCCCTTCAACGCCTTGGTGCGGAACGGTTCCGGCCATCCGCCGGCCGGGTCGCCGAGCTCGCCGCGCAGGAACCCGATCACCGAGCCGGGCACGTCGAACTTGCCGGGGTCGGCCTCGAACTCCTTCGGGTCGACGCCGGCGCCGACGAGGTGCAGCGCGAGGTCACCGACCACTTTGGACGACGGGGTGACCTTGATCAGGTGGCCGAGCATGCGGTCGGCGGCCGCGTACGTCGACTCGATCTGCTCGAACCGGTCCCCCAGCCCGAGCGCGGCCGCCTGCGTGCGCAGGTTCGACAGCTGCCCGCCCGGGATCTCGTGCCGGTACACGCGCCCGCTCGGCCCGGGCAGCCCGGCCTCGAACGGCGCGTACACCCGCCGCACGATCTCCCAGTACGGCTCGAGGTCGCACACCGCCTGCAGGTTCAGCCCGGTCTCGCGCTCGCCGTGGTCGGTGGCCGCGACGATCGCCGACAGCGACGGCTGCGACGTGGTGCCGGCCATCGACGCGCTGGCGCCGTCGACCGCGTCCACACCGGCCTGGATGGCGGCGAGATACGTCGCGAGCTGGCCGCCCGCCGTGTCGTGCGTGTGCAGGTGGATCGGCAGGTCGAACTCCTTGCGCAGCGCGGTGACCAGCCGGTGCGCGGCCGGCGGGCGCAGCAGCCCGGCCATGTCCTTCACACACAGCACCTGCGCGCCCGCGCCGACGATCTGCTCGGCGAGCTTGAGGTAGTAGTCCAGTGTGTACAGTCGCTCGCCCGGGTCGGACAGGTCGGCCGTGTAGCAGAGCGCGACCTCCGCGACCGTGTTCCCGGTCGACAGCACCGCGTCGATCGCCGGGCGCATCTGCTCGACGTCGTTGAGCGCGTCGAAGATCCGGAAGATGTCGACGCCGGTGGCCGCGGCCTCCTCGACGAACGCGGTCGTCACGTCGGCCGGGTACGGCGTGTAGCCGACGGTGTTCCGGCCGCGCAACAACATCTGGAGACAGAGGTTCGGCATCGCGGCCCGCAGCGCGGCGAGGCGCTCCCACGGGTCCTCCGCGAGGAACCGCAGCGCGACGTCGTAGGTCGCGCCGCCCCAGCACTCGACCGACAGCAGCTCCGGCGTCATCGTCGCGACGTAGGGCGCGACGGTCAGCAGGTCCTTGGTGCGCACCCGGGTGGCGAGCAGCGACTGGTGCGCGTCGCGGAAGGTCGTGTCGGTGACGCCGACCGCCTTCGACTCGCGCAGCCAGCGCGCGAAGCCGTCGGGGCCCAGCTCGTCCAGCTTCTGCTTCGACCCGGCCGGCGGCGCGTCCAGCTCGATCGCCGGCAGCTTCTTGCGTGGCTCGATGAGCTCGGGACGCTCGCCGTGCGGCTTGTTGACCGTGACGTCCACCAGGTAGGACAGCAGGCGCGTGCCGCGGTCGCCGGAGCTGCGCGCGGTCAGCAGGTGCGGCCGGTCCTCGATGAACGCGGTGGTGACGTTGCCGGCGATGAAGTCCGGGTCGTCCAGCACGGCCTGCAGGAACGGGATGTTGGTCGCGACGCCGCGGATGCGGAACTCGGCGACCGCGCGGCGGGCCCTCGCGACGGCCGCGGTGAAGTCCCGGCCGCGGCAGGACAGCTTCACCAGCATCGAGTCGAAGTGCGCGCTGACCTCGGTGCCCGGCGAGGTGGTGCCGCCGTCGAGACGGACCCCCGCACCGCCCGGCGAGCGGTAGGCGCCGATGATCCCGGTGTCCGGGCGGAACCCGTTGGCCGGGTCCTCGGTCGTGATGCGGCACTGCAGCGCGGCGCCGCGCAGCCGGATGTTGTCCTGCGCGAGGCCGAGGTCGTCGAGGGTCTCGCCGCTCGCGATGCGCAGCTGCGACTGGACCAGGTCGACGTCGGTGACCTCCTCGGTGACCGTGTGCTCGACCTGGATGCGCGGGTTCATCTCGATGAACACGTGCTTGCCGTCCTGGGACAGCAGGAACTCGACGGTGCCGGCGTTGCGGTAGCCGATGTGCTCGGCGAAGCGCACCGCGTCCGCGCAGATCCGGTCGCGCAGCTCCGGGTCGAGGTTCGGCGCCGGCGCGATCTCGATGACCTTCTGGTGGCGGCGCTGCACCGAGCAGTCGCGCTCGAACAGGTGGATCACGTTGCCGGCGCCGTCGGCGAGGATCTGCACCTCGATGTGTCGCGGTTGGACGACGGCCTGCTCGAGGAACACGGTCGCGTCGCCGAACGCCGACTCGGCCTCGCGCATCGCGGCCTCGAGCGACTCGCGCAGCGCCTTGGCCTCCAGCACCCGCCGCATGCCGCGCCCGCCGCCGCCCGCGACCGCCTTCACGAACAGCGGGTAGCCCAGCTCCGCACCGGCCGCGAGCAGCTCGTCGAGGTCGGCCGAGGGCGCGGAGGACGTGAGCACGGGCAGCCCGGCCTCGCGCGCGGCGGCGACCGCGCGGGCCTTGTTGCCGGTCAGCTCGAGGATCTCGGTGCTCGGCCCGACGAAGGTGATGCCGGCCGCCTCGCACGCGCGGGCCAGCTCGGGGTTCTCCGAGAGGAAGCCGTACCCCGGGTAGACCGCGTCGGCGCCGGCCTTGCGCGCGGCCTTGATGATCTCCTCGACGGAGAGGTACGCGCGGACCGGGTGCCCGGCCTCGCCGATCTGGTAGGCCTCGTCGGCCTTCATCCGGTGCGCGGAGTTGCGGTCCTCGTGCGGGAACACGGCCACCGTGCCGGCTCCGAGCTCGTAACCGGCGCGGAAGGCGCGGATGGCGATCTCGCCGCGGTTGGCGACCAGCACCTTGCGGAACATGCCGTACCTCCAGGAGGGGGTCGGGGACTCCGGGAAACGTTACCCGGTGGATCCCGCTCCTCGGGAGCACCGTTCCACGTGACGGACGACTCGTCAGTCCTCCGGGAGGGTCATCGTCACGGTGGCCGAGCCCGACGCCGTGTAGGGGTACGGGGTGCCACCGTTCGAGCAGTTGAAACCCTGCGGCGCGACGGTCAGCGTGGCGTCGGTCAGGTCCGCCGGCACCTCGAAGACCAGCACTTTCTCCGACTCGAACTCCTCCATCGACGAGTGCTTGTCGATCACCGGGTACTTGCCGCCCGTGCCGTCGGCGAGGCTGAACGCGGCGAACGGCACGACGCACGCGGCCGCGTCCGGGCTCAGGTCGAGCGACCCGTCGCCGGTCGGTTCGTAGGTGACGACCAGCCACGCCTTGTCGTCGGCGGCGGGCACGTCGCCCAGCTCGGCGGTGAAGTAGGTCAGCTCGGCGCGGGTGACCGCGACGACGTACGAGCCGGCCTGGCCGTCCTCGTCGAGGAGGGCCAGCTTGGCCGGGGTGAGGTTCTCGACGAACACCGAGGGGCTGTCCGGGGAGCGGTACAGGACGTCGGGCTGGTCGCCGGTGCGCTCGCCCTCGAGGAGGTCGAAGGTCTGCGCGAGGTCGGCGTACTTGAGCTCCAGCTCGACCTCGCGGCGGTCGTTGGGCACCGCCACCAGGTACTGCACGGTGGAGTCGTCGCCGGAGTCGGTCAGCGCGTACTCGAAGTCGGGCAGGCTGCGCTGGCGGCCGTCGACCGAGACGGTGGCGCTGACCTTCTGCCCGGCGTCGTCGGAGAAGGACGTCACCCGGAGGCGGAAGGCGAGGAGCGTCGAGTCCGCACCAGCGCCGTACTCCATGCCGGAGCCGGCGTCGATGACGTCGGCGGTGCCGAAGTCGAGGATCTCGAGCGCCGCGCCGTAGTTGCGCAGGCGACCGTCCTCAGGGGACTGGAGGCGGGCGCCGTCGAGCTTGTCGGCCTTGACGACCTCGCCGTCGGACAGCTCCTCGCCGTCGAAGGGCGCCCGGCTGGTCGTCGTGGTCGCCTTCTTGGTGGGCTTCGAGCCGGCCGACGGTGAGCCCTGGGTGCCGCTGCCACAGGCGGTGACCAACAGCCCGACCGCCGCCAGTAGTGCGAGTGCCCTCTTGCGCATGCCCCTGCCTTCCCCGGTTTCGTTGGCCCTCCGACGCACGCGGCGGGTTCACGGTTGCGCCATCCTGCCAGTTCATCGGCCGTTAGCCTCTGGTGCCGTGGATGATCTGGACCGGTGGACGAGGGTGCTGCCGCTGGGGGCCGGCGCGTTCGGTCAGGTGCACCTCGCGTGGGACACGGCCGCCCTGGAGTGGGTGGCGGTGAAGCGCTTCACGGGCCAGGACGAGCTCGGCCTGCTGCGGTTCGTCATCGAGTCGCGGATCCGCGTCGAGCATCCCCATCTGGTGCGCACGCTGGCGTTCCGTCTCGTCGACGACCGGGCGTGGCTGGTGACGCAGCTGGCGCGGGGCGGGTCGGTGCGCCAGCTGATGCAGCGGGCCGGGCCGCTGCCGTGGGCGTGGGTGGCCGAGGCCGTCGACCAGGTGCTGAACGCGCTGGTGGCGCTACACGCCACCGGGGTCGTGCACCGGGACCTCAAGCCGGCGAACCTGCTCCTGCGCGACGGCGGCGCGGTGCACCCGCACCTGCTGGTCGGCGACTTCGGCATCGCGACGTGGCGGACCGTGTCGATGACCGGCATCGGCGCGGCGATCGGCACGCCCGGCTATCTGGCGCCGGAGTACCTCGACGGGCAGCAGCCGTCACCCGCGACCGACCTGTTCGCGGTCGGGGTGCTGGCGGCGGAGCTGCTCGCGGGGCGGCGGCTCGTCCACTACAGCAACTCGTCGCCGGACATCCCGGCCGACTGGAACCACACGCTCCCCCTGCCCGACGGGGTGCCGACCCAGCTGGCCGCCGTGCTGCGACGGATGGCGGAGCCGGACCCGCGACGGCGGTACGCGGACTGCGCGCACGCACGGGAGGCGCTGCTGGCCGCCGCCCCACCGTCGGTCCGCGGCGATCTCAGCTCGGTGACGCTGCCCGACCTCCTCGCGTCGGTGCCGCCGGGCTGGACCGCCGACGGGCCGGAGGAGAACACGGTGTCGGTCTCGCCGGCGGCGGTGTCGGCCGGTCCGTCCACACCGGCCGGCTTGTCCACCCGGTCGGCGCCACCGGTAGCCGACACAGCCACGTCAACCATCGGCGCGCCGGCCAAAAGTTCACCCGAACCAGTGAGGGCCGCGGGCGCCGGACCGAAGAAGAAATCCCGGCGTCGCGGCAGGCGAGCCGTACTCCTGGTCGTCCTGCTCGTGCTGGCCGCCGGGGCCGGGACGCTGTGGTGGGCCGCCACCCATCGCACGGTCACCGGACAGGCCGCTCCGACGGGCGTGCCCGACCTCCCGAAGGGCGTCAGCCGCTGGGCGCCCGTCCCGATCGAACCGTGCAGCAGGGCCGAGCTCGGCCGCGAACGCGCGGAGGGCACCGAGCGCTGTCAACGCACGCCGGGCGCCGACGGCGGCCAGCACTGGGTCGAGGCGCCGTCGACCGGCTTCCCGAAGTCCGACCCGGCCGGCCCCTTCCCCGCCGAGCCGTGCACCGGCGAGGACGACACCGCCTACACCCCGGTCGGCGACCACGTCGTCTGCGCGACCGGGGCGTGGCGGGTCATCACCTAGGGACCGGTGTAGAGCAACCGGTTGGCGGTGTCCGGCGGCACGTTGCACAGCCGGCCGGTGGTCGCCGCCGCGACGAGCGCGGCCGACACCTCCGCGGCCGACGCCGTCGGGTGGTCCTGCAGGTACATGCCGACCGCGCCCGCCACGTGCGGCGCGGACAGCGACGAGCCGGACAGCGTCGCGGTCGCGGTGTCACCGGTGGCCCACGGGCCGTTGATGCCCACCCCCGGCGCGAACATGTCGATCACGGCGCCGCGGTTCGTGCTGGACGACAGGCAGTCGCCCGGTCCGCTCGCGCCGATCGTCAGCGCCTCGACGACCCGCGCCGGCGAGAAGTTGCCCGCGTCGGTCGCGGAGCCGCCCGCCGCGACCGTGTAGCTCACGCCGGACGCGATCGAGTTCCGCACCGCCGTGTCGAGCGCGGTGTTCGGCGAGCCGCCGAGGCTGAGGTTCGCGACCGCCGGCTTCGCCGCGTTCGCGGTCACCCAGTCGATGCCGGCGATCACGTCGGCCGTCGAGCCGGAGCCGTTGTCGTCGAGGACCTTCACGGGCACGATCTTGATCTTCTTGGCGACGCCGTAGCTCGTGCCGCCGATGATGCCGGCGATGAACGTGCCGTGCCCGTTGCCGTCGCCGGCATCGGTGTCGTCGTCGATGAAGTCGTAGCCGGGCAGCACCCGGCCGGCGAAGTCCTGGTGCGTGCCGCGAACCCCGGTGTCGACGACGTACGCCGTCACGCTCTCGGCCTCGTTGGGATAGGTGTACTTCGAGTCGAGCGGCAGGTCGCGCTGGTCGATCCGGTCGAGCCCCCACGACGGCGGGTTGAGCTGCTCGCCCATCGCGTGCACGGGGGTGTCCGCGACCACGCTGTCCACACCGGACTCGCCACGCAGCGCGGCGGCCTGTTTCTCGCTCAACCGTAAGGAGAAGCCGGACAGCACATTCTCATACGTATGTGTCACGGACGACGAGAAGCGGTCCGCGACGGACGCCGCTCGCGCGGCGACGCCCGCGTGCTGATCGAGCACCACGATGTAGTCCGCGTACCGCTCCGGCGCGGCGCCCGCGGGCACCGTCGTCAGTCCGGCCGCGACGGTACCGAGCAGACACGCGACCCCCAATTTCGTCATCAGCCGTTTCCCGTTGCGCAGGTTCATACCCACAGTCGTTAGTCGACTACGCAGACGTGAGCAAGGTTCACCAGTTGCCACCTGGCCGGTGGGGCTGGCCCCACCGGTCGTCCGGGGGCGCGCACCCGTGTGCCGGCGCGCCAGAGCCGAAATCATCAACCCGTTGCAGGACAAGGGAAGGACGCACAGTGCGCACGCAACCAGTAACGGTACGCGTTGCAAGATGGAGTGCCACCCACCCGTGGCGGGCGATCGGCATGTGGGTGGTTTTCGTCGCCGTGTGCTTCGCCGCCGGCGGCTGGGTGGGCACCGACAAGGCGACCGGCGCGGACATGGCGATCGGCGAGTCCGGGCGCGCCACCGGCATCGTCGACGAGGGGAACTTCGCCGAGCACGCGAAGGAGAACGTGCTGATCACGGCCCGGTCGGGGGACCTGGACCGGGTGGCGGCGCAGGCGGCCGCGACGGACGCCGCCGCCAGGCTGGGGAAGCTCGACGAGGTGGCCGAGGTCGGGGACCCGGTGCCCGCGCGGGACGGCACGGCATTGCTCGTCCCGGTCACCATGGCCGGCGACGCCGACGACGCGCGGGAGCGCCTCGGCCCGCTGCTCGACGAAACCGCTGCCGTGCAACGGGATCACCCCGAGGTGCGGGTCGAGGAGGTCGGCGGGCCGTCGATCGACAAGGGGATCAACGACCAGGTCGCGAACGACCTCGCCAAGGCCGAGTTCATCAGCCTGCCCGTCACGCTGATGATCATGCTGATCGCGTTCGGCGCGATCATCGCCGCCGGGGTGCCGGTGCTGCTCGCGATGTCCGCGGTCGGCGCGGCGTTCGGCCTGTCCGCGCTCGCGTCGCACCTCGTGCCCGCGGTCGACTCGATCAGCAGCGTCATCCTGCTGATGGGCATGGCGGTCGGCGTCGACTACTCGCTCTTCTACCTCAAGCGGGAACGCGAGGAACGTGCCAACGGCAACTCCCACACCCGCGCGGTGGAGATCGCCGCGGCCACGTCCGGGCACTCGGTCGTCGTGTCGGGGGTCGCGGTGATCGTCTCGATGGCGGGCCTCTACCTCGCGAACGACGTCGTGTTCGCCTCGCTCGCGACCGGTTCGGTGATCGTGGTCGCGGTGGCGGTGCTCGGTTCGCTGACCGTGCTGCCGGCGCTGCTCGCGAAGCTCGGCGGGCGGGTGGACCGGCCGCGCGTGCCGCTGCTGTGGCGGCTCACCAACCGCGCCGGCCCGCCTCGGGTGTGGCCGAAGCTGCTGGCGCCCGCGCTGCGCTTCCCGCTCGTGACGCTGCTGGTGTCGGTCGCGGCGCTCGGCGCGCTGGCGCTGCCGGCGCTGGACATGAAGCTGAAGTCCACCGGCGCGGAGGACCTGCCGCGCTCGATCCCGGTGATGCGGTCCTACGACCGGCTGACCGCCGCGTTCCCGAGCGAGGGCACCAACCACGTGATCGCGGTCAAGGCGTCGGCCGGGCGGGCCGACGAGGTGCGGGCGCGGCTGACCGAGCTGTCCGGCCGCACCCAGGACGACCCGTTGTTCGCGAACACCGACGCGCCGGCGATCAAGGTGTCGGCCGACCGCCGGGTCACCACGCTCGAGGTCCCCACCCCGCACACCGCCGGCACCGAGGACGGCGAGCGTTCGCTCGCCGCGCTGCGGGACGCTTTAGTGCCGGCGACCGTCGGGACGGTGAGCGGCGCCGAGTACGCGGTCGGCGGCGACATCGCCGGCAACGCCGACTACACGGCGAACCTCGCGGACCGGATGCCGATCGTGATCGGGTTCGTGCTGCTGCTGACGTTCCTGATCATGGCGGTGACGTTCCGGTCGCTGGTCGTGGCACTGACCGCGCTGGTGCTGAACTCGCTGTCCGCGGCGGCCGCGTTCGGCACGCTCACGCTCGTGTTCCAGCACACCTGGGCGGAGGGGATCCTGGACTTCCGCTCCAACGGGACGCTCGTCGCGTGGATCCCGCTGTTCCTCTTCGCCGTCCTGTTTGGACTGTCCATGGACTACCACGTTTTCGTGGTCAGCCGGATCCGCGAGGCGGCCAGGACGGGGGTGTCCACCAGGGCGGCGGTCGCGCACGGCATCAGCCGGTCGGCCGGTGTGGTCACCAGCGCGGCGTTCCTGATGATGTCGGTGTTCGCGATCTTCGCGACGCTGAGCATGAACGAGATGAAGCAGATGGGTGTCGGGCTCGCGGTCGCGGTCCTCATCGACGCGATGATCATTCGGGTTCTGGTGCTGCCGTCGCTGATGGCTCTGCTCGGGAAGGCGAACTGGTGGCCGGGCCGAATCGACCGTGACGCTCCGGCGCCGGTATCACCTATTGATGATCACCCGACAGAGCAACTACCCGCCGTGGTAATGCCAGGTAGGTGATTTAGTCGGACTGAAGACCATCCCGCCGCTCAGCGACCGTGGGATGGTCTTCAGCGGCTTATCACCCGCCTGCCGGAGTCCCTCCTTGGGGTGACCATCTAAAGTGTGGCAATGCCCTCAGGCGAGTCTGACGCGAACCTCCGCGTACCCCGTTTTGACACTGTTCTCCGCGGCTACAACCCGCGCCAGGTCAACGAGCGTGTCACGCGCCTCTCGTTCGACCTGAGCCACGTGACGAAGAGCCGCGACGAAGCCGTCGCCAAGGTGGCCGAGCTGACGAAGGCGCTGGGCAGCGCTCAGCAACAGCTGCTCGACTCCAAGGACCAGCTGCACCGCATCACGGTGAACCCGACGTCGACCGAGGCGATGTCGGAGCGCCAGCGGCTGATGTGGCAGCTCGCCGAGGAGGAGATCGCCGAGTTCAAGCGCGACGCCGACAACTACGACAGGTCGACGAGAGCCGACGCGGACGAGTACTCGCACTCGACCCGCGCCAAGGCCGACGCGCACGCCTCCGCCACCAGGGAGGAGGCGGACAACTACGCGACGCAGACGCGGCGCGAGGCCGACGAGCACGCGGCCGAGATCCGCTCGAACGCCGACGCGTACGTGGTCACCACGAAGTCCGCGGCGGACGAGTACGCGGCCGGGGTGCGGACCGAGTCGCAGGCCTACGCCAAGGAGCAGAAGGCCAAGCACGACGCGACGACCGCGGAGCTCGCCGAGCGGCGCAAGGCCCTCGAGGCGGAGTACGCGAAGAACCACGCGACGCTCGAGAACGAGTACGAGCAGCTCAGGGCCCGCAACGCGACCGAGCACGACCACCTGATGGCCGAGGCGCGCACGGAGATCGAGCGCGCCACGAAGGCCAACGAGACGCGCATCGCGCAGCTCGACGCCGAGGCGAAGCAGCGGCGTGAGCAGCGCGACGCCGAGGCCGGCAAGCAGCGGGAGCTGCTCGACGCGAAGGCCGCGGACAAGCGGGCGTCGCTGGAGCAGGAGACCGAGGTCGCCCTCAACGCCCGGCGCACCGAGCTGGAGCGCGAGCTCTCCGAGCGGGCCGGCGTCGCGAAGGACCGGGCCGCCAAGATCATCGGCGACGCGGAGCGCGAGGCCGTCAAGCTGCGCGAGACGATCGCCGCGGAGCGTGCCGACGCCGACCAGCAGGTGGCGCAGCGCGAGGCCGCCGCGAAGGACCGCGCGGCCAAGATCGTCGGCGCCGCGGAGGCGGAGGCCGCCAAGCTCCGCGACACGCTCGCGACCGAGCAGGCCGAGGCCGAGAAGCACATCGCCGCACGTCAGCAGAACGCGCAGCAGCAGGCCGCCAAGATCATCGAGGACGCGAAGCGCCGCACCGACGAGGCGGAGCGCGCGCTGGCCGAGAAGAAGGCCGCGACCGAGAAGAACCTGGCCGAGCTGGAGACGATGGCGCAGCAGCAGGCGGAGAAGACGGTCGCCGACGCCGAGGCCCGCAGCGCGGCGTCGGACAAGTCGATCGCCGCCAAGCGTGCTCAGACGGAGAAGGACCTGTCCGAGCAGCAGGCCAACGCGAAGATCCGGGCCGCGAAGATCGTCGAGGACGCCGAGCAGCGCTTGGCGGAGGCGGCCGACCGGACCCGGCAGGCCGACGAGTTCGAGCGTCGCGTGTCCGAGCACGTGAACACCACGTTCTCGATCCTCGAGGACGCGAAGAAGCACTTCGCCGCGGTGACCAAGGCTGCTGCCGGCCAGCAGCAGCCCAGCCCCGCGCCTCGGCCCGCGCAGCAGCCCACGGCTCAGCAGCAGAAGGCGCAGTTGAACGGTAAGTAGTTAGGGGATTTCCACTGAGCCCGTGAGCCTCCGTCGAGGTTCACGGGCTCAGTCATGTGCGCGTCGTTTCAAGATCCCCTAATACGCTGACGAAGATCCCCCAATGCCAAAACAATGCGAACCCCCAACCCCCTATTAGCGTATCCCGCAAGTCCCCCACCGATATCGAAACCGCGCCCCTAACGCCCTAGGCCTTCTCGAGATACTCGGCCTTCGTATCGGTCACCAAAGAACCGACCAGGCTCGCCAACCCGGGGAAATCCGCCAAATCCGGGGACGCCTCGATCAGGTCCTGAGCCTCCTGCCGGGCCTCGGCGATCAGCTCCTCGTCCGACAGCAGCGACAGCAGCCTCAGCGCCGAGCGGCGGCCGGACTGGGTGGCGCCGAGGATGTCGCCCTCGCGGCGCATCTCCAGGTCGACCCGCGCCAGCTCGAAACCGTCCACAGTGGACGCCACCGCGTCGAGACGCTCCCGGGTGGACGTGCCGCCGGGAACCTCCGTCACCAGAAGGCAAACTCCCGCCGCCGTGCCACGACCGACCCGGCCGCGCAGCTGGTGCAGCTGGGACACCCCGAAGCGGTCCGCGTCCATGATGACCATGGCCGTCGCGTTCGGAACGTCCACGCCGACCTCGACGACCGTGGTCGCCACGACGACGTCGAGGTCGCCGGCCGCGAACGCGCGCATCACCGCGTCCTTCTCGTCCGCGGGGAGCCGGCCGTGCAGGACCGCCAGCCGCAGGCCGCGCAGCGGGCCCTCCGTGAGCATCTCCGCCACGTCGACCACCGCGAGCGGTGGCCGCCGGCTCTCGGAGCCGTCGTCGGGTGGTGGCTCGTCGACGTCCTCCGTCGACTGCTGGTCGCCGATGCGCGGGCACACCACGTACGCCTGGTGGCCGGCCGCGACCTCCTCGCGGATGCGCTGCCACGCCCGCTCCAGCCACGCCGGCTTCTCCGCGACCGGCACCACCGCCGTGCTGATCGGCTGGCGGCCGGCCGGCAGCTCCCGCAGCGACGACGTCTCCAGGTCGCCGTAGACGGTCATGGCGACCGTCCTCGGGATCGGCGTCGCCGTCATGACCAGCACGTGCGGGCTCGCGTTCTCGCCGGCCCGCGTGCGCAGCGCGTCCCGCTGCTCGACGCCGAACCGGTGCTGCTCGTCGACCACCACCAGCCCGAGGTCGGCGAACTGGACCTTGTCCTGGATCAGGGCGTGGGTGCCGACCACGATGCCGGCCGTGCCGCTGACGGCGTCGAGCATCGCCTGCTTGCGCTGTGCGGCCGGCAGCGAGCCCGTGAGCAGCGCGATCCTGGTGGCCTCTTCCGCGCCGCCGAGTTCGCCGGCCTGCGCGAGGTCGCCGAGCAGGTTCGCGAGCGACCGCGCGTGCTGCGCGGCGAGCACCTCGGTCGGCGCGAGCAGGGCCGCCTGCCGGCCGGCGTCGACGACCTGCAGCATCGCCCGCAGCGCGACCACCGTCTTGCCGCTGCCGACCTCGCCCTGCAGCAGCCGGTTCATCGGGTGCGCGACCTCGAGGTCGGCCGCGATCATCTCGCCGACCTCCTGCTGGCCCGCGGTGAGCGTGAACGGCAGCCGCTTGTCGAACGCGGCGAGCAGACCGCTGTCGCGGCGCGCGCACTCCGGGGCGGGGCGGGCGATCGCCGTGTGCCGCCGCTGCGCGAGGGCCAGCTGGACGGCCATCGCCTCGTCCCACTTCAGGCGGTTCCTCGCGATCTGGACGCCGGCCCAGTCGGTGGCGGTGTGGATCTTGCGCATGCGCGTCGTCGTAGTCCTGGAAGCCGCGGCGCGCCCGCAGCTCCATCGGCATCGGGTCCTCGATCTCGTCGAGCATCGACAACACCTGCCGCACACACTTCGCGATCTGCCACGACTGGACCGCCGCCGTGGCCGGGTACACCGGGATGAGACCGGTGAACTCCTCGATCGACTCGTCGTCGGTGTCCTCGGTCAGCAGCTGGTAGTCGGGGTTGGTGAGCTGCAGCTTGTTGCGGTACATCGAGACCTTGCCGGCGAACAACGCGTTCGTGCCCGGCTGCAGTGCCTTCTTGTGGTGCAGCTGGTTGAAGAACGTGCACTTCAGCGTTCGGTTGCCGTCGGTGATGACCACCTCGGTGATCCAGCCCGCGCTTCTGCTGCATCCGCCGCTCGCTGAGCGACTGGACCCGCGCCATGACCGTGACGTGCTCGCCGATCTCGAGACCGGCGATGTCGGTCAGCTGGCCACGTTCGGCGTAGCGGCGGGGAAAGTAGCGGACGAGGTCGCCGACGGTGTGCAGGTCGAGTGCGCCGGCCAGAGCCTTGGCCGACTTGGCGCCCACCGCCGCTTCGAGTTTGCTGTCCATCGAGAGCATCGCGGCCGATTATGTCGTGCCGCACCGACAATCGTGGGACGGCCGCCCGTCAGCCCACGCGGAGGGCGTCGTCCAGCTCGGCGAGGAGCCGCGCCTTCGGCTTCGCGCCGACGAACGAGCGCACCGCCTCGCCGTCGCGGAACAGCAGCATGGTCGGCAGCCCCATCACGCCGTAGCGCTGGCCGATCGCGGGGTTCTCGTCGTAGTTGAGCTTCACGATCGACAGCTCGTCGGCGCGCTCGCCGGCGATCTCGTCGAGCACCGGCGCGACCATGCGGCACGGGCCGCACCACTGTGCCCAGAACTCCACCAGCACCGGCTTGTCGTTGGCCAGCACCCGCTCGTCGAACGTGTCCGTGGTGATCGACTCCATGCCCTACTCCCCTGTGTTTTCTCTGTCTGTGTCTCTGTCTGTGTCCCTGCGGAGCACGGCGGCGGCCAGCTTGGCGCGCAGCTCCTCGCGCACGACGGACAGCTGCGTGAGGTACGCGTCCACCTCGGCGATCTTGCGGCGGTACACGGCGAGCGTGTCCGGGCAGGCGTCGCCGTCCTCGTTGCCGGCGCGGAGACACTCGACGAAGGGCCGGGTGTCCTCCAGCGCGAAGCCGACCTCGCGGAGCTTCTGGATCTCCTGGACGACCCGCAGGTGCGACTCGTCGTAGTCGCGGTAGCCGTTGGTGCGACGCGGTGCGTCGAGCAGCCCGCGCTCCTCGTAGTACCGCAGCGCCTTCGTGGTGGTGCCCGCGCTGTGCGCGAGCTCGCCGATCCGCATGTCACCGACTCTAAACATTCCCCCCGACGGCAACGCCAGCTGAATTGTCGGTGGTCGGTGAGATGCTCCCGCCATGAAGCCGCTACCTGACGACCAGCTGTCGTTGAAGCTGTCCGCGCCGACGCGCGTCGACCCGCCGATGGTGGCCGACGAACGCGAGATGCTGGTCGCCTACCTGGAGTTCCACCGCGAGACGATCGCGCTGAAGTGCGCGGGCGTCACC
Organism: uncultured Actinomycetota bacterium; assembly: GCA_963840275.1. Lineage (GTDB taxonomy): Bacteria > Actinomycetota > Actinomycetes > Mycobacteriales > Pseudonocardiaceae > Actinophytocola. The sequence goes on from CAWIYK010000006.1 coordinate 187,304, forward strand.
GAGCCGAAGCACTCCGAGGCGCTGGTGCCGCCGTCCGACCTGACGCTGCACGGTCTGGTCCGCCACCTCGCCGGCATCGAGCAGTGGTGGCTGCACATGCAGTTCGCCGGCGAGGAGCCGAGCCCGCTGTTCGACGACCTGCTCGACGACTTCACCGACCTCTCCGGTGACTTCGACGAGGCGGTCGCCATGTGGCGGGCGCAGTGCGACCGCTCGCGGGAGATCGTCGCGGCGGCGACGTCGCTGGACCAGACGGGCACGACGATCCAGACCCGCGAACCGATCTCGTTACGCCGGATCCTGTTACTCATGATCTGCGACTACGCCCGCCACTGCGGCCATGCGGACCTGTTGCGCGAACGGATCGACGGCTCCGTCGGCTGGTGACGGCACCGTTCACACACAACCCGGGGAGGTCTATTCGACACCGAGGATCAGCACGGCATCGGCCTGACCGCCGTGGTAGACGACCAGCTCGGTCTCCGGGTGCTCGCGCGCCAGGTAGTCCTCGAGCTCCACGGCCAGCTCACCGGGCGCCTCGGCGCCGAGCAGGGCGGTGACCAGCTCGCCGCCCATCGTCAGCATGCGCTCGACGACGCCGCAGGCGGCGCGGTCGAGGGCGTCCACACCGGGCGGGCCGGGCTCGATCAGCATCACCTCGCCGTCGGCGAAGCCGAGCACGTCGCCGGCCGCGCAGGCGCCGATCCAGGTGATGCCGGCCTCCTTCGCCACCACGACCTCGCCACGTCGGGTCGCGGCGGCGGCCTCCGCCATGGCGACGACGTCGTCGCCGGCGCGGCGCCTCGGGTCGTGCACGGCCACGGCGGCCAGCACCTGCACGGGTGAGGCGCACGGCACGACGACGACGTCCTGGCCGGCGGCGACCGCGCGGATCGACGCCTCGTCGGCGGCCTCGATGAGGCCGGTGTCGACGGGCAGCACGGTGACGTGCGCGGCCGCGGTGCCGGTGATGGCCTCGAGCAGGCGGTAGGCGGTCGTCTCGTCCTGCTCGCCGACGGCGAACACCGCGACGCCCTCGCGGATCAGCAGGTCGGCGAACTCGGTGCTGCGGGAGGGCACGACGACGGCACGGTCCTTGGCGAAGCGGCTGGCCTCCGCGGAAGGCGCGTCGGCGAACCGGGCGACCCGGATCTGGCGTGGGCGCCCGGCGTCGATGCCGGCCTCGATGGCGCCGCCGATGTCGTTGCAGTGGACGTGCACGGTCCAGAGGCCGGCGCCGTCGCCGACGACCGACACGGAGTCGCCGAGGCCGACGAGCGTGTTGCGCAGGACGTCGACGGCGACGCCGTTGGTGTGCGGCATGCCGGTGGCCGGGTCCTTGACGTCCTCGAGCAGGTACATGACCTCGTACGCGAACGCGTCCGAGCCGGACTCCCGGGAGGTGTAGAGGGAGTTCTCCTGCCGGCCCGCCGGCGGGTGGGCGGCGCGCTCGGCGTGGGCCCGCTGGGCGGCGGCGAGCGCGGCCGGCTGTTCGGTGACGACCGCGAGCAGTGCGTCGAGCAGCACGACCACGCCGCGTCCGCCCGCGTCGACCACACCGGCGTCGGCGAGGACGGCGAGCTGGCTGGGTGTGCGGTCCAGCGCGGCGGCGGCGGCCGTCGCGGCTGCGGTGGCGACGTCGTCGAGGGTGTCCGACGGCTCGTCCCGTGCCGCGGTCGCTGCCGCCTCGAGCACGGTGACCATGGTGCCTCGCACGGGCTCGGCCATCGCGGCGGTCGCCAGCTCGGCGCCGCGTTCGAGGGCGGCGCGGAGCCCGGGTCCGAGCACGGCCTCGGCGTCGGCGAGCGAGTCGGCGAGACCGCGGAGGAACTGGGAGACGATGACGCCCGAGTTGCCGCGCGCGCCGGCGAGCGCACCCCGTGCGAGCACGGTCAGCGCCGCGCCGGCGTCGGTCCGCGCCCTGGTGGGGGCCCGCAGGAGGGCGTCGAGCGCGGCACGCATGGTGTGCAGCAGGTTCGACCCGGTGTCGCTGTCGGGCACCGGGTAGACGTTGATGCGGTCGATGGCCTCGCGATGCGCGTCGAGGGACTGCACACAGGCCACGGCCCAGCGCCGAACCTGAGCGGCGTCGAGCGCCAGCAGCATCACGCCTCCACGTGCCGGATGGGATGGACATGCGGAGACTAGTGGGCCGGTTTGGAGGGGCCCGGCGCGAGCCGTTACCCTGTGTTTGCCTGCTCGGCGTGAGCCGGGCCGTGAACTTGCTGGCCGCTCGGCCAGTTTCCATTGTGAGAAAGGAGTGCCTGACGTGGCTGCCGTCTGCGACGTCTGTGGCAAGGGGCCAGGCTTCGGCAAGTCGGTCTCGCACTCCCACCGGCGTACGAGCCGCCGGTGGAACCCGAACATTCAGACCGTGCACGCGAAGATCGGCATTTCGCAGCGCAAGCGTCTGAACGTGTGCACCTCCTGCCTGAAGGCAGGCAAGGTCACCCGCGGGTAAGACCACAGCTGAACCGAACATCGAACCGGGCCCTGGCCACAGCCAGCGGCCCGGTTTGGCGTGTGCGGGCCCCCGCCCAGCCCACGGAGAAACCGCGGCTCAGGTCCGGCCAGCAGGCCGAGCCGCCGGCCCGCGAGGTACGCACGTCGTGAGCCCGAGCACGAAGATGGACGACAACCCTCGGCGGCGCCGAATGACGCCCCTGCCGGCCAGCCGGCTTGGCCTCCGGCCCCCCGAATCCCACGCTACCGGCTGGCACCGACACAAAACGCGGCGCGCAGAGCGACGGGGGAGATCTGTGGACAACCCTCTGACCTGGGGATAACTGCCGCCGCAGCGGCCGGGATCGTCGGTGCTTCGCGGTAGCGTGGATACCGGGGCCGGAGGCCGACGCGGCGGTGGCGGGCCCGGCCTACGCACCTGCTGCGGCCAGTCCCAGTGCTCCGTGCGCGACCGCATACCTGCCCGGCGGCCCCGGCACGACGACGACGCCGTCGGGAACAAGCACGTCGAACCCGGCGAGTCCGACCCCCAGCCCCGCAATCACGCGCTCCGGTCGCAGCCGAGTGACCCCACGACCAGCCCCGGCACAAGCCGGACCCTGCACCAGTCAAATCAACCGACACTGAAGGGTCAGGGCAGCTTCCAGTCGACGGCCGCGGCGCCCTGCTTCTCGAGCAGCTCGTTCGCGCGACTGAACGGCCGCGACCCGAAGAAGCCGTTGTGCGCGGACAGCGGGCTGGGGTGCGCGGACTCGATGCAGGGCACCGGTTCGAGGAGGGGCTTGAGGTTCCGCGCGTTGCGGCCCCACAGGATCGCGACCAGCGGCCCGCCCCGCGCGGCCAGCGCTCGGATCGCCTGCTCGGTCACGTCCTCCCAACCCTTGCCCTGGTGGGAGTTCGGCTTGCCGGGCTGAACGGTGAGCGCCCTGTTGAGCAGGAGCACCCCGTTCTCCGTCCACCGCGACAGGTCGCCGTTCGTCGGCGCCGGGTGGCCCAGATCCTCGCAGTACTCCTTGTAGATGTTCACCAGGCTCTTCGGCAGCGGACGCACCTCGGGCGCCACCGAGAAGCACAGGCCGATGGGATGACCGGGCGTCGGATACGGGTCCTGCCCGACGATCAGCACCCGCACGTCCGCGAACGGCTGCTTGAACGCCCGCAGCACGTTCTCACCCGACGGCAGGTACTCGCGACCGGCGGCGATCTCCGCGCGCAGGAACTCACCCATGGCCGCGATCCGGGGAGCGACCGGGGCGAGCGCTTCCGCCCACCCGGCCTCGACGATCTCGTGCAGCGGTTTGGCACTCACGGCCACGGACCCTATCCAACGGCTCACTCGAGCCTGCGCAGCCCCGCCCGATACTCCGCGATATTGCTCACATATCCGGCGACGATCCCGGACACCATGTCCTCTTCCACCACGTGACCAGGCCGGACCCTCGCCGGCACGCCGAGCGCCATCGACCGCGCCGGCACGTGCCCGTTGTACGACAGCACGGCACCCGCGCCGAGCACGGCGCCGTCCTCGACGACGGAACCGTTCAGCAACACCGAGCCGGACGCGATCATGCAGCGGTCGCCGACGGTCGCGCCCTCGATGTGCGCGTTGTGCCCGACCACGCAGTCGGCGCCGATCCGCGTCGGGTGCCACCGCGTGCAGTGGATCACCGAACCGTCCTGCACGGACGTCCGCTCACCGACGTCGATCGTGCCGGAGTCGCCGCGCAGCACGGCCTGCGGCCACACCGACGCGAACGCGCCGAGCGTCACCGCGCCGATCACCGTCGCGTCCGGGTGCACGTAGGCGTCGGGATGGATCCGCGGCACGCGGTCGCCTAGGGCGTAGACGGGCATTCGACCTCCAGGTACTTCCCGAGGTGCACGCTCTCCTCTTCCTCCGCGTAGTAGCCGAAGCTCGGCACCTCGACGTAGCCGGCCGACCGGTACAGCGCGATCGCCTCCGGCTGCCGGGTCCCGGTCTCCAGGATGAGCCTGCGGTGGCCGGCGGCGAGCGCGGTCCGCTCCAGCTCGGCGAGAACGGCCCGCGCGAGCCCCTTGCCGCGGGCGCGAGGCGTGACGTACATCCGCTTCAGCTCGACGTCGTCGCCGTGCACCCGCCAGCCGCCGCACGCCACCGGGTCGTCATCGAGGTAGCACACGAGAAAGAGCCCGTGCGGCGGCGCGAACTGCGCCGGGTCGACGGGTGTCTGGTCCTCGCCGCCGTACCGGACCACGTACTCCTGCTGCACCTCGGCGATCAGGGCCACGGCGTCCGGGTGGTCGTAGGAGACGATGTCTATCCGCACGCGGCGATTCTGTCCCACGACCCCGCCGCGCGTCTTCACCGAAAATGCTGCCAGCCGGGGCCGCCGGCGTAGGGCTTGCCGTCGACCGTCACGGCACTTCCCCTGGTCACCGTGCCGATCGTGCGCCAGCCCGGCGGCACGGCGGCCGGTTCGGGGAACGTCGCGGCCAGCGCGTGATCCTCGCCACCGGTCAGCACCCAGTGCATGGGGTCCGCGCCGAGCGCGGTGCCGACGTCGACGAGGCGCTGCGACACCTCGACCAGGTCGGTGCGCACGTCGATGGCCACAGTGGACTCCTCGACGAGGTGCCCGAGGTCGGCGAGCAGCCCGTCCGAGACGTCGATCATCGCGGTGGCGCCGGCGAGCGCCGCCTGCGGGCCCGCCGCGTACGGCGGCTCCGGCACCCGGTACGCGCCCACCACGTTCACCGGCGAGCGGAAACCCCGCCCCAGCACGGCGAGCCCGGCGGCCGACCAGCCGAGCCGGCCGCACACCGCGACCACGTCGCCGGGGCGGGCGCCGCCCCTCGTGATCGGCTCGCGGCCCTGTAGATCACCCAACGCGGTGACCGAGATCACGATCTCGTTCGCGGTGACCACGTCGCCGCCGACGAGCCCGGCCCCGGCCACCTCGGCCTCCTGCCACATGCCGGCGGCGAGGCCCTGCGCCACTTCGGACCTCGTCGTGGCCGGGCAGGCGAGGCCGACGAGCAACGCGGTCGGCACCGCGCCCATCGCGGCGATGTCCGCCATGTTGACCGCGATCGCTTTGCGCCCAACGTGTTCCGGCGTCGACCAGTCGAGTCTGAAGTGGACTCCCTCGACGAGCACGTCGGTGCTCGCGACCACCCGACCGTCCGCCGCGGTAACGACGGCGGCGTCGTCGCCGGGGCCGAGCACCGTGGTGGCGGGTTGGACGCGCCCCGCCGTCACCCGTCCGATCAGGCCGAACTCACCGACATCCGCGACCGTTTCCGGTGGATCATGAGCTGGGCCTGCTCTATTGTCGGCCACGACACCTCCGATAGTCGGATCCCCAAACGATCCTGAACTGCGGTACCTTTTGCTGCTCACGTTCCTACCTCTTGAGTCCAGCTAGACACGAAGGGGCACGCCGTGGTCCACGCATACATCCTGATCCAGACCGAGGTCGGCCAGGCCGCCGCGGTCGCCGCGAAGATCGCCGAGATCGCCGGCGTGACCACCGCGGAGGATGTCACCGGGCCGTACGACGTGATAGTCCGAGCCGAGGCGGACAACGTCGACCTGCTCGGCCAGCTCGTCGTCGCTCGCATCCAGAACGTCGACGGCATCACGAGAACCCTCACCTGCCCGGTGGTCCACCTCTGAGGCATGTTCTAGTTGGGCCGTGTCCGACAAGCCCGACCAACCGCTCTCCCGCGTGACGCTGGGCGTGGCCGTCGGCCTCGCCGTCGTGCTGGTGCTCGGTGTCATCGTGGCGAGTCTCGTGCTCGGCGGTGATCCCGACGAGCAGGCCGTGGCGCCGACCACCACGCCCACCACCACCGCACCGCCGCGCACCGGGCCGTACGCGCTGGTCGCGGTGGACGCGCCCGCGGCGAACGCGCCCGGCTGCACGAGTCTGACCGCCGCGCTGCCGAAAGAGCTGCCGAACAAGGGCGGCGTGCTGACGCGCCTGACGCTCGCCGAGCCGGCGCCGGCCGCGGCCGCGGCGTGGGCCGGCGACCGGGGCGAGCCGGTGGTGCTGCGCTGCGGGCTCACCGAACCGGCGGAGCTGACGCCGACGGCGCGGCTGAAAGAAGTGTCCACGGTGAACTGGCTCCCGATCGAGGGCGCCGGCGCGATCACCTGGTACACGGTGGACCGTCCGGTCTACATAGCGTTGACGATCCCGTCCGACACCGGCACCGGCGCCATCCAGGAACTGTCGGAAACGATCGCCACCGCGGTACCGACCACCTGAGCCCCACGAAGCGAAGCGAGCAGGCCGCGAATACGCGAGCGGAGCGAGCCAATGTCACGCAGTGAGGGCGTGGGTGAGCGGCCGCCGGCGTCTGGACTGACGCTCGCGCGCAGACGCGTCAGCGCCGAGCACGGAGGAGGGAAGACGCCGGGTCCAGGCCGCGAATACGCGAGCGGAGCGAGCCAATGTCGCCAGTCGAGAGGCAGTGCGGTGAGCGGCCGCCGGCGTCTGGACTGACGCTCGCGCGCAGGCGCGTCAGCGCCGAGCACGGAGGGAGGGAAGACGCCGGGTACAGGCCGCGAATACGCGAGCGGAGCGAGCCAATGTCACAGCTACCGCGAGCCACTCTCACCGCAAGCCGGTGCCCCTGGCGATGGCGGTGTCGATCAGGGTGGACAGGAGCGTCGGGTAGTCGAGGCCGGTGACGGCCCACATCTTCGGGTACGCGGACGTCGGGGTGAAGCCGGGCATGGTGTTCAGCTCGTTGATGGTGAGCGTGCCGTCGGCGCCGACGAAGAAGTCGACGCGGGCGAGGCCCTGGCCGTCGAGCGCGCGGAACGCCTGGATGGCCATGGCGCGCAGGCGTTCGGTGACCGCGTCGTCGAGCTTCGCCGGGATGTCCAGCTCCGCCTTGTCGTCGAGGTACTTGGTCTCGAAGTCGTAGAAGTCGAGGCTGTCGTCGAGGATGCGGATCTCCGCGGGCAGCGACGCCTCGACGCGGCCGTCGGGGAACTCGAGCACGCCGCACTCGACCTCGCGGCCGACGAGCATCGCCTCGACGAGCACCTTGGGGTCGATGGCGCGGGCGGTGGCGATGGCCTCATCGAGGTCGGCCCAGTCGGTGACCTTCGTGATGCCGGTCGACGAGCCCGCGCGGGCCGGCTTGACGAACACCGGCAGCCCGAGGCGTTCGCGCTGGTCCTCGGTCAGGGTCTTCTCGCCGCGGCGCAGTGTCGCGTAGGGACCGACGGGCAGCCCGTCGGCGATGAGGAGCTTCTTGGTGAACTCCTTGTCCATGGCCACGGCGCTGGCGAGCACGCCGGCGCCCGCGTAGGGCAGGCCGACCATCTCGAGGAGACCCTGGATGGTGCCGTCCTCGCCGTACGCGCCGTGCAGCACCGGGAACACGACGTCGACGGCGGAGAGGACCTCGCCCTCGCGGCCGCGTTCGAGCACGACGAGGTTCGCGGCGGTCGGGTCGGCCGGCAGGGTCAGCGCGGTGCCGGACGTGATCGTCGGCATCGTCCTGCCCTCGATCGCCAGCGTCGCCGGGTCCGCGGGGCCGAGCACCCACGTGCCGCTCGGTGTGATGCCGACCGGCAGGACCTCGAAACGCTCCTGGTCGAGGTTCGCGAGCACGCTCGCCGCCGACACACAGGACACGGTGTGCTCCGTGCTCTGTCCACCGAAGACGACTGCCACGCGGGTTCGCTGTTGGCTGGCCATGGCGCCCGACCCTACCCTTGCGCCTGGCCGGCGGAACCAACCAGCTCCACCAGCACCGGCAGGGCTCGCAGCAGCTGTTCCCGCGAGCAGGCCGCATACCCCAGCGCGACGCCGAACCAGCGGGCCCGGCCGACGTGGTGGCGGGCGAGGCCGTCCAGCAGCAGCCCGCGGGCCAGCGCGGCACGCAGCAGCTCCCGCTCCGCCTCCGCCGACGCGACCGGGACGACCACGTGCGCGCCCGCGTCGTCGCCGAGCACCCGGACTCCCCCGCGCACCAACGTCTCCACCACCAGCGTCCGGCGTTCGGACAGCTCGCGGCGCAGCCTGCGCAGGTGTCGGCCGAGGTCGCCGTTGCGGGCCAGCTCCACCACCACGAGCTGGCCGGCGGGCGCCGGGCCGATGCCGGTCGCCTCGCGGTGCGCGAGCACGGCGGCCACCACCGCGGGCGGTGCGACCATCCAGCCGATGCCGAGCGTCGGTGTGAGGATCTTGCTCGTGGTGCCCAGGTGCACCACCACGTCCGGCGCGAGCGCGGCGAGCAGCGGCAGCGGCGCCACGTCGTAACGCAGCTCGCCGTCGTAGTCGTCCTCGATCACGAGCCAGCCCTGCTCGCGGGCACGTTCGGCCAGCGCGACCCGCCGGCCGGCGGACATGCGCCCGCCGAGCGGGTACTGGTGGGCGGGCGAGCAGTACACCGCGCGCGCCGAGCCCGGGATCGCGTCGATGAGCAGGCCGTCGGCGTCCACCGGCGCCGGCACGACCCGCATGCCGGCGGCGCGCAGCGCGCCGACCGCACGCTGGTAGCCGGGCTCCTCGACGGCGACGATCTCCCCCGGCCGCAGCACCGCCCGGCTCAGCTCGGCCGCGGCGGAGCTGGTGCCCGCAGTGGCGAGCAGGACCTCGCTGTCCCCGACCCGCAAACCGCGGTGCCGCAACAGGTGTTCGGCGACCGCGGCCCGGTACTCCGGCAGCCCGGCCCGGTTCGGCCGCACCATCGGCGCCACGTGGGAGGCCGCCCGCCACGCTCGCCGCCACGCCGCCTGCTCGATCCCGCCCGCCCACGGCGAGCCCGGCGTGAGGTCGACGGCGGTCTCGAGCACGGCGTCGCGGCGCGGCGGTTTCGGTGTCGCGCGCAGCGAGCCGGGCGGCGCGGTCGTGATGTAGGTGCCCGACCCGTGCCGGCCGGCGATCCAGCCCTCGGCGTGCAGCTGCTCGTAGGCGGCCGCGGTCACCGTCCTGCTGACGCCCAGCTCACCGGCGAGTGCCCTGGTCGACGGCAGCCGGTCGCCGCTGCGCAGCCGCCCGTCGCCGGCGGCCGCCCGCAGCTGCTCGGCGAGCTGCACGGCGAGCGGCGTCGCGGACTCGCGTTCCAGTGTCACCGGGAGCACCGGGGTCTCCGTCATGAAGTGGCCTTCCGGAATCACGGGGTCGTGGCCCTTCAATGATGCCACTCGTGGCGTCACAGTGAACAGCGTGACCCTTTCTCCCACGCCACGCAGCACCATTCAGCGCGGCAAGAACCGCGCCGTGACCGACCGTGCCGCACTCGCCGCCGTGCTCGACGCCGGCCTGATCTGCCACCTCGCGTTCGTGACGCCGGACGGCGCGCCGGTCGTGATCCCCACGGGTTACGGCCACGAGGGCAACACCCTGTACGTGCACGGGTCGACGGGCGCGGCGAGCCTGCGCGCCGGTGTCGGCGCGGAGGTGTGCGTGAACGTGACGCTGCTCGACGGCGTGATCTACAGCCGCGCGGTCTTCCACCATTCGGTGAACTACCGGTCCGCGACGGTCCACGGCCGCGCGACGCAGGTGACCGACCCGGACGCGAAGCTGCACGCGCTGCGGGTGATCACCGACCACATCGCGCCCGGCTCGTGGGACCACGCACGTGGCCCGAGCCCACAGGAGTTCGCGAAGACCGCGGTGCTGGCGGTCGACCTGACGGAGGCGGCCGTGAAGATCCGCACCGGCGGGCCCGGCGAGGAGCCCGCGGACCTGACCCCGGACCGGGTCGGCGCCAGCTGGGCCGGCGTGCTGCCGCTGGTCCGGAACTGGGGTGCGCCGGAGCCGTGCGAGCACCTGCCCGCCGACGTCGCGGTGCCGGACTATGTCAGCTCGCGCGGGCCTCAGGACGGTCCGCAGTAAGACCACCTTCGACAGCGCCTTCGACACTGCGCATGGTCCGGGTCGCGCGGTAGACGTGCAGGCTCACCGCGGGGTCCGGGCCCTCGTTGACGACCCGGTGGGCGTAGCCGGGGCCGAACACCCGCGACTGACCGGGGACGAGCACGTGCGTCGCGCCGCCGCGGCGCACGTGCTCGGTGAGCGAGCCGGACACGAGCGTGAACGCGCCGGTCGCCGCGCCGTGGTCGTGCGGGTCGGTGTGCTGGCCGGGCAGCCAGCTCATCAGCCAGACCTCCTGCTCGGCGGTGGCCTCGACGAGGACCGCGAACCGCTCGTCCGGGTCGTAGCGCAGCAGGTGCGCCCACCGGGTGCGGTCCTGCGCGTAGGCACGGGCGATCAGCGCGGGGTGGACGGTCGCGGCGACAGCGGTGGACGCGATGGTGTTGGCCGGTACGGCGAACATGGCAGGGCCTTCTCGGGAGAGGTGCGATGCGGACGCGGGTGCCTCACCGGGAAGGACACAGCGCGCTGGCGACCCGGCGAAGCTGGATACAGCCCCACCGACCGGTGTGCGCGCTCGACAACATGAGAATAATGAAAGCACCCCGGCCGTGCGGGGGCAATCCGGTCCAGCTGGTGGGATCGTGTGACCCATCCGCGCGGGGTTCGGCTCCGAACTGCGATCGACGGACGAGAGCAGGTGGTCATGGGCGATCGGGTGCGGCGGGTGCGAGAAGCCCGCCAGGAGCCGGCGGGCGAGATCGGCGCGGTCGGCGCGGAGTTGATGCAGCGGGTGGCACGCGGCGACGAGGCCGCGTTCGAGCAGCTGTACGACCTGTTGGTCGGCCCGGTGTTCGGGCTGGTGCGCCGGATCGTGCGCGATCCCGCGCAGTCCGAGGAGGTCGTGCAGGAGATCATGGTCGAGCTGTGGCGGAGCGCGGCCAGGTACTCACCGGAGCGCGGCAGCGCCATGACGTGGACGATGACCATGGCCCATCGCAGAGCCGTGGACCGGGTCCGGTCCGCGCAGGCCGCCGCCGACCGCGACGACACGGTGGGCCGGCGCGACGTCGGCCGGCCGTTCGACGAGGTCGCCGAGCAGGTGACGACGCGGCTGGAGCAGGAGCAGGTGCGCCGCTGTCTGCGCACACTCACCGAGCTGCAGCGGGAGTCGGTGCTGCTCGCCTACTACGGCGGCCGCACGTACCGGGAGGTCGGCGAGCTGCTCGACACACCGCTCGGGACGATCAAGACCCGGCTGCGCGACGGGCTCATCCGGTTGCGTGACTGCTTGGGGGTGGCGTGATGACCGCGGACATTCACGCGCTGACGGGCGCATACGCGCTGGACGCCGTGTCCGACGACGAGCGGACCGAGTTCGAGCGGCACCTCGCCGAATGCGAGTCGTGCGCGCAGGAGGTCGCCGAGCTGCGGGAGACCGCGACGAGGCTCGCGTTCGCGGCGACCGAGGAGCCACCCGCCGCGCTCAAGACGAGGGTGCTGGGCCAGATCGGCACCGTTCGCCAGCTGCCGCCGGAGACGACGGTGGTGCCGTTGCGGCGCAGGGGCCGCAGGCCGCTCGCGCAGCGGCTGACGACGATGGCCGCCGCCGTGCTGCTGGTGGTCGCCGCCGCGCTCGGCGTGCTCGTGGTGCGGCAGAACCAGCAGCTCGACGACACCAGGACGCAGGCCGCGGAGATGTCGGAGATCCTGCGGGCGGGCGACGCGCAGGTGTTGACGCTCGACGGTGGCGAGGGTGGCCAGATGACCGTGGCGATGTCGCGGTCGCTGGACCGGATGCTGCTGCTCGGCGACGAGCTGCCGGACCCGCCGTCCGGGCACGACTTCCAGGTGTGGTCCGGGCACGACGGCACGATGGTGTCGGCCGGTCTCCTGACCCCGGACCACGGCGAGGCGTTGCTGGCGGTCGACGGTTTCGGCGACGCGGACCAGATCGCGGTCACGGTCGAGCCGGACGGCGGCTCCGACCAGCCGACGACCGAGCCCGTGATGGCCGTGGACCTGCCGACCGCGTGACGGCACGGACGCCTTCCCCGCGCGGGAAGGCGTCCGTCAGCGTTCCGGCTTGGTCTTGCGGCCGATCAGCTCGCCGGCCATCTCCCTCGGGTCGAAGCCGTCGTGGCAGACCCGGTGCACGACCTCGGTGATGGGCATCTCCACACCGTGGCGCAGCGCCAGCTCACGGATCGACGAGCACGACTTCACGCCCTCGGCCACCTGTCCGTGCGCGGCCGCCTGCGCCTGCGCGACCGTGTCGCCCTGGCCGAGCCGGGCGCCGAAGGAACGGTTGCGCGACAGCGGCGACGAGCACGTGGCGACCAGGTCGCCGAGCCCGGCGAGCCCGGCGAAGGTCATCGGGTCCGCGCCGAGCGCCTGCCCGAGCCGGGACGTCTCCGCGAGGCCGCGGGTGATCAGCGTGGCGAGCGTGTTGTCGCCGAAACCGAGCCCGCCCGCCATGCCGCAGGACAGCGCGATCACGTTCTTGCACGCGCCGCCCAGCTCGACGCCGACGACGTCGGTCAGCGTGTAGGGCCGGAAGTAGCCGGTGGTGCACGCCTCCTGCACGGCGACCGCGCGGTCGTGGTCGGTGCAGGCGATCACCGAACCGGTCGGCTGCTCCTCGGCGATCTCCTTGGCGAGGTTCGGGCCGGACACCGCGGCGACGTGGCTCTCCGGCACGTCGAGGACCTCGGTGATCACCTGGCTCATCCGCTTGAGGGTGCCGAGCTCGACGCCCTTCGCGAGGCTGACGAACGTCGCGGCGGAGTCCATCAGCCCGCGCCACGCGGTGAGGTTGTGCCGCAGGCTCTGGCTGGGCACCGCGAGCACGACCGCGCTCGCGCCGTCCAGCGCGACCCTGGGGTCCGAAGTGGACCGCAGGCTCGCGGGCAGTGTGACGCCGGGCAGGTAGTCCGGGTTCTCCCGGCGGCCGGCGATCGCCTCGGACACCTCGCGCCTGCGTGCCCACAGCGTCACGTCGCTGCCCGCGTCGGCGAGCACCTTCGCGAACGCGGTGCCCCACGAGCCGGCGCCGAATACCGCGATCCGCATGTCAGCCGTCGGCATCCGACTCGGCGGCCGGCTTCTTCTTCGCCTTGGCCGGCACGAAGAACTCGGTCGGCGCCGGCTCGCCGCGCAGCTTCGCGAGCTGGTCGCGGACGCGGACCATGAGGAAGTCGGTGACGTCGCGCAGCAGGTCGTTGTTGACCGGCCGGTCCCGGAACTCCGTGAGGTCGACGGGCGGCGACACGTCGATCGAGATCTTCTTGCGCGGGAACGGGCGGAACTTTCGGGTGTAGCCGTTGAGGATGTCGCTCGTGCCCCAGCGGGCCGCGGTGAGCACCGGCACGTCGTGCTCGAGGCAGTCCAGCGCGAGGCGCGCGACGCCGGTGCGGGCGCGCATCGGCCAGCCGGTGGGATCCTTGGTGATCGTGCCCTCCGGGTAGATCACCACCAGCTTGCCGTTCCGCAGCGCCTCCCGCGCGGCGACGAGGCTGTCGGCCGCGCCGACGCTCTGCCGGTACACGGGGATGCTGCCGGCGCCGTTGATCATGTACTTGAACACCGGGGTGCGGAACAGGCTCGCCTTCGCGAGGAACCGCGGCACGCGGCCGTTGCGGTGCACGAACACCGCGTCGACCGGCGGATCCAGGTGTGAGATGTGGTTCATCACCAGCAGGATGCCGCCGTCGTGGTGGATGTGCTCCGCGCCGGTCCACCTGGTCTTGCCGATCGCGGCGATCGGGTAGAAGACCGCCGCCGTCACCCACACCCAGAACCCGGTCTTCTCGAATCGCGCCGGCACCTGTCCTCCTCGTCACTGTTTCCGCAGTGAGTATGCCCCGGTCGCGGCGCACCGCTCCGGGGTCCTGCACGATGGGTGCCGTGGAGCATGAAGTCGGCGCGGTCGACCTGGTCGTCCCGGTCAAGACGCTGGAGCGGGCGAAGTCCCGGCTGCGCGGCGCGGTGCCGGCGCGGCGGCATGCCGAGCTGGTGCTCGCGCTGCTGCTCGACACCGTCACCGCGGCGGTCGCGGCCGCCGGTGTGCGGCGGGTGCTGGTGGTCTGCGAGGACGACCGGATCCCGGTCGCGCTGCGCGGCACCGGGGTCGAGTGCGTCGACGAGCGCGGCCTGCCCGGTCTGAACGCCGCGCTGTCCTACGGCGCGGAGCTGCTGCGCGAGCCGGGCCGGGCGGTCGGCGCGCTCCAGGCGGACCTGCCGGCGCTGCGCCCCGACGACCTCGCCGCCGCGATCGCGGCGGCGCACGGGCGGCGCGCGTACTGCGCGGACCGGCCGGGCACCGGCACCACACTGTTGCTCGCCGCGCCCGGCGAGCCGCTGAGTCCTCGGTTCGGCGCGGGTTCCGCCGCCGCGCACGCGGCGAGCGACGCGACGCCGGTCGGCGCCGCGCTGGCGTCCCTGCGATGTGACGTCGACACCGAGGAGGACCTCGCGGTGGCCGCCGACCTGGGGCTCGGCACGCACAGCGCCATCCTGTTGACACGCGAGGGAAAGTTCACCCTTCCGTTCGACCGTGGCTGCACCACTCGGCCGTAATTGCTGGACAATGGGGTTGTGAGCACCGAACCCAACGTCGAGCAGAGTGACCGGACCAGCCAGCAGACCGACGTCGCCGAGTCGGCGGAGCAGGTCACGCCGGAGCCGCGTGGGGTGCCGTCCGCGCCGCCGGCGGTCACGCAGGACACGGCGGTCACCGACCTGCCCGACGACCGGTACCTCAACCGGGAGCTGTCCTGGCTGGACTTCAACGCGCGGGTGCTCGCGCTCGCGGAGGACGAGTCTCAGCCGCTGCTCGAGCGCGCCAAGTTCCTCGCGATCTTCTCGTCGAACCTCGACGAGTTCTACATGGTGCGGGTCGCCGGGCTGAAGCGCCGCGACGAGACCGGGCTGTCGGTGCGCAGCGCGGACGGACTGACCCCGCGCGAACAGCTGGCCTACATCTCCAAGCGCAACCAGGAGCTCGTCGAGCAGCACGCGGCCGCGTGGGAGAAGCGGATGCGCGCCAAGATCGCCGAGAAGGGCATCCGGATCGCGAAGTGGTCGGAGCTCTCCGACGAGCAGCGCGAGCGGCTGTCGAGCTACTTCCGCGACCAGATCTTCCCGGTGCTCACCCCGCTCGCGGTGGACCCGGCGCATCCGTTCCCCTACATCTCCGGGCTGTCGCTCAACCTCGCGGTGACCGTGCGGGACCCCAACGGCGGCGGCGAGCGGTTCGCGCGTGTGAAGGTGCCGGACAACGTGTCCCGGCTCGTGCCGGTCGACCACAGTCGCGACGAGCGCGGCGCCACGTTCCTCCCGCTCGAGGAGCTGATCGCGGTCCACCTCAACGACCTGTTCGCCGGCATGCAGGTCACGGAGGTGCACGCGTTCCGCGTCACCCGCAACGCCGACCTCGAGGTCGAGGAGGACCAGGACGAGGATCTGTTGAAGGCACTGGAACGTGAGCTGGCGCAGCGCCGGTTCGGGCCGCCGGTGCGGCTCGAGGTCGCCGACGACATGAGCGAGCACATGATGGAGCTGCTGCTGCGCGAGCTGGAGGTCGACCCGCACGACGTGGTCGTGGTGCCCGGCCTGCTCGACCTGTCGTGCCTGTGGCAGCTGCACTCGGTGGACCGCCAGGACCTCAAGGACCCGCCGTTCGTGCCCGCGACCCACCCCGCGTTCGGCGAACGGGAGACCCCGAAGAGCGTGTTCGCGACCCTGCGCGAGGGCGACGTGCTCGTGCACCACCCCTACGACTCGTTCTCCACGAGCGTGCAACGGTTCATCGAGCAGGCGGCCGCGGACCCGAAGGTGCTCGCGATCAAACAGACGCTCTACCGGACCTCCGGTGACTCCCCCATCGTCGACGCGCTGATCGACGCCGCCGAGGCGGGCAAGCAGGTGGTGGCGCTCGTGGAGATCAAGGCGCGGTTCGACGAGCAGGCGAACATCAAGTGGGCGCGGACGCTGGAGAAGGCGGGCGTGCACGTGGTCTACGGCATGGTCGGGTTGAAGACGCACTGCAAGACGGCGTTGGTGGTGCGGCAGGAGGGGTCGGTCATCCGGCGCTACTGCCACATCGGCACCGGCAACTACAACCCGAAGACGGCGCGGCTGTACGAGGACGTCGGCCTGCTCACCGCGGAGCCGTCGATCGGCGCGGACCTCACGGACCTGTTCAACGTGCTGACCGGGTACGCGCGGCAGGACACCTACCGCAGCCTCCTCGTGGCGCCGTACGGGATCCGGCGCGGCATCGTCGAGCAGATCGAGAGGGAGATCGAGCACCTGCGTGCCGGCCGGCCGGCGGGCATCCGCGTCAAAATCAACTCGTTGGTGGACGAGCAGGTGATCGACGCGCTGTACCGGGCGTCGCAGGCCGGCGTCGAGGTCGACATCGTGGTGCGCGGGATCTGCGCGTTGAAGCCGGGCATCGCGGGGCTGTCGGACAACATCCGGGTGCGGTCGATCCTCGGCCGGTTCCTCGAGCACTCCAGGGTGCTCCAGTTCGCGGGGTCCGACGAGCACTGGATCGGCAGCGCGGACCTCATGCACCGCAACCTCGACCGGCGCGTCGAGGTCCAGGTGCGGATCACCGACCGGAAGCTGACGGGCCAGCTGGACGCGATGTTCGAGTCCGCGCTGGACCCCGCGACGCGTTGCTGGGTGCTGGAGCAGAACGGTGACTGGACGGCGTCGCCCGCGGACGGGTCGTCGGTCAGAGACCACCAGGCCCAGATGCTCGCCGGACACCGCGCGCTGGCGTAGCCGATGGGTCGGGAGATCGCCGCGGCCGGCGCGGTGGTGTGGCGTTTCGCCGGCGACGAGACCGAGGTCGTGCTGGTGCACCGGCCCCGGTACGACGACTGGAGCCTGCCGAAGGGAAAGCTCGAGGAGGACGAGTCCGTGCGGGACGCGGCCGTCCGGGAGGTGGCCGAGGAGACCGGGGTACGGGCCGTGCTCGGGCGTTTCCTCGGCAGGGTCCGGTATCGCGTCGAGGGCGACGACAAGGTCGTGGACTACTTCGCGGCCCACGCGGAGTCCGGCTCGTTCGTGCCGTCCGACGAGGTGGACGAGGTGTGCTGGCTGCCGGTGGCGCTCGCCCGCGCCAAGCTCACGCGCGAGCACGACCGTTCCGTGCTCGACGAGTTCGCGGCGCTGCCGGCGGTGCTCACGCCGCTCCTGCTGGTGCGCCACGCGAAGGCGGGCAGCCGGAGCCAGTGGCAGGACGCGGACGAGCTGCGGCCGCTGTCGAAGAACGGGCAGCGTCAGGTGCCGCCGATACGTGCGCTGGCCGCGCTGTACCGCGCAGACCGCGTGTGCGCCGCGCCGCTCGTGCGGTGTGTACAGACGGTCCAGCCGATCGCGGACGACCTCGGCGTCAAGGTGGTCGAGGAGGAGCTGCTGTCGGAGAAGTCCCACACCGGCGCGGAGACCGCGGCCCAGCGCCGGCTGCTCGAGATCGTGGCCGACGGCGGGGTTCCGGTGGCGTGCAGTCAGGGCGGGGTCATCCCCGATCTGGTGTCGCGTCTGGCCGCCGCGAGCGGGCTGCCGCTTGATCGCGCGGAGAGCAAGAAGGGCAGCGTATGGGCCCTGTTCTTCGACCAGGACCGGCTGGTCGCGGCGGACTACATCGCGGTGCCCTAGCTCGGGTTTCGCACGTGTGTCCAGTGTGGCCGGTGCGGATCCGGTGCCCGGCAAGGGCTTCGCCGGAAGCCCCTGGCGTCAAAGAGAAGCAGCGTAGGCCCTATTTCGGGGCGGAAATTCACACACCTGCGGGGTCGCGGGACGCTCGAGAACGAACACGTCGGCACGGCGGCCCCAGAGCGTCCCGGAGCGACCGGGCGGCGCCCGGGGGCCCGAACCCCTTGCCAGCCACGAAGACTGGCTCACGCCCGGCAGAGGGCCTGCGTAAGCCCCATTCCGACCGGACGGCCGCCCAGTTCTTCGCGGCCACCGAAGTCCCAGCGTACGGGCGTTTTCGTCCTGAGTGTCCGTACCAGGAAACGCAGAAGGCCACCGCCCGGATCGGGTCGGTGGCCTTCTGCTTCGAGACTGGACTACTTCTTCTTCGCCGCCGTCTTCTTGGCGGCCGGCTTGGCAGCCGGGCGAGCCTTGGCGGTCGTCGCCTTGGCGGTCGCCTTGGCCGGCGTGGCCTTCTTGGCCGCCGCCTTGGCCGGAGCGGCCTTCTTGGCGGTGGTGGCCTTGGCCGGAGCCTTGGCAGCCGTGGCCTTGGCGGCGGTGGTGCGCGCTGCCGGCTTCGCCGCCGCGGCCCGCGTACGGGTCGTGGTGGCAGCCGCGCGGGACGCCGGCCGGGCGGCCGCGGTCCGCGTGGTCGCAGCAGCCGCGCGGGTCGTGGACGCCGTACGGCTGGCAGCCGAACGCGTCGTCGCGACCTTGGGCAGCTTCTTCGCGCCGCTCACCACGTCCTTGAACGTGGTGCCGGCACGGAACGCTGGCACGTTGGTCTTCTTGACCTTCACCGTCTCGCCCGTACGCGGGTTGCGGGCGGTGCGAGCGGCACGCGCACGCTTCTCGAACACCCCGAAGCCGGTGATGTTCACCTTCTCGCCCTTGTTGACCGTGCGGACGATCACATCGACGAGACCGTCGACCGCAGCGCCTGCGGCCTTCTTGTCGCCGAGGCGATCCGAGAGCGCCTCGATAAGCTGGGCCTTGTTCACCCTTCAGTCCTCCGTTTTGACCACACTTGCGTTCTCGGCCAATCCGGCCGACTTCTGGCCACCGTATGCCTAACTCGGCACAATTTCCACGCGACTCGCCCAGATTCCCCGCTAAGGGTGTCTGATTCTGTTGCGTGGCTGCCTATTCGGCGGCGTCAGATCGAGAGTGTAGAGGTGGTCGGCTTCCAGGGTTCCCTTGCCTCCTCGAAAGACCCGATCGCGTCCTCGTGCCGCAGCGTGAGAGCGATGTCGTCGAGTCCTTCGAGCAGCCGCCAGCGGGTGTAGTCGTCGATCTGGAACGGCGCCGAGAAGTCCTTGGCACGCACTGTCTTGTCCCGGAGATCCACGGTCACCTCGGTGCCCGGCTCGGCTTCCAGGAGCTTCCACAGCAGCTCGACGTCGGACTGCGCGCACTCGGCCGCGAGCAGCCCCGCCTTCCCCGCGTTGCCACGGAAGATGTCGGCGAACCGGGACGAGACGACCACCCGGAAGCCGTAGTCGGACAGGGCCCAGACGGCGTGCTCCCGGGAGGAGCCGGTGCCGAAGTCGGGGCCCGCCACGAGGACGCTGCCCGCACGGAAGGGTTCCAGGTTGAGCACGAACTGGTCGTCCGCGCGCCAGGCTGAGAACAGTCCGTCCTCAAAACCGGTGCGACTCACCCGCTTGAGGTACACGGCAGGGATGATCTGGTCGGTGTCCACGTTGGACCGGCGCAGGGGCACGCCGACCCCGGTGTGTGAGCTGAACGCATCCATGGGTCGATACCCCTTTCTAGGCGCGGAGGTCTTCTGGGGAGGACAGGGTGCCGCGTACGGCGGTCGCCGCGGCGACGAGCGGGGACACCAGGTGGGTCCGCCCGCCCTTGCCCTGCCGGCCCTCGAAGTTGCGGTTCGATGTGGACGCGCTGCGCTCGCCGGGGGTGAGCTGGTCGGGGTTCATGCCGAGACACATGGAGCAGCCGGCCTGCCGCCACTCGGCGCCGGCGTCGAGGAACACCTCGTGCAGCCCCTCCGACTCGGCGGCCGCCCGGACCCGCATCGAGCCCGGCACGACCAGCATCCGCACCCCGGCGGCCACCTTGCGGCCCCGCAACACGTCCGCGGCGGCCCGCAGGTCCTCGATCCGGCCGTTCGTGCAGGAGCCCAGGAAGACCGTGTCCACGTGGATCTCCCGCAGCGGCGTGCCCGGCGTGAGGTTCATGTAAGTCAGCGCCTTCTCGGCGGCGACGCGCTCGTGCTCGTCCACGATCTGCTCGGGGTCGGGAACCCGTTCCGACAGCGGCAAACCCTGGCCGGGGTTCGTGCCCCACGTCACGAAGGGGGTCAGCGTGCTCGCGTCGATGTGGACCTCGGCGTCGAACTCGGCGTCGTCGTCGGTGCGCAGCGCGCCCCACGACTCGACCGCGTCGTCCCAGTTCTGGCCGGTCGGCGCGTGCGGACGGCCCTTCAGGTAGGCGAACGTGGTGTCGTCCGGGGCGATCATGCCGGCGCGGGCGCCCGCCTCGATGGACATGTTGCACACGGTCATCCGCGCCTCCATCGACAGCTTCTCGATGGCCGCGCCGCGGTACTCGAGCACGTAGCCCTGCCCGCCGCCGGTGCCGATCTGCGCGATGACCGCGAGGATGACGTCCTTCGCCGTGACGCCGTCGCGCAGCTCTCCGTCCACCGTGATGGCCATGGTCTTGAACGGCCGCAGCGGCAACGTCTGCGTGGCGAGCACGTGCTCGACCTCGGACGTGCCGATGCCGAACGCGAGCGCGCCGAACGCGCCGTGCGTCGAGGTGTGACTGTCACCGCACACCACCGTCATCCCGGGCTGCGTCAGGCCGAGCTGCGGCCCGACGACGTGCACGATGCCCTGTTCGACGTCACCCATCGGGTGCAGCCGGACCCCGAACTCCGCGCAGTTCTTGCGGAGCGTGTCCACCTGCGTCTTGGAGACCGGGTCCGCGATCGGCAGCTCGATGTCGATCGTCGGGACGTTGTGGTCCTCCGTCGCGATGGTGAGGTCCGGCCTGCGCACGGGGCGACCGGACAGTCGCAGTCCGTCGAACGCCTGGGGGCTCGTCACCTCGTGGATGAGGTGGAGGTCGATGTACAGGAGGTCCGGTTCGGCGCCGGTGCCGTGCCGGACGACGTGTTGGTGCCAAACCTTTTCGGCGAGTGTCTTGCCCTGCTTGTCTGCCACGTCTTTCACCCATCGACTTCCGGGAAGTGGGTTCCCACGATCTGAAACACTGGACTTCCCATATACCGGGAACATAATATCGAGACGTGGGACAGCATAGCGGCATCGGCGTACTGGACAAGGCAATGGCCGTGCTGCAGGAGGTGGCCAAAGAGCCCTGCGGACTGGCCGAGCTGTGCACGCGAACGGGCCTCCCCCGTGCGACGGCGCACCGGCTCGCGGTCGGCCTCGAGGTGCATCGCCTGCTGCGCAGGGGAAGTGACGGGCGGTGGCGGCCGGGTGCCGCGCTGGCCGAGCTGGCCGGCGGCGCGGTCGACCCGCTGCTCGACGCGGCGAGCTCGGTGCTGCCCCGGTTGCGGGACCGTACGGGCGAGAGCGTGCAGCTGTACCGAAGGGATGGCGTGCACCGGATCTGCATCTCCACGGCGGAGCCGCCGAGTGGCCTGCGCGACACCGTGCCGGTCGGCGCGCGGCTCCCGATGACGGCCGGCTCCGGCGCGAAGGTCCTTGCGGCGTGGACGGACCCGGCGACGCAGCGGTCGCTGCTCGCGGAGGCGGTGTACGGCGAACGCGCGCTGCTCGAGGTGCGCAGGCGCGGCTGGGCGCAGAGCGTGGCGGAGCGGGAACCCGGTGTGGCAAGCGTGTCCGCGCCGGTGCGGGACGCGTCCGGCGCGGTCGTCGCGGCGGTGTCGGTGTCCGGCCCCATCGACCGCATGGGCCGCCGGCCCGGCGCCCGGTGGGCGGCGGACCTGCTCGCGGCGGCGGACGCGCTGCAGTCCCGCCTGTGATCGACCTGTGATCAACTCGTCCACAGCGATCGGACTCTGTGGACGGTCCAGGGGGCCCGTGCCCCGAGGGCGTGGCCTCCGGCCCCCCGAGATCAACGCTACGGCAGGGCACCGACAGTTCTGCCGCTCATCGGCCCGGGAACGCCCGGTTGTCCACAGCCGCGGCGGTTGTCCACAGCGCCCGCGCCGCTCGCCATGGGGTGTCGGTCGTCGCTGTTAGCGTGGATTCCGGGGGGCCGGAGGCCGCTCCCCTCCCCTGACGGCGACGGTCCGCCGCCCGACACCCGGACGCCGGCGGGGTGCGCCTGACGTCCGGGGCTGGGACGCCGGGCAGCGGACCGAACCGAGCCGTCCTTTGGGGGACATTTCGAGACTAGGAGCGGGCGACGGCCCGCGGGAGTCACCGCCGTCCGGACTTTCGCGCGGATCGGCCGCCCTTTGGTTCAGACAACGCGGCGGACAGCTCTTGGACAGCTCGGTCCCGGCAAGCTGACAATCGCGAAGAACTCTCGACACAGGCGGTAGCGTCGAACTCACCCTGAGCTGAGGAGCACGCCGTGCCGAGCAGACCGCGTCTCGGGCCGTCGGAGGGCGACCATCTCGAGCGCTTCCTCTCCGCGTTGCGCCGGACGCCGATTCCCACCGCGCCGTCCCCGCACGACGGCTACCAGGAGGCGCTCGGACTGAACCTGCTGGCACTGGGCCTGCGGCTGGAGCACGTCGACCGGATGACCGAGTCGTTGACACTCGCCGACTCCACCCACATGGCCCGCTCGGTGAGCATCGACATCAACATGAACGTGCTGACCGCGGAGCAGAAGTGGGCCCTGCGCACCGATCCGAGCGGGGCCGCGGACCGGCCGGCGACCGTGTGGCTGCCGGTGTCGCGGCAGTCCCGGCTGGATCTGGCGCCGGTGGTGGTGCGCGACTCGGCGGGCAACGTGGTGCCGAGGACGACCCAGGTCGAGACGGCCCGCGCGCTGACACACGGGCTGTGCCGGGTGTTCCGCATGTTCCTCACGTCCGACCGGCGCACCGAGGACCCGGACGAGCTGCTGCACGGGATCCGCTACAGCCTCAACCGGTCCCGCTGGCTGATCGAGGCCACCATCGCCACCATGATCGCGAACGGGCGCCAGCATGCCGCCCCGCCACCGCACCCCACCGGCAGCGGCCGCGCGACCGACTCGGAAAGCATCCGGGACAAGGCGACCACCGCCGTCGAGCAGCTCTTCGCGCCGGACAGCCCGTTCCTGCGGCTGCTCGACGTCGCGTCGTCGGAGTACCTGCTCGTGGTGGAGATGCCGACGCACCGGGCACAGTCGTTCCTGCGCTACGAGGCGCCCGTGATCCCGGCCCGTTCGCAGAACCTTCGAGCACGCAACACGTTCCTTCGGTGGGCGACGTTCCGGCACGAGTTCACCGTGCGGTACTCCACGCTCATCCCCCGCGCGGTCAACTCCTACCACGTGACCGTCGAGGTGCCGCCCGAGATCCAGGTCCGCCGGTTCTTCCTCACGAGCGACGTCGACTCGCCCGCGTTGCGGTCGCTGGTCGACGACATGCGCGCGGTGGCGGCGAGCTACGACAACCTGTGCCGGGTCGCGCCCAAGCTGCTCGAGCTGGAGCTGCAGGGCATCGCGTCCCGCCTCGCCGAGCTCGGCCGCCGCCGCCAGCGCGACCTCGAGTCGTACGTCGCCTACATCGACGAGCGCTACGCGACGTTCGCGGCTCGCCCGCCGCGGTGGCCGGGCCGGCCGGAGCCGACCGCGCCCGGCGACACCGGTCTCGGCGAGCAACGCCCGGTCGTCACGAGACTCACCCGGTTCGCGAACCAGTACGAGGCCGACCAGTTCCGCAAGCTCGCCGACGGGCTGGTCACCAGCGCGGCGCTCGACCGGCTGGCGGCCGAGCTGGTCGAGTCACAGGTCGACAAGGACGTCCACGTGGACAACGACCCGAGGGAGAACGCCGGCCACGCGCAGTGGCAGCGGCGGCCGTTCGGCGCCGACCCGCAGTCGGTCGAGCCGGTGACCTCGACCGTCTACATCGCACTCGTCGACGACCCGCCGTCGCTGGGGTCCAACGTGTCGAAGCTGCTGCTCGCGGTGCTGCTGCTGGTCGTCGGCTTCGGTGTCGTGCTGGAGCCGACGTTCTTCGCGCACGTGCCGGTCCTCGGCGACCTCGGCGCGCGGTACCGGCCGGTGGTCTCCGGCGAGGGCCCGATCTCCTCCGCCGACGCCGTCGTGACCATGCTGCTGCTGGTGCCCGGTCTGCTGCTGTCGCGGCTGGAGATCCCGTCGAACAAGACCGTGCTCGGCCAGCTCCGCCTGTTCCCGCGCTATGTCGCGTACACATCGGTCATCATCGCGGGGACGCTCGCGCTGCTGGTCGCGTCCGGCCGCTCGGACCGGCTGCACGGGCCGTTCGTGTTCGGGATGGGCGCGCTGCTCCTGCTGTTCGTGCTCGTCGGGCTCGACGGCATCGGCAAGGCGGTCAAGCGACGGCGGCGCGTGCCGGTGAACCGGGTGAGCCCGGCCTGGCTCATCGCCGAGATCCGGCGGCGGCCGGTGCGGCGCTGGAAACGGTTCCGCGCCGAGTTCTCCACGATCGGCACCGATGACCATGCCTAGCCCCGGCCTGCGGCACTCGGCGCTCGCGGCGGTCGCCGCCCGGGCCGCGAACTCCGGCAGCCCCGCGGTCCTCTTCGACATCACGCACGTCGGGCCCGAGGCCGACACGCCGCTCACCGACGTCATCCCGCCGACCGCACTGGATCGATTCGCCACCGAGACTCTCGCGTTCCACGTCGCGGGCGCGGGCTTCCAGGTGCACACGTGGACCCCGGACACGCCGAGCAAGCATCAGGACGGCGTGTCCACCAACCGGATCACCGTCCGTCCACACGAGACGAACGGGCACGGCCCGGCGCACGGCATGTTCAACGGCAGCGTGATGATCAACCCGGACTTCCTCTACGACGCGGAGCACAGCGTCGAGATCCTCCTGACGCTCGGCTACGAGCCGTGGCGGCCGACCTACGCCGACTCGCTGATGATCATGTTGGCGTACCAGGGCATGACGGGCGCCGCCGCGACGAAGGACTCCGACGACGGCGCGCCGGTGCTGTTCCTGCAGTCGCCGGTGGCGCCGTTCCGGGACCCGCCGCGGCAGTTCCGGGTGGACGGCTCCGGCGAGGCGCCCCGGGTCGCCAACGGGATGGCGCTGCGGATGCTCGTCGGGCTCGAGCACGGCAACCAGCGCAAACGCCTGGGACTCATGTGCGACCTCGTCGCGCTCGCCACCGAGAACGGGTTCGGGCTGCAGGTGGCCGACCGGCGTTTCGGGCGCGTGCGCGGCGAGTGGTGGTCGGTGCTGCCGCTGGACGAGAAGCGGTACACCGAGCGGCGGAAGGAGCTGTTCGGCTGGGCGCCGGAGGGCGTGCCGACCGCCGTGCAACTGCTGACGTTCGTCGGCCCGGCGCGGCTCGGCTCCTCCGCCGCGATCGCCGCCGACCTGCTGTCGCGCAACGTCGGCGTGCTCGCCGTGTCCGAGGCGTCCATGCAGGAGATCGCGTTCATCAACATGATGGTGCCGATCGCGCCGGCGCGGATCGGCCGGGCACGACTGTCGAGCGCCAGCCTGTCCGTCGCGGACGGGTTGGGGCAGACGGCGAGCGAGTGCGGGCTCACACGCCGCCAGGCCGTCCGCGCCAAGAGCCGGATCGCGGGTTCGGCGGCCACCGACTACCGGGTGCTGCGCACCGGCCCGATGCGGCCACCGATCCGGGAGTCGGCGGCCGCGGGCGGATATCCGGTGTGGCTGTCGTGGGGCCTGCCGCTCCGCGACCACCACCGGCCCGACGTCGCGGAGCTGGTCGTCGCCCAGCTTCGCGCCGCGACCGACGTGGTGGCCGACGCCCGGATCGACTACTACCGCGCCAGGGTGCTGCCGGACGGTCGCGTCACCGGTCGCGCGAAGCTCGCGGTGTCACTGGTGGACGGCCCGGCCCCGGCCCGGATTCCCGCACTGCTGAGCGAACTGTGCCCAAGAGCCCAACGGGAGGCGGTGGCCCACCTGGTCGGCGACGACCTGCCACTGAGCGCCGTCCGGCTGCGCCTCGCATGGCGGGAGCGATGGCTCGGACACTCGACCACGATCGCCTGAGCCGCGGGCGTTCCGCACAGGGAGCGCACAACGGCCTGCTAACAGTTGGTTTCTTCGTGTTGGGCGACGTGCGCCCTGTGGTTGTCTTGGCGCGCGCGAACATGCGCCGCACCTGGGGGAACGATGGAAGACAACGACATACCGGCGCCGCCGTCCGAGCCACCGCCCCCGATGCCGGCCGGGTCCACCCTCGCCGCGGTCCTGCTCAACCTCACCGGACTCGGCCTCGGCTACGGCTATCTCCGGCAGCCGGCTGTTGCTCGCGGTCGCGCTCGTCGTGGTGGCCGCGCTCGGGACCGTCGCGTTCCTCACCGACGCCGCGGCGCGGCCGTGGCTGTGGCGTGGCCTCTCCGGCGGCTGGGTGCTGGGGCTGGGGCTGCATGCCTGGCTCATCGCCAGGCCGCGGCCGGCGCCGGCCACCGCGTGGCGGCCGGTGGCGATCGGCGCCGCGGCGGTCGCGGTGGTGGTCGCCGGGTACGTCGGGTACGGGATCGCGGGGCGGGGTGTCCACGCCGACGGGCTGGCCGCGCAGGCGCGTGCCGACTGCCCGACCGCCGTCGAACGGTTCGACACCGTCACCGGGCCCTTCGAGTTGACGCTGAGCACTACGGTCACCGACGCGGGCGCCAAGCGGACCGAGTGCGCCGAGTTCCTCCAGGGCGTCGATGCGCAGCGGCGCCGCTCGCCGGAGGTGGCGGTGCACCAGTACCGCCAGTTCCGTGCCGACCACCCGACCAGCGTGCTGGCTCCCTTCGCGCGCACCAACCTCGCCGAGTCCTATGTGGATGTCGCCACCGGGTGGCAGGCGCCGCTCAACGCGGTCGCGGCCCGCGAGAGCGTCGACATGCTCCTGATGGTGAGCCGCGAGTTCGGCGACACCCCGTCCGCGAAGCGGGCGCCGAAGGGCATCACCGACGCGTTCGCCGCCGCGACCGCGCCCTACACCGACGGGGCGTTCTGCGACGCGCTGCCGGCGCTGGACTACTTCGCCGGCCTCGACCGGGCCGGCATCGGCGACACCGTGGACACCGCCAACACCTACCGGGCGCAGGCGTTGTACGAGTGCGGCCTCGGCCAGGCCCGCGCCGGCGACGTCACCGCCGCGACCACATTGGACACTTTCGTCAAGGCCTACCCGCAGCACCCCGGCATGGCGCAGGCGAAGTCCGCGCTGATCTCCGCGCGGGTGGCCAAGGCGGCGGGCGTCCCGCTGGCCGTCCCGCCCCCGTTGGGCGACAACAATCCCGGCTCGATCCCGGTGACCTTCTACAACGACGGCAACACACCGCTGATCATCCTGGTCGCCGGCCCCACCGCGCACGAGCTCTCGCTGCCGGCGTGCGCGACGTGTCCCGCGGACTACCCGCTCGGCGGAGCCGGCTGCGCCGACCTCACCGGCCGCCCGTCGGTCACGCTCCGGCTGGCCGCGGCGCCGTACCACTACACGACCATCCGCAACGACCGCGTCGAGAGCCTGGTCAGCTCGGTGACCCCGATGCCGGGCTTCGTCCACTCCCAGTGCGTCTTCGTCGAACAGCCCTAGCCGTTCTGTCCGGTGGCGAGGCACTCCAGCACGCGCTCGCGGAAGAGGTCGTACTGCGCACGACACCGCCTCGGCGGCCCGGGCGGCCGGGACACGACCTGCCCGCGGACGACGGTCTCCTCCGGCCGGAACTGTCCTCGGGTCAGGTCGACCTCCACCCCGGTCCCGAACCGGTTCCAGTAGTGCATCCCGGTCCGCGCGCCGTCGACCTCGACCTCGCCGAGCACCAGGTCGCCACCGAACAGGTCGTGCAGCACCAGGGCGGTGACCCCACACTGGCCGCGGGCGGCGTTGCCGGGATGCCAGTCGGCGAGATCGACCGGATCGCACGTGTCGGCGCCCCAGCTCGTCCGCACCGCACGCTCGACGTCCGCGAGTGTCCACACAGCCATGACGGCATCATGGCACCATGACGACGGCGGAGCGGGCGCTTCATCGCCGCGCGGAGCTGGCCTGCCGCGCCGCGGCGGCGGCCGGGGTGCCGGGCCGTTTCCGGGTCTGGGAGCGGGCGGGGCTGATGGCCGTACTGGCGTCGGCGCCCGCGTTGGGCTTCCTGTCGACGGTCTCCGGGGTGACGCGGGAGACCGTGCCCGCTGTGCTCGACCTCCTCGAATCGCCCGTCTGGCAGGGAGTCCGGCCGACGGTGATCGTCACGGCGGGCACCGACACGTCGGGACTGGCGGCGGCGGGGCTGGTCCGCGCGGACGACCGCGGGCTGGCGATCCGACGGCTCGGCGACCCCCACGCGCCGGTCGACGTCCGCGAGGCGGGTGCCGACTTCGCGACGCTTCTCCTGGCCGGCTTCGAGGTCGACGGCCCGATCGCCGCCTTCATCGAGGCGGAGGCCAGACTTCCCGAGATGCGCCGGTTCGTCGCGGTGGCCGAGGGAACGCCGATCGCCGCGGCGGCCATGACGATCCACGACGGTGTCGCCGTGCTCGGCGGCGCGTCGACACTGCGCGCGCACCGCGGCGCGGGCGCCCAGTCGCGGTTGCTGCGGCACCGCCTCATGGTCGCCACCGAGGCGGGGTGCGGCCTGGCGATCGCGACCGCCAAGCCCGACTCGGTGAGCGCGCGAAACCTGCGGCGTAACGGTTTCGCCGTCCACCGCCGCGAGGCGTGGGCGCGGCCCTGAGCTCGGGCATACTGGCGCGGTGGCACGACTTCTGCTGCTCGTCGCGGGTTTGCTGCTGGTCGTGACGGCGTGCGGTGCCCCCGCGGTGCGGCCGAGCGAGCCGCCCCGGGTGTCCGCTCCGACGACCGTCCTCGCCGACGGCACCGTCCCGTGGGTCGACGAGCCGGCGGGGAAGGACGAGTTCAGCCTGCCGCCACGGGTTCGGCGGGTCGACCCGGCCGCGGCCCCCTGTGTCGCGGCCGAGCTGCGCGGCGAGCTGTCGTCGTGGCCGGCGGCCGGGGACAGCGGTGAGCCGGAGGCCGCGAAGGACCTGCCGACCATGCTCATCGGTTTCGCGCGGGTCACCAACATCGGCGAGCGCACGTGCCGGCTACGCGGTGAGGTGGACACGCGGCTGCGCGGCCGGGACGGCTCGCTGAACATCGGCTATTCGCACGACGTCAACGAGGAAGGTGCGCGGCGCGTCACGATCGTGCCGCCCGGGGAGTCGGCGGATCTGCGACTGGCGTGGACCGCGCCGTTCTGCGTGCCGGCCGGTGGGTTGGACGTGGAGATCGCCCTGCCGGAGGACGGCGGCACACTGCGCGCGCCGATGACCGACCCGACGGTGCCGCCGTGCGGTGCCACCGACGGGTTCCGCCCCGGCACCACGTCGTTCCTGTCCGCCAGCGCGTTCGACGAGGTGGCCGAGCCCACGGTGATGGACTCACCCCTCGCGAAGCTGACCGCCACCATCGAGCCGGTGGCCACCGCCGGGCCGGACGAGCTGGTCACCTTCCACGTGATGCTGACCAATCCGACCGCGGCTGTCGTTCCCCTCGACCCGTGCCCCGGCTACTACCAGGAACGCTTCTCCCAGGGCTCGGCCGAAGTACCGGCCATCAACGACGGTGGCCCGTACCGACTGAACTGCCGCGCCGTGAAGTCCGTCCCAGCCAACGGTTCCGTCCGGTTCGCCATGGGAGTGCGGGTGCCCTCGGAGCTGACGGGCGGGCGGCAGCTGACGGTGACCTGGTGGCTGATCGCCCCGACACTCGCCGGCGAACCACACCTACGCGGCAGCTTCACCCTCACCACCACCGAGAGATGACGTGGATGTTCGTCGGCAGGCACTCTCCGGTGGCGGCACGTTCATCGCGCGGTGGTTGGGTCGGCGTGGCGTGTACAGCTCAGTCGAGGTCTGGGCGGCTGGCTACGCAGGCCTCGTTGCCTTCGGCGTCGGCGAGCACCCACCACTCCGGCGCGTCTCGGTCGTCCACCAGTCGCCCGCCCGCGGCGATGGCCGCCGACACTCGAGCCTCGGCCTGGTCGTGCGGTACCCAGACGTCGATGTGGAGTCGGTTGCGTTGCGGGCGTGGCGCGTCCAGCTGGTTGAAGTAGAAGACCGGCCAGCGCAGGTGCGGGTCGTACAGCTCCTCGTCCGGAGTGTCCGCCCTGGGCCGGTAGCCGAGGACGGCACGCCAGAACGGGAGCACGTCGGCGATGGCGAGCGCGTCGACCGAGACCACGAGGTTCTGTACGGCGGACGGGTCCGCGGACACGCCGAGCTCGTGCGCCACCGACGAGATCCGCCGCGCCAGCTCACCGTGCCGCGCGCTCAGCCCGCCCGACAGGAACGTGAAGACGCGCACGGTCACGCCGTCGCGCCGGACGTCTATCGCGGGGTGGAAGTCGTCGATTCCGTCCAGCGCGCCGATCGCCTGCGCGAGCTGTGCGCCGGCCGCGAGCGATCCGGTGCGGAGGTGCGTGCACGCCGTCTGGCCGACGAGCCGCCAGTCCGCGCCCGCGGTGGCGT
This sequence comes from uncultured Actinomycetota bacterium, assembly GCA_963840275.1. Lineage (GTDB taxonomy): Bacteria > Actinomycetota > Actinomycetes > Mycobacteriales > Pseudonocardiaceae > Actinophytocola. The sequence goes on from CAWIYK010000006.1 coordinate 217,916, forward strand.
GGAACTCCCTCGGGGTGACGGTCACGGTGCGAAGTCGATCCGCATGACCACGCGCCGAAGGGTCGGGTGGCTGACCTCCTCGAACCCCGCCTCCTCGAAGACCTGGCGGGCGCCGACGTTCAGCTCGCCCCACGTGATCTCCTTGCCCGGTTGCGTGATCATCGGGTAGGCCTCCAGCGCCCGCGCGCCGCGCGCTCTCGCGTAGTCGATCGTGGCTCTGGCCAGCGGGTAGGTGAGGCCGCGTCCCCGGTAGCCCTTGCGGACCACGAAACACGTCACCGCCCAGACACCCTCGTCGTCCTTGTCCTCGTCCCGGCCGGTCCACGGGATGCGGGTGCCGCGCAGCTTCGGGTACGCGGTGCGCGGCTCGACCGCGACCCAGCCCGCCGGCGCACCGTCCACATAGGCCACCAGCCCACTCGTGCCCGTGGCGTCGGGATCGTCGCAGCCGGTCTGCTCCCGCAGCATCGCGGACCGCTCCTCCTCCGTCGAGTCACGCCAGATCCAGCCGCGGACCTTGAGCCGCTGACAGCGGCAGCGGCCCGCGTAGTCGGCGGTGCCGAAGACCGCGACGAGGTCGTCCCAGGACGCCTCGTTGGCGGGAACGATGGTGGGCGGCACGGTGCCCTCGGTCATGCCGGCACGGTAGCGTCCAATCCGGACGTTCGGCTACCGGAACGGATGGCGTCATGCGACCCGACACCAGCCCCACCGCGCGGGCGCTCCTGGCCCTCGAACTGGTCCAGGGCAGCCCCGGCATCACCGCGGACCGGCTCGCCGACAAGCTCGGCGTCACCGAGCGGGCCGCGCGACGCTACGTCGGCATCCTCCGCGAGGCCGGCATTCCGATCGAGGCCGCCCGCGGCCCGCACGGCGGCTACCGCCTCGGTCGCGGCCTGCGGCTGCCACCGCTGATGTTCAGCGCGGCGGAGGCGCTCGGCCTGGTCATGGCCGTCCTCGACGGCCACCACGACGCCGGCGATCCCACCGATCCGGTCGGCAGCGCGCTCGGCAAGCTCGTCCGCGCCCTCCCGGAGCCGGTGGCCGCGCAGGCGGCGGCGGTCCGCCGCACCACGGCGCCCGCCCCCGACCGCGCCGCCGCCCGGCCCGACCCCGCGACCACCGCCGCACTCGTGGACGCGTGCGCCGGCCGCAGGCGGGTGCGACTCGACTACCGCTCCGAGGCCGGCTCCGAGTGGACCTTCGACGCCGACCCGTGGGCGGTCGTGGTGCGCCACGGGCGGTGGTACCTGCTGTGCCGGTCCGTGCCCAAGGACGCCGTGCGCGCGTACCGGATCGACCGCGTCCGGACCGTCGCGGTCCTCGACGACACCTTCGTGCCACCCAACGACCTCGACCCGGTCGCCATGCTCGAGGAGCACCTCGCGACCGGCTGGGAGTACGACGTCGAGGTCGTCATCGACGCGCCCGTCGACACCGTGGCGCGCTGTGTCCCCCGCGCGATCGGACGACTCGAGCCGGTCGACGCGGCGACCACGCGTCTGGTCGGCAGCACCAGCAACCCGTTCTGGTACGCGGAACAGCTCGCGCTGATCCCGGCGCCGTACCGGATCGTGCGCTGCCCCGCGGTCCGGGACGCCGCACGCGCCCTCGGGCAGCGAATGCTCGCGGCGGTCGGCGACCCGCGCCCGTGACGACGAACAGCCGGCGGACCATGTCCACCGGCTGTCTCTTGTCGGTCGATCGTCACTGGAGCTGGCGGGCCTTGAGGTAGCGGCGCCACTTCTGTGTCGGCGTCTCGACGAGACGCCACGAGAGCTGGCCGAACGCGTAGGCCAACGGCGCCGAGATGGCGAGCAGCACCCAGCCGTTCGTGACGCCGAGCGCGATGATGATCTGTTGCAGCGGCGCGCCCCAGAGGTAGAGGCCGTAGCTGCCGTAGACCCACCGCGCGGCGCCTTCGAGCCGTTTGGGCCAGTGCGTGCCGAGCACGATCGCGCCGTATCCGATGGCGAGCGCCATGAGCCACTTGTCCAGCGATACCAGGCGGAACAGCGCGCCGTCGATGCCCGAGGTCGCACCGGGAAGCCCGGCGGCCTCCGACATGAACCCGAGGTGGATCAACAGCCACGCGGCGACGAGCGCCACCGCGTACCGCGGTCGGAACGCGATCTTGTGCCGGTAGGCATGCAGGACCATGCCCACGGCGAACGCGATCAGGAACTTGACCAGGAAGACCATCGGCGTGACGCCGATCTGGCCGCCGGAGTCGAACGGGCCGAGGGTGTCGTCGAACACGGCCTGGGTCACCATCAGACCGCCGAGCAGCACCGGCAGGATCAGCTTGGGCAGACCGATCGCGATGGCCAGGCCGGCGACCAGGATGATGCCGTAGCCGAGCAGCTCCATGGGCAGCGTCCACAGCGACGGGTTCAGCGACTCGAAGTGCGGGTTGTCCGAGAAGGTGCCGGGCAGCGGTCCCTGAAGCCAGAACGGGATGACGTTGACCAGGTAACCCCACGTCAACCCGGCACCAAGGTAGGCGCTGAGCGACAGCGTGCTGAAGATCGGGCCGATCACGAGCACGGAGACCGCCACCACCACGGCGAGTGGCGGCAGGATCCGCAGCAGCCGCCGGGCACTGAACCGCCACCAGGACGGGTCGCGTTGCCAACTGTCGTGGATCTGGTACCCGCTCATCGCGAAGACCGCCAGCAGCGCGAACTCCCCGACCCCGACGCCGAGGAACAGCGGTGGGTGCATCGGGTTCAGCAGCCAGAACGAGTGGCTGAAGATGACGATCAGGCTGCAGGTCACGCGCAACCAGGCGAAACCGACGTGCGGACGCGCGTACGACTCCTTGAGGAATACTCGCTTATTAGGCTGAGTTTCTTGTTTGATTACCATTAAGTTCTAACCTTCCCTCCAGAGGCTCACACGAATTATCAGGTGAACCCCGGCCCACTCTTCGGGGAATGCGTCCTCGCCGGACTGGGAACCCGACGGGCGCGGATTGCGCCATTCGAGTGAACGGCACAAATGAGAATCTTCCAGTGGTTCGCTATCGTTTTCGGGTGCCAACCACCGAATCGACACGACCCGCTCGAATCGCTCGAATCGCACATCGCCGCCAAACCGTACGTGAATCGAACACCGTGTACTCGAACTTCACATCGTCGAACACAGCGTGACAGCAAAGCCTGTGACCAGTACTAATGCCGGCAGTAGACCCCGAAGACTCGACCTATGAGCCGGACTCATCTGGTGGCCGCCGCCAAACGTGGAACATCGTTTGTAGCGCACAGACCCCTCACCACAGGAGTTCGGCCCCCACGATGGCGGCCGCCCGGCATCGCGACGCATTCGAGGCCACATTCGACCGGAACGACGGCTACTGTGACCGGGATTACTCCGGCACCGTATCCAGCCGATTCCCATGCGGCACAGGGCGTGACATACCGATAGTTTCGGATGCGCCTGTCGGACGAAGAACCGAGTGCCAGCGGAAACTAGGGTGACAGTCCGTAACGGGCGGTATATAACTGGAGCCGTGGCGCTGACTCCGTGCTCCGACCTGTCCCCCGCCGACTGGATCGTGTCGAGCGAACTGCCGTGGGAGCGGCTGGTGTGCTTCGGCCCGTCCGGCTTCGCGGCCTACGCGCGGCTGCGGTTCCTGCCCGACCCCGCCTTCGAAGGACAGAGCGAGAACGACGCGGAAGGCGACCCCGCCCAGAGCGACAACGAGCGGCTGCGGCTGCTCTTCGAGGTGCTGGCCGCGCACACCCGAACCCCGCGGGACTGCTATTTCTGTCTGTGGGACGGCTACGGCGACCTCTACGGCGGTGATGCCATCGGCGTCGTGGTCGCCAGCGACGACGGACACCCGCGGCCGGTGCCGAGGGTGGCGCCGGCCTTCCCACCCGAGGTGCTCGACGGGCCAAGGGTCGTGGTGCCCGCACGCGACTACGTCATGTTCCGCGGGCCGCTGCACGAGGCAGGCGACTGGGGCGCGGCGGAACTGTGGCCGGGGCAGCCTCGGCTGAGCATGCCGGTGCCCGCGTTCGCCTGGCCGGCCGACCACGCGTGGTGTGTCGCCAGCGATGTCGACCCGCACTGGGCCGGGATCGGCGCGGACCGGCTCGTCATCGACCAGCTCGTCGCCGACCCGCGCCTCGACGTGGTGCCCGCCGACCCGGACCGGCAGCAGCCGGCCTACCGGTGAGCCCGATGCCCACCTTCGACGAGATCACCCGACACACCGACTCCGACCCGTCCGAGGACCCGTGGGTCCTGGGTCCGCCCCAGCCCGAGACGATCAAGATCGTGCCGTACGACCCGCGGTGGCCGCACCGCTACGAGGCCCTGTCGGCGGGGATCCGCGCGGCGCTCGGCGAGGTGGTCCTTGACCTCGAGCACATCGGATCGACCTCCGTCGAGGGACTGGCCGCCAAGGACGTGATCGACATCGACCTCACGGTCGCCGACCCTCGGGAAGAGGACCGGTACGTTCCCGCGCTGGAGCGCCTCGGCTACGTCCTCATCATTCGGGAGCGGTCGTTCCACGAACATCGGTGTCTGAGGTTCGCCGAGCCCCGCGCGAACCTGCACGTGTTCGGCCCGGACTGCCCGGAGGCCATTCGGCACCGCATGTTCCGCGACTGGCTGCGTGCCCACCCCGAGGATCGCGCGCGCTACGCGGAGGCGAAGCGAGCGGCGGTCCCCGGCGGCGGGCACGTCATGGACTACAACGCGCGCAAGGAGAAGGTGGTCCACGAGATCTACGACCGACTCTTCCGCGCGGCGGGAATGCTGTAAGTCTCGCTAGCGCAGCCCGTTGTCGAGCGCGGTCATCAGTGGGCCGTTGTCCCCGGACATCTCCCAGATCATCGCGCCGAGCAGGTTCTCCTCCTTGACGATCGTCATCTTCCTGCCGATCGACCAGGCGTCGTCGAAGGTCCACCACTGCCCGTTCTGCCCGGTGTAGCCGTAGGTCGCGAGTGCCTGTTCGTCGTGGTGGACGGTCATGTTCGGGTAGCTCGCCATCAGGTTGCCGTACCCGCGGGTGCCGGCCTCCTCCGGGAACTGGCCCGGCGCCGCCCCGTTCGCCGCCTGCCACTCGCCGTGCCTGCCGCCGTCGGTGACGCCCTGCCAACCCCGGCCGTAGAAGGGGATCCCGATCGTCAGCTTGCGCGGGCTCACGCCGACGCCGGTGTACTCCGCGAGCGCCGAGGCCGCGCTGAAACGGGTGCCGTACGGGTCGTCGACGTCGTTGTGCCAGTTCGCCTGGTGCCCGGTGCGGTTGGGCTCCCACGAGTTGTCGCTGCCCGCGCCGTGGAAGTCGTAGCCCTGCACGTTCGCGAAGTCCATGTACCTGAACACGTGGTCGCTGCCCGAGATCTCCCAGCCGGCGGCGATCTTCGCCGGGTCGGCCGGGGTGAAGGCGGTCAGCAGGTACCGCTTGCCGGTCTGCGCGGTGAGCGCGTCGAACTGGCGGCGGAACTCCGCGAACAGCAACGTGTTGTTCCGCTTGTCGGCCGGACTCACGTGGTTGCCGGCGTGCCCTTCCGCGCCCGGCCACTCCCAGTCGAGGTCGATGCCGTCGAAGATCCCCTCGGCCACGCCCGGACCACCGGCGCCGTTGTACAGCGGCAGGTTGCCCCTGAGGTACATGTCGACGCAGGAGGTGACGAACTTGCGCCGGGACGCGTCGGTGGCGGCCGCGTCGGAGAAGAACTTCGAGTACGTCCAGCCGCCGAGCGACATCAGCACCTTGAGATGCGGTTGCTTCGCCTTGAGCTTGCGCAGCTGGTTGAAGTTGCCGCGCAGCTTCTCCCACCCGGTGTCCGCCACACCGTCGACCGACTGACCCGCAGCCATCGGCCTGCCGTAGTCGGCGTCCGCGTCGCCGGCGCCGGTGCCCTGGTCGGGGTCCTGCGGGTCGGGCGTCGTGCCCCGTGTGACCCCGCCGAGGCACGTCAGGTTCACCGGGTCGATGTTGCCGAACGCGTAGTTGAGGTGCGTCAGCTTCGCGGCGGCGCCGGACGTGTCCAGGTTCCGCACGAAGTACTGGCGGCCGTAGATGCCCCACTGGACGAAGTAGCCGACCCTGGCGTAGTCGCCGCCGCCGACCACGTCGTCGGTGGTCGCCTGGACCGTATTGCTCGCCGGGGAGACGTTGTCGTAGTTGTCGCGCGCCTTCACCGTGAACGCGTACGGCGTGGACGGCGACAGGCCGGCCACCGTGGCCGAGGTGCCGGTGGCGAAGGCGGCCAACGTGTCGCCGGTGTACACCTCGTAGCCGGCGATCCCGCTGCCGTCGGAGGAGGCGCTCCAGGCAAGCGACACACTGCTCGACGTCACGGCCGTGGCACGCGGGTTCGTCGGCGTGCTCGGCGGCTGGGTGTCGTCGGCGGGGTCGTTGGTCCGGACGGTGACCGCGTCGCTCGGCTGCGAGGTGTTGCCCCGACCGTCCTTCGCGCGCACGGTGAACGTGTACCCGGTGTTCGGGCTCAGCCCGCTGACGAGTGCCGTGGTGCCGCTGACCGTCGCGGTGCCGCCGCCGGTCACCACGTAGCCCGAGACCGGGAAATCGCCGGGGGCGGCGGCATTCCACGCGAGTGTCACGGTCCTGGTGGTCGCGCCCGTCGAGCGCAGGTTGCCGGGGACGCCGGGCGGCTGGTCGGCGGAGCCGTCGCACCGGTTGCCGTTGACCCGGCAGTTGACCGGTTGGCCGGCGCCGAACAGCTCGAACCACGGGCTGTACGGCTCGGTGTTCCCACCTGGCCGCACCGACTTGTTGTAGTGCTCGGCGTCGATGGTGACGTGACTGCCGACGACGGTCTTGACCCCGTACCAGACGGTGCCGACGGTCGTGCCGGACGGCAGGTCGAACTCGATGCGCCAGGTGTCGGACGCGGTGTCGCCGCCGTTGGCGACGACGTACCTGCCCTGCTTCCAGGAACCGTGGTCGGTCACCGAGAACGTGGCGGTGAGGGTGGCCGCGGCCCGCGCGGTGGCCGCCACCGTGGTCATGGCCATCAGAAGCGCGGCGACGAGGACCACCGTTCGTCGTGTCGCGGACATGGCTCGCTCCTCGCTCAGCACGGCCCGGCGTCCCGCCAGACGGCCCACGATCCGGCCGCTCCCGGTTCGGCGCCGGTGGAGTACCAGGTGGACTCCCACTTGCGTCCGTTGTGCGACACCACGTCCCCGGTCACGTAGGCGGTGGCGGCATTCCACGCCGGCGCGGTGCAGTCCGACGGCGTGCCGACAATCAGCGTGAGTCGCACGGTGTGGTCCACGTCCGCGCCGTCCGCGGTGATGGTGACCTGCGCGGTCCCGTTCGGCGTGCTCGCCGTGGTGGCGATGGCGACGGTGGCCGACTCCCCCGACCGGATCGACGCCGGGGTGAACGTGGCGGTCGCGCCAGGAGGCAGCCCGCTCGCGCTCAGGCTCACCGCCTGCGGACCGCCTTCGGTGACCGCGCTGCCCACGGTCGCCGTCCCCGACCGTCCGGGTTGGACGGTGAGGGAGGCCGGGTCGACCGACAGTGAGAAGTCGTTGTCGGCGGGCGGTTCGTCGTCGGTCACCGCCAGCTTCCACAGCGCGTACGCGATCGCGTCGCTGTTGTGGTTCAGCGGCGTGTCGGCGATGTTGGCGATGGTGTCGCAGGCCCGGTGGTAGCAGGCGTCGAACGGCGCTCCCGCGGTGCCGCCCCACTTCCGTTGCTGCGCGGCGGTCTTGGTCGATCCGGCCCCGGTGAACAGACCGCCGACCGGGATGCCGTAACGCTGGAACGACGCGTGGTCGGAACGCCCGTCGCCTTCGGTGTCGGCCTCGGTGGCCAGGTCGACCGACCGGAAGTACTCGTCGAACACCGCCTTGATCGACGCCACGTCGTCGTAGACGAAGTAGCCCCAGTTCTTCGTGCCGACCATGTCGAAGTTGAGGTAGGCGTCGATCTTCGACCGGTCCGCCGCCGGCAGGGTGCTCACGTAGTGCTGCGAGCCACGCAGGCCGGACTCCTCGTCGGCCCACCAGCCGAACCGCACGTGCTTGGCCAGCAGGGGATGCGCCCTCGCCAGCGTCAGCGCGACCTCGAGGATGGCGGCGGAGCCGGTGCCGTTGTCGTTGATGCCAGGGCCGCCGCGGACGCTGTCCAGGTGTGCGCCCACCATGACGACGCTGTCGGGGTCACCGCCCGGCCAGTCCGCGATCAGGTTCTGCGACTGCCCGGCGCAGCTGGGGCAGGTCTGCCGGACGACCGTGTAGCCGGCCGACCGCAGCTGCTGTTCCACATAGGACACCGACGCGGCGTAACCGCCGCCCGCGGCACGGTTTCCGCCGTTCTGCTGGGCGATGCTCTGCAGCTGGTTCAGATGCGTCCGGACGTTGGCCACCGAGATGTCCGGCGCGGCCGCGACGGTGGTGGCCGGCCCCGCGCCCGACGCTGCGGCAGACAGGCCCGTCACCGTCAACGCGATGCCGGCGCAGACCGCGAGACCCGCCCGAAGGAACGTGTTCATGGCACCTCCAGTGGTGGCCGTGCGGCGACGCCAGGTCGACGCCGCCGCACGGGTTCGTGGGGACCTAGCAGGCGCCGGCGTCGCGCCACACCGCCCAGGAGCCGGGGTCGCCCGGCACCGCACCGGTCGAGTACCAGGTGGCCTCCCACTCGTGACCGTTGTGGGACACCAGGTTGCCCGGCGCGTACGCCGTCTGGGCCGCCCACGGCGCCGCGGCGCAGCCCGGCGGGTTGCCGCTGCCGACCGTGAGACCGAGCTGCACGGTGTGGTCGACGTCCGTGCCGTCGCCGGTGACGGTGACCTGCGTGGTCCCGTTCGGTGTGCTCGCCGTGGTGGCGACCGTCAACGTCGCGGAGCCGCCCGAGGAGACCGACGCCGGGGCGAACGTCGCGGTGGCGCCGGCGGGCAGACCGCTCGCCCGCAGGTTCACCGTCTGCGCGCTGCCCGCGGTGATCCGGGTGGCCACGGTGACCGTGACCGACTGGCCCGGCTGGACCGTGGCCGAGGTCGGGGTCACCGACAGCGAGAAGTCGTTGTCCACCGGCGGTTGCGAGTCGCAGACCGGCTCGCCGGACTGCGCGGGCACGCTCACCGCGTTCCACGCGGCCTTGACCGAGTCGAACTCGGTGCAGCGCCCGGGGAACAGCGTGAGCGCCGCGGCCAGGGTCGCACGCCGGACGGCCGCGTGGTTCCAGGTCGACGTCTTGCGCAGCAGACCGTTGTAGAAGACCTGGCCGGCCTTCTGGACGCCGATCCCGGTGACCGTCGAGCCGTTGCACGTCGGGCTCGGCGGGTTGGCGTTGGAACCCTGTGCGAGGAGGTAGAACCAGTGGTTCTGCGGCCCGGCCGCGGCGTGGACCTCCGTGCCGGGAATGGCCGAGGAGTAGCAGTTCGGGTGGTTGAGCGCCGCCGGGTTGTACATGTTGCGGATCGGGCCGTTGCCGACCAGGTTGACCTCCTCGCCGACGAGGAAGTCCGGTGGGTCGTTGGGGTTGTCGGCGTAGTGCTCGGTCAGCGCGCCGAAGATGTCGCCGGTGGACTCGTTGAGCCCGCCCTTCTCGTTCCCACCGCCGCCCGAGCCGCCCGGTGTGGTCTGGAAGATCGCGTGCCCGAGCTCGTGTGCGACCACGTCCATCGGGGTGGCCTGGCGCTGGCCGTCCGACGAGCGGCCGAACGTCGCCGAGCTGCCGTCCCAGAACGCGTTGGCCTGGTTCAGCCCGACCCACATCGGGTAACCGCCGCCCTGGCCGTTGATCCCGCTGCGGCTCAGCCAGTCGCGCAGCATGTCCCACTCCCGCTGCGCGCCGTAGAGCGCGTCGACGCAGGCCGTCTCCAGGTTGGTGCCGGAACCGTTGCCCCACACGTCGTCCGGCCCGGTGTACACCTGCTTGGTGCTGTTGTTGCCGCAGCTGACCCCGTTGCGGTTCGGATCCCGCATCGAGTACCCGGCGCTGGTGTCGATGGTGACGCTGCCGTTGTGGTAACCCGTTCCCGAGCCGAACGGCGCGGCGTCGTCCGGCTGCGCGGCGTCTCGCACCTCGTCCCAGCGCTGTGCGACGGCACCGGTTCTCGCGTCGACGAAGACGTGCAGCTTGCTCGGGACGCCCTTGCTCCGGCCGGTGACCACGACCTCGTAGGCCAGCTTCGGCGCGTCCCCGGCGAGGACCACCAGCTCCGGGGCCGTCGAATGGTCCACAGTAGACAGTTGACGGCCCGCGATCGTGCTGGCGCGCTCGCCGGTCACCTCGGCGCGGGTGCCGACCGTGATCGGCTTTGTCGGCGCCGCGACGGTGTCGTGTACTCCCCCGGCTCCGTCGGCGACCACGACCGCGTCGCCGCCGACCACGCGAAGTCCGGTGTAGGTGCGCTCGTAGGCGGCGTAGAACAGGCCGTCCCCACCTGGTGTCAGTCCGACCCGGCGGAACGCCTCGGCCGGTGCTTTGCTCAGTTCGTCCAGACCGCTCGCGGCCGCGTGGTCGGCGGCCGCGGCGGCGATCACGGCGGGCGGTGGCGGCGCGCCGGCCGCCGCTGTCGCCGTCGCGGGCATGGCTGTCGTGAGGACGAGGCCGGCTATTGCCGCCAGGCCCGTTCGGCGAATTCGCGCGGAGCTCATTGATACGCCTTCCTTCAGGCAGGAACGTGCCGGACGCGAAAAGGGGCTGAAGGCGCGTCGACACCTGACAGCAGGGGTGGAAGTCGTGCGGTAGCTGCGGCTACCTGGTCGGACACCTCATTAGAGGTCTAGACCTATCGTCGGGTCAATGCGCCATCCGGCGCAGCGCCGACCGAAGAAAAGGCGGCGACCAGGGCATTCTCGGACCCGAACATCAATGTTATGAGAAATTGGTATGACCCCGAACAATTCCGACTGCTCACCCCGCCGTTACTCCGTTCGGGTACTTCGCCGCCCGCGGAGGAAACCCCGCACGCGGTGGTGGCGTGTGCCACGGGAGCGGGCCGGCTCACGGGCCGCGACGAGAGGGGTTCCCATGAGGACGGCGTTGTCTCGACGATCAGCGGTGTTCGTGTTCGGCGCCGTGCTGCTGTCGGCCGTGCTGAGCGCACCGGTCGCCGCGGCGGAGCCGGCGCCGTGCGCCTGGCAGGTCGCGCCCGTCCCGACGGATGGTTGGGACGCGGCGGGGGTGTTCGTCACCGGGAGCGACGGCCACGGGAACTACTCGGGCTACGCGAGGTTCGGCCAGGACACGCAGCTCCTGCTGTGGACGCAGGGTGGCGAACCCGAAAGTGTCGAGCCGCCGAACGACTTCGGCACGCGCACGCAACCGGTCGACGAGAACTCCGCGGGGACGGTTCTGCTCGAGACGTCCACGCCCGAAGGGTATGCCCGGCCGTTCCGCTACGTGGGCGGGCACACCGGCGCCGGGACCTTTCACGCGCTGCCGACCCCCGAGGGTCACGAGCAGCCGGAGGTGAGCGCGCTCAACGACCGGGGTGACGTCGTGGGCACCGCGCGACGCAGCGCCGACGCCCACATGGTCGCGGTCCTCTGGCCCGCGGCGGGTGGCGCGCCGGTCGTCATCGACTCGCCGGAGTACCACTGGACCGGGGCGACGGACATCGACGAGGACGGCACGGTTCTGCTCGGCGGCGCCTACGAGGCGCACCTGTGGCGTGACGGCCAGGTCATCCCGCTGCCCGAACCGGCTCCGCCGGTCATCGGGCGGGCGTTGCGTGGCGGGAAGGCCGTCGGCATCGCGCTCGGTCCGGAAGCCCCGAGAGCGGTGCTGTGGAACTCACCGAGCGACATCCAGTTCCTCGACGGCGGCGGCACCGCGGAGGACATCAACCAGCACGGCCTGATCGCCGGCCACCTCGACACGTGGAACGGCCCGGCCGCCGCCTGGCAGGACGCCCAGCCACTCGGCCGGCTGCCGCTGCCACCGGGTGCCACCGCGGCGACCCTGCTCCGGGCCAGTGACGACAACACCATCTTCGGCTACGCCGAACCCGACATCGGGCCCGTGCGGTGGACGTGCGTCAGCGCTTGAGCGGGTGAGGGGGTGGCCGGCATCGATGGTCGCGAGCAGCCGAGGTGGGTCGGGTGCCGGCCCAGCAGCTTCTGCGTTGGCGGCGCTGGGCCGGCGTGTCCATCGCGAAGGTCGGGCTGAGCCAGCCGAAGTGCCCGACCGCCCGCGCCACCGGAATGGGGTGACCGTGGGACCGCGGACGTAGCAGCGCCTTGGCCTGCGGCAGGAACACCTCGCCGGCCTCGGTGAGGGCTGCCCGCGTGGAGCGGCGGCCGGTCGGCTACTGCTTAACCGGCCGACCACCTGACCCAGTCTTACCCGTTCGTCGTCCGATTACAGTTCGCGGCGGTGCTCGACGAGCCAGGCGGCGACGTCGCGGAGTTTCATGTTGGCGTTCTGCGAGGAGCTGACGAGCATGTGGAACGCCTGCTCCGGCTCGAGATCGTGGCGCTGCATGAGGATGCCCTTGGCCATGCCGATCAGGTCGCGGCTCTCGGCCGCCGTTCTGAGATTCGCCTCGGTCTGTGCGCCGACGAGCGCGACGGCGGCGTGGGTGGCGAACATCTGTCCGTCCTGCTCGGTCTGGTCGCTGAACGCGTCGGGTTGGCTGGAGTAGAGGTTGAGGGCACCGAGGGTGGTGTCGGTGATGAACAGCCGGTAGGCCAGCATCGACGTCACGCCGGCCTTCGCGGCCGCGTGCGTGAACGCGGGCCAGCGCGTCTCCTTGGCGAGGTCGCCGGTGCGATAGATGCGGTGTGCGGCGATCGCGTTCAGACAGGGGCCCTCCCCCGTGCGGTACTGCAGCTGATCGATCGTGTTGACGACCTCCCCGGTGGGAGCGACCGTGCGAACCTCGCCGCCGCGCTCGACCAGCGAGATCCCGGCGTGCTCGGCACCGGCGACGTGGTCCACGGCCACCTTGACGATCGCCGCGAGCGTCGCGTCGACGTCGGGTTCGGCCTGCAGCGTGCGCGCGATCTCGCCGAGCAGTTCGGCGATGCTGTCGTGCTCGGACACGGCCGCTCCTTCCTGACATGACGAGCGGTCAGGTAGGCCGCGGTCACTGCCCGTCCCCGACAATAGACGCCGGCCGCGGCGGGACTATGGCTGTCGGTAACCGTCCGGCGGAGCCGCCGGCTGCTGGCGCGGCTGGACGTACTGCTGGGGCTGGGCGCTGGGCCCGGACGGCACGTAGTCGGTCGGTCGTCGGGTGATCACCTCGGACTCCGGCACCGGGGGCTCGGCCGCCGGACCGGCGAGCCGGTCGTTGCTGCGTCCACGCCGAATCAGACCGACGAGGCCGACAAGGCCGAGCAGCCCGAGCAGACCCCACAGGCCGTGGTCGTCGCCTCGATCCTGGTCGTCGTCGTTCTGCTGCTGAACTACGGCCGTGTTGGCCACGGCCGGGGACTCACTGGCCATCGCGGTGGGCCCGGCGGTCACCGTCGCGACGACGGCCGCGACCATGACGCCGTACCGAACTACACGCTTCATCTTCTGCTCCGATCACTCGGCGAATCTGGTGAGTTCGGTGAGTTCCCGGGAACATGGCGTCCGAAATGACGAGACAGCTGTATTCACCTGATCTGATGGACGCCGCGTCCGTGGCGTGTTCCGTCGAAACCGGGGTATCCACGCCCCGACGGAAGAAGGAGCCATGCCTGTAGACGACGAGGACACAGCACGCCGCACGCCGGTCGAGCACCGCGAGGAGCACCTCGCGGGCGAGGTCGGAGTGGGTACCGACGGCAGCCTGCACAGCGCCCACGAGGTGCCGGACGACGACGAACGCGAAGGCTACGGAGTCGGCACCGACGGCAGCCTCGGGGAGCACGTCGAGCGGCGGGTCACACGCGACCCCGAGTAGCGACCACGTGACGGCCGTGGCGCGGGTGCGCCACGGCCGCCGCGCGTGACGCGGTCAGGCAGTGCGCCGGGCGCGGTTGCCGCGCAGGGCGACGCCGAGGCCGATCATGCCGACGGCGAGGAGGAGGTGCAGCCAGTTGTCGGCGGTGTTGAGCGGGACGAAGTTGGCCGGGCTGTCGAGGTCGATCAGGAGTCCGTACAGCCACAGCACCGCGTAGACGACGCCGCCGCCGATGAGGAAGTTGGTCGCTCCCTTGGCGGTGCGGGCGAGCGCCAGGCCCACGATGCCGAACAAAAGGTGCACGACATTGTGCAGGATGGAAACGTGGAACACGCCGAGCAGCATGGCGGTCGACTCGTGCCCGGCGAACGTCATTCCGTCATATTCGGTGGTGACACCGGGAATGAACCCGAGCACGCCGACAAGTAGGAACACGGCCGCGACGACGGTGGCCGCCAGCTGAACTGGATGTCTCGTACCCACGGTATTAGCCATGATTGGCCCTCCCAGAACTTTTCGTTGGCTGACGTGCAGTACCCGACGGCGCGACACCCAATCCTCTTGGCTCTGCGTGCCGAGGTTGATCGGTACGGTCGAGTCATGACGGAACAGGAGTGGCTGCGCGCCTACACGGTGCTGATCCTGCGTCTGGACCGCAGGCTGGCCGACGCCGGCTGGGGTTGGATGTTGGACTACTTCGGGCCGGAGGAGTGGCGTGCGCAGATCACCGATGAGGAGCCGCGGCCGGCCGGGCGACTCGTCGACGACGCCGACGAGTTGGCGGCGGACCTGCCGTTCGACGAGCCGCGTCGCACCTACCTCGCCGCGCATGTGCGGGCGCTCCGGGCGATCGCAGGCCAGGACGGCGGCGCTCGCACCGCAATGCCCGAACTTATCCGCGAATGCCTCGGTATCGAGGTCGACATGGTGGCGGAGACAGTGTTCGAGCAGGCGCACGACGAGCTGGACCGGGCATTGCCGAAGACAGCGGGCTCGCTCGCCGACCGGCTGCGGGACTGGCGCGCCGCGCACGCGCTCCCACGCGAGCAGCTCGACCAGCTCCCCGGCCTCGTCGCCCTCGCGGTCGCCGAGTGCCGGGCGCGCACGCACGAGCGGATCGTGCCGCTGCCCGACGGCGAACGCGTCGGCTGCGAACTGGTTCCCGGCGTCGGCTTCGTCGGGGTCGGCGCCCACCACGGCGGCCTGGGCTCCACCATCCTGCTCAACGGCGACCGCCCGTTCACCCTCGCCGACCTGCTCTACGTCGTCGCGCACGAAGGCCATCCGGGGCACATCGCCGAGCAGGTGCTCAAGGAGATCCACCTGTCCGACCGCGGCCGGCCCGAGCAGAAGGTGCGGTTCGCCCCGGCGCCGCCGTTCGTGCTCAGCGAAGGACTCGCCCTGCACGCGCAAGCCCTCCTCTTCCCCGGCGACGAGGCACAGGCCTGGCTCACCGACAACATCCTCACCCCACGGGGAATCCGACCCGACGGCAGCGACTTCGCCGCCATCCACCGCGCTCGCAACGCGCTGTTCGGCGTGCAGCACAACGCCGTGCTCCTCCTCGACCGAGGCCGCGAGGACACGGAGGTCACCGACTACCTGGCGCGGTGGGGCCTGATCGAGGAACCCAGCACGAACGGACTCGACCACCCGTACCTCTCCGCCTACTACCACGGCTGGCAACTGCTCGACGGCCGGTTGGACTCCCCGGACCTCGCCCGCCGGCTGCTCACCGAACAGGTCCTACCCGCCGACCTGGGCTGAGGCAGCACGCGCGGTTTTCACCACGGCACCATCACGCTGACCGCGTAGGCGACTGATCAGACCGGGCGGGCCAGTTCGATGCCGATCTTCCCGCCTATTCGCAACGCCGTCGTGCGGGTCGGTTCCACGGCGAAGCCGGCCGAGGCGATCAGTTGTGACACGGCGTCGCCGACGTTGTCCCGTACCTGTTCGCGCATTTGATCGCGCATGCCGCGCCGGCGCCCGCCGCCGGGTCCGTGGCCGTGATGGTCGTCGACCACCGGGTCGGCCAGGATCAACATGCCGTCGGGCCGCAGCACCCGACGCACCTCGGCGAGCAGCGGGCCCTTCGACGTGTTGTCCAGGTGGTGCAGCATCAGGCTGGAGAAGACCCGGTCGAACGAGTCGTCGGGATAGGGCAGGTCCTGGGCGAACCCGCGGTCCAGCCGCATGTCGAGACCGGCCCGCCGCGCCTTCCGCCGGGCACGGGCCAGCGCCTTCTGGTCCGGGTCCAGACCGACGAGCTCGACCTCGGGGTACAGCTTGCCGGTCGCACGCAACAGATTCCCGGTGCAGCACCCGACGTCCAGCACGCGCTGTCCGTCCCGCAGCCCGGCCAGCGTGATCATCTCCCGGTGGACCCGGCGCAGCCCGAACACGTGGTGCACGACGTCGTAGAGGGGCGTCAGGAAGTGCTTGCCCAGGCCCGGTATGTACTCCCGCTCGGTACCCGACTGAGACATTCTTTCGGTCATACTGCATTCTGGCCGCAGCTGGACCTGCGGACATGTACCGATCCGCCGCACTAGTGGGACGATTCGACGATGAGAACCGCGCGACGGGCACCGGGCCGGGACCGACCGGCGACCTACTCGATGCTGCCGACGCCCGGCGAACTGCCGGTGTCGACCTGGCGGCTCGACCACGGCTGGAAGGCCAACGGCTCCTTCGAGGAACACGCGCACGACTTCCCCGGCCTGGCGTACTTCCAGACCACCGGCGGGCTGCTGCGCACCGGCAACCGGGCCTGGCCGATCGAGGCCGGCGACCTGTTCGTGATCGCGCCCGGTGACGTGATGGGCAGCATCGACGCCGCCGATCTGGCCGGCACCAACGGTTGGGGCGTGTTCTTCACCGCGGACGCGCTCGGCCCGGACGTCCCCGGCGCCCACCTTGCCTGGCGCACCCACCCGCTGCTGTTCCCGTTCGTGCGTGGCGGGGCGATCGGCGCACTGCGGCTGCGGGTGCCCGAAACAGAACGGACCGAGTGGTCCACCCGGATCCACGCGCTGCACGACGAACTGGCGCGGCGCCGGGACGGCTACCGGGAGGCGGCGCTGGCCCACCTGGTGCTGCTGCTGGTCGGCGTGTCCCGGCTGGCCGCCGACGTGGTGGGCGACCTGCGCGAGAACCGGGAACCGCTGCTCGCCGAGGTGTTCGAGGTCATCGAGCGCCGCTACCCGCACCCGCTGTCCCTGCGCGACGTGGCCGCCGCGGTGAACATCTCCCCGGGACACCTCACCTCGACGGTCCGCAGACAGACCGGCCGCACCGTGCAGCAGTGGATCACCGAGCGGCGCATGGTCCAAGCCCGGCGCCTGCTCGCCGCGACCGAACTACCGGTCGGCGAGGTGGGCAGACGGGTGGGCTTTCCGGACGCCGGTTACTTCGCGCGCACCTTCGGCAGAGTCCACAGCATGAGCCCGGCCCGGTGGCGACAGGCCGGCGCGGGCGAATCCGGCCCGGGTTCAGGTGAGTGATAACGCGCATTCAAAGTCGTCGGCTCTGTATCGTCGATGACATGTCGTCGACACCTCCTCAAGCGTCCATCGAGCAGTTCGATGGTCCACTGGCGGAGTTTTCCGCGCTCCGCGACGAGATTCAGGAACGGGTCAAGGCGCAGCAACACATGCTTTCGCTCCAACTGACGCTCGCCAGCGCGGTGTTCGGATTTGCGATCTCACGGTCCGGAATGACGGCCCTTCTGTTGATCGTTCCTTTCAGCTCGTATCTCCTGTGCGGAAGACTGGTGGCACACCACTTCGGCACCTTGCGGGTGGCGGAGTACATCAAGGAGGAGCTGAGCACGCGAGTGCCGGGCGGGTTACGTTGGGAGCAATGGCTGGAAAGGCGACAGAACAGGCGCCCCCATCTCCTGGGATCGACATTGCCCCTGCTGCTCACCTTCGTTGGCGCAAGCCTGCTGGCGCTGGCGTGGACCATCGGATATGTCTTTGTTCGCGACGACGTGCCGACATTTCCCCGTATCGGTCTCGCGTCCCTGTGGATCCTCGGTCTGGCCGCCACCGGGCTGTCCACCATGCTCGTCCTGCAGATGGCTGACCGACTCCCGGTAAGCAGTTGGAACCAAACCGGGTTGTCGTGACCGCACGCTGGTAGCGTGGCCGGTCGTCGTGAAGTTTGGCCAGGGGTGGGGCAAAATGCGCGGTGCCACAATTGATTTCACGACCGGTGCGCCCGTCACCGGCGCGCTGCCCGTGCGGTGGAACCACGGCTCCCGGTCGGTTCGGTACAACACCGACCCGCCCATCCAGGTGCACGCGTACGACGAGCACACCTTCGTGCTCCGGCAGAACAAGGCCGTGCACTACGAAGCACCGTTCCTCTACCTGTTCTGCGGCAACGACCGGGCGCTGCTCCTCGACACGGGCGCGACCGCGAACCCGGACCGCTTTCCCTTGCGGGACACCGTGGACGCCCTGCTTCGGAGCTGGCTGGCCGAGCACCCGCGAGCCGACTACGAGCTGGTCGTCGCGCACACGCACGGGCATTCCGACCACGTCGCCGGCGATGCCCAGTTCGACGGCCGCCCACACACCACCGTGGTGTCCGCGGACCTCGCCGCCGTCCGGTCGTTCTTCGGCATCGCCGACTGGCCGGCCGACATCGTGCGACTCGACCTCGGCGGCCGGGTGCTGGAGGTCACCGGCTGCCCCGGCCATCACAAGGCGTCCATCGCGGTCCACGACCCGTGGACCGGTTTCCTGGTCACCGGCGACACCGTGTACCCGGGCCGGCTCTACGTGAACGACATCGCCGCCTTCCAGGACAGCCTGGACCGACTGGTCGCGTTCACCCGGAGCCGACCGGTCACCCACGTCATGGGGTGCCACATCGAGATGAGCCGCCGCCCCGGGCACGACTACCCGATCGGCGCCACCTTCCAGCCGGACGAACCGCCGCTGCAGCTGACCGTGGCGCGGCTGACCGCGATTCGGGACGCCGCCAACGCGGTCGCCGACCGGCCCGGGGCGCACGCCTTCAACGACTTCGTCGTCTTTCACGGCCCGTGCCGGCAGGACATGCGCAGACATGCGGCCAGGAGATGGTGGAGCGGACTGCGAAGCCGCATCGCCGACTACGGCCACGCCCTCGACCCACGACGAGGCTGAGCAAGGCTCAGCCGACACCGACCGTCTGTCGCTCGGGCTCGATCAGGACCACGATGCGCTCGTGCTCCCGGGGGTAGGGCGCACCGGTGTACTTCATGGCCAGCCGGTCGATGATCTCCCACGCCGCGTCGCCCTCGACCCATTCGACGACCCGCCCACGGACGGCAACAGGCTCGAACGGGTTGTCGACGGGCACGATCGACAGCGCTATCCGAGGGTCGCGGCGCAGGTTGCGTGCCTTGCGCGTGCCAGGACCGGTGAAGAAGACGATCCGGTCGCCGTGCGCGCCGACGAACACGGGAACGGTGTGGGGCGAGCCGTCCGGGAGGACGGTGGCGAGGTGCGCGAACGAGGCGCCGTCGAGTACGCGACGCACGTCGGGGTCAAGCATGTGTGCTCCTTCAGCGGGGGGTTGTCGGCACGCCACGCGACGTAGTCGGCGACCGCCGCGGCGACGTCGAAGGTCGGCGCGAAGCCAGTGTCGTGGGTCAGCCGGGTGATGTCGAGGTACGGGTCGGCGCCCGGGCCGTTCTGGCCGGCCGCTGGACACCGCGAGGCTGTGCGTGGTGAGTGGCTCGACGGCCTTCTTGAAGGCGACGATCAGGTGCGGCAGCGCCGCGGTGGGCAGCGCGAGTTCCTCGCGGGCAGCGTCGAGCGCGTTGAGCAGACCTGCTGTGTCCGTACGGAAGTAGCGGACCGGGTCCTCGTCGGGGATGCTGCCGGCGAGGTGCACGATGTCGCTGATGTCGCTGATGTCGTGACGCTCGCCTGGCCAGAAAGGCGTCCCGGTCGGTGACGTCGAGGGACTCCACGGCGACCCGGCCGGCGATGAACGACGGGACCTCGGCCCGCCGGTGCGAGGTGACGACCACCTCGTGTCCGAGGTCGAGGAGCGCGCGGACGGTGTGGCGCCGATCATGCCCAACCCTCCGGTGACGAGGATCGTCGGACCACCTCGTCGACGAGGTCCTTCAGCGTGAACCCGTCGAACACCTGGCTCGGCGTGTCCCCGTCCATGTACCAGTCGAGAACATGCCCGCGTCGCCGAGACCGCGGCCGAACTCCTCGTGCGTGTACCCGACACTATGGGGTGCATGACGAGCGACATGGAGCGTTTCTGGGACTCGCAGGCGTCACGTTTCGACGAGGAGGCCGACCACGGTCTGCGCGACCCCGAGGTTCGGGCACGCTGGCGCGAGGTGCTGCTGTCGGCGCTGCCGCCGGCGCCCGCGCGGATCGCCGATCTGGGGTGCGGCACGGGAAGTGTCACCGTGTTGTTGGCGGCCGAGGGCTACGAGGTCCAGGGCGTGGACCTGTCCGCGGCGATGGTGGCCGCCGCGGCGGCGAAGGCGGCCGAGGCAGGCGTGCGGGCGCAGGTCCGGCAGGGGGACGCCGCGTTCCCGCCGCTCGAGGCCGCCTCGTTCGACGTGGTCTTCGCCCGCCACGTGTTGTGGGCGTTGCCCGACCCGGAAGCCGTGGTGGGGCGCTGGATCCGGCTGCTGCGGCCGGGTGGGCGTCTCGTCCTGGTCGAGGGCCACTGGTTCACCGGTTCCGGGCTCTCCGCCGACCGGTGCCGAGAGCTGGTGGCGGCGCACCGCGGCGAGGTGGCCGTGCACGCCTTGGACGACCCCGGGCTGTGGGGAAAGCCCGTCACCGACGAGAGATACTTGCTCGTCAGCCGTTCCTGACCTTGGAGATGCCGTGACTGATCTTGCCCCCTTTGCCGACCTGGTGCCTCTCGATCACGGCCTGTGTGTGATCAGCACGTTGCGGGGCGACGGCGGTGTCCAGTCGTCGGTGGTCAACGCCGGGGTTCTGGCACATCCGTTGCTGGATAGGCAGGTTGTCGGGTTCGTCGCCACCGGCGGCTCCCGCAAGCTGCGCAACCTGCGTGCCGAACGCCCGGACCACGATCGTCGCCAGGGCGGGCTGGCAATGGGCGACCGTCGAGGGCGACGCCGAGATCATCGGCCCGGACGACCCGCATCCCGGCCTCGACGGCGAAGCGATGAAACTGTTGCTGCGCGACATCTTCCGAGCCGCCGGCGGTACGCACGACGACTGGGACGCCTACGACCGGGTGATGGCACAGGAACGGCGAGCAGCCGTCCTCGTCGTCCCCCGCCGCGTCTACACCAACCCGCAAACCTCCTGACCGGAGGCGGCGACCTACGCCGCCAGGCTGATCAGGGTCGGGGCACCGTCCGTCGAGATCAGCAACTTGTCCGGCGCCCAGTTCAGCCGGGTGCCGTCCGCCGCGGTCATGTTCTCAGCGCTGTGCAGCTTGCGCGGCTCGCCGCCGGGCTCGGCCACCACGTTGAGCGTGCGGCGCAGGTCGAGGTAGGCGATGGCGTGGCCTTCCGGCGCCCAGGTCGGATACCCGACCTCACCGTCGGCCACCGGCACCGCGTTGCCGCCGTCGGTCGGCAACGCTCGAGCCGAGCCCCGCACGGGGCTGGTGTCGGCGTACCTGGCCATCGAGTCGATCAGCAGCCACTGCCCGTCGGGGGAGAACGACAGCGCCCTTCGGCCCTCGTACCTCATGCCGGGCAGCGCGGCTTTCGGTTCGCCACCAGCCTGATCTGCCAGCCACAGCTCGGGTTCCCGCGCGCCGCACGACCACGCGACGTGCTCGCTCGACCAGTCGAGCTCGGTCAGCTGTACCGCACCGCACGGGATGTCGCGGATCGGCGACACCGCGCCACCCCCGGCGGGCACCGACACCAGGTCGATGGTGTTCGAACCGATGTGGGCACGCGCGAACCGGATCGTCCTGCCGTCCGGCGACCACGACGGCAGCAGGTCGACATGTGTGTCCGGAGCCGGCTCGTTCAGGTCGAAGTCGTCTTCGAAGTCGTTGGTGAGATTGTGCAGTCGGCCCGACACCACGTCGAACACCCACAGGTCCGGCTCGCGGAACCTGTTCCAGAAGTCGTCGGTGAAAGCGAGCGTCCTGCCGTCGGGTGACCACTCGGCTCGGTCCAGGTCGGGGTCCACGTCCTCGCGGTCGATACACCGCTTCGCGGACCCGTCGAGAGCGGTGACGCAGGGCTCGCCGGACAGCCACAGCAGACGGGTGCCGTCCGACGAGAGCCGGACCGGGCCCTCGGCGCGCAGCGGCGCGGTGTCGGTTACCCGCAGTGCCGTCACGTCGGGCTCAGCCGGTTCGGAAGAACAACCGAGAAGTGCGAGTCCGAGCGGGAGAACACAACACAGTCGCCACACGTGCCGATGATGACAGCCGAGTAGTCGATGTCGCGGCGCTCGTCACCTTCCTGCCAGGTCACCGCCGCCGCGGCGACGCGATTCGTTCTCGAGTTACTTGCTGCCAGTGACCGAGCAATCACAGGTATACCTGGTCAGGTGCCTATGGGCGCTGGGGTCGGAGAAGAGATGATCAAGGGGAAGATCACACATGCTCGCGACAGATCTGTGCCAAGCGAAACAATGCGACGCCTATGAGGTCGACACCGGGCCTTCGCACCGCACTCAGGGGGGACAGCGCCTGTGCCGGCGATGTCTGACCCGCACGCGACGACTTCTCGCTGACCTGCCGGCGTTGTTCGACGCCTGTGCGCACGAGCTGTCGCCCCGCTCCAGGTCCAGCTACACGACCGAGCGGGTGGCCGGCACCGGCGTCCTGGGAATCGAACTGAAGGAGGACGCGCTCAACGCCCGCGCCTGGGTTCTCAACATTCTTCGGCTGTGGACCCGTCTGGTCGTCGACGAGCTCGGAGTCCCGTTCGAGGACGTGCCGTCGGTGTCGAACCTGGCCCGCTTCCTGGGCCGGCACGCCGACTGGCTCGCCAAGCACCCGGCGGCCGGTGACTTCGCCGACGAGCTCGTCGAGACGGCCGTGCGCGTACGGCGCGTGGTGGACGCGAACCCGGTGCGCCGCGTCGTGCTCGGCACGTGCGTCGATGCCGACTGCGGCGGGGTTCTGCTCGCGCACCTGCGCCAGCGGGACGAGCTGTTGCCCAGCGAGATCCGCTGTTCCGGCGAACACGGCTGGCGGCCCGACCAGTGGCTGCTCCTCGGCCGCCGGATCAAGGAGGCGTGCTGAGATGCCGGGTCGACGTGCTCCGCGCACCGTGCCGACCGCCGTGGCGGCCCTCGCCGTCGGCGTGTCCGAGACGACCATCAGGCAGTGGGTCTACCGGGGCAAGCTCACCAGGTACGGCACCCCACGCCACGCCGAGTTCGACATCGAGGAGCTGACCGCGCACGCCGAGCGGCTGCACGGCGGGTCGACGCGGTCCTAGTAGGCGCGGGCCAGGTAGGCGATCAGGTCGGGCTCGTCGGTGGAGTCGGGCAGCGAGCCGTCGGGGCGTTCGATGCAACGCACGCTGAGGCCGTCGCCAAGGCGGCCCTCGGCCTCCTCGTCGCGGACGGCCTTGTACGCGATCCTGGCCCAGCCGGTGCGCCCGACCTCGGCGGCCTCGGCGAGCGTCGAGACGTCGAAGGTGTTGTCGTCGCGGTGGCGGGTGGCCTCGTCGAGGAGGCCGCGCTGGATCTCGTCCATCAGCCGCGCACACGTGTCGGCCACGGCACCGATAGGCACGACGACCTTCTCTCCCGTGTCGCGACGGGCGAGGGTGACGTTGCCGCCCGCGACGTCGCGGGGACCGACCTCGACCCGCACCGGGACCCCGACCAGCTCCCAGTCGACGACCCGACGGCCGAACGACGTCGAGGTGTTCCGGTCGACGGTCGACCGGAGCCCGGCCGCACGCAGCTCGTCCTGCAGCCGGGTGACCGTCGCGTCGACCTCGGCGGTCTCCTTGATCGCCAGCACGACCACCTGGTCGGGAGCGATGGCGGGCGGCACCCGAAGACCGGCGTCGTCACCGTGGGTCATGATCAGCGCGCCGACGAGCCGGGTGCTCGCGCCCCACGACGTCTGCCAGACGTGCTCGCGCGTGCCCTTGTCGGACAGGTAGGTGGTGTCGAACGCCTTCGCGAAGTTCTGCCCCAGCTCGTGGCTCGTCGCGGACTGCAGCGCCTTGCCGTCCCGCATCATCGCCTCGAGCGTGTAGGTGTTGATGGCGCCGGCGAACCGCTCCCGGTCGGTCTTGACGCCCACCCGCGCGGGGATCGCCAGCACGTCGCGCACCACCTCGAGGTACGGGGAGTTGGCGATCAGCCGGGCGAACTCGCGCGCCTCCGGCATCGTGGCGTGGCAGGTGTGCCCCTCCTGCCAGAGGAACTCCGAGGTACGCAGGAACAGCCGGGGCCGCATCTCCCACCGGACGACGTTGGCCCACTGGTTGATCAGCAGCGGCAGGTCCCGATAGCTCTGCACCCAGTCCGAGAAGCTCGCGTTGATGACGGTCTCGGAGGTCGGCCGGACGACGATCGGCTCGTCCAGCTCCTTGCCGCCACCCTGCGTGACCACGGCCAGCTCGGGGCTGAAGCCCTCGACGTGCTCGGCTTCCCTGCGCAGGTAGTCGTACGGGATGAACAGCGGGAAGTAGGCGTTGCGGACCCCCACCGCGCGGAAGCGCGTGTCCAGCTCACGCTGGATGTTCTCCCACAGCGCGTACCCGTTCGGCCGGATCACCATCGTCCCGCGCACCGGCCCGTTGTCGGCGAGCTTCGCCTTGGCGACGACATCCTGGAACCACTGTGGAAAGTTCTCGCTCTGCGGAGTGAGCACGCTTGGCATGGCCGAAGGCTACCTTCCTGTCCCGCACGGCCGTCATGCGCCTGTCACCCGGTGTCACCCGGTCAGCGCAGCGGCCAGCTGTCGAAGTGCCCCCTTGTGACCACGAGGACGTCGTCCTCTATCAGCTGCTCGACCGGTCGCCCGGACGCCGCCAGTCGCTTTGCGACGAGCTCGGCGTGCCGGTCGCGGGCGTCTCGCGGCAACGGAACGGAACCGACCTCGGCGAGCCGGACGGCGCCGGAACGGTCCCGGACCGACACGACCTGCCCGCGGTTCCACACGCTCGGCGAGAACGGGACGTCGAGATAGCCGAGCTCGATCGCCCGTTCGACCGCGAGGCCGAAGTCGCCCTCCCCCGCTTTCAGCGCGGCGTCGAGGACGGCCCGTGCCTCCACGGTGATCAGCTCCACCTCCTCCGCGACCCCCTCGATCTGCCGGGTCGAGCCCCGAGCGGCCGCCAGCGCCCCGCGGACGAGCTGCACGCTCTCCGCGTTCTCCTCGGCGGTCGGGATCCGCCGCGCCTCGACGTGCGTCTTGACCATCAGCCGCGTGGCGCCGCTGTGCCCGGCCGTCGTCGCGGAGCCCCGCAGCAGCTCCCTCGACTTGTCCTGGTCGGTGGGGAACGCGCCCATGTACTGGTGGAACACGGTGTGCACGGCGACGTCCGCGAAGGAGAAGTCGTCGAGGTACTGGCGGGCGACGGCACGCATCGCCTGTATCGCCGCGACGTCCTGGGCGTGGTTGCCCTGCTCGGCGTAGCCGAGGGACACCGACTTCACCCCGCCTTCCGCGGCCAGCAACGCTTCCAGCACGTTGGCCACCACCGCGACGAACGGCGGCACGAGGCTCGCCGTGAGCACGCCGAAGAACTCGCGGTCGATGACGTGGCCGAACCGCTCGTGGTAGGACCCGGCCAGGCGGTCGACGTACCGCCACCGCGCGACCGACTGACGGGGCGCGTAGTCGCGGTAGTAGGGAAGGTTGTAGGTGATCGCCCCTCCCTCGAACGCGGCGACCCCGCCCGCGAACGAGATCTCCGCGAGCAGCCGCGGGTCTCTTGTGGAGTGACGGACCTGCATGGGCACGTCCCGGAACTCACCGGTGATCGCGAGGAGGTCCGCCACGCCGTGGTTGACCATCGGATAACCGTTGAGTCCCTGTCCCGGGGTGCGCCGGGTGGCCAGCTCCTTCAGCGCGATCTCGACGTCCTCGTAGGCGTTGTTCCTGGTGAGGGAGTCGATCTGGAACGAGAGGACGTCGGCGCCCGCACGCCGCAGCTGGTGGAACAGCGAGCGCTGGTCGACCGCGTTCGGCACCCCGCAACGGGGATGGACCAGGGTGACGCCGTCCTCGTCGGCCGCCTGCTGGGCCGCGGCGAGCGTCGGCCGGGACGCCAGGGCGCTCGCCGCGCGCGCGAAGTCCTGTGCCTCCGCGCCGGTGTGCCACTGCATCAGGACTTCCTCGCGCTGCTCGGCGAACGGCGCGACGTCGACGTCGGGCGGGGCCGACCGCGCCGGTGCCGGCTGGTCGGCGACCGCGACCCCGGACGGGACGGCGTCGCCGAGGTCGTGCTCGAGGGCGGCCAGCACGGTCGGCAGCTCGACGAAGCCGTTGAAGACGCGCGTGAAGCCGAGCCGACCGAGGTCGGTCATCGCCTCGTCGTCCTTGGTCACGGAGGGGTTGCCGCCCAGGTACCACACGCCGCCGTCGACTCCGAGCTCCGCCCGCATCGCCGGGAGGTCACGCAGGTAGTGCCAGGCGTGTCCGTCCATGTTGGACACGAGCACGGCGTCCGCGCCGACCGCGGCGGCACACACGTCGCCGACCGTGTTCTGCGTCGCCAGGTACCGGACCCGATAGCCGGCCCTGACCAGCATCCCGCGCAACACGATGAGCCCCACCGAGTGCGCGTCGCCGCCGACCCCGCACAGCACGATCGTCGGCGCACTCACGACGTCCCCTCGCAAGCTCCGGGACGCCGCTCACGGTCGCCCTGTGACATTGGTTCGCTCGCAAGCTCGCTCACGACGTCCCCTCCCGCGCCAGCAGCAGGGTGCGGCTCATCGGCGTCGGCTCCACAGTGGACACCGTCCGCCAGCCGTCGCGGCCGGCGTCCTCGTAGAGCAGCCGGGCGAGGCCGACCGGGGTTCGCGCCAGCACCGCGATGTCCGGTGGACCCGTCCGCGCGACCTGTTCGAGCACGGCTCGCTTGCCGGTCAGACCGTTCGCCAGGAACACCAGACCCACCTCCCGGTAGTCGAAGTGGCGGCCGTCGGCCGCGTGGGCGCGGACCGTCGTGCCCGGCCACGCGGCGCGGTGCCGGCTGAGGATCTTGTTCGCGAGACGCACGGTGACCGGGTCACGGTCGAGGGCGACGCCGCGGTCGGTCACCACACCGTGGTCGCCGAGCGCGATCATCGTCTCCGGGTACGCGCCACAGCCGACGACGACGGCCCGGTCGAAGGTCCGGCCGGCCAGCGTCGCCAGTTCGGCGCCGACCCCGGCGTAGCCCTCGGTGGCGAGCACGGACCCGCCCCGCTCGTGCGGATGCGACACGAGCCGGTCGCTCTGCACCCGCTCCATCTCGCGGATGTGCGCGGCCCACGGCACGGCAAGGGTCTGGCGCAGCCGGGAGAAGTCGACCGACGCCGTCACCGCACGCAGCGTCGGCTCGTCCCGCACGCTCGTCACCACCCGCCACAGCTCGTCCATGACGTGCCGGGGCGCCGGCTGCCGCCCGTCGAGGGCGCACCGGTCGGCGAGGTCGTGGAGCGTCGCGATCAGCTCGGTCAGCTCCAGCGCGGGGCCGCTAGCGGTGCGCATGAGCCCCGCCCGTCGCCGACCGCACGCCGGGCCGTCCCGGCGCGAAGACCGCGTAGACACGCCGCAACCTGCGCTTCGAGTCGATCTCGGTGAACGGCAGCCGGCCGTGCAGGAAGCGCGCGTTGTTCCACACCAGCAGGTCGCCCCGCTCGAGCAGCACGGGGTGCTGGAACGCCGGCGTCGCACACAGCTCGTCGAGCAGGTCCATCGCGGCGACGAGCCGGTCGGGCAGCTGCGCGCCCGCGGTGGTGTGGCCCAGCTCGATGTAGCGGCGCAGGTACCGCAGCTCGAACCGACCGTCCTGATCGGACAGGATCGCCTGTTTCCGCGTGGTGACCCCGGGTTGCTGCCCCTGGAGGTCGAAGTGGTGTGCCCGCCGCAGCTCGGCGAGGTGCCGGGGATCGTCGGCGCGCAGTGCCTCGCACAGCGCCGCGCCGTCGACCAGGACGGTCTCACCGCCGATGTCGGCCGAGGAGAGACCGAGCAGGACGGCGAAGTCCGGCGGCTGCGGCAGCAGGGTGCCGTCGGTGTGGAAACCGCCCGCGCGGCTCGTGCCGGAGTAGTGGCTGACGGTCGCGGCCGAGGCACCCACCTCGACCGGGTACACGAGCTCCCCGGTGCGGTACTGCGGGACCGGCCGGCCGAGGGTGGTGACCAGGTTCCACGCGGCGGTGGTCAACGCGTGGTCGTCCATCCCGGCGGTGCCGAGCCGCAGCACCGCGTAGCCCGGCTCGCCGCGCACGAGGTCGAGCGCGGACGCGGCGAACGCGCGGAACTCGTCGCCGACGTCGGCCGGCGCGGTCGGCCACGCGTCCGGCGGTCGGCCGGCGGCGACCGTCCGCCCGGCCGCCTCGGCGGTGAGGGCGGCACTCATCGACAGAACAGCAGTCATGCCGTTTCCTTTCTTGATCGTCACCGTCGCTCGGCGCCGGCGACGGCGAGCAACAAGCTGCCCGGACCGACGGGAGGACTGACCGTCACGAACACGCACACGCCCGTCTCCGGCGCCAGGACCACCTCGACCTCGCGGCCGTGTGGGTCGAGGATCCGGCCGACGTGCTGTCCGGCCACCACCTCCTGGCCCGGCTCGACGGCCGGCTCCCACCACCCCGTGGCGCCGGCGCGCAGCCAGCGGAACGTGGTCATGTGCCGCACCCGCGGCGGTGCCGGCACGCTCGGGTCGGCCGGCAGGACACCGAGCCGGACGGCCACCCGGCGCAGGCCGAGCACGTGTGTCCCGACGGCCCGAGGGGTGACCACGCCGCAACCACCCGCCTCCGCGATGAAGGCCGGGATGCCGGCGTCGGCCGCCGCGGCGCTGGTGCTGCCCCCGACGGTGCGCTCGTCGGCCGGCTGCGTGACGCAGATCGGCGCCCCGTACGCCTCGGCCAGGTCCCACGCGCGCTCGACGACGGGCGAGGAGTCGCACAGCGTGAACGGGCTCAGGTCCTCCGTCAGGTCGCCGGCGTGGACATCGACGACGGCGTCGCTGTCGAGCACGAACCGCTCGAACACCAGGTCGGCCAGCCGCTCGCTGTACGTTCCCCGCGGCTCACCGGGAAAGCACCGGTTCAGGTTCTTGCCGTCGACCGGTGACACGAACGGACTGCGGGCACGGAAGGCCGCCACGTCGACCATCAGCACCGCACGGATCCGGCCGCGCACCACCCGTTCGTCCACGCCCGCCATGAACTCGCGGAGCGCGGCCATGGGGGTGTACTCGCACCCGTGCACCCCGGCGAGCAGGGTGAGGCTCGGTCCGTCCTCGGCGCCTCGCACCTCCGCGACGGGCAGCTCGTGCCCGGCGCCGAGCCACTCCGCGCGCGCGAAACCGTAAGTGGCCACGCGGCTTCTCCTCCGAGTCGTCGCCGCGCGGCCCTGTCCCTACCGCGTGGCTGCCCGCCGCAACGCCATCCCGGTGAGCAGTTCGAGAACCACCCGGTTGGCCAGCAGCGCGGTGATGTTCATCGGTTGGTCGTAGTGCGGCGACACCTCGACGATGTCCGCGCCGACCACCGGCAGCTCGGTGGCCAGCCGGCGGACGGAGTCCAGGAGCTGACGTGAGGTCAGGCCACCGGGCTCCGGCGTGCCGGTGCCCGGCGCCATCCCGGGGTCCACGACGTCGATGTCCACGGACAGGAAGACCCCGCGGGCCGGTTCCGGGCCGGACGTGGACGCGTGCGCCACGGCTTCGTCGACCACGATGTCGACCCCGCGCCGGTTCACCTCGTCCATGTAGTAGCTGCGCATGTCCCGCTCGCGCATCCAGGCGATGACGTCCGGCGGCGGCCAGTAGCCCCGGAGTCCGATTTGGACGAACCGGTGGCCGGGCACCATGCCCGACTCGATCAGCCGCCGCATCGGCGCGCCGTGTCCCATCATCTCGGCGCGCGAGTACTCCCCGGTGTCCGCGTGCGCGTCGAAGTGCACGAGCGCGACGGCGCCGGGGCCGTGGTGGCGCGCGACCGCGGTGGCGTTCGGGAGCGTGACGCTGTGGTCGCCGCCGAGGACGACCGGAATGCCGCCACGGGAGGTGATCTCGTACACGTACCGCTCGATCGACTCGAGCGACGCCTCGATGTACCCGCGCACCATCGGGATGTCCCCGGCGTCGACCACCGGCATGGCGCGAAGCGGGTCGACGCCGGCCGACAGGTGCGGCCGCGAGCCGTCCGGTTCGAGGTAGTCCGCGTCGCGGATCGCCCTCGGCCCGAACCGGGCCCCCGGCCGGAAGCTCGTCCCCCAGTCGAACGGCGCGCCGATCACCACCACGTCGCCGGCGGCGACCTCGTCCACCCGGCGGACCGGCACGCCGCAGAACGAGCCGCGGGAGCCGAACGGCTCCACGAACTGACCGTCGTACGGATCGACGAATTCCGACATCCCCTGGTGCTCCGATCAGTTCGACTGCTGGCCGGTCATGCCGCGAGGTCACGCGGTTCGACGAGCTCGTCGAGCGCGGACCCCAGCAAGTCAAGATAGCGGGACGCCCACCCGCCGACCTGGTCCGCGGTGAACCGGTGCAGGTGGTACCAGAAGTTGAACCGGGGTTCGCCCTCCCAGATGTCGATGATCAGGAACAGGCCGGCGATCTCGACCAGCGTCGGTGCGTCGAGCCCGGCCAGCTCCGGGTCGGACAGTGGCGCGAGGCACTCGAGCACCTCGACGCGTGGCCGCGCGGTGACTTCCTCGCGCTGGTAGTTGTTGAACATGATGAAGGGGTCGGTGAAGTACGTGTCCTCCGGCAGGTCGTCGAACGGGGGCACGTGCGTGACCAGGTCGACGGGCGGGTAGGCGCACCGCTCGTTGATGGCGGCGACCAGGCGGTTGCACAGCCTCGCCAGCTCGCCGACGGGACGGTCGGTGCTGGGCACCGAGATGGGGAACGGCGCCACGAACGGCCCGATGGTCCTGGCGAAGCGCTCGTCCGACCGCCCGGTCACGATGGTCCCGACCGTGACGTCCGGCCTACCGCTCAGCTCGGCGACCAACCGCAGGTACACCGCGCACAGCAGGGCGAAAGGCGACACGTTCGCCTGCTGCGCGGCGTCCTGCAGGCGGGGCCACAGCTCGGCCCGCACCGGCGGGGTGAGCCGACCGGACCGATGGCCCTCGGTGGCCCGGCCGCCGGAATGGCCGGGCAGCAGCGTCCGGCCGGGTCCCGTGGCATGCAGGCCGGTGAAGAACGCCCGCTCGACGACGACGTCGCCGGCGAGATAGTCGGTCTGCCAGCGCACGAACTCGCCGTACTGCGTCGGCACGTCGGCCAGCGGCGGCTCCCCGGCCACCGCCCGCCGATAGCTCTCCCTGAGCTCGTCGACGAACACCGAGACGGACACGCCGTCGAACTCGAGGTGCTGGCTGGACAACAGGACGAGGAACCGTCCTTCGTCCAGCCGGACCGCGCGGATCGTCCACGGCACCGAGGTCGCCGGGTCCGGCATGTCCTCGCGGGCCGCCTGTCCGAGCTCGGCCAGCCGCTCGGCCCGGCCCGGCATCGGCAGGTCCGCGAGGTCGACGAACAGCACGTCGTCGGCCGGCAGTGCCTCCTCGACCGGCAGCAGGTGCGCGGCGTCCTCGTCGAAGCGACAGCGCAGCACGTCGTGGCGGCCGACCACGGTCGCGAGCGCGTCGCGAAACGCCGTGCGGTCCAACGCGGCCTCGAACATGATCGGCGTGACGAGCTGGCCGTAGCCGATGCGTCGGAGCATCAGCCAGCGGCGCTGCTGGGTGGACAGCGGCAGCGTCTCCGACGTGGTCGTCGGTCGCGACACCGGCTCGACCCCTGGCGCCGCACGCCGCGCCGAGGTCCGCCACCGGTCGGTCAGCACACCGGTGTCCAGGTACTCGGCGATCGCCGAGATGGACGGGTGCTGGAAGCAGAGCGTGGTCGGCAGCTGGCAGTCCAAAGTGGACTGGAGCCGGTTGCGGAGCTGGATCGCCGACAGCGAGTCCATGCCCAGCCGGACCAGGTGCTCGTCGTCCTCGGCGGCGGCCACGCCGAGCAGCTGTCCCGCCAGCTCCCGCACGTGGTCGAGGATCAGCTCACGACGAGGCTCCCCTGCCGCGCCGGCGATCCGGTCGCCGACGGTCTCCTCCTGGGGCGGTGCCGTCTCCTCGTCGGTGACCTCGGTGAAGAACGGATCGCCGTGCAGACCGTGCCAGCGCAGGAATGTCGGCCAGCGCGTCGGCAGGATCCCGACCTGGGCGGCGGTCCCGGCGAGCAGGTGGTCGAACGCGGCCGCGCCCTGGGACGCGGAGAAGGCGCCCATGCCGCTGCGTTCGATCTGCGCCATCGTGCCGGCCTGGTCGGCGAGGAAGCCCGCGCCGGCCCAGGCGCCCCAGTTGACCGCGACCGCCGGCCTGCCGTTCGCGCGCCGGTGGTGGGCCAGTGCGTCGAGGAAGGTGTTCGCGGCCGCGTAGTTCGCCTGACCGGAGTTGCCCACGAGCGCGGTCGCCGAGGAGAAGTACAGGCAGAAGTCGAGGTCGTGACCGCGCTCCCGGCACCACACGTGCAGGTTCCACGCGCCCTGGGCCTTCGGGGCGAACACCGGGCCGAACCGCGTCCAGTCGAGGCTGCGCAGCACGCCGTCGTCCAGGATCGCGGCCGTGTGCACCACTCCCCGCAGTGGCACGCCGAGTTCCGCGATCCGGTCGAACAGTCCGGCGACCGCGCCCTGGTCGGCGATGTCGGCCCGCTCGACCACGACTCTCGTTCCCCGCGCGCGCATCCGGTCGAGGCGTTCGGCGACCTCCGCCGTCGGCGCGCCGCGGCCGACCAGCACCACCGTGCCGGCGCCGGCGGCGGAAAGGCGTTCCGCGGCGAGCACCCCGAGTCCGCGCACACCGCCGACCACGAGGTAGCACGCGTCGGCGCGCAGCCGTGCCGGCTGGTCGGCGGCCGGTGCCCGCACGAGGCGGCGCACGTGACGCACCCCGGCGCGCAGGGCCACCTCCCGCTCGCCACCGACGCCGTCCAGCTCGCCGAGCAGCTCTGCCGCCCGCGCCGCCGGGTCGTCGACACCGTCGAGGTCGACCCGGACGAACGACAGCTCGGGGTGTTCCATCGCGGCGATCTTCGCGAGACCCCACAGTGGCGCCTGCGCGACACCGTCCGCCCGGTCGGACTCGCCGACCACGTGGACGTTGCTGGTGACGAGCACCAGCGCCGGTCGCGCGTCGTCGTCGCGCGCGGCGAGCGCCTTGACCAGCTCCACGACGCTGGCCGCACCGGTCGCCGCAGCCGCCACGACGCTGTCGGGCGCGGCGGCGAGCGCCGCGGTGCTGTCCGGGAGGGCCGGCGTCTCGAGGCTCCACAGGTGGACCACGCCCTCGATCGGGCCCGGGACGGTGTCGAGCAGCTCGCCCGCGAACCCCTCTTCCCTGCGCACGACCACGCACGGCCGGCCGTCGGAGCGGAGCCGGTCGGCCACGGCGTCCCCGATGCCGTACCGGTCGGCGAACACGATGACCGTGCCCCGGGTCGGCTCCGCGTCGGGTCCCCGACGCGGGGCCGGCGCGGGTCGCCAGACCGGCTCGTGCACCAGGCTCCGCCAGTCCTCGGTCGGCCGTGGCGGCGCGGCCGGCTCGCGGTCCGGCGCGTCGATCCAGTAGCGCCGACGCTGGAACGGGTAGGTCGGCAGGTGGAGCCTGCGGCGCTGCTCCGGACCGGACACCGCCGCCCAGTCGATGTCGGCGCCGAGCTCGTAGAGCCGACCCAGCGCCGTGCCCAGCTCGGCCCAGTCGGGGCGGCCCGGCCGCAGGCTGGGCAGCCATGGCCCGGGATGGTCGGGAAGTACCGCGCCGGCCATCCCGAGGAGCACCGGCACGGAACCGATCTCCACGAACGCGTCGGCCCCGGCGGCGGCGACCGAGCGGACACCCGTGGCGAAGCGCACCGGTTCGCGCAGCTGGCGCCGCCAGTACCCGCTGGTGCCGATCAGGTCGCCGATCAGCTCGCCGGTCACGTCCGACACGATCGGCGACCGGGGCGCGCCCATCGTGCAGAGGCCCACCTCGTGCTCGAACTCGTCGAGTACGCCGTCCACGTCCGGGGAGTGCCCGGCACCGCCGTAGCCGAGGTCCTTGACCTGGATCCCCCGAGCGTCCAGCCGGGCGCCGAGGTCGCGCAGCGCGTCCGCCCGGCCGGCGACCACGGTGTTCGCCGGCCCGTTCGACGCCGCCACGGACACCGCGCCCGCGTAGCGCGCGATCTCCTCCCCCGCGTCGTGTTCGCCGAGGCCGACGGCCATCATGGCGCCGCCGTCGGGCAGCGTGGACAGCAACCGGGCGCGGGTGGCGACGAGGTGCGCGCCGGTGGCGATGTCGAAGACCCCGGCCGCGCAGGCGGCGGCGAACTCGCCGAGGCTGTGGCCGAGCACCGCGGCCGGCTCGACACCCCACGACCGCCACAGTTCGACCAGGCCGAGCTGCACCGCGAACTGAGCGGGCTGCGCACGCGCCAGCCAGCTCGTCCGATCGCCTTCGTGCTCTCCCCCGTACAGCACCTCCGCCGCGGTCACGCCCAGCTCGTCCCGGTACACCGCCGAGCAGAGGTCGACGGTCTCGCGGAACACCGGTGACGTCCGGTACAGCGTCGCGCCGACGCCGGCGATGTCCGCCCGGTACCCGGTGAACAGCATGGCGACCCGCGGGGGCGTGAGATCCCCACCGCCGGTCGACGGACGGCCGGCCAGCTCGGCCGCGGCCCGCCGCGGTGAGTCGGCGACCACCGCGGCGCGGTACTCGTGGTGGCGCCGACCGGTGTTCGCCGAGTTGGCGACGTCCGCGAGGTCCTGCTCCGGGTGGTCCACGAGGTGCTGGCGGTACCGGGCGGTGAGGTCCCGCAGCGCGGCCGGCGTGCGGGCGCTGAGCGTCAGCACCTGCCAGTCGCGCTCGGCGGCGGGCACCGCCGGGAGCGCCGGTGGTTCCTCGAGCACCACGTGGGCGTTGGTGCCGCCGAGCCCGAACGCGCTCACGCCGGCACGGCGCGGGGCGTCGACCGGGCTGGGCCAGTCCCGCAGGCTGGTGTTGACGAAGAACGGGGAGTCCGCGAACCCGATCCGCGGGTTCGGTTCGGTGAAGTGCAGGCTCGGCGGGAGCTGGCGGTGCCGGAGGGCGAACACCGCCTTGATCAGGCTGGCCATGCCGGCGGCCCAGCCGAGGTGCCCGATGTTGGTCTTCACCGACCCGATGGCGCAGCTGGCGCCGGGCGCCGAGCCGAACGCCCTGGTGAGCGCCTCGATCTCGATCGGGTCGCCCAGGGCGGTGCCGGTGCCGTGCGTCTCGACGTAGCCGACCGTCTCCGCGGGCACCTCGGCGACCCGGAGGGCTTCGGCGACCACCGCCGCCTGACCGCTCACGCCGGGGGCGGTCATCCCGACCTTCCGGGCCCCGTCGTTGTTGACGGCCGTGCCCTTGATGACGGCGTAGACCGGGTCCCCGTCGGCCACCGCCTCGGCGAGCGGCTTCAGCGCCACGACCCCGACGCCGCTGCCGAACACCGTGCCGTCGGCACGTGCGTCGAAGGCACGGCAGTAGCCGTCCGACGAGAACACCATGCCGGACTCGTACAGGTAGGAGGAGAGCTGGGGCACCGGGACGTTGGCCGCGCCGGCCAGCGCCAGGTCGCACTCGCCGGCGAGCAGGGCCTGGCACGCGAAGTGCACGGCGTACAGCGAGGTCGCGCAGGCCGCCTGGAGGTTCACGCTCGGGCCGCGGAGGTCGAGCTTGTAGGAGGTGCGGCTGGTGAGGAAGTCCTTGTCCGAGGCGATCAGCAGCTGGAGCTCGGCCGTCGAGTCGAGCATCGTCCGGTCCGGCCGCCAGTCGTCGGCGTGCACGTTGTTGATGAGGTAGCTGCTCGGTCCGGTGCCGCCGTAGACGCCAACGGCCCCCGGATAGGCGCTGCCGTCGTACCCGGCGTCCTCCAGCGCCTCCCAGGAGCATTCGAGGAAGAGCCGGTGCTGCGGGTCGAGCCGCTCCGCCTCGCGCGTGCCGAAGCCGAAGAACTCGGCGTCGAACCCCTCGATGTCGGTGAGCAGGCCGCCGGCCCTGATCGCCCCGTCCGCACCGGACTCGTGCCGGGTGATCGAGTCGACGCCGTCCCGGACGTTGCGCCAGAACGCCGACGGATCGCCGGCCCCCGGGAAGCGACAGGCCATGCCGATGATCGCGATGTCGTTGTCCCGCACCGGCATCCCGGTCTCGTTCATCCCGCCCGCCTCGTCTCGTCCTGCCTGGCCAGCAAGCGGGTCCGCCGATCCGGGCGCCGCAGCACCCGCCGGTCGCGACCGTCCGGGGCCGCGTCGGCTCCCGGCGCGTCGATCCGAGCCGCCAGCGACCGGACGGTCGGGTGCTCGAACAGGGCGACCGCCGGCAGCGTGGTCCCCATCCTGGTGGTCATCGTGGTGGTCAGCGCACGGTGGACGTAGGTGACGAGCAGCGAGCTGCCGCCCAGCTCGAAGAAGTTGTCGAGCACCCCGACCTCCCGCAGCCGCAACGCCTCCCGCCACACCTCGGCGACCGCGCGCTCGGTGTCGGTCGCGGGCGGCACCATGGGGGTGTCCAGGGTCGGGCGGTCGTTGGAGACGAGCGGCAGACCCGCGCGGTCGATCTTCCCGTTGGGCGACAACGGCATCTCCGCCACGCGCACGAAGCTCTGCGGCACCATGTACTCCGGGAGCCGGTCCGCGAGGTAGGCGTGCCAGCTCGGCTCGAACAACCGGAACACGCCGTCCGCACGGTCCGCCCCGCCGAGGACGACGTAGGCGACGAGACGTCGCTGTCCGGCCGCGTCCTCGTCGGTGAGCACCGCGCACTCGGTGACGTCGGGATGCTGTGCCAGCGCCGCCTCGACCTCACCCAGCTCGACCCGGTGCCCCCGGATCTTGACCTGGCGGTCGGTCCGGCCGAGGAACTCGAGCGCTCCCAGCCCGTCGTACCGGACCCGGTCGCCGGTGCGGTAGAGCCGGGCGCCGGTGGGGCCGGGCGCGAACCGCTCGTCGGTGAGGTCGGGCCGCCCGAGGTACCCGTCGGCGAGTCCCGGGCCACCGATGTAGAGCTGACCGGGCTGTCCCGGCGACACCGGGCGGCCCTCGTCGTCGAGCACGTGGGCGTCCACGTGCGGCAGCGGGGGGCCGATCGGGGGCAGGTCCGGCCAGTCCGCCGGCGGACCGGTCAGCTCGTGCACGGTGACCACGTGCGTCTCGGTCGGCCCGTAGTGGTTGAAGAGCCGGCACCACGGCATGCGGGCGAACCAGTCGCGGATCGCGGGCGTGACGCGCAGCTGGTCGCCGAGCACCACCACGGTCCGCAGGTCGGGCAGGGGCGACTCGGCCGCCGCGGCCAGGACGGGCAGCAGCACGGTCGGCACGAAGAACCGGCCGACCCGCTCGTCGGCGAGCAGGCGCAGCAACCCGTTCGCGTCGTGCCGCTGGCCCTCGTCGAGCAGCAACAGGGTGCCGCCGTTGCACAGGGTGGAGTAGATCTCCTGCACCGACACGTCGAAGCTGATCGGCGCGAACTGGAGCGTGGTGACGCCGGTCTG
Organism: uncultured Actinomycetota bacterium; assembly: GCA_963840275.1. Classification (GTDB taxonomy): domain Bacteria; phylum Actinomycetota; class Actinomycetes; order Mycobacteriales; family Pseudonocardiaceae; genus Actinophytocola. Next base: position 255,449 of record CAWIYK010000006.1, read on the forward strand.
CGGCCCGTCGGCGCTCCGGTGCCAGTCGACGAGCGTGCCGAAGGCGCCATGGCTCATGACGACGCCCTTGGGTGTTCCCGTCGAGCCGGAGGTGTAGATCAGGTACAGCGGGTCCCGCTGCCTCGGGTGCGGCGGCACTGCCGGGGCCGCGCCGTCCTCGCTCGCCACGAGGTCCTCGACGAGCAAGGTCGTCGGGCCGTCGCCGGCACTGTGCGCGGTGGCCGCGCGGCACGTGAGCACCGCACGCGCACCCGAGTCGGCCAGCATGAGCTTGCGGCGGACCTCCGGGTAGTCGGCGTCGAGCGGTAGGCACGCCGCGCCGGACCAGGCGATGCCGAGCAACCCGACGATCAGGTCGACGCCGCGCGGCATGCTCAGCGCCACCGGCTCCGACCCGAGACCGGCGCGACGCAAGCCCGCCGCCACCCGCCCGGCGCGACGCACGAGCTCGCGATAGGTCACCTCGGTGGTGCCGTGGCGCAGTGCGACCACGTCCGGGTGTGCCCGCGCGACCTCGTCGATCATCCGCGGCAGCAGGCTCGGCGCCTCCCCCGGCGACCCGCCGCTCACCGCGCCCGCCGGAGCAGGTAGCCGATCTCCAGGCCGGTGGAGTCGACGTTGTCGTCGGGATGCCCCACAGCGACGACCTCCAGACCGGCCTCGTGGAAGAGCTCCTCCCAGAACTCGCGGCGCTCGAGGCGCTGCTCGGTCAGCTCGTGCAGCAGGTAGTACGGGTTGTAGTAGGCGAGCCCGAGCCCGTGGCGCATCACCGACGGCTCGTCCGCGCGGTAGTCGACCTCGATGACCAGCCAGTGCGCGTCGGGGTGCCGCCGCACGGTCTCCCGCAGCATGGCCACGATCGGCTCCCGGCCGCGCTGCTCGAGCACCTCCTGGAGCACGAAGGCGGTGAGGAAGCACAGGTTGCCGTGCGCCGGCAGGTCGAGGTCGACGACGTCGAGCGCTCCGGCCTGGTGCAGGTCGACCCGATCGGCGAGGCCCTCGCGCTCGATCCGCGCCCGCGCGAGGTCGAAACCGCCGGCGTCGGGTTCGAGACCGACGCCGGTGACGCCGGGCAGCGACCGGCAGAGGGCGGCGAGGAACCCTGCGTCACCGCAGCCGAGGTCGACGACCGTGGTGTGGTCGGTCTCGAGCCGGCCGATCAGCCGTTCCGCGAGCGGCAGCGCGTCGTAGGCGCTGATCCCGCAGCTGCCGGCACCGACGTCGCCCCCGTTCCGGCCGGCGTAGGGCGCGTCGGCGCGCAGGGTGTCGCCGAGCTGGGCGAAGGTGCTGGTGTAGCCGCCGACCAGCAGCTTGTACCAGGCGCGGAACTCGTTGGTCTGCCTCGCCTTCGACGTCAGCCGCCAACCATCGCCGTCGGCATTGCCGTCGCAGGCGAGGAAACCCTCGTTGGCGAGGTAGCGCAGGAAGCCGCCGAGACGGGCCTCGTCCATGCCGAGCTTGCCGGCGACCGTGCTCGCCGAGAGCCCGGGGTCGGCCGCCAGCAGGTCATGGATTCCGGAGTCCATCAGGACGAACACCGCCTGGGCGAGCGCGAAGCCCCGAACCGGTTGCAGCGCCTGGATCAGCCGCGCCTCGAAATCGGTCGCGATCATGGGAGTGGTCCCTTCTCGGAGTTTGTGTCGGTCTCGTCAGGCGGCCGCGTCGCGAGCGGGGCTCGCGGCCTCGGTGAGCGCCTCGAGCGCCTCGGTGAGCAGCGCGAGGTCGTCCGGCGTGCCGATGCTCACCCGCAACCAGCCGGGCAGGCCGAGCCCGGCGCAGTCCTTCACCCACACGCCGTGTGCCGCGAGGGCGTCGACGAAGCGCTCGGGAGCCCATCCCTCGGCACAGCGGGCGAGCAGGAAGTTGGCCTTCCCCGCGCGGACCTCTGCGATGGCGTCGCAGGCGGACAGCGCGGCGGCGAAACGGGGGCGCGCCTCGTCGGTGTAGCGGCGAAGCTCCGCCAGATAACGGCGATCCTGGAGCGCGCCGCGCGCGGCGTACAGCGACACGGAGTCGACGCTGTGGAAGCACTGCCGTTCCCGCAGGACGGAGATCAGCTCCTCCGGCCCGACGAGCACGCCGAGCCGGATGCCCGCCAACCCGTACTCCTTGGAGAAACTGGTGAACTCCACCAGGTTGTCGCGGGACACGCCGGCTCCCGGGTCGGCGTCGTCGAAGTGCCGGTAGGTCCGGTCGACCATGACGAGCTCCGCCTCGGCGAGCACCCCGGCCAGCCACCGAGGGTCGAACACGGTGCCGGTCGGGTTGCCCGGCTGGGCCAGGAAGACCGCGCCGCCGGCGCGGAACGCGGACGGCGGCGTCGTCGGCTGCCAGTCGGCGTCGAGCGGGATGTCCCGGACCGCCTTGCCGAGCGCGCCCGCCCGGTGCCGGTACCCGTCGAACCCCGGTGTGACGCACCACGCGGCGGCGACGACCGACAGCACCAGGTCGGTCGCCTCGTCGACACCGTTGGTCAGCAGCACCGACGACGGCGAGACACCGTGCCGCGCGGCGAGCGCCGCCGTGACCTCCTCGTTCAGCCCCCGGGGATAGCGGTGCAGCCGCAACGCCCCCGCGATCAGGCCCGCCACCGCGGCGGCCGGCGGACCGAGCGGGCTCTCGTTCCAGTCCAGCCGTGCCCGGCGCGGCCCGTTCTCCGGCAGTTCCATGTCGTCGCCTCCCGACCGCACTGTCACAACAGGGGGAAGTACCGGCCGCCGAGCACCTCGCCGGCGGGTTCGTCGGTCAGCGGGTACATCTCGCCCGCGCCGCCGACCAGCCAGCCCGGCACCCCGTCGACCGGGGACAGGTCGTCGACCCCGACCGTGCCGTCCCGCATCACGTGCACGGCGAACCCGCGACGCGGCCGGTCCGAGGTGTTCGGTGGCGACCCGTGCATGAGCAGCGGGTGGTGGAAGGAGATCTGCCCCGGCTCCAGCTCGGCGGGCACCGGGGTGAAGGCGGCGCGCTGCTCCTCGGTGAGGGTGGTGTACACAGAGGACTCACCCTCGTTCGTGAGCTGGTCGGGCCGTGGCAGCAGGCCCCACTTGTGGCTGCCCGGCACGAAGTGGAGACAGCCGTTGCTCACGTCCGCCCGGTCGAGCGCTATCCAGCACGTCGCGTGCGCCAGCGGCTGGGTGTAGGTCCAGTACGAGTAGTCCTGGTGCCAGGACACCGACCCACCCTGGCGGGGCGGCTTGCAGAACAGCTGGTCGAACATGAGCCGCACGGCGCCGCCGACCAGCTGCCGCAACGGGGTGGTGATCCCCGGATGCCACAGGAGGTCGTGGAGGTTGGGCCGGACCCGCCAGGCCCCGATGGCGTGCACCATCCTGGTCGCGGACCCGCTGTTGTACTCGTACCAGTGTTCCTGGCCTTCGTGGCCGTCGGACAGGATCTCGTCGACCTCCGCGCGCAGCACGGTCAGCTGGTCGTCGTCCAACACGCGCGGCCCGATGAGATAGCCGTCCTCGTGATAGCGGGCGATCTGCTCGTCGGTGAGCTCGAACCGGGCCGACGCGCGGGCCGTGACCACGCTGCCGACCGGTTCGTGCCACTCGGCGTAGTCCTTTGACACCATGTGCTCCTCTCGGTCTACCGAACGCATTCCCACGCGGCCTTGGCCAGCAGGTGACTGCGCATGTCGGCGATGTGGTGCGGGTGGTCCTGCACCGTGGTGAACCCGAACCCGACGCGCAGCTCGGGATCTGCGAACCCGACGGATCCGCCCTGGCCGTAGTGGCCGAAGCAGGCGGTGTCGGTGCCCGCCATGGGCCGGGTCTCCTCCGGCAGCATGAATCCGAGGCCGTAGCGCCGGTAGAAGCCGGTCACCTCGTCGATGCCGTCCGCGCGGAGGGTGCTGGCGACACGGACCGCGTCCGGGCCGAGCAGGCGGTGCCCGTCGACGTCGCTCACCGTCGCGGCGTAGAGCCGGGCGAGCGAGCGGGCGTCGGTGACACAGTTCGCGGACGGCACCTCGGCCGCGAGGTAGGCCGGGTCGTGCTCGACCCCTTCGAGGTTCGGGTTCAGCACTACCTGGGAGACGAGGGAGTCGGGGTCGGCCAGCGCGTCCCGCAGCGCGGCACCCGGCCCGGTGAGCTCCTCGTCCGACTCCGTCACCGGCGGGCGGAGCTCGACCACCCGGCCGAACTCCTCGGCCGGCAGACCGATCCACAGGTCGAGGCCGAGCGGTCGCGCGAGGTGCCGGTCGACCAGCTCGCCCACGCTGTGCCCGGTCGCTCGGCGCAGTGTCTCGCCGATCAGCCAGCCGAAGGTCAGGTCGTGGTAGCCGTGCCGCGTGCCCGGTGCCCAGTACGGCTCCTGTGCAGCCAGCGCCGCGACCACCGGGTGCCACGCGTACGCGTCGGCCCGTGTGACCGGCGACCGCACGGCCGGCATCCCGGCCTGGTGGCTGAGTACCGCCGCCAGCGGGATGTCCTCCTTGCCGCGCACGGCGAACTCCGGCCACACCGTGGCGATCGGCGCGTGGATGTCGATCACGCCCTCGGCGTGCAGCAGGTGCACGAGGACGGCGAGGACGCCCTTGCCGACCGACCGGACCAGTTGCAGCGAGTCCGGGCCGACCGCGCCGGCGACGAGGTCGACCACGCGCCGGCCGTCGTGGTAGACGCACACCCCCGCGCCGGTGTCACCGCGCACCGCGAAGTTCTCGGCGAAGACGTCGGCGACCTGTTCGAACCCGGGCGCGACGTCGCCGACGAGCTCAGGCAACGGACACCAACCCGGTGGTGGGGGCGTTCACGAGCACGGCCATGTTGCCCGGTGGGTGCCTGTTCTCGTGCATCAGCTGGTGCGCTTCGCCGATGTCGGCGAAGTTGTCCACTCTGGACAGACAGGGATCGAGGTGTCCGGAGTCGACCATGCTCGTCACGGCACGGCACTGCTGCCCGTTGGCGAAGTGCGAGCCCTGCAGCCGCTTCTGGCGCATCCACAGGAAACGCAGGTCCACGTCCGCGCTGTAGCCGGTGGTGCCGCCACAGATCACGACCATGCCGCCGTTGTCGGCGACGTACATCGACGTGGGAATCGTGTCCTCGCCGGTGTGTTCCAGCACGATCCGCGGTGAGACCCGCGCACCGAGGATCTCCCAGATCTGCTTGCCGAACCGGCGCGCCCCGGCCGTCCACCTCGCCATCGCCTCGGTGTCGGTGAGCTCGGGCAACCGACCCCAGTGGTCGAAGTCCCTGCGGTCGATCACACCGACCGCGCCGAGCCGCTTGCAGTACGCCGCGCGTTCCTCGGAGGACACCACCGCGATGGGCAGGCCGCCGAGCCGGCTCACGATCTGGATGGCCATCGAACCGAGGCCACCGGCGCCGCCCCAGATCAGCACGGGGTCGCCGGGCCGGACGGTGTGGGGCGGCCAACCGCACAGCTGGCGGTAGGCGGTCGCGCCGGTGAGCAGGTAGCAGGCGGCCTCCTCCCAGGTCAGCCGCTCCGGCTTCGGGTGACACTGGAACTCCTCGACGAGGGCGAACTGCGCGAACGAGCCGAAGTTGTCCTCGTAGCCCCACACCGTCTGCGTCGCCGAGATCATCGGGTCGGTGCCCAGCCGGATGTCCTGGGCCGACTCGTCCCAGCGGCAGCCCGACAGGACGACGTGGTCGCCGACCGAGACCTGCCGCACGCCCTCCCCGACGGCCCACACCACGCCGGCGCCTTCCGAACCGCCGATGTGGAAGCTCTCGTCGGCGCCCCGGCGCCGGCGGGCCTCGATCACGTCGAGCGGTCGGCCGAGTGCCGCCCAGATGTTGTTGTAGTTGACCCCGGCGGCCATCACCATGACGAGGACCTGTCCCCTGCCCACCGGCGGCACCTCGACGACCTCGGGCTGGAAGGCGTCCGCCGGCCGGCCGTACCGCTCGCGCCGGATCACCGACGCGTGCATGTACTTCGGCACGGTGCCGACGGGAGGGACCTCGCCCAGCTCGTACAGTTCCTTTCCCACGTGGTCTCCTCTGTTGTTGGACGAAGATCTCAACCGGCTGCGGCCCACACGCGCTCGTCGAGCGCGCCGAGCAGGTCGCGGAGCGCGGCGACCGGCTCCGGCCGTGCGCTGAGGTAGAAGTGGTCGCCGGGGAACGCGCGGACCGACGGGGACCGGGCCAGCGACGGCGACCACTGGTGCGCCGTGGCGGGGTCGACGAACGGGTCGTCCCGGCCGAACCACAGGTGGTACGGCACGTCGGCCGGGTCGGCCGCCGGCGCCAGGTAGGTGTCCGCGAGATGCAGGTCGTGCCCGAGCACCCGGATCGTGTTGTCGAGCATGTCCGGCTCGGAGAACACCTCCGCCGGACAGCCGCCGCGCGTCCGCAGCTCGTCGACCAGCTGCCGCCGAGTCCGCCGCACGAACGGAGCCGGCGGGTGCGTCGCCGCCGCCGCCGTGACGACCGGTGACCGGCTGGCCGAGACGACGACGGCCGCCACCCACGCCACCGCTCGTGCCGGCAGCGTGCTGACGAGCTCGTGGGCCAGCAGCCCGCCGAGGCTGTGCCCCACGATCACCGTCGGCCGGTCCAGCAGTGGCGCCACCTCCGCACGGAGTGCGGCGACCGCGGCGGCGAAGTTCTCCGGGAACGGCTCGTCGTACCGCGAGCCGCGGCCGGCCGGCTCGACGAGGTGCGTCTCGCACGAGTCCGGCAGCGTCCGGGCCAGCGGCAGGTACGACATGGCGGAACCGCCCGCGTGCGGGACGAACACGACGCGGACCGGCGCGTCCCGCAGGCCCATGGAGATCATTCCGCGCGAGAACCTCATGCCGCCGCCAGGTGGATCGGCAGGCTGGTGATGCCCTGGATGAAGTTCGAGCGGAGCCGGACCACCTCGCCGGCCAGGCCGAGCCGCACCCGGTGGTCGGCCAGCCGACGGAAGACCGTGGGCAGCTCTGCGTGTGCGACGGCCGAACCGATGCACCGGTGGATGCCGGCCCCGTAGGCCACGTGCCGGTTCGGCGCACGGTCGACGAGGAACCGGTCCGGGTCGGCGAACTGGCGCTCGTCCCGGTTGGCGGAGGCGTTCCACAACGTCACCGAGTCGCCGCGGCGAATCGTCCTGCCATGAAGCTCGACGTCCTGCGCCGCCACCCGGAGCACGTAGGCGTTGACGGTGCTCCACCGCAGCACCTCGTCGATCGCGAGGTCGAGTCCGACCGCGCCGGTACGCAGCGCCGCGTGCTGGTCGGGGTTCTCGATCAGCGCGAGCACCCCGGTGGTCGCGCTGAACGCGGTCGTCTCGTTCCCGCCGACGGCGACGTTGAGGCAGTTGTAGATGATGTCGTCGTCGTCGAGCGGCCGGCCGTTCAGCCGCGCGCCGACGAGGACGCTGGCCAGGTCGTCGCCAGGGGCCACCCGCCTGCGGGCGACGATGTCCGCGAAGAACTCCATGAGCTCCGCCTGGATCATCGCGAGCCGCACGCGCTCGTCGTCGGCGGTGTCCTCGATGTTCGGGTCGCGGTACCCGATCATCCTTCTGGTGAGCCCGATGAGCTCGTGGGCCTCGGCGTGCGAGACGCCCATGATCTCCATGAGCGCGCCGGCCGGCATCTCGGGCGCGATGTCCGTGGCGAAGTCGCAGCCGCCGGCCGCGAGCGCCGCGTCGAACGCCGTGCCGACCAACGAGTCGACGCGGGTCTCGATGCGGGAGACGAACTCCTGGACGAACACCCGGTGCACGAGCTTGCGGAGCAGGCGGTGCCTCGGCGGGTCCGAGGCGACCAGCATGCGTCCCGACGCGCTGTCCGTCGCGCTGCGGTAGGAGCCGCCGAGCATCGCGCCCCGGGAGCTGAACGCCTTGCTGTCCAAGTAGGCCGCGGTGACGTCGTCGTGCCTCGTCAGCGCCCAGAACCCGGTCCTGTCGCCGACCCGGTGCCAGTGCACGGGGTCGTTGGTACGCAGCCAGGCGAGCATGGCGTGGTGGCGCTCGCTCACGAACGCGCCGACATCGGTGAGGTCAACGGTCGGCGTCGTCATCACGCCGCCGCCCGGCGTTGCCGAATCAGTCCCGCAAGGGCGGCGAGCTCGCTGTGGGTGAGGATCTCCCGCTGGTCCACGTGCACCCCGAGCTCCCGCTCGATCCGCCGCTGCGCGCGGAAGGCGAGCAGCGAGTTGCCGCCGAGGGCGAAGAAGTCGTCGGTCACGCTGATCTGGTCGGCGGCGAGCAGCTCGTCCCACAGCCCGACCAGGAACCGTTCCGCGGCGTCCCTCGGCGCGACCCGGGGTCCCCGCCCGCGCGCGTGCTCGTCGGCCAGCGCGTGCAGTGCGGGAAGGTCGCGCTTGCCGTGCGCGTCGACCGGCACCTCGTCGATCGCCACGAACGACGCGGGCACCATGAAGTCGGGCAGGTGCTCGCCCGCGTACTCACGCAGCGCGCGCAGCGACGGGCGGCCGTGCGGCAGCACCAGCGCCGTCAGGTGCCGGTCCTGTCCCCGCCCACGGCCGAGCACCACGACGTCCCGCACGTTCTCGTGTCGCATGAGGACTCGCTCGACCTCGCCGGGCTCCACCCGGTATCCCCTGATCTTGACCTGGTCGTCCGCTCGCCCGACGAACTCGAGCAGCCCGTCCGGTCGGACCCGGACCAGGTCGCCGGTGGCGTACAGCCGCGTCGCCGGTTCCGCGGGATGGGTGACGAACCGCTCCGCGGTCAGCTCGGGCAGGCCCTGGTAACCGCGGGCCACGCCCGGCCCGGACACGTGCAGCTGTCCCACCTCCCCGACGGGAACCTCTGCGAGGTCGGCGTCGAGCACGTGCCCCCCGGTGTCGGCGAAGGGCGCGCCGATCGGCACCGACTCGTCGCCGGGGGCGTCCGTGACCTCGTACCCGACGCACGCCGTCGTCGCCTCGGTCGGGCCGTACAGGTTCACCAGACGTCCCGAGAAGTCCGACTCCAGGAGCTGGGCACAGGTCTCGGGGAGGACGACATCGCCGCCCGTGCACAGCAGTCGCAGTGTGGCGAAGGCGTCCCGGTCCTCGCGGACGATGTGGTTGAGCGCCATGCTCGGCATCAGCATGACGCTCACCCGATGCCGGCGGAGGTCGCGCTGGAGGTCGCCGGACAGCAGCTCCGGCACCGTGCCGAGCACGACGATCTCCGCGCCCGCCGCGAAACCGCACCAGGTCTCGAAGTGGAAGGCGTCGAAGGACACGCTCGACACGTGTGCCACCCGGTCCTCCGGCCGGATCGCCGGCAGCGACCGGTTGGTGGCGAAGTGGACCAGGTTGCGGTGCTCGAGCACCACGGGCTTCGGGGTGCCGGTCGAGCCGGAGGTGAACAGCACGCAGGCCGCGTCGGCCGGTCCGGCGGCGGTGCGGGACGTGGCAGCGGGCGCCTCGGGACGCAGTGCCGTCACGGCGAGCCGGTCGGTGTCGTCGGCGGCACCCGAACCGGTCACGGAGAACCGGGCGCCGCTGGCGGCGAACATCAGGTCGCGCCGCGCGGCCGGGTAGCCGGGATCGACGGCCACGTAGGCGCCGCCGGCCATGAGGATCCCGAGGACCCCGACGAAGGTGTCGATCCCCCGGTCGACGTGGAGGGCGATCCGGTCCTCGACGCGGACCCCCGACCCGACCAGCCGAGCGGCCAGCGACGCGGCCCGCGCGTGCAGTTCGCGATAGCTGTGGCCGCCGTCCCGGTCGCTGACCGCCGTGCGGTCCGGATGGCGGGACACCGTGTGCTGGAACAGATCGACCAGCGTCTTGGCGTTGTCCTGTCTTGACATGTCCTCAGCTCCTACCGGCGGTCCGTCATGCCGGTGACTCGATCAGCGACGCGTCGGCGAACCACGCCGTGAGGTCGTCCATCCGACGCTCCAGCTCGGTCTCGTCGTCCGCGATGAGCAGTGCGAGCCCGGCCCGGGCCGTGCTGGCGTAGCGGGTGTCGACCATCGTGTCGCCGGGCTGGACGTCCAGCGACGCGAGCTCGACACCGGGGCGCGCCTCGACGTCGGCGAGAGTGGGCATCCGCCGGATGACACCGGGCGGCAACCACAGCACGGTCTGTCCGAACGACCGCCGGTCCGGGACGCGCAGGGTCTGCTGGGGCAGCCCGAGAGCGGCCCGCGCGCGGGCGTACGGCAGGTTCACGCCGAACTTCCGGATCATGACGTCGATGACGTAGACCCCGCCCGCCCGCGCGGCGAGCTCGCCGAACACGAAGCCGTCCGGCCCGTGGAACGCCTCGAGATGGAAGATCCCGTCGGTGAGGCCGACCGCCCGCAGGCTCCGATCGGTCAGCTCCCGCATCTCGGCATACAGCGTGGCGTGCTCGGTCGGATCGAGGGTGATCGACGCGAGCAGGTTCCCCTCCCGGACGGTCAGCAGGTTGTGCCGGTACCGCGTGACGCCGAACGCCACGATTCGACCGTTCTCCACGACGCCGTCCGAGTGCATCTCGCGGCCCTCCACCCAGCTCTCCAGGATGTGGGCGGTCGCGTTCTCGGCGACGAGCCGGTTCAGCTCCTTCGCGAGCTGCTCGATGCTCTCGACCCGCATCGTGCCGATCGTGCTGGCCTGGGACACCGGCTTGAGCACCCCCGGCAGGAGCCCTGCGTACTCGGCCTCGCGGCCGACGAACGCGGTGACCGGGTCGATGGCCTGCCAGTCCGCACAGGGGATCCCGTGCTCGCGGATGCGCCGCTTCTGCACGGTCTTGTCCCGGCAGGCCAACGCCGTGGAGATCGTGATGTCGGACCGACCGAGCGCCTCGGCGAGCGTCGCCGCGCACACGATGGCGAACTCGTCGCCGGCGACGATGAACCGCAGGTCGTCGGTGTCGATCTCGCGGCGGGACAGGCTGGAGAGGATCTCCTCCACGTCGTAGCGCTCGACCAGCAGGCAGATCCCGTCGAGGATGTCGGGCATGCCGACGCGGTTCCAGTAGCGCTGGGGGATCACCGAGATCGTCTCGACCCCGAGGCTCTGGAAACCCGCGGTCATGGTCGGCGCCCACCCGAGCACGAGGCCGCGGGTCCGGACCTCGCGTAAGCGCGGATGTGGTGTCGTCGTGGTCATCGCACCGTCCGTTCGAGTGCCCGCGGCGAGGTGCCGCCGGCCTGTTTCCACCGGGCCCAGCGCACGACCGGCCTGGTCGCCGTGCCCGCGGCCGCGAACACGAGCCCGAGCGACAACCAGCCGGGCAGGCCCCACCCGAGCAGGACGACAGCGAAGACGATCGGCGCGGCCACGTCCGACACGGACATGGCCATGCCGAACACCCCCTGGTACTGGCCCTGGGCGTCGTCCGGCGCGAGGTCGTGCGACAGGTGCCACGACGCGGCGCCGAACAGCATCTCGGCGACCGTGTGCGTCAGGGTCGCCACGACGAGGGCCGTGAGCGCGAACCAGTCGGGACGGCCGGCCGCGACGCCGTACAGCACGCAGGCCGCGAGCAGGAACACCCCGGCCAGCAACTGCGCACGGCAGGCCGACCGCGCGTCGGTGACGGTCCTGCCCACCCTGATCTGGAACAGCACGACGATCACCGTGTTGAGGACGATCAGCAACGCGACCGTCGCGGTGGGCAGGCTGGTGTGACCGATCGTCCACAGTGGCACCGCCACCGTGAGCACGCCGTTGGACAGGTAGAGCAGACCGTTGAGCCCGGCCAGGACGAGGTAGGGCCGGTCGCGTCCGACCGTCCACCTCACCCGCTGGGTGGTGCTTTCCACGCCATGCCGCAACGGCACCGCGCTGATGATCAGCCCGGCGGTGACGCACAGGGCACCGCACAGCGCGATCAGCAGCACGTAGGTGCCGCGCTCGCCGGCATGCAGTGCGAGGCTCGCGATCCCCGCGCCGACCGCCCACCCGACGTTGGTGACGACCCGCAGCTGGCTGCGGGCCCGCACCCGCTGGTCCGGCGCCACGGCACCGGCGAGCAGGGCGTTGCGGGCGGGGAACGCGCCGGCCTCGAAACAGGCGACCAGGCAGGTCAGCACGGCGACCGTGGCGAACGTCTGCATCTGGGTGTACGCGATTATCGCCGCGCCCTCGAGGACGGCGAGCACCGTCGTGACTCGGCGCGGCCCCAGCCAGTCCGCCACGTACCCGGCTATCGGGCCGGACATCAGCCCGACGACCGCGCCGGCGGTGAGCGCGATGCCGATCTCGGTGGTCGTCAGCCCCACGAACCGGCTGAGATACACCATGCTCACCGTGATGAACATCCCGCGCCCGGTGGTGCGCAACAACGTGGTGAGCCCGAGCACGCGCATCGCGCCGGACGAGCGTGCCGATGACACCGCGTCAGTCACGACGGTCAGGCCGCACTGAGTGGGTGGCCGTGGTGCTCGCGCCAGAGCCGGAAGATCGGCGCGTTCGAGCTCGGCGGCTCCGCGGCGACCACCAGCCGGTGGGTGAACCAGTCGACGAGTGCGGCGATGCGGTCCCGCGCGCTCGCGGCGTCGTCGGTGACGAGCAGAACCTCGCCGACCCGGGCCGTCGGCACGTCCTCCTTCGACCGCAGGACCGCGCCGACCGGCTTCTGCACCTCCGCGTACGCGACACCGGGCTGGGCCGTGATCTCGGCTTCGGAGGGGCAGGACAGCAGGGTGCCGGCGATCGTGGGCAACAACACCATCGACACCGCCTTCCTCGTCGGGGTGACCTCGAGACGTGGTCGCGTTCCGGACAAAAGCTCGAGCTGCGCCCTGGCGAGGTCCACCCCGAACTTGCGTTTCACCATTTGCGGGATGAAGACCCCGGGTAGGCGAATACCGCATTCGCCGAACGTGAGGCCGCCGTCCGCATTGTGAAAGATCTCCATGTGAAAGACGCTGGCCGTCACCGACAATGCCGACAACGCCCGCTGCGCGAACTCCCGCACCTGCTCGTAAAGCCCCGACTCCTCGACCGGGTCGACGATGGTCGAGGCGATGAGGGCGCCGGAGCTCGCATTCACCAGATTGTGGTGATACCGACCGATGGACAGGAACATCAGCTCGCCGTCGCACAAGATCCCGTCGACGTGCAGCTCGTTTCCGACGACGAACTCCTCCAGCAGAAAGGTGCGGAACGGCAGGGTCCTCGGCAGCCGACCGACCGCCGCCCGCAGCTCGTCGTCGTTCCGCACGATGTAGGTGTGCGACGTGCCGGCGCCCGCGATGGGTTTGAGCACGGCGGGGAACGAGACGTCGAAGGAGTCGGGGAGGTCGTCGAGCACGTCGTCGATCACCTGGTGCGCGGCGACTCGCACCCCGGCCGCCGCCATCGCCTGCTTCTGCAGGGACTTGTCCTTCCAGCACAGCGCGTCGAGCGGGTGCGGACCCCGTTCGACGCCGAGCAGCTCGGCCAGGACCGCGGCGGCGAGGACGTAGTCGTCACTGGCCGGGCACACGGCACGCAGGTCGCCGCCGCCGATCCCGGCGCGGGCCAGCGCGCTCAAGACCTGGTCGACGCGCGCCGGGTCGTCGACGAGCAATATCTTCTCCGCGTAGGCCTGTTGTGGCAGGATCCAGTCCTTCTCCCACGGCCCGGAAATCACCACCACGGGAAAGCCGCCGTCACGTGCTGCTCTGAGCAGCTGCGGGCGGCAGCCAACCATGAGGATTGCTCGCGCAGGCATTAGTGGTCCTCTCCCGCGGAAGTGGGGATGTACGCACGACAGGTCGACCCTCCCGAGTAATACGGAAGGGTCGACTTGAGGCTTTCTTGAGGTTGTCTCGAGGATTCGCGCGGCCAGCTGAATGGTCCCGAATTCGGGCATGCTTCGCGCGGCCCCAACGTTACACGGCGCTCTATCCGTTGGCAACAACGCGGTCCGCCGCGCGGTGGGCGGCGGCTCGGCGTGGGTCATTGGATTGATCAGGTCCCACTTGCGCCACTGCGCCCGTTATTTCAATTACGGATATTTGCGAACCAACGCGTCACGACCGGAATAAACTCTCACGCGTTGCGATCAATTGCGCGGCTTCTCGATATGATCGCGCGACGCCGCATCCGGCGTGGGCGCGTATTTCCCGGAGAAGCTTACGATCATTCGACGCGGCGCCGTTCGGATCACCGGCGACAGGGCCGCGGAAACACGAACGGCGGCGTTGACCTGCGTCAACGCCGCCGTGGTGTTGTAGCCCCGACGGGATTTGAACCCGCGCTACCGCCTTGAGAGGGCGGCGTCCTAGGCCGCTAGACGACGGGGCCAGAACCAGAGTGAACTCTATCAGTGACGATTTCGTTCGCTCTGCTGGGGTACCAGGACTCGAACCTAGACTAACTGAACCAGAATCAGTCGTGCTGCCAATTACACCATACCCCAAGGACTCTGCTCGGCTTGCTCAGCAGCGCCGGAAGAGATGTTAGACCACGCCGCCCCGGCACCGGAAATCGGCCCCGGCTCCCGCGGTGAGGTCGGGTGTGCGGTACTCGCTCACGAGGAGTTCTGGCAGGTCAGAGAGGGTTTCGATGGTCTGAACGCCCGCTTCGGGGCTGACCGACGCCGCCTCGCGGGACAGCCAGACGCCGTGGAGGCCGGCGTCGCGGGCACCGATGGCGTCGGTGTCGAGGAGGTCGCCGACGTGGATGGTCTCCGACGGTGTGACACCCATGCGCGCGCACGCCGTGTGGAAGATCACCGGATCGGGTTTGGCGGCGCCGAGCTCGCCGGCGATGACGAGGGTGTCGAAGAATCTCTCGATGCCGAGACCCGCCAGCTTGCCGCGCTGGTGCTGTCCGGAGGCGTTCGTGACGGCGGCCAGCTTGAGCCCGGCGGCACGCAGCCAGTCGAGGCACGGGACGGTGTCCTCGAACAGCTGCCACGTCGTCCTGAGCTGGGTGCAGCGCCGCTCCTCGAGCGTGGCGACCAGGTCGTCGTCCAGGAGGGCGCCGAGGTCGGCGAAGAACGCCTTCGTCCTGGCGCGGTGCATGGCGTCGTAGGGCAGCTCGCCGGACACGACCCTGGCGACGTGCTCGTCGGTCGTGCGCTGCCAGCGCGGCCACATGTCGTCGCGGCCGATGAGGTCGTACAGGGCCCGCTTAGCGGAGCTGGTGAAGTCCACGAGCGTGTCGTCGATGTCTAAACAGACGGCCTGGATTCTCGGCGGCTCGTGCTCGGCCGCCAGCTCGGTCGAGCGGCGGTCGGAGGCAGCAGGAAGCGGCACGAGCCCAAAGGTCATCAGCAGAGGTTAGGCCGCCCGGGGCACTCTCCGATTCGGCTATAGAGGTGATTGTGTGGACTCTGACACGATTAAGTCAGCACACCGTCAGCCGGGCCCGATGATGGTCTGTCGCTTTTTGTCAGCCTCGCGTTACCGCACTGTCAGGATCGTGCCGCCCTGAGCCGCGACAGTGACCGCTCCCGTCCGAGCAGCTCCAGCGACTCGTAGAGCGGCGGGGACACCGTGCGACCGGTCGCGGCCACCCGCACCGGCGCGAACGCCTTGCGCGGCTTGAGCCCGAGCCCGTCGATCAGCGCCGCCTTCAGCGCCTCCTCGATGGCCGCCGTCGACCACTCGCCGACGCCTTCGAGCGCGGCGATGCTGGCGTCCAGGACGGGCGTCGCGTCGGGACCGAGCGCCTTCGCGGCGGACTCCGGCTCCGGCACGAAGGAGGCCTCGGCGACGAACAGGAATCGCACCATCGTGACCGCGTCGGACAGCACGGTGACGCGTTCCTTCACCAGCGGCGCGATGGCCCGCAGCGATTCCAGGTCCCCGGCCGACGGGTTTTCCGGCAGGACGTCCGCCGACACGAGATAAGGGATGACCCGCGCGACGAAATCCTCGTCGGAAAGCCGGCGCATGTGCTCGGCGTTGATCGCCTCGGCCTTCTTCAGGTCGAACCGCGCGGGGTTGGCGCTGACCTTGGTGATGTCGAACGCCGCGATCATCTCGTCCATGGTGAAGATGTCGCGGTCCTCCGCGATGGCCCAGCCGAGCAGCGCCAGGTAGTTCAGCATGCCCTCTGGCAGGAACCCGCGGTCCCGGTAGTGGAACAGGTTCGACTCGGGGTCGCGCTTGGACAGCTTCTTGTTGCCCTCGCCGCGCACGAGCGGCAGGTGCCCGAACCGCGGCGTGAACGTGGTCACGCCGATGCGCCGCAGCGCCTCGTACAACGCGATCTGCCTCGGCGTCGACGGGAGCAGGTCCTCACCGCGCAGGACGTGCGTGACGCCCATGAGCGCGTCGTCGACCGGGTTGGTGAGCGTGTACAGCGGCGCCCCGTTCGCCCGCACCAGCACCGGGTCCGGCACGCTGCCGACCTTGAACACGATCTCGCCGCGCACGAGGTCGTCGAACGCGATGTCGTGGTCGGGCATCCGCAGGCGCAGCACCGGCTCGCGGCCGTCGGCGCGGAACGCGGCCTTCTCCTCGTCGGTCAGCGACCGGTCGGCGTTGTCGTAGCCGAGCTTCGGGTCCTGGCCGGCGGCGCGGCGGCGGGCCTCGACCTCCTCGTTGGAGGAGAACGACTCGTACAGCTCCCCCGCCGCCAGCAGGCGGCGCGCGATGTCGGCGTAGAGCTCGCCGCGCGCGCTCTGCCGGTACGGCTCGTGCGGGCCGCCGACCTCGGGACCCTCGTCCCAGTCGATGTTCAGCCAGCGCAACGCGTCGAGCAGCGCGACGTAGCTCTCCTCGCTGTCGCGGGAGGTGTCCGTGTCCTCGATGCGGAACACGAGCTTGCCGCCGTTGTGCCGGGCGAACGCCCAGTTGAACAGGACGGTGCGGATGAGGCCGACGTGCGGCGTCCCGGTCGGCGACGGGCAGAAGCGGGCGCGGTACGCGGCTGGCTCGAATGCAGTAGTCATGGCCCGGTCAGCGTATCCGTCTTGACGACGCGGGCCGCCGGGTGCATCCTGGAGTTATTCAACAGGCAATGAAATTTGGAGGGCGACATGGCTGGCATCGAACGGACCACGTGTCTCGTCGTTGGCGGCGGCCCGGCGGGGATGGTGCTCGGACTGCTGCTCGCGAGGGGCGGCGTCGAGGTGACCGTGCTGGAGAAGCACGGCGACTTCCTGCGTGACTTCCGCGGTGACACGGTGCACCCGACCACACTCGACCTGCTCGACGAGCTGGGCCTCGGCGCGGAGTTCGAGAAGCTGCCGCAGAGCAGGCTGGAGCAGGCGCAGGTGCCCTTCGTCGGCGGGATGGCGCCGTTCGCGGACTTCACGCAGCTGCGCGGCAAGCACAACTACATCGCGATGGTGCCGCAGTGGGACCTGCTCGACCTGCTCGCCGACGCGGCCAAGCAGGAGCCGACGTTCACGCTGCGGATGAACACCGAGGCCGTCGACCTGGTGCGGGAGCAGGGGCGGGTGGTCGGTGTCGAGTACCGGACCAAGGACGGCGAGACCGGCGAGATCCGCGCGGACCTGACGGTCGCCGCCGACGGCCGCCGCTCGGTGCTGCGGTCGGCCGCCGACCTGACCGTGCGGAACTGGCCGACGCCGCTCGACGTGTGGTGGTTCCGGCTGCCGCGCCACGAGAGCGACCCGCGCGGCGCGGTCGGCATCGTGAGCCGCTCCCGGGCGGTGATCCTGTTGGACCGCAACGACTACTGGCAGTCCGCGACGCTGATCCGCAAGGGCTCGGATCCGGCGGAGCGCACGCGGCCGGTGTCGGAGATGATCGCGAGCATCGCCGAGGTGGCGCCGTGGCTCGGCGACCGCGTCGACGCGGTGTCGTCGTGGGACGACGTGAAGCTGCTCGACGTGCGCGTCGACCGGCTGAGCCGCTGGCACCTCGACGGGCTGCTGTGCATCGGCGACGCCGCGCACGCCATGTCGCCGGTCGGCGGGGTGGGCATCAACCTGGCCGTGCAGGACGCGGTGGCGGCCGCGACGCTGCTCGCGGCGCCGCTGCGGGAGGGCACGGTGACGACCCGCGACCTCGCCAGGGTGCAGCGGCGCAGGCTGCTGCCGACCGTGGTCGTCCAGGGTGTCCAGCGCTTCCTGCACGCGCGTGTGCTGCGCCCGGCCCTCGCGGGCGGCATCGAGATCGCACGCGCGACGAAGCCCCCACTGCCGATGCGCCTGGCGAACCGGTTCCCACGGCTACGCCGAATCCCGGCCTACGTGGTGGGACGCGGCATCCGCCCGGAACACGCCCCAGACTTCGCCCGCCGCTAACCCCCGCGAGTCCAACACCCAAACCCCGCGAGTCCACCGTTCAGACACAGTGAGTCGCCGTTTCGTGCCGAACGCTCGTTAGGCACGAAACGGCAACTCACCATGCTCGAACGTGGGACTCACCCTGTCTGAACGGTGGACTCGCGGATGCTGCTCAGCATTCGATTACGTTTACCGCCAGGCCGCCTCGGGCGGTCTCCTTGTACTTGACCTTCATGTCGGCGCCGGTCTCGCGCATCGTCTTGATCACCTTGTCGAGGGTGACCACGTGGGTGCCGTCGCCGCGCAGGGACATCCGGGCCGCGTTGATCGCCTTCACCGACGCCATCGCGTTGCGTTCGATGCACGGGATCTGCACGAGCCCGCCGACCGGATCGCAGGTCAGACCCAGGTTGTGCTCCATGCCGATCTCGGCGGCGTTCTCCACCTGCTCGGGCGTGCCGCCCATGACCTCGCACAGCGCGCCGGCCGCCATCGAGCACGCCGACCCGACCTCGCCCTGACACCCGACCTCGGCGCCGGAGATCGACGCGGTCTCCTTGTAGATCACGCCGATGGCGCCGGCCGTCAGCAGGAACCGGACGACCCCCTCCTCGGTCGCGCCCGGCACGAACCGCGCGTAGTAGTGCAGCACCGCCGGGATGATGCCGGCGGCGCCGTTCGTCGGCGCGGTCACCACCCGCCCGCCGGACGCGTTCTCCTCGTTGACCGCGAGCGCGAACAGGTTCACCCAGTCCATGACGCGCAGCGGGTCGGTCGAGAACGGGTCCGAGGACAGGTGCTCGTACATCTCCCGCGCCCGCCGCCGCACCTTCAGCCCGCCCGGCAGCGTCCCGTCCCGCGTGTACCCGCGCCGCACGCACTCCTGCATGACGTCCCAGATGTGGGTGAGCCCGGAGCGCACCTCCTGCGCGGACCGCCACGACGTCTCGTTCGCCAGCATGATCTCGCTCACCGGCAGACCCGTGAGCCGGCAGTGCGCGAGCAGCTCGTCGCCGGTGCGGAACGGGTACGCGACGTCGGTGTCGTCGACCTTGATGCGGTCGGCACCCTGCGCGGCCTCGTCGACGACGAACCCGCCGCCGACCGAGTAGTAGGTCCGGGCGCGCAGCGACCGGCCCGCGGTGTCGAACGCCTCGAACGTCATCCCGTTCGGGTGGAACGGCAGGCTGCGGCGACGGTGCAGCACCAACGAGTCGTCGTCGAAGGCGACCTCGTGGCGCCCAAGCAGCATGAGCCCGCCGGTGGCACGGATCTTCGCGACCCGGTCGGCGACCGTCTCGACCTCGACGGTCTCCGGCTGCTCCCCCTCCAGTCCGAGCAGGACCGCGGGCCCGCTGCCGTGACCGTGTCCGGTGGCGCCGAGCGAGCCGAACAGCTCGGCCCGCACCGACCCGACCTCGTCGAGCATCCCGTCCGCGTCGAGCCCGGTGACGAACGTCCGCGCCGCCCGCATCGGTCCGACGGTGTGCGAGCTGGACGGTCCGATGCCGACCGAGAACAGGTCGAACACACTGATCGCCATTGAACCTCCGGGCTCAGCCGAACTCACTCGCCGCGTCGGCCAACCACGCGGCGAGGTACGGCGCGAACGACCCCCGTACGAGCACATGGTAGGTCGGCCGATCGTCGACCTGCTGGACGATGACCTGAGCACGGGCCAGCAGCGTCTGCGCGCACCGGCCAGGACCGAACACACGCGGGTGCAGATCGATCGACATGCCCTTTTCCAGCAGGTCACGGGCCCACGACGCGGACAGCTCGAACGTGGTCCGGTTCGCAGAGACGTCCACCACAGAAGCGAAGTCGGGGCCGACCGCGCGGTCGAGCAGCTCCTTCGCGCCCTCGCCGACGACCAGCCACTCGTCCGGCCCCAGCCACAGGACCGTATGGGCGCCGGAGGCGACCGTGTTCGGCGCGGGCAGCGCGGCGCCGAGCGCGTCGGCGATCCGACCCGCGGCCGGTGAGTCCGGCGGGACCCGCAGGTTCACCATGGGGCGGAACCGCAGCTCGCGGATCGGCTCATCCGTCACGGCGGGCTCCCTCCGGGTCGTAGAACACCGGCTCGGTGACCGTCGCGGCGATCACCCGGTCGCCCAGCGGCGCGTGCACGACCTGGCCGAGCAGGTCGCGACCGCCCTTGACCAGGGCCAACGCGAACGTGCGGCCGAGCGCGGCACTGCGGTAGCTGGACGTGACGTGGCCGAGCATCGGCACCGGCGGGGTCAGCGGCACCCCGTCGGCGACGAGCTGGGCGCCTTCCGGCAGCAGCGCGTCCCCGTCGACCGGCAGGAGCCCGACGAGCTGTTTGCGGTCGGGCCGCGCGGTGTCCGGCCGGCGCAGCGAGCGTTTGCCGACGAAGTCCTTGCGTTTGGACACGATCCAGTCCATGCCGAGGTCGATGGGCGTGACCGTGCCGTCGGTGTCCTGCCCGATGATCGGGAACCCCTTCTCGGCACGCAGCACGTGCATGGTCTCGGTGCCGTACGGCGTGATCCCGTGCGGCTCCCCCGCCGCGTACAGCGCGTCCCACGTCGCCTGCGCGTCCCAGCCGGACACGTTGACCTCGTAGGCCAGCTCGCCGGAGAAGCTGATCCGCGCGATCCGCGCCGGGACCCCGGTGCGCAGCGTGGTGTCCACAAAGGTCATGAACGTCAGGTCCACGTCGGCGACGGCCGCGATCACCGCGCGGGACAGCGGGCCGACGACAGCGATCGTCGACCACTGCTCGGTGACCGACGTGCAGTACACCCGCAGGTCCGGCCACTCGGTCTGCAGCCACTCCTCGAACCAGTCGAGCACGGCGGCCGCGTTGCCGGTGGTGGTCGTGGCGAGGTAGCGGTCCTCGGCGAGGCGCAGCACGACGCCGTCGTCGAACACCATGCCGTCGGCCTTGCACAGCATCCCGTAGCGGGCGGAGCCGACCGGGAGTTTCGCGAACGCGTTGGTGTACATACGGTTCAGGAACTCGGGTGCGTCCGGGCCGACGATCTCGATCTTGCCGAGCGTGGACGCGTCCATCATGGCGACGCCCTCGCGGGCGGCCCGGCACTCGCGCAGGACGGCGGCCGTCATGTCCTCGCCGGCGCGCGGGTAGTACCACGGCCGCTTCCACTGGCCGACGTCCTCGAACAGCGCGCCGCGCTCGACGTGCCACGCGTGGAGGGGCGTGACGCGGGCCGGGTCGTGGAGGTCGCCCCGGTCGCGGCCGGCGAGGAGCGCGAACGACACGGGCGTGTAGGGCGGGCGGAACGTGGTGGGGCTCGGGGTGACCCCGAGTGCCTCCGCGATGACGCCGAGGGTGTTGACCCCCGCCGTCTTGCCCTGGTCGTGTGCGGTGCCGATCGTCGTGTAGCGCTTGACGTGCTCGGCGGAGCGCATGCCGGCGCCGGTGGCCCGCAGCACGTCGGCGACCGTCGCGTCGCGCTGCAGGTCGACGAAGTGCGTGTCCCACGTGCCGGCCGGCGACGGGATCGTCCACTTCGGATCGGCCGGGTCGATCTCGCCGGCCGCCGACCCGACCGAGACGTTCGCCTGCCGGCTCGCGGCCGGCACGAACGCGGCGCGGCGCTCGTCGTACCGAAGGGTGCCGCGGGCCTGGCTGTGCAGGTGCACCGCGGGGTTCCAGCCGCCGGACACCGCGATCAGGTCACAGTGGACGGTGGTGCCGTCGCTCAGGTGTGCCGCGGTCACCTCGGGATCGCCCTCGGTGCCGACGACCACGGTGCCGGCCCGGACCTCGCCGCCGAGCGTGCGCACCTCGGCCGCGACGGCGGGTGCCGGCGCGCGGGTGTCCGCGACCAGCACCTCGGCGCCGGCGCCGAGCAGGTCGAGCGCGGTGGCGTACGCGCTGTCGTTGGTGGTGCACACGACGACCCGCCGGCCGGCCAGCACGGCGTACCGGTTCAGGTACGTGCGGACCGCGCCCGCCAGCATGATCCCCGGCCGGTCGTTGTCGGCGAACACCAGCGGCCGCTCGTGCGCGCCGGTCGCGAGCACCACGTGTCCGGCCCGCACGTGCCACAGCCGGCCGCCGCCGGGCCGCCGCTGCGCGATCGTCAGGTAGTTGTGGTCGTAGTAGCCGAACACCGTGGCACGCGTCAGCACCCGGATCCCGTCCGGCAGCTCCGGGACGGTGGTGTCCGGTGTGGACAGCAGCGACCCGCCCAGCTCGGGCCGCTCGTCGGCGAGGATCACCCGGGCGCCGGACCGGCCGGCGCTTGCCGCGGCGGCGAGTCCGGCCGGTCCGCCCCCGACTACCAGCACATCGCAGTGCACGTACTGCTTGTCGTACCGTCCCCGGTCGGGTTCGGCAAGTCGACCCCGGCCGGACAGCGTCTCGGCGACCAGCCCGTCGACCAGCTCCACCGTCGTCGCCGGCACCATCGACTCGTCCCCGAC
The DNA here is from genome assembly GCA_963840275.1 of uncultured Actinomycetota bacterium. Taxonomy (GTDB): domain Bacteria; phylum Actinomycetota; class Actinomycetes; order Mycobacteriales; family Pseudonocardiaceae; genus Actinophytocola. Next base: position 277,925 of record CAWIYK010000006.1, read on the forward strand.
GCGCACGAGCGCGTTCGGTTCCTCGACGCCGGCGGCGACGATCCCGCGCGACCGTCCCAGGTAGACACTCGGCCCGACCTGCCGCACCCCGGCCGCGAGCAGCGCCGAGGCGAGCGTGTCGCCGGGGTACCCCGTGCGGGTCACCCCGTCCACAGTGAACCGGACGGGCGTCGACCGGTCGAGCCGGCCACCGGTCGGCAACCTCACGGCGCCTCCAGGAAGTCGTGGGTCACCGTGTCCCGCACCGTGTCGAACCATCGCCGACACCCGGCCGAGTGCACCCACCGCTCGGCGAACGGACCCTTGGGGTTGTCCCGGACGAACACGTACTCGGCCCACTCCGCGTCGGTCAGCGCGTCGGGGTCGGCCGGGTAGGGCACGTGCGCGGCACCGCCGTACCCGAACTCCACCTCGTCCCGCGCACCGCACCACGGGCAGCGAATCAGCAACATCCGGACTCCCCTAGTGCGCGACGGCGGCGGCGCCGTGCTCGTCGATCAGCGCGCCGGTCGTGAATCGGTCCAAACCGAACGGTCTGTTCAGCTCGTGCGGCTCGCCGGTCGCGATCGTGTGCGCGTACACCCAGCCGGACGCCGGGGTCGCCTTGAACCCGCCGGTCCCCCAGCCGCAGTTGACGTACAGCCCGTCGACCGGCGTCGGCCCGATGACCGGCGACGCGTCCGGGGTCACGTCGACGATCCCGCCCCACGTCCGCAGCACGTGCGCCCGCCCGAAGACGGGGAACAGCTCCAGCGCGGCCGCGAGCTGCCGCTCGATCACGTGCACCGACCCGCGCTGCCCGTAGGAGTTGAACGGGTCGATGCCCGCGCCCATCACCAGCTCGCCCTTGTGCGCCTGACTGACGTACACGTGCACGTGGTTGGACATGACCACGCACGGGTGGATCGGCTCCAGCAGCTCGGACACCAGCGCCTGCAACGGATGGCTCTGGATCGGCAGCCGCAGCCCGGCGAGTCCGGCGAGGACACTCGTGTGCCCGGCCGACGCCAGCGCCACCGCGCCGGCGCGGATCGGGCCGAGGTTCGTGCGCACGCCGGTGATCCGGTCGCCGTCGCGGACGAACCCGGTGACCTCGCAGCCCTGGACGAGGTCCACCCCGAGCCGGTCGGCGCCCCGCGCGTACGCCCACGCGACGTGGTCGTGCTTCGCGATCCCGGCGCGGGGCTGCAGCGTCGCGCCGAGCACCGGGTACCGCACGTCCGGCGACGTGTCCACGATCGGGCAGAACTCCTTGACCCCGTCCGGATCCAGCCACTCCGCGTCGACGCCGTTGAGCTGGTTGGCGTGCACGCGGCGCATTCCCTCGCGGACGTCGCCGAGGGTGTGCGCGAGGTTGAGCACCCCGCGCTGGCTGAACAGGATGTCGTAGTCCAGCTCGGCGGACAGGCCCTCCCACAGCTTCAGCGCGTGCTCGTAGATCGCCGCCGACTCGTCCCACAGGTAGTTCGACCGGATGATCGTGGTGTTGCGGGCCATGTTCCCGCCCGCGAGCCACCCCTTCTCCAGCACCGCGACGTTGGTGATGCCGTGGTTGCGGGCGAGGTAGTACGCGGTCGCGAGCCCGTGCCCGCCGGCGCCGACGATCACCACGTCGTAGGACCACTTCGGGCTGGGGTTGCGCCACAGCCGGTCGGGGTGCTCACTCACCTGAACACCACCGTCCGGTTCCCGTTCAGCAGCACCCGCCGCTCCACGTGCCACTGCACGGCGTGCGCCAGCGCGAGCCGCTCGGCGTCCCGGCCCACCGCCACCAGGTCCTCCGCGGACTGCGAGTGGTCCACCCGAATGACCTCCTGCTCGATGATCGGGCCCTCGTCGAGGTCCGGCGTGACGTAGTGCGCGGTCGCGCCGACCAGCTTCACGCCCCGGTCGAACGCCTGGTGGTAGGGCTTCGCGCCCTTGAAGCTCGGCAGGAACGAGTGGTGGATGTTGATCGCGCGACCGTCGAGGCGCTTGCACGTCTCGTCGGACAGCACCTGCATGTACCTGGCCAGCACCACGAGGTCGACGTCCAGCTCGTCGACCAGCCGCAGCAGCCGCGCCTCGGCGTCCGGTTTGGACTCCGGCGTCACCGGCACGTGCTCGAACCGGATGCCGTGCGACTCGGCGAGCGGCTGGAAGTCGCGGTGGTTGGACACGACCACCGGCACATCCGCCGCGAGCTGTCCACTCTGGACCCGGTACAGCAGGTCGTTGAGGCAGTGCCCGAACCTCGACACCATGATCAGCAGCCGGGGCCGCTCGGACAGGTCGTGCAGCGCCCATTCCATCCCGTACGCGGCCGCGACCGGCTCGAACCCGATCCGCATCCGGTCCGCCGTCGCCTTCGCGTTGTCGGTCTCGAAGTGCACCCGCATGAAGAACCGGCCGGAGCGGGAGTCACCGAACTGACGGCTGTCCACGATGTTGCAGCCACGCTCGACCAGGAACCCCGCGACGGTGTGGACGATCCCGATCCGCTCCGGACAGGTGATCGTCAGTACGTACGCCGTCATTCAGTCCCCCAGTTCGCGCCTGCGCCGGATCACGTACTCGGCCAGCTCCTCGCGGATCGCGTCGTCGAGCGGCGGCTGCTCGTACTCCGCCAGCTTCTTCCGCGCGACGTCCCCGGCGCGCGCCGCCGTGTCCTTGGCGCCGCCCCGCATCCAGCGGTCGTAGTTGTCCGAGCTGGACAGGAACGGCCGGTAGAAGCAGGTGCGGAACCGCTCGAGGGTGTGTGCCGCGCCGAGGAAGTGGCCGCCGTGGCCGACCTCGGCGTGCGCGCCGAAGGCGAGGGACTCCTCGGTGATCTCCAGCGGCGTGAACTCCTGTTGCAGCATCTCCAGCACCTGCACGTCGATCACGAACTTCTCGTACGACGCGACCAGTCCGCCCTCGAGCCAGCCCGCGCTGTGCATCACCCAGTTGATGCCGGCGAGGAACGTCGGCAGCATGGTCATCAGGCCCTCGTAGGCCGCCTGCGCGTCCGCCGTCTGGCTCGACGTCAGCCCGCCGCCGGAGCGGACCGGCAGCCCGAACCGGCGCGCGATCTGGCCGGTGCACAGCAGTCCCATCGCGGACTCCGGCGTGCCGAAACACGGCGAGCCGGACTGCATGTCGATGTTGGACAGGAACGACCCGAAGATCACCGGGCAGCCCGGGCGGACCAGCTGGGACAGGGCGATCCCGGACAGCGCCTCCGCCATCTGCTGTGCGAGCGTGGCCGGAATCGAGACCGGCGACATGGCGCCCATGAGCAGGAACGGCGTCAGCACCACCGGCTGGTTGGCCTCGTTGTACTCGATCTGCGCCTCGAGCATCCGGTCGTCCCAGCGCAGCGGCGAGTTGCAGTTGATCAGAGAGATGGTCGCGGGGGTCTTCTCGATCTTGTCCCGGCCGCCGAAAAGGATCTCCGTCATGCGAATGGTGTCCCGCGCGTTGACCGCGGAGACGACGTTTCCCATATAGATCTTGTCGGTCAGCGTCTGCAGCGCGTAGATCATGTCCAGGTGCCGGGAGTCGAGCGGCGTGTCATTCGGTTCGCAGATCACCCCGCCCGCTGAGTCCAATGTCGTAAAGCTCTGCGCCAGACGGGTGAAGTTCTCGAAGTCGGCCATCGTGGCGTCCCTGCGGACCTCGCCGTCACGGACGAACGGCGGCCCGTACACACCGCCGAACGCCATGTGGTCACCGCCGATGTGCACGCTGTTAGCAGGGTTGCGCGCCTGTACGTCGAACTCCTTCGGCGCCTTGGCGACCTGCTCCAACAGGAAGTCGGGGTCGAAGCGGACATTGTTGTCCTCGACCTTTTGTCCGGCTTGCCGGAACAGTTCCAGCGCGCGGTCGGAAAGGAACTCGACGCCGATCTCGGAGACGATCCGGCGCCATCCGGAGTCGAGCACCGCCATCGCGTCGGCGGAAAGTATTTCGTAGTGCGGCATCTGGTTTCGGAACATCGCACTCCCTTGACGATCGGGCTCGCCGAATCCTACGCTCGTGTTATGGAACTTGGGTTCCATATTATGAAACTGTTGGAGCGGGCCGATGAGAGACGGTGCGGACTTGGGTGAGCGGCCGCCGGCGTCCGGACCGAGTGAGCAGCGGAAGGCCACGAGCGGAGCGAGTCGCCTGAGCAGCGCAGGGAGGGAAGACGCCGGGACCAGGCCGCGAATACGCGAGCGGAGCGAGCCAATGAACACAGGAAGTCAGGCCGTCGACCGCGCCGCGGCGTTGTTGGCCCTCGTCGTGGAGTCCGGCGAACCGCGCACCTTCACGTCGTTGGTCGACGAGCTGGGGCTCGCCAAGTCCACGACCTCCCGACTTCTCCAGGCGCTGGAACGCAACCGGCTCGTCCGCCGCGACCGCGCCGGGCTGTTCCGCGCCGGTCCCCTGTTCGCGATCTACGCCGCCCAGCACGACACCACGCAGGACCTGCTCGACGTGTCCCAGCCGATGCTCGACGAGCTCGGCGAGGTCACCGGCGAGACCGTCAACCTCGCGGTGCCGCGCGGCGAGGAGGTCGTGCAGATCGCCCAGGTCGACTCGTCCTACCTGCTCAGCGCCACCAACTGGCTCGACGTGTCGGTGCCGCCGCACTGCTCGGCGCTGGGCAAGGTGTTCTTCGCCTACCGGGCGATGCCGATGCCGGCCGGCGAGCTGTCCCCGCCGCCGTCGGGCAAGCCGCTGTCCCGCCGCGAGTTCGAGCGCGACCTCGCGGAAACGTCCCGCCGCGGCTGGGCGATGGCGTGGGAGGAGCTGGAAGAAGGGCTCGTCGCCGTCGCCGCGCCGGTGCACACCCGCGACGGCTCGGTCATCGCCGCGGTGTCCGTGTCCGGGCCGACGTCCCGGATCAGCAAGACAGCCGCGGCCCGCATCGGCGACCGGCTCGTCGCCGAAACTCGCGCCGTCTCCCGACAGCTAGGCCACCGACCAGGAAAGGGCAAGCCGTGAGCCCAGACGAGATCCTCAGAGCCCTGTACGACGAGACGCTCGTCGGCAACGCGCCCCGCGTGCTCGAGCTGACCAACCTCGGCCTCGAGATCGGCATGACGCCGGATTCGATGCTGTTCGACGCGCTCATCCCGTCGCTGGAGGAGGTCGGCGCCCGCTTCGAGCGCGGCGACTTCTTCGTGCCGGAGATGCTCATCGCCGGCAAGGCCATGAGCGGCGCGCTCGAGATCCTGCGCCCGCTGCTCGCCGAGACCGGGGCCGAGTCCGTCGGCACGTTCCTCATGGGCACGGTCAAGGGCGACGTGCACGACATCGGCAAGAACCTCGTCAACATCATGTTGGAGGGCGCCGGCTTCCACGTCATCGACCTCGGCGTGCAGGTGGCGCCGGAGAAGTTCATCAAGGCCATCGAGGAGCACAAGCCCGACGTGGTCGGCTTCTCCGCGTTCCTCACCACCACCATGCCGATGTTCAAGGCCAACATCAACGCGCTGGTGAAGGCGGGACTGCGGGACAAGGTGATCGTCATGGTCGGCGGCGCGCCGGTGACCCAGGAGTACGCCGACGCGGTCGGCGCGGACGGCTACGCGGCCGACGCGTCGGCGGCGGTCAAGCGCGCCAAGGAACTCATCCAGCTGCGCCGCACCGCGGCCGCCGTCTGAGGAGCGTCATGGACACCGTGGTCTCGTCCGGCTCGAGGACCGTCACCATCGGGCCGGAGCAGCCGTTCTGCGTCATCGGCGAGCGGATCAACCCGACCGGGCGGTCGAAGTTCCAGGAGCAGCTGCGGGCCGGTGACCTGTCGCGCATCGAGATCGACGTCGCGCAGCAGGTCGCCGGCGGCGCGACGATGCTCGACGTCAACATGGGGGTGCCGCTCACCGACGAGGCCGAGCTGCTCGTCGCGGCCGTGAAACTGGTGCAGGGCCTCACGGACCTGCCGCTGGTGATCGACTCGTCGGTGGTGGGGGCGCTCGAGGCCGCGCTGGAGGTGTACCAGGGCAAGGCGTTGGTCAACTCCGTCACCGGGGAGCAGGAGCGGCTCGACGAGATCCTCCCGCTGGTGCGCCGGTACGGGGCGGCGGTGATCGCGCTGCCCAACGAGGAGGACGAGATCCCCGACGATCCGCACAAGCGGCTGGAGATCACCCGCAAGATCATCGACGTGGCGGTCGGCCAGTACGACATCCCGTTGTCCGACATCGTGATCGACCCGCTCGCCATGCCGATCGGCGCGGACACCACGCTGGTGAACAAGACGCTCGACACGATCGCGCTGATCCGCGAGGAGTTCGGCGTCAACATGACCCTCGGCGCGTCCAACGTGTCGTTCGGGATGCCGAACCGGCACGTGCTCGGCGCGACGTTCCTGCCGATGGCCATGCGTTGCGGGCTCACCTCGGCGATCATGGACTGCCGCACGCCCGCCCTGGTCGAGTCGGTCCGCGCCGCCGACCTGTTGCTGGGCAACGACGCGTGGGGCGGCAGCTGGATCGCCGCGCACCGCGCGAAGCTGCGCGCCGCCGCGGAAGCCGCCGCGACATGACCGACCGGGTGCGGATCTCCTTCAGCGACCGGGAGGTCCGGGTGCCGGCCGGCGTGACGGTGTTCGACGCGGCGAGCTGGAACGGCATCGCGATCGACTCGACCTGCGGCGGGCACGGCACGTGCCGCAAGTGCAAGGTCCGGGTCGACGGCGACGTCGCGGTGTCCACATCGGACCCCCGGGCGTTCACGCCGGAGGAGCTGGCCGCGGGCTGGCGGCTCGCGTGCCTCGCGGCGGCCACGTCCGACATCGCGGTCGACGTGCCGCCGCTCGCCACCCGGCCGAAGGCGGCGACCGTCGGCGTCGGCCGGCAGGTGATCCTGCGCCCCGCGGTGCAGAAGCGGTACGTGGAGCTGTCCGAGCCGACGCTGTCCGACCAGCAGTCGGACCTGGAGCGGCTGCTGGCCGCGCTCGACGACCTCGAGCTGACCGTCGACCTGCGCGCCGTCCGGAACCTGCCGAAGGCACTGCGGGACAACGACTTCAAGGTCACCGCGGTGGTCGTGGACGACCGGCTGGTCGACGTCGAGCCGGGCGACACCAGCGGGACCAGGTTCGGCATCGCATTCGACCTCGGCACCACGACCGCGGTCGCGACCCTGCTGGACCTGTCCACCGGCACCCCGGCCGCCGTCCGGTCGATGCTCAACGCGCAGCAGCCGTTCGGCGCCGACGTGATCACGCGGATCAGCGCGACCATGCTCGACCCGGAGGCGCTCGGCCGGCTCACCGAGCGGGCACACGAGACCCTCGCTGCGCTGGCGGCCGAGGTGTGCGCGGACGCCGGGATCGACCCGCGCACCGTGTACGAGATCGCGCTCGCCGGAAACGCGACCATGACCCAGCTCGCGCTCGGCATCGAGCCCGAACCCCTCGGCGTGGCGCCGTTCGTGATGGCGACCCGGACGCTGCCACGCGTGCTGGCCGCGGACCTCGGCGTGCCGGTGCACCCCGGCGCGCCCGCGTACACGTTCCCCGCGCTCGGCGCGTACGTAGGCGGCGACATCGTGGCCGGCATGCTCGCGTCCGGAATGGACCGCGACAAACGGTTGCGGCTCTTCGTGGACGTCGGGACGAACTGCGAGATCGTCCTCGGCGACGGCCATCTGCTGCTCGCCACCGCCGCGCCGGCCGGGCCCGCGTTCGAGGGCGCCGCGATCCGGTGCGGCATGCGGGCCAGCGACGGCGCGATCGAGGTCGTCAAGATCACCGCGGACGACGTGTCGCTGCAGGTGATCGGCGACGCCGACCCGATCGGGCTGTGCGGGTCCGGGCTGGTCGACGCGGTCGCCGAACTGGTCGCGATCGGGCTGCTCGACTCGTCCGGGCGGCTGCTCGCGGCCGACCTGGCGCGGGAGAAGTTCCCCGGGCTCGCCGACCGGCTGCGAGAGGTGAACGGCGAGCGGGTGTTCGTCCTGCACGGTCACGACGACGAGCCACTGATCTACCTGTCGCAGCGGGACGTGCGGGAGCTGCAGTTCGCGAAGGCGGCGATCGCGACCGGCTGGCGGCTGCTGGTCGAGGAGCTGGGGGTGTCCGCGCGGGACATCCAGCAGGTGCTGCTCGCCGGTTCGTTCGGCAGCTACCTCTCGCCGGCGAACGCGGTGCGGATCGGGCTGGTACCCGACATCTCGGTGCTGCGGATCGTCAGCGCCGGCAACGTGGCCGGCGAGGGTGCGAAGATGACGTTGCTGTCGGTGCGCGAACGCGCCGGCGCGCGAGCCCTGCTGGAGGAGGTGCGTTACGTCGAGCTCTCCGATCGCGCGGACTTCAACGACCGGTTCATCGAGCAGCTCGCCTTCCCCGGCTGAGGTCGCGGTGGTGGCGTGCGGCGCGCTCGCGACGCACGTCGCCGAGATCGCGGACCGGCGCGGCTGGGCCGTGCACGTCCACCCGCTGCCGCCGTTGCTGCACAACCGGCCTTCGCTGATCGCGTCCGAAGTGGACGCGGCGCTCGACGAGCTGGCCGACTACCCGCGCCGGGCCGTGGCGTACGCCGACTGCGGCACGTACGGCGCGCTCGACGCCGTGTGCGCGCGGCGCGGGGTGGCCCGCCTCGGCGGCGCCCACTGCTACGACGTCTTCGCCGGTGTCGCACGCATGACGGCGTTGTTCGAGGCCGAGCCGGGCACCTACGTGCTGACCGACTTCCTCGTGCGGTCGTTCCGCCGCACGGTCGTCGCCGAGCTGGGCCTGGACCGGTACCCGTCGCTGCGGGACGCCTACTTCGGCCACTACCGGCGCGTGGTGTGGCTCGCGCAGCGGGCGACGCCGTCGTTGCGGGAGCGGGCGAGCGACGCCGCGGCCACGCTGGGGCTGCCGCTCGAGGTCGTGCCGGTCGGCGACGCGGGCCTGGAGCGTGAGCTGGCGCTGCTCATGGGTTGAGCAGCCGCTGCCGCCACCGCTCGGTCTCGGCGACCTGGTTGAACGTGAAGACGTGCAGCCCGGCGACGTTCTCGTCGGGGAGCCTCGCGAGCAGGCGCTCCGGCGAGTAGCCGACCGCCAGCCGCGCGAACCACTTCGAGTGCCGCGCGAGGAACCGCGTCGACTCCCCCACCCCGATCTTGCCGGCCATCGCGAGCAGCTTCGTGCGCTCGACCGGCCCGGCGAGCCCGAGCTGGATCGGCAGCGTCACCCCGCGCCTGCGGACGCGCCGCGCCCACGCGTCGATCACCTTGGCGTCGAAGCACAGGTTGCTGACGATGTAGGTGGCGTGGGCACGCTTGTCCCACATGGCCTGCACGACGATGTCGTCGTCGATCGCGGGGTGGCTCTCGGGGTAGCCGGTGATGCCGACGTGCCGGAAGGGCCGTCCGAGCGCGGTCAGCTCGACGAGCACGTCGAGGGCGCTGTGGTAGCGGCCGGCGGGCGGGTCGGCGTCGCCGGCCGGGACGAAGACGTCGTCGACGCCGGCGTGCACGAGCCGGGCGACGATCTCCTTGAGGTGCACGTCGTCGGCGACCAGGCGGGCCGACAGGTGCGGCACCACCCGGTAGCCGTGGCCGGCCAGCCGTTCGGCCAGGTCGAGCGTGGGTGCGAGGCCCTTGTTCGGCGACGCCGTGACGGTGACCGTGACGTCCTTCGGCACGGACTCGACGACCTTGGCCTCGATCGTCGCCGTGGGGATGACCTCGTACCGGATGCTTCGCAGTAGCTCGCGGTTGTTGCGCATCGCCAAACTCGATTCGTCATACGCAATAGAGCTGTGACGAGCATAAGCTCGCCGCGAGGCGGGGACAAGATGCGATGCTGTTGGCGAGAGCGCTTATAGTTTCGTCATGAGCAACGAATCCGGCGCCGGCTCGACGACCGGCGTCCAGTCGGTCGACCGGGCGATCAGCGTGCTGGAGATCCTGGCGAGACAGGGCGAGGCGGGCGTCAGCGAGGTGGCCGCCGAGATCGAGGTGCACAAGTCGACGGCGTTCCGGCTACTCAACGCGCTGGAGACCCGGGGGCTCGTCGAGCAGGCCGAGGACCGGGGCAAGTACCGGCTCGGGTTCGGCATCGTCCGGCTCGCCGGCGCGGTGTCCGGCGGCATGGACGTGACGCGGCACAGCAGGCCGGTGTGCGAGAGACTGGCCCGCGAGCTCGGCGAGACCGTCAACATCGCGGTCGGCGAGTCGCACCACGTGGTGAACCTGGACCAGGTCCGCGGCCCGTCCGCGGTGACGGCGCACAACTGGGTCGGCAGGCTCACCCCGTTCCACGCCACCTCCAGCGGCAAGGTGCTGTTGGCACACCGCAGCGAGAAGCGTCAGGCGGAGCTGCTCGCCACCGGTATGGAGCGGTTCACCCCCAACACCGTGACCACGCGCAAGGGCCTGACCCCGCACCTGGCCGCCGTGCACGACCGGGGCTACGCCGTGGCCGTCGAGGAGTACGAGATCGGGCTCAACGCGATCGCCGCCCCGATCCGAGGCCAGGACGGCAAGGTGTTCGCCGCGGTGAGCGCGTCCGGTCCCGCGTACCGCCTCACCGAGCACCTCATGCACGAGCAGGCACGCACGCTCATGCAGGGCGCGGACGAGATCAGCCGCAGACTGGGCCACCTCGGCTGATGGTAACGCAGCGTGAGGCCGCCACGATGTGTGGAGCGTCAGCCGAAACACGCCGCGGGGTTTCGGGAAAGCAACGCCAAACGTGCGTTGTCCAGTCGCAACTTTTCCCGAGAAAGCCTGGACCGAAATGGATCGGAAAGCAATCCTGCGCGTCGGCGTGCCGGGCGGTCTGCTGCTCGTCGGCCTCGTCATCGGTGGCGTGAGCACCTTTTATGCCAAGTCCGCCGAGGCGGGCACCGCCACGAAGGCGCCGCTGCAGACCATCACCGAGACAATCGAGAAAACCTATACCCGCACCGCGGCCGCGCCGCCGCCGGTGACCATCACGCAGGGCCCGCCCCCGCCGGCGGCACAATTCGGGGACGGGCTCTACCTCGTCGGCACCGACATCACTCCGGGTGAGTACAAGTCGGACGGTCCCACGGCCGGCGGCCACTGCTACTGGGCACGACTGAACAACAGCAGCGGCGATGACATCATCGCCAACAACCTCACCGAGGGGCCGACCCGGCTGACAGCGGTGCAGGGCGAGTACCTCGAGGTCAGCGGCTGCACGTTCGTCACCGCGTGAGGGCCTCGGCCACCGCGCGCGCGGCGTCGGCCACCACCGCGTTGTCGTACTTCGCGTCCTTGTCCGGCTTGGTCGACAGCACGGAGATGACGAGCGGCTCGCCGGCCGGGGTCCACGTGATCGCGACGTCGTTGGCCGAGCCGTAGTCGCCGCTGCCCGTCTTGTCCGCCGTCTTCCAGTCCGGCGGCAGGCCGGCGCGGATCCGTTCCCCACCGGTCTCGTTCGCCAGCAGCCACGCGGTCAGCTGGTCCCGCTCCGGCTTGGCCAACGCGTCGCCGAGCACGAGTTCCCGGTAGCCGCCACCGATCGCGGCCGGGGTGGTGGTGTCCCTCGGGTCGTCCGGGATCGCCGTGTTCAGCTCGGTCTCCCAGCGGTCCAGCCGCGTCCGCCGGTCCTTGATCGACCGCGCGAACTCGGTCACCGCCGACGGGCCGCCGAGCTCCTTGAGCAGCAGGTTGCCCGCCGTGTTGTCGGACCTGGTGATCGCCGCCGCGCACAGCTCCGCGACCGTCATCCCGGTCGCGACCCGGGCGCTCGTCACCGGCGAGTTCGCGGCGAGGTCCGCCTCGGTGTAGGTGAGCACCGTGTCGAAGTAGCCGGAGCTGAGCGGATGCTGGTACAGCAGCGCGGCGGCAGCGTAGGTCTTGAACGTGGACAGCATCGCGAACCGCTCGTCGTCCCGATAGGACAGTGTCCGTCCCGTGCGGACGTTCGTCGCGTACACCCCGAGCCGCACCCCGTACCTGTTCTCCAACTCCTCGAGCGGCGCCGTGCTCGGCGCCGGCTCCTCGGTGGTCGACGGCCGCGTCGGCGCGGGTTCCGGCGCCGCCTCGGTGCAGCCGCCGACCAGCAGCGCGGCCAGCAGAATCCCGATCCCCTTGTTGATCCTCACGAGCCGTACGGAAGCACAGCCGCACCGGACCACGCCAATACGGCGACACCCGTTCGCCGATACGTTTTCGCTATCACAGCAGGTCAGAGTCGCCCGGACCGCAGTTCGGTGACCGCGAGACGCGCGCACTCGGCAATCGCGGCGTCCACCCTCGGCAGCGACGCGTCGGCCCGCGCCGCGAAGGTGAAGATCGCGACGGCGACCGGCGTCTCCCCCGGGAACTCGACCACGGCGACCTCGTTACGGACGGCGCCGATGGTCCCGGTCTTGCCGGCGACCCGCACGCCCGCGAACGGGAAGCCGGCCCGCACCCGGTGCGGCCAGATCTGCATGCCGAGCAGCCGTCGCATGAACGCGCACTGCTCGGCCGACCCGACCTCGTCGGCCCAGATCGACGCGAGCAGCCGGGTCATGTCCCGCGCGCTGGTGGCGCTCGCGAACGACGGGTCGTACGCGCTGACGGTCACCGCCGCGTCGTTGTCGGCGAGCAGCGCGAACGCCTGCGCGGCGTCGGTCGCGCCGGTGTCCCGCACGATCGACGCCTCGACGTCCGCGGTCCCGCCGACGACGGTCGTCCCGTCGAGCCCGGCGGCCGCGAGCGTCTCCCGGACGGCCGCGAGCCCGACCTGACCGAGGATCACGTCGGCGGCCGCGTTGTCCGAGACGACGATCATCGACGTCGCCAGGTCTCGCCACGACAGCGTGACCGGGTCGAGGAACGTCGCGATCCCGGTGGGCCCCGGCGTGCACGACGCGGGGTGGATCCGCACCGACGCACGCGGGTCGAGCACGCGTGCGTCGAACTGGCGGCACAGCGCGACCAGCAGCGGCAGCTTGTAGACCGACGCCATGACGACCCGTTCGTCCGCGCCGATCCGAACCTCCCGCGCCGGCGGGCCGGCGAGCGGCACCGCGTGCACCCACCCGGTCGCGCCGGCGTCCTGGAACACCTCCCGGATGCGTGTCTCGACGGCACTCACGTGAGCACGTCCTCGATCGCGGCGAGCCCGGCGGGCGCCGGTTCCCGCCAGACGAGTCGCAGCCGCAGCGCGAACTCGTCGCCGCCCAGCTCCACCCGCGTCACCCCGGGCGCCGCCAGCCGAGGGTCCGCGGTGAGCCCGAACGCACCGCCGGCGGCGACCGCGGCCACGGTGTCCCGGTCGGTCGGCGCCGGCACCACCTCGGGGTCGAGTCCCTTGGCACGCAAGGAGTCCACGAGCAGGTCGTAGGCCGCCGTGTTGTGGCTCCGAGGTGCCGTGGCGATCCGAAGATCACCCAGGTGGGTGAGCCGCTGCACCGACCGATGATCTGCCGGTACGAGAAACGCGGTCGGCAGCTTCAGGATGCGGCCGCACTCGAGCGGGTGAATCAGCGCCGGGTGATGGACGACCGCGCAGTCGAGCTGCCCGGCCGCGACCGCGGCGACAAGCTCGACGGTGGACGCGATGGAGACGACCGCGTGCGAGCCGGCCCGCCGCACCCCGTCGACGACGGCGGCCACGTGCCAGGCGCTGAGCTGCGCCACCATGCCGACCCGCAGGTCGGTGCGCGCCACCCGGTGCCGACCCGCGTCGTCCTCGAAGCGCCGCGCCTCGGCGAGCAACGCGGTCGCGCGCGGCAACAGCTCGGCGCCGGCCGCCGTGAGCCCGACCCCGCGGGCGGTCCGGGTGAGCAGCGTGACCCCGAGCTTGTCCTCCAGCCGCCGAACCCCCTGGGAGACCGGCGGCTGCGTCATCCCGAGCCGATCCGCGGCGTGCCCGAAGTGCCCCTCCTCGGCGACGGCCACGAAGAAGCGGAGATGTCTGAGCAGATCCACAAGGTCATCAAAGCAGCCGGACGGCGGCCTATCACACCGGACCCGTGGATTCTGGACACAAGTATGACAGTTCGCAGACAAAGAACAGCGTCGCTGAACGCCTTTCACCAATTTGCCCGACAAATCCGCCGCACGGCCGGATCGACGTTATTTCCTCGATAATTTTCCCGATACGATGGCGATGTGTCGAACGCATCGTGGGAGCCTCAGCACTTCTCCATTGTCACCCTCGACATCGAGGGTTTCGGCTCCCCGACGCGAACCGACCCGATCCGTGCCGGCCTGCGCAGCACGCTCAAGCTCATCACCGATTCGGCGAGCGGCAGCCTTCGCGAACCGAACCCCGTGCATGCGAGCGGGGACACCGGTGACGGCAGCTGGCTGATCTTCGCGAGCCGCGTCCCGAAGTCCCGCATCATCTCCGCTTTCCTGCCCACGCTGGAAACCGAGCTGCGCCACCACAACCTGACCGCGAGCACCGCGGCGCTCCTGCGCCTGCGCGTCGGCGTGCACCACGGCGAGCTGATAAAGGACGGCGGCGGGTACTCCGGCGAGGCGTTGAACCACACGTTCCGGATCATCGACAACGGCGTGGTCCGGCAGGCGCTGCTGGCCTCGCCCGCGCACCTGGTCGCGGCGATCTCGAACGATTTCTTCGAGAAGGTGATAAAGCCCGGCTACGGCTCGCTCGACGCCGAAGCGTTCGCGCCGGTGCACGTGCAGACGAAAGAGACGGCGACGATTGTCTGGGTCAGCTCGAATGCCGCGAACCCGAACACGAGCGCGAACCTGTCGATGTCGCAGGCGATGCTGAACGTCGACCGGACGAACCAGCGGGTGCTCACGATCGGCGATCTGCCGCCGACGAGCCTGTACCTGCCGGTCACCGACGTGCACAACGCCCGGCTGTACGGCAGGACGTTCCCGGGGGCGCCCATCCGCCAGCACATCGAGGCCGGCCTGCTGCTGTCGGAGAAGATCGTGCTGCACTGCGCGGACGCGTACCGGTCCCGCGAGGTGGCCGACGCGCTCGACGACTTCACCTCGTGCGTCGAGGCGGGTGACATCCTGTTCCTGCTCGGCGAGAACGCGCAGGTGCCCGGCGTGCACTTCCGGTCCTACATCGATTACAAGGTCGAGCAGTACAGCAAGTCGTCGTACGGGAAGCGGGACGTAGCCTCACTGACCGAAGTGGACGACGACGCGGCGGACCGGGCCGAGAACCTGTTGCGGATGAGCCCGTTCGCACTCATCCGAGGGTTCTCGGGCACCGACGGGTTCATCCGGGCCGCGAAGATGGACATGCAGCCCGGCGAGTCGATCGCGATCCGCGAGCACTTCGTCAGCAGCCTCGTCGGCAGGCTGAGCCTCACGATCCGCCAACTGCTCGATCTCACCCAGTTGGGGCACGACGGTTCACTCACCCGTGTCGTCGCGGACGACAGTACCGTCGGCCTCCTGCAGGGCGAGGTGGAGCGGCTGGCGAGCCACAACTCCTTCTCCCGCCAGACCTTCCTCGAGGCGATCCGCCGCAGGACCGGGCTGGCCGCCGCCGATCCCCTCGACCCGATCTTCGAGGAACGGGTCAGCCTCGTACACCTCATGGGCACCCTCGGCGGGCTCACCCACATGGAGATCACCAACCGGCGCGACCGGATGAGCCTGTACTACTACGGCAACCTGGTGGACCACCTCAGCATCCTGGCCGAGGTGCCGCACCCGGCGACCTTCGGCACCCGCCTCGTCCTCGAGCTCCGCGCGCTGCCCAACTGGTGGGCGTTCGTCGCACACCACCTGCGGCTCGCGGGCGACGCCGCGCACCGGGTCGCGTTCGGCGAGGTCCCGATCGACCTGAGCGCCGCGTACCGCTGGTCGCGGCGGATCCCCGAGTTCGAGTCCATCCGCTCGGTCGTCAGACACCATTGGGGTTAGGAGTTCGCGTGATGCGCCAGTCGATCGCCACCACCGCACACACCGAAGGGCTGCCCACGTCGCTCGGGGTGCACCAGAGGTTCGCCGACGCGTGGCTCACCTGTCTCGCCCACGTCGCGCACCACGGTGTCCCGGCGACCGACGACGGTGTCCGGATCCGCGAGGTACTGAACGTGTCGCTCGCCGCGCGCACGTGCGACCGGGCCGAGCTCGTGGCGGCCGGCGCGGACGAACAGCGGATCGACCTGATGGAGCGCAAGTACGGCGAGCTCCGGCCGGTGGCGCCGTACCGGATCAGCTACGGCGCGCGGTTCCGGGACTACGCGGGCGTCGACCAGGTCCGGCTCGTGGTCGAACGGCTGCGTGTGAAACGGGAGACGAAGCAGGCGACGATGGTGTTCCACGCACCCGCCGACCACGAGCTCCCGTGCCTTTCCCTGCTCGACTTCAAGGTCCGGGACGATGCGGTGCACGCGAGTGCGGTATACCGCAGCCAGAATGTTTTCGCGAGCCAGCCCGGAAATGGCGTTGCGATCCGCGCAATTCAGCAAGAGGTGGCACACCTGCTGGCCGCGCGAGTGGGGGTGCTAACGTTCCACATCCTGTCCGCGCATATCTATGCGGACGACTTTCATGAGACAAACCTCGTGCTGGACAGACAGGAAAAAAGGCGACGTGCAACCGGGACCGCCCGCCGAGGGGCTTGACATGCCACGACGAGACGTCCGCTCGGTGGCCGCGAGATCGAGCGCGGAGCTCACGAAAGAATGGGACGAGATAGCCGGTCATCGCGACCAGCTCATCAACAGCGGCCGCGATATCAGCTACAGCCACATTCTGCTGCCGTCCCTTCGCGGCCTCGTCGCGGAGCGGCTGACCTCGGGCTCGTCGCTGTTGGATGTCGGCTGCGGCACGGGTACGTTCATCGCCCAGCTCGCCAAGGAGTGCCCGAGGCTGCGCGCCGTGGGAATCGACCCGAGCCAGAAGAGCATCGACATCGCGTCCGTACGTTATGCGGATCTGGACAACTGCACGTTCACCACCACCGCCGTCGAGGAATACCGGGCCTGGTGCGAGAACCGGGGCGGATTCGACATCGTCATCGCGAACATGCTCCTGCAGAACGTCGGCTCGCTGCGTTCCGCGCTGACGTCGTGTTCCGAACTGCTGAACCGGAACGGCGTGTTCGTGTTCGCGATTCCGCACCCGTGTTTCTGGCCGCGGTACTGGCAGTACGACGAGGAACCCTGGTTCCGCTACGACAGCGAGACGTGGATAGACGCCCCTTTCCGCACGTCGCTCTCCCCCGTGACCAGGCTCCGCACGACGCACACCCATCGCT
Organism: uncultured Actinomycetota bacterium; assembly: GCA_963840275.1. Taxonomy (GTDB): domain Bacteria; phylum Actinomycetota; class Actinomycetes; order Mycobacteriales; family Pseudonocardiaceae; genus Actinophytocola. The sequence continues at coordinate 295,032 of CAWIYK010000006.1, forward strand.
CGCTCAGCGCGTACACCAACGCCCTCATCGACTCCGGTCTCACTCTCGAGTCCTTTCTCGAGCCCATGCCGGACGCGGGCATCGAGGGCGCCTACCCGACCGCCTGGGAGTACCCGAGGTTCCTGCTCGGCCGCTGCCGACGAGACGAGCGATGACATGCGGCCCGCACTCAAGATCCTCGTGTGCGGCTCGTTCTCGACCGGCAAGACCACCACCCTGACGGAGTTGCGGCAAGCCATGGACCGCAGGGGGATCCGGGGCGTCGTGCTGGACGAACCCGCGCGCGCGTGCCCGCTGCCGCTCCACGCGGGCCAGGGCCTGGCCACCTCCGGATGGTTGCTCGGGGAGATCATCAGGGGCGAGTGCGCGCTGTCGGGCACCCAGGTTCTGCTGTGCGACGGCGGGCCACCCGGCGTGGTGGCGCACGACCGGGCCGCGGGCGACCACGGGAACGACGTCGTCTCGGCGGTGGCCGAGGCGTGGATGCCGACGTACGACCTGGTCTACCGCGCCGAGGTCGACCACACGATTCCCGTGTGCGCCGACGACCTGCGGGCGGTCGACCCGGTCTACCGGGACGACGTCGAGCGCATCCTGGTCGACTGGTGCGCACGGACCGGCGTGCACGCGACGACGCTGCCGCACCAGCCGCGGGACCGGGTCGACCTGATGTGCCGGTCGATCGCGGCCCTGATCAGCTCTTGGTGACCGGGGCGAGCCCACCGGCGGTGACGAGGCGCTGGTAGCGCTGCTTGTACTTGGCGTCCTGCTCGGCGGGCAGGTTCGTCAGCCGGTTGGCGGCGTCGAGGCGGACGTAACCGACCGCGTGCTCGGCGGCGTCCATGAAGATGACCAGCTTCTCGGCACGCATGTGCCACACGTCCATGCCGCCCGGCTGCTGCGTCAGCTGGTCGACGAGCTTGTCGCCGTCCGGGGCCTTGATCACCACGTCGATGACGGACAGGTCGGCCTCGCGGACACGGATGCGCATCTCGCCGTCGACCGACTGGCTCACCCACTCGGCGCTCAGCTCGGCGAACAGGGCTTCCTGCGTCGCCGTCCGCAGGCGCTGGTCGGCATCCTGGAACAGCTCCATCAGCTCCATCCGCAGCATCCCGTAGGAGTCGGGGTCGTTGCGCAGCAGCCGCTCGGTCTCCCGGCGCACACCGGCGACGAACACCGGCTTCTTCGTCACCAGCTCCTTGTCGAGGTTGGCGATGTGGGTCTGGTGGGTGGTGTAGAAGTCCCGGAACGCCACGGACTTCTGTGCGTTCTTCGCGCGTTCCGCCTCGCCGACGAGTCCTTTCAGGACGTCGAAGACCAGTTCGGCCTTCATCTCCTTCGCGGCCGCGCCGAGCACCTTCTCCGCGAACACCTTCAGCAGGGCGGCGGCGAAGTCCGGCTTGGCAGACTGCTGCGTCTCGCTCTCCATGACCTCGTTGAACGAGTCGAGCGCGGCCTTCCACTGCCGCAGGATCGCGAGCTCGTAGTCGAGGATGCTGCCGGCGAGGTCGATGTCCTCGAAGTCCGACGAGTCCGCGGCAACCGCCGCGACTCCGGCCGGCGCGGCGACCGCGGCGGCCCACTGCGCTCCGTCCCACTGCCACTGACCGTCCTCGGACAGGGCACCGACCTGCACGGCGACGACGTGTTCCTCGACGGCGGCCACCCATTCCGCACCGTCCCACCGCCACTGACCGTCCTCGGACAAGGCACCGACGTCGACGACGGTGATGTCGGCCATGTCAGCGGCGGGCTCGTCCACCCCAAGTGCCTGCCACGTGTAGGGCCCGACGTGGTCCTCCTCGCTGATGCCGTTGGCCTCCTGGAACGCCCGCACCGCGGCGGCGAACTCCTCGTCGTACATACCGGTCGGTTCGGTGTGCAGGTAGCCGGCCACCTGCAACGCCGTCCCGGCACGCAACACCCAGTCCGAGGAAGAGTGTTGATAGTTATCCCTGTCGAGCACGGGTAATGACATGGCGTCACGCCCTTTCAGCGTCCACACGCACCTTGTGCAGACGGTAAAAGTGAGAGTTCACGAATGGCAGCACCCATGAGGGCGGCCCTTCGGGCAGACGTCCGGTTGTGCTCGGCCCAAGTCCTTCTCGGCGACCGCGGTCGGCGCCGGTGAAGCCGAGCGTCTCGGCTGGTAGAACCGTGTGGGCCGGGCGGGGCTCACAGTGGCACGCATCGCTGGACCCGACCGTGATCGTTGTGGCTTCCTCCACGGGCACACTCGGCGCACATGCTCACAAGCACTGACCGCCAACAACGACAACGGCCACGACAAGCTGGCACGGCCCACCCGCAGGTCAGCCGCATCGTCGCTGCTCCACGACGCGACTGGAGCGCACTCCCCGGAGGCGGAGGTCGGATGAGACCTGTCGCTGGGGCGTTGCTCAGGTAACGCCTCGCCGGTCGTTGTCGAAACAGCTAGAACAAGTAGTAGTCGTGCGCTGGCCTCGGGATGTTAGACCACCTCGCGCCCGTTGTTGATCCTACAGAAGGGATCCGTCACAACCATGGACTACCTTCCTATCCTGTACCTGGGCGCCGGAGCGTTAGGCGCGCTAACTATAATTCAATTAGTCAGAGTGTTCAAAGGCGGCAGATTTAGCACAAATTTTATTGTATTGTTCGGCCTGGTATTGCTCCTTATATTAGCCACCATGCTAGTGCTCATCAAGATTGACGAAAGTGCGCGAACTGCAGTATTTACATTGTTTGGGACCATTGCTGGCTATCTGGCCGGACGTGCCACGCCAGAGCAGCAGGCAAACCAGTCCAACAAGCAGCAGAGAGATGGACGGCCTGTGGGGCAATATGGAGAACCTGAGAGCGAGCCCGAAGATCCTGATTCCTCTCAACATTGAGTCAGGACACGCTCCACGGGCCACACCGATCTTCCGCGCGTCGACCAGTTGCTGTCCGTGCGCGCCAAGGCACGCCGATATCACCCTTGCCGGGTGGCCAGCTCGAAGTCGCTCAGTGGAGCGCGAGGACCTCGCCGCGGCGCAGGCTGCGCGGCATCGGCTCGTCCCCGAAGGCGGCTTAGGCCCTCGTTTCCCCGGTGCGTCGTCAGCTCGACCTCGTGGGTCTTGAGCCACTCGCGGAACGGGCGCACGCACCGTGCCCCGCAGTCATCGGGTGACCGAAGATGATCTCTCATGAACGCGTCTCGGCTGGTAGAACCCTGTGGGGCGGGTGGGGCTCGAACCCACGGCCAAGGGATTATGAGTCCCCTGCTCTAACCGACTGAGCTACCGCCCCCGACGCTGGCGGGCGTGCCGCTCACCCCTCCCAGACGTCGGCATAGTACTCGGTCGGCGATCTTCCAGTCACGTCGCGGGTGCGCCAAGAAGCCATGAGTCCACTTGGGACAGTAGGTGTGTCTTCAACCCGGCCGGTGCGGCCGAGGCCCGGATGCTGTCCGCCGCGAGTACGGCCAGCTCCTGGTCCGTCAGCCCGAGCGACTCCCGGCAGATCGCGTACTGCCCGGCCAACCCGACGCCGAACAGCAGCGGGTCGTCCGTCGCCAGGGCCACCGGGATGCCCTCGGCCAGGAACGCGCGCACCGGGATCGTGGACAGCGTGTGCACCCCGAACGGCGGGTACGACGTCGGGCAGATCTCCATCGCCACCCCGCGCGACGCCAGCAACCCCAGCACCGCCGGGTCCGACACCGCCGCGGTGCCATGGCCGATCCTGGACGCACCGAGCAGCTCCACGCACGCACGGACGTGCGAGGCACCCGTGTAGAAACCCGAGTGCGGCGCCGCCAGCAACCCGGCGTCCCTGGCGACCCGGAACGCCGGTGTGAAGTCCGCCACGACACCAAGTCGCTCGTCGTTCGACAGGCCGAAGCCCACCACGCCCGCACCCGCGTACGACGCGGCGAGCCGAGCGAGGGTCGTGGCGTGCGAGGGGGACCGCGTCCAGCTCGACGCCACCAGCACGCCGACGGGAATGGGCGCGGCCGCAGCCCCGGCCAGCACCGCCTCCAGCGCCGGCGCCAAGCCGCCGAACACCGGTGCGTAGGACGTCGGGTCGACCTGGATCTCCAGCCACGCGCAACCGTCTGCGGCGTCGGCGGCGGCCGCCTCGGCGATCACGCGGCGGACGTCGTCCTCGGTGCGGATGGTGGCGCGGGCCGCGTCGTAGCGGGACTGGAAGTCGGCCCAGGTGCCGGCGGTCGCCGGCAGCGGCGGGGGCACCTCGATGCCGTGCCGGGCGGCCAGCTCGACCAGCGTGGCGGGTCGCATCGCGCCGGTCAGGTGCAGGTGCAACTGCGCCTTGGGGAGCCCCCGCACGTCACGCGCGGGGGCCCGCACCGGTTCAGGACTGGTGGTAGGCGGGTTCACTCACGTTCCGCCGCCCGTTGCCCTGCGCCGCCGACGAGTTCCGACGCGCGCCGAGTCCGGTCTTCTCCCCGATCTTCGCCCGCGCGACGCCGGCGGCGCCCTGCACGGCCGGATGATCGGCGATCTTGCGGTAGGTGCGCACGATCTGGTCATAGCGCCCACGGCCGGCTTTGGCCCCCAGCACATACCCGACCGCGGCGCCCAGCACGAACGCCTTCATCTTCATCGCCTCCCAGGGCTCGACCTGCACTCTCCCGCCATCCTCCCCCACTTCGGCGGCGGCTGCCGGGTAGCGCGGAACCCGATTCGGGCATGCGCTAGAGTTGCTCTTCGCCGGGCACGGACCGGCGGTCGATCCTCCATAGCTCAATTGGCAGAGCATTCGACTGTTAATCGAAGGGTTGCTGGTTCGAGTCCAGCTGGAGGAGCTTCGCCCCAGGTGACGCCACCTGGGGCTCTTTGCTGCCCTCAGCCGGCACCAGAACTGCCGCGATAAGCCGGACCGCCTCCGCCAGCTCGGCGGCGCCGCACCCACCCCGACGCCGGACGTACGGCGTGTACCCGGAGCCGAGCAGCAGCGCACCGCAGTCGGCGACCAGCTCCATCTCGTCCGGGTGCGCGCGGTACTCGGCCACGGCGACGGCCGCGCCGTACACCCGCGACTGCAGCAGGTGCAGCCATTCGTGTGTCACCACACCCCGAACGTGTCGGCACGGCACCACCCGTGACACGGTCGCCGTCCGTGTCTCGAGGTCCACCCACGCGGCGCCGGGGCCGTCCGCGTCGGGCGTGATGGTCCAGTCCGGCGGATCCTCGCCACGCACCCGCAGCGCGGCGAGGAACTCCTGGTCCCAGTCGCAGGCGGGCGCGGGCGACCCTGATCGTGTCGGGATCAGCGCTTCTTGATCGCCACCAGCTGGTACTCCGTGGTCGGGGTCGGCGGCGTGGTGAAGCGCGCGTTGGGCAGGTACAGCCGATGCCCGAACGACGCCACCGTCGTCGGGACGTCGAAGCGAGGGTCGGTCAGCCGGGACACGATCGTCGCCCTGGTGGCGGCGCGATCGAGGTGCAGCACGGCGACCGTGTTCAACCGGTTCTGCACCGCGTACAACGTGCGACCCTCCAGCAGCAGCCCGTCCCCGTTGACGAGCGGCTCCGCCAGCGCCACCTCGCGCGTCACCCCATCGAAGGACACCCGGAAGAGCTTGCCCGTGTTCGACTGCACGACCAGCAACCCGCGGCCGTCCGGGGTGCCGGCGATCCCGTTCACGTTGAAGCCCGCCTGGTACACCAGCTCACCGGTCAGCGGCACGGTGACCACGCGATCGCCGGTGAGCCGGTAGAGCACCGGGTTCACCGAGTCGGTGAACCACGCCGAGCCCGCCGCGAGGACCACGTCGTTCACGAACGCGGCGCCGGTCGCCAACTGATGGCTCGCCAGGACCCGGCCGGTGCGGGTGTCGATCACCCGGGCGTCGCCGGCCGCGCCGCCGGCGACGTACAGCCGGCCCCGGTGGTCGGTCTTCATGCCGACCGACGGGGTACCCGGGCCTTCGCTGACGACCCGACCCCGGCCCGAGATCAGGTTGACGCGGTAGATCGAGCCGTCGGCGAGCGAGCCGAGGTAGGCGACCGGGCCGGGCCCGATCGCGATGCCCTCCGGCTGGAAACCGGCCGGCAGGGCGACAGTCGAGGGGAACACGGGGCTGGCGGCGGCTGCCGCCGGGGAGAGTACGAGCAGAGCGGCGAGAAGAACGCCTACGCGTCGGATCATCACCGAAGTCCTTCGCTGGGGAGCAGAGTCACCCAGACTTACGCATACCGGACGTCCCGGGTTCAGCCTCGAGCCGCAGCACGTCGATCGCCGCCTCGAGGAGGACCTCGCGCAGCTCCGTCTCCGACACCTCGACGCCATGTAGGTAGCTCGCCGACGTCAGCACGGCGCTGAGCACCTCCATCGCGGCGACGGCACGCAACTGCTCCGCGACCGACGCCGACGGGCCCGCCAGCCACGTGTTCAGCCGCTGCCCCAGGTCGAGCATGTCGTCCCACAGCGAGTCCGCGGCCGCGACCACGCCGGCCGGGTCGCGGCGGAAGATCCCTGCCACGACACGGTTGCGCAGCAGCACGTCGAGGCAGCGCTCGACCACCTGCCGCACGTGCGCCGGCGTGTGCTCGAGGTCCTCGGTGTCGTCCGCGATCTCGCGCCACCCGGTGATCACCGGGTCCACGACCGCGATCAGCAGCGCCTGCTTGGACGGGTAGTGGTAGTACAGCGACGCCTTCGTCAGGCCGACCCGCTCGGCGATCTCACGCAGGCTCGTCTGGTCGAACCCCTTGCGTCGAGAACAGCTCCAGGGCTACCGCACGAATCGTCTCGCGGGTGTCCCCGTCCATCCTGCGTTCCTCCTCAGCGGTTTCTCAGCGCCCCCACGTTAGCGTTCCGCCAGCTGAGCCCCTCATTCGATCTTACCTACCGTGCGGCAGGTAGACTCCGTGTCGAATGGGGCGGGGAACATCTCCCAGGGGAGGAACCGATGTTCGAACGATTGGGTCGATTCGTCGTCCACAATCCATGGAAGGTCATCGCCGGCTGGGTGCTGGTCACGATCGCGATCGTGACGTTCGCGCCGACGCTGTCCGACGTGACCACCAGCGACCAGGCCAACTTCCTGCCGGCCGACTACGAGTCGGTGCAGGCGGGTCAGTTCGCCGAGCAGGCGTTCGGTCGGGGGAACGACGCCAGCGCGACGATCGTGGTCAAGCGGCAGGACAGCCAGATGCTGAGCGGGGCGGACCAGACCGCGATCGGCGACCTCGGCAAGGAGCTGGACGGCGCCGGCATCGAGCGGGTCAACGCCGTGCTGACCGGCGAGCAGTTCCTGTCGCCGAACAAGAAGGTGCAGCTGGTCAACGTCGGTCTCGAGGGTATCGGCGACGACCCGAAGCTCGTCGACGCCATCAAGGAGATCCGCGAGAAGACGAGCGGACAGCTCGACGGCTCCGACCTGGAGTACGCGGTCACCGGCGACGTCGCGATGTTCGCGGACAACGCCGACGCGTTCGACACGGCGTTCCTGATCGTCGGCGCCGCCACGATCGTGCTGATCATCGGTCTGCTGCTGCTGATCTACCGCAGCCCGGCCGCGGCGTTCCTGCCGATCGTCACCGTCGGCCTGGTCAGCGCCATCGCGCCGGGGTTGGTGGCGTGGCTCGCGCAGGCGCTCGACTTCCAGGTCGACCAGTCGGTGCAGATCGTCATGACGATCGTGCTGTACGGCGTCGGCACCGACTACATCGTGTTCCTGCTGTTCCGCTTCCGCGAACGGCTGCGAGCCGGTGACGACCCGAAGGCCGCGCTGGTCACCGCCGTCGCACGGGTCGGCGAGGTCATCGCGTCCGCGGCGGCCGCCATCGTGATCGCGTTCAGCGCGCTGCTGCTCGCCGTGTTCGGCGGGTTCCGCAGCTTCGGGCCCGGGCTGTCGATCGCGGTCGTGCTGATGGCGTTCGCCTCGGTCACGCTCGTCCCCGCGGTCATCTCGCTGGTCGGCACGAAGGTGTTCTGGCCGTCGAAGTCGTGGCAGCGCACGCCGAAGGGCACGCACGTTCCAGCGGCTCGGCCAGTTCACCGGCCGGCGGCCGGGCGTGGTGGCGGTGGCGTCGGGTGGCGTGATGGTCGCGCTCGCGCTGGGCATGATCGGGTTCAACACCGACTACGACCAGACCGGGCAGCTGCCTGAGCGACACCGAGTCGGCGCGTGGACTCGACTACATGCAGGACGGCTTCCCGCCCGGCGCGCTCAACCCGACCTCGGTGTACGTGCGGACCGAGGGCGGGTCAGCTCGACCAGGACGCGATGAACGCGTACGCGAGTCGAGTTGGACAAGGTGCCCGGCGTCGGCGGCGTGATGCCGGGGCCGACCGGGCCGGCCACGATCAGCGAGGACGGCTCGCTCGCCAAGATCGACCTGCTGCTGGACTCGAGCCCGTACGCCAACGAGTCGCTCGACCTGGTCGAGGGTCCGCTGCGGGACGCCGCGCACGCACGGGCGCCGGACGGCACCACCGCGTACGTCGGCGGCCTGACCTCGGCGTTCGCCGACATCCGGGACGCCAACACCCGCGACCTGTGGGTGATCTTCCCGGTCGCCGGCCTGCTCATCGCGCTCGTGCTCGGCCTGCTGCTGCGCAGTGTGGTCGCGCCGATCTACCTGATGCTGGCCGTGGTGCTCGAGCTTCTTCACCACCATGGGCGCGACGGTGCTGGCGTTCCAGGGCATCGGCGACCGGCCGGGTGTGTCGTTCATGCTGCCGATGCTCGTGTACCTGTTCGTGGTGGCGATCGGCACGGACTACAACATCCTGATGATCGCCCGCCTTCGCGAGGAGGCGAAGCTGGGCAACGACCCGCGCACGGCCGCGGACCTCGCGGTCGAGCACGGCGGGCCGTCGGTCGGCGCGGCCGGGGTCATCCTGGCCGGCACGTTCGCGTCGATGCTGCTCGCCGGCATCTCCTTCCTGATGGAGATGGGCTTCGCGGTGTCGGTCGGCATCCTCATCGCGGCGTTCGTGATGTCGATGTTCCTGGTGCCGAGCGTGACCGCGCTGCTCGGCCACAAGGCCTGGTGGCCAGGGCACGGGGACCAGCCGACGGCCCCGCCGAGCGAACGCCGCGACCCGGCGACCGTCGGTTCGTAAGGGAGCGCGACGCGGCCCCCGAGTCCACGCGGCTCGGGGGCCGCGCCGTTGTCGGCGATGACCATGGCCGGTGTCCGCACCTGACTCTCGATCGCGATCCGGTCAGTGACCGGTACCTCACCGAGCTGCGCGAGCCCGGCGACTGCCACCCGGCTGCTGCTGGGCTTCCCCACGGTCAGGGAGTCCGCGCGACCGTGAAGACGCGGCGGAACGGGAACCACGTGGTGCCGTCCGCGCGTCGCGGGTAGGCGTCCCGCAGGCGGGGCGCCAGCGCGGCACGGAACTCCTGCCAGTCCGGCTCGGGCAGCGCGTCGCGGATCGGCCGCAACGCGGTGCCCGTGACCCACTCCAGCACCGGGTCCTCGCCGGTCAGGCGCTGCAGGTAGGTGGTCTCCCACGCGTCGACCTCGCAGCCCGCGTCGGACAGCAGCGCCGCGTAGCCGGCCGGGTCGAGCACCGCGTCGTCCTCACGCAGGACGACCGGCGCGAGCCGGTCCCGCCATTCCGCCGCGGCCGCCAGCTCGCGGATCCGCACGTGGGACGGCGCGTCGAAGTTGCCGGGCACCTGGAACGCGAGCCAGGCCCCGTGCGGCAGCTGCTTCACCCAACGCGCCAACAGCTCGTCGTGCCCGGACACCCACTGCAGCACGGCGTTCGACACGACCACGTCGGTGTCCGCCGCCGGCGCCCAGTCGCGCACGTCCCCCACCGACGCGGCGATCCCCCGCTCCCGCGCGGCCGCCACCATCTCCGGCGACGAGTCCGAGGCCTCCACGGTCGCGCCCGGCCACCGCGACGCGAGCGTCTCGGTCAGGTTGCCGGGACCGCAGCCGAGGTCGACGACCCGACGCGGCTCGTGCGCCCCGACCCGGGCGACGAGGTCGAAGAACGGCCGCGAGCGGTGGTCGGCGAACGCCAGGTACTTCGACGGATCCCACACCGGCGCCTCCTAACAGTACAAACGTACTGTTACTTTAGCGCCTCGCGGATCTTCTCGGCCACCTCCGCGGCCACCGAACGCACCGCGTCCTGGTCGGTGCCCGGGTCGGCACGCACCTGCAGCACGATCCCGTCCCGTCCCGGCACCTTGCGCTGCACGAACCACGCGCCGCCGCCGGGCAGCTCGCGATGGTGGCGCGACCGGATCGACCCGGTCACCCGCCCGTGCACGACCTGCGGCAGCTTGCCCGGCTCGACCAGCGCGTGCCGGCGGGGCGCCCGGTCGGCGAGCAGCACCGCGTCCCCCGCCGCGCCGGTCTCGTCCGCCTCGATGACGACCAGCTCGCCGTTCGCCCAGGTCACCTTGCTGATCAGGTGCCACCCGATCCGGCGCGCGCCGTCCTCGTCCGGCACCCACAACCCGAGCGACGTCGCGACGAGGTGCCCACCGCCGCGGCACGCGCACGCCGTGACGACGCTCTCCTCCTTGTCGAGCGTCCCGGCGAAGCCGTCCGGCGTCCCGTCGCCGACGATCCGGTCGAGAAGTTTGCGGAACACCTAGACCCCTCCCGCCGCCTGTTCGCCGAGCGCCTTGTAGTACTGCTCCAGGGCGACGAGGTCACCCCACAGCACGCGTGCCTCGTCCGGCTCCTCGATCGGCGACAGCCGCTGGAGCCTGGACTTGATGTCGGCGATCTGACCGGCGAGCAGCTGCCGCTGGAGCGCGGCGAGCATTCCGGCGGCGTACCGGTCGATGTCGGCCTGCCGCGCCGGGATCGGCTCGACCGCGAGCTCGGTCACGAGGTTGCGCACCATGCCCGTCTCGCAGCCCTTGGCCACCGCGTCGAGCAGTTCGGCGCCGGCCAGCCCGCTCGCCGTGCCACCCGCCTTGAGCACCGCCCGGTGCAGCTCCGCGTACGCCGCATGCGTGAACACCTCCAGCGGCAGGGAGTCGTACACCGGGCCGGCGAAGGCGGGCTCCTGCAGCGCGAGCTTGATCACCTCACGCTGGACGTGCAGCTGCGGGTCACGCGGGTTCGGCCGCGTCGGGCCGTCGACCTCGACCGCGAGGGCGCCCTGGTTGGGGTCCGGCGCCGGCTGGCGACCCCGCCGGGCCGGCGCGGCCTGCCCGCCGCCCGCGGTCTCCCGCACGCGGCGCACCACGGTGGCGGTGTCCTCCCAGCCGACCCAGCCGGCGAGCTGGCGCGCGTACTCGTCGCGCAGCGCCATCTCCTTGATCCGCGCGACCATCGGCACGGTCCGCCGCAGCGCCTCGACCCGGCCCTCAGCCGTCTCCAGGTTGTGCTCGGCGAGCTCGGTCTTGATGGCGAACGAGAACAGCGGCTGGCGGCGGGCCACCAGGTCGCGCACCGCGACCTCGCCCTTGGACTGCCGCAGCTCGCACGGGTCCTGGCCGTCCGGCGCGATCGCGATGAACGTCTGCGCGGCGAAGCGCTGGTCCTCGTCGAACGCCTTGAGCGCCGCCTTGCGGCCGGCCTCGTCGCCGTCGAACGTGAAGATCACCTCGCCGCGGAAGGCGTCGTCGTCGATGAGCAGGCGGCGCAGCACGGTGATGTGCTCGGTGCCGAACGCGGTCCCGCAGGACGCGACCGCGGTCAGCACACCGGACGCGTGCATGGCCATCACGTCCGTGTAGCCCTCGACCACCACGACCTGGTGGCGGCGCGCGATCTCCCGCTTGGCCAGGTCCAGCCCGAACAGCACCTGCGACTTCTTGTAGATCGGGCTCTCGCTGGTGTTCAGGTACTTGGCCTGGATCTGGTCGTCGTCGAACAGCCGCCGCGCACCGAAGCCGACCACGTCGCCGCCGAGGTCCCGGATCGGCCACAGCAGCCTGCGGTGGAACCGGTCGATCGGCCCCTGCCGGCCCTCCCGGGACAACCCGGCCTTGATCAGCTCGCCCATCTCGAAGCCGCGGCCGAGCAGGTACTTCGACAGCTTGTCCCAGCCGGCCGGCGCGTAGCCGCAGCCGAACGTCGCCGCGGCGGCCTCGTCGAAGCCGCGCTCGGCGAGGAACTCCCGCGCCTTCGCCGCGTCCGGGGTGCGCAGCTGCTCCGCGTAGAACTCCGCGGCCGCCTTGTGCGCGTCGACCAGCCGGGTGCGGGTGCCCTTGTCGCGCTGGCGGCTCGGCATGCCGCCCTCGTAGGTCAGCTGGACGCCGCTGCGCTCGGCGAGCCGCTCGACCGACTCGACGAAGCTCAGGTGGTCGATCTTCATGAGGAACGCGATGACGTCGCCGCCCTCGCCGCAGCCGAAGCAGTGGAACGTGCCGTGCGTCGGCCGCACGTTGAACGACGGCGTCTTCTCGTCGTGGAACGGGCACAGGCCCTTCAGCGCCCCGCCGCCCGCACGGCGCAGCGACACGTACTCACCGACGATGTCGTCGATCCGATTGCGGTCGCGGACGACCGCGATGTCGCTCTCCCGGATCCGTCCTGCCACGTTGTCCGAGTCTAGGCGGGAGACCGCGCACCCGGCCGGCAGGTCATACGATGGCGGCTGTGACGGCATGAGCCGACTGACGAGGTCACCACATTGCTTCGCGCGAATGCCTTGCACGCCGAACGGAGAGAGGCAGATGTGACGGTCAGCGATGATGTTCTCGCCAAGGAGTTCTCGGCGCATCGGACGCATCTGATCGGGGTCGCGTACCGGCTGACCAGCACGGTGTCCGACGCCGAGGACGCGGTGCAGGAGGCGTGGCTGCGGCTGTCCGGGCTGGACGACCGCAAGCGCGCGGAGATCCGGGACCTGCGTGGCTGGCTCACCACGGTCGTCGGCCGGATCTGCCTCGACCGGCTGCGGTCGGCGGTCGCCCAGCGCGAGCGCTACGTCGGTCCGTGGCTGCCGGAGCCCATCGTCACGCCGTACGGCGTCCCCACGAGCGACGATCCACTCGAGACGGTCGTGCGGGACGAACAGGTGCGGCTCGCCGCCATGGTGGTGCTCGACAAGCTGACGCCCGAGCAGCGGGTGGCCTTCGTGCTGCACGACGCGTTCTCGGTGCCGTTCGCGGAGATCGGCGAGATCCTGGGCGTCCCGGAGGCGACCGCGCGCCAGCACGCGTCGCGCGGACGGCGGGCCGCCGCGGACTCCGAACCACCCGCGCTCGCCGACATCGAGGAGCAGCGCTCGATCATCGAACGGCTGCTGACCGCGATCGTGCCAGGGCGACATCGACGACGTCGTCGCCCTGCTGCACCCGGAAGCGGTGTTCATCGGCGACAGCAACGGCAAGGCCCGCACGGCCCGCCGCCACATCGTCGGCGCCGACAAGATCAGCCGGTTCCTGTTCGGGCTGGTCGAGGTCTACGGCGTGGACCGGATCTCGTTCGGCGAGATGGTGCTGGTCAACGGCGAGCTGGGGGTGCACATCCCCCACCAGCCCGCGGACGGCGCGCGTTGGGAGATCACCCGGCGGGTGACGACGTTCGAGGTCGCCGACGGCCGGGTGACCCGCATCTACGACATCGCGAACCCGGACAAGCTCACGCGGTTGTCGCGTTGATCTCGGACTCGGGCAGCCGGCACGCGTCTCCGGAGCTGAAGCCCTGGTCGCGTATGTCGAGCGCGCTGAACATCCTGGCGCGCATGTTCTCCAGGCCGATCTGGTAGGTCAGCTCGAGCGCGCCCTGGTCGCCGAACTCGGCGCGCAGCTCGGCCACCTGCTCGTCGGTGACGCTCACCGGCGTGGTCGTCATCGCGTCGGCGTAGGCGACCGCGAGCCGCTCCTGGCGGGTGTAGGTCGGCGAGGTGCGGTAGTCGTCGATGTGCTTGAGCCGGTCGACGTCCAGGCCCTCATGCTTCTGCAGCATGGTGCCGAAGTCGACGCACCACGAGCAGCCGAGCAGCTGCGCGGCCCGGAAGACCGCGAGCTCCCGGACGTTCGCCGGCAGCGTCTTGCTGGCCTTCTCCGCGGCCATCTCGTGGCGGGCCGCGGTGATGAACAGCTTGCGGTGGCGGGCCAACACGGTGAACGGCTCCGGCACGACGCGGAAGCGGCGCTTCGCGAACCAGTAGCTGACGCGGATCAGCAGACCGGCGTCCTTCGTTGCCACCCCTGGGATTCTGGGCATTGTCTCCTCCTCGTTCACGGTCTGGACGAGGCAGCACCCGCCGACGTGACAGGAGCTATGCGGGATCGACCACCCTGGCGAGGAAGTAGACGATGCCGGTCTTCTGGTGGCGGACCACGAGCAGGAACGGCCGGTCCACGTGCAGTTGGACCGGCTTGCCGGTCGGCAGGGACAGGAGCCGCATCATGACCGCGGTGGCGGCGGCGCCTTCGAGGCCCTGCTCGTCGAGCTTGAGCACCGACTCGTGCAGCACGGCCTGGACCGCGAGCTCGCTCGCGCTGATGCCGCTGAGGTCGGCGTCGCGGCTGAACACCGTGCGGACGCCGAGCTGGTTGAGCGGCGGCGTCAGCTCGGCCTGCATGCCGACGTCGACCTTCGGCAGTCGCAGCTCGACCTGCTGGTTCCTCGGGGCGTCGAGGAGGTCGGCGAGCAGGTCGGCGTCCAGGTCGGACTCCGCCGTCGCGAGGTCGCCGTCCGGCAGCAGCACGACCGCCTCGACCCCGCCGATCGCGGGCAGGGCGACGACCTGCCAGCCGTCGGTCGCCGCGTAGCCGATGCGTTCGGCCAGCTCCATGGTCGGCACGTCCTTCGTGCCGCCCGGCGTGTGGAACGGGCGCGGTGTCGTGGCGTCCGCGGTGAACCGGTGCCGCCACGCGCACTTCAGGTACAGGGCGTTGACCAGCGCCGACACCGTGTCGTCGCGGATCGCGTCGGGCGGCAGCAGCTCCGGGATCAGGTCCCTCGTGGTCTTCGCGACGTCGACGTTGATCATCTCGCGGGCCTGCGTCGGGTTCACGCTGAACGGCGCCTCCCGGACCTTGCCGCTGGACCACCGGCCGAGCTCGTCGACGAACGGCGCGAGGACCTCGATCGTCGCGTCGGTCCACAGCGTGTTGGCGACCGCGATGACGGGCTCGTCCTCGTTGTCGCGGTGTGGTTCGAGCACGCCCGCGCGGCTGAGCACCGCGCCCAACGCGGCGAGGTCGGCGTCCTTGTCGCCGACCAGCAACACGGCCAACTCGTCGCGCGTCATGCCGCGCGCGCCCTGGGCGACGAGGCCCAGTGCGCTGGCGACGGAGAACGGCGACCAGCAGGCGTTCGCGTTGAGGTCGGGCGCGGTGACCCGGTGCAGGGCAAGGGTGTACGCGAGATGCGTCAAGAGACTCCTTCTTACCGACGCGGGTCGGGCAGGGCGATCATCGTGGACTCCTGGGGCATGGGTAACTCCCCCGCGTCCGACATCGGGCCGAGTGGTTTCGGGCGCCGCGGCTCGCGCACGCCGGCCGAGCCGTCGTGGCCGTCGTCGTCGCCGTCGAGCCTGGGATCGAAGTCGCGGGAACCGGTGGCCGGTACCGCCGGGCGCTTCGCCCGCCGGGAGACGCCGCGTCGGCCACGCCCGCCGTTGGGTCGTCTTTCAGTCATGCCTCGAGTGTGCCACGTCACTCCGACACTTTCCGGCGCTCGACGAACGCCCCGTGCCAGCTGACCGCCTGCGCGTCGGTCAGCGAGGCGACCTGGTCGATCACCACCCGCAGCCGGGCCGCGTCGTCCCCGGCCGCGTGCCAGGCCGGCACGAACGCGGGCTCCAGCGCGTCCGGCCCCCGCTCGGTGAGGTGGGCGACCAGCTCCATGAGCAGCTCGCGCTGGCGGGCCTGCAACCCGAGGCGCTGCGGGTCGCTCATCACGTACCGCAGCGCCACCGCCTTCAGCAGCGCGACCTCGGCGGCCACCCGCGGCGGCACGACCAGGTCGGCCGAGTACCTGGTCAGCGCGTCGTCGCCGTGTGCGCCCCGGGTCGCGGTGACCGCGGCGGAGACGAACCGGCCGACCAACTCGCTGGTCAGCCGCTTCAGCGCGACCTGGGCGGTGAGCGAGCCGTCGTACTCGGCGGCCGTCAGGTCGGCGACGACGGGCAGCCGGAGCAGCTCGCGAGCCGCGTCCTCCAGCCCCGACACCGGTTCGGCGCTGAAGTACTTCGCCGCGATGCCGGCGACGACCGCGCGCTCGGCCGGGTCGGTCAGCTCGCGCACGGCGATGCGACCGGCGCGCACCCCGTCCTCGACGTCGTGCACCGAGTAGGCGACGTCGTCGGCCCAGTCCATGACCTGCGCCTCGATGCAGCAGCGGGCCGGCGGCGCGCCGTCGCGGAGCCAGTCGAACACCGGGCGGTCGTCGTCGTAGACACCGAACTTGACGGTGCCCGCGACGCGCGGCCACGGGTACTTCGTCGCCGCGTCCAGGGAGGCGCGGGTGAGGTTGAGGCCGTGCTCGGTGTCGTCGCCGAGGATCTTCGGCTCGAGCCGGGTGAGGATGCGCAGGGTCTGCGCGTTGCCCTCGAAACCGCCGCAGGGCTGGGCGACCTGGTCGAGCGCGCGCTCGCCGTTGTGCCCGAACGGCGGGTGCCCGATGTCGTGGGCGAGGCCCGCGGTGTCGACGACGTCCGGGTCGCAGCCGAGCTCCTCCGCGATGCCCCTGCCGATCTGGGCGACCTCGAGCGAGTGGGTGAGGCGGGTCCTCGGCACACCGCTGACCTCCGAGCCCTCGCCGGGGCCGACCACCTGCGTCTTCCCGGCTAGCCGGCGCAGCGCGGCGGAGTGCAGGACACGCGCGCGGTCGCGGGAGAAGGGGCTGCGGCGCGACGGCCAGGCGTCGGGCAGCACCGCGCCCTTGGCCTGCTCCGGGAACAGGCGCGCCCTGTCGTGCTCGGCGTACCCCGTGGTCATGCGGGGAGGTTACTTGTCGGCCCCGACATCTTCGGTGATGCCGATGCCGTCGGCGGGCGCACGGGTGGCGCGGTAGTACAGCAGCGCCGCGGTCTCGTACGTGATGTAGCGGATCTGGGTCTGCCTGGTCTGGACGATCGGGCCGCTGTGGGTCGGCGAGGCCCACGCGTCGAGACCGACGTCGGACGCCATGGTCCGTGCGCGCAGGGAGTGCCACGGGTCGCTCACGATGACCACGGAACGCCAGCCGCGGGAGTGCATCTCGCTGGCGGCCGCCTCCAGGCTGCCGAGGGTGTCGTTGCCCTCGCCGACGGGGATGACGTGGTCCTCCGGCACCCCGTGCTCGGTGAGCCAGCGGACGCCGGCGGTCGCCTCGGTGTAGGTGTCGCCGGGCTGGTTCCCGCCGGTGGTGACGATGTAGGGGGCGACGCCCTCGTCGTACAGGTTCTTGGCGTGCTTGAGACGGGCCTCGAGAACCTTGGACGGGGTGCCGGCGTACTGGGCGGCGCCGAGCACGAGTACCGCGTCGGCCGTCGTGCGGTCGTCGTCCCTCGCGACCTGCCACACCCGGAACCCGGTGCCGCCGACCACGAGTGCGCCGACCAGCAGAACGCCCAGCACGAGGCGGCGCAGGAACCGGCGCACCGGTCTCGGCTCTTCGGTCACCCGTCCGATCCTTCCAGAAACAAAACCGCAAACCGCAGACGCTACCCCCGACCACCGACAATGCCGCCGCAACGACACCCCGCCGACACCGAGTTGTCCACAACGGGCCGAGTTGTCCACATGACGATCTTCATGCCCGCCGGGCGTCGGCCCCGTGAGCTTTGCTTGGCCGCATGAACGACAACCGCGCCCTCCTGGACCTCGACGTCATCCCACGGATGTTCACCCACCACGTCGCCCCGGCGACCGAGCTGATCGCGTTGGGCATCACCGGCCACGCCATCCACGAGCGATGTCGCGTCGGCGGACCGTGGCAGCGCCTCGAACCGGGGCTGGTCCTGCTGGACGACAAGCCGCCGAGCCGGATACAGCGCATACAGGCGGCGCTCACCGTCGCCGGTCCGGACGCGGTGCTGACCGGGGTCGACGCGCTGGCGCTGCACGGCATGTCGGCCGCACGGCTCGACGGACCGGTGCACCTACTGGTGCCACCGCGCCGACAACCCAGGCTGGTGGACGGCGTGTTGTTCGAACGCACCCACCAGCTACCGGAACCACTTCACCGCGCCGGCTTCCCGGTCGCCGCGCTCCCCAGGGCGACGATCGACACCTGCCGCCGCGCCAAGGCCGCCGAACACGTGCGCGCACTGCTGGCCGAGGCGATCACCCGAGGCCGCCTGACCCCGGCGACACTGCGCGACGAGCTGGACCGCTGCGGCGCGCGCGGCACCGCGCTGCCGAGACGCATGCTGGCCGAGATCGACGACAACGTCCGCTCGGTCGCGCAGGGCTGGGCCAAGCGGCTGGTCCAGCGATCCGGTCTGCCGGTGCCGCGCTGGCGGGTCCCGATCACGTCGCCGAACGGTTCCCATGTGGCGACGGCGGACGCGTGGTGGGACGAGGTGGGCCTGGCGTGGGAGGTCGACTCGTACGCGTTCGAGCTGTCCGCGGCCGACTGCGCGGCGGCACTGAGAAGGGCGGCCCGCCTGACCGTGAGCGGCATCCTCGTGGTCCACACCCCACCGGCACAGCTGCGCGACGACCCCTCGGCGGTGGCCGACCTGCTGCGAAGCGCGCACGTACAGGCGTCGGCCCGCCCGCGCCCGCCGGTGATAGCCGCATGAACCAGCCGGTGCTGACGAACAGGGTGGCGGCCACCCGCCTGAGAGCGCTGACGGCCCAACTGTCCGAAGATCCGAAGCCATTGGAGACCCGCTTCATCAGACGGATAGAGCCCACGGCGGCGGAGCGCCGACTCCGGTCACTCCCCTGCCCAGTCATGGAAGAGGAGGCAGACCTCGAAGTGAGAGCGGCATAACCCCGGAATCCCCGACCGGCCACAAGCACCTGACTGAGTCCGCAACGCCAACGCGAAGGGATCACCCAGCGGAGTCGCCGGGCCACCCAGCCAGCGACTCGACGAACGACAACTCGGCAGAGCAGCGGCCCGAGCGAGGGTGTGAAGAAACCAACGCGGCGGACCACTTCCGCCTGCCAACTCCATGAGCCAACTCAACTCGGCGGCGCATCGGGACCTGCTCACACCGACTCGCCCCAGCACCCGCCAACGCCAACCCGCCAACCCGCCAACCATCCGAGCAACCAGCACGGCCCCATGGAGGCAACCAGGAAGGAACCGTCACAACCAGCCGCGCTCCTCGGCGAACCGGGCGGCTTCGGCGCGAGTCCGAGCCCCGGTCTTCCCGATCGCCGACGACAGGTGATTCCGCACCGTTCCCTGCGAGAGAACCAAGATCCGGGCCACGTCGGCGATCGTGCCGCCCGAGCTGGCCACCCGGAGCACGTCGCGTTCCCGATCGGTCAGCGGGCTGTGCCCGGTGGCCAGCGACTCGGCGGCCAGCGCCGGGTCGACCACCCGCAACCCGGCGTGCACCCGCCGGACCGCGTCGACCAGCTGTTCGGGCGGCGCGTCCTTCACGAGGAAACCGACGGCCCCCGCCGCCATGGCCCGGCTCAGGTAGCCCGGCCGACCGAACGTCGTGCACACGACGATCCGACAGGAAGGCAACTCCCCATGCAGCTCACCCGCCGCGGTGATCCCGTCCTTGCCGGGCATCTGCACGTCGAGCAGGGCGACGTCCGGCTTCGACCCCCCGTGCCGCCGCCAGCACCTCGTCGCCGGAACTGACCTGCGCCACCACCTCGATGTCGGCCTCCAGACCGAGCATCGCGGCGAGCGCGCCGCGTACCAGCGCCTGGTCGTCGGCGAGCAGCACCCGGATCACGCGTCCACCACCGCCCGCACGACGAACCCGCCCGTCGGCACCGCGCCCGCGGACAGCGACCCGCCCACCTTGGCGAGCCGCTCGGCGAGTCCGGCGAGACCATGACCGGCCGGCCCCGACCCGTCGCAGCCGGCGCCGTCGTCGCGGACCTCGATCCACGACTGACCGAGCCGCACCTCGCACCGCTGTGCGCCGGAGTGCCGGATCACGTTCGTGACACCCTCGCGGAGCACGTACGCGAACGGCTCCTGCAGCTCTGCCGGCACGTTGTCCACCGCGTGCGGATGACCTGCCCGGACACCAGCGACGTCACCTCGGCGACGGAGCCGTCCGCCACGATCCGCCCGGCGCGCATGAGCACCACGCGGTCGGCGTAGTTCTCCGCCTCCTCGAGGTAGTGGGTGGCGAACAGGACCGTGCGGCCGGTGTCGGAGAAGCCGTGCATGGACTTCCAGAAGTCGCGACGGCTCTGTACGTCCATGGCCGCGGTCGGCTCGTCGAGCACGAGCAGGTCGGGGTCGCTCACGAGGGCGACCACGAACCGCACGCGCTGCTTCTGGCCGCCGGAGAGCTTGTTGCAGCGGCGGTTCGCCAGGTCCTCGATGCCGCCGCGGCGCAGCGCCTCCGCTACCGGCATCGGCTTGCGGTGCAGCGAGGCGACCATGCCGACGGTCTCGGCGACGGTCGCGTCGTCGAGCAGGGTGCCGCCCTGCAGCATCGCGCCGATCGACCCGGTGGCGACCGCCTCGTGCGGGCTCGCGCCGAAGACGGCGACGGCGCCGGTGTCGGGCCGGGTGAGGCCGAGCAGCATGTCGACGGTGGTCGACTTGCCGGCGCCGTTCGGGCCGAGCAGCGCGACGACCTCGCCGGGGGCGATCACCAGGTCGACGCCGGCGACCGCGTGGACCTCGCCGTAGCTCTTGCGGAGGCCGGTCAGCACGACCGCGGCGCCGACGGAGGTCGGGCTGCCGGTCTCGGAGATCTGTGTCCTGTTCACGAGTACCACGATGCGGCGAACGCGGCCGGGGAACGCAGGCCGAGCGTCACCACCTCGCCATGACAGGTCTCAGGGGTCAGCAGCCGAGCAGCTGGCCGCCGAGGTAGGCCTCGAGCTTGTCGAACGAGACCCGCTCCTGGGCCATGGTGTCGCGCTCCCGCACGGTGACCGCGTGATCCTGAAGGGAGTCGAAGTCGACGGTCACACAGAACGGGGTGCCGATCTCGTCCTGCCTGCGGTAGCGGCGGCCGATGGCGCCGGCGTCGTCGAAGTCGGTGTTCCAGTGCTGGCGCAGCGCGGTGGCGACCTCACGTGCCTTCGGCGTGAGGTCGGGGTTGCGCGACAGCGGCAGCACCGCGACCTTCACCGGCGCGAGGCGCCGGTGCAGGCTGAGCACCGCGCGCCGGTCGACGCCGCCCTTGGCGTTGGGCGCCTCGTCCTCACGGTAGGCGTCGAGCAGGAACGCCATCAGCGGACGGCCGACGCCGGCGGCCGGTTCGATGACGAACGGGCGGTAGCGCGAGTTCGTCGCCTGGTCGAAGTAGGACAGGTCGACGCCGGAGTGGTTGGTGTGCGTGGTGAGGTCGAAGTCGGTGCGGTTGGCGATGCCTTCGAGCTCGCCCCACTCCTGGCCGCCGAACCGGAACCGGTACTCGATGTCGACCGTGCGCTTGGCATAGTGGGCGAGCTTCTCCCGCGGGTGCTCGTAGAGCCGCAGGTTGTCCGCCTTGATGCCGAGGTCGGTGTACCAGCGCATGCGCTCGTCGATCCAGTACTGGTGCCACTCCTCGTCGCTGCCCGGCTCGACGAAGAACTCCATCTCCATCTGCTCGAACTCGCGGGTGCGGAAGATGAAGTTGCCCGGCGTGATCTCGTTGCGGAACGACTTGCCGATCTGGCCGATGCCGAACGGCGGCTTGCGCCGCGAGGTGGTCAGCACGTTGAGGAAGTTCACGAAGATGCCCTGCGCGGTCTCCGGCCGCAGGTAGTGCATGCCCTCCTCGGACTCGACCGCGCCGAGGTGGGTCTTCAGCATCATGTTGAACTCGCGTGGCGCGGTGTACCGGCCGCGGACCCCGCAGTGCGGGCACGGCACCGTCGACAGGTCGTCCTCGCCGACTGCCGTGCCGCTGCGGGCCGTGTACTCCTCGGCGAGCTGGTCGGCGCGGAACCGCTTGTGGCACTCGGTGCACTCGACGAGCGGATCGTGGAAGGCCGAGACGTGGCCGGACGCGGTCCACACCTGCCTCGGCAGGATCACCGACGAGTCGATGCCGACGACGTCCTCGCGGCGCTGCACCATCGTGCGCCACCACTCGCGCTTGATGTTGTCCTTCAGCTCGACGCCGAGCGGACCGTAGTCCCACGCGGAGCGGGTGCCGCCGTAGATCTCCCCGCACGGGTAGACGAAGCCCCTGCGCTTGCAGAGGCTGACGACGGTGTCGACGAGATCGGCGGGCATGCTCGCACTCCAACTGTCGCGCGCTCGCCGCCATGGCGTTCAATGGCGGCTGACGGGGCGCGGTCGACCAAAAGGGTAGTCGGGCCCCGGCCGCCACGAATGGGTGATAATCGCCCGCCGAACGCGCGGTACCAGGGTTGCAGGCTGTAACCGAAATACGTCCGCGAGGAGGATGGGTGCCCGGGAAGCGCTCGCTGAAGGCACAACTGATCGAAGGCGACGGTCCGCTGTCGCGGGTGCCGCCCCTGGTGGTCTTCGCCGTGGTCACGGCCGTGTTCGTGCTCGGAGTCCTGGTGCGCGGGGTGCCCGGCGCGCTGCTGCTCGGTCTGCTCGCCGCCGGGCTCGCGGTGCTGCTCGCGGCGACCTGGCCGGCGCTCGCTCCCGGCCAGCGGTTCGGGCGGGTGGCCGTGCTGGGCGTGCTCGTCGCCGTCGCGGTGTCGGTTGTCCTGGTGAAATAGCATCAGCGCCTAGGATGTTGAACACGGTAACCACTATCTGTTCGACAGCCCTCGAGAGGACGATGTTCGCCGTGACTTCGGATGCCGCCTCGTCCCCCCGGCTGGCCGACCCCCACGGCCATTCGACCGACCGTCCGACGGTCGCCCCCGGCGACGCCCGTCCGGCGCGGACGCTCACCGCGGCCGGTGACCTGCTGCGCGCGCTCGCCGCGCCGGTCCGGATCGCGATCGTGCTGGAGCTGCGGGCGCACGACCGGTGCGTGCACGAGCTGGTCGAGTCGCTCGGCGTGGCGCAGCCGCTGATCAGCCAGCACCTGCGGGTGCTGAAGTCGGCCGGTGTCGTGCACGGAGAACGGCACGGCCGCGAGGTGGTCTACCGTCTCGTCGACGAGCATCTGTCGCACATCGTGGTCGACGCGGTCGCGCACGTGGAGGAAGGTGTGGCGCGGTGAGCAGTGTGACGAACACGGGCGACCAGCAGTCCCCGACGGTGCCCGGCCGGCGCTCGACGAAGCAGCGCGCCGCGGTCGCCCAACTGCTCCAACAGCTCGACGACTTCCGCTCGGCGCAGGACCTGCACGAGGAGCTCCGCACCCGCGGCGAGGGCATCGGGCTGACCACGGTCTACCGCACCCTCCAGTCGCTGGCCGACGCCGGCGAGATCGACGTGCTGCGCATCGACAGCGGCGAGGCCGTGTACCGGCGGTGCTCCCGGCACCACCATCACCACCTCGTGTGCCGCGACTGCGGGCGCACGGTCGAGGTGGAGGGCCCCGCGGTCGAGAAGTGGGCGGAGAAGGTGGCCTCGGAGAACGGTTTCTCGGAGGTCAGCCACACCGTCGAGGTGTTCGGCACCTGCTCGGAGTGCACCCGCTAGCAGCCCCGGCGGCGGCTGGCACGGCACTGGGCCGTGTCCGAGCCGCCGCCCCGCGGTCGAGCGCCGCCTCAGGTCAGGCCGTTGCGCTCGATCACCCCCGCGTACCACCGGGCGCTGTCCTTCGGCGTCCTGCGCAGCGTCTCGAAGTCCACGTGCACCAGGCCGAACCGCTTGGCGTACCCCTCTGCCCACTCCAAGTTGTCCAGCAGCGACCAGCAGAAATATCCGCGCAGGTCGACCCCGCGCGAGACCGCGGCGTGCGCGGCACGCAGGTGACCGTCGAGGAACGCGACCCGGTCGGCATCCCGCACCGCACCGTCCGGACCGAGCTGGTCGGGGTACGCGGCGCCGTTCTCCGTGATGTAGAGCGGCAGGTCCGGGTACTGCTCGTGCAGCGACACCAGCAGCTCCGTCAACCCGTCGGGCTCGACCTCCCACCCCAGGTCCGTGCGCGGCTTGCCGGTCGTCAGGAACTCGACGTCCGACGCGCCGACCCACTCCGACGGCCCGTTCGGCGTGCCGCCGCCCGCCACCAGGTACGAGCGGTAGTAGTTCACGCCGAGCAGGTCGATCGGGCTGCCGATGATCTCGAGGTCGCCGTCGCGCACCAGCTCGGACAGGCCGTACGGGGCCAGGTCGGCGCGCAGGTCCGCCGGGATATCCGCCACGCAGCAACGGATCCAGGAAGATCCGGTTCTGCAGCCCGTCGATCCTGCGGGCGGCCTCCTGGTCCTCGGCCGACGCGGACGCCGCGTGCACCGGGAACAGGTTCAGCGTGATGCCGGCGGGGGTCGCGGGCGCCGCCACCCGGATCCGTTCCATCGCGAGTCCGTGGCCGAGCAGCAGGTGGTGCACGGCGGCGACCGCGGCGGACTCCGAACGCACCCCCGGCGCGTGCCGGCCGGACGCGTACCCCACGAACGCCGAGCACCACGGCTCGTTCAGCGTCAGCCAGCCGTCCACGCGGTCACCGAGGCGGGACACCACCGACTCCGCGTAGTCCGCGAACCGGTACGCCGTGTCCCGCTCCGTCCAGCCGCCGCGCTCCTCCAGTGCCTGCGGGAGGTCCCAGTGGTACAGCGTCGCCCACGGGCTGATCCCCTTAGCCAGCAGGCAGTCCACGAGACGGTCGTAGAAGTCGAGGCCGCGGCCGTTCTCCGCGCCGCCGTCCGGCCGGACCCTCGGCCACGCCACCGAGAACCGGTACGCGTCGAGGCCAAGGTCGGACATCAGGTCGACGTCGTCGGCGAACCGGCGGTAGTGGTCCGCGCCCGGCTCACCCGTGTCGCCGCCCGCGACCGCGCCCGGGCGGCGGCAGAACTCGTCCCAGATGGAGTCGGTCCGACCGTCGACCGCGGTCGCACCCTCCACCTGGAACGACGCGGTCGCCGCGCCCCAGACGAAACCGGTGGGAAAGCTCAGCGAGACGGTCTCCGCCTCCTCCGGCACAACTGACATGGTCACCCCTTCACAGCGCCCTGCATGATGCCGGCCACGATCTGGCGGCCGAGCACGACGAAAACGATCAGGATCGGAATGGTGGCCAGCGTCGTGCCGGCCAGCACCAACGAGTAGTCGACGTAGAACCCGCTCTGCAGCCGCTCCAGCGCGATCTGCACGGTCGGGTTCTCCGCGTTGAGCACCACCAGCGGCCACAGGAAGTCGTTCCACGACGTCATGAACGTGAACATGCCGAGGAACGCCGCGGCCGGCCGCACGGCGGGAAGGCAGACGTGCCAGTACACCCGGATCATCGAGCAGCCGTCCACCCTGGCCGCCTCGATCAGCTCGTACGGCACGACCTGCGCGGTGTACTGCCGCATCCAGAACACGCCGATCGCGGTCACCAGGTTCGGCACGATCACCGCCTGCAGCTCACCGGCCCAACCGAACTCGGCCATCGCCATGTACAGCGGGATGATGCCGAGCTGTGTCGGCACCGCGAGCGTCGCGACCACGAACAGGAACAGCGCGTCGCGGCCGCGGAACCGCAGCCGGGCGAAGGCGAAGCCCGCCAACGTGGAGAACAGGACCGTCGTCAGCGTGACCGTGCCGGACACGATCACGCTGTTGCCGAGCGCCTTCCAGAACGGCACCGAGTCGAACACCCGCGCCACGTTGGACAGGAAGTTGCCGCCCGGGATCAGCGGCGGCACCCGTTCGGTCAGCATCGAGCTGTCGCGCGACGCCACGAGGAACGACCAGAAGAACGGGAACACCGAGCCGATCAGGAACGC
Organism: uncultured Actinomycetota bacterium; assembly: GCA_963840275.1. Taxonomy (GTDB): domain Bacteria; phylum Actinomycetota; class Actinomycetes; order Mycobacteriales; family Pseudonocardiaceae; genus Actinophytocola. The sequence goes on from CAWIYK010000006.1 coordinate 320,797, forward strand.
GATCAGCAGGCCGTAGACCCAGAACGAGGCCCGCTTGTCACCCGTGGCCCTTCGGCGCACCGCGGCCGGCAGCGCGATCATCGGACGTCCTCCGTCCCCGTCGACGCCAACCGGCGCGTCAGCAGGAAGTTCACGACCGCCACGATGATGATCACCAGGAACAGCACCCACGCGATCGCCGAGGCGTAGCCGAGATGCTGCGTCTCGAACGCGGTTTGGTACATGTACAAGGTGATCGTCTGGAACTGGTTGGACGAGCCGCCGTTGTTGGAGCCCGGCATCGCGTCGAACAGCTTGGGCTCGGTGAAGATCTGCAGCCCGCCGATGGTCGACGTCACCACCACGAAGATCAGCGTGGGCCGCAGCAGCGGCAGCGTGACGCTGAAGAACCGCCGCATCGCGCGGCGCCCCGTCGATCATCGCGGCCTCGTGGATCTCCTTCGGGATCGCCTTCATCGCGGCGAGCACGATGAGCGCGTTGTAGCCCGTCCACCGCCAGTTGACCATGGTCGCGATCGCGAGGTGCGACGCGAACCTGTTGGCCTGCCAGTCGATCCGCTCGAACCCGAGCGTCTCGAGCATCCCGTTGATCAGGCCGTAGTTGGGGCCGAACAGGTTGGCGAAGATGATGCCGACCGCGACGAGGCTGACCACGTACGGCAGCAGCACGCCGACCCGCCAGCCGGTCGGCGACCGCAGGCGCGTGTTCAGCAGCGCCGCGAGCAGCACCGCCACGATGATCTGCGGCACGGTCGACAGCACGAAGATGCTGAACGTGTTGCCGAGCGCGGTCCAGAACTGGCTGTCGGCGAACAGTTCGACGTAGTTCGCGAACCCGACGAACGTGCCTTCGAGGTCGAGCAGGTCGCGGTCGAACAGCGACAGGTAGGACGTGTACAGCAGCGGGAACAACCCGACCACGCCGAACACGATGAAGAACGGCGCGATGTAGAGGTAGGGCGACCACTTCACGTCCGCGAGCGACATGCGCTGGCGGAACGTGAGCCGTGGCGGCCCGGTAGGGGCGGGCGCCGCCCTGCGCGGCGCCCGCCGGGTAACCGTGGTCATCACTTGACGATCTTCTTGGCAGCATCGACCGCCTGCTGCCAGCCCTCCTCGGGGGACTTGCCCTGCTCGACCGCCTGCAGCGCGGGACTCGTGGCGTTCTCCTGGATCTTGCCGTCACCAGGGCCCTTGTACTGCGCCTTGTCGACCTTCTTCGCCTGTGCGGCGAACAGCGTGCCGACCTTCACCGCGCCGAAGTAGTCGTTGGTGCTGTCCAACAGCGCCGGCGAGGTGAGCGCCTCGACCTGGCTCGGGAAGTTGCCGGTCTTCTCGAACGCCTTGATCTGCTGTTCCGGCGCGGTCAGCCACGCGGCGAGCTCCGCGGCCTCCTTCGGGTGCTTCGACTGCTTGGGCACCGCGAGGTACGAGCCGCCCCAGTTGCCGCCGCCACCGGGGAACGCGTCGGTGACCGCCCACTTGCCGGCGTTCTCCGGACCCGCCTGCTCCTTGACCACACCGAGCATCCAGGACGGGCAGGTCTTCGTGGCGAACGCGCCCTGCTTGAACCCGTTGTTCCACTCCGGGCTGAACGCGACGAGCTTCGCGGTCTGGCCCCGGCCGCCGGCCGCCGTCACCTTGTCCCAGTTCCGCTTGATGTCCTTGTTGGACTCGATGGCGAGCTTGTCGTCCTTGGTGAGGTAGCCGGTGTCGAGCTGGTTCTGCATCGCGTTGAAGATCTGCGAGTCCGAGTCGAACCAGGCCTTGCCGGTCGCCGCCACGTACTTGTCGCCGGCCGCGAAGTACGAGTCCCACGACTCGAGCATCGCCTTCACCGACGCGTCGTCGGTCGGCAGCCCGGCCGCCGCGAGCAGGTCGGTGCGGTAACACATGGCGAGCGGGCCGATGTCGGTGCCGTAGCCGATCCAGGTGCCGTCCTTCGCCGTGCCCGCCTGGTACTTCCAGCCGAGCCAGCGGTCCGGCTTGACGTCCTTCGGGCCGATGTCGGCGAGGTTGTTGAACAGCTGCGGCTTGTCGATCACGTCGGGGAGGTGGCCCTCCTCGATCGCGACCACGTCCTCCAGGCCGGAGTTCGCGGCCAGCTTGGTCAGCAGCTGCTGGTGGTACGGGCCGCCCTGACCCGTCTTGTGGTGGGTGATCTTGACGTTCGGATGCGCGTCCTCGTACGCGGTGAGGAGGTCCTCGTAGCCGAACTCGGTGAAGGTTCCGATGGTGAGCTCGATCTGCCCCGAACCAGATCCACTCGAGTCGTCGGAGGCGTTCGAGTCGCCGCAGGCGGTCAGGCCGGCCACCGCGACAATGGCGATCGCGCCTGCTAACGCCCGTCGTTGGTTGCGTCGCACGTCTGTTGTCCCTTTGCGTCTTTGCGTCCAGAATTCTGGGAGCGCTCCCAGATTGGGAGTTCTGAGTGTGGTCTCCGCCACCGAGAACTGTCAAGGATTCTGGCAGGATTTCCGGGAGCGCTCCCAGATCGCTACACTCCGGCCATGCCGATCCCGCAGGACGAGCGCCCGACGCTCGAGGACGTCGCGGCGTACGCGGGCGTCTCCCGCTCGACCGCGTCACGCGCGCTGAACGACGACGCCTACGTGAGCACGCGGGCGAAGGAGAAGGTACTCGGCGCGGCGCGGGAGCTCGGCTACTCCCCCAACCAGGCGGCGCGGTCGCTGGTGACGAGACGGACCGGCGCGGTCGCGGTGGTGCTGTCCGAGCCGGAGGCGAACGTCCTCGACGACCCGTACTTCGCGACCGTCATGCACGGCGCGTTCCGCGAGCTGTCCGAGGCGGGCGTGCAGATGCTGCTGATGTTCGTCGACAACCGCGACGACGTGCCGAGGACGATCAAGTTCCTGGAGGGCGGGCACGCGGACGGCGCGCTGGTGTTCGCGCCGCACAAGGGCGATCCGCTGCCGACCGCGCTGCGGCTGCTGCGCATCCCGATCGTGTACGGCGGCCGGCCGGGCACCGGGCGCCGCGGCACGCACGCGGTGGACTTCGACAACCGCGGCGGCGCCCGGCTGGCCGTCGAGCACCTGGTGGCGGCGGGCCGGCGGCGAATCGGCACGGTGACCGGCATGCTCGACCACCCCGCCGCGGCGGACCGGCTGGAGGGCTGGCACGCGGCGGTGGCGGCCGCCGGCCTGGACCCCGCGGACCTGTCCGAGCAGGGCGACTTCACGATGGTGAGCGGCGAGGCGGCGACGGCCCGGTTGCTGGCGCGCTGCCCGGATCTGGACGCGGTGTTCGCGGCCAGCGACCTCATGGCGGCCGGCGCGCTGAAGGCGTTGCGTACCGCGGGCCGTCGCGTGCCGGACGACGTGGCGGTGGTCGGCTTCGACGACCACCCCACGCTGGCGCCGGCGATGAGCCCCCCGCTGACGTCGATCCACCAGGACCCACGCCAGCAGATCCGCCACATGGTGCGCACGCTGATGGCGTTGCTGGCGGGCGAGGACGTCCGCCCGGAGACGACCGTGCTACCGGTGACCCTCGCGGTACGCGACTCCGCGTAACCGCCGGCAATTCGCGCCCAGACGACGATCCCGCGCCCAGCGCGGACCCCACGCGATGCGTCCCCCACCCGATCCCGGGGGGCGGCCCCGGTCCCATTCTACCGGCGGGGTACGACATTTCCAGGATGTTGATCTTGCCTGTGGATAACTCGGCAAGTGCCTCGTGGAGCCGGCGCGGTGAGCACGGCTCGGTGGTGGATGCGCGGCAGGCGAACGGCGCGCCGGGTTCAGCGCAGCGCGGCTCTGCTCTTGCGGGTGTCCGGGTGGTCCGCGCCGAGTACGCGAGTCCTTGCCGCGAGTACGGCGCGATGTGCGGCGGCCGCGCCCGCCTTGGCGCCGGTGCGGCCGAGCAGGTCGGCCACGTCGAAGCGGGCATCCAGCGTGTTCGGGTGCTCGTCGCCGTACAGGGAGGTCAAGCCGGCCGCCACCGCGGCGTGTTCGGTGGCCGCGTGGACCAGGTCGCCGCGTGCGGCGGCCACCCGGGCGAGGCCCTGGCGGGTGGCGAGCGCGCAACTGTGCGCCGGCGGTCTGTCCTCCCGTGCGGCGGCGACGCGGAACTCCACCTCGGCCTCGTCGGTCTGTCCGACGCGGATCAGCGCGGCGCCCAGCATGTGCCGGGCGCACAGGGTCGCGCCGTCGTGCGGGCCGGCCGTCCTCGTCAGCTCCGTGACCACGTCGTCGAACACCTCGACGGCCGCCGCGGGCTGGTCGGCCATCAGGAGCACGTCGCCGAGCATCACCGGGACGCAGCGGGCGACGGGCGCGTCCGGCCCCCACCTGCGCCGGCACTCGTCGAGCAGCGCGCGGAGCTCGACCACGGCCGGCTCCGCGTCGCCGCGGGCGGCGCGCAGGTGCTGCAGCGAAGCCAGCACCAGCGTCCTGCTCGGGTCGTCGGCCGGGCAGCCGGCGAGTGCGCGGCGGTACGCCGTCTCCGCCTCGGCGAACCGGCCGAGCCCGAACAGCACCGCGGCATTGCCCTGGAGCGCGAGTATCGCGACCGGGTCGTCGGGCGCGAGGTCGACCTCCGCCTCGGTGGCGACCGCCGCGAACCCGGCGAGCGCCTCGGTCAGCCGGTCCTGCTGGAACAGCAGGTCCGCCAGCAGAGCGCGGGCCTCGAGAATCTTGTGTGGGCCGCTCGCCAGCGCCACGTTCCGCCGCACCAGCGCCTCGGCCTCCTCGGCCCGCCCCATCCGCGACAGCGTCCGCGCGAGGTACAGCCGGATCTCCACCGTCGGCGGCGCGCCGGGCCCGAGCGTCCGCTCGTGCGCCGCCAGCACCGACGTGTGCAGCGCCGCCGCCTCCACGAACTGACCCTGCGTGTACCGGACCAAACCGAGGTTGCCCCGGCTCGCGAGCGTGTCCGGGTGGTCGACACCGAACAGCCGCGCGTACGACTCGGTCGCGGCGGCGGCCATGGCGCCCGCCTCCTCGGCCCTGCCGTCGACCGACAGCAGCAGCGCCAGGCTCTGCCACGCGGCGAGCGTGTCGGGATGGACGCGCTCGTCCCGCTCGAGCCGACCCGCCAGCACCGCGCGGTACGCCAACTCGGCCTCGCGCGTGCGCCCGGCCTCGTGCAGTGCCCGCGCGCGCTGGAACTGGTCGGTGAGCTCGCGGTCGGCGCCCCGCAGCGACCATTGGCTAGTGCTCATAAGGGTCTTCCGGCTCCGGGATGGACCGCACCGCCTGGACGGACACGGCCGGGACGTACTCGTTGGCCCTGGTCGCCGTGCCGGGCCGCAGCCGCGCGAGGACCTCGACCCAGCTGTCGTCCGGCAGGTTCGACAGCTCGCGGCCCCGCAGCTCGATCTTCACGGGGAACGCGTCCGCCGCACAGCAGGCGATCGCGAGGCGCGCGACGTAGGTGTCGTCGCCCTCCTGCACCACGAAACCGGTCAGCCGGGCGGTGCGCTCGTCCAGCGAGTGCGCCCGGTCCCACGCCGCGCGCGAGGAGAACTCGCTCAGCGGCAAGGCGATCGGGTCACCCGCGGGCAGGGCGGGGAACAGCGCGGAGCCGTCGCCCTCGGTGGACGCCGCCGCCGGGGGCGCGGCCCTGTTGCCCGCCGCCCGCCCGACCGAGTCCGAGCCGAGCGCGGGCGGCGCCACCAGGAACACCGCGAGCACCGGCAGGATCAGGAGCCACGCGCTGCGCGCCGCGTGGGCGTGGTCACCGTGCCCGTCCAGGTCCGTCTCACCACGCAACTCGCGCACGATCGACACCGCAGCGAGCAGGATCATCACGGCGCCGGCAGCGACCAGCAGCCACTGGTGGCTCGGCTTGACGTAACGCAGGTAGGTGCCGGTGAACGACATCTTCAGCAGCGCCCCGCCGAGCAGCACCAACAGGATGTTCTGCGTCTCACGTCTCATCGGACGCCACCCAGCACCAGCACGCCGGCGACCACGGCACAGCCGATCGCCACGACGAACGTCAGCGGCGCGAACCGCACGGCGAACCGGCGGCCCAGCGTGCCGGCCTGCAGCGCGAACAGCTTGATGTCGATCGCGGGCCCCACCACCAGGAACACCAGGCGCGGCAGCAGCGGCATCGTCGACAGCGACGCCACCACGAACGCGTCGGCCTCGCTGCACAGCGCCAGCACCACCGCGAGGACCGCCATCACGACGACGCCCAGCACCAGCTGCGCGCCGAGCGTGTCGATCCACGACCGCGGCACCACGACGTTCAGCACGGCCGCCGTCAGCCCGCCGATCACCAGGAACCCGCCGGCGTCGACCAGATCCTGCCGCGCGGTCTCGAAGAACACCGCCCACCGCGAGCGCCCGTCGACGTGCTCGGGCAGCCTGCGCATCGCCCGCTCCGCGAACCACTCCATCTTCCCGAACCGCGCCCACAGCCAGCCCATCGCGACCGCGGTGCCCATCGAGCCGAGGAACCGGGCGAGCACCATCTTCGGCTCGCCGGGGAACGCGACCGCGGTCGCCACCAACACGATCGGGTTCACCGCGGGCGCGGCGAGCAGGAACGTCACCGCGACCGACGCCGGCACGTCCTGCTGGATGAGCCGGCGCGCGACCGGCACGGCGGCGCACTCGCAGTTCGGCAGCGCGATCCCCGCGACGCCGGCGACCGGCACGGCGAGCGCGGCCCGCTTCGGCAGCACCCTGCGCAGCAGGTCGGCGGACAGGAACGCCGCGATGGCCCCGCTGATCAGCACGCCGACCACGAGGAACGGCAGCGCCTGCGCGCACACGGCGACGAACACCGTCGCGCCGGTCTTGATCGCGGCGACGTCGAGGGCGGACGCGAGCCAGCTCTGCCCGACGAGCGCCAGCACCAGCAGCACGCAGAGCACTTCGAGCGAGGTGACGCGCCGTCTTCTCGGCGGCGCCTCCTCGGTCACGGTCACTCCGCGGCCGCCTCTCCCACCTCGCCCAGGAGCTCGACGCGCAGCTGCGAGGCCGTGGACACGACGAGCATCAGCAGTGTGCCGAGTGCCGAGGTGGCGAGCCCGTCGGCGGGAAAGGCGTAGCGCAGCGTCACGTCCATCCCCCGGTCGGTGTGGACCACCCCGAGCGTGCCGAAGAGGCCCTGGCCGGCGCGTTCCGCGGCGGACGAGGCGAGCTTGGGGTCGTCGGGCAGGTCCCACGCGACCACGCACGTGAGGCTGAGCACCGTGAGACCGTCGGCGAGCTGCATCGCCTGGACCGCGCACGGCACGTCGACGTGCCGGAAGGTCAGCGCCCCGTCGTCGTCGACGTGCACGTCGTGGAACGTCTCGAGCGCCGTGCGTGCCTTCGTCAGCAGATCAGCAGTGCCCAAGGCTTCCTGATCGGTCATGAATCCCTTTCTGTCACGGCTCGGACCTCCGCACTGTCGACCGCGCCACCGAAGCGCCGGTCGCGCCGCGCGAACTGCTCACAGGCGCGCCAGAGGTCGCGCCGGTCGAAGTCCGGCCACAGGATGTCCTGGAAGACCAGCTCAGCGTAGGCGGACTGCCACAGCATGAAGTTGGAGGTCCGCTGTTCGCCGGACGGGCGGATGAACAGGTCCACGTCGGGCATCTCGGGCTGGTAGAGGTACCGGGCGACGGTGCGGTCGGTGACCTTCTCCGGGTTGAGCTCGCCCGCCGCGGCCAGCCGGGCGATCTCGCGGGCGGCGTCGCCGATCTCCGCGCGGCCGCCGTAGTTGATGCACATCGCGAGGTTCAGCACGTCGTTGTCCTTGGTCCGCTCCGCGGCGGACTCCAGCTCGGAGATCACGCTGCGCCACAGCCGCGGCCGGCGGCCGGCCCACCGGACCCGCACGCCCATGGTGGCGAGCTCGTCGGTGCGGCGGCGGATGACGTCGCGGGAGAAGCCCATGAGGAAGCGGACCTCGTCCGGGCTGCGCCGCCAGTTCTCGGTGGAGAACGCGTAGAGCGACAGCCATTTGACGCCCAGCTCGATGCAGCCGCGGGCCGCCTCGACGACGACGGCCTCGCCCCGCTTGTGCCCCTCGACGCGGGTCAGGCCGCGCTGGTTGGCCCAGCGGCCGTTGCCGTCCATGACGATCGCGACGTGCCGCGGCACGAACTGGGCCGGGATCGCGGGCGGGCGCGCGCCGGACGGATGCGGTGCCGGGGGCTCGATCGTCCGGTTCTCCCGCGTCACTCCTCGGCTTTCTCGTCCGCGCAACATGGTGCGACCCTACTGAGTCGTGTTGGCCCCGCGACGCTCCACCAGCGGCAGGGACCGCAGCTGTCGCTCGAGGTGCCACTGGAGCAGCGCCGCGATCAGCCCGCTGCCCTCGCGGCGCGCGTTGCTGGTCGCGGCCTCCGCGACGTCCCACGTGCCGTGGGCGAGCGCCCGCATCAGTTCGAGCGTCTCCGGCGCGGGCGCCGCCGCGCCGGGCGGACGGCAACGCGGGCACACCGACCCGCCCGCCTGCACGCTGAACGAGCGGTGCGGGCCGGGTTCGCTGCAGCGCGCGCACTCGCTGACCGCGGGCTCCCACCCGGCGAACGCCATCGCGCGGAGCAGGAAGGCGTCGAGGACGAGCGAGGGATCGCGCTCCCGGTCGGCCAGCGCCCGGAGCGCGCCGATGACCAGCATGTACAGCCGGAGCACCGGCTCGCCCTCCTCGGCGGACATCCGGTCGGCCGTCTCGAGGACCGCGCACGCGGCGGTGTAGCGCTGGTAGTCGTTGATGATCCCGGCACCGAACGCGTCGATCGTCTGCACCTGGGTGATCACGTCGAGCGTCCGCCCGGTGTAGAACTGCACGTCGACGTGCGCGAACGGCTCCACCCGCGCGCCGAGGCGGGAGGTGGTGCGCCGCACGCCCTTGGCGACGGCGCGCACCTTGCCGTGGCGCTGGGTGACGAACGTGATGATGCGGTCGGCCTCACCGAGCTTCTGCACCCGGAGCACGACTCCGGTGTCTCGGTAGAGGCTCACGACCCCATCGTCCCACCTGGCACCGACAGTTCCGATACCGACACGAGCCCGGTACCGGCGGGGCTCAGAGCGTGGCGAAGATGATGATGTTGACGATCCACAGCAGGGCGCCGACGCCCGTGGCGATCATGCAGAACATCTTCGCCTTCTCCGAGCGCAGCTGCGCCTCGGGCTGGTTGCCGTACTGCCAGGCCGGATCCACCTTGGTGGCGTTGATGATCGCGGGGATGGCGACGGGCCAGAACAGGAAGATGCAGCCGATGGCCCAGCCGAGGTAGTTGCTCGGCTTGCCGCCGCCGTAGCCGCCGGGGGCGCCGTAGGGCTGCGGCTGTCCGTAGGGCTGCTGACCGTACGGCTGCTGCGGCTGACCATAGGGCTGTTGGCCGTAAGGCTGCCTGCGGCTGGCCGTAAGGCGGCGACGGCTGACCCGGCTGCTGACCGTACGGCTGGGACTGCTGGCCGTAGGGCGCCTGACCAGGCTGCTGGCCATAGGGCGGCTGCTGACCGTACGGGCTGCTCAAGGGAGGCTCCTCGGGGATGTCGTGTGTTGCGCCGTTCGGACCATACTGGTCGCGCCCCGGCCCGCGCGGGCATACCCCGCAACGGGCGCCGGGCTGCGGTCAGAAACCCAGCCTGCGTAGCTGTTTCGGGTCCCGCTGCCAGTCCTTCGCGACCTTGATGTGCAGGTGCAGATACACCTTCGACCCGAGCAGCGCCTCGATCTGCCGCCGCGCCGTCGTGCCGACCGTCCGCAGCCGCTCGCCCTTGTGGCCCAGCACGATGCCCTTCTGGCTGTCCCGCTCCACGTACAGGTTCGCGTAGATGTCGAGCATGTCGTCGCGGTCCTCGCGTTCCACGATCTCCTCGACGGTCACCGCGATCGAGTGCGGCAGCTCGTCGCGCACACCTTCCAGCGCGGCCTCCCGGATCAGCTCGGAGATGAGCGTCGCCTCCGGCTCGTCGGTCAGCTCGCCGTCCGGGTAGAGCTGCGGGCCCTCCGGCAGCCGGGTCACCAGGACGTCCGCGAGCGCGTCGACCTGGAACCCGTCGACCGCGGAGACCGGGATCAGGTCCGCGAACTCCATCACGTCCTGCAGCGCCATCAGCTGGTCGGCGATCTGCTGCTTCGTCGCGACGTCGGTCTTCGTCACCACGCCGACGATCGGGGTGTGCCGGGACAGCTTCACCAGCTCGGCCGCGATGAACTTGTCGCCGGGGCCGATCTTCTCGTTGGCCGGCACGCAGAAGCCGACGACGTCGACCTCCGACCACGTGGCGCGCACGACGTCGTTGAGCCGCTGCCCCAGCAACGTGCGCGGGCGGTGCAGGCCCGGCGTGTCGACGATGATCAGCTGCGCGTCGGGCCGCGCGACGATGCCGCGGATGGCGTGGCGGGTGGTCTGCGGCTTGCTGGAGGTGATCGCCACCTTGCTGCCGACCAGCGCGTTGGTCAGCGTCGACTTGCCCGTGTTCGGCCTGCCGACGAAGCAGGCGAACCCTGAGCGGTGCCGAACGTCCGGAGTGGTCACCGGGTCATTGTCGCAACGACGGTCTCAGCGCACGTTGCCGGCCTGGTCGGCGACCAGCACCGGCGCGTCGGCCGACAGGTCCCGCACGGCCGCCGCGTCCACCGAACCCGACTCCGTGACGACCGCGGCCGCCTCGATCCCCGACGCGCCGCTCGACACCGCGGCGGCCACCGCGGCCTGCAGGGCCGTCAACCGCAGCGACGGCAGCTCGACGGTCGCCGCGAGGTAGGTGCGGCCGGTCTCGTCACGGACCGCCGCGCCCTCCGCCGCGCCGGTGCGGGCCCGCGCCGAACGGGCCAGGGTGATCAGCTTCGCGTCCTCCGGGTCGAGGTCAGCCACGCTCGCTCCTTCTCAGCTCCGCTTCGCTCTCCGCGGGTACCCCGTGCACGACCACCGACGTGATCCGCATCCGGCCGCGGCCGTCCTTGCCGCCCTCCGCGCGCATCCGCAGACCGGAGATCTCCGCCTCGGTGCCGGGCAGCGGCACCCGGCCGAGCCGCTGCGCGAGCAGGCCGCCGACGGTCTCCACGTCGGCGTCGGCCATGTCGATGCCGAACAGCTCGCCGAGGTCCTCGACGGGCAGCCGCGAGCTGACCCGCACCGCGCCGTCCTCGAGGTGCTCCACCGGCGGCCGGTCGTCGGTGTCGGACTCGTCGGTGATCTCGCCGACGATCTCCTCGAGGATGTCCTCGATGGTCAGCAGGCCCGCGGTGCCGCCGTACTCGTCGACGGCGATGGCCATGTGGTTGCGGGACAGCTGCATCTCCCGCAGCAGGTCGTCGAGCCGCTTGGTGTCCGGCACGAACGTGGCCTCGCCCATCAGCTCGTCGACCGTGCGCCTGCGGTCGTCCCGACCGTTGTGCTTCGGGTCGACGGTCGCCTTGACCAGGTCCTTCAGGTTCACCACGCCGACCACCTCGTCGACGCTCTCGCCGATCACCGGCAGCCGCGTGTAGCCGGTGCGCAGCGACAGCGCGAGCGCCTGGCGCACCGACTTGGTCTGCTCGATCCACACCATCTCGGTGCGCGGCACCATGACCTCGCGCGCGATCGTGCCGCGCAGCTCGAACACCGAATGGATCATCTCGCGCTCGCCGGCGTCGACGACGCCGCTCTCCTGCGCCATGTCGACCAGCTCGCGGAGCTCGACCTCGGAGGAGAACGGACCCTCGCGGAAGCCGCGACCCGGCGTGATGGCGTTACCGATGACGATCAGGAGCCGGGACAGCGGACCGAGCACCGAGCCGAGTGCCCGCACCGGGCCGGCGGCGATCAGGCCGACGGAGTACGGATGCTGGCGGCCCAGCGTGCGCGGCCCCACGCCGACCAGCACGTACGACACGACGATCATGCTGACCGCCGCGACGACCCCCGCCGCCCAGTTCGAGTCGATGAGCTGCATGAACGCGACCGTGACGAGCACCGTCGCGGCCAGCTCGCAGCCGAGACGCAGCAGGAGCAGCAGGTTGATGTGCCTCGGCCGCTCCGAGACGACCGCGAGCAGCTGCCTGGCGCCCGTCCGGCCGGCGCGGGCGAGCCCGTCGACGCGGGCACGCGACACGGCCGACAGCGCGGCGTCGGCGCAGGCGAACGAGCCGGCCGCGATCACCAGGAGTACCGCGATCACGAGTTGTCCCGCGGAGCTGGCCACTTTTCCCCCGAGGGTTATTCGGCTTTGCTTTCCGGGTCGGCCGGACGCTCCGGCTCGGCGAGCCCGACCGCCCCGAGCAGCTTGTCGTCCTCGCGGCGCTGTGCGGCGCGGCGTTGGGCGGTGGTGCGCTCGGACTTGAAGTCGGCGAGGATCCGCTTCTGCAGCGTGAACATCTCGCGTTCCTCCGCCGGTTCCGCGTGGTCGTAGCCGAGCAGGTGCAGGACGCCGTGCACGGTGAGCAGGTGCAGCTCGTCCATCAGCGGGTGACCGGCCTTGCGGGCCTGGTCGCGGGCGAACCTCGGGCACAGCACGAGGTCGCCGAGCAGCGTCGGCCCCGGATCGGGCGCGTCGGGCCGGCGCGCCGACTCGAGCTCGTCCATGGGGAAGGCCATGACGTCCGTCGGACCGGGCAGGTCGAGGTAGCGCTCGTGCAGGTCGGCCATCTCGTCGAGGCCGACGAGCAGCACCGACAGCTCGGCGAGGCGGCTGACCTGCATACGGTCCAGGGCGAAACGAGCGGCGGCGACTATCGACGGCTCGTCAACCGCCACGCCCGACTCGTTGGCGATCTCAATACTCATGAGTGTTAACGCCCTCGCCGTGCCTGCCCGCGCGGACCCGAGCGGCGCTGGTCCTGGTCGTTCTCGTGGATCGCCGACCACCGGTCGTAGGCGTCCACGATGTCGCCGACCAGCTTGTGGCGGACCACGTCGCTGCTGCTCAGCGTCGAGAAGTGGACGTCGTCGACGCCGTCGAGGATGCCCTGCACGACCCGCAGCCCGCTCTGGGTGCCGCCCGGCAGGTCGACCTGCGTGACGTCGCCGGTGACGACGATCTTGGAGCCGAACCCGAGGCGGGTGAGGAACATCTTCATCTGCTCCGGCGAGGTGTTCTGCGCCTCGTCGAGGATGATGAACGCGTCGTTGAGAGTGCGGCCGCGCATGTACGCGAGCGGCGCGACCTCGATGGTGCCGGCCTGCATGAGCCTCGGGATCGACTCCGGGTCGACCATGTCGTGCAGCGCGTCGTACAGCGGCCGCAGGTACGGGTCGATCTTCTCGTACAGCGTGCCGGGCAGGAACCCGAGCCGCTCTCCCGCCTCGACGGCCGGGCGGGTGAGGATGATCCGGTTGACCTGCTTGGACTGCAGCGCCTGGACCGCCTTGGCCATGGCCAGGTAGGTCTTGCCGGTGCCGGCCGGGCCGATGCAGAACACGACCGTGTGGTGGTCGATGGCGTCGACGTAGCGCTTCTGGTTGAGCGTCTTCGGTCGGATGGTCCGCCCGCGCCGGGACACGATGTCGAGGCTCAGCACCTCGGCAGGCGACTCGGACCCGCCGGCGGAGAGCATGGCGACGGTCCGGCGCACGGCGTCGGGCCCGAGCTGCTGGCCGCGGCTCGCGAGGGTGACCAGCTCGGCGAAGACCCGCTCGGCGAACGCGACGTCCCCCGGCGCTCCGGAGAGGGTGACCTCGTTGCCCCGGACGTGGATGTCGGCGTCGAGCAGCTCCTCGGCGACCCGCAGGTTCTCGTCACGGGACCCGAGCAGGGCGAGGACCGCCTCGTCGGGAACGTTGAACCTGGACTGGGCCGGCTCGGCTGGTGTGGGCGCAGAAGTGGGTGCGGCCGTCTGGCCCGCGTTGCCCCGTGCGGTACCGGTCACGTGCTCTCGGTCCTGCCTTCTGCGCCTGTGCGCCAACTAGTGCGTGCTCGTCCGCATTGATGCTAGTCGCCCTCACCGACAGTTCGCATCGACGTTCCCGGTGCTCAGCCGGTGGGACGCCCGAACAACCCGAGCCGCTCGCCGCCGAGCACGTGCAGATGCGCGTGGAAGACGGTCCGCCCGGCGTGCTCGCCGGTGTTGAACACGACCCGGTACCCCGTCCGGTCGATCCCCTCGCGGCGGGCGACCTCCGCGGCGGTGTTGAGCACGTCGGCCAGCACCTGCGGGTCGGCCTTGGCCAGCTCCTCCGCGTCCTCGTAGTGCGTGCGCGGCACCACGAGCACGTGCACGGAGGCCTGCGGGTTGAGGTCCTGGAACGCGAGCGTGGTGTCGGTCTCGTGCACCACGGTGGCCGGGATGTCCCCGGCGACGATCTTGCAGAACAGGCAGTCGGCTTCTGACATGCGTGCAGGCTAATCGTTCTCGTCGAGGTCGGGGATCTCCTGTCCCTCGGCCTGGTCCCGGTCGGCCCATTCGAGGAGCCGCTCCAGCGAGTACGGGTGGTCGTCGATGTCGGCGTGCAGGTCGCCGAGCTCGGCGTAGCGCGCCGGCACGGTCGCGATGGTGAAGTCGCGCGGGTCGACGTCGGCCACCTCGTCCCACCGGATGGGGGTGGAGACGCGGGCCTCCGGCACGCCGATCACCGAGTACGCGCTGCGGATCGTGTGGTCGCGCGCGTTCTGGTTGAAGTCGACGAACACCGTGCTGGGGTCGCGGTCCTTGCGCCACCACGTGAGGTCGACGAGGTCGTCGGCGCGCCGCTCGACCTCCCGGGCGAACGCGTGCGCGGCCCGGCGCACGTCGGCGAAGCCCCAGTTCGGCTCGATGCGGACGTAGATGTGCAGGCCCTTGTTGCCGGAGGTCTTGGGGTAGCCGGTGGCACCGAGCTCCGCGAGGACCTCCTGGACGACGCCGGCGACCTTGCGGACGGTGTCGAACGTCGCGTCGGGCATGGGATCGAGGTCGATCCGCCACTCGTCGGGCTTCTCGGTGTCGGCGCGGCGGGAGTTCCACGGGTGGAACTCCACACAGGACATCTGGACCGACCAGATGACGCTGGCCAGCTCGGTGACGCACAGCTCGTCGGCGTGCCGGCCGTAGCGCGGGAAGTGGACGCGCACGGTCTCGACCCACGGCGGCGCGCCGCGCGGCAGCCGCTTCTGGTGCACCTTCTCGCCGGCGACGCCGTCCGGGAAGCGATGCATCATGCACGGGCGTTCGCGCAGGGCGTTGACGATGCCGTCGCCGACCGCGAGGTAGTAGCGGGCCAGGTCGAGCTTGGTCTCCTTGCGCGTCGCGAAGTACACGCGGTCGGGGTTGCTGATCCGCACGACGCGGTGTCCGACCTCGAGCTCCTCGTAGGGAGTGCTCTTACCTGCCACGGGATGCACCGTACTGCGGGCGGTCGGCGGGCGCGACGGTTCGCGGGTCGCGCGTCCAAATGTGAGACCTGCCGAGGCCTGGAGACGAGGATGCCGCGTCGCGGTGAAGCCTGGGGGTCGCTCCACCGCGACGCGGCGCCGCCGGACCGAGGGGGGAGGTGTCCGGCGGTAGCTCGACCACGTCACGCCTATCGTTTAAGCGCGTTGCTGTGCAAAGAGTAGACCGTTGTGCACGCTCAGCGCCAGCGTGGAGTGAGTACTCCGAGCGCGGCTATAGCGACCGCGGCGGCGGTGGAAGCACGGAGAACCGTGGACCCGAGCCTCGCTACCTGCGCACCTGCCGAGCGGAGGGTCTCGGACTCGCTTTCGGAAATTCCGCCCTCCGGTCCGACGACCAGTACAAGATCACCTTCGGCCGGCAGTTCAAGATCACCTAGACCGGTCGGCGCGCCCGCGTCGAGGACGACGGCCGCCGCGCTTTTCGTTACGACGTCGGCGAGTTGACGGGTGTTGACGGGCTGCGCGACCTCCGGGACCCACGCCCGGCGGGACTGTTTGGCGGCCTCGCGGGCGGTGCTCTGCCAACGGGCCAGGGCCTTGGCGCCGCGCGGGCCGTCGTCCCATTTGACGATGCTGCGCGCGGCCCGCCACGGCACGATCGCGTCCACGCCGGTCTCGGTCGCCAGCTCGACGGCCAGCTCGCCCCGGTCGCCCTTGATGAGGGCCTGCGCGAGCACGATTCGGGGCTGTGGCTGGGGTTGCGTCCACCGCCGATCGATGCGCAGGGTTAGGGAATCCTTGCCCTGAACCGATTCGACGACACAGGCGGCCGCCGCTCCCCTGCCGTCGGAGATCACCAGCTCCTCGCCGGCGGTCATGCGACGGACAGCGGCGGCGTGCCGGCCCTCCGGCCCGCCGAGCACCGCGTGATCGCCCGACGGGACCTCGTCCACAAGAAAGACGGGCGCGGTGTCGCTCAACGGTGACGCGAGCGCAGCCGGGAGAACAGGCCGCCCCGGCCGTTGGCGGCCGCGACGATCTGGTCCTCCTCGCCGCGCAGGTTGGCCAGCTCGCGGAGCAACTCGGTCTGCCGCGCGTCGAGCTTGCCGGGGATCTCGACCTCGACGTGCACGTGCAGGTCGCCGCGGCCGTCGACCCGGCCGGAGGACCGCAGCCGCGGCAGGCCGTGCCCGGTGAGCAGCAGTTCGGTGTTCGGCTGGGTGCCCGGGTCGAGCTCCAGCTCGACGGTGTCGTCGAGGGTGTCGAGCGGCAGCACCGCGCCGAGCGCGGCGGTGGTCATGGGGATGCGGACCGTGCAGTGCAGGTCGGCGCCGTTTCGCTCGAACGTGGCGTGCGGCTGCTCGACGACCTCGACGTACAGGTCGCCGGCGGGACCGCCGCCGGAGCCGACCTCGCCCTGGCCGGACAGCCGGACGCGCATGCCGTCCGCGACGCCCGGCGGGACCTTCGCGGTGATCGTGCGGCGGGCGCGGACGCGGCCGTCGCCGCCGCACTGGCGGCAGGGGTCGGGGATGACCTCGCCGACGCCACGGCAGACCGGGCACGGGCGGGCGGTGACGACCTGGCCGAGGAATGAGCGCTGCACCGACTGGATCTCGCCTCGGCCCGCGCACGTGTCGCAGACCTGGGCGGAGGAGCCGTCGGCGGCGCCGCCACCGCGGCAGGCGTCGCACAGGACGGCCGTGTCGACGGTCAGCTCCCGGGTGACGCCGGTGTTGCACTCCTCGAGGCTCAGCTCGATGCGGATGAGCGCGTCGGAGCCGGGCTGCACCCGGCTGCGCGGGCCCCGCCCGCCGCCGGCCGCGCCGCCGAAGAACGCGTCCATGATGTCGCCGAGCCCGAAGCCCGCGAACGGGTCGCGCCCGCCGCCCCCGCCGCCGTTGCCGAGCGGGTCGCCGCCCATGTCGACGATCTTGCGCTTCTGCGGGTCGGAGAGGACCTCGTAGGCCGCGGTGACCTCGCGGAATTTCTCCTGGGCGGCCTCCTCCGGGTTGACGTCCGGATGCAGCTCGCGCGCGAGCTTGCGGTAGGCACGCTTGATCTCGTCGGATGTCGCGTCCTGCCGCACTCCGAGAGTGCCGTAGTAGTCCCTCGCCACCGTGTTCCCGTCCTTCGGCCCCGGAGCACGCCCCGGGGTGTCGCACTGTCCTGCCTGTCCGTGCCGGGCGTCATCGCCCGGATGAGAATGTCTCCCACGTAGTTGGCGACCGCCCGCACCGCCGCGATCGTGCCCGGATAGTCCATCCGGGTCGGTCCCGACGACGCCCATGCCGCCGAGCAGCGTCTGTTGCGGGCCGTAACCGATGGAGACGACCGAGGTGCTGCGCATCTCCGCGGCCTCGTTCTCCTCCCCGATCCGCACCGTAATGGTGCCAGGTGTGCTCGCCGCGGCGAACAGCTTCAGCACCACCACCTGTTCCTCGAGCGCTTCGAGGATCTGGCGCAGCGACCCGGGGAAGTCGGCCGCGTTGCGCGTGAGGTTCGCCGTGCCGCCGAGGACCAGGCGTTCCTCCGGGTGCTCGACCAGCGACTCGATCAGCACCGTCGCGAGGCGGGTCATCGCGTCCCGCAGCTCGGAGGGCGCCTCTTCCATCAGGTCGCTGACCTTGACCGCGGCCTCGGTCAGCCGGTGGTCGACGAGCGTCGAGTTCAGCATGGTCCGCAGCCGGGAGACGGTCTCGTCGGTGATCACGTCGCCGAGGTCGATCGTCCGCTGGTCGACGCGCCCGTTGTCGGTGATCAGGACCAGCATCAGGCGCGCGGGCGTCAGCTGCACCAGCTCGATGTGGCGCACCGTCGAGTGCGTCAGCGTCGGGTACTGGATGACCGCGACCTGCCTGGTCAGCTGAGCGAGCATCCGGACGCTGCGCCGCATGACGTCGTCCAGGTCGATCGCGCCCTCCAGGAACGAGCGGATCGCGCGCCGCTCGGCCCCCGACAGCGGTTTGACGTCGGACAGCCGGTCGACGAACAGCCGGTACCCCTTGTCGGTCGGGATGCGACCGGCGCTGGTGTGCGGCTGCGCGATGTAGCCGTCCTCCTCGAGGGACGCCATGTCGTTGCGGACCGTGGCGCTGGAAACCCCCAGGTTGTGCCGCTCGACGATCGCCTTGGAGGCGACCGGCTCCTGGCTGGAGACGTAGTCCGCCACGATCGCGCGCAGCACCGCGAACCGTCGCTCGTCCGAGCTCGCCACCTGGTCACCTCCCGTCCTCACCACGAGTTTACGGAGGTGTGGGAAGCAAGCGGTCGAAGCGGTGTCGAATAGCCGTCTGTCGGTCGTCGAGCTGAGCCCGGCGGGCTCACTTTCCGTGAGTCAACTGCCCGGGTAGGCGCGGCAGCCGAGGGTCCTCGCGATGCGCCGCAGCCCGCCGCGTAAACCGACCTGGAGCTTCCCGCCGAGCCAGAACTGGAGCCGGACAGCACGCCGCTCCCGATGCGACGCGGGTGCGACGTTGATCGCGCGACAGGTCAGGAGGGTGCCTTTCGGATGGGTCGAGAAGCGGTACTCGGCGCGGAACTTGAAGCCACCCTGGAAGGCGAAGTAGTGCGCCGCGGTGTCGACCTCGACAGTGCCGCCGGGATGCTCGCCGTAGTGGACGGCGAAGGTGGTGGGTCCGCCGCGCAGGGTCGCGCCGCGCAGGAAGCGTCCCGCGCCCGGGATGACGTGCAGAAGCGGCGCGTTGTCCGTGCTGACCGGCCCTTCGGAGACGTTGAGATAGACCTCGGCGACCCGTGCCAGAGGCGCTTCGATGACTCCTGTGGCAGTCCAGCCTTGCTCAGCCACGGCTGAGACCTCCTTGGTTGGCGGATGGGATTGCAGGACCGCGGCGCACATGGACCCGCGAGTACCGGCGCCGCGCCCGTTGGGGCTCTTACGGACGGTCGACGCCGAGCCGCGAGGCGGGAAGCGCCACCGCACTGTCCGGTTCCCGGGCGCGCCCGCCACGAATGGACTGCCCGTCAGTCGCGGGACAGGACGGTGTTCAGCGCCTTGGTCAGGTCTCCCCTCTCGTCCGGGGTGCGCCACGCTATGAAGCCGTCCGGGCGGATCAGTGCCGCCCCTGTTTCTGTTACGCCGTAGCACTCCTCGAAGCGGTCGGTTGGGTCTTCGAAGTCGATGCCGACGCAGTGGGCGTCCACCTGGATGTGTTGCGCCGCTGCCTCCTTCAGCCACATGTCGCCTGCTCGGCCGGTCAGCAGCACGAAGTTGCGGCCGAACAGATCCACCGTCGACAGTTCGGCGCCGTCTCGGGTCAGAGGCACGTGGGGTGCACGCGAGCCCGGGCGGCCGGTGGGGTGTTCCGGGTTCTCGAGTGGGTGGCCGTCGTCTGTTGGGTCTTGCACCACTGCTTCCGAGAGGTGGCGGTAGCCGAAGAAGAGGGTGGACACCGGGTCCAGCGGGGCCGCGAGGGTGTCGTCGGCGGCCAGGTCCGGGCGCATTCTCCGCACGAAGGCCGTGTACTGCTGCTCCACCAGGATGTCCGCGTACGGGCGGCGTTCCACGTCGTGGCTGTCCAGTAGCGCTTCGCCGGCTTCGCCTTTCACCACCATGGCCAGCTTCCACGCCAGGTAGTAGCCGTCGAGGATGGCCGTGTTGCCGCCGAAGCCGCCGGTCGGCGGCATGACCCTCGCCGCGTCGCCGATCAGGTGGGTCCTGCCTGCCGAGAAGCGGTCCGCCACCCGTACGGCGGTGTGGCCTTTCGTCACGCCGTCGGTCACCAGCACCGGGTCCAGGTCCGGGACTCCGGTCGCCGTGCGGATCAGTTCTCGCCAGTCCTCCTCGGACAGGTTCTCCGCGTAGCCGACCGACAGTGCGTACCTGTTCGGCTCGTCCGTGCTGACCACGACTCCCGCGTTGCCCGGCAGCTTCGGGTTCTGCAGGTAGTACAACGCGAAGCCGCTCCTGCCGAGGTCCGCTTCGAAGACGATGCCCACCGACCGGCTCAGCTCGCCCCTGCCATGGGTGCCTATGCCCAGCGCCGCCCGGATCGGGCTCCGGTGGCCGTCCGCCGCCACCAGGTAGTCCGCGTGGACCGTGCTCGTGCCTTCGCCGTCCCTCAGTACGGCCGACACGCCATCGGCGTCCTGCGTGAACGACACCAGCTCCGTCGCGAAGCGCAGTTCCGCGCCCAGTTCCCGCGCTCTCTCCGCGAGGATCGGTTCGGCCCGCTCCTGGCTCGCGTTCGCCCACCCGGCCGGGGACAGGGCGCTCAGGTCCGGACCGTCGCCGACCAGCATGTCGTGGAACACGCGCCCCGTGACGCTCTCCGCCACCGTGATGCGGAAGCCGGGCTCGGGCGGGCTCGCCTCGACCATGCGTCTGTCCACGCCCGCGACGCGGAGCGCCTCCATCGTGTGCGGGAACTGACCGCGTGCCTTCGGGTAGATCGACGTGGTCGGATGCCGTTCGACGACCTGGGCGCGCACGCCGTGCACGCCCAGGAACATCGCCGCCGACAGGCCGGCGAGACCCGCGCCGACGACCAGGACCGGATACCGCTCCTCGTTCATTCCACTACCCCTTCGCGAACGGTGTTCGTGTGTCGAACACCGTTCTACGTGCGAACGGCGTTCGTGTCAAGTACAGTGTTCGTCGATGAGGGAGGTGGCGGGTGGAGGTCGAATGGCCGGGCGCGAGGACGGCCGCGCCGCGGCGTGCGCTGAGCCAGGATCTGATCGTCGACACGGCGCTCGACCTGCTGGGCAAGGGCAGCCTGGACACGGTGAGCATGCGGCAGGTGGCACAGCGGCTCGGCACCGGACCGGCGTCGCTGTACGCGCACGTCAGCAACAAGGAGGAGCTGCACGAGCTGATGCTCGACCGGTTACTCGGCCGATTACCGCGCCCGGAACCCGACCCGAACATCTGGCAGGAGCAGATCCTCGAGATGGCGCGGGCACAGCTGGCGATGCTCACGTCCTACCCGGGCATCGCCCGGGTCGGCCTGGAGACGGTCGTGCCCACCGGGCCCAACGCGCTGGTCTACGGCGAGGCGGTGCTCGCGGTGCTGCGCGCCGGCGGACTGCCCGACCAGGTCGCGGTGTTCGCGTTCGACACGCTCTCGCTGTGGTGCTCGGCCTTCGCGTTCGAGATCGGCGCCGCGAAGACCGGTGAGATCGACCAGGACGCCATCGTCGCGCGCAGCCGGGAGATCGGGGCGTACATGGCATCGCGGCCGGAGCGGTTCCCCAACCTGCTCAGTGTCGGGCGGGTGCTGTCGGAGGCCACGGCGGAGGAGCGGTTCGACTTCGCCATGGACGTGTTCCTCACCGGCCTCATGGCCGCCGCTGTCAAAGGACGGTCGAGCACATGAGCACTCGGATCTGGCTGTGGGCGCCCGTCGCCGCGATGGTCGCCGCGGTCGCGGTCGTCACGCTGGTCGTCGTGCTCAACGCGGAGGGCGGGACCGCGGCGCGGGACCCGAGGTCGGTCGCGGGCGCGCCGCAGGGCCGGCCGGCATGCGAGGAGAAGGTGTTCGTCTACTTCGACACCGACGAGGAGATGTCCGTCGGCGCGGAGGCGCTGCGGGAGATCCCGAAGGTCGACTCGATCGTCACCCACACGAAGGCGGACAACTACGAGAGGTTCAAGGAGCTCTTCGCGGACCAGCCGGAGCTGATCGAGAACACCAGCCCCGACGCGCTACCGGCCTCGGTCGAGGTGTTGCCCGTCGATGGCGTCGATGCGGACGCGCTCGAGAGCGAGCTCCACGTGGAGCATGCCGACGAGGTCAACATCCTGCCGTGCGTGGGGCCGCCGAGATAGCGCGGATCAGGTGGTGATGGGGAGCTTGGCCGCGCCTCGCAGGTTCAGGCGGCCGTTCCACTCCACCGGGCCGTTCTGCGCGAGGTTCGGGAAGCGGTCGACGAGCCGGCCGATCGCGAGGCGGCCTTCGAGGCGAGCCAGTGCCGCGCCGAGGCAGTGGTGCGGGCCAGCGCCGAAGCTCGCGTGCGCCCGTGCCTCCTCGCGGTCGATGCGCAGCAGGTCCGCGTCCGGGCCCCAGTGGCGTTCGTCGCGGTTGGCCGACGCCAGGCAGGCCACCACGAACGCGCCGGCGGGGATCTCGCGGTCGCGCATGGTGTGCGGCGCGATGCTGATCCGGCGGGACTGCTGCACCGGGCTGTCGTAGCGCAGGAACTCCTCCACCGCGTTGCCCGCGAGTTCGGGGCGGGCACGCAGCAGCGACAGCTGGTCCGGGTTGCGCAGCAGCGCGAGCACGCCGTTGCCGATCAGGTTGACCGTGGTCTCGTGGCCGGCGACGTACAGCAGCAGCACCTGCGCCACCAGTTCCTCGTCGCTCAGCTGGTCGCCGTCGTGCTCGGCGGCGATGAGCGCCGTGAGCAGGTCGTCGGCTGGATTGTCGCGCTTCCACGCGATGATGTCGCGCATCATCTCCGACAGCTCGACCTCGGCCGCCGAGATCGCGCGCAGCAGCTCGGGGTCGGTGACCACCTCGAGCGAGCGGACCAGCGTGCCGGACAGCTCACGCAGCCGGACGTGGTCGGTCGGCGGCGTGCCGAGCATCTCCGAGATCACCGCGAACGGCAGCGGAAACGCCAGCTCCTCGATGAGGTCGACCTGACCGCCGTCGGCGATCCGGTCCAGCGACTCGTCGACCAGCCTGGTCACCATCGGCTCCAGCGCGGCGATCGCGCGCACCGTGAACACCTTCGTGACCAGCTTGCGCAGCCGGGTGTGGTCGGGCGGGTCGCGTTCGAGCATCGACAGGTCCATCACGCCGCCGCCGGTCTTGTTCAGCTCCCGGTACTGGTCGGCGACCGGGCCGTCGGCGAGGTTGCGGTCCTCCACCGACAACCCGGACCGCAGGAGCGCCGCGACGTCGTCGTACTGCGAGACGAACCAGAACCCCAGCGGGTGCTCGTGCACCGGGTCCGTGTCACGCATGCGCCGGTAATGCGGGTACGGGTCGTCGGTGAAGCCGGGTAAGAACGGGTTGTAGAGCAGCTCTGTCTCGGTCACGACACTCTCCTGCTCAGGCGGTCGAACGGCTCAGCGCGACACCGCGACGCCACCACCGCGCCGGCTTGACCCCACGCGACGGCGCGGCGGGGGTGCGCAGGTCGGCCTGGTCGACGCCCGTCGCGGTGAGCAGCGAGCGGCGGTGGCCGACATCCCCGGCGACGAGCGCCGGGTGTGCGGCGTGCCCGTCGAGGAGGACGCGCGCCGCGATCTGGTCGCGGTCGAGGTCCTGCCACAGTTCGCGCACCGCGCCGGCGAGGTCGTCCGGCGGGTTCTCCAGCAGGTCGTCGAGTCGTGCGTCGAACGTCTGGTACCAGCGGCGTTGCACGTCGCGGAGGAACGTGCCGAAGTCGCCGAAGACCTCGTCGATCTCGTCCCGCAGCGCGGTCGGCACCACCGGCCAACCCGACTTCGCCACCTCGTCGAGCACCGTGTGCACGAGGTCGTACCGCCGATGCGTCCGCTCCCAGGCCCCTGACATGGCATCTCACCTACTCTGCGTTGGTAACATACACAGCGTATGTGTAATACTCAGTGCATGTCAACCGTGAAGAGCAGGCGCGACCAGTTCTCCGAGGCGACCAGGGCGGCACTCCTGGATGCGGCCACTCGGCGCTTCGCGGAGCTGGGGTTCGCCGGCACCGCGCTGGAGGACGTCGCCGCGGACATCCAGGCCACGCGCGGCGCCGTCTATCACCACTTCAGCAGCAAGAAGGCGCTGTTCGAAGCGGTCTTCGAGAAGTTGGAGACCGACGCCGTCGAGCGGTCGGCCGAAGCGGGCGCCCGGGGCACCGACGCGTGGCAGAGCGCGTTGTTCGCCCTCGACACGTTCCTCGACATCTGCGCCGACCCCGTCTACGGGCGGGTCGTGTGGCAGGAGGCGCCGATCGCGCTGGGATGGGCGCGCTGGGAGGAGCTCGAGAACAAGTTCGCCTACGGGTTGATCGAGCAGTACGTGCGCGGGCTGATCGAGGGCGGACACATCGAGCCGACGCCGCTGGAGACGACGACGCGGATCGCGTTCTCCATGCTCGGGGCCGCCGGTCAGGCGCTGGCCGGGGCCGAGGAGTCGGAGAAGCCGCGGCTGAAGTCGGAGTTCGCCGCGGTCATCGGGCGGTTGCTGGCCGGCCTGATCCCGAAGCCTAGGTGAGCCTGCGGACCACCGCGTCGGCCAACAGGCGGCCGCGCGGGGTGAGCACGCAGCGGCCGAAGCGGCCGTTGACCCCGGCGAACGCGGCCTGGTCCAGCAGGCCCTCCGCCGCGGCGAGCCGTGCCTCGGCCTGGGCGTCGGCGTCCAGCACGTCGATCAGCAGGCCGTCCACGAGACGCAGCTCCAGCATGATCCGCTCGAGGTGGCGGTCCGCGGCGGACAGCACCTCGCGCGCGGCGGCCGGCGACGCGCCGCGCGCCACCAGCTCCGAGTACCTGGCCGGGTGCTTCACGTTCCACCAGCGCACCCCGCCGACGTGGCTGTGCGCGCCGGGACCGGCGCCCCACCAGTCCCCGCCGTGCCAGTAGCCCAGGTTGTGCCGGCACCACGCCTTGGGCTCGGTCGCCCAGTTCGACACCTCGTACCAGTGCAGGCCCGCGGCCGACAGCGCGGCGTCGACCTGCTCGTAGCGGTCCGCCAGCACGTCGTCGTCCGGCGCCGGCAGGTCGCCCCGGCCGATGCGGCGGGCGAGCGCGGTGCCCTCCTCCACGATCAACGCGTAGGCCGACACGTGGTCGACGCCCGCCTCGAGCACCGCGTCCAGCGACGCCGTCAGGTCCGCGGCCCGCTCCCCCGGCGTGCCGTAGATCAGGTCCAGGTTGACGTGCTCGAACCCGGCCGCACGCGCCTCGCGGGCCGCGGCCGCCGCCCGGCCCGGCGTGTGCGTGCGGTCCAGCACCGCGAGCACGTGCGGCGCGGCGGACTGCATGCCCAGCGACACGCGGGTGAACCCGGCGTCGCGGATGCCGGCGAAGAACTCCGGTGACGTCGACTCGGGGTTGGACTCGGTGGTCACCTCGGCGTCGGCGGCGAGGCCGACCGTGTCGCGGACGGCGGACAGCACGTCCGCCAGACCCGTGGCGCCGAGCAGCGACGGGGTGCCGCCCCCGACGAACACGGTGTCCGCGGCCGGTGGCGACCCCAGGACCGACGCGGCCATGGCCAGCTCGCCGCGCAGGCCGTCGAGCCAGGACTGCGGGGACGCCGGCGACGACGCGAGCTCGGCGGCCGTGTACGTGTTGAAGTCGCAGTACCCGCAGCGTGTCGCACAGAACGGGACGTGCACGTATACCCCGAACGGGCGCTGCCCGAGGCCGCGCAGCGCGGACTCGGGCAACCTGCCGTCGGTGGGAGCGACGTCTCCGTCAGGAAGCGCGGATGGCACGTGCTCCAGTGTGGGTCACTCGGCTCAGCGGAACACGACCAGGGTGACCACGGTCAGGCCCGCCGCCAGGATCAGGAACACGAACCCGTACACGGGCGCCTTGCGCCACCAGTGCGTGTGCCGATCCAGCGCGAACCGGCCGGGGCCGGTGAACAGCAGCGCGAACGCCGCCGCCGCATAGGTCATCTCCAGCTCGACGTCGCCGAGGAACAGGGTCCAGTCGCCCTTGACGACGATGACGTTGGCCATCACGCCGAGCAGCGCGGCAGCCCCGGCCGGGAAGAAGAGGCCGAGGACGACCAGCACGCCGCCGACGGTCTCGCTCAGCGCGACCACCCACGCGAGCGTGCCCGGCTCGGTGAAGCCGAAACCGGAGAGCATCTGCCGGGTGGCTTCCATGCCCTGGCCGTCGTTGAACCAGCCGAACAGCTTGTCGGTGCCGTGCGCGACGAAGAACGCGCCGATGGCGAGCCGCAGTGCCAGCAGGCCGAAGTCCAGCCCTCGGTGCCACTCCGGGGATCTGCGGGTCGGGGTCTCGTCGACGGTGTCGGTGTCGGTGTCGTACGCCGAGTCGTAACCCGAGCCGGACATCACCGTCGTCTGGGCGTTCGAGTAGTCGTCGCCGTCGAAGAACGACGCCGAGCCGCCCTGCGAGGAGGAGTACGTGTCGGAGTATCCGCCCGCCTGGGAGCGGTCGTCTTCAGTGCTCACCCAGAGGAGGGTAGGGCATCGGCCGAACGGATGATGCGAAACGTCCCAATCAGTAGTCGCCGCGGACCAGATTGTGGGGTCGCGCGCCGGCCGCGAACCGCGCGATCTCGGCCGCCGCGACCTCGTAGCCGCGCCGCTGGTACTCGTGCACGCTGGCCGCGACGTGCGGGGTGAGCAGCAGGCCAGGCACGGTCCACAGCGGGTGGTCGGCGGGCAGCGGCTCCGGTTCGGCGACGTCCAGCGCGGCGCGCAGCCGGCCGGCGGCGAGCTCGGCGACCAGCGCGTCGGTGTCCACGACCTTGCCGCGCGCCGCGTTCACGAGCACCGCGCCGTCCCGCATCCTGGACAGGAACGCGGCGTCGACCATGCCGGTGGTGGCCGGGGTGAGCGGCACCATCAGCACGACGGCGTCGTGCTCGCCGAGGAGGTCGGGGGTCTCGGCCATGCCGTGCACGCCCTCCCGCGCGGTGGTCCCGACGAGGGTCACGTGCGCGTCGCACGCCTCGAGCCGGCGGCGCAGCTGCGTGCCGAGGTCGCCGGCGCCGATCACCAGCACCCGCTTGTCCTGCAGCGTCTCGGTCGGCCGCCGGACCCACGTCCGCGTCACGCGGTCGCGCTCGAACGCGATCAGGTCGCGGTAGACCGCGAGCAGTGTGGCCAGCGCCCACTCGGCCGTGCTGCCGCCGTGCGCGCCGCGCGCGACCGACAGCATGACGTGGTCCGGCACCCGGCCGATCCAGTCCTCCGCACCAGCGGTGAGCAGCTGGACGAGCCGCAGCCTCGGCAGCCGCGAGAGGAACGCGGCGGGGTCGGCGGCCACCAGGAACCCGGGGATCAGGACCTCGGCACGCTCGGCGGCGGCCGGCAGCGGGGCGTCGCCGGCGAACCGGACGACCTCGAGACCCTCGACCCCGGCCAGCGCGGACTCGCCCTGCTCGTCGGGCACCAGCACGGTGATCGTCACGTCCGGCACCCTACTTACCCGAGGTTCACGGGAGGGGACCTAGCGTTGGGGCATGTCCTTGAGGCGAGTGGCGCTGGCCGGTGCGTTGGTCGGTGGCGTGCTGCTGTCCGCGGGGTGTGCGTCGTTCACCGACCAGCCGCCACCGGAGAAGTGGCGGCCGCAGGAGCAGCTGACCCCCCAGGCCGGACCGGAACCGGAGGTGCCCGGCGAGGGCGGGCGCGGCTCGGGGTCCGGCGGCGGACGCGAGCAGGCGCCGGAGGACATCCCGCCGCCCGACGGGTGCAAGGACTTCAACCCGGCGGTCATCGGCACGTGCATGGACACCATCGCCGCCGTCGCGGCGCTGCCCGGTGACGGCGCCGACCCGACCGCGCTGGTCGGCGAGCGGCGCAGCGGCCGGATTCTGAGGGTCAAGCAGGGCTCGGACCCGGTGGTCGTGGCGACCGTGCCGGTGGACGGGAGCACCGACGGCGGGCTGACCGGCCTGGCGCTGTCCCCCACCTACGCCGAGGACCAGCTGATCTTCGCCTACGTGACCACGGCGACCGACAACCGGCTGGTGCGGATCGCGGCGGGCGACGTGCCCAAGCCGATCATCACCGGCATCCCGCGCGGGCAGACCGGCAACCGGGGCGCGCTGGCGCTCGACCACCGCGGCGCGCTGCTGCTGGCCACCGGCGACGCGGGCGACACACGTGCGGCCGCCGACATGAACTCGCTCGCCGGCAAGGTGCTGCGGCTCGACCCGGCCGGCAGGCCCGCGGCGGGCAACCCGACCGGGGGGTCGCTGGTGGTGGCGAGTGGGCTGAAGTCCCCTGGCGGCGTGTGCGGCTCGCTGGACGGGTCGCGGATGTGGGTCACCGACCGGGCCGCGAACCAGGATGCGCTGTACCTGCTCGACCTGGGCAAACCGCTGTCCGCGCCGGCGTGGACGTGGCCGGACCGGCCGGGCGTCGCCGGGTGCGCGTCGTCGCCGGACGGGGTGGCCGTCGTGATGTCGGTGGCCGGCAACGTGCAGCGGCTGCCGATCGCGTCGGACGGGTCGTTCTCCGGGAAGCCGGAGGTGACCCTCGACAAGGAGGAGGGCTTCGGCCTCCTCGGCGGGCTCGACGTGGTGAACGACCAGGTCGCGGTCGTCGGCACGGTCAACAAGGACGGCGGCAAGCCGGTGTCCAGCGACGACCGGGCTGTGGTCATCGTGGTGACCGCCGGCCCCGGCGGCGGCACGGCCGACTAGGTGTCCTGCGGCACGATCGCCGAGTAGGCGCCGCGGTGAGCGGGTGGCGATGGTCGCGACCGCACGCGTGGGCGACGCAGCGGACCGGCGTGGCCGGCGCATCGCGGAAAGTTGGCGAGTGGCGCGAGCGGTCCGCCCGGCACGCGGATTGGTGCGTCTGCCACGCGTGCGCTCGGGTCGGTTCGCGATGCCGTGAAGGACCCCTTTCACAGCATCGCCACCCGCCCGCCCGAAGCCCCCGTTGGCCTCCGCCCCCGATTTCCAGCCTACCGCCAGGCACCGACACTTTCGGTTGCGGCGCAAGGAGTTGTCCCCAACGCGCGAGTTGTCCACAGGAGACATCCAGCGCGGCCGGCGCTGTCGGTGCCTTGCCGTAGCGTGGTTCGAGGGGGCCGGCGGCCAAGCCGTGTGCTCGGCCGCCGGCTCCCACGACCACTTACTTGCAGCGCTCCAGGATCAGCTCACGCACGCGCTTGGCGTCCGCCTGGCCCTTTGTCGCCTTCATGACCGCGCCCACGATCGCGCCCGCGGCCTGCACCTTGCCGCCGCGGATCTTGTCCGCCACGTCCGGCTGCGCGGCCAGCGCCTCGTCGATCGCGGCGTACAGGGCACTGTCGTCGGAGACCACGGCGAGGCCCCGCGCCGCGATGACCTCAGCCGGCTCGCCCTCGCCGGCCAGCACGCCGTCGACGACCTCGCGGGCGAGCTTGTTCGTCAGCTCACCGGCGGCCACGAGCTCGGCCACCTTCGCCACCTGCGCGGGCGTGATCGGCAGCTCGCCCAGCTCGACGCCGCGCGAGTTCGCCTCCTGCGACAGGTAGCTCACCCACCAGGCCCGCGCCTCGGCCGGCGACGCGCCGGCGTCCACAGTGGACGCGACCAGCTCGACGGCGCCCGCGTTCATCAGGTCGCGCATCTCCAGATCCGTGAGCTGCCAGTCGGTCTGGATGCGTTTGCGGCGCTCGGCCGGCATCTCCGGCAGCGTCGCCCGCAGCTTCTCGACCCACTCCTCCGGCGGCGCGATCGGCACCAGGTCGGGCTCCGGGAAGTACCGGTAGTCCTCCGAGGTCTCCTTGCGCCGACCCGGCGACGTGGTGCCCGTCGCCTCCTGGAAGTGCCTGGTCTCCTGCAGGATCTCGCCGCCGCCGAGGAGCACCGCGGCGTGCCGCGTCATCTCGTACCGCACGGCCCGCTCGACCGACCGCAGCGAGTTCACGTTCTTCGTCTCGGTGCGGGTGCCGAACTCCGTGGTCCCGCGCGGCATGAGCGACACGTTCGCGTCGCACCGCAGCGAACCCTGGTCCATCCGCACGTCGGAGACGTCCAGCGCGCGCAACAGGTCCCGCAGCGCGGAGACGTACGCGCGCGCCACCTCCGGCGCCCGCTCACGGGTGCCGGTGATCGGCTTCGTGACGATCTCGATCAGCGGCACGCCGGCCCGGTTGTAGTCGAGCAGCGAGTGGTCCGCGCCGTGGATGCGCCCGGTCGCGCCGCCGACGTGCAGCGACTTGCCGGTGTCCTCCTCCATGTGCGCGCGCTCGATCGGCACGGTCACCACCGTGCCGTCTTCCAGCTCGACGTCCAGCGACCCGTTGAACGCGATCGGTTCGTCGTACTGCGACGTCTGGAAGTTCTTCGGCATGTCCGGGTAGAAGTAGTTCTTCCGCGCGAACCGGCACCACGGCGCGATGTCGCAGCCGAGCGCCAGCCCGATCCGGATCGCCGACTCGACGGCCGCGCGGTTCACCACCGGCAACGCGCCGGGCAGACCGAGGCACACCGGGCACACCTGCGTGTTCGGCTCGGCGCCGAACCCGGTCGGGCAGCCGCAGAACATCTTGGTGTGCGTGTTCAGCTCGACGTGCACCTCGAGCCCCAGCACGGGGTCGAAGCGCTCGAGCACCTCGTCGTAGTCCAGCACGTCCGCGGTGGAAAGTGGCATCGAGCCGGTCATCGGACAACCTCCAGCGACGGCACCTTGCTGATCAACGAACCGGAAGCGGCGTCGCGCGCGACCTCGTAGGCCGCCGCGACCTTGTACATGCGTTGTTCCTGCAACGCGGGCGCCATCACCTGCAGTCCCACCGGCAGGCCGTCCTCATCGGACAGTCCGGCCGGGACGCTCATGGCCGGGGTGCCGGCCAGGTTGGCGGGGATCGTGCACAGGTCCGCGCGGTACATGGCCACCGGGTCGTCGATCCGCTCGCCGATGCGGAACGCCGTGGTCGGTGTCGTCGGCGACACCAGCACGTCGACGTTCTTGAACGCCCGCTCGAAGTCCTGCGAGATGAGCGTCCGGACCTTCTGCGCCTGACCGTAGTAGGCGTCGTAGTAACCGGACGACAGCGCGTACGTGCCGACCATGATGCGCCGCTTCACCTCGGCGCCGAAGCCGGCCTCGCGGGTGAGCGCCATGACCTGCTCGGCGCTGTTGCCGTTGTCGTCGCCGGCCCGCAGGCCGTAGCGCATCGCGTCGAAGCGGGCGAGGTTGGAGCTGGCCTCGCTCGGCGCGATCAGGTAGTACGCCGGCAGGGCGTAGTCGAAGTGCGGGCAGGACACCTCGACGACGTCCGCGCCGAGCGTCCGCAGCGTGGCCACCGCCTGCTCGAACGCGGCCGTCACCCCTGCCTGGTACCACTCGCCGGAGAACTCCTTGACCACGCCGATGCGCACGCCGGACAGGTCGCCGTTCATGCCCTCGCGGGCCGCGGCCACCACCGGCGGCACCGGCGCGTCGATGGACGTCGAGTCGAGCGCGTCGTAGCCGCCGATGACCTCGTGCAGCAGGGCCGCGTCGAGGACGTTCCGCGCGCACGGGCCGCCCTGGTCGAGCGAGGACGAGAACGCGACGAGGCCGTAGCGGGACACGCCGCCGTAGGTCGGCTTGACGCCGACGGTGCCGGTGACCGACGCGGGCTGGCGGATCGAGCCGCCGGTGTCGGTGCCGATCGCGAGCGGCGCCTCGAACGCGGCGAGCGACGCGGACGAGCCGCCGCCGGAGCCGCCGGGGACCCGGTCGAGGTCCCACGGGTTGTGGGTCACGCCGAACGCCGAGTTCTCGGTGGACGAGCCCATGGCGAACTCGTCCATGTTCGTCTTGCCGAGGATGACGATGCCGGCCTCGAGGAGCTTGCGGGTGACCGTCGCGTCGTACGGCGGCACCCAGCCCTCGAGGATCTTCGAGCCGCACGTGGTCGGCAGGCCGGACATGGTGAACACGTCCTTGAGCGCCAGCGGCACGCCGGCCAGCGGCGACGCGGGCGCGCGCCCGGCGGCGACGTCCTCGTCGACGGCCTTCGCCGCCGACAGCGCGCCCCGGGTGTCGACCTGCAGGAAGGCGTGGACGGTCCCGTCGATCGCGTCGATCCGGTCCAGGTGCGCCTGCGCGACCTCGACCGCGGACACCTCCTTGGCCTGGATCTTCGCCGCCAGCTCGGCGGCGGTCAGGTGCGTGAGCTCGCCCTGCATCGATGATTCGCTCGTGAACTCGCCCTGCATCGATGATTCGCTCGTGAACTCGCTCATGCTTCCTCCCCCAGAATCCTCGGCACCCGAAACCTGCCGTCTTCTGCGGACGGCGCACCGGCGAGTGCCTGCTGCTGTGTGAGGCCGGGACGCACCAGGTCGTCGCGGAACACGTTGGTGAGCGGCACCGCGTGCGAGGTGGGCGGGATGTCCTCGGCCGCGACCTCGCCGACGCGCGCCACCGACTGGAGGATCACATCCAGCTGACCGGCGAACATGTCCAGTTCGTCGTCGGTGACGGCTAGCCTGGCCAGGCGAGCGAGGTGGGCCACCTCGTCGCGGGAGATGTTTGGCACGGGACGAACTCCTGGATAGTGGGCGTCGTTGTGGCGACTACAAGGTGGGACGAGTCTATTTACGCCGCCGGTCGCCGCACGAACGGGTTATCCAGGTGGCAAGCTGGTCACAAGGCATGACCGTCCCGGGGACCGGACGGGCGGGCCGGTGCGATGCTGGCGTCTGCGACAATCGTCGACCGGCACGAGATCGACACCTAGTAGCGGGAGGCGTTCGCCTTGTCCTTCCTGATCCGGGTTCAGCTCCCGGACGTTCCGGGAGCGCTCGGGGCGGTCGCGACCGCCCTCGGCGCCATCGGGGCCGACATTCTCAGCGTGGACGTGGTGGAGCGGAACTCCGGCTCGGCGATCGACGACCTCGTCGTCGAGCTGCCCAAGGGGCGCCTGCCGGACGTGCTGATCACGGCGGCCGAATCGGTCAAGGACGTCGAGGTGGACGCCGTGCGACCGTACGCCGGCGTGCTGGACACGCACCGCGAGTTAGAGCTGGTCGAGGACGTGGCCGCCCAGCCGGACGACGGTCTGGCCATCTTCACCGAGGGTGTGCCGAGAATCATCCGCGCGGGGTGGGCGATGGTCGTCGGCCCGGACGCCGCCGGCGCGAAGACGCTGACCGCGTCGACCGCGGCGCCGCAGCTCAAGACGCTCGACCTGCCGTTCCTGCCGCTGGCACGGGCGACCGTGCTCGACGGCGAGGAGCAGTGGGTGCCGGAGACGTGGCGCGAGCTGGGCACCGAGCTGGCCGCGACGCCGCTCGGCAAGCCCGAGCGCGTGCTGCTGGTGGGGCGGCCCGGCGGGCCGCAGTTCC
Organism: uncultured Actinomycetota bacterium; assembly: GCA_963840275.1. Taxonomy (GTDB): domain Bacteria; phylum Actinomycetota; class Actinomycetes; order Mycobacteriales; family Pseudonocardiaceae; genus Actinophytocola. Next base: position 353,936 of record CAWIYK010000006.1, read on the forward strand.
GCGCCGCCGAGGTGGCGCGGCTCGCGCACCTGGCGGGGATCATCGCGGTCGTGCTGTCCGGCTGAGGCCGCGGCCCCGAACGACCCGCGACGCCGGCCGGCTCCCCTGGTCCAGGCCACCTCGTCGACCTGCGTCGGACCCGTGAGCTGTGGTTTCGCATTCCCGGCGTGTTGGCCGCGTCCTGAACGTTCAACTCGCGGGTCGTGAACGTTGGACTCGCGGGGTCTGAGTGTTGGACTCGCGGGTGGGTCAGAGGTTCAGGCGGTAGGTGATCAGTGCCGTGTTCGGGACGGGGCTCCAGTCCAGCTCTGGGGTTCGGTGGAAGCCCAGGCGTTCGTACAGGCGGTGAGCCGCCACCATTTCGACGGAGCTGCTCAACACCACGCCGCTCAGGCGCAGCTCCTCCGCGCGCGCCACCACCCGGCGGGTCAGCAGCTCGCCGACACCTCGGCCGCGGGCGACCGGGGCCACGGCCAGCATGCGGAACTCCAGCTGGTCGGGACCCGACACCTGCGCCCACACCGTCCCCGGCGGCGCGATCGTCACCGTGCCGAGCAGCGTGTCCTCGTCGTCCACCGCCACGAGCAGCTCCGCCTCCCGGGCCCGGGCGCCGGCGTCGGCGAGCTTCCCCGCATACGGCGTGCCGTCGTCGGTGACGAAACCGTCCGCCCGGTAGGACTCCAGCGTCAGCGCCCCGACGGCCGCCAGCTCGGACTCGCGCGCCGGGCGGATCGTGACCTCACTCATCCGCCTCGGTCTCCCCCACCCGCGCCACCTCCGTCGCGGCCTCGGGACCCGACTCCAGCAGCACCCGGAACCCCTCCTCGTCGAGTACCGGGACCTTCAGCTGCACCGCCTTGTCGTGCTTCGAACCGGGCGAGTCGCCGACGACCACGAACGCCGTCTTCTTCGACACCGACCCGGACGCCTTGCCACCGCGAGCCATGATCGCTTCCTTGGCCTCGTCGCGGGACAGCGTCTGCAGGCTGCCCGTGACCACGATCGACATGCCCTCGAGGTTGCGGACGATGGACGTGTCGCGCTCCTCTTCCATGCGCACGCCGGCCCGCTGCCACTTCTCGACGATCTCGCGCCGCCAGTCGGTCGCGAACCACTCCCGCAGCGCCGTCACGATGGTCGGACCCACGCCTTCGGCCTGCGCCAGCTCCTCCTCGGACGCCTCCATGATCCTCGGCAGCGAGCCGAACTCGATCGCCAGCGCGCGGGCCGCGGTCGGGCCGACGTGCCGAACGGACAGCGCCACGATGACCTTCCACAGTGGACGCTGCTTGACGACCTCCAGGTTCGCCAACAGTTTCTGGCCGTTGGCCGACAGCGCGCCCGCCTTCGTGCGGAACAGCTCGACCTCGGTGAGCTTCTCCTCGTCGAGGTCGAACAGGTCGCCCTCGTCGGCGAGCGCACCCGAGTCGATCAACGCCGCGGCCGCCTCGTAGCCCAGCACCTCGATGTCCAGCGCCGAGCGGCCGGCGACGTAGCTCAGCCGCTCCTTGCGCTGCCCGGGACAGCGCCGCGCGTTCGGACACCGGATGTCGGCGTCGCCCTCCTTCTCGTACGCCAGCGTCGTGCCGCAGGACGGGCACGTCGTGGGCATCTCGAACTCGCGCTCCTCGCCACCGCGCGCGTCGACCACCGGGCCCAGCACCTCGGGGATCACGTCGCCCGCCTTGCGGATGACCACCCGGTCGCCGATCAGGACACCCTTGCGCTTGACCTCGCTCGCGTTGTGCAGCGTGGCCATCGAGACCGTCGAGCCCGCCACCTTCACCGGCTCCATCACCGCGAACGGCGTGACCCGGCCGGTGCGGCCCACGTTGACCTGGATGTCCAGCAGCGTCGTCGTGGCCTCCTCCGGTGCGTACTTGTACGCGATCGCCCAGCGCGGCGCCCGCGACGTCGAGCCGAGCCTGCGCTGCTTCGACACCTCGTCGACCTTGATCACGATGCCGTCGATCTCGTGCTCGACGTCGTGGCGGTGCGCGCCCCAGTACTCGATGTGCGCGAACAGCTCGTCGCGGTCGGAGATCACCTTGGTGTGCGGCGAGACCGGCAGCCCCCACGCCGCGATCGCCTCGTACGCCTCGGACTGCCGCGCCGGCTCGAAGCCGTCGCGCTTGCCGAACCCGTGGCAGATGAGCTTCAGCTTCCTGCTGGCCGTGACCTTGGGGTCCTTCTGCCGCAACGAACCGGCCGCGGTGTTGCGCGGGTTGGCGAACGCCGGCTTGCCGGCCTCGACCAGCTTGGCGTTCAGCTCGGCGAAGTCCTCGACCCGGAAGTACACCTCGCCGCGCACCTCGACGAGCTTCGGCACCGGGAAATCGGCGGTGGCGGTGAGCTGCCGCGGCACGCCCTCCAGGGTGCGGACGTTCAGCGTGACGTCCTCGCCGGTGCGCCCGTCGCCCCTGGTCAGCGCGCGGGTGAGCCGGCCGTTCTCGTACAGCAGGTTGATCGCGAGCCCGTCGATCTTCAGCTCGCACAGGTAGGACGTGGCGCCCAGCTCCTTCTCGACCCGGTCGACCCACGCGCCGAGCTCGTCGGCGTCGAACGTGTTGTCCAGGCTGAGCATCCGCTCGAGGTGGTCGACCGCCGTGAACTCGGTGGAGAAGGTGCCGCCGACCTGCTGGCTCGGCGACTCCGGCGTGACCAGCCCGGGATGGGCCTCCTCGATGGCGAGCAGCTCGTGCCACAGCGCGTCGAACTCGCCGTCGGAGATCGTCGGCGAGTCGAGCACGTAGTAGCGGAACCGGTGGCCGTTGATCTCCTCGGACAACTTGCCGTGCCGCTCGCGCACATCGGCCGGCACATCCTCGACGCCCTCTACCGCCACAGTCTCATCTGCACTGGTCACGGACGCAGGGTATCCAAGAGCACCGACAGTTTTGAATCGTTCAGTCGTCGCGCAGCTCGCGAACCAGGGTTCTCAGCTCCAGCAACCCGATCGTGTCCGACGGCTCGGTCTCGGCGGTCTCGACGCGCCGCAGCCGCTCCGCCGCGAGCCGCTCCCCCAGCGCCGCGTCGAGCGGCAGGTACGTCATCGCGTTGCGGGCCGCCTCGTCCAGCGCGGCCATCTCCGGGTGGTAGACCGCGACGTCGACGACCCCTTCCGCGCGGTCCACCTGCGCGACCACCCGGACGTCGGCCAGCGGGAGGCGGTGCGCGCCGAGGTTGACGGTCACCATCGTCGGGTCCGGCACCGGCGGCACGGAGTCGTGGTACTCCCAGATCGCGTCCTCGCCGGGCGCGGCGGCGCGCCACGCGTCGGTGTACGGGCGCAGCCGGGGGTCCTCCTGCCCGCTGACCACCAGCGCGTAGATCGCCCGCTGACCTCGTTCCAGCGCGAAGTGCAGGTCCGGGTGCAGGTCCGCGACGAGGTCGCACAGCTGGTTCTCCACCCGCTGCGGCTCGCGGTCGCCGAGCGCCGCGGCCACCTCGGGCAGGATCTCGTACCAGCCGCCCCAGAACCGCTCGGCGAGCGTCGCGGGGTCGGGCCGGGCCGCGGGTTCGGTGCGCGCCGCGGGCGGCGGGGACGTCTTGCGCCGGAACCACCTCATGCGCGAAGCCCGGTCAGGACGACCGACAGCAGGCGTTCCGTGCCGTCGGTGTCGGCGTACTTGGCGGCCGACCCGATGCCGTGCCCGAGCCGCATCAGGTCGCTCGCCTCCAGGTCACCGCGGACCAGGCCGGCGGCCTGCGCCGGTTCGAGGATGGCGGTGACCGCCTCCCGCAGCTTTTCCTTGCAGTAGCGGAAGACCTCGGAGTCCTCGTCGATGGCCGCCTTCAGCGCGGACGCGAGCCCGTGGCGTTCGACCACGAACCGCACCTGCCCCCGCATCCACTCGTGGAGCGCCTCGTCGGGCGGCAGCTCCTTCGCGAGGGTGTACGCCCGGTCCGCCAGCTCCTCGATCTCGTTCCGGTAGACGGCCTCGGTGAGCACCTCACGAGTCGGGAAGTGCCGGTAGAGCGTGCCGGGGCCGACCTGTGCGCGCTTGGCGACCTCGTCGAGCGGCGCCTCGATGCCCTGCTCGAAGAACACCTCACGGGCGGTCTCGACGATCCGCTCGTAGTTGCGGCGGGCGTCGGCACGCATCGAGGCACCCCTTCCATCCGGAGAGATTCTCCAGTTAGTCTTGCGCATCCGGAGATGCTCTCCATATGCTAGCCGAGTCCAAATGGAGAGTCTCTCCGCTTAGGGGTGTTCCTTGTCGACCCAAACCCTCGTCCGGCCGGCGGCGGCCCGACCCGGTGTCGCGCTGGCACTGATCCTCACGTGCCAACTCATGATCATGCTCGACGCCACGGTGATGAACGTGGCGCTCCCCCACGTCCGCGTCGACCTGGGCTTCAGCACCGCGAGCCTGTCCTGGGTGATGAACGCGTACACGTTGGTCTTCGGCGGCCTGCTGCTGCTCGGCGGCCGGCTCGGCGACCTGTTCGGCAGACGGCGGATGTTCCTCGTCGGGATCGCGGTGTTCACCGCCGCGTCGCTGGCCGGTGGCCTCGCCGACTCGGCCGGACTGCTGATCGCGGCCAGGATCGTGCAGGGCCTCGGCGCGGCGGCCGCCGGACCGAGCACGCTCGCGCTGATCACCAGCACCATCACCGACCAGCGGGCGCGAGTCCGCGCGCTGTCGCTGTTCTCCGCGACGGCCAGCTCCGGCTTCGCGATCGGCCTGATCCTCGGCGGCCTGCTGACCGAATGGCTGACCTGGCGGTCGGTCATGTTCATCAACGTGCCGCTCGGCCTCGTCGTGCTGGTGCTCGGCACGCGGCACATCGCGGAACCGGCCACCCACGCGACGCGGCTGGACCTGCCGGGCGCGGCGACCGCCACCCTCGGCGTCGGCGCGCTGGTGTACGGGTTCATCCGCGCCGCGGAGGCCGGCTGGGGTTCGCCGACCGCGTTGTGGTCGCTGGCCGTCGGCGCGGTGCTGGTCGTGGCGTTCGTGGTGCTGCAGACCAGGGTGGCGCACCCGATGCTGCCGCTGCGGCTGTTCGCCGACCGCAACCGGGCGGCCGGGTTCGCGAACTTCTTCCTCGGGCCGCTGTCGATGATGGCGGCGTTCTTCTTCATGACGCAGTTCCTGCAGGAGATCAGCCACTACGGGCCGCTGGCCACCGGCATCGCGTTCCTGCCGATGGCGGCGACGGTCTTCGCGATGTCCCGGCTGATCCCCACGCTCCTGCCACGCACGGGCCCGAAGCCGCTCGCCGTGACGGGCACGCTGATGATGGCGGCCGGCCTCGGGTGGCTGTCACAGCTCGCGCCGGGCGACGGGTACGTGGCGGCCGTGCTCGGACCGATGCTGCTGATGGGCACCGGCGGCGGGTTGGCGTTCTCGCCGCTGAACATCGTGATCATGGCGACGGTGCCGCCGGAGGACGCGGGCGCGGCGGGCGGCGCGCTGCAGACGATGCAGCAGCTGGGCGCCACGTTGGGGTTGGCCGTGCTGGTGACGGTGGCCGGCTCGGCGTCGCGCGGCGCCACCGGGTCGCCGGACGACGTGCTGGCCGCCGGCATGACGGCCGCGTTCGCGGTGGCGGCCGGGATCGCGCTGCTGACGTTCTGCGTGGCGCTGACGTTCCGGCGCCGCTGACTGCCCTGTTTCAGCGGCTAGCGGTTCTCGCGGGACTCCCAGGACTCCGGGGGTTCCACGAAGCCCTTTCCGAGGTCGCGCACCAGTTCCAGCCCCCTGCGGGTCCACTCCATGGTCGCGCCGGCGAAGCCGCACGTCGGGGTCGGGACCGCGCGGTCGGCGAGCAGCGAGCGCGGGAAGCCGAGCCGGTCCACGAGTCGCAGCGCCGGGCGGGCCACGTCGAGCAGGGTGGGCGGGCGGCCCGGCGACACACTCGGCACCAGGCCGAGCAGCAGCACGGTCCCGGCGTCCCACGCCTCGCCGAGCTGGTCGGCGAACACCGCGGGGGTGCCGTCGAGCAGGGTGGCGTCCATGGCGATCGCGTCGGCGCCCGCCGCGCGGAACAACGCCACCGGGGGTCGCGGGGCGCAGCAGTGGACGATCACCGGCTGGTCGGTGGCCGCGCGGGCCGCCTCGACCAGCGTCGTCAGCACGTCGCGGGCCTCCGGGTCCGCCACCGCCGGGACCATGCTCAGCCCGGACGGCGAGGGCAGCGAACCGGCCAGCACCGCGGGCAGCGACGGCTCGTCGAACTGCACGACCACGTCCGCGCCGGCCCGCCTGCGGACCTCCGCGACGTGCCGGGTCACACCCTCGGCGAGCGAGGACGTGAAGTCCCGCAAGGCGCCGGGGTCGGTCAGCACGCGGTGCCCGCGCGGCAGCTCGATCTCCGACATGAGCGTCCACGGCCCGGCGAACTGCACCTTCACGAGGTTCGGCCGCGTTCCGGCCTGCTCGAGGGCCTCCTCGAACGCGTCCAGGTCGCGCCGCAGGTGGTCGACGGCGGTGCGGTGGTCGACGCCGGGCCGCGCGGTCACCCGGTAGGCCGACGGCACGACCTCGACCGCGAGGTCGACGAGCAGCGCCGCGGTCCGGCCGATCAGGTCGGCGCCGAGGCCGCGCGCGGGCAGCTCGGGAAGGTGCGGGAGGTCGGGCAGCTCACCGACCACGACGGCCGCCGCCTCCACCGGGTCGGCGCCCGGCATCGAGCCGATGGCGGTCGCGGTTCCCCGCGGGAAGGTTGCTGGCACGGGCACAGTCTTACCCACCGTTATGGTCTAGACCTATTGACCCAGTGGTCTGAACCACTTAACGTGAGGTACCGCCCACTTTCAGCGACGCAAGGGGTGCGACCGACATGCGCAAGGCCCTACCGACGATCCTCGCGGCGATCACCGCGACGATCACCGCGACCCTGCTGGCGACCGCGCCGGCACAGGCCGCCGCGGCACCGACCGCGGCGCCCTACGTCGACATCACGATGCCGAGCCCGTCTCTCGTGGACATCGCGAACGCGACCGGGCACAAGGTGTTCACGCTCGCGTTCGTGCTCGCCGACTCGACCGGCTGCAACCCGTCGTGGGGCGGCACGATCCCGCTCGACGACCCTCGGATCATCGGCGACATCCGCGCGCTGCAGGCGATGGGGGGCGAGGTGATCGTGGCCACCGGCGGCGCCGCGGGGCCCTACCTCGAGTACACCTGCGGCAGCGCCGACGCCCTCGCCGGCGCGTACCGCAGGATCCTCGACACGGTCGGCACGAACCACCTCGACGTGGACGTCGAGGCGACGATCCCCCAGGACATGGTCAACCAGGCACTCAAGACCGTCCAGGACGAGCGGGGCACCTCGGTCAGCTACACGATGCGGGTCCTCGGCGACGACTACGGCATGGACCCGTACTCGGTGCAGGTGCTGCGGTCGGCCGCGGCGCACGGCGTCGACGTGCTGGTCAACCCCATGACCATGGAGTTCGGCACCAGCCGGCCGGACTGGGGCGACGCGGTGATCGCCGCCGCCGAGAGCACACTGCGCCAGATGCGGGAGATCTGGCCGGACGACGCGAACCTCGCGCGCCGGCTCGGTGTCACCCCGATGATCGGCCGCAACTACAACGGGAAGATCTTCGACACCGGCGACGCGCGCCAGCTCGTGGAATGGGCCAACGCCAATCACATCGGGCTGGTCGCGTTCTGGTCGACGGGCCGGGACAACGGGTCGTGCCCGGGCGGTGGGGTGTCCCCCACCTGCTCGGGCATCTCCCAGGGCACGTTCGAGTTCACCTCGATCATGCACGGCTTCACCGGCTAGCGCCGCGCCCCGACCAGCTGCAGCGCGCCGATCCCGGCGACGGCCGCCGACAGGGCGCCGAGCACGACCGCGCCGAGCGTGGTCAGGTCGCCGATGCCGGCGACGACGGCGCCGTCCAGCGCGCAGACCACGTTGACGATCCCGACGCCGGCGCCGACCCTGCGGTTGATCACGGGTCGGGTCCCGGCGAAGAACACGGCGGCGCCCCACGCGACGAAGAACAGGCCGGCGCCGAGCAGCACCGCGGTCGGGATCCCCAGCGGGTCGGCCAGCACCCCGGCGAGCGCGGCGAGCGCGACGCCGCTCGGGAGCGTCATGATCCCGTCGAACCGGAGCGCGAAGCGGAGCAGGCCGGCGTCGGCGGTGGTGGTCGCGGGGGTGGCGGTGGTCGTCATGGTGTCCTCCTGCGAGTCGGTGTTCGTTGACGCCACCGACACTCGCCGGGACCCCACTGCCACCTCCACGCCAAAGACTGCCAACTCCTGCCAATTGCCGGTCAGGGGAACGGCGCCCCGCGCCGTCGCGCGGGACGCCGTTCGTCGAGAGGTCTAGATCTCGGCGTTCACCTCCTGGAGCGCGGTGGTCACCGGCTGGAAGAACGTCTCCCCGCCGGCGTCGCAGTTGCCGCTGCCGCCCGAGGTCAGGCCGACCGCGGCGCCGTCCTCGGTGAACAGCGGTCCGCCGCTGTCCCCCGGCTCGGCGCAGACCGTGGTCTGGATCAGGCCCGTCACCGTGCCCTCGGGATAGTTCACGGTCGCGTCGAGACCGGTGACCTGGCCGTCGAACAGGCCGGTGGTGCTGCCCATGCGGAACACCTGCTGGCCGACCTCGGCGTCGGCCGCCCGGTCGATCTCGACGAGCTGTCCGTCGCCGATGTCGACCGCGCTCGGCGCGTCGGTGGCGGGGTCGTCATAGGTGACCAGTGCGAAGTCGCCGGCGCCGGGGAACACCGCGTCCTGCACGGTGCCGATCGGCTCACCGCCCGCCTCGTCCGACCACTCGTCCGCCGCGACGCCGCAGTGTCCGGCCGTCAGGAAGCCGGGCGCGCCGTCCTGCGTGGTGACGTTGAAGCCGAGCGAACAGCGCGCGTTCCCGGCGAAGATGGCGTCACCGCCCTCGGCGAACAGTCTGAACTCACCCGACGAGCGCCGGAGCCGGACCACGTCGTCGCCGAGCGACCGCGCGGTGGACTCCAGGGCGTCCCAGGTCTTTCCGGTGACGGTGGCGTCGGCCGTGACGATCATGCCCCCGCGTGGGTCCTGCGCCCACGCGGTGCCGGGGATGTGGTCCTGTCTCAGCTGCGTGAGCATTGCCAGGTCGTCGGTCGGCTCCGCTCTTTCCGCCTGGGCCTGCGGTAACAGGACGGCGACGAGAGCCCCACACGCCACCACGCCGGCGGCGGCGAACAGGCCTTTCTTCTTCGTCGGTCGATGTCTGGCACGCAATTCGCGACCTCCTCTGTGTCGGAATCGGGCGAACTGTGTCCAGTTCCCACACGAGGAGAGCGCCTCGACGGTTCTTCTCAGGCCGAAGAAACCGCGGACCGGAGTTCCGCCGCGACGATCTTGGCGGCCGCCGCCTGCCAGTTGTGGAGGGTCCGCTCCGGCACGTGGTCGGCGAACCACGCGAGCGCGCGCCGCGCCACCGGGTCCAGCTCGGTGAGCTTCGTGCGCACGCTGTAGGGCCGCACCCCGACCACGTAGTAGAAGTACAGCGCGTTGTAGTGCCGCCACTCCTCGGACGTGCCGAAGTCGCCGTCGCGCGGCTTGAGCCGGGTGATCGTCTCCAGCAGCAGCGCCTTCAGCTCCGTCGCGCGCGCCAGCGGCGCGTCGGCCGCGCCGCGGGCGGCGAGGCGGTCGTCGATCACCGGCAGCGCGGCGAGCGGGCTGGACGCGAGCTTGCCGAGGTCGCCGTAGTGCGACAGCGCCTTGCGGGTCAGCCGGACGAACTCGGCGTCGTCGATCCCGAAGAGCGGGGCGGGCGCGCGGCGGGGCAGCGCGGCGGCGACCTCGCGCAGCTCGGTGCGTTCGCGGCGCAGGGTGGGCTCGGAGCGGAACGCGAACCGGTCGGCGGCGGCGTTGATCGGCCTGGCCAGCACCTGGACGGCGATCGCCGCGGCCACCACGCCGTACAGCAGCAGGTCGAGCGACCGGTCGACGAGCAGCGCGGCCAGCCCGACCTGGCTGCCGAACAGCACGGCCGCGCCGCCCGCGACGAGCAGCGACCACAGCATGTCGCGGCGGATCGCCTCGCCCTCGTCGAACGCGTCGAACACCGCGATGCAGCCGCCGAGCAGGGCGAGGTCGACGCCGATGCCGGCGAGCAGCACCGTCGAGCCGAGCAGACCGAGGAGGACCAGCGCGAGCGTGAGGCCGAACATCAGCAGCGCGACGACGAGCAGGCCGAACACGCCGTTGGGCCGTACCGCGGCGCGGTGGCCGAACAGCAGGCCGAGCGCCCAGAACAGCGGCGCCACCACGACCGCGGCCGCCCAGTCGCCGACGAACGGGCTCGCCGCGGCCAGCACGAGCGTCGCCGGCACGACCGCACGCCACCACCAGCGGTCCGGCACCTCGTGGTCGGGCAGCAGCGCGATCAGCACGCCGGTCCACATGGCGGCCGGCAGGCTCAGGAGCACGGCGTGGAGCACCGGAAGGTCGAGCCCGCTGGTGACCAGCGCGCCCGCGTAGCCGAGCAGCCCGACACCGGCGCGGCGCAGCGTCGGCTTCGCGGGGTCGCGCGCGAGCAGGTAGAGCCCGAGCCACCAGGCGACGCCGAACGCGACGACCGTGAGCACGACGTGCCTCCTCCTGCTTCGGTTACGGTGGCTCATGCTGCCAGATACGACTACCGTCAATATCCTGCCAACCCCCGAGGACGTCGCGTCCGCCGCGGCCCGGATCGCGCCGTACGCGCGTCGCACGCCGATCCTGCGGGCCACCGTCGACGGCCGTCCGGTGGTGCTGAAGCTGGAGCAGCTTCAACTGACGGGGTCGTTCAAACTACGCGGCGCGCTGAACGCGTTGCTCGCCGACCTGCCGGCCAGGGTGGTCACCGCGTCCGGCGGCAACCACGGGCTGGCGGTGGCGACGGCCGCGGCGCTGCTCGGGCTGCCGGCGACCGTGTACACGCCGGAGTCCGTGCCGGCCGCGAAGGCCCGCCGCATCGAGGCGACCGGCGCACACCTGGTCCGCCACGGCACGACGTACGCGGCGGCGGCCGCCGCGGCGATCGCCAACGCGGAAGGCGCCCGCTACCTGCCGGCGTACAACGACCCGATGGTCGTGGCGGGCCAGGGCACGTGCGCGGCGGAGACGGTCGCCGACGTGCCGGAGGTCGACACGCTGGTGGTCGCCGTCGGCGGCGGCGGTCTCGCCGCCGGCACCGCCCTCGGCGCCGGCGGCCGACCGGTGATCGCCGTGGAGCCCGAAGGCTGCCGGGCACTGCACGACGCGCTGGCCGCCGGCCGACCGGTCGACTCGGCGGTGTCGTCGGTGGCGTCGTCCGCCCTCGGCGCCACGCGGGTTGGCGACCTGCCGTTCGAGCTGCTGCGCGGCGTGACGTCGGTCCTGGTGTCCGACGCCGAGCTGCTCGCCGCACGCGACCGGCTGTGGGAGGAGTTCCGGCTCGCGGTGGAACCGGCGGGCGCCGTGCCGTTCGCGGCGTGGCTCGCGGGCCGCGTCCCCGGCGACCTCCCGTGCCTGATCCTGTGCGGCGCCAACACGGACTGGCTGCCCGCCTAGTAGAGCGTCGCCGCTAAAGCTGTGGGTATAGGTGGCGGAGTTTGGTTCGGGCGTCGCTGGTGGTGAAGTGCCAGTTGACCTGACGTTGGTCGGTGTTGGTGGCGTCCTGCCAGGCGGCGAGTTCGGTGTTGAGGGCGTCCAGGTCACTGATGCGGCGGTCGAGGCATTGGCGAGTCAGGGCGGAGAGTTCGATCTCGGCGACATTGAGCCAGGATCCGTGTTTGGGGGTGTAGTGGATCTCCAGTCGCTGGGCCAGGGCGTGGGCCTTGGCCGGTTCGAAGGCCTCATACAGCGATCCGATCGAATGGGTATTGAGGTTGTCCATGACCAGGACGACCTTCTCCGCCTGGGAATAGTCACAGGTCAGGAGCTTGTCGATCTCGTGGGCCCAGTCGACGCGGGTCCTCTGGGACCGGGCGATCACGCGCCGTCGCCCCGCCAGGGGCTCAACCCAGACGAAGATCGAGCAGGTTCCGTGCCGCACATATTCGGAGTCCTCTTTGAGGTCCTGGCCCGGGGTGGCCGGCTCCGGGTCGCGGACGTGGTCGAGCAATTGATAGGGCTTCTCGTCCATGCAGACCACCGGAACCTCGGGGTCATGGTCGCGGGCGTAGACGGCAAGGACGTCTTCCATCCTGGCCACGAACTCGCCATTGGCTTTCGGTGGGATAGTCCAGCATTTCTTCAGATGAGGACGAAGCGCCGTTTTTTTAAGACCTTCCCGATCGTCGAGTGATCCAGATCAGGGATGTCCTGAGTGAGAGCGACGTGCTTCTCCAGCAACCGCAGCGACCAGCGGGAATACCCCTCTGGCGGTGTCTGGCACGCCAGCGCGATCAACCTGGCCTCGACCTCGCCGGTGACCTTCGGCTCGACCGGCGGTGTCAGGCGCTCCTTACGCCTGATCACCGCCCCGACATCACCCTCACACTCGGCGTAGGCCTTCACGACATTCAGGATCGTCTGACCACTGACACCGGCCCGCTGCCCGATCTCTCGCCGCGGCGCGGGCCGACCGTGGTTCTCATCGAGCTCCAGCAGGATCCGCGCCCGGCGGACCTCCTGCGCTGGATGAGCCCCGGTCCGCACGACCCTGGTCAACCACTCACGATCATCAGCGCTCAGCGCCACCAACGGCAAACCCGACTTGTACACGGCGAAGATCCAATCACACCATGATCAACTATTAGCCACGACGCTCTACTAGCCCGCCTGAGGTAACTGTTGGTCAGGCGCAGACCTTCGCACAGAGATCTAGGGACAGGCCCCTACAGACCGAAGGCCAGTAGCACGTGTCCGGTCTCCGACGGGTACTCCGGCGCGTAGCCCGACTGCACGTACACCATCCCGTGCGAGACGACCGCGCCGCCGCCGGTGCCGGAGATCGCGCTGCCCTGTCCCTCGAGGCCGTTCACGCCGGTGAACTTCCTGATGGTGTCGTAGGTCCACAGCACCCGGCCGGTGTCCGACGCGTACGCGCGCAGCTTGCCGTCGTTGCTGCCCTCCCACACGAGGCCGGGACTGCTGGTCGCGGCCGGCGCGTGCGCGAGCGAGCAGCTCTCGGGGAACTGCACGGCGCCGCCGGTGGTGCAGCCGTCGGCCGGGTTCGGTGTCTGCCACAGCACCTCGCCGGTCGCCGGTTCGACGCCGAACAGCGTGCCCGGCTCGGCGAAGTAGGTGGCGATGTAGAGCCGGTCGCCGTCGAAGCTGGAACCCCACTGGATGCCGGCGATGCCACCACTCGGCAGCGGGACGCCGAGCTGCCGGCGCCACACGACCTCGCCGGTGCGTGCGTCGAACGCGTGGTAGACGCCCAGTTTCTGGCCGACGCCGACGAGTGTGCGGCCGCCTGCGCGGAAGACGTTCGGCGTCGAGCCGATGTCGTAGTCCAGCGCGGTGCCGTCGCCGAGGCCCGGGCAGTAGCCCGCCGGCTCCGGGTCGTTGCACAGCGAGCGCCAGGTGTCGGCCTTGGTGACCTGGTTCTTCCAGCGGACCGCGCCGGTCCTCGCGTTCAGCGCCAGCATCGTGTCGAAGTCGCCCGCGCTGCCGGTGTAGTTCTGGCCGGTGCCGACGAACAGCGTGCCGCTGCGCGGGTCGATCACCGGGGAGCTCCACACGCCGACGCCGCTCGGCTCGTACTTCGTCGCGCCGCTAGGCCAGGTGCCGACGGCTTTCGGCACCGGCACGGTGTAGTAGCGCCAGCTCAGCTCGCCCGTGTCGGCGTCGAGCGCGTCGAGGTGGCCGCGGAACGTGCAGCAGGCGTAGTCCTTGCCGAGCGTGTTCTCACCACTGGAGACGCCGACGTAGACACGTCCTTTGTAGACGATCGGCGAGCTGGTGACCGTGGCCGCCGGGTGGCTGTCGATGCGGGTCGACCACTTCAGCCGGCCGGTTTTCGCGCTGAGCGCGTAGAAGTAGCCGCGGGCGTCGCCGAAGTACACCGTGCCCCGGTCGACCGCGGGGCCGTCCCAGACGACGCCGAAGCCCTCCGGGTCGACCGTGGCGAGGTCGAACTCCCACCTGGCGCCGCCCGTCTTCGCGTTCCGCGCGTAGAACTTCCCGTCGGAGCCGCCGAAGTAGATCGTGTCGCCGACGACCGCCGGCTCGCTGCGGACGACCGTGCTGTCGGTCTTCGGGTAGGCGAAGGCCCACTTCAGCTTGAGCCCGCCGACCGTGCGCCGGTCGATGCGGTGCTCGGCGGCGTTGTGCCGGGACCCGACGGAGTCCTTCTGCCAGGTCGACCAGTCGCCGCTCGCGTCCACAGTGGACACGTCAGTGGCGGACACACTGCTGACCAAACTCGCGGACAACACGAGTGCGGCTCCGAACGCGAGAAATCCCCGCTTTTTGGCGCGTGACAACAACACGGTCAACCCCCTGGTGAGACCAGTCCCCGGACCCACTCAACCTGCCACCGGTCACGGTGCGCGTCGATCCAGCCACGGGTTGATTCGGCATCATCCGATCGGTTGATGCCTACGACTCCACCAGTCCGGTGCGCACCGCGTGCAGCGCCGCCTGGGTGCGGTCCTGCACGCCCAACTTGCCGAGGATCGAGCTCACGTGTGTCTTCACGGTCTTCTCCGACAGCGACAGCGTCCGCGCGATCTCGCGGTTCGACCGGCCGCGGGCCACCTCGGCGAGCACGTCCCGCTCACGCGCCGTCAGCTCGGCGGGACCCGGTCGGGTGTCGCCGGCCGCGAGCAGCCGCGCGACGTCCGGGTGCAGCAGCACATGGCCCGCGTGCACGGACCGGATCGCGGCGGCGAGCGCGGGCGGGTCGATGTCCTTGTACACGTAGCCCGCCGCGCCGGCACGCACGGCCGGCAACACCGCGGTCGGCTCGGTGAAGCTCGTGATCACGAGCACCCGCGCGGGGTTGGCGCGGTCGCGGAGGCCACGCAGCGCCGCGACACCGTCGGCGCCGGGCATCCGCAGGTCCAGCAGCACGACGTCCGGCCGCAGGCGCTCCGCGTCGTCCACACAGGACTCCCCGTCGGCCGACTCGCCCACCACGGTGATGTCGTCCTGCAGGTCGAGGAACGTGCGCAGCCCTTGGCGCACCACGGGATGGTCGTCGACCACCAGCACCCTGATCATCCGGTCGGCACCACCAGCCGGACCGTGGTGCCCTCGGCCGCGGACGTCAGCTCGAGCCGGGCGTCCACCGCCGCGGCCCGCTCCCGCATCGAGGTGAGGCCGAGCCGGCGGCTCGTGCCGTCCTGCGTGGCGGGGTCGAAGCCGGCGCCGTCGTCGCGGACCTCGAGCACGACGGAGCCGACGCGGTAGGCGAGGCTGACCTCGACGACGTCCGCGGCCGCGTGCCGCAGCGCGTTGTGCACGGCCTCCTGCGCGATGCGGTAGACGGCGTCCTGGCGCGCCTCGGTGAGTGCCTGCACACAGCCGTAGCCGGTGTAGCGGACGGCCGGCTCGTGCACGCGGTCCAGCAGCTCGACCTGCTTGCGCAGCGCGGCATCCAGCCCGTCGCCGGTGAGGTCGGCGGACCGGTGCCCGACGACGATGGCCCGCAGCTCGGCGCTCGCCTCGGCCGCCAGCCTGCGCACGGTCGCCAGCTCGGCCGCGGCCCGCGCGGGGTCGCGCGCCAGCAGCGCGGACGCGGCGTCGGCGGTGAGCCGCAGGCTGAACAGCTTCTGCGACACCGCGTCGTGCAGCTCGTGCGCGATCCGGTTCCGTTCCTCCACAATGGACAGCTCGCGGCTGTGCTCGTACAGGCGGGCGTTGACCATGGCGATCGCGGCGTGTGCGGCCAGGAGCCGGACCAGCTCCTCGTCGTCGGCCGTGAACCCGCCCGGCGTGCTGCTGTTCGCGAGGTACAGCTCGCCGATGATCTCGTCGCCGTCGATGATCGGCATGCCGAGGAAGTCGGTCAGCTCCATGTGCGCCTTGGGCCACCAGCCGAACTGGGGGTGGTCGCGGATGTTCGCGAGCCGCACCGGGGTCGGGTCGCACAGCATCGCGCCGAGGATGCCGTGCTGGCGGGGCACCGGGCCGATCGCCGCCCACTGCTCGTCGGAGACGCCGTCGGCGAGGAACTCCGCGAAGCCGCCGTCCTCGTCCGGCACGCCGAGTGCCGCGTACCGGGCGCCGACCAGCTTGCGGGCCGAGGTGAGGATCGTGCGCAGGACGTCGCGCACGGACAGGTGCGCGGTCACCGCCAGCACCGCGGCGCTCACGTCCCGAAGCTCGTCCCGGACCTCCACTCCCCCACGGTACCCACGCGCCGGGGTTCCGTGATCGGGCGCGAGACCTAGGACCAAAGGCCGAGACGGCGGCCGCCGCGCGCCCGATGGCGACCGCGGCGCGCGCTCCTAGCGTCGGGACCATGAAACCTGTCGCGATCGTCACCGGAGCGTCACGAGGACTCGGGCACGCGTTGGCCGTCGGGCTCGCCGAGGCCGGCTGGCGGCTGGTCGTCGACGCCCGCGACGCCGCCGCGCTGTCGGCGGCCTGGGCGGGCCGCGACGCGCTCGCCGTCGCGGGCGACATCCGCGACCCCGCGCACCGGGCGGCGCTCGTCAACTCTGCGACGTCGCTCGGCGGTGTGGACCTGTTGGTCAACAACGCCGGCATCCTGGGACCGCGGCCCCCGCTCGGCGCGTACCCGCTCGACGCGCTGCGCGAGGTGTACGAGGTCAACGTCTTCGCGCCGCTGGCGCTGACCCAGCTGGTGCTGCCGTCGTTGCGGGGCCGCGGCGGCGCGGTCGTGACCGTCACCTCGGACGCCGCGGTGGCGGGTTACGAGGGCTGGGGCGGGTACGGCTCGGCCAAGGCCGCGGCCGAGCAGGCGAGCAACGTGCTGGCGGCGGAGGAGCCCGCGGTCCGCGTGTGGCGGGTCGATCCCGGCGACCTGCGGACCCGCATGCACCAGGAGGCGTTCCCCGGCGAGGACATCAGCGACCGGCCGCTGCCGGAGACCGTGGTGCCGGCGTTCGTGCACCTGGTCACCGCGCGGCCGGTGTCGGGCCGGGTGCGGCTGGCCGACCTCTCGGTGCCGACGTGGGGGTGATCCCGCGGTTCACGTTGCCCGCCGCGCTCGAGGCGCACGATCCGCCCGAGGCCAGGGGGCTCGGGCGGGACGGGGTGCGGCTGCTGGTCAGCGCGGGCGACTCCCTGCGGCACCACCGGTTTCGCGAGCTGCCCGACCTGCTGCGGGCCGGGGACGTGTTGGTGGTCAACACCTCCGCGACCATGCCCGCCGCCGTGTCCGTGGCGGACCGGCCGCTCGTCGTGCACTTCTCGACCGAGCGGCCCGACGGGCGGTGGCTCGTCGAGCTCCGGCAGGTCGCCGGGAAGGCCGGCGCGCCCTACCGGGACGCCGCGGTCGGGGAACGGTATCCGTTGGCCGGCGGGGGCTCGGTGACGCTGCGGGCGCCGTTCTCCGACGGGCGACTGTGGGAGTCCGACGTGGACACGCCGGGTCGAGGGGTCCCGGCGTACCTCGACGCCTTCGGGTCGCCCATCCGCTACTCCTACGTCGCGGAACGGTGGCCGCTTTCCCACTACCAGACGGTTTTCGGCGTGACGCCCGGCAGCGCGGAGATGCCCAGCGCGTCCCGGCCGTTCACCGGGCGGATCGTCACGCGGCTCGTCGCCGCCGGGGTCCAGTTCGCGCCCGTGCTGCTGCACACCGGCGTCGCGTCGCCGGAGGCGCACGAGCGGCCCTATCCCGAGTGGTTCTCCGTGCCGGCGCCGTCGGCCGACCTCGTCAACCGGGCCCGCGCCGACGGCCGGCGCGTGATCGCGGTCGGCACCACGGCCGTGCGGGCGATCGAGAGCGCGGCCGGCCGGGCGGCCGAGGGCTGGACCGACCTCGTCGTCACGCCGGAGCGCGGGGTACGCCTCGTCGACGGGCTGCTCACCGGGTTCCACGAGCCCCGCGCGTCCCATCTGGACATGCTCGCCGCGATCGCCGGACCGGACCTGCTCGCCGCCACCTACCGCGAGGCCGTCGCGGAGGGGTACCTGTGGCACGAGTTCGGCGACGTCAACCTGCTGGTGCCCTAGTACTGCTGCCACTCCGAGGTGGCCAGCCGGAGGATCTTCGGGTCGTCCAGTGTGGACGGTGCCTCCGCGCCGGTCGGGCGGCGGTCGACCGGGAACACGGCCGCTGCCGCCAGGTTGGCCTCGTCGAGGAACCGCAACGGTTTCGGCGGGTCGAGCACCAGCGGCGGCGGCTCCCCGGACGCCCGTGCGAGCGTGAAGCCCCAGTCGCCGAAGCTCGGCACGTTCACGTGGTACGGGGTGGTCGCGAAGCCGGCGGCCCGGACGGTGCCGTCGATGCAGTCGAAGGTGCGTGGCGCGAAGTAGGGCGAGCCGGCCTGCACGACGAGGCGCGCGCCGGGCGCCATCACGTGTCGTGCCAGCGAGTAGAACTCCTCCGAGTACAGCTTCGCCGTCGCCGTCGAGTCCGGGTCCGGCATGTCGATGATCACGGCGTCGAAGCGTTCGCGGGCGTCGCGCAGCCAGGCGAACGCGTCGGCCGTGACGACCTTCACCCTCGGATCGTCGAGCGAATGCTCGTTCAGCGTGGCGATGTCGGGGTTCTCGCGTGCGAGCCGCAGCACCGACGGGTCCAGCTCGACCTCGACGGCCTCCCGCACGTCGGGATAGCGCAGCACCTCCCGCATCGCGAGGCCGTCGCCACCGCCCAGCACCAGCACGCGGTCCCGCTTGCCGGCGAGCGCGGGGTGCACGAGCGACTCGTGGTAGCGGTACTCGTCGATCGAGGAGAACTGCAGGTCCCCGTTGAGGAACAGGCGCGTGTCGGTCGGCCCCGCGGTGAGCGGCGTCGACTCGGTGACCACGATGTCCTGGTACGCGGTCGTCTCCGAGTAGACGACCGGATCCTCGTACAGCTCGTCGCGGGCGTAGCGCAGGAACGTGTCGCTCTGCGCGAACGCGACGCCGAGCACCGCGAGCACGGCGAGGGTGCCGGCGGCGAGCGCGAGGCGTCTGCGGGCGGTGACGGCGAACAGGAACATGGCGACGGCCGCGCCGGCGACCGCGTTGATCATGCCGACGAGCAGCGCGCCCCTGGTCTGTCCGAGCAGCGGCAGCAGCAGGAACGGGAACGCGAGACCGCCGATGAGCGCGCCGATGTAGTCCGCGGCGAACAGGTCCGCGGTCGCGGAACCCGCGTCCTGCTTGCGGATCTTCTGCAGCAGCGTCATCAGCAGCGGGATCTCCGCGCCGATCAGCGCGCCGACGACCAGCGCGATGCCGATCAGCGCCGGCCAGTACAGGTCGAGCCACGTGAACGCCGCGTGCAGACCGAGCACGGACAGGCCGCCGAACAGGGCGAGCAACGCCTCGACGACCGCGAAGCTCAGCAACGGCCTGCGCTGCAACGGTTTCGCGCTCAGCGACCCGATGCCCATCGCGAACACCATGGTCGCGAGGACCACCGACGCCTGCGTGATCGAGTCACCGAGCAGGTACGACCCCTGCGCGACGAGGGCCAGCTCGTACACGAGCCCGCAGGCCGCGCAGACGAACGTGGCGAACAGCAGTCCGGCGCGGGTCGCCCGCGTCCTCGTCTCCGTGTCCGTGGTCGCGATCGTTTCCGCCACCTAGAAGATCGCGACAGCCACGATCGCGGACACCGCGAGGTGCGACGCGCCGTTGACGTACACCGCGGGGTGCGGCTCCTCCTGGACCAGGATGGCGCCGAGCTTCCCCGGGGTGAGGAGGTCGAGCACGATGAACGAGACGCCCATCAGCGCCAGGCCGAGTAGCCCGTAGGCGGCGGTGGAGAGCAGGCCCTGCGCCCAGTTGCCCTCGCTGGCGGCGATCGCGGTCGCGACGATGATGCCGACCCCGAGCAGGTTGCTCGCGGCGAGGACGGCCGCGTTGCGGTTGCGCTCCACCCAGACCTGCTCGCGCAGGTTGCCGGGGGTGAGCACGTCGATCAGCGCGAAGCCGACGGCCATCAGGACCAGACCGACCAGGCCGTAGGTGGCGGCGATGCCGACTTCACCAAAGACGTCGGAAACCATGGTGGGGGTTACTCCTTATCCTTCTGGTCAGATGGCTCAGACGGGCCCGCGTCCTTTTCGGACGGTGGCGCGGCCGGCTCGTCCGGTGTGGACGGGTCGGCGGGCGGGCTGTTTTTCTCGGTGTGCTCGGTGTCCGGGGTGGGACGCTCCGCCGGGTCCTCGACAGGCTCTGGCTTCGGGGTCGTTTCCGGAGCCGGGACCGGGTCGACCTGGCCGTAGAAGTCCGCGGGGATGTACTGCGGAACCTCCTCGACCGGCGCGGGACGGCGGCGGTTGGGCGGGGTCCAGCGGACCTTGTTGTTCCGCAGCACCCACCACGCGAACAGGGCGCCGGCCAGCAGCAGGCCGATCCCCCACATGAGCACCCCGCCGTTGTCGCGCCACCAGTCCGAGCCCGGGTCGTCGGTGAGTGCCGCGTCGGCCGGGGCGTCGGCGGTCTCCGGGGTCGCCTCGATCGCCTTGGCCATGCCCGCGTCCGCGGCGAGGAGCGGCAGCGCGACCACCGCCTTGCCGACCACGACGTCCGGGTCCTCGCCGGTGAGACCGTCGAGATCCAGCTCCAGACCGTCGAGGTCCTCGCGGGTGACGTCGCCGGAGCTGCTGACCACGTCGTAGCTCGCCGAGTCCTCCGACTCCGACGACTCGCTCGTGTAGGTGATGTACGCGTTGAACACCACGTGCTCGCGGCACGATCCGCTCGACACCGGCCGGTCGGCGCCGAAGTTCGATCCGACGCTCTTGCTGTTGCCGGCGACGGCGTCGTCGACACTGACGTCCCAGCCGTAGCAGACGTCCTGCTCCTCGGTGGCCTCCGCGAGGGTCGCGGCGAGCTCGTCGGCGTCGGCCGGGTCGAAGATCACGTCCGCCGACGCGGACCCCGGCGCCGCGACCAGGAGACCGAGAGCGACCAGTACGGGCGCGACCCTCACTTGCCGCCTCCCGGTCCGCCGCCGCGGAAGTTCTCGCCGGAGCCGCCGGTGCCCCACACCCCGCCGACGAAGAACAGCCAGTGCGAGTACCCGCGCCGCTCGTCGTCGATGTAGATCCTGGAGCCGGTGCCGTTGGCGGTGACCGCGACGATGTCGTCGGAGTACCGCATGAAGTAGCCGGACGGGTCGAGCTGGGTGTCGGCGGGCGGCCGGGCGGACCGGATCTGCTCGTACACGGTTTTCGGCTTCGCCGTCGACGTGTACACGATCGAGTTGCCGTTGGCGGACTGCCGCCGGAAGTTGTCGTCCAGATAGGACCGGATGCCGCCGCCGCCGAAGATCGCGAACAGCAGCACGATCAGGCCGACGCCACCGAGCGCGCCGGCCACCAGCAGCTTGTTGCGGGTGCTCATCGCGGGCTCACCACCGTCGACGTCCACACCAGCTCGCCGACCTGCGGGTACGCGTGCCAGGTCTGCCATGCGGCGCCGTCGCCGGCGGACCGCGCGGACAGCGCGGTCACGGCCAGCGGCGAGCCGGGGAACGCGCCGACGAGCGCGTGCTCGTCGGACTCACACGACGCGACGACCGCCGCGACCCGCTCGGCGAAGGTGTCGGCGTCGAGCCGGTCGCAGCGCGCCGAGAATCGGACGAGGTAGTCGCCGACGACCGTCTCCTCCTTCGCGGGCAGCGCGCCGGTCCGGTCCGGCAGGCAGGCGACGGTCTCGGTCCAGTCCCCCAGCACGACCTGGTGGGACGCGCCGAGCACCCGCAGCTCCAGCGTGCGGCCCGGCAGCACCACCAGGTGCGTGCCGAGCGCGGGTAACGGGCGGAGGCCGTAGGCGAGGCTGAGGTCCGCGGCCCGCGAGTCCGCGAACCGGGTGTCGATGCGTGCTTTCACGTGCGATCACTGCCGGCCGGGTACACGCGCAGCGCGGGCAGCGCGACGGCCTCGCCGATACCGGCCTCCCACTTGCCGCCGTCGAACCGCTCGAAGCTCAGCGCCTTGCCCTCGGGGCCCTCGTAGTCGACGTACTCGACACTGCCGCGCTCGGCGACGGTCGTGGTGCCCTCCGAGGTGTACTTGGCCGTGCCGTCCTCGTCCTTGCGGTAGGTGACGCCGCCGACCTCCATGGTCTTGCCGCCGGGCGCGGTGACCTCCTCGGTCTCGCGCCACAGCACCACTTCCAGGTCCGGGTCCTCCTCGACGGAGACCCACATGCGGGTGCCGCGCGCGTCGTCGAGGAAGTGCTCGGACCACGTGTAGCCGCCCTCGGTGAGCCGCAGCGAGCCACGCACGAAGTACAGCTGGTCGCCGTAGTCGATCATGTCGCCGGCGCGGACCGTGCGGATGTCGGTGACGCCCTGGTGGTCGGCGAGCGGGTCGACCGGCTTGCCGGGCCGCTCGTCGACGGGCTTGCGGTTCGCGCGGGCCCGCAGGTAGATCATCACCCCGACGGCCGCGAGCACGAGCAGGATCAGCACGACGATGACTGCGGTCATGCCGGCGAGCATAGTGGCCTGCGCGTGTCCGGTTCGGGCAGATCCGGGAGATCAGCCCGCGCCGAGGCAGATGAACGGGCGATGGAGCGGGTCCACGGCGACCGCGGCGGCCAGCGCGGCCGCCGGACTGTGCCCCGCGGCGGTGCGCGCGTGGTAGTCGACCATCGTGGCCGCCGCCGACGCGTCGCCGACCCGGCTGCTCGCCGCGACCACCGTGCGGACGCCGCCGGCGAGCAGCGCGCCGGCGAACCCGAGCGCCTCGTCGCCGGGCCGGATGTGGTTCATCGCCAGCTCGCACGCCGCGAGCACGACCTCGCGCGGCGGATGGGTCAGGCGGGACAGCTCGTGTGCGAACAGCGGCCCGTCGGCGAGCTCCAGCCGGGAGAACATCGCGTTGGTCGGCTCGTGCTCGCCGTGCGCGGCGAGGTGCGCGACCGACGCGCCGTCCAGCGCGGCGAGCACCGCGCCGACGGTGGCGTCCGGTCCGGACAACCGCACAGCGCGCGGGTAGGTGCCGACCAGCGTCGACTCCTCCGCGATCGCCTCGGCCAGGCGGGGGCCCCTGGCGAGTACGACGTGCCCGCCGGTCGTGGCGCCGGACACCGCGGTCAGCCACGCGGTCGCCGACGGCGCGACGACGACCGGCCGGCCACGCAGCGACGGCAGGCTTCCCCACGGCACCGCGTACAGCCCGCCCGTCGGCACGATCACCAGCTCGCGCTCCCCGACGAACCTCGCCAGCGGCAGGAACAGCCGGGTGTCGAGCGTGTCGGCGCTGCGGCGCGCGGAGTCGCCGATCACCTTGCTGACCGGCGGCGGCAGCCCGTTCGGCGCGTAGGTGTCCAGGTCGGCGTGCAACCGCTTGGCCCACTCGAAGGTCTCGCCCGCCGGCGCGAGCCTGGCGAGCCGGGTCCGGCCACCCGCGACGACCACGGCCACCAGCTCGTCGCCGGACACCGTGAACGTCACCAGCGCCCGCTCCCCCAGCGCGTCGCGCACCGCGGCGAGCGACGCCACCGGGCGCGGCCGGCCCCACGGCGTCGCGTACCAGCCGTGCCGGACCACCTCCCGCTCCAGCGCGCCGATCCGCTTCTCCTCGAGGCGCGGCAACCGGCCGGCGAGCCGCGCCTGCTGCGCCGCCCGCCGCAGCGACCGCAGCGTCGAAACCTGCTCGGCGAGCACCGGGTCGTCGATCGTGGGCAGCGGCTCGTACCGGTACACCTGCGCCCTGGTCCGCTCCAGCCAGCCGAACAGCTGCCGCGCGGTGCGCCGCGGTCCGGACAGCACCAGCCGCACGGCGAGGTCGCCGAGCTCCTGGCCGTGGATCGCGGTGCCGCACACCAGCTCGAGCCCGCCCATCCGGTCCCGCGCCTTGCCCAGTTCGGTCAGCCCGGCGCGAGCCTCGGCCAGCGCGCGCCGCCGGTCGCCGCGTGCCACCGCCAGCTCGGCGCGGCACAGGCGCAGCAGCATCCGGTGGTCGAGCGGGGTGGTCGCACGCTGTCGCGGCAGCTGGTCGAGCAGCACCTCGGCCGCCGCCGGGTCGGCACGCCGCAGCTCGAGGCGCACGGCGAGCAGCAGTGCGAGCCCGGTCTCGTCCTCCAGCAGCAGCGCGCGCAGCGTGTCGGCGAGCTTCACCGCCTGCTCCGGCAGCCGGCGCGGGATCCGGCCGCCGTCGAGCGCGGCGGCCGTCTCGGCGCGCAGCGCGGCCAGCGCCGCGACGGCCGCCCACCGCGTGTTGCCCCGGCGGGTGAACCGGCGTTCCGCGGACCGCGCGAGGCGGCGCGCCTCGGTGGCCCGGCCGTCCAGCAGCGCGGCGGCCGCCCTGGTCACCTCCGCCTCGGCGAGGTCCTGGCCGGCCCGCTGCGCGCGCAGGCGCGGGATCACGTCGTCGAGGTGGCGTGCCGCGTCGGCGGCGAGCCCCGCGGACAGGTACGCCCGCGCCTGGTCCAGCCGCAGCGCCGGCAGCAGTCCCGGCGTGCTGACCTGGTAGCTGCGTTCCGCGTCGGCGTAGTGCCGCAGCGCCGTCGGCAGCTCGCCGGTCATGTACGCGACGTAGCCGAGGTTGTGCCGCGCCTTGTCCGCCAGCAGCCCCATGCCGTGCTGGGCGCACAGGTGCAGGCACAGCGCGAAGTCCTGGGCGGACCGCACGGCCTGCGACAGGTCGATGTAGGCGTGGCCGCGGTTGAGGTACATGCCGGCCAGCACCGCGAGCACCTCTGTCGCGCCGTTGCCCTCGTCGCAGGTGAGCCGTTCGATCGCGGCGTCGAACAGCTCGATGCCCTCGACGATCTGGCCGGCCCGGTGCAGCAGCAGACCTCGGTTGCCCAGCACGAGGCCGTCGAGCTCGGCGCGACGCGGACCGGGTGGCACCGCGCCGAGGTGCGCGGCCGCCTCGTCGAGCCGGGCGAGGCCCGCCGCGAGCGACCCGGACTCGGCCTGCGCGTAGCCGAAGCTGACGAGGACGCGGATCCGCAGCACGGCGGCCTGCGGCGAGTCGGGCGCGACGGCGTCGAGCAGGCGCAGCGCCTCCCGCAGGGCGGCGACCGCCGGGCCGAACCGGTACGCCCACCCGGCCTCGCGCGCGCTCTGGTGCAACGCGACGACCTGGGCGAGCACTTCGGCGTGGCGAGCCCGCCGCGGTTCCCTAGGCAAGCTCGCCATCCCGCAACACTACGACGGGAGCGGACCGGGCGGTGCTCCCGCGACGCCCGGTCCGCCAGGTGTCACTGCCAGCGACGGCGTGCCAGCTCCGCGTCCGCGGCGATGAGTGCCCGCTGTGCACGACCGACCCCCTCGAACACGTCGACCGTGTACTGGTCGGTGGCCAGCGCGTCGGCCAGCAGCCCGGCGACCACCGGCGTCGCGAACGAGGTGCCGGCCCACACCGCGAAGCCCGACGTGAGGTCGTCGGGGTCCGGCGCGGTCCGCAGCCGCGGTCCGAGGCCGGCGGCGTCCGGGTAGACGATCCCGGCACCCGCCGCGCCCTCCCACACCGGCACGGTGCTGACCAGCGCGTTGCCCGGCGCCCACCGGCTGATCCACTCGCCCCAGTTGCTGAACGCGGCGGTCGTGACGCCCGGCGCGTTGCGGGCGCCGACCGCGCTGAGCAGCTCGACGCCATCCGACGCGCTGCCCGCGCCCCGGCCGAACGCGGCCGGCATGAAGGGCCGGGTGGTCGCGTCGTTGCCCGCGGCCGCCACCACGAGCACCCCCTTGGTGGTGAGCCGGTCGATCGCGGCGAGGACCTGGATGACCTGCAGCGGGTCGGCCGTCTCCGGGTAGAAGCCGAGCGAGAGCGACACGACGTCGACCATCTTGTCGGTGTCGCCGGTCTCGAGCGCGGCCTCGACCCGGTCACCGAGCCAGTTGAGGGCCAGCAGCAGCGCGCCCTCGGTGGAGTACCCGTCGCTGTGCAGCATGCGCAGCGACAGGATCCGCGCGGCCGGGCACAGCTGGTGCACCAGACCGGAGACGAACGTGCCGTGCCCCGCGTGGGAGTCGATGAGCCCGAGCAGCGGCTGGAACTCGTCCGGCACGTCGTACGGGTCGTCCAGCGGGCTCGGCTCGACGAGGTTGGGCTGCCCGGCCTCCTGCTCGCCGAGCATGTCCTGGAAGTCCTGCGCGACCTCGATGATCGGGTCGGCCGGGTCCTGGTCGCTCCACCACGGGTGCGGGCCGATGCCGGTGTCGAGCACGGCGACCACCGGGCGCCGGCTGCCCGCGAGGTTCGTGCCGGCGGGGCGGGTGGGCTGGGGCATGAGCATGGCGACCGGGTTGCGGCTGCCGGTGTAGAGGGCGACGCCGCCGCCCATCGACCCGCCGTGCGACACCGGGGTGCCGCCGACCGATCCGCCGTGGCTGACCGGCGCGCCCTCGACCGTCAGCGAGGCCGACATGACCAGGTGGTCGAGGCCGTAGCCCTGGACGCGCCGCTCGAAGCGGTCCCGCAGCAGCACGAGCGCCGACCAGGGGTCGGGCGCGCGGTCGGCGGGCCGGTCGTCCCTGCGTACCAGCGGCACCGGCACCCCGAGGTTCGCCGGCAGCCTGCCGACGGCGCCCTGCCAGCCCTCCTCGGCGCTCGGCCGCAGCTCGAGGCCGAGCTCGCCGAGCTCGCGGTTGATCTCGTTCTGGGTGTTCTCGTCCGGGGTCGGCAGGAGCGACTCCACCTCGCCGGCCGGCACGAGCAGCGTGTCGGTGCGGTACACGGTGGAGAACGGCCGCGTGCCGTCCTTGGGTCGCACCGCGGTCGCCGGGTCGAGCACGCGCATGCGGTGCCGCGCGAGGATCTCGGGCGGAATGGCGATCGCGTCGGGAATCAGAGGGTTCCGCTTCGGTCGACCATCCTGCCTGCGGTCGCCGTTCTGGAACGCGCCGGTCATGAGTCACCTCTCGACGTGCGGATGTCTTCGCGTCCCATACGTCGACGGTCCATCCCCCGGCGTAACGGGCTGCGCCGAATGGATTGTGAAGAACTACCGGATCGAGCTGCTCGTCGTCGCGATGGTCGCGCTGCCGAGCACCTCATCACCACCGGGGTCCTCGCGATAGAGCACAACGGCCTGTCCCGGGGCCACCCCGCGCAGCTCGTCGTCGAGCCGAACCCGCAGCTCACCATCCACAAGGGACGCCGTGCCGGCCGCGGTGCCGCCGTGCGCGCGAACCTGTGCCACGCAGCGGATCTCGCCGTCGAGCGGGACCCCGGAAGGCCAGGTCGGGGCGGTGCCGAGGATCTCGCGGACCGCGAGCTTCTCCGCCGCGCCGACCCGCACGTTGCCGGAGACCGGTTCGAGTGACAGCACGTAGCGCGGACGGCCGTCGGGCGCCGGGACCCGCAGGCCGATCCCGTGCCGCTGCCCGACGGTGAAGCCGTGCACGCCGGTGTGCGCGCCGAGCACGGCGCCGGTCTCGTCGTCCACGAGCGCGCCGGGGCGCTCGCCGAGCTTGTTCGTGAGGAACGCCCTGGTGTCGCCGTCCGGGATGAAGCAGATGTCGTGGCTGTCCGGCTTGTCGGCCACCGCGAGCCCGCGCTCGGTGGCCTCCGCGCGCACATCGGCCTTCACCGAGCCGCCGAGCGGGAACATGGCGTGCCGCAGCTGGTCGCTGCGCAGCGACGCGAGCACGTAGGACTGGTCCTTCGCGTCGTCCGCGCTGCGCCGCAGCTCGGGTCGGCCGTCCACAAGCGACAGTCGGGCGTAGTGCCCGGTGGCCACCGCGTCGAAGCCGAGCGCGACCGCCTTGTCCAGCAGCGCGGCGAACTTGATGCGCTCGTTGCACTTGAGGCACGGGTTGGGGGTGCGGCCGGCGGCGTACTCGGCGACGAAGTCCTCGACCACGTCCTCGGTGAACCGCTCGGCGAAGTCCCACACGTAGAAGGGGATGCCGAGGATGTCGGCGACCCGGCGGGCGTCGTGGGCGTCCTCGACCGTGCAGCAACCGCGGGCGCCGGTACGCAGCGTGCCCGGCTTCGCCGACAGCGCGAGGTGCACACCGACGACCTCGTGGCCGGCGTCGAGCGCCCGCGCCGCGGCGACGGCCGAGTCGACGCCACCGGACATGGCGGCGAGAACCTTCACGAAATCTCCACTCGTGCCGCCGCGCGGCGCAGGCCCACCAGGCCGGCGTTGCGGGCTCGTTCGACGACCGGGCCGATCGCCTCGGCCAGTGCGAGCACGTCCGCGCGGGTCGAGGTGTGCCCGAGAGAGAACCGCAGCGAGCTGCTCGCCTGCGCGGGCTCGACGTCCATGGCCAGCAGCACGTGGCTCGGCTGCGCGACGCCCGCGGTGCACGCCGAGCCGGTCGAGCACTCGATGCCCTTGGCGTCCAACAGCATCAGCAGGCTGTCGCCCGCGCAGCCGGGGAACGTGAAGTGCGCGTTGCCGGGCAGCCGCGACGGCGCGTCGTCCACATCGGACTGTCCGGGGTCGCCGTTCAGCACGGCGTCGGGCACCGCGGCGAGGACCGACTCGACGAGCAGGTCCCGCAGCCCGGCCACCCGCACGGCCTCGGCGGGGCGCGCGTCGACGACGGCACGCACCGCGGCGGCCAACCCGACGATCGCGGGCACGTCCAGCGTGCCGGAGCGCACCTCGCGCTCCTGCCCGCCGCCGTGCAGCACCGGCGTGCACGCCACGTCCCGGCCGAGCAGCAGCACGCCGGCCCCGAACGGGCCGCCGATCTTGTGCCCGGTCAGCGTGAGCGCGCTCGCCCGGGAGGCCGCGAAGTCGACGGGGATGGCGCCGACCGCCTGCACCGCGTCGGTGTGGAACGGGATGCCGAGCTCGTCGCAGGTGGTGGCGAGCTCGCGGACCGGGTTCACGGTGCCGACCTCGTTGTTGGCCCACATGACCGTGACGAGCGCGACGCTCGCCGGGTCCGTCGCGATGGCGGCGCGCAGCGTGTCGTCGTGCACCCGGCCGAACGCGTCGACCTCGAGCAGCGTCAGCTCGGCGCCCTCGTGCTCGACGAGCCACTCCGCGGCGTCCAGGACGGCGTGGTGCTCGACGGCCGACACCAGCAAGCGCCTGCGCGCCGGGTCCGCGGCGCGCCGGGCCCAGTAGATGCCCTTGACGGCGAGGTTGTCGCTCTCCGTGCCGCCCGCGGTGAAGATCACCTCGGAGGGTCTCGCGCCGAGCGCGGCCGCGATGTCCTCGCGGGCCTCCTCGATCATGCGGCGGGCCCGCCGGCCGGACGTGTGCAGCGACGACGCGTTGGCCCGCACGGGCCGCGCGTCGTAGAGGTGCGCGGTCATCGCCGCCACCGCCTCCGGCAGCATCGGCGTCGTGGCCGCGTGGTCGAGATAGGTCACCAGAGTCATCGCCAAACAAGCGTAGACCGCTTCCGGTTAAATTCGGCCATCAGCCTGACCGCGCCGGACGGAACACCAGCGCCCCGACCAGCGCCAGGCCCGCCAGCAGCAGGTTCATGGGCACGACGGCCGCCGTCGGGTGCGCGGTCGAGGCAAAAGTGGCGAGCATCACGCCGCCGAGCCCGACCGCGGCCGCCGCGAAGGTCATGTCGTTGACCTGCAGCGCGGACGAGACGAAGCCGCGGTCCCTCGGCGCGGCGTAGTCGAGGCTGAGCACACTGATCGACGGGTACGACAGACCCATGGCGGCGCCCGCGACCAGCCAGAACGGCAGCACCAGCCACGCGAGTCCCCAGTCGGCGCCGACCAGCGCCATCCCGGCGAGCGCGGCGGACAGCGCGAGCAGGCCGACCCGGATGAGCCGCGGCCGGTCCAGGTCGGGCCTGCTGCCCTGCCAGTGCGACGCGGCCGCCCATCCGCACGCGCCGACGGTCAGCGGCACGCCGGACATGGCCGGCGAGAACCCGTGCACGGCCGACAGCGTGAGCGGCACGTACGCCTCGACGCCGAAGAACGCGCCGGCGAAGACGCCCCGGACCAGCACGGTCGCCGGCAGCCCCTGCCGCGCGGTGAACGTGCCGCGCGGCAGCAGCACCCGCATGGCCGGCACGAGCGCGGCGAGTCCGGCGAGCGCGAGCCACAGGGTGGCGAGCGACGGGTGCTGCGCGGCCCAGGTCAGCGCGGAGATGCCGAACGCGGTGGCGACGGCCGCGAGCGCGACGCCACGCCGCGCGGTCGACTCGGGCGCGTCGCGGCCGAGCTCCGGGAGCCGCCGGATCACCGGCGTCAGCAGCAGCACGCCGAGCAACGCGAACGGGGCGATGCCGAGGAACACCCAGCGCCAGCCGACGTGCTCGGTGATCAGGCCGGCCGCGGTCGGCCCGACGAGCGATGGCACCACCCAGGCCGCGGCGAGCAGGCCGAACACCGCCGGGCGGCTGCGCTGCGGGTAGACGAGCGCGACGAGCACGTAGATCGCGACCGTCTGCGTGCCGAGGCCGAGGCCCTGGAAGACCCGCCCGGCCAGCAGCAGCGGCATGCCTTCCGCGGCACCGGAGGCGATGAGGCCGGCGAGGAACAGTCCGGGACCGGCGAGGAGCGCCGGGCCCGGGCCGAAGCGGTCGCAGAACCGTCCGGACAGGACGGTGGCCATCACGCTGGCGGCAAGGAAGGCGGTGAACGGCCACGCGTACAGCGCCTCACCGTGCAGGTCCGCCATCATCCTCGGCATCGCCGTGCTGACGCCCAGATGCTCGAACGCGGCGATGGTGACCAGCGTCAGCATGCCGATCGTGGTCGCGCGGTACCGCGCCGACCAGACCGACGCGGGCGCTTCCTCGTGTCGGGCGGCTTCGATGCTCACCCGGTCATGGTGCTACCTCCACCGCACTGGAGGTCCAGTGCTTGTCCTCGGGAAGCGAGGCGGGTGTCAGCACGTCGTCAACGGCGTGCTCGGCCAGCGCGGCCAGCTCGTGGCGGTCGGCGGCGCGGCCGGGGGCGATCTCGTCGCGGACGTGGACCTCGAGCACGAGGCCCCGCAGCGCGGCGGTGCGCCGGACCGACTCGACGATCGTCTCGTCGCCGACGAAGCTCGGCGCGGTGGTGACCGTGCCGTCGGCCAGTCGGAACCGGAGCGCGACCGGCAGCACCGGGACGCCGCCGTCGATCGCGGCCTGGAACATGGCCGGGCGGAAGCGGCCGTGGGTCAGGCCGCACCACGTGGTGCCCTCCGGGGTGACGTTGACCATCGCGCCGGCGCGCAGCGCCTCGGCCAGCCTCCCGACCGTGCCCGGCAGCGACCGCAGACCCTCGCGGTCGACGTACACCGAGCCGGCGGCCGAGACGAGCCAGCCGAGCACCGGCCAGGAGGCGATGTCCCGCTTGGCGACCGCGCGCATGGGCCGCACGGCGTTGACGGCGACGATGTCGAGCCACGACGTGTGGTTGTTGACCACGAGCGCGCCGCGGCCGGGGCCCGGGATGACACCCCGCACCGCCAGGCGCACGCCCATGGCGAGCAGCACGCCCCGGAAGATGCCTTTGGTGAGCCGGTTCCGACCCCGCCTGCCGATGACCGGCAGGAGGAGCAGCGCGAGCAGGCTCGCCAGGACCACGGTCACCACCGCGGTCAGCCGCAGTGCCCGCAGGACTCGGCCGACCGTGGGCTCCTGACCCCCGAGACAGCCGGGCCCGCACGGCGACACGGGCATCCACGCGTGGCCGCTCACCGCTGCTCACCGAGGAAGTGGCTCAGGTACCGCTGGTCGATGCGGTGCAGTCCCAACAGGACGAACAGGTCGGCGACCCCGAAGTCGGTGTCGACCGCCGGCGGGCCGCACACCCACGCGCCGAGGCGCAGGTAACCCTTGAGCAGCGGCGGCATGACGGCCCTCTCGGGCACCTCGACGCCGGCCGCGTCCCACGGCCGCAGCGGCCGCACCCGGTACTCCGGCGGCGCGAAGTGCTTGTGCCGCACCGTGTTCCAGACACCGGCGGCGAGCGTGCCGCCGTCGTTCAACGGCACCGACGCGCAGCCGGCGAGCCACGAGTGTCCGGAGAGGAGCAGGTACCGCGCGATCCCGGCCCACACGAGGCTGACGACCGCGCCGGTGCGGTGGTCGGGGTGCACGCACGAACGGCCGGTCTCGACCAGTGAGCCACGCAGCGGCGCGAGGTTGCGGAGGTCGAACTCGGTCTCGGAGTAGAGCATCCCGGCGTCGGCCACCCGGTCGGGCGGCAACATCCGGTAGCAGCCGACGATCTCGCCGGTCGCGTCCTCGCG
This sequence comes from uncultured Actinomycetota bacterium, assembly GCA_963840275.1. GTDB lineage: Bacteria > Actinomycetota > Actinomycetes > Mycobacteriales > Pseudonocardiaceae > Actinophytocola. Next base: position 386,017 of record CAWIYK010000006.1, read on the forward strand.
GACCACGAGGTGGTCGCAGTGCTCGTCGAACGCGTCGACGTCCAGTCCGGCGGTCGGGGTGTGCAGGGTGGCGCCCATCTCCCCCGCGAAGACCTGGTACCGAAGCCGTTGGGCGGCAACGACTTCGTCCCCGTCTCTCGCGACGAGGAGTGAGTAGCGCGGCGGGCCGGCGCCCGCACCCGAGGTGCTGACGAGAAGCTGTGCCTGCGTCATGCCTCAGTTCTACGAGCCACCGGGCAACCAGCACGTGCCTGTTCCGATGACACGTGCGTGGCTGCCCGGTGAACTCCTGAGAGCTACTTGCGCTTCTGAACTTCCTCGGTGAGCTGCGGCGCGACCTTGAACAGGTCGCCGACGACGCCGTAGTCGGCGATCTCGAAGATCGGCGCCTCCGCGTCCTTGTTCACCGCGATGATCGTCTTCGAGGTCTGCATGCCGGCGCGGTGCTGGATGGCGCCGGAGATGCCGAGCGCGATGTAGAGCTGCGGCGACACGGTCTTGCCGGTCTGCCCGACCTGGAACTGCGCCGGGTAGTAGCCGGAGTCGACGGCCGCACGGGACGCGCCGACGGCGGCGCCGAGCGCGTCCGCCAGCTTCTCCACGACCTCGAAGTTGTCCGCGCTGCCGACCCCTCGGCCGCCGGACACGACGACCGACGCCTCGGTCAGCTCGGGCCGGTCGCCACCGGTGATCGGCTCCCGGCCGGTGATCTTGGTGGCCTTCGCCGCGTCGACGGCCGGGACCTCGACGGTCTCCTCGGTCGCCGCGCCCTGCGCCTGCTCGGCCTCCAGGCCACCGGGTCGCACGGAGATGACCGGCACCCCCTGGGTCGCCTTCGTCTTGACGACGAACGCGCCACCGAAGATCGACTTGGTGGCCGTGCCGTCGCCGTCGACGCCGATCGCGTCGATCAGCAGACCGCCGCCGATGCGGACCGCGAGCCGGCCGGAGATCTCCTTGCCGTCGGCGGACGCGGACACCAGCACCGCGGCCGGCGACGCGGCGGCGACCAGCGCCTCCAGCACGTCGACGTACGGCGTGACCAGGTAGTTCGCCGCGTCGTCCGACTCGGCGACGTACACCTTCGCCGCCCCGTAGGCCGCGAGCGACTCCTTGAGCTTCGCGGCGGTGCCCGGCGCGCCGACGACGACGGCCGACGGCTCACCGAGCGCGCGGGCCGCGGTCAGCAGCTCGTAGGTGACCTTCTTGACCTCGCCATCGGTGTGATCGACGAGGACCAGTACCTCGGACATTCCTGTTCCTCCTTCGTCAGATCAGCTTCTGGGAGACCAGGTACGCGGCGACCTTCGAGCCGCCGTCACCCTCGTCCTCGACCCGCTGGCCCGCCTCGCGCGGCGGCTTGGGCGCCGCCTCGACGACCGTGGACCACGCGGCCGACAGCCCGACGTCGCTGACGCCCAGGTCGGCCACCGACAGCGTCTCGACCGGCTTCTTCTTGGCCGCCATGATGCCCTTGAACGACGGGTAGCGCGGCTCGTTGATCTTCTCGCCGACGCTCAGCACCGCGGGCATGGTCGCCTCGAGGTGCGTGAGGCCCTCGTCGGTCTCGCGGGTGACCTTGACGGTGTCGCCGTCGATGCTCGACCTCGCGGGCGTGCGTGAGCTGGGGGTAGCCGAGCAGCTCGGCCAGCACCGCCGGCACCGCGCCGCCCTGGCCGTCGCTCGCCTCGTTGCCGGCGATGACGAGGTCGACGCCCTCGACCGTGCCGATGGCGGCGGCGAGGACCTTCGCGGTCTGGAGCAGGTCGGAGCCGTGGAGGCTCTCGTCGACGACGTGCACCGCCTTGTCGGCGCCCATGGACAGCGCCTTGCGGATCGCGTCGGTGGCCCGCTCCGGCCCGACGCTCAGGACGGTGACCTCACCGTCGTGGGCTTCCTTGATCACGAGCGCCTCCTCGATGGCGCGCTCGTTGATCTCGTCGAGCACCGCGTCGGCTGACTCCCGGTCCAACGTGTGGTCCGAGTCGGAGAGCTTGCGCTCCGAGTAGGTGTCCGGGACTTGTTTCACCAGCACGACGATGTTTGGCATGGGTCTGCTCCGACCTCCTGGGATACGAGCGGCTCGCGCGAGGGCAAGAATACGAGGTTGGCCCGCGGCTGTCCGGTCAGCCAAATGTTACTCACCAGTAGCCTAGTCGCAAACCCAACGACCCTCGAGTCGCCGTGACGGTGCCCACATGCCGGATGCTCGGCCGCCACCGCTGCGCGGGCCAGCGGCTAGCCTCGAAGACATGCCTGGCCGCGTAGGGATGGTGACCGACTCCACCTCGAGCATCCCGGCAGCGTTGGCCGCACAGTGGGGAATCACCGTGGTGCCGACGCAGATCAGAATCGGACAGCACGTCCGTGCCGAGCACAACGTGCCGAAAGATGTGCTGGTCAGGGCGCTCGAGGAAGACATGGACGTGACCACCTCGGCCCCCGATCCGGCGGGATTCCTGTGGGCTTACGAGGATCTCGCCGCACGCGGGGCCGACGAGGTGGTCTCGGTGCACATCTCGAGTAGACAGTCCAAGACCTACGAGGTCGCCAGGCAGGCGGCGGCCCAGAGTCGTGTGCCGGTGCACGTCGTCGACTCCGGCACCACCGGCATGAGCATGGGCTACGCGGTGTTGGCCGCCGCGCGGGTGGCCGGCGCGGGCGGCGGGCCCCGGCGGGTGATGGACATGCTGGCGCGGCGGCTGGAGGGCAGCTCCGAGCTGATCTACGTCGACACGCTGGAGTACCTGCGCAAAGGCGGCCGGATCGGCGCGGCGGCGGCGCTGCTGGGCAGCGCGCTGTCGCTCAAGCCGCTGCTCACGATGATCAACGGCCAGGTCGCGCCGCTGGAACGGGTGCTCGGCACCGAGCGGGCGCTGCGCAAGCTGGTCGAGACGGCGGTCCGCAAGGCGAACGGGCAGGTCGTGGACGTCGCGATCGAACACTTCGGCGCCCCGGCGCGGGCCAGCAAGGTGGCGGCCCGGCTCAAGACGCGACTGCCGGACGCGCGGGAGGTCACGTTCACCGAGGTCAGCTCCACGATCGGGGTCCACGTCGGACCCGGCGCGGTCGGGATCTCCATCTCGCCGACCTGAGGAGCGCTCCCTACCGCGTAGTAGCCTGCCGCGGTGGAACCCGAGCCAGTTGCCCCTCTCCCGCTGACCGGCGAGCGCACCGTGCCCGGGATCACAGAAGAGAACTACTGGTTTCGCCGCCACGAGGCCGCGTATCTCGCGCTGCGGCCGTACTGCGTGGACGCGTTCGTGCTGGAGGCGGGCTGTGGCGAGGGTTACGGCGCCGACCTGCTCGCCCGCGACGCGAAGTTCGTGCTCGGTCTCGACTACGACGCGACGACCGCGAACCACGTCGCCAAGGCGTACCCGGCGGTCCGGGTGGCCCGCGCGAACCTGGCCGCGCTGCCGGTCCGGTCGTCCACTGTGGACGTGCTGGCGAACTTCCAGGTGATCGAGCATCTCTGGGACCAGGACGGGTTCCTGCGCGAGTGTCTGCGGGTGCTGCGTCCCGGCAGCCGGCTGCTGATCACCACCCCGAACCGCATCACGTTCTCCCCCGGCCGCGACACGCCGCTGAACCCGTTCCACACCAGGGAACTGGCGCCGGCCGAGCTGGACACTTTGTTACGGGAGGCGGGTTTCGACGTCGAGTTCCTCGCCGGGCTGCGGCACGGGCCGCGTCTGTGCGAACTGGACGCGGCGTTCGGCGGCTCGCTGATCGAGGCGCAGGTCGAGGTCGCCGTGTCCGGCGCGCCGTGGCCCGCCGAGCTGCGTGCCGCGGTCGCCTCCGTCGCGGCGACCGACTTCGCGATCACCACCGACGACCTCGAGTCCAGTTTGGACATCGTGGCCGTGGCGGTCCGCCCATGACGGACGAGGGCTCGTTCTGCCTTGTGCTGCACAGTCATCTGCCCTGGCTCCCCCACCACGGCACATGGCCGGTCGGCGAGGAATGGCTCTACCAGGCGTGGGCGCACTCGTACCTGCCGATGATCGACCTGGTGGAGCGGCTCGCCGAGGAGGGCCACCGGGACGTGCTGACGCTCGGTGTGACGCCGGTGCTCGCCGCGCAGCTCGACGACCCGTACGCGCTGCGCGGGTTCCACGACTGGCTCGGCAACTGGCAGCTGCGCGCGCAGTACGCGGCGACCCGCTGGCGGGAGCCCGCGCTCCGCGACCTCGCGGCGACCGAGTACCGCGCGGCCGGCAAGGCGTTGGGGCAGTTCGAGTCCCGCTGGCGCAACGGGTTCTCCCCGGTGCTGCGCCCGCTCGTGGACGCCGGCGTGATCGAGCTGCTCGGCGGCCCGGCCACCCACCCGTTCCAGCCGCTGCTGCACCCCGCGGTGCGTGCGTTCGCACTGCGTGCCGGACTCGAGGACACCGCGCTGCGGCTCGGTTCCGCGCCGGCCGGGATCTGGGCGCCGGAGTGCGGCTACGCGCCCGGCATGGAGGACGGCTACGCGGCGGCGGGCGTCGAACGGTTCCTCGTGGACGGTCCCGCGCTGCGCGGCGACACGCACGCGGCGCGCCCGGTCGGCACGTCGGACGTCCTGTGCTTCGGCCGTGACCTCGAGGTGACCTACCGCGTGTGGTCGCCGAAGGCCGGCTACCCCGGCGACGCCGCCTACCGCGACTTCCACACCTACGACCATCCCAGCGGGCTGAAGCCGTCGCGGGTGACCGGGAAGAACGTGCCGCCGCACGAGAAGCGGCCCTACGACCCGGTGCTCGCGGAACGCGCGGTGCACCGGCACGCCGCGGACTTCGTGGACACGGTCGTGGAGCGGCTGCGGTCGCTGCGGGACCGGCACGGCAGGCCGGGGCTCGTGGTCGCGGCGTACGACACCGAGCTGTACGGGCACTGGTGGCACGAGGGCCCCGCGTGGCTGGAGGCGGTGCTGCGCGCGCTGCCCGACGCGGGCGTGCGGGTGACGACGCTGCGCGGCGCGATCGAGGCGGGGCACGTCGGCGAGCCGGTCGAGCTGCCGAACTCGTCGTGGGGCTCCGGCAAGGACTGGCGGGTGTGGGACGGCGAGCAGGTGTCCGACCTGGTGTCCGCGGGCGTCGAGCTGCAGTCCGAGCTGCTGGCGCTGCCGACCGTGCCGTGGCGGGACCCGGCGCGCGACCAGCTGGTGCGCGAGGCGCTGCTGACGCTGTCGAGCGACTGGGCGTTCATGGTCACGAAGGACTCGGCGGCCGACTACGCGCGGCGGCGCGCGAAGGTGCACGGCGACCGGTTCGGCGAGCTGGCAGGCATGGTGCGTGCCGGACAGCGCGAGCGGGCGCTGGCGCGGGCGGCCGAGCTGCGCGCGGAGGACGGCCTGTTCGGCCGGCTGGACGCGCGGGGGTTAGTGGAGGGGAGCAGCGACTGATGCGCGTGCTGATGTTGTCGTGGGAGTACCCGCCGGTCGTGGTCGGCGGGCTGGGCCGGCACGTGCACGCGCTCGCCACGCACCTCACGGGGCTCGGGCACGAGGTCGTCGTGCTGTGCCGGCACGAGGCCGGGACCGACGCGGCGACCCACCCGACGACCGACACCGTGCACGAGGGCGTCCGGGTGGTGCGGGTGGCCGAGGACCCGATGCACCTGCTGTTCGAGAAGGACCTGGTGGCGTGGACGCTCGCCATGGGACACGGCATGGTCCGCGAGGGGCTCGCGTTGCTGCGGGACTGGCGGCCGGACGTCGTGCACGCGCACGACTGGCTGGTGACACATCCCGCGGTCGCGCTCGCGTCCCACGCGGAGGTCCCGCTGGTGGCGACGATCCACGCGACCGAGGCCGGCCGGCACAGCGGTTGGCTGTCCCAGCGGCTGAACCAGCAGATCCACTCGGTGGAATGGTGGCTGGCGAACCGGGCCGACGCGCTGATCACGTGCTCCGCCGCCATGCGGGCCGAGGTGTCACACCTGTTCGAGGTGCCGGCGGAGGATCTCGCGGTGATCCACAACGGCATCGAGCCGCGCGGGTGGCGGGTGTCCCCGGCGGCGGTCCGTGCCGCGCGGGCGCGGCACTCCCCCGCCGACGCGCCGCTGGTCCTGTACTTCGGCCGGCTGGAGTGGGAGAAGGGCGTGCAGGATCTGCTCGCCGCGCTGCCTCGCGTGCGCCGGGCGTTTCCGGAGACGCGGCTGGTGGTGGCGGGTCAGGGCCGGCAGGCCGCGGCGCTGGTCGAGCAGGCGCGGAAGCTGCGGGTCCGGCGCTCGGTGGACTTCGTCGGGCACCTGCCGGACCGCGAACTGGTGGCCTGTCTCGCCGCGGCCGACGTGGTGGTGCTGCCGAGCCGGTACGAGCCGTTCGGCATCGTGGCGCTGGAGGCGGCCGCCGCGGGCGCGCCGCTGGTGGCGTCCACCGCCGGAGGGCTCGCGGAACTGGTCGTGGACGGGGAGACGGGACTGTCGATCGAGCCGGGCGACACCGACGGCATCGCGACGGCCGTCGGCGCGGTGCTGTCCGACCCGGCGGCCGCGGCACGCCGCGCACGCGCCGCGAAGTCCCGACTGGGCACCGAGTTCAACTGGACGGGCATCGCGGAGCTGACCGCGTCCGTCTACCGCTCCGCGGTGGCCGGCGAACATCCGACGCTGGGCCGCCCCAAGATCGCGACGGGCAACGCGTTCATGTTGTGAGGGTTGGCCTCCGGCCCCCGGTTTCCATGCTACGGCGAGGTACCGACAGTTCCCGGCGTTGCTGAGCTTGCCCTGTGGACAGCCGACGCGGCTTGGCTGGAAATCGGGGGCCGGCGGCCGATGCCGTCTAGTTGTGGGTTTCCAGTGTCTTCTTCAGTGCGGCGGCCGCTTTGCGGGACATGTCGGCCACGGCGGCGCGGCGTTGCGCGTCCGCCTCGTAGGCCTCGCGGCGGTCGCGGACGACCTTGGCCGGGATGCCGGCCGCGACGGCGTAGTCCGGGAGGTCACCCTTCACCACGGCGTGCGCGCCGACGACGACGCCGCGGCCGATGCGGCTGCCCTTGGTGACCGTGACCTTCGTGCACATCCACGTGTCCGGGCCGATGCGCACCGGCGCCTTCGCGATGCCCTGGTCCTTGATCGCCTGGTGGATGTCGGCCGTGACGTGGTCGAAGTCGCAGATGTACACCCAGTCGGCGACCAGCGCGGCGGTGCCCAGCTCGATGTCCAGATAGCAGTTGATCACGTTCTGCCGCCCGAACACCGCCTTGTCGCCGATGCGCAGCGAACCCTCGTGGCAGCGGATCGCGTTGCCGTCGCCGATGTGCACCCAGCGGCCGATCTCCATCCGGCCGTAGCCGGGGCGGCAGTGGACATCCAGGTCCTTGCCGAGGAACACCATGCCGCGCAGGATGATGTGCGGGTTCGCGACGCGGAACTTCAGCAGCCGCCAGTACCGCACCAGGTACCAGGGCGTCCACGCGCGGTTGCGGATCACCCAGCGCAGCGAGTCCATGGTCAGGAACCTGGCCTGGTTCGGGTCCCGGCGCGACCGCTGCCAGCCCCGCACCCGCTCCGCGACCGGCGCGCCCCACATGGATGTCATGGCAGGTCACCGTAGCCCACGCTAGGTGCGGCTCATGACCGAGGCCGCGCCCCAGCCGGAGGCCGAGGACCGGCACGCGAGCTGGCTCGACGCTGTACTCGAACGCGCCAACTCGCGCTCACCCTGTGGAGCAGTGTCGCGCACTTCGTCCGCATCGCCGCCGGTAGCCGCTGCGGGCGCTCGCGGTGGCCGCCATGGGACAGCTGTGGTTGCTGTACGCGACGCGACCGATACCGTCTGGCGCATGACACCGATCATCATCGACACGGATCCGGGCGTCGACGACGCACTCGCGCTCGCGCTGGCGTGCTCGAGCCCCGAGGTCGAGCTGATCGGGGTGACGACCGTGTTCGGCAACGTGGGGCTCGCGATGACGACGCGGAACGCGTTGCGGGTGCTCGCGTTGTGCGGCCGGGAGGACGTGCCGGTCGCCGCGGGCGCGGACCGGCCGCTGGTGCACCCGCACCCGCACCGGGCGCGGGAGGTGCACGGCGCCGACGGGTTGTCGGGCATGGCCGACACGCTGCCCGACCGCCGGACGGGCGTCGCCGGCACCGACGCGGTGGCGCTGATGGTCGACCTGCTCGACGCCGCGCCGGAGCCGGTGACCATCGTGCCGATCGGGCCGCTGACGAACATCGCGCTGCTGCTCGCCGCGCACCCGTCGGTGCACAGCAAGATCGCGCGGATCGTGGTCATGGGCGGCGCCCTGTCCGGCGGCAACGTCACGGCGGCGGCCGAGTTCAACGTGTGGAGCGACCCGGAGGCGGCCCGGCGGGTGCTCGTCGAGGAGTCGGTGCCGACCGTGCTCGTGCCGACGGATTTGACGCTGCGGTGCGCCGTCGACACCGAATGGCTGGACCGGCTGGCCGCGAGCGGGCCGCGCGGTTCGACGCTGGTGGGGCTGACCGCCGCGTACCGCGAGTACTACCAGCGCACGATCGGCCGCGACGGCGCGGTCATCCACGATGCGGTGGCGGTCGCGGAGGCTGTTCGGCCCGGACTGCTGAAGACGACGGCGCTCCCGGTGGACGTCGACTGCGGCCTGGGCCCTGGCCGCGGCATGGTGATCGGCGACCGCCGCGGTCCCGCCGCCCACAAACCGGAAACGTGCCGCGAGGTCGCGGTGGCACTGGACGCGGACGTCGACGAGGTGCGGTCGTTCCTACTGTCCCGCCTGAGCGCGTAGTATGCCGCTCCACGACCGGCGCCGCTGGCCGGTGGCCTCCGGCCCCCGAGATCCAGCCTACCGGCGACCACCGACGAGAACGGCCGGCTCAAGTGGGGCCTGTGGACAGCACACCGAGGTGTGGACAACCCGCCTCCCCGGCAGCGCGGCTGACCGGAACTGTCGGCCCCCGGGCATAGGCTGGAAATCGGGGGCCGGAGGCCAAGGCCTGCCGTTCCATCGTTGACGAAGAATTCACGTTTCGTTGCTGATAGTCACCAACATTCGCTCGATCGTGCGTTCGAAACAATCGAGGTTCACAGGTAGAATAAAAGCCATGACGAGCTTCGTGGAAACCCCACCCGGGTTGCCGGAGCTTGCCCAGAACCTGGTAGAGATCACAACCCAGATGCGGAAACTCCACAGTTCCGCATTGACAGTGATCGCCGAATTGGAACAATCCGATGTCGCTCGCACGGCGGGATATTCGAGTTTGAGCGCGCTGGTCTCGGATCTGGTGCGGATCACTCCACGCCGAGCCTCCCGATTGATCGCGCAGGCTGGTCTGGTGGCCGAGGCGTTGACGCCCACCGGCCACGTCACCCCGCCGCCATTGCCGTTGGTGCGGGACGCACTACGAGACGGTGTGCTGGATCCCGATCACGTGGACGCGATCGCCGAGACGGTGAAGAAGATCCCCGCCTGGGCGCCAGGTGACACCGCGGAGATCGTGGAGAAACACCTCGTCGAGACCGCCCGAGTGGCACACCCCGCGGTGGTCCGCTCCCACGGCGAGACGTTGCTGTCACGGATCGACCCCGACGGCGACCAACCTGCCGCCGAGGCGTTGGCAGAACCGAAGAACACGTTCCGCAGCCGGCGAGATCAGACCGGGTGGATGCACTTCACCGGCACGATCGAACCCGAGTCGGCCGAAGAGTTGGACGCGATGCTCGGCGCGCTCGCCAAACCGGACGGCCCCTCCGATGACCGATACCCGACCCAACGACTCGGTGACGCGTTCTGCGACGTCATCCACCACGCCATCGACTCACCAGACCTGCCCGCCCGAGGCGGAGAGAAACCACACCTCAACACCACCATGGACTACACCCACCTCCTCGCCGGAGTCGGCACCGCCACCCTGGAAGGCGGCGCACTGCTCCCAGCAGCCGCGGCACGACGGATCGCCTGCGACTGCGGAGTCGTACCGGTAGTGATGAACGGTGCGTCGGTGCCGTTGGACGTGGGCCGCACCCGCCGCCTGGTCACCCCCAAACAACGAGTCGCACTGAACACCCGAGACAAGGGCTGCGCATTCCCCAACTGCGGACGCCCGGCGCGCTGGTCCGATGCCCACCATATCCAGCATTGGCTGGACGGCGGCCCAACGGATCTCAATAATCTGGTGCTGCTGTGTCGGCGACATCATCGAATGATCCACCACTCGGAATGGGAAGTCCGGATGAGCAATATCGGGCTGCCGGAATTCATCCCGCCCCGGTGGCTCGACTCCAATGCCACTTACTTAAGGGCTATTTGCGCAGGTCAGAGATGTTGAGCGGTAGCCGATGTGAGACTGTTCGATCGGACATCACTCCACCTGGGCGTTGGCGATCCATTCGAGCCGGCGTCCTAAGTGGACGCCTCTTGATCGGCGCGCACTGCTCGTACGGCATCTGACCAGGCAAACGGCTTAAGTAAGTGGCATTGGGCTCGATGACGCAGATTCCGCAACGCAATCTGCTACACCAACGCGAGTAACACGAGTTCGCCGAAGACGTCTCCTTAAGAGGGTGTCTCACGTGGGTTGATCATGGTCTGTCATGATCAACCCTGTGGTTGATGATCTGTCGCGGCGGTTGGTGCCTGATGAGTTGTGGGCGTTGGTGGAGCCGTTGGTTCCGGGGTTCGATGCGCGGCCGCAGGGTGGTGGGACGGCGCCGGTGGAGGATCGTGCGGTGTTCACCGCGATCGTGTTCGTGTTGACCAGCGGCTGTTCGTGGCGGTTGTTGCCTCCGTCGTTCGGGGTCACGGTGCCAACGGCGCATCGCCGGTTCACCGAGTGGACCAAAGCCGGCCTCTGGCGTCGATTGCACCACGCGGTGCTGGATGAACTGGGCAGCCAAGGACTGATCGACTGGTCTCGTGCGGTCCTGGATGGCGCCTCTGCGAGGGCGAAAAAAGGGGATCTTTGACCGGTCCGAACCCGGTCGATCGTGGCAAGTCCGGTTCGAAGATCCACGTGCTGTCCGATCGTGTCGGCATACCGCTGTCAGTGGCCGTGTCCGCCGCCAACACCAACGACTCCTACGCGCTCAAGCCTCTGATCAGAGCGATTCCGGCGATCAAATCCCTACGCGGACCACGGCGACGCAAACCCGCCAAGCTGCACGCCGACAAGGCCTACGACCACACGGACTTGCGCACGTGGGTCCGCGACCGCGGCATCACCGTCCGCATCGCCCGCAAAGGCATCGAGACCAGCACGAAGCTCGGCAAGCACCGTTGGGTGATCGAACGATCGATCGCCTGGCTGTTCGGCTACCGCCGACTCACCATCCGATACGAGCGCAAGGCCAACCACTTCTGCGGCTTCCTCACCCTCGCCGCAGCCCTCACCAGCTACAAGAAACTCCGCAAATTGGCCACATGAGACACCCTCTAAGTCGGGGTGGGTGGCCGAACCTGGTGGTCCGGAGATCGCGGACGGTCGCCGTGGACGGCCGTGGAGTCTGCAGTTGCAGGATCGGGGTGCTGTTGCGGCAGATCGGGCCGTTGTTCGGGCTCTCGTACTCCTCAGCGCACCGGATCAGGTCGCGATCGACGCCGACACCCGACTGGTCATCGCAACCGGTCCGGCATCGACCAGTTGGCCGACGGCGTCCCCACTGGGAAGTAGAACGCAACCGCAGCCGGAATCGCCTACCTGCGCACGGACGAACGTCAGGACGGTTCGCACACGTACGCGGTCGGGGTGCGGCCGACTCTCGTGAGCACCACGGTCGCCGACTCCGCGCCGGACAGTTTCAGCCTGGGGCGCAACGTGTTCGGGTCCACGTCGAGGCCGCGCACCAGGATCTCCAGCTTGCCGACCGACCGACGACGAAGGGTCTGGCGCAGCGACTTCTCGCTGTAGTGGCCGTGTTCGAGCACCCGGAACGCGCGGATGCCGGTCGGCCGCGCGTCTCCGGTCAGGTAGGCGATCCGCTCGTCGAGCTGGCCGAAACCCAGCCGTGCCGCGTATTGCCGCACCAGGCCGGCCCGCACGACCGCGCCGTCCGGATCGATTAGCCACTCCCCCACGGCACGCACCGGGCAGTCGTCCGGCTCCTCCGACGTGACCGTCCACTCCGGACCGGAGGTGCGCAGCACCGTCGCCCGCCGGGCCGGGCCCGCGAAGTCGCCGGTCCACAGGCACGCCTCCCGCACCTGCCCGTCGAGCGACACCAGCTCCACCTCGCCGGCCCACGGCAGCGCCGCGAAGTCCATGCCCGGCGCACATTTCACCACCAGGTCCCGACCCCGCCACGCCTCGGCCAACCCGTCCAGCGGCGGCACGAAGTCCGCCGGCCGCCACGTTCGCCGGCCCGCGGCGTCGCGGCGCGCCGGGTCGACGAACACCGCCGCGGCGCGGGTCACCGGTCGCAGCGCGTCGGCGCGGACCAGTGGTGCCGCACAGTTGTGCGCCGCCATCGCGAGCCGGACCTCGTCGACGTCCGAGCCGACACAGCGGCGCGCGACCTCCGCGATGGCCGCGAGGTCGACGCCGACCGAGCACGTCACGTCGTGCACGTCCCGGCCCGCGAACCGCCGCGCCCGGTGCCGCGCGACCGGCATCGCGGTCGCCTGCTGCAACGCCGTGTCGGTGAACAGCCAGCGCTCCGGATCGTCCACTTTGGCCGCCGCGCGGCGGCGCAGCAGCACCGTCTCCAGCACCGGTCCGGCGACGTCGCCGACCAGCCGGCGGGCGGTGGCCACATCGGACAGGTAGCTCGCCGACGTCAGCGGCAGCGCGTCGACGGCCGCCAACGCGGCGACCCCGGCCGACGAGCGAAGAAAACGCACGTCGGTCGGGGTGAAGGTGTATGTCAGGGCTTGGTCCCCGTGATCAGCACGTTGTAGAAGAGGTTGCGGGGCGCCACTTTCCGCAGCACGTTCTCGTCCAACCAGGTCAGTCGCAGCCACGCCTTGTACGCGAACAGCCGCCACGCGAGCGTCAGCTTCTCCTGCGGCACCGCGGCTTCGAACGTCCGGATGGGCCAGCCGAACAGCGCGGCCGCCAGCTCCTCGGTGTGCGCGTGCACGTTCGCCGCACCCGCGTCGCGCGCGTCCCGCTCCAGCGACGTCGGGTCGAACGTGTGGATGTCGACGACCGCCTCGAGCGCGGCCGCGCGGGACGACTCGTCCAGCTCGGCCTGCGGGCGGCGCCATCCGCGCAGCGCGGGCAGCTTCGTGACGTTCGTGGTCAGCCACCACGTGAACTGGCCCAGCTTGCGGGCGTAGGTGTCGCCCACCTTCGTCGGCTCGCCGGCGAACACGAAGCGGCCGCCGGGCTTCAGCACCCGCAGCACCTCGCGGAACGCGGCCGGCACGTCCGGGATGTGGTGCAGCACCGCGTGTCCGACGACGAGGTCGAACGTGTTGTCGTCGTACGGGATGCGCTCCGCGTCGGCCACCCGGCCGTCGACGTCGAGGCCGAGGTGCTCCGCGTTGCGCAGCGCCACCTTCACCATGCCCGGCGACAGGTCGGTGACCGAGCCCTTCTTGGCCACGCCGCCCTGCATCAGGTTCAGCAGGAAGAAACCCGTGCCGCTGCCCAGTTCCATGGCCGTCTCGTACGGCCAGTCGTCCTCGCCGGCGACGGCGGTGAACCGGCCGGTCGCGTAGTCGATGCAGCGCTCGTCGTAGGAGATCGACCACTTCTCGTCGTAGGTGTCGGCCTCCCAGTCGTGGTAGAGCACGTTCGCCAGCTTGGGGTCCGAACGCGCCGCCTCGACCTCCTCGGCCGTCGCGTGCGGGTTCGGTGCGGGGTCCTCACTTACCCGTTCACTTACCACTGAACGTCGCCTTTCCCGGCCCGTTCTCGATGAACGACCGCATGCCCGACTTCTGGTCCTCCGTCGCGAACAGCGCCGCGAACACCTGGCTCTCCAACCGCAGCCCGCTCGCCAGGTCGCCGTCGAGGCCGCCGTCGATCGCGACCTTCGCCGCGGCCAGCGCCTGCGCGGCCCCGTTCACGAACTGGTCGGCCCACTTGCGGGCCGCCGCGTAGACGTCGTCGGGCGCGACGACCTCGTCGACCAGCCCGATCGACAGGGCCTCGTTCGCGTCCACGAACCGTCCCGTGTAGACGATGTCCTTCGCCTTGCTCGGCCCGACCAGCCGCGCGAGCCGCTGCGTGCCGCCCGCGCCGGGGATGATGCCGAGCAGGATCTCCGGCTGGCCGACCTTCGCGTTGTCGCCGGCGACGCGCCGGTCGCAGCACAGCGTCAGCTCGAGGCCGCCGCCGAGCGCGTACCCGGTCACCGCGGCGACCGTCGGCTTCGGGATCTGCGCGACGGCCGTGAACGACGACGACAGCTGACCGGCCCGCGCGGACATGTCCGCGTAGGTCATGTCGGCCATCTCCTTGATGTCCGCGCCCGCCGCGAACACCTTCTCACCGCCGTAGACGATCACCGCGCGTACGTCGTCGCGCTGCGTGGCCTCCTGCGCGGCGGTGCGGATCTCCTCCTGCACCTGCCGGTTGAGAGCGTTCATCGGCGGCCGGTCCAGCCGGATGGTGCCAACGCCGCCGTCGACCTCGAGCCTGACGAACTCACCCACGCGAACGCTCCCTACCGTGAAGTAACCAACTCGGGCCCAACCTAGTCCGCGGCCCGGCGGCGCGCGAAGTACCGGTCGTCGAGCTTGTCCAGCTCCAGGTCCTGGCCGAACGTCTTCGACAGGTTCTCGCTGGTCAGCACGTCGTCGAGGAGGCCCTGCGCGACGATGGCGCCGTCGGTGATCAGCAGCAGGTGCGTGAAGCCGGGCGGGATCTCCTCGACGTGGTGGGTGACCAGGATCGTCGCCGGCGCGTCCGGGTCCCGCGCCAGCTCGGACAGCCGGGTGACGAGGTCCTCGCGGCCGCCGAGGTCGAGGCCGGCGGCCGGCTCGTCGAGCAGGAGCATCTCGGGGTCGGTCATCAGCGCGCGGGCGATCATGGTGCGCTTGCGCTCGCCCTCGGACAGCGTGCCGAACTCACGCTCCGTGAGATGCGCGATGCCGAGGTCCTCGCACAGCCCGACGGCGCGGCCGGTGTCGAGCTGGTCGTAGTCCTCGCGCCAGCGGCCGAGGACCGCGTAGCCGGCGCTCACCACCACATCGATGACCTTCTCCTGGGGCGGCACCCGCGCGAGCAGCGCCGCCGAGCAGAACCCGATGCGCGGCCGCAGCTCGAACACGTCCACCCGGCCGAGCTTCTCGCCGAGGACGTGCACCGAGCCCTTCGTGGGATGCAGCTCGGCCGCGGCCAGCTTGAGCAGCGTGGTCTTCCCGGCGCCGTTCGCGCCGAGGATCACCCAGCGCTCGTCGAGCTCGACGCTCCAGTCGACGTCCGCCAGCAGGGTGTTCACGCCACGCCGGACCGTCACGCCGGACATGTGCACGACAAGGTCGTCAAGGTCGGGTCCCGTCACGGTGCCCTATTCAACAGCAGCGTTTGTCGAGCCGTGCCCTCGGTTTGCCTCCGTGGGCAGCGGCGGTTCCCACCACGGGTTCTTCCGACGTTGACTGCCGGACATGGCGATGGCGTATCCGGGTCTCGGCTTCGACCCGACCCCGGGCGAGGCAGCGGCCGTCGACGGCGCCCTGACACAGATCGGGCGTGGTCGGCGGCAGGTCGAGGGCTGCGTGGGGGACCTGCGTGCGGCGCTGCGGGTCGGTGGCTGGACCGGGCCAGCGGCGGCCGCGTACCGGTCCTCGGTCGCCGACCTGCCACGTGCGCTGGAGCAGGCGGACCGTTCGCTCGAGCGGGCCGGCCGCGCGCTGGAGACGTGGTTGCACCGGCTGCTCGACAACCAGCGGGAGGCGTCGCGCCTCGACGCGCGGGCCAGGGCGCTCCGCGGCTCACCGGACCTTGAGGGCGAGCTCCGGCGGACACTCGACGCGGCGCGACGCCTCCATGACCGGCACCTGCGCCAGGCCACCGCGGCCGCCGCGGCGCTGCGGGCCGGTGTGTGGGTGTGGGAGTCGGCGGCCGACGGGGTCGCGGTCGCGGCGGGACAGGTGTCCGGCTGGACCGGGCAGGTCGCGTGGCTCGGCGCGCCGCCCGGTGTCGGGTCGGTGGACGCGCTGACCGGGGTACCCGGCGCCCCGGCCGACCTGGCGAGTGTCGCGGTGGCCGGCGTGCGACCGGGTGCGGACTCGGGGGTCCGGCCGGACCCGCTCGGGCTGACCGATCCCGCCGGCGCGCGGCCGACCCTGTTGGACGACCTGACCGGAGCGCGACCGCCTGTCGCGGAGGCACCGGGGCGGACGGCGCCGGCCGGCGTGCGGGTGGACCTGTCCAGCGGACGGGTGGTCGACCTGCCGATGACCGCGCCGGCACGTGCACGCGTGCCGAGGACCGGCGACGGCCCGACCGTGAGCCGGCCGAGCCACTCGACCGGCACCGCCCGCCCCGGCGACGGCCGAGCCGAGCCGGTCGATCGCGGCCGCGCGAGCGAAGGTCCGCGCCCGCCTGCCGCACGAGCGGTCCAGCACCGGGCCGAACCCGCCACGAGCGGGTCGACGCCACACCGAGACCGACCGGCTCAGCCGGTCGGGGGGGTGACGTCCGGCGTTCCGCGAACCTCCGTCGGCGCCACCCCCGCCTATTCGCCCGAGCCGGTGGACCAGCACGTCCAGGCCTCGGCGGTGACCATCGAGGACGTCGGCCGGCCGACGCCGGCCGCGCCGAGCGCCGGCACCCCGGGCGTCGCCAACCCGCCGCCGGCCGGCCCGGGCTCCTTCAGCCCCGCCGTGCCGGGTCCCGGCACGGTCGCCGCGCCGGGTGTCGCCCCGGCCGCTCCCGGCGCGGGCGGTCTCGAGCCGGGCCGGGTCACCGGCGCCGAGCCCGGTCACCGACCCGCCAACCCGGCGGCGGCCACCAGCCACCCCGGCACCGATACCGACGACACCGAGACCGACCTCGGCGACGCCGCGCTCCTGATCGCCGCCGCCGGCCTCCCGACCCAGCCGCCGGCCACCCCGGCGACCTCGACCCGGACACCCACCCCGACGACAGGACTCGGCGTCTACCTGGTCTGCTGTGGCAGCGCCCAGATGCTCGTTCTCGCAGAGGAACGTGGCGACACCGTCCGCCGCACGATGTTCCTTTCCGCTTCCTAGAAGGAGACCCATGGACGGCTACACCGTCAACACCGACAGCCTCGCCATCCGGGTCGGTGAGCTGAACGCCGTCGCCGCGCAGGTCGGCGAGATCGTCGGCACGCTGGACCTCACCGGCGGCGACCTCGGACCGGGCGAGATCTCGGCCGCGGTGGCCGAGGTCGCCGGCGAGTGGCGGGACAACCTCGGCGACATGCAGGACAAGATCGGGAAGATCGCCGACAACGTGAGTGGCGCGGTCGCCAACTACGAGCTCGTCGAGCAGGGCGGCGAGGACCGGATGCGGGCCCTGGCGGAAGGCAACGTCCGCGACGAAGTCTTCCAGGCCCTGCGCGACGCGGCCCCCCGGCGGCAGCCATGAGCGAGCTTGCGAGCGAATCAATGTCACAGGGCGACCGCGAGCGGCGCCACCGAGCCTGTGAGGGGGCGTCATGAGTACCCGTAGCTTTCCCGCGCTGGGGTTCGACCCGGCCGAGGGCGAGGCGGACGCTGTCAAGGCGCTGATGCTGCAGCTCGCGACCGCCGCCGAGACGATCATCAACACCCTCCCCCGTCTGGAGGAGGCCGCCAAGATCACCGACGACTCCGAGTGGGGCGGCAGCGCGGCCGAGGAGTTCAGCGACCACGGCGACGACCTCCCCCAGGGCCTCGGCAAGGGCTCGGAGGCGATCTCCGCCGTCTCCGGCGCGCTGGCCGACTGGTTCGGCAAGCTCACCGTCAACCAGGCCCGCGCCGACGAGCTGGAGGCGGAAGCCAAGCGGCTCAAGGCGAAGCTCGCGACGTTCGACCGGTGCGACGACGAGTCGACGCAGGTGTCCACACAGCTCGGTCGCGTGCTCGACGACGCCAACCGGCTCAAGGCGCGGCACCTGCGGGAGGCCAACGCGACCGCGGACGCCATCCGCAAGGGCAAGGACGGCGACCCGTTCAAACCGGAGAACGACACCTGGTACGTCCAGGGCTTCGACGGGCTCGCCAAGGCGGCGGACGGGGTCTCGCTGGTCACCGCGACGGCCGCGGCCGGGCTCGCGGCCACCGGCGTCGGGGTGGTGCCCGCCGCGGCGCTGGAGATCGTGTCGACCGGCGCCGGCGGCGTCGGGTCGCTCGCCGCGCTGGGACAGCAGCTGTCGCACTCGCGCAACGCGCCGGGCTGGGCGGCGGTCGGCATCGGGCTCGGCACCAGCGTCATCCCCGGCGGCGGCACGGTCGCGGCCGGCGTGCGCAGCGTCGGCCGGGTCGCGTTGAAGCGCGGCTCGCGGGCGTCGCTGCGGGCGGCACGCAAGGACATCGAGGCCGCGGCACGCAGCGGCGCGCTGCCGGGGCTGGTCGACAACGTCAACAAGATCCGCAAGCACGGGCTCGAGGGCAAGGTCTCCCGGGACCTGACCCAGGCCGGGCGTGAGGCGGCCAAGCGCAACGGCACCTACGGCGACCTGCCGAGCAACCTCGCCGACCGCAAGGCCGAGCTGCAGCGGCTCGGGCTGGAGGCCAAGCAGAACCAGGCGTACGCCGACCTGGTCGACAAGGGCAGCCAGATCGCGGAGAAGGCCGGCGTCGAGCTGACGCCGGCGCAGCGCGCCGAGCTGCGCCTGCTCCAGCAGGGCATCAACCCGACGCCCAAGCAGCTGGAGAAGGCCATCGAGGACATGAGCAAGCGCGCGGGTGAGGGCAAGGGCCTGTGAGTCGCCGGTGCACGAACCGACGACTCACCCTGTCTGAAAGGGGGACTCACCGTGTCTGAAAGCGGGACTCGCGGAGTTGTGCTGTCGATGCCGGACTCCGTGCGGCGGTTGCCGCTGGACCATCCCGAGCTCGCGATCGCCGAGTACGCGGCGGTCGTCGGCGAGCTGCGCGGCGTCACGGGCGGCGCGGCGGACCTGGAGGCCATCGCGACGGAAGCCGTCGAGACGGCGCTGCGCGAGGGCGCCGTGCTGATGGCCGTGGTGACACCGCCGGACGCCGCGGCCGCCGTACTGACGGGCGTCGTGCTCGACGTGCCGGCGGGATGGGACCCGGACACGGCCGAGACGCTGCGGGACTCCATGGAGGACGTCGGCGGCCCGGACGTGCGCGAGACGCTCGTCCTGGAGACCGGGCTCGGGCCCGCGGTGATCGCGCAGCGGATCCCCGGCGCGGAGCAGGTCCGCGACCGGCGGCCACTCGCGCTGCAGCTCCAGGCGTTCCTGTCGGCCGAGGACCGGCTGTTGCTGCTCACGCTCGCGTGCCCGTCGAACCGCGGCTGGGCCGCGCACCAACTGCTGTTCGGGCAGATCGTGCGGTCGGCGCGGGGCGACGGCGAGCCGGCGGTGTTCCGCGCTCCGATCCAGGTCAAGGACGACGACTCCTTCGAGAATCACACCTATCAGGTCTGATCACTGTCGGTCCCGGCAGGCAAGATGGAGGAATGCCTGCCGACCACGTGCTCCCCGGACACCCGTTCCCGCTCGGCGCGCACTCCGAGGCGGGCGGGGTGCGGTTCGCGGTCGCGTCGTCGGTCGCGGACGCCGTCGAGCTGTGCCTGATCGGCGAGGGCGGCAGCGAGCGGCGCGTCGAGCTGACCGAGCACACGTTCGGCGTCTGGCACGGCATCGTCCCCGGCGTCACCCCAGGTCAGCGCTACGGCTACCGCGTGCACGGCCCGTACGACCCGCTGCGCGGCCTGCGGTGCAACCCGGCGAAGCTGCTCATCGACCCGTACGCGCGCCGGATCACCGGCACGGTCACCGACCTCGAGGCGACGCTCGGCTACCGCGGCGACCCGATGACCGGGCCGCCGTCGACCGTGGACTCGCTCGGGCACGTGCCGCTGTCGGTCGTCACCTCCCCCGGCGGGGTGGACACCGGCGTCGCGCCGGAGACGCCGTTCGAGGAGACGGTGATCTACGAGCTGCACGTCCGCGGGTTCACGAAGTCGCATCCGGACGTCCCGGCGCACCAGCGCGGCACCTACCTCGGGCTCGCGCACCCGTCCGTCGTGGACTATCTCGTGCGGCTCGGCGTGACGGCCGTCGAGCTGCTGCCGGTGCACACGATCGGCGACGAGCCGTCGCTGATGCGGCGCGGCCGGCACAACTACTGGGGCTACTCGACGCTCGGGTTCCACGCGCCGCACGAGGCGTACGCGAGCGAGCCGGGCCGTGAGGTCGCCGAGTTCCGCACCATGGTCGCCGCGCTGCACGCGGCGGGCATCGAGGTGCTGCTCGACGTCGTGTTCAACCACACCTGCGAGGGCGGCGTCGACGGGCCGACGCTGTCGCTGCGCGGGTTCGACGCGCCGGCCTACTACCTGCACGACCGGCACGGGTCCACAGTGGACCTCACCGGGTGCGGCAACACGCTCAACCCCGGGTCCCGCACGGTGGTCCGGCTGGTCACCGACTCGCTGCGCTACTTCGCGACCGAGCTGGGCGTCGACGGGTTCCGGTTCGACCTCGCGAGCGCGCTCGGCCGGCCGCGCGGCGGCTGGTTCGACCCGGACTCCGCGCTGCTGACCGCCATCACCACCGACCCGGAGCTGTCGCGCTGCAAGCTGATCGCCGAGCCGTGGGACGCGACCGCGGACGGCTACCGGGTCGGCGGGTTCGCGCCACAGTGGACCGAGTGGAACGACCGCTTCCGGGACGGCGCACGGGACTTCTGGCGGGGCACGACCGGCGTCCGGGACCTCGCCTACCGGCTGTCCGGGTCGGAGGACCTGTACGCGGCGAACACGCGGCGGCCGTGGGCGTCGATCAACTTCGTCACCGCGCACGACGGCTTCACGCTGCGGGACCTGGTGTCCTACAACGAGAAGCACAACGAGGCCAACGGCGAGGGCGGCGCGGACGGAAACAGCTTCAACCGCTCGTGGAACTGCGGCGTCGAGGGCGAGACCGACGATCCCGCCGTGCTCGCGCTGCGCGACCGGCAGGCACGCAACCTGCTCGCGACACTGCTCCTGTCGACCGGCACGCCGATGCTGACCGCGGGCGACGAGCGGTGGCGCACCCAGGGCGGCAACAACAACCCGTACTGCCTCGACGACGAGACGTCGTGGGTGTCCTGGGCGGCGGACGAGCGGGCCGACGACCTGCTCGCGTTCGCACGCAAGGTGATCGCGCTGCGGGCCGACTCGCCCGCGTTGCGCCAGCCGGAGTTCTTCGACGGCCGGCCGACCCACTCCGGCAAGCCGGACCTCGTGTGGATCTCCCCCGACGGTGATCCGATGGTCGAGGACGACTGGTTCGACGAGTCCCGCCGCACGCTCGGCATGTGGATCGACGGCTCGAACAGCCTGTCCCGCGACCGGTCCGGCGAGCTCATCGCGGACGACAACTGGTTGCTGCTGCTGCACGCCGGCGACGAGGAGATCGAGGTGACGCTGCCGGGGCACGGCTTCGGCGACGTGTTCGTGCCGGTGTTGGACAGCGGCACGCCGCGCGGGGTGCCCGCGGACGGTGCGGCGCTGGCGGCGGGCAAGTCGGTAGCAGTGCCCGCTAGAACCCTGCTGGTGTTCCGGACCCCACGTATCACTGCGTGAGACGACTGGCTCGAGCCCGCGCGGCCGTGCCAACATCGTCGGCATGTCCCGGTCGCTGATCAGCTGGCGCGACCGCACGGTCGACCTGTTGCTGGTCGCGTCGTGCGGCTGTACCGCCGCGCGGCGGCCGTAGCTCTCTTCCCGGCCCGCCGCTTCTCCTCACCCGCGGCGACCCCTGGAGCTACCTCGTGTCCACCTCACTCGCGTCCCTGTCCGTCGCCGACCTCGTGCGGCCCCGAGGTCCGGTGTGGACCCCGACCGAGCTGCGCGACCTCGTCACCACCGCCGGCGCGCGGCTGCGGGACCCGCTGCTCGACCAGGTCCGGTTCGCGAGCCCGCAGCGCTGGTGGGCGCGGCTCGCGCTGACCGAGGAGGTCGAGCTGTGGCTGCTGTCGTGGCTGCCCGGCCAGCACACGGTGCCGCACGACCACGGCGGCGCGTCCGGTGCGTTCACGGTGGTGCTCGGCGAGCTGTCGGAGACCTACCGGTACCCGGGCGGCTCGATCGGGCGCCGCACGCACGGCACCGGGGCCGCGCTCGGGTTCGGCGCCGGGCGTGCCCACCAGGTGTGGAACACGTCGCTCGGCAAGGCGGCCAGCGTGCACGCGTACTCGCCGCCGCTCGTGCCGACGCGGGAGTATGCGAGCCTGCGTGACATCCCCGCGGTGATCCCGCCGCTGCCGCCCGCCCGGTCCCTGGCGGAACTGGAGAAGGAGCCGGTCGAACCGTGAGCGAGCTTGCGAGCGAACCATGTCACAGGGTGCCGCGCGAGCGGCGCCACGGAGCCTGCGAGGGGGCGACGTGAGCGCTGTCGACGAGGTGCTGGCGCGGGCCCGCGCCGGGCTGAACAGGGTGGTGCCGGAGGAGGTCGAGTCGCTGCCGGCGGACCGGCTGCTGGTGGACATCCGGCCGCTGCACAACCGGGTCGCCGACGGCGAGATCCCGGCCGCGGTGCCGATCGAGCGGATCGTGCTCGAGTGGCGCCTCGACCCGACCGGCTCGCACCGCATCCCGGGCTTCACCGAGAACACGACGGTGATCGTCTTCTGCAACGAGGGCTACGCGTCGAGCCTCGCGGCGCGCGACCTGCGTGAGCTGGGCCTGCCGAACGCGACCGACCTGGTCGGCGGTTTCCGGGGTTGGCGGGCCGCGGGTCTGCCGGTGCGGAACGGCGGCACACCGGCGGTCACCTGACCCGCGCGGGTGACATCCGTCGGCTCGGGGCGCTGCCCTTTCGGCTGTCCAGGAAGGCGATGCTCAATCGTGTCCGACGCGTAACGTTTGCGATCGTGCGGGTTGTTCGCATTTTCCTCAAGCCTGGTCAGCTGGCGACCATCGCGATCATGATCGCCGTCGTGGCGATGGAGTGGTCGCCTTCCGGCGTTGCCCTCGGACTGGTCGGTGCGCTGGTCGGACTGCTCGCCGCGCACGCCGCCGGTCAGTTCGGTCTGCTGTCGAGCGTGCTGTTCGCACGGGTGGTGATCCACCGGCTGGTCGTGGGGATCGGGCCGCGGCTGGGCGACTGGTCGACACCGCGGCGGACGGTGGTGCTGCGGGCGATCCCGGTCGTGCTGTCGGTGTCGGTGCGGGCGACGCGGGCGCCGGTGCGGCGGCGGATCTGGGCGTCGGCGCTGTGTGCGGCGCTGGCGATGACGGCGGTCGCGGTGGGCGCGGTGCTCGGCGCGGAGGGTCCGTTCGCGCGTGGTTTCGCGTCGGCGGCCGTCGCGGCGCTCGCGGTGGCGCTGGTGCCGAGGCGGACGCCGACCAGCACGTCGACCGGGTGGTTGTTGTTCCGGCTGCCGTGGGCGAGTGACGACCTGAGTCGTCAGATGGAGGCGGCGCCGGTCGTCGGGAAGGCGATCGAGGCCGCGCAGGCCGGTGACGTGACCACGGCGGAGCGGCTGGCCGCGAAGCTGCGGCAGACCCATCCGGACCTGCGCTCGGCGCTGGCCGCGCGGGTCACCGTGCTGGAGGCGCAGGGCCGGTACGCCGAGGCGATGATCCTGGCCGTGAAGCTGGCATCGGACGCGGCGCAGGAGCCGCAGGAGGCGGCGGGGTCGTTCGCGGCGCTGGCGAGCCTCGCGTGCACGACGGTCGAGGCCGGCCAGGTCGACTCCGAGGTGGGCTTGTCCACCGCGAGCCAGGCACTCGACAACGCGACGACGCTGGGCTACCCGAACTACAAGCTCAACGGCATCCGCGCGCTCATGGAGCTGCTCCGCGGGAACCTCGAGAACGCCATCTCGCTGGCCCGGCTGGCCGCCGGCACCGGCGACGACCTCATCGCACGTGCCGACGACCTCGCCACACTCGCCCGCGCCCACATGGCATCGGGCGACAACCGCACGGCCCGCAAGGTCCTCACCGAGGCCGAGAAGCTGGCGTCCTGGTGGCCGAGAGTCGTCGGCACCCGCACCCGCCTCGAAGTCGCCGGCTAGGCGACTACCACTCGGCCCAGTTCCACCGGGCTGGCCAGTAGTTCGTGGTTCGGCAGGACTCGGGCTGTCACGCCGAGTGAGCCCGCGTGCGGCAGGGACACCTCCGCCGAGTACGCGCCGCTGCCGGCATCCGACGTCGGGGACATCGGCACCGTGACCACGTCGTACAGCTCGTCGCTGTCCGCGACGCGGCCGACGACCGCCTGCACCTGCACGTCCGACTCGGCCAGGCCGGCCAGCTCGACGTCGGCCCGCACCACGACCCGCTCGCCGAGCACCGGCGTGTCCGACCCGTTGAGCGACAGCTCGCAGGACGTCACCCGCACGTTCGGCCACGCGCCGGAGAGCCGCTGCCGGTAGGCCGCCAGCTCGCGCGCCGCCCGGTAGCCCTCCGCGTCCGCCAGCTCCACCGCGGTCGCGGCGGGCGTGTACTGCGTGTTCACGTACTCCTGCACCATCCGGGACGCCTGCACCTGCGGCCCGAGCGACGCGAGCGTGTGCCGCACCATCGCGAGCCACTGCGACGGCACGCCGTTGTTCGACCTGTCGTAGAACAGTGGTGCCACCTGCGAGCCGAGCAGCTCGTACAGCGCGGCCGCCTCGAGGTCGTCGCGGCGCAGCGGGTCGGTCACGCCGTCGGCGGTCGGGATGGCCCAGCCGTTGGAGCCGTCGTAGAACTCGTCCCACCAGCCGTCGCGGATGGACAGGTTCAGCCCGCCGTTGAGCGCCGACTTCATGCCGGACGTGCCGCACGCCTCCAGCGGGCGGGTCGGGTTGTTCAGCCAGACGTCGCAGCCCCAGTACAGGTACCGCGCCATCGACATGTCGTAGTCGGGCAGGAACACGATCCGGTGCCGCACGTCGTGCTCGTCGGCGAACCGCACGATCTGCTGGATCAGCGCCTTGCCGCCGTCGTCGGCCGGGTGCGACTTGCCGGCCACCACCAGCTGCGCGGGTCGCTCGGGGTGCAGCAGCAGCGACCGCAGCCGCTCGTGGTCGCGCAGCATCAGCGTGAGCCGCTTGTAGGTCGGCACGCGGCGGGCGAACCCGACGGTCAGCACGTCGGGGTCGAACACCGTGTCGGTCCACGCGAGCTCCAGCGGGGACGCGCCGCGCTGCAGCCACGCCTCCCGCACCCGCCGCCGGACCTCCACCACGAGCCGCTTGCGCAGCTCGCAGCGCAGCTCCCACAGCGCGTTGTCGTCCAGGTCGAGACCGACCGACGCCATCTCGCGCGCCGTCCACGTCGGCCCGTGCACGCCGTTGGTGACCGACGTGATCGGCACCTCGCGGGTGTCGAAGCCCGACCACAGGCCGCCGAACATCTCGCGGCTGACCTGGCCGTGCAGCTTCGAGACGCCGTTGGCGCGCTGCCCGAGCCGCAGACCCATGTGCGCCATGTTGAACATGCCGGGGTTGTCCTCCGCGCCGAGCGCGAGGATCCGGCGGATGTCGACGTCGGGCAGCAGCGCGCCGTCGCCGAAGTAGTGCTGCACGAGGTCCACGGGGAACCGGTCGATGCCGGCGGGCACCGGGGTGTGCGTGGTGAAGACGGTGCCCGCGCGGACCGCGGACAGCGACTCGTCGAAGGTCAGCTGGTGGGCCGACATCAGCTCGCGCAGCCGCTCCAGGCCGAGGAAGCCCGCGTGGCCCTCGTTCATGTGGAACACCTCGGGCTGCGGGTGCCCGGTCAGCTCGCAGTAGGTGCGCACGGCACGCACGCCGCCGACGCCGGCCAGGATCTCCTGGCGGATGCGGTGGTTCTGGTCGCCGCCGTAGAGCCGGTCGGTGACGCCGCGCAGGTCGTCGTCGTTGCCGTCCACGTCGGAGTCGAGCAGCAGCAGTGGCACGCGGCCGACCTGGGCCTTCCAGATCCGCGCGCGCAGCACCCGCCCGCCGGGCATCGCCACGTGCACGAGGATCGGCGCGCCGGATGGCTCCACCAGCGGCGACAGCGGCAGCCCGTTCGGGTCGAGCACCGGATAGTGCTCGATCTGCCAGCCGTCGAGCGACAGCGACTGGCGGAAGTACCCGGAGCGGTACAGCAGGCCGACGCCGATCAGCGGCACCCCGAGGTCCGACGCCGCCTTCAGGTGGTCGCCGGCGAGCACGCCGAGGCCGCCGGAGTAGTTCGGCAGCGCCTCGGTGACCCCGAACTCCATCGAGAAGTACGCGATCGTCTCGGCCATCCGCGCCGAGCCGGTCAGCTCGGACCGGCGCTGCTGGTACCAGCGCGGCTCGGACAGGTACCTGCGCAGGTCGTCGGAGAGCTCACCGAGACGGGCGAGAAAGCCCTGGTCGGTGGCCAGCTGCTCCAGCCTGCTCGCCGGCACCTCGGCGAGCAGGCGCAGCGGGTCGCCGAGGCGGTCCCAGATGTCCTGGTCGATGGCGGCGAACAGGTCGTGGGTCGGCGGATGCCAGGTCCACCGCAGGTTGGTGGCGAGCGTCTCCAGCTCGGCCAGCGACTGCGGCAGACCAGCGCGCACGGTAAAGCGACGGACAGCTTTCACGCCGACCGACCCTAGCGGTCACCCCGATGGGAAAATCAGGTGCGGGGCGGGGGTGTGTCCCGGAGTGGGACGGGGCACACTTCCGAATATCAACTGAAGTACGTGCGGGAGGGGCTTGCCCGGTGAGTGGTCGCCTTGGCATCGACGACGTTTCTCCGGTGATCAGCTGTGGGCGCTACCCATCCAAGGCGGTGGTCGGCGAGCACATTCCCGTGCGGGCCACCGTCTGGCGGGAAGGTCACGACGCGGTCGCCGCCACGGTGGTATGGCGTGGGCCACACGACAAGGGCGAGCGGCTCACGCGGATGACCGTCGACGATCCCAACGACGACACGTGGGCCGCCGAGATCTGCCCGGACGCCACCGGCATGTGGACCTTCCGCATCGACGCGTGGAGCGACCCGTGGGCCACCTGGCGGCACGCCGTCGAGGTCAAGGTGGGCGCCGCGCAGGGCGCCGACGAGCTGGCCAACGACCTGGAGGTCGGCGCGCTGCTGCTCGACCGGGCCGCCCGGCGCTTCCCGCACAACGGCGAGCGGGCGATGCTCACCTCCGCGGCCGCCGCGCTGCGCGACACCGACCGGCCGCTGCCGACGCGCATCGCGGAGGCGCTCGCCGAGCCGATCCAGCGGTACATGAACGCCAACCCCCTCCGCGACCTGGTGACGCGCGGCCGCAAGTACCAGCTGTGGGTCGACCGGCAGCGGGCGCTCTACGGGTCCTGGTACGAGCTGTTCCCCCGCTCGACCGGCGGCGTCGACGCGTCCGGCAAGCCGGTGCACGGCACGTTCGAGACCGCCACGAAGGCACTCGACCGGGTCGCGCGCATGGGCTTCGACGTGGTCTACCTCCCGCCGATCCACCCGATCGGGCGCGTCAACCGCAAGGGCCCGAACAACAGCGTCATCTCGGTGCCCGAGGACGTCGGCTCGACATGGGCCATCGGCTCCGAGGACGGCGGCCACGACGCGGTCCACCCGGAGCTGGGCACGATCGAGGACTTCGACCGGTTCGTGTCGCGGGCCAACGAGCTGGGCATGGAGGTCGCGCTCGACTTCGCGCTGCAGTGCGCGCCGGACCACCCGTGGGTCACGACGCACCCGGAGTGGTTCACGACCAAGCCCGACGGCACGATCGCGTACGCGGAGAACCCGCCGAAGAAGTACCAGGACATCTACCCGCTGAACTTCGACAACGACCCGGAGGGCATCTACGCGGAGGTGCTCCGCGTGGTCATGCACTGGGTCGCCCACGGCGTGCGGATCTTCCGGGTCGACAACCCGCACACCAAGCCGCCGAACTTCTGGCACTGGCTGATCCACCAGGTGAAGGCGCTCGAGCCGGACGTGCTCTTCCTGTCCGAGGCGTTCACCCGGCGGGCGCGCCTGTACGGCCTCGCCCGGCTCGGCTTCACCCAGTCCTACACGTACTTCACCTGGCGGACCTACAAGCACGAGCTGGTCGAGTTCGGCGAGGAGATCACCGCGCGGGCCGACGAGGCCCGCCCGAACCTGTTCGTCAACACGCCGGACATCCTGCACGCGTCGCTGCAGTACGGCGGCCCCGCGATGTTCGCGCTGCGCGCCGTGCTGGCCGCCACCTACTCGCCGAGCTGGGGCGTGTACTCGGGTTACGAGCTGTACGAGCACGAGGCCGTCCGCGAGGGCTCCGAGGAGTACCTGAACTCGGAGAAGTACGAGCTGCGGCCGAGGGACTTCGAACAGGCGATCGCCGAGGGCCGCTCGCTGGAGCCGTGGCTGACGAGGCTCAACACCATCCGTGCCGCGCACCCCGCGCTGCGCCAGCTGCGCGAGCTTCGCTTCCACAACACGGAGAACGACGCGCTGCTGGTGTACTCGAAGACCGATCCCGGCAGCGGCGACACGGTCATCGTGGTGGTCAACCTCGACCCGGAGCACCCGCAGGAAGGCATGGTCTACCTGGACCTGCCCGCGCTGGGGTACGACTGGTCGGACAAGCTCGCCGTGCACGACGAGGTCACCGGCGCGTCGTGGGAGTGGGGTCAGACGAACTACGTCCGGCTGGACCCCGTCCAGGCGGTGGCCCACATTCTGGCCGTCACCCGCTAGCGAACCCGCGAGTCCCCCGTTCAGACACAGTGAGTCGCCCTTTCCAGCACACCGAGTTGGCGGTTCGGGAGGTGCCTGAACCGCCAACTCGGTGTGTCCGAACGCGGGACTCGGTGTGTCCGAAACGGGGACTCGCGATGTTTGTGCGGCGGGACCGGCGAGAACCGGTAACTGTCACCCTGTTGACCCTGCTCGACAGGTACTTACCCACGGCCGATCCACGACGTACGGTCCGAAGCATGGCACGACACGCATAAGTCGTGCTCCCTGCTGAAAGGCCAATCCGTATGTCCGGAAGAAGAAGCGGCGTCCTTTTCGCCGCGTTCGCCATGACCGCGTCCGCCTTCGCCGTCCTGCCGGCGGCGACCGTGGTGTCCGCGGCGGTGGCACCCACCCACTCGGACGTGTCCGGCGTCGAGTGCGCGACCGATGAGGGCTCGGCCGCGCGCGTACGCCCCGGTGCACACGAGCACGAGCGCAACGAGCTGTCCCAGAAGGAGGTGCTGGCCGCCGAGCAGGAGATGAACGCACGGCTGGCGGCCCGAGGTGGCAGCTCCGTGCGGGCGGTCGTCACGATCCCCGTGGTGTTCCACGTCGTCTACGCCTCCGACGGCACCGGCAACGTGTCCAACACCCAGATCAACCAGCAGATCGCCGAGATGAACCAGAACTTCGCGGGCGGCGAGTCGTCGCAGGCCGCCAACACGGAGTTCCAGTTCACCCTCCAGGCCACCCGGCGCTGGCAGAACAACTCCTGGTTCAACGACCCGGACAGCGCGGCCGGCGAGGCCGCGATGAAGACCGCGACGCACGAGGGCGACGCCGGCGTGCTCAACATCTGGTCCACCAACACCAGCTACCTCGGCTACGCGACGTTCCCGTCCTGGTACGCCGCCGACCCCGAGCTCGACGGCGTGGTGATGCAGTACGGCTCGATGCCGGGCGGCGGCATCGCCAACTACAACCTCGGCAAGACCGCGTCGCACGAGACCGGCCACTGGCTCGGGCTGTACCACACGTTCCAGGGCGCCTGCAGCGCCGCGAACGACCAGGTGGCCGACACCCCGGCGCAGAAGACCGCGACCTCGGGCTGCCCGGCCGGCAAGAACACCTGCCCGGCGGCCGGTGTCGACCCGATCCACAACTACATGGACTACTCCTACGACAGTTGCTACAACCAGTTCACCCAGGGCCAGAAGACCCGCATGAAGAACCAGTGGGCGGCCTACCGCGCATGACCTGAGGCGGGCGCCGGCGGTGTCGTCAGTCCGTCGCCGGCGTCCGCGTCATGCGGGATCCGGTCATAGCGGTGACCATGAGAAGGGGCGCCGCGGCCGACCTGGCACCATGATCGCGACCCCCGACAAAGGCTGTTGGGCGGAAGGCTGACTCAGTGAAGGTGCGGGGATGACCGATACTCCGGGGACGGCAGCGTCATTGCGTCCGGACGCCGGCCTGGGACTCGACGGAGTCCCACACACAGGGGAGTCGGTCACCGCCGACGGGCACCTCGTCGAGCCGAACGCGGACGACTTCCGGCACGCCAGATCCGCACCGAAGCAACCGGACTGGTACAAGACGGCGGTCTTCTACGAGGTGCTCGTCCGCGCGTTCAACGACTTCACCAACGACGGCACCGGCGACCTGCGCGGTCTCGCCGACAAGCTCGACTACCTGCAGTGGCTCGGCGTGGACTGCCTCTGGCTGCCGCCCTTCTACGCCTCTCCCCTGCGCGACGGCGGCTACGACATCTCCGACTTCCGCGCGGTGCTGCCCGAGTTCGGCACGGTCGACGACTTCGTCTACCTGCTCGACCAGGCGCACCGGCGCGGGCTGCGGGTGATCACCGACCTGGTGCTCAACCACACCTCCGACCAACATCCGTGGTTCCAGGAGTCGCGCCAGCACCCGGACGGCCCCTACGGCGACTACTACGTCTGGTCCGACACCGACGAGTCCTATCCGGACGCACGGATCATCTTCGTCGACACCGAGTCGTCCAACTGGACCTACGACCCGGTCCGCGGCCAGTTCTACTGGCACCGGTTCTTCTCCCACCAACCCGACCTCAACTTCGAGAACCCCGAGGTCGGGGACGCGATGATCGACGTGCTGCGGTTCTGGCTGGACCTCGGCATCGACGGCTTCCGGCTCGACGCGGTGCCCTACCTGTTCGAGGAGGAGGGCACCAACTGCGAGAACCTGCCGCGCACGCACGAGTTCCTCAAACGCTGCCGCAAGGTGGTCGACGACGAGTTCCCCGGCCGGGTGCTGCTCGCCGAGGCCAACCAGTGGCCCGCGGACGTGGTGCAGTACTTCGGCGACCCGGACATCGGCGGCGACGAGTGCCACATGGCGTTCCACTTCCCGCTGATGCCGCGGATCTTCATGGCGGTGCGGCGCGAGTCGCGGTTCCCGATCTCGGAGATCCTCGCGCAGACGCCGCCGATCCCGTCCGGCGCGCAGTGGGGCATCTTCCTGCGCAACCACGACGAGCTGACGCTCGAGATGGTCACCGACGACGAGCGCGACTACATGTACGCCGAGTACGCGAAGGACCCGCGGATGAAGGCGAACATCGGGATCCGCCGCCGGCTCGCGCCCCTGCTCGACAACGACGACAACCAGATGGAGCTGTTCACGGCCATGCTGCTGTCGCTGCCCGGTTCGCCGGTGCTGTACTACGGCGACGAGATCGGCATGGGCGACAACATCTGGCTCGGCGACCGCGACGCGGTCCGCACGCCGATGCAGTGGTCGCCGGACCGCAACGCGGGCTTCTCCCGCGCCGACCCCGGCCGCATGTACCTGCCGGTGATCGCGGATCCGGTGTACGGCTTCCAGGCGGTGAACGTGGAGGCGCAGCTCAACAACACGTCGTCGCTGCTGCACTGGACGCGCCGGATGCTGCAGGTGCGCCGGGAGCACCCGGCGTTCGGCCTCGGCGACTTCAACGAGCTCGGCTCGTCGAACCCGAGCGTGCTCGCCTACCTGCGGCACCACTCCGGCGACGACAACACCACCGAAGACCTCGTGATCTGCGTGAACAACCTGTCCCGGTTTCCGCAGCCGGTGGAGCTGAACCTGTCCGAGCACGCTGGGCGGGTGCCGGTCGAGCTGACCGGCGGGGTGCGGTTCCCCGCGATCGGGGAGCTGCCGTACCTGCTGACGCTGCCGGGGCACGGGTTCTACTGGTTCCAGATCACCTCGGACCAGGACGAAGGTGAGGCCCCATGACCGTGATCCGACCAACCGAACTGGCTGCGGATCTCGGCGACGGACTCTTACGGTGGCTCGTCGGTCAGCGCTGGTTCCGCACGAAGGCCCGCGGCGTGTCGCAGGTGCGCACACTGCGGTCGTCGGTGCTGGTCGACGGCGAGTCCACGCTCGTGCACGCGATGGTGTCGGTCGACGACGCGGACACCTACCAGCTGCTGCTCGGGCTGCGCGCCGGTACGCCGGAGCACCTCGAGCACGCGGTGATCGGCCGGGTCGACGGGCTCGCGGTGTACGACGCGACGCAGGACGCGGACCTGATGAGCGCGCTGCTCGACCTGTTCCTGTCCCGCGGCGAGCTCGAGGGGCTGGTGTTCGAGGTCGAGCCGGACGTCGAGCTGACCCCGGGGCTGCGGCCCCGACCGATCGGCGTCGAGCAGAGCAACACCTCGCTCGTGTACGGCGGGCACAACATCCTGAAGCTCTACCGGCAGCCGGCACCCGGCCCCAACCGGGACGTCGACCTGCACCGGGCGCTGCGGGGCAGCACCCACATCGCGCCGCCGCTCGCCGTGCTCACCGACAACCGCGACGCGGAGCCGGTGGTACTCGGCTTCATGCAGCGGTTCCTGCCGGACGCGGTCGAGGGCTGGGCGACGGCCACCGCGAGCGTGCGGGACCTGCTCGCGGAGGGCGACCTGCACGCCGACGAGGTCGGCGGCGACTTCGCCGGCGAGTCGGGCCGGCTGGGCGCCGCGGTCGCGGAGGTCCACGGCGCGCTCGCCGAGGCGACCGGCGTGCGGGAGATCGGGCCGGCGGACCTGGCGGACGAGGTGGCCGCCATGCACGCGCGGCTCGACGACGTGCTCGCGCAGGTGCCCGCACTCGCCTCGGACGAGGCGGTGCTGCGGTCGGCCTTCGAGGACCTGCGGACGCTCGAAGGGCCGTTGCGGGTGCACCAGATCCACGGCGACCTGCACCTCGGCCAGGTGCTGCGCACCACGTCGGGCTGGGTCCTGATCGACTTCGAGGGTGAGCCGGCGGCCACCCCCGCCCAGCGTGCCGTGCCCCGCTCCCCCCTGCGGGACGTCGCGGCGATGCTGCGGTCGTTCGACTATGCCGCGTTCCACCTGCTGCCCGGCGGCGAGCACGGCGACGAGGACCGCCAGCGTGCCGCCCGTGCCACCGAGTGGGCGGACCGCAACCGGGCCGCGTTCTGCGCCGGCTACGCCGAGATCGGCGGCGACCCGAGGGAGCAGGCGGTGCTGCTGCGGGCGCTGGAGCTGGACAAAGCGGTCTACGAGGTCCGCTACGAGCACCACAACCGGCCGGACTGGGCAGCCATCCCGCTGGCCGCGATCCGGCGTCGGTCTCAGCCGCACACCTAGCGGTGATCGCTCGCCGTAGCTAGCCTGGATTGACGGGCTCCCAACGGCGGGCGCCGCGACGGACGAATCGGGGTGTTCGGATGCGGATCGCGGACTTGTTGCGGCACAAGGGTTCCGAGGTGGCCACCGTACCTCCGGGCCTGTCGGTCACCGGCCTGCTCGACGATCTGGCCCGCCACAACATCGGCGCCGTCGTGGTCGTGGACGACACCGACACGCTGGTCGGCATCGTCTCGGAACGCGATGTCGTGCGCCGGCTCAACGAACGCGGCGCCGAACTGCTCACCGTCCCCGTCTCCGACATCATGACGACGCAGGTCGTGACCTGCGGGCCGGACGAGGGCCTCGACAGCCTCGCCGCGATCATGACCGAGCGCCGGATCCGCCACATGCCGGTCGTCGAGGACGGCAACCTCGTCGGCATCGTCAGCATCGGCGACGTGGTGAAGAGCCGGATCCGCCAGCTCGAGTCGGACCGCGAGCAGCTCGAGTCCTACATCGCGCAGGGCTGACGCCCGGGCTGTTGAGCACGCCGTTCCGCACAGCGGCAGAATGAACACCAATGAACGCCGTGAATCCAGCCCTGCCATCGTCCGACGAGCTGCGCCGGTTGCTGTCCGGCGCGCACCACGACCCGCACTCGGTGCTCGGCGTGCACGCCGACCACGCGGCCGCCGCGAGCGTCGCAGGCGGCCAGGCCGTCGCCCGCGCCTACCGCCCGGGAGCCAAGGCGGTCGCGGTCGTGGCCGGCGGGACCAGGACCGCCCTCGACGAGGTGGCCGACGGCTTCTTCGCCGGCACGCTGGCGGAGTCGCCCGTCGAGTACCGCCTGGAGGTCGACTACGGCACCGGCCACCACTCGGGGCCGCTGCTCGTCGACGACCCCTACCGCTGGCTGCCGACGCTGGGCGAGCTGGACCTGCACCTGCTCGGCGAGGGTCGCCACGAACGGCTGTGGCAGGCACTCGGGGCACACGTGCGCTCGTACGAGACCGAGGACGGCGTCGTCGAGGGCACGTCCTTCGCCGTGTGGGCGCCGAACGCGCGCGGCGTGCGGGTGTGCGGCGACTTCGACGGCTGGGACGGCCGCGCCAACCCCATGCGCTCGCTGGGCTCGTCCGGCATCTGGGAGCTGTTCATCCCCAACCTGCCGCCGGGCGCCTGCTACAAGTTCCGCATCCTGGGCCAGGACGGCAACTGGCACGAGAAGGCCGACCCGATGGCGTTCGCCACCGAGGTGCCGCCCGCGACCGCCTCCCGGGTCACCCTGTCGAGCCACCTGTGGACCGACGACGACTGGCTCGCGCGCCGCGAGGCGACCGAGTGGGTCTCTGCGCCGATGAGCGTCTACGAGGTCCACCTCGGCTCGTGGCGGCCCGGCCTCGGCTACCGGGAGCTGGCGACCGAGCTGGCCGACTACGTCGACGCGCAGGGCTTCACGCACATCGAGCTGATGCCGGTCGCCGAGCACCCGTTCGGCGGCTCGTGGGGCTACCAGGTCACGTCCTACTACGCGCCGACCGCGCGGTTCGGGTCGCCGGACGAGTTCCGCCACCTCGTGGACACGCTCCACAACCGCGGCATCGGCGTGATCATGGACTGGGTGCCGGCGCACTTCCCGAAGGACGCGTGGGCGCTGGCCCGCTTCGACGGCACCGCACTGTACGAGCACGCCGACCCGCGCCGCGGCGAGCACCCCGACTGGGGCACGCTCGTGTTCGACTTCGGCCGCTCCGAGGTCCGCAACTTCCTCGTCGCCAACGCGCTGTACTGGATCGAGGAGTTCCACATCGACGGCCTGCGGGTCGACGCGGTCGCCTCGATGCTCTACCTCGACTACTCGCGCGAGGAGGGCCAGTGGCTGCCGAACGTGCACGGCGGCAGGGAGAACCTCGACGCGGTGCGGTTCCTGCAGGAGCTGAACGCGACCGTCTACAAGCACCACCCCGGCGCGGTCATGATCGCGGAGGAGTCCACGGCGTGGCCGGGCGTCACGCGGCCGACGCATCTCGGCGGCCTCGGGTTCGGGTTCAAGTGGAACATGGGCTGGATGCACGACACGCTGTCCTACGTCGGCCACGACCCCGTGCACCGCTCCTACCACCACAACGAGGTCACCTTCTCGCTGATGTACGCGTGGAGCGAGAACTTCGTGCTGCCGCTGTCGCACGACGAGGTCGTGCACGGCAAGGGCTCGCTGTGGACCCGCATGCCCGGCGACGACTGGAACAAGGCGGCCGGGCTGCGCTCGCTGCTCGCGTTCATGTGGGCGCACCCCGGCAAGCAGCTGGTGTTCATGGGCGGCGAGTTCGGCCAGATCGGTGAGTGGTCGGAGAGTCGGTCGCTGGACTGGCACCTGCTCCAGGACCCGCTGCACGACGGTCTGCGCGGTCTCGTCGCCGACCTCAACCGGACCTACAAGCAACACCCGGCACTGTTCGTGGCCGATGCCCGCCCGGAGGGCTTCTCCTGGATCGACGCCAACGACTCGGCGAACAACGTGGCGAGCTTCCTGCGCCTCGACCCGGCCGACCCGAACGCGGTGCTGGCGTGCGTCGCGAACTTCGCCGGCCACCCACACGAGAACTACCGCGTGGGACTGCCGAAGGCGGGCCGCTGGCGCGAGGTGCTGAACACCGACGCACACCCCTACGGCGGCTCCGGCTGGGGCAACATGGGCGGCGTCGAGGCAACGGAACAGCCGTGGCACGGCCAACCCGCGTCGGCACTGCTGCAACTACCGCCACAAGGCGTGATCTGGCTGGCCCCCGAATAACCCCGCGAGTTATCCACAGGCAAGATCAACTACCGGATTTCGTCGGTCGCCCCCGGTAGAATGGACCTCAGGGGTGCCCCCGGAGTGGGTGGGGGCTGCATCGCGCGCGCGAGCGCTTGGTCGGGTCGCTGCGCGACGAAGGGTGGCGAAGTCATCGGCGAAGCCGACGCGAAGCGCCCCTGACACGTGAGGGGCCGCCCGTAAATCCGCCGCCACCAACAAACCCACCCGCGCACGGCGAACAACGCGCAAGGCACACTGTGCCCGATGCGTAGGTATCGCGAGCTGCTCGCGATCGCGGGGGTACGCCGGCTGACGGTGGCGGTGCTGCTGTCGCGTGTCTCGACGTCGATGCTCAGCCTGTCGTTGCTGGTCGCCGTGACACAGCGGTACGGGTACGCGGCGGCGGGCGCGCTGATGATGGTGTACGCGCTGGCCACCTCGGTCGGCGGGCCCGTGCGGGGGCGCCTCGCGGACCGGCACGGACCACGCGCGGTCATGCTGACGCTGCTCATGGGGCACGCGGTCGCCCACCTCGGCCTGTTCGCCGGGCTGCTCGCGGCCGCGCCGGTGCCGGTGCTCGCCGTCGCGGCCGCGGCGCTGGGACTGTCGGTGCCGCCCGCCGGGCCGGTGGTGCGCGGGCTGTGGCCGACGATCGTGTCCGCCGAGCGGCTGCCCACGGCGTACGCGTTCGACGCCGCGCTCAACACGGCCACGTTCCTCGCCGGGCCGATGATCGCGGGTGGGCTGCTGCTCGTCATGGCCCCGCCCCTCGTCGTCGGCGCGACGGGCGGGCTCAAGCTCGTCGGCGACGCGCTGGTGGCGATCGCGCCGACGTTGCGTGGCCGCCGGCCGACGCCGGAGCCGGGGCGGCGGGCGTTCTTCGGGCCGCTCGCCAACGGCAGGGTCCGGCTGCTGCTCGGCATGATCCTCGTGGACACGTTCACGTTCGGCGCGCTCCAGGTCGCGGCCGTCGCCGCGGCGGCCGGGCAGGGCGGTGCGGGCGCGTTCACCAGCGCGCTGGCGCTGGGCGCGGTGGTCAGCGGCCTCGGCTACGGCGCCCGCTCGTGGCCGGGCAGCGCGCGGACGCAGCTCGTCGTGCTGCACGGCGGCGGCGCGGCGGTGCTGGCGGCGGGCGCGCTCGACGCGTGGCCGGTGGTCCTGATCGCGGCCGTGTTCCTCTCCTACGGTTTCGTCAACGGGCCGGTGGAGACTCTGAAGCAGATGCTGGTCGGCGACGTCGCGCCCGACGGGCAGCGGATCGAGGCGTTCGCGTGGGTGTTCAGCGTGATGTGGGCCGGCTTCGGGATCGGCACGACCGTCGCGGGGCGGCTCGCGGGAGACGGCGAGACCGGACCGCCGCTGTTCGCCGCCGCGACGGCCCAGGTGCTGGTGGCGCTCATCGCCATGGCCGGAATGCGCCGTACTCACCACGGAGACACGTGAGTACGGGCAGACTGGACCCGTGCGCTCGCGAACGCTCCGCCTCACCGTCCCACTGCTGCTGGTGACGGCGCTGGTGGCGTGCACGACCACCGTGTCCGGCACGCCGACCAACGGCGGCTCGGTCGTGTCCGACGACCCGGGCGGCGAGGGCGGCGTCGACCCGTCGTTCGTGAAGAACACCGACGGCGGCGAGATCGACCGGCTGGCCGCGACCGTGCTCACCGACGTCAAGCAGTACTGGACCGAGACGTTCCCCGCCGAGTTCGACGACGAGTGGGAGGACCTGGAGGGCGGCTACTACTCGGTCGACACGGCCGACGACGACGCCAAGGCGCCGCCGTGCGCCCGCCGCGCGTCCGACGTCGAGGGCAACGCGTACTACTGCCCGACCGAGGACGTCATCGCGTGGGACCGGGCCGCGCTGCTGCCGGTGCTGAAGGAGAGGTTCGGCGAGGCGGCGGTCATGTTCGTGCTCGCGCACGAGATGGGCCACGCCGTGCAGCGCAGGGCGGGCCTGTCCGTCGAGGAGCAGCGCAGCGACCCGGAGAAGTACCCCACGATCCTCATCGAGGCGCAGGCCGACTGCTACGCGGGCTCGTTCGTCCGCTGGGTCACCGACGGCAGGTCGGGACACCTGAAGGTGTCCAAGGACCGGCTCGACACGGCCATGGAGGCCCTGATCATGTTCCGGGACCCGGTCGGCACCGAGCAGTCCGACGAGGACGCGCACGGTGACGCGTTCGACCGCGTCTCCGCCTTCCAGGACGGCTTCGACCAGGGCGTCGAGCTGTGCAAGGACATGAGCGTGGACAACCGCACGTTCACCCAGCGTGGCTTCCGGTCCGCCGACGACGCCGAGCGCGGCGGGAACCTGGAGTTCGACACGCTGCTCAACACGATCACCCCCGACCTCGAGGCGTACTACGGCGCCCTCGTCACCCAGCAGGGCAAGCAGTGGGCGTCGCCGAGCGTGCGGACCAGCTCGGAGAGCCCGGAGTGCGCGAAGACCGACCAGGGCCCGATCGCGTTCTGCGAGGACGGCCGTGAGATCGACGTCGCCACCGAGGACGAGCTGCCCAAGCTGCACACCGAGATCGGCGACTTCGCGACCGGGACCATCCTCGCCGGCCGGTTCAGCCTCGCGGCCCTCTCCGCGCTCGGCAAGCCGCTGGACGGCGAGGCCGCGCAGCGCGCCGTGCTGTGCCTGACCGGCACGTACACCGGCACGCTGCTCACCAGGCAGCAGGGCTTCTCGCTGTCCCCCGGCGACCTCGACGAGGCGATCCAGGTGATCCTGCGGTTCGACTACCCCGGCCGCGACGCCAAGGGCAAGGCGCTGCCGACCGGTTTCGACCGCGTGTCGATCTTCCGCGCCGGCGCGCTGCAGGGCGTCGCCGCCTGCAAGCTGTAGTTCCGCGTACATCCACCCGATCGGCCCAGTAGGGTGCCGGGCAGCGAACGTCGGTGATGAACGGGGACAAGCTGTGCGAGTGCAGGGTGGACGGTCGTGGCGCGTGGGTCTCACGCTCGCCGCGGTCGCGGTGATGGTGGCGCAGCTCGGGGGCTGCGGGCAGTCGGTGGCGGGCAAGCCGACGGTCATGGCCGATATCGACACCACCGATGCGGGCGGGCTCGACGTCAACGACGGTCCGACCGGCCCGCGCGAGGACGTCGAGGACGCGAAGCTCGACGTCGAGGGCAGCGACGGCGGTGAGATGGACCGGCTGGCGACCAACGCCGTGTCGGACCTCTACGACTACTGGGACGAGCAGCTCCCGGACAACTTCGACGAGAAGTTCGAGAAGATCCAGCGGTTGGTGTCCTACGACTCCAACGGCGAGGGTGTCGAGATCTGCGGCTCCAGCACGAAGGGCCTGATCAACGCGTTCTACTGCGGCGGCGGTGGCGAGGACGCCATCGCGTGGGACCGCGGCGAGCTGCTGCCGATGCTGACCGACATGTTCGGCGACATGTCCGTGGTCGGCGTGCTCGCCCACGAGATGGGCCACGCCGTCCAGTTCCGGCTCGGCGAGAAGTCCAACATGAGCCAGAGCACCCCCACGATCGTGCGGGAGCAGCAGGCGGACTGCTACATGGGCAACTTCATGCGCCACGTCGCCGAGGGCAAGTCGAAGCACTTCCAGCTCAACACCGGTGAGGGCCTGAACCAGATCCTCGCGACCCTCTTCTACATCCGCGACCCCGCCGGCTTCGACCACATGACCGAGGGCGCGCACGGCCTCGCGTTCGACCGGGTCTACGCGTTCCAGGAGGGTTTCACGAAGGACCCGAAGCGTTGCGCGGAGATGGACACCGACGAGATCGACGGCCGCATCGCCGAGCAGGAGCGGAACAAGAACGACGAGACCGCCGGCGGCGAGGCCGAGCTGACCGACGACAACCTCGCGCTGCTGCAGGAGAGCCTCGACGAGGCGTTCAAGGACAACGGCGCCGACCAGCCCGAGATCACCGACAACGGCTCCAAGTGCGAGAAGGGCGAGGCGACGTCGCCGGCCACGTACTGCGACGGCGAGAACATCGTCGGCATCGACGTCGAGAAGCTGACCGAGATCGCCAAGCCGCCCGCGGAGGGTCAGGAGCCCGGCACCGACGGCGCCGGCCTCGGCGACTTCGCGGCGTTCGCGGAGATCGCGTCCCGGTACACACTGGCCATCCAGAGGTCGATCGGCGCGGACCTCACGGACGAGAACGCCGGGTTGCGCACCGCCTGCCTGACCGGCGCCTGGACCGCGTTCACCGTGGACAAGGATCCGAACACCGACGACAAGAAGCTGCACCTCGCCGTCGGCGACCTGGACGAGGCCGTGGCGGAGCTGTTGCAGGACAACAGTTTGATCGCCGCCGACATCAACGGCAAGCAGGTCGAGTCCGGGTTCGCCCGGGTCGAGGCGTTCCGGCGCGGGTACATCGAGGGTTCCGATCCCTGCACCGAGGACTTCGCCTGATACTGGTCTCACCACGAAGGGCCCGCGACGCAAGGTGGTCGCGGGCCCTTCGTGTGTGTCGTCAGTACAGCGCGCTCGCCAGGTCCCGGCGGGCCTTGGCGACCATCGGGTCGTCGGCCGGGAACAGGCCGAACAGCTCCACCAGATGCGTGCGAGCCCGGTCCCGGTCGGTGCCCGACGTCCGCCGGATGACGTCCAGCAGCCGGGCGAAGGCCTTCTCGGCCCGCTGGCTCGCCAGCTCCACGTCGGCGGCCGACAGCTGCGCGTCGACGTCCTCCGGGGACGTGTCGGCGCGCACGACCACCGACGGGTCGGCCGACTCGGCCCTGGCCAGGAACTTCACCTGCGCCAGCGCCTCCTTGGCCTGCTCGTTGGCGGGCTCCTCGTCGAGGATCTTCTGGTACGCGGTCACCGCCGCGTCGTAGTCGCCGTTCTCGACCGCGGTCTCCGCCGCGACGAAACGGGTGTCCTCCGGCTCCGGCGGGATCTCCACCTCGTCGGCCGGCTCCGCCCCGGCGCCGTTCTCGGCGGCCCGGATGCCCGGCAGCCGGTCGCGGAGCGCGTCGAGCAGCGCGGCGAGCCACTGCTTGATCTGCGGCTCCGGCTGGGCGCCCGCGAAGGCCTCCACCGGCTGGCCGCCGGCGATCGCGACGACCGTCGGGATGGACTGGACGCCGAACAGCTGCGCGATGCGCGGGTTGGCGTCGACGTCCACCTTCGCGAGGATCCAGGCGCCGTTGGCGGCCTGGGCCAGGCGCTCGAGCACCGGCGAAAGCTGCTTGCACGGGCCGCACCACTCGGCCCACAGGTCGACGACCACCGGCACCTGCAGTGAACGTTCGACGACGTCGGTCTGGAAGGTCTCCTCGGAGACCTCCAGCACGAAGGCGCCCCCGGCCTGCGGTGCGCCGGCGGGCGGCTGGCCCTCGGCCGGTGTGGCCGGGGCCCGGCTGGCCGCGTCGGCGCGGGCCTTGAGCGCGGACAGGTCCACCGCCCCGGACAGGGCGGCCGACAGAGCTGCGGTTTGACGTGGATCAGGCCTTGTCACACATCCATCCTGGCACGACCGCGCCCCGGCGTGTCGTGCCAGGTTCCCTACCGGGTGGCACGCCGGAAAACGCCTGGTCAGGCCAGGTGTTCCTCGATGCGTGCCACCTTGGCCGTCAACTGGTCGGTGTGCCCGGGCCGGATGTCGGCCTTCAACACCAACGCCACCCGCGGCGCGGTGGCCGCCACGACGTCCACCGCGCGCTTCACCACCGCCATCACCTCGTCCCACTCACCCTCGACGTTGGTGAACATCGCGTTGGTCTCACACGGCAGCCCCGACTCCCGGACCACCCGCACCGCCGCCGCGACCGCGGCACCGACACTGTCCGACTCCCCACCCGAGGGGGCGACACTGAAAGCGATCAACACATGTAGCTCCTTGTCCCTCTCCCTGTCCTGTCCCTGTGCGAGGGCACCCTTCCGGGTACCGGCTGGTAACTTCAAGCGTCATGAGCCATCGCGCCTTGCCGTTCGACCCGATCGCGCGTGCCGCGGAGCTGTGGTCGGACCAGGTCGGTCCCTCCGGGACGATGGCCGCGGTCACCAGCATCATGCGCGTCCAGCAGGTGCTGCAGTCCGCTGTGGACTCCGCGCTGCGCCCCCACGGGCTCACCTTCGCGCGCTACGAGGCCCTGGTCCTGCTGACCTTCTCGAAGAAGGGCAGCCTCCCGATGCGCGTCATGGGCGAACGCCTCCAGCTGCACCCGACGAGCGTCACCAACATCGTCGACCGGCTCGAGGCCGACGGGCTCGTCAAGCGGCTCCCCCACCCCACCGACCGGCGCACGACCCTCGCGGAGATCACCCCGGCCGGCCGGGAGCGCCGCGAGGAGGCGACCAAAGCGGTCACCGACATCGACTTCGGGCTGCGCGGGCTCACCGAGCGGCAGACCGCCCAACTGACCGAACTCCTCGCAAAGGTACGCAAAGCGGTCGGCGACTTCGAGGACTAGCACGCTGGAAGACCCATTGCGCGCCAACGGTTCCTAGTCTGGAGGCATGGGTACCGCACCGTCCTGGTTGGACACTGCCGGCGCCGTCCTGCTCCTGCTGTGGACGGCCACCATGTGGGCCGCGGTCGGCGTGCTCGCCTACGCGCTCCGGCGCCCGGTGCGACCATGGACCCGACCGGTCGCCACCGGGGTGATCGGGCTCGGCGTCCTCGGCCAGCTCGGCCACGTCCAGGAGCACGTCGCGCAGGTCGGTTACTGGGCGGTCCACCCGCAGGCCGCGCCGTGGATGACGCCGTGGGGCACCGCACTCGCCGACGGGTTCGGCCAGGTCGACATGACGAAGCCGTCGCTCGGCATGGAGATCCTGCACTTCAGCGGCAACCTGATCTTCCTCGCCGGCCTGGTCGGCGTCGCGCTGGTCACCAGGGACGCGGTGGGCACGAAGTCCCGCCGGTGGGCGCGCACCGGCGTGTGGATGCAGGGCCTGCACGGCGTCGAGCACCTCGTGCTGATGACGTCGGTGTGGCTCGGCGCGCCACGCGCGATCGGGCTGTCCACCTGGCTCGGCCTGATGCCGCCCGGGCCCGGCCTGTGGACCTACCGCGTCTGGTGGCACCTCGTCGCCAACGCCGTCGGCACGATGATCTTCGCGCTCGCGCTCTGGCATCTGTGGCGTGAGCGCCGCGCGGGTGCCGTGAACCGATCGGCGGCCCGGCCCGTGTCCATGGCAGCGGTAGACACGCCCGGTGCGCGACCACCGACGGTTCACGAGGAGAGTCTCCGTGCCACGTAAGCATCTTGTGGGTTCGGTCGCGGCGGCGGCGGTCGGCATGGTCCTGCTGGGTGCCTGCGGCACGCAACCCCAGACCGGCGCGGCGCCGAAGATCGCACCGGCCGCCGCCGAGGCGCAGGCCGTGTCGCTCAGCGTCGCCGAGGTCGGTGGGCTCGGCGAGGTGCTCACCGACCAGGACGGCATGACCCTCTACCGCTTCGAGAACGACACCGCCGACCCGCCGGCGTCCACCTGCGTCGACGACTGCGCCGCGAAGTGGCCACCGGTCACGAGCACCGGCGACGTGCGGGTGTCCGGAGTGGACCAGAGCCTGGTCGGCACGGTCACCCGGCCGGACGGCACCACGCAGGTGACCGTCAAGGGCTGGCCGGTCTACCGGTTCGCCAAGGACACCGCGCCCGGCCAGACGAACGGGCACGGCGTCGGCGGCACGTGGTTCGTGATCGAGGCGGCCGGCTGCAAGTCGGCCGCGCCGGTGGCGCAGCCGGAGCAGGCGCCGGAGGCAAGCGGCGGCGCGGACGGCTACTGACCGCCCCGTCAGGGAATCGGCGTGATCGCGATGTCGTCGTAGCCGTGTTCCATGTTGCCGACGTCGGCCGGGACGAGCCCGGTCTCCGCGCGGAACCCGTCGAAGCGGCGTGCCGTCGCGAGACGCACGTCGGTCGTGCCGGCCACCGTGCCGTTGACGCTGACAGCCGTGTGGTCCGCCGTGCTGTCGACGGTGACGGTCATCCACTGCTTGTTCGGCGGCACCGGGCCGACCCCGCCGACGTCCACCCACGCCGAGCCGTCCCACGCGCGGACCAGCATCCGGTTGTTGGTCCAGTCCGCCGTGAAGTGCAGCTTGTACGCCACCACCTCGCGGCCGGACCCGTCGGTGCCGAGGACGTCCCAGATCGCGCCGGAGCCGTAGCCGTAGCCCTCGAAGCCCATCGAGATCCGTTGCGTCCGCGCCGGCGCGGAGGCACGGAACCGGGCCGTCGCCTTGGCGCCGGTGTCCGCGTCGATCAGCACCAGGTGTGCCGCCGAGTTGTCCACGCCGGGCAGGATCGTGTTGGCCACCAACGCGTAGCGGGTGTCC
This sequence comes from uncultured Actinomycetota bacterium, assembly GCA_963840275.1. Taxonomy (GTDB): domain Bacteria; phylum Actinomycetota; class Actinomycetes; order Mycobacteriales; family Pseudonocardiaceae; genus Actinophytocola. The sequence continues at coordinate 430,309 of CAWIYK010000006.1, forward strand.
TCGACCGACCTCGGCGGCCCGGTGACCGCGTCGTTCTCGAACGTCAGCAGCTCCCTGGCGTACAGCTCGACCTCGGTGACCGCGGTCAGCGGCGCGTCCTTCGTCGCCGAGATCCGCACGTAGCCCGCCCGCACCGGCCTGAGGTCGGTGTAGCGCAGCGCGTAGTCGGTCCGCACGCCGGTGCGCGCCACCGGAGCGCCCCACGCGCGGCCGTCGGTCGACACCTCGATCTTGGCGCTGTTCGCCTCGCCCTTGCCCATCATCAGGCCGATCCGGTCCAGCGTGTACGTGTGGTCGAGCTTGATCGTCATGGTCTGCCGGTCGCCGAACCGCGCCGCCGACCGGTACTCGGTGCTGCCGTCGACCGCGCCGGCGAGCCGCTGCTCGGCGAACGCCGGGTCGGCCGGGACCACCTTGCCGTCGAGGGTGACGGCGCCGGCCGCGGCCTTCGTCGCGAGGTCGAGCTTGCCGACGCCCGGCGCGATCGCGTCGACCTTGCGCGTCCACACCTTGTTGTCGTGCCCGTACTCGCGGCACCACCAGATGTTGTGGCAGGTGTCCCCGAACGCGAGCGACGAGCCGTTGTTCAGCGCGACCAGGTCCATGTTGCCGCTGCTGCCCATCCAGCGCCGCAGCGGATCGTCGCCGGGGTGCCGCGCGTAGACGACCTGCCCGGTGTCCCAGGTGCGGCCGGTGCCGTCGAGTGACACGGCGACGTTGTTGTCCGGACGGCCGTAGGCCAGCAGCAGCTGCCCGTTCCCCTGCAGCAGCAGCTTGGGCATGATGCCGTTGTTCGGCAGGCCGGCCGGCGGCACGAACGGCGCGGGCGGCTCCCACGTCACGCCGTCGTCGCCGGAGAACGACACGGTCAGCGGCATCGACGGCGGCCGCGCGACGGTCTCCGCGCCACGCATCACGGCCATCAGCCTGCCGTCGCCGGTGCGCGCGATGGCCAGCTCGTTGGTGGCGGCGCTCGAGTTCGCGTTGACCGCGGAGCGCTGCCGGAACGACCGGCCGCCGTCGGTCGACTCGAGGACGAGGCTGTACTCCTTGAACACGCCGCCGATGGTGCCCTTGCCGTACGCGCCCATGAGGATCGTGCCGTCCGGCAGCTCGATCAGGTCGCGGTGGACGCGGTACCAGTCGAGCCGCCACAGGTTCTCCACGAGCGGCGCGGTGTAGGTGGTCCACGTCGTGGCGACGTCGTTCGACCGTGCCATGAGGATGCCGACGCGGTCGGGCGCCGGCGCGGTGGTCGGCACGAAGCTCGCGGACAGCACCGAGCCGTCCCGCAGGCGCGTGGTCGCGACCATGGTGAACTCCGACGGCAGTGCCGTGTAGGGCACGAACACCTGGCCGTTGTTCTCCGCGACCGCGCGGCCGTTGCGTGGCGGCGCGGTCGGGCTGTCCTCGGTCTGGCCCCAGGACGCGACGACCTTCTTGACGGTCCTGCCGCCCACCACCTGGTCGATCGAGAACGCCATCGGGTTGGCGCCGAGCTCACCGGGGCCGGGGGCCCACGGGTACCACTGCGCGCCGGCCGAGAGCGTCGGCTGGTTCGCGGCCGCGCCGTCGACGAGCGCGGGCGGCCCCGCGGCGCCCGCGACCCTCGTCGGTGCGACGGGAACCGCGAGGCTCGAGCCGACCATGATCCCGACGGCCAGCATGGTCACCGAGGTCAACACCCCGGTGCCGACGCGTCTGGCCAGCTTCCAACGACTGTTCCGGCTCATCGGATCTCCTCGATCGGCGATGGCGGCACAGTAGCCCCGTTTGAAACGTTATTCCATACCCCGTTCGGACGCATGAAACATCGTGCCATGTCCGCGTTGGACCCTGCGGGTCAGCGGAAACGGCTTGGCACAGCTGGGTTGTGCGTCAGCGGCGGGCGCCGCGCAACAGGTTCCCCTCGGTCGACAGGTAGTGGTCGCGGTAGTTGAACCGGCGCACGTCGCCGAACATCAGCCAGTAGTACTTGAGCTGCTCGGACCACCAGTAGCCGGGACAGAAGTCGCCCTGGGCGCCGGTGGTCACGTCGGTCAGGATCGTGTAGCCGTAGCGGACCTTCGATGTGCGCTTCATGTGCTGGAAATGTGCGGCCGCGCGCCGCCGGTACAAGTCGTCGCCGGTGACCAGCCACAGGCTGAAGGCGGCGTCGGCGAACTCCGGGCGGAGCTGGTTGCCGGCGCTCTCCACCGCGAGCGACGGGTAGGTGATGCCCTCCGGCAGCACGCCGTACCGGTCCTGCACGAGGTTCCACGAGTCGTGGTAGGCCCGACCGCGCGCGACGTCGCCGCTCTCGGCGAGCAGACCGCCGTAGAACGACCCCAGCTCGCTCTGCCTCCGGTCCACGACCGCGCCGGTGAACGCGTCGACCTGCGCGAACCACAGGTGCCCGTCGACGATCTCGGCCTGGTGGGCCATGATCCCGGCGGTGAGCGTGTCGTACCAGGACTTCAGGTCCCGGTCGCCGAACAGCCGCCAGCCGTCCCAGAGGTACTCGTAGTACGAGTCGGCGGGCGGTCCGATCGTCGCGGTGGTGTTGAGCCACTCCGCCGTCTCCGCGTGCACCGCGTACGGCAGCAGGTCCAGGGTGGACCGCTTCGCGAAGGTCACCTCGAACGCGCGTTTCGCGGCGGCGTAGTACTTCTGGTCCCCGGTCCAGCGCGACAGCGAGCCGAACTCGGTGATGTAGGTGCCGGTCTCGGCGAGGTTGGTCTCCGGTCCGGTCACCGCGCCGGTGGCGAGGTTCGCGTACCGGTAGGGCACCCCGCTCGGCGAGCGGGTGAACGCCGGCAGCAGCCGGTCGCCGAGGTCGGCGGCCAGCTCGAGCAGCCGGTTGTCCCTGGTGCAGTGGTAGGCCGACAGCAGGCCGCCGAGCATCCGGATGTTCGTCTCGAACACCTGGAACGGCGCGTCGATGTCGAACCGCAGGTGCTTCTTCACCCACGCGACGCCCTGCGCGAGCTCGGCGTCGAGCTCCATCAGCCACAGCGTGTCGAGGGCCTCGACGATCGTCAGCCCCACCGGGCGGTCCGGCACGAAGAACTCCTCGAAGCCGCCGCTCACCGGTTTGATCTGGTCGTGGCCGAACGCCTTGGCCACGTAGTTCCGCCACGCCCAGCGGGTCTCACGGCGCACGTCGGCCGCGAGCGCGTGCCACGACGCGGGCGGGGCGGGCTGTGCCGGCGCCGCCACGCCAGGGTCGGCCGGTGGCGCCGACGGTGGCGAGGAAGGCGGTGGCGCCGCGGCCGCGGCCGGCGCACCCCACCCACCGGCCACGCCGAGCCCGGCTGTGGCGCCGAGCAGTCCGAGGAAGCTCCTTCTCGGGACGTTCATGCGCATCGGCCACTCCTGACAACCTTGTCGGGACGACATTCCCACTTTTCACACCTTGGGGATGAACTCCTACCCGGTCAAGGGGTTGACAGTTACCAGTCGGCCGTAGTCGAATCGCCCATATCATGACAACGTTGTCCAACTCGCGCGGCAGGCTGCCGAGGAGAGCCACGATGAGCGACGTGGCCCGGCTCGCCGGCGTGAGCATCAAGACGGTGTCGCGGGTGGTCAACGCGGAGCCGGGGGTGCACGCGGACACCGCGGAGCGGGTGCTCGCGGCCATCGAGCGCCTCGGTTTCCGGCGCAACATCGGGGCGCTGAACCTGCGCCGCGGCTCGTCGACCGGAACCATCGGACTCGTGCTCGAGGACGTGGCCAACCCGTTCTACTCCGGCCTCACCCGCGCCGCCGAGGAGGTCGCGCGGCGGTTCGGCCGCCAGGTGCTGACCGGCTCGTCCGACGAGGACCCCGGCCGGGAACGCGAGGTCTCGCTGGAGTTCTGCGCGCGCCGTGTCGACGGGCTGATCGTCGTGCCGGCCGGCCAGCAGCACGGCTACCTGATGCCGGAGATCGCGTCCGGCATGCCGGTGGTGTTCGTGGACCGCCCGCCCGGCGACGTGGTCGTGGACACCGTGCTGGTCGACAACATGGCCGGCACGGCGACCGCGGTCGGGCACCTCGCCGCGCACGGGCACCGGCGGATCGCGTTCCTCGGCGACGCGCCGACGATCTTCACGGCGGCCGAGCGGCTGCGCGGGTACCGGGAGGGCTGCGCGACGGCCGGGCTCCCCTACGACGAGCGGCTGGTGGCGATGGGCCCGCACACGGCGGCCGGCGTCGCCGCGACGCTGCGCGAGATGCTCGGCGGCACCGCGCCGGCCACCGCGGTGATCACCGGCAACAACCGGATCACCGTGCTCGCGTTGCGCGCCATGGCCGGCGCGGACCGCAGGCCGGCGCTGGTCGGCTTCGACGACTTCGAGCTCGCCGACCTGCTCGACCCGCCGGTGAGCGTGGTCGCGCTGGACCCCGGTGTGCTCGGCAAGGCCGCGGCGGAGCTGCTGTTCGCGCGCCTCGACGGCGACGACTCGCCGCCCCGCCGGATCGTGCTGCCGGTCCGGCTCATCCCGCGTGGCTCAGGAGAGGTCGGCCCGTGAGCAATATCGATGGTCGCGCCCCGGTTCGGTTGCCGGCCAACCAACCTCGGCGGTTCTACCGGGGCGGCGCGGCCATCGCGGCGCTGCGGGGCGACGAGTCGCCGATGGAGTTCGGCCCGGAGGACTGGGTCGCGTCGTGCACGACGTTCCACGGCGACGCCGCCACCGGGCTCACCACGCTGCCCGGCGGCACGCTGCTGCGGGACGCGGTCGCGGCACACCCGGCCGACTGGCTCGGCGACGCGCACGTGGCGAGCTTCGGCACCCACCCCGCGCTGCTGGTGAAGCTGCTCGACGCCGGGCAGCGGCTGCCGGTGCACTGCCATCCCTCCGACGAGTTCGCGGCCGCGCACTACGACTCGCGGTTCGGCAAGACCGAGGCGTGGATCGTGGTCGGCGCGGCGGCCGAGTCGACCGTCCACATCGGCTTCGCCGCGGACCAGTCCGAGGACACGGTCGCGGACTGGGTGGCCCGCCAGGACTCGGCGGCGATGCTCGGCGCGCTCAACCCGGTGACCGTCCGCGCCGGCGACACGGTGTTCGTGCCGGCCGGCGTGCCGCACGCGATCGGCGCCGGGGTGTTCATCGTGGAGCTGCAGCAGCCGACGGATCTCTCGGTGACGCTGGAGTGGCGCGACTTCCTCGGCGACGAGGCCGGCGGGCACCTCGGCATCGGCTTCGACACCGCGCTCGGCTGCGTCGACCGGAGCGGCTGGGCCGACCGCCTCGATCAGCTGGTGCGCCACGGCGACTCGGCCGGGGACCTGTTCGGCCGGCCGGACTTCTTCCGTGCCGAGCGCATCCATGGCGGCGCGGCGCTGGACGCGTCGTTCGGGGTGCTCGTGGTCCTGGCCGGCGACGGCACGCTCCGGACGGAGAAGGCGGGTGAGGTGCCGCTGCGCAGGGGCGACACGTTCGTGCTCCCGCACGCGGCCGGCGAGTCCGGAGTGGACGGCGACGTTACGGCGATCCGCTGTCTGCCACCGGTCCCGGGCGGTGCGCGATGAGCGAAACACTGTTCGAGGCGGTCGACCTCACGAAGAGCTACGGGTCGGTGGAAGCACTGCGGGGCGCGTCGTTCTCCGTCGGCGCCGGCGAGGTGGTCGCGCTCATCGGGGACAACGGCGCCGGCAAGTCGACGCTCGTCAAGTGCATGGCCGGCGCGGAACAGCCCACCAGCGGGACCATCCGGTTCGAGGGCCGCGACGTCGCGTTCGACACCCCGACCGACGCGCGCCGGCTCGGCATCGAGACCGTCTACCAGGACCTCGCCGTCGCGCCGGAGCTGGATCCCGCCGCGAACCTGTTCCTCGGCAGGGAGATCCGCCGGCCGGGGATCTTCGGCGCGCTCGGCATGCTCGACAAGTTGGCGATGCGCACCAGGGCCGCCGCCGAGTTCGACCGGCTGGGCGTGCGGCTGCAGAGCATCGACGTGCCGATCGGGTCGCTGTCGGGCGGGCAGCGGCAGAGCGTCGCGGTCGCGCGGTCGGTGGTGTGGGCCAGCAAGGTCGTGTTCATGGACGAGCCGACCGCCGCACTCGGTGTGGTGCAACGGGAACGCGTGCTCGACGTGATCCGGCGGGTCCGCGACGAGGGCGTCGCCGTCGTGCTGATCAGCCACAACATGCCCGAGGTGCTGTCGGTGGCCGACCGCGTCGAGGTGCTGCGCCTCGGCCGGCGGGTGGCCAGGTTCACCGCGCGGGACGCCACGCTCGAGGACCTCGTCGGCGCGATGACCGGGGCGCTCAGCCAGGAGGAGGACACATGACGGCCCCCACCGTCGAGAACGGCGGCGCGATCCCCCGGCGGAGCCTCGGCGCCCGGCTGCTCACGGCCAACACGTTCTGGATCGCGCTGGTGCTGCTGGCGTTGGTCGTCGTGTTCAGTGTGCTGGCGCCCAACGCGTTCCCGACGGTGTTCAACTTCCAGCGCCTCGCCATCGAGACCGCGGTGCTGCTGGTGCTCGCGGTCGGCATGACGTTCGTGATCATCACCGGCGGCATCGACCTGTCCGTCGGCTCGGTGCTGATCTTCGCGGGCATGGTGTCGGCCAAGACCATGAACGCGCTGTCCGACGGGGGCAGCGCGATCGACGCCGGCTGGGGCGTGATCGTCGCCGGGATGGTGGCTGCCGTGCTCGGCGGCGCGGTGTGGGGGTTCGTCAACGGGTTCCTGATCGCGCACGCGAAGGTGCCGCCGCTGATCGTCACGCTCGGCTCGTTCGGCGCGGCGCTCGGCGCGGCCAGCCTGCTCAACAACGGCTCGGACATCCGCACGGTGCCGACCGTACTGAAGCGCGCGCTCGGCTCCGGCACGTCCTTCGGCGGCATCCCGAACCTGGTGATCACCGCCGCGGTGATCACCGCGATCGCCGCGTGGCTGTTGCACACCACCAGGTTCGGCCGCTACACGTTCGCCGTCGGGTCCAACCCGGAGGCCGCGCGACGCGCCGGCATCGGCGTCACCGGGCACCTGATGAAGGTGTACCTGCTGACCGGGCTGCTGGCCGGCGCGGCGGGGTTCATGTCGCTCGCCTACTACAGCACCACCGGGATCGCCGCGCACGCCACCGACAACCTGAACGCGATCGCGGCGGTCGTCATGGGCGGCACCAGCCTGTTCGGCGGCGTCGGCACCATGCTCGGCACGGTCATCGGGGTGTTCATCCCGGCCGTGCTCAAGAAGGGCTTCAACATCACCCACGTCCAGGACTACTGGCAGATGATCGCGGTCGGCGCCGTGCTGGTCGCCGCGGTCTGGTTCGACCAGCAGCGACGACGGGCACGCAATCGTTTGTGAGTCGAGGGAAAGGTGTAAATCGTGAAGCGGACAGTGTGGTTCGTCGGTGCCGTGGCGGTCGCGCTCGTGCTGGGTGGCTGCGGGTCCGGCCAGGTCGGTGAGGACGGCGCGGACGCGGGCGAGCCGGACGCCGGCAACAAGCGGCTCGCGCTGGTTCCCGGCGTGCAGAACGAGCCGTTCTACATCTCCATGCAGTGCGGCGCGGAGGCGGAGGCCAAGGCGCAGGGGTACACGGTGGACACCAACGCCCCGCAGAAGTTCGACGCCACGCTGCAGGAGCCGATCGTCACCGGCCTCGGCGCGGACAAGCCGGCCGCGCTGCTGATCGCGCCGACCGACGACGTCGCCATGACCGAGCCGATCCGGCAGGTGAAGGACCTCGGCGTGACGATCGTCGAGGTGGACACCGCGCTGCAGGACCGGTCCCTCGCCGTCTCGACGATCACGTCGAACAACGAGGAGGGCGGCCGGCTCGCGGCCAAGACGCTCGCCGAGCTGACCGGAGACAAGAAGGGCTCGGTGCTCGTGCTGGACACGATCGCCGGCACCTCGACCACGAACGCCAGGGCCAAGGGCTTCCTCGACGAGCTGAAGAACCACCCGAACCTGAAGGCCGCCGGCCCGGCCGAGTTCACGCAGAACGAGCCGGACCAGGCGGCGTCGAAGGTGACCGCCGCGCTCGCGTCGACGCCCGACCTGGTCGGCATCTTCGCGACGAACCTCAACTCCGGCGAGGGCGCCGCGACCGGCCTGCGCAACGCGAACAAGTCCGGCGCGGTGAGCCTGGTCGGCTTCGACGCCAGCCCGTCCGAAGTGGACGGTCTGCGTGCCGGCGAGTTCCAGGCGCTGATCGCCCAGGACCCGGCCACGATCGGCAAGGAGGGTGTGAAGCAGGCCATCGCGTCGATCAAGGGCGACAAGGTGGAGCGGGACATCGAGGCGCCGCTGGTCGCGATCACCAAGGACAACATGGCCGAGAACGAGAAGTACTTCTACAAGACGGAGTGCTGAGCTACCAGCCGAGCGTCGCGGTCAGCTGTTCGTCGACGACCGGGGACAGGGTGCGCATGAACGTCGCGGTCGGATGGTTGAAGTCGCGGTACACCCAGACGTTCCCGACCACCGGCGGACACCTGGCCGCGTCGCAGAAGTAGCTCGTGAAGTCCACGAACGACACTTTCGGCGGCACGTCCGGCGTCGTCCGGTAGGGCGGCGTCCGGCCGTACAGCTCGGCCGTCGGCGTCGCGCAGGCCGGTGACGTGACCCCGTTCTGCTGCACGCAGCCGGGCGGGTCGACCCGGTCCCCCACTCCTACAGCCCTTCCGCCAGCAGATCCGCCGCGGCGTACGGGTCCGTGTCCCCCTCCGCGACCTGTTTCGCCAGCTTCGCCAGCGCCTCGCCGCCACGCACGCCGCCGAGCCGGGCCCGGAGCGCGGCGACCGCGATCGCCTCGATCTCCCGCTCGGCCCGCCGGACCCGCCGCGCCGCCAGCTCGCCGTGGGACTCGAGCCAGTCGCGGTGACCGTCGAGCGCGGCGACGAGGTCGTCGACGCCCTCGCCGGCCGACGCGACCGTGCGCACGATCGGCTGCCGCCAGGACGGCCCCGTCTCCCTGCGCCCCAACGAGATCATGTGCTTGAGGTCCCGGACGGTCTGGTCCGCGCCGTCCCGGTCGGCCTTGTTCACCACGAACACGTCGGCCACCTCGAGGATGCCCGCCTTCGCGGCCTGGATGCCGTCGCCCATGCCGGGCGCGAGCAGCACGACCGTGGTGTCCGCGAGCGACACGATGTCCACTTCGGACTGACCGACCCCGACCGTCTCGATCAGCACCACGTCGAAGCCGGCCGCGTCGAGCACGCGCAGCGCCTGCGGGGTCGCGGTCGCGAGGCCGCCGAGCTGCCCGCGCGTGGCCATCGACCGGATGAACACGCCGGAGTCGGTGGTGTGGCTGTGCATCCGGATCCGGTCGCCGAGCAGCGCGCCGCCGGAGAACGGCGACGACGGGTCGATCGCGAGCACCCCGACCCGCTGCCCGGCCGCGCGGAACGCCGACACCAGCATGGACGTGGACGTCGACTTGCCGACGCCGGGCGGCCCGGTCAGCCCGAGCACCCGCGCGTTGCCGGACAGCGGCGACAGCGCCGCCGCCACCTCGCGCAGGTGCGGGCTCTCGTCCTCGACGAGCGAGATCAGCCGGGCGACCGAGCGCGCCTCACCGTCGCGTGCGCGCCTCACCAGGTCCGCGATGTCCACGCGGCGAAAACTAGACCCGCAGCAGCAGCGCGTCACCCTGGCCGCCGCCACCGCACAGCGCGGCCGCGCCGAGCCCGCCGCCGCGCCTGCGCAGCTCGTAGGCGAGGTGCACGGCGAGCCGCGCGCCGGAGGCGCCGATCGGGTGCCCGAGCGCGATCGCGCCGCCGTCGACGTTGACGATGTCCTCGCGGACGCCGAGCTGGCGGGTCGACACGACACCGACCGCGGCGAACGCCTCGTTGATCTCCACGAGGTCGAGGTCGGCCGCGGACAGGTTCGCCTTGGCGAGCGCGGCCTTGACGGCGTTGGACGGCTGCTCGTGCAGGCTCGCGTCCGGGCCGGCGACCACGCCGTGCGCGCCGATCTCGGCGAGCCACTCCAGGCCGAGCGACTCGGCCTTGGCCCTGCTCATCACGACGACCGCGGCGGCGCCGTCGGAGATCTGCGACGCGGAGCCCGCGGTGATCGTGCCGTCGGAGGCGAACGCGGGGCGCAGCCTGCCGAGCCCGTCGACCGTGGTGTCGCCGCGCACGCCCTCGTCGGTGTCGAACACGAGCGGGTCGCCCTTGCGCTGCGGGACCGACACCGGCGTGATCTCCTCGGCGAACCGGCCCTCGGCGATCGCGGCGGCCGCGAGCTGGTGCGAGCGGGCGGCGAACGCGTCCTGGTCGGCGCGGGTCAGGCCGTAGCGGGAGTTGTACTTCTCGGTGGAGGCACCCATCGCGACCTGGTCGAACGCGCAGAACAGGCCGTCGTGGGCCATGTGGTCGAGCATCGTGACGTCGCCGTACTTGAAGCCGGACCGCGACTTCGGCAGCAGGTGCGGGGCCTGGGTCATCGACTCCTGGCCGCCGGCCACCACGATCTCGAACTCGCCGGCGCGGATGAGCTGGTCGGCCAGCGCGATCGCGTCGAGGCCGGAGAGGCACACCTTGTTGATCGTCAGCGCCGGCACGTCCATCGGGATGCCGGCGGCGACCGCCGCCTGCCGGGCGGGGATCTGGCCCGCGCCCGCGGTGAGCACCTGGCCCATGATCGTGTACTCGACCTGCTCCGGCGCGACGCCGGCGCGCTCCAGCGCGGCCTTGATCGCGACCCCGCCGAGCTGGGCGCCCGTGAAGTCCTTCAGCGAGCCGAGCAGCCGACCGATCGGGGTGCGCGCCCCGGCGACGATGACGGAACCAGACACGGTGTGCCTCCAAGAAAATCGGGTCGGTCCTCGACCTTACCCGTTGGTAGTAAATGCGGTCCCGGTCTGTGTGAGCACTCGCACAACGGCAGGTCACCTGATCGATACCGCGCCGTATGGTCAGGTGATGGACGCCATGAAGCCGTTCGTCACCGCCATCGACCACGTGGGCGTCGCCGTGCCCGACCTGGACGCGGCGATCGCGTTCTACCGCGACACGCTCGGCCTCGAGCTGACCCACGTGGAGGTCAACAAGGAGCAGGGCACGCACGAGGCGATGCTGCGCGTCCCCGGCGACGACGGCACCGGCCCGGCGACGCAGCTGCTCGCGCCGCTGTCGCCGGACACCACGATCGCCAAGTTCATCGACCGCAGGGGCCCCGGCCTGCAGCAGGTCGCCTACCGCGTGACCGACGTCGAGGCCGCCGCGGACGCGCTGCGCGCCAAGGGCCTGCGGGTGCTCTTCGAGAAGGCGGTCGTCGGGACGGCGAACAGCAGGGCGAACTTCGTGCACCCGAAGGACGCCGGCGGCGTGCTCATCGAGCTGGTAGAACCAGCCCCCGACGCCTGAACCCGCGAGTCCCCGTTTCAGGCCTGGTGAGTCGCCGGTTGGTGCGCCTTCAGGGCGCCCGCGATGAAGTCGACCTCGCGGTCGATGGTCTCCGAGCCCGACACGTCCGCCGACTCGCCGTGGCGGGCCACCGAGTGCCGGTAGCTGACCGCGAGCGCGAGCAGCCCGGAGGCCGTGTCGACGTCGACGAGGGGCAGGTTCCCCGTGCTCGCCGCCACGATCACCGCCCGGACCTGGTCCACCACCGTGTTGAAGCGGGCCTGCAGCGCCTCCTTCACCGACGGGTGCGTGTCCGCTTCCCGCCACAGCAGGTGCGACAGCAGCATCGACGCCCGGTTCCGCGCGTCCAGCTCGGCGACCAGCCTGCGCAGCGACGCCGCCACGTCGCCGGGGACGACCACCCGCCCCGGCTCGATGTGCTCGTCGGGCAGCCGTTCGACCAGCGCCGTCAGCAGGTCCTGCTTGCGCTGGAAGTAGTAGTGCACGAGGCCCTTCGGCACCTTGGCGAGCGCCGCGATCCGCGAGGTCGGTGTCGCGTCGAAGCCGGCCTCCGCGAACAGCTCCTCCGCCGCCACCAGGATGCGCTCCCGCGCGGACGGGTCGTCCTTCTTGCCAGGTCGACGGATCACCGCCTGCCCCTTTCCACTCCACGCCATGACGACTCGCCACCACGACGACGCGCGGCCCACAACGTAACCCGGGAGGCCACGCCGAGGGCCGCGCGTGCGGCGAAGAGCTGTCAGTGTTGGCCGGCGACTCCGGACCGGTGCGCCGCCTGCGCGACCGGCAGCGCGGCCGCGCCGACGATCACGGTCAGCGCGCCGATGATCCACGACGACCAGGCGATCCCGCCGAGGTCCGTGTAGCTCATCACCCATGGGGAGATGAACATCAGCACCCCGAGCACGATCTGGATCCCCTCGCCGTAGACCTGGCCGGGCACGGCGAGCGACGCCAACCCGTCCAGGGCGACGAGCGCGCCGAGCACGATCATCGTCCACATCGCGGCGTTGTTCGTGTCCATCCACAGGAACGACAGCACAGCCACGACACCCAGTACGACCTCCGCCCAGTCATGCGGCCTGGTCCAAGGCCGGACAGCTGCGGATTCCACCATCGAGACCACCTCCGTGTGATGAGAGCCTCTGGTTCGATAATGCTCCTTGGTTGGCCGGCCGGTCAAACTTTCCGGCGGGTCTCATAGGTCACAGTTCCCAAACGAGTGACTCAGCTCTCGCCACGCTGGCTCTGTACCGTTACTGGTCGGTAACGTCGGCCGACATGCGGAAGCTCCTGGACGCCATCCTCGCGAACGACCTGGCCGCGGTCGGTTCGCTGCCCGTCCCCGACACCTACCGCGGGGTCACGGTCCACGCCGACGAGGTCGAGATGTTCGCCGACCGGGCCCACGCCGACAAGGACCCGCGCGAGTCGCTGCACGTCGACGAGGTCGCCACGCCCGACCTCGGCCCCGGCGAGGCGCTCGTCGCGGTGATGGCGAGCGCCATCAACTACAACACCGTGTGGACGTCGATCTTCGAGCCGATGGACACGTTCGGCTTCCTGCGCCGCTACGGGCGGACCTCTCCCCTGGCCAAGCGCCACGACCAGCCCTACCACGTGGTCGGCTCCGACCTGGCCGGCGTCGTGCTGCGCACCGGGCCGGGCGTGAACGCGTGGCAGCCCGGCGACGAGGTCGTCGCGCACTGTCTGAACGTCGAGCTGGAGCACCCGGACGGCCACAACGACACGATGCTCGACCCCGAGCAGCGCATCTGGGGCTTCGAGACGAACTTCGGCGGGCTCGCCGAGCTGGCACTGGTCAAGTCCAACCAGCTGATGCCCAAGCCCGCGCACCTCACGTGGGAGGAGGCCGCCAGCCCCGGCCTGGTCAACTCGACCGCCTACCGGCAGCTGGTCTCCCGCAACGGCGCCGACATGAAACAGGGCGACACGGTGCTGATCTGGGGCGCGTCCGGCGGCCTCGGCTCGTACGCGACCCAGTTCGCGCTGAACGGCGGCGCGACGCCGATCTGCGTGGTGTCGAGCCAGCGCAAGGCCGACATCTGCCGCAAGATGGGCGCCGAGCTGATCATCGACCGCAACGCGGAGGGCTACAGGTTCTGGTCCGACGAGCACACCCAGGACCAGGGGGAGTGGAAGCGCTTCGGCGCCAAGATCCGCGAGCTGACCGGCGGCGAGGACCCGGACATCGTGTTCGAGCACCCCGGCCAGGAGACGTTCGGCGCGAGCGTGTTCGTCGCCAAGCGCGGCGGCACGATCGTCACGTGCGCGTCGACCAGTGGGTTCCTCCACCAGTACGACAACAGGTACCTCTGGATGAACCTGAAGCGCATCATCGGCTCGCACTTCGCCAACTACCGCGAGGCGTGGGAGGCGAACCGCTTGATCGCGAAGGGGAAGATCCACCCGACACTGTCCGCTGTGTACTCGTTGGAGGACACCGGGCAGGCCGCGCACGACGTCCACCGCAACGCACACCAGGGCAAGGTCGGCGTGCTGTGCCTCGCGCCGGAGGAGGGGCTCGGCGTGCGGGATCCCGGGCTGCGTGAGCAACATCTGTCCGCCATCAACCGTTTTCGGGGCGTTTGAACGACTTTTCGACACGCGGACATGAGTGTCGGTCGAGCAAGGTAGCGTGGAGCCCATGGCGCTGGGCGAAGAACGTGATCTTGTACCACTGGGAGCCGGCTTCGACATCACCAAGCGCGGCTACAGCCGAATGCAGGTCGAAGAGCATCTCGAACAGCTGGACGGCCAGCTGAAGATCCTCGCCGCCGACCGCAACGCGGCCGCGGCGCAGGCGGCCGAGCTGACCTCGCAGCTCGAGGTGGCGCGGACGACGATCGACGATCTGCACAAGCAGGTCGAACGGTTGGCGCAGCCGCCGACGACGCTCGAGGGGCTCTCGGAGCGGCTGCAGCGGATGCTGCGGCTGACCCAGGACGAGTGCGAGGAGATGCGGGCCAAGGCCGCGGCCGAGGCCGAGCACGTCCGCGCGAAGGCCGAGGCCGAGTCCGACGAGCTGCGGTCGCGCTACGAGACCCAGCTCAAGGAGCTCGACGAGCGCCGCATCGCCATGGAGCACGAGCACCGCGGCGTGCTGGACAAGGCGCGCGCCGAGGCGAGCGAGATCACCGAGGCCGCCACGTTGGCCGCCGAGGCCACCGAGGGCGCGGCGCTGGCCCGCCGCGCGCAGGTCGAGGAGGACTTCGAGATCGCGATGGCGTCGCGGCGCACCGAGTCGATGCGTGCGCTGGCCGAGCAGGAGGCGACGTCGAAGTCGGACGCCGAGCGGCGCGTCCGCGAGGCCACCGAGGAGGCCAACCGCCGCCGCCACGAGGCGATCACCGAGTCCGCGGCGCGGCTGCAGGAGGCCACCGACGAGGCGACGCGGCGGGTGCGCGAGGCGACCGAGGAGTCGAACCGGCGGATCAACCACGCGGCCCAGCGGGTGGCGTCGCTGCGCAAGCTGCGCGCGAAGGTCGCCGAGCAGCTGCACTCGGCCCGCGAGCTGGTGGTCGACGCGCACGCGTACCTGGAGAACGCCGTGCCGGCGTTCGACCCCCTGCCCGACGAGCTGGAAGAGGCGACGCGGCCGAGCCCGGCGCCGCGCGACGCCGCGACCGCGCCGGGCGGGCCGCCCAAGGAGCAGTGGGAGACGTCCGGCAACCCGGACGAGCTGTCCACCGAGCTGTCCGCGGCGAAGACGAAGCGCATCACCCGGTGACCGACGCGGACCTGCTGGCGGTCGCCGTCGAGGAGGCCCGCGCCGGCCTCGCCGAGGGCGGCATCCCGATCGGCGCGGCCCTGTTCAGCCGCGACGGCGAGCTGTTGGGTCGAGGTCACAACCGCCGCGTGCAGGACGGCGACCCGTCGATGCACGCCGAGACGGCGGCGTTCCGCGACGCGGGCCGGCGCCGCCACTACCGCGACACGGTCATGGTCACGACGCTGTCGCCGTGCTGGTACTGCAGCGGGCTCGTGCGGCAGTTCGCGATCCCCCGCGTGGTGGTCGGCGAGGCGACCACGTTCTCCGGCGGCCACGGGTGGCTCGCCGAGCACGGGGTCGAGATCACCGTGGTGGCGGACGCCGACTGCGTCGCCCTGATGACCGACTTCATCGCCGCCCACCCCGACCTCTGGTACGAGGACATCGGCGAGTAACCGCGAGTCCAACACTCACGACCCGCGAGTTCGACACTCAGGACTCGCGGGTCGCGGTGAACATGTAGCAGCCGTACGCGATGTTGCGGCTGTGCACCGCCACCACGTCCGGCTTCGCGAGCACCTCGGCGAGCACGGCGCCCGGGTCGGCGCCGTCGTGGGTGCGGGTCGCCGGGTGGATCCAGCCCCGCGCGTCGTAGGCGCGCAGCACCTGCGGCCGGCCCACCCAGTCCGCGGGGTAGCCGTCGGTCGACGGGCCGGCGCACTCGCCGGCGTGCGCGAACACCGCGCCCAGCTCGCGGTAGGGAGTGCCCGCCGGCAGTGGCGGCTCGTAGTTGAACAGCAGCAGCTCCTCCCCCGCCGCCGCGTCACGCAGGCAGCACCGCAGCGGCTCGCCGCCGCGCGCGACGGAACGGACGGTCGACGGGTCGTTCGTGGCGGCCGTGCGCACGTCGGCCGGGAGCGCGTGGATCTGGAACATGTCCTCAGGTTGCCGCTCGGGACGCCGGGTCGCTGGCGGGATCCAGACGTCGCGGCCACGTCCGTCACACGGTAGGTTTACCCGCGAGTAGCTACGGGAGGACACATGACGGCATACCAGACCGTGGTCGTCGGCACCGACGGCTCCGACTCGTCCTACCTCGCGGTGGACCGGGCCGCGCGGATCGCCGCCGACGCCGGCGCCACCCTGGTCATCGCCTGCGCCTACCACCCCGCCCGCCAGGACGACGTCGCCCGCGCGGCCGACGAGCTCGGCGACGACGTCGCCTACCAGGTGGTCGGCGCGTCACCGGCCGAGGACTCGGTGCGGACCGCGACCGAGCGGGCGAAGAAGGCGGGCGCCACGAACATCGACACCGTGGTGATCGACGGCGAGCCGGTGCCGACGCTCGCCAAGGTGGTCAAGGAGCGCTCCGCCGACCTGCTGGTGGTCGGCAACCGCGGACTGAACACGCTCGCCGGCCGGCTGCTCGGCTCGGTGCCGTCCGAGGCGGCCCGCAAGTCGCAGGTCGACGTGCTCATCGTCCACACCACGTGACCGAGACCGACCAGCTCGAGGCGTTGCAGCAGCGCATCGAGGGCATCCTGCTCGGCGGCACCCGGCGGTACACGCGTGCCGACGTCGCCGAGCGGTCCGGGGTGCCGGCCGAACGCGCCCGCGCGCTGTGGCGGGCGCTCGGTTTCGCCAGCGCCGCGGACGACGCGGCCGTCTTCACCGACGGCGACATCCGGGCGCTGCGCATCGCGAACGAGCTGATCCAGGGCGGCATCGTCGACCCGTCGGTGGCCACGTCCACCGCGCGCATGATCGCCCAGCACATGTCGCGGCTGGCCGAGTCCCAGGTGCGGATGCTGCGCGACGTGCTCACCGCGAACCCCGAGCTGGGCGCCGACGAACGCCAGCTCGCCCGGCTCGTCGAACACCTCACGCCCGAGCTGGAGGCCCTGCAGAACTTCGTGTGGCGCCGCCACCTCGCGGCGAACTCGGTGCGCATGCTGGCCTCGCCGGACGACGACCTCGACGAGCGGCGCCAGATCGTCGGCTTCGCCGACATGGTCGGCTTCACGTCGTTGACCAGGCGGTCCACCGAGGCCGAGCTGGTCGCCGTGGTCGACCGCTTCGACGCGCTGGCGGCCGACGTGGTCGCCGAGAACCACGGCCGCATCGTGAAGATGCTGGGCGACGAGGTCCTGTTCGTCGCCGACTCACCGGTCGACGGCGCCGAGATCGCGCTGACGCTGCTGGAGCGCGCCGAGCAGGAGGACGGCGTCCCGTCGCTGCGGGCGGGCCTCGCCTACGGGCGGGTGCTGAGCCGCTTCGGCGACGTCTACGGCTCGGTGGTCAACATCGCGAGCCGCCTCACGTCGGTGGCCCGGCCGGGGACCGTCCTGGTCGACGCGGAGCTGGCCGGCGCGCTCGAGGACGCCGACGCGTACACGATCCGCACCAGGCGACCGGTGTCGGTCCGCGGCTACACGCGCCTGCGCTCGGCGGCCCTGCGCCGCGCCGGCGAGGAGGCCCCCACGCTCGCCGAGTCGGCGCAGCAGATCGCCGCGGAGCTCCTCGGCCTGATCGGCGACAGCGACGAGACCGAGGAAGCCCCGCACATCCCCCTGGAACCCGACGACGAGGACACCACCCCCCGCCGCGGCCGGCGCCGCAGGCGCAAGAGCCGGGACTAGGTCTACAAAGGATCGAACGAC
Organism: uncultured Actinomycetota bacterium; assembly: GCA_963840275.1. Lineage (GTDB taxonomy): Bacteria > Actinomycetota > Actinomycetes > Mycobacteriales > Pseudonocardiaceae > Actinophytocola. Next base: position 448,013 of record CAWIYK010000006.1, read on the forward strand.
AGGGCCGGTGTCATGGCGGCCGCCCAGAAGTCGGCGTAGCGGCCGTCGCGGCGGAGCAGCTCGTCGTGGCCGCCCTCCGCATCCGATGCGCCACCATCACCACCGTCCGGCCCGCCATCAGGCGCTCGACACCCTCGTGGACGGCCGCCTCGTTCACCGGGTCCAGCGCGGAGGTCACCTCGTCCAGCAGCACGATGGGCGCGCCCTTCAGCAGCGCCCGCGCGATCGAGACCCGCTGGCGCTCACCACCCGACAGCAGCGCGCCGCCCTCGCCGACGTTCGTAGCCGCAGAGCATGATCGGATCGGATCGCAACGGTCGGGCGCGGCCGGGGTGCTCTCCGCCAGTGTTGACGTCGAAGGAGGCCTCATGATCTCGGCACTCAACCGGCTCGTCGACCTGGTCGAGGAGCACCTCACCGAGGAGCTCGACGTCACCGGGTTGGCGACGGCGCTCGGCACGACCGAGTACCACCTGCGCCGGATGTTCTCGTCGTTGGCCGGTATGCCGCTGTCGGAGTACGTGCGCCGACGCCGCATGACCGTCGCCGCCGCCGATGTCGTTCGTGGCAGGGACGATCTGCTGAGCATCGCCGTCCGGCACGGGTACGGCTCGACCGAGGCGTTCGGACGTGCGTTCCGAGCGGTCCACGGTGCCGGCCCCGGTGACGTCCGCCGCGACGGAGGCCCCCTTCGCACACAACCGCAGCTCAGGTTCCGCCTGACCGTCGAAGGGAGCATCCCCATGGACACCCGCATCATCGAACGACCCGCTTTCCGGCTCATCGGACACGCGGCCCGCGTGCCGCTCATCCACGTGGGCGTCAACCCGCACATCCAGCGGCACATCGCCGCGCTACCGGCGGAGGAGCATCCCCGGCTGAAAGCCCTCAGCGACACCGAGCCGGGGGGCCTGCTCCAGGTCAGCGACGACCTCGAGCCGGACAGCGCCGAGGGCAGCGAACTGACCTACCTGCACGGCGTCGCCGTCTCCCGGGACACACCGGTCCCCGAGGACCTCGACGCCATCGAGGTGCCGGCCGGCAGGTGGGCGGTCTTCCACACCGCGGGGCCTCATCCGCAGACCCTGCAGAACACCTGGGCCGCGACCGCGACCGAGTGGTTCCCGTCCAACCCGTGGCGTCTGCGGCCAGGACCGTCGATCGTCGCGGTGCTCGACCGCGCGGATGACTTCAGCACCGCGACCTGCGAGCTGTGGCTGCCCGTCGAACCGGCCTGAGTAGGCAGCACGGCCCGGCTCCTCAGTCAGGTGTGATGGGGAGCCGGGCTCACTCCAGCCAGCGGGCCACCGCGCCGGTGAACTCCTCCGGCACCTCCAGCGGCGGCAGGTGCCCCGCGCCGGCGAGGACCACCAGCTCCGCCTTCGGCATCAACGCGGTCAGGGCGTCCGCGTCCGCCGGCGGGATCAGCGTGTCCTGGTCGCCTCGGACGATGAGGGTCGGCACGTCGGTCGACGCGAGCAGGTCCGACGAGTCCTGCCGGGCCGCCATCGCGCGCTGCGCCCACGCGATCGCGGCTCCGTCCTGTTCGGACACCAGGTTCCGCACGGTGTCCACGACGGACGGTCGGCGCTCGAGGCTCGCCGCGCCGAGGAGGGTCGGCAGCACCGTCTCCGGGACGAAGCCGGCGCCCTCGCTCTCGATCCGCGCCGCCATCGCGTGCCTGGTCTCGCGGCCGGCCGCCGTGTCCGCCGACGCCCGCGTGGACACCAGCACCAACCCGGACACCAGGTGCGGCACGGCACGCAGCACGGCCATCGCCACGTAGCCGCCCATCGAGCAGCCGCCGAGCACCACCTTGCGGTCGCCGATCAGTTCGAGGACGTCCGCCGCCACCGCGTCGAGGCTCGGCTCGTCGGCCCCGAGCGGCACGCCGCCGAAACCCCGCTGGCTCGGCGTGATCAGCTCCGCGTCGACGGAGAGCCCGGCCCACATCCGGTCGTCCAGCGGAAAGGCGTGCAGCAGCACGAGCGGCGTGTCCGGAAAGCGCATGCCCCCATCTAAACACTCAGCCGGTACCTGCGGTGCGCCTCCAGCAACCCGACGCACACCACGAGGGTCACCGCGAGCGCCCCCACCTGCGCGACCTTGTCGAAAAGCTCGGTCGCCGCGTCGATGTGAAACGAGTGGTACACCATGTGCGGCACGGTCGCCACCGCGAACCCGATCACCGACGCGTTGACCAGCTCACGCGACAGCCGCACGGTCGCCCACGTCAGCGTCACGAAGAACCCGAGGTACAGCGCGCCGGCGTCGCGGGTCATGTGCTCGCTGTAGGGCGGCAGCATCGCCGACCAGCCCCGCCCCAGCAGGAACTCGTTGTAGAAGTAGGACGGGAAGAACAGCGCCTGGAACCCGATCAGCGCGCACTCGAACGCGAGCGCGCCGAGCGCGACCCTGAGCACGATGGCCCACCTGCGGTTACCCACGCCCCAACTCCCGGTTCGCCGACTGCGAGAACGCCGCCATCACCTGACTGAAGTCAGTGTCGCGACGGAACAGTCCGCGCACCAGCCCGGCCAGCGCCGGCACCCCGAGAAGTCGCCTGGGGTTGTAGCGATGCTCGAGCAGGCGGGACAGGTTGTGGCGCCTGCGGTTCGACGAACCGACGAACCGGAACACCTCCAGGTCCAACACGTTCGGCGGCAGCGACCGGCCGAAGCTCTGCGAGAAGTAGTACATCGGCTTCGCGTCGGCGTCGCGTGCCCGCCACCAGTACCGCATCGCCCGGTCCAGCCTGGGCTCCTTGCCCCACGCGGCGAGGATGTAGCCGGCGAGCGACCGCGACTGGCGCAGCGCGTCGGAGATGCCCTGCCCGGTGATCACGTCCTTGAAGTGGCCCGCGTCGCCGAGGATCACCCAGCCGGGGCCCGCCGACTCGCGGAAGTAGCCCTGCATGCGTCGCACCACCCGCACGTCGCCGACCTGCTCCGCGCGGTGCAGCAGCCCGCGCAGCAGCGGGATCGTCCGCTCGGCGACCTCCTCGAACACCGCGCGGTCGCGCCAGTCCCGCTCGTCGTCCGACGGCGGCTGCGCCACCACGAGCGTGAGCCCGTCGTCGCACGGCACGGCGAAGAACACGTCCCGCTCGTGGCGCACCAGGTGGAACTCCGACGGGATCGGCAGGTTGCGGTAGTAGCGCCAGTAGGCGTTGCGGTCGTTCTCGGTCACCGCGTACTTCTTCGCGCCGGTCAGCCGCGCGACCGTGGAGTTGCGCCCGTCCGCGCCGACCACGAGCGACGCGAGGATCTGCGCCGTGCCCTTGCCGTCCGGCAGCTGCACCCGGACGCCGTCGACCCGGCCGTCCGGGCCGTTGACGAGACCCGTGACCGCGACCCCGGTGACGAGCTGGGCGCCGGAGCGGTCCAGCCGCTTGCGCAGCAGCTCGTCCAGCCCGAAGCGGCGCACGCACATCCGCGGCGCCTCCGGGTGCACGGACGACAGGTCGATGCCGTCCATGTTGAGCCGGGTGGCGTTCAGCTTCGGCGCGCCGAGGTCGATGACGTCCTGCAGCAGCCCCAGCTCGTCCCACAGCCCGAGGTCCTGCAGGTAGTGCGTGGAGATCGCGTCGGTGTACCGCTCCTCACGCTCCAGCACGACGACCCGCAGACCGGCCTCGGCGAGCCGGACTCCCGTGGCACAGCCGGAGATCCGGCCGCCGACGATCACGACGTCGGCCACCTCGGGCAGCTCGGTCGACGCGCCGGGCACGAGCGTGAGCTTCGGCCGCTCCCGCGGCGCCGGCTCCGGCACAGGCAGTGGTAGTGACATGTCCGTTACCTCCCAACGGTTTCGAGTGCGGCGTCCGGCAGGCGGCGCAGGTCCCTGCGGTCCGCGCGGTCGAGGAACCGCAGATAGGCCCGCGATCCCTTGCTGCGCAACACCGAGCTGGGCACGCCGGGCGCCTTGTCCCGTTCCCACAGCAGACCCGGCTCCGGGTCGTCGAGAAGACTCTTCGCGAACCGCCAGCCCGCGTCGACGCACAGCGACAGGCCGTGCCCGCACCACGAGCCCGCGTAGTGCACGGCCGACTGTCCCGGCACCGAGCCGAGCACCGGCAGCCGGTCGAAGCTGCTCGCCGTCAGACCCGACCAGTACGCGTCGACCTCGACGTCCGCGAGCACCGGGAAGCACGCGGACAGCTCGCGGTGCAGCCGCCGGTACACCTTCGTCGACGCGGCCGCGTCGCGCGTCGGGTCGCCGCTCGGCACGACCGCCGGCCCGCCGCCGAACACCAGCCGCCCGTCGCCGGTCATGCGGTAGTAGTTGAAGAAGTTGCGCTGGTCGATCACGCCGCCGCGACCCGCCCAGCCGAGGTCCGCGCGCTGCGACTCGGTAAGCGGCGCGGTCGCGAGCACGTGCGTGCGGATCGCGAACACCGAGCGCGGGTGCGGGTTCAACCCCTTGGCGTAGCCGTCGATCGTGAACAGCAGCCGGCCCGCGGTGACCGTGCCGCTCGGCGTGCGGACCACCGGCCGCCGGCCGGACGTGTCGACGTCGAGCACCGGGCTGTCCTCGTAGATCTCCACGCCCCGCGCCCGCAGCACGTCCGCGAGGCCGGTGACGAGCCGGTACGGGTCGACCAGCAGCGCGTCCCGGTAGGCGAAACCGGCGAGGTAGCCCGGCCCGGCCAGCTCGGTCAGCTCCGCGTCGGACAGCCACGGCACGTCGAAACCCAGATCCCCCAACGAGTTCAGCTGCTTGGCCATCCGCCGCTGCTGCGCCTCGGTGAGCGCGGCGACCGTGTGCGGCTCGTCCCGCGCGTCGCACTCGATCCCCTCGCGCGCGACGAGCTCCCGCAGCAGCGTGACCCCGTGCTGGCTCGCCGTAAACGCCTCGACGGCGGCCGCGTCGCCGTACTTCCTGCGCACGCGTGGCATCGGCATCGAAAGGCCCGGCCCGACGACGCCGGTGCTGCGGCCGGTGGCGCCCCAGCCGACCCGCTGCGCCTCCAGCACGACCACGCGCCGGTCCGGGTCGAGCCGGTTGACGTGGTAGGCGGTGGCGAGCCCGGACAGCCCGCCGCCGACGATCACCAGCGCGGCACGCTCGTCGCCGCGCAGGCGCGGCCCGGTCTCGTGCGGTGGCGCGGTCTGCCACCAGACGGGCGCGGTCTCCATTGCCACCAACGGCACTTCGACCGAGACACTGGTTCGCCTGCTCACATTCGACATTTCATCCCCCTTCACAGTGCGTTGGTGGCCCTGGCGAGGCACCAGATGTCGCGGACCCGGATCCGGCCGGGGAACGCCACGTACTCCGGCGTGACCACCTGCGGCCGCCACTTCAGCTTGAACGCGAGCTGCCCGGCCGCCGGGTACAGGAACGACCCACGGCGCTCGATCAGGTCGACCAGCCGGCCGGTCATCCTGTTGGCGGCGCCTGGGATCTCGTTGTCCTCGTCGCGGCCGACGAACGGGGTGAGCCCGAGGTGCAGCCAGCCGGCGCCGTCGGCACGCAGCGTCTCCGCGGCCTCGGCGAAGATGTGCTCGATCACGCCGGGCGGCGCGTCGGGGCTGCGGCGGGTCAGGTCGTAGAGCCAGCCCGGCCGCGAGCCGAACACCGGCGAGTACGACACGTACGCCACGATCCGGTCCCCGACCGTGGCCACGAACGTCCGCCGGTGCGCGGCGCCGGGGCCCTCGCGCTCACCGATGAGGAAGCGCATCTCCTTGACGTGCCAACCCTTGTCCCGCAGCCACGATCCGTCGATCTCCGCGAGCCGGTCCCGCACGAGCGCCGGGTCCACCTCGGACACCGTGACGCCCTCGCGCCGCGACCGGGTGATCATGTTGCGGGTCTTGACGAACTTGCGCCCGCGCAGGCCGAACTCGGCGAGGTCGATGCTGTACGAGGTGCCGAACTGGTTGACCGTCCAGCCCTTCTCGGCGGCACGGACGGCGTCGCCACGCAGCAGCTGCACGGCGATGATCCGCCGCCCCGCGACGTTCGCCGCGGTCGTGAACGCGGCGTCGAGCGCGCCGCGGCGCTCCGGGGCCGCCGCGACGCCGGCGAACTGGATCCAGTACCGGTTCCCGAAGGGCCGGTAGGTCACCACGCCGTCGATGCCCGGTGCGGTGAAGTACTCGTTGCCCTGGTTGAGCGCCAGGAACGCGGACGGGTTGTCCGCGGTGCGCCGCAGGATCGGCAGAATCTCGCCGACCACCCCGACCGGCTCGTCGACCACGGTCATGACCGCCCACCTCCGACTAGTGACAACTGCCTTGTCTCCTCGGGTCGCGCCTCGTCCTCCCGGAGGCCGATCCGGTCGTGCACCCGCCGTAGCCAGCGCGGCGCCCACCAGTTGGCCCGGCCGGCGAGCCGCATCACCGCCGGCACGAGCACCGCGCGGACCAGCGTCGCGTCCATGAACACCGCGAGCCCGAGCCCGATGCCGACGAGCTTGAGGATCCCGAGCGTGGACGTGGCGAACGCCAGCATCACGACCACGAAGATCATCGCCGCGTACGTGATGAGCTTTCCGGTGCGCTGCAGGCCGACCGCGACCGCGGCGGCGTTGTCGCCGGTCCGGTCGTACTCCTCCTTGATGCGGGACAGGAGGAACACCTCGTAGTCCATGGACAGCCCGAACGCGATGGCGAACAGCATGATGATCGTCGTCATCTCGACCGTGCCGCTGACCTGGAAGTCGCCGACCAGCCACGCGAGGTGGCCCTGCTGGAAGATCCACACGGCCGCGCCGAACGTGGCCGTGAGGCTCAACAGGTTCAGCACCACGGCCTTCACCGGGATCAGCACGCTGCCGGTGAACAGGAACAGCACGAGCAGCGTCGACACCGCGACCACCAGCAGTGCCCACGGCAGGTAGTCCGCCAGCGTCGACTTGGTGTCCACGAGGTGCGCGGCGACCCCGCCGACCAGCAGGCCGCGCGACGCGGGCAGCGCACGCACCCGCTCGGCGGCCGCGGTGGCCACCTCGCCCTGCGGCGGCCCGGACAGCGCGACCGACAGCCAGGACGCTCGCGTCGCCGTGAACTGTTTGGCCGACAACGGGTTCGGCGGCGCGAGCAGCTTGCCGTCGGCGAACACGCCGGCCGCCGAGTTGACCCGAACCACACCGTCCACTCGCGACACGCGGGTCGCGTAGTCGGCGGTGGCCGACGGCGAGAGCTGCCGGTCCGGCGACACGATGTACATGGCGTCCGCGCCGAGCGCGGGGAACTCCGCCCGCAGCAACGCGGTCACCTGCGCGGACTCGCTGGTGCTCGGCAGGTTCGTCTCGTCCGGCAGCGCGAACCTGGCCTGCAGGAACGGTCCGCCGAGCACCAGCAGGAACAGGATCGCGCCGGTGGCGAGCGGCAGCGGCCTGCGCATCACGAACGACGCGAGCCGGTGCCAGCCACCGGTGCCGACCGCGGACAGCCGGCCGGCCGGCTTCGCCTTGCGCCGGAACAGCTTCGCGAGCCCGGCCCGCACGTCGAGCTTGTCGACCCTGGTGCCGAGCAGCACGAGCACCGCCGGCAGCAGCACCAGCGCGGACAGCGCGGCGAACCCGACCACCGCGATCCCCGAGTACGCGAAGGACCGCAGGTAGTACAGCGGGAACACGAGCAGCGCGGACAGCGACAGCGCCACCACGAGCGCGGAGAACAGCACCGTGCGGCCGGCCGTCGCGATCGTGTTCGCGACCGCCGCGACGGGCGGCAGCCCCTTGTCGAGCTCCTCGCGGTACCGGGTGACCACGAACAGGCCGTAGTCGATGGCGAGGCCGAGGCTCAGTGCGGTCGCGATGTTCAGCGAGTACACCGACACCGGCGTGATCATCGTCAGTACCCGCAGCGTGACGAGCGTGCCGACGATCGCGGTCAGCCCGATCACCAGCGGCAGCAGGCTCGCCACGATGCTGCCGAAGATCAGGAGCAGCAGCACGGCGACCACCGGCGTGGACAGCACCTCCAGCCGCTGCAGGTCCTCGCCGGAGCGCTCGGTGACCTCCCGCTCCACCGCGGGCTGCCCGGCGAACCGGATCGACAGGCCCTCGTGCGTGCCGTGGTAGCGGTCGTACAGCGGGAGCAGCGCCTCCTTACGCTGGTCCTCGTCGCCCTCGATCCGTGCCAGCACCAGCCCGGTCTTCCCGTCCGCGGACCGCAGCTCGGTGCTGCCGGTGGCCCAGTAGGACGTGACGGACGACAGCGCGGGCTCGGCCGCCAGCTCCTCGGTCAGCTCCTGCCCGGCCGCGACCGCGGCCGGCGAGTCCGCGCCGGACTCGTCGCGGGCCACCAGGATCAGGTTGTGCGGGCCGTTCGGCAGTGTGTCGCCGAACTCCGCCTCCGCCCGCGTCGACTCGTCCGTGCTCGCCCAGAACCCGCCGATGCTCAGGTGACGGTGCAGGTCGAGCGACAGCACCGCGCCACCCACCAGGAACGCCACGGCGGCGAACAGGATGAGCCGGCGGAACCGGATCACTCGCAGCGCGAGCCCTCGCAACATGACTACTCCCCCAGTTCCGCGAACTTCTGGTCGTGCCACAGCAACGGCCGCCCGGTCCCCGCGTGGGCGGCGACGACCTCGCCGATCACCAGGCTGTGGTCGCCGTAGGTACGCACGTCGGCGACGAGGCACACCGACCACGCGAGGCTGTCGGCGAGCACCGGCACCCCGAGCAGCTCCCGATAGACGACACCGGAGAACCGCGGTCCGCCCCGCCGCGCGAACCCCTCGGCGAGCGACTGCTGGTCGGCCCGGAGCAACGCGACGGAGAACGTGCGACGCCGTTCGATCGCGACGAGCGTCCTCGACCCGAGCGCCAGGCTGACCAGCAGCATCGGCGGGCGCAGCGACACCGACGTCACCGCGGACACGGTCGCGCCGACCGGCCCGTCGACGCCGGCCGTGCCCACCACGGACACGCCGGCGGCGAGCTTGCGGTAGAGCCGGACGCAGCGGTCGGTGCCGGGGCCTTCGCGGAAGGAGTCCACGTCGCCGAAGGCCCGCAGAGCACCAGCGCTAGACACGGCCGGTCACCTGCTCGACCTCGCGTACCTCGCCGATCAGCCCACGCAGGATCAGCAGGATGTTGTCGCGCAGCGCGGCCTCGGCGACCGGGTCGAGGATGTCGGCGAGCGTCGGCATCCCGAGGTCGAAGCCGGCGGTGAACTCGACGAGCGCGCCGCCGTCCGATGTGGACACCCGCCAGGTGCCCTCGAACACCTCGAAGTCGCCGGACATCTGTGTGAACGCGATCGTGCCGGCGGCCGGGTCGAGCGTGTCACGCTCGGTCCAGCACAGCAGTCCCTTGCGGAACCGGACGGTCCAGGTGGACACGATCGACGAGCCGTCGGTCTGTCCCGGGTCCAGGTCGACGGCGAGCACCGCGTCCGTCAGCTCCGGGTAGCGGGCGAAGTCACTGATCCGCGCGTAGGCGGCCGCGGCGTCGAGACCGTCGGCCACGACGGCGATGGTGACCTGTCGCATTGTTCCCTCCAGTGTGTTGGTGTGACTCAGAGGTCGGCCAGCGCCTCGGCGAGGATGGCCAGGAACCGGTCCACCTCGGTGTCGCCGAGGATCGCGGGTGGGGTGAAACGCAGCACGTGCGAGGAGTTGAGCGAGTGGTTCGCGAGCACGCCGCGGTCGAGCAGGTTCAGGAACAACGCGCCGACCCGGCCGGGGTCGGCGAACTCGAGACCGATCAGCAGACCGCGACCGCGGACCTGAACGCGATGCGACAGACCGGCTTTCGCCACCGCCGCCTCGATCCCGGCGAGCAGCCGGGTGCCGAGCCGCGCGGCGCGCCCCGGCAGGTCGTCGCGGCGCAGAACCTCGACGACCGCGGCGGCCGCCGCGCACGCCAGCGGCGAGCCGGCGAACGTGGACGTGTGGACGTACGGATCCTTCGCGAACGGCGCGTACGCCGCCGCCGTGGCGACCATCGCCGCGACCGGCACCACGCCGCCGGAGAGGATCTTGCCGACCAGCAGGATGTCGGGCACCACGTTCTCGACGTCCACGCCCCACCACGTGCCGAGGCGGCCGAGCCCGGTCTGGATCTCGTCGGCGACGAACATCGCGCCGTGCCGGCGACACAGGTCCGCCGCGCCACGCAGGTAGCCGGGCGGCGGGATGTTGACCCCGCCCTCGCCCTGCACCGGCTCCACGATGAAACAACCCCGCCCGGCCACTGTGGACAGCGCGGCGTCCAGTTCGGACAGATCGCCGTAGGCCACCTCGGTGACGTCGGGCAGCAGCGGCCGGAACGGGTCCTGGAACACCGCCTTCGCGGTGACGCTGAGCGCGCCCAACGTCTTGCCGTGGAAGCCGTTGCGGGTCGTGACGAGCGCGTTGCGGCCGTGCGCCCGCGCCAGCTTCAGCCCGGCCTCCACCGCCTCGGCGCCGGAGTTGACGAAGTGCACGAGGTCGAGGTCGCCCGGCGTGACCGACGCGAGCGCGGCGGCCGCGGCGGCCGTCACCGGCTCCTGGAACACCCGCGACGCCATGGGATGGCGGTCGAGCTGCCGGTGCACGGCGGCCACCACGTCCGGGTGCCGGTGCCCGAGCAGATAGACGCCGTAGCCGCCGAAGTCGAGGTAGGCGCCGCCGTCGGCGGTGGTCAGCCACGGGCCGTGCGAGTCGACCTCCACCATCCCGCCGATCATCCGGCCGACCGACGCCCGGCCCGGCCCGAAGTGCCTGCGGTACAGCTCGTGCACCCCGAGCGCGTTCGGTGGCGCGACGGAGGTCATGCCGCCCTCGCCAGCTCGGCTCCGTCGTCGTGCGCGAGGCCCTTGACCTTCGCCCAGTAGTACAGCGAGCGTTCGGTCGCGTCGTACAGCGCGTCACGGGTGACGCGGTGCCCGAAACCTAGCTGTGCCACCGAGCTCGGCAGCGGCGCCGGGTTCTGGAACAGCCACAGCGACTCGAGGAACTCGGTGAACATCGTGCGCAGGTCGTCGGTGAGCACGTCGTCCATGAGCGGCAGCAGCAGCCGGTCGACGGCCTCGCTGGGGATGAACCGCGGCCGGAACGCGTTGACGCCCAACCGCGCGGACATGGCCACGCACAGGTCGACCAGCTCGGTGCTGGACAGCGCCTCGGTGCCGGCGGTGATCCAGTACTCGCCCTCGGTGATCCGCTGGCGCACCAGCTTGCCGATGATCGCGGTCACGAGATCCTGCGGCACGGCGTCGATCAGCGAGTTCGGCTCGGTCGGCACCATCGGCACCAGTCCCCTGACGATGCCGCCCATCATCCGGTGCAGTCCCTGGAAGGCGGACATCCGGCCGTCGACCGAGTCGCCGGTGACGAGTGACGGCCGGACGATGACGGTCGGCACCGGCGAGGAGCGGACCAGCTCCTCGGCGTCGATCTTGGACTGGATGTAGCTGACCGCGCCGGGGAACCGGCCGTCGGTCGGCGGCGGCGACGCGACGAACGCGGTGGAGAAGAAGTACAGCGGCGCGTCGGCCGCCGCCGCGAGCCGCAGCAGCGCGGTCGGTCCGCCGAGGTTGGTCGCGCGGATCTTGTCCGGGTGGGCCTTCCAGTTGGTGGCGGCCGCGGAGTGGATCACGCCGGTGAGCCTGCGGACCAGGTTCGCGTACTCGGTCGCGTCCAGCCCGAGCGTCGGGTGGTCGAAGGAGCCGGTGAACTCGGTGACCCGGGGGTCGTTGATCTTCTTGCGGTTGCGCAGGCAGACCAGCTCGTGGTCGCGGGACAGCTCGTCGATCATGGCGCGGCCCAGGACGCCGGAGGCGCCGGTGAGCAGCAGGGTCGGTTTGCGGGTCGGTATCTCACGCATGTCGGGGCTCCTCACGCCACGTCGAGCGGGCCGCCGGCGAGGTAGCTCGTCAGCGGGCCGGCCATCTTGGCCCTGGCCGGCGGGTGGAAGCCGAGGCCGTTGACGGCCGCGGCGAGGTAGCCGACGTCGTCACCGGTCATGAAGTTCATGCCGCCCAGCAGCTCGACCGCCCTCGGCACGACCGAGGCGATGGTGTCCTGCACGCTGTAGCGCACGAGCAGCGCGTCGACGAGCAGCTGCTGCGTGCGCTGACAGACAGTGACATTGGCTCGCTCCGCTCGCTGGCTCGCGGGCCGCAATGCGGTGTCTTCCCTCCTGCGCTGCTTCGGCGGCTCGCTACGCTCGCCGCCTGCGCTGCTCGTCAGTCCAGACACCGCCGGCCCGCTCGCCGCGACCTGGCGGGCCACGTTCTCGATCGCGGCCATCGCGCCCTCGACGCCGGTGACCAGCCGCATCCGCTCGGAGACGGCGATGTGGTCGGACGCGACCACCCGCTCCACCAGCGCGCTCGCCGCGCCGAGGTAGGAGCCCATCATCAGCAGCTCGAACCAGACGAACGCGGCGGTCTGGATGTCGTCGAGGTGCTCGCCCTCCGGCACCTCGGTGCGCACCACCAGGTTGGGCGGCACCAGCACGTCGTCGATGGTGACCTGGTCGCTCTCCGCGCCGGCCAGCGCGAAGCTGGACCAGAACGGGCTGACGGTCACCCCGGGGTCGTTCGCGGGGATCAGCGCCACCGCGAGCTGCGTGCCGCCGTCCTCGGTCGGCATGGCGACGCTCGCGGTGAGCAGGTCCATCGACTGGGCGAGGCTGCACGGCCGCTTGACGCCGCTGATCCGGATGCCCTCGTCGGTGATCGTCGCGGCCATCGTCGGCTGCAGCACCTTGCCGTCCGGCCGGCCCTCGGCGAACCCGGACGCGAGCAACATGTTGTTCTTCGCGATCGCCTCCAGCAGCAGCCATTCCTGACCACCGCCGTCCGCGACCACGACGAGCCCGGCGACCGAGAAATGATGCATGGTGGTCGCCACCGCGAGCGACGGGGAACGCGACCCCAGCGCCCGCTGCACACGCACCGCGTCGAGCGCGTCCGCACCGGAGCCGCCGTACTCGGCCGGAATTACCAGTGCCGGCCCTCGATGGTCGCGAAATGCTTTGATACCAGGACTTCCTGGACGTTCCAGCTCGGCGAGCGCGGTCCCCGCCAGCAGGTCGTCCAAGCCGGGGAGATATTTCTCGACGGCGTCCCGTTCACGTTCAAGGTAGCGCATGACCGGCCCCCACTTTCCATTTCGAAATACCGGAGATTCGGATTTGTTCCGGGCACCACATTGATTCAAAACGGTACGGAGCGTAATTGACAGAATGCTCGACACATACCTCGTGTATGTCCTCGGGATCGACCTCGCGGCCGCGCTCGGGCCCGACCTCGAGGGTCGGTCGAGCCGGCGGCGGGGACCTCCGGTCAGCGCGCGGTCAGCAGCGCTCGGCACCAACCGTAGCCGCGCGGGTGGGACCGTCCCGGTTCGTCCGAGTCGTTGTTCTCCGCAGCTCGAGCGGGCCGCGATCGAGGCTCGCTCGTCAGTGGCCGTGGCTAGCATCGGGACCGTGAGCCAAGTCGCAGAGGACGCGAGACCCGAACGGGTCCACACCGAACGCCTGGTCCTCCGCAAGGTCGAACCGGCCGATGTCGACGCGATGACGGCTCTGCACGCCGACCCGGCGGCGGTCCGCCACCGCCCAGAAGGACCCGGCAGCCCGGACCAGTCGCGGCTCCTGTTCGCCTCCTGGCTCGACCACTGGGCCGAGTTCGGCTTCGGCTACTGGACGATCGAGCTCACCCGCACGGGTGAGACGATCGGTTTCGGCGGCCTGCAGCTGGCCCACGCTGGTGACGGTATGTACCTCAACGTGTTCTACCGGCTGTTCCCGTCCGAGTGGGGCCGCGGCTACGCGCCGGAGATGGTGGCCGCCGCCGTCGGGTGGGCAAGACAGGAGCTGCCCGGGCTGCCGATCACGATCATCACCCCGACGGAGAACGTGGCCGCCCGCCGCGTGGCGGAGAAGATGGGGTTCGCCGAGGTGCGGCAGGCCTACTTCCAGGGGGCGCTGTCGTGCTTCTTCGAGCTGCCCGAGCACGCCGGCGACGCATGACATGATGCTGGGCATGCCCGTCACCGTCAGAGCCGACCTCGCGGAGATCGCCGACTACGTCGCCGGCAAGAAGATCCCCGGGGCGATCATCCTGTCCAGCAACGAGCTGTCCGGCCCCGCGCCCGCGTCCGTGCTCGCCGCCATCGCCGAAGCGACCGCCGAGGTCAACCGCTACCCCGCGATCGGCGCGGACGACCTGATGGACCGCGCGGCCGCCCACTTCGACGTCGACCGCGCCCGGCTCGCCGTCGGCTGCGGGTCGGTCGGCCTGTGCCAGCAGGTGGTGCAGGCGCTGTGCGTCCAGGACGACGAGGTGGTGTTCGGATGGCGCTCGTTCGAGGCGTACCCGATCGTCACGCAGATCGCGATGGCGCGCGGGGTCCGGGTGCCCCTCGTCGACAGCACCCTCGATCTCAAGGGGATGCTCGCGGCCATCACCGACCGGACGCGGCTGGTGTTCGTCCCGAACCCGAACAACCCGACCGGGACCGCGCTGCGGACCGCCGAGCTGACCGACTTCCTCGACCAGGTGCCCTCCGACGTGCTGGTGGTGCTGGACGAGGCGTACCGCGAGTTCGTCACCGACACCGACGTGCCGGACGGGATGGGCTTCCTCGACCGGCAGAACGTGGCCGTCATGCGGACGTTCTCCAAGGCGTACGCGCTGGCCGGCATCCGGCTCGGCTACCTCGTGGCGGCGCCCGAGGTGGCGGCCGGCGTGCGCAAGGTGCAGATCCCGTTCTCGGTGAACCGGATCGCGCAGGCCGCCGGCATCGCGGCGATGGACGCGGAGGCCGAGCTGATGGCGCGGTGCGCCGACGTGACGGTCGAGCGGACCAGGGTCCACGCCGCGCTCGTGGGGATGGGCTACGCGGTGCCGGAGACGCAGGCGAACTTCGTGTGGCTGCCGCTCGGCGAGCGGACCGCGGAGTTCAACCAGCACTGTCTCGATCAGAAGGTGGTCATCAGGGCGTTCGTCGGTGATGGCGTGCGCGCGACCGTGGGCCTGCCGGCGGAGAACGACGCTTTCCTCGAGGCCGCGCGCACGTTCCCGCGCTAGGCGGCGATCGGCGCGGCGGCCTTCAGCTGGTCCACGAACCGCTGCCGCGCGGAGGCGACCCTGCGCCAGTGCGCGATCCGGTCCAGCTCGACGGACGCCTTCGCGAGCACCTCGGCCGCGTGCGCCGCGGCCTCGATCTCGTTGGCGGCGGCGTCGAGGTCGCCTTCGTCGATCAGTCTGTACGCGCGGCGCATGTCCGCCTGCGCGGTGGCGTAGATGGCATAGGCGGTCATGTTGTCCGCGAGGGCGCCGAGTGGGTGCGACATTGGTTTCTCCGTCTTCTCCGCCGGGTGGCTACATAGACACGTCGAAGCCGGGCGCCCTGGTTCGACATGTCGGGCGGATTAATTCGTCGGAGACCGGACGGAGACCTCCCCGAGACCTGGCGTCAGTGGCGGCGGGTGCGGTGGCGGCGGCCGCGGGCGTCCCAGCAGCCCTGGTGCCAGTGGCGGCGGTCGGCCACCGAGCCAAGGTCGTCCGCGGGCCACACCACCACGTGCGGCGTGCCGGGGCGGATCTCGTGGTCGCAGCCGGGGCAGCGGTACTCCTTGGTGGTCATGGTCCCGGCGACCTTGCGGACGACCCACTCCCCGTCCGGACCCGACTCGGTCTGCTGCCAGCCGACGCCGCCCAGCCCCCTGGCCGGCTCGGCGGCGCGGTTCGCGCGTCGGTCACGGTTACGACGAGGCACGACACGTGACGGTAGCGGCAGGGCAGAATGGGTACGTGCCGACATACGAGTACCGCTGCCACGACTGCGCCACCACGTTCGAGGTCCGCAGGTCGATGACCCAGTCCTCCGACCCGGCGGCCTGCCCGTCCGGTCACGACAACACCGTCAAGCTGCTGTCCACGGTCGCACTGACCGGCGGCGACGGCGCGAGCGCCCCGACGGGCGGCGGCGGCTGCTGCGGCGGGGGCTGCGGCTGCGGCTAGCGGTAGTCGCGGAAGCCCTTGCCGGTCTTGCGGCCGAGGCGGCCCGCCGTGACGAGGTGTTCCAGCAGCGGCGCCGGCGCGAAACCGGCGTCGCGGAACTCGTAGTACAGCGTGCGTTCGATCGCGAGCGACACGTCCAGCCCGACGACGTCGAGCAGCTCGAACGGGCCCATCGGCAGGCCGCAGCCGACCTTCATCGCCGTGTCGATGGCGTCCGCGTCGGCGTAGTGCGCCTCCAGCATCTTCACCGCGTCGTTCAGGTACGGGAACAGCAGCGCGTTCACGATGAAGCCGGCCCGGTCCGAGCAGTGCACGGGGTGCTTGCCGACGCGCCGGCACACGGCGGCCGCGGTCGCCACCACGTCCTCCGACGTCGAGATCGTCCGCACGACCTCCACCAGCTTCATGATCGGCGCCGGGTTGAAGAAGTGCAGGCCGACGACGTCGGAGGGCCGGGACGTCGCGGCCGCGCACTCGATCACCGGCAGCGAGGACGTCGTGGTGGCGAGCACGGCGCCCGGCTTGACGACCTCGTCCAGCGCGCCGAACACCGCCCGCTTGATCGACAGCTCCTCGGCGACCGCCTCGACCACCAGGTCGCAGTCGGCCAGCTCGTCGAACTCGACGACGCCGCGGATCCGACCCAGCACCGCCTCCCGGTCCTCTTCGGACAGTCGACCCTTGACCACCTGGCGGTCCAGCGACTTGCGCACGGCGCCGATCGCGGCGGCCGCCTTGTCCGACGTCCTGGCCCGCAGGACCACGTCGAAACCCTTCTTGGCGAACACTTCCGCGATGCCGGTGGCCATCGTGCCGGTGCCGACCACGCCGACGCGTTGAACGTCCCTTGTGGACTCGATGACCTCGACCGCCAGCGGGGTCTCGACGTCGGACACCACGGTCGGCGAGTCGAGTCCGTCGTAGGTGTAGAAACCGCGCCCGGACTTCCTGCCGAGCAGACCGGCGGTGATCATCTGCCGCATGATCGGCGCCGGCGCGTGCAAACGGTTGCGGGACTGGCGGTACATCGTCTCGAGGATCTCGTACGCGGTGTCCAGCCCGATCAGGTCGAGCAGCGCGAGCGGGCCCATCGGGTAGCCGCAGCCGAACCGCATGGCCGCGTCGAGGTCCTCGCGCGTCGCGTACCGCGACTCGTACATCGACACGGCGTGGTTCAGGTACCCGAACAGCAACGCGTTCGCGATGAACCCCGCGCGGTCGCCGATCACGACCGGCTCCTTGCCCAGCGCCCGCGCGAACGCCTCGACGTCGGCGACGACATCCGGCTCGGTCACCACCGTGCGCACGATCTCGACGAGCTTCAGCACCGGCGCGGGGTTGAAGAAGTGCAGGCCGACGACCTTGCCCGGCCGGCCGGTGTGCACGCCGATCTCGGTGACCGACAGGGACGACGTGTTCGACGCGAGGATCACGTCCGGCCGGCACACCTGCTCCAGCTCGGTGAACACCCGCGCCTTCAGCTCGAGGCTCTCGGGAATCGCCTCGATCACGAGGTCGACCTCGGCGAGGTCGGCGAGCGACGTCGAATAGGTGATCTTCGACAACAGCTCCGCGCGCCCGGGCTCGTCGAGCTTGCCGCCGGTCAGCGCCCGCTCGGTGGAGTGCTCGAGGTGCCCTCTGGCCCGCTCGATGCTCTCCTCGTCGAGCTCGACACCGACCACCCGGACCCCGGTCCGCGCGATGACCTCGGCGATGCCGGCGCCCATCGTGCCGAGACCGACGACTCCGACGCACTGGAACTCGCGTGCCATGGGACACCTCCGCAGTCCGCTGCCAGACCGGCACGCCGGATGCTACCTGCCAGTAACATACTTGGCCGCCCGGCCGTGGCCCAGCTCACGAACTCCGGCGTCACACCGAGGGCAGCTCCGGCCACACGATGTTCGCCACCGCGAGGGCCGCCGCGCAGCCCGCCGTCACCTGACCGGCCGGCATCCGGACGAACACGCTGGCCAGCTCGAACGCGTCGTCGTGCCCGTCGACCTCGGTGAACGGGAGGTGCGCGGTCTCGACCGTGCAGAAGGAGCCGTCGCCGACGCTCGGGTACGGGTTGGTCGCCGACGGGCGGCCCGCGACCGGGTTGGTGTTCGCGCCGTCGCCGGACGCGGCGGGTTCGAGACCGGCGCCGAACGTCAGCCGGACGCTCACCCTGGTGTCCGCGGTGGGGACCTCCCAGTAGCAGGTGTGCTTGCCGGGATAGTCGTTCGGCCGCTCCGCGCCCTCGAGCCCCGCGATCGCGGCGACCTGGTCGTCCTCGATCAGGTCGCACGGGTCGATCGACAGCAGCGAGTCCTTCTCCGGGTCGCGGTGCTCGACTGCCTTGTCCTGGATCACCGCGATGGCCTTGTCCATGCCGGCCTCGACCATGGGGCAGGTGTCCGCCTCGCCCTCGTACACGCTGCCCGCGACCTGCATGGTCACGCCGTCCGGGAACACGAGCAGCTGCGCGCAGAACGCCGGGTCGTCGTCCTGCTGGCCGACCCACAGCCCGCCGTCGACGTCCTTGACGCGCTTGCCCTCGAGCTCGGGCAGCGCGCTCAGCTCACCGAAGGACCCGACGGAGATCACCGCGTTGGCGCCGTCCTCGGTGTCGACGCTGATCGCGCAGTAGTCGAGCGACTCCGGCGTGCCGAACTCGACCTCGCCGTACGCGTCGAAGGCGTCCAGGTCGGTCAGCGAGCACGGCTCGATCGTGGTGAGGTCGTCGAACGCCACCTCGGAGCTGACCTCCTCCGGCTCGGCCGGCAGCGTGGTGCCGGCGACCGGCGCGCCGCCGACCCTCGTGGTGCAGGCGCTGAGCGCCACCACCGCGAGCAACGCGGCGCACGCCGCACGAGGACCCCTACCCAACCCGATCACGCCCTATGGTCGCGCTTCTCCCCCGTGCCAAGGAGAATGGTCTCACGATCAGGGTTTCGGCAGGGTCGGAATCAGATGTTGCGCGACCGCCACCGTGGCGGCGCAGTCCTTCTCACCCGCCACCGTCTCGGACTTGTCGAGGTTGATCGCGACGATCTCGTCGGCGCCGTCCTCACCGGTCGACCGGTGCCGCCACTCGAGCCGGCAGGTGACGCCGGTGCCCACCGTCGCCTCCTGGTACCCGGTGATGCCGCTACCGAGGTCGACGGGCGTGCCGGCCGTGGAGCTGTCCTTCGGGTCGTAGCCGGTGCGGAACCAGATGCCGAGGTTGACGCTGTCGCCGGACCAGTTGCACCAGTGCAGCGTGTACGGCACGATCTCGGACTCGATGCCGAGCGTCGTGTCCACCGTGTCCTGTTCCAGCAGCGTGCACGGGTCGGCGTCGATCAGGCTGCCGCGCTTGATGTCGAGCACGGGCGGGTCCGTGCGGATGAGGTCCACGACCGCGGTCATGACGGTCGTGCCGATGACGCACAGCTCCTCCTCGCCCTCGCCGCCGACCTGCACCTTGATGCCGAAGTTGGGGTTCGTGGACGTCACGACCGTGGTGAAGCAGGCGGAGCCGTCGTCGAGCGGGTTCTCCAGCGCCGGCAGGCCGCCGATGTTCTTGTCGGCGTCCTCGGCGTTGCTCACGGTCTCCCCGACGTAGAGCGTGATGCTGAGCTCCTTGCCGTCCTTGTCCTCCATGTAGTTGGAGCAGGAGCCGTAGTCCTGGAGCGAGTTGTCGGCGGGGGTGCCGACCGAGGCCAGGAGGTCCTCGGTGAGCAGGCCGCACGGGTCGAGCTCGCGGAGCTTCTCGTTGGTGAAGGCGGCGTCGTTCGTCTTCGGCTTGCCCGTGTTCGTGCCGCCGCCGATGCCCGCGCCCGCCGGCACCGTGGTGCGCGTGTAGGTCTCCTTGGCGGTGTCGACCGGCCCGCCGCAGCCGGCCAGGACAATGAGCGCGACAGCCGCGGCCAGCGCGGTCAGTACAACGTGGACTCCCCTCACACGTGCACCGTAGCCATCGCGCCGCGGCGGCGTGCGGGGAACCTCCGAATCACCGCGGGTTCTCCAGCTCCGCCACCCGGCCGGCGAGCTCTTTCACGGCCTCGACCAGCACGCCGACGCACGGTGTAAACGGCAGGCGACCCTCGGTGTGCGGCCCCTGTGCACGCTCAGAACAGCCGGAACTCGTTCGACTCGATGCCGCGCAGTGCGTCGTAGTCGAGGGTCACGCAGCGGATGCCGCGGTCCTCGGCCAGCGTGCGTGCCTGCGGCTTGATGAGCTGTGCGGCGAAGACGCCGTTCACCGGGGCCAGCAGCGGGTCCCGGTTGAGCAGGTCCAGGTACCTGGTCAGCTGCTCGACGCCGTCGATCTCGCCGCGGCGCTTGATCTCCACGGCCACCGTGGCGCCGACGTGGTCGCGGCAGAGGATGTCCACCGGGCCGATGGCGGTCATGTACTCGCGGCGGACGAGCGAGTAGCCGTCACCCAAGGTGGTGATGTGCTCGGCGAGCAGCTCCTGCAGGTGCGCCTCGACGCCGTCCTTCTGCAGGCCCGGCTCGGCGCCGAGCTCGAACGCCGAGTCGTGCAGCACCTCGGCCAGCGTGATCACCAGCTTCTCGCCGGCCTTGTTCGCCACCGTCCACGTGCCGGGCTCCTCGGTCAGCCAGCACGGCGGGCTCATCCAGTTCAGCGGCTTGTACGCCCGGTCGTCGGAGTGCACGGACACCGAACCGTCGGCCTTGACGAGCAGCAACCGGGTGGCCATGGGCAGATGGGCGGTGAGCCGGCCGGCGTAGTCGACCTGGCAGCGAGCGATCACGAGACGCACGCGGAGCAGGCTAGCCGACCAGACCCGCGTCCTTCGCGAGCACCGCCGCCTGGACCCGGGACCGCAGGTCGAGCTTGGTCAGCACCCGCGACACGTGTGTCTTCACCGTCGCCTCGCCGACGCCGAGCCGCCGCGCGATCTGCTGGTTGGACAGCCCCTCCCCCAGACACGCCAGCACATCGCGCTCCCGCTGCGTCAGGTCGTCGAGGCCGGCGGGGCGGACCGGCGGCGGCGGGGCCGACGCGAACGTCGACATCAGCCTGCGGGTCACGCTCGGCTCGATCACGCCGTCGCCCGCGGCCACCAGCCGGACCGACTCGACGAGCCGCGGCGCGTCGACCGACTTCAGCAGGAACCCGGCCGCGCCGGCACGCATCGCGCCGTAGACGTACTCGTCCATGTCGAACGTGGTCAGCACGATCACCTGCGCGGTGCCCGCCTCGATCACCTGCCGGGTCGCCTCGAGGCCGTCGGTGCCGGGCATCCGCACGTCCATCAGCACGACGTCGGGGCGCAGCGCGGTCGCCTTGCGCACGGCCGCGGCGCCGTCCTCGGCCTCGGCCACCACCTCGATGTCGGGCGCGGCGTCGAGGATCATGGTCAGCCCGGCCCGGATCGCCGCGTGGTCGCGGCGGTGCTGGCCGCGGGGTCCAGGAACCGGCAGAAGACCTGACGGCTGGGCGGGAGGCCGGCGGCGCAGGGGGTGTCGCCGGCCTCACGCCTTGTGCACGACCACCCCGGCGGCCTCCAGCGCGGCGACCTCGTCGGACGGGGCGCCGACGTCGGTCACCACCACGTCCAGCTCCGCCACCGGCGTCACGACCGCGAGCGCGGTGCGCGTGAACTTCGCCGCCTCCGCCACGGCGACCACCCGGCGGGCCGAACGCATGGCGGCGCGTTTCACCGCCGCGTCCGCGAGGTCGTAGCCCGTCACGCCGTTGGCTGCGGTCAGCCCGCAGCACCCGATGACCGCCGTGTCGAAGCGCAGCGCCGCCAGCGACGCCTCCGTCAGCGGCCCGGTGAGCGCCAGCTCGCCGGCGCGCGGCTCGCCACCCGGCACCAGCAACGTCACCGCCCGGGCCCCGACCAGCGCGTTCACCGCGTGCAGCGACAGCGGCATGATCGTCAGCCGGCGGTCGTGGAGCACCTTCGCGACCTCGACGCACGTCGTCCCGCTGTCCAGGACCACCGACTCGCCGTCGGCGAGCAGGTCGGCCACCACCCGCGCGATCCGCTGCTTCGCCGCGACGTCCGACGTCGCCCGCAGCGCGAACGGCGGCTGGGCGCCCCGCAGCAGCAGGCTCCGCGCGCCACCCCGGTACCGCTCGAGCACGCCCTGCGTCGCGAGCGCCTCGAGGTCGCGCCGGATGGTCATCTCCGACGCGCCGGTGAGCGTGGCCAGCGCGGCCACGCTCACCTCCCCCGCCGCTCGCGTCGCGTCGGTGATCTGCCGCAGCCTGTCGGTGCTCACGAACAATATTGAACACCCTTATTGTTCGTAGCACCATCCAGCGAACATCGGTTATGTTCGAACGGTGAACCGACCCGCCCGCGTGGCCACCTTCGCGTTCTTCACCCTCAACGGGTTCGTCATGGGCATGTGGATCGTCCACATCCCGGTGATCGAGCAGCGGGCCGGTGTCGACCACGCGACGTTCGGGCTGCTCCTGCTCCTGCTCGGCGGCGGCGCGTTCGCCGGCATGCAGCTCGCGGGCCCGCTCACCGACCGCTTCGGCCCGCACCGGGTGGTCCCGCTGAGCGCGTTCCTCTGCACCACCACGGTGATCCTGCCGGGCCTCGCGACCAGCGGCCCCGCGCTCGGCGCCGCCCTGCTCGCGCTCGGCTTCGGCAACGGCTGCCTCGACGTCAGCATGAACGCCCACGCCGTCGAGGTGGAACACGCATACCGGCGGACGATCATGTCCGCCTTCCACGCCATGTGGTCGGTCGGCGGCTTCGCGGCCGCACTCGTCGGCGCACGCACGCTGACCTGGGGCTGGGCACCGCTGACGACGTTCGCGCTCACCGCGGGCATCACGCTGGCGGTCGCGGCAGCGGCGACCCCCGCGCTGCTGCGCCCGGTACCGAAGGCGCCCGCGACCGGTCAGGAGAAGAAGCGCCGCAAGACCCCGACCCGCATCTGGGCGCTCGCCGGCCTCGCGCTGCTGCTGATGCTGTCCGAGGGCGTCGCCAACGACTGGAGCGTGCTGCACCTGAGCACGGTCCTCGACGCGCCGCCCGCCACCGCCGCGTTCGCGTACGGCTCGTTCGCCGCCGCCATGACCATCGGCCGCCTGCTGACCGACCGGGTCGTCCAGCGGTTCGGGTCGGTGGCGGTCGTCCGGTACGGCGCGGCCATCGCCGCCGTCGGTCTGCTGACGGCGTCACTCACGCCGGCGATCCCGCTGGCGCTGGTCGGCTGGACGCTGTTCGGCATCGGTCTGTCCGGCAGCGTGCCGCAGCTGTTCAGCGCCGCCGGCCACGCCGACCGCGAGTTCGCGGGCGCGAACGTCTCGCGTGTCGCCGGGCTCGGCTACCTCGGCATGCTCGCCGGCCCGACGGTCATCGGGCCGCTGACCCACCTGATGCCGCTGAACCTGACGTTCCTGCTGCCGGTCGCGTTCTGCCTGGTCGCCGTGGGCACCGCGGGGATCCTCCGGCCGACCGCGCCCGAGCCGACTCCGCCGACTCCGAGGCCGTCGAGTTCGAGGGTGACTTCCGGCTCGGGGCCGTCAGCACGCTCAAGCCGGTCGGCGGCCCCCGGACGACGTTCCGGCTGACCGAGGTCATGACCCACGCGCAGTTCGCGCTGCTCGCGAACGTGTGGTGGCTGTCGGAACAGGCCGGCCACCCACCCAGCGACAGCTCGCCGAGCACGCCGGGACCGACCCGATGACGACGAGTCAGTGCTGCGGACGCTGGCGGGCAAGGGCCTGGTGGAACGGGTCCCCGACCCGCGGGTCCCCCGCGACGAGGTGCTGGCCGTGCTGTCCCGGTTGGCCGGGCGACCCGACGTCAGTCCGGCCACTCCGGCTTGCGCTTCTCCAGGAACGCCGCCATCCCCTCCCGAGCCCCGGGAAGCAGCGCCGCCGCCGCCATGACCTCGACCGCGATCGCGTAGGCGTCGGCCTCCGGCTGGTCGAGCTGCGCGTAGATCGTCTGCTTGCCGAGCCCCTTGCCGGCCCGACTCCCCCTGGTCGCCCGCGCGAGCAGGTCGTCGACGGCCGCGTCGAGCGACTCGTCGGGCACCACCCGGTTCACCAGGCCCCAGTCGAGCGCGGTCGCCGCGTCGACGGTGTCGCCGGTCAGCACCAGCTCCATCAGCCGCTTGCGCCCGATCGACCGCGCCACCGGCACCGCGGGCGTGTGGCAGAACCAGCCGCCCTTGCCGCCGGGCAGCGCGAAGCCGGCCGACTCGGCCGCCACCGCGAGGTCGCACGACGCGACGAGCTGGCAGCCCGCCGCGGTCGCGAGCCCGTGCACCCGCGCGATCACCACCTGCGGCACCGACTGGATGGTCTTCATCAGCGCCGTGCACAGCTGCAGCAGGTCCCGCACACCCATGAGGTCGCGCGCCGAGACGTCACCGAAGTCGTGCCCCGCAGAGAACACCGGGCCCTCGCCGGCCAGCACGATGCCGGTGGCGGCCGAGTCGCCGACGTCCTCGAACGCGGACAGCAGCTCCGACAGGTGCTCATACGACAGCGAGTTGCGCCGGGCCGGCCGGTTCATCGTGATCCGGACCGTGTCCCCGTCGTCCTTGACCGACAGATGCTCGTACATGACCGCGACGGTAACCCGGCTAGCCCCGGTTCAGCACCGCGGCGAGGAACGTCTTGGTGCGCTCGTGGTCCGGCTCGGTGAACAGCTTGTCCGGCGGGGCGTCCTCGACGATGTGGCCGCCGTCGAACATGAGCACCCGGTCCGACACGTCCTTCGCGAAGTTCATCTCGTGGGTGACGCACAGGAACGTGATGTCGGTGGTCTTGGCGATGTCCTTGAGCAGCGCCAGCACGCCGGCGACGAGCTCCGGGTCCAGCGCGGAGGTCACCTCGTCGAGCAGCAGCACGTCCGGCCGCATGGCCAGCGCCCTGGCGATCGCCACCCGCTGCTGCTGGCCGCCGGAGAGCTGGCTGGGGTGCGCGTCGACCTTCTCCGAGAGCCCCACCAGCTCCAGCAGGTCCCGCGCCCGCTCCTCGGCCTCGGCCCGGCTCAGGCCGAGCACCCGGATCGGCGCCTCGGTCAGGTTCTGCAGCACCTTCATGTTGGGGAACAGGTTGAACTGCTGGAACACCATGCCGATGCGCTTCCGGATCACCCGCTGGCTCTTGTCGTCGGCCGGCACGTACCGGTCGCCCCGGCGCACGTGGCTCAGGCACTCACCGCCGACGTAGATCCGGCCCTCGGTGACCGCCTCCAGGGTCATCAGCAGCCGCAGGATCGTCGTCTTGCCCGAACCGCTCGGCCCGATCAGCGTGACGAACTCCCCCGGCCGGACCGAGAAGTCCAGCCCGTCGAGCACGGTGACCGGACCGAACCTCTTGACCACGCCCTCGAACTGGATCATGAGGTCGGACGGCGGCGCCGTGCCGCCGTCCGTCTCAGCGTGTTGCGATTCCGACACGACGCTCCAACCATCGAACGAGTAGGGATGCCGAGTAGCTCACGATCAGGAACAGGATGCCGGCGATCGTGATCGGCTCGACCCATCGGAAGGTCTTGGAGCCGAGCTCGTCGGCGACGCCGACGACGTCCAGCACACCGATGGTGAGCAGCAGCGGGGTCTCCTTGAGCATGGAGATGGTGTAGTTGCCCAGGGCCGGCAGCACCCGGGGGAACGCCTGCGGCAGGATCACCCCGGTCCACGTGCGCGCCCTCGGCAGGCTGAGCGCGGTCGCCGCCTCCCACTGCCCCTTGGGCACGGCCTCGATCCCCGCCCGGTACACCTCGGCCGAGTACGTCGCGTAGTGCACGCCGAAGACGATGACCCCGGTCGTGATCGGCGACATCGTCACCCCGAAGGCCGGGAACACGGTGAACACGAAGAACACCTGCACCAGCAGTGGTGTGCTGCGGATGAACTCGATGAACAACCACGTGATGGTGCCGACGATGCGAACGGGCGATCGCCGCAGCAGCGCGAGCACCAGGCCGAGCACGTAGGCGACGGCCGAGCCGAGGACGGTCACCTGCACGGTGACCAGCAGGCCGTCCGTCACGATCTCGGGCAGCACCTCCCAGAAGAAGTCCCAGTCCCAGAGGGTTCCCGTGGCTTGCATCTACCTCGTCACCTCGCTCCGGGCCGGCGCGGTGCCGACCGGCCGGGCGAAGTACGCCTGGCGCGGCGGCGGTGTCCTGCCGACCAGCGCGGCCGACCGGCGCTCCAGCCACCGCATGCCCATCGTGATCAGGATCGCCAGGACCAGGTAGAACACCAGCACGATGGTCCAGATAATGGCGGTGGACGCCACGTCGACGTTCCGGGGGATCAGGACCCGGTACGCCTGGCGGGTCATCTCGGACACCCCGATGATCATCAGCAGCGAGCTGCCCTTGAGCAGCTGGATGAACAGGTTGTTGAAGGGCGGCAGCATCTCGACCAGCGCCTGGGGCAGGATCACCCGCCGCAGGCGCTGCGCCGCGGTCATGCTGAGCGCCACACAGCCCTCGTACTGCTCCCTCGGCACTGACTGCACGGCGCCGCGGACGATCTCCGCGCCGTACGCGCCGAAGTTCATCCCGAGCACGACGATGCCCGCGACCAGCGGCACGATCTGGTAGCCGACCAGGACCGGCAGCACGAAGAAGACCCAGAACAGCTGGACCACCTCGGACGTGCCGCGCCAGATCTCCACGTAGATCCGCGCCAGCGTCCGGACGATCCGCGAGCGGGACAGCATGCCCAGCCCGAAGACGACCGCCAGCACGCTCGCGATCGCGATACCGCCGAGAGTTGCCTCCAGGGTGATCAGCAGACCGTCCGCGATGACCGAGACGAAGTCGGGCAGCTTGTCGAACATGACGACCCCCTACCGGACCGGCGTGCCGGTCACTCGCCCGAGCACAGCTTTTCGGTGGTCACGTCGTCGGGCGGCAGGTTGGAGTCGGTGAAGCCGAACGGCTCCACGATCTTCAGCCACTCACCGCTGTCGTGCAGCTTGGTCAGCTCGGCGTTGAACGCCTTGAGCAGGTCGTCCTCGCCCTTGCGGAAGACGAAGCCGCCGGCCTGGATCTGCGGCTTCCCGTCGATCTCGGGCACGAAGCCCTCGGTGACCTCCACCGGCGCGCCCGGGTTGTTCTTCATGAGGTCGTTCAGCGAGATGTCGGTCAGCGCGCCACAGTAGGCACGCTGGTTGACCAGCGCCTGGAACAGCTCGGCCTGCCCGGCGTACTTCTGGATCTTGTCGGCGGCCACGCCGGCCGCCTCCGCGACGGACTGCTCGATCGTGCCGGACAGCACCGCCACCGTCAGGCCCTTGGCCTTGATGTCGTCGAAGGTGGCGACGCCCTGCGGGTTGCCCTTGGGCACCATGAACGCGGTCGGCGTGACGTAGTCGACCGCGGAGAACGCGGCCTCGGCGCACCGCTCGGGGAAGATGGCCATCCCGGCCGCCACCATGTCGTACTGGCTGGCGTTCAACGCGGGGATCAGCTGTTTGAACTCGACCTGCTCGGCCTCGACGTTGGCGATGCCCATGGCCTTGAACACGGCCTTGGCGACTTCCGGCGCCTCGCCGGTGACCTTGCCGTCCTCGGTGTAGCCGTAGGGCACCTCACCGGCGATCCCGACCTTGATCGTTCCCGCGTCACGGATGCGCTGCAGGGTGCCGCCCTCGCCGGAACCCGCCTGCGGCACCTCGGAGCAGGCCGTCAGCAGCGTCGGCCCACCGACCGCGGCCGCGCCGGCCACCGCACCGAGCCTGATGAATTTCCGCCGTGTCCAATTGCCCGTCGCCATCGTGTTCAGTCCTTTTTTCGTGCGCTCGCTCGGCGTACTCGCGTCTCGATGACCACTGAACGTAGGGGGCGACGTCATGACTGGTCAAAGTTCCACATAAGATCAACGAAGGCCGTTAGAGAAACGAAACATTACGTCCCGGGTTCCGCGGTGCGCCTACTCGGGACGGCGTTGTTCCGTGTTCGCGTCGACACAAAAAGCGACTGCCGGCTCCGGGGTCACTCCGAGGTCGTCGCGATGCCGTTCGCCTCGCGGACCACGTCGACGATCTGGTTCATGATCTCGGTCAGCTCGTAGTCCTTCGGGGTGAACACCCTGGCCACGCCACGCTCCACGAGCAGCCGCGCGTCGCCCGGCGGGACGATGCCGCCGACGATCACCGGGATGTCGCCCGCGCCTGCCGCGCGCAGCCCCTCGACCACGTCCGGGACCACCGCGAGGTGGGAGCCGGAGAGGATCGACAGGCCGACCACGTGCACGCCCTCCTGCACGGCCGCCGCCACGATCTCCGCCGGCGTCAGCCGGATTCCCTGGTAGACCACCTCGAAGCCGACGTCCCGCGCCCGCACGGCGATCTGCTCCGCGCCGTTGGAATGCCCGTCCAGGCCCGGTTTCCCGACCAGCATGCGCAGCCGGCCGCCCAGCTCGTCGCCGGTGGCCCGGACCCGTTCGCGCACGGACGTGAGCCCGCTCGCCTCGCCGGCCGCGGACGCGCCGGCCACCCCGGTCGGCGCGCGGTACTCGCCGAACACCTCGCGCAGCGCGCCGGCCCACTCGCCGGTAGTCACGCCGGCCCGCGCGCACACCAGCGTCGTCTCCATGAGGTTCGCGTCGGTGCGGGCGGCGGCGGTCAGCAGCTCCAGCGCCTTGTCCACATCGGACTCGGACCGCTGCCCGCGCCATTGTTCGATCGCCTCGATCGCCTCGCGCTCGACCTCCGGCTTGATGGTCTCGATGGTGCCGTCGCCCTCGAGCGGGCTCGGTTCGGTGGTGTCGAACCGGTTCACGCCGACTACGACGTCCTCGCCGGCCTCGATCCGGCGCCGCCGCTCGGCGAGCGAGCCGACGAGCTGGGTCTTCATGTAGCCGCTCTCGACCGCGGCGACCGCGCCGCCCATCTCCTGCACCCGGTCGATCTCCGCGCGCGCGCCCGCCACGATCTCGTCCACTTTGGACTGGACGACCAGCGAGCCGTCGAAGATGTCCTCGTACTCCAACAGGTCCGTCTCGTACGCGAGCACCTGCTGCATGCGCAGCGCCCACTGCTGGTCCCACGGCCGGGGCAGGCCGAGCGCCTCGTTCCACGCCGGCAGCTGGATCGCGCGGGCGCGGGCGTTGCGCGACAGCGACACCGCGAGCATCTCCAGCACGATGCGCTGCACGTTGTTCTCGGGCTGCGCCTCGGTCAGTCCGAGCGAGTTGACCTGCACGCCGTACCGGAACCGGCGGTGCTTGGGATCCTCGACGCCGTACCGGTCACGGGTGACCTCGTCCCACAGCGCGGCGAACGCCCGCAGCTTGCACATCTCCTCGACGAACCGCACGCCCGCGTTGACGAAGAACGAGATGCGGGCGACGACGTCGCCCATCTTCTCCTGCGGCACCTGCCCGGAGTCGCGCACCGCGTCCAGCACGGCGATCGCCGTGCACATCGCGTACGCGACCTCCTGCACCGGCGTCGCGCCGGCCTCCTGCAGGTGGTAGCTGCAGATGTTGGTGGGGTTCCACTTCGGCACGTTCGCGACGGTCCACGCGACCATGTCGGTGATCAGGCGCAGCGACGGCCCCGGCGGGAACACGTACGTGCCGCGGGAGAGGTACTCCTTGATGATGTCGTTCTGTGTGGTGCCGGTGAGCTTTCCGACGACCTCGTGCCAGTCCGCGCCCTGCTCCTCGGCCTGTTCCTGCGCGAGCGAGACGTACAGCGCGAAGAGCCACATGGCCGTCGCGTTGATCGTCATCGAGGTGTTGGCCTCGGCGAGCGGGATGCCGTCGAACAGCTTGCGCATGTCGCCGATGTGGCCGATCGGCACGCCGACCTTGCCGACCTCGCCGCGGGCGAGCACGTGGTCGGGGTCGTAGCCGGTCTGGGTCGGCAGGTCGAACGCGACGGACAGCCCCGTCTGCCCCTTCGCGAGGTTGCGTCGGTAGAGCCGGTTCGAGGCGGCGGCCGACGAGTGGCCGGCGTAGGTCCGCATCACCCACGGCCGGTCCCGCTCACCATCGGTCGGATAGGGCATCCCACACCTCCGTTGACGCGGTTCATCTGAGGATACTGGCCGGTAACCTGCTGAGCAGCGCATGTGTGGTGAATGCCGCAGCTCGGTATGGCTTTCCCGGCGTGGCGGCGCGAGAATGAAGGGGTGTCCGCCCTGCTGATCGGGTTCGGCGTAATGGCGTTGTTCGCGGTGGTCCTGCGCTGGGCGTCGAGCCTCGACACCGACAAGGCCCACCGCAAGGACTACGGGTTGCTGCGCGAGGTCGCGAAGGTGCCGTCGACCACCGCCGCCCGGGTGGTCGAGGAGCGGCTGCAGGATGTCGGCGTGCGCGCCACGACGGTCCCGTCGCCCGACGGCGATGGGCTGCGCATCCTCGTCTTCCCCGCCGACCAGGACGTCGCGATCCGCGCCCTGCTGGCCGACTGAGCTGTCCGACTGAGACGTGTTGAGTCTGGCCGCGGGTCGGAGCAGTCTTGGCGCATGAGTGTGCGAACGGGTGAGGCCGCGCGGGTCGCGTCGGCCGAGGAGGGCGTGTCCCTCGACGAGCTGCGGCTGGCGGCCCGCAACCACGGCATGCCGTTGGAGGCGCTGCGCTACGACCTGACACCGGTCGGGCTGCACTACCTGCTCGTGCACTACGACATCCCGTTCGTCGACCCCGCGACGTGGCGACTGTCGGTCACCGGGTGCGTGGCCACCCCCCTGTCGCTGGACCTGCCCACGCTGCGGTCGCTACCGGCGGTCACCCTGGCGGTGACGTTGGAGTGCGCGGGCAACGGCCGGGCCAGGCTGCTCCCCCGCCCGGTGAGCCAGCCGTGGCTGGACGAGGCGGTGGGCACCGCGGAGTGGACGGGCGTGCCGCTGACCGCGGTGCTGAGCGCGGCCGGCGTACGCGACGACGCGGTGGAGGTGGTCTTCACCGGGCACGACCACGGCACGGAACGGGGTGTCGAGCAGGACTACCAGCGGGCGCTGCCGGTGTCGGCGCTGGAGGACGTGCTGGTGGCGTACGAGATGAACGGGGTGCCGCTGCCGCCGCAGCACGGCGCGCCGGTGCGGGTGATCGTGCCGGGCTGGTACGGGATGGCGCACGTCAAGTGGTTGAAGGACATCGACGTGGTGGCGCAGCCGTTCGCCGGCTACCAGAACGCGGTGGCGTACCGGACGAAGTCGGCGCCGGAGGATCCCGGCGAGCCGGTGACGAGAATCCAGCCGCGGGCGTTGATGGTGCCGCCGGGCTTCCCGGACTTCATGACGAGACGCCGCTACGTGCCGGCGGGCGCGGTGCCCCTGACCGGGAGGGCCTGGTCGGGCCGAGCCCCGCTGACCGGCGTGTCGATCAGCGCCGACGGCGGCGAGACCTGGACGGCGGCGACGCTGGGCGCGTCGGCGGGGCGCTACGCGTGGCGCGGCTGGACCGCCACGTGGGAAGCCACCCCCGGCGACCACACACTGAAGGTGATGGCCGTCGACGAGCACGGTCCGCAGCCGACCGACCAACCGTGGAACACCCAGGGCATGGCGAACAACATGACACAGGAGGTCGAAGTCACGGCCCGCTGAACCACCGGGCCGGCCTTCAGCCACACCAGTGACCGAAAGCCGGCCCGGTCGACTCAGTGACCCGGATAAACGACCGCCGCCGAGCTGCCGCCGCGCCGTACCTTCTCGCCGGCCGCGACGACCTTGCCGTCCCGCAGGAACTCCAGTCCCGAGGCCACCCCGATGGCCGGGCTGATCTTGATGGACGGGTCGAGCGAGCTGGTGTCCCGGATCGCGAACTGGTGTCCGAGCGCCAGCAGCCCCGGCGTGGTGGGCGCCTCCAGGAACGCGGGCTCCACCTGCGTGGTCGTGGCGTTGCGCTGCGAGGCCCTCGGCGCCGCGATCGCGTCCGGCAGGTTCATGCCGAAGTCGATCCGGTTCACGAGGATCTGCAGCACCGTCGTGATGATCGTCGCGCCGCCCGGGGAGCCCACCGCCAGGAACGGCCGGCCGTGCTTCAGCACGATCGTCGGGGACATGCTCGACCTCGGCCGCTTGCCCGGCGCCGCCAGGTTCGGGTCCGGGGCGCTGCCCTGCGTCGGCGTGAAGTTGAAGTCCGTCAGCTCGTTGTTCAGCAGGAAACCGCGACCCGGCACCACGATGCCGCTGCCGCCGAGCTGCTCGATGGTGTTCGTGTACGACACCACGTTGCCCCAGCGGTCGCTCACCACGAAGTGGTTCGTGTGGTCGCCCTGGCTGCCGGCCGGCGTCGCCTGCCCGGCTGGGGCGCACTGGCCGGAACCGTGGACGTCACCCGGCGCCACCGCGCCCGCCGCGGCCGCCGCGGGGTCGATCTCGCACGCCCGCTGCTTGGCGAACCGGTCCGACAGCAGCGCCTGCTGCGGAACGTCCACATAGGCCGGATCGCCGATGTAGCGGCCCCGGTCGGCGAACGCGAGGCGGCTCGCCTCCAGGTAGTGGTGCAGCGCCTGCACCCGGTCCATCTCGGACAGTCCGAACCGCTCCAGGATGTTCAGCGACTCGCCGACCGTGATGCCGCCGCTCGACGACGGCGCCATCCCGTAGACGTCGTACCCGCGGTAGGACACGTGCGTCGGGCGGCGGTCGATCGTGCGGTACGCCTTCAGGTCGCCGGTGGTCATGAGGCCCGGCAGCGGGTCGAGCGTCGCGTCGGGGGCCACCGGCGGCTCCTGCACCGCGGCCACCATGTCGCGGCCGACCGAGCCGCCGTAGAACGCCCGCACGCCCTCGCGGGAGATCTGCCGGTAGGTGTCGGCGAGGTCGGGGTTGCGCAGCGTCGAGCCGACGACCGGCAGCTCGCCGTTCGGCAGGAACAGCTCCGCGGTCGAGCCGAACTGTGCGAACCGCGCCTCGTTCTGGCGGGTCTGCTCGCGGAAGGTCGCGTCGACCGTGAAGCCGCGGTCCGCCACCTGGATCGCCGGCTTCAGGTTGTCGCGCAACGAGAAGCGGCCCCACCGGTCGAGCGCGCGCTCCCACGTGGCGAGCATGCCCGGCACACCGACGCCGAGCCCGCTCGTGACCGCCGTCGGGAACGGGTAGGGCTCACCGGTGGCCGGGTCGACGAACATCGTCGGGCTGCCGGCCTTCGGCGTCGTCTCGCGACCGTCGATCGTGGACACCCGGTGGGTGCGCGCGTCGTAGTACACGAAGTAGCCGCCACCGCCGAGGCCCGCGACGTACGGGTCGGTCACGCCGAGCGTCGCCGCGACGGCCACCGCGGCGTCGGCCGCCGTGCCGCCCCGACGCAACACGTCGATGCCGGCCTGGGTCGACTCGATGGTGTCGGACACCACCGCGCCGCCGTATCCCGTGGCGACCGGCACCTTCCCGGGATCCGCGCCGGCCACGGCGCCGCCGGCGGCGAGACCGGTCGCGAGCAGAAGACCAACAGACAGTGCCGAGCCGATGCGGCGGATGCGCATTTCGCCGACCCCTTCCGAGGTAGCCGTGAAGTGTTCCATGTTCTTACCCGCACCCACCGACAATCACAACGCCGGCATCGGATCACGACTCCGCGACCGTGCCGGTGCCGAGCAGCCACCGACCGAGAGCCCGCAGCTGGTCGGTGAGCGCGGCCGGCTCGAGCACGTCGAGGTCGAGGTTGAGGTAGGCGAGCCACCGGGCCGCCCAGTCGAGGTCGTCCGTGCCGAAATGGAGTTCGCACTCGTCGTCGCCGACGTCGACCACCGTGGCGACGGTCGGGTCGACGAGCTCGCCGACGAGGTCGGCCG
This sequence comes from uncultured Actinomycetota bacterium, assembly GCA_963840275.1. GTDB lineage: Bacteria > Actinomycetota > Actinomycetes > Mycobacteriales > Pseudonocardiaceae > Actinophytocola. The sequence continues at coordinate 481,619 of CAWIYK010000006.1, forward strand.
ACGTGTGCACCAGCACGCGGACGCGATGGCGCCACGGCCCGTGCGCGAGCGTGTCGGCGACGAAGGCGGCCGCGTCTTCCGGCGGCTCCGGCGCCGGGAGGCGGACGCCGAGTGGTTGGACGTGGTCGACGCGGTCTACGGCGTAGACCGTCCATCCCGTTGCCCCGCGCCGACATGCGACGAGGTACCAGCGGCGGCGCAGGGTGACCAGCCGGTGCGGCTGCACGTCGGTCGGCGTGGCGTCCTCGGTGTCGTGGCGGCGGTGGCGGATGCGGATGGCCTCGTCCACACGGCAGGCGAGCGCGGTCGGGATGAGGACGTCGCGGCCGGCGCGGCGCCGGGACTCCCCCGGCAGTGCCTGCACGTCGGCGAGCGCGGTGAGCCGGGTGCGCCAGCGGGACGGCACGACCTGGGCGAGCTTGGCCGTGGCGGTGATCGCGGCGGTCTCGAGCCCTTCGACGGCGACCGCGGTGCGCAGCCCGAGGGCGACGGCCGCCACCTCGTCCGCGTCGAGCAGCAGGGGCGGCATCGTGGTGCCGGACGTGAGCCGGTAGCCGCCGTTGCGGCCGGCCTCGGCGTCGATGCGGTAGCCGAGCTCGCGCAGTTGGGCGACGTCGCGGCGTGCGGTGCGCTCGGTGACGCCGAGCCGGGCCGCGAGCTGGGTGGCGGAGATGCCGGGGCGCGCCTGCAACAGCGAGAGCGTCTCGAGTCGACGGTTCGTGGTGCTCATGAGGCGATGATCCGATCGATACCCGGACAGTATCTGTCCTAATGTCGAACCATACTTCCCGCATGACTCAGATTTCGCTGCTCCGTCCAGAAGGACTCGTCCAGTCGCCCGCCTTCAGCCACGTCGCCGTAGTGCCGCCAGGCGCGACGACGGTCTATGTCGGCGGCCAGAACGCGGTCGACGGCGAGGGCGAACTCGTCGGCGGCGACGACGTCGCCCTCCAGACCCGACAGGTGATGAAGAACCTGCACGTCGCGCTGGCCGCGGCGGGCGCGAGCGTGCACGATCTGGTGATGATCACGCTCTTCCTGGCGGAGAACGCCGACCTCGCCGAGGCGTACCCGGTGGCGGCCGAGGAGTTGGCGGGCGCCGCGCCGCTGGTCATGGCCGCGCGGGTGGCCTCGCTGGCTGTGCCCGGTGCGCTCCTCGAGGTCAGCGCGGTCGCGGCGGTGATGGCGGCGACGTCATGAGCGTCGGGCACACCCGCGACGCCGGCTGGCAGATCGGGGTGTCGAAGACGGTGGACCGGCCGGTCCAGGAGGTGTGGAGCTTCATCACGTCGCCCGCGGGGGTCGCGATCTGGCTGGGCGAGGGCGTGACCGTGTTGTCGGACCTGGGGGCCGGCTACGAGACCACCGCCGGCGTGCGAGGCGAGACGCGCAGCTTCCACGAGCTGGACCGCGTCCGCCTCACCTGGCAACCGCCGGACTGGTCTCACGACACGACGCTGCAGTTGGTGGTCACGTCCGCCGGTGAGGGGCGAGCGCGGCTGGTCATCCACCAGGAGCGGCTGGCCGATGCTGCTGAACGGGAGCAGCAGCGCCGTCACTGGAAAGGTGTGATCACCGCGCTCGTGGCAGCACTGCCCGAGGCCTGACCGCGGTCAGTGACCGAGCCTGCGCCGTCGCCTTTCTCGTGCGTGGCGAAGCCGCCTTGGCGTGCAGCAGCGGGTGGTCGCCGACGTGGCATCCCAGGCCGGCGGATGATCGTCGGGGCGGCTGAGGTGGCATATGCCCAGGTTAACGGGGGTGGGCGAGCCGCGTATCGCGGTTTCCCGCAGTATTGGGTGTGGGAAACCGCAGACATTTCGGGCGATTTCGCGCGGTCCACCGCCGCCGCGCTGCCTAGCGTTGCGATCATCGACAACCGAGTACAAGGAGCACGCCGTTGATGATCCTCGCAGCGGCCGAACAGCCCGGCGGCCTCGCCGGACTGGCTGTCGACCTGATGGACAAGCTGGGCGGCCCCGGTGCGGCGCTGCTCGTCGGCATCGACAACGTGTTCCCGCCGATGCCGAGCGAGCTGGTGCTGCCGCTGGCCGGCTTCTCGGCGAGCCAGGGCACGATGAGCCTGTTCATGGCCTTGTTCTGGACGACGCTGGGCTCGGTCGCCGGCGCCGCGCTGACCTACGGGCTCGGCGCGTGGCTCGGCCGGGACCGGGTGCGGGCGCTGATCGTCCGCGCGCCGCTCATGAAGGCGTCCGACTTCGACCGCACCGAGCGCTGGTTCCAGCGACACGGCAGGAAGGCCGTGTTCTTCGGCCGGATGGTGCCGCTGTTCCGCAGCCTGATCTCCTTACCCGCCGGCGTCGAGCGGATGCCGATGTGGCAGTTCCTGTCGCTGACCGCGCTCGGCAGCCTCATCTGGAACAGCGTGTTCGTCGTCGCCGGCTACCTGCTCGGCGCGAACTGGCAGGTGGTCGACGAGTACGCGGGCATCTTCCAGAAGATCGTCATCGGTGCGATGGCGCTCGCGATCGTCATCTTCGTGGTCGTGCGGGTCCGGGACCGCAGACGCAGCAAGCAGACCTGAGATGGGAGGCCAACGGCTAGGAGCGCTCCGGGGCCGCGGCGACGCGGCGGACGTCGGCGCCGAGGTTGACCAGGTTCTCCACCAGGCCCGGGTAGCCGCGGTCGATGTGGAAGACGTCCCAGACCTCGGTCACGCCTTCCGCGCACAGGCCCGCCAGCACGAGTCCGACGCCGGCGCGGATGTCCGACGCCCAGACCGGCGCGCTCGACAGGCACTCGACGCCGCGGACGACGGCGTGGTGGCCGTCGGTGCGGGCGTCGGCGCCGAGGCGGACCATCTCCTCGATGAAGCGGAACCTCGCCTCGAACAGGTTCTCCGTGATCATGGAGGTGCCGTCGGCCACCGCGGTCAGCGCGATCGCGAACGGCTGCAGGTCGGTGGCGAAGCCGGGGTAGGGCAGCGTCACGAAGTCGACGGCCGTCGGGCGGTCGTGCTGCACGACCCGGAAGGCCTGGCCGTCGAGGATCGACACCTCGGCACCGGCGGTCCGTAGCTTCTCGAGCACCAGGTCGAGGTGGTGCGGGTCGACACCGCGCACGGTCACGTCGCCCTTGGTCATCGCGGCCGCGAAGGCCCAGGTGGCGCCCACGATCCGGTCGCCGATCACCCGGTGCTCGGTCGGCTGCAGCGCCTCGACGCCGTGCACGGTCAGCGTCGACGTGCCGGCGCCCTCGATCTTGCCGCCCATCTGCAGCAACATGGTGCAGAGGTCGACGATCTCCGGCTCGCGCGCGGCGTTGTCGATCACGGTGGTGCCGTCGGCGAGCACCGCGGCCATGAGGATGTTCTCGGTGGCGCCGACGCTCGGGAAGTCCAGCCAGATCTGGGCGCCGTGCAGGCCCTCGGCCTCGGCGACCACGCAGCCGTGCTCGATCTCGCTGTGCGCGCCGAGCTGGCGGAGGCCGTTCTGGTGCATGTCCAGCGGCCGCGACCCGATCGCGTCGCCACCCGGCAGCGCCACGACCGCACGCTTGCACCGGCCGACCAGCGGCCCGAGCACGCACACCGACGCGCGCAGCTTGCCCATCGACGCCGAGTCGGCGCGGTGGTTGAGGTCGGCGGGCGTGGTGATGGTGACCGTGTCGGTCTCGATGGTGACCTCGCAGCCGAGGCTGCGCAGCACCTCGGCCATCAGCGGCACGTCCAGGATCTGGGGGCAGTTCGTGAGCGTCGTCGTGCCCTCGGCGAGCAGCGCCGCCGCCATCAGCTTCAGCACGCTGTTCTTCGCGCCGACCACGGCGACCTCGCCGACGAGCCGCGCGCCGCCATGTACCTGGAAGTGCTCTGTCACGAGCGCCCACTATGCCCGAGACCACGACACCGCCCGATGGCACCCGGGTGTCGGTCGGGCCGATACCCTGCCGCCACCCGGTTGTCTAACAAAGGGGTCACCCGGTGAAGGTTCTCTCTCGGCTGGTCAGTCCCGCCGGGTTCGGCCTGGTGCTGCTGCTGTTCTTCCTGCTGCCGTTCGTGTCGGTGTCGTGCGACGTGCCGGGTGTCGGCGAGGCGGGGGTCACCTACAAGGGCAGCCACCTGGTGTCGGGAGCCGAGCCGACCCCCATGGTGCCCGGCGACTTGAAGGACCTCCTCGGTGAGGCGCCGGGCAACAACACCGACGACCCGCCCGACCCCGACGTGCAGCTACTCGCCATCGTGGTGGCCGCGCTCGCCGCGGCCGGCGTGCTCACCGTGCTGATCCCGCAGCTCAAGGCCCGGCTGTTCGGCGGTGCCGCGGTCGCCGGCGCCACGCTGGTGATGGCGATCGTGACGATGGTCGTGGCCAAGTCCAACCTCGAGACGGCGGTGCTCGCCACGGCGAAGGAGACCGGCGCCGCCGAGACGCAGCCGGGGATGCCGACCGCGGCCGACCTCGCCGACCAGATGATCCACACGGAGATCGGGTTCTGGCTCGTGGCGGTGATCCTCGTGGTGACCGGGGTGCTCGCCGGCGGCGCCGCCGTGTTCGGCGAACGACTGCACGCCGCGCGGGGCGGTGGCGGGGCCACGCTCGCGGGGCTGCCGTTCACCGACCCGCACGAGACACCCGAGCCGGACGAACCCGACGAGCCCCCGGCCGGCCCGCAGCCGCACGGTTGACCTCGACATTACTGGAGGTTGCACGCTGAGGGTCCGACAGGAGCGGAGGACTCGATGCGTGCGGTGTGGTTGCGGAAGTTCGGCGGGCCGGAGGTCCTGGAGCCCGGGGAGGCGCCGGAGCCGGTCGCGGGGGCCGGGCAGGTGCTGGTCGACGTCGAGCTGGTCAACATCACGTTCGTGGAGACGCAGTTCCGCGCGACCGGCGGCGGGCCGTTCGCGGGATCGCTGCCGATGATTCCCGGCAACGGCGTCGGCGGCGTGATCACGGCGGTGGGCGACGGGGTCGCGGCGTATCTGGTCGGCGCCCGCGTGGTGACGAGCACGGGTGGCTCCGGCGCGTACGCCGAGCGGGTCGCGGTGCCCGTCGACGCGGTGTTCCCGGTGCCGGACGGCCTCGCGCTGGACGCCGCCGTCGCACTCCTGGCCGACGGCCGCACGGCGACGATGATGGCCCGCGCCGCTCGGCTCGTGCCCGGCGACCGGGTGCTCGTCGAGGCGGCCGCGGGCGGCGTGGGCAGCCTCCTCGTACAACTCGCCACCGCGACGGGCGCTCGCGTGGTCGCGGCGGTCGGCGGCGGCGGCGAGCACCACGGCGGACCGGGCGACATCGGCGCGCGGAAGGTGGCGGTCGCCGAGTCACTCGGAGCCGAGCTGGTCGTCGACTATCGCGACGCCGGGTGGCCGCGACTGGTGCGGGACGCCGTCGGCGAGGTCGACGTGGTGTTCGACGGCGTCGGCGGGGACGTCGCGCTCGCCGCGTTCGGGTTGCTCGGCCGGGGTGGGCGGATGGTGAGCTTCGGACTCGCCAGCGGCGCGTGGGCGCCGGTGGCCGAGGACGACGCGGCCGCGCGGGGCATCGAGCTGGTCCGGCCATCCGCCACGCCGGCGGAGCTGCGCGAGTACACCGTTAGCGCGCTCGCGGCGGCGGCCGACGGGCGGCTGCGACCGCTGATCGGACAACGGTTCCCGCTCGACCGGGCCGCCGACGCCCATGCCGCGATCCAGTCGCGCGCCACCGTCGGCAAGACCCTCCTGGAGGCGAAGTGACCCCGGTCGGGATCACCCTGCCCGCCGACGAGGACCCCGGTGCGTTCGCCAGGCACGCGGAGGACGTCGGGCTCGAGTCGGTGTGGACCGGGGACCACCTGGTGGCGCTGGCGCCCAAGCTCGACAGCACCCTCCTGCTCGCCACGGCCGCCGCGACCACCACCCGGCTGCGGCTCGGGTTCGGCGTGCTGATCCTGGCGCTGCGACCCGTCGCGTGGGCGGCGAAGCAGGTCGCCACACTGCAGCGCCTCTCCGGCGACCGGGTGCTGCTCGGGATCGGCACCGGCGGCGCGGTCCACGGGGACACCGGATGGGTCGCCGCCGGCGTGCCCTTCGCGGAGCGTGGCGCTCGCACGGACGCCGCGCTGGACGTGCTGCCGCGGCTCGTCTCCGGGGACCCGACCGAGCTGCACGGCCGCGAGGTCCAACTCACGCCGGGCGCGACCATGCCACCGGTACTCATCGGCGGCGGACCCGCGGCACTGCGGCGCGCCGCGAAGTTCGGGCACGGCTGGTATCCCGCGTTCCTCTCCCCCACCCAGCTCGCGGCCGCGGTCCGGGACTTCGGCGGGCCGGTGACCGCGCAGGTCGGGATGGCACTCGGGGACGTGCCCGCCGCGGTGCTGGACGCGCAGGTTCGCGCACTCACCGGCTACGGCATGACCGAGGACGACGCCCGACGCGGCCTGCTCACCGGCGGTCCGGCGCAGGCGGCGGAACGGCTGGCGGAGCTGCGCGCCGCCGGCGCGGACCGCGTGGTGGGGCTGCCCTTCGGCGGCGACCACCACCGGCAGGCCGAACTGCTCGCCGAAGCCGCGGGCCGCGCGGCGGACTGAGCGGATCGACCGCGCCGGTATCGTGCCGGGCATGGCGGTCCACATCACGCGGGTGTACACGAAGGTCGGCGACAACGGCACCACGATGCTCGGCGACGGGAACCGGGTCCCCAAGACCGACCCGCGCCTCGCGGCCTACGCGGACGTCGACGAGGCGAACGCGTCGATCGGCGTCGCCGTCGCGCTCGGCGGGCTGTCCGAGGAGCTCGCCGAGGTCCTGCGCGGCGTGCAGAACGACCTGTTCGACGTCGGCGCAGACCTGTGCGCGCCGGTCGTGCCCGACCCGAAGTACCCGCCCCTGCGCATCACCGAGCCGTACGTCACGCGGCTCGAGGAGTGGTGCGACGACTTCAACGCCCGCCTCGCGAAGCTCGACTCGTTCATCCTGCCGGGCGGCACGGCGGGCGCCGCGCTGCTGCACGTCGCGCGCACGGTGACCAGGCGCGCGGAGCGCAGCGCGTGGCGGCTCATCGAGGTCGACGCCCAGCGCACCAACCAGCTCACCGCGAAGTACCTCAACCGCCTTTCGGACCTGCTGTTCGTGCTGTCCAGGGTCGCCAACCCGGACGGCGACGTGCTGTGGGCGCCCGGCGGCGGTCGGTGATTACTGCAAACGGAGCGTTCGTCCCCGGTGTGACCGGGTAGTTCCCGGGCTATGGCATTCACTGCTCAGCGGGCCAAGAACAGCAAGGTGACGCAAGGGCTCGGGCGCGCCGGCATGGTATGCATCGGGCTGGTGCATGTCATCGTGGCGTACCTGGCGATCCAGGTCGCGTTCGGCGACAGCTCCCAGCAGGCCGATCAGAAGGGCGCGGTCTCGGAGATCGGCTCGAACCCGTTCGGCCAGGTCCTGTTGTGGGTGTTGGCCGTCGGGCTGGTCGCGTACGGCGGGTGGCAGCTCATGATGGCGGCCGTCGGCTTCCACTGGATCACCAAGTCCGGCAAGCGCACGCGGCGGCGGATCGGCGCGGTCGCGAAGGCGGTCATCGGGATCTCGCTGGGCCTGTACGCGGCCCGGATGGCGATCGGCGACGACTCGAGTGGCTCAAGCTCCGGCGGTTCCGGTGACCAGCAACAACAGGAGTTCACCGCGAAGCTGCTTTCCTTGCCAGCCGGGCAGATCCTGGTCGCGGCGGTGGCGGCGATCGTGCTCGGCGTCGGCGTGGCGGCCGTGCGCAAGGGCGTGAAGAAGTCGTTCCTCGACGACCTGGACCTCGGCGACCTGCCGAACGGCACCCAGAAATGGGTGCGCAGGCTGGGCATGTTCGGGTACATCGCGAAGGGCGTGGTGCTCGGCATCATCGGGGTGCTGCTGGCGTTCGCGGCGTTCCGGTCGAACGCGGAGGAGGCCGGCGGCCTCGACGCGGCACTGAAGACGTTGGCGGCGCAGCCGTTCGGCATGGTGGCGCTGATCGTGGTGGCGGTGGGACTGGCCGCGTTCGGCGTCTACTGCTTCGCCGCCGCGCGGGCGCACAAGACCTAGGAGGCCCAGGGCAGCCGGCCCGGGGGCGCGGACTCCAGCCAGGACAGGAAGCCGGTCAGCGCGTCCGGGCCCATGGCGATCTCGACGTCCGGCTCGGTGCCCGAGTCGCGGTCGCGGAAGCGCAGCACGTGCGACGAGGGCGGCATGCTGTACAGCTCCGGCCCCGACGGGTCACGACGGTCCGAGATCTCCAACGCGCTGCGGCTGATCACCCGATCGGGTCCGGGGCGCAGACTCAGCACCCGGAACCACACGAACTCGTCGCCCTGGTAGCGACCGACGCCGAGGTGCCATCCCTTGCCGGAGTCGTCGAGCCTGGTGCGCAGCGCCGCGTGCACGCCGCCGGAACGCAGCGCCCGCAGGCGCCTGAGCCCGAACCAGACCACGGCGCCCGCCGCCACGAGAAGGACCGCTCCGATCACCACAGTGATGTCCACGGCCCGCCCCGTCCGCCCGGCTCAGTCCCGCTGACCTGCGGCGCGGAGTCGGCCAGCTGCTCTGGCGCGGGACTCCTCGTCGTCCGAGCCGAGGTCGGCTCGCGCCGACTCCACGTCGATCTCGTCGGCCAGCTCGGCCGACTCGGCGAGAATGCTCACCGTGTCGCCGGTGACGGACAGGAAACCGCCATGCACCGCGGCGGTGACCGTCTCCCCATCGGTGGTACGCACCGTGACCACGCCGCCCTCGGTCAGCTGACCGAGCACCGGCTCGTGACCGGGCATGATGCCGATCTCACCCTCGGTGGTCTGCGCGACGACGAACGTGCCGGTACCCGACCACAGGCGTCGTTCCACGGCGACCAGCTGGACGGACATCTCGGCCACGCCGTACCTCCTAGTTGTGGGTGTTCCCACGAAGTCTAATTGGTGCCATGACAACCTCCCCAGTCAGGCTGGGGTCAGAACGGGTGAGACAAGTCACCGACCCGACTGGGGAGCGACATGAACGAAGCCGACTTCACGGACTTCGTGACACACCGCGCGCCCGCCCTGCTCCGCACGGCCTTCCTGTTGTGTGGCGGCGACCGTGGCGCCGCGGAGGACCTGCTGCAGGAGGTGCTCGAGCGCGCGTACCCGCGCTGGCGCCGCATCCACGACAAACCGGAACCGTACGTGCGGGCCGCGCTGGCGAACGCGGCCGCCAACCGCTGGCGACGGCGGTCGCGGCGGGTCAGTGAGGTGCCGCTCGACTCGGCGGTCCCGCCGACCGGACCGGGACCAGAACAGCAGGTCGTCGACCACGACCTCGTCGTCCGCGCGCTCCGCACGCTCCCGCCACGGATGCGGGCCGTGCTGGTGCTGCGGTTCTTCGACGACATGTCCGAGGCGGAGATCGCGAAGGCACTGCACTGCGGCGTCGGCACGGTCAAGAGCCAGACGTCCCGGGGACTGGGCCGCCTGCGCGAGCTGCTCGCCGACACCGACCTGCCCACCACCATGATCGAGACGGGATGACGATGAACGCCGACTCCCTCGCGTCGCTGTTGCACGACGCAACGGACGACCTCGAACCCCGTGCCGGCTTCACCGACGCCGTGCTGCGCGGCGGCCGGCGCCGGCGGGTGCGACGCCGGTTGGCGGTGGCGACCAGCGCCGCCACCGCCGCCGCCCTGCTCGGTGGCGGCACCTACGCGGTGGTCCACCGCGACGGCACCGAACAGACCACGGTCGCCGACGACTCGCTGCTGTCCCAGCCCACCAAGGGCGACCGGGCGGGCGACCAGGCGTTCCTCGACGAGGCGGTGCGGCTGTGGCGGGAGGGGCTGGCCCGGTCCCCCTGGTCCGACCGACACGTCTACGACGACATGCGCGGCGAACCGCACGTGTACTGGGCCGGCAACACGCCCGCGGGGCGGGCGGCCGTGGTCGCACAGCAGGTCTACGTCCACCAGAACAACCAGCTCCACCTGAACGCGGGCGGGCTGAAGCTGGCCGCGGGCCTGGTCGCGATCGACCCCGTGGACGGTCGGCTGAAGCTGGTGACCGACCAGTGGGAGGTCGACGGCCCGCTGACCCGCATCGGCGCCTTCCGGTTCGGCCAGGACGACCGCACGGTGCTCGTCACCACGCCCGGCAAGCCGGTCTTCTACTCGCCGGAACCCCTGCTGCGCGACCACAAGCCGGCCCGGAACTGGCACCGGCTGCCGGACCTGGGCGGGGTCGCGGTCACCGAGCTGCCCGACGGCGTCGACCCCTACGCGGCGATGGTGGTCGAACGGGCCACCCAGCCGACGCCCGACCACCTGGACTACGCGGGCAGCATCGCGTTGACACCGGCGAGCGAGTACGTCGCGGACGTCAACGGCACCACGCCGCCGGTGATGATCCCGCCCGAGCCGACCGGTATCCGATGGTCGCAGGCACGGCTGACCGCGGGCAGCGACGGGGGCCCCCGGTTCGACGTCGACAAGACCTACATCACGGAGGTCGCCCAGAAGCTCAACTACGCCGGCGGCGGGTACATGGGCGCCTACTACATCCGGGTCGGGCTCCCCGACGGCCGGGTGGCCGTCGTCAGCGACATCCAGTCCGGCGCACATCCCGCCCAGTTCTACACGCTGCTCGTGACCCCGGACATGAGGTACGAGGTGTACGGCGGCGGGGACGTCGACGCCGCGGCGCCCCTGCCGGTGCACCTCCGCCTGCCGGACGAGCAGGGCTGGATCGTCGCGCAGCAGAACCAGCCGCTGAAGTACCGGACGTCGACGACCGGCGCATGGCAGGACGCGGGCACCGGCGCCGCTCTGGTGCCGGACGAGACCATGCAGGTGCTGGTCGGCGACACGGTCGTGGACCTGCCCCGCTGAGAAAGACGAACGCCGCGCCCCCGAGACGGGAGCGCGGCGTTCGGCGTATGCGGGAGCACCTACTTCTTGGTGATCTCCTTGTACTTCTTCTCCAGGTCCTCGAGGCCACCGATGCCGAGGAAGGCCTGCTCCGGGTAGGAGTCGAAGTCGCCCTTGGCGATCTTGTCGAACGCCTCGACGGTCTCCTCGCGCGGCACGGTCGAGCCCGGCTGGCCGGTGAACTGCTCGGCGACGAGCATGTTCTGCGACAGGAAGCGCTCGATGCGCCGCGCCCGGTTCACCGTCACCTTGTCCTCTTCGGACAGCTCGTCCATACCGAGGATGGCGATGATGTCCTGCAGCTCCTTGTACTTCTGCAGGATCCGGATGACCTCGGCGGCCACGCGGTAGTGGTCCTCACCGACGATGGCCGGGTCGAGGATGGTCGACGTCGACGCCAGCGGGTCCACCGCCGGGAAGATGCCCTTCTGGAACACCGACCGGGACAGCTCGGTGGTGGCGTCCAGGTGGGCGAACGTCGTGGCGGGCGCCGGGTCGGTGTAGTCGTCCGCCGGCACGTAGATCGCCTGCATCGAGGTGATCGACCGGCCCTTGGTCGACGTGATCCGCTCCTGCAGCTCACCCATCTCGTCGGCCAGCGTCGGCTGGTAACCCACGGCGGAGGGCATGCGGCCCAGCAGGGTCGACACCTCCGAGCCCGCCTGGGTGAACCGGAAGATGTTGTCGATGAACAGCAGCACGTCCTGGTTCTGGACGTCGCGGAAGTACTCCGCCATCGTCAGCGCGGACAGCGCGACCCGCATACGCGTGCCGGGCGGCTCGTCCATCTGACCGAACACGAGCGCGGTGTCGTTGATGACGCCGTCCTCGGTCATCTCCAGGAAGAGGTCGTTGCCCTCACGGGTGCGCTCGCCGACGCCGGCGAACACCGAGGTACCACCGAAGTTCTTGGCGACACGGGTGATCATCTCCTTGATGAGCACCGTCTTGCCGACGCCGGCACCGCCGAACAGGCCGATCTTGCCGCCGAGCACGTACGGGGTCAGCAGGTCGATGACCTTGAGGCCGGTCTCCAGCATCTGGGTGCGACCCTCGAGCTGGTCGAACGCCGGCGGCTTGCGGTGGATCTCCCACTTCTCGAAGTCCGAGCCGTAGCCGGGCTCGTCGAGGCACTCGCCGAGCGCGTTGTAGACGTGGCCCTTGACCTTCTCGCCGACCGGCACGGAGATCGCCGCGCCGGTGTCGGTCACCTCGGAACCACGGACCAGACCGTCCTGCGGCTGCAGGGAGATCGTCCGGACGAGGTTGTCGCCGAGGTGCTGGGCGACCTCGAGGGTCACCGTCTTCTTCAGCTCCTCGAACTCGATCTCGACCTTGAGCGCGTTGAACAGCTCGGGCACCGCGCCACGCGGGAACTCGACGTCGACCACGGGCCCGGTCACCGACACGATGCGGCCCTTGGCTGCATTCTCAGTGTTTCCCGGCGGGACGCTACTCACGTTCGCTGCAGTCATCAGTCTTCACTCCCTTGGGCGGCGAGTGCGTCCACCCCACCGACGATTTCGCTGATCTCCTGGGTGATCTGGGCCTGCCGGGCCTGGTTGGCCAAGCGGGTGTAGCGTCTGCACCAGATCACTGGCGTTGTCCGATGCGGACTTCATGGCGTTGCGCTGCGCGGCCAGCTGCGAGGCCGCCGACTTCGAGCAGCGCCGCGTAGATCCGCGTGTTGATGTACTTCGGCAGCAGGGCCGACAGCAGTGCCTCGGCGCTCGGCTCGAAGGAGTAGGCCGACGCGATGACGTCGCTCTTCGGCTTCTCCTCCTCGCTCGCCTCGGTGTACTCGACCTCGAGGGGCGCGATCCGCTTGGCGACGGGCACCTGGGACAGCATCGAGCGGAACTCCGTGTACACGATGTGCAGCTCGTCGACGCCGAGGACGCCGTCCTCGCCAGGGTCCTCGCCCTCGTCGTCGGCGCCTTCGAGGAACGCCTTGACCAGCGTCCGGCCCGCCTCCGCCGCGTTCTCGTAGCGGGGCACCTGGCTGAACCCGGTCCAGCTGTCCACCACGGAGCGGTCGCGGAAGCGGTAGTAGCCGACGCCCTTGCCGCCGATCACGTAGAGCACGGGCGTCTTGCCCTGCTCCCGCAGCAGCGACAGCAGCTCCTCCGCGGCGCGGAGCACGTTGCTGTTGTACCCGCCGCACAGGCCCTTGTCGCTCGTCACGACGAGGACGCCGACCCGCTTCGGGTTCTCCCGCTCGGTCAGGAGCGGGTCGTCGAGGGAGGACGCGGCACTGGCCAGCGCGGAGAGCACCTTGGTGATCTCCGCGGCGTACGGCCGGGACGCGTCCACCCGTGCCTGCGCCTTGCTGATGCGCGAGGTGGCGATGAGCTCCATCGCCTTGGTGATCTTGCCGATGGACTTGGTGGCCCGGATCTTTGACCGGAGCTCGCGAAGTTGTGCCGCCATCTACTCGTCCGTCAGCTCTTGGGAGCCGGGCGGTTGACCTTGACGGTCTCCTGCCCGACCTCGCCGGCGTCCATGGCCTCGGCCTCGGCCTCCTGGAGGGGCTTGCCCTCGGAGGTGGTGAAGCCCTTCTTGAACTCGTTGACCGCGTTGGTCACGCGCTCGGCGATGTCGTCGTTCCACTGGCCGGTGTCGCGGATCTCGGCGAGCACGCCCTCGTGCTTGTGCCGCAGGTTCTCCTGGAGCTCCCGGTTGAACCGCGCCACGTCCTCGATCGGCACCTCGTCGTAGGCGCCGTTGGTGCCGAGGTAGACGGTGACCACCTGCTGCTCGATCGGCACCGGCGAGTACTGCGGCTGCTTGAGCAGCTCGTAGAGCCGGCCACCGCGGTCCAGCTGGGCGCGGGAGGTGGCGTCGAGGTCGGAGGCGAACGCCGCGAACGACTTCAGCTCCTCGTACTGCGACAGGTCGATGCGCAGCGAGCCGGAGACCTTGCGCATGGCCCTGATCTGCGCGGAGCCACCGACGCGGGACACCGAGGTGGTCACGTCGACCGCGGGGCGCTGACCCGAGTTGAACAGGTCGGACTGGAAGAAGCACTGCCCGTCGGTGATCGAGATGACGTTCGTCGGGATGTAGGCCGAGATGTCGTTGGCCTTGGTCTCGATGACCGGGAGACCCGTGAGCGACCCGGCGCCGAGGTCGTCGCTGAGCTTCGCGCAGCGCTCCAGCAGACGGGAGTGCAAGTAGAAGACGTCGCCGGGGAACGCCTCGCGGCCCGGCGGGCGACGCAGCAGCAGCGACAGCGCGCGGTACGCCTCGGCCTGCTTGGTCAGGTCGTCGAACACGATCAGGACGTGCTTGCCCTGGTACATCCAGTGCTGGCCCAGCGCCGAGCCGGTGTAGGGGGCGAGCCACTTGTAGCCGGCGGAGTCGGACGCCGGGGCGGCGACGATCGTCGTGTACTCCAGGGCGCCGTGGTCCTCGAGCGCCTTGCGCACCGCGGCGATGGTGGAGCCCTTCTGGCCGACCGCGACGTAGATGCAGCGCACCTGCTGCTTCGGGTCGCCGGTCTCCCAGTTCGCGCGCTGGTTGATGATCGTGTCGACGCAGACCGCGGTCTTGCCGGTCTTGCGGTCGCCGATGATCAGCTGGCGCTGGCCGCGGCCGATCGGGGTCATCGCGTCGATCGCGGTGATGCCGGTCTGCAGCGGCTCGCTCACCGGCTGCCGCTGCACCACGGACGCGGCCTGCAGCTCGAGCGCGCGACGCTCGGTCGCCTCGATCTCGCCGAGGCCGTCCATCGCCTTGCCCAGCGGGTCGACCACGCGGCCGAGGTACTCGTCACCGACCGCGACGGAGAGGATCCGGCCGGTCCGCTTGACCTCCTGGCCCTCTTCGATGGTCTCGTAGTTACCCAGGATGACCACGCCGATCCGGCGGGCCTCCAGGTTCTGTGCGACACCGAGGACCCCGCCGGGGAACTCCAGCAACTCGTTGGCCATCGTCGAGGGCAGGCCCTCGACGTGCGCGACGCCGTCGCCGGTGTCGACGACGAGGCCGACCTCCTCCCGGCTGACGTCGGGCGAGTAACTGGACACGTAGTTGTCGATCGCACTGCGAATCTCGTCCGACGAGATCGTCAGCTCCGCCATGTCGTTCCCGCTCCTACCGTCTTGTCCTTCAGGTTCCAAAGTCCGTGTGCCACCGTCAGCCAGCAGGCCGTCAGCCCGCGAGCCGCCGACGCAGTGCGTCGAGCCGGCCGGTGGCGCTGCCGTCGATGACCTCGTCGCCGACCTTGATCACCAGGCCACCCTGGATGGTCGGGTCGACCTCGACGTGCAACGCGATCGGTCGCGAGTAGATGCGCTGCAGGGTCGCGGACAGCCGCTCCTCCTGCTGCTCGGTGAGCGGGCCCGCCGTGACCACGTAGGCCACGGAGCGCTCCCGCCGCTTGGCGGCCTCCGCCGCGAGCTCGCCGAGCCCCGCGACCAGTGCCCGACCCCTCGGCACGACGACCAGCTGCTCGACCAGCCGCACGGTGACCGAGTCGGCCTTGCCGCCGATCAGCCCGCGGACCAGCTCGACCTTGGCCGCGACCGGCGCGTTGCGGTCGGTCAGCGCCTGCTCGAGGTCGGTGTCCGCGGCGACGATCCGGCCGAACCGGAACAGCTCGTCCTCCACCGCGTCCAGCCGGCCGGCGCGCTCCGCGTGCACGAGCAGCGCGACGCGGCCGAGCTCGTCGAGCCCGTCGACCAGCTCGCGCGGACTCGACCAGCGTGCCGTGACCACCGCGCGCAGGACCTCGAACGCCTTGTCGCCGACCTTGCCGGAGAGCAGGCCCGACAGCAGCTCCGCGCGACGCTCCGGCTCCGCGGCCGGGTCGCCGAACGCCCTGCGGAGCCCGATCTCACCGTCGAGCAGCCGGACGACCGAGAACAGCTCGTCGCCGACCTCTTCGGCGGAGGCGGACGCCTTGGACGCTGTGGTCGTCTTGGCCGCCGTGGTCGCCTTCGAGCGCGACTTGGCGGCCGGCTTGCCACCCTCGAGCACCTCGAGCAGCTTCTGCTCGATGGCGAGGAGGGCCTCGCGGCTGGCGGCATGGAAGTTCATCTGCGTCCCGTCAGTTCTGCGCCGGCGCCGACACCGAGTCGAGCTCGTCAAGGAACCGGTCGACCGTGCCCTTGCGACGTGCCTCGTCCTGGAGGGACTCCCCGACGACCCGGCTCGCCAGCTCGACCGCGTGCCGACCGAGGTCGGCGCGCAGCTCGGCGACGATCTGGGCGCGCTGGGCCTCGAGCTGGGCACGTCCCTGCGCCACGATACGTCCGGCTTCCTCCTGCGCCTGGGCGCGGAGCTCCTCCTTGATCTGCTCCGCCTCCAGCCGGGCGTCGTCCCGGATGCGCGCCGACTCGGCACGTGCCTCGGCGAGCTGCGCGGTGTAGCTCTGCAGCGCCTGCTCCGCCTCGGCCTGTGCCTGCTCGGCCTTCTGGATGCCGCCTTCGATCTTCTCGGTGCGCTCCTTGTAGAGCGACTCGAACCTCGGGAACGCGTACTTCTGCAGCACCCACAGCAGAAGCAGGAACGCGACCAGACCGAGGATGATCTCGGAGATGTGCGGTAGTACCGGGCTCGGCGCCTCTTCGGCGGCCAGCACGATCGCGGTGTTCAACATGGTGTCTCCCGGAGCGTCGGAAAAGACTTACGCAGCGGACGCGATGAAGAAGAGCACCAGGCCGATCAGCGCGAGCACCTCGACCAGCACGAAGGTCTGCCAGGCGATGCCCATGAGCTTGCCCTGGGCCTCCGGCTGGCGGGCGGTGCCGTTGATGACGGCGGCGAAGATGAGACCCACACCGACACCCGGGCCGATGGCGCCGAGGCCGTAACCGATGAGCGAGAGGCCCTGGTTGAGGTTGACTTCCTGGGCGAGAAGAATGGCGCTCACTAGATTTGTTTCCTTCCAACTCGGTCCGCGAAGGATTTCACGGATCGGTGCATGCCTTTTCGGTTAGTGATGAAACTCAGTGGTCCTCGGCCAGCGCCGAGCCGATGAAGTTCGCGGTCAGCAACGCGAAGATGTACGCCTGCAGAACCTGGATCAGCGCCTCGAGGAACGTCATCACGATGGCGAAGGCCCATGAGACGACGGAGACGGGCTTCAGCGCGCCGCCCGCCTCGAGCAGGAGGTACTCCCCGGCGAGCGTGAACACGAGGAGGATCAGGTGGCCGGCGAACATCGCGGCGAAAACCCGGATCGCGTGCGTGAGCGGGTTCATGAAGAACTTCACGAAGATCTCGACCGGGATCAGCAGCGCGAGGACCGGCTTCGGCACGCCAGGCGGGATGAGCTGGTGCTTGAAGTGCCCGACGAACCCGTGCCGGCGGATACCCAGGTAGTTCCACAGCGGGTACACGATCAGCACCGACAGGGCGAGCGGGAAACCGATGTGCGCCATCGTCGGGAACTGGATGATCGGGATGATGCCGAAGATGTTGTTCACCAGCACGAAGGAGAACATCGTGACGATCAACGGCACGAAAGGCCTGAAGTCCTTCGACCCGATGAGCTCACGTGCGATGCTGTTGCGCCCGAAGTCGTAGAGCGACTCGGCGACGAACGTGAACCGGCTCGGGACGATCTTGAGCCGCCGCGAGGCCATCAGGAAGAACACCATGATGATGGCGACGGAGAGCACCGCAAGCAGCATCGGCTTGGTGATGCCCAAGAAAATTGCTGGGAGGTCGAAATCGCCCGCTCCCGGCGGAACGAACTCGCCACCCTCGGCTAGCCACAGCGCCCGCAACTGGGCTCCTTCCGGTTCTCCCGGCCGGCAGAGTCATACCGCCGGGGGAATCGTCACGATCAGGACTAAACGTACCTCAGCAACCCTGGACATCTGACAGCGGCACCCCTGCTCGCGAGGGGTGCCCCAGGGGCCGGTGAAGCCGTATGCGCGCACCTTATCAGCCGCTCTCGGGCAAGAAGGACGCGCGTACTACTTAGGCATGGCCAGCGGAGATCGACCCCGCCGGCGGCGCGGCAAGATCTACTGGTCGTCGCTGTCGATGATCAAGGTCGGGATCTTCGTCCTGCGGAACGCGACCGTGTCCATGGCCGCCCAGACGATCACCACGGCGAGCATCGTGTACGCCAATGACTTGGTGTGCAGCCAGCTGATCTCCCGCAGGACCATCAACACCAGCAGCAGCACGATCATCTTGCCGATGAACCCGCCGAGCGCGCCGGTCATCACCATCATCGGGTTCAGCGCCGCGGTCTTGCGCATCAGCCACCACGTGGCGATGGAGGACCCGAACGCGACCAGGCCGCCGACGAGCGCGGCCACGCCGCCGTTCGCGCCGTACAGCACGCTCGCCACGACGATGCCGACCACGGCGGTCGCGACCGCGGGCCAGAGCGCGTAGCGCAGCATCGCGTCCGCGAGCTTGGTCACAGACTCCGCGTGGCTGCGCGGCTGGTCGGTGTCGATGCCCAGGTCGGCGGCCGTGTCCGCGGCTTCGGGACTCGCGTCCGCCGCGGCCGACCGGACTGTGTCGTTGTTCTCAGTACTCACTGTGTTCTCGTTCATCGCGACCTGAGTCTAGGTACGACCGAGACGATCAACGCGATCAGGAGGCCGATGCCGATCCCCCACACGACCGCGAACACGTCGAACAGGCTCAACGAGACCGCGCCGAACGCCAGCACCGCGGCCCACAAATAGATGAGCAGCACCGCGCGGCGCTGCGAGTGGCCGATCTCCAGCAGCCGGTGGTGCAGGTGCATCTTGTCGGCGTGGAAGGGCGAGAGGCCCTTGCGGGTGCGCCGCACCACGGCCATCAACAGGTCGAGCAGCGGCACGAACAGCACCGCGGCCACCACCAGCAGGGGCGAGAGCAGCGCGATCGTCTCCGCGCCGCTCGGGGTCGTCACCTTGCCCGACGCCGACGTGCTGGCCGCGGCGAGCATGAGGCCGATCAGCATCGAGCCGGAGTCGCCCATGAAGATCCTGGCCGGCTGGAAGTTGTGCGGCAGGAACCCGAGGCACGCGCCGGCGAGCGTCGCCGCGATCAGCGCGGGCGCGTAGTTGACCACGTCGCCGCCGGACTGGTCGAGGAGGTGGAGCGAGAACGCGCAGGTCGCGGACGCGGAGATGAGGCCGATGCCGGCCGCGAGCCCGTCGAGCCCGTCGACGAAGTTGATCGCGTTGATCATCGTCACGACGAGCAGCACGGTCAGGATGGCGCCCTGGTTCTGGTCCAGGACGAGCAGCGAGCCGCCCTCGCCGCCGCCCCACGGCACCCAGAAGATGATCCACTGGAGCCCGAACAGCACCAGGATGCCGGCGCACGTCGTCTGCCCGGCGAGCTTGGTGAGCGAGTCGAGCTCGAACCGGTCGTCGAGCATGCCGATCAGCACGATGAGACCGCCGCCGATGAGCACGGCCGTCGGGTCGAGCGTGTACTCGAACGCGCGGCGCAGCACCGGCAGCTGGTGCGCCAGGAACATGCCGCCGCACACGCCGAAGTACATGGCGAGGCCGCCGAGCCGAGGGATCGGCACCGTGTGCACGTCGCGCTGCCTCGGGTGGGCGACCGCGCCCCACCGCAGCGCGAAGAGCCGCACCAGGCCGGTGAACAGGAACGTCAGCACCGCGGCGGTCAGCCCGACCAGCAGGTACTCCCGGATCGGGAGGCCGGCGGGCTGGAAGTTCTGTGCCAGGTCCACGGGTCAGGTCCGGGGGTAGGCGGGGTGCGCGGCGGCGAGCGCGCCGACCGCCGCCGCGACGGCCGCGTGCTCCGCGTCGCCGGCCTCGGTGCCCGGCTCGGCCCGCACCGCGCGGCCGATCAGCCGCGCGATCTCGGCCATGTCCGGCTCGGTCATGCCCTGCGTGGTCACGCTCGGCGAGCCGATCCGGATGCCGGACGCGACCGAGGGCGGCGCGGGGTCGAAGGGGATGGCGTTCTTGTTGAGCGTGATCAGCGCGGCGTCGCAGCGGCGCTCCGCCTCGGCGCCGGTGACGTCCAGCGGCCGCACGTCGAGCAGCGCGAGGTGGGTGTCGGTGCCGCCGGACACGGCGCGCATGCCCTCGTTCTCGAGGCCCTTGGCGAGCGCGGCGGCGTTCGCGACCACCTGCGTGGCGTAGCCCTGGTACTCGACGGTGGCCGCCTCGCGCAGCGCGACCGCCTTGGCGGCGACCGCGTGCATCAGCGGCCCGCCCTGGCTGAACGGGAACACGGCCTTGTCGACGGCCTTCGCGTGCTCGGCGCGGCACAGGATCATGCCGCCGCGCGGGCCGCGCAGCACCTTGTGCGTGGTGAACGTGACGACGTCGGCGAAGGGCACCGGCGACGGGATGACCTTGCCGGCCACCAGCCCGACGAAGTGCGCCGCGTCGACCATCAGGATCGCGCCGACCTCGTCGGCGATCGACCGGAACGCCGAGAAGTCGATCAGCCGGGGGTAGGCGGTCGCGCCCGCGACGATCATCCGGGGCTGGTGCTCGATGGCCAGCTCACGCACCTGGTCGTAGTCGATCAGCTCGGTGTCCGAGCCGGACGCCGTAGGACACCGGCTCGAACCAGCGGCCGGAGAAGTTGACCTTCGACCCGTGCGTGAGGTGGCCGCCCTGCTTGAGGTCCATCGCGAGCACCACGTCGCCCGGCAGGCAGAACGCGGCGTACGCGGCGAGGTTCGCGCTCGCGCCGGAGTGCGGCTGCAGGTTCGCGTGCTCCGCGCCGAACAGCTCCTTGGCGCGGGCGATGCCGATCTCCTCCGCGGCGTCGACCTGCGCGCAGCCGCCGTAGTAGCGGCGGTTCGGATAGCCCTCCGCGTACTTGTTGGACAGTGTGGAGCCCAGCGCCGCGAGCACGGCAGGGCTCGTCAGGTTCTCGCTCGCGATCAGCTGAAGGCCGCCGCGGAGCCGGTCCAGCTCACCGAGGATCACATCGGCGATCTCGGGATCCGTGCTGGCCAGCGAATCGAAGTCCGGGCCCCAGAACGGCGTGTTCACCCCTGCTGCTTCTCTCCACTCGGCATGGCGTTCGCTCTGCGTTCGCTTTGCCGCGCCAGGCTACCGCGCCCCGGGTTACGGTTTCGTGGTGACCAAGCTGAAGAAGGCCGACTACGAGGCCGAGCTGGCCGGACTCCACTTGGAACTGGTGAAGCTCCAGGACTGGGTCAAGGCCGAGGGCCTGCGGGTCGCGGTGCTGTTCGAGGGGCGCGACGCGGCCGGCAAGGGCGGGGTGATCAAGCGCATCACCGAGCCGCTGAACCCCCGCGTCGCGAAGGTGGCCGCGCTCGGCACGCCCACCGAACGCGAGAAGTCGCAGTGGTACTTCCAGCGGTACGTCGCGCACCTGCCGGCGGCCGGGGAGATCGTGCTGTTCGACCGGTCCTGGTACAACCGCGCCGGCGTCGAGCACGTGATGGGCTTCTGCACCGAGGGCGAGTACCAGGAGTTCCTCCGCTCGGCGCCGGAGTTCGAGCGGCTGCTCATCCGGTCCGGGATCGTGCTGGTGAAGTACTGGTTCTCCGTGTCGGACGACGAGCAGGAGAAGCGGTTCCAGGAACGCATGCGCGACCGCACGAAGCGGTGGAAGATCTCGCCGATGGACCTGGAGGCGCGGCGCCGCTGGTTCGACTACTCCAAGGCCAAGGACGTCATGTTCGCGCACACCGACGTCGAGGACTCGCCGTGGTGGGTGGTGGACGCGGACTCGAAGCGCAAGGCGCGGCTCAACTGCATCTCGCACCTGTTGTCGCAGGTCCCGTACGAGGACGTCGAGCCGGCGGTGTTGGAGCTGCCGCCCCGCGGCCCGGCCGACCCGAAGTACAAGCGGCCCCCGAAGGACTCGATGCGCTACGTCCCGGCGCGCTTCTGAGGCCGGCTCAGGGGCGGGAGTTGGCCACCATCGCGTCGTAGATCGGCTTCATGCGGGCCCACTGGGCGTCCGGGCCGGAGGCGAAGACGAAGTACTCGGTGTCCGCCACGAGCCAGTACAGGGCGTGGACGCGCTGGGTGCCGCGGCCGTCGTCGTGGAGGAACTCCCACTCCACGGCCGGGTGGCCGCCGTACCTGGCGCTGTTGAGGTCGACGCGGCGGTAGTTCGTGGTGCGGTCGGCGAACCGGTCCTCGTAGTCGACGTGCACGCCGACGAGGTCGGTCGAGGTCGCCCTGGCGCCGCCGTAGCCGACGACCCGGCCCGCGTCCGACGGGTCCACGGCACGCATGGCGCCGGGACCGCCCGCGCTGACCTCCTGCCAACCCGTCGGGATCACCGTGCGGAGCTCGATCGGTCCCGTGACGGCCTGGAACCCGGCCGGCGCCGGGCTCGGCACGACCTCGGTCGGCCCCTGGAGCGTGTCGTCCGCGATGTAGATGGTGGGGTCGCCGGAGCCCGCGGCGTCGGTCTTGGGCATGGCGAGGAGCACGGCGCCCACCGCGACACTCACCACCAGATAGGCAGCGGCGAATGTCAGTGCGAGCCACCGCGAGCTGAGCGATCGGACGCTCGCCACCAGATTCACCTCGACAACCCCCGACTCGGGTCTACTGAGAGTAACGTGCCGGCGGAGGTGATCCAATGCTTCGTGCGTGGCAGGACGTGATCGTCAAATGGCAACTCGTGCCGGACGACCAGCCTGTCGATCAGCCGGAGGCGCTGCGGCATGCCGATCGTGCCCGGTCGGCGCTGGTCGCCGGGCGTCTGGACACCGCCTTCGCGGAGTTCGAGGCGGCGGCGAGCCTGCGTGACGACCCACTCGATCGGGTGGGTATCGGCGACGTCTACCTCGCGCGTGGCGGGTGGAAGGCCGCGGCCGAGCAGTACCAGTCGGCGCTGCCGGCCGGCGGGCTCGGCGCGCTGCTCGCCAAGCTCGGGCTCGCGCAGGTGAAGATCGGCGAGGGACAGGCGGCCGGCGCGGTCGCGGACCTCGAGCTGCTGGTGGCCGACCGGCCGGCCGACCCGACGCTGCGGTACTACCTCGCGAGCGCCTGGTTCTCCGCCGCCGAGCAGTGCCGCTCCCGCACCTCGGAGGACATCCTGGTGATCACGAGCGAGCAGCAGCTGCGTATCTGCGAGGACGCCGGGCACCGCATCCTGGCGCTCGGCACCGGCGACGAGGAGCTGGAGCGCGGCGCCGACCACCTGCTCACCGAGGTCGCCGCGGGCCGCCGCTGGACGTGGTCGCCGGAGGGCATCGCCGTGAGCCTGGCCGTGCTGACCGTCGCGCTGGGACTGATCACGGTCGTCGCGGGCGGCCTGCTGGACAACGTCGTGCTGGTGGTGGTCGGCGTGCTCGTCGGCGGGGCGCTGCTGTACGCGATCGTGCACCACTTCCGCCGCCAGACGTGGCGTCGCCGTGCCGACGAGATGGCCCCGCACATCGCGAAACCGGGTGTCTAGCTAGAGTTTCGCCTGTGAGTGTGGTGTACGACTGCGCACGGGAGCAGGACCGGAGCGACGGCCTCGCGGCCGCCGCCAGTGCGGTGCGGGCCGGACGGCTCGTGGTGGTGCCGACCGACACGGTCTACGGCATCGGCGCGGACGCGTTCTCGGGCACCGCCGTCCGGGCGCTGCTGGCCGCCAAGGACCGTGGCCCGGACATGCCGGTCGGCGTGCTCGTCGGGTCCTGGTCGACGATCGACGGGCTGGTGCTGTCGGTGCCGAGGTCGGCGCGGCTGCTCATCGAGGCGTTCTGGCCGGGTGACGTGTCGATCGTGCTGCCGCACGCGCCGTCGCTGTCCTGGGACCTCGGCCGCAGCAACGGCACGGTGATGCTGCGGATGCCGCTGCACCCGGTCGCGATCGAGCTGTTGCGCGAGGTCGGCCCGATGGCCGTGTCCAGCGCCAACCGCTCCGGCAAGCCACCGGCCACGACGGCCGCCGAGGCGCGCGAGCAGCTCGGCGAGTCGGTCGCGGTCTACCTCGACGGCGGCCCGTCCGGCGAGCCGGTGCCGTCGACGATCGTGGACCTGACCGGCGACGAGCCGGTCGTGCTGCGCGAGGGCGCGGTGTCGCTGGCGGCGGTCGCCGAGGCGCTCGGCGAAGAGGTCCGCGCCCCCTGACCTACGGGGTCACGTGCGGTGGGCCGTCGCGAAGCGGGGGCGGCCGGCCAGGTCGTCGTGGTCGGCCACGTTCGTCAGCACCCGTCGGGAGCGGAGCAGCTCCGGCACCGACTCGGCGTGCGTGTCGTCGTGCTCGATGGCGACCGCGCCGCCGGAACACAGCAGGCGGGCCGCCAGGTTCACCACGTGCCTGATCACCTGCAGGCCGTCGGAGCCGGCGAAGACCGCCTTGAACGGGTCGTGCTCCCCCACCTCCGGCGGGACCTGGGTGCCGATCGGCACGTACGGCGGGTTGCACAGCACCAGGTCGACCTGGTTGTCCATGTCCACCATCAGGCCGGGGTCGGTCACGTCGCCCATGTGCAACCGGACCGTGCTGTCCGACATGTTGCGCCGCGCCCACGCCAGCGCGGTCGAGTCCAGCTCCACGGCGTGCACCACGGCGTCCGGACGGGCCGCGGCGACGGCCAGCGCCAGCGCGCCCGACCCGGTGCACAGGTCGACGACCACCGGGTTCGGCACGTCCGCGAGGAAACCCAGTCCCCACTCCAGCATCAGCTCGGTCTCCGGCCGCGGGGTGAACACGCCGGGCCCGACCTCGACGGTCACGTCGCCCAGCGCGGCCCAGCCGAGCAGGTGCTGCAGCGGCACCCGCTTCGCCCGCCGGTTCACCAGCTGGCCGATCGCGTCGATCACCTGGTGGTCGACCAGCGGCACGAGCATCAGCTTGCCGCGCTCGACCCCCAGCACGTGCGACGCGATCAGCTCGGCGTCCACGCGCGGGGAGGCGACGCCCGCGTCGGCGAGCATGCGTTCCGCCTCGATGATGGCAAGCCGCAGCGGCTGTCGGGTCATGCGGTCACCTTTGCAGGTTTCGCACTGGTCAGGGGGATTCGTGCGCGGCGAGCCGCTCGTCGCGGTCGGCGGTGGCCAGCGCCTCGAGCACCCCGTCCAGGTCGCCGTTCAGCACCTGGTCGAGGTTGTAGGCCTTGTAGTTGACCCGGTGGTCGGAGATCCGGTTCTCCGGGAAGTTGTACGTGCGCACCCGCTCGGACCGGTCGACGGTCCGCACCTGGCTGGCCCGCGCGGCGGACGCCTGCTTCTGGGCCTCCTCCTCCGCGGCGGCGGCCAGGCGGGCCTTCAGCACCTGCATCGCGCGGGTCTTGTTCTGCAACTGACTGCGCTCGTTCTGGCAGGACACCACGATGCCGGTCGGCAGGTGCGTGATGCGCACGGCGGAGTCGGTGGTGTTGACGCTCTGCCCACCCTTGCCGGACGAGCGGAACACGTCGACCCGCAGGTCCTTCTCCGGGATCTCGACGTCCTCGACCGCGTCCTGGACGTCCGGGTACACGAGCACGCCGGCCGCCGAGGTGTGGATGCGGCCCTGCGACTCGGTGGCCGGCACCCGTTGCACGCGGTGCACGCCGCCCTCGAACTTCAGCCGCGACCACACGCCGTCGGCCGTCGGGGCCTTCGACCTGATGGTGACGGTCGCGTCCTTGTAGCCGCCGAGCTCGGTCTCGGTGCCGTCGAGCACCTCGGTCTGCCAGCCGTGCCGCTCCGCGTAGCGCAGGTACATCCGCAGCAGGTCGCCGGCGAACAGCGCGGACTCGTCGCCGCCCTCCCCCGACTTGATCTCCATGATCAGGTCGTAGCCGTCGTGCGGGTCGCGCGGCAGCAGCAGCTCGGTGAGCTTGGTCTCCAGCTCCGGGACCTTCTGGGCCAGCTCCGCGGCCTCCGCGGCGAACGCGGCGTCCTCCGCCAGCTCGGTGGCCGCGGCGAAGTCGTCGCGGGCGGTCTCCAGCTCACGCAGCGTGCGGACGATCGGGGTCAGCTCGGCGTAGCGGCGCCCCAGCTTGCGGGCCTTCGACTGGTCGCCGTGCACGGCCGGGTCGGCCAGCGACTTCTCCAGTTCGTCGTACTCCTTCAGCAGCTCACCGAGCGATGACGCGTCCATGGGGCCTCCCTTCGTCCGAACATGAAAACGGCGCCCACCCAGGCTGGGTAGGCGCCGTTGTCGAAGCTACTTGGCCTTCTTCTCCCGCTTGCCGTAGCGGGCCTCGAAGCGCGCGACGCGACCGCCGGTGTCGAGGATCTTCTGCTTGCCCGTGTAGAACGGGTGGCAGTTGGAGCAGACTTCCACGTGGATGCTGCCCGACTTCTTGGTGCTGTGGGTGGTGAACGTGTTGCCACACCCGCAGACGACCTCGGTCACGACGTACTCGGGGTGAATTCCAGTCCTCACAGATCTTGCCCTTTCTCAGTGGCCGCCGGGTCCCCGAAGTGGTCTTGGGGTGAACCGGAGCCGGACTCGACCTAACAGTTTGCCAGATGACCTGGCGAACCCTTCAACATGCCCCGATCAGGGGATATTCCGCGTGCGCGATCGGCCTGCCGGCACTGGCCACCCTGGGGTACCGGTGCCGGCAGGAGCGACCGGTCGACTCAGTCGTCGTTGACCGAAGGTGTGTTCTTCGCCACCTGCATCAGGAACTCGATGTTGGTGCGGGTCTTGCGGAGCTGGGTCAGCAGCAGGTCGATGGCCTGCTGGTTGTCCAGCGCGTGCAGCACGCGGCGCAGCTTGACGGTGACCGCCAGCTCGTCCGGCGGGAGGAGCAGCTCCTCCTTGCGGGTGCCGGACGCGTCGACGTTGACCGCCGGGAACGTGCGCTTGTCGGCGATCTTGCGGTCGAGGATGAGCTCGGCGTTACCCGTGCCCTTGAACTCCTCGAAGATCACCGTGTCACCCGCGGACCCGGTCTCCACCAGCGACGTGGCGAAGATGGTCAGCGAGCCGCCGTCCTCGATGTTGCGTGCCGCGCCAAGGAAACGCTTCGGCGGGTACAGCGCGGTCGAGTCGACACCACCGGACAGGATCCGTCCCGAAGCCGGCGCCGCCAGGTTGTAGGCACGGCCGAGGCGGGTGATCGAGTCGAGCAGCACGACCACGTCGTGGCCCATCTCGACCAGCCGCTTCGCACGCTCGATCGACAGCTCGGCGACCGTGGTGTGGTCGCCCGGCGGGCGGTCGAAGGTGGAGGCGATGACCTCACCCTTCACCGACCGCTGCATGTCGGTGACCTCTTCCGGCCGCTCGTCCACGAGCACGACCATCAGGTAGCACTCGGGGTTGTTCGTGGTGATCGCGTTGGCGATCGCCTGCAGCACGGACGTCTTACCGGCCTTGGGCGGCGACACGATCAGCGCGCGCTGCCCCTTGCCGACCGGCATGACGAGGTCGATGACGCGGGTGGTGAGGATGTGCGACTCGGTCTCGAGACGCAGCCGCTCGTTCGGGTACAGCGGCGTCAGCTTCGTGAACTCGGGCCGGCTCTTGGCCTGCTCCGGGTCCAGCCCGTTGATCGTCTCGACGCGCACGAGCGGGTTGAACTTCTGCCGCGCCTGCTCACCCTCGCGCGGCTGGCGCACCATGCCGGTGATCGCGTCGCCGCGGCGCAGACCGTACCTGCGCACGATCGACAGCGAGACGTACACGTCGTTCGGGCCGGCGAGGTAGCCGGAGGTGCGCACGAAGGCGTAGTTGTCGAGCACGTCGAGCACGCCGGCGACGGGCAGGAGCACGTCGTCCTCGCGGACCTCCGTGTCCGGGCTCTCGCCACGGCCGCCGCCACCACCGCTGCTGCTGCCGCCACTGCCGCCCCTGCGGCGCCGGTCGCGGAAACGGCGACCCCGGCGACGACCACCGTCGTCGTCATCGTCGTCGTCCGGACCGTTGTCGCGGTCGTTGCCGCGGCCGGTGTTGCGCTCGTTCCGGTCGCTGCCGCCCCGGTCGTTGCGATCGTTGCGGTCGTTGCGCCCGCCCCGGTCGTTCCGGTCGCCGCGCTCGTTTCGGTCGCGGCCGCCGCGCTCGTTGTTCCGGCCGCCCTGCTGGCGGTCGTCCCGGCGGTCCTCGCGCTGGTCGGCACGGTTGTCCGGCCGCGTTTCGGTGCGGGTCTCGGTGCGCGTGTCGGCGCGGTTGTCGGCGCGGTTGTCGGCGCGGTTGTCCTCGCGCTTCTCGCCCTGCTCGGGACTGCCGGCGGCACGGCTCGAGCCACGGCGGCGGCGGTTGCCGTCCCGGCGGCCGCCGTCCTCGCCGTCACCCTGCTCGGTGACCGTCTCGGCCTTGGGCTCCTGCGTCGACTCGACCTTCGGCTCGGCAGGGGCCTCGGCCTTGGCCGACGCCTGCTGCTTCGGCTCACGCGTCGGCCGCGAGGCCTTCGGCGCGTCGTCGATGCCGAGCGGCAAAGTCCCGGAACCAGTCTCCGACTGCGCGGACTTCGCGGAGCCGCCGGACTGGCGCTCCTTGATGGCCGCGATGAGGTCGCCCTTGCGCATGCCGGCCGTGCCGGTGATGCCTAGCTCGCCGGCGAGCCCCCGCAGCTCGGCCAGCACCATGCCGGTCAGCCCGGCGCGACGCTTCGTACCCCCGTTTGCGCTGGTGCGCTGTGTTGTGTCGGTCGCGGCGGCGCCTGACTCCGCACCTTCGACCGTGCCATTGGCAGATTGACTGCCCAGCAGATCAGTGTTGCTCACTCATGTCCCTTCTGACCAGGTCCCCGCCTCCTGAGGTGGACCCGTGAACCAGCGGACCGCCGTCCGTACAGAACGTGACGGCGTCTCTCCGGCAGGTCAACCTTCGTCCCGACAGTGGCTACCTGGCTTGTGCCATGCGGGCGACGTGGTCGCCAGCGCGAAGCTATCGGTCACCACGGCTTTCGGTATCCGTCAACGCCAACTCCGACCTTTCAAAGGAGGAGCCGCCGATTGAACGGAAGATGCGACCCGGAAAGAATCCCCGGGAACGACACCGGGCGCCCGTACGCGCGGTGACTGAACGCCCCTGAGGGTAGACGCACACCGAACCGGGTGCAACAACCGGGTCTTTCCGGCGTGGCTAACTCACACAACACTCACGACCTGCTGTTTGTTCCGTTCGGCACATTCGGATGAATCGTGACGCCCACCCGGTCGACCGGCAGCGTGTGGACCGCGAAGCCCTCGGTGTCGATCCCGTTGGGCAACCGGCCGTCCGCCGACACCGCGAACACGGTCGGACCAGCGCCGGAAACCGTTGCGGCGACACCGTTCTCGCGTAGTTCACGCACCATTCGCATCGTCTGCGGCCACGCGCTCTCGCGGTAGTCCTGGTGCAGCCGGTCCTCTGTCGCGGGCAGCAACAGGTCCGGGCGGGCGGTGAACGCCTGCACGGCCAGCGCGCACCGGCCGGCCGCGAACGCGGCGTCGGTGTGCGGCACCCGCTCGGGGAGGAGCCCGCGAGTGACGGACGTCGCGCTGCGGGTCCTCGGGACGAGCACCACCGGGCGCAGCGCGGCGTGCGGCTCGAGCCGCAGCGCGCGGTACCGCGACCCCTCCGACCAGGCGAGGACCAGTCCTCCGTAGAGGCTGGCGCCCGCGTTGTCGGCATGCCCCTCGAACTCGGCGGCGACCTGGAGCGCGCCGTCGTCGGGGGTCTTGCCGGCGAGCCCGTACGCCGCGGCGACACCCGCGACGATCGCGGCGGCCGACGAACCGAGGCCCCTGGCGTGCGGGATCGCGTTCCGGCAGCGCAGGGTCACCCCGGGTAGCGACACGCCGAGCGCGTCACAGGTCGCGCGCAGCGCCCGGACGACCAGGTGCGACTCGTCGGTCGGCACCTGACCGGCGCCCTCGCCGGTCACCTCGACGAGGACGTCGCCGCTGGTCACGGCCACGTCGACCTCGTCGTAGAGGCCCAACGCGAGGCCGAGCGCGTCGAAGCCCGGGCCCAGGTTCGCGGTGGACGCGGGCACCCGCACCGTCACGGACTCGAAGGTCATGACAGGTCGAGCGCCGCCGCCACCGCGTGCGGCTCCACCGGGATCGGCTCCACCGGCGCCATCTCGGCGAGCACGGTGTCCGGGTCCTTGAGGCCGTGGCCGGTGACCGTGCAGACCACGAGCGAGCCCGCCGGCAGGCGGCCGTCGGCGGCCGTGGCCAGCAGCCCGGCGACGCTGGTCGCGGACGCCGGCTCGACGAACACGCCCTCCTTGCGCGCGAGCAGGTGGTAGGCGGCCAGGATCTTCTCGTCGGTGACCGCGTCGATGAGCCCGTCGGACTCGTCGCGGGCGGCGATCGCGCCGGTCCAGGACGCCGGGTTGCCCACCCGGATGGCGGTGGCGATGGTGTCCGGTTCGCGGACCGGCCTGCCGTGCACCAGCGGCGCCGCCCCCGCGGCCTGGAAGCCGAACATCCTGGGCACCGCGGGCACCACACCGTCCCGCGCGTAGGCCCGGTAGCCGCTCCAGTACGCGGTGATGTTGCCGGCGTTGCCGACCGGAAGACAGTGGATGTCCGGGGCGCGGCCGAGGGTGTCGCAGATCTCCCACGCGGCCGACTGCTGGCCGATCAGCCGGACCGGGTTGACCGAGTTGACCAGCTCGATCGGGTACTCGACCGCGGTCTTGCGGGCCAGCTCGAGACAGTCGTCGAAGTTGCCGTCGATCTGGAGGATGCGGGCGCCGTAGACGACCGCCTGCGCGAGCTTGCCCTTGGCGATCTTGCCGCGCGGCACCAGGACCGCGCAGGTCAGCCCCGCGCGGGCGGCGTACGCGGCGGCCGAGGCGGACGTGTTGCCGGTGGACGCGCAGATCACGCCCGCGACGCCGGAGGCGAGCGCGTAGGTCATCGCGACGGTCATGCCGCGGTCCTTGAACGACCCGGTCGGGTTCGCGCCCTCGATCTTGAGGAACACCCGGCAGCCGGACAGCTCGGAAAGGTGCGGCGCCTCCAGCAGCGGCGTGCCGCCCTCCTGCAGCGTCACGACCCGCGCGTCGGGCGGCAGCTCGATCCGGTCCGCGTAGGCCTCGATCACGCCCGGCCACGCCGGTCGGATCCCAAGGCTTGCCTGGGGTGTCATGTCTCTACTCTCCTTCGACCCGCATCACGCTGGCGACCTCGCGCACCGCGGGCAGCCCGGCCACCTTGTCCACAGTGGACCGTAGCGCCTCGTCGGGCGCCGAGTGCGTGACGATCACCAGGCTCGCGTCGGTGCTGCGGCCCTGCTGGCGGACCGCGGCGATGCTCACGTCGTGCTCGGCGAACACCGAGGCGACCGAGGACAGCACGCCCGCGCGGTCGGCCACGTCGAGACTGACGTGGTACCTCGTGTCCACCTGGGAGATCGGCCGCACGGGCAGCGCCGCGTAGGACGACTCCCCCGGCCCGCGCCCGCCGACCACCCGGTTGCGCGCCACGGCGACGAGGTCGCCGAGCACCGCGCTCGCGGTCGGCGCGCCACCCGCGCCCTGGCCGTAGAACATCAGCGAGCCGGCGGCCTCCGCCTCGACGAACACCGCGTTGAACGCGCCGTTGACACCCGCGAGCGGGTGTGTGCGCGGAATCATCGCCGGGTGCACGCGGACCGCGACGGACTCGGTGCCGTCCGGGGTCCGTGCCGCGTCGATGCGCTCGCAGATCGCGAGCAGCTTTATCGTCCTGCCAAGGGTTTTCGCCGCGGCGATGTCGGCGGGGGTCACCGCGGTGATGCCCTCGCGGTACACGTCGCCGGCGGTCACCCTGGTGTGGAAGGCGATCGAGGCGAGGATCGCGGCCTTCGACGCGGCGTCGTAACCGTCCACATCGGCCGTCGGGTCCGCCTCGGCGTACCCGAGCCGGGACGCCTCGTCGAGCGTCTCCGCGTAGCCGGCGCCCGTGGCGTCCATCGCGGACAGTATGAAGTTGGTGGTGCCGTTGACGATCCCCATCACGCGGGTGATCCGGTCGCCGGCGAGCGACTCGCGCAGCGGGCGCACCAGCGGGATGGCGCCGGCGACCGCGGCCTCGAAGTACAGGTCCGCGCCGGAGGACCGGGCCGCCGCGAACAGGTCCTCCGCGTGCTCGGCGAGCAGCGCCTTGTTCGCGGACACGACGGACTTGCCGTTGCGCAGCGCGGAAAGCAGCAGTGTCCGGGCCGGCTCGATGCCGCCGATCACCTCGAGCACGACGTCCACATCGGACGCGACGAGCGACTCGGCGTCGGTGGTCAGCAGGCCGGCGGGAATCTCCGGGTGCCGGTTGGGCCGCCGCACGGCGATGCCCGCCAGCTCGACCGGGGCGCCGATGCGGGCGGTGAGGTCGCCCGCCTGCTCGGCGAGCAGCCGCATCACCTGCGCGCCAACGGTTCCACAGCCCAGCATGGCGACCCGGATGGGCTTCACGGTACCTCCAGGCGCAGGAGGTCGTCCACCGTCTCGCGGCGAAGGAGCAGCCGCGTCGCGCCGTCGCGGACCGCGACCACGGCCGGCCGCACCAACCTGTTGTAGCTGCTGGCCATCGAGTAGCAGTAGGCCCCGGTCGCGGCGACCGCGATGAGGTCGCCCGGCGCGAGGTTCTCCGGCAGCCAGCAGTCCCGCACGACGATGTCGCCGGACTCGCAGTGCTTGCCGACCACGCGGGACAGCGTCGCCGCCGTGCCGCGCTCCCCCTCGTCGCTCGCCCGCGACACGAGCCGGCAGTCGTACAGCGCGTCGTAGAGCGCGGTGCGGATGTTGTCGCTCATCCCGCCGTCCACGCTGACGTACCGGCGCGCCGTCCCGTGGCCGAGCTCGACCTCCTTGGTGGTGCCGACCTCGTACAGCGTCACCGTGCCCGGCCCGACGATCGCCCGGCCCGGCTCGACCGCGATCCTCGGAGCCTCGAGCCCGGACTGCTCGCACTCCTTGGCCACGATCGTGCGCAGCTGCTCCGCGAGCCAGCCGGCCGGCGGCGGGTCGTCCTCGGCGGTGTAGGCGATGCCGAGGCCGCCGCCGAGGTCCACGACGGTGACCGAGGCCATGGCGTCGGCGCCGTGTTCCTTGTGCAGCTCGGCGAGCAGGCCGATCACGCGGTGCGCGGACAGCTCGAACGCGTTGGCGTCGAAGATCTGCGAGCCGATGTGGCTGTGCAGGCCGGTGAGCCGCAGGCCCGGCGCGCGCAGCACCCGCCGCACCGCCTCCGCCGCGTCGCCGCCGGCCAGCGAGAAGCCGAACTTCTGGTCCTCGTGCGCGGTCGCGATGTACTCGTGGGTGTGGGCCTCGACGCCGACCGTCACGCGCACCAGCACCGGCTGCACGACGCCGCGGTCGCGGGCGATCCGGTCCAGCCGCGCGATCTCGTAGAACGAGTCGAGCACCACCGCGCCGACGCCCGCCTCGACCGCGGCGGTCAGCTCGTCGACCGACTTGTTGTTGCCGTGCAACGTGATCCGCTCCGGCGGGAACTCCGCGCGCAACGCGATCGCGAGCTCGCCGCCGCTGCACACGTCGATCGAGAGGCCCTCCTCGGCCACCCACCGCGCGATCTGCACCGACAGGAACGCCTTGGCCGCGTAGTGCACGAGCGCCGGGTCGCCGAACGCCCGCGCGTGCTCGGCGCACCGGGACCGGAAGTCGGCCTCGTCCACCACGAACAGCGGCGTGCCGAACTCGCCCGCCAGCTCGCGGACGTCGACGCCGCCGAGCCGGACGACACCGTCCTCGCCACGCGACGCGTTGCGCGGCCACACCTCGGGCAGCAGATGGTCCAGCTCGCCGACGGTGGTCGGACGGGCGGTCGCGGTGTTGCCAGACGTCTGCACGTCGGCATGCCGAGGTCCCGCGGGATGCGCCCTCATACCGCCTCCCCGGAATTCTTACGTTTGGTCACCGTGGTCACAACCGATCGGTTCGGCACGTACTTCACATGCACCCACACGGGTCTACATCCGTTCTGGTGCGGCTACGCCGAGCAGGTCGAGGCCGTTGGCCAGCAGCTGCCGCACGGCGGCGCACAGGGCGAGCCGGGCGGTGGTCAGCGGCGTGGCCTCCTCGTCGCCCTGCGGGAGGACGCGGCAGGCGTCGTAGAACTTGTGGTACGCGCTCGCCAGCTCCTCCAGGTAGCGCGCGACGCGGTGCGGCTCCCGCAGGTCGGCGGCCGTGCGCAGCAGCTTCGGGTAGTCGCCGATCGTGCGGATCAGGTCGCCCTCGCGCGGGTGGTCGAGCAGGCCGAGGTCCAGCTCGGTCTCCGCGTCCGGCACGGCGAGGCCCAGCTCGGCCGCGTTGCGGGTGAGCGAGGACAGCCGGGCGTGCGCGTACTGCACGTAGAACACCGGGTTGTCGTTGGTGCGCCTGCTCCACAGGTCCAGGTCGATGTCGATCGTCGCGTCGGTGGACGACCGGACGAGCGCGTAGCGGGCCGCGTCCACGCCGACCGCGTCGACCAGGTCGTTCATCGTGACGATCGTGCCGGCGCGCTTGCTCATCCGCAGCGGCTTGCCGTCGCTGACCAGGTTCACCATCTGCCCGATGAGCACCTCGACTGTGGCCGGGTCGTCGTCCAGCGCCGCGGCGGCCGCCTTCAGCCGCGCGATGTAGCCGTGGTGGTCCGCGCCGAGCATGTAGATGCACAGGTCGAACCCGCGCTCGCGCTTGTCCCGGTAGTAGGCGATGTCACCCGCGATGTAGGCCGCGTTGCCGTCGCTCTTGATGACGACGCGGTCCTTGTCGTCGCCGTAGTCGGTGGTGCGCAGCCACCACGCGTTGTCGGCGAAGTAGATGTGGTCGTGCTTCTTGAGCTGCTCGACCAGCGTCCCGACCGCGCCGGAGTCGTGCAGCGAGTCCTCGTGGAAGAACACGTCGAAGTCGGTGCGGAAGTTGTGCAGGTCCTGCTTGATCTCGTCGAACATCAGGTTGACGCCGATCTTGCGGAACACCTCGGCGCACTCGGCCTCCGGCAGCGACAGCGCGCTCGGCTCCCTGCGCAGCACCTCGGCCGCCACGTCCGAGAGGTACGTGCCCGCGTAGCCGTCCTCCGGCGGCGGCTCGCCCTTGGCCGACGCGATCAGCGACCGGACGAACCGGTCGATCTGCGTGCCGGCGTCGTTGAAGTAGTACTCGCGGGTGACCTGGCCGCCCTGCGCGGACAGCAGCCGGCCGAGCGCGTCGCCCGCCGCCGCCCACCGGGTGCCGCCGAGGTGCAGCGGCCCGGTCGGGTTGGCCGAGACGAACTCCAGGTTGATCTTGCGGCCGGCCATCAGGTCGCCGTGGCCGTACGTCTCGCCCGCGGCGAGCACCTGCCGGACGATGTCGCCCTGCGCGGCCGCGGCGATCCGCAGGTTGATGAAACCGGGGCCCGCGACGTCCGCGTCGGCGATGCCCTCCCGGCCGGTGAGGCCCTCGACCAGCCAGCCGGCGAGCTCGCGCGGCACCACCCCGAGTTTCTTGGCCACCTGCAGCGCGAGGTTGGTCGCGTAGTCGCCGTGCTCCGGGTTGCGCGGTCGCTCGATGGTGACCGACGGCGGGAGGGCGGTGTGGTCGAGATCTCGGCTGGTCAGCACGTCGACTGCGACGGAGCGGACCAGGTCGGCAAGTGCGGCGGGAGTCACCCCGTGAAGTCTAGGTAGCCGGCGTGTGCCCGGAAGAGTCGCCTCGGCCATACGATGATGCTGACTTCTCGAGGAGGCGGGTCGCCATCGAATTCCGAGCCGGCAGGGTCACTGCCTTCCTCTTGTCCCTCACCGTCCTCACCGCCTGCTCGACCACGGTCGGCGGCGCACCCAGCGCGACCGGCGGGCCGTCGTCGTCCTCCGCTTCCGGGTCGGGGGACTCCGAGTTCGCGCCGAGCGAGGACAACGAGGATCCCGCCAAGGACATCGACGGCGTGGTCGTCACCGAGTACGAACCGGCGCACGCGCAGCCGGGCCACCGGGTCGCCTACACCAAGGCACCGCCCGACGGCGGCCGGCACGACCAGGTGTGGGCCAACTGTGCCGGCACGGTCTACCCGGACGCGGTCCGCAACGAGCACATGGTGCACGCGCTGGAGCACGGCGCGGTGTGGATCGCGTACAACCCCGACGACCTGCCCGGCGACGACGTCGACGCGCTGGCCGACCGGGTCGACGGGGTGCCGTACATGATGCTCTCGCCCTACCCCGGCCTCGACGCGCCGATCTCGCTGCAGGCGTGGGGGCACCAGCTCAAGCTGTCCGACCCGGCCGACCAGCGCGTCGACCAGTTCGTCGCCGCGCTGCGGGAGAACCAGTACACGGCGCCGGAGCCGGGCGCGCGCTGCGACACCGAGGGCACCGGGTTCGACGTGGCGAACCCGCCGCCGTTCGACCCGAGCCCGCCGGGAGCGGACGCGGAGCCTGTCGACGGCCCGTGACCACCTCGGTTGACACCCACCTGACACGGTGTCCCTACACTGGTCGGTCGGAGACTCCCTGTAGTGGCGCAGTAGCGAGACGAGGACCGACACCGGCATGGCGAGCGGAACCAAGAGCAAGGGCTCGAACAAGCCCAAGGGCAAGGCCAACAGCGCGAACAAGGCTCGACGCTCCATCGTCGGCACCGCTCGCAAACCCAAGCCGTGGGGCATGATCATCGGGCTGATCGCGATCGTCGCGCTGGCCGGCGGCGTGTTCACGTACGCGTTCTCGCAGATCGCGGAGAAGGAGCAGTGGGTCGTCTCCGAGGACAACCAGGACCCGTCGACGAACATCAGCGGCGTGGCCCGCGAGAAGTACAAGGCCAGCCAGCACGTCTCGGCTGAGCAGCGGGTGGCCTACGACAAGTCGCCGCCGTTCGGCGGACCGCACGACAACGCGTGGGCCGAGTGCAACGGCACCGTCTACCCGAACGCGGTGCGGACCGAGAACATGGTGCACGCGCTCGAGCACGGCGCCGTGTGGATCGCCTACAACCCCGACAAGATCAAGGGTGCGGCGCTCGACAAGCTGAAGGCCAAGGTCGAAGGCCAGCCGTACATGCTGATGTCGCCCTACCCCGGGCTCGACAAGCCGATCGCGCTGTCGTCGTGGGGCCACCAGCTGAAGCTGACCAAGGCGGACGACTCGCGCATCGACGACTTCATCAAGTCGCTGCGGGAGAACCAGTACCAGAACCCGGAGCCGGGCGGCCGCTGTGACGCCCAGGGCACCGGGTTCGACCCGGCCAACCCGCCGCCGTTCGTCGCCGAGAAGCCGGGCCCGGACGCGGTGACCATGGACGGCAAGGGCGCGACCGACGGCAGCACCCAGGAGCAGGGCGGGATGACGCCGCCGGCGACCGGTGGCGCCACCCCGCCACCCAGTCAGTGACGGCGGCGGAGTCCTCCCGCGGCTCCGGCCGCACGCTGGTGCTGATGGCGGCGCTGGTCGCCGTCCTGCTCGTCGGGGCGGCGGGCGGCATGCTGATCACGCTGGCCAAGGGTGGTAGTACCGACGTGCCGCCGAGCGGTGACTCGGTGGACGTCGGGTTCGCACAGGACATGCGGGTCCACCACCTGCAGGCCGTCACGATGGCCGGCATCGAGCGGGACCGCACCTCGGACCCGATCCTGCGCGGGCTGGCGTTCGACATCGAGTCGACGCAGCTGTCCCAGGCGAGCGAGATGGCGGGCTGGCTGACCGTGTGGGTGCAGCCGGACCTGCCGAACGTCGGTGCCGGCCACATGAAGTGGATGAGCGAGGGCGGCTCCCACTCGCACAGTGACGGCAACGGCGGTCAGACCACCGGCACCGTCAACCGCATGCCAGGCATGGCGACCACCGAC
Organism: uncultured Actinomycetota bacterium; assembly: GCA_963840275.1. GTDB lineage: Bacteria > Actinomycetota > Actinomycetes > Mycobacteriales > Pseudonocardiaceae > Actinophytocola. Next base: position 519,021 of record CAWIYK010000006.1, read on the forward strand.
GAGATCAACAAGCTGCGCACACTCACCGGCAAGGACCTTGACGTGCTGTTCCTGCAGCTGATGCTCCGCCACCACCAGGGCGGCCTCGAGATGGCCGAGTACGGCGCCGAGCACGCGGGCAAGGGGTACGTGCGCAACCTCGCGCAGAAGATCGTCGCGAGCCAGGAGAACGAAGCGGACCAGATGCGCACCTTCCTCGCCCAACGCGGCGCCCAGCCCCTGCCGACGCAATAGCCGGCGGTCATCGGCGTCCGCGGAGCCGACGATCGGCTGCGCGACGGCGACCCGGTGGCGGTGAACTGCTGGTGTCGTCGGAGATGACCGGGTCGCCTGGTTTGTCGTTGTTTCAGAGTTGACTGGTTGGTTTATTCGCGCTGGTGTAGCAGATTGCGTTGCGGAACCCGATGAGGGTCGATCCCAATGCCACTTACTTAAGGGCTATTTGCGCAGGTCAGAGATAGTTTGAGCGGTAGCCGATGTCGAAGACTTAGTTCGATCGGACATCACTCCACCTGGGCGTTGGCGATCCATCTCGAGCCGGCGTCCTAAGTGGACGCCCTCTTGATCGGCGCAGCACTGCTCCGTACGGCATCTGACCAGGCCAAACGGCTTAAGTAAGTGGCATTGGGGTCGATCCCAATGCCACTTACTTAAGGGCTATTTGCGCAGGTCAGAGATGGTTTGAGCGGTAGCCGATGTCGAAGACGTAGTTCGATCGGACATCACTCCACCTGGGCGTTGGCGATCCATCTCGAGCCGGCGTCCTAAGTGGACGCCCTCTTGATCGGCGCAGCACTGCTCCGTACGGCATCTGACCAGGCCAAACGGCTTAAGTAAGTGGCATTGGGGTCGATCCACCTGGGCGGAATGAATTCCGGGAGCCCGATATTGTTCATCCGGACTTCCCATTCCGAGTGGTGGATCATTCGGTGATGTCGCCTACAGAGCAGCACCAGGTTATTGAGATCCGTCGGGCCGCCATCCAGCCAATGCTGGATGTGGTGGACATCCGACCACCGCGCCGGACGTCCACAGTTCGGGAATGCGCAGCCCTTGTCTCGGGTGTTCAGTGCGACCCGCTGTTTCGGAGTGACCAGGCGGCGGGTGCGGCCCACATCCAACGGCACCGACGCACCGTTCAGCACCACCGGCACGACTCCGCAGTCACACGCGATCCGCCGGGCCGCGGCCGCCGAGAGCAGCGCGCCACCTTCCAACGTCGCCGTGCCGACACCGGCCAGCAAGTGCGTGTAGTCCATGGTCGCGTTCAGATGCGGCTTCTCCCCGCCTCGCGCGGGGAGATCCGGCGAGTCGATGGCGTGGTGGATGACGTCGCAGAACGCATCACCCAGCCGTTGGGTCGGGTGCCGGTCATCGGAGGGCCCGTCTGGCTTGGCGAGCGCGCCGAGCATCGCGTCGAGTTCTTCGGCGGACTCGGGCTCGATCGTGCCGGCGAAGTGCACCCATCCGGCCTGGTCACGCCGGCTGCGGAACACGTTCTTCGGTTCCGCCAACGCCTCGTCGGCAGGCTGGTCACCGTCCGGATCGATCCGTGACAGCAACACCTCACCATGCGAGCGCACCACCGACGGGTGCGCCGCTCGGGCGGTCTCGACGAGGTGCTTCTCCACGATCTCCGCAGTGTCACCCGGCGCCCACGCTGGGATCTTCTTCACCGTCTCCGCGATCGCATCCACATGATCGGAGTCCAACACGCCATCCCGCAGTGCGTCCCGCACCAACGGCAATAGCGGCGGGGTGACATGTCCGGTGGGAGTCAGAACCTCCGCGACCAGACCAGCCTGGGCGATCAACCGAGAAGCCCGGCGCGGCGTGATCCGCACCAGATCCGAGACCAACGCGCTCAGACTCGAATACCCTGCCGCGCGAGCGACATCGGATTGTTCCAATTCGGCAGATCACTGTCAATGCGGAACTGTGGAGCTTCCGCATCTGGGTCATGATCTCCACCAGATCCTGGGCAAGCTCCGGCAACCCGGGAGGGGTTTCCACGAAGCTCGACATAGCTTTTATTCTACCCGCGAACCCCGATTATTTCGAACACACGATCGAGGGATATCTCGGTGACTAACAGCAACGAACATCCGACAATCGGAGCTGAGCCGCTGTTCGAACATGTGACCCGCCTGCCCCTGCTCGACGTGCTTCGGGGACAGCCCGAGGCCTAAGTGATGTCTCGTAATTTGGGGAGGGTGCTGATCGGCTGGTCGAGCGCGTAGTTGATCATGTGTGGCATGCAGGTGATCACCGCGTCGCGCTCGGAGTGGATCGTTCCGTTCACCGGTCTGCAGCCGGGTCAGTTCCGCAAGCTGGTCGCGGTTGTGGCCCGGCGTGGTGGCCCGGAGATCGCGGACGGCCGGTGGTCGCCGACGGCGGCTACTACGGCGTCCCCGACGTGATCATCCCGTTCCGCAAACCGGTGCGCGGCGACATCACCGACCGGCAAGAAGAACTCAACACCGTGCACCGGCGTGTTCGCGCTCGGGTCGAGCACGCGATCGGGCAGATGAAGACCTGGAAGATCCTCCGCGACTACCGACGAGCAGCACACACCCTCGCTGACGCAGCCTCCGGAATCGCCTACCTCCGCAACCTCGCGTTCATCAGCTAACCCAACACCCGCCAGCCTCGCACTGCCAACCAAAATTCAGCCAACCCGCTACCAGTGCAGCTCACGGCACGAAGCCGCCGACGAACCCGACTCGACCTGCAGCGTCGCGTGTTCCAGTTGATAGTCAGCGGCCAGCAGAGCACGCGCCGCCGCCAGAATCGCGGACTGGTCGCAGTTGGGGCCGACGGTCAGGTGCGCGGAGGCCACCTCCATGCCCGACGTCAGCGTCCACACGTGTACGTCGTGCACCTCGCCGACTCCCGGCAGCCCCGCGAGCGCACCGGTCAGCCGTTCGACGTCCACCCGCTCCGGCGCGTGCTGGAACAGGATCCGCAGCGAGCGCTTCGCGAGCGTCCACGTCCTCGGCAGCACGAACAGGCCGATCGCGACACCGACGACCGGGTCCGCGTACCGCCACCCGAACAGCACCGTGACCAGGCCGGACACCAGCACCCCGACCGAGCCGATCATGTCGGCGACGACCTCGAGGTACGCGCCGCGCAGGTTGAGGCTCTCGGTGGCACCCCGGCGCAGCAGCAGGAACGCGACGACGTTCGCGGCCAGGCCGAACAGTGCGACGAGCACCACCGGCAGCCCCGGCACCGACGGCGGGTCGGTGAACCGCACGGCCGCCTCGTACAGCACGTACCCGGCGACGCCGAACAGCAGCACGGCGTTCGCGAGCGCGGCTAGCACCTCGGCTCGATAGAGCCCGAACGTCCGGCCGGAGCGCTGCCGGGCCCGGCGCGCGGCCAGGATCGCGGCCAGCGCCAGCCCGATCCCGAGCACGTCGGTCACCATGTGCGCGCCGTCGGACAGCAGTGCGAGCGAACCGGTCACGACGCCGGCGCCGATCTCGACGACCATGAACACCGCGGTGACGGCGAGCGCCGCCGCCAGCGGGCCCACGTGCCGGCCGGACGCGCTCGCGGCGGGCACACCGTGCCCGTGGCCGTGGCCCATGCCGCCGCTCCCTTCGAAGTCCGAACGCAACATATAGTCGCATGCGCATGAGTGCAAGTCGGGTCGAGCAGGAATCGACCAGGACTCCGCGGGCGGCGATACTTCCGACACACGGAACTCGGGAGTGCCGATGTCGAGACTCGCGCGGGTGCTCTGCGCCATGGCCGCCTGCCTGCTGGCGCTTGCCGGCTGCACGACGCTCGCCGACCTCGGTGAGCTGCGCACCGCGCTGGAGGACGCCGGCTACGACGTCTCGAACATCGACCACAGCACCAACAACGGCTACGCCGTCCTGTCGATCTCCGCCGTGTCCGAGGAGGGGGCACCGGCGGACGTCGACCGAATCGCGGAGCTGATCTGGACGAAGTTCCCCGGCGAGATCGACGAGCTGGCCATCGCCCTCGACGGCGGGCCCGCGCGGGTCGCGAGCGCGGACGAGCTGACCGAGAAGTTCGGCGAGCGCCCGGCCGACCTCACCGCCAAAGAAGAGGACAGCGGCTCGGACGTCGTCGCGGTCGTGGTGATCCTGGCTGGCGCGGCCGTGCTCACCGGGATCCTCGTGCTGGTGTGGCGCAACGGCCGCCGCCCGCCGCCGCGCGCGTACGCGCCCCAGCAGTACCCACGGCGGTAGGGCCTACCGCTCCGGCCAGTGCCAGGAGGGCTCGTCGAGCCGACCCTGGCCGTCGAGGACGGTGGTGCTCGCCTCCTTGGTCAGGGTGAGCACGCCAGCGGCGGCGCCGAGCGCGTCGACGAGCGGCGTCGAGTGCGTGACGACCACGACCTGGCTGCGCCGGGCCGCCGTCGCGATCAGCTTCCCCAGCGACGCGAGCAGGTCCGGGTGCAGGCTCGTCTCCGGCTCGTTCAGCACGAGCAGCTCCGGCGGGCGGGGCGTGAGCAGCGCGGCCACCCACAGCAGGAACCGCAGCGTGCCGTCGGACAGCTCGGCCGCGTCGAGGCCGCGCAGCAGTCCGTGCTGGTGGAACCGCAGGCCGAAGCGGCCACCCTGGTCGACGATCTCGACCCGCGCGCCGGGGAACGCGTCGGCGACCGCGTCGTCCAGGTCCGCCGGGACGCCCAGCTCGCGGATGGTCTGTAGCGCGGCGGGCAGGTCGGCGCCGTCGTGGTCGAGGACCGTGGTGCGGGTGCCGATGCGGGCCGCGCGGGCCGGCGCCTCGCGGTCGGTGCGGAACTGGTCGTAGAAGCGCCACGAGCGGATGCGCTCGCGCAGCAGCAGCACCTCGGGCTCGGCCAGCTCGCTGAGCATGCTGTCGGTCAGGCGGATGCGCGTCGGCTCCGTCCAGACCCCTCGGGCGTCCCGGGCGCGGACGACGTTCGCCTGCCGGTCCGCGAGCAGCGTGGCGTTGCGCAGCACCGGCCCGGTCCACAGCGCCTCGCGCTTGAACTCCGGGTCCAGGTTGAACATCGTCTCGCCGGGGACGGGCAGCCCCAGGTCGAGCGCGTAGCCGTACTCGTCGCCGCCGAACCCGAGGCGCAGGCCGACCGGCTTCGTGCGCACGGTGCCCTGCACACGCTGACCGGCACGAACCCTGCCCTCGGGGCCCGCCCAGAGCGTGGACGTCAGCCCGCCCTCCCTGGCGAGTGCCGCGACCGCGCCGTTGCGGGCGGCGTCGGCGAGCAGCCGCAGCGCCCGGTACAGGCTCGACTTGCCCACGCCGTTGGCCCCGGTGACGACGGTCAGCGGGGCCAACGGCAGCACCAGGTGCCGCAGCGACCGGTAGTTCTCGACGGCGAGCGTGGTCAGCACCCGGCCGAGGCTAGGCGACCCGCGGCCTACTCGGTTTCGCGGCGGTCCTCCGACCAGTGGGTGTGGAAGGTGCCCTCGCGGTCGACGCGGCGGTAGGTGTGCGCGCCGAAGAAGTCCCGCAGCCCCTGGATCAGCGCGGCCGGCAGGCGCTCGGCACGCAGCGCGTCGTAGTAGGCCAGCGCCGAGGAGAAGCCCGGTGTCGGGATGCCCGCCTTGGCGGCGTGCGCGACGACCCGGCGCCACGCGTCCTGGCCGTCGGCGACCGCGTCCCGGAAGTACGGCGCCACCAGCAGCGACTCGGGCCGCTCGGTCGCGTACGCCTCCTTGATGCGGTCGAGGAACCGCGCCCGGATGATGCACCCGCCGCGCCAGATGGTGGCCATCGCGCCGAGGTCGATGTCCCAGCCGTACTCCGCGCTCGCGGCCGCCATCTGGTCGTAGCCCTGCGCGTACGCGACGACCTTCGACGCGTACAGCGCCTTGCGCACGTCGTCGACGAACGTCTCGCGGTCGACCGGCGCGTCCTCCGACGGCCCCGGCAGCGCCGCCCGCGCGGCCGCGCGCTGCTCGGGGTGCGCCGACAGCGCCCGCGCGAACGTCGCCTCCGCGATGCCCGTCACCGGCACCCCGAGGTCCAGCGCGGTCTGCACGGTCCAGCGGCCGGTGCCCTTCTGCTCGGCCTGGTCGAGCACCACGTCGACGAACGCGTTGCCGGTCGCCGCGTCGACGTGCCCGAGCACCTCGGCGGTGATCTCGATGAGGAACGACTCCAGGTCGCCGGAGTTCCACTCCGCGAAGATCTCCGCGAGCTCCTTCGGCGACGCGCCGAGGCCGTCGCGCAGCAGGTCGTAGGCCTCGGCGATCAGCTGCATGTCGGCGTACTCGATGCCGTTGTGGACCATCTTGACGAAGTGCCCCGCGCCGTCCGGCCCGACGTGCACGCAGCACGGCGTGCCGTCGACCTGCGCGGCGATCTTCTCGAACATCGGGCCGAGCGTCTCGTAGGACTCCTTCGACCCGCCGGGCATGATGCTCGGCCCGAGCAGCGCGCCCTCCTCGCCGCCGGACACGCCGGCGCCGACGAAGTGCAGGCCGTGCTCGCGCAGCTCCGCCTCGCGGCGCCGGGTGTCCGCGAAGTGCGCGTTGCCGCAGTCGATGACGATGTCGCCCTCGTCGAGCAGCGGCGTCAGCTCCTCGATGACCGCGTCGGTCGGACCGCCGGCCTTGACCATGATCACCACGCGCCGGGGGCGCTCCAGCGCCGCCACGAACTCCTCGAGTGTCTCGGTCGGCACGAACGTGCCCTCGTCCCCGTGCTCCTCGGCGAGCGACTTCGTCTTGGCCGAGGTGCGGTTGTGCAGCGCGACGGAGAACCCGTTCCGCGCGAGGTTCCTGGCGAGGTTGCGGCCCATGACCGCGAGGCCGGTGACCCCGATCTGTGCTGGAGTTGCCATGTGCACACTCTGCCCGAGCCGGGCCGCCGGCGCACCACCCCGGCGAGGTCAGCGGCCTGCGTCGGGGACCGGGTAACGGTGGCGTCGTCCGATCCGACAAGCCACCGTCACGGAGAACTTCTCACCGAGCGGGGTGTGGCGCCATGACCAGGTTCACCGAGCGCCTCCGCCTGGAGCCGATCGGCGCCGGCCACGCCGAGGATCTCCTCCGACTCCACCAGGACCCCGGGATCGTGCGGTGGCACGGGCCGTGGACCGAGACGGACGCGGCCGGGTACGCGCGGGCCGCGGGCCGGGCGTGGCGGGACGAGACCGTGCACAAATGGCTCGCCTACGACCGGTGCAACGGCGAGCTGGTGGGTCGGGGCGGCCTCTCCTACCAGCAGGTCGACGGCGCGCGCCGGCTCGAGCTGGGCTGGGCGGTCCGAGAAGCGTTGTGGGGCAAGGGATACGCCACCGAGATCGGCCGCGCCGGGCTGGTGTTCGCGTTCGGCGAGCTCGGCGCGGCCGAGGTGGTGGCGTTCACGGAGCCCGACAACGAGCGGGCCCGCTCGGTCATGCGGCGTCTTGGTTTCCACCATCCGCGCGATATCCGGCATCGAGGGGAACCATTCGTGCTGTACGTCCTCGGCGCCCCAGCACGGATCGGATGGTGAGCGGCTCGCTCTCCGCGCTCCACGCGTCGATCGTGTGACACAGCACGCCGGCACGTCGTTCCAGGTAGCAGATCAGGTTCAGCGGCCAGCCCGCCTCGCGCAGCATGTACTCGTCCATCGCCGTGGGACGCTGGCTGATGCGGGTGGTGCGTTCGGCGGCCGGGCCGATCCGGTGCCAGTCCGGGTGCAGGTGCACCGAACCGAGGATCTCCATGCCGTCCGCGTCGGCGGCGCGGCTGATCCGCAGCACGTCGGCCGGGTCGCACCAGAACCCGCGCCGCCGGTTGGCGTACGGCGCGCCGAAGCACGGCACGACCGCCTCCTCGAACTCGGCCAGCGCGACCGGGTCGCGGTCGCGCACGTTGCGGCCGAACTCCACCCGCTCGACCGTGAGCAGGTCGGGCTCCGCACGGCCGACGAGCAGCGCGAAGCAGCCCGGTGGCGCCGTCGGCGTGCACGACTCGTACTCCTCCCGCGCCGCGGCCAGGAACGGTTGCAGCAGCACGGGATCGAGCAGCACCTCCGGCCGGTCCCGCTCCCGCGCGGGCAGCTGGGCGACCAGGTGCCGCGTGAGCGCCAGCTCCCGGCTCGCGAGCCGTTCGGCCGGCCAGTCGTAGAAACCGCGGCCGGACTTCACCCCCAGCTCGCCGCGGCCGGCGCGCTCGGCGAGTGCCGCCGGCACCGGCCGGTCCTGCGCGCGCAGCAGGGCGGCGACCGTGTCCAGGCCGGTGAAGTCGAGCCGCTCGAAGATGCCGGTGACGCCGAACCGGCGGCCGATCACCTCGGTCAGCACGCGGTCCACCTCCGCGGCGGTGGCGACCCCGTCGCCGAGGATCCGCAGCGCCTCGTCGAGCACCGCCCGCTGCAGCCGGGGCCCGATCCCGCCCGGCGTGTCCCGCCGGCACACGAGCGGCGCCCTGCCCAGGCCCCGCAACAGAGTCACCGCGGCGGCCGCGGCGGCGTCGGTGACGGCGTCAGTGACGGCGTCAGTGACACTGTCGGCCGCCACCACCTCCACGAGCGGCAACAGGTGCGCCGGCAGGAAGTAGCGGGTCACCAGCACCCGCTCCGGCCGCGCGCAGTCGGCGGCCAGCGCACGCACCGGCAGCCCGCTCGTGGTGGACGCGACGAGCACGTCCGGCGCCGCGAGCCCGTCCAGCTCGGCGAGGACCGCCCGCTTCAGCGCCAGGTCCTCCGGCACGGCCTCGACCACGTGGTCGCACGCGGCCGCGTCGGCGAGCCGGACCGACGCCTGGATCCGTTGGCGGGCAAGAATTCCCTCCGCCTCGGTCAACCGTCCGGCCGTCACCAGGTCGGCCGCCATCCGTTCGATCCGGCGCAGTGCGCGGTCGCCCGCGTCCGCCGTGCGGTTGACGAGCACGACCGACGCGCCGGCGACGGCGTGCGCCAGCGCGATCCCCGCGCCGGCCGTACCGCCGCCTACCACGCCGATCCTGGTTACGTTAGTCCGATATGTCATGGTCCGATGGTGCCGCGAGCCGCTTACAAGCGGCAGTCGGACCGCTGACATTCTTGTCCCACAAGGGTTTTGCTCGCCAGATCCACGAGCGGGACGCGACCGGGCCGCGAGTCAGCCAGCCGCACCGGCCCGGCCCGTGCAGCGGCCGTACGCGCGGCGCCATGTCGACACGTCCGCCTCCGGCACGCCGAGTGCGCGCAGGATGTCGGTCACCAGCTCGATGTCGAGGCGGCGCCGGTCGGGGCGGAAGCAGTCGTACACGGTCACCTTCGCCGGCCGCCGCTCCCCCGGCGGCACGGCGCGGGCGCGCCGCAGGTGGTCGATCCGGCACGCGATCCGGCTGTACGCCGGGTTGCCCGCCCACTCCCGCACCGCGCGCAGCCGCGCGGTGAACTCCGCCACGGTCGCCGCGGTCCCCGGGCCCGGCGCCGCCACACTCAGTGCCCACACGGCTCCGACGGTAGGTTCCCGAGCCGCGCCGGAAGTCTCACGACAGTCTCAAGCTCGCGTCCTCGCCGAACCGCTCGGTCACCACGGCGAGCCCGTGCGCGAGCCGCCGGAAGTACGTCGCCCGGCTCAGGTGCAGCCGGCTCGCGACCTTGCGGTGGCTGCCGGCGCCGCCGAGGTAGTAGTCGCGCAGGATCCGGCCCGCCTCGGCGTCCACCGGGACCGTGCCGGCGCACAGCGACTCGACGGCGGCGGTGAGCCAGTCGCGCAGGGCGGGCACGGTCGGCGTGTGCGGCGCGGCGAGCAGCGGACTGCGAGCGAGCCGGCTCGGCGTGCGGATCCGTTCCAGCGCCTCGGTGAGCTGCGTGCCGAGGTAGCTCGGCGGCGGCCGCCGGCCGGTGAGCTCGGCGATCCTGGCGAGCCACTCGACGAGGTCGCCCGGTTTCGTCGACTGGCTGAACACGTGCGTCGAGTGCCCGTTGCCGTAGGTGTCGTGGCGGGTGGTGCCGTGGTGGGCGAAGCCGAGGCCGAGCGCGAGCCGCTGGTACTCCGGCTTCGGCGTGCAGATCACCGCCTTGCCGCGGTCGATGCTCGCGCCGAGGATCCGCTGCAGCATGGCCGCGCCGGTCGCCTCGTCCGGCCAGAACCCGGTGATCACGAACATGCCGTCGCCGCCCGCGCTCTCGAGCAGCTCCTCGGTGTGCTGCTGGGTCACCGGTTCGACGCCGCCGGACTCCGCCTCCGCGAACGGCACGAGGTTCGCGAGTGCGGTCGGGGCACCGTCGTCGTCGCGGCAGATGTGGAACCGGGACGTGGTGTCGGCGAGCCACGTGTCGACCATCCGGTCGGTGGCGCGCAGGTCGAACTCGCTCTCCAGCGCCCATTCCCGGATGAGCCGCCCGATCGCGTCGGCGTCGGCGGCGCCGGCGATCTCGACGGGCGGCAGCGCGGACCGGGCGGGGAACAGCATCGCCCGCACGTACGGCTCGTCGGCGAGGAAGATCCCCTCGAACGCGAGCTTCTTGCGCAGCTCGTGCCGGTCGGCGATGGCGAGCCTGCGGTGCACGTGCTGCCCGGCCCTGGTCAGCGCCGCGCGGTGCTCGATCGGCCGGCGCCAGCGGTAGGACATGTCGAGGACCGTGCGGTACGGCTCCGCGACCCGCAGCCCCAGCTCGGTCCTGGTCACGACACTCAGCGCGGCGAGCGCGGTGAACTCGTCCGGCTCGACGTCGAGCAGCTCCTCGTCGCCGACGCCGACGCCGGCCAGCAGCCGCAGGATCCGCCGCCACGGCGGCGCGGGCCGCTCGCTGCGCAGCCTGCGCACCACCTCCTCCGCGGCGAGGTCGGCCGCGAGGTCGGCGGCACCACCCGGACGCGCGACCGGCGCGCCGTCGAGCACGGCGACGCTCAGCAGCTCGGCGATCAGCGGGACGCCGCCCGCGTAGCGCACCACGACCCGTGCGGCGTCCTCGTCGAGGCCGCGGCTCGTGGCGTACGCGTGGATCTCGCGGTCGGTCCACGGCCGCACGTGGACCGTCGCCATCGGGAGGTCGGCCCACGCGGGCCGGGTGCGCAGCGGCCGCCGGCTGGCGAACACCACCGGGCCGTCGAACGGGTCCGGCGTCGCCGCCGGGTCGTCCACGTGGTCGACCACATGGACCGACTCGTCCAACCGAGCCAGCAACCGGGTCTTCCCGACCCCGAGCGGCCCGACGAGATTCACCACCCGGTGCGTCGCGGCCGCATTTCGTAATCGGGCGAGATCGTCGTCGGCGGTCCCCAGTGTGAGCGTCACCGAATCATTTTCACCTACGGCGGTGGCGAGCTTTCAGCTCATTCCTCGCCGTCGGGCCGGTCGAGCTCCTCGCGCATGATCGTCTCGATCTGGCTGTTCGCCCGTCGCAGCGCGCGGATACCGGCAATCGCCAGCACCACGAGTACCGCGGCGCAGATCGCGATCGTCAGGGCGACCATGTGGTGCCGTTCCGCTCAAGTCAATGTGCAACTTCAATGTGCAATTTGCTACCGGTTACCCAGGACCGCGCACCCTACACGGACCGTTCAGCGCAACGCGCGTACCTCCGCGACGGCAGCCCGGGCGAACTCGGTGTGGTCCACGTCGTCATGCAGAAAACGGACCGCGCCCCCGATCGGTTCATCGGAGTAGAACTCTCCGCTGACTCCGGTCGCGGGCACCCGTTCGCCGAAGCGCACCAGATCCTCGAGGAGCTGGGCCTGCGCCTCCCGGTTGAACTCGCCCCACCGGGTGCGGCCGCGGCCGAGCTCGTCGACCCAGCGGTACGCATCCGGTTTGACCGTGAACTGCGCGAACAGCGCCTCGAACGTGTAGCGGCTGCCGAGGTGCTGGTACTGCCAGACGTGCGCGCACTCGTGCACGAGCGTCGCGGGATGCTTGGCCCGCTTGAGGTAGATGGTGCCGCCGAGCGTGAACGGCCTCTTGTTCGCGCTGAACACCCCGGCGAACCCCGGCACGACCCGCACCGCCGCCAGGTCGACCGAGCCGCGGTACACCATGGTGAGCAAGGCTTTCTCCGCGTCGGTGAGCGAGCGGTGCCGCCACTGCAGGCCGAACAGCGCCTGCACGAGCGCGACCACCTTGCCCAGCACCACGATCAGTCCGCCGGCGAGCGCGACGGGCACGTTGCGGGTGGCGAGTCCCGCGACGCTCGCGACGACGGCGGCGACCAGCCCGGCGGCGGCGGAGGCGACCCCGCCCGCCCAGCGACCGGGTCCTGGCAGCCGGCACAGCGAGTCGCCGGCCCGGTTGCCGGCGGCTTCGATGCCGAGGTCCCTGCGCACGGTTCTCGACGCTACGGTGGCGGTCCGGGTGCGCCAACGTCCGATGGGGCGGCAGGAAAGGAGCACTTTCGTGGAACTACGGCCGATCGGGCACGTCGAGTCACCGCTGACGGACCGTGCGCTGGCACCGAAGCAGGGCGACGAGGGCGCGCCGGACGCGTGGCTGGTGTTCGCACCCGAGTATGCCGACGGCGCCCGTGACCTCGCGCCGGGCGCCGACCTGCTCGTGCTGACGTGGCTGGACCGCGCGAGCCGCGACGTGTTGGTCGTCCATCCGCGCGGCGACCGGTCCCGCCCGGAGACGGGCGTGTTCAGCACCCGCTCGCCCGACCGCCCCAACCCGATCGGACTGCACCGCGTGACGGTCGTGTCGGTCGAGGGGCTCCGCGTGCTCGTGCGTCCTCTGGAGGCGCTCGACGGCACCCCGATCGTGGACGTGAAGCCGGTGCTCGGCGCGGAACGCTGAGCGCGGAGGTGTGATCTCCGTCCGGGCCGGGACTGCGTGCGGCGGGCGCCGGCGTTGTGCGGGGTATGCGGGAGACGGACGTCGTCGTGATCGGGGCCGGGCAGGCCGGGCTGTCGGCCGCCTACTTCCTGCGCAGGTCGGGCATGGACCACGTCGTGCTGGACGCCAACCCGGCGCCGGGCGGGGCGTGGCAGCACCGCTGGCCGACACTGCGGATGGCCACCGTGCACGGCATCTTCGACCTGCCCGGCATGCGGTTCGACCCGCCGGCGCCGACCGAGGAGGCCGCGGTGGCGGTGCCGGCGTACTTCGCGGCCTACGAGCGCGAGAACGACCTCGACGTGCGCAGGCCGGTGTCGGTGACCTCCGTCCACCCCGGGCCCCGGCTGCGGGTCGAGACCGACGCCGGCACGTGGTCGGCACGCGCGGTGATCAACGCGACCGGCACGTGGACCCGCCCGTTCTGGCCGCACCACCCCGGTCGGTTCGACGGCCGCCAGCTCCACACGGCCGACTACCGCGGCCCTGCCGAGTTCGCCGGCAAACGGGTGCTGGTGGTGGGCGGCGGCACGTCGGCGGTGCAGCTCCAGCTGGAGCTCGCCGAGGTGGCGGAGACGGTGTGGGTGACGCGGCGGCCGCCGGTGTTCCGGACCGAGCCGTTCACCCACGAGTACGGCCGCGAGATCATCGCGCGGGTCGACGAGCGGGTGCGGGCCGGGCTGCCGCCGGAGAGCGTGGTGGCGGCGACCGAGCTGTCGCTGACCACCGAGGTGGTCGCGGCCAGGCGGCGCGGGCTGCTCGCCCGCCGCCCGATGTTCGACCGGCTCACGCCGACCGGGGTGGCGTGGGCGGACGGGTCGAGTCTCGACGTCGACGTGATCCTGTGGTGCACGGGCTGGCGCGCCGCGCTGGACCACCTCGCGCCGCTCGGTCTGCGCGGCCCCGGCGGCGGCATCACCATGGACGGCACCCGGGTGGTCGCCGAGCCGAGGCTGCACCTGGTCGGCTACGGCCCTTCCGCGAGTACCGTCGGCGCGAACCGGGCCGGGCGCGTCGCGGTCCGGGAGCTGCGCGAGCTGCTGGGGACACCGGCGCCCGTGGGCTGACCGGTGGGCGCGCCCGGCTGCCCCGATGGGCGCCCGCGTGGACCGCTTCCCTTGCCGCCCGGCGGTTCTACGGTCGTGGCATGAACCTCGACGCGCGGGTGTGCGCCGCGCTCACGGCCGTGCGGCCGGCGGACCCGGAGCTGTGGTTCGCCGTGCTGCGCGGTGCCGTCGAGGACATCGACGGCACCGACTGGGACGACCTCGCGACCGCGCTGTACGAGCGGGCCGAGGCGCAGGGCATCCCGCCCGCGCTGGTGGAACGCTTCGTCGCCACCATGACCGACGGCGACCCGGCACCCGGCGAGACCGTCGCGCGGCTGCACCAGCTCAGCGACCTACCAACCCTGTACCGCGGTCTGGTGTGACCCGCAAAACCCGCGAGTCCCCCGTTCAAACACAGCGAGTCCCCCGTTCAGACATAGCGAGTTGCCGGTTCACGACCACCCCGGGGCCCGGAACCCACAACTCAACAGCCGCGAAACGGCGACTCACCCTGCTCGAAAGGGCAACTCGCGGGTTGTCACTTGCGTGCGACGAACCGCTCGACGAGCCCGGCCTTGAACCGCTCGCACCGCTCCACCTCGAGCCCGCGCGCCACCACCGTGGGCAGCGGACGCCGCAGGAAGTGCTCGCCGGCCAGCGGCACGGTCAGCCGCTCCAGCAACCACTGCGCGACGCGGACGAGCCGTGACGTGCTCGCCACGTGGTCGACGAGGATCAGCCGCCCGCCCGGCCGCAGCACCCGCACCATCTCCCCGATCGCGACGTCCGCGTCCGGGATGGCGCAGAGCCCGAACGTGCAGACCACCGCGTCGAACGACGCGTCGCCGAACGGCAGCGCGTGCGCGTCGGCCTGCCGCAACGTCACCCCGGCGCCGGCGCGCTCCTTCGCGAGCGCGAGCATCCCCTCGCTCAGGTCGATGCCGGTGACCGTGGCGTCGGCCGGGTAGTACGGCAGGTTCAGCCCGGTGCCGACGGCGACCTCGAGCACCTCGCCGGACGCCTGCCCGCACGCCCACTCCCGCGAGTCGCCGAAGAGCTTGCGGTCCCAGGCGAGCATCTCACGGTCGTAGGTGCCGGACTTGCGGTCCCAGTACCGGGTCCACCGTTCGGGTGCGTCGACCATGCGCACCACAATAGGGGCGTGGCCCCTCGACACTGCCCCTGCGGAGCACCGCTCCCCTACGACGACTGCTGCGGTCGTATCCACACCGGCGCCGCGAAGGCCGCCACCGCCGAGGCGCTGATGCGGTCGCGGTTCAGCGCGTTCGCCGTCGGGGACGCCGGGTACCTGCTGCGGAGCTGGCACCCCGACACCCGGCCGCGCGACCTCACGCTCGACCCGGACCAGCGCTGGACCCGCCTCGAGATCGTCGGCACCACCGGCGGCGGCATGCTGCACGCCGAGGGCACGGTGGAGTTCCGCGCCCACTACCTGCTCGGCCGCCGGCCCGGCCAGCTGCACGAACACAGCCGGTTCACCCGCGCCGGCGGCGACTGGGTCTACGTCGACGGCACCACCCGCACCACCGGGTAGAAACCCCCGCCGCGGGGTACCTTCCGGCACGTGGCTGACCCGATCACCGACGAGCGCGTCGCGGCCGTCCTCCGGGCGTTCGTGCGCGGCTGCGCCACCATGCTGCCCAGGCTCCGCGAGACCGACGAGCCGCTCGACCTCGACGTGCCGGCCGACGACACCGAGGTCGACCACGGGCTGCTCCGCCGGCTCCGTGACCGGGTCGAGCAGGTCCGCTGGCCCGGCTCGGCGAGCTGGGCACGCCTGACCGCCGAGCAGCGGTCGGACTGGTGGGTCAGCCGGGTGGGCAGGCTGACCGCGCTCGCCGCGTCGGTCACCGGACTCGCCGGCGCGCTGGGCGACCGGTTGCCGCTCCAGGACATCCTGGGCTCGGCGGGCCAGGGGCTGCTGCTGTGCGCGATCGCGGGCGAGCACGGCGTCGAGGACCGTGCCACGCGCGTGCGACTCCTCGCCTCGGTGCTGTTCGACCGCGACCTCGACCCCTCGGTCGCGGCCGGCGTCGGCACCGAGGACGAGGTCGCCGAGGTCGAGGCGCCGCCGGAGGGACGCAAGGTCGGCCTCAAGTCCGCGGCGAAGTGGCTGTGGCGGCAGGGCCGGCTGCTGCTCGCGGTGTCCGACGAGCTGGAGAAACGCCCGCACGGCCGGTGGTACCACCGTGCGCTCGGCATGCTGCCGATCGTCGGGATGGCCGGCGACTACCTGGGTGAGCGGTCCGCGCTCAAGCGTGCGGCCAGGGCGGCCGACCGGTGGCTGCACGACCACGCGAGCGAGGTCACGGGCTGACCCGGCGCAGGTCGCGGACCGCGCGCACGGACAGGAGCACCGAGGCGAACACGACCGCCAGCACCCCGGCGGAGACCAGCACCGCGGCAGGAGAGAACAACGCGGCCGCCGGCCCGGCGAGCGCCTGGCCGACCGGCATCATCGCGAGCGAGCCGGCGACCTCGTAGGCGTGGATCCGGTTGAGGATGCCGGCCGGTACCTGTGTCTGCACGCTGGTCGCCCACATCACGCCCCAGAACGCCATCGCGAAACCGGCCACCGCGAAGCACGCCGCGACCACCGGCACCGGGAAGCCGAGGCCGACCGACAGCGGCTGCGCGCAGAACCCGAGCACGGCGGTGGCACCGGCCCGCAGCGGGTGGACCGGCCGGACCCGCATGGCGACCAGCCCGCCGACCACCATGCCCAGCCCACCGACCGAGCTGACCAGGCCGAACACGGTCTCGCCGTGCCCGACCACCAGCTCCGTCGCGACCAGCGGCGTGGTCGGCCCGAACGTGGTGATCATGAGCAGCATCCAGACGACGATGACGCTCCACATCCACGTCCGCGCGCGGAACTCGTGCCATCCCTCGACGAGGTCACGCATGAACGCGCTCGGCTCGCGGGCGCCGGGGTCGGCCACCAGCCGCAGCCCGATCAGGCAGTCCGCGCTGACCGCGTGGTCATCACGGACTCCGCGGTGCGGATGGCGCCGTTCGCGCTCTGCACGTCCCTGGCGATCCTCGGGATCGTGCTCGCCACCCCGGGTTGGAACAGCGCGGCGCACAGCCCGTTCACCGCGCCGATCGCGCACATCTGCCACAGCACGACGTGGCCGGTGAAGAACATGACGGCCACGAGCGACTGCGTGCCGACCCGGACGACGTCGGCCAGCACCATCACCTTGCGGGTGTCGAAGCGGTCGGCCAGCACCCCGCCGAAGATCACGAACGCGGCGACGAAACCGCTGTAGGACGCCATCGCGAGACCGACCGCGCCCGCGCCGTACCCGTACTGGACGAGTCCCGCGGCGAGCGCGACGGGCAGCATCATGTCGCCGAGCCGGGCGGCCGAGCGCGCGACGAAGAACAACCCGAAGTCGTGACGGGACATGTTCCGGTCGTCGTCGATGGCCCGCGATGCCGGCAGCGCGGCAAGTCCCCCACCCACGACCCGACGCTACCGAGCGCCGCCCGGGGCGGGCGACGCATTTACGCGCTGCGGGCCGCGTCCCGACGCTGCGCCAGCTCGTCGTCCCACTGGGGCTGGAGGTAGTCGTCGATGCCCGCCACCAGCCGCTCGACGTCCTGCTGCGGCCGCACGACCAGGCGCACGAACTGGTTGCTCATGCCCAGCTTGTTGCCACACTCCCGGATGAACACCTGGTGCCGGCCGATCAGGTGGTCGCGCAGGTCGGTGCCGTCGACGCCGGCGCCGAGCTTCACGAGCAGGAAGTTGGCCTGCGACGAGTACACCGACAGCTCCGGCAGCCGGGCGAGCTGCATGCCCATGTGGTAGCGGTCGCGGGCCAGCAGCCGCAGGCTCTCGCGGTACTCCGCGCCGTGCGCGCCGAGCATGAACACGACCGTCTCGGCGAGCGAGTTCAGGTTCCACTTCGGCAGGGTGCTGCGCATCTTGCCCGCGAGCCCCGGGTTGGCCACGAGGTAGCCGAACCGGATGCCGTGCAGCCCGAAGTTCTTGCCGAGGCTCTTGAGCACCACCACGTTCGGCCGGATCGCCGCCTCCATCGCCACCGACGGCGTCGGCTCGGCCTCGACGAAGTCGATGAACGACTCGTCGATCACGACCAGGTCGAGGTCGGACAGCTCGTCCATGAACCGGATGACCTCCCGGCGGGGCAGGTAGCCGCCGTCGGGGTTGTTCGGGTTGCACAGCACGGCGACCCGCGACCCTCGCGCCCGGATGAACCGCACGTACTCGTCCACGTTGAGCTGGAAGAAGTCCACCTCCCGCAACGGGAACATGTCGACCCGCTTGCCGGTCTCCATCGGCTGGTCGGTCCACCGCCCGAACGTCGGGATCGGGATCGCCACGCTCTGGTGGAACCACAGGTGGTCCATCCACGTGATCAGCTCGGTGGACCCGTTGGCCATGGCGACCGTGGCGGGGTTGAGCCCGAGCACCCGCGCGAGCTGCGCGCCGATCGTGTCGGCGCCGCTGGGGTAGAACTTCAGCAGCGCCGTCAGGTTGTCGGCCAACTCGTCGAACATCTCCTGCGTCGGGAAGTACGGGTTGCAGGGGATGCAGAAGTCGATCAGGTCCTGGCCGTGCTCCCCCATCCGCCGTGACAGCTCGAAGAACGACGGGCTGTGCGCGGTCTGCTGGAACAGCCCCGCGTCCACGCTGTGGCGCACACGATCACGTCCGTTTCGCTCGGTCCACGTCTGTCACGAGCACATACGTACGGGGCACTGCTCCAGTTCACGGAACGGTCTCACCAATATCTCGCGGCGGTAACGGCGACGCGGCCCCACTCGCCCAAGTTGCGTGTGAAAGTTCGTTCCGTCCACTTGAGACGGCGGTTATCGTGGGGTCACACAGTCGCGGGGGGCTGCGTATCCGACGTTTCTCACCTGGGGAGCACCTCTTGCGTACGCGCCTGTTCCTGTCCTTCGCCGTCGCGGCGCTCGCCGCCGGCGCCCTCCAGTTCACCGCGCCGGTCCCGGCGCAGGCCGCGCCCGTGACCTGCACCGGAACGGCGAAAGTGTTCTGGAGCCTGCCCAGCGGCGCCCTCTGGTACTACGAGCACCGCGCCCCGGCCACCGGCGACTACAACTGGGCCGGCGGCCGTCAGATCGGCTCCGGGTTCACCGGCCGCACGGTCGCGTCGACCAACGGCGCCGTCTACCTGGTCAACGCGGCCGGCGAGCTGCGCCGCTACCGCTACGACGGGACCCGCTGGACCGACGGCGCAGGCACGGTCGTCGGCACCGGATGGCAGGGCCTGCTCACCGACGGCCGCTACCAGCTGACTTCAGACGCGCGGGGCAGGCTGTTCGCGATCGACAACTACGGCGTGCTGATGATGTTCGACGAGACGTTGTCGCGCTGGGACTTCGGCAAGGGCCTCCCGCTCGACATCGGCTGGTTCGGCGACCGCGTGGTCGCCGGGGGCGACGGCGTCCTCTACCGGATCGGCCAGTGGAACGGGGAGCTGACGCGGTACCGCTTCGACACCGACTCGGCACGACTGATCCGCACGACCGCGAGCCCCGGTGGCTGGGACGGGCTCGACCCGGTGTTCTCGCCAGGCGGCGACGTGCTGTACGGCGCCGCCAACGGAACCCTGTACTGGTACCGGTACGACGCCGACACGGGCACGTGGGCCAACGGCGGCAACGGCCGGGTCGTCGGCAGCGGGTGGGGCGGGTCCAACACGGTCACCGCCGCGCCCGGCACCTGCGCGGTGCCCGCGCCCGCGCCGGTCGCCCCGGCCACGCCGGCCCCCGCGACCACGGGCGGCCCGCTCCAGCTCTCCGGCGCAGCGCAGTACTTCGGCTACACCTACCGCGACGCGCAGGGCCGGGCGGTCGAGCTGCGCGAGACCTCCGACACCACGGTGACCCGGACACCGGTCGGGACCAGGACGTTCGTGTCCGACGTTTCGGCCGCGACGGGACAGGACCAGAACATCACCGAGTCACTCGTGGCACTGGACAGTTCCGGCACGGCGTGGCTGAGCGAGGGCAACTGGCAGTTCTCCCCCGACTGGCGACAGTTCGGCAGGGGGATGACGCGCATCGCACTCACCGAGGCCGTCGCACCGGCCTACCCGCCGCAGGCGGTCGGCGTCGACAGCGGCGGCAAGCTGTGGTGGCGCCGGCAGGTGTCCACGCCCAACGGCCGGGGCTGGCTCGCGTGGCAGCCGGGCGGGGTCGTGTCCGACTTCCAGAACGCGGCCAGCTCGGGCACCGGCGTGTACGGCGTGGCCGGCGACCGGTGGTTCGACGTGGACCGGGAGGGCTCGGACGGCTTCCCGATCAGGTACCGGAACGGCGCGCTGCCCCAGGCGGCCGACGTCAGCCGGGTGACCGCGGCGGAGGTGACCTACACGGTCCGGGTGCTGGTCGCGAGGCAGCGGTCGACCGGGCAGGTGGTGTACCTGCGCGGGTCCGCGAGCGGCTTCGACGCGGCGTGGCAGGCGCTGCCGCCGCTGAGGGCCGACGGTTCGGTGACGGTGGCGGACGTGCCGCTGAGTGCGACCGAGCTGTCCACCGGCGCGGTGGCGATCGCGGCCGTCGGCTCGGACGGTCATGTGTACGTGACGAACGGGCGCGTCAGCACCGGTGCGTTCGGGCCGTGGCAGCGGGTCGGCGAGCCGATCGCGGGTGCGCCGCAGCTGGTCGCGCCCAACTTCCAGGACGTGCAGCTCGGGTACCGCGGGCAGGACGGCAAGGTCTACCACTACGGCGCGCTGACCCCGGACAACACGAACCCGCTCGTCTTCAACGGCGCCGGTCGCACGGAGTCATAGCCCGGGCGGGGGTACGAGACCCCGGCGAGGACGCGGCCGCGTCCTCGCCGGCCTCGCCCGCGGCGTACAGGATGCCGCCGTGGGTGGTGACGGTGACGTCGAGCCGCCACCCCAGCTCGCGCACGGCGGTGGCGAGTTCGTCGGGCTGCCAGAACCGTTTGACGACGGTGAACTTCCGCCCGTCGTCGAGGACGCGCTCCTGCGTGTGGCCGGCCAACGGCGTCGGGTGATAGCTGTCGACGAGGAACACACGGCCTCCCGGCCGCAGCGCGGTCGCGACCTGGCCCCAGAACGCGGCGAACCGCTCGGCCGGCACGTGGGACAGCCAGTAGGAGAAGAAGCACACGTCGAACCCGCCCGGCGGCGGCGCCCAGCCGAAGATGTCGGCCTGGACGTAGGTGACAGGCCCCGCCACCCGCACCCGGTTGCGGGCGATCACCTCGGCCGACGAGTCGACCGCGGTCACCGACGCGGCGTGCCGGACGAGCCGCCGAGTCCACAACCCGGTGCCACAGGCGAACTCCAGCACCGCGCCGCCCGGCGCGAACCGATCCAAGGCCGCCTCCACCTCGGCGACGTCGTCGAACCAGCGCCGCTCCGCGGCCGGCTCGAGCCGGTACCGCCCCTGGCGAAACCACCACTGGTCGTACTCACCGGCTCGTTGGCGGTAGTAGTCCATCTGCTCGCCAACCAGATCCATGGAACGAGTGTCCCTCGCGCGGGGAGCGCATCTCTTCTTGGCCAACCGGATCGCGACACGAGCGGATGTGCGACGGTCAACAGCGCCGGCACGTCACTGCGGAATCCGGGCGTACGCCGAAGCAATCGTCAATATCGTGGCCGGCATGGCCATCGCTCGCTTGCCCCTCATCGTCATCGACTGTCCCGATCCTGGTGCGCTCGCCAGGTTCTACGGCGCGATGCTGGATTGGAAGATCGACGTCTCCGCCGACCGGGCGTCGGTTTGCGCTGGCGACGGCCAGTGCATCTCCTTCCATCGGGTGGATGGTTACATGCCGCCGATGTGGCCGACCCAGGAGCGGCCCCAGCAGATGCACCTTGATGTGATCGTTGACGACCTCGATGCCGCCGAGGCGGCAGTGATCGATCTCGGTGCGACCAAACATCCGGACCAGCCCGGTACGTCCTACCGGGTCTTCCTGGACCCGGCAGGTCACCCCTTCTGTCTTTGTCTGCACTGATCCGGCGGAGCTCTCGGCGTAACGTTCGCGTGCTCTCGGCTCCTGGCCCGCCTCCAGCCGGCCGGCACACTGCTGCGTCCCTGGCGATCGCCTCCGGCGCGGACGTGAAGGGCGTACAGCAGGTTGGGTACAAGACGGCGACGATGACGCTCGACCTCTACGGGCACCTGTTCCCGGATCGGCTGAACGAGATCGCGGACCGAATGGATCTCGCGGTGTGTGCCCCCGATGTGCCCCGGGAGTGATCTTGCGGGGTCACAATGTGGCTCTGACCTGGGCGCCCACGGCAGGATTTGAACCTGCGACACCTGCCCACGGCAGGATTTGAACCTGCGACACCTGCCTCCGGAGGGCAGTGCTCTATCCCCTGAGCTACGTGGGCCCGGTCGCGCTCGGCGACTTCGCAGAGCTTAGCGCATGGGCTCCCCGCTACCGTGAGCGCATGAGGCGACGGTGGGTTGAGTCGGGTGGGGTGCGGCTTTCGGTCTCCGAGGAGGGGCCTGCCGGCGGGACGACCGTGGTGCTCGTGCACGGGTACCCGGACAGTTCGGCGGTCTGGGACGGGGTCGCGGCCGTGCTGGCCGAGCGGTTCCACGTCGTGCGTTACGACGTCCGCGGGTGTGGTGAGTCGGGGGCGCCGGAGGGGCTTGACGGGTATCGGATCCCCGCCCTTGTCGACGATCTTGCCAACGTTGTCAGGGCCACCAGCCCGGATCAGCCGGTGCACCTGGTCGCCCATGACTGGGGGTCCATCCAGTGCTGGCCCGCGGTGAGTGACCCCGCTTTGACGGGCCTCTTCGCCTCCTACACCTCCATCTCCGGGCCGGATCTCGACCACATCGGCGCCTGGATGCGGCGGCGGGGCGGCGTGCGGCACCTGCGGCGGGTGCTTCGGCAGCTCCTGCATTCCTGGTACATCGGGGCCTTCCAGTTCCCCGTCCTGCCCGAGCTGGTCTGGCGCATCCGCCCACTGCGCACGAAGTTCCACGCCACCTACCGCGACGCGCGCAACGGCGTCCAGCTCTACCGCGCCAACATGCGGTCCCGACTGTCCACACCGGAACCCCGGCGCACCTCGCTACCCGTACAGCAGATCGCGCTCACCAAGGACCCCTACGTCACGCCGCCCCTGCTCGAGTCCGCCGACCCCTGGTGCGACCAACTGTGGCGCCGCGAGCTGGTCGCCGAGCACTGGGCGGTCCGGTCCGAGCCTGCCAAGGTGGCTCGGCTCGTCACCGACTTCGTCGACCACGTCGACGGTTCGGCAGCGCCCCGGGAGCTTGCCCGGGCCCGCGTCGGCGCGGAGCGGCGGGCCCTGGCGGGCCAGCTCGCGATGGTGACCGGCGCCGGCAGTGGGATCGGGCGGGCCACGGCGTTGGCGCTCGGCGAGCAGGGTGTCGACGTCCTGTGCGTGGACATCGACTTCGCCGCCGCCGAGCGGACCGCCGCCGACCTCGTGAAGCCCGGGCTCGCGTTCCAGCTCGACGTCACCGACAGCGCGGCGACGCAACGGCTCGCCGACCACGTCCTCGCCGAGCACGGCGTGCCCGACCTGGTGATGGCCAACGCGGGCATCGGGGTCTCCGGCTCGTTCCTCGACACCAGCGAGGCCGACTGGCGGCGCGTCATCGACGTCAACCTGTGGGGCGTGATCCACACGCTGCGCGCGTTCGTGCCGCCGCTGGTCGAGCGCGGCGAGGGCGGGCACGTCGTGGTGACCGCGTCGGCCGCCGGCTACGTCGTGCTCCCGACCCTGACCGCCTACGGCACGACGAAGGCCGCCGTGCTGATGCTCGCCCAGAGCCTGTCCAGCGAGCTGGCCCGCGACGGCATCGGCGTGAGCGCCATCTGTCCCGGCGTCGTCAACACGAACATCGCCGGCACCACCCGGTTCGCCGGCCTCGACGCCGACGCCGAGCGCGAGGCCCAGGCCAACGCGGCCGCCCTGTACGAGCGGCGCGGGTTCGGCCCGGAGAAGGTGGCCACCGAGATCGTCGCGGCCGTGCTCGACAAGCGGGTGGTCGTGCCGGTCACGCCGGAAGCCAAGATCGGCGCCCTGGCGACCCGTTTCGCGCCGGCGACGTCCCGTGCGATCGGCCGGTGGATCGACACGCAGTCGGCGCGCCACCGCTAGCGGCGGCCGCCGAACTCCCAGTTGTGCACCTCGATGTCGGCATATCGGTCCGACGTCAGGACGGCGCGCGCCGAATCCGCATCCGAAGCGCGGACCAGCGCCGCCGTGCCCAGCCAAGCGGTGCCATCGTCCGACAGCAGCGGGCCGTACGCGATCATGTCGTCGCCAGCGGCGAGGTCGGCGGCCTCCCCCGTGCCGAGGCCGAGCACCAGGTATCGGTTGCCGCCTTCCCGCCCACCGGGGAAGTCCCACATGGTCCGTCCCAGCGTGTTTCGCCAGCGGCGGAGCAGCACGTCGCGGTACGTCCCCGCCTGGTAGCCGGGCTCTTCGAAGGCGAACGCGCGGGCCGTGGCGGCGTCTGGCAGGTCCACGATGTGCACGCTGCCGGTGGGAATGCCGTCTTCGGTGAAGGTTGGGCCTCTGGCGATCAGTTCGGCCGCATAACCGTCCATGTAGGACCAGTGCTCTTCTCGCAGCTCCTCGCGCAGCGCGACGGAGCCCGGCCGGTCACGGTGGTAGCAGAAGAACTCCATACCGGTCAGGCGCCGACGTAGGCCGCCAGGTGCTCGCCCGTCAGGGTGGCGCGAGCGGCGACCAGGTCGGTGGGCGTGCCTTCGAAGACGATCCGGCCGCCGTCGTGGCCGGCGCCCGGGCCGAGGTCGATGATCCAGTCCGCGTGGGCCATGACGGCCTGGTGGTGCTCGATGACGATCACCGACTTGCCGGAGTCGACCAGGCGGTCCAGCAGGGCCAGCAGGTGTTCCACGTCGGCGAGGTGTAGGCCGGTGGTCGGCTCGTCGAGGACGTAGACGCCGCCCTTCTCCCCCATGTGGGTCGCCAGCTTGAGGCGTTGCCGCTCGCCGCCGGACAGTGTCGTGAGCGGCTGGCCGAGGCTGAGGTAGCCCAGCCCGACCTCGGCGAGGCGTTCGAGGATGCGGTGTGCCGCCGGCGTCTCCGCCTCGCCGTCGCCGAAGAACTGCTCCGCCTCCGTGACCGACATGGCCAGCACCTCGCTGATGTCGCGGCCGCCGAAGCGGTACTCCAACACCGCGGCGTCGAACCTCCTCCCCTCGCACACCTCGCAGGTGGTGGACATGCCGGCCATGATCCCCAGGTCGGTGTAGATGACGCCGGCGCCGTTGCAGTTGGGGCAGGCGCCCTCGGAGTTGGCGCTGAACAGCGCCGGCTTCACGCCGTTGGCCTTGGCGAACGCCTTGCGGATCGGTTCCAGCAGGCTGGTGTACGTCGCCGGGTTGCTCCGCCTCGAGCCACGGATCGCGGTCTGGTCGATCGCCACCACACCCTCGTCGGTGGGGATCGAGCCATGTACGAGTGAGCTCTTGCCGGAACCCGCGACGCCGGTGATCACGGTGAGGACGCCGAGTGGGATGTCGACGTCGACGTCGCGCAGGTTGTTCGCCGTCGCGCCGCGGATCGCCAGCGTGCCGGTGGGCTTGCGCTCCGACTTCTTGAGCCGGGCGCGGTCGTCGAAGTGGCGACCGGTGATGGTGCCGCTGGCCCGCAGCCCCTCCACGGTGCCCTCGAAGCACACCGTGCCGCCCGCGGTGCCGGCGCCGGGGCCGAGGTCGACGACGTGGTCGGCGATCACGATCGTCTCCGGCTTGTGCTCCACGACGAGCACCGTGTTGCCCTTGTCCCGCAACCGGAGCAGGAGGTTGTTCATTCGCTGGATGTCATGCGGGTGCAGGCCGATGGTGGGCTCGTCGAAGACATAGGTGACATCGGTCAGCGAGGAGCCAAGGTGGCGGATCATCTTGGTGCGCTGCGCTTCGCCGCCCGAGAGCGTGCCCGCGGGGCGTTCCAGTGACAGGTAGCCCAGGCCGATCTCCACGAACGAGTCGAGGGTGTGGGCCAGTTTCGCCAACAACGGCGCCACGGACGGCTCGTTCGAGGCCGCGGACCCAGTCGGCCAGGTCGCTGATCTGCATCGTGCAGGCGTCGGCGATGCTGATTCCGTCGATCTTCGAGGAGCGGGCGCCCTCGGTGAGCCTGGTGCCGGCGCAGTCGGGGCAGGTCTGGAACGTCACCACCCGCTCGACGAAGGCGCGGATGTGCGGCTGCATCGCGTCGACGTCCTTGGCCAGGAACGACTTCTGGATCTGCGGGACCAGACCGAGGTAGGTCAGGTTGATGCCCTCGATCTTGATTTTGGTCGCTTCCTTGTAGAGCAGGTCGTTCAGCTGCTTCTTGGTGAACTTCTTGATCGGCTTGTCCGCGTCGAAGAAGCCGCAGCCGCTGAAGATGCGGCCGTACCAGCCCTCCATGCTGTACCCGGGGATCGTGACCGCGCCCTCGTTGAGCGACTTGTTGTCGTCGTACAGCTCGCCGAGGTCGAAGTCGTTGACCTAGCCCCGGCCCTCGCAGCGCGGGCACATGCCGCCGGTGACGCTGAAGCTGCGCCGCTCCTTCGTGGTGCGGCCGCCCTTCTCGAGGGTGACCGCGCCGGCGCCGCTGATCGAGGCGACGTTGAAGGAGAACGCCTGAGGCGAGCCGAAGTGCGGCTTGCCGAGCCGGCTGAACAGGATGCGCAGCATCGCGTTGGCGTCGGTGGCGGTGCCGACGGTGGAGCGGGGGTCGGCGCCCATCCGCTGCTGGTCGACGATGATCGCGGTCGTCAGGCCCTCGAGCACGTCGACCTCGGGCGCGCCAGCGTCGGCATGAAGCCCTGCAGGAACGCGCTGTAGGTCTCGTTGATCATCCGCTGCGACTCGGCGGCGATCGTGCTGAACACCAGCGAGCTCTTGCCGGAGCCGGAGACACCGGTGAACACCGTCAGCCGGCGCTTCGGGATCTCGATGCTGACGTCCTTGAGGTTGTTCACGCGGGCGCCGTGCACGCGGATCAGGTCGTGGCGTCCGCGGCGTGCGATTCGGGCGCCTGCTTGTTCGTCCTCGTGGCCGTGGTGGCCGTGCTCATCGTGTCTCCATCTTGTCCAAGGCGTGGTCTCGGTCGCCTGGCCCGATCTAACCAGCTTCGACCAGTACTTCCCGGCCCGGCGACG
>CAWIYK010000007.1:0-1189126 GCA_963840275.1 uncultured Actinomycetota bacterium
ACTCGGCATCGCCGGCGACCACGGCTGCCAACACGACGATGCTGGTCAGCGACGAGAGCGCGTGGGCTACTCCGCGTACTCGGGTAGGCGGCGGGCGACCTCCTCCGGAGAAGGCATCTCCCCGACCTGCCGGGCGATCTCCTTCGCGGCAGCTCGGCGTTCCCCGTCGGTGAGTAGGAGGTTCGCCGCTTCGGCCACGCTCTGCGCGGTCACGTCCTCGTGTTTGAGGCGTTCACCAGCACCCGCGTCGCACACCATGCCCGCGTTCAGCAACTGGTCGGGGCCGGGCAGGTTCTGCAGAAAGAGCTGCGGCACACCACTGCCGAGCGCGCCGAAGGTGGTGCCGTTTCCACCATGTTGCACCACCAGGTCGACGTGCGGGAGCAGCTCCGCCTGCGCGACCCACCGTTCCACCACCACGTTGTCCGGCAGGGTACCCAGCTCGTCGGCCAGTTTCGGGGTCGCCACCAGCACGTCCACGTCCAGTGTGGACAGACCGGCGATGGACTCACGCATCATCGCGAGTACTCGGTTGTCGGACTCCGTGCCTAGTGTGAGGTAGACCAGGGGGCGGCCCGTCGCTCGCTCGCGTACCCAGGTGGGCAGCTCGCCGGGCGGGTTGAACCCCACCGGGCGCAGCTCGCTGCGGCCGTCGCCGCAGGCTTCGACGAAGTTCTTGTCCTGC
Source organism: uncultured Actinomycetota bacterium (assembly GCA_963840275.1). Lineage (GTDB taxonomy): Bacteria > Actinomycetota > Actinomycetes > Mycobacteriales > Pseudonocardiaceae > Actinophytocola. Next base: position 686 of record CAWIYK010000007.1, read on the forward strand.
AGGGACTTTGGGCAGATGTCCAGGTACGGGTGGCCCAGGTAGGTGGTGTACGTCGCTGGCAGCTCGACTCCCAGCTCGCCCGCGGCGTACTCGCGCAGCACCTCCTCGGACATCACCATGAGGTAGTCCTCCGCGGGCCGGACGCGACCAGACGCGTGACACAGCGCGGGAATCCCCGCCACCTTCGCCGCGAGACCGGCGCCCGGGTTGTACGACGCGTGCACCACGAGGTCCGGCCGCTGCCGCTCGAACTCCGGCAACAGATCATCCACATAGGACTTCGGCGCCAGCCGGCAGAACTCCTTGGAGATCAGCTCCATGGCTTGGCGGTCCGGCGCCTTCTGCTCACTCGGCGGCGGCACGCCCACCGTGCGCGCCGCCTCGGCGACGAGCTCCTCGGTCTCCCCGCCCGCGGTGACGACCTCGAGCCCCAGCTCGGTGAGCAGCTTGTGCCGCACCTCCCCGGTCGCGAACGTCACCTGGTGCCCCGCCTCGCGCGCGGCGATCGCCAGCGGCAGTACCTGGAAGAAGTGCCCGTAGGCGGTGAGGGTCGAGAAGAGTACGCGCATGCCGCCGATGCTATAGCGCGGAAACCGTTGGCGGGCCAGCCTTCGAGGCGTTCTCGAACGAGCGGCTAGTGTCCCGTGCCAACCTGGGAACCGGTCCGCAGTCGCGCGGCGAGTCGAGTGAGGGGTTCCGGTGACCGAAATGGTGGTGGGGCGGATCAGCCCGTGCCGGATCGTCGAGCTCACCGAACACACCGACCCACGCGGCAGCCTCACCGTCGTCGAGTCCGGCAAGGAGATCGACTTCGACGTCAAGCGCGCCTACTACATCCACCACGTGCCGGACGGCGCCGAACGCGGCGCCCACGGCCACCGGCGGCTGCGCCAGCTGATCGTCGCGGTGCACGGCAGCTTCGAGGTCATCGTGGACGACGGGTTCGCCCGGCGCACGTTCGTGCTCGACCACCCCAGCCGCGGGCTCTACGTCGGGCCGATGGTCTGGCGCGACATGGTCAACTTCACGCCCGGCACGGTCGGGCTGTGGCTGGTGTCGGAGACCTACGACGCCGCCGAGTACTACCGCGACTACGACGAGTTCCGCGCCGACGCCAGGAGTGTGGCATGACCGTCCCCTTCCTCGATCTCGGCGCCACCTACCGGGAGCTGCGCGGCGACCTCGACGCGGCGACCCAGCGGGTGCTCTCCTCCGGCCGGTACCTGCTCGGTCCGGAGACCGAGGCGTTCGAGGCGGAGTTCGCCGCGTACTGCGGCGGCCGGCACTGCGTCGCGCTCGGCTCCGGGCTCGACGCGATCGTGCTCACCCTGCGGGCGCTCGACATCGGGCCGGGCGACGAGGTGATCGTCCCGTCGCACACGTTCATCGCCACCTGGCTCGCGGTCACGGCGACCGGCGCCACCCCGGTCGCCGTGGAACCGGACCCGGACACCCTCAACGTCGACCCGGCCGCGATCGAGGCCGCGATCACCAGTCGAACCAAGGCGATCGTGCCGGTGCACCTCTACGGCCAGCCCGCGGACCTCGACGCCATCGACGCGATCGCCGGCAGGCACGGGCTCGTCGTGCTGGAGGACGCCGCGCAGGCCCACGGCGCCCGCTACCGCGGCGAGCGCATCGGCTCCCGGTACGTCGCCGCGTTCTCCTTCTACCCGGGCAAGAACCTCGGCGCGCAGGGCGACGGCGGCGCGGTCGTCACCGGCGATGCGGAACTCGCCGCGAAGCTTCGGCTGCTGCGCAACTACGGCTCGACGATCAAGTACCACCACGAGATCAAGGGCACCAACTCACGACTCGACGAGCTGCAGGCCGCCATGTTGCGGGTCAAGCTCGCGCACCTGGACGAGTGGAACGCCCGCCGCGTGGCGATCGCCGACCGCTATCTGTCCGAACTGGACGGTCTGGACGACCTGGCGCTGCCGGCGGTCCCGGAATGGGCCGAACCGGTGTGGCACCTGTTCGTGGTGCGCACCGAGGAGCGCGCCGGGTTGCAGGAACAGCTCACCGCCGCCGGTGTGCAGACGCTGATCCACTATCCGGTCGCGCCGCACCGCTCGCCCGCGTTCGCCGACCTCGACCTCCCGGCCGGCACGTTCCCGCACGCCGAGCGGCTCGCCGAGCAGGTGCTGAGCCTGCCGATGGGGCCGCACCTCACCGCCGAGCAGGCCACCACGGTGGTGACCGCGGTGCGCGCGGCGGTGTCCGATGGCCGGGCCGCCGCGTAGCTCAGGCCGCCGACCTCGGGGCCCGCGGCATCACGCTGTCGTGTCCATAGAGGACACCCAGCAGGCCGATCAGGGACACCCCGCCGACGATCTCCCTGCGGGCGATCTTCCCCGGAATGTCGGCCAGCGGGATCCAGTCGATCCGGTCGGACTCGAAGCCGTCCCTCGGCGCGCCGACATAACGGGCGCCAAAGCCCAGATAGAGGAACTGCTCCGCGTCGGTGATCCCGGCGCAGGGCTGGATGTAGGACAGCTCGCGCAGCTCGTTCGGCCGCCAGCCGGTCTCCTCCTCGGTCTCCCGCGCGGCCGCCTCGGCCGGGTTCTCGCCGGGGTCGACCCAGCCGCCGGGCAGCTCCCAGTTCCAGGTGTCGGTGGTGAAACGGTGCCGCCACACCATGAGCACGCGGTCGGACGCGTCGAGCACCAGCGTGCCGACCGACCGGGGGAGCTTGATCAGGTGGTGCTCGTAGCGCTCGCCGTCGGGCACCTCGACGTCGGTCAGGAAGAGGTCGAGGTACGCGCTGGTATAGACACGCCGTTCGCCGTGCACGGTCCACCGCATTGTCGCTCCTCATTCCTCGACCGGTTCACTAATCATGCTCGAGCCAATTCCCGGGGACATGGGCCGACGGTCCTGCGAATTCGGGAAATAACAAGACAAAACACGCCCGTAAAAGCGGCAAAGTGGGGCGAACCGGGCGTCCCGAGGACCACATCCCACTGCGGCCGGGACGCCTGCCCCACGACGTGGGGACGGCTGGGACGGAGTCTGGAATCCGTTCGAGGCAACAAGAATCTCGCAGGCCGGCCCCTCGCCGAATGCCGACGCGGGAACGAGCCAACTCGGCCCCGGCCGCCGAGGATCGCCGGCTGAGGCGACCCACGAACTGTTGTGCCCGGGGTCGTACACCGCGGGCGGACGCCGCGAAGGAGAGGAACTGGTATGACTGAGATCGTCAGCGCGTGGGGCGACAATTCGAACGGCCAGCTCGGTGACGGCACCACCAACGGCCGCCCCACCCCCGGCCCGGTCGCGGGCCTGGAGGGTGTGCGCACGGTCGAGTCGGGCAGCGGTCACGTCGTGGCGCTGCTCGACGACGGCACCGCCGTCGCCTGGGGCCGCAACGCGTTCGGCCAGGTCGGCGACGGCGCGGTGGACGTCAACCAGCACCGGCCCGTCCCCGTCAAGGGCCTGAAGAACATCAAGGACGTCGTGCCGGGTGGCGGCCAGACGCTGTACCTGCTCGAGGACGGAACCGTGTGGGGCGCGGGCGGCGGCTTCTTCGGCCTGCTCGGTCCCGCGAACATGCGGCTGCACCCCGTGCCGGTCCTGGTGGACGGCATCGACGAGGTCGTGCAGCTGATCTCCGGTGGCGGGCACGCGGTCGCGCTGCGCGCCGACGGTTCCGTGTGGACCTGGGGCCGCGACGACTACGGCCAGCTCGGCGACGGCCCGGACGCGAACGACCGCGTCCCCGGCCGCACCTACCAGGAGCACGCGGGCCGCGGCTACGACAGCCGGCCGGCGCCCACGAAGATCGACGGCCTCGGCGAGATCCGCTCGCTGGCCGCGGGTGGTGGCCACAGCGTCGCGATCCAGACCGACGGCACCGTCTGGACCTGGGGCGACAACGACCGCGGCCAGCTCGGCCACGGCGACACCGTGCACCTGTCGAGCCCGAAGAAGGTCGAGGGCATCACCACGGCGGTCGCCGCGACCTGCGCCTACCACCACACGGTGGTGCTGCTGGAAGACGGCACGCTGCAGGCGTTCGGCATCAACGACCGCGGCCAGCTCGGCGACGGCACCACCGAGGACAAGCTGACCCCGGTGGAGGTCAAGGGCCTCAGCCGCGTGAAGCAGGTCACCGGCACCGGTGGCGGCGGCGAGGTCAACCCGGGCAACTACGGCCACACGCTGGCGCTGCTCGAGGACGGCACCGTCTGGGCGTGGGGCTGCAACGACAAGGGCGAGCTCGGCAACGGCAGCACCGACCGCCGCGTGGTCGCCGAGCCCATCCCCAGCCTGACCGGCGTCCGGCACCTCACGGTCGGCGGCGAGGTGCCGATCTCCCGCGAGAACCCGGGCGGCGGCTACGCCCTGGCCATCCACGCGGCCTGAACCGACCGAACCCTCAGGGAGACAACGACATCATGGTCGAGACGATCGGCGAGTTCAGCAAGCCGCTCAAGGGCAAGCGTGCCCTGGTCGCGGGCGGGGACGGCGAGATCGGCAGCGTGATCAGCGCCGGCCTCGCGGCAGACGGCGCCGACGTGGCGATCGCCGGCCTGGAGAAGGATTCGTGCCAGGAGCTCGCCGATCGTCTTGCCAACGGTGAGAACCGGACCGGCGGGTACGCGTTCGACACCACGGACGCGGACAGCGTGAACGGGTTGGTCGATGCCGTCACCCAGGACTGGGGCGGCATCGACATCCTGGTCAACTGCGTCGGCATCCTCAAGATCAACATGGCGGAGAACTTCGACGCCGACGAGTGGCGCTCGGTGGTGGACATCAACCTCACCGGCGCCTTCCTGCTCTCGCAGGCGGCGGGTCGCGCGATGATCAAGAGCGGCGATGGCGGCCGGATCGTCCACATGACCTCCGTGCGCGGCCACATCGGCCTCGCGATCGGCGGGTTCTCCGCCTACGGCGCGAGCAAGGCGGGACTGCACCTGCTGATCAAGCAGCTCGCCTCCGAGTGGGGCAAGCACCAGATCTCGATCAACGGGGTCGGCGCCGGGTTCGTGCGCACCGCGCTGTCCGAGGCGGCGCTGCAGAACCCCGACTTCGCCAACATGGTCGCCGGGCGCACGCCGCTCGGCCGGGTCGCGGAGATCCAGGAGGTCGCCAACACGGCGGTCTACCTCGCCGGCCCCCGGTCCAGCTTCATCACCGGTCAGATCCTCTACGTCGACGGTGGCCTGTCCGCCTCGCAGTGATCCTGCTATCGCGTCAAAGAAAGGCATGCCCATGACCACCCCCGGCTCCTACGCCCTCCCCTACAACGGCGAAGCACCTCCGCCGATGCAGATGATGGAGATGCTCTACGGCGCGCTGGCCACCCAGATGATCGCGGTCGCCGCCGAGCTCGGTGTCGCGGACCAGCTCGCCGAGGGGCCCCGCCCGGTGGCGGAGATCGCCACCGCGGTCGGTGCGCACGAGACGAACCTGTTCCGCCTGCTGCGCGGGCTCGCCGGCCTCGGCGTGTTCGAGGAGGTCGCCCCGCGCGTGTTCGGGCTGAACCCGCTCGGCGAGACGCTGCGGTCCGGGGTCAAGGGCTCCATGAAGGAGATCGCCCAGGACGTCGGCGGCCGTACCCGCCTCGTCGCCTACTCCGAGCTGGCGCACAGCGTCCGCACCGGTGAGGTCGCCTTCGAGAAGGCGCACGGCACCTCGATGTGGAACTACCTGCAGAACCACCCAGAAGAGGTGGCGCTGTTCGGCAAGGCCATGGGCAACCTGGCCAGCGAGGCGCACTCGGTGGCGTTCTCCAACTACGACCTTTCCGACGCCAAGCACCTGATCGACATCGCGGGCGGCGAGGGCTGGCTGATCGCCGCGGTCGCGCCGCACTACCCGAACCTCAAGGCCACCGTGTTCGACGAGGAGCACGTCGTGCACGCCGCGGAGAAGGTCTTCGAGCGGGTGGGCATCGCCGACCGCGCGAACGGCGTCGCCGGCGACATGTTCGTCTCGGTGCCGGAAGGCGGCGACGTCTACGTGATCTCGTCGATCCTGTTCAGCTACGACGACCCCGAGGCCGGCAAGGTCCTGTCCAACATCCGCGAGTCCATGGACCCCAACGGGAAGATCCTGATCCTCGAGCCCGTGCTGCCCGACGGCAACGGCCCGCACCCCGGCAAGCTGCTGGACGTCACGCAGCTCGCCCTGCACCGCGGCGGCATCCGCACGGTCGCCGAGTGGGAGTCGCTGTTCGCCGACGCCGGCCTGAAGCTGGCCGAGACTCGTGTGATGTGGCCCGCCGGCCCGACCGACATGATCATCGCCGAGCGCGCCTGAGCGCGCGAAGAAGGAAGTGGACGACATGAACGCGCACAGGCTGCCGACCCCCGACCCGGGGGCCAAGGCACGGCAGGACGTGGCGAACTGGCTCAAGGCGAACGCGAAGCCGTTGGCGTCCAACGATCCCACGGCGCCGCACGACGACCTCGAGCCGCTGCGCGGCATGGTCGGCGACGCGGTGATCGTCGGGCTCGGCGGGTCGACCTACGGCGCCCGCGAGCAGTTCACGACGATCCATCGTGTGGTCCGCTTCCTCGTCGAGGAGCTGGGCTTCCGCGCGGTGGCGACGGAAGAGGACTGGGACGTCGCGCTGCCGCTGAACGACTACGTGCGGTCGGGCTACGGCGACCTCGACGCGTTGATGAAGGAGTCCGGAGTTCCCTGGCGGGTCCGCGAGATGCAGGACGCGGTCGAGTGGATCCGCCAGTGGAACTCCAGCCACCCCGACGACATCGTGCAGTTCGTCGGCGTCGGCGTGATCGACACCCGGCCGCCGGTGTACGACGCGGTGGCCGAGTACGTGACCAGGTACGCGTCGGAGAAGGCCGCCGAGCTGGCGACGCACTTCGACGTCATCCGGCCGACCCGCCCGGACCACGTGCCGTGGTTCATCATGCAGGTCAAGGAGAAGGACCCCTACGTCGAGCACGCGCGGCAGGCGCTGCGGCTTGTGCAGAGCGTCCCGGAGTCCGGCAAGGCACACGAGATGGCCGTGCAGCACGCGCGCCAGATCGTGGCGTTCTACGAGCACTACGCCTACCACCTGGTCGACGACGGCTACCGCGACGAGCAGATGGCGGAGAACCTGCGCTGGTGGCACCAGCACACCGGCGACAAGATCGCCTACTGGTCGACCAACGCGCACAGCGTGCGGGCCGAGACGCTGGAGATCTCGGTGCCGCCGCGCGGCACGCTGAAGTTCCGGCCGACGGGCGCCACGCTCGCCGACCTGTTCGGCGAGCGGTACGTCTCCATCGGGCTGACCTACGACCACGGCACGGTGAACTCCGGCTGGAGCGCGCCGCCGTTCGCCAGCCGGCCGCTGGAGACGCCGACGCAGCCGGACGACTTCCACGAGCGGCCCTTCGCCAACGACCTGCCGCGCTACGTCGTCGACCTGCGTGCCGAGGCGCCCGCGTCGGTGACCGAGTGGCTCGGCCAGCGCGTGAAGGGCCGGGTCATCGGCTCGGTCTGCGACGACTCGCGGCCCGACGACCACTACATGGCCGGCGGCTCGCTGTCGGACTGGTACGACGTCGTCGTCCACGAGCAGACGGTCACGCCGTCGACGCCGCTGTGACCCGCCGACCGCGAATCGGAAAGGTTGTGCCGCAATGACATCTCGTGACCTCGGAGCGTGGACGGGCCCGCTCGCCGCGGCCGCCTTCGTTGCCAGCGTGGGTGGTTCCATCAAGCTGGCCGGCGGTCCGCCGCCGCGTCCCGGCTCCCCGGCGGAGGACGTGCGCAAGTGGTACGACGCGAGCGACAAGGCCGGTCGCGTCAGCGCCATCGGCCAGGTCGTCTCGCTGCTGTCGGTGGCGCGGTTCACCGCGTCGGTCGCGAAGGTGGCCAAGCGGTCCGGCTCGCGGTCGCTGCGGGCGGCCGCGCTGGCCGGTGGCGCGGCCACGGTCGCGTCGCTGGCCACGTCCGCGGCCTGCATCGGGTCGCTGACCACGGACCGGCGCGAGGACGACGAGAAGGCGGTGCGGCTCAACGACACCGCGTTCGCGGCCGGTGGTCCGGTGCACGGCATCGGGTTCGGCGTGCTGACCGGCTCGCTCGCGCTGGCCGGTCTGCGCTCCGGCGAGCTGCCGAAGCCGCTCGCCGTGGCGGGCCTGGTCTCGGCGGCCGCGAACCTGCTGTCGCCGGTGTACTTCGCCACCGAGAAGGTGGCGCTGCTCATCCCCATCGGCCGGTTCTCCGGCCTGCTGGTCAACGGGATCGCCGGCGGCCGGCTCGCCACCCGGCGCGCCCGCTGACCGTCCACAGTGGAGGTCCCGGAGATGTCCGAGATGAAGGTGCACACGACGTCGAGCCCCGGCGAGTTCGCGGCCGAGGTCGGTGACTGGCTGAAGCTGGAACCGGTGCGCAACAACGTGTTGCTGGTGCACGCGCTGGACCCCAACGGGGTGCCGCCCGGCCAGGGCGACCCGGTGTTCTCGTGGGTCACCGACACCGGCGACGGCGCGATCGTGGGCGCCGCGTTCGCCCGGATGCCCTACCGGATGCCGCTGAGCGAGATGCCGGACGCGGCCGCGCGGGCGCTCGCCGAGCACCTGGTCGACGTGCTGCCCGACCTCGAGGGCGTGGCCGGCTCGGCCGACAGCACGAAGGCGTTCGCCGCCCGGTGGGCCGAGCTGACCGGCAAGAGCGCGCAGAGCGAGCGCGACCAGTGGCTGATGATCTGCACGGAGACCACCAGGCCGACCGCCGCGGGCGGCCCTCGGATGTCCACAGAGGACGACCTGGACACGGTCGCCGAGTGGTTCATGGCGGGCATGCGCGACAGCGGCCTGCCGCCGGAGCAGATCGCGCAGCGGGCCCGGCAGCTGGCCGGTGGCCAGATCGCCGGCGGCCGCCAGATCGTCTGGGAGGACCAGGACGGCACGCCGGTCGGGGCGGCGGGCTGGGGTCTGAACATCGCCGGCGTGGTCCGGCCCGCCGGCGTGTTCGTCTCGCCGGACCACCGGGCCGGCGGCTACGCGACCGTGCTGCTCGGCGAGGTGACCGCGCGGGCGCTCGAGAACGGTGCGGACGCCACTGTCTGCACGCACTTCCTGAAGTACGAGTCGATGCTGGCGGTCGTCGAGAAGGTCGGCTACCGGCGGTTGGCCGACTTCACCGAGTACCGCTTCGAGTGACATCAGCGCGTCGGGCCACCACCATTAGTGAAAGGGATCGATCTCCATGACCACGAGCATTCCCACGTACCCCGATCTCGCCGGAAAGGTGGCCGTCGTCACCGGTGGCTCAGGCGAGATCGGCGGGCAGACCTGCCGCTACCTCGCCGCGAACGGCATGAAGGTCGTGGTGAGCGGCCGGGACAAGGACGCGATCGAGGAGGTCGTCGCCGACATCCGGGCGGCGGGCGGCGAGGCCGTCGGCGTGCCGGCGGACACCCTGTCCGCCGAGGACCTCGCGAACCTGGACGCGCGTGCCGAGCAGGAGTTCGGCCCGGTCGACGTGCTGTGCACGTTCGCCGGCTTCGAGCCCGGTCCGTCCACCATGGACGACGTGACCGAGGAGGACTGGCGCGCGGTCATCGACGGCAACCTCACCGGCACCTTCCTCACGCTCAAGGCGTTCGTGCCGGGCATGTCCGCGCGCGGCTCGGGTTCGATCATCACCATGTCGTCGGCCGCCGGCCGGCTGCCCGGCTGGTCCTCCTACGCGTACGCGGCGTCGAAGGCGGCGATCCTGCAGCTCACCCGCCGGGTCGCGCAGGACGTCGGCAAGTTCAACGTGCGCGTCAACGCGCTCGCGCCGTCGGCCATCCTGACCAAGAAGCAGGAAGAGCGCATCCCGGCGCACATCCGTGAGCAGGTCGTGAAGGAGCAGTTCGTGCTCGGTCGCTGGGGCACCCCGGCCGACTGCGCCAACGCGACGCTGTTCCTCGCCTCCGACGCGTCGTCCTGGATCACCGGGCAGACGACGGACATCGCCGGCGGGAAGATCATGGTCTGAGGAGCCCCCGTGCACCCTTTGCGCAGCTTGATCCTGGCCGCGGCCGGGAGCGACACACTCAAACGCGTCGTGACGGCCGCGCCGGTGAGCAGGGACGTCGTGCGCCGGTTCGTCGCCGGCGAGTCCACGGCGGACGCGGTCGCGGCAGCCCGCGGACTGGCGTCCGCCGGGCTGACCGCGACGCTGGACTACCTCGGCGAGGACACCACCGACGAGGCGCTCGCCGACCAGACGACCCGGGCCTACCTGGAACTGCTGGACGCCTTGCGCGCCAACGGGTTGGCCCAGTACGTCGAGGTGAGCGTGAAGCTGTCCGCGGTCGGGCAGCTGCTCGACGAGCAGCTCGCGCTGGACAACGCGCGGCGCGTCTGCGCGGCGGCCGCGCGGTGTGGCACGACGGTCACCCTGGACATGGAGGACCACACCACCACCGACTCCACGCTCCGCGTGCTGGCGCTGCTGCGCCGGGACTGGCCGTGGGTCGGTGCCGTGCTGCAGGCCTACCTGCGCCGCACGGAGTCCGACGCGATCGCGCTGTCCGAGCAGGAGTCGCGGGTGCGGCTCTGCAAGGGCGCGTACGCGGAGCCGGCCGACGTCGCCTTCCCCGACCGGCACGCCGTCGACCTCAGCTACGTCCGCTGCGTGAACGCGTTGCTGACCGGCGACGGCTACCCGATGTTCGCCACGCACGACCCGCGGCTCGTCGACATCGTCGCCGACCGGGCGGCCTACCACGGCCGCAAGGCGGACAGTTTCGAGTTCCAGATGCTGTACGGGGTGCGGCCGACCGAGCAGCGGCGGCTCGCCGAGCTCGGGCACACCGTGCGGGTCTACGTGCCCTACGGCGTCCAGTGGTACGGCTACCTGATGCGGCGGATGGCCGAGCGACCGGCGAACACCACGCTCTTCCTCCGGTCGCTGCTGTCCCGCAAATAGTGTCGGCACACACGAAAGGCGCGTTCGGGATCACCCGAACGCGCCTTTCGCATGGGTCACCGGCCGGTCAGCACCGGTTCCGGTGTCGCGGTCTCGGTGGACTCGGTCATGGGGAGCTGGCGCGCGTTGAGGTAGCGGCGCAGCTTCTGCGTCGGTGCCTCGACGAGGCGCCACGACGCCAGGCCGAACAGGTAGGCCGCCGGAGCGGCGATCAGCAGCAGGACCCAGCCGTTGCCGACACCCAGCGCGATGAACGTCTGCTGCAGCGGCGCGCCCCAGATGTAGGCGCCGTAGCTGCCGTACACCCACGGGGCGGTGCGCTCCAGCCGCTTCGGCCAGTGCCTGCCGAGCACGACGGCGCCGTACGCGACGCCGAGGGCCAGCAGCCACTTGTCCAGGGTGATCAGGCGGAAGATGGAGCCGTCACTGTTCGCCGTGCCCCCGGGGACGGCGATCGCGTCCGGCATGAACACCTCGTGGATCGCGAGCCAGGCGACCGCGAGCGCCAGCGCGTACCTCGGCCGGAACGGGATCCGGTGTCGGTAGGTGTGCAGCACGACACCGGCGAAGAACGAGACCATGAACTTCACCAGCAGCGCGATCGGCATGACACCGAGGAAACCGCCGGAGTCGTACTCGCCGAGGGTCGCGTCGAAGACCCCCTGCGTCAGCATCAGGCCGGCGAGCACCAGCGGCAGGACCAGCTTCGGCACCCGAAGCGCGATCACGATCCCGATGACCAGGACGAGCCCGTAGCCGAAGACCTCCATCGGCAGCGTCCACAGGGACGGGTTCACCGAATAGGCGTGCGGGTTCGTCTCGAAGACCCCCGGGAGCGGACCCTTCAGGAAGAATGGGACGACCATGGACAAATATCCCCACGTCTGCGGGTTCGAGAGGTAATCCCCGGTACGCAGCGTGGTGAAGATCGGGCCGATGACGAATGCGGTGACCACCAGCACGACCGCGAGCGGTGGCACGATTCGCAGAATGCGCCGGGCACTGAACCGCCACCAGGACGGGTCGCGCCCCCAACTGTCTGCGACCTGGTAACCACTCAGCGCGAAGAATATCAACAGCGCGCAGTCGCCGACCGGGATGTTGAGCACCCGCAGTGGGCTTTCTGGCGTGGTCAAATAGATGCTGTGATCGGCCACCACCAGTAACGCGCTTATTAATCGTAACCAGGCAAATCCGACCTGCGGATCCGCGTACACTTTCTTGAGAGGGTTTCTGGTGCCGCTCCCGCCGGGCGGAGCTTGATTGTGGATCATGATTGGCCTTTCGTTCCCACAGTATTTGTGAAGAATTATCCGGCCGCTCGAGACCCACTCAAGAGGGATTGCGTCCCGGTTGGTCGGGAAGTCGGTCACGGCGGTCGAGCTCTGGTCGGCGTCGGGTTGAGACACGCTGCGGGTTTGTCCCAAATTTGCTCTGTTGCCGAGTGTGTCTTCAGGGTCGTCCGGGACCATGGATCGACATCTTCTGCACGCAGTCGACGAATGGTGGTTCATCAATGAACAACGCCGAACCGACAACGGGGAACGCGCAGGCCCTGACTCGCCGGCGGTTCGTCGGCGTGGCGGCCGCGGCGGCGGCGGGAGCCGCCGCGACCGGTACCGGGCTGGTCGGGGGCCAGCCCGCGCAGGCGCAGGCCGCGCGGTCCGGGGACGTCGTCTCCTGGCTCAACCAGCACGCCGCCCCGCTGCGGACCGTCGAGGCCCAGGGCCCGGTGTACGACCTGTACCCGCTGCGGCGGATCGCGGGCCACGCCAAGATCGTCGGACTCGGGTACGGCGCCCACGGCACGCACACCGAGACCACCGTGCACCTGCGGGTGATCCGGTTCCTGGTGGAGCACATGGGCTTCCGCTGCGTCGCCTGGGAGGAGAGCTGGGGCCACGGGGTGGCGATCGACCGCTTCGTCGTCGACGGCGTCGGCACCGCCCACGACCTCGTCGACCAGGCCTTCCCGATCATCCGCCACGAGGGCTTCCTCGAGGTCCTGCAGTGGATGCGTGAGTTCAACTCCCGGCGCCCGCGCCACGACCGGGTCCGCTTCCTCGGCACCGACGCCCTCGACCTGCGCCAGATCCTCTTCGACCGCGTGACCCAGTACGTCACCGAGGTCGCGCCGGACCGCCTCGGCGAGCTGAACACGCACGTGGACCCGCTCCGGATGCACGGCGGTCCGCAGGAGACCATCATGTGGTACGTCGACCCGGAGAAGACCGAGGAATGGCGGGACTCGATCGTCGCGATCGCCCGCGGGTTCTTCGACTTCGTCAAGGGACTGCCCGACAACCCCTCCTCGGTCGCCCGCCTCGACGCCGTGCAGGACGCGCAGACGATCCTCGCGTTCTACGACTTCCTGTCCTGGAAGGGCACGCTCGGCGACACCCGCGAGTACTACATCTCCGAGACCATCAACCGCTGGATGCAGCGCAACCCGGCCAAGATGATCTACATCGCGCACAACGGCCACGTCGCCGCGAACCAGAACATGCTGGTCTCGATCCCGCCGTTCGACATGGATCGCACCCGTGAGCTGTCCGGTTGGTTCCTGCGCCGCGACTACGGTCGCCAGTACGTGCCGATCGGCACCTGCTTCGACCACGGCCAGCTGTTCGTCGGCTGGCAGAGTCCGGAAGGGCCGAAGGTCTACGACATCCCGCCCGCGGACCCGTCGTTCCTCGACCACACGCTCGGCCAGGCCCGCGCGGCGAACTACCTGATCGACCTCAACGCGTGCGGCCCGGAGTCGCCGGAGGTGCGGCAGTTCCTCGACGGCCCCGCCAAGATCCGCTTCATCGCCTCGCCGTACGACCCGGCCAACGACACCATCTACAAGCAGCTCAACGAGCCGCTCCGCAAGGATGGCTTCGACGCCATGCTCTACGTCCGCGAGGTCGAGACGGCCCGCATGCTCCCCATGTAGGACCCGCACAACGAAGAACGGCGCCCGCGATGCACGCGGGCGCCGTTCTCGTCGTACGGTCAGATGTCCGCGACCGCCGGGATGAGCTTGCCCAGTGTTTCCAAGGACTCCACGGTCCACGACGCGAACAGGACCACGTGCTCGACGCCGTAGCCGGCGAGGACCCCGCACCGCTGTGCGAACGCGTCGGGGGACTCGCCGTCGATGAACACCGTGCTCGCGGTCTTGTCGATCTCCTCGAACGGGCGGCCGACGTCCGCGCAGTGCCCGGCCAGCACCTCAAGCTTGCGCCGGATCGTGGCGCCCTGGTCCGGCATGTCGGACAGGTTGCACGCCGAGGCGTGCTCGGCCACCAGGCGCAGCGTCTTGCGTTCTCCGGTGCCGCCGATCAGCACCGGCGGGTGCGGCCGCTGCAGTGGCGCCGGGCTGTTGATCGGCTTCGCCAGCTGGTAGTGCTTGCCCTCGAACGGTTTCGTGTCACCGGCCCACATCTGGAAGGCGATCGCCAGCGCCTCGCTCAGCCGCTCGAAGCGCTCCGCGGTCGCCGGGAAGTCGAGACCCATGTCGTTGGCCTCGCCCTCGCTGTAGCCCGCGCCGACGCCGAACCACGCGCGCCCGCCGGAGAGCACGTCCAGCGTCGTGACCGCCTTCACCACGACCGCCGGCGACCGGTACGACACCGGGGTCACCATGGCGCCCAGACGGATCCGCTCCGTCCGCGCCGCGATGAACCCCAGCGTCGTGTACGTCTCCAGCATCTCCGCTTCCGGGCTCTTGCGCGGGTCCGCCTGGATCATGTGGTCCGGCAGCCAGAGCGTGTGCACCCCGGCGGTGTCCGCGGCCTTCGCGAGGGCACCGAGGTGCTCGCCCATCGCCGCCGGCCCACCCGGCCAGGTGAAGTCACTGACGCTGATACTGACCCGCATCCCACAAATCCTTCCGACGAACCGACTATCAGTTGGAGACCCAGACGACCTTGCGATGGGTGTCAGCATCCTCCAGGCGCGTGACGATGAAGTCCGCGAGGTCGGCACGCGAGATCCCCGACGAGTCCTTCAGCGGCTCGTCACTGGTCCGGTACTCACCGGCGGCATCGCCGTCGTTCAGCCGGGGCGGCCGGACCGCCGTCCAGTCGAGGTCGGTGCCCTCGAGCAGCCGCTCCATCGCCAGCATGTCCTTGTACTGGTGCTTGAACATCCGGGCCACCACCAGCGCCATCACCAGGCGTTGCCCGATGTTGACGTTCGGGTTGGGCTCGACCCCGTCCGCGGACAGGGCGATGATGCGCCGGGGGCCGCTCTCGGCCATCGCCGCCACCATGTTCGCGACACCCGCCGAGTACACCGACGTCGGCTGCTTGCGGTCGGCGACGCCGAGGACGGAGACGACGGCGTCGCAGCCCGCGATGGCCTTCGCGACCGACTCGGCGTCGAGCACGTCGCCCTGCACCACGGTCAGGCCGTCGCGGTCAGACTCGACCGCCTCGGGGTTCCTGGCCACCGCGGTGACCTTGTGGCCCGCCGCCAGCGCCTTGTCCACGACCTGCTTGCCGGTGCCGCCGGTCGCGCCGAACACGGTCACCCTCATGACAGTTCCTCCTGGTTACTTGGCGCTCTTGCGGGCCAGTGCGACCCCGGCCGTACCGCTGACGATCAGGCTCAGCAGGTGGCCGATGGGCAGTGCGATCATGGTCTTCTTCTTGAGCAGCGTCAGCGGCCCGAGGAGCGTCAGCGGGGAGATCGCGAGCGACGCGATCGCCACCGGCTTGGGCAGTTCGCCGGAGCGCAGCCCGGCGAGGCCGAGCGCGCCGGTCAGCAGGCCGAAGCCGACCCCGTGCACGTGGCTGCCGATGTGGTAGGACACCTCGCGCAGGTCCTTTGTGGTCTGCAGGTGGTTGTCCTTGCTGGTCAACAGAAGCGTCGAGGACGCGGACAGGACCTGGGTGGCGACCGCGAAGGTCCCGCCGGTCCACGCCGCGGCCCGCAGTGCGCCGGAGCCCTTGCCAGAACGCTTGGCGACACCCGCGACGGTGCCGGTGAAACGGGCGAGCCCCGAGGCGGACACGGCGTGCCCCAACACGGACAGGCGCGCCGCGGTGGTCGACTCG
Organism: uncultured Actinomycetota bacterium; assembly: GCA_963840275.1. Classification (GTDB taxonomy): domain Bacteria; phylum Actinomycetota; class Actinomycetes; order Mycobacteriales; family Pseudonocardiaceae; genus Actinophytocola. Next base: position 16,624 of record CAWIYK010000007.1, read on the forward strand.
GTGAAGTACTTCTGGACCTCCTCCGGCGCGGTGCCGGGGCGCGGGTACTCGGACTTCTCCGTGGCCTTCGTCGCCGCGATGCCACCGAAGAACCCGAGACCGGCGAGCAGGCCACCGAGCGCACCACGTGCGCGGGTGTCGGCCTGGTTGGACGTCATGATCAGCTCCTCATGAGTGCCTTGGTAGGACGAAGTGTCCTCGTGCGGCGCGGGAAAGTTCCTGGCTCGCGAGGGGTTCGCGACCGGCGGTGGAGCGCGCGCCGAGCGCTCCACCGCCGTGCTGTCACGCCGGTTCGGTCCGTACGGCCATCACCGTCGCGCCGGCCGTCTCCTTGGCCGCCGGCCGCGGCGCCTCCTCCTCCGGTGCGCCACCGCCATGGCCGCCGTGCCCGTGCCCGCGGTCGCCGTCGCGCAGCTTCGTGTTGGGCAGGAACCAGCAGAGGACGAACGCAAGCAGCATCAGCGGCACGGCCACCAGGAAGACGTTCTGCATCGAGTCGGCGAACATCCGCACGACCTCCGCGTAGGCCTCCGGCGCGGTCTGCGCCAGCGCGTGGATCGAGGCCGGGTCGGAGTAAACCACCGCGGAGCCGTTCGGCAGCTGGGCGAGCACCTCGGGGTCCAGCTCGGTCGACGCGGACGCCAGGTTGGCGGCGAGGACCGCGCCGAACGCGGCCGTGCCGATGGCGGAGCCGATGACGCGGAAGAAGTTCGCCTGCGCGGTGATCGTGCCGATGTCCCGTCCGCTGACGCTGTTCTGCACGCTGACGATCAGCTTCGAGATCACCATCCCCATGCCGATGCCCATCACCGCGAGGTAGCTCCACAGCTGCCAGGCCGGCGTGGTCTCGTCGAGCAGCGAGAACAGGTACAGCCCGGTCGTCATGATGGCGACGCCGCCGATGACGATGACCTTCATCCGGCCCAGCACCACCGAGATGAGCCACCCGCTCGCCCCGGACCCGATCATGACCGCCATCATCAGCGGCACGATGTTGAGGCCCGCGGTCGTGGGATCGTTGCCCCGCACCACCTGCAGGTAGATCGGGACGAAGAAGTACGCGCCGATGGTGGCGATGCCGATGAGGAACGTGATCACCAGCGCCAGGCTGATCTCCGGCTTGCGGAACAGGCCCAGCGGGATGATCGGCTCCTTCGCCTTGCGCTCCCACATGATCAGCGCCACGACGAGCACCGCGGTGCCCGCGATCAGGCCGAGCACCGGCGCGGAGCCCCACTCGTACCGGCTGCCGCCCCACGTCGTCACGAGGACGAGCGCGGAGATCGCGGCCACCAAGAGGATCGCGCCGAGGTAGTCCACCGACGCCTCGCGCCGCTTGCTCGGCAGCTTCAGCATCGTGCCGAGCACGATCACGCCGGCGACACCGATCGGGACGTTCACGAGGAAGCACCAGCGCCACGACACGTACTCGGTCAGCGCGCCACCGGCCAGCGGGCCGAGCAGCGACGCGAGCGCGTACATCGCGCCGACCATGCCCTGGATGCGGCCGAGCTGGCGGGGCGGCACGACCGTCGCGGCGATCGTGAACGCGATGACCACCAGGCCACCGGCGCCGAGACCCTGCACCGCGCGGTAGATCACGAGCTGCGTCATGTCCTGCGCGAGCCCGACGAGCAGTGAGCCGACCGTGAAGATGCCGATCGCCGCCATGTAGACCCGTTTCGGGCCGTACAGGTCGGCGAGCTTGCCGTACAGCGCCATCGACGCGGTCGTCGCGAGCAGGTAGCTGGTGACGACCAGCGCGAAGCTGTCCAGGTGCCCGAACTCGCCCACCATCGTGGGCAGCGCGGTGCCGACCAGCGTCTGGTCGAGCGCGGACAGCAGCTGGCCGGTCAACAAGACCGTCAGCACGGTGCGGAACTGCCAACGGGACAGGCCGGCGGGCTGGCCCGCCTCCGGCCCGGCCGCGGCGGTCTGTTCGGACATCGATCCTCCTGTTGGAGCGGAGCTTGCGGAGCGGAGCTTCTTGGAGCGGAGCGCGAGCAGAGCGTCTTGGAGCGGAGCTTGCGGAGCGAGCAGCGTCTGGGACTTAGTGACCGAGTCCGGCGCGGCGCGCCTGGACGGCCGCCTCGGTGCGGTCGGCGATCTGGAGCTTGGCGAAGATGCGGGACAGGTAGTTGCGCACCGTCTTGATGGACAGCCCGAGCCGCCGCGCGATGGTGGCGTTGCCGAGGCCGTCGGCGACCAGCTCGAGCACGGCGCGCTCGCGGTCGGTGAGCTCGGGAAAGGGCTTGCTCGACTCGCGCGGCTTGTTCAGGTAGTCCAGCGCCCAGGAGGCGACCTCGGCGCCGAAGACGACGCCGCCGCGGCGCACGGTGCCGATCGCCTGCTCGATGTCGTCGGTGCTGGCGCCCTTCACGAGGTAGCCGCGGGCGCCGGCCCGCACCGCGGACAGGAAGGTGTCGCGGTCCTCGAGCATGCTCAGCATGATCACCGCGGTGTCCGGGTAGCGGGGCGTGATCGTCCTCGTCACCTCGATCCCGCTGGTGCCGGGCATGTTCACGTCCATCAGCACCAGGTGCGGGCGCAGCCGGTAGATCTCGGACAGCGTCTCCTTGCCGGTCCTCGCCTCGCCGACCACCTCGACGGTGCTGATCATGCCGAGGAGCATGCGCAGCCCGGACAGGTACACGGGGTGGTCGTCGGCGATCAGTACGCGAGTGGTCTCCGGCGGCGCTTCTAACTCGATGTTGGCGGTCACAGCTGGCCTACCGTTCTGTCAGCGAGTGGTGGGGCGAACCGGCGGCCGGCAGGTGCGCGGTGACGGCGACGCCGACGCCGGGGGCGGTGCCTTCGGTGATCTCGCACCAGCCGCCGAGCTCGGCGGCCCTGCTGCCCATCGAGGTCAGGCCGAAGCCGTGTCCGCCGTGTCCGGCGCCGACCCCGGCGCCCACCCCGTCGTCCACAATGGACAGGTGCAGGCCGTTCGCGACCCGGACGCGGATGTGGCAGTTGCGCGCCTTCGCGTGCTTGACCACGTTGGTCAGCGCTTCCTTGGCGATCCAGAAGGCGGCGATCTGCGTGGCGCGGTCGACGTGGATTTCCGCGAAGTCACTGTCGATGTCGATGGTGAGGGTGTCGCCGGTGGCCCGGCTCATCCGCTCGGCGAGAGTGCGCAGCGCTTCGTCGAGGCCGCGGCCCTCCATCTCGGCCGGGGTCTGGTTGGCGAGGACCCTGCGGAACTCCGTCATGAACTCGGCCGCCTCGTGCCGCAGCTCGCGCAGCATCTGCTCGGCGGCGGTCTGGTTGGCGGACAACAGCTTCGCGAGGATGTCGGCCCGCAGCATGATCCCGGCGAGGCCGGGACCGAGCCCGTCGTGCAGGTTGCGGCGCAGCCGCACCATCTCCTGGTAGTGCTCGCACGCACCGGTCGAGCATGCGTCCGGCAACCCGGCACGAGTTGTTCTCGTGTGACCTTGTTCCACGGTGAGTGCGCGGGGCACGGTGACCTCCGAGACCTCCGACGACTGGACTTGCCTTGCCAAGTCATGATTGGCCGGTGGGCTGGAAGTCATCTCGAAGCGGGAGCAGCGCCCGTTCGAGTGGGACGTCAATCTCTTGTCGGGCGGCAGCGCAGCACCACGGGACCGCGGGTGCCGAGCGCGAAGTCCAGTGACAGCGGGCGACCGGCGGTCACCGCGGCGTCGCGGGACTGGGCGGCGAGCTGGCGGACGGTGCCGCGACCGATCGAGTACCGGGAGCGCCAGTTCGTCGGCAGGCTCACCGTGTGCGTGCCGCCGCGCGCGCCGACCTGTGCGGTCGGCTTCCACGCGAGCTTCTCGCTGATGGCGCCGTCGGCCGGGACCTCGAAGGTGTCGGCCGGCGAGGTCACCTCGGTGAGGCCCCAGCGACCGTCGACGCGGACCGGCCGGCGCCGGTCGGGACTCGCGTGCACCACCGCGGACGCGGAAGCTGGGACGAAGTGCTGCAACATCAGGACGCAGTTGCCCTGCGCGGTGACGAGCCCGCACCGGCGGGCCGCGGTGACGGACTCGACCAGCGCCTCCGGCATCGCCTCGAGGTGCTGGTTGTACATGGCGAGCCGGCCGGCGGTCCCGGAGCGGACGGGCTCCGGGCACGCCACTCCCAGCGTCAGCGCGCCGGTCGGCGCGTCGGGTCCGGTGAGCATCCCGTGCGCGGCGGTCAGCAGCTGCTCGACGACGGCGGTCACCGGCACGTCCGGCGCCAGCACCAGCACGACCGTGGGACCGGTCGGCAGCTGTCCGAGCAGGCTCGCGGTCACCGCGACCTCGGCGCCCACCGTGGCGTGCCGGCGGGCCATCCAGCGCTCCAGCGGGAACACCCGCGCCCCCAGTCGCAGCGCGGGTCCGTCCCGGCCGCCCGACGTGCCGGCCAGTACGGAGATCTCCGAGCCGCCATCGGGCCAGGTGTCCGCACTCGGGTCGTTCGGCCGCCTGTCGGGGGCCCGCATCTCGGACTGCACGACGGTTCCTCGTCTCTGCCGACCATTCCCACAAATGGCCTGTTAGCCAAGCTAGGAAGCCGAACATGAGAAGCAGTCAACAATCGCTCGAGGAACGATAGGGAGCAACCGGACAGGCGGCCGGCCTCACCCCGGTGTCGGCTGTCCCGTGTTGCGCCACCACGCGGTGCCGAGCACGCCGGACAGCGCCACCAGCCGGATCAGCGGCGGCACGTGGTGCCTCGGCTCGGACTCGCCGGCCGCGTCGACACCGAGCTCCTCGACCAGGTCGGCGTCGACCAGCTCGTCGAGCACCGTCTCCACCGCGCTCACGCTCATGGTGACCCGCTCGGCGATCTCGGCCGTGGTGAGCGGCTCGCCGTCGGCCGCGGCCAGCCGGCGGAACACCCAGCGCTGCCGGGCCGACAGTGTCTGGTAGGCCTCGGAAAGCCGGCCGTGCACGTCGAACCCCGCGTAGCTCAGCTCGGTCATCCGGTTGGTCTCGTCGGTCATCCGCGCGACCATCCGCGACAGGTGCCAGCCCGGCCGGCCCGCGAGCTTCGCGCCGACCGCCCGCAGTGCGAGGGGAAGCCGGTCGGACAGCTCCGCGAGCCGTTCCGCCGCGTCCAGCTCCTGGCTCACCCGGTGCTCGCCGACCGTGTTCGCCAGCAGCTGCACCGACTCCACGAGCGACAGCACGGGCAGCCGCAGCCGGACCGCGCCGGGCAACGCGTCCATCGGCACCCGGCTGGCCACCACGAGCGCGCTGCCCGAGCCGCTGGGGGTCAGGTGGCGCAGCGTGTCGGTGCTGGTGGCCTTGTCCAGCACCACCAGCAGCCGCCGGTCGGCGGTCCAGCTGCGGAACATCAGCGCCGCCTCGGCCACCGAGTGCGGCACGTCCGCCTCGTCGGCGCCGACCGCCTTGAGCATCTGTACGAGCACATGCCTGGTGGGCATCGGCCGGATGTCGCCGCCGGTGAGGTCGACGTACAGCTGACCGTCCGGGAAGTGCCCGCGCACGGCGCGCGCCGCGTGGGTGACGAACGCGCTCTTGCCGATGCCGGGCCGGCCGACCACGTTGACCACCTGCAGGCCCTGGGCGTCCGGACCGGTGAGCAACCGGACGAACTGGTCGGTCTCCCGCCCGCGGCCGACGAAGTCGGGGATCTCCGCGGGCAGCTGCGCCGGCGCCGGACGTCCGGTGTGGACGGTCAGCACCGGGGCGGCCGGCGCGGGCTGCGCGGAGGGCAGCTCCGGCAGGTCCAGCTCCGGGTCGGCCTCCAGCATCAGCTGGTGCAGCCGCTGCAGCTCCTGGGCGGGGTCGAGGCCGAGCTCGTCGACGAGCGCGGAGCGGATGCGCTGGTACACACCGAGCGCGTCGGCGCGCCGACCGCTGCGGTACAGCGCGATCATCAGCTTCGCGGAGAAGTCCTCGCGGGTCGGCTCCGCGTTCACCAGGCTGGTGAGCTCGCCGACGATCTCCTGGTGCCGGCCGAGCTGCAGGTCCGCCTCGATGCGCAGCGCCAGCACGGTGCGGCGCAGCTCCTCGAGCCGGGTGGCGTGCGAGTACAGCAGCGGTCCGGTGGACACGTCGTCGAGGCAGCCGCCGCGCCACAGCGTGAGCGCCTCGCGGAAGGTCTCGGAGGCGGCGGAGGTCCGCTGCGCCAACAGCTCCTGGCGGCCGCGCCGGGCGAGCGCCTCGAACTGGTTGGCGTCGATGTCGTCGAGGTCGGGCAGCGCGAGGATGTACCCGCCCGGGTGGCTGAGCAGTGTCGGCTCCGCCTTGCCGCCGCTGGCCCGCGCCGGACGGTCGTCGAGCCGCAACAGCTTGCGCAGCTGGTAGATGTAGGTCTGCACGGTGGTCAGCGCGCTCGGCGGCGGGCATTCCTCCCACAGCTCCTCGACGAGCTGGTCGACGCGGGTGACCGAGTTGGCCTGCACCGCGAGGAGGGACAACACCTGACGGAGCTTGGGCGCCGACGGGGTGATCTGCTTGCCGCCGCGTGACAGTGACAGCGGTCCGAGCAGTCCGAGCTGGAGTGCGCGGTCACTTTCCTGTGCGGGTACCGAACCCGACTCGACGGGACCCGCGGCCTCTGTCACCTCGTCCTGCGGCAAGGATAAGAGAGGCTGGATCGCCGCTGCTCCGGATTGACGATTCTGCATGGAAACTCCCAAACTGAGCTTTCCCGGTCGGCGAGAACGAACGGCTTACCGCACGCGTACTGGGCAACGGAGCTCATCCCCGACGCCCAATGGTGGCACCGCACCCGGCCGGCATCGGCGATCGTCAGTGTTCTTCGAGCACCCCGCGACCCACCCCCTATCGCCGAGGTGCACGGCGCGGCCTCAGCTGTCTAGAGGTTCGCTCGAGGTCGGGGCCGTGCGGAGCTCCTTACCCCACAGGGTGATCCCGGTCCAGACTTCTCGGTCCGGTCTTGAGCCGTCTTCGAGTCGTCGACCGCAACCTTTCGTGGCACAGCGCACATTTGCTGGGCGGTGCGGAAGGAGCAGGGCCATGTGCATTGCCGTGACCGGGTCGATCGCGACGGACCACCAGATGGTGTTTCCCGGCCGGTTCACCAACGACTTCCTGCCTGGACAGTCGGCGGGACCCCTCGCGGGGGCCACGATGTCCATGGTGGTCGAGTCCCTCGACGTGCGGCCGGGTGGCGTCGCGGCGAACATCGCGTTCGGCCTCGGCCGGCTCGGGCACCGGCCCGCGCTGGTCGGCGCGGTCGGCGCGGACTTCGGCGAGTACCGCGGCTGGCTCGAGCGCCACGGGGTGGACACCAGCTGGCTTCGGGTGTCGGTCACCAGGGGCACCGCGCGCATACTGTCCACAGTGGACGATTCGGACAATCGGATCGTGTCGCTGTACGCCGGCGCGCTCGCCGAGGCACATGCGATCGAGCTGAGCGCCGTCGAACGCGGCATCGACCTGGTGATGATCGCGCCGGGCGACGCGCGGGCCATGCTCGCCCACGCGACGGAGTGCCGCCGTCTCGGCTACCGGTTCGCCGTGGACCCGGCGCCACAGCTCGGCCGGATCTCCGGTCCCGAGCTGCGGTCCCTGGTGGACGGTGCGGAGTACGTGTTCGCCAGCGCGGACAACGCCTCCGTGTTGCTCGAGACCACCGGCTGGTCCCGTGCCGAGCTGCTCGACCGGGTCGGCACGTGGGTGGTGACCCACGGCGCGGACGGGGTGCGACTGGAGACGGCGAACGCCGAGCCGGTCACGGTCGCCGCGGTGCCGGGCCGGGTCGCGGTCGACAAGCACGGGGTCGCGGACGCGTTCCGCGCCGGCTTCCTGTCCGGGCTCGGCTGGCACCTCGACGCGACCCGCTCCGCACAGGTCGGCTGCCTGCTCGCCGCGATGGCGCTCGAGACCCGCGGCTCGCAGGACTACCAGCTCGACCCGGACACCTTCTGCAAGCGGCTCGACGAGGCGTACGGCCCCAGCGCCGCCGCCGACCTCGAACGCAAGCTCACACCGCTCCGCCCGTCCGAGGACCACTGCATCCGGGGGTACAACTGATGTCCCGTCCACTCAAGCGCCGCATCTGCCGCGGCTGCGTCGTCAGCACCCTGGCCGGCGTGGCGTGGCCGATCTGGGGCGACCGCCAGGGCTGGCCAAGACTGACCCGCTGCCGCAGCTGCGTAGGGGATTCGCGCGAGTGAAGGCTTGTGTGAGCGGCCGCCGGCGTCTGGACCGACGCTCGCGCGCAGGCGCGTCAGCGCCGAGCACGGAGGAGGGAAGACGTCGGGTACAAGGCCGCGATTACGCGAGCGGAGCGAGCCAATGTCACAACATTGCGAGCAACAGGTAGCCGTTGCCCAGTGCCATCGCCGCCTGGCACGTCGCCGTGACTCGGGGCGCGACCAGGACCGCGGGTAGGCCGGCCGGGCCGGCGAGTGCGGGTGCCGGCCACCCCGTGCGGACGACGAGCACGGTCGCCGACGTCAGGAAGTACGCGGCGAGCACCCAGCCGACCAGCGGCAGCGCCATCCCCGTGCCGGCCCATCCGTCGAGCCACGGCGCCGACCGGTGTCCGTCGCCGTGGGGCATCGCCGTCAGCATGTAGACCATCGCGACCGCGGCGACCGCGTGGTGCAGCCCGCCGCCGTGCCAGCCGCCGTGCCACCCGGCCGAGCCGGACCGGCGCTCCTGCACCCACGACCCGACGAACCACGCCGTCATCAGCAGGAACACCGTCTGCCACGCGGCCATCGGCAGCGGGCCGCCGACCGGCGAGGCCATCGCGGCCATCCCGACCCCCATGAGCACGTGCGCCACGTCGACCGCGCGGTGGCAGCCGCGGTACTCGGCCGGCGCCCGGGCCGCCGCGACCAGCCGCGCGACGCAGTAGCCCGCGACCGCGAGGAAGGCGACGGTGCTCGTCCAGCGAAGCAGGCTCATAACCACCACCCCCGTCGAGATTGGCAGAGCGCCGCCGGACTCACCAGACCGCAAGAGGGCGATGACAGACGTCATGTTCGTCACTGCGCGTGTCTGTTCACTTGCTGTCACCGCATGCCGTCGGCCGGCATCGCCGTTTCGGTGGCCGACCAGGTAGTCGCTGCACTAAGTTCGTTTGCGAATCACCGGTTGGTAACCGCGAGGGGGATCGGGGCAGCATGAGCGGCACCGTGGGGTGGACTCTTCCGGCGTGGCGACCGCGGCGGGATCACCGATGGTGACCACCTCCGCGCCCGACGCGGGCACCGCGCCGGGGCCTCGCAAGGTGTTGAGCGCGCCGGCGACCGCCGCGCGCCGGGTCCGCAGGAGCGCGCAGAGCACCCCGGGCCGGCTGTTCGTCATCGGCGTCGGCCTCGTCGTGCTCGCGCTGCTCACCGGTGTCGTCGGCGCCCTGGCCATGCAGCAGAAGCAGAGCACGATCGACAACCTCATCGCGCACCGCGAGCCGGTGGCCGCCGCGTCGCAGCAGATCTACCGCTCGCTGTCCGACGCGGACGCGACCGCCGCCAGCGCGTTCCTCTCCGGCGGCACTCTGCCCGCCGCGCTGCGCGACCGCTACGACCTGGACATCGCGACCGCGGGTGCGAACCTCGCGGAGGCGTCCGCGGACGTCGGCGGCGTGGTGGAGGCCGAACGGCAGGTCAACGAGCTCGCGAAGCAGCTGCCCGTCTACACCGGCCTCGTCGAGACCGCGCGGGCGTACAACCGGCAGGGCTACCCGTCCGGCGCCGCGTACCTGCGTGAGGCGTCCGGGCTGATGCGGGCGAAGATCCTGCCGGCCGCGCAGGAGCTGTACCGGATCGACTTCGAGCGGCTCGCGGCCGAGCAGGACGCGGCCGGGTCGTTCCCGTGGTTCACGCTCGCGCTGGTCCTGTCGCTGCTCGGCTCCCTGATCGCCGCCCAGCTCTACCTGGTCCGGCGGACGAACCGGCTGCTCAACGTGGGTCTGGTGGTCGCCACCGGGGCGGTGGTCGTCGGGTTGATCTGGGGCTCGGTCGCGCTGGTGATCGAGTCGTCGCGGGTGTCCGACGGGCACGAGCACGGCACCAGCCAGGTCGAGGTGATCGTCCAGGCGCGGATCGTGGCGCTGAAGATGCGTGCCAACGAGACGCTGACGCTGGTCGCGCGCGGCGACGGCGCCGAGTACGAGGCGGAGTTCAAGGAGCTCACCAAGGAGCTCACCGGCAGGAGCGACGAGAACCTGCTCGTGCGCGCGCAGGGCCTGTCCGCCACGCAGGAGACCTCCGACCTGCTCGCCGCGGCGCAGAAGAACGCCGACGACTGGCTCACCGCGCACAACCGCGTCCGCGAGCTCGACGACGGCGGCTCCTACCAGGATGCCGTGTCGCTCGCGATCAGCACCGACGCGAAGACCAGCGCCGCGACGATGTTCACCATGCTGGACGACAACCTGTTGAAGGCGCTCAACCATGGGCGACAGAAGTTCGTCGAGGAGACCGGTGGGGCGAGCAACGTGATGACCGGGCTGGTGCCCGGGGTCGCGCTGCTGGGCCTGGTGGCCGCGGCAGGGGCGACGATGGGGATCAGGAACCGACTGCGGGAGTACCGGTGAGGGCCGTCCGAGCCAGCTTGCTGTTCGTGCTGCTGATGGCGGCCGTCACCGCGTGCGCGGGCGGGGGCCGGCCCGTGGACCTCGCGACCGTGTCGTCCGTCGACCGGCCACGGCCGGTCGGCGCGGAGGAGAACCCGGCGCCGCCGTCGACGTCGGCCGCGCCGGCGCCGGCGTGCGACCCGACCGCGAGCTTCCGGCCGGACGCGCAGCTGCCGCCGCCGGGACAGATGCCGGACAACACCACCATGAAGGCGATCCAGGACGCCGGCCAGCTCATCGCCGGCGTCGACCAGAACACCTTCCTGTTCGGCTTCCGCAACCCGACGACGAACGCGCTCGAGGGCTTCGACATCGACCGCGTGCGCGAGATCGCGCAGGCCATCTTCGGCGACCCCGACAAGGTGCAGTTCAAGGTCGTCACGTCCGCGGGGCGGATCAAGGCGCTCACCGACGGCGAGGTGCACGTGGTCGTCCGCACGATGACCGCCACCTGCGAGCGGTGGAAGGACATCAACTTCTCGGCCATCTACTACACGGCCGGGCAGCGGATCCTCGTCGACCGGGCGTCGAAGATCGCGAACCTGGACCAGCTCGGCGGGCAGAAAGTGTGCGCCGCCAAGGGTTCCACGTCGATCAAGACCATCTCCGACCACCCGGCCAAGCTGATCCCCGTGCAGGTCGACAACTGGTCGGACTGCCTCATCATGCTGCAGCAGGGCCAGGTGGCCGCCGTGTCGACCGACGACACCATCCTGTCGGGGATGGTCGCGCAGGACCCGAACGTGAAGATGGCCGGGTCCCGGTTCACCCAGGAGCCGTACGGCATCGGCATCCCCAAGGCGAACGTGGATCTCGTCAGGTTCGTGAACGGCGTGTTGGCGAAGTCCATCGCGGACGGCAGCTGGGCCGCGAGCTACGACAGATGGCTCGGCCGCACGGGTGAACAGCGCCCGGCGCCGCCGCCGCCGGTGTACCAGGACTAGGGGGTCGGCGAATGGCGTCCTGTCCGCGCCCCGGGTGCACGGGTGAGGTGGTGAACGGCAACTGCCAGGAGTGTGGGATCGCGGTGGCGGAGACGGCGGAACAGGCGGCGGAGCGGTTGCGCCGGGAGGCACGCGAGCACGCGGAGCGGTTGCGGCAGGTGTCGGGCGGCAAGGACGACAGGACCGGCTGGTTCGCCTCCCCGGAGGTGCCGGCGGGTGAGGACCCGGCGCGCGGCCGCGGCGCGCACCGTCGGCCGGCGGACGCCCCCGGCGGTCAGTCGCCGGCGGCTCCCCAGCCGACGCCGTTCCCGCGTGCGGGTCAGCAAGGGGCGACCGGGTGGCAGCAGCCGGTGCAGGGTGGCTGGCAGCAGCAGCCGAGCCAGCCCCAGCAGTGGCAGCCGCGGGGCTGGGCGCCGCCGCCGACCGGACCGCGGCCCGCGCCCGGCATGCAGTGGGCTCAGGGCGTGCCGGTGCCCAACGTGCTCCCGAGGCAGCCCGGGGTCCGGCCGCCGAACGCGTTGGCTCCCGACGAGCCGCTGCCCACCAGCGTGCTCGACGAGACACCGATCACCCAGAGCGTCGAGCCGCCGCCCGCGGCGCCCGCGCAACCGGCGGCACCCGCCCCGCCGCGGAAGCATCCGGACTCGCCGCCGCCGACCAAGGGCGACAGTCCTCTCAACACCGGGTCCAGCTCCTTCCCGAACACCGGGCGGCGGTCGTCGTCGCGTGCGTCCGGGCGCGGGCGGCTCGGCGCCGGGCTGGTCGAGGTGCCGGTCGTCCCGGTCAAGGACCCCGCCTCCGCCGTGCTCACCGACCCCGCGGTCAGTGAGAACAAGCGGTTCTGCAGCAACTGCGGCGCCGAGGTCGGCCGCGCGAAGGACGGCAAGCCCGGCGAGACCGAGGGCGAGTGCGCCACCTGTGGCACGCCGTTCAACTTCCGGCCCCGGCTGTTCCGCGGCGACCTCGTCGGCGGCCAGTACGAGGTGCTCGGCTCGATCGCGTACGGCGGGCTCGGCTGGATCTACCTCGCGAAGGACCACAACGTCAGCGACCGCTGGGTCGTGCTCAAGGGCATGATCGACACCGGTGACGCGACGTCCATGGCGTCCGCGGTCGCGGAGCGGCGGTTCCTCGCCGAGGTGGAGCACCCGAACGTCGTCCGCATCTACAACTTCGTCCAGCATCCCGACAAGAAGACCGGCAACCAGGTCGGCTACATCGTGATGGAGTACGTCGGCGGGCAGTCGCTGCGGCAGCTGGCCCTCGAGCACCACCGCGAGACCGGCAGGGCGGAGCCGCTGCCGATCGGGCAGGTCATCGCGTACGGCCTGGAGATCCTGCCGGCCATCGGGTACCTGCACAGCGTCGACATGCTGTACTGCGACCTCAAGCCGGACAACGTGATCCAGGCCGGCGAGCAGCTCAAGCTGATCGACCTCGGCGCCGTCCGCCAGACCGACGACTACGAGTCGCCGCTGTTCTTCACGCTCGGCTACTCGGCGCCGGAGCTGGCGACCGAGGGCGCGTCGGTCGCGTCCGACATCTACACGGTCGGCCGCACGCTCGCCGTCCTCTCGATCGAGTTCGCCGGCTACACGACCCGCCACAAGCACACGCTGCCGGGCCCGGACGAGGAGCCGCTGTTCGCGCTCTTCGGGTCCTACCACCGGGTGCTGAAGCGCGCGACGCACGCCGACCCGCAGCAGCGGTTCACCTCCGCCGAGGAGATGGCCGACCAGCTGACCGGCGTGCTGCGTGAGGTCATGGCGCTCGGCACCGGCCGGCCCCGGCCAGGACAGTCGACCGTCTTCGCCATGGAGACGAGGACGTTCGGGTCCGGCATGGTCGTCGGTGAGAGGGGGTCGCTGCCCTCGCCCGACCCGCTCGAGGTCGCGTCGATCCTGCCGCTGCCCATGGTCGACACGAACGACCACGCGGCGAGCACCCTCGCGAGCATCACCGCGACGGAGGCGGGCGAGCTGGTCGCCGCGCTGGCGTCGGCGCCGCAGGACTCCATCGAGGTGCGGCTGCGGATGGTCCGCGCCCGGCTGGAGCTGGGCGACCTGCGTGCCGCGCAGGGCGAGCTGGACGCCGCGCGCCGCCTCGGCACCGACCCCGCCGACTGGCGACCGGACTGGTACCAGGGCCTCATCGCGCTGGCGACGCGGAACCTGAAGGAGGCGTCGGCCGCGTTCGACCGCGTCTACGACGCCGTGCCGGGCGAGATCCCGCCGAAGCTCGCGCTCGCGATCTGCGCCGAGTACGCGGGGAACTACTTCGCCGCCGCCCGCTACTACGAGCTGGTGTGGCGCACCGACCGCGCGTGGGTGAGCGCCGCGTTCGGCCTGGCCAGGGTGTACCTCGCGCAGGGCGCCCGCGCGGGTGCGATCGAGGTGCTCGAAGCCGTGCCGGACACGTCGAGCCACCACGTCGCCGCACAGGTCGCGGCCATCAAGATCAAGACGCGGGGAAACGACGCGGCCAGGCTCGGCGAGCAGGACCTGCACGACGCCGCCCGGCGGCTGGAGCGGCTCGCACTGGACGCCGAGCGGCGGACGCAGCTGTCCGCGGAGGTGCTGGAGGCGGCGTACGGCTGGGTGCGCGCCGGGCAGCCCGGCACGGCCGGGGCCGAGTCCAGGACCGTGCTGGGCTGCCGGCTCGTCGAGCGGGACCTGCGGTTCGGACTGGAGCGGTGCTACCGCGCGCTGGCCCGGTTGGCCGCCACCCCCGAGCAGCGCGTCGAGCTGGTGGACAAGGCGAACTCGATCCGCCCCCGCACGCTGACCTGAGCTACCTCTCCAGCGAGAGCACGGAGATGTCCGGCGGGGCGCCGACCCGGACCGGCGGGCCCCAGAAACCCGCGCCACGCGTGACGTACAGCTGCGTGCCGTCCACTGTGGACAACCCGGCGAGCGCGGGCTGGGCGAGGCCGACGACGTGGTGGAACGGGTACAGCTGCCCGCCGTGGGTGTGGCCGGAGAGCTGGAGGTCGACGCCGTGCTTGGCGGCCTCGGTCACCTGAACCGGTTGGTGCGCGAGCAACACCGTCGGGCGGGAGGAGTCGCGGCCGGACAGCGCCCGGTCGTGGTCGGGGCCGTCGTCGATCGAGCGGCCGGTGACGTCGTTGACACCGGCGAGGTCGAACGCCGCGTCGCCGCGCCGGATGACCGTGTTCTCGTTGCGCAGCGGGTGCACGCCGAGCCGGTCCAGCTCGCGCAGCCACGCCAGGGGCTCCTCGAAGTACTCGTGGTTGCCGGTGACGAAGAAGCTGCCCTCGCGGGACACCAGGTCGCGCAGCGGCGCGGCGGCGTCGCCGAGCTCGTCGACCGTGCCGTCGGCGAGGTCGCCGACGATCGCCACGAGGTCGGGCTCCGTCTCGTTGATCATCGCGACGATGCGTTCGGTGTGCGCGCGGCCGGACAGCGGGCCGAGGTGGATGTCCGACACCACCGCGATCCGGAACCCGGCGAGCGAGGGGTCGAGCTTGCTCAGACGCACCGGCACCCGCAGCAGGTCCGGCGGTCCCAGCGCGTTCACCATGCCCACGCCGACCAGGCTCGCCGACGCGGCGCCCGCCACGAGACCGGCGCCGCGCGCGAGGAACAGCCGCCTGCTCTGGTTCACGGCCGGCGCGACCGGGGCCGGCTCGTCGGCCACCGGCGGTGCCTCGGCCGTCGCGGTCGCCTCCAGCGGCCGGCGGCGCACCCAGCCGCGGAACGCGGGGCGGACGAGCTCCAGCACCAGCAGTGTGAGGAACAGGTAGACGACCAGCCCGAACCAGATGTAGCCGGGCCAGACGAACCACTGCGCGGCCGCGATGCCGACCCGGCGCGGCAGCGTGAGCGTCGCGAACACCAGCAGTGCCAGCACGATGGTGACGACGGTCAGCACCCGGCGCGTGCGGCCGGGCCCCGTGGTGTCGCGGACGAGCCGTTTCCACAGGTAGAGGTGCATCAACCCGACGAGAACGCTGAGCAGCACGCCGAACATGCCGGTCCTTTACGGGTTGATGTCGAACCGGCTGCGGGCGCCGGGCTGCACGTCCCGCGGGTCCGCGGTGCCGTGTTCGGTGAAGTGGCTGAAGTCGACGATCACGAACAGCGCCCGCGCGCGCAGCGCGACCGGTCCGTCCGGCGCGTCGAGCCGGCCGTCGGCGCTCGCGTACACCTTGCGGCCGGCGATCCCGTCCAGCGTGCCGACGATGTGCAGCGTGGAGCCGACCGGCACCGGCCGCAGGAAGTCGGTCTCCAGCTTGCCGGTCACCGCGGGCCTGCGCAGCAGCTGCCCGACGGTCGAGCCGAGCGCCTCGTCGAACGCGCACGCCAGCAGCCCGCCGTGCGCGAGGCCGGGCGCGCCCTGGTGCTGGTCGGTGACCGTGAACTGCGCGAGCACGGTCTGACCGGGGCCCGCCTCGGTGTGCAGGTGCAGTCCGCCGTCGAGCTCGTCGCCGCAGCCGAAGCAGAAGTCGTAGTGCGGGCCGAGCTTCGTGCCCGGCTCCGGAGCGTCCGGATGCCGCTCCGGTGTCTCTACCTCGACCGGCGGCCACTTCGGGGGTACGCGACTCACCCGACCAGCCTAGATCGCGTCCCGTGTTGCCCGGATGAGTCATGCCCGTGCCCGGCCGTGCAACGACGTTGGGCCGGCGGGCCCGCGTCGGCTCCAATGGAGTCGTGGACGAGCCGGACGACAAGAACGCCGAGGTCAGCGCCGCCGTGCTGGACGTGGTGGCATCCGAGCTGGAACGCTGTTCTGCGCTGGCCGACGAGCTCGCGCGCCTGCTGCTGCCGGCGCGCTTGTTCAGTTGAGCGTCTGTTGTGACCAGACGTGCACTCTGTGCTGGAATAGCTGGCCCACGCGCGTGACTATGACCAGGCTGATGCCGGGACCGACAGGATTCGGGGGTGGAGGTAGTCGATGGCTCGCGAGCGGATCGACAATCAGACCGAGGCGAAACGCCTCCAAGGTGAGCACCGGCCACAGAGCGTCGCCTACTTCATGCCGGAGATCTCGGCCTTGCCGGCCGCGCAGCACGGCGTGTCCGGTGTCGGCATGGACGGCATCGAGGTGGACTTCGACGCGCTGCGCGATGCCGAGCGCCAGCTGGCCGCCCTCAACGACGAGCTGGTCGAACACCTCAGGGCCGCGAACGGCCTGACCGACCCGCTCACCGACGGCACGAGCCCGGTGACCGGCCCCATGCGCAAGCTCTTCCGTTCTCGCGCCGACATGGAGGGCGGCGTGCAGACCGCGCTGCTCGAGTACCTGGACGAGCTGATCGCCGTCCAGCAGGCGATCCGCGACACGCTCGACGGGTACGTGGGTGTGGACAGCGAGGCGGCGGACCGGCTGCAGCGTCAGATCGCGCGCCTTCAGGAGGTCGACTGATGGAGGAAGGCTTCTACAACCCGAACCGGAAGTACAAGACGTGGCGCGAGGAGCACGGCTACTCGCACCGCGCGCGCCGGAAGCGGAAGCGGACCGCCGACAAGCGCATCCGCAACCGTGAGCCCGGCCGGTTCGGCAAGGTCAACTGGGATGCCTACCAGCACGACCAGCTCTACGACATGATCCACAAGGCGAACCTGGGCGACATGTCGGCCCGCGCGCAGCAGTGGAACGCGCTCGCCGCCAACATCGAGGCCACCACCGGCAAGGTCCAGCAGGTGATGGACCGCCTGATGGGCGCGTGGCGCGGGCAGGCGGCGGTCAACTCGGCCGCGTCGAACACCAGGCTCATGCAGTGGGCCGGCGAAGCCAGCGGCACCGCGAGCAAGGTCGCCGTGGGCATGTCCGACTACACCGACGCCGTCGAGCGCGCGCAGAAGCACATGCCCGACCCGGCGTTCGCGGACGCCGAACGCAACTTCCGCAACGGCTACACGGTCACCGGCACCGGCGGTCCGAGCACCGCGGTACTGCTGAAGCAGCTCCTCTCCGACGGCATGGTCAGCCACGAGAAGGCACGCGCGCAGAAGGCCGAAGCCGTGCAGGTCATGGAGACCTACGAGACGCGAAGCAAAGAGGTGCACGACACGACGCCGGACTTCGTCCCCGTCACCTCGACGACCAACGAGGCGGTGCCCGTGTGGACGCCGGGGCCCGCCGAGGTCGACCCGGCGCCGCCCGGCACCGGCCCGGGAGGGTCGGTCGTGCCGCCGGGGTCCGGCACGGGTGCGGTCGGCCGGCCGGAGGACGCGACGACGGCGGCCGGGTTCTCCGACCCGAGCCGGTCCACCGGGTTCGGCTCGCCCACCGGGTCCGGCGGGCCGGGCGGCACCAGCGGCGGGCTCGGCGGTGGTCTTGGCGGCCTCGGCTCCGGCGGCTCGGACGTCGTGCGCAACGCGCCGGGGGCCGGGGCCGGCGGGCTGTCCGGCGCCGCTCCGTTCGGCGGGCGCGGGCCCGCGGGCGCGGGTGGCGCGGCCGCGCTCGGGGCGCGTGGCGCCGGGCCGGGCGCGTTCGGCGGCATGCCGATGGGCGGTGCCGGCGCTCCCGGCGAGGAGGACAAGGAACACAAGAACAAGTACGACGAGGGCATGGACTTCCTCGACGACCTGCCGCCGGCGTACCCGTCGGTCTTCGGCGCCTGAGGATGGGCGGGCCGTCGGGTTTCGCCGCGGACCTGCCCGCGATCGGGGCGACCGCGAAGGCACTGCGGTCGACGGCCGACGCGGTCGCCGCCGCGGTGGCCGACCTGGACGCCTCGGCCTGCGCGGACCTCGGGCCCGGCCGTCTCGGCGGGGCCGCGGCCGCGCTGGTGGAGGGCGCCCGCACCGATCTCGGCCGGGTGCTCGGCGCGGTCACCACGGACGCGGACCTTGCCGAACAGGTGCGCGACTCGTACGCGGAGCTGGACACGGACGCCGCGAGCCGCTTCGATCGGCGCTCGTGGTGACCTACCGCGGGCTCGGCTTCGATCCGACGCCCGGCAGCGTCGACGCGGTCGAGCAGACCGTCGCCCAGCTGCGGGCCGCCGTCGACGCCATGGTGTCGGTCGAACCGGCGCTGCGCGCCGCCGAGCGGCACTCCCACTCGTGGGAGGGCGCGGCCGCCGAGGCGTTCCGCGGCCGGCTGACCGTGCCGTCCGTCGAGCCGGCGCCGCTGCGGGCCGCCATCCCGGTGCTGGAGCGCTGGGCGGCCACGCTGGCGGCCAACCGGCGGCGCACCGAGGAGCTGGACGCGCAGGCCGTGCGGCTGCGCCGAGCCCTCGACGACGCCCGCGACGTGCTCCAGGACAAGCAGAACGCGCTCGACCTCGCGGCCACCCCGACCGCGGCGGCCGGCGCGAGCATCGAGGCCGCGAGCGCCACCAGTCGCGTCGCCGACCTGGAGGCCGAGCTGGCCGAGGTCGTCGACCGGGCCCGCGCGCTCGAACGGGAACACCACCGGGCCGCCGACGAGGTCGCCGACGAGCTGTCGGCCGACACGGCGCCCCGCGCCGAGCGGCCCGTGATCCGCGCGCTCGCCGGAGTGCTCGGCAACGCCTCGCGGACCTCCGCCGCGCTCGCCGGTCTGCTCGCGCCGGGCACGGGCACCGCGCCGGGCCCGGCCGCGAGCGCCGTGGCCGCGGCGGTGCTCCGGCCGGCGCCGGCCGGCGGCGAGCTGATCGTGTTCGGCGAGACCACGCTTTCGGTGAGCGGCTCGTGAAGCTTGCCGCGATACCCGGGATCACGCCGGTGACCATGCGGTCCGTGGACGGCACCGCCGACGCGCTCACCGAGCTGATCGTCTCCGTGCGCGGCCCGGAGTCGGCCCACGACCCCGGCGTCGCGCTCGCCGCGCGGGACGCCGCCGAGATGGCCCACGCGGGTGGCGCGGGGCTCGTGGCGGTCGTGGCGCACGCGCAGGCCGACCCGGGGATCCTCGTCGGCATGGTCGTCACCTCGGACGTGCCGCTCGGTCCCGACGCCGCCGCGGAGCTGCGGCACTACCTGGAGGACGCGGGCGGCTCGGACATCCGCGAGGTGACCGAGTCCCGCACCGAACGCGGCTACCCGGTGGTCATCGCCGAGCGGTTGCTGCTGCCGGGCCCGCCGACCGCGGGCTGCCAGCTGCAGGCCGTCGTCGTCGATCCCGGCGGGCGGCGGATGGGCGTGTTCACGCTGCACTCCACGACCGGGCGTGGCTGGTTGGAGCTCGCGACCGTGCTGGGGCAGCTCGTGTCGTCCGTGGACTTCTCGGTGGCGCCCAACGATCCCAGGATGCGCGTGTCCAGCAGGGCCTGACTCAGGAAAGGTCCGGAAGAATACGGTCGCGGAAGTCGCGCGGGGTCTCGCCGACCACCTTCCGGAATGTCCTGGAGAAATGCGCCGCGTTGGCGAAACCGCACTGCCGGGAAATCTCCCCGATGCCTTTCACCGCGTGCGCCGGATCGCCGAGCAGCTCTTTGGCACGGTCTATTCGCAACTGTCGAATTCGACCGGACACCCCGTCGCCGTCGTCGAAGAGCTGGTAGAGCCGCCGGCGCGAGATGAACAACGCGTCCGCGATGCGGTCGGCGGTCAGCGTCGGGTCGGACAGGTTCTCCTTGATGTAGGAGACCGCGTCCCGCCTGCGCGTGGCGATCGCGTCCGCGCGGTTCAGCTCGGTCCGCAGCGCACTGCGCAGCACCAGCTCCGCGAGCCCCGTCAGGTAGGGCTTGATGCCGTGCGGGTCAAGGGACTCCGCCACCACGAGCAGGTGCGCGACGGCCGCGGCGAACAGCGTCTGCAGCGGCACGTCCACCGGTACCGGACGGAACATCAGCGGCCGCAGCTCCGCGAAGCTGATCGACAGCTTGGCCGTGGCGACGGTCAGCAGCACGGTCCCCGTCCGGCCGGCCGGCTGTGCGCGCAGCGCGCACTCGGGAAACGTCAGGCTCACACCGCGGGCCGGCACGTACCCCGGCAGCGACGCCCGCATCACCAGCTGGATCTGCTCCGGGTCGCGCAGCCGCGCGGCCGGCGCGGGAGACGCGTCTATGGCCAGCCGCGCCGCGCTCGCGCCGGACGCCCGGACCACCAGGTAACCGGCCGCGACCTCTTCTGCCAGGTCCTGCTCGGGGGCCGGCGCGCGGCCCAGTGCCGACGACAGTGCGGCGAACCGCTTCTCCAGTGTCGCCGGCACCCGCCTCGGTGCCTCGCCACCCTGCATGCTGCCCCAATCACCCGCGTTGGAGCATCACCCTAGGCGAAAGCTCAGCCCGCCGACTTGGCCAGCCACTGGTCCCAGGTGAGGGCCCAGTCGTAGTAGTCGCCGTCCTCGGCGCCCAGCGCCTCCGTGCTGCCGACGATCTCGACCGGGTCGCCGGTCATCGCGCTGTCGAAGTAGAGCTTCGCGTTGGCCGGGGACAGGTTCGCGCAGCCGTGGGACACGTTCTGCTTGCCCTGCGCCCAGATCGACGGCGCGTACCCGTGGATGAACTCGCCGTTGTTCGAGATCCGCACCGCCCACGGCACGACCACGTCCTCGTAGTCGTACTTCGGGTTGGTCATCGAGTAGGTCTCGTGCTTGGACATGACCACGTGCGTGCCGCTGTTGGTGACGCGGCCCGGGTCCGACTCCAGCCCGAAGCTCGCGGCGAAGTCGGCGGTCAGGACGCCGTTCTGGATCACCTGGATGCGGTGGGTCTGCGTGTTCGCCTGCACGATCTGCGAGCGGCCGATGGTGAAGTTCGAGGTCCGGTCCTCCGCGCCGTACGCGCCGCCGCCGAGTGAGGTGCCGTACAGCTTCGCCGCGACGCTGACCTGCGTGCCCGGCTGCCAGTACGCCTTGGGCCGCCAGTGGACCGTGCGGTCGTCGAGCCACGCCCACGCGCCCTCGGTCGGCACCGAGGTGGTCACCGTCAGCGCCTTCTGCGCGTTGGCCTTGTCGGTCACGTCGCGGTCGAACGTGATGGCGATCGGCATCGCGATGCCGTAGGTCTTGCCGTCCCCCGTGTTCAGCGACGCGTCGACCTGCCGGGCCGGCGTCACGGTGGTGAAGGAGCCCGAGATCGGCGCCGACTTCCCGTCCACGCCCTTCGCGGTGCCCGCCCACGTGTAGGTCTTGCCGTAGCCGAGCGGCTCGCCCACCGTCCACGTCGAGCTGTCCGGCGACAGCGCGCCGATCACCTGCTTGCCGGCCGGGTTGGTCAGCGTGAGCGACTCGATCGTGCCGTCCGCGACCGCCACGGTCGCCACCGTGGCCGGGCTGACGTCCGCCGCGCCGGACGCCGGCGTGAGTGTGATCTTGGCCGGCGGCTTGGGCGCCGCCTGGCCGGACGGGTCCTCCGCCGAGCCGTTGCCGGGCCTCGACGCGCCCCCGTCGTCCCCGCCGGAGCTGCACGCCGCCAGGCCCAGCGCCGCCACGATCCCCACCGCCAGCAGCGCCTTCGGCAACCACCGTGTCCCATGTTCACCCATCAGTTCCCCCAGTAGCCGCCGCCGCGTCGTGCTCACATATGTTTCGACGCCTTTGGGCGGTTCGACGTTGGCTCAATAGGTTGTGATGCAGATCACATTAGGCCATCCGGCCGCAGCCTGCGGAGATCGTTCGAGGGTGTAATCAACCGTGTGCAAGTAGTAGTGCTGCCTGTGTCTGTCGCGCTACGCTTCGCTGCGCAGGCCGTAGTTTCTGTGTTCGTGCTATCCACGCTCGCGGAACGAAAACGCGGGCGTGCCGCCCTTTCGCCGCGGTTGGCAGAGGTTGGCAGAGGTAACGCCCGTGGGCTGCCGGGGTTGCACGGTGCAACCCATGCTGATCGCTGCGACGGAGGCAGGCGGATGGCACAGGGCACAGTCAAGTGGTTCAACTCCGAGAAGGGTTTCGGCTTCATCGCCGTGGACGCGGGAGGCGACGACGTCTTCGTCCACTACTCGGAGATCCAGGGCAAGGGCTTCCGCACCCTGGAGGAGAACCAGCGTGTCGAGTTCGAGGTCGGTCAAGGCACCAAGGGCCCCCAGGCCACGAACGTGCGCGCACTGTAGGTAGCTCAGCTCAACGAAGGACCCCCGGTCGGGTGCGACCGGGGGTCTTCGTCTCTACGTTCGGGTACAGCGGTCTTCTGGGTCGGGGGATCGGCGGGGGAAAGGTCCGGGGTGGAGCGTCCTGCTGGGCGTCAGCGCCGCGGCAGGTTCTGTGCCTCCCACTCGAGGCGCTGCATGACCCACTCCTGGGCCAGCGCCAGCGGCGAGGTCTGGTTGTGCGCCGCGATCTCACGCAGCTGCTCGTTGGCCATCAACGACAGGCGCAGCTGGTAGACCTGCGAGCCGCCGAATCGGCGGCCGGAGCCGGTGGTCTCGGGGTCGCCCTCGGGGGAAAGGGCGGCCAGGTAGGACTCCAGCTCGTGATCCGGCAGGGTCTCCTCCTGCTCCTGGGCATCGCGATGGCGTCCGGCGTTGGCGGGATCCGCCGAAGCCTTCACGCTCGGTCGACTACGTCCGGTGAAAATCACCAGAGGAGGATAACGAATGAATTGCGGCCTTACCAGCTAGGCAACCAAATTCACACGTGAGGGCTCGCTCACGCTCCGTGTTCGCGCAGCGTAGTCGGGGTGTGGACATGGAGAGGCCCCCGCGCCAGGGGGAGGAACGCGGGGGCCGGAGGGGATCTCCACAGGCGCTGACCGGGGGTGTGTCAGCGAGTCGATTGTTGCACGTGCACGCGTCTGGTGGGAGAGGTCAAAGGTGAAAAATCTAGAGAACTATTCACCTGGTGTTCGCTTTGACGCTCAACTACCCACTGCGGTCTTGGGGTCTAGTCGGTAAGCCGGTGGCCCGCCTGGGCCAGTGCCGCCTCGACCCGGGGCCGGCTGAGCTCGTCCGCGCTGGTGATCGTCACCGCGCCGGTCGACAGGTTCACCGCGACATCGGTGACGTGGTCCAGTTCGGACAGCTCCTCGGTCACCGAGGCGGCACAGTGGTCGCAGGACATGCCCGCGACCCGGTAGACGTTGTAGATCGTGTGCATGGGCACTACTTGGCTTCCTCTCTCGACGTCCCTCCCACCTTTAGCCTTCGTCGCCCGACACGCCGCTCTTGAGGCGTCGTCCGTCCCCCACATGGGTCGCCTTGTCCGAAATGCCATTACCGCAGGTCATCGGACGACTGCCCGGCGTACCCCGTTGGGCGGGGGTCGTCTCGGTGGGTGCGCATGGAAACGCCGGTGACCACAAGGGGCCATTCGGGTGAGCTGTGAGTGGCGCCACGAACGGCGTCGGTCACGGGAAGGGCCCCCTGGATCGGTCCTGACTACTAAACGTGGGGTAGGGATTCACTCCTCGGGGGGCTGTGGTGGGTGCCTCCCGTCTCATAGCCTTCCCCGAAACCTGATGGTCGGGGAGGCGACATGAGCGGCCCAGTCGAAGTTCGAGACTTCCTGTTGCAGCACGAGTCCAAGGACACCGCCCTCAATTTCGGCAATGGCGGGGTGCCGGCCCAGCGGACCGGCGAGACCTCGCGGGTGTCCGACGAGCAGGTGCACCGTGCCCGGCTCGCCGTGGCACGCAACGCGCAGAGCGTGGAGGACTGCCGAGAACTGTTGGACATGCTGGGCCTGGTGCCCGGAGACGATGGGATACCACCGGTAAGGCGTTAGGCGGTCGGCCGGCCCGCGCCAGTGGGGCCGGCACACCGTGCGGAACCGGGGTTTGTCGGGGTTTGTCGAGGTCACGGCGTTGGTCATAACCCGCTTTGTACGGGGTATGGGTCGTGTCCTATGCTTTCGATGCTCCGAACGGCCAACCCGGGCTCCCATCGTCTAGCGGCCTAGGACTCCGCCCTTTCAAGGCGGCAGCGCGGGTTCGAATCCCGTTGGGAGCACGCAAGACCGAAGTGTTTTACGCAAGGCCCAGTGGCGCAGTTGGTTAGCGCGTCGCCCTGTCACGGCGAAGGTCGCGGGTTCGAGTCCCGTCTGGGTCGCGAGAGTCTCGGTGAGGTGTGGGGAACCTAGGTCCCCCATCGCTCCGGGGCTCTTGTCACAAGCGTGGTCCCGTGGCCAGGTAGCTCAGTTGGTATGAGCGACCGCCTGAAAAGCGGTAG
Source organism: uncultured Actinomycetota bacterium (assembly GCA_963840275.1). GTDB lineage: Bacteria > Actinomycetota > Actinomycetes > Mycobacteriales > Pseudonocardiaceae > Actinophytocola. The sequence goes on from CAWIYK010000007.1 coordinate 41,099, forward strand.
GTCGGCGGTTCGATCCCGCCCCTGGCCACCAGACATCACAGCCCCCGCCGGTTTCGGCGGGGGCTGTCTCGTGTCCGGGGCAATGTCGCATGATCTGCGCATGCGGCGCAGAGCTGAGCTGTTCGGTGGCGACGACGACCCCCGGTTCACCGGGCGCACGACCGGCGACGAACGCGCGCTCCTCCTCGACCTCCTCGGCGCCCAGCGCGCCACCCTCGAGGTGAAGTGCGCCGGCCTCGACGCCGACGCGCTGGCCCGGCGGTCCGTGCCGCCCTCGACGCTGTCGCTGCTGGGCCTGGTGCGGCACCTGGCCGACGTCGAGCGGCGGTGGTTCCGGCGGGTCCTCGCCGGCGCGGACGCACCCGCCCGCTTCAGCTCCGACGACGAGCCGGACGGGGACTTCGACGGCGCCGTCGCCGACGTCGAGGTGGTCGCGCTGGCGTGGGACGCCTGGCGGGCCGAGGTCGCCTTCGCCGACCGCTTCACCCGTGCCGCCGCCGGCCTGGACGTCGCCGGCGAGGACGCCTGGCGCGGCACGGTGTCGTTGCGCTGGGTGCTCGTCCACCTGGTCGAGGAGTACGCGCGGCACAACGGACACGCCGACCTGCTGCGCGAACGCATCGACGGCGCGGTCGGCGTCTGAGGGCGCGAGAAAGATCTCGTGGACAATCCCCACGGAAGTGCCGGGCAACGCTAGGGTGCGCCGGTGTTCCGTACCGGATTCGCCACCGTGCTCGTCCTGTTGGGGTGTCTGCTCGCCGGCCCGGCGGTCGCGGCCTACGTCCTCGTCGACGAGGTCACCGACCAGGGCGCCTACCTCGAGGCCGTGACTCCGCTCGCCGACGAGCCCACCGTCCGGACGGCCGTTGCCGACCGGCTCTCCGCCTCGGTCGACGAGAAGGTGCCCGAGGCGGCCCGGCCGCTCGTCGCCGCCAGCGTGAACAGCTTCGTCGAGAGCGACGAGTTCAAGACCGCGTGGGTGGAGCTCAACCGGGAGGCGCACCCGCAGGTCCTCGCGATGCTCCGGGACGAGGGCGGCGGCAGCCTCGCCGTCGAGGGCGACGCGATCGTCCTCGACCTCGGTGTGCTCGCGGAACGGGTGAAGGCGCGGATGGTCGCCGACGGGGTGCCGCTGGCCGACCAGCTGCCGCCGATCGCGGCGAAGGTCCAGGTCGTGTCCGGGCCGGCGGTCCGCCAGGCGGTCCCCGCGTTCGACCTCCTCGAGAAGCTCAGCGTCGCGCTGCCGGTCGCCGCGATCATCCTGATCGTGCTCGGTCTCGTGCTGTCCGCCCGGCGCGGCGTCACGCTCGTGGTCACCGGGTTCGGGCTGGTCGCCGCGATGGTGCTGGTCATCATCTTCCAGGCGCTCGCCCGCACCCAGGTCACCGCGAAGAGCGCAGAACCAGAGCTCGCCGGGTCGTTCTACGACGCGCTGACCAGCAAGGTCTCCATCGTGCTGTGGGTGGTGTGCGGCATCGGCGGCGTCTTCGTGATCGTCGGCGGCATCCTCGCCCGGCGCGCCTCGGCCGCCCGCGACCGCCGGCCGGCTGTCGATTACGGGGACCGCCGTTCGTATCGACGGTGACGAGAGGAGTCATCCGTGTTCACCGACGACGAGGTCGCCTACCTGAGGTCCCAGCCGCTCGCCCGCCTGTCCACGGTCGCGCCGGACGGCCGGCCCGACGTCGTGCCCGTCGCGTTCGAGCTCGCCGACGACGGCCGGTTCTGGGTCGGCGGGGTCGGCGCGGAGGTGCTCGGCACCCGCAAGTTCCGCAACATCCTCGCCGGCCAGCGGCTCGTCGCGCTGGTCGTGGACGATCTCGTGTCGCTCGAGCCGTTCGTGGCGCGCGGCGTTCGGGTCTACGGCCACGCCGAGCCGCCGGCCGAGCGGGTCGGGCTCGTCGGCCCCGGCGTCTACAGCCGCATCACGCCGACCGTCTCCTGGAGCTGGAACCTCGCCGGCGAGCCGGCGGGGGCGAGCTGGTACCCCACGCGGCGGATCGTCCATCGGAGTGAATCCTGACGGCATGTTTGCTGGTAACGCGAGTTACCGGACCTTAACGCCAGGTGACCACGGATGGGCTCCCTCCTGCGGGGGAGGACCCAACTCACTGTGCGTGTAACGGCAACGCATCCGTAAGCGAATCAGTTCACGCGGCCACGACACGGCAGGGGCAAATCCGAATCGTTGGGTCGCAACGAATTCGTCCATTCCTGGGCTACCGGGTATGCCCAGCAACCCGCCATGCGTGCGTGCGCGCCGGCTGGGGGGATCACGATGAGTGACCAGCAGCTAGGCGCCCCGCGCAGGAGACCGGTGATCCTGCGGGGCTTGGCCGCCAACAGGAACGCGCGACTTCCGCAGGAACCATCCCGCCCCCCGGTCTCCGGCTGGGAACCGCGTTACCGCCGCTTCGTGATCACGAGTGACGTCGCGGCCGCCCTCCTCACCGCTCTCATCGCCGGCGGCCTGATCAGCGTCGGCGGCGCCGCGCTCTTCAAGGACCTCACCCTCGGCTTCCTGACGGTCATCTCCGTCGTGTGCTCGCTCGCCATGAACCGGGCCTGGCACCCGACCGTCCTCGGCCAGGGCGCGGAGGAGTACGTCCGCCTCGGCCGGGGCATGTTCGCCGCCGCCGTCGCGCTCGGGCTCGCCGGGCTCGCGACCGGCGTCGTCAGCACGCGGCCATGGGTGTTCGTGGTGATCCCCGCGACCGCCGTGGTCGCGCTCGGCTTCCGCTACCTGCTCCGCCAGGTCCTGCACCGCGCCCGCAACGAGGGCGAGTGCCTGCTGCCGGTGATGGCCGCGGGCGGCGTCGAGACCGTGCGCGACCTGATCGAGCGCACCAAGGCGGCCCCGCACATCGGCTGGCGCGTCGACGCGATCTGCACGGTGGACGGCGCGGGCGACTCCCCCACCGAGATCGACGGCATCTCCGTGATCGGCACGCTCGACGAGCTGGCCGACCACGTGCGCCGGGGCGGCTACCGCATCGTCGCGATCACCGCCGACTCCTACTGGACCCCGCGCCGCCTCCAGCAGCTCGCGTGGAAGCTCGAGGGCAGCGGCGCGGAGATGGTGGTCGCGCCGACGCTCATGGAGGTCGCCGGGCCGCGGCTGCACGTCACCGGCGTGCTCGGCATGCCGCTGCTGCGGGTCAGCGCGCCGACGTTCACCGGTATGCGCCGGTACGTGAAGGGCGTCGTCGACCGGGTCGGCGCGTTCGTCCTGCTCACGCTCGGACTGCCGTTCATGCTGTGCGCCGCGGTCGCCATCGCGCTCGACAGCCGGGGGCCGGTGTTCTACAGGCAGCGCCGCGTCGGCAAGGACGGCAACGAGTTCACGATCCTCAAGTTCCGCACGATGGTGCGCGACGCCGACCGGGTCAAGAAGACGCTCGCCGCCGCCAACGAGGGCGCCGGCGTGCTGTTCAAGATGCGCCGCGACCCGAGGGTCACCCGGGTCGGCTCGGTCCTGCGGCGCTACTCGATCGACGAGCTGCCGCAGCTGCTCAACGTGCTCACCGGCGCCATGTCCCTCGTGGGGCCGCGGCCGCCGCTGCCGGAGGAGAGCGCCCGGTACGAGCCGGACATGCGGCGCCGGCTGCTCGTCAAGCCGGGGCTGACCGGGTTGTGGCAGGTCAGCGGGCGCAGCGACCTGCCGTGGGAAGAGGCGGTCCGGTTGGACCTGCGCTATGTGGAGGACTGGTCCCTCGCGCTCGACGCGATGATCCTGTGGAAGACCTTCCGGGCTGTGCTCGGCGGGCAAGGAGCTTATTAGAATGAAGTGCCGACTCTGTGGCTCCACGAACCTCGCCAGCGTTGTCGACCTCGGCGCCACGCCACCCTGTGAGCTGTTCCTGTCGGCCGAGCAGGTCGACGAGCCGGAGATGACCTACCCGCTGCATCTGCGGCTGTGCACGAACTGCCTGCTGGCCCAGCTGCCGCCGCTGATCACGCCGGAGGAGACGTTCACCGAGTACGCGTACTTCTCCTCGTACTCGTCGTCGTGGGTGGCGCACGCGAAGGAGTTCGTCGACGCGCAGGTCGACCGGATCGACCCGGGGTTCGTGGTCGAGGTCGCCTCCAACGACGGCTACCTGCTGCAGCACGTCGTCGCGCGCGGCATCCGCTGCCTCGGCGTCGAGCCGTCGGTCAACGTCGGCGCGGCCGCCCGCGAGAAGGGCGTGCCGACGGTCACCGCGTTCCTGTCGCCGGAGACGGGCGCGGCGGTCCGCGCCGAGCACGGCCCGGCCGACCTGGTGGTCGCCAACAACGTGTACGCGCACATCCCGGACGTGGTCGGCTTCACCAAGGGCCTGCGCAACCTGGTCGCGGACGACGGCTGGGTGTCGATCGAGGTGCAGCACCTGCTGACGCTGATCGAGCACAACCAGTACGACACGATCTACCACGAGCACTTCCAGTACTACACGGTCGCGTCCGCGCAGCGCGCGCTCGCCAGCGGCGGACTGTCCCTTGTGGACGTGGAGCTGGTGCCGACGCACGGCGGCTCGATCCGCCTGCTGGCCCAGCCGACCGAGAACGCGGGCGAACCCACCCAGCGGGTGCTCGACGTCCTGGCGCGCGAGAAGGCCGCCGGACTGCACGAGCTGGCCGGCTACACCGAGTTCGCGCGCAGTGTCGCGCAGGTGCGCAGGAACCTGCTGAGCTTCCTCGTCGACGCGGCCGCCCGCGGCCGGACCGTGGTCGGCTACGGCGCGCCCGGCAAGGGCAACACGCTGCTCAACCACTGCGGCATCCGGCCGGACCTGCTGGCGTACACGGTGGACCGCAACCCGTACAAGCACGGCCGTTTCACGCCGGGCAGCCGGATCCCGATCCTGCCGCCCGACCAGATCGCCGTCGACAAGCCGGACTACGTGCTGGTCCTGCCGTGGAACCTGCGCGCGGAGCTGTCCGCGCAACTGTCCTATGTGGGCGAATGGGGCGGCAAGCTGGTCTTCCCCATCCCGCACCTGGAAATCGTCGAGGTGACGCCATGAAGGTCGTGTTGTTCTGCGGCGGCTACGGCATGCGGATGCGCAACGGCGCCGCCGACGACGTGCCCAAGCCGATGGCCATGGTCGGCCCACGGCCGCTGATCTGGCACGTGATGCGCTACTACGCCCACTTCGGGCACACCGAGTTCATCCTGTGCCTCGGCTACGGCGCGCACCACATCAAGAAGTTCTTCCTCGACTACGAGGAGACCACGTCCAACGACTTCGTCCTGCGCGACGGCCGGCCGCGGCTGCTGTCGACCGACATCGCGGACTGGACGATCACGTTCGTGCAGACCGGCATCGAGTCGGCCATCGGCGAGCGGCTGCGGCGGGTCCGGGACTACCTGGACGGCGACGAGATGTTCCTCGCGAACTACGCCGACGTGCTGACCGACGCGCCGCTGCCGGCGATGATCGACCGCTTCGAGAAGACCGAAACGGGCGCGTCGATGATGGTGGTGCCGCCGCAGTCGTCGTTCCACTGCGTCGAGATGGGCACCGACGGCAGGGTCGGCGCGATCACCGCGGTCAGCGAGATGCCGCTGTGGGAGAACGGCGGCTACTTCGTGCTGCGCCAGGAGGTCTTCGACCACATCCCGGAGGGCGGCGACCTGGTCGCCGACGGGTGCGGTGAGCTGGCCAAGCGCGGCCGGCTGCTCGCCTACCCCTACCGCGGGTTCTGGCAGCCGACCGACACCGTCAAGGAGCGCACCATGCTCGACGACGGCTACACCCACGGCGTGCGGCCGTGGGCGCTGTGGGAACAGGTGCCCGCGTGATCGGACTGGGTACCGCCCGCATCGAGCGGGTGGTGGCGCTCGGGGCCCACTGCGACGACATCGCGATCGGCGCCGGCGGCACGCTGCTCGCGCTGTGCGCGGCCTACCCCGGGGTGCGGGTCGACGCGCTCGTGCTGTCCGGCGGCGGCACCCCGCGCGAGGACGAGGAGCGCGCCGCGCTGGCCGCGTTCTGTCCCGGCGCGGACCTCGAGGTGACCGTGCACAAGCTGCCGGACGGGCGGCTGCCGGCGCACTGGGACGAGGCCAAGTCGGCGCTCGAGGAGCTGCGCGGGCGGACCGACCCCGAGGTGATCCTGGCGCCGCGCGTCGAGGACGCGCACCAGGACCACAGCGGCCTCGCGCGGCTCGTGCCGACCGCCTACCGGGATCATCTCGTGCTCGGCTACGAGATCGTCAAATGGGACGCCGACCTCGGCAGGCCGAACGCCTACCAGCCACTCTCGTCGGAGACGGCCGAGAAAAAGGTGGCGTTGCTGCAACAGCACTACCCCTCGCAGCGACACCGTCCTTGGTACGACCGGGAGGCCTTCCTCGGGTTGGCGCGCATTCGTGGCATCGAGTGTCACGCGCGTTACGCGGAGGCGTTCTCGGTGCACAAGCTGACACTCGATTTGGAGGGGTAGCCATGCGAGTGCTGCTCACCGGACACAAGGGATACCTGGGCACCGTGATGGCGCCGGTGCTCGCCGCCGCCGGACACGAGGTCGTGGGCCTCGACTCGGGTCTGTTCGCGCCGTGCCTGCTCGGCCCGGCGCCGGCCGACCCGCCGGGCCACACCGTCGACCTGCGCGACGTCACGCTCGAGCACCTCGCCGACATCGACGCGGTCGTCCACCTCGCCGCGCTGTCGAACGACCCGCTCGGCGCGCTGGCCCCGGATTTGACCTACGACATCAACCACCGCGCGTCGGTGCGGCTGGCGCGGCTCGCACGGGACGCCGGCGTGAGCCGGTTCCTGTACGCCTCGACGTGCTCGGTGTACGGCGCGTCCGGCGGCGACGGCCTGGTCGACGAGGACGCGCCCCTGCGCCCGGCGACCCCGTACGCGGAGTCGAAGGTGCTGGTCGAGGGCGACCTGCACGAGCTGGCCGACGACGACTTCACGCCGGTGTACCTGCGCAACGCGACCGCGTTCGGCTACTCGCCGCGGCTGCGGGCGGACATCGTGCTGAACAACCTGGTCGGTCACGCGTTCCTGTCCGGCGAGGTGCTGGTCCTGTCCGACGGCACGCCGTGGCGGCCGCTGGTGCACGCCGCGGACATCGCGCGCGCGTTCGCCGCCGCGCTGGTCGCGCCGCGCGCCGCCGTGCACGACAGGGCGTTCAACATCGGCACCGAGCGCAACAACGTGACGGTCGCGGAGATCGCCGCCGAGGTCGTCGAGGCGGTGCCGGGGTCGCGGCTGCGGATCACCGGCGAGGCCGGCGCGGACCCGCGCTCCTACCGCGTCGACTTCTCCCGCTTCCGCGAGGCGATTCCCGGCTTCGACTGCGAGTGGACCGTCAAGGCCGGCGCGCTGGAGCTGATCGACGCCTACCAGACCCACCGGCTGACCGCCGACGCGTTCGAGCGCCGGTTCACCAGGCTCGCGTGGCTCAGGGACCAGTCCAGGGTCGGCGCGGTCGACGAGACGTTGCGGCAGCGCTGATGTCTCTCGGCACCGACATGCACGAGCTGGTCCGGCGGCTGTACCCGCTGTGCCGGAGCATCACCGGCGACGGCGTGCGGGAGACCCTCGCCATCGTCGGCGAGCACCTCGACCTGGACGTGCACGAGGTGCCGACCGGCACGGAGGTGCTCGACTGGACCGTGCCGCGGGAGTGGAACATCCGGGACGCCTACATCGCGCTGGACGGCAGGCGCGTCGTGGACTTCCGGGAGTCGAACCTGCACGTGGTCGGCTACAGCGTGCCGGTGCGCACGACCATGCCGCTCGCGGAGCTGCGCGGGCACCTGCACACGCTGCCGGACCAGCCGTCCCTGGTGCCGTACCGGACGTCGTACTACGCGCCGACGTGGGGCTTCTGCCTCGCACAGTCCACCTTGGACGCACTGCCGGAGGGCGACTACGAGGTGGTGATCGACTCGACGCTCGCGGACGGGTCGCTGACCTACGCGGAACACGTCGTGCGCGGGCAGGTCGCCGACGAGGTGATCGTGTCCTGCCACGTGTGCCACCCGTCGCTCGCGAACGACAACATGGCGGGCGTCGCGGTCGCGGTGCAGCTGGCGCGGTCGCTGGTGAACCCCTACTACACGTACCGGTTCGTCTTCGCGCCCGGCACGATCGGCGCGATCACCTGGCTGGCCCGCAACGACGTCGACCGGGTCAAACACGGGCTCGTGCTCGCGTGCGCGGGCGACCGGGGTTCGTTGACCTACAAGCAGTCCCGGCGCGGCGACGCGGAGATCGACCGGGTGCTCGCGCACGTGCTGCGCGACCGTCCACACGAGATCCGCGAGTTCTCCCCGTACGGCTACGACGAGCGCCAGTACTGCTCGCCGGGCTTCAACCTCGGCGTCGGCTCGCTCACGCGGACCCCGTACGCGGGCTACCCGGAGTACCACACGTCCGGCGACAACCCGGACTTCGTGACCCCGGAGTCCCTTGTGGACACCCTGACCGTGTGCCAGGAGGCGGTGGCGGTCCTCGACCACAACCGCCGCTACACCAACCTCAGCCCGTACGGCGAGCCGCAGCTGGGCAGGCGCGGCCTGTACGAGTCGCTCGGCGGCCGCAGCGACGCGCAGGACGCGCAGCTCGCGATGCTGTGGGTGCTGAACCTGTCCGACGGCGAGCACGACCTGTTGGCGATCGCCGAGCGCGCGCGGCTCCCGTTCGCGGCGGTGGCGGCCGCCGCGAACGCCCTGCACGACGCCGGACTGCTGAAGGACTGACGGCATGGCGGGGATTCGGGGGATCGCGCGGCGCCTGTCCTGGGGACTGGGCGACCAGGCGGTGTCGAGCATGTCCAACTTCGCGGTCGGCGTCTTCGTCGCGCGTGAGCTCGGCGTGGCCGCGTTCGGCATCTTCAGCCTCGCCTGGGTGACCTACGGCGTGGTGCTCAACGTCTCCCGCGGCCTCGCGACGGATCCGTTGGTCGTGCGGTTCTCCGGCGTGTCCACTTCGGACTGGCGGACCGCGACCGCGCGGGCGGGCGGCACCGCCATCGCGGTCGGGGTCGCGTTCGGCGTCGTGTCCGCGCTCGGCGGCCTCGCCATGGGCGGCACCATCGGCGGCGCGTTCGTCGCGCTCGGCGTGGTGGCTCCCGGCATGCTGCTGCAGGACTGCTGGCGGTTCGCGTTCTTCGCCGCGGGCCACGGGCACAAGGCGTTCGTGAACGACGTCGTGTGGGCCGTCACGATGATCCCGTTGCTGGTGCTGGCCACCATGCACGGCAGCGTGTGGGGGTTCGTCCTCGCGTGGGGCGGCTCCGCCTGGCTCGCGGCCGGCTACGGCTGGCTGCAGAGCGCGATCACCCCGCACTTCGCCGGCGTGCGCGACTGGCTGCACACCCACCGGGCACTCGGCGCCCGCTACATGGTCGAGAACGTCAGCAACAGCGGCGCCTCCCAGCTGCGGATGTACGGGCTCGGCGCGCTCGCCGGCCTCGCGGACGTCGGCGCGGTCCGCGGCGCCGAGCTGTTGCTCGGTCCGTTCCTCGCGCTGCTCATGGGTCTGAACCTGGTCGCGGTCCCGGAGGCGGCGCGGGTGCTGCGCCAGGCGCCGGGGCGGCTGGCGAAGTTCTGTCTCACTCTCGGTGGTGTGCAGGCGGTCGCGGCCGCCACGTGGGGTGCGATCCTGCTGTTCCTGGTGCCCGACGCGTTGGGCCGGGTCGTGCTCGACGACGTGTGGGAGCCCGCGTCGCACCTGATCCTGCCCGTCTCCCTCTCGGTGACGGGCGCGGGCGTCGTCGCCGGCGCGGCCGCCGGTCTGCGGGCACTCGGCGCGGCACGCAGGAGCCTGCGGGTACAGCTGCTCGCGTCCGCGGGCTACCTCGGCTTCGGATTGATAGGCGCCGCGCTCGGTGGCGCGGTCGGCATGAGCTGGGGCTCCACCGTCGCCATGTGGCTGGGTGCCGGCCTGTGGTGGCTACAGCTGCGCGCGGCGCTGCGCGAGCACACCCCGCTCCCTGAACTCGTGGAATCGAGGATGACATGACCCCACGACTGACGATCGGCCTGCCGGTCTACAACGGCGAGGAGTTCCTCGCGGAGTCGCTCGACGCGCTGCTCGGCCAGTCCTATGAGGACTACGAGCTGGTCATCACCGACAACGCGTCGACGGACGGCACCGCGGACCTCTGCCGGCGGTACCTGGCGAAGGACTCGCGGATCTCCTACCACCGCCTGCCGAGGAACATCGGTGCCGCGGGCAACCACAACCACGTGTTCACGCTCGCGCGCGGCGAGCTGTTCAAGTGGGCGTCCCACGACGACCTGTACGGCCGCACGCTGCTGGAGCGGTGTGTCGAGGCGCTGGACGAGCGGCCCGACTTCGTCCTCGCGCACTCCTACAACGCGACGATCGACAGCCACGGCAAGATCATCGAGCCGTACGACTACCGCATCCCCACCGACTCGGCGTCGGCCGCGGAACGGTTCCGCGGCCTGCTGCACGCCTCCGGCGGCGACGACTTCTACGGCGTCATCCGGACCGCGGCGCTGCGGCGGGTGAAGCCGCACGACAGCTACCACCACGCGGACCGCACGTTCGTCATGGACATGGCCATGCAGGGCCGTTTCCACCAGGTGCCGGAGCTGCTGTACTTCCGCCGCGACCACGAGAACCGGGCCGAGCGCGCGAACCCGAGCATCCGCAGCCGTTGCGCGAACCTCGACCCCAAGCGGGCCAGGGGCTTCAACCCGGCACCTCGGCTGCTCGCCGAGTACGCGCTGGGGTACGTCGGTCTGATCCACCGCGCGCCGATCGACCGCGCCGAGAAGCGCGCGTGCTACCGGCACCTGGCCGAGTACCTGCGCAGCAGGGTCACCAAGAAGGTCGTGAGCGCCGACAGCAAGCCGAGGGTGGCGCCCAAGGAGCAGGTGCTGTCGATCGACGGGATCGTGCCGGGGCACGAGAAGGTGACGTCGTGACGCGGGTCGGCCTGTTCGGTCTGCTCGGCACCGGGAACCTCGGCAACGACGGCTCCCTCGCCGCGGTACTCGCCCGTCTGCGTGCCGAACACCCGGACGCGCGCATCGAGGTGTGCTGCTCCGGACCGGTCGAGGTCACCGCCCGGTACGGCGTGCCGGCGCGGCGGCTCAACTGGTACCGCGCGGAGTACGCGACGGCGTCGGGGCTCGGCGCGGTCGTCCGAAAAGGACTCGGCAAGCTCGTCGACGTCGTCCGCACGGCCGCGTGGGTGCGCAGGCAGGACGTGGTGATCGTGCCGGGCATGGGGGTGCTGGAGACCACGCTGCCGCTGCGTCCGTGGGGCTGGCCGTTCTCGCTGTTTCTGCTGTCGCTGAGCGGGAAGCTGATGCGTACCCAGGTGGTGTTCCTCGCGGTCGGCGCCGGGCGGGTCGCCGACCGCGCGAACCGGCTGCTCCTCGTCGGCGCGGCCCGGCTCGCGAGCTACCGCTCCTACCGCGACGAGCTCTCCCGCGACGCCCTGCGCGACATGGGACTCGACACCACGCGCGACCCGGTGCACACCGACCTCGCGTTCGACCTGCCTACCCCGAAGTCCATAGTGGACCACGGCGTGGTCGGCGTCGGGGTGATGGACTACCGGGGCAGCAACGACGACCGGGACCGGGCCGACGAGATCCACCACGACTACGTGACGAAGCTGACGGAGTTCGTCCGTTGGCTGGTGCGCGACGGCCGCGAGGTGCGGCTGTTCGTCGGCGACCACGTCGACGAGACGGTCGCGGAACGGATCGTCGACGAGGTCGGTTCGGCCGCGTTGTCCATCGCGGGGACGTCCACAATGGACGACCTGCTGCGCAGGATGGCGCGGGTCGACGTGGTGGTGGCGTCCCGGTACCACAACGTGCTCGCCGCGGTGAAGCTCGGCAAGCCGACGGTGGCGCTGGGCTACGCGGCCAAGAGCGACGCGCTGATGGCGGAGATGGGGCTCGGCGAGTTCTGCCAGTCCATCCGCGACCTCGACGTCGAGCGGCTGGTCAAGCAGTTCACCGCACTGGAGGAACGGGACGTGGAGCTGCGGCGCACGCTCGCCGACCGCAACGCCGTGATGGCGGCGCGGATCGAGCGGCAGTTCGCCGAGCTGTCCGCCATCGTGGGAGGGGCCCGACCGTGAAAGCCTTGCCGGTGCCCGAGATCGACGGCGCGTACCTGTTCGAGCCGACCCCGCACGCCGACGAACGCGGGTTCTTCTGCCGCACGTTCGACCGCGAGGTGGTCGCGTCGGTCGGCATCGACCCGGACTCCTTCGCGCAGGACAGCGTGTCCCGCTCCGGTCTCGGTGTGCTGCGCGGCATGCACCTGCGTGCCGGCGCCGGCGAGGCGAAGCTGGTGCGCTGCTCGTACGGCCGGGTCTTCGACGTGATCGTGGACCTGCGGCCGGACTCGCCGACCTTCCGCAACCAGAAACACCTCGAGCTCTCCGGCGACACACAGGTGACGCTGTACGTGCCCGCGGGCTGTGCGCACGGCTTCCAGTCGCTGACCGAGCCCGCCGACGTGTCGTACCGGATCGACCGGCCGCACGATCCCACCGAGGACGTGACGATCGCCTTCGACGACCCGGAGCTGGCCATCCCGTGGCCGCTCCCGCCGGCGCTGATGTCCGAACGGGACCGGCGGGCGCCGACATTAGCGGCCGCTCTCGGAAGGATCTAGGCGCATGGGTATCACAGACTTCACCCGATCCCGCGAGGCCAACAAGCGGCTGCACGACATGGTGCCCGGCGGCGCGCACACCTACGCCAAGGGCGAGGACCAGTACCCGGAGGGCATGGCGCCGGTGATCTCGCACGGGCGCGGCGCGCACGTGTGGGACGTCGACGGCAACGAGTTCATCGAGTACGGCTCCGGCCTGCGGTCGGTCAGCCTCGGGCACGCGCACCCCCGCGTCACCGCAGCGGTGCGCGGCCAGCTCGAACGGGGCAGCAACTTCGTCCGGCCCAGCGCCATGGAGATCGAGGCGGCCGCCCGGTTCCTGGCCACCGTGCCGACCGCGGAGATGGTCAAGTTCGCGAAGAACGGCTCGGACGTCACGACGGCGGCCGTGCGGCTCGCGCGGGCGGCGACGGGTCGCCGGCTGGTCGCGATCTGCCGGGACCAGCCGTTCTTCTCCACCGACGACTGGTTCATCGGCACCACCGGCATGCCGGCGGGGATCCCGTCGGAGACGACGGACCTGACGGTGACGTTCCCGTACGGTGACCTGCCCGCCGTCGAGAACCTGTTCTCCTCGCAGGAGATCGCCTGCCTGATCCTCGAGCCGGCCACCCAGACCGACCCGCCGGCCGGCTACCTCGAGGGGCTGCGGGAGCTGTGCACGCGCCACGGCGTGGTGCTGGTCTTCGACGAGATGATCACCGGGTTCCGTTGGTCCGAGGCGGGCGCGCAGGGCGTGTACGGGGTCACGCCGGACCTCTCGACGTTCGGCAAGGCGCTCGGCAACGGCTTCGCGGTGTCCGCGCTCGCCGGCCGCCGCGAGCTGATGGAGCTCGGCGGTCTGCGGGACTCGCGGGAGCGGGTGTTCCTGCTGTCCACCACGCACGGTGCGGAGACCCACTCGCTGGCCGCCGCGATGGCCGTCATGGACACCTATGTCGAGGAGGGCATCGCCGCGCGGCTGCACGCCATCGGCGACCGGCTGGCGGCCGGGGTGCGCGCGGTCGCGGCCGACGCCGGTGTCGGCGACCACGTCGTGGTGCGGGGCCGTGCCTGCAACCTGGTGTTCGCCACGCTCGACGCGGATGGCAAGCCGTCGCAGGAGTTCCGGACGCTGTTCCTGCGTCAGCTCGTCGGCGGCGGCGTGATCGGCCCGTCGTTCGTGGTCAGCAGCGCACTCACCGAGCACGACATCGAGCGGACGGTCGAGGTGGTCGCGCGGGCCTGTCGCGTGTACCGGCAGGCGCTCGACGCGGGCGACCCGACCGCGTGGCTCGGCGGCCGGCCGGTCAAGCCGGTGTTCCGCCGGTTCGCGTGACCCGACGGTCGGCCACCCGGTCGATCGTCCACGCCACCGCGGGCACGACCGCGACGGCGGCGCAGAAGCCGCCGACCGTGTCGGTCGGATAGTGGGCGTTGAGCAGCACCTGGGCCCAGGCCATCGCGGCCGCCGCCGGCACCGTCACCACGGCGACGAGCAGCATGCCGGTGGCCGCGCCCCGGTGTCGCGTCCCGACCAGCATCGCGACGAGCGCGAACGACGTCGCGGTTGCCGTGTGGCCGCTGGGAAACGACAGGAAGCCGTCGTTGATCGTGCTGCCCACCAACGGTTTCATGACCATCGTCACCGTCACCGCGACACCGGGCCCGATCACCGCGAGCAGCGCCGCGCGGCGATTTCCCATGCGCAGGAACACAAGGACGAAGGTCGCGAGCAGCAGTGCGGCCCCGACGGGTTCACCGGTCCAGTCGACGACGAGCGCGATCTGGCGCCACGGCGCGCCGAGCTGGCGCAGGTCGGCGCGGATCCCGAGGTCGACGGCACTGCCGACCGAGCGGTCCGCGTACGCGAAACCGAGCACTGCCAACGTGATCGCCGCAAGCACCGACGTGACACCCAGTAGCGGGCCCGACCGCGCCGGCAACACACGCACGACGCCGTTCACCTCCGAGTCGACCCGCACAACTCCTGCATCGCATGTCGGGTCACGATTGTTTCGCGGTCGGTAACGGCAGGGCGTTCCGTCCCGAATCCAATATGGAGTTGGTGCGAGGAAAGGAACCATCATGCGGTTGCGCACGACCGACATCTCGGCCCGCACCATCGGCAGTGAGACCATCATCCTGAACCTGCCGGACTCGCGCTACTTCTCCGTCACCGGCGTCGGCACGAGGGTGTTCGAACTGCTCGGCGAGGACGGGGAGAAGTCGGTGGACGACCTCGTCGACACCATCGTGGGCGAGTACGAGATCGACGCCGGCACCGCCCGCCGGGACATCGAGGTCTTCGTCGACCGGCTGCGCCAGGCGCAGCTGCTCGACTGATGATGGGCCCGATGACGGTGCGCCGCCGGGTCCGGTTCGTGCTGGAGCTGGCGCACGCGGTGTTCTGGCTCACCAGGATCGAGCTGGGGCTGCGGCGGCGCGACCTGCCCGCGATCTGCCGGATGCTCGACATCGCCTGCGACGTGCGGAGCGCCGCGCCGCCCGCGACCCAACGCGCGGTGCTGCCGAGGAACATCCGTACGGCCGTCCTCGCGTGCTCCTACGCGGTCGCCCGCTGGCCGGCGGGCACCACCTGTCTGCGGCGCTGTCTGCTGCTGGGGCACCGGCTGCGCAAGCTGGACCCGGTGCTGCGCATCGGCGTGCGCCGCGACAGCGACGGCGCCTTCGTCGCCCACTCGTGGCTGGAGGTCGGCGGGCGCACCCTCGACCCCGAGTCCGCCCGGTACGAGACGCTCGGAGCCGCCTGAGATGCCGCACACCTATCACGCCTACGGCCTGCTGATCACCAGCGACATCGAGCTGCCGCTGCCGCCCGCTCCCGCCGTCGGCGAGCCCGACCTGGTGCTGCGTCGGGGCCCGGACCGGCCGGTGCCGCACGAGCGGCCCGCCGGCCGGCGGCTCGCGGAGGTGCGCCGCCCGGACCTCACGGTGTTCTACACACTCGGCCGCGACGACGACCATGCCGTCCTGCGGTACCCGGGCCTGTGCGACTTCGTCGGCGATCCCCGGCTGTCCCGCGTGACCGCACACCTGCATCCCGGCGCCGACGCGGGCCTCCTACCGGTGTTGATCTCCGGCGCGCTGCTGGCCGTGCACCTGATGCTCCACCACGAACTGGTGCTCCACGCGAGCGCCGTCCGCGTCGGCGGCCGTGCCGTCGCCTTCGTCGGCTCGTCCGGGATGGGCAAGTCGACCCTCGCGGCGGCCCTGTGCGAACGCGGCTACGGCCTGGTGTCGGACGATCTGCTCCGCGTGGACCACGCGGACGGCGGCGCGATGCTGGTGCACCCGGGCGGCACCGAGAACCGCCTGCGCCCCAGCGCCCGCGAGCTGGCCGACGCCGCACCGCCGTCGTCGGTCCACGAGACCGCCGACGGCCGTCTGGCCTTGCGTCCCCGCGACCTGGCCGGCGGCCCGCTGCTGCTCGCCGCGTGCGTGGTGCCCCGGCCGAGCAAGGACGTGACGGAGGTGGCCGCCCGGCGGCTGGGGGCGTCGGAGGCACTGCTGCGCCTCAGCCGCTACCCGAGGGTGCTCGGCTGGTCCGACGCCGCGTCGATGGCCACCGCGTTCCAGTCACTAGGCGACCTGGTGGAACGGGTACCGATCTTCGAGGCCGTCATCCCCTGGGGCCCACCGTTCGCAGACGGCGCGCTGGAGGGCCTACTGGACGCGATCGAAGCGCCCGTCCTTCACACCCTGGATGAACGCGGTCAGCGTGGGGGCCAGCAGCCGGGGGCCGCCAGGCTGCTTGCTGTCCCGAAGAGCGGCTAGATCCCGCCGTACCTCGACGCAGTTGCCTGTATCGGTCTTGCTCGACTTGCGCCACATGATCACAACTCCTTCATCAGATCGCTGATGAGCTTACGGCTGTCACCCTGTGACAGGGCTACCTGGTCCAGACTGCTCCAGGGCGAGCTGTGTAGGGCGCCGCATCCTGGCTGTGCACGATAGAACGCGCCTGCCGACAGCTCAACGTGGACCACGGGCGTCGTGTTCGGGAAACGCATCCACATCCACGAGTGCAGGAGCAACACCTGTGTCTGGTGGGCGGGGATGATCCTGATCCGTATGCCTCGGTCCTGGGCACGCAGAAGGTGCTCCAACTGGCCTCGTAGCGCGTCGGCTCCACCGTAAGCGGTCTGGAGCGCGGCCTCGGCGATGTACGCCGTGTAGTCGACGTTCCCGAGGATCTGTTGCCGTCGCAGTCGAGCCATCCAGCGGGTCTCCAGGTCCTGGTCGGGGACGCCATCCGCCCGCATGACCGCCGAGCGCCGTCTCGTAGGTCTGGAGCAGGCCGGGTACGGCCGCGATGGCCACGTTCACCAACTCGTTCGCGTCGGCTTCGTAGCTGGCCAACGCGCCCACCTCCGGCTGGCACGCCCGGCAGCGGGCGGTCCCACCAGCCGGACGACGACCCGGCCTGTACCTCCGCCAGCACCTCCTCCCGTTCCTTGGCCGGGATCCGCCACGCGGTGAGAAGCGTCGCCACCTCGTCCGTCGTGACGTTGCGCAGTCCGCGTTCGGTGCGACTGAGCCGACTCGGCGACCACCCGGCCATCTCCGCCGCTCTTTCGAGGGAAATCTCGGCCCGTTCCGTGCGGATGGCCCGCAACTTCGCTCCAATGATCCGGTCACGGGCTCGCGGATCGCCCTTGCCCATGTTCCTGTCACCCCTTGCAAGTCGGCATGCTCTGTCGAGAATGAGCGTACCGTCTGGTCGCATGACAGACCTGAAGGTCAGCTCGTACGTGACCGTGCGGGACCGCTGCCCGATGCGGTTTCGTGTCGTCGACGACACGGTCGAGTTCAGCTTCGGCGGGATACGCGATCCGTTCGAGTTCGCGTTCGACGCCGTGGCGCTGCGGGAGTTCCTGCGGGTCGGCGCGGCCGCCGAGCGGGAGATGGACGAGCGGTGTCAGCGGTAGGCGGCGGACTGCAGGCGGTACAGCTCCGCGTACTGCCCGGCTGCCGCCATCAGCTCGTCGTGGGTGCCGCACTCCACCACGCGGCCCGCGTCCATCACGTAGATGCGGTCCGCCATCCTGGTGCTCGAGAAGCGGTGCGAGATCAGCAGCGCCGCGCGCCCGCCGAGGGTCGCGCGGACGTTCGTGAACAGCTCGTGCTCCGCGCGCGGGTCGAGTGCCGCGGCCGGCTCGTCCAGCACCACCAGCGGAGTGTCGCGGTACAGGGCCCTCGCGAGCGCCACCCGCTGCCACTGCCCGCCCGAGATGTCCACGCCCTCGTCGAGGTCGCGGCCCAGCATCGTGTCCATGCCGTCGGGTAGCGCCCGCGTGGTGCGCAGCAGGCCGGCGCGGCGGGCGGCGTCCTCGGCGGCGGCCTCGCTCGGTGCCCGGTCGCCGTCGCTGATGACGATGTTGTCCCGCACGGTCATCTGGTAGCGGACGAAGTCCTGGAAGATCACGGTCACCGAGGCGCGCACGTCCGCGGCGGGCGCGTCGGCGTCGTCCCAGTGCCGGGTGCCGCGGTCCGGTTCGTACAGGCCCGCCACGATCTTCGCGAGCGTCGTCTTGCCGGAGCCGTTCTCGCCGACCAGCGCGACGACCTCGCCGGCGCGGATCTCGATGTCCACATCGTCGACCGCCGGCCGGTCCTGGCCCGGGTAGCTGAAGCCGACACCACGCAGCGCGAGCCGGTCGCCGAGCGGCTGCTTGCGGCCCTTCGGCCCCTCCGGCGGTCCGGCGGCGACGAACCGTTCGAGGTCGGCAAGGAACGGGGCCGACTCCAGCAGCCCGCCGATCGAGCTGAACAGCGTGCCGAGCTGACCGCTGAGCAGCCGCACGGCGATCGCCGCGGCGCCGGCCTCCGCGAGCCCGATCCGGCCGCCGCGCACGAGCTGCACGATCGCCAGCAACGCGCCGGTCAGCGCGGCGGCGACCCCGAGGGTCGTCAGCGCCGCGATCAACTGCCGGCGTCGGACCTGCCTGCGCAGCGCGACGTTGACCTCGTCGTTGAGCGCGTCGTGCCGGGCCCGCAGCGGGCCGGTCGCGTCGAACGCCCGCACCTCGGCCGCGTACGGCCGCTGCGTCAGCAGCTGCTGGAGGTAGTGCCGGCGCCGGAACAGCGCGGTGAGCCGGTGCGCGAACGCGAACTCGGTGCGGCTCGCCCACCGTGCCAACAGGACGGCCGGCACCCCGGCGGCGAGCAGCAGCGGCAACAGCAGCGGCTCGACGGCCACCAGCACCACCGACATGGCACCGACGCCCAGCAGGCTGCCGGTGAGCCCGAGCAGTGCCGCGGTCACCGCGAACGGTCGGGTGAGCGCGTGCTGCCGCACCCGTTCGAGCGCGGTCGCGAACCCGGTCGACTCGTACGTGACGAGGTCGGCACGCGCTGTGGTGTCGAGCAGCCGGTCCCACACCCGTTGGGAGACCCGCTCGCCGAGGATCCGGTGCTGCTGCGTCTGGAGTGGACCGATCGAGCCGGAGACGGCCGTGGCCAGCGCCAGCGCGAGCAGCGCGGGCGTGAGGCCGACGGCCGCGGTCGCCGGCGTCAGGAGCGCGTCGAACGTGAGCTTGCCGGCCGCCACCACACCGAGCGCCGCGACGGCGCCGATGAGCTGGTAGACGGTCGCGAGGATGGTGCCGGCCCGGTCGGCGCGGCCTACTTCCCTTGCGGCGGCCGCGATGAGACGCGGAGTGGCCAAAGAGGCCTTCGCCAGTCGGCGCAGTCGCACAGCGGTTCCTCGGGGGTGAGAGAGGGCTTCTGCTCTGAAGGTCCGATTACACACAGTTTTCGTTACAGTCCGGACGGTTCCATTTCACCCTTGCAGGTGACGAATCTCCGTGGTCCGGTAATGATTCCGCCGCTCGGGCGACGTAACAACCAGTAGCCACGGCCGGCCGGCGCGGCTCACGAACACTGCGTCTGATTGCGACACACACCCGCTAAGGAGAACCATGCGCCAGCCCTACGAGAGCCCGGAGATCACCGTGCTCGGCACGCTCTCGGACCTGACCCAGGCCAACCTGTTCGGCCAGTCCAGTGACAACCTGACGTGGATCATTCCCATCCTCGGTGACCGCGACGACTACTCGTGAGGTTCAGGTGGTCACAGGGCCGGCCGCCCCCGGCCCTGTGACCACCTTTCTTTACGATACAAGGGGGTCCGCATGGGACTGTATACAATGGACCCACTGGAGATCGCCGGCGGCTGGGTCAACGGGTACGACCAGGTGCCCATGCCCGACGGCTCGCACGCGTCGCCACGGCGCGTGCTCGACCGGTTGCTCATCCCGTACCTGCACCGGTCGCCGTGTCTGGTCGCGTTCTCCGGCGGCCGCGACTCTTCCGTGCTGCTGGCCGCCGCCGTGTCGCTCGCGCGCCGAGAGGGCCTGCCCACCCCGGTACCGCTCACACTGTCCTATCCGGACGCCGCGGACGCAGACGAGGCCGAATGGCAACGCGTGGTGCTCGAACACCTCGGCGTCACAGATCGCATCGTGCTGACCGTCCACGACGAACACGACCCACTCGGCCCGGTCGCGACGCCGGTGCTGGCCCGCCACGGTCTGGTGTGGCCGCCGAACTTCGCGCCGACCGTACGGATGATGGGCATGGCGAGGGGTGGCGTGCTGCTCACCGGCGAGGGCGGCGACGAGGCGTTCGGCCTGAAGCGGATCACGCCGCTGACGAAGGTGCTCAAGTCCCGAGGCCGCGCCCCGGCCGGGGTGTATGCCGACGTGCCGGGCGCGCTGGCGCCCGCCGCGCTGCGCAGGCGGTCCGCGCTGCGGGACCGTTACGTCCGGCCGTGGCTACGCCCCGAGGTCGAGGTCGAGCTGGCCCACCGCGACGCCGCGGATGCTGCCGCGTTCGCGCTGCACGCCGGCCGCAACACGTGGCAGTTCGCGACCCGCCGGTGCGCACGCATCGGCTACGAGACGGTCCGAGTCATCGGGGCGGAGATGGACGTCGCGTACGTGCAGGCGTTCGCGGAGCCGGAGCTGGTCGCGTCCGTCGCGGCGGCGGGCGGCCTTCTCGGCTGGACGGGCCGAGCCGCGACGATGCGCGCGCTGTTCGGTGAGCTGCTGCCGCGCGAGGTGCTGGAGCGGAGAAGCAAGGCACGGTTCGCGAACGCCGTCTTCACCCGGCACACGCGAGAGTTCGCCCGCGGTTGGAACGGTGCTGGCGTGGACTCGGATCTCGTCGACCCCGAGGCACTGCGCGACACGTGGTTGTCCGCGACTCCGCACGCGCCGTCGATGTCTTTGCTGCAGCAGGCGTGGTTGGCGCGGTAGGGCGTGTGGCCGCTGGCCCCCTCGAACCACGCTACCGGTTACCCCCGACAGGTCCGGCCGCTGGGAGTGTCGCCTGTGGACAAGTGTCCGGGTTGTGGATAACCGTGGCTGCGGCGTCCGGGATTGTCGGGGGTTGGCCGTAGGCTGGAAAACGGGGGCCGGAGGCTCCGGTCGATCGGGATCAACGTGCCGTCGATGATCACGTAGGCCATATTCTCCCGTTTGGCCTTGCGCAGTGCGGCCCGCAGCTTGGGAACCCGCGCGGCCAGCAGCTCGACGGCTTCGTTGACATACCGCCAGCACGTCGTGGTCGACACCCCGAATCCGGCCCGACCTCGGCGAACGGCTCGCCCTTACGCAGGTGCATCAGCACCAACAGGGCCTGCTGGCCGGGTTGAGCGCCCGCCACGGTGAGCCGATCTCCCGACGGTGAACGCGGACCAGCCCGGACACGAAGCCCAGGGTCTGACGTGACAACGGCAGCGCGGCACGGTAGAACAACACATGAAGCCCTTGGTTGTTGTACGGACATGGATCTTGGTCGATTGCTGTCCTACCAAGGGCTTCGTCACGTTTCCAGCACCGACACGCCGACGATCAACCAACCCCGGACCCTGCAACCCCTTACCCACCAACACATCCAGACCCAGGATGAAGGCTCAATGGTAGTCGTGCACGTTCCGGAGGACCAGTGCGCCTGAGTGCGCGCGGAGGAAACTCCTCGGTCAGGACGCGTTGCAGCGCGCCGCGTGGTGAAGTGGCGAAGTCGGCAACGCTGTAGCCAGTGTCTGGCCGTGCATCCATCTCGCCCGGTTGCGGCCCGCAACAACTAGTCGCGGCCGCCGCGGCCTCGTAACGCCTCTCGCACACCGAAGCGGAACCGGGACAGTGCCGACTGATGCCGGCCCTCCGTATACCGCCCATCCGGCAGCATCAGCGCACGCAGATACGCCGCCTTGTCGCGCAAGCCCGGCAGCTCCGGAAGCGTCGCGATCGCCTGTGCCGCAAAGGTCTTGTTCTCCTGCGTGTGCAGCGCCAGCCAGTGTTCCTCGCGGCGGGTGGGGGTGTAGGCCGCCGCCCACGCGCGCAGTGCGCCCGTCGGTTCGACGCCCAGTAGGCGTGCCGAGTCGGCCACCGCCGCTGCCACCACCGCCTGCACGCCCCACCTGGTGGCTCGGTCGATCAGCGCAATCTGTGCAGTGTCGTCGGGTGGGGACAGCTGCGCGACATCCCGCAGCGAGCCGAGGCGTAGCGGCCAGTCGCCCAGCGCCGCGTGGTAGCACGCGTGCAGGAAACGATTCGGCGCCGACAACGCGGTCAGCTGCCGGCCGCCCACGGTGAACTCCGTGCCCGCGTCCCACAATGCATCTATATCCACCCGCAGGCCCCACGGGCCCAGCACGAACGTCCGGTGCAGATCCAGCTCGACCCCGTCCGCACGCATCGTGGTGCCCTTGTCGAACCGGCGGTCGAAGCCCGGACGGGGTTCGGCGAGGATGCGGGTGAAGCCCGCGCCGGTGAGCACCGCCACGGCACGGTCGAAGTGCTCCGGCCGGAACAGCAGGTCCAGATCGACGAACGACCGCAGCGCCGGCTCCGGATAGTCGAGATGCGCGTACGCGCTCCCCTTCAGCACCCTCGGCTCGACGCCGGCCTCCGTGAGACGGCTGTGCACCGCGACCAGCTGCTGCTCCAACGACAACACCCGCAGCAGCACCATCCGGTGCGCGGCCCGCGCCTGCTGGACCTGCGCCGGCGTCGCGGGCAGCCGGCCGGCGTCCACCGACGCGCGGAGCTGGCCCAGCACCCGGTGCGTGCGGGCCGCCGCCAGCAACCCCGCCCACGCCTCGTCGTCCAGCGGCGCCGACGGGAACGGGCGCGTCGCCTCGGTCAGCCCGTGGCCGGCGATCGCCAGCAGCGCCGCCGGGTAGCTGTCCTCACCGCACAGTCTGCGCGCCACCGCGAACCTCCTCGATCACGCCGCGGTAGTGGTCCACCAGGTTGGTCAGCCCGACGGACCTCGTGAACTCCCTCTCATAGCGCGCCCGCGCCGCGTCGCCCAACGCGGCCGGCGCCGACACCGCCCTGCGCAGCGCGTCGGCGAGCGACGCGCTGTCGCCCGGGGTGTGCGTCAACCCCGTCACCCCGTCCGTCACCAGCTCGGCCAGCGAGCTGTGCCCGGCGACCACCGACGGCACCCCGGCCGCCATGGCCTCGACGACCACCAGCCCGAACGTCTCCAACCACTGTGACGGCACCACCACGGCGACCGCGCGCGCGACCAGCTCCCGGCTCGCCGCCTGGGTCTGCCGGCCGACGAACCGCACGTCCGGCCGGTCCGCCGCCCACCGCGCCACCTCGTCGCCGAGCGGGCCGGCGCCGGCGATCACCAGCGGCACACCGACCCCACCGAGCCGGTCCCACGCGGCCATCAGCAGCCGCACGCCCTTCTCCTCGGTCAGCCGTCCCAGGTACAGCAGGTGCTCGCCGGGCCCGACGCGGCGCGCCCCGACGTCGGTCACGAAGTTGTACTTCACGGCCAGCAGGTCCGCCGGCATTCCGTTCGCGACGAGCGTCTCCCGCTGCGCGCCCGAGATGCACAGGAACCGGGACACCGTCGACCACCAGCGGCGGCGGTTCGCGACCAGGGTGAGCGCCAGCGGCACGGTCGCGAGCGACGAGCCGCGGTAGCAACCGTGCCGCACCGCGGGAAGCGGGAGCTTCCCGACGCACGCCGTGCAGGTCGCGCCGTCCCGGTAGAGCGTGCCGGCAGGGCACACCTGCAGGTAGTTGTGCAGCGTCGCCACCACGGGCACCCCGGCCGACCGGCACGCGTCCAGCACCGACGCCGACAGCAGCGGGAACGTGTTGTGCACGTGCACGACGTCCGGCCGCTCCGCGCGCAGACGCGCGGCCAGCGCGGTGCGGGCGGCCGGGTTCCACGGCACGGTCAGCGGCACCATCGCCTTGCGCGGCAACGACATCGACGAGATGTCGTCGCTGCGCCGCTCGAACCGGTCCACCCGGTGGCCGGCCTCGCGGAGCAGCTCGACCTCCTGGTCGACGACGTTGTCCTCGCCGCTCGGCTGCTCGGTGCGGTACCGGTTGTGCACGACGAGAACCCTCATGTCGACACCCTCCGGTCCTCGGCGGGCGCCACGACGCTCAACAGCGCCGCGGCGATGGTCAGGTTCAGCAGGTACGGTGACGCGTCGCCGAGCCCGGCCTCCGTGTAGGAGGCGATCACGCAGTAGAAGACGAGGAACAACGCGATCGCCCTGGTCAGCGACGGCGGCCGCAGCACGGCGACGCCGACGAGCGTGAGCAGGAACCCGACGACGAGTGCCAGCCCCAGGTAACCCTGCTCGTGGTAGACCGCGAGCCAGCTCGAGTCGATGGGCAGGCCGTCGAACGACTTGTTGGTCAGCCCGATGCCGAACACCTCCTCGCCGATGGTGCGCGGCGCGGCCAGCAGCGCGTCCCACACCTTCGCGCGGCCGGTGAGCTCGGTCAGGTCCTCCTGGCCCCTGCGGAACCACGTCTGGATGGCGGCGCCCGCGACGACCGCGGCGAGCCCGCCGACCAGCGCGGTCCTCGCGAACACCTTCCTGGCTCTGGCCGACGTCGTCATCATCGAGATCAGCGCGACCGCGAGCCCGCCGACGAGCCCGAGCAGCGCGGTGCGGGTCTGGCTCATCAGCAGCAGGACCAGCGCCGGCACGGCGATGACGAACACGCTGGTCCGCGACGTGTGATGGCCGAGCCACAACAGGACCACGAGCCCGATCACGGTCGCCGCGTACTGCCCGATCTGCGGCGGCGTCAGCGGCCAGATGGCGCCGACGAGCCGGCCGCCGTAGGTGTCCGGCCGCGCCGTGCCCGGCGAGATGGCCAGCCCGGCGGCCACCGTCGCCAGCACCGCGCAGATCGCCTTGATGTGTGTGCGCAGCAGCCCGAGCCAGTCGTCCCACCAGCGGGTGAGCAGCCAGAGCGTGCCGACGAACATCGTGAACCGGAAGCACCGGAACAACGCGCCGAGGCCCGACTCCAGCCGGGTGCTGGACACGATGCTGACGACGAGCAGCAGGCTCAGCAGCAGTAGGTACGCGCTCGGGCGGAGCTGGAGGCGCGGGTTCACCAGCAGCGCGAGCACGAACGCGGCGACGACCGCGCCCATGGTGACCATCTGCGCCACCGGCCGCGGGATGGCGATGATCGTGTTCGCGCCCTGCGAGCCCAGCGTGTTGATCACGAGCAGCGCCCACACGGCACCGACGAGCCGGGGCGCCTTCCTCGGCTCCAGCAGGGCGGTGTCGGGCGCGCGGTAGGAGGCAAGACTCATGGGCGCGCCTTGAGCCGGACCCACAGGTGCCAGCCGAGCCGGTCGCCGAAGGGCAGGCCGTGCACCGGAAGCGGCGGCGCGTGCAGGTACCGCTGGTAGGACTCCGCCAGCGTGAACGCCGGGAAGTCGCGCACCACCTCGCGCGGCGAGTACACCCGCGCGAACGGGTTCAGCGGCCCGTCGGTGTTGCGGTGGGTGAAGTTCTCGATCGACAGGTACCTACGCAGCCCGACCCGTGCCGCGTTGTCCAGGTGGTCACGCAGCATTCCCTTGAACGGCAACACGTTCCGCAGCGGGTACGCGGCCACCAGCGCCGCGCGGCGCACGACCCGGATGCTCACCTGGAAGTTCAGCGACCGCCGCGCGTACAGCATCGCGACGAGCGTGCCGCCCGGCTTCAGCACCCGCCGGATCTCCGCCTGCGCGGTCGCGATGTCCGGGATGTGGTGCAGCACGCCGTGGCTGAAAACGTAGTCGAAACTGCTGTCCGGGTACGGGATCCGCAGCGCGGAACCCTGTTTCAGGTCCTCGTGCGGCAGGTCGCGGATGGTCAGCCGGGCCCGCACCCGCTCCACCGACTCCGCGGTCAGGTCGAGGCCGGACCACCGCGCGCCGCGGCGGATCAGCTGCTCGGACTCCGCGCCCTGGCCGAGGCCGATCTCGAGGACCCGCTTGTCCTGCCAGTCGATCCGGTCCAGGCAGGCGGGGATGTGCCCCTCCTGCTGGTAGCGCCACGCGTCGTACGCGGCGAAGAAGCGCTCGTAGTCGTCGGCGAAGCCGTCGCGCAGGCCGCCGACGATGTGGTCGCCGCAGGGGTGCGCGTTCCAGAAGGTCTGTACCTCGGTCTCGTTCATGTCTAACCGCCCGCCTGCACGAAGGTGCTCCGCTGATCCTGTGAGTACGGCGCGGACTGCCACTGCGCCGGGTGGATGACCTGGCCGGTGTCCTTGGCCATGAAGGTCCACGGGCCCGAGTAGTGGTTGTCGCGCCACGTGTTGTGCTGCGCGAACGTGATCGCCTGCTGGACGGTGTCGGCCCGGTAGGGCGACCAGTCCGGGAACGTCCCGTAGTTCGAGATGACCGCCATCCGCGCGCACAGCGCGTTGCAGCCGATGGCCCTGGTGTCGACCGAGAACCGGTTGTCGTGGATGTCCACGCGCTGCGTCTTCCACCGGCAGTCGTCGTAGAGCGGGTCCTTCGAGATGTTCGGCGCCGCGCACCGCTCCATCTCGGGCACCAGCAGCGTGCAGCCGCCGGACGTGTTGGCCGCGCTGTTGCAGAACCGGTCGGCGTTCTCCCACAACGTGATCCCGGACCAGTTGTCGGTCAGGACGTTGCCGTAGATGTCGATCTTGTCGGTGCGCGCCGGCACCCTCGGCTCGCCGCCGGACTCGGAAAGGTAGATCGCGGCCGACGGGAAGATCTCGCCGCGGTCGGCGAACTTGCGACCCTCCGAGATGTTGTTGCGCCGCATCAGGTTGGCACGGATCGTCGCGTTGTAGCTGGTCTCGTAGAAGATCGCGGGGCCGTCGTTGTCCTCGATCACGTTGTGCTCGATGAGGAAGTCGTTGTTGTTCGTGTCGGCCCACAGCCCGGGGCCGCGGTTGTCGTGCACCCAGTTGTTCTTGATGTCGGCGCCGTTCACCGCCCAGAACTTCACCCCGCCGGTGCAGCCGCAACCGTCGATCTTGGACTCCCAGTCGTCGGTGTTGTTGCCGACGATCTCGTTGCCCTCCAGCACGAGTCCGGTGATGTCGCCGTCCTTGTACGCGTTCATGCCGTACTGGCCGTTGTTGCGCAGGCAGTTGCCGCGCACCCGCTGGCGTGCGCCGGCCATGAGCGCCGCGCCGCCGTTCTCCTCGACCGTGTTGTCCTCGATGACCCAGCCGTCGCCGGAGTCGTGGTTGACCACGCCCTCGTTGGGCGGCGGGTCGAAGCCGCGGACCGTGAGGCCGCGGATGGTCACGTCGGACGCGTCGAACACGAACGCGTACTTGTTCTTGTCCCTGCCGTCGAGGATTGCGCCGGGCGCGCCGAGGTAGACGTTGCCGTCCTTCGGCGTGACCGAGCCGTACTCGTCCGTGCCGAGCGTGTGCGTGCCCGGCGCGAGCCAGAACGTGGTGCCCGGCGGGTTCGCCTCCGTCTTGATGGACAGGTCCCGCTCGACACCGGGGCGCACCTCGACCGCGCCGGCCGGCGCGTGCGCGGGCCCCGGCTTGGTGTGCCCGCAGACCGCGGCGACCTTCCCGGTCGGCGCGGCGGCCCCGAGGTCGGGGGCCGGCGGCGGCGCGGGCGCGCACGCGAACAGCAGCGGCGACAGCGCACCCATGGCCACCGACACCCCCACGAGGTGGGCGCGGGTCCACTGTCGAGTGCGCACGGGAAGAACCTCCGGGACGGCTAGCGGTGGAAGCGGAGCACGGTGGCGAGCACGGCGCTGTGCAGGCGGCCGCCCGCGGTTCCGGCGCCGACGAACGTGGTGGCCGGCTCGCGGCGGCCGAAACCGGCCGAGTACCAACCGAGTGGCGGGGACTCGACGCCGCGGTGTGCGGTCCAGTCCAGCTCGGGCGGCAGCTCGAGCACGGCGGAGCTGTCGTGTCCGTCGGCGTGCCAGGTCAGCCGCGCGGTCGTGCCGTCGAGCTCCGCGGTGACCAGCGGGCCGAGGTGGAACGCGAGCCGGCACGGCCGCGCCGACGGCGCGAACACCTCGTCGAACACCCGCACCTCGCGGTGTTCCCGGTCGAGCTGCACCGACCTTCGGTGCACGGCGGGCTCGCGGCCGCGCGAGTAGCCGTCGTGCTCGGCGGTCCACCTGGCGAGCCCGTGCTCGGCCGTGTCCGCGACCAGCACCTTGCTGCGTGCGTGCCGCGTCCACATGAACGGGCCGCCGGAGGTGGACTGGTCCTTGCCGTCCAGCTCGAGCGTGTTGTGGCCGAGCGTGGACCGGAAGTAGGAGCGCCACTCGGGTTGCCCGTGGTAGCAGTAGGTCCCGGGGTCGGCGAGCACGTCGACGCCGTCGTGCCGGACCTCCAGCGACAGCGCGTCGGCGTGCGCGTGCGCGGCGATCGACAGGAACCCGTGCGGGCCCGCGTCGCAGCGGCACCAGATCTCCGCGCGGGCCGTGCTGCGGACCGTGCGCAGGATGGTCATGCCGGCGTCGGCGAGGTGACCCGGGCGCTCGGCCGGGCGGATCACGTCGGACCGCGCGCCGTTGGTCAGCGACGTGAGCAGTGGTGTGCGGACGTCGGCGCAGTCACCGTCGGACGGGATCTCCGGCCACCAGGACTGCCGGCCGAACAGCGTGTCACCGGTGTGCAGCAGGCTCGCCCACCGGTTCGTGCCGGCGCCGTCGACGACGAGGCCGTGCCCGTCGTCGGAGTCGCCCTGGCGCGGCGGCCGCAGCCGGACGTCCACGATCGCGGCGAGCGCGTCGCACATCCGCATCAGCACGAGCCAGGTCGTGTCCGGCACGGCGACCCCGGCCGCGTCGGCCTCGGCGACCGCCGCGAACCCCAGCTCGAGCACCAGCCCGTGGTACTCGGTGGCCAGCTCGCGGTTGAGGCCGGACGCGAACGTGTTGTGGTGCAGCTGCTCGTCGAGCGTGCGCAGCGCCGCGTCCCGCCAGCCGGGCGACTCGGGGAACCAGTCGAACGCGCACGCGGTCGCGAGCTGCCCGGCCACCTCGGCGATCACGTGGTTGTTGGCGGACGAGCCGTGGCTGCCGAGCGCGGCGAGCCAACGCTGGTGGTGCCAGATCTGGTGCAGCGCGTCGGGGTTGTCCTCGAACAGCTCCGCGGCGCCGGACCAGCGGTCGAGCAGGCGCCGGATCCACACCCACGACAGCAGCCGGATGCCCAGCTCGATGCCGCTCACCCAGTGCACGCCGCGCAGCGGCGGGTTCGCGGCCCACCAGGACCGCAGGTGCTCGGCGACCCGGTCGGCGTACTGCTCCTCGCCGGTCAGCGCGTACGCGGCCGCCAGCACGGTCAGGTACTGGTGGCGGGAGGGCTCCCACAGCTGCTTGATGTCGCCGACCGCCTTCTCGTCGCGGTAGGCGATGTCGAAGGCGTACAGGGCGGTCGGGGCCCTCCGGCCGGTCTTCGGGTCGTGGGACCAGTCCGGCGCGACCAGGTCCTCGCGGGCGAGACCGAAGAACTCGGCGCGGCCCGCCATCAGCTCGTCGGCGGTGGCCAGCAGCCGGTCCTTGGCGGCGGCCGGGACCGCGGCGAGCGCCTGGTCGGGCAGCACCGGCACGAACCGGCGCCTCGGCAGCCACACGGCCGTCATCGCGCCGGCCTCGGTGGACTCCTCGAGCACGCGGCGCCAGCGGTGGATGCGGGCGGCGACCATCGCGCGGACGGCCACCTCGCGAGGGCCCATCCGCGACAGCCGCCGCAGATACCAGGTCGGCCTCATGTCGTCTGCTCTGCCGGTTCCGGCATCGCCGCGGCGACGGGGAGCCCGACGCGGACGGGGCCGCCGGTGTTCAGGCTGGTCGCCACCGCGAGGGTCGCCAGCGTCGTGGCGGCGAGCGACTCGACCGGCACCGGCATCGGCCCGCCGCCGGCGACGGCGTCGAGGAACGCGGCCAGCTCGGCCTCCTGACCTTTGTCGCGTGCCTTCGGCAGCCGGGAGCTGGCCCACTTCTTCCGCGCGTACACCGAGGCGCGCGCGAAGTCGTCGAAGCGCAGCACCTTGCCGTCGGCCGTGAGGTCGATGGTCTCCTTCTGGAACTGGGTCGAGCCGCTGGTGGCGTAGGTGATCGCCGCGGTCGAGCCGTCCGGGTAGCGCAGCACGACCTGCAGGTCGGCGTGGCCGGGCGTGGCGGCCGCGTACACCGAGACCGGGTCGTCGCCCAGCAGCCACGACACGGTGTCGACGAAGTGCCCGCCCTCGCCGGAGAACCGGGTGCCCTCGGCGTCGTGGGTGTACCAGCTGTTGCCGTCGAGGCGGCCGGCGTTGACGAGGTAGCGCACCGAGCCCGGCCCGATGCGGCGGCCGAACTGCTGGCGCGCCTCGTGCAGCAGCGGCGCGAACCGGCGGTTGAAGCCGACCTGCAGCCGGTCGTTGCCGGTCTCCTCGACGGTCGCGAGCACGCTCGCCAGCTCGGCCTCGGTCAGCGCGAGCGGCTTCTCCACGAACACGGCCTTGCCGGCCCGCAGCGCGCGGTTGGTCAGCTCCGCGTGCGAGCTGTGCCTGGTCACCACGAACACCGCGTCGACGGAGTCGTCGCCGAGCAGGTCGTCGAGATCGGTGGAGGCGCTGGTGAAACCGAACTTGCGCTTGGCGTTCGCGGCCGAGAGCGCGGACGTGGTGACCACGTGCCGCATGTCCACAGTGCCGTCGCCGGCCCGCTCGGCCAGATGCGGCAGCAGCATCGACGACGCGTAGTTGCCGGCCCCGATGAACCCGACGCGCACGGTGGACTTCCGCGGGCGCCGCTGACCGAGCGAGTGTCCCATTCGTGCGGCCGGGGGGCCCCCGGCTTCGCGGAGCTTGCGGAGCGAACCATCAAGAACAGCAACGCTATCAGCGAGCACCGACAGTTTTGGCTGCTCGGGTTCTGGCTGTGGATAACCGAACAGCACCGCGACGGCCTTCAGCTCGCCCTCGTTCAGCGCGCGGTAGGTCTCCACCGCGTCGGCGAACTCGGCGACCCGCGTGATCAGCGGCTCGACGTCGACCTTGCCGCGGGCGGCCAGGTCGAGGAAGCACTCCAGGTTGCGTCGCTCGGTCCACCGCACGTAGCCGATCGGGTAGTCGCGGCCCTCCAGCTCGTAGGACGGGTCGTAGCGGCCGGGGCCGTAGGACCGGGAGAACCGGACGTCCAGCTCCTTCTCGTAGTAGGCGTTCCACGGCAGGTCGAGGCTGCACTTGCCGATGTCGACGACCGTGCCGCGGTCGCGCGCCAGCTTCGCGGCCAGCTCGACCGGCTCGTTCGTCGAACCGCCCGCCGCCAGGTACACCTGGTCGACGCCGTGCCCGTTGGTCAGCTCGGCGACCGCCGTGACCACCACGTCCGAGCCGGGCGCCGCGCACACCAGGGCGCCCGTCCGCTCGGCGAGCTGGCAGCGGGCCGGGTCGGGGTCCACGCCGACGACCCGCACCCCGGACGCCACCAGCAGCTGCACCACCAGCTGGCCGATCAGGCCGAGGCCGATGACCAGCGCGGTGTCGCCGAGCGCCGGCTCGCCGCGGCGCACGCCCTGCATGGCGATCGCGCCGACCGTGCCGAACGCCGCGTGCCGGGGGTCGAGCTGCGGCGGCACCCGCGCGTACAGGTTCTTCGGCACCCAGTTCAGCTCGGCGTGCAGCGCGTGCTCGTTGCCGGCGCACGCGACGAGGTCGCCGACCGACACGTCGTCCACACCCGCGCCGACCTCGGTCACCACGCCGCACAGCGAGTAGCCGAGCGGGGTGTAGGAGTCGAGCTTGTTGGTCACCTTGCGGTAGGTGGCCGCGAGCCCGTTCGTGGCCACGCTCTGCATGACCTTCGCCACCTGGTCCGGTCGCGCCTTCGCCTTGCCCAGCAACGACTTGCTGGCCTCGGAGACCTTCATCAGCTCGGTGCCGGTTGAGATCAGCGAGAACAGGGTGCGCACCAGCACCCCGCCCGGCTTGCACGCCGGCTCCGGCACGTCGAGCAACGCCAGCTCGCCGCTCTTGTAGTTCTGCACAACCTGCTTCAAGGCGATTCCCTCATGTCTAGACCGAAACTCTTTCGGTGGCGGCGCGGTACCAGTGCTCGAGCGTCAACACGTGCCAGAGGTGCTTGCTGCGGTCCTGCTGGCCGGCGGCGTCCTCGTCGACCAGGCGCTGTAACGCCTCGCGTCGGAGGAAACCGTTGCGCACCAACAGCCCGTCGTTGACGACCTCGCGGACCAGCGGCGCGAGGTCACGGCTCATCCAGGCCCGCAGCGGCGCGGAGAACAACCCCTTCGGCCGGTACACGATCTCGCTCGGCAGGATGTCCTCGGCGGCCTTCTTGAGCGCCATCTTTCCTTGGCCGCGTCCGTATCTCTGCACGATCTTCTGGCGGCCGGGGATCGCGAACGCGGCCTTCACGACCTCCACGTCCACGAACGGCACCCGCACCTCGGTCGATGCGGCCATGCTCGACCGGTCGGTGTACGCGAGGTTCAGCCCCGGCAGGAACAGCCGCGCGTCGGCGAGGCACATCCGGTTCACGTAGTCGGACAACGCGTTGTCGTGGTAGGTGTCCGCGTGCTCGGTCAGCACGTCGTCGACCGTGCCGGCGAGCTCCGGGTTCAGCAGTCCGGCCAGTTCGTCTCGGTCGTACATCGTGTAGCTGCGCCGGAAGGCGGTCTCCTCCGGCAGGTTCGCGAACGACAGGAACCGCTTCGCGAACCGCACCCAACGGTAGCCGCGCCGCGCGGTCGCCACCGGCAGTCTGTCCACAACGGACTGCACGGGGTTCCGCACCAGGCCGGGCATTCGCTGGTACTGGAGCGCGAGCTTGTTCGCGAGGTGCTTGCGGTAGCCGGCGAACAGCTCGTCGGCGCCCATCCCGGACAGCATCACCTTCACGCCGGCCTCGCGGGCGGCCGTGCAGATCAGGTAGGTGTTGATGGCCGCCGGGTCGCCGATCGGCTCGTCCAGGTGGTAGGTCATCTTCGGCAGCAGCTCGAGCACCTGCGGCGCGATCTCGATCTCGTGCAGGTCGACGCCGAACTTCTCGGCCACCACCCGCGCGTACCTGAGATCGTCCGGCATGGCCTCGAACTTGGCGTCCTCAGCGCGGAAACCGATGGTGTACGCGGAGATGCCCGGCTGGTGGCGGGCCGCGAGCGCGGTCAGGTAGCTGGAGTCCAGGCCACCGGACAGGAACGTCGCGACCGGCACGTCCGACAGCAGGTGCGCCTTCGTCGACTCCTCGACCACCGCGGCGAGGTCCACCTCCTCAGTGCTGTCGCGGTGCTGGGCCTCCTCGGCGACCTCGCGCAGCGACCAGTACGTGCCCCGCTCGACGCGACCGTCCGGCTTGCAGGTCAGCCAGGTGCCCGGCGGCAGCTTCTCGGCCTCCCGGTACGCGCAGCGGCTGTCGGGCACCCAGTAGTACAGCAGCGACGCGACCAGCGCGCCGTCGTCCACGGTCAGGTCCGGCAGCTCGGCGGCCAGCGCCTTGAGCTCGGAGGCGAACACCAGCCCGTCACCCCGCCGCACGTAGAACAGCGGCTTGATGCCCAGCTGGTCGCGGACCAGCGTCAGCTCGCCGGTCCGCTCGTCGAACACGGCGAACGCGAACATGCCGCGCAGCCTCGGCAGGCAGTCCACGCCCCAGCGCCGCCACGCCCGCAGCAGCACCTCGGTGTCGGACGTGCCACGGAACCGCACGCCCGCCGCCATCAGCTCGCGACGCAGCGCGGGCGCGTTGTACAGCTCGCCGTTGTAGGTCAGTGCGAGGCCGTCGGCGACCATGGGCTGCGCGCCGGTCTCGGACAGGTCGATGATCGACAGCCGCCGGTGCCCGAGATGGACCTCGCGCGCGCCGACGGGCCGCGTGTACCGGCCGGACCCGTCGGGCCCCCGGTGCGCGAGGGTCTCGGTCAGCCGGTCGGTCAGCGGGCCGCCGTCCGGCCAGAGATAGGTGCCTGCGATGCCGCACATGTGTGGTTCCGGCCCCTCTCAGCCCTGGGTCCCGCGGGTCAGCTCGTCCGCGTCGGTCTCGCGGTCCGCGGGCCGGACCGGCGCGAACCGCTTGGTCGGCAGGTCGTGCACGGACTGCGTCACCGGTGCGATCCGGCGCGTCGGCAGGTCGGCGGCCGAGCCGTTCAAGACCTTGCTGCCGTTGGTGCCGTTGATCTTCTTCGGCTCCTCGGGCGGCTTGTGGCCGGCGCGGCCGCGCAGCGCGGTGTGCAGCCCGTCCCACAGGGTGCCGTCGGAACGGTCCCTCGGGTCCGGGTCGACCAGCACGACGCCGACGATGGGGATCTCCAGGTCGGCGAGCTGCCGGGCCACCGTGTGCAGCCACGCGGTGGTCGCGAACCCGGCCCGCACGACGAGCAGTGTCTCGCCGCCGAGATGGGCGAGGTCGGTCCACGCGGTGCCGGCGGCGACCGAGCCGACGCCGATCCGCGCCTCGCCGGGGGTCGGCCGGCTGGTGTCGTCGGTGCCGGTGACCCGCACCGGGTTGGCCGTGCCGGTCGGCACCCTCTCGGCCATGGCCCGCGCGGTCTCTGCCGTGTCCCGCCCGGTGTCGCCGACCACGAGCACGACCGCCCGCTCGGCCGTCAGCTCGGTGGCGACGTCCGTGGCCAGCTCGGCCGCGAGCTTCGGCGCGCCGAGCTCCAGCACGGACACCGGTCCGGCGCCGTCGCGCACCAGCCGCACGAGTGTCGCGGCGACCCGTCTGCGCTCCCGCGCCAGCCGCCTGCGCCCCCACAGCCGGGCCGGGCCGCGCAGCCGGGCGGGCAGCTGTGCGATCACCGACGCGCCGAGGTTGGCGGAGATGTCCTTGCGCAGCACCGGCTTGTCCTTGACGACACCGGTGACCGCGGCCAGCGTGACGCCGAGGACGAGCCCCAGCGCGAAGCCGATGGCCGCGTTGGTGGCCCCGGCGACCTTCATCGACACCCGCACCGGACGCGGCGCGTCGACGATCTGGGTGCCGGCCGACACGCGGGGCGCGCCGAGGCCGGCCTGCTGGGCCTGCTGCGTGAGCTGGGAGATCTGGTCGGTCAGCTCGGCGCGGCGGGCGTAGAGCGAGTCCAGCCCGGCCGCGTTCTGCTGCACCGGGGCGCCCTCGTCCTGGTTCTCGTTATCGGCGTTCGCCGCGTTGGCCGCGGCCTGCTCAGCGCCCGAGATCTGGGTGTTCACCTCGTCCAGCTCGGCCTGGACCTGCGCGCCCTGGTTGGTGAGCGCCTTCGCCTCGGCCGTCGCGGCGGCCTGGATGCGGCCGACGTGGTCGGCGATGAACGCCTCCGCGAGCGCCTCCGCCCTGCGTGCCGCCTCCGCGCCGGTCGGGCCCTTGACCGTCACCTCGAGGATGTTGTTCGTCAGCCCGACGACGTCGTACTCCTTGATGAAGTCCTCCGGCCGCTCCGTCGACCCGATGGACTTCAGCGCGGCCGAGGCGATCTTCGTGGTGGACATCAACGCGACGTCGGTGAGGATGAGCCCGCCGCCGTCGGAGGGCCCGTCGCCCTCGTGCACGACGAGGATCCGGGTGACCGCCGTCGGGGCCGTCGGGATCAGCACGGCCACCATGCCGCCGCAGATCATGCCGAGCACCCCGAACGTCAGCCACATCCGGCGCCTGCGCCGCACCCCGGCCCAGAGCCGGGCGAAGTCGAGCAGGTGCTGCGGGCCGGAGGCCTCGGCCGGCTGCTTGTCCGTCATGCGGAACCTGCCATCACGCCGGCCGGGACGTCCGGCGTCGCGTCGGTCGGCTCGTCTTGTTCCGGTGGTCGGGTGGGGCTGACGACGACGGCGCCGAGGACGTCATGACCCGCGTCGCCGCAGGCCTCGGTGATGCCGACCAGCTCCCACGCCGTCCTGGTGCCCGTGGTGACCATGACGAGCACCCCGGCGGCGGTGTCGTCGGGGTCGTCCGGCACCGTCGGCCGCTCCGCCGACACCTCGAGCACCCGCAGCGCGATCCGCCCTGGCCCGTCGGACGGGGTGCGGGTCAGCCGGGCGGCCGCCCGGCTCGCGGCCGGGTCGTCGTCGGGGACCACGACCAGCACCCTGGCCGGGCCTTCCGGGGTCTGCTCGCGAAGCCGGTTCAGAACCCTGCGGTAGCGGATGTCCATGCTCACCTCGTCCGGTGCGGCGGGTGGCTCGACCAACTGCCACGGCTCGTCGGCGCCGACGAGCCGCCGCAGCCTCGCACCGAGCGTCGCCGCCTCGGTCGCCGGCTGCTCGACCTCGTTCGGCACGTCGATGCCGCCGAGGACCGTGGTGCCCAGCGCGGACCCGATCGGCGCGTCCCCACGCAGCCGCCGGTCGGTGCGGGTCGAGATCAGGTGCCCGAACAGGCCCAGCAGGAAGAACACCGCGGCGCCGCCCGCGACGAAGTGCGTCATCGTCGGCGTGCCGGGGCCGGTCGGGCGTTCCGCCGGACCCATCACGACCATCTTCGCCTGGCTGGACGCGGTGTCGAGCTCGTCGAGCTTCGAGACCGCCTGCGAAAGGGCGGTGCGCAGCGACTCCAGCTCGGTGCGCACGCCGACGCTCTCGATCGTGTTGCCCTGACCCGCGGAGCTGTGCAGGTCGGAGATCTTCTGGTTGGTCTCGAGGATCTGCTGGCGCAGCGTCTGCTGCTGCTCCTGCGACACCTGGGCGGACGCGTCCGCCGAGTTGCTCATCAGCTGGGTGGAGAACGTGACGTACTCCTGCGCGACCCGGTCGGCGAGCTGCTGGGCCCGCTCCGGGGTCTCCGCGACCGCCGAGATGTCGATGATGTTGCCGTCGGCGACCGCCGCGGTGACCGAGTCCTGGAGGTCGACGCCCGACTTTCCCCAGTTCAGCGCGGCCGCGGCCCGGTCGAGGACGACCGAGCTCTTCGCCACCTGCGCCTCGGTCAGCAGCTCGTCCGGGTCGCGCGAACCCTGCAGCAGCACACTCGCGGACGTCTCGTAGCCGGGGGAGAACACGAGCGAGGCGCCCGCGCCGACGAGCGCGCCCAACACGGCGATCACAAAGAGTAACCGCCATCTCTGGCGCAGCACGTGCCAGATGATCGACAGTCGGGCTGTGTCGTCGTTCACTGTGTTGGGCCCCCCTTCGAGGTACTTCGGCCCGCGTCGCTGCCTGACGCAGGGCCGGTCCTCACGAGTCCCGTCGCGATGGCGTGTGATTTGGTTACAGCGCCACGGTGACTCTTAGTCAAACTGGTAGTTCGCGTTTTACGTTCGGTCGCCGATCGCCGCGGCGTACGCGGCGAGCAGCGCCTTCTGCGAGTTCCCCCAGGCGAGCGGGCCCTGGACCCGCTCACGGCCGATCTTGCCCATCCGCTCGCGTTCCTCCGGGTCGTCGAGGAGGCGGGCGGTGAGCTTCGCGAACTCCAGCTCGTCGTTCGCCGGCGCGTACACCGCGGCCTCGCCGGCCGACACCCGTGCCTCGCGCAGCTCGAACGACACCATCGGTCTGCTCATGGCCATGTACTCCATGACCTTGTTCATGGTCGACACGTCGTTGAGCGGGTTGTGTGGATCCGGGGACAGGCACACGTCGGCCGTGGACAGGTAGCGGACCAGGTCCTCGTCCGGGATGCGGCCGGTGAACTCGACGACGTCGTCGAGCCTCAGCTCCTTCGCCAGCGCCACCATGTCGTCGAACGTGTCGCCCGCGCCGACGAACACCGCGTGCCAGTCGTCGCGGCCGAGGTCGTCGCGCAGCTTCGCGAGCGCGCGGAGCGCGTAGTCGACGCCGTCCTGCGGGCCCATCACGCCGAGGTAGCAGAGCAGGTGCGGCTTGCCCTTCTTGAGCGCCGGCTCCGGGTCGACCTGCCTGAACCGCTCGACGGCCGGCGCGCTGCGGACCACGAACACCTTGTCCGCCGCCATGTTCCCCCTGGTGATCGCGGCGTCGCGGTAGCTCTCGTTGGTCGAGATCACCACGTCCGCGGCCCGGTAGGTGGACCGCTCCAGCCGGCACACCGCGCGGTAGAGGAGGTCCTCGCCGCGGTCGAACCGGGACAGGTACAGCTCCGGGCACAGGTCGTGCTGGTCGAAGACGAACTTCGCGCCCTTGCGCTTGAGCATCTTCGCCACGAGGTACAGCAGGTCCGGCGGGTTGCACGCGTGGACGACGTCCACCTTGCCGATCTTGCGCGCCAGCCGGGCGGTGTGCCACAGCGCGGCGCCGTACTCCTTGAGGTAGCCGCGCGGGCCGCCGGTCGCCGCCGTCAGCGGGTAGCGGTGGATCTTCACCCCGTCCAGCTCGACGTAGGGCTCGGTGTCCCGTTTCGTCCCCTGCGGACAGATGACGTGCACGTCCCAGCCCGCGTCCCGCAGCGTGGTGGACTCCTGCCACACCCTGCGGTCGAACGGGACGGACAGGTTCTCGACGAGGATGAGCGCTTTTTTACCAGGCAAGACCCACATACCCCTTGTCGGACCGGCGCTCCTGGGCGTCGGGCAGGCGGATGAGATCGATGAGCGTCCGGTCGCCGCCCGGCGGCAGCGCGGTGAGCACGGCCGGGTCGGCGCTCGCGACCAGGCAGACGTCCGCGTGGTCGAGCACCTCGGCGACGCTGCCGGCGAGCAGCTGGCCGAGGTGCGGCAGGCGCTGCTCGATGTACTCGCGGTTCGCGCCGAGCAGCCGCGACATGCTCACGTTCGCGTCGTAGATCTTGAGGTCGTAGCCCTTGCCGAGCAGGCGTTCCGCCAGCTCGACCATCGGGCTCTCGCGCAGGTCGTCGGTGCCCGGCTTGAACGAGAGGCCGAACAGGCCGACCTTGCGGCTGCCGGTGCGGACGACCAGGTCGAACGCGCGCTTGAGGTGCTCCTCGTTGGAGGGCAGCACGTGCGCGAGGATCGGCACGCTGACGTCGGCCCGGTGCGCGGCGTGCACCAGTCCGCGCAGGTCCTTCGGCAGGCAGGAGCCGCCGAACGCGAAGCCCGGGCGCAGGTACGCGGGGCTGACGTTGAGCTTGCGGTCGGCCAGGAAGACGTCCATCACCTCGTGCGAGTCCAGCCCGAGCGCGCCGCAGATCGCGCCGAGCTCGTTCGCGAAGCCGATCTTGAGCGCGTGGAAGGAGTTGTCGGCGTACTTGGTGATCTCGGCGACCGGGATCGGCACGCGGAACACGTCGCCGGGCAGGCCGTCGTAGAGCGCGGCCACCGCGTCGCCGCTCGCGTCGTCGAGCTGGCCGATGACGGTCTTCGGCGGGTCGAAGAAGTCGCGGACGCTGGTGCCCTCGCGCAGGAACTCGGGGTTCACGGCGACGCCGAAGTCGACGCCGGCGGTCCTGCCCGACGCCTTCTCCAGGATCGGGACCAGCAGGTTCAGGCACGTGCCGGGCAGCATCGTGCTGCGGAAGACGACCGTGTGGCGGGTCTCGCGGTCGGCGAGCGCCGCACCGATCTGCTCCGCGACGCGCTCGAGGTAGGCCGTGGAGAGGCTGCCGTTCGGCGCGGACGGGGTGCCGACACAGACGAGCGAGATGTCCGTGCTCTCGACCGCGTGCTGGACGTCCGTGGTGGCCGTGAGCCGGTGGTCCGCGACCACCTCGCTGGTCAGCTCGCCGATCCGCTCCTCGACGACCGGCGCGTGCCCGCCCATGATCAGGTCGATCTTGGTGGGGTTCACGTCGACGCCGACGACGTCGTTGCCGCGCGAGGCGAGGCACGCGGCCGACACGCAGCCGACGTAGCCGAGGCCGAAGACGCTGATCCTCATCGGATGTCCGCCCGTCTGGAGGCAGCACAAAAGAAGCGTGTCATTGCCACGCGTTTCCTCCACTGGGGGAATTGCACACGTGCGGAGCCCTGATGCCGCACCCGGTTCAGACAGTAGGTCGGCCGTCGGGGGGTTCCCGTTACCGCGCATGTAGGTTTCAAGCGGGATCAGAACTACCTCACGAGGGGAGTCCGACCGGTGTTCGTCAGGCGGATCGCGGTTGTCGGGACCGGCTATGTCGGCCTCACCACAGGGGCGTGTCTCGCCTCGCTCGGACACCACGTGGTGTGCGCGGACGTCGACGCGGAGAAGGTGAAGCGGCTCTCCTCCGGCGAGATCGACATCCTGGAGCCGGGGCTCGCCGACCTGGTGTCCGGCGGGCTCGCCGCCGGCCGGCTGTCGTTCGTGCTCGGCGCCGCCTCGGCCGTCGAGGGCTGCGAGGTCGTGTTCCTCTGCGTGCCGACGCCGATGGGCGTCGGCGGCGTCGCGGACCTGTCCGTCGTCGAGTCGGTGATCGAGGAGGTCGGCCCGTTGCTGCCGCCCGGCGCGGTCGTCGTGAACAAGTCGACCGTGCCGGTGGGCACCGCGCAGCAGACCGCGGACCTGCTCGAGCGCGACGACATCGCCGTGGTCAGCAACCCGGAGTTCCTGCGCGAGGGCTCCGCCGTGCACGACTTCCTGCACCCGGACCGCATCGTCGTCGGCTGCGACAAGCAGGACGCGGCGGAGAAGGTCGCGGCGCTCTACGCCCGCCTCGGCGCCCCCACCGTGCTCACCGACGCCGCGTCCGCCGAGCTGGTGAAGTACGCGGCGAACTGCTACCTCGCGATGAAGCTGTCCTACGTCAACGCCGTCGCCGAGCTGTGCGACCGCCTCGGCGCCAACATCTCCGACGTCACCGAGGGCATGGGCTACGACAAGCGCATCGGCCAGGCCTTCCTGCAGCCCGGACCCGGCTGGGGCGGCTCCTGCCTGCCGAAGGACACCTCGGCGATGCTGCAGCTCGCCGACGCCGCCGACTTCGAGTTCCGGCTCATCCGGGCCACCATCGACACGAACAACCGGCAGCGCCAGCGCATGGTCGAGAAGGTCCGCCTCGCCGTGACCGGCAAGCGGGGCGGCTCGCTGTCGAAGGTCCGCCTCGGCATCCTGGGCCTGACGTTCAAGGCCGGCACCGACGACCTGCGCGACTCCCCGGCCCTCGCCGTGGCCGCGCTGCTGCGCCAGGCCGGCGCGAAGCTCATCGGCTACGACCCGGCGCTGCGCTCCGGCGAGGCCCGCCCGGAGCTGGAGGGGATCACGCTCGTCGACGATCCCTACCGCGCCGCGGAGGGCGTCGAGGCGCTGGTGGTGCTGACCGAGTGGCCGGAGTTCCGCGGTCTCGACTGGGCGAAGCTCGCCGGGGTCGTCGCCCGGCCGGTCGTCGTCGACACCCGAAACCTGCTGGACCCGGACGTGCTCCGCA
This sequence comes from uncultured Actinomycetota bacterium, assembly GCA_963840275.1. Taxonomy (GTDB): domain Bacteria; phylum Actinomycetota; class Actinomycetes; order Mycobacteriales; family Pseudonocardiaceae; genus Actinophytocola. The sequence continues at coordinate 82,148 of CAWIYK010000007.1, forward strand.
GGGCCAACTTCGAGTGGAACGGCCTCGGCCGCCGCTGAGCGGTACTACGCGAAGTCCACCAGCACCAGCGCCTGGTCGTCGTGCGGCTTGGCCCGCGGCCAGCGGCTGCCGTCCGGGTCGGAGCGCTCCGCGGTGCGCACCGCGTCCAGCACCGCGTCCGCGCCGGAGCGGGCCGCCAGGTCGCGCACGGCCGACCAGTCCGCGAACACGCCGTAGGTGTCCACGCCGCACGACACCCCGTCGCTCGCCATGAGGACCGTCGACAGCGACTCTCGGGGCCAGGTGGCGCGCTTCGCGTAGTGCGCGGCGTCGGGGTCCGCCTCCGCGACCCAGAAGCCGCCCTCCTGGTTGCGTAGCCGCCCGACCACCCCGGCCGACGAGCGCAGCGCCAGCACGTGGTCCGAGCCGTACCCGCCGCCGGCCGCGAGCCGGTCCCGGTAGGCGTCGCCGCGCGGCATCGACGTCAGCCGGGAGTCCGCGAGCAGTGACGGCCCCTCCCGCGTGAACGCCACGATCGGGCTGTCCGCCAGCACCAGGCCCTCGACGACGGAGTCCGTCCACCGCAGCACCGCCACCGTGCTCGACGGCGCCGCGCCCGGCTCCAGCTCGTGCTCGCGTGCCACCGCCTTGATCGCCGCCGCGAGCAGGTCCGCGAGGTCGGTCGCGGGGTAGCCGGTCAACCGGCCGGCCAGCTCGCCGGCCAGCCGTGAGGCGTACCAGCCGCCGCTCGGCAGCTCGGGATCCAACGAGGTCGCCCCGTCGAGCAGCAGAACCGCGGTCGGCAGCACGACGACGACGTCCTCGCTCGGCCTCGGCGCGCCGTCCGGCCCGACCCCGGGCCGCTCGGCGACTTCGATCTTGGGCGACGCCATACGCGCAGGATACTCACGTTTTTGTCAACTCGAGTTGACAGAGGCGATTCTGTCAACCTATGTTGACATCATGACCGAAGCGACACAACTGGCCGCGGCCGCCGGCGACCGGGATCCGAAGGTGGGTCTCCAGGCCGTCGCCGCGCTGCGGAAACTCCTGGAACGGCTCGAGTCCGTCCAGGTGCGCAACGCCAGGGTCCGGGGCTGGTCCTGGCAGGAGATCGCCGCCGAGCTGGGGGTCACCCGCCAGGCGGTACACAAGAAGCACGGGAGGGCCTGACATGTTCGACCGGTTCACGAGCACCGCTCGACTCGCCGTGATCGACGCCGTGCGCGTCGCCCGGACCGGCCGCTCGGCCGAGGTGACCGACGAGCACCTGCTCGCGGCGCTGCTCGCCCAGCCCGGGTCGACCGCCGCCCGGCTGCTCGAGTCGGCCGGCGTCACCAGCGAGAAGGTGGCCGACGCCTACCTGGCCGCCGACCGCAAGGGCGGCCTGTCCGACGCGGAGGCCGAGTCACTCCTGCGTGAGCTGGGCATCGACGTCGACCAGGTCGTCGAACGGGTCGAGAGCAAGCTCGGCGCGCACGCGCTGGCCGGCGGGTCCCGCCGGCGCGGCCGGCGCACCCCCTTCGGCGCCACCGGGAAGTCGATCCTGCTCGGCGCGCTGCGCGAGAAGCGGGCCCTGCGCGACCGCGACCTCGGCGACGAGCACCTGCTGCTGGCGATCGCAGCACGCGACGGCGTCGGCGCGCAGCTGCTCGCGAGCCACGGCCTCTCCTACCTCGACCTCCGCGGGCGACTCGCTAAGGCCGGCTAGACCGGCGTCACCCGGCGACTCTCTCGCGCCACGTGACCAGCGGCAGGAACGCCTGCGTGAGCGGGCCGATCGCGAGGGCGTAGAGCAGGGTGCCCACGCCGGCCGTGCCGCCGAGCAGCCAGCCCGCCGCGAGGACGGTCACCTCGATCCCCGTGCGCACCAGGCGGATCGAGACGCCGGTCCGCGCGGTGAAGCCGGTCATCAGGCCGTCCCGGGGGCCGGGGCCGAGCCGGACCCCGATGTAGGCCGCCGTCGCGAGCGCGTTCAGTGTCACCCCGGCGACCAGCAGCGTGATCCGGACCGGCAGGCCCGACGGCGGCGGGACCAGCGCGAGCGTCACGTCCACGGCCACCGCGATCACGAGGATGTTCGCCACCGTGCCGACGCCGGGGCGCTGCCGCAGCGGGATCCAGCACAGCAGCACGAGTGCGCCGACGATGGCCGTCACCGTGCCGAACGACAGGCCGGTCCGCTTCGACAGCGCGTCGTGCAGCACGTCCCACGGGTCGAGGCCCAGCGTCGACCGGATCTGCAGACCCATGCTCGCGCCGTACAGCGCGAGCCCGCCCAACAGCTGGGGAAGCCGGCGCACGGGGGACGTGGTGACGGGGACGGGACGGAGGTCGATCGCTGCCATGTGGCCATCTTGAACAGCGAAGTGGTTCCCTATCAATAACCAATTTGCAAGAATTGGCCACATGAACGCCCATCGCATGGCTCAGTTGCTCGGTGTGTGGCGCCGCCACGGCTCCCGGCAGGGCGCGGCCGACCTCGCCGCCGGCATCCGGCTCCTCGTCCTCGACGGCCGCCTGCCCGCCGGCACCGCGCTGCCGCCGGAGCGCGAGCTGGCGGCGGCACTCGAGGTGAGCCGCACGATGGTCGCCTCCGCGTGGGAGCGCCTGCGTGCCGACGGGCTGGTGGTCAGCCGGCGCGGCGCCGGCTCGTGGACCGCGATCCCCGCCGGCGCCACCCGGCACGGCTCGCCCGGCGACCTGGACCGGCCGGTGCTCGACCTGGCCAGGGCCGTGCCGCCCGCCATTCCGGGCATCGCCGCCGCGGCCGAGGCCGTGCTGCCGAAGCTGGCCCCCGAGCTCGCGTCCCACGGCCAGTACGAGCGGGGCATGCCCGAGCTGCGCGAGCGGCTCGCGCAGCGGTACACCGAGCGCGGTCTGCCGACCACGCCGGACCAGGTGCTGGTCACCAACGGCGCGCACATCGCGCTGGCCATGACGCTGCGCCTGTTCGTCGGGCCGGGCGACCGCGTGCTGATCGAGCAGCCGACCTACCCGAACGCGATCGAGGCCATCCGCGGGGTGCACGCCCTCCCGGTGCCGGTCGCGATGACCGAGGACGGCTGGGACCTCGACGGCATCGAGGCCACCCTGCGTCAGGCCGCGCCCCGCGTGGCCTACGTCGTCGTCGACTTCCACAACCCGACCGGACACCGGCTCGACGCGGCCGGCCGCCAGCAGCTCGGCTCGGCCCTGCGCCGGGCCCGCACCCCGGTCGTGGTCGACGAGACCCTGGTCGAGCTGGACTTCGGCGGCGAAGCGGCGCCGCCGCCGTTCGGCGCGTTCGGCGGCGACCTGGTGCTCGCGACCGGCTCGGCGGGCAAGTCGCACTGGGGCGGGTTGCGGCTCGGCTGGATCCGGGCGTCCGCGGAGATCGTCGACCGGCTCGCGGCCGCGCGGCGTGGACTGGACCTCGGGTCGCCGGTGTTCGAGCAGCTGCTGCTGACCGAGCTGCTCGCCGGCTCGCGGGAACCGCTGTACGAGCGGCGCGCGCTGCTGGCCGAGCACCGGGACGCGCTGGTCGACGCGTTGCGCGCCGAGTGCCCGGACTGGACCTTTCTGGTGCCGCGGGGCGGGTTGAGCCTCTGGTGCCGGCTGCCCGCGCCGGTCGGCACCCGGATCGCGGCGGTGGCGCAGAACTTCGGTGTCCGGGTGGTGCCCGGCTCGGTCTTCTCCCCGCACGGGGGACTCGAGCGCTGGCTCCGGGTGCCGTTCACCCAACCGGTTGACGTGTTGCGCACCGCGGCGGGGCGGTTGGCGGCCGCCGCGGCATCAGTGGCTGAAAGTGGTGCCCCGATCGCGGACAACGGGCTCATTCCGGTCACATGACTGGACCAGAAGACGGTATACAGGGTACAAAGCAGTGCGCTGGATGGCCTAGACCACCGTCGGCCGTTCGGACGGGTGGAAGCCATCCAGCGCACTGTTCGCCTCTGAGCTGCTCGGCAGGGGCCGGACGGCACAGCCCCTCGTTGTGCCACCGGACGAGCTGCCAGAGGGGGAGCCCCGGCGCCGCGGGGGCATCGCGGCGCCGGGGCCAGGTCCCGACCTGACCGGGCGCGGTCGGCAGGTCGGGTAGCTGTGGTTTGTTGAGCTGTGTTCGGGTGCCGGCGATCAGACCAAAGGGATCGGCCGGCCGGGCCACGTCGAAAGTGGGTCGAACCGGGAGCGGACACACCTCTCCGGTGCGGCCCGCCCGGTCAGTCGGGCGAGGTCGCCGGTAAACCGGCGTCGCGGCCCGCGGCGTCGACCGCGCGGCTGCGGGTGGTGAAACCGGCGTCGGCCGGGTGGAGGGTGGCCTGCTGCGTCAGCACGCCGTGCGTGCCGCGCGCGCCACCGAAGCTGTCATGGGCGGTGGTGACCGTCGAGCCGGGACCGCCCGGCGCGGACGGGGCCTTCCCCGGCTCCGGGCCGGGGCCGCCCTTGCCCGCGTGCTCCGCGGCGTCGTCGCCGTTCTGGGGGACGACGACCGGCGCGGGCCGCGTGACCTGCACGGGGACCTTCGCGACGGTGTCGACCTCGGGCACGAGCGCCGCTTCCGGCGTCGGCGGCACCGGCGCGACCGGCGGGGCAACGGGCACCACCGGGGCGGGAGCGACCGCGTCCGCGCGGTCGGCCTCGGAGCCGGCCGACCAGTCGGACTCGGGAAGCAGCTCGGGCAGGTCGATGATCGGTTCGGCCGACGGCTGGACGATCGGCGCGATGAGCGAGGTCGTGGTGTCGACGACCGCACCGGTCAGGTTGACGACCGTGTTCGTGAGCGCGCCGACCGTGTGCGCGACACCGTTCAGCAGCCCGCCGAGCAGACCGCCGCCGGACTGGGCCGCGTGGGGTTCCTGCTGGTCGGCCGTCATCACCTCGGTCGTGGCGAGGGTCTCCGGTGTGGTGTCGGTGGGGGCGTCCTCCGCGGCGGCGGTGCCCGCGAGGAGCAGCCAGCCGGCGGCGGCGATGGCGGCGACCAGCAACCCACGGCGCAGCAGCCGGGGAAGCCGGCTACCGGCGGCCGCCGGGTTCGCGCCGTCCACCGTGACCACCACCGATCCCTGTCAACGCCGTCGCGCCACGGGAGCCCGTGCCGACATTGCACACTATCTAGCACTGCACCGACAATGTGCACCCTAGCCGCGTCAGATCCACCCGGAAAGACGGCAAAAGCGCACCGTATCGGCCGGATGGGCCAATGTTGATCACACGAGGTGAGGGTTTCCGCCGGGGGGCGGATTCACTACCCGATTCGGGCGGCTCGCAGCGCCGTTCGGTCACAGTTTGTGGAGGCGTTCGATCGCTTGGTCGAGGACCTCGTCCCGTTTGCAGAACGCGAAACGCACGATGTGGCGCCAGCGGTCCGGGTTGTCGGTGAACACCTGGACCGGGACGGCGGCGACGCCGATGCGTTCCGGGAGCTGCCAGCACAGCTCCGCGCCGTCGGCGTAGCCGAGCGGGCGGACGTCCGCGCAGACGAAGTACGTGCCCGCGCTCCTGCGCACACCGAAGCCGGCCGCCGCGAGGCCCTCGGAGAGGCGGTCCCGCTTCACGGCCAGGTCGGCACGCAGGCTCGACACCCACGCGGACTCGTGCTCCAGCGCGTACGCGACGGCCGGCTGGAACGGGGCGCCGCCGACGAAGGTCAGGAACTGCTTCGCCGCGCGCACGGCCGACACCAGCTCGGCTGGCCCGCACGCCCACCCGATCTTCCAGCCGGTGCAGTTGAACATCTTCCCGGCGCTGGAGATGGTGACGGTCCTGGCCGCCATCCCCGGCAGCGTGCACAGCGGCACGTGCGGGACGTCGTCGTAGGTCAGCGACTCGTACACCTCGTCGGTCACCGCGATCAGGTCGTGCTCCACGCAGACGGAGGCGATTCCCTCCAGCTCGGCTCGGGTGAACACCGTGCCCGTCGGGTTGTGCGGGGAGTTGAGCAGGATCACGCGGGTCCGCGAGGTCACCGCGGCCCGCAGCGCGTCGAGGTCGACGCGGAAGTCGTCGGTCAGCGACACCACCCGGCGGGTCGCCCCGGCCAGCGCGACCGACGCCGCGTACGAGTCGTAGTACGGCTCGAACATGACGACCTCGTCGCCCGGCTCGACCAGCGCCAGCATGGCCGCCGCGACGGCCTCCGTCGCGCCGACGGTCACCAGGACCTCGGTGTCCGGGTCGTAGGCGACGCCGTAGGTGGCCGCGCGCTGTGCCGCGATCGCCGCCCGCAGCTCGGGCCGGCCGGGGCCCGGCGGGTACTGGTTCACGCCGGACGCGATGGCCTGCTGGGCCGCCGCCAACATCGCGGCGGGGCCGTCCGTGTCCGGAAAACCCTGGCCGAGGTTGACGGCCCCGGTCCGGGTGGCGAGTGCGGTCATCTCGGCGAAGATCGTCGAGGTGAAGGGCTGGAGGCGGGAAACGAGAGCTGGGCGGCGCACGGTCAGCCATCCTCACGGACAATGGCGGTGTGCGGCAACTGACGGAGACCACCACCATGAGCGCGCCCGTCCCCGGTGAGGACGAGAAGAGGCGCGGCCTGCGGAAGATGAAGCTGGTCGCGCTCTCGTTCCTGCTCGGCGCGACGGCCGTGTTCCTGGCCATGTCGTTCTGGCAGGCCGCGGGCGCGCCGGCGTGGGCCGGGTACGTGCGGGCCGCGGCGGAGGCCGGCATGGTCGGCGCGCTCGCCGACTGGTTCGCGGTCACCGCCCTGTTCCGCCACCCGCTGGGCATCAGGATCCCGCACACGGCGATCATCCCGACCCGCAAGGACGCCATCGGCGACAGCCTCGGCGACTTCGTCGGCGCCAACTTCCTCTCCGAGCAGGTGGTCCGCGAGCGGCTGCGGCGCGTCGGCGTCGCGAAGCGGCTGGGCGGCTGGGTCGCCGAGGACGCCAACGCGGACCGGGTGACCGCCGAGGTCGCGACCGTCGTGCGCGGGGTCGTCGCGGTGCTGCGGGACGAGGACGTGCAGGCGGTGATGGAACAGGCCGTGGTCACGCGGGTCGTGGCGGTGCCGTGGGGGCCGCCGCTGGGCAAGCTTCTGGCGGGCGTGTTCTCCGACGGCGCGCACCACAAGCTCGTCGACCTCATGTGCGACCGCGCGTACGAGTGGGTGAAGGACAACCACACGTCGGTGCTGCGGGTGGTGTCGGACCGCGCGCCGACCTGGTCGCCGAAGTTCGTCGACTCGATGGTCGCCGACAAGGTGTACGGCGAGGTGCTGTCGTTCACCTGGCTGGTGAAGACCGACCCGAACCACCCGATGCGGCTCGCGATCGACAAGTTCCTCGGCGAGTTCGCGGCCGACCTGCAGACGGACCCGAAGCTGATGGAGCGGGCCGAGCAGGTCAAGCAGCAGGTGCTCGAGCACCGCGAGGTGCAGAACGTGATCGGCTCCGCGTGGACCACGGCCAAGCGGATGCTGCTCGACGCGGCCGAGGACCCGTCCAGTGAGCTGCGCAAACGCGTCCGCGAGGGCCTGATCTCGCTGGGCACGCGGCTGTCGGAGGACGATGCGCTGCGCGAGAAGGTCGACAGCTGGCTCGAGGGTGCGGCCGCGTACGTGGTGATCAACTATCGCAACGAGATCACCACGCTGATCACCGACACGGTCCAGCGCTGGGACGCGGAGGAGACCTCCCGCAAGATCGAGCTCCAGGTGGGCAGGGACCTGCAGTTCATCCGGATCAACGGCACGGTCGTCGGCGCGCTCGCCGGCCTGCTGATCTACACGGTGGCGCAGCTAATCGTCTGATCTGGTGCGCTCGCGCCAGGCGCGGGCCTTCTCGCGGTTGCCGCAGACCTGCATCGAGCACCAGGTCCGCGAGTGGTTGCGGGAGCGGTCGTAGAAGGCCCAGCGGCAGTCGTCGGCCGGGCAGATCTTGACGCGCTCCCACCGGCCGAGGACGGCGAGGCGGGTGGCCGCGGCGAGCACCGCGCCCAGCACGTCGGGGGCGACGAGCCGGGGGGTGCCGCCGGCGGGCAGCTCGACGGTGACCGGCACGGAAGCGGTGGTGGCTGCCTCCGGATCGCCGACCGCGACCCGCAGCGCGGACCGCACCGAGCGCGCGGTGGCCGCACCCTCTCCCGGCACCAGTCCTCTGGCGGCCGCCCAGGCCACCCACGCGGCCGGGTCGTCGAGGACGTCGGTGTCGGCGTCGTGGTCGACGGTGTTCATGAAGTCGACCACGAGCTCAACGTCAGTCACGGCAACCACTGTAGGCCCGACGGGGGTTGCACTCCTCGACTGTCGGCAAACTCCCAGCTCAGATACCTATTCACGGGGTGTATAGACCTCAGCTATACACACGTTGTACAGTTCCGCTCATGTCAATCGGCCACACACTGTTAGGCCTGCTGGAAAAAGGGCCGCGGCACGGCTACGACCTCAAGCGCACGTACGACGAGCACTTCGGGCACGACCGGCCGCTGCACTACGGCCAGGTCTACGCGACCCTGTCGCGGCTGCTGAAGAACGGCCTCATCGAGGAACTCGGCGTCGAGCAGGGCGGGGGCCCGGACCGCAAGCGCTACGCGGTCACCACCGAGGGCGTCACCGACGTCCAGCAGTGGCTGGCGACGCCGGAGAAGCCGGAGCTCTACATGCAGAGCACGCTCTACACGAAGGTCGTCATCGCGCTCATGTCCGCGCGGGACGCCGAGGTCGTGCTCGACACCCAGCGCCACGCCCATCTGAAGGCGATGCGCGAGCTGACCACCCGCAAGACGCACGGCGACCTCGCCGACCAGCTGATCTGCGACCACGCGCTGTTCCACCTCGAGGCCGACCTCCGCTGGCTGGAGCTGACCGCGGCCCGACTCAACGACCTTCGGAAGCAGGTGACCTCGTGAGTGAGCCCTTGCTCAACGCGATCGGCGTCGTCAAGGCCTTCGGGCCGACCAAGGCCCTCGACGGCGCCAACATGTCCGTCCACGCCGGCGAGGTCGTCGCCGTGATGGGGCCGTCGGGCTCCGGCAAGTCGACGATGCTGCACTGCCTCGCGGGCATCATCCAGCCCGACGCGGGCACCGTGACCTACGACGGGCGCGACCTGTCCGCCATGCCCGACCAGCCGCGCAGCACCCTGCGCCGCACCGAGTTCGGGTTCGTCTTCCAGTTCGGACAGCTGGTGCCCGAGCTGACCTGTGTGGAGAACGTCGCCCTGCCCATGCGCCTGGGGGGCATGCGCCGGCGCGAGGCCGAGGCGAAGGCACGCGACTGGCTCGGCCGGCTCGAGGTCGGCGACGTCGCGAGCAAGCGTCCCGGTGAGGTGTCCGGTGGTCAGGGCCAGCGGGTCGCGGTGGCCCGTGCCCTGGTCACCGGGCCGAAGGTGATCTTCGCGGACGAGCCGACCGGCGCGCTCGACTCCCTCAACGGCGAGCACGTCATGCGCATGCTCACCGACGCGGCCAAGGAGACGGGCGCCGCGGTCATCCTCGTCACGCACGAGCCGAGGGTCGCGGCGTACTCCGACCGCGAGGTCATCGTGCGCGACGGTCACACGCGTCAGGTGGAGTTCGCATGAGCCTGCTGAACCACGCTGCCAGGTCGGGAACGCGAATGCGCTGCACGCCGAGCGGAGCGAGGCAGGGTGATACCGCATGAGGGGGTGGCTCAACGACCTCGCCCTGGGGGTCCGGCTGTCCGTCGGGGGTGGCCGGACCTCCTGGGCGCGGCTCGCGCTGAGCGCGCTCGGCATCACGATCGCGGTCGCCGTGCTGCTGGTGGCCGCCTCGGTCGGCAACATGGCGAGCCAGCGGGAGCTGCGGGAGGCGACCGACTTCGCGGCCGACGAGCCGGTGGCCGGCGTCTCCCCGACCTACTTCCGGGACGGGTCGACCGAGTTCCGCGGCGAGACCGTCGAGGTCACCTACATCGTCGGGTCCTCGGCCGACTCGCCGAAGCCGGCCGGTCTCCCGAAGCTCCCGGCGCCGGGCGAGATGTACACCTCGCCCGCCCTCACCGAGCTGCTCCGGTCCGACGCCGGTGAGCTGCTGCGGCCCCGGCTGCCGGACCGGATCGCCGGCACGCTCGAGCCGAGCGCGGTGCCGATGCCGGGCGAGCTGATCGCCTGGGTCGGCGCGGACGAGAAGTTGGCCGACGAGGAGGCCGCGATGGCGGCCTACGGGTTCGGCGACGTCGACACGAACAGGGCCGCCGACCCGGCCATGATGGCGTTGCTCCTGGTCGGCGCGGTCGTGCTGCTGCTGCCGGTGTTCATCTTCATCAGCTCGGCGAGCCGGATCGCCGGCGCGGAACGGGATCGCAGGCTCTCCGCGCTGCGGCTGGTCGGATCGGGGTCCCGGCAGGTGCGCAGGATCGCGGCGGCCGAGTCGCTCACGAGCGCGTTCGTCGGGCTGGTGCTCGGCGCGGCGGTGTTCGTGGTCGGCCGGCAGTTCGCCGAGGGGATCGACCTGTTCGGCGTGCGGGTGTACGTCGCGGACGTGGTGCCGGACCCGGTGCTCGTGGTGCTGATCGTGCTGCTCATCCCGGCGGTGTCGGTGCTGACCGCGTTGTTCGCGCTGCGGCGCACGATCATCGAGCCGCTCGGCGTGGTCCGGCAGGGCAAGCCGGTGCGCAGGCGCGCGTGGTGGCGGTTCGCGCTGATCGCGGTCGGCATCGTGCTGCTGACCACCCAGCTCGGCGCGCGGGAGAACACCGACACCTGGTCCTACCTGGTGTCCGCGGGCGCCGCGCTGCTGCTGGTCGGGGTGCCGGTGCTGCTGCCGTGGCTCGTGGAGCGGGTCGCCGGCCGGATCACCGGCGGGCCGTCGTCGTGGATGCTCGCGATCCGCAGGCTGCAGCTCGACAGCGGCACGTCGGCACGGGTCGTCGGCGGGGTCGCGGTCGTGCTGGCGGGCACGATCGCGCTCCAGACCGTGCTGCTGTCGGTGGAGGGGGACGTCGGGCTCCCCGGCGGGCCGGACGAGCCGCCGGGCGCGGTCGAGGTGACCGGCTCGGCCGCCCTGTCGAGCGAGATCGAGAAGGACCTGTCGGCCGCCGACGGTGTGCGATCCGCGCACACGGTGATGAACAGGGGCGCGTACAGGCCGGGCAACCTCGAGGACTACTTCTCGATCGGGATCGCCGACTGCGACACGTTGCGTGAGCTGGGTGGTGTGCGGGGCTGTGTCGACGGAGACGTCTTCAAGGTGGGCGGCGACCAGCCGCCGCCCGCGCCGGGCACGGCGCTCGAGTGGCGCGAGTACTCGAGCGAGCGCGGCGCCTTCGACCCGAAGGACTACGAGGTCACCGGCAGCTGGACGGTGCCGGAGAACCTGAAGACGACCTCGGTGGCGGACAACTCCCTGCTGTACGGGTCGTTGCTCGTCACCCCGGGGGCCATGCGGGGCGTGACGCTGCCGGACGACCGGTCGACCGTGATCACGCAGGTCGAGCCGAACCTGACCGCCGACCAGCTGGAGGGCATCCGCAACTCGGTCGCCCACTTCGGTTACGAGGTGTACGTGTACTCGTACAACACCGGACCGGACCTCAGCGAGAAGCAGCGGACGTTCGTGGCGATCCGCACGGGGCTGTACGCGGGCTCGATCTTCACGCTCATGCTGGCGGCCGTCAGCCTCCTCGTGCTGGCGCTGGAGCACATCCGGGAACGGCGGCGCCAGCTGGCGATCCTCACGGCGAGCGGGGTGCAGCGCGGCGTGCTCGGCCGGTCGCTGCTGTGGCAGGTCGCGTTGCCGATCGGTCTCGGCGTGGTGGTCGCGCTGGTCACCGGCATCGGACTCGCGGCACTGGTGCTGCGGCTGTCGAACGAGCGGCTCGGCATCGACTGGCCGGGGGTCGCGGTGCTGTGCGGCGGCGCGGTCGCGCTGTGCATGCTGGTGAGTGCGATGACGATGCCGTTCCTACGCAGCGCGACGCGCCTCACGTCCCTGCGCACGGAGTAGCTACTAGTCGGTGAGGTGCCACGCGGTGCCCAGGTGGTATGCGGCGCAGATGTTGACGTCCAACAGGTATGCGCCGGCCTGGCCGCACTGCGTGGCGCCCGTGCCGGGGTCGAGCGGCTGGCCGTGGCCCATGCCGGTGATCGTGTAGGTCTCGACGAGCACCCGCCCGCCGGACTCGTAGGCCGCGTGCGGGTAGCCGGCGACGGTGTCGGTGCGGGTCGGCGTCGCGGGGATGCCGTGCACGTCGGTCCACTGCTCGACCAGCTCGGTCGCGTTCATGGGCGCCACCGTGTAGTCGGCGCTGCCCTGCCAGATGCTGACGGTCGGCCACGGGCCGGTGTGCGTGCTCGCCGACCGGACCGCGTCGCCGAGCGCGGCGGGGGTCAGGTTCTTCCCCGGGTTCATGCAGGAGAACGCGTCGACCATGGTGGCCGCGCACCGGTAGGCGATGCCGGCGACGACCCCGCCGCCCGCGAACATCTCCGGGTTGGTCGCGAGCATGACCGCGGTCATCGCGCCACCCGCGGACAGGCCGGTGACGTGCACGCGGGCCGGGTTCGCGCCGGTCGCGTCGATCGTGTGGCGCACCATCTGCGCGATCGACTCCGCCTCGCCCTGGCCGCGGGTGGTGTCGCCGCGCTCGAACCAGTTGAAGCACTTGTTGAGGTTGTTGGCGCTCTGCTGTTCCGGCAGCACCACACTGAACTTCATGCGGTCGGCGAGCTCGGTCCAGCCCGCGCCGGCGCCGTAGCCGGTGGCGTTCTGCGTGCACCCGTGCAGGGCGACGACCACGGGCCGGCCGGCGGGCAGTCCGACCGGGACGTACCGGTACATCTTCAGGTTGCCGGGGTTGCTGCCGAAGCTGGGCACCGGCTCGACGGCCGCGGCCGCGGGGCCCGCGGTGAGGAACATCAGGAAAAGTGTTGCCACTGCTGCCATTCGGAACATGCCGCACCTCGTTGTGATCGGCGTTTCTCACTTACGGTAGGCGGTGGGTCGCGCGCTGTTGAGAGTGCGGGTCACCACATTCGGCGCGCCGATTGTGGTGGCCGCACTCATATCCCTTGGTGTGCCGGTGTTTTACCGTCACGGCATGTTCCTGCGTGCTGCCCTGGTCGCTGTCGCCCTGGTCGCGGTGCCCGTTCCCGCGACGGCGGAGTCGCCCGACTGCGCCCGGCTCCGGGTGCCGGGCGCCGAGCGGCAGGAGGTGTCCTGCCTCGACGAGCTGACGACCGCCGGCACGGTCGCGTCCGGGCACACGGTCGCCGCGGACTGGGCCGGCCTGACGCAGGCGTCGCTGCCGCAACCCAGTGGCGTGCCGGGGATCCAGGTCGACGGCTACTTCCATGACACGTCGACGACGAACACCAACCACGGCTGGAACCACGACGCGCAGTTCGTGCTGCGGCTGCCGGACCACTGGAACGGCGGGCTGGTCGTGTCCGGTTCGCCCGGCAACCGCCGGCAGTACGCGAACGACCGCGCGATCGCGGACTCCGTGCTGGCAAAGGGTTACGCGTTCGCCGCGACCGACAAGGGCAACACGGGCGCGGCCTTCTACCACGACGGCCGCCGCCCCGGTGACGCGGTCGTCGAGTGGAACACGCGCGTCACGCAGCTCACGCTCGCGGCGAAAGCCGTTGTGGCGCAACGTTACGGCCGGTTCCCGTCCCGCACGCTGGCGGCCGGCATCTCCAACGGCGGCTACCTGGTGCGCTGGCAGCTGGAGCACAACCCGTGGCTGTTCGACGGCGGCGTCGACTGGGAGGGCACGCTGTGGCACGCGGACGGGCCGAACCTGTTCACGTTCCTGCCGACGGCGATGCGGGAGTACCCGGCGTACGCGGCGGGGTCTTCCGAGGCACGCCAACGCATGCTGGCCGCCGGGTACGCGCCGGGCTCGGAGTTCCTGTGGGCGTACCACAACCAGGTGTACTGGGACCTGACGCAACGGGTGTACCGCGAGGAGTTCGACCCGGACTTCGACGGCGCGCTGGACGCCGGTGTCCCGTACTGCGCGAGCGGCACCCCGGCGTGCGACGCGGACTACGACTACGCGACGCGCCCGCGTGCCGTGCACCGCGCGGTGGACCGGGTGTCGCTGACCGGCCGCATCGGCCGGCCGCTGATCACGTTGCAGGGCACGCTCGACACGCTGCTGCCGATCTCCCAGAGCGGCGACGTGTACGCGACGATGGTCCGCGACGCCGGCCGCGGACCGCTGCACCGCTACCACCGCGTCCAGAACGGCAACCACACCGACGGCCTCGTGGACGTCTACCCGGACCGGCTGGTGCCGCTCGCGCCGCGCTTCCGCACCGCGTTCACCGAGCTGGAGCAGTGGCTGCGCTGAGCCCTCGACAGCCACCGACTTTTCAAGTACTTTGAAAGTCATGGGTGAAGTGCTGTTCTCTGAGCTGGTGAACAAGCCGAAGGACACCGTGGCCAAGCTTGGGCGGGTCCGGGACTTACGGCTGCGCCGCCGCGACGACGAGGACCTGATGCTCACCACCGCCGCGCGCGCCGAGCAGAACACCGAGATGGTGTCGGCGACCACGCGGATGTTCGTGGCCCTCATGCAGCACGACGAGCAGGCCCGTGCGCTGCTGCTCGACGTGATTCCCTATGCGTTCCCGTGGGTTCGGTTCCTGCCCCGCGAGGATGTGCAGGCGTTCCTGGTGGAGCTCGTCGACACACTGCGCGCGGTCGAAGAGTTGGGAAGCCCCGCCCCGGTGGTGCAGGTGATCACCGAATGGCGGCACACCGCAGAGGTCCACGCCGACCCCGAGCTGTTCGCCGTCCTCACCAAGGACGCCGCGGACCACGGGGCTGTGCCACCGCCGCCCTCGTGACACCCAAACGCAAGGACCGGGTCGCGCCACCACCTGGTCCCGGCGAGTGGGACATGCGGTTCGGCACCACGGAGGCCGCCAAGGGGTGGGAGGAGCTGTGTCGCCAGGCGCCGCACAACCTGCGGCGGGCCTGGGACGCGCTGCGCACCGAACCGTGTCCGCCGCCGACGACTCGCCAGCATCGGCTCAAGGGCCCACTCGCCACCGGCACGTTCGACGGGCGCGTCCTGCCCTGCTGGCAGTACGAGGTCACCGGCGGTGGCCGCATCTGGTACCTGATCGACGCGGACCGGCGCACGGTGTGGGTTCAGGCGGCGGGCACCGGTCATCCCAAGGCCACCGACTAGCGCGTCGCGGTGAGTGCTTCCGCCGGTAGGCGGGTGCCGAGCCACCGCAGCGCGACCGCGGCCACCGCCGCGCAGGCGCCGACCGCCACCCACGGCACCCACACGCCGAGGGCGAACAACGCGACCACCGCCGGCGCGAGCACGCCCGGCACCGTGAACGCGTACTGGAACGCGGCGAGGTAGCGGCCGCGTGCCTCGGTCGGCGCGAGTGCCACCGCGAGCGCGTTCACCCGCGCGCCGAAGAACAACCCGCTCGCGGCCAGGACCAGCGCGGACCCCAGCAGCCACGCCGGTCGCCAGCCGGCGGGCAGCGCGGCGGCGGCGAGGCACGACGCGCACCACACCACCACCAACCCCGCGCCGAACGACAGCGTCGTCGTGCGGGGCAGGCCGCGGGTGACCCGCACGGCGAGCGTGCCGCACGTGCTCGACACCGCCGTGTGAAGCGCCAGGATCACGCCGGGCAGCCACGCCGGCGCGCCGAGGTCGAGCACGTAGACGGGTATCCCGACCAGGAAGAAGTCCAGCCCGAGCGCCACCAGCGCCGTCAGCACGATCAACGCGAGGAACCGCCGCGACAGCCGGGCCCGCCCCGGCGCCGCCGCCGGCACGTGTGGCGCCCGCACCCGGACGGCGAGCAGTACCGCGCACACCACGAAGCTCGCGGCGTTCACCAGGACCGCCACCCGCAGCCCGCCGAGGGTGAGCAGCCCCGCCGCGGCGAGCCCGCCGAGCCCGAAGCACGCCGACCGCACCATGCCGACCACGGCGAACGGGTGGTCCTTCTCCCGGTCCCCGACGACGTCGGAGATCAGCGCGAACAGCGAGCTGTAGAACAGCTGCTGCCCGGCGGCGAGCGCGCACGTCGCGACCGCGACCCCGACCACCCCGTCCGCGGCGAGGAACAGCGTGGCCCCGAGCGCCTGGACGACCTGCGACGCGATCACCACCGGCCGCGGCCCCACCCGGTCCACGAGCCGGCCGGCCACCGGCGGCACCAGCAACCCGGCCACCGTCCCGACGGTGACCGTCACCCCGGCGACGGCCAGCGGCAGGCCGACCACCCGGGTGGCGTAGACGAGCGTCAGCGGCAGGAACAACCCGGACCCGAAGTTGTCCACACCGAGCGCGATGAGGAGCGGAAGCAGCCGAGCGCCTTTCAGCCGTGCAACTGGTGGAGCCGCAACGCTATCTGGATCTCCAGTGCCCGCGCCGGCGTCTGCCAGTCCTCGCCGAGCAGGGACGCGATGCGGTCCAGCCGCTGGACGACCGTGTTCACGTGCACGTGCAGCACGTCCTTGGCGCGCGTCAGGTTGGTGCCGCACTCGAAGTACGCCCGCAGCGTCTCCACCAGGTCGGTGCCGCGCCGCTCGTCGTACTCCAGCACCGGGCCCAGCGTGGCGCGCACGTACCCGGACAGGTCGGTGCGGTCGCCGATCAGCTGACCGACGAACCCCAGGTCCGACAGCGCCGCGCCGTGTCCGACCCGCCCGAGCGCGAGCAGCGACCGCAGACAGCGGCCCGCCTCGGCGGCCGCCGCCGACAGCGCGGCGGGGCCTCGGGCGGGACCGGACGCGCCGACGGTCACCGGACCCTCAACGGTGGTGCTCAACGACACGGCGAGCCGGCGCGCCAGCTCGGACGGGTCGCCGTCCGCGACGAGCAGCACCACCTGCTCCGCGTGCAGCCCGACCAGCGTCGCCACGCGGCCGCACGCCATCGCCAGCCGGCGCCGGGGCACCCCGTCGACGTGCGCGATCAGCACCGCGTGCGGCTCGGCCAGGTCGATGCCGAGGCGTCGGCCCCGCGCCAGCAGTGCGGCGGGGTTGCGGTCCGGCGCGGTCAGCAGGTCGGTGAGCAGCTCGCCGCGCACCTCGTCCTCGGCCTTGGCCACCGAGCGGCGCAGCAGCAACAGCAATGCGGCGACCACGCCGGCCCGCTCGAACAGCCTGCGGTCCGCGTCGGTCAGCGCGGCGCGGCCGGTCAGCACCAGGCTGCCGAGCAGCTCCGGCCCGGCGAGCACGGCGCACACCCACAGGTCGCCGACCCGCACGGCCCGGCCGGCCGCCCGCGACGCCGCCACCGCGTCCGACGGCCAGGTCACCGCGGCCGCCGACACGAAACCCGCGCGGGCCGCGGCGCTGCTGGCCCCGACGGAGACGCTGCCCGGCGCCGGCGGGACCCGCGCCAGCTCCCCGCCGCCCGCGTCGAACAGCACGATCCCGCCGCCGAGCACGGCCGCGACCTCGGCCGCCACCTCGGCGACGTCCCCGCCGCGCAGCACCAGCTCCATCAGCCGGTCGTGCGCGTCCTCGCCGCGGCGCATCTCCAGGTTGTGGTTGCTGACCAGGTCGTTGGCGCGGCGCGTCTCCTCGAGCAGCTGCGCGTTGTCGATGGCGATCGCCGCGTGGTCGGCGAGCGACGACAGCAGCGCGACCTCCTCCGCGGTGAACTCGCGCCGCTGCCGGTCCGCGGCGAACAGCACGCCGATCACCTTGCTGCCCAGCATGAGCGGCACGCCGACGATGCCGACCATCCGCTCCGCCGACACCGCGTCGTCGATCGACGACGTGTGCGCGAACCGGGGGTCGGTGAGGTAGTCGGCACTCGCGTACGGGTGCGCGGTCTGCGCGACCAGCCCGCCGAGGCCCTCGCCGTGCCCGATCCGCAGCCGGGGCAGCAGCGAGGACACCGAACCGTCGGTGACCCGCATGTACGTGGTGCCGGCGGCCTCGTCGTTCAGGCTCAGGTACGACAGGTCCACGGCCAGCAGCATCCGCGCCCGGTGCACGATCGAGCGCAGCACCGCGTCGAGGTCGCGCAGCTTCGACAGGTCGCTCGCGGTGTCGAACAACGCGGTCAGCTCGGCCTCGCGCCTGCGGTGCTCGGTCAGCGTGTGCCGGATCTTCAGCGCGACCTCGGTGGCCCGCGCCAGCTCGGCCAGCTCCGTCTCGGACAGGCCCGCGGACCGCGCGGCCACCGACACGTGCGCCAGCTGCTCGCCGCTCGCGTCTGCCGCGAGCAGGTCGAGCAGCCGGCGCACCGCGTCGGTCACACCGCCCTCGAGCGTCCGGTCCACGCTGGTCATCGTGTCACTCGGGCGGCCTCCCGGGGAACGGCCGGGACCGCGTCGTCGGCCTCGAGCGCCACCCCGCGGGTCTCCCGCGCGACGAGCACCGCGACGATCGTGAGCACGCACATGGCGGCCAGGTACAGCGACACCGGCACCGTCGAGTCCCACGCGTCGAGCAGCGCCACCGCGACCAGCGGCGCGATCGCGCCCGCGAGGATCGAGGCGAGCTGGTAGCCGACCGACGCGCCCGAGTACCGCACGCGGGTGCCGAACAGCTCGGAGAAGAACGCCGCCTGCGGCCCGTACATGGCGCCGTGCAGCACCAGCCCGACCGTCGTGGCCAGCGCGATCACCCCGAACGACCTGGTGTCGAGCAGCGCGAAGAACACGAAGCCCCACGCCGCCATGCCGACCGCGCCGAACAGGTACACCACGCGCCGGCCGATTCGGTCGGACAGCGCGCCCCACAGCGGGATCGTGACGAAGTGGACGGCAGAGCCGATCAGCACCGCGTTGAGCCCCACCGACTTCGCGAGCCCGAGCGACTCGGTGATGTACACCAGGATGAACGCGGTGATCACGTAGTACGACACGTTCTCGCCCATCCGCGCGCCCATCGCGATCAGCACCTGGCGCCAGCTGTGCTTGAACACCTGCACGATCGGCGCCTTCTCCGCGACGCCCCGCTCGGCCGCCTTGCGCTGTGCGGCCAGGAACACCGGCGACTCGGCCACCGCGAGCCGGATCCACAGGCCGATCACCACGAGCACCGCGGACAGCAGGAACGGGACCCGCCAGCCCCACGACAGGAACGCCTCGTCGGTCTGCACGGCGGCCAGGATCGCGAGGACCGCGGTGGCCAGCAGGTTGCCGCCCGGCGCGCCGCACTGCGGCCAGGACGCCCAGAAGCCGCGGCGGTTCGCGCCGCCGTGCTCGCTCACGATGAGCACCGCGCCGCCCCACTCGCCGCCGAGCGCGAAGCCCTGGACCAGCCGCAGCAGCGTGAGCAGCAGCGGCGCCGCGACGCCGATCGTGGCGTAGGTGGGCAGCAGCCCCATGGCGAACGTGGCGCCACCCATCATCAGCAGGCTGACGACCAGCAGCTTCTTGCGGCCGACCTTGTCGCCGTAGTGGCCGAAGATCAACCCGCCGATCGGCCGCGCTAGGAAGCCGATGGCGTAGGTCGTGAAGGCCAGCAGGGTGCCGGTCAGCGGGTCGGCGGTCGGGAAGAACAGCTTGTTGAACACGAGCGCCGCGGCCGAGGAGTACAGGAAGAAGTCGTACCACTCGACGGTCGTGCCGACGAGACTCGCGGACACGATCCGTGCCAGGGAACGTTTCTCGGGCGTGGCGGGCAGGGAGCTCACAGGGATCACCGCGCTTCGTTGGGGGTCTCTCGTGAAACGCTAGGTTCGCCGGCCTGGTCCGGGCCATGTGTCAACCGGACATATCACGCACGAACCGGGTGTGGATGTGGGCCATGCACGGGCGTGCGGATGATGATCTGCGTAATGTTGCATGTGTGATTTGCCCGAAGTGTCAGAACACGATGCGCACGGTGGACCGCCAAGGCATCCACATCGACCAGTGCGACAGCTGCCGCGGGATCTTCCTGGACCGCGGTGAGCTGGAGTCCATCCTGAACGCCGAGCAGCAGTACTCGGCCGCCGCGGCCCCGCCGCCCTACCAGGGCGGTGGTGGTGGCTATCGAGGCGCGCCGCCGCCCCCGCAGGGGCGTTACGCGGACTCGCCGCGCGGCGGGTACGGCGGCGGCTACCGGGACTCGCCGAAGGGTTACGGCCACGGCGGTTACTCCGACTCGCCGCGCGGCCACCACGGTGGGCACGGCGGCCAACGCAGGCGAAAGAGCTTCCTGGAAGGGTTGTTCGACTGACCGAGTCCCCGCCGAGCGCATGAATCCCATGATCTGTGCCGGCTGCGGGGAGTGGACCGACGAACCGCATGTCGAGAGTGCCGGCGCCGGCACGGTTCTCGTGTGTGTCTCCTGTGGACACCGGGAACCGTTCCGGCGCCTGCCGCTGTTCGCGGTGACCGGCCCGAGCGGCACCGGCAAGTCGACCGTCGGGCGGCGGCTCGTCGACCTGCTGTCCGACCGCTGCGTCGTCATCGAGCAGGACCTGCTGTGGGTCGGCGCCCTTCGCGACCCGACCGGCGACTCCGCCGCGTTCCGCCAGACCTGGCTGCGGCTGGCCGCGAGCCTGCACCAGAGCGGGCGGCCGGTGGTGCTGTGCGGCACGGTCGCGCCACCGCAGTTCGAGCACTGGCCGGAACGGGCGCTGTTCGACCAGATCCACTACCTGGCGCTGGTGTGCGCGCCGGACGTGCTGCGCGGTCGCCTCCGGGCCCGTCCCGCCTGGCGTGGCTGGGACGAGCCCCGCATCGAGGAGATGCTGGAGTTCAACGACTGGATGCGCACCACCCGCACCGACCCGCCGATGACGTTGCTGGACACCACGTCCCGGCCGGTCGCCGACACCGCGGCGAGTGTCGCCGCGTGGGTCGGCTCGCTACTGGACCGGCCGCGCGATCACGTTCAGCTCGACGCCGAACGGGTCGGTGAAGGTGGCTGACCGGCCGTAGGGCGTGTCCTGCGGCGTGACCGCGACGCCGGCGCGGGCGATCGTCGCGTCGGTGTCGGCGACCTCGAACGTCGTGGCCCAGGCCGACGTCGCGCCGGGCAGGCCCAGGATGCCGCCGACCTCGTACCCGTCGAGGCGGCGCAGGAACGTGAAGTCGAAGTCGGGCAGGTCCGGGTTGCCGTCGAGCGTGAAGTCGAAGACCGCGGTGTAGAAGTCCCGCGCCGGCCGCGGGTTCGCGGTCACGAGATCGTTGCGCACCAACGTGTCCGGCTCGTTCACCAGCCGGCAGCCCGGGAACGCGCGGCCCTGCCACAGCCCGAAGGTGACGCCGACGGCGTCGACCACGAGCGCCGCGCGGCCGAGGTCGCCGACCTCGTGCGGCACCTCGACCACCGTGCCGCCGGCCGCCTCGACGGCCTTCGCGGTGGCGTCGCAGTCGTCGGTGGCGAGGTGGACCCGCCACGCGTGCTCGCCGGCGCGCAGTCCGGCGACCGGGAGCCCGCGCAGCAAGCACATGGTGCCGAGCGGGCCGTCCTCGAAGTCCCACCCGAGCAGGGTGGCGTAGTAGTCCTTCGCCGCGTCGACGTCCGGGACGCCGAGGTCCACCCACGTGGGCGTACCCAGCGGCTGGTTGTCGTTTACCTGACTCATGGGAGCGACGCTAACGCCCATGTAGGTCAGCTCCGGTCCTAGATGCGACCTGCGCCACGATTGCAAGCAGTGTGCTTGCAAGAGCTAGCACTCGGGCGTAGCGTCGTTGGTGTCGCGAGGAGGTGGCCAGGTGAACGAGAACCCGATCGACAAGGTCGCCGACCTCGGGCGGGACATCGGCGACTACATCAAGCAGCAGCGCAGCAACGCGAAGATCTCGTTGCGCCAGCTCTCGAAGCTCGCCGGGGTGTCCAACCCGTACCTCAGCCAGATCGAGCGGGGCCTGCGCAAGCCGAGCGCGGAGATCCTGCAGCAGATCGCGAAGGGTCTGCGGATCTCGGCGGAGGCGCTCTACGTGCAGGCCGGGATTCTCGACCTGCCGAAGGGCGGACCGGTGGTGGACGCGGTGCGTGCGGACGCGGTGCTCACCGAGCGCCAGAAGCAGATCCTGCTGGACGTGTACGAGTCGTTCCGCCGCGAGAACGCCACCCAAGAGCCTGAGAACAAGCCTGACAACAAGGAGTGAGAGACATGGCCACGCTGCCGAAGACCGAAGACGTGCGCAAGGCGCGCGAGCAGGCCGTCGAGGTGCTCAACAGCGCCGTCGAGGGCATCCGCACTCCGCTGCTGGCGGCGCTGGGCGCCGGTGACCTCGCCACCCAGGCCGTGGTCGACGCCGTGCAGAAGGCGCGCACCAGGGTCAACGAGGGCGCCGCGACCGCCAAGGAGCTGCCGACCGACATCTCCGGCCTGCGGGACCGGCTGGACCCGGCCGAGCTGCGCAAGGTCGTCGACGAGTACACCGACGCCGCGCAGAAGCTGTACCAGAAGCTCGCCGACCAGGGCGAGGAGGCGCTGACCAAGCTGCGCTCGCAGCCGCAGGTCCACAAGGCCATCGACCAGCTGGAGGAGGCCATCGCCACGCTGCAGGAGCGCGTCGGCGACGTGGCAGGCGACGCCCGCGAGCTGGCCGACGAGGTCCTCGCGAAGGTCACCCGCCGCACCCGCTCGGTCGGCGAGAAGACCGCGCGGTCCGTCCAGCGGGCGGCCGACGACGCGGCGGAGGCCATCGAGGAGCTCGGCGACGACGTCGCGCACGAGGTGCGCAGCAGCTCGCGCAAGGCGGCCAACCGCACCGCGCCGCGCAAGGCCACCCCGCGCACGAACGCCACCACCCGCAAGACCAACGGCACCCCGAAGACCACCAAGTAGGTCAGTAGGTAGGGACAAATCGGCCCCGGGACGGGTAACCGCCCCGGGGCCGCCCCATGCGCAGAGCGGCCATGAGTGAGGGCGTGAGTGAGCGGCCGCCGGCGTCCGGACTGAGCGAGCAGCGGAAGGCCACGAGCGGAGCGAGTCGCCTGAGCAGCGCAGGGAGGGAAGACGCCGGGACCAGGCCGCGAATGCGCGAGCGGAGCGAGCCGATGTCACAGTAGGCTTTGGTTGTGCCGAGAGAAGCGATGCTGATCATGACGGTCATCGACTGGGCCGCTGTCCCGGTCGGCGTCTTCGCGTTCTTCCACGCCCTGATGCAGCGTCCGGACGCCTACACGGCCATCGACCGGCTCACCAAACCCGCGTGGCTCGGCATCACCGCGGGTGCCACCGCGGCCCTGCTCCTGTTCAGCTTCTCCGGTGTCTGGATCATCTGGATCGCCGGGCTGGTCGCCGCGCTCGTCTACATCGTGGACGTGCGGCCGCGGCTCATCGAGGTCCAGCGGGGTCAGCGTTGGTGAGCTGGACCATCGCCGGGTCATTGACCGTCGAACGCGCTCTCGACCGGCCGGACCTGCTCGCGGAACCGGTCGCCAAGGCACTCGCCGCGCTGTCGGACCCGGACGCCGTCGGCGTCGCCGCGATCGACCCCGACCTCGCCGACACGGCGGCCTTCTGCGCCGAGTACGGCTCCCCGCTCGAGGCGTCCGCCAACTGCGTGGTCGTCGCCGGCAGGCGTGGCGGCGAGGAGCGCTTCGCGGCGTGCCTCGTGCTCGCCACCACCCGCGCCGACGTCAACGGTGTCGTCCGCCGCAGGCTGGACGTGCGCAAGGCGTCGTTCGCGCCCATGGACAAGGCCGTCGAGCTGACCGGCATGGCCTACGGCGGCATCACCCCGATCGGGCTGCCGGCCGGCTGGCCGCTGCTCCTCGATCCCGCCGTCGCCGCCGCGCCGGAGCTGGTGATCGGCAGCGGCGTCCGCGCCAGCAAGCTGCTCGTGCCGGGTGCGGTGCTCGCCGCGCTGCCCGGCGCAGAGGTGATCGAGGCGCTCGGCCGTTGACAGTCGATCTTGGTCTGGTTCGCCAGCTGTGGCGTCTGCTCGAACCCGTGCACGCGCCCCTGTACTACGCGCCGGAGGTGTCCGCGCGGACCGCCGCGCTCGGCTACGACCTCGACACCCGCTGGCCGAGCTACTTCGCGTTGCGGGCGGCTCCGCTCGGCGCGGCCGGCCCCGAGCTGGTCACGGCCACCTTCTACAGCTTCGCCCCGGACATGGTGCGGGCCCACGTGCCGGCGGCGTGGTCGGTGGCCACGCCGGACCAGGTGCTCGCCGCCCGCCACGAGGGTGTCGACGCCGCGCTGCGGACGCTGCTGGCGGAGGTGCCGGTCGACGAGGCGGCTCAGCTCACCCGCCGGCTCGCCGAGTCCGCGAGCACCGCCGCCCGTCCACTCGCCGCCGCCAACGCCGGGCTGCCCTGGCCCGCCGAGCCGCACCTGACGTTGTGGCACGCGGCCACCGTCCTGCGCGAGCTGCGTGGCGACGGGCATGTGGCGGCGCTGCTCACCGCCGGTCTCGACCCGGCCGAGTCGCTGGTGTCGTTCGCCGCCGTCGGCGCCGCGCCGGTGGAGGTGTTCGCGAGCCGCGGCTGGCCGGAGGCCGATTGGGCCGCCGCGCGCGAGCGGCTGGTGGCCAGAGGGTGGCTGAACCCCGACGGCACCGCCACCGAGGCGGGCCACCACGGCCGCGCCGAGGTGGAGCGCATGACCGACGAGCTGGCCGCGCCCGCCTACCGGGCCCTCGGCGCCGAAACCGTCGGACGACTCGCGCAGCTGCTCGTGCCGATCACGATGGCGGTCGTGCGGAGCGGTCTGCTGCCGAGCCAGAGCACCCTCGGCATGGGCCGCTGACTAGCCGATCTCCTGCCGCAGCTCCGGGAAGACCTTCGCCACCTTGGCCGTGAGGTAGTCGCCGTAGGTGCCGGTGAACGCGAGCGGGCTCGCGCCGTCCCAGCGGCGGCGGCCGTCCGGCGCGGTCGCGGCCCGGTCCGGCAGCGGCGGCACCTCCGCGGCGAAGTCCGGGTCGAAGAAGAACGGGAACGACAGGCGGTCGCGGCCCGACGTGTTGCGCACGCGGTGCGGTGTGGACCGGTACCAGCCGCCGGTCAGGCGTTCGAGCATGTCGCCGATGTTGCAGACGAACGTGTCCGCGATCGGCGGCGCGTCGAGCCAGCCGCCGGGCGTGTGCACCTGCAGGCCGCCGTTGTCGTCCTGTGCCAGCAGGGTGAGCAGGCCGTAGTCGGTGTGCTCGCCGACGCCCCAGCCCGCGTCCCCCGCCGGCGCCGGCGGGTAGTGGAAGATGCGGAACAGCACGGTCGGGTTCGCCGTGTAGCCGGCGGCGAAGTAGTCCTCGGCGAGGCCGAGGCTCAGCGCGACGCCGCGCAGCACCTGCTGTGCCACCCGCGTCATCTCGTCCACATAGGACAGTACGAGCGGACGCAGCTCCGGCACCTGCCGGGGGAAGAGATTGGGGCCGTGCAACGGAAGCGGGTGTCCGGCGGGCAGCTCCGTGCCGAAGTACAGACCCTCCTTGCGGTCCGGTGCGCCTGACGTCAGCTCCGCGCCGACCGGGAAGAAGCCACGCCACGCGCGACCGCCTCGCGCCATCGCGATCTCCAGCTTGTCCTGCTCCGGCAACGAGAAGAACTCGCGGGCGGCGGCGTCCAACCCGGCGCGGAGCGACGCGGGCACGCCGTGGCCCGCGACGTAGAAGAACCCGGTGTCGCGGCACGCGGCCTCGATCGCCGCCGGCACGTCCGACGCCGTCATGTCGATCACCGGCAGCATCTAGAACACCACGGTCTTGTTGCCGTGGACCAGGATCCGGTTCTCCAGGTGCCAGCGCAGCCCACGCGCGAGCACGACCTTCTCGATGTCGCGGCCCTTGCGGACCATGTCGGCGATCGAGTCGGCGTGGCCGACGCGGATGACGTCCTGGTCGACGATCGGCCCTGCGTCCAGCTCGGCGGTGACGTAGTGGCACGTCGCGCCGATCAGCTTCACGCCGCGCCGGTGCGCCTGGTGGTAGGGCTTCGCGCCGACGAACGACGGCAGGAAGCTGTGGTGGATGTTGAGCGCGCGGCCGGACCAGTCGGCGCACACCTGCGGCGGCACGATCTGCATGAACCGCGCGAGCACGATCGCGTGCGGGTCGCTGGCCTCCGCGAGCTTGCGCACCTCCGCGAACGCGGCCTCCTTGCCGGCCGGGTCGCCGGCGGGGAACGGCACGTGGTGGAACGGGATGCCGTGCGCCTCGGTGATGGTGGCCAGGTCGGGGTGGTTGCCGATGACCGCCGGCACCTCGACCGCCAGCTCCCCGGACGCGACGCGGCCGAGGATGTCGTAGAGGCAGTGCCCTTCCTTCGACACGAGGATGACGACCCGGCGCCGCTCGCCGGTGTCGAGGACCCGCCATTCGCCGCCGAGCGGGTCGACGACCGCGCCGAAGCGGATCCGCAGCTCGTCGACGCCGAAGGGCAGCGAGTCGGCGGCGACCTCCTGGCGGGTGAAGAACCAGCCGGTGTCCTGGTCGGTGTGGTACGCGGCCTCGACGATCGTGCCGCCCACCTCCGCGAGGAACGTCGCGATGGTCGCCACGATGCCGATCCGGTCCTGGCAGCCGAAGGTGATCACGTAGCGACGGGACATGGCCGACCTCTCACGGGGCGCGCAGTGCGTCGACGAGTGCGCGGTCGCCGCCGACCACGGCGGTGCTCGGCCGCCCCCACGCGGCCCGGTAGACGGCGTCGGCCGTGCCGACCAGGGACGCGTCGGTGTCGATCACGTCGGCGGGCCCGATCTCGGGCGCGGCGCCCGGCGTGAGCGTGACGAGCCAGGCCCGGCCGGCGTCGGCGGCGTGGAGGAGCACGGTGCCGGCGACGTCGGCCGGCTCCCGCCGGAGCCGCCCCGTGATCATCAGCAGTGCCTCGTCCACGCCGTCCGCGGCGAAGTCCGGCTCGAACACCAGCGACGGGACGGCCGCCCCGGCCAGCGCGTGCTCGGCGTCGAGCCGGTGGATGGCGGTCTCGTGGGCCTGGCGGCGGGCCCAGAACCCGGCCGTGCGGTCGCGGCCCCACGCCCACGCCGGCCCCGCGGGTCCGCGCGCCGCGATGCCGGTGACCATGGCGTCGAGCTGCTCGTCCCACCAGGCGAGCGTCTCGTCCCAGCCCTCCGGCGGCCGGGCGGGCTCTGGCTCGGACCCGGCCGGGTCGGTGTCGAGCGCGCGCACCACCCAGTTGTGCACGCGCGCGATGTGCCGCACGAGGCGCCGCACGTCCCAGTCGGGACACGTCGGCACGTCCGCGTCCGGCCCGGCGGCCACCGCCGCGCTCCGCAACGCGCTCGCCTGGAGCCGTACCTGGTCGAGAAAGCTGGCGAAATCCACGGCACGACCCTAGTGGGATCCGCGCCTAAAGACGGTCCAGCGCGTAGGCGGCCATCGCCGCGCGCAGGAACTCCGCCAGCCGCGGGTCCGTCTTGTCGAAGTTGGCCCGGAACCGCGGGTCGTCGGCGTAGAGGTCGCCGAGCCCCGTGTACGACTCGCGGTTCGGCGTCCAGAACCCCGACAGCCACCGGTAGTGCCCGTCGAGCATCGACAGGACCTCGGGGTCGCCGGGCTCGTGGCCCGCGTCGATCAGGTCGACCAGCGCCTGGACCTGTGCGGCCCACGCCGCGCCCTGCGACTGCCACCACTCCTTGGGCTTGTCCTTCACCGCCTCGTTGGCGGCGTCCACGTTCTCCGCGCCCCACCGCTGCCGGGCCTCTTCCTGAAGCTCGGCCTGCTTGGCGGAGTCGAAGCCTTCGAACCAGTGGTCCATCGACTTGCCACTCACGTTCTCACCTCCTTCCAGCTCCTCGATCGTCCGTGCGACGGTCCGCGCGAGCCGCCCGAAGCGGTCCCGCTCGGCGAGCAGCCACCGGCGGTGCATGCGCAGCACCTCGACCCGGTCCCGCCCCTGGTGCACGATCTCGGCGATCGCGTCGAGACCGACCCCCAGCTCCCGCATGACCAGGATCTGCTGCAGCCGCAGCAGTTGCTCCTGCTCGTAGTACCGGTACCCGTTGCCGCCGACCCACGCCGGCGGCAGCAGCCCGATCTCGTCGTAGTGCCGCAGCGTCCGCGACGTCACCTTCGACATCCGCGCGACCTGCGCGATCGACCACGCCATGTCGACAACCATAGAAGTTGACGTAACGTCAAGGTCAACCCGAATGTGGTACCAACACGCATGATCGACGGTCGGATCCGGGCCCGCGCCAGTCTCGTGGGCTGTTCGGTCGGTGACGCGCTCGGTGGGCTGCTGGCCAACCCGGTCGCCGCGCGGGAACGGCGGCTGCCCGCCGCGCCGTGGTCGTGGTCGGACGACACCGAGATGGCGTGCTCGGTGTGGCACGTCCTCGACGTGCACGGCCGGGCCGTGCCGGACGCGCTCGCCGACAGCTTCTTCCGGCACTACGACCCCGACCGCGGCTACGGCAACGGCACCGACGTGCTGATGCGCGACGTCCGCCGCGGCGGCGACATGCGGGAGGTGGCCGCGCGGTCGTTCGGCGGGACCGGCTCGTGGGGCAACGGCGCGGCGATGCGGGTGGCGCCGCTCGGCGCCTGGTTCGCGGCCGATCCGTACCGCGCGGCGGCGGAGGCGGCGGAGTCCGCGCGGGTCACGCACACCCACCCCGAGGGGGTGGCCGGCGCGGTCGCCACGGCCGTGGCCGCCGCGTTCGCCGCCGACCGCGACGTGGTCGGTCCGCACGACCTGCTCGCCGAGGTCCTGCGCCACACCCCGGCCGGCCAGGTGCACGACGGCATCGCGACCGCGGCGACCATGCTCGGCGCGCCCGCCGCCGACGTCGCCGCCGCGGTCGGCAACGGCCGGCACGTCAGCGCACCGGACACCGTGCCGCTCGCCCTGTGGGTCGCCGCGACCCACCACGGCGACTTCGAGGAGGCGATCTGGACCGCGGCCGAGGTGGCGGAGGACGTCGACACGGTGTGCGCGATCGTCGGCGGGATCGTCGCGGGACGGACCGGTGAGCAGGGCATCCCGCTCCCGTGGCGGCAGGCCACCGAGGGGCTGCCTAGCTGGGTGTGACCGCCGCCCAGTCGAGGGTGACCTCGCCGAGCCGCCACCGCCTGCGGGTGTCGCGGACCGGCCAGTCGGCGGCGAGCAGCGCGACCGCCTCGGTCCACCGGGCCCTCGGCCCGAAGTTCGCGAACGGCGCCGCGCGGGCCCAGCAGTGGTCGAGCGCGGCGAACACCGCGTGCACGCGCTCGCCGGGCACGTTGCGGTGGATCAACGCCTTCGGCAGCCGCTCGGCCAGGTCGGAGGGCTGCTCGAGATCCGACGGCCGGCAGGCGAGCGTGAGCGTGCGGGGTCCGTCGGCGTCGAGGGTGACCCAGCAGCAGCGCCTGCCCAGCTCGTCGCACGTGCCCTCGACCAGCAGCCCGCCCGGCGCGAGCCGCGCGAGCATCGTGTCCCACGCGGCCGCGACCTCGGCCTCGGAGTACTGCCGCAGCACGTTGAACGCCCGTACCAGCACCGGCCGCGTGCCGGCCAGCTCGAACCCGCCGCGGCGGAACTCCAGGTGGGGCGGGTCGGCGGCGACCGCGGCGACCGTGACCCGTTCCGGGTCCAGCTCGAGCCCGAGCACCCGCACGTCCGGCCGGACCGCCGCGAGCCGCCGCGCCAGCTCGACCGTGGTGACCGGCGTCGCGCCGTACCCGAGGTCGACGACCAGCGGGTCCGCCGCGCGGGTGAGCGCGAGCCGCACCGACGGCGTGCCGGCCACCCAGCGGTCGACCCGCCGCAGCCGGTTCGGGTTGGTGGTCCCCCTCGTCGGCGCGCCGAGCGGCGTCAGGCGCGCTCGACCAGCCATTTCTCGGCGTACTCCGCCTCGGCGGCCAGCAGCTTCGTGACCTGCTCCGCGACGACCTTCTCGATCTTGCCGCCGAGCAGCGGGATGCTCACCTTGACCTCGGCGGTGATGGCCAGCTCCGCGCCCGCGCCGCGTCCGGTCAGCCGCCCCCGGCTCGTGATCTCGGCCGGCACGCCGGAGATCGTGGCGCGGCCGGCGGACTCGAAGCCGTCCCCGCCGGGCCGCCAGCGCTCCTCGCGCTCCACCACCAGGTCGCCGTTGAGGATCGACTTGACCGGCCCGGGGAGGCGGTTGGCGTCGACGCCCTGGCGCAGCTTGTACGCGGCGCCGCCGTCGGTGCTGGAGTGGCTGAGCAGGGCGGCTCCCTTGCCGCCGATGTCGCGCAGACGCGCGGTCAGGAAGGTCTCGTCCACGAGTGTCGAATAGACGGTCGCGACCGGCACGGGGAAGTTCGCGCGGTGCTCGAAGCGGCTCGGCATGACCGGGAGGTTACCGTTGGAGCCCATGACCAGCCTCCCCCTCGGTGCGGCCAGCACCGCGGTGCCGCTCTCCGGGTACACCACGCTGCGCCTCGGCGGCCCCGCCGCCAGGTTCGTCGCGGCCACGTCCGCCGAGGACGTGGTGTCGGCAGTTCGGGGCGCCGACGAGCGCGGCGAACCGGTGCTGGTGCTCGGCGGCGGCTCCAACCTGGTGATCGCGGACGCGGGCTTCGACGGCACGGTCGTGCAGGTCGCGAACAGCGGCAACAAGATCGACTCGCTCGGCGACGGCCGGGTCGCGCTGACCGTCGAGGCCGGCGAGGACTGGGACGCGGTCGTCTGCCGCACGGTCGAGGCCGGGCTCGGCGGGCTCGAGTGCCTGTCCGGCATCCCGGGGTCGGTCGGCGCGACGCCGGTGCAGAACGTCGGCGCGTACGGCGTGGAGATCGCGCAGCTGCTGATCTCGGTGGACCTGCTCGACCGCGCGAGCGGCGAGGTCCGGACCCTCGGCGTCGGCGAGCTGGCGCTCGGGTACCGGACGAGCACGCTCAAGGGCACCGACCGAGCCGTCGTCCTGCGGGTCCGCTTCGAGCTGGCGGACGGCGGGTTGTCCGCGCCGATCCGCTACACCGAGCTGGCGCGGGTCCTCGGCGTGCGGCAGGGCAGGCAGGTGCCGGTCGCCGACGCGCGGGCCGCCGTGCTGGAGCTGCGCCGCGGCAAGGGCATGGTGCTCGACGCCGACGACCACGACACGTGGAGCGTCGGCTCGTTCTTCACCAACCCGGTCGTCGTGGACCACGAGCTGCCGGAGGTGCTGGCGCGGATCGCGGGTCGGGTCGGGCCGGACACGCCGGTGCCGAGGTACCCCGCCGGCGTCGGGACGTCGAAGCTCTCCGCCGCGTGGCTCATCGAGCGGGCCGGGTTCGCCAAGGGGCACGAGGGGCCCGGCGGGCGGGTCGCGCTGTCGGGCAAGCACACGCTGGCACTGACGAACCGCGGCACGGCCACCACCGACGACGTGCTGTCGCTGGCCCGCGAGGTCCGAGACGGCGTGCGGTCCGCGTTCGGCGTGACACTGGCGCCGGAGCCGGTGCTCGTGAACTGCACGCTGTGAGCGAGGGCCCTACCTGCCAGGGTGCGACGGGCGCTCGTCGCCGCCGATAGCGTCCGGTTCGTCAGCTAGGCCCGGTACGTCCTGGTCGCCGACGCCTGCGCGCGCGGCTTCATCACGATCTGGTCCAGGTTGACGTGCGACGGCCGCGTGACCGCGAACGCCACCACCTCCGCGACGTCGTCGGCCGTCAGCGGCGCGAGGCCGGAGTACACGTCGGACGCGCGCCCGGCGTCGCCGTCGAAGCGGACCAGCGAGAACTCCGTCTCCACGAGGCCGGGCAGCACCTCGGTGAACCGCACCGGCTCGCCGAGCAGCTCGCCACGCAGCGTCCGGTGCAGCGCCGACTGCGCGTGCTTGGCGCTGGTGTAGCCGGCGCCGTTGTCGTACACCTCGTTCGCGGCGACCGAGGTGATGGTCACGACGTGCCCGTCGCCCGACTCGATCAGCGCCGGCAGCAGCGCCTTGGTCAGCCGGAGCGTGCCGAGCACGTTCGTCTCCCACATCCAGCGCCAGTGCTCCTCGTCCGCCTCCGCGACCGGCGCCATGCCCCGCGCGCCGCCCGCGTTGTTGACGAGCACCCGGCACGGGCCGGCCTCCGCCACGAACGCCGCGACCGACGAGGGCTCCGTCACATCGAGGGGCAGCGCGACGCCACCGGTCTCGGCGGCGACCTCCTTCAGGCGATCCTGCCGGCGTGCGCCGAGGACCACCCGAAACCCGGCGGCGGCCAGGTGGCGGGCGGTGGCGGCGCCGATGCCGGAACTCGCTCCGGTAACAATCGCTGTGCCGAGGTTGTCCACATGACGATCCTGCCTCTGGGGTAACCAGGTCGGTGAAAGGGTGTCGGTGACGACTGTCACACTCTCGAGCGCGCACCTCGTCGCCGGTCAGGCGTCAACTAGTAACGAGGCAGCACACAGGCGGAGGTTTACAGGTGAGATCCGGACGGCGGTTACTCCGCACGGCGACAGCACTGGTGGCACTGGTGGCCAGCATCGGTCTGCTCGCGTCGTGCTCGTCCGACGACGGCGGCGGCGGCCCGATCAAGAAGAACGCCGCGGCCGCCAAGGTCGCGTTCGCGCCGGCGGACGGCGCGAAGGACGTGCCGCCCACCGAGCCGGTGAAGATCACCGTCAAGGGCGGTGAGCTGGTCGAGGTGGCCGTCACCAACCCCGAGGGCGCGCCGATCGCCGGCCAGCTCGCGCCGGACAAGCTCAGCTGGACCAGCGGCGAGGTGCTCGGCTACGCCAAGACCTACACCTACGCGGCCACGGCCAAGAACGCCGAGGGCCGCGAGACGAAGGCCGCCGGCACCTTCAGCACGCTCGCCCCGGCCTCGACGCCGCGCGCGACGATCAACCCGGCCGACAACGCCACGGTCGGCGTCGGCATGCCGGTCAGCGTCAAGTTCCCCGAGGGCGGCCCCACCGACCGCGCGACCGTCGAGAAGGCGTTGAAGATCGAGACCTCGGTGCCCGTCGAGGGCTCGTGGGCGTGGCTCAACGACAACCAGGTCGACTGGCGCCCCAAGGAGTACTGGCCGGCCGACACGCAGGTCACGGTCACCGCGAAGCTGTACGGCGTGGCCTACGGCGACGGCGCGTACGGCAAGTCCGACCTGTCGACGGCGTTCACCGTCGGGCGCAACCAGGTCGTGAAGATCAACACGCCGGACCACGTGATGAACGTGTACCGCGACGGCAGCCTCACCGCGAGCTACCCGTCGAGCAACGGCAAGGACGCCGACCCGAACCTGAACACGCCCAACGGCACCGTGATCGTCATGCAGAAGGACCCGGTCGGCGACTTCTCCAACCCGCAGTACGGGTACACGAACGTCATGAAGAAGTGGGCCGTCCGCATCTCCAACCACGGCGAGTTCATCCACGAGAACAACGACAACGCCGCCAACATCGGCAAGGTCAACAGCTCGCACGGCTGCGTGAACCTGCTGGAGGCGGACGCGAAGGCGTACTTCGACAGCGCGCTCGTCGGCGACCCGGTGGAGATCACCGGCTCGCAGGCGAACTTCCCGCAGACCTCCGACGTGTACGACTGGCTGATCCCGTGGAGCCAGTGGCAGACCATGTCGGCGCTCAGCTAGGGGAGCGCAGCGACATATGACACTGGTCGAACTCCGTTACCTGCTCGGCGCGGACGGGGTGCGGCTCGCCGTGCGTGCCGCGGGCGACCCGCAGGCGCCGCCGATCGTGCTGGTGCACGGGTGGGCCTCGGCCGGCTCGGTGTGGGCCGAGCAGCTCGGCGATCCCGACCTGACCGCCCGGCACCGGCTGGTGGCCGTCGACCTGCGCGGACACGGCGAGTCCGAGACGCCGGACCCGGCGGAGGGCAGCTACGACAAGCCGTCGACGTGGGCGGACGACCTCGCCGCGGTGCTGGCCCACGTCGGCCGGCCCGCGGTGGTCGTCGGCTGGTCCTACGGCGGCCTCGTCATCACCGACTACCTGCGGGAACGCGGTTCGGCCGGGCTGGCCGGCATCGTGCTGGTCGGCGCCATCACCGAGATCGGCGCCGGCCGCCCCGGCGGCCGGACCGGCGCGTCCTGGCACGGTGTCATGCGGCCCGCGCTGTCCGCCGACCCCGCGCAGGCGATTCCCGCGCTGACCTCGCTGGCGACCGCGATGACGGCCGAGCCCGCGGACGGCGGCGACGTCCAGCGCCGGCTCGGCGACATGCTGCGGGTGCCCCCGGCGGTGCGTGCGGCACTCTTTCGGCGGGACCTCGGCGGCGCGGAGGTCCTGGCGAACGTGTCGGTGCCGACCCTGGTCGTGCACGGCGACGCGGACACCGATGTCGACCCGAGCACATCGGAGTTCACGGCCGGGAAGATTCCGGGGGCCGATCTGCGTTGGTTCCGAGGTGTGGGGCACATGCCGTTCGTCGAACGGCGTGCGGAGTTCAACGCGGCCCTGATCGAGTTCGCGGGGTCGATCGCCAACCACTAGTCGGGAGTGGATGTGCTGGTCTCGGATAGCCCTGTCCTACAGCTGCGCCGTCCGCCGCGCCGGGTCGCGGTCCTGTCGCTGCACACCTCGCCGCTCGAGCAGCCGGGCACCGGCGACGCGGGCGGCATGAACGTCTACATCACACAGACCGCCACCAGGATGGCCCGCCGCGGCATCGCCGTGGAGGTGTTCACCAGGGCCACGTCGTCGGACCTGCCGCCGGTCGCGGAGCTGGCGCCCGGGGTGCTCGTGCGGCACGTCACGGCCGGCCCGTACGAGGGGCTCGGGCGCGACGAGCTGCCGGCGCAGCTGTGCTCGTTCACCGCGGGCGTGCTGCGTGCCGAGGCACGGCACGATCCCGGCTACTACGACCTCGTGCACTCGCACTACTGGCTGTCCGGGCAGGTCGGCTTCCTCGCGCGGGACCGCTGGGGCGTGCCGCTGGTCCACTCCGCGCACACGCTCGCGCGCGTCAAGAACGCCGCGCTCGCCGCCGGCGACACGCCGGAGCCGCGCACCAGGGAGATCGGCGAGCAGCAGGTCGTCGACGAGGCGGACCAGCTGATCGCGAACACCGCGGTCGAGGCGGCACAGCTCGTCGACCTCTACGACGCCGCCGAGGACAAGGTGCACACGGTCGCGCCCGGCGTCGACCTCGACCTGTTCCGGCCCGGTGACCGCGGGCCCGCCCGGGCGTCGCTCGGCATCGCGCAGGACGCGGTGGTGCTCGCGTTCGTCGGCCGGATCCAGCCGCTGAAGGCCCCGGACGTGCTGCTGCGCGCGGCCGCCAACCTGCTGGCCGCGGGCGCCGTCGAGCGCGACCGGCTGGTGGTGCTGGTGGCCGGTGGGCCGTCCGGCACCGGACTCGAGGCGCCGACCGCGCTGCACGAGCTGGCCGGCGCGCTGGGCATCTCGGACGTCATGCGGTTCCTGCCGCCCCGGCGCGGCGAGGCGCTCGCGGACGTCTACCGGGCCGCGGACGTCGTCGCCGTGCCCAGCCACAACGAGTCGTTCGGGCTGGTCGCGCTGGAGGCGCAGGCGTGCGGCACGCCGGTCGTCGCGGCCGCCGTCGGCGGGCTGCCGGTGGCCGTCGCGAACCGGTCGTCCGGGCTGCTGGTGGCCGGGCACGACCCGGGCCGGTGGGCGGAGGCGTTGGGCCGGGTGGCGCTGAACCCGCAGGTGCGGGCGCGGCTGTCGCGGGGCGCCGTCGCGCACGCCGGCGAGTTCTCGTGGGACCGTACGACGGACGCGCTGATCTCGGGCTACGTGGACGCCGCGAGCGCGTTCCGGCGGGCGTTGTTCGAGACGGAGGTGGCGGTGTGACCGAGCTGGCCGAGGTGATCGAGTCGACCCTGGTCGAGCGGGAGCTGAAGTACACCAACCCGGCGCCCGGCCGGTTCTTCGTGACGCTGCCCGGGGTGAAGAAGCTCCAGACCAACTGCTGGCTGCGGGTGAACCAGCACGCGCTGGTCGTGGAGGCGTTCGTGTGCCGGCGGCCCGACGAGGCGCACGAGGACGTGTACCGGTTCCTGTTGCGGCGCAACGCGCGGCTGTACGGGGTGGCGTACACCGTCGACCAGCTCGGGGACATCTACCTGGTGGGGCACGTCGGGCTGCCGTCGGTCACGGCCGACGAGCTGGACCGGCTGCTCGGTCAGGTCCTGGAGGCCGCGGACGGGGACTTCAACACGATCCTCGAGATCGGGTTCGCGTCGTCGATCCGGCGGGAGTACGAGTGGCGGGTGTCGCGGGGCGAGTCGCTCGCGAACCTGAAGGCGTTCGAGCATCTGCTCACGCCGTCCGGGGCAGCCGATTCCGCCATTCAGCCGGAGGGTTGATTTTCCGGACTGTGTACAGGCGAGTTCGCGGGGCGGCTTGGGCGAGGGGGGAGTCGCGATCCCAAGCCGCCCCGCGTCAGGTCCCGCCGCGTCGGAGCCCTGAGCGGGGGGCACCCATGGGATTCCGGGCGGGGTACGGCTCGGCAGGGGAGTCGAGCCGTACTGCTGCCCTCTCGGATCAGGGAGTGCGTGGGAGCTGATCCGCTAGGGCGGTGTCAACCTGTCAGAAGTCGGGCGGTTACACAAGGCCACGAGTCACTCCACGAAGTGTTAATTGCGCTCCGTAGGTAACTATTTGGTGACGACCCTTACCGCATAGGTCGACTTAGCGTTGTTCGGAGTACTTAGGTTGCCCCGAACGGGTGGCCCGAGTAGAGGGGTTGCACCAACCGGACGCTCGGGTCTGGCAGGCTGCGAGCCATGTCTGGATCGATGCATGAATCCTCGGTGGGAACACTGATCCTGCTCCGCCACGGCGAGAGCCTCTGGAACGCCGAGAACCTGTTCACCGGCTGGGTCGACGTGGCGCTGTCGGACAAGGGCGTCGCGGAGGCCGAGCGCGGCGGCGAGCTGATGCGCGAGGCCGGGCTGCTGCCCGACGTCGTGCACACGTCGCTGCTGCGCCGCGCCATCTCGACGGCGAACATCGCGCTCGACGCCGCGGACCGGCACTGGATTCCCGTCAAGCGCGACTGGCGGCTCAACGAGCGCCATTACGGCGCGCTGCAGGGGAAGAACAAGAAGCAGACGCTCGAGGAGTTCGGCGAGGAGCAGTTCATGCTCTGGCGCCGCTCCTACGACACGCCGCCGCCCACGATCGAGCCCGGTTCGGAGTTCAGCCAGGACGCCGACGCGCGGTACGCGGGCGTCGACGCGCCGCTCTCGGAGTGCCTGAAGGACGTCGTCGTCCGGTTCCTCCCGTACTGGGAGACCGAGGTGATCCCCGACCTGCGCGCCGGGAAGACGGTGCTGCTCGCCGCGCACGGCAACTCGCTGCGCGCGCTGGTGAAGTACCTGGACCTCATCTCCGACGACGCGATCGCGGGGTTGAACATCCCCACGGGCATCCCCCTGCGCTACGACCTGGACGAGAACCTGCGGCCACTGAACCCGGGCGGCACCTACCTGGACCCGATAGCAGCGGAAAAAGCGGCGGCGGCAGTAGCCAACCAGGGCCGCTGACCCAACCCGCGAGTCCAACACCCAGACCCCGCGTGTCCAACGCCCAGCATCCGCGAGTTGAACGTTCACGACCCGCGAGTTCCCCGTTCAGACCTAGTGAGTTGCCTGTTCGGGCCTAGTGAGTTGACGGTTGGTGGCGCCGCGAACCACAACTCGGGGTCGTGAACGTTCAACTCAGGGGTCGTGAACGTTGGACTCGCGGGGCTTGAGCGTTGGACTCGCGGTTGTCTAGATCAGGCCCAGTTCGCGGGCTCTCACGCCCGCCTGGAAGCGGGAGTCCGCGCCGAGCGCGTTCATCAGCTCCGCCACCCGGCGGCGGTAGGTCCGCACCCCGAGGCCCAGCGTGCGTGCCGCCGTCTCGTCCTTGCAGCCCGAACCCAGCAGCTCCAACACCCTCGGCGCGAGGGTGCACAGGTCGGCGTGCTGGGCGTCGTACGTGGCCAGCGGGGTGGCGGCCCGCCACATCGCGTCGAACAGGGACGTGACGCCCTGCACCACCGACGGCTCGGTCAGCACGCTGTACGTCCGCCGCCCGTCGACGAGGTCGCCGGCCAGGATCGCGAGCTTCCGGTCCAGCAGGATGACCTCGTTGACCTCGTCCTGCGTGATCCGGATGTCCGCGCCGACGCGCTGGACCTCGCGCAGGTGCTGCGCCGTCGACGGGTTCAGCAGCACCCCCGGCCGGTACAGCTTCCGCAGTTTCGGAGCAGGCGTCGAAGGCACCGGCGCCGCACCGCGCGACGCGGCCCACGTGTTGAGGTCGTTCGCCGCGCACGCGATCTCCGACGCCCCCGCGAACAGGTGTGCCGTCCTGGCGAACAGCTCCTCCTCGCCCCGCACGAGCGTCACCTGGCCGGTCTCCATACGTCCAGTGTCCTCGCCGGCGCCACCGCCCCGCGAAGTCGGCAACAAGTTGCCAAACCGAGCACGCGAAACGCGCCGTCGGCACGCTGGGAGACATGACCACAACGATCACCGCCGCGGCCGCCGGCACCTGGACGCTCGGCGACCGCACCGTCAACCGCATGGGGTTCGGCGCCATGCGGCTCATGTCCGACGCCGCCGGGCGGCCAAGCGACCGGGAGCGCGCGAAGTCCGTGCTCAGGAGGGCCGTCGAGCTGGGTGTCAACCACATCGACACCGCCGCCTTCTACTTCTCCGACCTGCGCTCCGCGAACGAGCTGATCAACTCGGCCCTCGCGCCCTACCCCACCGACCTCGTGATCACCACCAAGGTCGGGCCCGGCAGGGGCCCGTCCGGCGACTGGCTCGCCGAGGCCCGCCCCGAGCAGCTCCGCGGCCAGGTCGAGGAGAACATCCGCCAGCTCGGCCTCGACCACCTCGACGTCGTCAACCTGCGCATCGGCGCGGCGCTCGACCGGGGCGAGGGGTCGCTGGCCGACCGGTTCGGCGCGCTCGCCGAGCTGCGCGAGGCCGGCCTGGTCCGCCACCTCGGCATCTCCAACGTCTCCGCCGACCACCTGACCGAGGCGCTCGCGATCGCCCCGGTCGTGTGCGTCCAGAACCAGTACGGCCTCACCGCGCGCCGCGAGGACGACGCGCTCGTCGAGCTGTGCGCGCGGCACGGCGTCGCGTTCGTGCCGTTCTTCGCCATCGCCAGCGGCACCGAGCAGGCCGTGGTCGACGACGTCGCGCAGGCCCGCGGCGTCACCCCGGCGCAGGTCCGCCTCGCGTGGACCCTCCACAGGGGACCGCACGTGCTCGCCATCCCGGGCACCGGCGACCCGGCGCACCTCGAGGAGAACGTCGCCGCCGCGAGCCTGGAGCTGACCGCCGACGAGCTCGCCCGGTTGGACACGATCGGGTGAACACGGGCTTGCGGTGGGACGAACAACGGCCCGATATGTGTCGGGACAATCACCTCTGGCCGTGCCGGACTGGTCCACACCACCCCTGACCTGCTTACGATTCGCCCGTGACCGACTTGGTCTGGATCGTCCTGTCAGCCGGTGCGCTGGCCCTCGGCCTGCTCGCCGGCCTCGGGATCGCGAAGGCACGGCACCGGTCGGCGGCGCAGCCCCCGGCCGGGCCGAGCATCGCGGTACTCCTCCAGCGGCTGGTCCACTCCTCGCACAACGCGGTCGTCATCCTCAACGAGTTCGGCGACGCGGTGCAGTACAACCCGCGCGCGGTCGAGCTCGGCGTGGTCCGCGACCGGCGGGTGGACACGCACACGAAGAAGGCCGCCGAGCTGGTCAACGAGACCGGTGAGCCGGTCGAGATCGAGCTGCTGCCGACCACCCGCGGCGTCCAGTTCGGCCGCGGCCCGGAGGCGGTGCGCGGCGAGATCCGGCCACTCGGCGACGGGTTCCTCGTGGTCGACGCGGCCGACGAGTCCGAGGCGGTCCGCCTCGAGGCGACCCGGCGGGACTTCGTCGCCAACGTCAGCCACGAGCTGAAGACACCCGTCGGCGCGATGGCGCTGCTCGCCGAGGCCGTGCTGGACGGGGCGGACGACCCGGCGGCCGTCCGCCGCTTCACCGGCAAGATCCTCCACGAGGCCACCCGCCTCGGCACGCTCGTCACCGAGCTGATCGCGCTGTCGCGCCTGCAGGGCGCCGAGCGGCTGCCCGAGCTGAACGCGGTCGACGTCGACGCGGTCGTGCGGGACGCGCTGTCGCGCTCCCAGCTGTCCATGGAGTCCACCGGTATCGACATCGCCACCGACGCGGACAGCTGCCTGCTCGTCGAGGGCGACCGGACGCTGCTGGTCACGGCACTCGCGAACCTGCTGGAGAACGCGGTCGCCTACTCACAGCCCGGCAGCCCGGTCTCGATCAGCCGCCGGCGCGTCGGCGACTACGTGGAGATCGCGGTGACCGACCGCGGCATCGGCATCCCCGAGGACGAGCAGCAGCGCGTCTTCGAACGCTTCTACCGGCTCGACAAGGCCCGCTCGCGGGCCACCGGCGGCACCGGCCTCGGGCTCGCCATCGTCAAGCACGTCGCGGCCAACCACGGCGGCGAGGTCAAGCTGTGGAGCAGGCCGGGCACCGGCTCCACGTTCACGCTGCGCATACCGGCCCACACCAAC
This sequence comes from uncultured Actinomycetota bacterium, assembly GCA_963840275.1. Lineage (GTDB taxonomy): Bacteria > Actinomycetota > Actinomycetes > Mycobacteriales > Pseudonocardiaceae > Actinophytocola. The sequence continues at coordinate 122,318 of CAWIYK010000007.1, forward strand.
TCAACCGGAGGAAAGCCGTGACCAGGGTCCTGATCGTGGAGGACGAGGAGTCGTTCGCCGACCCGCTCGCGTTCCTGCTGCGCAAGGAGGGCTTCACCGCCGCGGTCGCCAGCACCGGCCAGCAGGCGCTGGAGGAGTTCGACCGCAACGGCGCCGACATCGTCCTGCTCGACCTGATGCTGCCCGGCATGAGCGGCACCGACGTGTGCAAGGCGCTGCGCCAGCGCTCCACCGTCCCGGTGATCATGGTCACCGCGCGGGACAGCGAGATCGACAAGGTCGTCGGCCTGGAGATCGGCGCCGACGACTACGTGACCAAGCCGTACTCGGCCCGCGAGCTGATCGCGCGGGTGCGGGCGGTGCTGCGGCGCGGCGGCGAGGCGGGCGACGGCGAGCTGCTGCCGCAGGTGCTCGCGGCCGGGCCGGTGCGGATGGACGTCGAGCGGCACGTGGTGACCGCCGACGGCGCCGAGGTCCCGCTCCCGCTGAAGGAGTTCGACCTGCTCGAGTACCTGCTGCGCAACGTCGGCCGGGTGCTGACCCGCGGCCAGCTGATCGACCGGGTGTGGGGCGCGGACTACGTCGGCGACACCAAGACGCTGGACGTGCACGTGAAGCGCCTGCGGTCCAAGATCGAACCGGACCCGGCCTCGCCACGGCACCTCGTCACCGTCCGTGGCCTTGGCTACAAGTTCGAATCGTGAAGAAACTCTTCCCATAACGCGACCGCCCGGTAACCTGACGCCCCGTGCGCCTAGGGGTGTTAGACGTCGGTTCCAACACCGTCCACCTGCTCGTAGTGGATGCGCATCGGGGCGCTCACCCGATGCCGGCCAGCTCGGAGAAGACCGTCCTGCGGCTCGCCGAGCGGCTCACCGCGGGCGGTGACCTGTCCGAGGCGGGCGCCGACGACCTCGTGCACACGGTCGCGCAGGCGAAGAAGTCGGCCAAGAAGCTGGGCTGCGCGGACCTCATGGCGTTCGCGACGTCCGCGGTCCGCGACTGCGGCAACGTCGTCGAGGTGCTGGCCAGGGTCCGCGAGGAAACCGGCGTCGACCTGCGGGTTCTCACCGGCACGGACGAGGCGCGGCTGACGTTCCTCGCCGCTCGCCGCTGGCTCGGCTGGTCCGCGGGGCGGCTGCTGGTGCTCGACATCGGTGGCGGCTCGCTTGAGCTGGCGATCGGCATGGACGAGGCCCCCGACTACGCGAAGTCCGTCCCGTTCGGCGCCGGCCGGATCACCCGCGAGCGGTTCTCCAGCGACCCGCCGAGCAAGTCCGAGGTCGCGGACACCGCCGAGTGGCTGGCCGAGAAGCTCGCGCCCCTCGCCAAGAAGGTCGCGAAACGGGGCGAACCGGACCGGGTGGTGGCGACCTCGAAGACGTTCCGCACGCTTGCCAGACTGACCGGTGCCGCGCCCTCGTCGGAGGGACCGAGAGTGCGGCGGGTGCTCACCGAGGCCGGCCTTCGGCAGCTGGTCGCGTTCATCACGCGGATGTCCGCCACGGACCTCGCCGAGCTGGAGGGCGTCAGCTCGAGCCGCTCGCACCAGCTCGTCGCGGGGGCGTTGGTGGCGCAGGCCACGATGCGAGCCCTGTCACGAGCCGAGCTCGAGATCTGTCCGTGGGCGCTGCGGGAGGGTGTCATCCTCCGGCGGCTTGACCAGGCAAATGGTGAGGAGTCCTGATGCTCGACGCAGACCCCACCAGCCGTGCCTCCATAATGTTGGTTCGTTCGGAGCAGCATGGGCAGGAGAGCGTCGCCGCTGGACGATTTGGCCGGCGCCGGGCACGGTGGAGTCGATGAGTCACGAAGGCGGACCAGAGCAGCCTCAGCGCACAGTCGCCGAGCTGCTCGCCAAGTACGGCGCAGAGTCGGGTGAGCGTGCTCCCCGACGGCGCCGTCGACGCGCGGACGACGTCAGCGACACGGGCGCGCAGGCGATCATCGACCGGGTGATGTCGGAGAGCGGCGAGATGCCGGTCATCCGCGAGGACGCCCCGCCGCCGGAGCGCACCTCCCACCGCAGAGGCCCGGACACCGGCTTCCAGCGGCCGGTCCCGCCGCCGCCGGTCCGCCGCCAGCCCCAGCCGTCGCAGCAGCTGCCCCGGCCGCAGCAGGGTCCGCCGCCCGGCGGTCGGCAGCCGTCCCAGCAGCTGCCGCGCCCCCAGCAGGGGCCGCCGCCCGGCACCCCGCAGCAGGGGGGTCCGGTCGGGCCGCCGTCGAGCCAGTCGTCGAGCCACCTGCCGGCGATCTCCCGGCAGAGCCCGCCGACCACCCCGGTCCGGGGCACGCCGCGCCAGCAGCCGCCCCCGCCGCCGCCCTCGCGCCAGCAGACGTCGCAGCGCCTGCCGATACCGCCGCCGCCCCCGGTCGCCAACCGCGACCGCAGCGGCATCCGCCCGTCGCTCGGCGCCCGCCTCGACGGGGACCTCGCGCCCCCGCCGCCGCCCCCGATGCCGGCGATCGCGGAGGAGCCGACCACCGAGGAGCTGCCGCGCGTGCCGGGCCGCATCCCGGTCGACGGCTCGATGACCGGCCGGCGCCCCATGCCGGGCCCCGGTCCCGGCGCCGACAGCAGGACCCGGATCTCGCCCGCGTACCCGCCGCCGCGCGACCCGTACGCGGAGCCGGACGAGGACTACCGGTCCCCCTACCCCGACGCCGACCCGGACCGGGATCCCCGCGACCGCCGTGACCGTGACGACCGCTACGACTCGGCCGAGTACGACAACCTGCTCGACGACGAGGACGACGACCTCGACCTCGACCGGGATCGGGACCTCGACGATCTCGACGACCTCGACGATGACGACGATGACGACGACGACCGCGAGACGTCGCCGGCGCGGGAGTGGCTCGTCATGGGCGGCCAGCTCGCGCTCGGCGTGCTCGGCGGCGCCGCCGTCTGGCTCGGCTTCAACTGGCTGTGGGGCTTCCTGCCGCAGGCCGCGCTGGTCGTCGCGCTCGCGGTGATCGTCGCGCTGGTGCTGATCGTCCGGAAGATCCGGCGGGCGGAGGACCTGCAGACCACGGTGCTCGCCGTGCTGGTCGGCCTGGTGGTGACCGTGTCGCCCGCGGCGTTGCTGCTGCTGAACCGCTGACGTGGCGGACATCCGGATCGGCGTGTCGACCGCATCGGTCTGGCCGCAGACCGCGACGTCGGCGTTCGAGCTGGCCGCCGAGCTCGGCTACGACGGCATCGAGGTGATGGTCTGGGCCGACCCGATCAGCCAGGACCCCGCCGCCCTGCGCCGCCGGTCCCGCCAGTTCGGTGTGCCGGTCCTCGCCGTCCACGCGCCCTGCCTGCTGATCACCCAGCGGGTGTGGTCGCCGCGGCCGGAGGAGCGGCTGCGGCGGTCCGTGCAGGCCGCGCAGGACCTCGGCGCCGAGACGGTCGTGATCCACCCGCCGTTCCGGTGGCAGCGCAAGTACGCGGAGGGCTTCGCGGACCTCGTGTGGCAGCTGGAGGAGTCCTCCGGCGTCGCGATCGCCGTGGAGAACATGTTCCCCGTGCGCCGGTTCGGCGGCGCCATGGAGATGTCGGCGTTCGACCCGTCGATCGACCCGACGGACGTCGGGTACCGGAACTACACGCTCGACCTGTCGCACACGGCGGCCGCGCGGGAGGACGCGCGGGCGCTGCGGTCGCGCATGGGCCACGGCCTGCGCCACCTCCACCTCGCGGACGGCACCGGCCTCCCGCGCGACGAGCACCTGGTGCCCGGCCGGGGCACCGAGCCGTGCGCCGAGGTGTGCGAGTCACTGGCCCGCGACGGCTTCACCGGCCAGGTGGTCGTGGAGATCAACACCCGCAGGGTCCGCACGGCGGGGGAACGTGCGAAAGACCTGGCGGAGGCGCTCCTGTTCGCCCGCCTGCACCTGACGAGGTGACCCCGCTGGTGGGCACTTCGGCGGCGTGAGCCGGACGTCACCCACGAGAGAGCGGCGGCCCGTAGAGTCCCGTCCCGTGAACCCGCTTCGTAGCCTGATACTGGCCGCGGCCGGCAACGACGTGATCCGTCGGCTCGTCGCGACCGCCCCGGTGAGCCGGGATGTCGTGCGCCGTTTCGTGGCCGGTGAGACCACCGCCGACGCCATCGAGGTCACCCGCAACCTCGTCGACCAGGGACTGACCGTCACCCTCGACTACCTGGGTGAGGACACCACCGACACGAGCCTCGCCGAGCAGACCGTGCGGGCCTACCTGGGGCTGCTCGACGGCCTGCACGCCGAGGGCCTCGCCGAGCGCGCCGAGGTGAGCGTCAAGCTCACCGCCGTCGGGCAGTTGCTCGACGAGCGCCTCGCGCTCGAGAACGCCTCGCGCATCTGCGCGGCGGCCGAGCAGTGCGGCACCACGGTCACCCTCGACATGGAGGACCACACCACCACCGACTCCACGCTGCGCGTGCTCGCCGAGCTCCGCCGCGGCTGGCCGTGGGTGGGCGCGGTCGTGCAGGCGTACCTGCGCCGCACCGAGGAGGACTGCGCGCGCCTCGCGAGCCAGGGCTCCCGCGTGCGGCTGTGCAAGGGCGCGTACGCCGAGCCGCCGGAGGTCGCGTTCCCCGAGGCCCACGACGTCGACCGCAGCTACGTGCGGTGCGCGAACGTCCTCCTGCAGGGCGACGGCTTCCCGATGTTCGCCACCCACGACCCCAGACTCGTCGAGATCGTCGCGGCCCGCGCGGAGGCCACCGAGCGCAAACCGGGCACCTTCGAGTTCCAGATGCTCTACGGCATCCGGCCGGACGAGCAGCTGCGGCTGGCGGGTCTCGGACACACCGTCCGCGTGTATGTTCCTTACGGCGTGCAGTGGTACGGCTACCTGATGCGCAGGCTCGCCGAGCGTCCCGCGAACACCGCATTCTTCTTGCGGGCCTTGGTATCCCGTAAGTGAGCACAGTTCGGGTACCGCGGTCTGATCAAGCTTCCCCGGACGTGGCAGGGTAATAATCATGAGCAGTCTTGCGGGCCAGGGCGACGCGCGCGCCGGGCACGGTTCGGCCGGTCCGTTCGCCACCGCCTCGCGGGTGCGCTCGCTCGGCGACGGCACGTTCACGGCGGAGCTGTCCGCCACGTGGACCATCGGCGGCAAGCCACACGGCGGGTTCCTCCTCGCGCTGCTGGCCAGGGCCGCGGCGACCGCGGCGGGCAGCGGTTCGCCGGTGGCGGACCCGCTGTCGGTGAGCGCCCAGTTCCTGCGGGCGCCCGAGATCGGGCCGGTGCTGCTGCGCACCGAGGTCCGCAAGACCGGCCGCCAGGCCACGGTCGTCGCCGTCCACTTGGAACAGCGTGGCCAGTCCTGTGTGGAGGGCGTGGTCACCACGGGCCGGCTGCCCCGCGAACGCGCGGCGTGGTCGGACCTGCCCAACCAGCCCGCCGAGCCGCCGGGCAACGCGCTCGACATCTCGACGCTGCCGATGGCGTCGGTGTTCCGCCTGACCGAGGGCTGCGACGTGCGCCTCGACCCCAACGGCGCCGGCTTCCTGCACGGACAGACCAGCGACCCGCCGAGGCTGCGGCTGTGGACCCGGCCGCGCAACGACCAGGTCGACCCGTTCTTCGTGCTGCTCGCCGGCGACATCTCCATGCCGGTGACGTTCAACCTCGGCCGCTTCGGCTGGACCCCGACCGTCCAGCTGACGTCCCTGATCCGCTCCCGGCCCGCGCCGGGCTGGCTGCGCGTGCAGGTCGACTGCAAGGCCGTACACGGCCCGTGGTTCGACTCGGACGCGACGGTCGTCGACTCGACGGGCCGTCTCGTCTGCCAGTCCCGACAGCTCGCCCTGTCGGCGAAGGCCTAGGGTCACAGCCCGCCGTAGCCGAAGCCGTCGTCGCGCCTCTTCGGCTGTTCGGCCTTCAGCCGGTCCACGACGTCCTTCGAGCGGCGCAGGTCCCAGCCGGTCTCCTCGCGGACGGCCTTCACCGCGTGCACGAACTTGCCCTCGGCGACCAGCGCGCGGGCCCGTGCGAGTGTCTCCTCGCCGACGCCCGCCACCGGCCGCGCGACGGGCGGCTCGCCCGTGGCGGAAAGCGTCTCCACGTACTCCTTGGCCTCCTTGAGACCCATGTGGGTGTGCTCGCGCAGCTCCTTGATGGCGTTGATCTTCTTGCCGGCCGCGAGCAGGCTCCGCAGGCGGGTCTCCAGGTCGCCGGTGAGCGGCGGCGCGGACGCCGGCGGACCCGGCGAGGATGCCCGCTGGCGCAGCGCACGCACGAGCACGAAGACGACCAGGCCCAGCGCGACGCCGATGGCGATCTGTGTACCGGTGGACATGCCGGAAGACGTTAGCGTGGCAGGCTGTCCGCCATGACGGAATCCATCGCGGTGCTGGGCGCCGGCAAGATCGGCGAGGCCCTCCTGTCCGGTCTGCTCCACGGCGGCCGCCGCGTCGACGAGCTGATGTTCACCGAGCGCCACCCGGAGCGCGCCGCCGAGCTGACCACCCGCTTCGGCATCCGGGCGGTCGACGTCCGGACCGCGGCCAAGGAGGCCGACGTCCTGATCGTGGCCGTCAAACCACAGGACATCGAGCCACTCCTCGACGAGCTGGGCCCCGTGATCGACGCCGGCACGCTGGTCGTCTCGCTGTGCGCGGGCCTGCCGACCGCCCTCTACGAGCGCCGCCTGCCCGATGGCGTGCCGGTGGTCCGGGTCATGCCGAACACGCCGATGGTCGTCGGCGAGGCGATGTCGGCCATCTCGCCCGGCCGGCACGCCACCGGCGACCACCTCGGCGTCGTCGAGGAGCTGCTGTCGGTCGTCGGGCAGGTCGTGCGGGTGCCGGAGTCGCAGCAGGACGCGGTCACCGCGCTCTCCGGCTCCGGGCCGGCGTACTTCTTCTTCCTGGTCGAGGCCATGATCGACGCCGGCATCCTGCTCGGGCTGCCGCGCACGGTCGCCTCGAAGCTGATCATCCAGTCGGCCGTCGGCGCGGCCACGATGCTGGCCGAGACCGGCGAGCACCCCGTGACGCTGCGCGAGGCCGTGACGTCGCCGGCCGGCACCACGATCATGGCGATCCGCGAGCTGGAGAACCACGGCGTCCGCGCGGCGCTGCTCGCCGCCATCGAGGCAGCTCGGGACCGTTCGCAGGAGCTGGGCCGGGACCACGAGCCGGGCCGATCTTGACTCCGGATGCAGGAAATATCGCCTGCGGCATCGCATCAGTCACACCAGTCCCGCTAGTCTCGGGAGTAGCACGTGCGTGTCGATACCGTCGGTGGGGAAGCCGACGGCGCGACACGTGTCGAAGGACGCGGTGAGCATGCCGGCGAACAAGAAGGATCCGGAGCCACCTGGTCTCGCACAGGTGCAGTTCCTGACGGTGGCCGAGGTGGCCACGGTCATGCGAGTCTCGAAGATGACCGTGTACCGGCTGGTGCACAACGGAGAGCTGCCCGCGGTGCGGGTCGGCAAGTCGTTCCGGGTGCCCGAGAAGGCGGTCCACGACTACCTGCGGAGCGCGTACTTCGACGCCGGCTAGGTAGCCGGTGCGGGAGGCCCCGCGACGTCCAGGTAATCTTGACGTTCGTTGCCTGGTGCCATGGTGCGCGTCCGTGACCGGCTTGGTCGAGAGGTCGTTGCCTTCCAGGTTGAATCGACCATCGACTGAAGCAGAGGATCCGCATGGGCTCGGTCATCAAGAAGCGCCGCAAGCGCATGTCCAAGAAGAAGCACCGCAAGTTGCTGCGTAAGACGCGCGTTCAGCGTCGCAAGCTCAAGAAGTAGCAACGGCGGGTGCGGTGTCGTGGATGTCCGCCAAACGAGTGACATCCACGAACACGGCATGTGACCTGCGTTAATTACTCGTTGCCAGCGACAAATCGATCACGATTCGGCAGTAGAGTCGCGGACGGCCCGCCAATGCACTAGCCGGGCCCTCCCACCTCATGATCGATTCATCGGAGTCGTATGGCGCCCAATGTCGTCCTGGTAACCGGGGTCGCCGACCAGCTCGGCGGCCAGCTGGCCGCACGGCTGGCGGCGGATCCCAGCATCGAGCGAGTGCTCGGTGTGGACACGGTGCCACCGGCGAAGAGCCTGGGCCGGGTCGAGTTCGTGCATGCGGACATCCGCAGTCGCAAGATCGCCAAGGTGATCGACTCGGCCGAGGTCGACACGGTGGTGCACGCCGCGACCCGACCGAGCGTCGGTCCGCGGTGGGCCGCCATCAAGGAGCTCAACGTCATCGGCACGATGCAGCTCCTGGCCGCCTGCCAGCGGTCACCGCTGGTACGCAAGCTGGTCGTCAAGTCCACGGCCGAGGTGTACGGCGCGAGCGCGAGCTCGCCGGCCGTGTTCACCGAGCAGGACTCGACGGACGGCGGCCGCGACGCGGCCGAGATCGAGGGCTACGTCCGCGGTTTCGCGCGCCGGCGCCCGGACGTCTCGCTGACCACGGTGCGTCTCGCAGAGCTCATCGGGCCCGGCGTGGACAACGCGCTGGCCAGGTACTTCTCGCTGCCGGTGGTGCCGACCGTGCTCGGCTTCGACGCCAGGGTGCAGCTGCTGCACTTCGCCGACGCGCTCGCGGTGCTCGCCCGCGCGACCACCCACGACCTGCCCGGCGTGTACAACGCGGGCGGCGACGGGGTGCTCATGCTCTCCCAGGCGATCCGCCGCGCCGGCCGGATGTCGCTGCCGATGCCGCGTGCCGCCATCGGCGCCGCGACCAGGCTGGTCCGCGGCGGCGTGCACCTCTCGCCGGAGCAGGCGAAGTTCCTCAACTACGGCCGCGTGATCGACACGACCCGGCTGAAGACGAAGTTCGGGTTCACACCCAGGTGGACCACCGCTGGCGCGTTCGACGACTACGTGCAAGCCCGCGTGACGCCGTGAGAGGGACAAGAGCAGTGCCGGTCCAGGAAGCAGACGTCATCCCGCTGCAGCGCGCCCGCCGCGTGGTCGACGCAGCACCCGTACACGTGCGGCCCGCCCGCACCACCGGGGTGCCGGCGCCGGTCATCGAGCTGCACCCGCGCCGCCCCGAGCCGGAACCGTTGCACCGCAAGGTGACCGGGTTCCTGCGCAAGCGGCTGACCGGCGACTATCCGGTCGACGACTTCGGTTTCGACCCCCAGCTGACCGACGCGCTGGTCCTCCCGGCGCTGCGGGTGATCTACGACCGGTGGTTCCGCGTCGAGGTCACCGGCGCGGAGAACCTGCCGGCCGCCGGCGGCGCGCTCGTGGTCGCCAACCACTCCGGCACGCTGCCGTGGGACGCGGTGATGACGTCGGTCGCCGTGCACGACAACCACCCCACCGGCAAGCACCTGCGGATGCTCGGCGCCGACCTGGTCTTCAAGGTGCCGCTGGTCAACACGCTGGCCCGCAAGACCGGACAGACGGTCGCGTGCCGCGCCGACGCCGAGCGGCTGCTGCGCTCCGGCGAGGTCGTCGGCGTGTGGCCGGAAGGCTTCAAGGGCATCGGCAAGCCGTTCAGCGAGCGGTACCAGCTGCAGCGCTTCGGGCGCGGCGGCTTCGTCACGACCGCGCTGAACGCCGGGGTGCCGATCGTGCCGTGCTCGATCGTGGGCGCCGAGGAGATCTACCCGAAGCTCGCCGACCTCAAGCCGCTCGCGAAGGCGCTCGGCCTGCCGTACTTCCCGGTGACGCCGTTCTTCCCGCTGCTCGGCCCGCTCGGCGCGATCCCGCTGCCGACGAAGTGGCACATCCACTTCGGCACGCCCATCCGCACCGACCTCGCCGCCCCCGACCTCGTCGAGGACCACGGCCAGGTGCTCGAGGTGGCCGACGAGGTCCGCGAGTCCATCCAGCAGACACTGAACCGCCTGGTCGCCGACCGAGAGTCGGTCTTCCGCGGCTAGTCGTCGCGGCGGAGTTGGCGGCGGGCCTCGGACTCGATGCCGCTGCGGCGGCCGAGGACGTAGCCGACGCCGAGGCAGATCACGGCGACGAGCAGAACGAGGATGCCGATCACAGGGCCCGCTTTCGGTAGGCGAGTCCCGCGGCCACCGCGCCGGCGACGGCGCCCGCGCCGAGCACCGAGGGCACCCCGATCTTCGCGGCCCTGCGGCCGGTGCGGAAGTCGCGGATCTCCCAGCCGCGCTTGCGCGCGGCCTCCCGCAGGCTGCCGTCCGGGTTGACGGCCACCGCCGTGCCGACCACGGACAGCATCGGCACGTCGTTCGCCGAGTCGGAGTACGCGGTGCAGCGCCGCAGGTCGAGGCCCTCGCGGGCGGCGAGCGCGCGGACCGCGTGCGCCTTCGCCGGGCCGTGCAGCATCTCGCCGACCAGGCGGCCGGTGTACACGCCGTCCTCGCTCTCCAGCACGGTGCCGAGCGCGCCGGTGAGCCCGAGGCGGCGGGCGATGATCATCGCGAGGTCGACGGGGGTCGCGGTCACGAGCCACACGCGCTGCCCGGCGTCGAGGTGCATCTGGGCGAGGGAGCGGGTGCCGGGCCAGATCCGGTCGGCCATCAGCTCGTCGTAGATCTCCTCGCCGAGCTCCATCAGGTCCGCGACCGAGTGACCGGCCACAAAGGACAGTCCGGACTCGCGGGCGTTGCGGATGCCGTCGTGGGTCTCCCGGCCGCCGATCCGGAACATGACCTGCTGCATGGCGAACTTGGCGAGATCGGAGCTGGTGAAGAACTTCCGCGAGGCCATCCCGCGCGCGAAGTGGAAGATCGACGCGCCCATCATCATGGTGTTGTCGACGTCGAAGAACGCGGCCGCCGTGAGGTCGGGCGGCAGCGCGGGCCGCTCGGCGGCCGGTTCGGCCTGTTCCAGCGCGACGGCCGCCTCGGCGGAGGCCTCGCCCGCGATCGTGGCGGCGAGGTGCTCCTGCTCCGGCCCCTTGCCACGGCCACGCCACAGTGACACTGCATCGCCTCCGCGGGTCGACTCGGTATCTGGTGTTCCATCCAACAGCGTAGCGATGCCACGTGCTGGGTTTTTGCTCACTCGCCGATGCGGATTCCGGGCAGGCCGGGCAGGAGCGGCGGCAGTTCGATGGTCGGCAGCGGCAGCGGGAGCACGACCGAGCCGTCGTCGCCGGCCGGCGGTTCGGCCGGCGGCTCGCCGGGACGTGTGGTCGGCGCCGGCACCGCGACGGTCGCGCCGGGCAGCGGCAGCAGCGGTGCGTCCGGCGTCGGCTGGACCGGCGGCAGCGCGGTGCCCGTGACCTGCGGGTCCGTCGGGGCCCCGGAATTGTCGGGGTCCTCGGGCAGACTCGGCTGCGACGCGCTCAGGCTCGGGTCGACCCCCGGGTTCTGGTCGCAGGCGCTCCCGGCCGGGAGCGCGCCGATGTCGTCGTAGGAGCCGGAGGTGATCTGGTAGCAGTCCATGCGGGCGAGCAGCGCGGTCGACCTGGCGGTGATCTTGTCGAGCAGCGCGAGCGACACCCCCTCGCGGCCGCGTGCCGCCGACGGCAGCCGAGGTGCGACCGCGTCCAGTCGGGTCGTCTGCTGCCGTGCCCACGACTGCAGCGACTCGAGCTGGCTGCCGTCCGCGCTGGTCGCGAGCGCGATCAGCTGACGGGAGCCGGACGCGGCGTCGTTGTCGAAGTCGGTCAGCGCGGTGAGGTAGCCGCCGACGGGCGCGTCGTCCGGGTTCGGGTACCGCCGGGCCAGCGTCTCGATCTCGCTGACCCGGGCGCTCGCGAACTCGAGGTGCTTGAGCGCCTTGGGCTCGTCGCCGAAGGTCAGCCCGAGGGACGCGGCCTCCGCGGTGCGCTTGATGGCGTAGAGGGCGTCGCCGGGCAGTGCGTCGCGGGCCAGCAGCAGGCTCATGCCGGCCAGCGACCCGACCAGCGCGAGCACGGCCACCGCCGCGACGGCGAACCTGCCGCGTGCGCCGGACAGCACGCCGCTTCGGACGTCGTCCCGGGCGTCCCGGGCGTCACGGGTCTGCGGGCCGGTGCGGCCGCGGGTCGGCGGCCGGGTGGCGGCTCGTTCGGGCCTGCCTCTGGTCTTGTGTGCGCCCGGCCGGCTCGCGGGCTCGTCCGCCGGCGCCGTGAGCGGGTCGTCGGCCAGCACGGACGCGGGTCTGGCGAGTGGCGCCGGCGGTCTCGGCGGCTCCTGTTCCGCGGCCCGGTCTCGGTCGTCGGTCGCGGGCGGGTCGAACGACGCGAGGATCCTGGCGCGGATCCGGGACCGTTCCGCGTCCGTCGGCGCGGTCAGCGCGACCAGGTGACCCAGCGCGGGCACGACGGTGCGGTCGTGTTCGTCGCCGGGGCCGACCGGCCCGCTGCCGCTCTTCACATCGTGCTCCGAGGTGTTGGTTCTTCGTGATGTGAACGACTCCGACGCTCACGGAGTTACGGCTTCAGCGAAGCTCCGGCGGCAGCAGTTGCGCGAGGCGGCGCACCGCGCGGTGCTGCAACGCCTTCACGGCACCCTCGTTGCGGGCCATGACCACCGCGGTCTCGGCGACCGACAGCCCCTGCAGGAACCGCAGCACGATGCATTCCCGCTGGTCAGAGCCGAGCTGGCGGACACATTCGAGCAACGCGGACCGGGTCGCCATCGACAGCACCAGCTGCTCGGGCCCCGACTCGACGCGCCGCGAGTCGTCGACCTCGGCCGTCGTGACCTCGAGCCGGAACCGGCTGGACTTCACGTGGTCGAGCACGAGGTTCCGCGCGATCGTCACGAACCAGGCGCCGACGTCGCGGCCCTGGTAGGTCACGGTGGTGATCCGGCGCAGCGCGCGCAGGAACGTCTCGCTCGTGACGTCCTCCGCGAGCTCCCGGTCGCCGACCCGGAAGAGGACATAGCGGAACACGACGTCGACATACCTGTCGTAGAGCAGCCCGAACGCCGACCGGTCGCCCTCCTGTGCGGCGTGCACCAGCTCCCACGACCCACCGGGCTCCGGTGGCTCCACTGCAGACTCCTGTCGCGGAATTGCCCCCGCAACCGCGTGCGTCCCCGCCCCCACCGCCTCCCTTTGGGCTGGGCGCACGGACGCCATGCTCGACTCCCTTGCTGGTCCGCCGGCGGCCGCACCGCCAACCGGGACCCTAGGCAGCATACGTTCAGTTACTGGATAGTAGGTAGGTGTTCTCCCTGGAGACTCGCCGGGCGGTCGACCATGACGCAAGTGACTCGTGCCACACTGCCGGAAAGCTGTGTAGAAAGAAGGTTTTCCCATGGTCGACGCGCTGAACGGCAACGTTGCCGACCTCGTGGCCGACGCGGCGGTGAACGTCCCGCGCCATGCCGCGCTCATCGACGCGGCCACCGGCCGGACGCTGACCTGGCAGCAGGTGCACGCCGCGGTGGACGCGTTCGCCGCGAAGCTCCTCGAGGCCGGCCTCGTCGAGGGTGACCGGGTCGTGGTCCTGCTGCCCAACCGGGCCGACTTCTGCGTCTCGCTGTTCGCCGTGCTGCGGGCCGGCGGCATCGCCGTGCCGGCCGCCGTCCAGTCGCCGGAGCGCGAGCTGCGCAGGCTGCTCGCCGACTGCGGCGCGAAGTTCCTGGTCGGCGAGCTGGCCGAGACGCCGGACGAGCTCACCGTGCTCGCGGCCCCCGAACCCGACGCGACCGCCGACATCGAGCTGCCCGCGCCGACGCGGGGCGGCGAGGACATCGCCGTCCTCTGTTACACCTCCGGCACCGCGGGCGTGCCGCGCGGCGTGATGCTGTCGCACCGCGCGCTGCTGTCCAACGTCGAGCAGTGCGCGCAGCTGCGGCCGGCTCCCGTGAACTCGAGCGACCGCGTGCTGCTGGTCGTCCCGCTGTTCCACCTGTACGGCCTCGGCCCCGGCCTGCTGCAGGTCGCGGCCGCGGGCGCCACGGCCGTGCTGATGGAGACGTTCGGCGCGGAGCGCGCGCTCGCCGTCTGCGAGGAGCACCGGGTGACCGCGCTGGTCGGCGTCCCGGCCATGTACCAGGCGTTCTCGGCGGCCGAGCCAGACCGGCTCACGGCGGCCCTGTCGTCGGTCCGGCTGCTCACGTCCGGCGCCGCGCCGCTGCCGCCCGCCGTGCTGTCCGCGATCAAGCAGGCGACCGGCCTGTCGGTGTTCGAGGGCTACGGCCTGACCGAGACCGGCCCGGTGCTGACGTCCACGCTGGTCGGCGGCGTCGCGAAGCCCGGCTCGGTCGGTCAGCCGCTGCCCGGCGTCGAGCTGCGGCTGGTCGACAGCGACGGCCGCCCGGTCGGCGTCGCGCCCGACCCGGACGAGCAGGAGTGGTTCGACGACAACGAGTCCGAGACCGGCCGGGTCGCCGCGCGCGGCCCGAACCTGTTCAGCGGCTACTGGCCGGACGGCGCGCACGGCCCCGACGAGGACGGCTGGTTCCGCACCGGCGACGTCGGCTACCTCGACGCCGACGGCGACCTGCGGCTCGTCGACCGCGCGAACGACCTGATCATCGTGAACGGCTTCAACGTGTATCCGAACGAGGTCGAGCGGGTCCTCGACGAGCTGTCCGACGTGGTCGAGTCGGCCGCGGTCGGGGTGCCGGACGACCGGACCGGCGAGCTGGTCAAGGCCGTGCTCGTGCTGCGGCCGGGCGCCGAGCTGACCGAGGACGACGTGCGGGAGCACTGCGCGGAGCGGCTCGCGCGGTTCAAGGTGCCGCGTGCCGTGGAGTTCGTCGACGAGCTGCCCTACTCGGTGACGGGCAAGGTCCGGCGGGCGAGCCTGCGGGGTAGCGTCGCGTGACGTGGTGACTGTTGTGTCGAGGCAGGGCTGCCATGCCTGCGAGGTGGCGGAGGCCGACGTCGAGCGCATCTGCGCGGACCTCGGCGTGGCCTGGTCGGTGTCGGACGTGGACGCGGACCAGGAGCTGAGGGCCGAGTACGGCGACCGCGTCCCGGTGATCCTGATCGACGGCGAGGAGCACGGGTACTGGCAGGTCGAGGAGGCCCGGCTGCGCGCCGCGCTCACCGGCTGACGCCTGGTGCCACACAACGATTCGGGCGGTAAGAAAGCCGTAACCGCAAACTGGTTGAACCGAAGGCCCTTCCGCGCCGAACGTAGGGGTGTGCAACTCGACACGCGTGCCGCCACCGCGCCAGCAGCTCCCGCCGACCGGCTCCCGCGCGGGCGGGCGATCGCCGTCGCGGCCGTGTCGCTCGGCGGCGCGCTCGGGGTGGGGCACCTGGTGGCCGGGATCGTCGGGCCGGCGGCCTCGCCGTTCGTCGCGGTCGGGAACTGGGTCCGGGACCTCTCGCCGCATCCGGTGACCGAGTGGGCCAAGCAGACGTTCGGCACGGCCGACAAGCTGGTCCTCTTCATCGGGGTCACCGTCGTCATCCTCGCGCTGACGGTCGCCGCCGGCCTGCTGTCGCGCACCCGCTCCTGGCCGGGCGTGACGATCGCCGCGGCGCTGGGGGTCGTCGGGTTCGTCGCCGTGCTGTCCAGGCCCGACCTCGGTCAGCTGGGGGTCGCGGCCCCCGCGGCCAGCATGGTCGTCGCGCTGGTGACGTTCACGTGGCTGCACGCCAAGGCGTTGGCGTGGACGGCCGAGGACGCGCTGCCCGGCCGCGACCGCCACGGCACCGAGCGCCGCGCCTTCCTCCGCGCGAGCGCCGGCGTCGTGATCGGCGCCGGGGCGGTCGGCGGCGTCGGCCAGATCATCGCGACCAGGGTCGACGTCGAGCGGTCGCGGGCCGCGGTCGGTCGGCTCCGGCCCGCCAGCCCGGCGCCCGCCCTGCCGGCCGACGCCGACTTCGCACGCGACGGCAGCGCCCGCTTCATCACCGCCAACCGCGACTTCTACCGCATCGACACCGCGCTCACGCTGCCCCGCGTCTCGGCGGAGGACTGGCGGCTCACGATCCACGGCCTCGTCGACAGGACCGTCGAGTTCTCCTTCTCCGACATCAGGAACCGGCGGCTGATCGAGCGGCCGGTCACGCTGGCCTGCGTGTCCAACGAGGTCGGCGGCGGCCTGATCTCCAACGCCAACTTCATCGGCGTCCCGCTGCGCGAGCTGCTGCTCGAGGCCGGCGTGAAACCCGGCGCCGACCAGCTGTTCTCCACGAGCACCGACGGCTTCACGGCCGGCACCCCGGTCGAGGCGCTGCTCGACGAGAAGCGCGGCGCGCTGCTCGCGATCGGGATGAACGGCGAGCCGCTGCCGCAGGAGCACGGCTTCCCGGCCCGCATGGTCGTCCCCGGCCTGTACGGCTACATCTCCGCCACCAAGTGGGTGGTCGACATGGAGCTGACCACCTTCGCCGACAAGCAGGGCTACTGGATCCCGCGCGGCTGGTCCACGAAGGCGCCCGTCAAGACCCAGTCGCGCTTCGACAACCCACAGGACGGCTCGAACCTCGCGGCCGGGAAGAACACGGTCGCCGGCACCGCGTGGGCACAGACCATCGGCGTCGAGGCCGTCGAGGTCCGCGTGGACGACGAGCAGTGGCGGCCGGCCCGGCTCAGCACCGAGGTCGACCTCAACACCTGGCGCATGTGGCGCGTCGAGCTGGACCTGGCGCCCGGCGAGCACCGCCTCCAGGTCCGCGCCACCGACGCCACCGGCTACACGCAGACCGACGCGGAGGCGCCGCCCGCCCCGAACGGCGCCACCGGATGGCACACGATCTCGGTGACGGTGGCCTAGCCACTCAGCATCGCTCCAGGGCCGTACAAGGCGCTGTTGCTATACAGGAATGCGAGGCGCCAAAACCGGCCCTGGCCGGCGACTTTGTGCCTGCGTTCACAAGCGGCTACCGTATGAACATTCCCAGGGGCGAGTCTTTCGAGGAGCATCAGCGTGGCGCAGCGTGGCCAGCCCGACGCAAACGGTAGAAGGCCAGTGCCGCCAGCTGAGACCGCCGCGGAGATGACCGCGCCGATTCCACCACTGACCAACGGTCAGGGCGCGCTGTCCGCGCGTGCGATCCCCGAGGCCGCCGTCGCGCGGCTGGCGGTCTACCTGCGGGTCCTCTCCGGCATGAAGGAGGGCGGCACCCGCTCGGTGTCCAGCGAGGAGCTGTCGGTCGCCGCGGGCGTCAACTCCGCGAAGCTCCGCAAGGACCTCTCCTACATCGGCACCTACGGCACCAGGGGCGTCGGCTACGAGGTCGAGGTCCTGATCGACCAGATCGAACGTGTGCTGGGCCTCACCCGCGAACAGAGCGTCGCGGTCGTCGGCATCGGTAACCTCGGACATGCGCTCGCCAACTACGGCGGCTTCCCCGGTAGAGGTTTCCCCGTGACCGCGCTCTTCGACGTAGACCCGGACCTGATGGGCGTGCCCGTCGGCGGGCTCCCGGTCGCCCACATCGACGACATCGAGTCGGTGTGCGCGCCAAGGAGATCACCATCGGCGTGATCGCCACCCCGCCGGCCGCCGCGCAGGTCGTGTGCGACCGGCTGGTGCAGGCGGGCGTCGAGTGCATCCTGAACTTCGCCCCGGTCGTGCTGCAGGTGCCGGAGACGGTCGAGGTCCGCAAGGTCGACCTCGCGGTCGAGCTGCAGATCCTCTCCTTCCACGTGGCCCGCCGCGCGGACAGCGCGCCGACCGGCGAGACCGCGCCGGCGCCCCGCGCGAACAGCCGGGTCAACGGCGGCCGACCGCGCCACGGGTTGAACGACGGTGCCAACAGGAATGCCAACGGGAACCCCAACGGGGCGGTGGTCCCCAGATGAGTGTGCTCGCCGTCGGCATCTCGCACCGGTCCGCGGACGTGCGGGTGCTCGAGCGCGCCGCCGTGCCGCCCGGCGAGACCGGCAAGATCCTCGACGAGCTGCTGCGCTGCGAGAACGTGGTCGAGGCCGCGCTCGTCACCACGTGCAACCGGGTCGAGGTCTACACGGTCGTGCAGGCCTTCCACGGCGGCCTCGCGGACGTCGTCGGCGTGCTCGGCCGGCACTCCGGCCTCGACGTCGCGGAGCTGTACGAGCACCTGTACGTGCACTACGCGGCCGCCGCGGCCGAGCACCTGTTCCAGGTGACCGCCGGGCTCGACTCGATGGTCGTCGGCGAGGCGCAGATCCTCGGCCAGGTCCGCACCGCCTACAACACCGCGCGTGAGGCCGGCACCGTCGGCCGCACGCTGCACGAGCTGATCCAGCGCGCGCTGCGGGTCGGCAAGCGGGTCCACACCGAGACCGGCCTGGACGCACGCGGGCGGCTCCGTCGTCTCCGAGGCGCTCGCCGACGCGGCCGCCACGCTCGACGGGCTCGCCGGCCGCCGCGCGCTGATCGTCGGCGCCGGCTCGATGGGCGGGCTCGCCGCCGCGGCTCTGCGGCGTGCGGGCATCGGCGAGATCGTCGTCGCCAACCGCACCGAGCGGACCGGCGCCCGCCTCGCGGAGCTGCAGGTCGAGCAGGGCACCCCGGCCCGCGCGGTCGGTCTGGACGACCTCGTCGCGAACCTCGCGGAGGCCGACGTCGTCGTCTCGTGCACCGGCGCCACCGGCACCGTGATCGACGTCGACATGGTGGTCGGCCGGACCCGGCCGCTGGTCGTCTGCGACCTCGGGCTGCCGAGGGACGTGGCCGCCGACGTCGCCGGCCTGCCCGGCGTCACGATCATCGATCTGGAGAGCCTCCAGCGCCGGCTCGCCGCCGCGCCGAGCGGCCTCGACACCGCGCGCGCGGTCGACATCGTCGCGCAGGAGGTCCGCGGCTACCTGGCCACCCAGCGCTCCGCCGAGGTCACGCCGACGGTCACCGCGCTGCGCCGCCGCGCGGCGGAGGTCGTCGACGCCGAGCTGCTGCGCCTCGACTCCCGCCTGCCGGCACTCGACGGCCCGGTCCGCGCCGAGGTCGTCCAGACCGTGCGCCGCGTGGTCGACAAGCTGCTGCACACGCCGACCGTGCGGGTCAAGGAGCTGGCGTCGGGCCCGGGCGGCGCCGAGTACGCAGAGGCGCTGCGCGAGCTGTTCGGGCTGGACCCGACCGCGCCGGTCGCCCTCACCGCCGTGGAGGGTGAGCAGTGAGCCGTCTCATCCGCATCGGCACCCGCGGCAGCGCGCTCGCACTCGCGCAGACCGGCACCGTCGCCGCCAAGCTGGAAGCCACCGGTGTCCGGGTCGAGCTGGTCACGGTGGTCACGCCGGGCGACCGCTCCTCCGCGCCGATCGCCGAGATCGGCGTCGGCGTGTTCACCACGGCCCTGCGCGACGCGCTGGCCGCCGGCACGGTCGACGTGGCCGTGCACTCCTACAAGGACCTGCCGACGGCGCCGGACCCTCGACTCGCCCTCGCCGCGGTGCCGCCGCGGCAGGACCCGAGGGACGCGCTGATCGCACGGGACTCGCTGACACTCGGCGAGTTGCCGCCCGGTTCCCGGGTCGGCACGGGGTCGCCCCGCAGGGCGGCGCAGCTCCAGG
The DNA here is from genome assembly GCA_963840275.1 of uncultured Actinomycetota bacterium. Classification (GTDB taxonomy): domain Bacteria; phylum Actinomycetota; class Actinomycetes; order Mycobacteriales; family Pseudonocardiaceae; genus Actinophytocola. The sequence goes on from CAWIYK010000007.1 coordinate 141,580, forward strand.
CGCTCGGCCTGGGCCTCGAGATCGTCCCCATCCGGGGCAACGTCGACACCCGCATCCGCAAGGTCACCGACGGCGAGTTGGACGCCGTGGTGCTCGCGCGGGCCGGACTGGCCAGGCTCGGCCGGCTCGACGTGATCACCGAGGTGCTCGACCCGATCCAGATGCTGCCGGCGCCCGCGCAAGGGGCGCTCGCCGTGGAGTGCCGGGTCGAGGACGTGGATACCGAACATCTCCTCCAGTCCATTGTGGACGATGAGCCCACCAGGGTGGCGGTCGCCGCGGAGCGGGCCATGCTCGCCGCGCTCGAGGCCGGCTGCAACGCCCCGGTTGGCGCTCTGGCCGACGTGGTCGAGGACCTCGACGCCAACGACCGGGTCGTGTACCGGTTGTCGTTGCGTGGGGTCGCGGCCGCGAACTGGACGGTCGGCAGTCAGGCCGAAGGGCCTGCCGTCGACCTGATCCGGGCGTCGGCCACCGGTGACCTGACCGAAGGTGAGCAGCTCGGGCGTGCGTTGGCCGCCGAGCTGCTCGAGCTCGGCGCCGGCGTGCTTTCCGGTGACGAGCAATAAGTAATAGAGGAAGTGGCCGAGAAATGACCACCCGTACCCGAAAGAGCCCTGGGCGCATCGCGTTCGTGGGCTCCGGGCCCGGCGACGCCGGGCTCCTGACTGTCCGGGCCCACGAGCTCATCGCGCGCGCCGAGCTCGTGGTGATCGACCCGGACGTGCCGGCAGGCGTGCTGGAGCTGGCCGACGCGGAGGCCGAGGTCCGCCCGGCCGTCGGCGAGCCGGCCGAGGTCGCGAAGGACCTCGCCAACGAGGCGAAGGCCGGCCGCGTGGTCGTCCGCCTCGTCTCCGGGGACCCGCTGACGCACTCCGGCCTGGTGGCCGAGGCGCAGGCGGTGGCCCGCACCAGCGCCGTGTTCGACGTCGTGCCGGGTGTCCCGGCCGCCACCGCGGTGCCCGCGTACGCCGGCATCGCGCTCGGCGGCACGCACACCGAGGTCGACGTCCGAGGCGACGTCGACTGGGCCGCGATCGCCAAGACGCCGGGCCCGATCGTGCTGCTCGCGAGCTCCAGCCACCTGGCGGAGGCCGCGTCCGCGCTGGTCGAGCACGGTCTCGCGGCGCAGACGCCGGTCGCGGTGACCGCGGACGGCACCGGCGCGGCCCAGCGCACGCTGGACACCACGCTCGCGACGCTCGCCCAGGACGCCGGTGAGATCGGCGGCAACCTGGTCGTCACCGTCGGCCAGGCGGTCGCCGCGCCGGACCAAGCTGTCCTGGTGGGAGTCCCGCGCGCTGTACGGCTGGCGCGTGCTGGTGCCCCGCACCAAGGACCAGGCCGGTGAGATGTCCGAGCGGCTGCGGCTGCACGGCGCCATCCCGTCGGAGGTGCCGACGATCTCCGTCGAGCCGCCCCGCAGCCCCGCGCAGATGGAGCGCTCGGTCAAGGGCCTCGTCGACGGCCGCTACCAGTGGCTGATCTTCACCTCCACCAACGCGGTGCGCGCGGTGTGGGAGAAGTTCGAGGAGTTCGGCCTCGACGCCCGCGCGTTCTCCGGCGTGAAGATCGCCTGCGTCGGCGAGGCCACCGCGGAGAAGGTGCGCGGCTTCGGCATCATCCCCGAGCTGGTGCCCTCCGGCGAGCAGTCCTCGGAGGGCCTCCTCGAGGAGTTCCCGCCGTACGACGACATCCTCGACCCGGTCGACCGGGTGCTGCTGCCGCGTGCGGACATCGCCACCGAGACCCTCGCGGCCGGTCTTCGCGACCGCGGCTGGGAGATCGACGACGTGACGGCGTACCGCACGGTGCGCGCCGCGCCGCCGCCCGCCGACACCCGCGAGATGATCAAGACGGGTGGCTTCGACGCGGTGTGCTTCACCTCGTCGTCCACCGTGCGGAACCTGGTCGGCATCGCCGGCAAGCCGCACACCCGCACGCTCGTCGCCTGCATCGGCCCGAAGACCGCGGAGACCGCGCGGGAGTTCGGCCTGCGGGTGGACGTGCAGCCGGAGCACGCACAGGTGCCGGCGCTGGTCGACGCGCTCGCGGAGCACGCCGCCCGGCTGCGGGCCGAAGGCGCGCTGCCGCCGCCCGCGCAAGACGAAGCGGGCCCGTCGTTAGGGGTTGACCATGTTCCCGGAGCAGCGAGGTCGGCGGTTGCGCAGCACTCCTGCGCTCCGCCGGCTCGTCACCGAGACGACCGTGCGGCCGAACCAGCTGGTGCTGCCCATGTTCGTCAAGGAGGGCGCGACCGAGCCCGCGCCGATCGCGACCATGCCCGGCGTCCTGCAGCACACGCGGGACAGCCTGCGCAAGGCCGCCGTCGAGGCGGTCCAGGCGGGCGTCGGCGGGCTGATGCTGTTCGGCGTGCCCGAGCGCAAGGACGCGGTCGGGTCCGGCGGCATCGACCCCGACGGCGTGCTGAACGTGGCGCTGCGGGACCTGCGTGCCGAGCTGGGCGACGACACCGTGCTCATGTCGGACCTGTGCCTCGACGAGTTCACCGACCACGGCCACTGCGGGGTCCTGGACGCGCACGGGAACGTCGACAACGACGCCACCCTCGACGTCTACGGCGAGATGGCGCTCGCGCAGGTCGAGGCTGGCGCCCACCTGCTCGGGCCGAGCGGGATGATGGACGGTCAGGTCGGCGCCGTCCGGCGCGCGCTGGAGGCGGCGGGCCACGTCGACACCGGGATCCTCGCGTACTCCGCGAAGTTCTCCTCCGCGTTCTTCGGCCCGTTCCGCGACGCCGTCGAGTCGTCGCTGTCCGGGGACCGGCGGACCTACCAGCAGGACCCGGCGAACGTCCGGGAGGCGCTGCGCGAGGTCCGGCTGGACCTCGACGAGGGCGCGGACATGGTCATGGTCAAGCCGGCCATGATGTACCTCGACGTGATCCGCGCGGTCGCCGACATGTCGGACGTTCCCGTTGCGGCCTACCAGGTCTCGGGTGAGTACGCGATGGTCGAGGCCGCCGCGGCGGCCGGCTGGTGCGACCGGCGGGCCGCGGTACTCGAGTCGCTGACGTCGATCCGCCGCGCCGGCGCGGACGTCGTGCTCACGTACTGGGCCGCCGAGGCGGCGGCCTGGCTGCGTTAGGCCGCGCGGCCACAGGTAACCTGCGCGCCGTGACGAAGCCTGGCAATTCGGACCCGGACGAGCAGAAGACCGACGCGGTCGAGCCCACCGAGGCGGCTGAGACAACGGAGATGTCCAAGGCCGAGAAAGCCGAGCCCGAGGACGCCGAACCGCTCATGACCGAGCTGGAGAAGGCTCCCCCGCCGCCGGAGGAGCCGGTCATGCCGACCGCCCGCGAGGCCGCCGCGAAGCGCGCGCAGGCGGGCCGGCGGTTCGAGGAGGCGGCGCCCACCACGCTGAAGTGGGCGTTCTACCTGTTCGTCGCGTCCGGTGTGGTCTGGGTCTTCGGCTCGGTCGCCGCGCTGGTGATCAAGCAGTCGCTCATCGACGACCAGATCAAGCGCAACACCGACCCGAAGATCAGCCCGGAACAGATCAGCTCCGCGGTGAACCAGGTCCTGTGGCTCGCGCTGATCCTGTCCGTCACGTTCGCGGTGTTCATGGCGCTGTTCGGCTACAAGGCCACCGAGGGCACCCGCCGCGCGCGCACGCTCGTGACGATCTTCGGCACCATCGTCGTCCTGTTCCACCTGCTGCTGAACGGCACGCTGATCGGCCTGCTGAGCGCCTTCCTCGGGCTCGCCGCGCTGGCGCTGCTGTAGTCGCCGACCGCGCGGGCCTACTTCCCGCCCCGCGAGCGGGTCGAGCGGCGCAAGCCCGGCGAGCCGCGTTGACGGGCCGATGACCGAACCGGCGCCCGACGACCCGGTCCTCTACCGCGAGCCGGGCTCCACGTGGTGGCCGCTGCTGTGGGGCCCGCTGTTCGCGGGGGTCGGCGCCGGTGTCGAGGCGCTGTCCGGACCGGTGCACGGCGTCGCCTGGCTGATCGTCGGCCTCGCGTTGTTCTGCGGGTCGGTCGTGTGGGTCAACGCCCGGCGCAAGGTGTACGTCGTGACGTTGACGCCGAGCACGCTGCGCCAGGGCCGCGAGCTGTTCCCGGTGGCGCGGATCGCGAAGGTCACCGGCGTCGGCGCGTCCGCGGGCGCGAAGGTGCTCGGCGGCGGCTGGGCCGTGCCGCGCAAGACCACCGAGCTGCCGCTGCGGCTGGACGACGGCTCCGTCGTCCTCGCGTGGGCGCGCTACGACGAGGATCTGGCCGTCGTCCTCGCCCGCCTCGTCGAGCCGGAAGAGGGCCGTCCTGTTGAATGAACCTGTGTCCCCGCCGAACGACGAGCTCCCGCCCGACCCGTTCGGGCCGACTCCGATGCCTCCGATGCCGCCGCCGATGGGCGAACCAGGTCCGCTGGTGCGGCCCAAGGCCGTCGAGACCGCGTTCCAGGCCGTGCTCGCGAGTGCCGCGATCAGCGCGCTCGGCACGGTGTTCACCGTCCTGCTCGACCGGGGGATGCTGACCGGCCTCGTCACGGAGATGATGGCCACGCTGCCGCCCGAGCAGCGGACGAACGTCGCCGGCATGGTGTCGGCGTTCCAGGTCATCCTCGCGTTCAGCATCGTGATCTTCGCCGGCCTGCTGTGGCTGTTCGCCGTACAAGATGCGGACCGGGCGCAACTGGGCCCGCGTGCTGCTGACCGTGTACACGGCGTTCGGCGTCTACAGCTTCCTGACCGCGATGGCCAGCAGCGGCGCCGAGCTGGCGCTGATGTGGAGCCTCGCCGAGGTGGCGTTCGGCGTCACGGCGGTGGTGTACATGTTCCGCCCGGAGTCGACCAAGTACTTCGCCGAGTACAAGCAGCGTCGCCTGCGATCACGGCAGCGACCGTGAGAAGCTTGACGGCGTGACCGCAGCCACCGAGGAGCTCGTCGCCCCGCCGCCGACCGAGCCGGGCCGGCTGAACAAGCCGTGGCGCGCGGTGGTGGCGCTCGTCGAGCTGTTGCTCGCGGGAGTCGCGGTGTGGTTCGCGTTCGACCTGTGGCCGCGCGGCGTCGCGACGATCGTCGAGCACTACCCGGACGGCGTCGTCCTGGAGTCGACCAGGTACGTCGGCAGCTGGATGGCCGCCGCGATCGGGCTCGGCACGGTCGCCGCCCTCCTCGTCGTCGACGCGGTGCGCCAGGTGGCCCTCGCGGTCCGCACGCGGCCGAAGCGCCGGAAGTAGCGCTCGGCCCGGATGTAAGACTGGGGTCGTGACGACTGAGCAGTCCGCGGCACTCTTCGAACGCGCACAGACGGTGACCCCGGGCGGGGTGAACTCGCCGGTGCGGGCGTTCCAGGCGGTCGGTGGCACCCCGCGGTTCATGGTCCGCGGCGAGGGCCCGTACCTGTGGGACGCCGACGGCAACCGGTACGTCGACCTGGTCAGCTCGTGGGGCCCGATGATCCACGGGCACGCGCACCCGCCGATCGTCGAGGCGGTCCGGCGGGCCGCGGTGAGCGGCCTGTCGTTCGGCACCCCCACCGAGGGTGAGATCGAGCTGGCCGAGGAGATCATCGACCGCGTCACGCCGGTCGAGCAGGTGCGCCTGGTCAACTCCGGCACCGAGGCCACGATGAGCGCGGTCCGGCTCGCCCGCGGCTTCACCGGCCGGCAGAAGATCGTGAAGTTCGCCGGCTGCTACCACGGGCACGTGGACGCGCTGCTCGCCGAGGCCGGGTCCGGGGTGGCGACGTTCGCGCTGCCGAACTCGCCGGGCGTCACGGGCGCACAGGCGGGCGACACGATCGTCCTGCCGTACAACGACATCGAGGCGGTGCGGGCCGCGTTCGCCGCGCACGGCCAGGAGATCGCCGCGGTGATCACCGAGGCCGCGCCGGGCAACATGGGCGTGGTCCCGCCGAGCCGCGGCTTCAACGCCGCGCTGCGATCGCTCACCGAGGACAGCGGCGCCCTGCTGATCATGGACGAGGTGATGACCGGCTTCCGCGTTTCGGCGGCCGGCTGGTTCGGCATCCACCCGATCGCCGGCGACCTGTACACGTTCGGCAAGGTCATGTCCGGCGGGCTGCCGGCCGCGGCGTTCGGCGGCCGCGCCGACGTCATGGCCGCGCTGGCCCCGGCCGGCCCGGTCTACCAGGCGGGCACGCTGTCCGGGAACCCGGTCGCGGTGGCCGCCGGGCTGGCCAGCCTGCGCGCCGCGGACGCGGCGACCTACGACGCGCTCGACCGCAACGCCGAACGGCTCGGCGACCTCATGATCGAGGCGCTGACCGAGGCCGGCGTGGCGCACCGGACGCCGTACGCCGGCAACCTGATGGGCGTGTTCTTCACCGACCATCCGGTCCGGAACTTCGCGGCGGCCAAGGCGACGGCGACGTGGCGCTACCCGGCGTTCTTCCACGCGCTGCTGGACCGGGGGGTGTACGCGCCGCCGAGCGCGTTCGAGGCGTGGTTCGTGAACGCGGCGATGGACGACGCGGCGTTCGAGATCATCGCGGCGGCGCTGCCGGCCGCGGCGGCGGCAGCGGCGGCTGCCTCGGAGGGGGACTCATGAGTGTCCGGACGGTGGTGCACGTGTTGCGGCACGGGGAGGTGCACAACCCGACGGGCGTCCTCTACGGCCGCCTCGAGGGCTTCAAGCTGTCGGAGCTGGGGCAGCGGCAGGCGTTGATCGTGGCGGAACACCTGGCGGGCAACGACATCACGCACGTGGTCGCGTCGCCGCTGCAGCGCGCGCAGGAGACCGCGGGCCCGATCGTCGGCTCGCACCAGCTCGACCTGGCCACCGACCCGCAGCTCATCGAGGCGGACAACATCTTCGAGGGCCTGCGGGTGTCGATCGGCGACGGCGCCCTCCGGTCGCCGCGGCACTGGCCCCAGCTGCACAACCCTTTTCTGCCGTCGTGGGGCGAGCCGTACCTGCAGATCGCGCGGCGCATGCTGGGCGCCGTGTACCGGGCGCGCGCGGCCGCCGAGGGGCACGAGGCGGTGTGCGTGTCGCACCAGCTGCCGATCTGGACGCTGCGCCGGTTCCTGGAGGGCAAGCGCCTGTGGCACGACCCGCGGCGCCGGCAGTGTTCGCTGGCGTCGCTGACGAGCCTCATGTTCGACGACGAGAGCCTGGTGGCGATCCGCTACCGCGAGCCGGCCGGCGCCAGCAGCCCGAAGGTGACCGGCGCATGAGGCGGTTGCTGTCGCTGGTGGCCGCGGCCGCGCTGGTGGCCGGTTGCTCGTCGGGCAAGGACGCGGTCGCGACGGGCACGGAGTTCAACTTCGTGTCGCCGGGCGGGCAGACGGACATCACCTACGAGGGCGAGGACCGCCAGCGGATCCCGGAGCTGTCCGGCGAGGACCTCATGAAGGAGGGCGAGCCGGCTTCGAGCTGTCGTCGTTCAAGGGCAAGGTCGTGGTGCTCAACATCTGGGGCGCGTGGTGCCCGCCGTGCCGCGTCGAGGCGCCGCAGCTGCAGAAGGTGTGGGACGCGAAGAAGGACGCCGGAGTACAGATCCTGGGCGTCGACGTGCGCGACGACCAACGCAGCGCCCCACAGGACTTCATGCGCGACACGGGCCTCACCTACCCGTCGATCTACGACCCGCCCGGCCGGTCGCTGCTGGCGCTGAAGGGCTACCCGCGCGCCGCCGTCCCGTCGACGATCGTGCTGGACAAGCAACACCGCGTGGCGGCCGTGTACCTGCGGGACCTGCTGGCGGAAGACCTGATCCCGGTAGTGGACCGACTGACGGCGGAGAAGTAGGCCAGAACCCACCCTTAACGGTGACTGAGAGCGCCGACCCCGAGCGGCTCACCCCCCACGACCTCCTTACTCTGATCCCGTGGACCCCACCGCCATCGCCACCAGCGGGCCGCTCTTGCTGGCCGCCGGGGTGGCGCTGCTCGCGGGCATGGTGTCCTTCGCGTCCCCGTGCGTGGTCCCGCTCGTCCCCGGCTACCTCGCCTACCTGGCCGCCCTGGTCGGCGCCGACGCCCCACCGCTGACCGAGAACGAGCCGAGGAAGACCGGCCGAGCCAGGGTCCTCGGCGCGGTCGCCCTGTTCATCCTCGGCTTCACGCTCGTGTTCGCGGCCGGGGTCGGCGGCATCGTCTGGCTGGCCGACTACCTCTGGTTCAACATGGAGGTCATGCAGCGCGTCGGCGGCGTGCTGATCATCGCGCTGTCGCTGGTGTTCGTCGGCTTCGTCCCCGGCATGCAGCGCGACCTCCGCTTCCACAAGGTCCCGCGCATGGGCCTCGCGGGGGCACCGGTCCTCGGCGCGATCTTCGGGCTCGGCTGGACCCCGTGCATCGGCCCGACGCTGTCCGGCGTCCTCATCATCGCGAGCAGCACCGGCGGCCCGGCGGCCCGCGGTTTCCTGCTGGTCCTCGTCTACTGCCTCGGCCTCGGCATCCCGTTCCTGCTCCTCGCCCTCGGCGCGCGCTGGACGGTCCGCACCAGCGGCTGGCTGCGCCGCCACGCCCGCACCATCCAGCTCGTCGGCGGCGGCCTCCTGTTCGTCGTCGGCGTCCTGCTCGTCACGGGCCTGTGGGGCGAGCTGACGTCCTGGCTCAAGTACGCCGTGATCACCGACACGGAGCTGCCACTGTGATCGCCACTGTGATCGCCCTCCTGCGCAACACGTGGCGCGGACTCACCTCGATGCGCACCGCACTGGTCCTGCTGTTCCTCCTCGCACTCGCGGCGCTGCCCGGCGCGCTCCTCCCGCAGCGCTCGCTCAACTCCACGAAGGTCGACGAGTACATCGCCGCGCACGGCTGGTGGGGCGAGCTGCTCGGCCGGCTGGAGTTCTACAACGTCTACGGCAGCGTCTGGTTCTCCGCCGTCTACCTGCTGCTGTTCATCTCGCTGGTCGGCTGCCTGCTGCCGCGCACCCTGGAGTACGCGAAGTCCCTGCGCGGCAAGCCCGTCCTCACGCCGCGCAACCTGTCCCGCCTGCCGCACCACCACGAGTCGACCACCACCGCGTCGCCGGAGCAGGTGATGGCGGCGGCGCGGCGGCGGCTCCGGGGCTGGCGCCTGGACGAGCGCGAGGAGGAGGACGGCGCCCGCAGCATCAGCGCCGAACGCGGCTACCTCCGCGAGACCGGCAACCTCGTCTTCCACTTCGCCATGCTCGGACTGATCGTCGCGCTCGCGATCGGCAAGATGTTCAACTACGAGGGCCAGGTCATCGTCCTCGCGAACGGCTCGCAGTTCTGCAACGTCGGCACGCTCGGCTACGACTCGTTCCGCCCCGGCCTGCGCGTCGACGGCACCGACCTCAACCCGTTCTGCGTGAAGGTCGACGACTTCAGCGCCAACTACCTGCCCAACGGCCAGGCCGACTACTTCCACGCGAACATCTCCTACCAGTCCGGCGCGGACCTCGAGTCCGACACCTGGCGCCCGTACGAGCTGAAGGTCAACGACCCGCTGCGCACCGCGGGCGACCGCGTCTACCTGCTGAGCCACGGCTACGCCCCGACGTTCACGGTCACCTTCCCGGACGGCCAGCGGCGCACCCACACCACGCAGTGGCGGCCGGTCAACCAGATCACCTACCTGTCCGAGGGCGCGACGAAGTTCGACCCGCCCGGCGTCACCGACCCGGCCGAGCGCCGCAAGCGCCAGCTCGCGATCACCGGCCTGTTCGCGCCGACGGCCGTGCTCGACGGCACGCTCCTCGACTCCGGCTTCCCGGACCTGCGGGACCCGGCGGTCGCGGTCGACGTGATGAAGGGTGACCTCGGCAACGACTCGGGCCGCGGTCAGTCGATCTACGAGGTCAGCAAGGACATGGTCGACAGCGGCCGGCTCGCGCGGGTCGCGCGGGAGAACCTGCGGCCCGGCGACGACATCACGCTCGACGACGGCACGAACATCAGGTTCGACGGCGTCGAGCGCTGGGTGTACCTGCAGATCTCGCACGACCCCGCGCAGGGGTGGGTGCTCGGGTTCGCGGTGCTGGTGGTCTTCGGCCTCGGCACGTCACTGGTGATCAAGCGGCGGCGGCTGTGGGTGCGTGCGGTCCCCGCGAAGGACGGCGACGGTACCGTGTTGCTGCTCGGCGGTCTCGCACGCACCGACCAGGCGGGTTACGGCGAGGAGTTCGGCCGCGTCACCGACGATCTGCTCGCGGAGCTGGCACCGGCGGACGAACGGGCCGGCGCGTCAGCCGGGAAGGAGTCCTAGGTGGACATCGACCAGACCCTGTCGGGCTACAGCGACTGGTGCTACGGCATCGCGGTCGGCGCGTACGTGGTCGCGATGCTCATGTACCTCTACGAGCAGGCGTTCGGCCACCGCGAGCGGAGCGAGGCCAAGCGCGAGCTGGTCGGCAGTGGCGCAGGCGGGGCCAGCGGTGCCACGCTGCTCGCGGGGCAGCCCCCCGAGGACGACGCGGCCCGCCGGGTCGGCCGCGCGCAGCGGATCGGCAAGATGGCCGTCGCGCTCACGACGTTCGGCGCGCTGCTGCACGTGTCCTCGCTCGCGCTGCGCGCCCTCGCGACCAGCCGCGCGCCGTGGGGCAACATGTACGAGTTCGGCGCCACGCTGTGCCTGGTCGCGGTGCTCACCTGGCTCGTGGTGCTGCGCAGGTTCCCGGTCCGTCACCTCGGCGTGTGGGTGCTGCTGCCGGTCGTCGCGCTGATGTTCCTCGGCGGCGTCGTCCTCTACACGACGGCCGCGCCGGTGCAGCCCGCGCTGCAGTCCTACTGGCTCGTGATCCACGTGTTCGCGATCGCGCTCGGCAGCGGCATGGTGCTGGTGCCCGGGGTCGTGAGCGTGCTGTACCTGCTGAAGGTGCGGAAGCCGGAGTGGTCGGGCCGGCTGCCGGCCGCCGACGTGCTCGACCAGGTCGCCTACCGCACGACGGTGTTCGCGTTCCCCATCTACACGGCGGGCGTGATCTTCGGCGCGATCTGGGCCGAGCAGTCGTGGGGCCGGTTCTGGGGCTGGGATCCCAAGGAGACGGTCGCGTTCGTCGCGTGGGTCGTCTACGCCGCGTACCTGCACTCGCGGGCGACCGCGGGCTGGCGCGGCGGACGTGCGGCGGCGATCAACATCGTCGGTTTCGCGGCCATGATCTTCAACCTGTTCTTCATCAACCTGGTAACGACCGGGTTGCATTCCTATGCGGGCGTCTGACCTGCCTTTGTGGACAACCCGCGCTGTTATCAGTACTCTCCGCTGCGGGGTTCGCCACGGTTCACCCATACGGGTGATCCAGCAAAGGCCAGGAGGGTGCTTTGACTTACGCAGGGGCCTACAGCGGTAACGATCGAGTGCCGGTCGACCGACTGTTACATCGCGAGGGCCACCCACTCGGGATCCGTCGTGACGAGGCCACCGCGGTCGCGGTCGCCGAGGCCGAAGAGGCCGCCACGTCGAACCGGAAGTGGACCTTCGGCGTCGCCGCCGGCGCGCTGCTGATGGCGGGCACGTTCGCCGCCGGCGCGCTGGGCATCACCGGTGGCGCGGCCCCCACCGCCAACTCGGCTCCCGAACACGCTCCCGCGGCCCCGGGCCACGGCCCGCAGGGCGGCGGCGCGCCCGTGGCCGGCGCACCCGTGCCCGGCCAGCAGCAGGACCCGCAGCAGCAGGAGACCAAGCCCGCCGCGGCCGGCCCGGACGGCGCCACCACGGCGACGCCGCGCGACGGCTCGCAGGTCGGCAACCCCGGCGGCTCCGGTGGCACCGGCGGCTCCGGCGGCTCCGGTGGCTCTGCCCCCGCGCCGGCTCCCGCACCAGCCCCGGCCCCGGCCCGCGCCCGCGCCGGCCCCGCAGCCCGCGCCTCCCGCGCAGCAGCAGGGTCCGCTCGGTCAGGTCGTCACGCCGGTGGTCGACACCGTGGGCGACGTGCTGTCGCCCGTCACGGACGTGGTCGGCGGCCTCCTGTCGCCGCTGTCGGGCAGCAGCGCCCAGACGACCACCCAGAGCCCCGCTCCGGCCGGTCCCGCCCTGACGATGATCAACCCGCTGGGTGACCTGCTCGGTGGCTGACGCCACCGGGAACTGACCCACGGTTGCTGGTGCGAAGACCGGAAGGCCCCGTGTCGACGGTCCGGAACACCTGCGACTACCGTCGCGGTTTGGAGGCGGTCCCGGTCAGTTCTTCAGGGAGGAACCCAGCGGTGAGTGCGCGCGATGGCGAGCCGGAGGGGGTCGTTCCCCGTGCCGGCGTCGGTCAGGAACCGGCGCCGCGGAGCGACTTCGCGTGGATGCCACCCATGGAGTCCACGGGGAGGGACGACGCGGAGCCGGTGACCCACGACTTCGGTCCCCGGCCGCTGGCGGCCCAGCTCGGCGACGAGGAGCGAACCGACTCGGCGCCGTACCCGGAGGGTGCCAGCGGCCCGCACCACGTGCCCTACGTGGACCCGACGCCGTCGGGTTCGCAGCCGGTGTACGTGGACCCGACGCCGTCCGGCTCGCAGCCGGTCTCGCCGCAGCAGTACCCGCCGGCGGCCTACCAGCAGCAGTACCCCATGCCGCCCCAGCAGCAGCCACAGCAGCAGCGACCGCCGCAACAGCAGCAGGACCCGCGCAAGCTGCACGCCGAGGAGCTGTCGTCGGCCAAGCTGATCAAGCAGACGAAGCGCAAGCCGCAGTCCGGCTGGCGCAAGGCCGTCTTCGTGGCCAGCGGCCACCTGATCAACGTGGGCGAGAGCCCGGCCGACCTGCACCGCCGCGAGCTGATCACGAGGGTCAACCAGCCGCTGCGCGGCTGCTACAAGATCGCCATGCTGAGCCTGAAGGGCGGGGTCGGCAAGACCACGACCACCACCACCCTCGGCTCGACCTTCTCCTCGCTGCGCGGCGACCGCGTCATCGCGGTGGACGCCAACCCGGACCGCGGCACGCTGAGCCAGAAGATCCCGCTGGAGACGACGGCGACCGTCCGCCACCTCCTGCGGGACGCGGACCGCATCCACCGCTACAGCGACATCCGGGCGTACACGTCACAGGGCCCCAGCCGCCTCGAGGTCCTCGCGAGCGAGCAGGACCCGGCGGTCTCCGAGGCGTTCAGCGAGGACGACTACCGCAGGACCGTCGCCCTGCTCGAGCACTTCTACAACATCGTGCTCACCGACTGCGGCACCGGCCTGATGCACTCGGCCATGAAGGGCGTCCTGGACATCGCCGACTCGCTGGTCGTCGTGTCCTCCGGCTCGGTCGACGGCGCCCGGTCGGCGTCGGCGACCCTGGACTGGCTCGACGTCCACGGCTACCGCGACCTGGTGTCGCGCTCGGTGGCGGTCATCAACTCGGTCCGCCCGCGCGCCGGCTCGGTGGACCTGGACAAGCTGGCGCAGCACTTCGGCGCCCGCTGCCGCGCGGTGGTCCGCATCCCGTTCGACCCGCATCTGGAAGAGGGCGCGGAGATCGAGCTGGACCGGCTCGGTGCCGACACGCGGCTCGCCCTGCTCGAGCTGGCCGCCACCGTGGCGGACGGCTTCCCGAGCGAGTTCTACTACATGCGCTGACCGCCGGGCTCGGTCACAGCCGAGCTTCCGGGCTGCCGGGTCCGTCGGCGAGGAGCGCCCGTCCGACGCGCAGATGGCGCCGCAGGTGTGCGAGCCCGCCGATCGCCGGCCGCCAGGACGCGCCGTGCGCGCGGCCCCAGACGATCGACAGCCTCGGCCGCACCGTAGTCGTGCGCAACGCGGAACGCGTGGCCAGGCCGAGTCGCAGCGAGCTGACCCAGGACGCCACCATGCGCACCGTGCGCACGTCGCCGAGCGCCGTCGCCAGCGAGGCCGACCACAGCGCGTTCTCGGCGGTCGTCCTGGCCGCTTCGTCGAGGATCACCGGAATGTGCGGACCGCGCCACGCGTCGAGCAGCTGCGCCGCTTCCGACGCGCCACGTTCGTCGTTTCCGTTCCAGCCGCTGAGGATGACCGCTCGCACCGGCATGCGCCGCGCGAGCTCCTCGGCTCTGCGCAGCCGGCCGAACGCCTCGGCGGTCAGTGTGTGGGTGCCGTCGATCGTGCGCGCGGTGCCCGGGACGACGACCACGTCTCCGGTCGGGGTGCCGACGACGAGGTCGAGCTGTCGTTCCGCGGCCACGGTTGCCCGCGCGCCGGGCAGCGTGATGGCGGTGCGCACGTCGCCGTCGACGGTGGGATCGTCAACGGCGCCCTCGCCGATGACGACGACATCCCAGTAACCCAGACCGTGGTCTGTTCTGGCGCCCCACCGCAATGCCTGATGTGTGAGGAACGAATGCAGTAATGGCCGGCCGTCAACGCCGACGACTAGCACGTTGGCGCCGGGACGCGCAATTAATATATTGCGAAGAAGTTCGATGGTAAAGAGTTCCGCGGCCTCGGCATCGGCGACAACAATGCGCGAAGGGGGCCTGCTGAACATTCATTCATGCTAGCATATCTCGATGGGCACTGGGGTCAATTCGCCATCGTCGACTATTCTTCTCCTCTTACGTGTCGATCGCGTCGAGCTAGCCGCCGCCGCGAACTCGCACGAGCTGGTCGTATCCCAACCACGGCGTCGATTCTCGGGTGTGGGAATACCGTGGTACCACGTCGAGCGCGACGACCTCCGGCTTCGCCTCAACGGCGTCATCGCCGTCGCGGACGGCGAGCGTGCCCACGAGCTGGCGGATCCCGCGGCCGGCGCGTGGGCGGAGCTGGGTCGGCGGTGGCCGTTCGTGGCCGACGCGCGACGGCAGCCGCTCGCGCGCCTGAGCGCGATGACCAAGGCCGATCTCGAGGCCCTCGAGTACTACGCGGGCGCCGTCGAGCTGCTGGACCGGCTCATGACGCTCGCGATGTCGCGGCCCGGCACCTCCGCGCGGGACATCGCGGCGTGCGAACGCTGGCTGCACGGCCGGTTCACGCAGTACCTGACCGGCCGCGGCGCTCTTCGCAACGTCGTGCTTCCCTGGCGCACCTGGCTGGAACGGTACGAGTACCTGCTCAGGAATATCGAAGGCGAACTCGACGAGATGGAGCTGCCGTCCAAGGGGCCGATCCTCGAGCTGTCCCACAGCCTGAACGTGCTCACCACTCGGCGGGACCGGAAAAGCATTGTCCGGGAATACCGAACCCGCCTGGAGGACCTGACCGACGCGTGTAACCGGGTGGCCGCCGAGATCGGCGTGATCGGCACATTCGGGTCACTGGCGCTCGTGCCGTTCGAGTCGACGCTGGGATTCCTGTTCCTCGCGCCGGTCGTCGTGGCGGGAATCGCCTACTACGGTGGCCACAGTTTGGCCCGCAAGTCCCAGTGGAAAGCAAAACGCCGCGCCGTGCGGGTGGGCCCGGCGCGCGGTCGGCCGGCCGTCGCCGACGCCCAGCCGGAACGCCGCGGCCTGCGCGAGGTGCTGTCCCGGCTCGTCACACAGCCGGTGCACGTCGTGGCCAGCTCCCGCCTCAGCGCCGCGGACATCGCGTGCGCCCTCGAGATACGCCATCAGCTCGTGGAGCGCACGACCTGCGACGACCCGCTCGACGCGGTCACGCTCGGCGTGGACGCCGACACGGCCGGCATGCGCGTGGTGATCGGGGGGCCGCTCGTCCGAACCACGCCGGAGCCGTTCGTGGTGCCCGAGTGCGACCTCACCGACTCGCGCGGGAACGGTTGGGAGATAGTCGCGGGAGACCAGCGGATCGTCCACTGCGACGACGACGAGACCGTCGGCTGCTGCGCGGTCGGCTCGGACGGGCGGACCCTGTTCGTGTTCGGGGTCCGCGACGCCGGCACCGTGATCGCCACCCGGTGGCTCGAGAAGGCACTCGACGACTTGGGACTCGACCGTGGGGCCAACTGGGTCGCGCTTCGACGTGGCAAGGACAACCGGCCGGAGGAGCTGGCGCGCGGCTAGGCGGGCGGCTTGCCTTCGGTGTCCGGCGGGTTCTTCTTCTCGAGCCCACGCAGGAACTCGGGGTCGTCGTCCGGCGCGACGGGGCCGGACCTCGTCGGCCGGGTCGGCCGGTCCGGCCGACTGACGCGTCGCTGGCTGACGGTGGTGGGATTCGCCACGAAGGCCCGCCACAGCAGCACGGCGACACAGATGGCGCCGATCGCGGCGAGCAAGTACAGCATCTGTTACCTCCCGGGGGTGCTGCCACCGAGGCTAGCCCGTTTGGACCGATTTCGGGGGTTCGGGGGGTGAACCGACGCTTCAGGCGTGGCCGTTGGCCGCGGTCGCCTCGGTGGTGAGCTCCGCGAGCAGCGTCTTGACCTCCGACTCCCGGAACCGGCGGTGCCCGCCCGGGGTGCGGATGGAGCCGATGCGCCCCGCGGTGGCCCACCGGGTGACGGTCTTGGGGTCGACGCGGAACAGTGCCGCCACCTCGCCCGGGGTCAGTAGCCGCTCGCCGACATGTGCCGCTGTCACGTGTCCTCCTCAGGTTGTCTGAACTGGGACGCGTCAATCGTTGCATCTCGACCATCGAGTACTCGAACGGTTGTCTGATGGTAAAGAGGTAGTAAGGGACAAAACGGCCGGTTCGGACATCGGATGGGGCGCGCTAGAGTGCCGCCCGTGGACGCCGTCGATCGCCGGATCATCGCCGCCCTGCGCGAGCACGGCAGGGCCACCTACGCCGAGCTCGGCCGACAGGTCGGCCTGTCCGCCTCCGCGGTGCACGAGCGCGTCGGCAAGCTCGAGACCAGCGGCGTCATCACCGGCTACCACGCGGTCGTGAACCCCAGCGCGGTCGGCCTCGGCGTCACGTCGCTGATCGGCATCTACTCCACCGACACCGCGGACGACGAGGATGTCGCCATCGCTCTCGCCCGCCTGGACGAGGTCGAGTCCTGCTACCGCGTCGCCGGTGACGAGTCCTTCATCGTCAAGGTACGCGTCGCCACTGTCGACGACCTCGAACACATCCTCGGCAACCTGCGCCGCATCGCCGGCGTCGCGCGGACGCGCACCACGCTCGTGCTGTCCACGCGGTTCGAGGGCCGGCCGAACACGTCGGAGGTCGACGATGGTGACGAGTAACGTCTCACCCGTGGCGGAGAGCACCCTGGGACGCGACCTGACCCTGTACACGCTGGCCAGGCTCGCCCTGGTCGGTGCGGTCACCGTGTTGCTCGTGCTGTTCGACGTGCCGCTGCTGGTCGCGCTCGCGATCGCCGTCGTGGTGGGCTTCCCGCTGGGGCTGCTGGTGTTCCGCGGCCTCAACCAGCGCGTCACCGCCGGCCTCGCCGCCCGCGGCGCCGACCGGATGGCCGCCCGCGACCGCCTCCGCGCCGAGCTGCGCGGCGACGAACCCGCCGAGGGCTGAGCCGGATGGCCGCGGTCGACCGCTGCAGTGAGAAGACGCGCGACTGGGTGTGCGAGGCGGTCCGCATCATCGAGGCGGACGCCAACCGCAGCGCCGACACCCACCTGCTGCCGTTCCCGCTGCCGCCGGAATGGAATGTCGAGCTTTACCTGAAGGACGAGTCGACGCACCCGACCGGCTCGCTCAAGCACCGGCTCGCCAGGTCGCTGTTCCTCTACGCCCTGTGCAACGGCTGGATCGTCGAGGGCACGCCGGTCATCGAGGCGTCGTCCGGCTCGACCGCGGTGTCCGAGGCGTACTTCG
The DNA here is from genome assembly GCA_963840275.1 of uncultured Actinomycetota bacterium. GTDB lineage: Bacteria > Actinomycetota > Actinomycetes > Mycobacteriales > Pseudonocardiaceae > Actinophytocola. Next base: position 159,124 of record CAWIYK010000007.1, read on the forward strand.
CGCGGCTGCTCGGCCTGCCGTTCATCGCGGTCATGCCCCGCACCACCAGCGCCGGCAAGGTGTCGCTGATCGAGCGCGAGGGCGGCCGCTGCCATTTCGTCGACGAGCCGAGCCACCTGTACGCGGAGTCCCACCGGCTGGCCGAGGAGCTCGACGGCCACTTCATGGACCAGTTCACGCACGCAGAGCGCGCGACCGACTGGCGTGGCAACAACAACATCGCGGAGTCGATCTTCGAGCAGATGGCGCTCGAGCCGCACCAGGAGCCGGAGTGGGTGGTCGTCGGCGCCGGCACCGGCGGCACGAGCGCCACGATCGGCAGGTTCATCCGCTACCGCAGGCTCCGCACCCGGCTCGCCGTCGTCGATCCGGAGCACTCGGTGTTCTTCACGGCGTGGCGGGACACGCTGCCCGCGCTGACGGCCTGCCGGGGGTCGCGCATCGAGGGCATCGGCAGACCGCGCGTCGAGCCGTCCTTCGTCGGCCAGGTCATCGACCGCATGGTGAAGGTCCCCGACGCGGCGTCGCTCGCGACCATCCGCGCCGTCGAGCCGCTGCTCGGCCGCCGCGTCGGCGGTTCCACGGGCACCAACCTGTGGGGCGCCTTCCAGATCGTGGCGGAGATGAAGGCCACCGACCGCGCCGGCAGCGTGGTGACCCTCCTCTGCGACGGCGGCGACCGCTACGCGAACACGTACTACGACGACGAGTGGCTCGCCGCGCAGGGCCTGAACCTGGCCCCGCACACGGAGATCGTCGAGCAGTTCCTCGCCACGGGAGAGTGGCCGGCGGCCTAGCGTCCGCCACGCAGCCGCGCGTTGAGCCGCGCGGCCTGCCGCGTGAGGTGCTCGCTCTCAGGAAGGCTCGCCGCCGATCGGGCGGCTTGGGAGTAGAGCCGTGCCGCGGCCACCGGGTCGCCGTCCCGCTCGTGGAGGTACGCCGCGACGGCGCTGTGGCGCGGCAGGGCGGGGTCGAGCTCCGCAAGGGCGGCCAGGCCGGCCCGCGCGCCGTCGGCCTCGCCGACCGCGACGGCCCGGTTGAGGCGGGCCACCGGGCTGTCGGTGAGCCGCACGAGCTCGTCGTACCACTCGACGATCTGCACCCAGTCGGTCTCCTCTGCCGTCTGTGCGTCGGCGTGGAGTGCGGCGATGGCGGCCTGCGCCTGGAACTCGCCGAGGCGGTCGCGGGCGAGGGCCGCCTGGAGCACCTCGACGCCCTCGGCGATCAGGCAGGTGTCCCACCGGCCGCGGTCCTGCTCGGCGAGCGGCACGAGCCGGCCGCCGGGGCCGGTCCGTGCCGGGCGCCGCGCGTGGTGGAGCAGCATGAGCGCGAGCAGGCCCGCGACCTCCTCGTGGTTGATCCTGGCCGCCAGCTGCCGGGTGAGCCGGATCGCCTCGGCGGCGAGGTCGACGTCGCCGGAGTAGCCCTCGTTGAAGACCAGGTAGAGCACGCGCAGCACCATGGCGACGTCGCCGGGCTGGTTGAACCGGACGTCCGCGACGGTCCGCTTGGCCCTGCTGATCCGCTGGGCCATGGTCGCCTCCGGCACGAGGTAGGCCCGCGCGATCTGACGCGTGGTCAGGCCGCCGACCGCACGCAGCGTGAGCGCGACCGCCGAGGCCGGGGTCAGGGACGGGTGCGCGCACAGGAAGTACAGCTGGAGCGTGTCGTCCACCGCCTCGCCCGGCTCGGGCGGCGGCTCGTCCTCGACCCGCTCCTCGCGGTGCCGCCGGGCGGTCTCGGCGCGGGCGGCGTCGAGGAACTTGCGCCAGGCCACGGTGACCAGCCAGCCCTTGGGGTCTCGCGGCGGGTCGTCCGGCCACACGCGCACCGCCTCGACCAGCGCCTCCTGCACGGCATCCTCGGCCGCCGCGAAGTCCGCTCCGCGACGGACGAGGATCCCGATCACCGTGGGGGTGAGGTTCCGCAGCAGGGCCTCGTCAACCACGCATCACTCCGTGATGCACGGCGTCGCGCCGTAGAACGGGCGCAGCTCGAGCCACTCGTGAATCGGCTTCCCGCCCGCACCCGGAGCCGCGGACAACTCTCCCGCCAGCTCGAGCGCCCGCTCGTAGCTCTCGACGTCGATCATCATCCAGCCGGCGATCAGGTCCTTGGTCTCCGCGAACGGGCCGTCGGTGACCGGCGGGCGCCCCTCGCCGTCGTAGCGGACGAACGTGCCCTCCGGGGCCAGCGCCGCCTCGCCGACGAACTCGCCGGTGCCCTCGAGCCGCTTGGCGAAGTCCCGCATGTACCGCACGTGGGCCGAGACCTCCTCCGGCGTCCACTGGTCCATCGGCACGTCGTTGTGCGCGGCCGGCGCGCCGCGGTAGTGCTTGAGCAGCAGGTACTTGGCCATCATGTTCTCCTTGGTGCGATACGGGTCATTGTGGCGGACATCAGATACGCGCGGCCCGCTGCCGGACCAGCTCCTCGACCGGGCTCGGCAGCGTCGTCTCGAAGTCGATCAGCTTCGCCCACGTCGGGGTCACGACGATGCGGACCATGCCGTCGTAGAGCGAACGCACCTCCGCCTCCCAGTCGACCCGCTGCTCGGGCGTCATCTCGTACGAGCCGTTCATCTGGAGGTACTCCGGCGGGATGCCGTCGACGACGTCCAGCTCGGCCCGACCGCGGACGAGCAGGATCTTGGGCGGGTGCACCTCGGTGTCGATCGTCAGTGCGACCATCGGGTTCGCGCGCAGCGCGAAGAGCTTCGGCGCGTTCGTCGACGTGCACATGACGATCTCCGCACCGTTCCAGGTGAACCCGATCGGGACGTTGCGCGGGGTGCCGTCCTTGGCGACGTAGGCCAGGCGGGTCAGGTCGCGGGCCAACAGCTCCTGGCTGAGCGGCCGGTTCAGTACCTCGGCGATCTCGTTCGGTTGCACGGTCTTCTCCAGTCCGTTTCGCGGCCGTCGTGGCCGCTGGTGTCCCTGGGACGGAGCCGCCACCACATTCTCGACATCAGCCCGCCGAGGCCCTAACAACTGGCGCTCACCAGCGACGTTCGAGACGACGGTGAGTGAGGGCCGATGGACAGAGTGCTGAGCGTGCGAGTGGTGTTGCGGCCCGGTCTCGACGAGGCCGGCGTGGCAGGCGAGGTCGAGGACCGGCTGGTCCGGCGGCTGCGCGCCGAGCTGGCCGAGTTGGACGTCGAGTCGGCTGCCCTGGTCCCCGGCGCGCCCGCCCCGGACGGCGCGAAGGGCGCGGACCCGGCCACGGTCGGTGCGATCGTGGTGGCGATGAGCGCGTCCGGTGGCGTGTTCGCGCTGCTGATCGGGACACTGCGGGACTGGCTCGGGCGGCAGTCCGCGCGGCACCGCATCGCGGTGACGATCGACGGCGACACCATCGAGCTGGACGGCGCCTCCGCAGACCAGCAGCAGGCGCTCGTCGACGCGTACGTCCAGCGGCACGCCGGGCGGTGACGGGATGGGACGACGGCTGGCGCTGGTGATCGCCACCTACCACCACGAGGACACCGGGCTGCGCCGGCTGACCGCGCCGGCCCACGACGCGGAGGCGTTCGCGGCGGTGCTCGCGGACGCCGACATCGCCGGGTTCGAGGTCACCACGTTGGTCAACGAGCCGACCCACCGGGTCGGCCGGGCCATCGGCGAGTTCTACCGCGACCGCCGCCACGACGACCTGACGCTGCTGTACTTCACCGGCCACGGCGTGAAGGACGACAGCGGCCGGCTGTACCTGGCGATGACCAACACCTTCCGCGACAACCTGCTGTTCACCGGACTGTCCGCCGAGCAGGTCGACCGGGCGATGGAGAGCTGCGTGTCCCGGCGGAAGGTGCTGATCCTCGACTGCTGCTACAGCGGCGCGTTCCCGGCCGGGCGCCTGGCGAAGGGCGACACGGAAGTCCATGCGCTGGAGCGGTTCCACGGCCGCGGCCGCACCGTGCTGACCGCGTCCGACGCCACCCAGTACTCGTTCGAGGGCGACCGGGCCCTCGGCACGGCCACGCAGTCGGTGTTCACCCGCCATCTCGTCGCCGGCCTGCGCGACGGCAGCGCCGACCTCGACGGCGACGGTGACGTCACCCTCGACGAGCTGTACAGCTACGTCCACGACCGGGTCGTCGCGGAGCTGCCGCAGCAGCGCCCGAAGAAGCAGGACGACGTCGAGGGCCGCCTGGTCATCGCCAGGAACGTCAACTGGACGCTGCCGGCCCACCTCCGCAACGCGCTCGCCAGCCCGATCGCCACCGATCGGCTCAACGCACTGGACGGCCTCGACCACCTGCGGCGGATCGGCAACGACTCCGTGCGGCGCACCGCGCTCGACGAGATCCAGCGCCTCGCCGACGACGACAGCAGAACCGTCGCCGCCGCGGCGGCGACACGGCTGTCCGCGATCGACTCCCCGCCGCCCCCACGCGAACCGGAACCGGTCAGCCCGCTGCCGGCAGTGCCCCCCGCGCGCCGACGCGGGAAGCTGGCACGCGTCAATGCCTGGATCGCGAAGTCGCGACGGCCGTGGCGCAGGCGGCTGGTCGTGGGCGGGGCCATCGTGGTCGCGGTGTACATCATGGCCATCGCCGTCGGGTACCTGGTCATCGCCGTGATACTGCTCTTCGGCGGCCCCAACCTTTTCTGACGGTCAGCCGAGACCCAGCGCCACGCCGGTCAGCAGTGCCCACGCGAGCATCGCCAGCGAGGTGTCGCGCAGCACGGGGATCAACGCCAGCCCGTCGCGCCCCCGCGCGACCGTCCGCGTGGCCGGCACCACCAACACGGCCGCGAGCAAACCCAGCAGCAGCCACGGATACGACACGGCGGTCACGACGGTCACCACGAAAGGCACTGCCACCAACACGAAGTAGAGCACCCGCGTGCCGCGGTCGCCGAGTTTCACCGCCAGCGTCAGCTTTCCCGCCGCCCGGTCGGTCGGCAGGTCCCGAAGGTTGTTGGCCACCAACACACTCGCGGAGATCGACCCCAGCGCGACCGCGCCGGCGACGCCGAGCCACGTCACCTGACCGGTCTGCACGTACAGCGTCCCCAGCACCGCGACCGGCCCGAAGAACGCGAACACCGCGACCTCGCCCCACCCCGAGTACCCGTACGGCTTCGGCCCGCCGGTGTAGAACCACGCCGCCGCAACGGAAAGCACGCCGACGCTGATCAGCCACCAGTGGCCGGTCAACGCGATCAGCACGAGCCCGGCCACGCCCGCGACCCCGAAGCAGAGGAACGCCGCCATGCGAACGGCCGGCGCGGGGGCGACCCCGGACCCGACCAGGCGCATGGGGCCGACCCGGTCGGAGTCGGTGCCGCGGATCCCGTCGGAGTAGTCGTTGGCGTAGTTCACGCCGACCTGCAACGCCAACGCGACGACCAGCGCGAGCAGCGAGGCCCACCAGTTGAGCTCACCGATCGCGCCGGCCGCGCCGGCTCCCACGACCACCGGGGCGATCGAGTTCGGCAGCGTCCGAACCCGCGCCCCGGCGACCCACTGTCCTGCGGTTGCGGCCATGCCCCCCATCTAACTAGCAGGCGGCCGCCGCGCCGCCGCCGGACACGTACGCCGCCGACACGAACTTGCCCGCCGCCAGCCGGTACCAGAGGTTGGTGGTGCCCTGGCTCCCGGTGATCTGCTCGCCGGTGGCCTTGCACTCGACGCGCACCTGCGCGTAGTTCGCCGCCATGCCGACGATCGCGGCGGCGCTGTTCGGCCCGGTCCGCGCGTTCAGCGGCTCACCGGCCGTCCGCACGTAACCGGCCGGGTCCGAGCCGGTCCACTGGTAGGTCACGGTCACCCAGGAGTTGGTGGTCAGCTTGAGGCCGTCCCAGAACGTGCCGTCCGCGAGGTCGATGCCCGCCGGGTTGGCGACCTTGCGCCCGAACTGGTCCTTGCCGCCGTTGTAGCCGTCCTGGTAGGCGGCCTGCGACTCCGGCCTGCCCTGCGGCAGGTTCTTCCACTCCTGCCGCACGTTTGGCGGGTTCCAGTAGTCGTCGCGGGTGTTCCACGGGCCGACGTCCCAGGTCGGGGCCCACTCGCAGCGGCCGTTGTCCGCGCACACCCGCACGCTGTAGTCGCCCATGCCCTTGCCGGACAGCCCACGCCGCGACGGCAGCGCGACGAAGTGGTCCCGCGCGACGATCACGTGGCCGTTCGCGGTGGTGCCGCCGACCAGACCCTCGCGGGTGGCGAACACCTTGTACGTGAGGCCGGCCGCCCGCACCGCGCCGGTCGACGTGCGCGCGCTCGACGACGGCGTCACGGTCAGCGACTCGAGGGTCGGCGACGGCACCCCGTCGGGTGCGCTCAGCATCGCCCGGACCTCGACGTCCTTCACGGCCATCGGCAGCACGGCCGGCGCGTCCGGCCGGATCTCCGTCCACTCGGTCCACTGCCCGTCGGGCAGGCGGCCACGCACGTCGACGGCCAGCTCGGCGCCGGCCGGCACGGTGCCGCGCCCGGTCGCCGCGAACGTGTTCGCCGGGCTCGGCAACGACCTCGGGTACACAGCGATGCCCGTGCGCAGCGACGTCTCGACGCTGGCCGCCCGGTTGGCCGCCGATCCCAGCCGGACCGACCCGTCGGTCGTGACGTTCGTGCTGTCCGCGCCGGGCTTCGCGAGGTCGACGTGCCACGCCGGCGTGGCGGACGCGGGCGCCGCGCCCAGCACCGAACCGGCGATCACCGCACTGACCAGCAGGTATCGGCTGATTTTCATGCGGAGAGCCAATGCGACCGGCAGTGCACTGTCAACCGGAAGCACTCGAGAGGTGGCGAAGAGTCACCGATCGGGTTCCGGCGGGTTTATGACGATCCGACCCCGGTCGAGGTCGACCTTCATCAGTGGCGGCGCCCCGTCGTCCTCGTCCTCCCGCATCACCAGCGAGTGGTTGCGCTCGTCCAGCTCGTGCCGCTTGCCGGACCCGAAGAACGCGTCCAGCTCCTCGAACCCGGCGGAGGACACCGGCATGCCCTCGCGCTTGCGGCGCCACGGCAACCAGCTGCGGTTGCTCGCCCAGAGCCCGAACCGCTCCAGCGACGCGAGCACCACGAGCAGGACCACCAGTCCGGGTAGTGACATGGCCCACAGCGCACCCATGGTCCGTCAACGTGGCCGGCCGGCGTCAGGTTCCCAGCAACAGGCCCCTTACCCCGTTCCGGTCGACCTTTCCCGGACCCCGCAAGGGGAGCGTGTCGGCGAACCGCACGACCTTCGGCACGGCCGGCCCGCCGAGCCGCTCACGCACGGCGGCCCGCAGGTCCGCGACCTCGGGCGGCCGCGCCGGGTCGACGGGCACGACGACCGCCGCGACCAGCTGTCCCCACTCGGCGTCCGGCAGGTCGACCACACAGGCCTCCGCGACGCCGGCCTGCGCGGTCAGCACTGCCTCGACGGCCGAGGGCGCCACCTTCACCCCGCCGGTGTTGATCACGAAGTCGGCGCGGCCGAGGATCTCCAGCGTCCCGTCCTGGTGAAGCACGCCGAGGTCGGTCGTGCGGAACCAGCCGTCGACGAACGCGGCGCGGGTGGCGTCGGGCGCGCGCCGGTAGCCGGTGGCGAGCATCGGCCCGGCCAGCTCGACGACGCCATCGACCAGCCGGACGCGGACCCCGTCGAGCGGGTGTCCGTCGTAGACGCAGCCGCCGGCGGTCTCGGACATGCCGTAGGTCGTGCTGATCCGCACCCCCTCCGCGCGGGCCCGCGCGAGCAGGGACGCGGGGGTGGCGGCCCCGCCGAGCAGCACGGCGTCGAAGGTGCGCAACGCGTCGAGCCCGACGGGGTCGTCGAGGAGCCGGAGGAGCTGCGTAGGCACGAGCGAGGTGTAGCGGCGGTCGGCGTTCATCGAGGCCACGGCGTCGGCAAACGTTTGCTTGTCGCGGAGGACCGGCCGGGTGCCGGCCAGCAGGGACCGGACGATCACCTGGACGCCGGCGACGTGGTGGGCGGGCAGGGTGAGCAGCCACTGGCCGGGACCGCCGAGCCGTGCGTGCGTCGCGGCGGCGGACGCCGTGAGCGCGGCGGCGGACAGCTCCACCCCTTTGGGCGCGCCGGTGGACCCCGAGGTGACGACGACGACGGCGGTGCCGGGCAGGGTCGGTTCGGCCGGCGCCATCGCTTCGCGCAGCTCGGCGGCCCTGGGATCGGCCGAGGAGAGCGGCAGCACGGCGGGCCCGCCGCCGAGCGCGACCTCGAGCGCGGCCACGAGCGCGGAGTTGTCCACAGGCGTCTGCAACACGATCGAGATTGTCGGCCACCGCACATAGGCTCCGCCCATGAGTACCGCCACACCACCCCTCGACGCGTCGCTGCGGGACGCCTACCTGCGCAGGCTGGGTTTCGCGACCGTGCCGCCGGCCACTGTGGAGACGCTGCGCGCGGTGCACCGCGCGCAGGTCGAACGGGTGCCGTACGAGTCGGTGTGGATCTGGCTGGACGAGCGCCGCACGATCGAACCGCTGGACGCGGTCGGCTACGTGCTGGCCGGTCGGGGTGGTTACTGCTATCACCAGAACGGTGCGTTGGCGACGCTGCTCGGCTGGCTGGGTTTCGACGTGCACTGGCACGTCGGCGGTGTGCAGGGACATCCGGACGCGAAGCCGAACGTGGGCGGCAACCACCTGGCACTGACCGTGACAGGCCTGCCCTCCGACCACAATCCCGACGGCGGCTGGTACCTGGACGCGGGCCTGGGCGACGGCCCACACGAGCCGATGCCGTTACGCGCCGGCACCTACCGCCAGGGCCCACACACGTATGGTTTGCGCCCGTCCGAGCTCACCCCGGGCGGTTGGCGGTTCGAAGCGGACCCGATGATGTCCTTACACGGCATGGACTTCCGACCCGAAGACGCGACCACGGCTGACCTGAACGCAGAACACGAGAACCTGCAGACGTCGCCGAACTCCGGCTTCCGCAAGGTAATGGTGGTCTTCCGCCGAGACGCCGATGGCGTGGACTACCTACGTGGCCGCGTACTAAACCGTGTAACCACCACAACGACCTCGACAGAGCTGACCACTCTCGGCGACTGGTACGCCTGCCTGGCAGACCTCTTCGGTCTCCACCTGTCCGACGTGGACGAACAACGAAAAGCGGTGCTGTGGAACAAAGTAACGGCCGCCCACGAGAAGTGGCTGACCACCGCACCCTGACCCGTCGGGCATCCGACCAGAGCGCCGGGCGTTCAGAGTTGGGGTTGGCGGTTCGAAGCGGACCCGATGATGTCCTTGCACGGCATGGACCTGCAGACGTCGCCGAGCTCCGGTCGCCTTCCGCCGCGAAACCGACGGCGTGGGCTACTTACGTGGCCGCGTAACCACCACGACAACCTCGACCGAGCTGCCCGCCAGTGCCGCCTGGTACACCTGCCTGGCAGACGTATGGGTGTTGGTGGATGGGTTTATTCGCGTTGGTGTAGCAGATTGCGTTGCGGAATCTGCGTCGAATCGATCCCAATGCCACTTACTTAAGCCGTTTCGGCCTGGTCAGATGCCCGTACGGAGCAGTGCGCGCCGATCAAGAGGGCGTCCACTTAGGACGCCGGCTCGAGATGGATCGCTCAACGCCCAGGTGGAGTGATTCCGATCGAACTACGTCTTCGACATCGGCTACCGCTCAAACTATCTCTGACCTGCGCAAATAGCCCTTAAGTAAGTGGCATTGGAATCGATCCACCTGGGCGGGATGAATTCCGGGAGCCCGATGGTGTTCATCCGGACTTCCCATTCCGAGTGGTGGATCATTCGGTGATGTCGTCGGCACAGCAGTACCAGATTATTGAGATCCGTCGGGCCGCCATCCAGCCAATGCTGGATATGGTGGGCATCCGACCAGCGCGCCGGACGACCACAGTTCGGGAACGCGCAACCCCGGTCTCGGACGTTCAACGCGACCCGCTGCTTCGGAGTCACCAAGCGACGGGTGTGGCCGACATCCAACGGGACCGACGCACCGTTCATCACTACCGGCACGACCCCGCAGTCACACGCGATCCGCCGGGCCGCGGCCGCCGAAAGCAGGGCGCCACCCTCCAACGTCGCCGTGCCGACTCCGTCTAGCAGTTGGGTGTAGTCCATGGTGGCGTTCAGATGCGGCTTCTCTCCGCCCCGCGTGGGAAGAGCGGAGGAGTCGATCGCGTGGTGGATCACGTCGCAGAACGCATCGCCGAGCCGTTGGGTCGGGTGCCGGTCATCGGATGAGCCGTCCGGCTTCGCGAGCGCACCCAGCATCGCATCCAACTCTTCGGCCGACTCGGGCTCGATCGTGCCGGCGAAGTGCATCCACCCGGCCTGGTCACGCCGGCTGCGGAACGTGTTCCGAGGTTCCGCCAACGCCTCGTCGGCAGGCTGGTCGCCGTCGGGGTCGATCCGTGACAGCAACGTCTCGCCGTGGGAGCGGACCACTGCCGGGTGTGCCACTCGGGCGGTCTCGACGAGGTGTTTCTCCACGATCTCCGGCGTGTCACCCGGCGCCCAGGCCGGGATCTTCTTCACCACATCAGCGACCGCATCCACATGATCCGGATCCAGCACACCGTCCCGCAGCGCGTCACGCACCAACGGCAATGACGCCGGAGTGACATGTCCGGTGGGCGTCAGCACCTCCGCGACCAGACCAGCCTGCGCGATCATCCGGGACGCTCGACGCGGCGTGATCCGCACCAGATCCGAGACCAGCGCACTCAGGCTCGAATATCCCGTCGCACGGGCAACATCGGATTTTTCTAGTTCGGAGATTACCGTCAATGCGGAACTGTGGAGCTTCCGCATCTGGGTCACGATCTCCACCAGATTCTGGGCAAGCTCCGGCAACCCGGGAGGGCTTTCCACGAAGCTCGACATAGCTCTAATCTTACCCGCGAACCCCGCTTATTTCGAACGCACGATCGAGCGAATGTTGCTGACTGACAGCAACCGAACATCCGGCGATCGGAACTGTCCGATGTGGACGAAAGTGGCTGAACTCCGCACCGTGCCCGGCATTCGGGCTCGGTGATCGGGCGGCGTGGTGCGAGTCCACGTCACGAGGTCGCCGGCGCGGGCTCGAACCCGGTAGCACGAGCCACCGCCAGCCGCGCCTCAGTAGTAGTACGGGAAGCGGGACCAGTCGGGGTCGCGCTTCTCCAGGAACGCGTCCCGGCCCTCCACCGCCTCGTCGGTCATGTACGCGAGCCGCGTCGACTCGCCGGCGAACAGCTGCTGCCCGACCAGCCCGTCGTCGATGAGGTTGAACGCGTACTTCAGCATCCGCTGCGCGGTCGGCGACTTGCCGTTGATCTCCGTCGCCCACTCCAGTGCCGTGGCCTCGAGCGACGCGTGCGGCACGACCTCGTTCACCGCGCCCATCCGCTGCATGTCGGACGCCGTGTACGTCCGCCCGAGGAAGAAGATCTCCCGCGCGAACTTCTGTCCGACCTGCCGCGCCAGGTACGCCGAGCCGAACCCGCCGTCGAAGCTGCCGACGTCGGCGTCGGTCTGCTTGAACCGGGCGTGCTCCTCGCTGGCGATGGTCAGGTCGCACGTCACGTGCAGGCTGTGCCCACCACCGGCGGCCCACCCCGGCACGACCGCGATCACGACCTTCGGCATGAACCGGATCAGCCGCTGGCACTCGAGGATGTGCAGCCGCCCGGCCCGCGCCGGGTCGACCGTGTCCGCGGACTCGCCGGACGCGTACCGGTAGCCCGTCCGCCCCCGGATCCGCTGGTCGCCGCCCGAGCAGAACGCCCACCCGCCGTCCTTCGCCGACGGACCGTTGCCGGTCAGCAGCACGCACCCCACATCGGGTGTCATCCTGGCGTGGTCGAGCGCCCGGTACAGCTCGTCGACCGTGTGCGGCCGGAACGCGTTGCGCACCTCGGGCCGGTCGAACGCGATCCGCACGGCACCGGTCGCGACGGCGCGGTGGTAGGTGATGTCTGTGAAGTCGAACCCCTCGACGACCTGCCACGCGGTCGGGTCGAACAGCTCGGAGACGGTCGGTTCAGCCACGCCGCCGAGCATATGGGGAGATCACCGCGGCCATGCCGGCGCGCCGGCCGGCCGACGAATCGCGGGTTGTCCGGCCGGCGTGCCAAGCTGGGCGCATGCGGGATGTCGAGGCGGTGGTCGAGGAGCTGGCCGACCACGACGAGGCCGGGCTCGTCGTGGCCGCGTGCTGGTACGACATCTCGGACGACCGGCCCAACTACCTCATGTCGCAGTTCGACGTGCAGAACTTCCTGTGGCTGACGTTGCCGCAGCTGATCCGCGTGCCCCCGGTCGACCTCAACCCGATGCCCGACTGGCCGGCGGTCGTCGAGCAGGCGGCCTGGTTCTTCGAGCGCCTCGACCAGCCCCGTTATGCCGCGATCTGCCGGAGCGAGCAGACCGCGCGGATCCTGGCCGCGGCCGAGGACGAGCTGGAGTGCTTCGAGCAGTACGCCGAGGCCACGCACGAGTCGGGCATCATGCCGCCGCCCGGCCTGCGCATCACCTGGCTGGACGAGCAGGGCCCGCGCGAGGTCGCCGCCTACGACGCGATCACCCGCGCGCTCGAACGCGCCATCGCGGCCGGCGAGGTGGACCCGGCCGACGACCAGGCCCGGCTGCGCGTCGCCGTCGCGGTCCTGGAACAACCGCCGGACGGCCACACCGAGACCCTGCTCGACCTGCTGTTCGCCGAGCGGCTGGCGCTCTGGCGGACCAACTGCGGCAGCCAGACCCTGCGTGAGCTGCTGGTCCGCATCGGCCCGGACGTCAGCAAGCCGATGGACCTGAGCCCGGAGGTGCTGCTCGCGGGCACCCGCCCGCTGAGCGAGGCGCTGCACGACCTCGACGGGACCGCCCCGCGGCGCCGGGTCGCGGAGAAGTTCGGCCTGATCGAGACCGTCGACGGCGAGCTGACCCGCACCGAGGACGGCGAGCGGGCGCTGGCCCACCCGGTGCTGATGTTCGAGGCGATCTGCACCGGCCTGCTCGACGGCGACGACCGCATCGCCCGCCAGGCGGTCGCGCCGCTGCTGGCGATGCTGATGCTGTCCGACGAGGTGGACCGGGACATGCTCGTCGACCGCGTCGGCATGGTCCTGTACGAGACCGGCTGGCGCGGCGACGCCCACAACGAGCCGATGCCGCAGGAGACGGTCCGCGCCACGGTGACCGCCCTGCTCGACGACCTCCACGCGGCCGGCGGCACCACCCGCCGCGAGAAGGAACGGCTGACCGACTTCGGCGAGCGCGTGGTCCAGGCCGCCGTCCGGACGAGGACCCTGCAGGGCGGCACGGCCGACTGACCCGCCGCGACGAGTTGTCCACAGGCCCGGCCCGCGCGGCCCCTCCCTGTCGGTGCCCTGCCGTAACGTCGAACCCGGGGGCCGGAGGCCAAGGCGGCCGTCGGCCGCTTCGCCGGATGGTCGTAACGTCTGGGGCGTGAACCCGTCCACCGCGCAGGCGACCGTCATCGTCGACGAGCTGGTGCGCAACGGCGTGCGACACGTCGTCGTCTGTCCCGGCTCGCGCAACGCGGCGCTCTCCATGGCGCTCCACGCCGCCGCCGACGCCGGGCGGCTCACCATGCACGTGCGGATCGACGAGCGGTCCGCCGCCTTCCTCGCGCTCGGCCTGTCGCGCGCCGACGGCCGGCCCGCCGCCCTCGCCTGCACCTCGGGCACCGCCGCCGCCAACCTGCATCCCGCCGTGCTCGAGGCCTACCACTCCGGCGTCGGGATGCTCGTGCTCACGGCCGACCGCCCGCCCGAGCTGCACGGCACCGGCGCCAACCAGACCATCGACCAGCGCAGCCTCTTCGGCCCCGCCGCCATCACCGTCGAGTTCCCGGTCGCCGAGCGGCGCGACGGCCAGAACCAGGTCTGGCGCGGCCTGGTCTGCCGGGCCGTCGCGCAGGCCGAGCACGGCCGCCCCGTGCAGGTGAACATCCCCTTCCGCGAGCCGCTCGTGCCCACGTTCGAACCCCGCTGGCCCGAGCCGCTCGACGGACGCGACGGCGGCCTGCGGTGGACGACCTCCGCCGCGCCCGTGTCCATGGCCGGCAGCCGCGTCGACTTCCGACTGCCCGCGCGGACCCTCATGGTGTTCGGCAGCGGGCGGGCCGACCGGGCGCGCGCCGCGGCCACGGTCGCGGCCAGCGCCGGGTGGCCCGCGGTCGCCGAACCGTCCGGGCAGGCCGCCGCCCTGTCCGGTGGCGCCGGCGTGCTCCGGTGCGGCGCGCTCCTCCTCGCCTGCGGGGAGCTGCCCGCCGACCTGCGGCCCGAGGCCGTCGTCGTCGTCGGCCGGCCCACGTTGTCGCGCGGCGTGCGGGGACTCATGGGCCGCGCGCCCGTCTACGGCATCGGTGACCATCCACAGTGGACGGACCCGCAGTACGTCGCCTCGCACGTGCGCGGCTGGCTCGACCTCGACGACATGTCCCATGTGGACGGAGTCGACACGAACTGGCTGTCTGCGTGGCGACAGGCCGACGCCCTCGCCGGCACCGCCGTCGACAAGCTGCTCGGCGACCAGGAATGGCCGTCCGGTCTCCAGCTGGCCGCCGAGCTGACCGACGCCCTCCCGCCCGACGCGGCGCTGTTCCTCGGCTCCTCCAACCCGATCCGCGACGTCGACCTCGTCGCCGAGCCGCGCGCCGACCTCGCGATCCACGCCAACCGCGGCGTCGCCGGCATCGACGGCAACGTCTCCAGCGCCGTCGGCATGGCACTCGCCACCGACCGGCCCGCCTACGCGCTCGTCGGTGACCTCACGCTGCTGCACGACCTCAACGGCCTGCTCATCGGCCCGCCGGAGCGCCGCCCGGACCTGACGATCGTCGTCCACAACGACGACGGCGGCGGCATCTTCACCCTGCTCGAACAGGGCGCGGCCGAGTACCAGCCGACCTTCGAGCGCGTCTTCGGCACCCCGCACGGCGCCGACCTCGCGGCCCTGTGCCGGGGCTACCGGGTGCCGCACACGCTCGCCACCACCCGCGCCGACCTCCGCGCGGCGGTCCGGCCCGGTCGCGGCCTGCGGGTCGTGGAGGTCCGCTCGAACCGGGCACTGCTGCGCGACCTGCACGCCCGCCTGCGCGCCGCCGTCACCGACGCCGCGCTCCGCTAGTACATCCGGCTGCCGTAGATGCTGGCCCGCGTCCGGTCGTCCTGGTAGCGGAGGCACTCGTACAGGTTCACCGCGTCGTGGAACTGCCGGCCGAGATTCTCGAACTGTCGCACGGGAAAGTCCGCGACCTCCGACTCGTCGAGATGGTCCGGCGCCGTTACTGTCACCGTCATCTTCCAGTTGGCGTAGGTGCCGCCGAGCGTCCACGTGTGTTCCACGGTTGCCTCCTGTTTGTCCGGCACACCATGGAATTTCTCCGCATCGGCAAACAAGTTCCGATCGGGTGAACCGTGTTCCTTGCCGGGCTGGCAACAACGCATTGTGGACACATGGTCCGGGACAAGGGCGCTTCCGTGCGCCAGCGCAGGGTATCAGCGGAGTTGCGCGCGCTCAGGCAGGACAAGAAGCTGACCTGCCAGGAGGTCGCCGACGCACTCGACTGGTCGGTCAGCAAGGTCAGCCGCATGGAGACCGGCGTCCGGGGCCTCTTCCCCGACGACGTCGCCGCCATGCTCGGTTACCTGAAAGCGCCGTCGGCGCTACGCGAAGAACTCCTTCGCCTGGTTCGGGAAGGAGAGAAGCCGAACTGGATCCAGATCGGCAGTGGTTTGCCGAAGATGTGGAAGAACCTGATTCGCATCGAGAACGACGCGACAGCCATCTACAACTACGAGCCGTTGTTCGTGCCCGGCTTGCTCCAGACCGGCGACTACGCCAGGGCCGTGATCGGGGCGGGAAACCTCGAACTGGCTGAAGGGGCGGTCGACCAACTGGTGCGAACTCGGATAGGGCGGCACGCGCTGCTGAGCCGCCACGATGCGCCCTCGCTCATGGTCATGATGGACGAGATGGTGCTCAGACGCCCGATCGGTGACGCGGGCTGCATGTTCGGCCAACTCCAACACCTGCTCAACATGTCGAGCCGGCCGCGGGTGGAGATTCGGGTGGTGCCGTTCTCGGTGGGGGCGAACCCGGGTCTCGAGGGTCCGATGGTGATCTTGGAGTTCGTGGACCAGCCGACCCTCGTGCATGTGGAGATCCGGAGCGCGAGCGGCTTCCTGGAGGAGCCCGCGGAGGTGGTCGGGCTAAAGTTGCCTGGCGAGGACTTCGTTCCATGGCCCTGTCGCCGGAGGACTCGGCGCGGCTCATTGCCGAGATCGCCGGCGAGTTGACCTGATCTAGGAGCAACACATGAGCCACGGATCGGACCCAGTGCGAGTGGCGCAAGAGCAGCTTCAGCGGCAGCGAGTCCAACTGTGTCGAGGTGGCCTGGTCGCCGGAGTCGGTCACGGCGGTGCGGGACTCCAAGAACACCGCCGGCCCGGTGCTGACCGTCCCCGTCTCCGCGTGGGCGGCGTTCCTACGCTCATAGGTGCCGGGTCACGGCGTCGCCGCTGTCGCCTCCGTCGTCCTCCGTCGTCACCGTCGACTCCTTCGTCGCTGCCGTCAGCTTGTCCAGGAACGCCTGTCGCACCGCCGGTGGTGCCCACGACGCCTCGATCGCGTTGCGCTGCAACGTGATCATCTGCTCTCGGCTCAGGTTCAGCTCCTTCTGCACGGTCAGCAGGTTGTCCAGCACGTACGCGGTGAAGTACGCCGGGTCGTCGGAGTTCACCGTCACCCGGACGCCCTCGTCGAGCAACCGCAACAGCTCCGCCGACTTGGTGCCGTCGGTGACGAAGCGGTTCGAGACCGGGCACAGAGTCAGGCCGATGCCGCGCCGCTTCACCTCGGCCACCAGCTCGGGAGACGACAGGATGTTCACGCCGTGGTCGACGCGGTCGACACCGATGTCGAACAGCGCCTGCCGGATGTGTTCGACCGAGTTCGGCTGGTCGACGTCGCAGTGCATGGTCAGCAGGTAGCCCTCGGCCCTGGCGCGCGCGAACACCGCCGCGAACTTCGCGGGCGGGTTGTCGCGCTCGTCCGAGTCGAGGCCGACGCCGATGATCCATTCCCGGTACGGCAACGACTCCAGCAGCGTCGCCATCGCGTACTCGGCCTGGAAGTCGCGTAAGAAGCACATGATCAGCTGCGAGTGCAGACCCAGCACCCGCCGCGCTTCGAGCTGCGCGCGGCGTAAGCCACTGATGACCGTGGCGAACGGGACACCGCGGGACGTGTGCCCCTGCGGGTCGAAGAAGATCTCCGCGTACTCGACGCCGTCGGCCGCCGCGCGGGTGAAGTACGCGTACGCCAGCTCGTAGAAGTCGGGCTCGGTGACGAGCACCGACATTCCCTCGTAGTACCCGACCAGAAAGGACGTCAGGTCGTGGAAGTCGTAGTGCTGCTGCGGCGCATGGCGCGGAGCGTAACCCCGGGCACCGACAAAAAACGGAACGAGCCCCGCACCTCGTTGTGCGGGGCTCGTCCCGGAGGAAATCAGCGCGAAGCTACTTCGAGCCGACCTTGATCTTCATGGAGGTGCCGCTCGCCGACTGCACGCGGATCGTGACACCGACCGCGGGCAGGTTCACGCCGGCGTTCGGCTGCTCGGCGAACCAGTACTTCTTGGTGTCGTCGAACAGCGGGTTGGCCGCCTGGCCGCGGACGTAGCTCGGCTTGCCGTTCACGTGGAGCGTGAACGAGTCCGCCTTGTTGAGCGAGAACGGCGCGTCGTAGCCCGCGATCCGCTCGCGCCACGCCAGGCCCTCCAGGTTGTAGATCGGCGCGGGGTGCGCGTCGATCGGGAGGATCAGGCCGGCACCGTTGTGCTCACTGGTGTTGTTGTCCGGCTGGGACGTGTCCCAGTACCAGACACCGAGACCGGTCTGGTACGGGAAGTGCTCCACCCAGTCCGGGTTCGACGCGTTGACGAGGTTGTACGGACCGGTCTTCATGTACTGGTCGTACGACTCGTAGGTGCGGTTCGACGCGATGTAGAAGTTGTCGAAGTCCTGCGTCTCGGTGCCGGTGGTGGTGCGGAAACCGTCCAGCGTCCAGCCGTTGTCGCCGGCCTCGGCGCCGTCGGTGAACAGCGGCTGGCCGTCCGCGCTGACCACGATCTCGTCGGCGAAGAAGCCGTCGAGCGCGAGGCCACCGTCGGTCTTGTAGCGGAAGCGCAGCTGCACCTCGCCACCGACGACCGAGTCCAGCGGCACGTGCATGTCGAGCCACTCGCCGTCGGAGGTGGTCGAGATCGCCGGGTCGTCGTTCGAGTCACGCTGGAACGGCTGGCCGCCCACGGTGCCGTCGAGCGACGTCCACGTCTCGCCGCCGTCCTGCGACACCTGCGTGTACAGGTAGTCGAAGTCGGCTTCGATGTCGAAGCGTGCCTTCAGGTCCAGCGCCGCGCTGGTCTTCCCGGTCAGGTCGACCGTGCGGGCCATCGTGGTGTCGAGGTCGTCGCCCTTGGTGCTCCACCACTGCTGCTCGCCGGCGAACGGCGCGCCGTACTCGAACGTGACGGTCTTGTCCGGCAGCACGACCACCGCGGCCTGCGCCTTGGCGGAGTTGTACTCGTGCGGGCCGAGGTTCAGCGTCTTGTTCTGGCCGGCCACGACGGTCTCGTAGTCCAGCCAGCCGAGCTGCAGCTTCGACCACGGGTCCATGTCGTTGACCCGCGAGCCGAGCACCTCACCGGGGCCGGAGACGCGCTGCTGCGCCATCAGCGACCACCAGTTGACGTGGTTCTGACCGCCACCGGAGGTGTCGTAGAGGTCCGGCAGACCGAGGTCGTGGCCGTACTCGTGCGCGAACACGCCGATGCCGCCGTTCTCCGGCTGCATCGTGTAGTCGCCGACCCACAGGCCGGTGGTGCCGACCTGCGAACCGCCCTGGAGGTTGCCGTCCGGACCGGAGTTGGTGTTGGAGAAGGCGAAGCTGCGGTGGCTCCACACCGCGTCCTCACCCTGGATCGGGTCACCATCGGCCTGGTCGCCACCGGAGTGCACGATCTGGAAGTGGTCGATGTAGCCGTCGGCCTCGTCGAAGTTGCCGTCGCCGTCGTAGTCGTTGCGGTCCCACAGGTCGTAGCGGGCGAGCTCCGTCTTGACCTGCTCCGGCGTCTTGCCGGCCGCGATCTGGTCGTCGTACCACTGGTTCACGCCGTCGGCGACCAGCTGGTAGGAGTTGCTGCAGACGTTGCCGGCGCACGGGTAGCCGTTGGACCGGCCGTAGCGCGCCTCGTTGTAGCGGACCTTGACCCAGTCGGTGACCATGCCCTGCACGGAGTAGCGACCGGAGGACTGCTTCTCGAAGTAGTTCGCGACCGAGTCGACGCCCGGGTCGTCGGAGAAGTAGAGGTCCTGGTAGTGCTGGCGGCTGTAGTCCGCCTGCCAGATGGTCGAGTTGTCCTTCGACCGGTCCGGCTCGGGGATCTCGTTGTGCAGCGGGCCGTCGAACTTGACCGGGCCGACCGTGTTCGGGTCGGTGTCCTGGTCGGGGTAGCTCGGGTGCCGCTCGTTGCCGAACTCGGCCAACACCACGAAGATGTTGTCGGTCTTCTCGCGCGACAGCTCGACGTACTGGTCGACCTCGCCGGTCTTCGCCTTCTTCTTGGAGTTCGCGGGCGCCTTCTTGCCCACCTTCACGACAGTGCTGGAACCGCGCTTCTCCGTCGTCTTGGCGCCGGTGAGGACGTCGGCGAGCGCCTCCTGCCGGAGGGCGCGGCGCTTCTCCTCAGCCGGGCTGGGCAGGTCGTCGATGCCGGGCACGGCCTCGGTGGCTTTGGCGGTGACGGGCGGTGCCGCTTGCGCGGCCGGAACCAGTGCCGTCAGCCCGGCCGCCAGCATGGCGGCGCTCGTCAGGCCGACGAGAATTCTTCGTTGCAACGCGTCCTCCAAGAATGCTTAAGGTCAGCACGGGTCACCCGTAAGGCTGACCTCGCGCGACGCGAGATGTTACGCACTGCGTATATCTTTTGGACCCAACGAATGGCGTAATCCATCTGGGCTAACACGCTCGGATTGGGCCAGGTGGCCGTAGGACGCGGTTCCCTCGGCGGCGGACGGCTAGGCTCGGCGCGTGGTTCAGCAGGTGACAAACACCCGGGAGGGGCGCCGCCGGTTCGTGCACCGGGTGGCGGTGCGGTCCCTGCTCGCCCTCGGCGGCATCGTCACGTTCCTCGCCGTGGTCCTCGTGGTCGCGGCGTGGACCGAGGACATCTCGATCGAACGGGACATCGGGTTCGCGGACGCCGAGGTGGTCTCGGACGACTACTCCCGCACCCTGGTCCGCTTCTACACCCAGGACGGCGCGGAGCACATCCCGCAGGTCGGGGTGCTGTACCCGTCCGGCCTGAAGGTGAACGACGTGGTGGAGGTCGAGTACCGCCAGGACAACCCGGAGCAGGTGCGGGTGGCCGGGCGCGGGGCCTTCGTCATGCTGCTGCCGGTCGGGTTGACGCTGCTCGGGGTGTGGGCGGTGCTGCTGCCGACGGTGTGGTGGCTGCGGAGGCGCGTGTAACACTTCTCCTCGGTTCGCGCGTTCACGTGTAACATCGGGTCGTGAGCGATGCACTTCAGCGCGACTTCGACCGGCTCGTCGACGCGGAACAACGCGTCGAGCCGAGGGACTGGATGCCCGAGGGCTACCGCAGGACGCTGATCCGGCAGATCGCCCAGCACGCGCACTCCGAGATCATCGGGATGCAGCCGGAGGCGAACTGGATCAGCCGGGCGCCGTCGCTGCGCCGCAAGGCGATCCTGCTGGCCAAGGTGCAGGACGAGGCCGGGCACGGGCTGTACCTGTACGCGGCGACCGAGACGCTCGGCGCGGACCGCGAGGACCTGACGACCAAGCTCGTCGAGGGCCGGCAGAAGTACTCGTCGATCTTCAACTACCCGACGCTGACGTTCGCGGACGTCGGCGTGGTCGGCTGGCTGGTCGACGGCGCCGCGATCTGCAACCAGGTGCCGCTGTGCCGCACGTCCTACGGACCCTACGCGCGGGCGATGATCCGGATCTGCAAGGAGGAGTCGTTCCATCAGCGGCAGGGCTACGAGCTGCTGATGACGATGATGCGCGGCACGCCGGCACAGAGGCGGATGGTGCAGGACGCGGTCGACCGCTGGTGGTGGCCGACGCTGATGATGTTCGGGCCGTCCGACGAGGTGTCGTCGAACACGGCCCAGTCGATGGCGTGGCGGATCAAGCGGCACACCAACGACGAGCTGCGGCAGAAGTTCGTGGACATGTCCGTGCCGCAGGCCGAGGCGCTCGGCGTGACGCTGCCGGACCCGCTGATCCGGTGGAACCCGGAGCGCGGCCACCACGACTTCGGCGAGATCGACTGGGACGAGTTCTGGCGGGTCGTCGGCGGCAACGGGCCGTGCAGCAGGCAGCGGGTCGAGCACCGGCGCAAGGCGCACGAGGACGGCGCGTGGGTGCGGGAGGCCGCGACGGCGTACGCGGCGTCCTCGGCTGTCTCGGAGGTGGTCGCATGAGCACGCCCCGGTCGTCCTGGCCGCTGTACGAGGTGTTCGTGCGTGGGAAGCGCGGGCTGAACCACGTGCACGTGGGGTCGCTGCACGCGCCGGACGCGGAGATGGCGCTGCGCAACGCGCGGGACCTGTACACGCGGCGGAACGAGGGCGTGAGCATCTGGGTGGTGCCGGCCGCGTCGATCACCGCGTCGTCGCCGGACGAGAAGGACTCGTTCTTCGATCCCAGCGGCGACAAGGTGTACCGGCACCCGACGTTCTACGCGATTCCGGAGGATGTGCCGCATCTATGAGCCGCGCCGACGTACTTTTTCCCGCGGAGGGGCCATGAGCTTCGACAACGCGTACGACGCGCTCACGTCGTCCGGCGACGACCAGCACTGGGCGTTCGGCACCGGCTTCGACGACCCGCTGTCCGGTGTGGACCGGACGATCCCGGCCGGCGTGTCCGAAGTCGATTTGTCGACTTATTGCCTGATGTTGGGCGACGACGCGCTGATCCTGTCGCAGCGGCTGACCGAGTGGTGCTCGCGCGCGCCGGAGCTGGAGGAGGACGTCGCGCTGGCGAACATCGCGCTGGACCTGTTGGGGCAGGCCAGGTTGCTGCTGTCGCGGGCCGGCGAGACGACCGGGCGGACCGAGGACGACCTGGCGTACCTGCGCGACGAGCACGAGTTCCGCAACGTGTGGCTGACCGAGATCGACTGCGGCCCGGGCCCCGGCGGCGACTTCGCGGTGACCATGGCGCGCCTGCTGGTGTTCTCGTCGTGGCGACTCGAGGTGCTGACGCGGCTGACGTCGTCGGCCGACCCGGTGCTGGCGGCGATCGCGGCCAAGGGCGTGAAGGAGCTGGCCTACCACCGCGACCACGCGGCGCAGTGGACGCTGCGGCTCGCCGGCGGCACGGAGTACTCGCGGGAACGGATGATCGCGGGCCTCGACCGGGTGTGGCCGCTCGTCGAGGAGCTGTTCACGCCGCATCCCGTCGAGCTGCGGCTGCCGGGTGTCGCGGTGGACCCGGCGTCGGTGCGTGCGTCGGTCCTAGAGGTGCTGGACCAGGTGTTCACCGCCGCGACGCTGGACCGGCCGTCGGTGGAGCCGATGTCGACGGTGGCCGGTCGCGCGGGCCGCGACGGCGTGCACACCGAGGCGATGGGGTACCTGCTCGCGGAGCTGCAGCACCTGGCTCGTTCGCTGCCGGGAGCAGTCTGGTGACGGCCCCGCGCGCGTTGCCCATCCCCCACCCGATCCCGGGGGCGTCCCGCCTTGCCAGTCTACCGGTGCCCACCGACGGGCAGGGGGTTGTCGATCTTGCCTGTGGATAACTTGACTGGTTGTGGACAACTCGGCGCGCGGGCCGTCGCCGAGCGGGTTCTCGATCCCGAGCTGCCGGTGCTCACCCTCGCTGACCTGGGGGTTCTCCGGGACGTACAGGAGGACGGCGACCGTGTGGTCGTCACGATCACGCCCACCTACTCCGGGTGTCCCGCCCTCGACGAGATGCGCGCCGACCTGCGCGCGCGCCTCGCGGAGGCCGGCTACGACCAGGTCGAGATCCGCACCACGCTCACGCCGGCCTGGACCACCGACTGGATCAGCGCGGACGGCCGCCGCAAGCTCCTCGAGCACGGCATCGCGCCGCCGCAACGCAAAGCCGGCCCGGTGACCCTCAACCTCGTGCCGCCGCGGGCACAGGTCCGCTGCCCGCGCTGCGACTCCGCGCGCACCACCGAGCTCTCCCGCTTCTCCTCCACCGCCTGCAAGGCCCTCCGGCGCTGCGAGGACTGCCGCGAGCCGTTCGAACACGTCAAGGAGATCTGATGGCCCGGCCCGCCTTCCACGAGCTGCCGGTCGCACGCGTCGACCGGCTCTGCGCGGACGCCGTCGCCGTCACGTTCGACGTGCCGCCGCACCTCGCGGACACCTTCGCGTTCCGGCCCGGCCAGTACCTCACCCTCCGGCAGGTGGTCGACGGCGCCGAGGAACGCCGCTCGTACTCGATCTGCGCGCCCGCCGGCGCCGCCCCCCGCATCGGCGTCCGCCGGGTCGAGAACGGACTGTTCTCCGCCAGGCTGGTCGACGAGCTCGCGCCGGGCGACACGCTGGAAGTGCTTCCGCCGCTGGGAAAGTTCACGCCGGACGACACCGGCGGACACCACGCCTTCGTCGTGGCGGGGTCCGGCATCACCCCCGCACTGTCCATCATGGACACCGTGCTGGCGGACGGCGGGCAGGTCACCCTGTTGTACGGCAACCGGCGCACCGACACCGTCATGTTCGGCGACGAGCTCGCCGACCTCAAAGACCGTTACGCCGCACGGTTTCAGCTCGTCCACGTCCTCTCCCGCGAACCGCGCGACGTCGAGCTGTTCTCCGGCCGCCTCGACGCGGACCGCCTCGACACGCTGCTCGCCAGCATCGTCCCGACCGACGACATCGACCACTGGTGGCTCTGCGGCCCGTTCGGCATGCTGCAGGACGCCGACCGCGCGCTCACCGCGTACGACGTGCCGCGCGTCAAGATCCATCGTGAGCTGTTCTACGTCGACGAGCCGCCGCCGGAGCCCAAGCGGGTCGACGAGTCCGCGGTGGCGGGCCCGGCGGCCGAGGTGCGGGTCGTGCTCGACGGCCGCGAGACAACGCTCACCCTGCCGGCCGACATGCCGATTCTCGATGCGGCGCAACGGGTCCGGGCCGACCTGCCGTTCGCGTGCAAGGGCGGCGTGTGCGGCACGTGCCGCGCGAAGGTGACCTCCGGTGAGGTCGAGATGCGCCGCAACTACGCGCTCGAGGAGCACGAGGTCGCCGAGGGGTTCGTGCTGACCTGCCAGGCGGTGCCGCTGTCCGCCGAGGTCACGGTCGACTACGACGCTTAACTGACGCTTAACTCTTACGGCAACGTTCGCCGCGCGGCCATGTGGGCGTTCTCCGTTGGGCAGGGCGGGTTGCGACGGTCGGCCCGTGCGAGTCGCCATCGTCACTGAGAGCTTTCTGCCGCAGGTGAACGGCGTGACGAACTCCGTTCTCCGAATCGTCGAGCACCTGCAGGAGCGCGGCCACGACGCGTTGGTCGTGGCGCCGGGCCCCGGCCAGGAGCGGTACCGGCACGCCGAGGTCCGCCGCGTGCGCGCGGTCGACCTGCCGGTCATCAGCTCCCTGCCGATCGGCGTGCCGTCGCCGAAGGTGCACGCCGCGCTCGCCGACTTCGAACCGGACGTCGTGCACCTCGCGTCCCCGTTCGTCCTCGGCGCCGCCGGCCTGCGTTCGGCCCGCAGACTCGGCGTGCCGACGGTCGCCGTCTACCAGACCGACGTGGCCGGTTTCGCCGCCGCGTACGGGCTCAAGCACGGCGCGCGGGCGGCGTGGCGGTGGATCCGCAGGCTGCACAGCGCGGCCGACCGGACTCTCGCGCCGTCGGTCGCGTCGGTGCGGGCGCTCACCGACCACGGCGTGCCGAGGGTGCACCGGTGGGGGCGCGGCGTCGACACCGAGCTGTTCGCGCCGCACCGGGCCGACCTGCGCCTGCGTTCGCTGCTGGCGCCGCGCGACGAGCTGCTCGTCGGGTACGTCGGCAGGCTCGCGCCGGAGAAGCACGTGCACCGGCTCGCGACGCTGAACGGGCTGCCCGGCGTGCGGGTCGTGATCGTCGGGGCGGGGCCGGCGGAGGCGTCGCTGCGCAGGCAGCTGCCGGACGCCGCGTTCCTGGGGTTCCGCACCGGCGAGGAGCTGGCGACCGCGTACGCGAGCCTCGACGTGTTCGTCCACCCCGGCCCGCACGAGACGTTCTGCCAGGCGGCGCAGGAGGCGCTCGCGTCCGGCGTGCCGGTGCTGGCGCCCGACGCCGGCGGGCCGCGCGACCTGGTGTCGCACGGCAGGACCGGGTACCTGCTGGAACCGCACGACGACAACCGGTTCGCCGGCGAGCTGTGGACGTATGTGGAGCTGTTGCGGCAGCGGTCGCTGCGCAGACGGCTCGGCGTGGCCGCCCGGCGGTCGGTCGAGGGACGGACGTGGACGGCGGTGTGCGACGAGCTGCTGGGGCACTACGAGCAGGTGAGCGCCAGCGTGCTGGCCGCGTAGGGGGTGTCGTAGGGTTCTGGCATGTCTCGTGCCGGCCTGGACAAGAACCCTCGCGATGTGGCCGAGATGTTCGACGGGGTCGCTGCCGGGTACGACCGGACCAACTCGGTGATGACGCTCGGTTTCGACCGGCGCTGGCGCTGGCTGACGCGGCGGGTGCTCGACGCGTCGCCGTCGGAGCGGATCCTGGACCTCGCCGCCGGCACCGCCGTGTCCACCGCCGAGTACGCGAAGTCCGGCGCCTGGTGCGTCGCCGCCGACTTCTCACTGGGGATGCTGCGCAGCGGCGGGCACCGGCCGGTGCCCAAGGTCGCCGCCGACGCCTTCCACCTGCCGTTCGCCACGGACTCCTTCGACGCCGTCACCGTGTCCTTCGGGCTGCGGAACATGGCCGACACGGTCGCCGCGCTGCGGGAGATGCAGCGGGTGGTGCGGCCCGGCGGGCGGCTGGTGATCTGCGAGGTGTCGCAGCCGCCGTTCCGCCCGATCCGGTGGCTGCACTACAACGTGGTGCTGCGCCTGCTGCCGCGGATCACCCGGCCGTTCTCGTCCAACAAGGACGCCTACTCGTACCTGGCGGAGTCGATGCGGGACTGGCACGACCAGCACGAGCTGGCCGTGCTGATCGCGGAAGCCGGCTGGGACGAGGTCGAGTGGCTGAACCTCACGTTCGGCGTCGTCGCGCTGCATCGGGCGGTCAAACCCGGCGCGTGAAGTTATCCACAGGCAAGATCCACATCCCCGTCTGTGTCGGGGGTGGCCGGTAGACTGGGCACTGGGCCGCCCCCGGGACAGGGTGGGGGCTGCATCGCGCGCGGGGCCTACGTGGTCGGGTCCTTCACGGCGTTGTGGACCTTCGTGCGTTCAGGATCAGCGTCGTCAGCAGCGTGCCCGCCACCCATTGCGCCACCGTCAGCACGGTGTGCGCGACGGCGATCTGCTGGACCCGGCTCGCCGCGTCGGGCTCGTAGTACGTGGCCACCGTCCACGCCGCGGTGAGCAGCGTCGCCAGCCAGACCACCCGGCCGCGCGCGAGCCCGTGCTCGCGGTCGGGCGCCGCGCGGGCCCGCCACAGCCAGGTCAGGAACACGGCCGCCGCGGCCGCGAGCGTCGCGAGGTAGGTCCACGCCGCCGCGTACCGCGCGTCGCCGGCGTCGCCCATGATCTGGACCGTGCCCTTGCCGGGGCTGTCGCGGTACCGCAGCACCGCGTCGCGGAACTCCCACAGCGTCACCGTGTGCCACGTCGCCACCGCGCAGGTCGCCACCCCCAAGGCGGCGGCCGCGAGCCCCAGCTTCATCGTCCCGCTGACTGCCACCGCGTGATCTGCCGCACCACATGGATCAGGCACGCCGCCGCGAGACACAGCACCAGCAGGCTGCTCGTGGAGTACACGGCCACCGTGTTGAGCGTCGTCACCGTCACCTCGCCGAGGGCCTCCAGGCGGATCGCCACCAGCAGCACCACGTAGGCCAGCGCCGCGAACCACCAGTACCGCACCAGCGAGCCGCGCTCGTCTGGACGGCTCGCGCGCCACAGGTCGTCCAGCACGACGCGCGGGTACCAGAGCTGCACGACCGGGCAGAACCAGCCGCCGATCGCCCACGCGCGGCTGAGGCGGTGCTCGGCCGGGCTGAGCCGTTCCGCGTTGATCCTGGCCCGCCACACCCACGTGAGCAGGGCGGCAGTCGTCGCGAGCACGGCGATCAGCCGCAGCCAGACGGCGCCGTAGCTGGCGTTGACCGCGCTGACCCAGTCGGCGATGCCGACCCCCGGCTCGCCGGACTGGAAGTCCGCCGCGACGCGGTAGCGGTTCCAGTCGGCCCACGTGCCGTACGCCGTGGCCGCGCAACTCGCCACCAGCAGGACCGTCGTCGCGGTGGCGGCCGAGCGCACCGGAGCGAGCTGGATGGTTCGTCCGGGCAGGAGCGGATCCTGACTCGTCATCTCGGCCCCCAGGCGTGCGATCGTGACAACCTGAAGTCGTCCATCACGGGGTGTCCGTTTCCTCACCCACTGGGTTTGTCGCGCCCGGGATAAAATGCGTGCGGTTAGTGAACGTTTTCACAAGCGCGAGGAGCCGTGATGGGAACGCCCAGCCGCCGCAAGCCGGCCGAGGATGCCGAGGTCATCGTGGTCGGCGCCGGCCCAGCCGGTTCGACAGCGGCGACCTACCTCGCCCGCGCGGGACTCGACGTGCTGCTCCTGGAGAAGAGCACGTTCCCCCGCGAGAAGGTCTGCGGCGACGGCCTGACCCCGCGCGGTGTCAAACAGCTCATCGACCTCGGCGTGGACACCCGCGAGGAGGCCGGCTGGCTGCACAACAAGGGCCTGCGCGTGGTCGGCGGCGGCGTCACGCTGGAGCTGGACTGGCCCGACCTCGCGACCTTCCCGCCCTACGGCGTGGTCCGCCCGCGCCAGGACTTCGACGAGATGCTCGCCCGCACCGCCCAGCGCGCCGGCGCGCGGCTGCTCGAGCACACCAACGTCACCGGCGCGGTCACCGACGAGCGGGACGGCCGCGTCGTCGGCGTCACCGCCAAGGTCGGGCCGGAGCGCGCCCCGGTCACCTACCGGGCGCCGCTCGTGCTCGGCTGCGACGGGGTGTCCGCGCGGCTCGCGCTGTCCGTCGGCATCGACAAGCTCGAGAAGCGGCCGATGGGCGTCGCGGTGCGGCGGTACTACGCGTCGCCGCGCAGCAAGGACGACTACCTCGAGTCGCACCTCGAGCTGTGGGACCGGTCCAACGCCGAGGACCCGCGGCTGCTGCCGGGCTACGGCTGGATCTTCGGCATGGGCGACGGCACGGTCAACGTCGGGCTCGGGATCCTGTCGACCTCGAAGGCGTTCGGCAAGACCGACTACCGCGCGCTGATGCGGTCGTGGCTCGACGGCACCCCGGAGGAGTGGGGTTTCCGCGAGCACAACGCGATCGGCAAGGTCGGCGGCGCCGCGCTGCCGATGGGCTTCAACCGGACGCCGCACTACTCGCGCGGGCTGCTGCTCGTCGGCGACGCGGGCGGCATGGTCAACCCGTTCAACGGCGAGGGCATCGGCTACGCCATGGAGTCGGCGAAGCTCGCGGCCGAGTGCGTGGTCCAGGCGCTCGCCCGCGCGGAGGGCCCGGCGCGGGAGAAGGCGCTGCACGGGTACCCGATCGCCTTGAAGCAGGCGCTCGGCAGCTACTACCGGCTGGGCAACATCTTCTCGAAGCTCATCGGCAACCCGCTGGTGATGCGGGCGGCCACCAAGTACGGCCTGCCGCACGCCACGCTGATGAAGCTCGTGCTGAAGCTGCTCGCCGGGCTGTACGACCCGAAGGACGGCGACGCGTTCGACCGCATGATCACCGCCGCGACGCGCATCGCGCCGAGCGTATGAGGACGCTCTACCTGGCCCGGCACGGCGAGGCGGCCGGGGCGCTGACCCCGGCCGGGAAGGAGCAGGCGCGGCTGCTCGGGACGCGGCTGGCTGGCGTGCCGTTGACGGGGGTGTTCCACAGCCCGATGCCGAGGGCGGCGGAGACCGCGGCGCTGGTCGCCGCCGAGCTGGCCGACGTGCCGGTGACGGAGTCCGCGCTGGTCGGCGACTACCTGCCGTACGCGCCGACCGCCGACGAGCTGGCGCCGGTGTTCGCGCCGATCGCGCTCGCACACGTCGCTGACTACGGGCCGGAGCCGTCGTACGCGGCGGAGGCACTGGCAGAGTTCACCCAGCCGGTGTCGCGCGCCGATCTGATCATCACCCACAGCCAGATCGTGACGTGGTTCGTGCGCGCCGCCCTCGGCGCGCCGCCGGCACGGTGGCTGGGCATCAACGCGGCGAACGCGGGCCTCACGGTGATCCAGTACCGGGAGGGCCGGCCGCCCGCGCTGGTGACGTTCAACGACCAGTCGCACCTGCCGCAGGCGTTGCGGTGGACGGGTTTCCCGGACGAGCGCCGCGCGATCTGGTAGCGGGCCGAGCTACCGCGACGCGGTCGCGACGAGGTGGCGGGCCCGCGGGCGGTGCCGCAGCTCGCCGGCGGGGGCGCGGCGGAGGAAGTCGGCACGCAGCTCGGCGAGGTTGTCGCGTGCGCTCAGCGGGCCGGAGTTCGCGAAGGCGTCGAAGAAGGTCTCGGCGTCCGCATGGGACATGTCGAACGCGGGCAGCTCGTCGCGTTCGACGCGCGCGCCCGTGGCGGTGAGGGCGGGCGCGAGCCGTTGTTCCCAGTCGCTGGTGCCGTCGGCGCTGCTGCCGTCTCTCATCAGCGCGAACGGCCCCTCGTCCTCGACGACCCCCGGCCAGTAGACGACGGAGAGCCGCCCGCCGGGCCGGAGCGCGGTGGCCCAGCCGTGGAGCGCGGCGACGGGGTCGGGGAGCTGCTGAAGCCCGAACACCGAGACGACGGCCGCGTACGTGGCCGGGTCGAGCGCCGCGGCGTCGCCCTGGACGACGGTGACGTTCGACCGGGCGCCGGCCCGCTGCCGCGCGAGGCGGACCATCTCGGCGGACAGGTCGACACCGACGACATCGTGGTCGGGGAAGTGCGCGAGGAGGCCGTCCAGCTCGGGGAACGTGCCGCAACAGGGGACGACGATCGGCCCGTCGGGCAGCGGCGCCGCGGCGAGCGCGTCGACCGCCGTGCGCACCCAGGGCGCGAACCGGGGGACGAAGTAGGCGTCGTACCCGACCGCGGCACGGTCCCAGTCACGGGCGATCCGTTCGGCGCGCTCGCTCATGTCCCTCCGATCCTGGCCCGACTCAGCTCAACCGTTCCAGAACCATCGCCATGCCCTGGCCGCCGCCGACGCACATCGTCTCCAGGCCGAACTGCTTGTCGTGGTACTGGAGCGAGTTGATGAGCGTCGTGGCGATGCGGGCGCCGGTCATGCCGAACGGGTGGCCGACCGCGATGGCGCCGCCGTTGACGTTGAGGCGGTCGATGTCGATGCCGAGGTCCCGGTAGGACGGGATCACCTGCGCGGCGAACGCCTCGTTGATCTCCACCAGGTCCATGTCGCCGATGGACATCCCCGCCAGGGCCAGCGCGCGCCGCGACGCCTCGACCGGGCCGAGGCCCATGATCTCCGGCGACAGCCCCGAAACGCCGGTCGCGACGATGCGGGCCAGCGGGGTCAGGCCCAGGGCGGCAGCCTTGGTGTCGGACATGATCACCAGCGCCGCCGCGCCGTCGTTCAGCGGGCAGCAGTTGCCCGCCGTCACGCGGCCGTCCGGGCGGAAGACCGGCTGCAGCTGCGACGTCTTCTCCAGCGTCACGCCGGGGCGCGGACCGTCGTCGGTGTCGACGACGCGGCCGTCGGGCAGCTCGACCGGCGTGATCTCCCGCGCCCAGAAGCCGTCCTTGATCGCCTGCTCGGCCAGGTTCTGCGAGCGCACGCCGAACTCGTCCATGTCCTCGCGCGTCACGCCCTTGACCTGCGCCAGGTTCTCCGCGGTCTGGCCCATGGCGATGTAGACGTCCGGCACGAGCGAGTCCGAGCGCGGGTCGTGCCAGGTGGACCCACCTTCGGCAGTGGTCGCGGTGCGGGCGACGGCGTCGGCGAACGCCGGGTTGTGCGTGTCCGGCCAGCTGTCCGAGCTGCCCTTCGCGAACCGCGACACCGTCTCGACGCCGGCGCTGACGAACACGTCGCCCTCGCCGGCCTTGATCGCGTGGAACGCCATCCGCGTGGTCTGCAGGCTGGACGCGCAGTAGCGGGTGACGGTGCAGCCGGGGAGGTGGTCGTAGCCGAGCAGGACCGCCAGCACGCGGCCCATGTTGAAGCCCTGCTCGCCACCGGGCAGGCCACAGCCGAGCATGAGGTCGTCGATCTCCGTCGGGTCCAGTTCCGGGACCTTGTCGAGCGCCGCGCGCACCATCTGCACGGCGAGGTCGTCCGGCCGGATGTCGATCAGGGAACCCTTCCCGGCTCGCCCGATCGGCGAACGGACCGCGGAAACGATGACCGCCTCTGGCATGGCGCAAACTCCTGTCGTCAGCACAGTCAGTACTGACTCAGGACATTACGCGGCGCATCCCCACAGTTCCTTGTGCAAGCCGCACAGCATCACACAACGGAGCGAGCAGCACGCCGGCCGCGAGCTCGTAGCCGACACCGTTCGGGTGGTACCGGTCCGGGCTGAACAGGTCGTGCGGCCGGGCGAAGAACTCCGGCGACAGCAACGCGGCGATCGACACCGCCCGCGCGCCGATCCGGTCCAGCTCGCGGCGCTGCGCCCGCGCGAGCGACAGGCCGTACCGGCTCGCGACCGTGCGCAGCGGCTGCGGGATCGGCAGGATGATGCCCAGGTCGGGGCAGGTGCCGACGACGACGGTGGCCCCGGCGTTCATCAACCTGCGCACCTGCCTGGCGAGCAGCGCGGCGGACGTGCCGATGCGGGTCTTGGACGTCACGTCGTTGCCGCCGATGATCACCAGCGCCAGGTCCGGCGGGTCGATCAGCGCCCGGTCGACCTGCATCTCCAGCTCGGTCGTCTTCGAACCGCTGACGGCGTGTGTGGTCAGTTTCACGGGCTCGTCGAGCTCCTCGGCGAGGCCCTTGGCCAGGCGGACCCCGGGCAGCTCGGCGGTGGTCTCGACGCCGAGACCGGCCGCGAGCGAGTCGCCGAGCATCGCGAACGACAGGCAGTCGCGCCGGATGGGCGGCCGGGGGCCGGCGCCGTCGGGCAGGTAGATGCCGTCGGCGTTGAGTGGGAGGTCCTTGGGCACGCCGATGATCGTGCGGGCGTGCCGCGACTGGCCAGTGAGCAGCCCGTATGCCGCGCCGGAGAGGCCGCCGACCGAGCCGGCGGCGAATATCAGCGCCTTGAGTACTCGCGCTCCTGCCATCGCCGTCCTCCCACTGTCAAGTGTCACAGCCGATTACTGGTTCCGCATGGGTTATCGGTCGGTCACTACCGAGTGTGTGCCGCGTCACTAGGATCGAACTCAAGGGAGACTCGATTCCGATAGGTGAACTGCACGAACCGTGCTACCGACGGCTCGCTAGAGTCGCTCGGGTGCCGGGGGGCATGTTGATGGATGGAGTGCAGGTGGAGTACGTCGAACACGTCATGGACCTCGTGGGCAACACCCCGCTGGTCAAGCTGAACACCCTGGCCGAGGGGGTGTCCGCGACCGTTCTCGCGAAAGTCGAGTACTTCAACCCCGGCGGCAGCGTCAAGGACCGCATCGCGCTGCGGATGGTGGAGGCCGCCGAGGCGTCCGGCGAGCTGAAGCCCGGCGGCACGATCGTCGAGCCGACCTCCGGCAACACCGGGGTCGGGCTCGCCATGGTCGCCCAGCGCAAGGGCTACAAGTGCGTGTTCGTGTGTCCGGACAAGGTGTCCGAGGACAAGCGCAACGCCCTGAAGGCGTACGGCGCCGAGGTCGTGGTGTGTCCGACCGCGGTCGCGCCGGAGCACCCGTCCTCCTACTACAACGTCTCCGACCGCCTCGTCTCCGAGATCGACGGCGCGTGGAAGCCCGACCAGTACTCCAACCCGCAGAACCCGGAGAGCCACTACGTCGGCACCGGGCCGGAGCTGTGGCGCCAGACCGACGGCCGGATCACGCACTTCGTCGCCGGTGTCGGCACCGGCGGCACGATCTCCGGCACCGGCCGCTACCTCAAGGAGGTGTCGGGCGGGAAGGTGAAGATCGTCGGCGCCGACCCGGAGGGCTCGGTCTACTCGGGTGGCTCCGGCCGGCCCTACCTGGTCGAGGGCGTCGGCGAGGACTTCTGGCCGGCCACCTACGACCGCGACGTCGCCGACGAGATCATCGCCGTGTCCGACGCGGAGTCGTTCGACGTCACCCGGCGGCTCGCCCGCGAGGAGGGGCTGCTGGTCGGCGGCTCCTGCGGGATGGCGGCCGCCGCCGCGATCCGGCTCGCGAAGCGGCTCGGGCCGGACGACGTGGTGGTCGTGCTGCTGCCCGACGGCGGCCGCGGCTACCTGTCGAAGGTGTTCAACGACGACTGGATGGCCTCCTACGGGTTCCTGCCGCCGGAGCACTCCGGCGCGACCGTCGGCGACGTGCTGCGCCGCAAGGGCGCGGGCGGCGTGATGCCGGACCTCGTGCACGGGCACCCGAACGAGACCGTCGC
The DNA here is from genome assembly GCA_963840275.1 of uncultured Actinomycetota bacterium. Classification (GTDB taxonomy): domain Bacteria; phylum Actinomycetota; class Actinomycetes; order Mycobacteriales; family Pseudonocardiaceae; genus Actinophytocola. The sequence continues at coordinate 192,752 of CAWIYK010000007.1, forward strand.
CGACGCGGTCACGATCCTGCGTGAGTTCGGTGTCAGCCAGATGCCGGTCGTCAACGCGGAGCCGCCGGTCATGGCCGCCGAGGTCGTCGGCGCGGTCAACGAGCGGGACCTGCTGGAGGCGCTGTTCACCGGCAAGGCCGCGCTCACCGACCCGCTGGACGGGCACATGTCCCTGCCCCTGCCCACCATCGGCGCAGGTGAACAGGTCACCGCGGCGATGTCGGCGCTCTCGTCCGCGGACGGCGCGCTCGTGCTGGTGGACGGCAAGCCGGCCGGGGTCGTGACCCGCCAGGACCTGCTCGGCTTCCTCGCCGGCCGCTAGGCCGGCCGGTATCGCCCGTGTCGCGTCGGGCGTTACCGGCGAAGGCTCGCACGATGGTCTAGCGTTGGCGCGCACGCAAGTTGACGAATTGCTTTGAAGAGGGGTTGTAGCCCGATGAGTGCTCCGCAGCCGCCGAACCAACCGTGGCAGGGCGGCCAGCCACCGCAGCATGAGGAGGGTGGCGAACCGCAGGAGTCCGGCCAGAATCCGGCCCTGACCAACGCCGGCCCGACACAGGCGATCCAGCCGGGGCAGCCGCTGCCGCCGCACGGCGGACAGACCGGTGCGGACGGCGTGGAGCGCACACAGGCGATCCAGCCCGGTCAGCAGCCGCCCGCCGGCCCCGACTCCGGTGCGACGCAGGTCGTCCCGCCGGGCTCGTTCGGCCAGCAGCAGCCGCAGCAGGACTCCGGCGCGACGCAGATGGTGCCGCCCGGGTCGATGCCGCCCCAGCAGCCGCCCTACGCCCCGCCGCCCGGCGCGGACGCCGGCGGTTTCGGGCAGCAGCAACATCAGCAGGGGTTCGGCCAGCAGCCGCCGCCGGGTTACCCGCAGCAGCAACAGGGTTTCGGTCAGCAGCCGCCGCCCGGGTACCCGCCCCAGCAGCAGCAGGGCTTCGGTCAGCAGCCGCCGCCGGGGTACCCGCCGCAGGGCGGGTTCGCGCAGCAGCAGGGGCTCGGCCACGGCCCGCAGTTCGGCGGCCAGGGCCAGAACACCCAGATGATCGCGTGGGCGATCGCCGGTCTGGTGGCGATCCTCGGTCTCGTGTGCGCGATCTGGGCGATCTCGGACGACATCTTCTCCGGTGACCTCGGCGACTACGCCGACGAGTACGACGCGGCACCGGCGGAACGACAGGAGAGCGGCGCGTCGCCGGGCCTGCTGTACCTGTCGACCATTCTCATCACCGTGAGCGGTCTCGCCGCGGTCGGCGCCGGCGTGCTGATCTTCCTCAAGCACAAGCTGGCCACCATCGTCACCGTCGCGGCCGGTGGCGCGCTGCTCGTGTTCTCGATCCTGTACATGATCGGGATGGCCGGGTTCGACACCGGCGACATCGACGTCGACTGGCCGTTCAGCAACGTCAAGATCTTCGCGCTGATCTCCGGCATCCTGATCGGCGCCGCGGGTGCGCTCGGCTTCTTCCCGCAGACCAAGCAGTACCTCGGTGTCGGCTCCGTGTTCGGTCCGCCAGGAGGCGGCGGCTACGGCCCCCCGCCCGGTGGTGGGTTCGGGCAGCAGCAGCAGCCGCAGCAGGGCTTCGGGCCGCCGCCCCCGCAGCAGGGCTTCGGCCAGCAGCCGCCGCCGCAGCAGGGGTTCGGTCCGCCGCCGCAGCAGGGCGGTCCGCCGCCCCAGCAGTGGTGAGCACGCGGTGACGAAACGCCGGCAGGCCCTCGGGCCCGCCGGCGTTTCCTTGTGTCGGTCACTACCCGCCGCAGGGCATGCCCGGCCGGGAAGGCAACCCGGCGCTCGCGGTCGTCGCGGGGATCATCGGCATCGGGATCGCGGGCGTGCTCGCCTACCAGACCATCGACCTGCTGGTCGACCTCGGCGACGTGCGGGGGGACATCCCCGGCGGCTGGACGGTGATGATCGTCCTGCACCTCGTCGTCGCCGGGCTCGGGCTGCTCGGCGCGATCCTCGTGTTCGTCCGCCAGGTCGCCGGCGCGTTCGTGCTGCTCGCCGCGGCCACGTTCGCGATCGCGGTGCTCATCCTCGACCCGGCCCTGGCGGAGGGCGTCTGGTTCACGATGCTCGGCGCGCTGGTGCTCGCGCCGGTCCTGCTGATCATCGCGGCGCTGCCGCCGTCACTCGGGTGGCCCAGAGGCCCCCGCCCCAGCGGTTACCCTCAGTATCCGCCGAGGTGGTAGCTATTCCCCATTCGGATCCGATTCCCAGATGATGGGCTTGCGAGCGGGGGGCCGTAATCTATCGGCATGGCTGAGGACACGAGTCGCTGGGGTTTCGAGACACGGGCAATTCACGCTGGTCAGCGCCCTGACCCCAGAACCGGCTCGGTCATCGTGCCGATCTACGCCACCTCGACGTTCGCCCAGGACGGCGTCGGCGGCCTGCGGGAGGGCGGGTACGAGTACTCGCGCACCGCCAACCCCACGCGGTCCGCACTCGAGGAGTCGCTCGCGTCGCTCGAGGGCGGCCGGCACGCGCTGGCGTTCGCGTCCGGCATGGCGGCGGCCGACATCGCGCTGCGTGCCATCACGCGGCCCGGCGACCACGTGATCCTCGGCGGCGACGCGTACGGCGGCACGTTCCGCCTGCTCGACAAGGTCATGACGCTGTGGGGCGTCGAGTACACGACCGTCGACTTCGCCGACGTGGAGGCCGCCCGCGCCGCGGTCCGGCCGAACACCAAGGTCATCTGGTGCGAGACGCCGACCAACCCGCTGCTCGGCATCGCCGACATCTCCGCGCTCGCGCAGGTCGCCGTCACGGCGGGCGCGAAGCTGGTGGTGGACAACACCTTCGCGACGCCCTACCTCCAGTCCCCGCTCGGCCTCGGCGCCGACGTGGTGCTGCACTCGACCACCAAGTACCTCGGCGGCCACTCCGACGTGGTCGGCGGCGCGCTGATCACCTCGGACGACACGCTCCACGAGCAGTTCGGCTTCCTGCGCAACGCGGTCGGCGCCGTGCCGGGCCCGTTCGACGCGTGGCTGACCCTGCGTGGCGCGAAGACCCTGGCGCTGCGGATGGAGCGGCACAGCGACAACGCGGAGCGGATCGTCGAGGCGCTGGTCGGCCATCCCAAGGTCACGAAGGTCTACTACCCCGGGCTGCCCGAGCACCCCGGGCACGAGTTGGCGGCGAAGCAGATGCGCCGGTTCGGCGGGATGGTGTCGTTCGCGGTCGCCGGTGGCGAGCAGGCCGCGCTGGCCGTCGCCGCCCGCACAAAGGTCTTCATCCTCGGCGAGTCGCTCGGCGGCGTCGAGTCGCTGATCGAGCACCCCGGCAAGATGACCCACGCCAGCACCACCGGCTCGCCGCTACAGGTGTCCGGCGACGTGCTGCGGCTGTCCGTCGGCATCGAGGACAGCACCGACCTGGTGCAGGATCTCCTGCAGGCACTCGGCTGACCCGACCACGACGAAGGCCCGCACCGATCGTTCGGTGCGGGCCTTCGTGTCTGTCGGCAACCATCGGTTTCGTGGGCCGGGTATTCTCGATTGCAACAGTGTGCGAACGCAGGAGAGAAGCATGGCGGTCGGGGCTCGGGTCGCGGGAGCGCTTCCGTTGGCGGGGGCGACGTTGGCCGCCGTCACGTTGGCCGGGGTCGCGGTGTTCACCGTCCACGAGGTCGGCTGCGCCGACCCGGGCCGCTACGTCCAGCGCGACGACGGTCAGGTCGAGCTGGTCGGCAGCTGCGTCGACCCGGAGCACCTGCCGAAGGTGCCCGGGTACGAACACAAGGAACAGGAACCGATCGCGCCCGCGATGAACGAGCTGGCCAGGACCGACCAGTCCCCGTAGACGCGAGCCGTTGTCATGAGTGAGGGCTTGCGTGAGCGGCCGCCGGGTTCAGGCCGCGAATGCGCGAGCGGAGCGAGCCAATGTCACAGATTGCCGCGGCGCTCTTGTTCCCGCTCGATGGCCTCGAACAGCGCCTTGAAGTTCCCCTTGCCGAAGCCGAGCGACCCGTGCCGTTCGATGAGCTCGTAGAACACGGTCGGCCGGTCCCCGATGGGGGCCGTGAAGATCTGCAGCAGGTAGCCGTCCTCGTCCCGGTCCACCAGGATCCGGTGCTCCTTCAGCACCTCGATCGGCACCCGCACCTTGCCGATCCGCGCCCGCAGCTCCGGGTCGTCGTAGTAGGAGTCGGGGGTGTCGAGGAACTCCACGCCTGCTTCGCGCATGGCCGTGACCGTGGCGATGATGTCGTTGGTGGCCAACGCGATGTGCTGGCACCCGGCGCCGTCGTAGAACTCCAGGTACTCGTCGATCTGCGACTTGCGCTTCGCGATGGCCGGCTCGTTGAGCGGGAACTTGACCCGGTGGTTGCCGTTGGAGACGACCTTGGACATCAGCGCCGAGTAGTCGGTGGCGATGTCGTCCCCGACGAACTCCGCCATGTTCACGAAGCCCATGACCTTGTTGTAGAACTCGACCCAGTAGTCCATCCTGCCGAGCTCCACGTTGCCGACGCAGTGGTCGACCGCCTGGAAGAGCCGCTTGCGCACCGGCACCGACGACCTCTTGGCCACGTACCCGGGCAGGTACGGGCCGGAGTAGCGCGACCGGTCGACGAGGCTGTGCCGGGTCTCGCCGTAAGCGGCGATGGCCGCGCGGCGGATCGTGCCGTGCTCGTCGGACACGTCGTGCGGCTCCTCGACGACGGTCGCGCCCTGTGCCCGCGCGTGCGCGACGCACTGGTCCACATCGGACACCTCGAGCGCCAGGTCCACGACGCCGTCCCCGTGCTTGCGGTGGTGGTCGTGCAGCGGGCTGTCCGGCGCGACACCACCGTTGATGACGAACCGCGCGGAGCCGGACTTGAGCACGAAGGACTTGTGGTCCCGGTTCCCCGTCTCCGGTCCGGAGTACGCGACCAGCCGCATGCCGAACGCGACCTGGTAGAACCACGCCGTCTGGGTGGCGTTGCCCGTCACGAAGACGACGGCGTCCATGGCCTGCACGGGGAACGGGTCCTTCGACTCGTCGTAGTCGACCAACCCGACCAACTGGCGCAACTGGTCGAAGCTGACATCGTCGAGCTGACGTTCCTGGCCGAGGGTGCCGGTCATGGGTGTCCTCCCTAGTGAAGATCGCGGTAACCGCAGGATCCGGTCACCGGTCAGGATGCGCAACAGGCTGTGATTTCACTGGTCAAGCTGCCTAGTGGGATGGCAGATTGGAAGTACAGAGTGAACAGGGTGCGCAGGAGGAAAGCACGATGGGAGAAATCGACCAGCTCGACGCGCGGCTACTGCTGCTGCTCACCGACGAGCCACGGCTCGGCGTGCTGGAGTGCTCCCGGCGGCTCGGTGTGGCCAGGGGCACGATCCAGGCGCGGATGGACCGCCTCGAGCGGCGCGGCGTGCTGCGGGGGTTCCCCGCGGACGTGAACCTCGCGGAGATGGGCTACGGCCTCACGGCGTTCGCGGTGCTGGAGATAGCGCAGGGCAAACGCGGCGAGGTGGCCGACCGGCTGGCCGCCATCGAGGAGGTGTGCGAGGTGCACGCCACGACGGGCGAGGGCGACCTGCTGGTGCGCATGGTCGCGAAGTCGAACGCGGATCTGCAGCGGGTCATCGACGAAGTGGTCGACGTGCGCTGGGTAAGCCGCACGTCGACCTCAATCGCTTTGTCGACCCCGGTGCCCCCGAGGGTCAGGCCGCTGCTGGACCGCGTGGCGAGCGGCGAGAGTCAAGCCACGCAATGACCGGATGGTGCCGTTTCCTGCCACATTCCCCGGACCGGGGCGGGGTGCGGGTCAGCCCGCGTACGGCACAGCCTTGACGAGCGTCACCTTCTGCGTGGAGCCGTTGGGCAGCTCGTAGGAACGAGTCTCCCCCTCCTTGGCGCCGAGCAGAGCCCTGCCGAGCGGCGACTCGGGAGAGTAGATCTCCAGCGAGCCCTCCGCGCCCTCTTCGCGAGTGGCCAGCAGGAACCGCTCGGTGTCGTCGTCCCCCTCGTACCGGATCGTGAGCACCTTGCCCGGCTCCGCCAGCCCGTCGTTCTCGGGGGCCTCGCCGACCTTGGCACTGCGCAGGAGCTCCTGGAGGTGCCGGATCCGGGCCTCCTTGTGCCCCTGCTCCTCGCGCGCCGCGTGGTAACCCCCGTTCTCCTTGAGGTCCCCCTCCTCGCGGCTCGTGTTGATCTTCGCGGCGATTACCGGGCGATTCTCGATCAGCTCGTCAAGTTCTTGCTTGAGTCGGCTGTAGGCCTCCTGGGTAAGCCAGGTCACCTGGGTGTCGCTCACGGTCACCAACTCCTTGTTGCTACTTCCGCACCCGCGGATTCGGGGCAGTAGTTTCCGGGCGGGCGGCGGGCACCCGGAACGGAAAAACACGGCCCGCCAGGGGGCCGTGCAGGTACGTCAGAATACCACGGATGCCAACGCGGGCTTGTCCGCTTTGTCTGTATCTCCGCCCGGGTTCGGTCTAGTTCACCCTGTTGGCGGCATGTGCGTGGACAGATAGTCGGGTACCTGATAGGAGCAGCCGAAAACGTCGGCGGTGACCGGCTCGCCGCTGCTCTGGATGACGGTCGTCATCGTCATGGCGCTCCTGCCCGGTGGGATGTACACCTCCTTACGGCCTCCTTCGGTGCCGTCGAGCACCCTGGCCCGCACGATGCACACCGCGGGCCGCTCCGGGGCGTCCCTGGTGACCTCGAAGGTCATGCGCATCGCGTCGTCCGGCAGGTTCTCGAAGCTCGTGGACTGTGTCTCGATGGGCGCGGTGCCGAAGTTCTGGTACGCGATCCAGGCCACGAAGCCGCTCACGACCAGCGCGACCGCGCCGATCACCCAGTACGTCCGCCGGGAGGTGCGGCGCGGTCGCGCGCCGTAGCGGTCCTCCAGCAACGCGCTACCGGGGGCAGTCATCGTTGAGAGCCTCCGCGAAAATGTCGGACCCGGCGGGAACAATGTCGGATGCCGGTGTGGTTCGTACTTCCGAGCCGAGTATCCGCTCTCGCGTCCGGGCGGGTGTCTCCGGGGGAACATCCAGGGAGGATCTGGAAGGTCATGGCCGAGAAGATGCGTCTGATGACGGTGCACGCCCATCCCGACGACGAGTCGAGCAAGGGTGCGGCGACGATGGTGAAGTACGTGGCCGACGGCCACGAAGTCATGGTCGTGACCTGCACCGGAGGCGAGCGGGGCGACATACTCAACCCCGCGATGGACCGGCCGGAGGTGCTCGAGAACATGATCGAGTACCGCCGCAAGGAGATGGCGCGGGCCGCCGAGATCCTCGGCGTCGAGCAGCGTTGGCTCGGCTTCGTCGACTCCGGCCTGCCGGAGGGCGACCCGCTGCCGCCGCTGCCCGACGGGTGCTTCGCGGTCGTGCCGCTCGAGGAGTCGGTGCCGCCGCTGGTCCGGCTGATACGGGAGTTCAAGCCGCACGTGGTCATCACCTACGACGAGAACGGCGGCTACCCGCACCCCGACCACATCCGGTGCCACGAGGTGTCGGTCGCGGCGTTCGACGCGGCGGGCGACCCGGACCTGTACCAGGATGCCGGCGAGCCGTGGACGCCGCTGAAGCTGTACTACTCGCACGGTTTCTCCCGCATGCGGATGCAGGCCATGCACGACGCGCTGATCGAGCGCGGCATGGAGTCGCCCTACACGGAGTGGCTCGAGAAGTGGGACACCGAGCGCGGCGACACCACGAACCGGGTGACGACCCGTGTCGAGTGTGGGGAATACTTCGAGAAGAGGGACGCCGCGCTGCTCGCGCACGCGACGCAGATCGACCCCGACAGCCGCTGGTTCTTCGTGCCGCTGGAGGTTCAGCGGGAGGTCTGGCCGTACGAGGAGTACGAGCTGGTGCGGTCCCTGGTGGACACCACGCTGCCCGAGAACGACCTGTTCTCAGGAATTACGGAGAAGGTAAGCGCATGACCTCAGGTGACCAGGTAGCCAGGCTGGGGCACGGGAGTGCGCTGCACGCCGAGCGAAGCGAGGCAGGTGTCACAGCATGACTTCAGGTTCCGGCCCGTTGCTGTTGGGGCCGGACACGGCTGCCTGGCATTCCGTTGCCGTTCAGCCGTCGCAACCGAACGAGCCCGGTGGCCGGGGTGAGGACTTCGGCAAGTCCTCACCCGTCGGCCTGCTCGTGCTGTTGCTGTTCTTCATCGCGGTGGCGTTCCTGGTGCGGTCGATGACCAAGCACCTCAAGCGGGTGCCCGCCTCGTTCGACCCGCCCGCCGAGGAGTCGGCCGACGAGTCCCCGGCGGAGGAGACGCCTGCCGAGGACAAGCTGGCAGAGGACAAGCCGGCCGAGGAGAAGAAGTAGCTACCCCGACTGACGGCAGGGGTTGCCGGTGGCCCCGACGCGGGACTCGCCGACCACCACGTTGCCGAGCAGCGTCCGCAGGTCGAACGCGCGCTGCGTCAGCCCGTCGGCGGTCGCGACCGTGCTGTTCAGCGACAGCGTGCCCACCACCAGCGGGATCGTCACCGGCCCCGGCCCGATCGGCAGCCGCACGCCGTTGACCTTCAGCGACGCGATCCGCGAGCTGCCCGAGAACACCGGCGCCAGCCCGGTCGGCCCGGCCACGCAGGTCGCCGTCGCGGACGAGGTCATCGTGCCGATCTCGATCACCAACCCGATCGTGCTGATCCTCGTGGTCAGCAGCCCGGCGGTGGCACTCACGCCGCCCGGCGCCGCGTCCGTGCTCGCGGTCAGCCCGTCCGCGGTGACCTTGAGCAGCCCGAGGCCCATGCTGACGCGAGCCGCCGTGCGCTCGTCGTCCGCACACGGCGTGCCGCCCGGGTTCGCGACCGCCGGCCGCGTGCCCAGCAGTTCGGCCGCACTGGCCGTGCAGCCGAACGCCCCGGTCGGCTCGCCGGTCTCGTCGTCGAGGATCGTGCCGACCGCGGTGCCGTCGCCGAGCGTGGCGCCCGACGGCGCGGACAGCGTGACGGTGAACGTCTCGTCGCCCTCGACCGTGGTGTCGTCGGTGACCGGCACCTCGATCCGCCCGGTCGTCGCGCCCGGCGCGAACGTCACCTGGCCCTCGCCCGCGGTGAAGTCGGCCGGACCGGCGGTGCCGTCCGACGTCGTCCACCGGACCGTGACCGGTCCGTCGGCGGCCTTGGTCAGCCGCGCCGGGAACACGGCCGGCCCGCCCGGCTCCGGCACCGACGTGTCGTCGACGCCGACCGCCGGCGGCCCGCCCGGCCCGCCGCCGTCGTCGTCGAGGACCGTGACGATCGCGGCCGGGTCGGTGATCGGTGCGCCCGATGCCTCGGACAGCTCGAACGCGAAGGTCTCGTCGCCCTCGGCGGCCGTGTCGGCCACGACCGGTATCGGCACTCGCACCAGCGGCTGTCCCGGGTTGAACGTCAGCATCGTGGTGCCGCCGGCGTAGTCCTCGAGGCTGTGTCATGGCGGCGCCAGGGGCAATATGGCGGCACCCGCGCTGCTCCGATGGCACCAATCGGCGCCCGAAAGGGCGGGGCGGGCGGTCCATGCGTTCATTTGAGAGGGTTGACGTATGGCGAACCGGCTGGCTGACGCGACGAGCCCGTACCTGCTGCAGCACGCCGAGAACCCGGTCGACTGGTGGCAGTGGACCCCGGAGGCGTTCGCGGAGGCGCGGCGGCGCGACGTGCCGGTGCTGCTGTCGATCGGGTACGCCGCGTGCCACTGGTGCCACGTGATGGCGCACGAGTCGTTCGAGGACGCCGAGGTCGCCGAGGTGATGAACGCGAAGTTCGTCAACATCAAGGTGGACCGCGAGGAGCGGCCCGACGTGGACGCCGTGTACATGACCGCGACGCAGGCGATGACCGGTCAGGGCGGGTGGCCGATGACGTGTTTCCTCACGCCGGACGGCGAGCCGTTCCATTGCGGCACCTACTATCCGCCGGCGCCGCGGCCGGGCATGCCGTCGTTCCGCCAGTTGCTCGCGGCCGTCGACGAGGCGTGGACCTCGCGGGACGCGGAGGTGCGGGAGGCGGGTGGGCGCATCGTCGCCGAGCTGCGCAAGCAGACCGCGGCACTCCCGTCGTCCACAGTGGACGAGGCGGCGCTCGCCGACGCGGCCGCCGCCATGCTCCCGGAGTACGACCGCCGCAACGGCGGTTTCGGCACCGCGCCGAAGTTCCCGCCGTCGATGGTGCTGGAGTTCCTGCTGCGCCACCACGAGCGCACCGGCTCGGTCGAGGCGTTGTCCATTGTGGAGGGTTCGGCGACCGCCATGTCCGGCGGCGGCATCTACGACCAGCTCGACGGCGGCTTCGCGAGGTACAGCGTGGATGCCGGCTGGGTGGTGCCGCACTTCGAGAAGATGTTGTACGACAACGCCTTGCTGCTGAGCCTGTACACCCGGCTCGCGCTGCGCACCGGTTCGGTCCGGCACCGCGTGGTCGCGCAGCAGACCGCGGACTTCCTGCTGAACCGGCTGCGCACGGCCGAGGGCGGCTTCGCGGCGTCGCTGGACGCGGACACCGACGGCGTCGAGGGCCTGACGTACGCGTGGACGCCGGCGCAGCTCACCGAGGTGCTCGGCGCCGAGGACGGCGAGTGGGCGGCGGCGGTGTTCGGGGTGACGGCCGACGGCACGTTCGAGGACGGCATGTCCACGCTGCGGCTGCGGACCGTGCCGGAGGACGACGACCGCTTCCACGACGTCTGCTTCCGGTTGCTGCGTGCCCGCGACGAACGGCCGCAGCCCGGCCGCGACGACAAGGTCATCACCGCGTGGAACGGGCTCGCGATCGGCGCGCTGGCGACCGCGGGCGCCGCGTTCGGGGTGCCGCGCTGGCTCGGCGCGGCGGCCGACGCCGCACGGCTGGTGCTCTCGACGCACCTGGTCGACGGCCGGCTGCGGCGCGCGTCCCGCGACGGGGTCGCCGGTGCGGCAGCGGGGGTGCTCGAGGACTACGGCTGCCTGGCCGACGGGCTGCTCACGCTGCACCAGACCACGGGCGACGGCGAGTGGCTGTCCGCCGCCACCGGGCTGCTGGACACCGCGCTCGCGCACTTCGCCGACCACGACACCGAAGGCGCGTTCCACGACACGGCCGACGACGCCGACGCGCTGGTGTGGCGCCCTTCGGACCCGAGCGACAACGCGAGCCCGTCCGGCGCCTCGGCGACGGCCGGCGCGCTGCTGACGGCGTCGTCGCTGGTGGGCCCGGCCGACGCGGCCCGCTACCGGACCGCTGCCGAGGCGGCGGTGTCGCGGGCGGGCATGTTGGCGGCGCGGGCGCCGAGGTTCGCCGGGCACTGGCTGTCCGTCGCGGAGGCGATGCGGCAGGGCCCGCTGCAGGTGGCGGTGGTCGGCGCGACCGACGATCCCAACCGCGACGCGCTGACCGAGGCCGCGCTGCACCACGCGCCGGGTGGTGCGGTGATCCTGGCCGGTGAGCCGGACAGCGTGCCGCTGCTGGCCGACCGCCCGCTGGTCGACGGGCACCCGGCGGCGTACGTGTGCCACGGGTACGTGTGCGACCGCCCGGTCACCGCGGTGGCCGACCTGATCGCCGCCCTGTCCTGACACCTTTCTGCCCGGGGTGAACGACACCCCCATGTCGTGCTGCCTTCCGTAAGGTCGGTATCGATGTAATCATGTAAGTAGGAGGTGCGACATGGGACCAAGAGGACACCGTTGGGGCCCGGGACGAGGATGGGGCCCGCCGGGTGGCCGCGGCCGCGGCCGGGGTGGTTGGCAGCAGGCGGACCTGCCGTCGGCGGACGACGCGTCGGCGTGGTTCACGGGCCGGTTGCCGGAGGGCTGGTTCACCGAGTCGCCGGTGGTCGTGGTCGACCGCGAGGAGATCACGGTGGTCGGCACGCTGCAGCCACTGGAGGGCGACTTCGAGGACGACGCGGCCCGCGCGGCCGCCGAGTCGGGCCGGATCAGCCGGTTCCGCGAGGACACCCGCGAGGAGCGGATCGAGATCGCGCGGCAGGCCGAGCACCGCTACGGCCGCAAGGTCGCGTGGGGCGCGAAGCTGGGCAGCACGGAGGAACTGTTCACGACGCTGTCCGTGCCGGTGATGACCCGGCTGCGACAGGAGGAGCGACTGATCCTCGACACCCTGGTCGACGCGGGTGTCGCCAGGTCCCGCTCGGAGGCACTCGCCTGGGCGGTCCGCCTCGTCGGCGAGCACGCGGACGAGTGGCTGGGCGAACTCCGCGAAGCGATGTCGAAGGTGGACGACCTTCGCGCGAAGGGCCCGGAGCTGTAGGTGGGCCGCGGTCGGCCCGGTTCGTCGACAAGGACGCACCGGGCAACCGCGCCGCGGCGCACGTGGCGAGCCGGTTGCGATGTCGTGAGCGCTCGAGAAGGCCTGATCATGGGCGTCTTGCGCAGCCGTGTCGGTGGAATGCGTGGCGTGCCACTGCACCAATCTGATCGGGCTGGTCGGGTCACGTCACATCATGATGATGGCCGCCTGAGTCCTGCGGCCCACGTCGTGATCCAACCGCAAAACCGCAGCTAGGCGTACATGGCGAGCCAGATCGCGATGTAGTGCGACGCTGCCGCGAGCACGGTCGCCGCGTGGAAGAACTCGTGGTGGCCGAAGACCGTCGGCCACGGGTTGGGCCAGCGGGTCGCGTAGAAGACCGCGCCGAGGGTGTAGAACGCGCCGCCGACCATGAGCAGCACGAAGGCCGCCACGCCGGCGTGGGACAGCAGCTCCGGCAGCACGAAGATCGCCACCCAGCCGAGTGCGATGTAGATGGGCGTGCCGAGCCAGCGGGGCGCGTGCGGCCACAGCATCTTCAGCGCCACGCCCAGGACGGCGCCGCCCCAGACGATGGACAGCACGACGTACCCGGTGGGACGCGGCATGGCCAGCAGCGAGAACGGGGTGTACGTGCCGGCGATGAAGATGAAGATCATCGAGTGGTCGAGGCGCTTCATCCACGCCCGGACGCGCAGGCTGTGCCACCACCGCCGGTGGTACAGCGCGCTGACCCCGAACAGGCCGAGCACCGTCACGCTGTAGACGGTCGTCGCCACGGCGGCGGTGGTCGACTGGGTCGACGCGAAGGTCACCAGTACGGCGCCCGAGACGATCGCGACCCAGAACGACCAGTAGTGGATCACGCCGCGCAGGCGCGGCTTGGTCGGCCTGGTCGGGGTCAGTGTCGCGGTTGGCACAGCCTCCAGGTTACGGGACCGTAGGTTGGCCGGCCGGACGCTGTGAACGCTGTCACGACCAGCCGACGACCTCACGGTGCTCGACCGCGAGGCACCGGTCCATGACCACGTCGAGCCCCCCGTCGGCGGCCAGCGTGGCGCCCTCGACCGAGATGACGCCCAGCTGCAGCCACAGTGCGTCGGCCCCGGCCGACACCGCGTCGCGGGCGACGGCCGGCACGTGTTCCGAGCGGCGGAACACGTCCACGATGTCGATGTGCTCCGGCACGTCCGCGAGCGACCCGTACGCCGGCAACCCCTGCCACGACGTCAGCGCCGGGTTCACGGGGAACACCCGCAGGCCGGCACGCACCAGGTACCGCGCGACGCCGAAGCTCGGCCGGGCCGGGTTGTCGCTCAGTCCGACGACGGCGACGGTCCGCGACTCGCGCACGAGGCGCTCGATCGTCTCGAGATCCTGCCAGCGCGGATCGATCTCGGTTCGCTGCATGCTTCCAGTGTGCCCCCACCGGAGGGGACCGGCGTACCCTGCAGGGACGTGACCCCAGCCTGGCGGAGATTCCGCAAAAAAGCTGCGAAGCTCGTCTACGGCCTCTACGACAAGCGGCTCATCCAACAAGCCGCCGGCCGGCACCCCAAGCACGTGGGCGTCGTCCTGGACGGCAACAGACGGTGGGCGCGCGAGGCCGGCTTCACCGACGTCAAACACGGCCACATCGCCGGCGCCAAGCGCATCGCCGACCTGCTCAGCTGGTGTCGCGAGTCCGACGTCCAACTGGTCACCCTCTGGCTGCTCTCCACCGACAACGTGGAGCGCCCGGACGAGGAGCTCAAGCCGCTACTGCAGGTCATCGCGGGTGTCGTCGAGGAGCTGGCCGAGCCGGGCCGCGACTGGCGGCTGCGGGTCATCGGCGCGCTGGACATCCTGCCGCAGGAGACCGCGGACCGGCTCTCGGCCGCCGCGGCGCGCACCGAGGGGCGCACCGGCATGGAGGTCAACATCGCGGTCGGTTACGGCGGCCGCCGCGAGATCGCCGACGCCGTCCGCAAGCTGCTCCAGTCGCACGCCGAGTCGGGCACGACCATCGAGGAGCTGGTCGAGGTCCTCGACGTCGACCACATCGCCGAGCACCTGTACACGTCCGGCCAGCCCGATCCGGACCTGGTGATCCGCACGTCCGGCGAACAGCGGCTGTCCGGTTTCCTGCTGTGGCAGTCGGCGCATTCCGAGTTCTGGTTCTGCGAGGCCTACTGGCCCGATTTCCGGCGCACGGACTTTCTGCGAGCATTGCGCGACTACGCGATTCGGCACCGCCGGTTCGGCTCCTGAAATGCGGGGCCCGACGATTTGTCGGGCCCCGCACACCAATTCGAGATCAGTCCCCGAACGAGTGGGTGGCGATGCTGGTGTAGACGTCCGCCATGAGGGCGCCTGCACCGTCGCCGAGCGCGTCGCCACCGAGGATGAGGGTGAGGTAGGCGTCGCAGAAGGTCGGGTACATGCCCTCCTCCGCCAGGCCCGGGAGGCCGGGGTCGTCCGACGGGCTGGCGCTCGCGAACGGGGCGGCGATCAGGGACACGCCAATAGCGGCGGCGACGACAAAGCAGGCCTTCTTCAGCACGTTTCCATCTCCTTCAACAATTTCGGGGGGATCGGGAAATTTGCACGGGTCCGGGTTCACCGCACTCCGTCGCCGATCAAGTTACTTGGACCGGGAGTGACTCGTCCTGCCGAATACTCCATCGTGTTGCGGATTCGCTAATGTTCACCATTCCTGATGTCAGGGTGGTCACTCCGAGTAGTCGTCTGGTGCGGCGCAACCGGCAGTCGTATGGATCTTGAGTCTCGGTCACGAAACGAAAATCACCTGCGTGGCTGCCTGTCCGACAGGCGCAACCGCGGGTAGCGTCCAAAGTGACGGGTCGTGCCCACACGGTCCGTCCCGGGAGGCCCTGGTCGTGACGGCAACGATCGCGCGGGGGCCGGCACCCGGCCCTCGTGGGCGGTGCGGCTGACGCTCCGGCGCAGCTGTTCCGCCTGGTCAGGGAGGTGCCCGGCCCTACGAGGAGAGCGGACGTGGGTGCGCGTTCGCCGAGGAGTTGCCGTGACTGCTTCGCATTCCTCTCATCGACCCGGGTGACCAGCGCCGGACGTACGTGCTCGACACCTCCGTACTGCTCTCGGACCCCTGGGCCATGTCCCGGTTCGACGAGCACGCGGTCGTGCTTCCGTTGGTGGTCATCAACGAGTTGGAGGGCAAACGCCACCACCCCGAGCTGGGCTGGTTCGCGCGAGAGGCGCTTCGGTTGCTTGACGACCTGCGGAAACGCAATGGTCGGCTGGACAGTCCGGTCCCCATCGGCTCGGCGGGCGGCACCCTGCACGTCGAGCTCAACCACTCGGACCCGACCGTCCTGCCCACCGGCTTCCGTGCGGACACCAACGACGCCCGGATCCTCGCGTGCGCGCTCAACATGGCCGCGCACACCCCCGGTGTGACGCTCATCACGAAGGACATCCCGCTGCGCATCAAGGCGGCCTCCGTCGGGCTGGACGCCGACGAGTACCGCGCGCAGGAGGTGACGCCGTCCGGCTGGACCGGGATGGTGGACCTCGAGGTGCCGGCCGACGTGCTGGACACGCTCTACCGGGACGGCAGCGCCGACCTGGCCGCGTGCGGGGTCACCTCGCCGGGTGACTTCCCGACCAACACCGGCATGCGGCTGCTCTCGCCGTCGGCCAGCGGGCTCGGCCGGGTCACCAAGGACAAGCAGGTGCAGCTCGTGCGGGGCGACCGCGAGGCGTTCGGCCTGCACGGCCGGTCCGCGGAGCAGCGGATCGCGCTGGACCTGCTGCTCGACCCCGAGGTCGGCATCGTGTCGCTCGGTGGCCGCGCCGGCACCGGCAAGTCGGCGCTCGCGTTGTGCGCCGGCCTCGAGTCGGTGATGGAGCGCAACCTGCACCGCAAGGTCGTCGTGTTCCGGCCGGTGTACGCGGTCGGCGGGCAGGATCTCGGCTACCTGCCCGGGTCCGAGAGCGAGAAGATGCAGCCGTGGGCGCAGGCGGTGTTCGACACCCTCGGCGCGCTCGTCAGCCAGCCCGTGATCGACGAGGTGCTCGACCGCGGGATGCTCGAGGTGCTGCCGCTGACCCACATCCGCGGCCGCTCGCTGCACGACTCGTACGTCATCGTCGACGAGGCGCAGTCGCTGGAGCGCAACGTGCTGCTGACCGTGCTGTCCCGGCTCGGCACCGGCTCGCGGGTGGTGCTCACCCACGACGTCGCGCAGCGGGACAACCTCAGGGTCGGCCGGTACGACGGGATCGCCGCGGTCATCGAGAAACTGAAGGGGCATCCGCTGTTCGCGCACGTCACGCTGACGCGCTCGGAGCGGTCACCCATCGCCGCGCTCGTCACGGAGTTGTTGGAGGACCACGGTTCCTGACCCCTAAGGGTGGGGTTAACCCCCGGGTCTTTTGGGGAGCTTCCCTGATGGTTTGACGGTCGTCTGAACGAGACCGTTTAACCATGGCGAACCTAGTACTGACACAGACCCGGATGCCGGTCCGCGGCGTGGTGTTCACCGCGTCGCGGCCGGCGCCGGTCTGCGTGTTCCTCGGCTTTGCCGGGCTGGTGTTCGCCGCGTTGTGCATGGGCGGGCTCAACCTCGTCGCGAGTGGACAGATGAGTCCGCTCAGCACGACGATGTCGGACTACGTGTTCGTCGACGGGCTGGGCTGGCTGTTCCCCGCGTCCCTGCTGGCGATGTGCGTCGCCGGCGTCGGTGTCGCGCTCGGGCTGTCGGCGCGCGGCCTGTTGCGCGGCACGCTCGGCCGGCTGGCGATGGGGCTCGCGATGCTCGGCCTGGTGCTGGCGGCCGCGTTCCCCACCGACCTCGGTGACGCGTCGGTGACGATGTCCGCGCAGATCCACCGGTACGCCGCCGGTGTCGTGTTCTTCTGCGTGCCGGTCGCCGTGCTCGCGGTGGCCCGCGAGCTCGAGGCGCGGGCCAGGAGGTCGCTGCACGTCGGCGTGGTCGTCACCACCGTGATGCTGGTGCTGTTCCTGACCTGCCACCTCGGCCCGATGCCGGACGTGATCGGCGAGCTGAGCGGACTCATCCAGCGGGGGCTGTTCGTCGCCGAGCTGGTGCTGCTCGCGCAGCTGGTGCGGCTCGTCCAGCAGCCGGCGCCGCGGCCGGCGCTCGCGCTGGCCGCCTAGTCACCAGCCGCGCGGGAGAGGTGCCCCTTCCGCGAAGCCGGAGGTGGACTGGATGCCGACGACCGCCTTCTCGTGGAAGTCCTCAAGCGTGGTCGCGCCGGTGTAGGTGCAGGCGGAGCGCACGCCGGAGCAGATCCCGTCGAGCAGGTCCTCCACGCTCGGGGCGGCCGGGTCCAGCCGCATGCGCGACGTCGAGATGCCCTCCTCGAACAGGGCCTTGCGGGCCCGGTCGAAGGCGCTGTCGCCCCGGGTGCGGGCGGAGACCGCGCGCTTGGAGGCCATGCCGAACGACTCCTTGTACGGCTGGCCGTGCTCGTCGCGTCGCAGGTCGCCGGGGGACTCGTAGGTGCCGGCGAACCACGAGCCGACCATGACGTTCGACGCGCCGGCCGCGAGCGCGAGCGCCACGTCGCGCGGGTGCCGGACGCCGCCGTCGGCCCAGACGCGGGCGCCGAGTACGCGGGCCGCGAGCGAGCACTCGAGGACGGCGGAGAACTGCGGCCGCCCGACGCCGGTCATCATGCGGGTGGTGCACATGGCGCCGGGGCCGACGCCGACCTTGACCACGTCCGCGCCCGCCTCCACCAGGTCCCGCACGCCTTCCGCCGTGACGACGTTGCCGGCGGCGATCGGCACGCCGGTGTCGCCGACCGCGCCGCGCACCGCCTTCAGCGCGGCGATCATCTTCTCCTGGTGGCCGTGCGCGGTGTCGACGACGAGCGTGTCCACCTCGGCCTCGAGCAGTGCCGCGGCCTTGGCGGCCACGTCACCGTTGACCCCGACCGCCGCGGCGACCCGCAGCCGGCCGCGGGCGTCGACCGCGGGGCGGTACAGCTCGGAGCGCAGCGCGCCGACCTCGGTCAGCACGCCGGCGAGCCGGCCCTGCTCGTCGACGCCGAGCGCCACCGTCGCGCTGCGCCCGTGCAGCCGGTCGAACACGTCGCGGGTCGCGGTCGTGAGCGGCATCGTCAGCACCTCGGGGTCGGCGACCTCGCCGAGCCGGGTGAACCGGTCGACGCCGAGGCACGCGGCCTCGTCGACCACGCCGACCGGCCGCATCGCGTCGTCGACGATCACCACCGCGCCGTGGGCCCGCTTGGGCAGCAGGTTGAGCGCGTCGGCGACCGAGTCGCCCGCCGTGAGCACGAGCGGCGTGTCCCACACGGTGTTGCGGGACTTCACCCAGGCCACGATGCCGGCGACCACCTCGGGGTCGACGTCCTGCGGCAGCACGACCAGCCCGCCGCGCCGGGCCATGGTCTCGGCCATCCGCTTGCCGGCGACCGCCGTCATGTTGGCCACGACCACCGGGATGGTCGCCCCCGTGCCGTCCGACGTGGCGAGATCCACGTCGAACCGCGACTCGACGGCGGACCGGTTCGGCACGAGGAAGACGTCGTCATAGGTGAGGTCGAACCCGGGCGGGGTGTCAGTGTGGAAGCGCACGACTCGGAAGCCTATGTGTGCGGGCACGGATGAGCGGAGCGAGCCGCCCCCACGAGTGAGGCCATCTGTGAGCGACGGCCGACAACAGGCCGGTCCCACGTGTCACCGCCATGAGTGAGGGCGTGAGTGAGCGGCCGCCGGGTCAAGGCCGCGATTTCGCGAGCGGAGCGAGCCAGTGTTACAGCAACAGCGCTCTTACTGTGTCGATGGTGTCGGCTTCTGGGGGTTCCTTGTCCGGGCGGTAGCGAACGACTCTGGCGAACCGCAGTGCCACGCCGCCCGCGTAGCGGGAGCTGACCTGCACGCCGTCCAGTGCTATCTCCACCACCAGCCGCGGTCGCAGGTGCACGGCCCACTCCGTGCGGTGGTCCTCGTGCTTCGGGAACTCCGTCGTCTGCCACGTGAGCAGCTCGTCGGTCAGGCCCTTGAACGTCTTGCCCACCATGATCGGCGGGCCGCCGTCCGGGTCGCGGGCGCCGAGGTGCAGGTTGGACAGGTAGCCGGTCCGCCGCCCGTGTCCCCACTCCGCCGCGAGCACCACCAGGTCGAGCGTGTGGACCGGCTTGACCTTGCGCCACGCCTTGCCGCGCCGCCCCGCCTGGTACGTCGAGTCGAGCGACTTCACCACCACGCCCTCGTGCCCCTCGCGCAGCGCGTCCGCCAGCACCGCCTCCGCCTGCTCCTCCGTCGGCTCCAGCGCGCCCGGGATGACCAGCTCGCCGACCGCCTTGTGCAGCGCGGCGTTGCGCTCCCGCAGCGGCGCGTCGATCAGATCCGTGCCGTCGAGGTGCATGCAGTCGAAGAAGTACGGGTGCAGCAGCAGCTCCCGCTCGCTCTGCGCCCCGAACCGGCTCATCGTCTCCTGGAACGGCCTCGGCCTGCCGTCGTCGGCGAGCGCCAGCGTCTCGCCGTCGAGCACCACCTGCTGGCACGGCAGCCCGCGCACCAGCTCGACCAGCTCGGGCACCGACGACGTGATCTCCCGCAGCGTGCGCGTGTAGATGTGCACGTCGTCGCCGTCCTTGTGCACCTGGATGCGCGCGCCGTCGAGCTTGTACTCGATGACGCACGAGCCGTCGAGCGCCTCGGCGAGCGAGTCGGCCGGCGAGGCCAGCATCGGTCGCAGTGGCCGACCGAGCTGGAGCCCGAAGGTGTCGAGTGCCGCGACGCCGCCGCTGAGGGCGGCCGCCGCGGTGTCGGGTAACCGCCCGGACAGCATGAACGCCCGCCGCACCGTCTCCTTCGGCACGTCGGCCGCCGCCGCGATCGCGTCGAGCATGATCCCCTCGAGCGCGCCCTGGCGCAGCTCACCGGTGAGCAGGCGTAACAGGAACTGCTGCTCGTCCTCGGTGGCCGCGGAGAACAGGCCGGTGAGTAACTCGGTCCGCCGGCCGGCGGACCCCTTTCCGCTGGTCACCGCCGTCTCGTCGAAGATCCGGTCGACCTCGGCGACGGTCAGCCCCGGGGTGGTCGCGGGAGTGGCGGCGAGCCCGACCAGCGTCCGCCAGCCGGCTCCGATCCGGCCCTGGAGCGGCGTGCCGGCGAGGAACGCCACGACCGTCCTGACCTGGTCGCCGGCACGGCGGAGCAGGTCGGACAAGGCCTCGACCTTCGCCAACCGCGAACGGGTCGCGGAAACCACCGCCGAGGTGGCAACCACGTCGTTGAGCAACACGTCAGCCATCATGCACCCGACCACCGACAATTACCGGAGAGCAGATGGCAGAGGACCCACGCCCGAACTTCGTGCCGACGTGGCCGGTCTGCGTCGAGGCCGACTGCAAGGGCATACAGCAGGTGGGGCACGACCGCTGCCTCGCGCATGGTCGGGACCTCTCCGGTTTCGTGCCCGGTGCCGAGCTGGATCTGAGGGGCGTCGCGGTCGACACGGCCTTGCTCATCGACGTGCTGGAGCTGCTCCGGGATCCGGTGTCCCACTGGCGCAAGATCGGCAGAGTGTGGTGCGAACACACCTGGTTCCAGGACGATGCCTGGTTCAACCACTGTTGGTTCTCCGGTCCGGCCAGCTTCGACAAAGCACACTTCAGCGGCATCGCCTCCTTCGAGGCGGTGGTGTGTGAGGACGCCCTGGAGATGATGGAGACGCGGTTCGCGAGCCGAGTGCTGATGGTTCCGGTGACGACGGCCCCGCGCATGGACCTCCGGTTCGCGTCGTTCGCGGTCCCCGTGGAGATCAACGCCAGGACCCACGACTTCGACTGCGTGGGGGCGCGGTTCGAGGGCGGGGTGACACTCCGGACGACCGGCCGCGTCGATGCCAGCGGCGCCTACTTCGGTGACCCGTCGACGATCGCGGGCGCGCGGTTGGTCTCGCTCACCGGCGTCGACGTCAGCGGTCTGGTACTCACGGAGGTGGACCTGAGTGACTGTCGGTTCCTCGACGCCTACCGGCTGGAGCAGCTCCGCATCGAGGGGGTCACCAGGTTCGCCACACCGGGGACGTGGTGGCGGGCCAGGCGCCGGATGCTGGCCGACGAGCGAACCGGAAGCCCGTCGCGGGTGGCGGCCCTGTACCGGTCGCTGCGGAAGTCCTTCGAGGACAGCAAGAACGAGGCCGGCGCCGGCGACTTCTACTACGGGGAGATGGAAGCGCGCAGGCATGTCAAGGAGTCCTCGATCGCCGAGCGCGCGATCCTCACCGTGTACTGGCTGTTTTCCGGGTATGGGCAGCGGGCCTCTCGGGCGCTTGCCGCGCTCGTCGTGGCGATGGCTGTGGTGACCACTGTCCTGGTGAGCACCGGGCAGGACTTCGGGCTCGCGGCACGGATCGCGCTCGGCACGGCACTCTCCAAGGATCCCGCGGCCGACCTCACGGCGGCTGGTGAGTGGACCGTGCTCATCGCACGTTTCCTTGGACCCGTGCTGCTCGCGTTGGCGGTGCTCGCGATCCGGGCGCGGGTCAAGCGTTGACCTTCACCAAGGGGTAAGGGCCAGCCTGGGTGGTGTCCGAACGAGGAGGGGCCGTGGAACTGCTCACCATCGGCGAGTTCGCAAGAGCGTCCCGCCTGTCCGCCAAGGCTTTGCGGCTCTACGACGAGCTGGGACTGCTCCGGCCGGTCGCCGTCGACCCGTCCAACGGGTACCGGCGGTACGCGCCGGAGCAGCTCGAGCGGGCCCGGCTGGTGGCCTGGCTTCGGCGGCTCGGCATGCCGCTCGCCACCATCCGGGAAGTCGTCGAGCTGCCGCCGGCGCAGGCCGCCGAGAAGGTGGCCGGCTACTGGCGGCAGGTCGAGGCGGGCACCGAGAACCGGCGACAGCTCGCGGCCGTCCTCGTCGATCATCTGTCCGGAAAGGACACCGCCATGTCGACACCACTCGCAGTCAAGTACGCCGTGCGCACCGACCGAGGCCTGGTGCGGGAGACCAACCAGGACTACGCCTACGCGGGCACCCGGCTGCTCGCGGTCGCCGACGGGTTCGGCGACCACGGCGCCGGCGCGAGCCGGGCCGCGGTCGAGGCGCTGCAACAGGTCGCGCCCGGCGACCTGTTGAACGCCATGGAGGATGTCGGCGCCGCCGTGCGCGGTATCGGGGCGGACAGCGGCACCACGCTGACCGCGCTCATCCTGGACGGTTCGCGGCTCGGCCTCGTCCACATCGGAGACTCGCGTGCCTACCTGCTGCGCGCCGGCGAGCTGTTCCAGATCACGCACGACGACACGCTCGTCCAGTCCCTTGTGGACGAAGGAAAGCTCACCGAGGACGAGACGGCCGCGCACCCGCAGCGCGCACTGCTCGTCAAGGCGTTGACCGGCAACGAGAATCCGGGCGTGCAGCTGCGCGACGTCCAGGTCGGCGACCGCTACCTGCTGTGCTCCGACGGCGTCCACACCGTGCTCGAGGCCGAGACACTGCGCGGCATCCTCGCCGACGAGGAGCCCGAGCAGGCGGTCGAGCGGCTCGTCGCGCTGACCAACGACGCGGGCGGCCCGGACAACCTCAGCTGTGTGGTCGCCCACCTTGTGACGCGCTGATCTCCCGTACGGCGGCACGCAACCGGTCGGGTGTCGTGGCCGCGTAGCCGATCACCAGACCCGGGTACGTGCCGCGGCTCGTGTAGCCGGAGAGCGCGGGGGCGTTGACGCCGCGGGCCGCGAGTTGTTGCTGCACAACGGAGTCGTCCACCCCGGACGGCAGGCGCAGCACGACGTGCAGGCCCGCGGCCACCCCGATCGGTTGCCACGCGGGAAGATGCTCGGCGAGGGCCGCGAGCAGGGCGTCCCGCCGCCGCCGGTACGCCGACCGCGTGCGGCGCAGGTGTCGGTCGTAGCCGCCGCCGCGCAGCAGCCGCGCGAACGCCGCCTGCGGCAGCGGCGAACAACCGAGGTCCGTCAACTGCTTGCGGGACACCGTGTTCGCGCGCAGCGAGGCCGGCAGCACCAGCCACCCCAGCCGCAACGCGGGCGCGAGCGTCTTGCTGACGCTGCCGAGGTACGCGACCCGCGCGGGGTCCATGGCCTGCATCGCGCGCAGCGCGGGCCGGTCGTAGCGGTGCTCGGCGTCGTAGTCGTCCTCGATGACCACGCCGTCGCACGCCCGCGCCCACGCCAGCAGCGCGTGCCGGCGCTCGGGGTGCAGCGTGACCCCGAGCGGGAACTGGTGTGCCGCGGTCACCAGCACCACCCGGCAACCGGCCGGGATGGCCGACACGACGATGCCGTCGTCGTCGACCGGCACCGGGACGGCACGCAGACCGTGCTCCCGCAACAGGTCCTTCTGCCCGGGGTGCCCCGGGTCCTCGACACCGATGGTCCGGTGTCCGCCGGCCCGCAGCACCGCGGCCATCATCGACAGCGCCTCCGCGCCGCCGTGGGTGATCACGACGTCGTCGGCGGTCGCGGTGACCGCCCGCACCCGGCCGAGGTACGCGGCCAGCTCCGCGCGCAGGTCGGGCAGGCCCGCCGGGTCGGGGTAGCCGAGCGCCTCGTCCGGCAGCTCGGTCAGCGCCGACCGGGTGGCCGCCACCCACTCCGCACGCGGGAACTCGCTCAGCGCGGGCAGGCCCGGCCGCAGGTCGTAGCGCCACTGCCGCGCCGCGGGCGTCGGGTCGGCGGGTGGCGCCGGCGCGCCGAGCGCCGCCGTGACCGTGGTGCCGGAGCCGCGCCGCGCGGTCAGGTACCCCTCCGCGGTGAGCTGGCCGTACGCGGCGGTGACCGTGCCGCGCGCGACGCCGAGCTGCGCCGCGAGGTCCCGGCTCGACGGCAGCCGCAGGCCCGGCGCGAGCTGGCCGTCGCGGATCGCCGACCGCAGCGCCGCCTCGACGGCCCGGCCACGGCCGCCGGACTCGGCGGCGGGCAGGAGCAGCTCACGCAAAGTGGTCCAGTTAGTGGTCATCGAAGTGGAGCTTACGTCTGGACCACTCGGCAGGCGAGCCTACGTGTGTGCAACTCGTGACGACACAGACCACCAGCACGCGACGGGCCGTCGCGCTGGCCGCGAGCGCGTCGATCCTGGTCGGGTCCTCGGTGCCGGTGACCGGCCTGCTCGACGGGTACCCGGTGCTGTCCGGCCAGGCGGTCCGCTACGGGCTCGGCGGGGTGCTGCTGCTCGGCTGGCTCCTCGCGACCGGCCGGCGGGTGCCCGTGCCGAGTGGGCGTGACCTGGTCGGACTGTCGGTCATGGTCGGTGCCGGCATGCTCGGGTTCAACGCGGCCATCCTCGTCGGCCAGCGCTACGCGACGCCGGGTTTCATCGCCGCGATGCTCGGCGCGAGCCCACTGGTCCTCGCGGTGCTCGCGCCGGCCCTGCGTGGTCGCCGGCCGTCGCCGTTCGCGCTGGTCGGCGCCGTGCTCGTCGGCGTCGGCGTGGTGGTGCTGAGCGGCGGCGGCTCGTGGCACGGGCCGGGGCTGGCGCTCGCGCTGCTGGTCATGGCGTGCGAGGTGGCGTTCACCCTCGGTGGCGTCGGACCGGTCGCGCGGCTCGGCGCGGTCCCCGCGTCCATGTGGTCGTGCGTGCTGGCGGCGGTCGGCGGCGCGGTCCTGTCGACGCTGTGGGACGGTGCGGCGGCGTGGCCCCTGCCGACCCTGACCGAGGCGACGGCGATCGTGGTGCTCGGCTCACTGGTCACCGCGGTCGCGTTCGGCTGCTGGTACACCGGCGTGTCGGTGCTCGGCGCGGACCGTGCGGGCGTCCTGATCGGACTGATGCCGGTCGCGGGGCTCGCGGCCGCCGTGGTCCTGGGCCGGCAACCGTTCACGCTGCTCGCGGCAGGCGGCGCGCTGGTCGTGGCCGCCGGCTGCGTGGTGGCATTCGCGCGCCCCAGCTCGCGTGTCCACGGCGAACGCCCCGCGCGCGATGCAGCCCCCACCCGATCCCGGGGGCGGCCCAGTGCCCAGTCTACCGGCCACCCCCGACAGAAACGGCAATGTGGATCTTGCCTGTGGATAACTCGGCACGTTGCTGACCCGGCCGGGTCCAGTCGGCGCTCAACCCCCGCGCGCCATGCGCAGCACGTCGAGGGCCTCGTCGAGCTGGGCCTCCGTCAGTTTGCCGTTGTCGACGTGCCCGCGTTCGAGCACGACCTCGCGGATCGTCCTGCGGTCCTTGAGCGACTGCTTCGCGATCGACGCGGCCTCCTCGTACCCGAGGTAGCGGTTGAGCGGCGTGACGATCGACGGGGACGACTCGGCCAGCTCCCGCGCCCGGTCCACATTGGCCTCGACGCCGTCGAAGACCTTGTCCGCCAACAGCTTCGCGACCGCCGAGAGCAGCCGCGCGGACTCCAGCACGTTGCGTGCGATCACCGGCAGCATCACGTTGAGCTGGAAGTTGCCCTGGCTGCCGGCGAACGCGACCGCCGCGTCGTTGCCGAACACCTGCGCCACCACCATCATCGTGGCCTCGGAGATCACCGGGTTCACCTTGCCCGGCATGATCGACGAGCCCGGCTGCAGGTCCGGCAGCGCCAGCTCGCCGAGCCCGGTACGCGGCCCCGACCCGAGCCAGCGCACGTCGTTCGCGATCTTGTACAGCGCCACCGCGACGGCCCTGAGCTGCCCGGACACCTCGACGACACCGTCCTGCGACGCCTGCGCCTCGAAGTGGTCCCGCGCCTCGGTCAGCGGCAGGTCGGTCAGCCGGGCCAGCTCCTCGGCGACGGCCGCGCCGAACCCGTCCGGCGCGTTGAGGCCGGACCCGACGGCCGTGCCGCCGATCGGCAGCTCGCCGAGCCGCGGCAGCGTGTCCCGCAGCCGCTCGACGCCGTACCTGACCTGCGCGGCCCACGCCCCGGCCTCCTGGCCGAGCGTCACCGGCACCGCGTCCATCAGGTGGGTGCGGCCGGACTTCACGACGTCCGCCCACTCCGGCCGCGCGGCGCTCGATCGTGGCCGCGAGGTGCTCGAGCGCCGGGATGACGTCCCGGACGACCGCCTCGGTCGCGGCGACGTGGATCGTCGTCGGGAACGTGTCGTTGGACGACTGCGACGCGTTGACGTGGTCGTTCGGGTGCACGTCCCGCTCCAGCGCCTTGCGAGGCGAGCGTCGCGATCACCTCGTTGGCGTTCATGTTCGACGACGTGCCGGAGCCGGTCTGGAACACGTCGATGGGGAAGTGCTCGTCGTGCCGCCCGTCGGCGACCTCGTCGGCCGCGGCCGCGATGGCCTTCGCGACGTCGGCGTCCAGCACGCCGAGGCGCTCGTTGACCCGGGCGGCGGCCGCCTTGAGCAGGCCGAGCGCGCGGATCTGGGTGCGCTCGAGGCCGCGGCCGGAGATCGGGAAGTTCTCGACGGCACGCTGCGTCTGCGCCCGCCACAGCGCGTCGACGGGGACCTTGACCTCGCCCATCGTGTCGTGCTCGACCCTGAACTGATTTTCGGTCATAGAACCCAGTTTGGTCGCCCATCGCGCCGCGCGCCCGGGTAACTTGTGGTGTTGCCGGACACGTCCGACCCCACCACCCGATGGCAGGTGTGCATGACCTCCACCGAGACACCGTCCGAAGTCGATCTGCTGATCGTCGGCGCCGGCCCGACCGGGCTGTTCGCGGCGTACTACGCGGGCTTCCGCGAGCTGTCGACCGCGCTGGTCGACTCGCTGCCGGAGGCCGGTGGGCAGGTCACCGCCATGTACCCGGAGAAGAAGATCTTCGACGTGGCGGGCTTCCCGACGATCATCGGTCGCGACCTGGTCGCCTCGCTCGTCGAGCAGGCCGACCAGTTCAAACCCACCTACCTGCTCGGCCGCCGCGCCCGCACGGTGTCCGAAGTGGACGGCGGGTTCGAGGTCGGTCTGGACGGCGGCAGCGTCATCCGGGCCGGCGCGATCCTCATCACCGCCGGCATGGGCGAGTTCAGCCCGCGCCCCCTGCCCGCCGGCGACGGCTGGCTCGGCCGCGGCATGGTCCACTTCGTGCCGGAGCTGGCGGCCCACCGCGACCAGGACGTGGTGGTCGTCGGCGGCGGCGACTCCGCGTTCGACTGGGCGCTGTCGCTGCACCCCATCGCACGCAGCGTCACGATCGTCCACCGCCGCGCCAAGTTCCGCGCCTTCGCCGCCACCGTGCGCCAGGTCCGCGAGCTGGGCGTCCCGATCATCACCGACGCCGAGGTCGTCGCGCTCCGCGGTGACGAGGCGGGCCTCAGCGAGGTCGAGCTGTCGGTCGCGTCGGACCCGGGCCCGGTGGTCCTGCCCGCGCAGGCGGTGGTCGCCGCGCTCGGCTTCACGGCCGACCTCGGCCCGATCGAGTCGTGGGGCCTGGAGATCACCCGCCGCGCGATCTCCGTCGACACCACCATGCGCACCGCCCGGGAACGCGTCTACGCGGCCGGCGACATCGCCGCGTACCCCGGCAAGGTGAAGCTGATCGCGACCGGCTTCGGCGAGGCGGCCACCGCGGTGAACAACATCGCGGTCGTGCTCAACCCGGAGGCGCACCTGTTCCCCGGCCACTCCAGCGACGTCAGCTGACGACCTGCACCAGCCGGCCGGCGACGAGCGAGTCGAAGAAGACCCGCGCGATGCTGCTCGTGTGGACCGCGTCCTTCCACAACACCATTACCCACGAAACGCTCGGCAGGTCGGTTGCATCACGGGACGACTTGAACGGTGTCCCCTACCGAGAGCGCGTTGTAGTAGGTCTCCGCGGCGGCGCGCGACAGGTGGATGCACCCGTGCGACAGGTCGCTGAGACTGCCCTGGTGGAACGCGATGCCACCGTTGAAGAACACGGAGAACGGCATCGGCGCGTCGTCGAACTCGCTCGACTTGTGGTCGATGTCCTTCCAGCCCACCTTGAACGTGCCCGGCGGCGTCAGGTGGCCCGGCCGGCCGTGGGTGATCTGCGCCGGCCCGTAGGTCACCGCGCCGTCCATGATCAGCCACGTCTTGTTCGCGGACAGGTCGATGCACGCGTCGACCCCGGCGCCGCACGGCACGCCGGCCGGCGGAGGCGGGGCGGTCTTCACGATGGTCGCGTTGGCGGCGGCGACCTCGGGTAACGGCGGCAGCGTCGCGTCCTCCACGACCGGGGCGGGAGCGGTCGAGGAGGTGGTGGGCGGGCCCTGCGGCTGGGTCGGCGGCGGGGCCGCCGTGTCGACCGATGCGCACCCGGACAGCAACGCGAGGCCCGCGAGGGCGCTGACGGTGCCACTGACGAACGCGGTGCGCATGCGGCTCCCTTCCGTGGTGAGGAATGCCTATACCGAGGAAGACGCCTTGGATCATGGCGAGGTTGCTTTTTCACCAAACCGTGACACGACGAATGCCGCACTCCAGGCGGAATGCGGCATTCGGCGTAGCCGACGGGTCAGCCGGTGTGCTGCGCGATCCAGTCCGCGTAGGCCGTCGCGTCGGTGTAGATCGACGGGCCGGTGGCGCACGTGGAGTCGTTGTTGCCGCTGCGGCTGGTGACGCCGATCAGCGACCAGTTGCTGCCGGCGCCCACGATCTGCGGGCCGCCGGAGTCGCCGTAGCAGGCGCCCGAGTTGCCGTTCGGGTTGCTGGTGCACAGCTCCAGCGCACCGTCGATGCCGGTGCAGTCACCCGCGTCGAGCACGGAGACGTCCAGCTGCTGCAGCACGTCCGGCGCACCGCACGCGCCGGGCTGCGGGCAGGTCTGGCCCCAGCCGAGCAGCCGCGACGCCGTGCCGGCCGGCGCGTCCGCGCCCAGCGAGATCGGCGCCGACGTGGCCGGTGCGGCCAGCTTCACCAGCGCGATGTCGTTGCCCGGCGAGACACCGTCGTAGCCCTCGTGGACGGCGATCTCGGCGGCCTGCGCCTCCTCGCCACCGGACTGCCACTCGGTGGTGCCGATGCGCGCGCTCACGGCGCCCGGCGACTGGCCCTCGACGCAGTGTGCCGCGGTCAGCACCCACTCGGGGGTGATCAGCGAGCCACCACAGAAGTGCCCGCCACCGCTCTGCAACGACACCATGAACGAGTAGGTCTGGTCCGCGTCGCCCCCACCGACGATCATCGGCGCCACACCCGGCTCGTCCGCCGCCATCGCATACGGTGCCACTGCCCCAGCGAGCACCGTTGCCGCGCCGGCGAGAAGGCCCACGACCAGAGAACGTGTCTTCATGTTCTCTCTCCTTCCATGCCCCGTGCCCGACCTGGACACGTTGCGGAAGGTAGTTCGCGATCGTCGCGGGGTGACACCGTCGAAAGTAGGGCGCGGCCAATTACCCGACTTTCGGCGGGGTGGCTGGGTTTTCCCCGTCAGTCCTCAGTGGACTGTCAGGGCAACGGCGGCAGGGGGCTGTCCTCGACGCCCTTGTCGAGCCGGTCGAAGTCCACTGTGGAGTACTCGCGAAGCTTTGTCAGACGGTGGAATCCGTCGATCATGCGGACCGTGCCGGACTTCGAGCGCATCACGATCGACTGTGTCGTGCAGCCGCCGCTGCGGTAGTGCACGCCACGCAGCAGGTCGCCGTCGGTGATGCCCGTCGCGCAGAAGAACGCGTTGTCACCACTTACCAGATCGTCGTTCAGCAGGACCCGGTCGAGGTCGTGGCCGGCGTCGATGGCCTTCGCGCGCTCGGCGTCGTCCTTGGGCCACAGACGGGCCTGGATCGCGCCGCCCATGCACTTGAGCGCACACGCCGCGATGATGCCCTCCGGGGTGCCGCCGATGCCGATCAGCATGTCGACGCCGGTGTTCGGGCGGGCGGCGGAGATCGCGCCGGCCACGTCGCCGTCGCTGATGAAGTGGATCCGCGCGCCCGCCTCGCGGACGGCCTTCACCAGGTCGGAGTGCCGCGCGCGGTCGAGGATGCACACGGTCACGTCGGACACGTCGGTGTGCTTGGCCTTCGCGACCCGGCGGATGTTCT
This sequence comes from uncultured Actinomycetota bacterium, assembly GCA_963840275.1. Lineage (GTDB taxonomy): Bacteria > Actinomycetota > Actinomycetes > Mycobacteriales > Pseudonocardiaceae > Actinophytocola. Next base: position 222,845 of record CAWIYK010000007.1, read on the forward strand.
CCCGCACCGGCGCGGTGAGGTCGATGACGTCGGCCGCCTCCGGACCGACCGCGAGCTTCTCCATGTAGAAGACGGCGGACGGGTCGAACATCGCGCCCCGCTCGGTGGCCGCGAGCACCGCGATGGCGTTCGGCATGCCCTTCGCCATCAGCGTGGTGCCGTCGATCGGGTCGACCGCGACGTCGCACTCCGGGCCCTCGCCGTCGCCGACGTGCTCGCCGTTGTACAGCATCGGCGCCTGGTCCTTCTCACCCTCGCCGATCACCACGACGCCCCGCATGGAGACCGTGCCGATCAGCTTGCGCATGGCGTCGACCGCGGCGCCGTCGCCGCCGATCTTGTCGCCGCGGCCGACCCAGCGACCCGCGGCCATGGCGGCGGCCTCCGTGACCCGGACCAGCTCCAGCGCGAGGTTGCGGTCCGGCTCCTCCGGCCTGCGGGCCTTGCTGGTGGACTGGGTCGAGGTAGACATGTGCCGCCTCCCGGTCGGGGCTCGCCAAGGACCCTCCGATCCTCCCAGATTTCGGGACGTGGTTGGTTTCGTGGCGGCGTGAGGGTTGTCTCGGCGGCCTGCGAGTATGGGGCCGTGGCGCAGAGCGAACAGAGCGGCTGGCACCCGCCCGGCCGGGGCGGCCTACGGATGCGGGACATGGTCGGCGCCGTGCTCCTGCTCGTGCTGATCATCGGCGCGGTGCTGGGGCTGTCCGGGAGCTGCTCGTTCAGCCCCGGCGGGCCGGAGGTCGACCCGAACAGCGCGCCGAGCGTGGACGCCGGCAAGCAGCTCGACATCGCCGCGTCGTCGGTCACCTTCCCGCTCCGCGAGCCGGCGGTGCCCGGGTCGTGGCGGGCGAACTCGTCGTCGACCGTGTCGGTGGGCGCCGGCGCCGGGGCGAACGTGGTCGTGCGGATCGGCTGGGTCACGCCGGAGGGGACGTACGTGCAGCTCAACCAGTCCGGCGGCGAGCGTGCGGACGTGGTGACGGCCGAGACCGGTCAGGACGAGCCGGCGGCGAACGGCGAGGTCGAGGTGGCCGGTGTGACGTGGACGAGCTACCCCGCCCACCGCGACGAACCGGCGTGGGTGACCGAGCTGGACGGCACGGTGGTGCTGATCACCGGCAGCGCGGACGAGAAGGCCTTCCGCACCCTCGCGACAGCCGTACAAGCCGCCGAGCCGCTAACCCCCTGACCCCGCGTGTCCAACGCTCAAGACGGGCGAGTCCAACATTCAGGACCGGTGAGTTCGACACTCACCTCGATCGCCGATAGACGCGAATGTCGAACTCGGGGGTGTGAGCGTTGGACACACCGGGCGTGGGTGTTGGACTCGCGGACTACCCAGCCCGCCAGCAGGTGGTCAGGTGGTCGTCGACCATGCCCGTGGCCTGCATCAGCGCGTACGCCGTCGTCGGGCCGACGAAGGCGAACCCGCGCCGCTTCAGCTCCTTGGCCATGGCCTTCGACTCCGCGGTGATCGCCGGGACGTCCGAGGTCAGCGTCGGGCGCGGGCCCGGCTCGGGCGCGAACGACCACAGCAGGTCGTCCAACGGCACGTCCAGGTCCGCGATGGCACGCGCGTTCCTGATCGTCGCCTCGATCTTGGCTCGGTTGCGGACGATCGCGACGTCGTTCATCAGGCGCTCGACGTCGGCGTCGGCGAACTTCGCGACCTTCTTCGGGTCGAACCTCTTGAACGCCTTGCGGAACCCCTCCCGCTTGCGCAGGATCGTCAGCCACGACAGCCCGGACTGGAACGCCTCCAGCGACAGCCGCTCGTACAGCGCGTGCTCGCCGCGCAGCGGCACGCCCCACTCCTCGTCGTGGTAGGCCGCATAGTCGACCGTCGAGTTGCCCCACGGGCAGCGCTCGCGGCCGTCCGCGCCCGGCAGCGCCGCCGTCACCGTGCGTCGGTCTCGGCGTGCGCCAGCCGCTCGCGTAACTCGGCGACCTCGGCACGCAGGTCGTCGAGCTCGCCGCCGACGCGGCGCAGCACCCAGTCGACCTCGGACATCTTGTAGCCGCGCACGACCAGCTGGAACCGGACGTTGCGCACGTCGGCGGAGCTGACTCCGGACGACGGCAGCCGGGTCGGCGAGGCGCCCGGCGGCAGCGCGGGCAGCTCCTCGCCACGCCCGAACACGACCGAGGCCAGCAGGAACACCACGGCCGCCACGAGCAACATCACGACCAGGTAGATGAGTGCGGTGGTCACGAGCGAAATGGTGTCACATGCCACCGACAGGTATCACCGAACGAGCAGGTCTCGCATCGGCGGGCGGTCCTCGGCCGGCACGCCGGCCGTGTCCGGCAGCCACTCGCCGGCCACCTGGACGAACTGCGTCATGGGCCCGGCCGCCGCCGGTATGCCGCACCGCGCGAGCGCGGTGTCCAGGATCTGGCGCGCCATCAACCCGAGCGCGTGCAGCGGCTGGTTGCGGTGCCGCCGCACCCCGAGGTTGACCTGCGCGATCCCGGACAGCCCGACGAGCCCGTGGGCGTCGAGCAGCAGCCCGATCTCGACGCCGTAGCCGGACGCGAACGGCACCGCCTCGAGCAGCTCACGGGTGCCCGCGTACTCGCCGGACAGCGGCTGGATCACCCCGGACAGCTCGGGCCGCAGCGCGGAGAGCAGCGGACGCGCCATCAGCTCGGTGACCCGGCCGCCGCCGGCGCCGTCGGCGCCCTCGGTGGACAGCGGACGACGGTAGAAACCCTTGACCAGGTGGACGTCGGGCGCCAGCAGCAGCGGGCCGAGCAGCCTCGGCACGAACGCCGGGTCCGGGTCGACGAGGTCCGAGTCGAGGAACACCAGCAGGTCGCCGGTGGTCGCGGCGAGCGAGCGCCACAGCACCTCGCCCTTGCCGGGCAACGGTGCCAGCTCGGTCAGCACCTCGGTGCGGCGCACCACGCGCGCGCCGGCGGCCAGCGACACCTCGACCGTACGGTCGGTCGAACCGGAGTCGAGCACCACCAGCTCGTCGACGAGTGTGCCGACCAGCGGCCGCACCGACGCGAGCACGTCGGCGACCGTCGCTTCCTCGTTCAGTGCCGGCAACACCACACTGACAGTGCGGGATCCCTTGGCCGACAACAACTCCTCGACCGTCCACTCGGGACTCTGCCATGTCCGCGCCGCGAACCACTCGCGCGCGTCGGGATGCATGGTCACGCCAGCGCCCGCAGGCATCGGGCCGGTGGGCGGGTGCCTCTGATGCTCGCCACCATCTCGACCACCTTCCTGGTGCGCGCGACCTCGTGCGCGCGGAACACCCTGGCGCCGGCCATCGCGGCCACCGAGGTCGCGGCGAGCGTGCCGTCGACCCGGTCGGCCAGCTCGACGCCCAGCGTCTCACCGACGAAGTCCTTGTTGGACAACGCCATCAGCACCGGCCAGCCGGTGTCGACCAGCTCGTCGAGGCGGCGCAACAGCTCCAGCCCGTGCCACGTGTTCTTGCCGAAGTCGTGTGTCGGGTCGATCAGCAGGCCCGCCGCCGGGACGCCGAGCGCGACGAGCCGCTCCGCGCGCCCCACCAGCTCGGCGGCGACCTCGGCGACCACGTCGAGGTAGCGGACCCGATGCGGGTCGGTGCGGGGCGCGGCGCCGCCGGTGTGCGAGCACACCATGCCGACGCCGAACTCGGCGGCGACCTCGGCGAGGCGGGGATCCGCGCCGGCCCACGTGTCGTTGATGAGGTCGGCGCCGGCCGCGCACGCCGCCCTGCCGACGTCGTGGCGCCAGGTGTCGACGCTGATCACGAGGTCCGGATGCTTTTCGCGGACGTGTTCGACCATCGGGACCACCCGGCGGATCTCCTCGTCGGCGCCCACCCGCTCGCCGTGCGCGCCGGCGCGGACGCCGCCGATGTCGACGATGTCGGCGCCGTCGGCCACCGCGCGGTCCACCGCGGCGAGCGCGTCCGGCTCGCCGAACGTGGCGCCGCGGTCGTAGAAGGAGTCCTTCGTGCGGTTGACGATCGCCATCACCAGTGCGCGGTCCTGCCGCACCGCCCGGCTACCGAAGCGAAGTGTGTCCACCGAGCGATCGTGCCATGGGCTCAGCCGCGAAACGCCGTGCGATACCTGCCGGTCACAAATGGTGACGTCGGCGAAACGTGTGTCAGTGCGTCTCTTCCCAGGCCTGGTAGGCCTCCTCGACCACTCGCACCGCGTCGTCGATGTCGTCGGTGACGTGCAGCAGCGCCAGGTCCTTGTCGCCGATCTTGCCCTCGGAGTGCACGGTGTCGCGGAGCCAGTTGTACAGCCCGTCCCAGTAGGACCGTCCGAAGAGGACGACCGGGAACTTCGTGACCTTCTTCGTCTGCACCAGGGTCAGCGCCTCGAACAGCTCGTCGAGCGTGCCGAAGCCGCCGGGGAGGCAGATGAACGCCTGCGCGTACTTGATGAACATCGTCTTGCGGGTGAAGAAGTACCGGAAGTTCACGCCGAGGTCGACCCACGGGTTGAGCCCCTGCTCGAACGGCAGCTCGATGCCCAGCCCGATCGACAGCCCGCCCGCCTCGGAGCAGCCGCGGTTGACGGCCTCCATCGAGCCGGGACCGCCGCCGGTGATCGCGGCGTAGCCGGCGTTGGCCAGCGCGGCGCCGATCTGCTCGCCGAGCTTGTACTCCGGGTGGTCCCGGGCGGTGCGGGCCGACCCGAAGACGGTGACCGCACGTGGCACCTCGGCGAGCGCGCCGAACCCCTCGACGAACTCGGCCTGGATGCGCAGCACGCGCCACGGGTCGGTGTGCACCCAGTCCGCGGGGCCACGGGAGTCGAGCAGCCGCTGGTCGGTGGTGGTCGTCTCCACCCGCCTGCGACCGGCGCAGCACGACCGGGCCGCGCTGCTTCTCCGCTGGGTGCTCGTCGACAGGTTCACGCATTGTCACCCGCGCGAGTCTAGGGGTTGGTTTCGGCCGGGATGTCGCGAACGGCACCGGGCGTGGCGCGGAACCCCGGCGGCCGGGAGCCCGTCGTACCGCGCATGGCCACAGAGGAGAACGTGCAGGACGTGGTGCGGGAGCTGCGCAGGCGGCTGGCCGAGGTGGAGTCCGCGCGGGTCCGCGCCGTCACCGAGGTGCGCTACGCGCTCGTCGGCGCGGCCCTCGCCGTCGGGATGCTCGCGCTCACCGCGGCCACCTGGATGACCGGCGAGGACGACAGTGTCTACAGCCTGTGGGGGCTCGTGCCGGAGCGCTGGATCGCGTTGCTCGCGGTGGCGCTGGTGGTGGGCCTCGCGCTCACGACGATCGGCGCCGCCCTGTCCGACGAGTCGGGCCGGACGACCCACATCGTGCTGGTGGGGCTCTCCATCGCGACGGCCTGCGCGGTGCTGTTCGTCGGCACGGTCACGCCGGAGGGCCCGCTGGACGCCGACGACTTCCACATGGCGCCGGGCCAGTGGCTCACCATCCTGGCCGCGCTGGGGCTGGCCACGCTGCACGGCGGACGCGTGGAGCAGCTCAAGCAGGAAAGCGGCGGACCACGGCTGCGCACCTGGCGATGACCGGGGCGGGCTCCTCGTGCCGGGCGGGGACGGGGAGCTGGTCCTCGGGGCTCAGCTGAGGAACCGCGTCAGCACCTCGGCGCACCGCCGGATCTGCGCGACCGGCACGTGCTCCTCCTGGGTGTGGGCCAGCGTGGGGTCGCCGGGCCCGAAGTTCACCGCGGGCATGCCGAGTGCCGCGAACCGCGCGACGTCGGTCCAGCCGAGCTTCGCCACGGGGGTGCCGCCGGCGGCGGTCACCAGCTCGGCGGCGGCCGGCGCGGACAGGCCGGGCAGGGCGCCGGCGGCGAAGTCGGTCACCGTCAGGTCGTAGCCGTCGAACACCGAGCGCAGGTGGGCCTCCGCGTCGGCGGGTGAGCGGTCCGGGGCGAAGCGGTGGTTGACGGTCAGCACGGCCTCGTCGGGGACCACGTTGCCGCTCACGCCGCCCGTGACCCCCACCGCCTGCAGGCCCTCGCGGTAGGTGCAACCGTCGATGTCGACGACCCGCGACTCGTACGCCGCCAGCACGGCCAGCGCGTCGGCCAGCGCGTGGATCGCGTTGGCGCCCATCCAGGCGCGTGCCGTGTGGGCCCGCCGGCCGGTGGTGCGCAGCTCGACGCGCATCGTGCCCTGGCAGCCCGCCTCCACCACGGCGTTCGACGGCTCGCACACGATCGCGAGGTCGCCGGCCAGCCACTCCGGCAGCGTCCGCTCGACGCGGCCGAGCCCGTTGCGGGCCGCCTCGATCTCCTCGCAGTCGTAGAACACGAAGGTCACGTCGTGGCGTGGCTCGACGACCGTGGCGGCCAGGTGCAGCATGACCGCGTCGCCGCCCTTCATGTCGACCGTGCCGAGGCCGCGCAGCTCGCCGTCCGACCTGGTCAGCGGCAGGTTGGCGTTGACGGGGACGGTGTCGAGGTGCCCGGCGAGCACGACGCGGGACGGCCGGCCGAGCGCGGTCCGTGCGAGCACCGAGTTCTCCGACCGGATCACCTCGAGATGCGGCGCGTGCGTACGCAGCGCGGCCTCGACCGCGGCGGCCAGCGTCGCCTCGTCACCGGAGACGCTCGGGATGTCGACCAGCGCCGCGGTCAGCTCGACGGGGTCGCCGGCAAGATCGAGTTCGGGAAGCACGCTGACCACGCTACCCAGCCGCCGGTTGGCTACCGTGGTCGCGTGACTAGTGCAGACACCATCGGAGCGCAGGGCGTCGGACTCGCGACGGTCACCGACGACGGCACCGTGCTGGACACCTGGTTCCCGCACCCCAAGCTCGACGACAACGCCGTGCCGGGCACGAAACACCTCTCCGAGCAGGAGGCGGCCGACGAGCTCGGCCCCGGGGTGTCGGCGCTGCTCGGCCCGGACGGCGACCGCTCGGTCGAGGTCGTCGCCGTGCGCACCGGGCTCACCGACCTCGCGGCGCCGCCCGCGGACACCTACGACGTGTACCTGCGGCTGCACCTGCTCTCGGCCCGCCTCGTCCAGCCGCACGGGCTCAACCTCGACGGCGTCTTCGGCCTGCTCAGCAACGTCGTGTGGACGAACCACGGCCCCTGCCGGGTCGAGGGGTTCTCCGCGACCCGGCTGCGGCTGCGGGGCCGCGGCGCGGTCACCGTGTACGGCGTCGACAAGTTTCCCCGGATGGTGGACTACGTCATCCCGTCCGGGGTGCGGATCGGCGACGCGGACCGGGTGCGGCTCGGCGCGCACCTGTCGACCGGCACGACCGTCATGCACGAGGGCTTCGTCAACTACAACGCCGGCACGCTGGGCGCGTCGATGGTCGAGGGCCGCATCTCCGCGGGCGTGGTCGTCGGCGACGGGTCCGACGTCGGCGGCGGCGCGTCGATCATGGGCACGCTGTCCGGCGGCGGCAAGGAGACCATCTCGCTGGGCACCGGCTGCCTGGTCGGCGCGAACGCGGGCGTCGGGGTCTCCCTCGGCGACGACTGCGTGGTCGAGGCCGGCCTGTACGTCACCGCCGGCACGAAGATCCGGCTGCCGGACGGCACCCTGGTCAAGGCGCGGGAGCTGTCGGGCCGGTCCGGGCTGCTGTTCCGCCGCAACTCGGCGACCGGCGCGGTCGAGGTGGTCGAGCGGACCGGCGCGGGCGTCGAGCTGAACGCGGCGCTGCACGCCAACGACTGATGATGACCGCGCCCGATCCCGTCGCCTTCGGTCTGCCGGCCGAGCCGCTGACCGCCGCCACGGCCGACCCGCCGGCGGTGCACCTGCGTGCCCGGCTCGACGGCCAGGTGCGCGCGCTGCTCGAGCACGGCGCGGTGGCACTGGCCGACGAGGACCCCGAGGGCGTCCACCAGCTGCGGGTCACCGTGCGGCGGTTGCGTGCGGTGCTGAAGGCGGAGGCGGGCGGACTCGAGGGCGTCGACGACCTGCGCGTCGAGCTGAAGTGGTTCTTCGGCGAGCTGGGCCCGGTGCGGGACCTCGACGTGCTGCTGGACCACTTCCATGCCGAGGCCGTCGGCTTCTCGCCGGCCGAGCTGGGTGCGCTGGGACGGCTGCTCGCCGGCCTCGCCGCCGAACGCGAGCGGGCGCGGAAGCGGGCCGCGCGTGCGCTGCGGAGCAAGCGGTACGGGCGGCTGCTGCGGACGCTGGCCGCGGCAGCGACGTCCCGGCCGCCGAAGGGCGCCGCCACCGTGCGGGCCGAGAAGAACCTGCTCGCGGAGATCGACCGGCCGCACCGCAGGCTGCGCAAGGCGGTCGCCGCCATGGGCGCGGACCCCGCCGACCCCGCCGACCAGGAGCTGCACGACCTGCGGATCCTCGGCAAGAAGCTGCGGTACGCGGCGGAGCTGGCCGCGCCGGTGGGCGGCAAGCGGGTGCGACGGCTCGTCCGCGCGACGAAGGAGCTGCAGGACGTGCTGGGGGAGCACCAGGACGCGTGCATCGCCGAGACGCGGGTGCGGGCGCTGGTGCTCGCGGTGACCGAGCCGGACGAGGCGTTCGTCGCGGGACGGTTGGTGGAGCGGGAGCGGGTCCGCCAGGACGCGGTGCGTGCGGTGTGGCGCGGCGTGTTCGAGGAGGTCGACGAGTGCGCGGGCGCGTTGGCTAGGCCTTGAGGCGAGTGGCGGCGGCCTCGACGCGTTCGTCTGTCGCCGTCAGTGCGACTCGGACGTGTTGTCCGCCGCTCGGGCCGTAGAACGTGCCCGGTGCGACCAGGATGCCGCGCTCGGCCAGCCAGTCGACGGTCGTCCACGCGTCCTCGCCCCGGGTGGCCCACAGGTACAGGCCCGCCTCGGAGTGGTCGATCGTGAAGCCCGCGTCCTGCAGCGCCGAGCGCAGCACGGCCCGCCGGGCGCCGAACCGGGCGCTCTGTGCCGCCACGTGCTCGTCGTCGGAGAGGGCGGCCGTCATCGCGGCCTGCACGGGGTGCGGAACGATCATGCCCGCGTGCTTGCGGAACGTCAGCAGCCGCTTGACCAGCGCCGGGTCACCCGTCACGTACCCGGCTCGGTAGCCGGCGAGACTGGACGACTTCGACAGCGAGTGCACGGCGAGCAGCCCGTCGAACGAGCCGTCCGACACCGACGGGTGCAGCACCGACACCGGCGTGGTCTCCCAGCCGAGCGTCAGGTAGCACTCGTCGGACACCACGATCGCGCCGCGCGACCGTGCCCAGTCGACCACCTTGCGCAGGTGCGCCACCGGCAGCACCTTGCCCGTCGGGTTCGACGGCGAGTTCAGCCAGACCAGCGCGGGCCGCGACGGGCCGGCCGCGACCGTGCTGTCGGTGCGCAGGACCGTCGCCCCCGCCAGCTGCACGCCCACCTCGTAGGTGGGGTACGCGAGCGCGCGGGATCACGACGAGGTCGTCCGCGCCGAGGCCGAGCAGCGTCGGCAGCCACGCGACCAGCTCCTTCGAGCCGATCGTCGGCAGCACGGCGTCCTGCTCGACCGTCACGCCGTGGCGCCGGGACAGCGCGCCGACGGCGGCCGCCCGCAGCTCGGGCGTGCCGTGCGTCGTGGGGTAGCCGGGGATCCACGCGGCCCCGGTCAGCGCCTCCTGGACGACCGTGGGCACCGGGTCGATCGGGGTGCCGACCGACAGGTCGACGACGCCGTCCGCATGCGCACGAGCGCGCGCGCCGGCGTCGGCCAGCGTGTCCCACGGGAAGTCCGGAAGCCGGCGGGTCACTCGTCGTGCGCGACCGGCGGCAGGTCCTTGATCCACTGCGGGTCCGCGGCCGTCTTGCCGACCTTGGCGGCGCCGCCGGGCGAGCCGAGATCGTCGAAGAAGTCGACGTTCGCCTTGGTGTAGTCCTTCCACTGGTCGGGGACGTCGTCCTCGTAGTAGATGGCCTCCACCGGACACACCGGTTCGCAGGCGCCGCAGTCCACGCACTCGTCGGGGTGGATGTAGAGCATCCGGTCGCCCTCGTAGATGCAGTCGACCGGGCACTCTTCGATGCACGCCTTGTCTAGCAAGTCGATGCAGGGCTCGGCGATCACGTAGGTCACTGCGCTCTCCTGCTTGTTCCTGTGTTGATGTTCGGCAAGGGACGAGGTTACCGGCCCTCGCTAGTATCCCCCTCGGCAGCGGGGTGGACTCACTCCGGTCGTGCGAGTGTGGTGGCGAGCACCTTGCCCAGCACGACCGCCGCGGGTAGGGCGCCGCACGAGAACAGCAGCAGCGACCGCCAGTCCGCGATCAGCACCATGTCCCCGCCGGGCCCGAACATGCCGAACACGGCCACCGTCACCACCCACGCGAGCAGCGGCGCGGCCGCGACGTGCAGCTGGGGCGACAGTCGGCCGGCCACCGTCACCAGCCACGGCGTCGTCACCGCCGCCACCAGCACGGACACCGGCAGCGGCAGGCCGCCGAGCGCGTAGGGCAGCAGGGCGCCGTCCAGCCGCAGCGGCAGGAACAGCAGCTCGAGCGCGGCCAGCACGGCCGCGTCCACCATCAGCAGCACGAGCGTCAGCCGGTCCCGGAGAGTCATCCCAGCCCGCCGAACAGGTCGGTCGCCGCGCCGTCGGCGCCGCCCCTGGCCAACACGTAGAACTCGGCGGGCGGGACGGGTTGGGCGATCCCGTTGGACAGCGCGTACGCGTGCGCGCCGTCGGTGCCCTGCCACACGCTGATCTGCGTCGAGTGCGCCGCGAGCGCCCGCAGCTTCACCGAGAGCACGTCGGCGGTCGACACGGTCGTCGTGATCAGCGAGTCGTCGGTCACCGGCAGCTCGCCGGCCGCCGGCAGGCGGAACGGCAGGCCGCGCAGCCCGGCCAGGGCCGCGACGCCCGCCTCGGTCGCCTGCCGGGACGTCACCGCGAAGAACACCCGGTCCACGTCGGCCGCCGCCGTGCACGCGGCCATGGTGACCTCGTGGGCCCTGATGTGGTCGGGGTGGCCGTAGCCGCCGTCCGGGCCGTAGGTGATCACGACCTGCGGCCGCACGTCCGCGACCACGGCGGCCAGCGCGTCGGCCTGCTCCGCGAGGTCGCCGCCGGCGAACGCCCTCGGGTGGCCGTTCGCCGCGACCCCCACCATGCCGGAGTCGCGCCAGCGGCCGACCCCGCCGAGCCAGCGGTGGTCGGAGACGCCGAGCGCGGCGCACGCGGCCCGCAGCTCGCCGATCCGGTAGCCGCCGAGCTGGTCCGCGGCGTCGGAGGCCAGCTCGCGCAGGCTCTCCGGGATGATCTCGCCTTCCTCACCCAGCGTGCAGGTGACCAGCGTGACGGCCACTCCGGCGGCCGCGTAGCGGGCGATCGTGCCGCCCGTCCACAGACTCTCGTCGTCGGGGTGCGCGTGCACGAGCAGCAGTCGTGGCGCGGCGGTGAGGGTCATCAGTCAAAGGTCCGTATCCGTGGGTCCAGCCAGGCGGTCAGGATATCGGCGAACATCAGGACTATCACGAACAAGGCCACCGAGTAGACCGCGATCACCAGCATGACCGGGTGGTTGTTCTCCCGCATCGAGCGTACGAACAGGTAGCCGAGACCCGGGTACTGGAAGATCGTCTCGATGAGGACGGTACCGCCCATCAGCGCGCCGAGCTGCATCGCGGACAGCTCCGCGACCGGGATCATCGCGTTGCGGGCCGCGTGCTTGAACACGACCTTGCGCTCGGAGAGCCCCTTGGCCCGCGCGGTGCGGACGTAGTCGGCCTGGAGCACCTCGATCATGGCGCCTCTGGCCAGCACGACCGTGAACGCGAGCGCCCCGACGCCGAGGGTGATCGCGGGCAGGATCAGGTTCTGCAGCCACGTCGTGTGGACCCCGAGCGAGCGCGGGATCAGCGGGAACGCCTCCCAGCCGAACACCGAGACGCCGGAGAGCGTGTCCCGGACCAGCACGCCGAGCACGAACAGCGGCACGATGGTGAGCACGACCGAGCAGGTGGTGATCGCCATGTCGACGAACGACCGGTGGTACCGCGCGGCGACCACCCCGAGGGTCACCCCGACCACCGCCTGGATCAGCAGCGCGGTGAGCGCGAGGCGCAGCGAGTTCGGCGCCGCCTCGGCCAGCAGGTCGAACACCGGCCGCCGGCGCTGGAAGTCGATGCCGAGGTCGCCGGTGGCCAGGTTGCCGATGAAGTCCAGATAGCGGACGACCACCGGCTGGTCGAGCCCGAACGCCTCGTTCAGGAGCTTCTGCTGTGCCGGCGGGATCATGTGTTCGCCGACCATCAGGAACGGGCTGCCCCACTCGGTGATCGCGACGAGCGCGCCGAACGTCGTGACCATCAGGACCAGGATGGCCTGCGCGGTTCTGCGTAGGAAGAACCTGCCCACCAGTCGCCCGTCGTCGACGCCCGGTCAGGCGCGGACCACCTCGCGCAGCGACGCGTAGTGGCACGCGGCCTGGTGGTTGTCGCGACCGCCGACGTTGTTCAGCGGCGGCGGCTCCTCGATGCACCTGCGCTGCTCCGGCTCCGACAGCTGCTCGAACTTCCAGCAGCGGGTGCGGAACCGGCAGCCCGACGGCGGGTTGGCCGGGTTCGGCACGTCGCCGCGCAGCACGATGCGCTCACGCCGGCGCTCCAGGCGCGGGTCCGGGATCGGCACCGCGGAGATGAGCGCCTGCGTGTACGGGTGGTGCGGCCGGTCGAACAGGTCGTCCCGGTCGGCGATCTCCACCACCGCGCCCAGGTACATGACCGCCACCCGGTCGGCGATGTGCCGGACCACGGACAGGTCGTGCGCGATGAACAGGTAGGTGAGACCGAGCTCGTCCTGCAGGTCCTCGAGCAGGTTCACGATCTGGGCCTGGATCGACACGTCCAGCGCGGACACCGGCTCGTCGAGCACGATGAACTTGGGGTTCATCGCGATCGCGCGGGCGATGCCGATGCGCTGGCGCTGACCGCCGGAGAACTCGTGCGGGTAGCGGTCCGCGTACTCCTCGGCGAGGCCGACGGTGTCCAGCAGGTCGCTGATCGTCGACTTGGTCATCTCCGAGCCGAGCAGCTGGTACTTCTCCGACAGGATCTGCCGGATCGTCATGCGCGGGTTCAGCGACGCGTACGGGTCCTGGAAGACGATCTGCATCTCCCGGCGCGCCTTGCGCAGCTTCTCCTTGCCCAGCGCGGTGATGTCGACGCCGTCGAGCGCCACCCGGCCGCTGGTCGGCTCGAGCAGCCGCAGGATGGCACGCGCGGTCGTCGACTTGCCGCAGCCGGACTCGCCGACCAGCGCGACCGTCTGGCCCTTGTGGACGTGCAGGCTGATGCCGTCGACCGCCTTGACCTGGCCGATCGTGCGCTTGAAGAACACGCCGCTGCGAATCGGGAAGTGCTTGACGAGGTCGTCGACCTCGAGCATCGGCTGCCGACCCGCGTCCGCGGTGCCGACGCTGCCCTGAGCCACCTGACCCTCGGTCACTGGGCCACCCTCTCCTCGTGCGCGATGGCGACGCGGTCGCTGTGCACGCACGCCGCCATGTGTCCGTTGCCGTTCACCGGTGTCAGCGCCGGCACCTGCGGCTTGCAGGCGTCGGTCGCGAACGTGCAGCGCGGGTGGAACGGGCACCCTTCCGGCACCCGAGCCAGTGACGGCGGGATGCCCTTGATCGGCTGCAGTCTGGCCTGCCGCTTCTGGTCCATCCTCGGCAGGCTGGACAGCAGCCCGTAGGTGTAGGCGTGGCGCGGCGAGTAGAAGATCTCGTCGGCCGTGCCGGCCTCCACGATCCGCCCCGCGTACATGACGTTGATCCGGTCCGCGTAGCTCGCGACGACCCCGAGGTCGTGCGTGATCAGGACGATCGCGGTGTTGCGGTCCTCCTGCAGCTTCTCCAGCAGCGCCATGATCTGCGCCTGCACGGTGACGTCCAGCGCCGTGGTCGGCTCGTCGGCCAGCAGCACGTGCGGGTCGTTGGCGAGCGCCATCGCGATCATCGCGCGCTGCCGCATGCCGCCGGAGAACTCGTGCGGGTACTGGTTGACCCGCACCGCCGGGTTCGGGATGCCGACCTCGCCGAGCAGGTCGAGCGCCCGCTTCTTCGCGGTGTGCTTGGAGACGTCCTGGTGGACGCGGACCATCTCCGCGATCTGGTCGCCGACCTTGAACACCGGGTTCAGCGCGGTCAGCGGGTCCTGGAAGATCATCGCGATCTGGCTGCCCCGCAGCTTGCGCTGCTGCTTCTCCGGCATCTTCAGCAGCGAACGGCCACGCAGGAAGACGTCCCCGGAGGGGAACGTCGCGGGCGGCGAGGGCACCAGACCGAGGATGGTCATCGCGGACACCGACTTGCCTGAGCCGGACTCACCCACGATCGCCAGTGTCTCGCCCTCGTTGACGCTCCATGAGACGCCGTCGACGGCCTTGACGGTCCCGTAGTCGGTCTTGAAGTGCACCCGCAGGTCGCGGACCTCGAGCAGGGACGCGGGTGGCCCTTCGAGGTCGATCTCGGCGGCGCCGGTCATCCTTGAACTTCTCCTCTTATCGCAAGCTCGCCTCGGCGAGCTATCGCAGCTTCGGGTCCAGCGAGTCGCGCAGGCCGTCGGCCACGAACGCGAACGCGAGGGTGGTCACGACGATGGCGCCGCTGGGGAACGCCCACAGGTAGTCCTTGCCGGCGACCTGCACCTGCTCGATACCCATGTTGATCAGGCGGCCCCACTCCGGGGTGTCCGGCGGCACGCCGACCCCGAGGTAGGCGAGCGAGGCCATCGCGACCACCGCGACGCCGATGCTGGTGAACGAGTAGATGAACACCGGCTGGATCGCGTTGGGCAGGATGTGCCGGATCACGATGCGCCAGTCCGACGCGCCGATCGAGCGGGCCGCCTCGACGTACTCCGCCTCGCGCAGCGCCAGGATCTGGCCACGCATGAGGCGGGCGGCGGTCGGCCAGCCGAGCACCACCAGCGCGACGATCACCTGTGTCACCCCGGAGCCGAACGTGCGGACCACGAGGATCGCGCCGATCAGGAACGGGAACGCCAGGAAGATGTCGGTGGTGCGCATGATCATGCCGTCGGAGAACCGGCCGCGGTAGCCGGCGACCGCGCCGAGCGTGACGCCCAGGATCATCGAGCCGAGCATCGTCAGGATGCCGACCAGCAGCGCGAGCCGCAGGCCGAAGAGCATCTCGGAGAACAGGTCGCGGCCGAGCGCGTCGGTGCCGAAGAGGTGGTCGCCACCCGGTGACGCGAGCACGTTCGACAGGTTCTGGTCGTACGGGTCGTACGGCGAGATCAACGGCTGGATCAGCGCGATCACGACCAGCACGCCGACGACGATCAGTCCGATCATCGCGAGCTTGTTGCGCTTGAAGCGGCGCCAGATGTCGGCGAGCTGGCTGCGCGAGCGGTCCTTGTCCTTGCCCTGCTTCTCCGGCACGAGTGCGGCGTCCGGATCGGGGTGGCCCGCGCTCTGCACGAACACCGCCTGTCCGGCCGCGCTCAGGTCGCCCGGATCGGGAGTCATGGTCATTGCTTTTCCCTCACTCAGCTCAACCTGATCCGGGGATCCAGATACGCGTACAAGATGTCGACGATCATGCTGAGCAATACGTATATCAGCACCGCGAAGGTGACGATCGCCATGATCACGGGGTTGTTGTTCTGGTTGATCGACTTGAACAACAGGAACCCGACACCGTTGTACTGGAAGAGCGTCTCGGTGATGATCGCGCCGCCGAGCAGGATGCCGATGCTGATGCCGACGTAGGTCACCACGGGAATGATCGAGTTGCGGAACGCGTGCTTCATGATCACGGTGCGCTCGCCGAGCCCCTTGGCCCGCGCGGTGCGGATGTAGTCCATCCGCAGCACCTCGAGCATGGACCCGCGCATGAGTCGCGCGATGAACGCCGCGTCCACGATCGCCAGCGTTATCGCTGGCAGCAGCACTTCTGTGTACCACGGCGCCGTCTCGGTGAACGTTCTCGGCACCTGGGGGAAGAACCCCACCCCGGAGACGTACTGCCGCAGCCAGACGCCGATCACGAAGGTCGGCAGGCCGATGGCCAGCGTGGTGACGATGGTGACCAGCACGTCCCAGAACGAGTAGCGCCAGACGGCGGCGACGATGCCGGCGACCACACCGATGAACACGTCGATGACGATCGCGACCAGCGCCAGCCGCGCGGTGGCGGGTACCGCGGTGCCGAGCATCTCGGAGACCTCGCGGCGCTGGTTGAAGTCGATGCCCAGGTCACCGGTGAACAGGTTGCCCAGGTAGGTGAGGTACTGCATCGGCAGGGGACCGTCCATGCCGAACTTCTCGCGCAGGATGGCCTGTGTCTCAGGGGGCACCACCTTGTCGCCGGTGGAGGCGAACGGGTCCCCGAGCACGAACAGACCGATGAACAGCAGGAATGTCGCCGCGATCACGACCAGGACCGCCTGGGCGAGCCTGCGAATTACGAACTTCCCCATTGGTAAGTGCCGGCTTCCTCAACTGTGAGAGATTATTCGAGCCGTTAAACCCGATGGTGGCCGCGGCCCGACATGCGGACCGCGGCCACCCACGGTTACTCAGTTCACTTCATGCTGATGACCGACAGGTCCGGGTTCTCGTTGAAGTCCATCCGAAGGTTGATGAACTTCGACGTGTTCGCCAGACGGTGCTGGGTGCGGTTCCACAAGGGGATCAGCGCCTGGTCGTCGTCGATGGCGATCTTCTCGGCCTGCTGGTACAGCTTCGTGCGGGCGGCCTCGTCCGGGTTGGACTTTGCCTCCTTGAGCAGGTCGTCGAACTTCTCGTTGCTGTAGCGGCCACGGTTGTCACCGGTGGTCGGCTCGGTCTCCGAGGCGCCGATGGCGTCGGTGGACAGGAGCGGCTCGAGGAAGTTGCCCGGGGTCGGGTAGTCGGCGCCCCACGCGGCACGGTAGATGCCCTTGGAGCCCGGCTGCTGCTCGTTGTTCAACAGGTCGGTGAACTGGACACCGGACATGTTGACCTTGAGACCGAGGTTGGTCTCGAGCTGGTCCTTGACCGCCGCGGCCCACTCCTCGTGACCGGCGTCGACGTTGAACTGGAAGTTCAGCTCGGTGCCCTCCTTGAGCCCGGCCTCCTTCGCCAGCTTCTTCGCCTGGTCCAGGTCGTAGGAGCAGGACTTGCAGACGCCGTTCTGGAAGGCGTCCTTGAACACCGGCGGCACCAGCGAGGTGGCCGGGGTCTGGGAGCCCTGGAAGACACCGTTGATGATCTCGTCGCGGTTGATCGCCATCGAGATCGCCTTGCGGGCCTTCGCCGAGTCCAGCGGCTTCTGGGTCACCATCACCAGCAGGTAGTTCATGCCGTTGGTGTTACGGGTGATCCACTGGTTCTGCGGCTCGTAGGTCGAGCGGGCCTGCGAGAGCACCGGCGTCGGCATGCGGGCCCAGTCGAACGTGCCGTTCTGGTAGCCCGCGTACTCGTCCTGGCTGCCGTTCGGGGTGATCGTGATCTCGGCGCCGTCCAGGTACGCCTTGTCGCCGACCTTGTAGTCGTCGAAGCGCTTGAGCTTGATGCCCACGTCGTGCTGCCACGGGCCGTCCATCATGAACGGGCCGTTGCCGATCGGCTGGTCGACGAACGCGGTGTTCGTCGCCGGGCTGCCGGCGGTCGACGGGACCGGGCTGAAGACCGGGTGGTAGGTGCGCAGGAAGAACTCGCAGTTCGCTTCCTCGAGCGTGACCTTGAGCTTCTTCGGGTCCGAGGCGTCCACACCGGACAGCTCGGTGGCGGTGCCCTCCTGCATCTCGGCGAAGCCCTTGATGCCGGTGAGGTGGTAGGCGACCTCGGAGGCGGACGCCTTCGCCGAGACGCGCTCCCAGCCGAGCTTGAACGACTCGGAGGTGACCTCTTCGCCGTTGTGGAACGTCGTCCCCGACTTCAGGTCGAAGGTCCACTCGGTGCAGTCGTCGTTCGCCGACCACTTGTCGGCGACACCAGGCTCGGTCTCACCGTCCGGGGTGACCTTGATCAGGCCGGAGAACAGCTGCTGAGCGACGAGGATGCCCTCGGACTCCTGAGCGTTGTAGGGGTCGATCGCGGTGGGCTCGGTGATACCGAAGCGGAAGACGCCGCCCGGCTTGCCCTTCTTGACCTCCACGGCCGCCGTCTCCGGCCAACCCGCGGACTGCTTGGGTCCAGCGCCCTCGTTGTTCCCGGAGCCCGTGTTCTCCTTCTGGGAGCACGCCGTGAGCACGAGCGCGGCGGCCGTGAGACCAGCGGCGGCCCGGAGCCACACTTGTTTCCTCATCAAGATAGTTCCTCCATGAGCGAGCACGCACTCCACGAGCGTGCGCCCGGTGTTGTCGTGACACATCGTGCACGGAGCCGGTGGGTACCGCGCGGCGGGGGCCAGTCGGGGAAGCACCGTGCCACTACGCGGTCGTCTCTGTCTATGTGCGAGACCAGTGTCATGTTGATCTTGTGACGCGCCAGAGCCCTGTCGCCGGTGCGCCGTTGCAGGACGGTAGGAACTCCGACTACTCCCGTCACGGGATTGAGCTTGATCGTGACCAAAGGGTGACACGGTGGTGGCGGCAAGCGACGCCCCCGTTACCGCGCGGCGTGAAACCCCCCGAAACACCAACTTTCGGGGGTGGTGTCCCTAATGGTCGGTAACCGCCGGATGTCGGTTGATCGGCGTCCGGACGGCGGTGAAGTGTGAAGGTGAAAACGGTAAATACGGGAACACAAATGCGCAGAACGTAACTGTTCTGGAATGTTCGAGCCCATTCCGAGGCCGGGGCGAGTCCTTTTCTCAGCCGCCGGCGCGCAGCCAGCGCTCCGCGCCGGCGAACGGGCCGGCGAACCCGGCGCCCGCGGACACGCCCGTCATGTCGACACGCACGGCCAGCGTGTCGGCCTCCTGGTAGAGCGGGATCGACACCGCCGCCCGCCACAGCGCGGGCTCGACGGAGACCAGCGCGTCGGCGACCGAGAGCGAGCCGGTGAGCGCGGCGTCCAGCGTCGGCTGCAGCCCCGGGTCGCAGTAGCCGGTCGGGTTGGCCGGCACGAACGTGCCGGGGTCCTCGCCGGGCACGCAGCCGTAGTCGGTGGCCAGCATGGTCGCCGGGTCGCCGCCGGTCGGGCGGGACACGACCGCGATGTCGACGGCGTCCTGGCCGCCCTGGTCCTCCTGGCCCTCCTGGTCGTCGGTCGAGTACAGCCGGGGCAGCAGTTCGGCGCCGGACTGGGTGACCACCTCCGCCGCGATGCCGCCCGCGGCCAGCTGGCGCTGCACGTCCAGCGCGATCCGCTCGTCTACCGGGCGTTCGTCGGACGCGCCGATGACCAGCTTCAGCGGCCGCCCGTCCCGTGCCCAGCCCGCGCTGGTGCGCACGTAGCCGGCGCCGGTGAGCAGCGTCTGTGCGAGACCCGGGTCGAACCGGGCCGGGGTCGCGGTGCCGGGCGCGGTCGGCACGGTCGGGGCGTAGCCGGTGGTGCCCGGCGCGAGCACCTGGGCGTCGGCCGGCAGCTTGGCCGCCGGCCCGTTCCCGGTGCCGACGGTGATCAGCTGGGCTCGATCGATCAAGGAGATCACCGCCTGCCGGACCGGCAGGTCGGCCAGCTGCTTCTCCGGGCGCAGCAGGACCGTCGAGACCGACGGGCGCGGCACGGTGGTCGTGGTGACCGCGGGGGCCAGCGCGGCCAGCAGGCTCGTGCCGACCGAGTCGGTCCTGGCCAGCGCGAGCTGGTCGTGGCCGGCGTCGAGCGCGTCGGCGAGCCCGGCCTGCTCGGCCCTGCGCAGGATGATCCGGTCCAGCGTCGCCGGCTCGCCCCAGTACCGGTCGTTGCGCTCGAGCACGACCTCGCCGCGGTCGTTGTCGAGCGTCTTCACGGCGAACGGGCCCGCGGTGGCCGGGAAGTTGTTCTGCAGCGCGCCGGCCCAGCCGCCGGGCGCGTCCTTGAGCAGGTGGGCGGGCAGCAGGCCGGAGAACAGCGTGCGCCAGCCGGGGTAGGGCTTGGCGAACACGACCTCGACGACCTTGCCGGCGTCGCGGGCGTTGATGTCGGTGATCAGGCGGTAGCCGGCGGCGTCGAGCACACCGGGCTGATCGGTGAGCTGCTCACGCAGGTAGACGAAGTCCTCCGCGGCGACCGGCGCGGCGTCCGACCAGGACGCGTCGGCCCGGATCTCGTAGGTCACCGTGTACGGCTCGGCCTCGGTGACCTGCGCGGACGTCATCAGCGTGCGGTCCAGCTCCGGCGCCCCGTTCGGGCCGGGGCGGAACACCGCGGGCAGCAGCAGCGTGGACAGCGCGGTCGTGATGGCGGACTGGTCGGCGATGTTGTGCGGGTTGTAGCCGCCGGCGATGCTGTCCACCCCGACCACGACCTCGCCGGTGTCGATCGGCGTGTTCCCCGGCGAGGACAGCGGGGTCTCGACCAGCCGGGGGGCGGGGGTGCAGGCGGCGAGCAGCGTGCAGGCGGCGGCCGCGACCAGCATTCTCCGCAACAGCCTCACCTCCCCGCCCGGAACCCTGCCAGACGCCGTCGGGCGTCCACCGACCGAGTGACGTCTGAGCGTCGCGGGTGGTTCCGTCAGGCGTCCCGCGACTTCGCCCGCGACCGCTCCCGGCCACGTGTCGTGCTGTTCAGGATGACCTTCCTGATCCGCACCACGTCCGGCGCGACCTCGACACACTCGTCGGTCGCGCAGAACTCCAGCGCCTCCTCCAGCACGAGCCGCCGCGGCCTGGCCAGCCGCTCCAGCTCGTCGCCGGTCGAGGACCGCATGTTCGTCAGCTTCTTCTCGCGGGTGACGTTGACGTCGAGGTCCTCGGCGCGCGGGTTCTCACCCACGACCATGCCCTCGTAGACCTCCGCGCCCGGCTCGACGAAGAACGTGCCCCGGTCGGCCAGCTGGATCATCGCGTAGCTCGTGACCGACCCGGTCCGGTCGGCGACCAGCGAGCCGGAGTGCCGGCCGCGGATCTGCCCGGCCCACGGGAAGTAGCCCTCGAAGATCGCGTTGGCGATGCCGGTGCCACGGGTCTCGGTGAGGAAGTCGGTGCGGAAGCCGATCAGCCCGCGCGAGGGGACCACGTACTCGACCTTGACGCGGCCGGTGCCGTGCCCGCCCATGTGCTCCAGGCGGCCCTTGCGGGCCGCCAGCAGCTGCGTGACGGCGCCGAGGAACTCCTCCGGCGCGTCCACCGTCAGCCGCTCGAACGGCTCGCACAGCTTGCCGTCGACGGTGCGGGTGACCACCTCGGGCCGCCCGACGGTCAGCTCGAAGCCCTCCCGGCGCATGGTCTCCACGAGGATCGCGAGCGCCAGCTCGCCACGGCCCTGGACCTCCCAGGTGTCCGGCCGCTCGGTCGGCAGGACCCGGATCGAGACGTTGCCGACCAGCTCGGAGTCGAGCCGGGACTTGACGAGGCGCGCGGTGACCTTCGAGCCGCCGCCCCGGCCGGCGAGCGGGGAGGTGTTCACGCCGATCGTCACGGAGATGGCCGGCTCGTCGACGTGGATCCGCTCCAGCGGCCGCGGGTCGTCCTGTTCGGCGAGCGTGTCGCCGATGGTGATCTCCGGGATGCCCGCGATCGCCACGATGTCGCCGGCCTCGGCGCTCGCCGCCGGCACCCGCTCGAGCGCCTCGGTGAGCATCAGCTCGGTGATCTTGACGTTGTTGATGCTGCCGTCCTCGCGGCACCAGGCCACGGTCTGGCCCTTGCGGATCGTGCCGGAGTGGACCCGGCACAGCGCGATGCGGCCGAGGAAGCTCGACGCGTCCAGGTTCGTGACCAGCGCGCGCAGCGGCGCCTCGATGTCGCCGGCGGGCGGCGGCACGTGCGCGAGCAGCGTGTCGAACAGCGGATCGAGGTTCTCGCTGTCGGGCATGCCGCCGTCGGCCGGCGCGGTCAGGCTGGCGCGCCCCGCGCGGGCGGAGGCGTAGATGACCGGCAGGTCGAGGATCGCGCTGGTGTTGATGCTGTCCAGCTCGTCCAGCTCGGTGGCCAGGTCGAGCAGCAGGTCGTGGGTCTCCGAGACGACCTCGGCGATGCGCGCGTCCGGGCGGTCGACCTTGTTGACCACCAGCACGACCGGCAGGCCGGCGGACAGGGTCTTGCGCAGCACGAAGCGGGTCTGGGGCAGCGGGCCCTCGCTCGCGTCGACGAGCAGCAGCACGCCGTCCACCATCGAGAGGCCGCGCTCGACCTCGCCGCCGAAGTCCGCGTGCCCCGGGGTGTCGATCACGTTGATGGTGATCGGCCCGTCCGGCGTCTTCCGGTGCACCGCGGTGTTCTTCGCGAGGATCGTGATGCCCTTCTCGCGCTCCAGCTCACCGGAGTCCATCACCCGGTCGACGGGCTCTGCCCTGGCGGAGAAGGCGCCGGACTGACGGAGCATGGCGTCGACGAGCGTGGTCTTGCCGTGGTCGACGTGCGCGACGATGGCGACGTTGCGGAGGTCGGTCCTGGCGATCACAGGTGTCCTGAGGTCGGTGGCGGGCACGCGTGTGCTCCTGATTCATGGTCTGGCGTCATTGGCGGCTCGCGAAGAAAGAGGTCGCGGCATCCTCGAGGATAGCCGCCCGCGGTAGCGCTCCGGGCGAAGGTTAGCTTAACCTTAGTCGTTTCCTGTGGTTTGGAGCGCTGGTTTGGGCAAGAGGAAGTCGCCCGCGGACTACGTGGCGAAGTGGACGAAGGCCGGCAAGGTCAAGAAGAAATGCTGCCGGTCGAAGTCCCGCTGCAAGCGTTGCCCGGTGCTCGCGCTCAAGAAAGCCAAGGTCAAGGTAGCGAAGCAGCAGCTGAAGCGCGTGGCGTGACCGCCGGCGGTCTCCTATACTGCCCCCATGCGCAACGTCACGACCATGTGGTGGGCCGCCGACCGGCGGCCATGACTGTGTTGCGTTGACCACACAGGCCGCCCGGATGGGCGGCCTTCCTGTTTTCGAGGGCTGGACCGGCGGGCGACCAGAACTCGAGGAGACAGCGAAAATGACCCGTCTTTCCGCGATCACCCCGTCCGGCCCCGGCCACGTCGGCAACTACCTCGGCGCCATCCGGCGGTGGGCTCGTGAGGGCGGTCCGGACGACCTGTACTTCGTCAGCGACCTGCACGGCATGACCACGCCGTACCACCCGCAGCGGCTGCGGTCGCGGACCAGTGAGCTGCTGGCCATCCTCATCGCGTCGGGCATCGAGCCGGACACGGTGTTCGTGCAGTCCGACCTGCTGCCCTCGCTCGGGCCGCTGACCTGGGTGCTGGAGTGCTCGTGCGCGTTCGGCGAGGCGTCGCGGATGACCCAGTTCAAGGAGAAGAGCGCCGACCGCACGCACGAGGGCACGCCGGTCCGCGTCGGGCTGTTCACCTACCCGGTGCTGATGGCCGCGGACATCCTCCTGCAGGGCGCCGACGAGGTCCCGGTCGGCGAGGACCAGGCGCAGCACGTGGAGCTGGCGCGGGTGCTGGCCAGACGCTTCAACAGCACGTTCGGCGAGGCGTTCGTCGTGCCCCGGGCGGTCACCCCGCCGGCCGGGGCCCGCATCCGCGACCTGTCCGACCCGACGCGCAAGATGGACAAGTCGGCCCGCGACTCCGCCGGCGTCCTGTTCGTGCTCGACGAGCCGGACCTGTTGCGCCGCAAGGTGAAACGCGCGGTGACCGACGGTCTCGACCGCATGGAGTACCGGCCGGACGACCAGCCGGGGCTCGCCAACCTGCTGGAGATCCTGGCCGCCTGCACCGGTAAGCCGGCCCGCGAGGTGGCGGCGGGCTTCTCGTCGTACGGACAGGTGAAGACGGCGGTCGCGGACGCGGTGATCGAGGAGCTGCGGCCCATCCGCGCCAGGGCCCTCGAGCTGCTGGCGGACCCGGCGGAGCTGGACCGGGTCCGGGCCGTCGGCGGCGCCCGGGCCACGGAACGCGGCGCACACCGCCTGTCGACGGTGTTACGCCTGGCCGGAGTGGCTTCTCAGGGTTTGGCGGAGGGTGGGGATCAGCACTCGGTCCGCCGGTAGCCACGGCACGGAACCCAGCTGTCCCGCCGTCAGCCACCGCAGGTCGGCGTGGTCGTGCGGGTGCGGCACGGCCGACTCGTCGGCCAGGGTCGCGCCGTACAGACGCAGCACCCGACCCTTCACGAGCAGCACGTCCGGGCCGAGCCGGTCGCCGACCACCACGTCGACCCCCAGCTCCTCCTGACACTCGCGGCGCACGGCGTCCACATCGGACTCGTCGCGCTCGACGCGGCCGCCGGGCAGCTCCCACAGCCCGGCCGCCGCGGGCGGGTACGCGCGTTGCTGCGCGAGCAGCTCCCGGCCCCGCCGCACGATCACCGCGCCCACGACCACCGGCGCGTCGACGAGCGAGACCGACCGGTCGACGATCCGGCCCGCCACACCGGAAAGCCACGCGAGCACCGGCCCGCGGAGCGCCGACGGGACGACCGCGGCACACGTCACCAACGTCCCGGCGCCGGTCGACGTCAGCCGCACGTCGAGCGTGCCCGACCGGTACGGCCCGGCCACGAGCACCGCACGCCACCCGGCCGGCTCGGTCGACGCGACCCGGAACCGCCCGCGCACCAACGAGAACTCGTCACCGGGCGCCAGATGGCCCTCGGACAGCCCGAACGTCGAGCGCACGGTGAGGCACGCCGACACGACCGGGCAGGGCACGTCGACGAGCGCGGTGTGCCGCAGCATCACGTCGGCATCACGTCAGGGCCCGCCACCGGACCTGGAACCTGGCCCCACCCTCCGGCGACTCGCTCACCCGCACCGTCCCGCCGCGCCGGGCGACCACCTCGGCCACGAGCGCCAACCCGAGCCCGGCGCCGCCGGAGTCCCGCGACCGGTGGTCCTGCACGCGGTAGAACCGGTCGAACACCTTCTCGCGGTGCGCGGGGTCGATGCCGTGCCCGTCGTCGTCCACCACGAGCCACACGGCCGACGCCCGCGACAGCACCGACACCGTGATCCGCGCCCGCGCGTACCGGGCGGCGTTGCGCAGCAGGTTGTCCAGCACCAGGTCGACCTCCGCGGGCGCGGCGACCACCCAGCAGGCCCCCGGCGCGAGATGTGTCCCCACGACCGGGCCGCCGGAAGGCATCCGGGACACCGCGCCACGCGCGGCCGCGACCACGTCGACCGACGTCGCCTCCGGCCACTCGCCCGCGTCGGACCTGGCCAGCGCCAACAACCCGTCGACCAGAGCGGACAGTCGCTCCGACTCGTGCACGACGTCGGCGAGGACCTCCTGCGACAGCACCGGATCCGGGTTCGCCACGGCCACCTCGGCCTGCACCCGGATCGACGCCACCGGCGACCGCAGCTCGTGCGCGGCGTCGCCGGTGAACCGCCGCAACCGCGCCGACGCCTCGTCCCGCCGCGCGAGCAACCCGTTCAGCGCCGCCGCGAGCGACCGCAGCTCGTCGTGCGCGACGGGCAGCGGCAACCGCCTCCCGGCCGGCAGCCGGGTCGCCGCCGCACGCATCCGTTCCACCGGCCGCAGCGACGAGCGCACCGCGAACCACGTCGCGATGCCACCGGTCGCCGCGCCGATCAGCGCGGCCACCACCAGCCAGTTCAGCGCCCGGTGCTGCGCGGCGACGTACCCGGTGAGGATCGTGCCGACGACCACGAGCCGCTGCGCGCCGTCCGGCGCGGTCGCGACCGTGCCGAGCCAGCGTCGCGGCGGGTCGTCCGACAGCCGCAGCACCGGCGTGCCCGCCTTCAGCACCCGGATGTCCGCCGCGGTCAGCGGCGGGGGCGGCTGGCCGTCGACCGGGACGCCCGCCGTGTCGAGCACCCGCGCCTGCATGCCGACCGGGCCCGCGTCGAGCGAGGCGCCGCGCTCGACCTCGGTGACGGCCTGGTCGAGGATCGGCTGCAGCTGCGCGTCCGCGGAGCTCACCAGCAGCGGCCCGATCAGCCGGCTCGTCACCAGCGCGAGCGACACCAGCGCGACGAGCGTGACCGCCGTGCCGACGGTCGTGATCCGGAACCGGACCGAGCGGCGCAGCCACAGCCGGCCGAAAACCCGGCCCAGAACCCCACTCACCTGGGCTTGGGCTCGAGCACGGCGTCCAGCTCGCTGCTCGACGCGAGGTAACCGTGGCCACGCACGGTACGCACGATGCCACCCGCGCCCGCCGCGTCCAACTTGCGCCGCAGGTAGCCGACGTACACCTCGACCGCGTTGCGGGTCGCCGCCAGCTCGTCGCCCCACACGGTCCGCAGCAGCTCGTCCTTCGTCACGACCGCGCCCGCGCGGCTGACCAGCACCTCGAGCACGGCGAACTCCCGCGGCGACAGCGGGATCAGCTCGTCGGCGAACCGCACCTCGCGGACCGCCCGGTCCACGGTCAGCTCGCCGACCTTCAGCCGCCGCTCGGCGCCCTCCGACGCGCCGCGCCGCAGCACCGCGCGCACCTGCGCGACCAGCACCACGAACGAGAACGGCTTCACCAGGTACCCGTCGGCGCCGAGGTCGAGCCCGTCGGCCTGGTCGACCTCGCCGTCCTTGGCCGACACCAGCAGCACCGGCGTCGAGACGCCCTCGGCCCGCAGCGCCTGCAGCACCCGGTAGCCCGACAGCCCCGGCAGCATGATGTCGAGCAGGATCACGTCGAACGCGCCGGTCCGCGCGATGTCCAGCGCGGAGGGCCCGTCGGCCGCCGTCACGACGTCCATGCCCTCCGCCCCCAACCCGCGCTGCAGCGCTCTGCGGACCCCGAGCTCGTCGTCGACCACCAGCACGCGCGGTTTCATGCGCACCAGCATGCCCGGTCACCCCCCTTGGCCGGGGGACCGTCTCAGCGGACTCTCAGCTTCTCGGTCGCTCTCAGCGTCATCTCAGTAGCGGTGAGGCAACCTCACTGTCACAAGACGCGAGGAAACGAGGGGTCTGATGAACTCGAGGAAGACTGCGCTGTCGTTCGCGGCGGCCGGTACCGCGGCGGGGGTCGTCGGGTTGGTCGTGCTGGCTTCGCCGGCCGGCGCCGGTGAGGCGCCGCCGGCACTGCCGCCGATCAGTGCTCAGACGCTGGTGGAGTCGGTGCTGAACACGGAGATCCCGGCGCTCGCCGGATCGGTGTCGATCGAGAACAACCTCGGCCTGCCGATCCCGGGCATGCCGACCAGCTCCGGCGAGGGCGACTCGATCCAGGTGTGGTCGGACGGCACCGGCAAGGGCCGGGTCGCGATCGCCGGCCGCAACAGCGAGACGACCGTCGTCGACGACGGCACGACCGTGTGGGTGTGGAACTCCGAGGACCGATCGGTGACGCAGGTCCCACACGACGGGGAGGGCGCCGACAAGCCCCTGGAGGGCAAGTTCGCCGACCCGGCCGCGGCCGCCGCCGAGCTGGTCACGGCCATGCAGGAGGACTCGACGGTCACCGTCGACGGCACCGCGCGGGTCGCCGGCCGGCCGGTCTACCAGCTGGTGCTGGCCCCGAAGCCGAGCGAGCGGACGCTGCTGCGCGAGATCCGGGTCTCGGTCGACTCGGAGCTGCGGATCCCGCTGCAGCTCGAGGTGCTGTCGAACGGGCAGGCGGACCCGGCGGTGAAGGTGGGCTTCACGGAGTTCAGCGACGCCGCGCAGGACCCGAAGCTCTTCACGTTCACACCGCCGGCCGGTGCGACCGTGACGGAGAAGGACGTCGAGAAGGAGGTCCACGGCGCGAGCCCGGAGGACTGGCTGGCCAAGGCGGACCTGAAGACCGTCGGCCGCGGCTGGGACATCGTGGCGACCGGCAAGGTGCCCGCCGACATGCTGGACGCCGCCGAGGGCATGGGCGGCTCGGAGCAGGACGTGTTCAAGCTGCTCGGGACCCTCGGCAAGGAGGTCCAGGGTGACTTCGGCACCGGCTACGTGATCACCACGAACGTGGGCACGGCACTGATCACCGAGGACGGCAAGGTCGCGGTCGGCGCGGTGCCGGAGCAGGTGGTCACCGAGGCCATCGCAACGGTCAAGTGACTACCGTTGGGGACATGACGATCGAGGAGGAGGCCCCCGTGGCGAGCGCCGCGGGGGCCCCCGCCCGCCTGGCCGCGCGGACCCGCAACCTGCGGAAGGTCTACGGGAAGACGGTCGCGGTCGACCACGTCGACCTCGAGGTGCCGGTGGGCGCGGTGCTCGGCATGCTCGGCCCCAACGGCTCCGGCAAGACCACCACCATCCGCATGCTGCTCGGCCTGACCATGCCGACCGCGGGCTCGGTGGAGCTGCTCGGCCACAAGATGCCGGAAGGCGCCGGCTGGGCGCTGCCCGAGGTGGGCGCGCTCGTCGAGGGCCCCGGCTTCCACCCGTTCCTGTCCGGTCGGGAGAACCTGCTGCGCGTCGGGGCCGCCGAGCCGCGGCTCTCGTCGCGGGACATCCCACGGGCGGTCGGGGCGGCGCTGGAGCGGGTCGGCCTGTCCGCCGCCGCGAACCGCCGCTACCGGGGGTACTCGCTCGGCATGAAGCAGCGGCTCGGGCTGGCGGCCGCGCTGCTGATCCCGCGCAGGCTGGTGGTGCTGGACGAGCCGACCAACGGGCTCGACCCGGCCGGCACCCGCGAGGTCCGCGCGGTCATCGCCGACCTGCACGCGGCCGGCACGACCGTGCTCGTGTCCTCGCACCTGCTGGCCGAGGTGGAGGCGACCTGCACGCACGTCGCCGTGCTGCACCAGGGCTCCGTCGTCGCGCAGGGGGAGCTGACAGAGCTGCTCGAGGCGGGCGACGCGGGTCTGCTGGTGTCCACCCCGGACGTCACGGTCGCCGTGGACGCGTTGCGGGACAACCGGATTCCGGCCCGCGAGGCACCCGGTGGCGTGCAGGTGGACCTGGTCGCGACCACCGCGCCGGACGTCGTCGAGACGCTCGTGCGCGCCGGGGTCGCGGTGCACGAGGTGCGCCGCCAGCGGACCGGGCTCGAGGAGCTGTTCGCGCGGCTGACGCAGTCGCGTTCCAGCGGCGCCCAACTGTCCGAAGTGGACTCGTTCGAGGAGTCGTCATGACCGCCGCGATGGACACCGTCGACGGCATGGGGGCCATGCCCGCGGTGCTGACCGAACAGCGCACCAAGGCGCCGATCGGGCGGCTGCTGCGTGCCGAGCTGCGGTTCATGATCCGCAGGCCGCGCACGCTGATCGCGCTCGGCGTGCTCGCGCTGACCCCGGTCATCGCGGCCGTCGCGATGTCGGTGGCGTCGTCGTCGGAGGTGGGTGGTCCCGGCGGGGACGCGATCCAGGGGGTCGCGGCGCTGGTCACGCAGAACGGCATGATCCTGCCGATCTTCGTGCTGATGCTGGCGCTCGCCATGCTGCTGCCGATGCTCGGCTCGATGTGGTCGGCCGACGCGCTCGCCGGCGAGGCGTCGTCCGGTGGCCTGCGCAGCCTGCTGCTCGCACCGGTCGGCCGGGCACGGCTGCTCGCCGTGAAGGCGTTCGGCGTCGCCGTGCTGTCGCTGCTCGCCGTGACGATCCTCGCGGTCGTCGGTGTCATCGCCGGCCTGCTGATCCTCGGCGGCGACGGCATGATGACCATGTCCGGGAGCACGCTGCCGTTCTGGCCGTCGCTCGGCCGGGTGGCGCTGCTGACCGCGCTGGTGACGGTGCAGGTGTGGGCGGTGGCCGCGGTCGCGCTGGCGATCTCGGCGTGCACCGAGCACCCGCTGGTGGTGCTGGCGTCGACGCTCGGCGGCATCATCGTGTTCACGATCCTCGGCAACATCGCCTCGCTCGACTGGCTGCACCCGTTCCTGCTGACGACCGCGTGGGAGTCACTTGCCGACGTGGCCCGCGACCCGATGCCGACGGACGGTCTCGGCACCGCGGTGCTGCGCGCGGCCTGCTACATCGTGATCGGCTACTCGCTGGCACTGGCGCGGATGTCGACCAAGGACGGCTGACCGGTCCTGGTCAGCCGAGTACGGCCAGCCCGTCGGGGTCCAGAGCCAGGTGGACGCGGGTGCCCGGCTCCGGCGTCTCCGCGATGCCGGCGACCGCGTCGACGATTCGGTCGCCGGCGTCGAGGCGGACCTGCAGTCGCACGTGGTCCCTGCGGTGCACGGACTGCATGAGCTTGCCGGTCACCGCGCCGGCGGTGGCGAGGCGCAGGGCGTGCGGGCGCAGGCCGAGCGTGACGGCGCCGGCCGGCGCCCACGGCAGCGGCGCCGAACCCAGCTCACAGGCCACGACGCCGTCCCGTACGGTCGCCGGCAGTGTCAGGCCGCAGCCGAGGAAGTGCGCGGTGGACTCGTCGGCCGGGCGGCGCCACACCTCCTCCGGCGGGCCCACCTGCACGATCCGCCCGGCTCGCATCACCGCGACCCGGTCGGCCAGCGTGAACGCCTCGTCGTGGTCGTGGGTCACCACCAGCGCGGTCGCGCCGGCTACCCGCAGCACGCCGGCCAGGTCCATCGCCAGCTGTTCGCGCAACGCCCGGTCCAACGCCGACAGCGGCTCGTCCAGCAGCAGCAGCCTCGGTCGCGGCGCGAGCGCCCGGGCCAG
Organism: uncultured Actinomycetota bacterium; assembly: GCA_963840275.1. Taxonomy (GTDB): domain Bacteria; phylum Actinomycetota; class Actinomycetes; order Mycobacteriales; family Pseudonocardiaceae; genus Actinophytocola. The sequence goes on from CAWIYK010000007.1 coordinate 253,193, forward strand.
CGCCACCCGCTGCTGCTCGCCGCCGGACAGCTCGGTCACCTTCCGGTGCCCGTAGCCGGCGAGGCCGACCAGCTCCAACAGCTCGGCCACGCGCTGGCGCCGGGTATCGACCGGCGCCCGGCGCATCCGCAGCCCGAACGCCACGTTGCCGGCCACGTCCCGGTGCGGGAACAGCTGCCCGTCCTGGAACACCAGGCCGAAGCCGCGCCGGTGCACCGGCACGTCCGCCAGATCCGTGTCGTCCCACCGGATCGCGCCCGTCGCGGCCGGCTCCAGCCCGGCGACCGCGCGCAACAGCGTGGACTTGCCGCAGCCGGACGGGCCGAGCAGTGCCAGCACCTCGCCGTCCGCGACCGCGAGGTCCACAGTGGACACCGCGGTCAGACTGCCGTACTGGACGGTCAACCCCGAGACGGCCAGCATCAGAACTCTCCCACCCCGGCGCGACCCGGCACGCGCACCCGTTCGACGACCGCCACCACGGCCACCGTGACCAGCACCAGCAGCGTGCACGCGGCGTACGCCATCTGGTTGTTCAGCTCACCCGGCCGCGAGATCAGCCGCGCCACCGCGACCGGCAGCGTCGCCGTGTCCGGCCGGGCGAGGAAGCTCGTCGCGCCGAACTCGCCAAGCGCCACCACGTATCCGAACGCGGCGGCGGTCAGCAGCGACCGCCCGGCCATCGGCACGTCCACCTCGCCCCACACCCGCCACGGGCTCGCGCCGAGCGACGCGGCCGCCTGCCGCAGCCGTTCGTCGATGGACCGCAGCACCGGCAGCATGATGCGGATGACCAGCGGGGTCACCACCAGCGCCTGCGCCAGCGGGACCAGCGCGGCCGATGTCCGCAGGTCGCCGGGCAGCAGGTCCAGCGTGATCAGGTAGCCGAAGCCGACGGTCACCGCGGACACGCCGAGCGGCAGCATGAACGCGGTGTCGATCACCTCGACGTACCGGACCCGGTTGCGTGCCAACGACACCAGCACGACGCTCGCCATCGTGCCGAGCGTGACCGCGAGGACCGTCGCGTCCGTCGCCGCCCGCAGCGAGTTCAGCGCCGCGTCGACCCCGGACACCTGCAGCGATCCCGCGTGCCCGGTACCGGTCAGCGCACGGTAGCCGTCGAGGCCCCAACCGTCCGCTGTGGACAGTGAACGCAGCACCAGCGTCGCGATCGGCACCAGCAGCGCGGCGAGCACCGCGAACGCCAGCGCGACCACACCCCATTCGCCACCCGTCGGCCTGCGCGCCGACTCGGCCTGACCGCGCAGCCGCAGCGCGGTCTCGCGCCTGCGCCGGGCGACCGCCCCGATCGACAGCGCCGCCACGACCGCGCCGAGCTGCAGCAGCGACAGCGCGGCCGCGCCGGACAGGTCCAACAGCTCGACCGTCCGCAGGTAGATCTCGGTCTCGAGGGTCCGCAGCCGCGCCCCGCCGAGGATCAGCACCACGCCGAAACTGGTGGCGCAGAACAGGAACACCACGGCCGCGGCCGACCCGATGGCCGGCGCCAGCGCGGGCAGCACCACCGACGTGAACGTCCGCAGCCGCGAGGCCCCGAGCGCCCGCGCCGCGTCCTCGGCCCGGCGGTCCAGGTGCGCCCACAGCCCGGCGACCGTGCGCGCCACGACCGCGACGTTGAAGAACGCGTTGGCCAGCACGATCGCCCACACGCCGCCGTCGGGCAGCAGCGACCGGAACGCGAGGCCGACGACGACACTCGGCAGCACGAACGGCACCAGGATGACGACCCGCACGAAACCCAGTCCCCGCAAGGAGGTCCTGGCGAGCAGGAACGCCACCGGCAGGCCCGCGACCACCGCGACGGCCGTCGCGGCGGCGGCCTGGCCGACGGTGAACGCGACCAGCCGCCACACCTCCGCGCTGCCCAGGGTGGTCAGCACCCCGCCGTCGCGCAGGCCGAGCCGCAGGATCGCGACCACCGGCCACACGAAGAAGACCGCGAGGAAACCCAGCGGCACCAACGCGATCAGCGTCAGCCCGCGGGGTGTGGCCGTCAGTCCTGGACGGTGCCGCGCCACTCGTCGACCCACCGCTCGCGGTTCTGCTGGATCTCCTCCGACGGCAGCTCCGCCGGCGCGGCCGGCAGCGGCGCCGCCTGCTGCCACGCCTCGGGCAGCGACACGTCCGACCGCGCCGGGTACACGTACATCTGCTCGGGCACCTGCGACTGGAACTCCTGCGACAGCAGGAAGTCCATGACCTTCTTGGCATCGTCGTCATTGTCGCCGTGCGCGGCGTTCTTCAGCACGCCCGCGTACTCGACCTGCCGGAAGCACGTGTCCAGCACGGCCTTCGTGCGCGGCGTGCCGTCCTCGGCCAGCTCCGCGGACGGCGAGGACGCGTAGGACACCACGATCGGCCGGGGGCCCTTGCCGGAGGAACCGGAGAACTCCTGGGTGTAGGCCTCCTCCCAGCCGCTCACGACCTTGACCCCGTTGGCCCGCAACGCCTTCCAGTGGTCCTGCCAGCCGTCGCCGAGCTTCGCGACCGTGCCGAGCAGGTACGCGAGCCCCGGCGAGGACGTCGCGGGGTCCTCGACCACCAGCAGGTCCTTGTACACGGGCTTGACCAGATCGGCGTAGGACGTCGGCTCCGGCACGCCCTTCGCGGCGAGCGCGGCCGGGTCGATGTTGAGGCACACGTCGCCGAGGTCGACAGCGGTCAGCCGGTTCGTGTCGTCGAGCGCGTGGTCGGCCGGGCCCTTGACGTCGACCTCGTACGGGGCGAACACGTCCTCGTCGAGCGCGCGGGACGCGAACGTGGTGTCCACGCCGTACGCGACGTCGCCGATCGGGCTGCCCTTGGTGAGCACCAGCTGGTTGGTGAGCGCGCCGGCGTCGCCGACCTTGCGGACGTCGACCGTGATCCCGGAGGACTTCGTGAACGCGGCGAGCACCTCGTCGCTCATCGCGAACGAGTCGTGGGTGACGAGCACGACCTTGCGCGCATCGTGACCGCCGTCGGAGCTACCGACCAGCGAGCAGCCCGACAACGACGCGACCAGCGCGCCGGCGAGCAGGAGAATGCGGACCTTCACCATGCCTCCTCCCTGCACCGGCATTACCCGGATCAGGTTCGAACGGTCGAGGGCTGCGAGCCCTCCTCTCAGCCCGGCGCTACACCGGACTCCCGTGTGATCTCGCAGAGCCTACCCGTGCGTCGTGGTCGGCGAGGCGTCACCATGGACACATGCCCCAGCTCCTGAGTGACGAAGAAGTCGGCAAGGCCCTCGGTCGGTTGAAGAACTGGCGCCGCCGGGAGGGCGCGCTGGTCCGCGAGGTGGAGCTGGCGAGCTTCCCGCAGGCCATCCAGGTCGTGAACCGGGTGGCGGAGATCGCGGAGAACGACAACCACCACCCGGACATCGACATCCGGTGGCGCACACTGACCTTGAGCTGCAGCACGCATTCCGAGGGCGGCATCACCGCGTCGGACGTGTCGCTGGCCGAGGAGATCGACGGCGTGATCGACGCCATCAACCCTGCCGTCAGCTCCTGAACGGACCGGTCACCTCGAACGTCATACCGGTCGCCGGGCTGCCGGCCGTGCCGCGCTGCGAGGAGAAGTAGAGCCGCGACCCGTCCGGGGAGAACGCCGGCCCGGTGATCTCCGACCGCTCGTGCCCGAGCACCCGCACGAACGGCGCGACCACGCAGTCCGGGGTGATCAGGCAGATCTCCAGGTTGCCGCCGTCCTCGGCGACGAACAGGTCGCCGCTGGCCGCGCGGGTCACGTTGTCGACGCCGGACAGCGGCGCGTCGTCGTCGTAGGTCAGCGCCAGCGTGCCGCCGGCCGTGTCGTAGGCCCACACGCGGTTGTCGCCCTTGGTGGTGAACCAGCAGGTGCCGGCCGCGTAGTAGCAGCCTTCGCCGCCGTTGAACGGTTTCGCGTCCGCGACCTGGTGGCGGGTCGGCTCGGTCGCGGCGGACGGGTCCGGCACGGGCGCCCAGCCGACGCCGTCGGGTGTGTCGACCATGATCTCCAGCAGCCCGGACGACAGGTCGGGCCAGCCGGTCGGGGTGAAGCGGTAGAAGCCGCCGTCCGATCTGTCCTCGGTGAGGTAGACGACCTTGAGGTCGGGGTCGACCGCGCACGCCTCGTGCGTGAACACCCCCATCGCCGGGCGCACGACCGGTTCGTCGACGCCCCACGGGTCGGTCTCCCAGACCTGTCCGTGGTCGACCTCCTCGCACGAGAGCCAGGTGTGCCACGGCGTCGCGCCGCCCGCGCAGTTCACGTTGGTACCCGAGAGCATGCGGTAGGCGTCGACGATGGTCCCGGCCGAGTCGAACCGGAGTGCGCCGACACCGCCGACCAACGGCACCTCGCTGTTGGACACGTAGATCCAGCCCGCGCCGTCGGCGAAGCACGCGCCGCCGTCCGGTGCGGAGTGCCAGACGTAGTCGGCGATCTGCTGGCCCGAGCGCGCGACGATCCGGCTGCTGAAACCCTGGGGCAGCATCAGCCCGTTCCCGTCCGCCGCTCGCAACGGCCCGTACGGTCCGTCACCGGCGGCCGCGCCGGCGGACAACGCGTTCAACCAGGATGCTCCTCCGAAAGTGGCTGCCGCCGAGCCGACCACGGGCAACCGAAGAAAGCTGCGACGCTCCATTTGTTGAACGTAGCGTGATCGGTCATGTTCGGATAGCCACCGGTGGGCTTAGGCCGAACAGGCCAATGCTGAGCCGTTCGGCCTAGTCCACTCGAGGGTAGCCGCAAGACTTGCGGTGGTGGCGAGGATGACCACCACTATCTGCAGAGCAGCGGTTATTCATGCCCGCCCATTACTCTCTTGTTGTCCTCGTCGGCCGCCGGATGGCCCAACCGGGCCTCGGCCTTTCAGTGGTAAACGGGCGGTGGTCGTCCGACGTGACCACGGTCACTTCCGGTGACGCCGGCGTCCGGTCATACCGAGGGCGTCGGTGGCGCCGCCGGCGCTGTCAGAGGCACGGTGACGAGTGGCACCAGCGTGGGGTGCTCGCCACCGTCCGCACACTCCACCACCATCTCCGCGGCACGGCCCGAGGTACGCAGCGTCGCCACCGCGTTGCCGAAGTACGGCCCGGAGATCTTGTCCCACTCGACCGGCATCGGCTCGATGTGCGGCGACCGGAACATCCACCAGCGGATCACCGCGGCGAGCGGCCGCCACCACGCGATCCGGAACAGCGGCCGCATCGGCGCCGGCACCCGGTTGTGCACCGGCGAGCACACCAGCTGGTACACCGAGGCGCGGACCGGCACCGGGAACGTCGCCTTCGCGGCGTACACGTGGTGCACGTCGCCGGACAGCACGCAGATCGACGACGTGTCGGTCTGCGCGGCACGCAGGATCAGCCGCGCGAGCCGGTCGGACGACGCCCGGAACGACGGCCAGTGCTCCAGGTCCCCGAACTGCCGGAGCTTCTCCGCGAGCCGCCCGCGCCACCCGGGCCGCCGGCACGCGACCTCGTTGATCGACTGCAGGTGGCTGATCGAGTGCGGCATCAGCCACGGCAGCGACGAGCCGATCAGCAGGTGGTCGAAGTTCCCGGTCGCGTGCTCCTCGATCCACTCGAACTCGCCGTCGCTGACCATCGACCGCGCGCCGCCGGACAGGATCCGCCCGGAACGGGTGTCGATCACCAGCAGCCGCACGTTGCCGAAGTCGCGGCGGTAGCTCCACCGGGTGCCCTTGCGGCCGTTGACCTCCTGGCGCGCCCGGTCGGCGAAGTCGCGCAGCAGGTCGGCGGCGTCGCCGTCGCGACCGGCCGCGAGCACCTCGCCGTACACCTCGTCGGTCTCGAGGTCCTCCGGGGCGAGGTTGCCGATGTGCTGGTAGATCCAGTAGGTGGCGAGCGCGCCGCGTTCGCGGGTCGGCCACCAGCTCGTGCGTTCCTTCTCGTCCCGCCAGGTCTGCGAGGTGTTCCAGTCGTCCCGCACGTCGTGGTCGTCGAAGATCATCGAGGTGGGCACGGTCGACATCAGCCAGCGCGTCAGCGGCGCGGACCACGCCTCCTGGTAGAGCCGGGTGTACTCCTCGAAGTCGGCGACCTCGATGCCGGGCGGCTCGTCGAGGCTGCGCCGCTTCGCGATCCACTCCCGCGTCGCGGCGGACGTCTCGTCCGCGTAGACCTGGTCGCCGAGCAGCATGAGCGAGTCGGGCCACTCGCGCTCGTCCTGGTCGCGCATCCGGGTGGCGTACGCGGCGAGCGCGTCCGTGCCGGTCTTCTTCCGCTCCTCCGGGTCGTCGGTCTCGGCCATCCGGCACGAGCCGAACACCATGAGGAACTCCGGGTCGCCGTCCTCGGGGAAGGTGCGGATCCGGCTCGGCGGCAGGTCCGAGTCGGGCAGCGGCCACACGCGGTCACCGTCGAGGGTGACCTGATACGGCGTGCTCGTGCCCGGTTCGAGGCCGCTGATGACCACGAGGGCGTAGTGGTGGCCCGCGACCGTGAAGGTGTGCGCGCTGCCGCCGGCCACCTCGACCGTGCACGGCGCGTCGGTCTCGACCCACACCGTCGCCGATCTGGTGTCCACGTGACGTAACAGGGGACCGAGGAGCAGTCTGGTCATCGCTACATACAACACGGTCTCCGACACGTCCGGTCCCGCGTCCCCACCTAAGGTGTCACCCGCCAGGGTGATCACCGCGGAAGGAGCGGCGGCAACGATGTCTGAGGTTCTCGAGCTCCGGCAGCACACATGGCGACCGGGCGAGCGCGACGACCTGATCGAGGAGGCGGACGGGGTACGGGTGCTCGGCCGGTTCCGCGACCTGGACGCCGACGACCGCTTCGTCTGGCTGCGCGGGTTCGCCGACCTGGCCCGCGCGGAGACCGGTACGACACCCGACTCGGACGACGTGCTGCTGCTCCAGCCCTCCCGTACGCCCCTCGACCCGATCGAGGGTGCGCTGGTCACGGTCACCCTCTACCACCTGCCACCCGGCGGCGCGGACAAGTTCCTGGCGTTCTTCGACGCCGAGGTCCGGCCCCTGCTCGTCGACACCGGCGCGCCACCGCTGGCCGTGCTGCGCACACTCCACGATGCCCGGCCCGTCGTGGCGTGGCTGGCGTCGTTCCCCGGTGCCGACCAACTGCGCGACCACATCCGGTGGCTCGGCGCGGAACCCCGCTGGACACACGACGTGCTGCCCGCGCTCACCCGCCGGCTGGCCCGTCCGCCGGAGCAGCTCCAACTGGCCCCGGTGGGTCGCTCGGCGCTGCGCTGAAACTTCCCGTAACGACGACCCCCCATCGGGCGACCCCCCAGTCAGGACGCCGGACAGGAGGTCGCGCAAATGAGTGCGCAAGAGATCTGGGAAGTGCCGGTGGTCGACACGCTCGACCGCGAGCGCACCCTCGTGGTGACAGTGTCGGACGGGCGCGTCGCGGTGGTCCCGCCACCGGGCGAGGGCTTCTACCTGCCCGCGCAGTCGGTGTGGCAGCTGCACGAAGCCGTAAGAGCGGCGGCAATCGTCGCGATGAAGACGAGCAACGGCCGAGCGGCGGTCTGACCGCGCGCGAAACTGCGCCGCCTTTGTCGATGGAAGGCGGGCCGAGTTAGCCGACTCTGCCCCTGTTCACACGTTGGGCACCGGATCGCAAGGCGGATCGGTGGCCTGTCGTGGGCCGACGAGGACGACGGCGACGACCCGGGGACCCGGTATCGGCTGCGACGTCCCCCGATCGACGCGGCCAAGATTACGACCGAACGGTTCATCAGACCCGTATCTGCGGTGCAAGTTGCAGTTTTCCGGCGTTGTCGGCCTCTCGGGGGTCACCTGTTCAGGTGATAATTACCGGTACGTGTTCACCTGGGCAAACTCTGTGTTTCCGCTGGTGACCGTTCCCCCGTGAGGGTTCCGGGGAGTTGGTGCGCCATATCGGACGTGTTAGTAATTATCTGTCCCCGCTCGGGCAGGGGCGACTAACGCCGGTTCCTATATCTACCGTTGGCTTTTTGGGGGAGGTCTTGTGTCGCGCCGAAAGCTTTCGTACGCGGATTCTTCAGCTCGGGAATGTGACGATGCAACAAAAGGATTTTCGCGACCCGGCCGGGTGGTGTTGTCACCGGTCGAGCGGGCATCCACATTTCCGCTAGTGGCCACGACCGGCTGACCACGCATCAGCCGGTCCCTCCTGTTGTGGCCCCCGCTCTTCCCCCAATCGCTCCCGGGCGGGGGCCACAACGCCTTCCACCTGAGTAAGAACTGCCTCACAAGGGATGCCGCCGTGCGCCAGGTCCACCAGCTCGAACCTCCTGACGTCGCGATCACTTCGCATTCGTTCGAGTTGTTCTACGCGGCAACGATGAGTCGGACATTGGTCGCAGCTCTGCGGACGACCACGAACCGGGACATCGCCCATCGCGCCACCCAGCACGCTTACGCCGTCATGCTCGGGCAATGGCATGACCTGCAGTCAGAACCCTGGCCGGAGAGCGCTCGACACGTCCTGGCTCTCGCCACCCGAACCGCGGCCACATCCAGTCGTCGCCCAGCCAGCACGATCCAGGCTGGCGACGACCGCGAGCAGCGTCTCGACGACGAGTTCGAGCTGCACTGGCCCCACGTCCGGGACGGCCTGCGCGAACTGGCGGCCACTGCCCGCCCGCCGCGGTCCCCAGGCTTCAGCACGGTGTTCTCCGCGCTCGTCGCGGGCGGCGACCCCGGGTCGAGGAGGGCGATCATCGGCTGGCTCACCCGGATGGGTGCCGACCCCGTCCAGGAGGCAGCGACGGTGGACGAGGCGAAAGCACGCACCCACGTCAGCGGCCCGTGCGACCTGGCACTCGTCGATCTCGACCTGCCCCATGGCGGCGCCCTCGAACTGGTCACCGACCTCCGTCTCCTCGGGTGGCGGCGGATCGTGGTGCTGGCCTCGCCGGACGACTCCGCCACCGTGCCACAGGCATTCCGGGCCGGCGCGCAGGCCTGCCTGCTGAAACTCGCACCACCCGGGAGCGGGGAGCTACGGCTGGTCCTCGACGACACAACGCAACCCGACCAGGACACCGCGATGCGCACCGTCCCGCGTCCCGCCGCTCGCAACAAGAACCCCTACGGCTTGTCGGACCGTGAGATCGAGGTACTCCAGCTCGTCGCGGCCGGCCACTCCAACAAGGAGATCGGCGAAACCCTCAATCTCTCCGCACTGACCATCGGGAGCCACCTGACGCGCGCCGGCCGCAAGCTCGGCACGGGTAACCGTGCACGGATGGTCGCGCACGCCATGCGGGCCAGAATCATCCACTGACACGTCACCCCGCGAAGTGGCGGCTGCTCCTCGCGAAGGCCGAGACTGAGTACCGCGTATTCATCGCCCTGTGACCGTCCAACGGACTGCCCCCCGACTCACACGTTGAAGCGGAACTCGACCACGTCGCCGTCGGACATCACATAGTCCTTGCCCTCGATGCGGACCTTGCCGGCAGCTTTCGCGGCCGCCATCGAGCCGGCCGCGACCAGGTCGTCGAACGACACGATCTCCGCCTTGATGAAGCCGCGCTCGAAGTCGGTGTGGATCACGCCGGCGGCCTGTGGCGCGGTCCATCCCTTGTGGATGGTCCACGCGCGGGACTCCTTCGGGCCCGCGGTCAGGTACGTCTGCAGCCCGAGCGTCTCGAAGCCCGCCCGCGCGAGCGCGTGCAGGCCGGGCTCCGGCTGCCCGATCGAGTCGAGCAGCTCGCGGATGGACTCCTCGTCGTCGAGCTCCAGCAGCTCCGACTCGACCTTGGCGTCCAGGAAGACGGCCGCGGCGGGAGCCACCAGTTCGGTGAGCTCCTTGCGCCGGGCAGAATCGGACAGCACCGACTCGTCCGCATTGAACACGTAGAGGAACGGCTTGACCGTCAGCAGGCTCAGCTCACGCAGCAACGACACGTCCACTTCGGACTGCGCGGTGAACAGCGTCCGCCCGGAGTCCAGAATCGAACCGGCGAGCTTGGCGGCCTCGAGCAGCGGGCGCGACTCCTTGCGGATGCGCGACTCCTTCTCCAGCCGCGGCAGCGCCTTCTCGACGGTCTGCAGGTCGGCGAGGATCAGCTCGGTGTTGATCGTCTCGATGTCGGCCGACGGGTCGACCTGGCCGTCCACATGCACCACGTTCGGGTCGTCGAACACCCGGATGACCTGGCAGATGGCGTCCGCCTCGCGAATGTTCGCGAGGAACTTGTTACCGCGCCCCTGTCCCTCCGACGCCCCGCGCACCAGCCCGGCAATGTCCACGAAGGACACCACGGCCGGCACTATCCGGGCACTGTCGAACATTGTGGACAGCACGGAAAGGCGCGGTTCCGGCAGCGCGACGACGCCGACGTTCGGCTCGATCGTCGCGAACGGGTAGTTCGCCGCGAGCACGTTGTTGCTGGTCAGGGCGTTGAAGAGGGTGGACTTGCCGACGTTGGGCAAGCCGACGATCCCGAGGGTCAAACTCACTGGGGTCACTCTACGGCCCTCGGAATTGGCCCTTACGGACACCACCGCCCGATCGGTAGCGAATGAGCTACACGGAGCGACATAAACCACGGAGTGTTGGTCTACAAGGAGGATTAGCCCGTTTGGACGCTAGTCAGTTCGGATTACCTCAACAACACTCCGTGAGCACCGCTGAGCGTGTACGACCCTGCGCACCTGCGCAATCACAGAAGAAGGACGTGGGATGACCCAACGTGAATGGCGCCGGCGTGGCCTCGGCGCGGCGTTCACGGCGGCCGTGGTCGGCATCTCGCTGACCGCCCTGCCGTCGATCGCCAGTGCCGCCGATCCGGTGGCGCCGCAGGTCCCGGACGCGGGGGAGCTCGGAAAGCAGGACCAGGAGCTGGTCGCCGCCGCGAAGAACGCGGGCAAGCGCACCGTCGAGGTGCTCGTCCTCGCCAAGGACGGCAAGACCCAGGACAGCCTCGACCAGTTGCGCGCGGCGGGCGCGAAGATCAAGTACCGGGCGGACGAGCTCGGCTACGCCCGCGCCGAGGTCTCGGTCGACGAGGTGTCGAAGCTCGCCGCGCTGCCGGCCGTGCTCGACCTGGACGTCGACCGCGAGTTCCACTTCGACGAGCCGCGACCGGCGGGCATCGACGACCCGGACCCGCAGCCGGCCCCCGGCGCGAACACCCCGGGCGTCAACCCGTACATGCCGACCGGTGACACGGGCGCGGCGCAGTTCGTCCAGCAGAACCCGAAGTTCGACGGCCGCGGCGTGACCGTCGGCATCATCGACTCCGGCGTCGACCTCGGCCACCCGTCCCTGAACACCACCAGCACCGGCGAGCGCAAGATCGTCGACTGGATCACGGCGACGGACTCGACGTTCAACGCCAACGGCGTCAACGCCGACAACGACCCGACGTGGCTCGACATGCGCAGCCCGGCCCCCGGGCAGCCCGCCACCTTCCGGTACGCGCTGTTCAACGAGCGCGACGCGCGCCTCGGCGGCGAGGTCGGCAACGACGTCAACCGCGACGGCAACCCGGCCGGCAGCATCGGCACCTTCGGCGTCCTCTGGGACACGGCCACCAACACGGTGTGGGTCGACACGGACCAGGACAAGAGCTTCGCCGACGAGAAGGCCATGACCGACTACAAGGTCAAGGCCGACCAGGACGAGTTCGGCACCGACGACCCGGCCACCCCGGTCCGCGAGTCGATGCCGTTCGTCGTGCAGACCGACGCCGCGAACCAGGCCGTCAACATCGGCATCGTGTCCGGTGAGCACGGCTCGCACGTCGCGGGCATCGTCGCCGGCAACAAGCTGTTCGGCGGCGGCGTCAACGGCGCGGCGCCCGGCGCGAACCTGGTGTCGGTCCGCGTCTGCCTGTTCGTCGCGGGCTGCACCCGGCACGCCATGGAAGAGGGCATGACCTACGCCGCGCAGAACGGCGTGGACGTCCTCAACATGTCGGTCGGCGGCCTCGACCCGATCAACGACGGCGAGTCCGCGACCGAGACGCTCTACGACCGCCTCATCGAGGAGTACGGCGTCCAGATCTTCATCTCCGCCGGCAACGACGGCCCCGGCTCGAACACCGTGAGCCGCCCGTCGCTGGCCAGCAAGGTGATGAGCGTCGGCTCGTACATCTCCAAGGCGTCGTGGCGCGCGAACTACGGCTCGGACTCGAGCCAGGAGGACAACCTGCACCCGTTCTCGGGTCGCGGTCCGACCGAGCTCGGCGGGTTCAAGCCGAACATCATCGCGCCGGGTTCCGCGATCTCGACGATCCCGACGTGGCAGGAGGGTGGTCCGGTCGCCGGCACCTACGCGCTGCCGCCGGGCTACGCGATGCTGCAGGGCACCTCGATGGCCTCCCCGGCCGCCGCGGGTGCCGCGGCACTGCTGGTCAGCGCGGCCGTTCAGAAGAACGTCTCGCACCAGCCGGCGCAGCTGCGGCAGGCTCTGAACTCGACGGCCCGCTACCTGCCGGCCTACCAGGCCTACGAGCAGGGCAACGGTCTGATCGACGTGAAGAAGGCGTGGAACGCGCTCAAGTCGAACATCTCGACCACCGACATCTCGTCCTCGGTCAAGATCAACACCGCGCTGTCGCCGATCCTCACGAACACGCCGCCGAACCTCGGCATCGGCATCCACGACCGCGAGGGCGTGAAGTCGGGCGACAGCTTCGTCCGCGAGTACACGTTCAAGCGCACGACCGGCGCGGCCCACCCGCTCACCTACAAGGTGAACTGGGTCGGCAACGACGGCACGTTCAGCTCCGCGAACAACGTCACGCTGCCACTGAACAGCGCGGTGAAGTTCCGGGTGAACGTGAACGTGCGGGGCGCCGGCATCCACTCGGCGATCATCAACCTGGACAGCCCGATGACCACGGGCGTCGAGTTCCAGACACTCAACACGGTGATCGCGGCCGAGGACTTCACGGCCGGCAACGGCTACCAGGTCAAGCACGGCGGCGAGGTCGGCCGCAACGACTGGGACAGCTACTTCGTCCGGGTCCCGGCGAACACGCCGGCGCTGAAGGTCGACCTGCAGGGCGGCGGCACCGCGGCCGGCGCGGGCCAGATCCGGTTCCTGCGGTTCCACCCGTACGGTGTGCCGCTCGAAGCCAGCTCGTCGCTGAACTGCTACAACCCGCCGGTCCCGCCGGGCAACTCCTGCAACACCGGGGAGAGCCCGACGAGTCGCACCACCACGAACCCCACGCCGGGTGTGTGGGAGATCGTGGTCGAGGCACGCCGCACGTCCGACGCGGTGAAGGCCCCGTACACGGTGACCGTTTCGGTGCTCGGCGCGACCGTGTCGCCGAACCCGGACACGATCGCGACGGCGCAGCTCAACCAGCCGCTGAACCGGACGTACACGCTGAAGAACGAGTTCGGTCCGTTCACCGGCCGGGCCACCGGCACGAACCTGGGCAGTGGCAAGGTCGGCAGGCCGACGATCGCGGACGGCGCGCAGACGCAGTCCCGCATCGACGTGACGGCCGGCGCGACGCAGCTGCGGGTCAAGATCGGCAAGGTGTCCGACCTGTCGGCCGACCTCGACCTGGTGCTGTACAACTGCACGACCGGGACCTGTGTGGTCGCGGCGAGCAGCGCGGACGGCGACTCGGAAGAGGCCGTCACGGTGAACAACCCGGCGGTCGGCCCGTGGATCGCGCTGGTCGACGGGTTCGCGGTGCCCTCGGGCTCCACGTCGTACGACTACGTGGACGTGTTCAGCGGCCCGGCGTTCGGCACGCTCGTGATCACCGACGCGAACGCGGCGCGTGCCGGCGGCTCGTCGTGGACGGTCTCCGGCGTGGTCACGCCGAAGGCGACGCCCGCGGCCGGCCGGGTGCTGCTCGGCAACGTCGAGGTCCGCACGGACGTCAACGCGCTGGTCGGCACCGGTGACGTGATCATCCAGGCGGTCACGCCGTAGATCCTGTGCCAGCCATGGAAGGCCGTCCCGTTCGCGGGGCGGCCTTCCGCGCGTTCAGGGTCGCGTCCGAATCCCGCGAGTCCAGGGGTGAAACCGCTGGCAGTATGGGTGTCGTGCTGATTGACGAGGAGCAGGGCTACCGGGCGTCGGCCTCACGGGACGCGCGGTTCGACGGGCAGTTCATCCTGGCCGTGCGCACGACCGGCATCTACTGCCGGCCGTCGTGCCCGGCGATCATGCCGAAGCGCCGCAACGTGGTGTTCTTCGCGACGGCGGCGGCCGCGCAGCAGGCCGGGTTCCGCGCGTGCCGGCGGTGTCTGCCGGACTCGGTGCCCGGGTCGCCGGAGTGGAACCTGCGTGCCGACCTGGCCGGCCGCGCGATGCGGCTGATCTCCGACGGCGTGGTGGAGCGCGAGGGGGTGCCGGGGCTCGCGCGCCGCCTCGGCTACTCGGAACGGCACCTCACGCGGGTGCTGACGGCCGAGTTGGGGGCCGGCCCGCTGGCGTTGGCGCGTGCGCACCGCGCGCACTCGGCGCGGCTGCTGATCGAGACGACCGCGCTGCCGCTGGCCGACGTCGCGTTCGCGGCGGGGTTCGCGAGTGTGCGGCAGTTCAACGACACGATCCGCACGGTGTTCGCGACGACGCCGAGCGGGTTGCGGGAGGCGGCGTCGCGCCACGCGGTGCCCACCGCGCCGGGCCGGGTGACGCTGCGGCTGCCCTACCGCGAGCCGCTCGACGCCGACGGGTTGCTGCACTTCCTTGCCGCGCGGGCGATCCCAGGTGTGGAGTCCGTTGTGGACGGTCGGTACGGCAGGGCGATGCGGCTCGCGCACGGCGCCGGCACGGCCTGGCTCACACCGGCGCACGGGCACATCGACTGCACGCTGTCGCTGACCGACATGCGCGACCTCGGCAGCGCGGTGTCGCGGCTGCGGCGGCTGCTCGACCTCGACGCCGACCCCGGCGCGGTCGCGGAGGTGCTCGGCGCGGACCCGCTGCTGGAGGCGTCCGTGCGGAAGAATCCCGGCCTGCGGCTGCCGGGCAGTGTCGACGGCGCCGAGATCGTGACCAGGGCGTTGATCGGGCAGCAGATCACGGTGTCCGCCGCGCGCACGGCGCTGGCCACGCTGACCGCCGCGCTCGGCGAGCCACTGTCCACACCGGACGGTGCGCTGACGCTGCTGTTCCCGACGCCGGCCGCGATCGCGGAGCACGGCGCGTCCGTGCTCGCCGGCCCGCGCCGCCGGATCGACACGATCCTGACGGTCAACGCCGCGCTGGCCGCCGGTGACCTCGACGTGCACGTCGGCGCCGACCCGGACGAGCTTTCCCACACGCTGCAACAGTTCTCCGGCGTCGGCCCGTGGACGGCGGGGTACGTGCTGATGCGCGTGCTCGGCGCCCCGGACGTGCTGCTGACAGGCGACGTGGCGCTGCGCAAGGGCGCGGCGAACCTGGGCCTGCCGTCGACCCCGGACGCACTGGAAGCCCACGGCAACGCATGGCGCCCGTGGCGCAGCTACGCCGGCATGCACCTATGGTCCGCCTAACCCGCGAGTCCCCGTTTCAGACCTAGTGAGTCCCCCTTTCAAGCACAGTGAGTCCCCGGTTCGTGCCGCCTGAACCGCCAGTTCATCGCTCCAGCTCCGCGTGTACAACGCTCAGGCCCCGCGTGTCCGACGCCCATGACCCGCGTGTTCAACACTCGAGCCCCGCGAGTTGCCCGTTCGCGACCCGTGAGTCGCCGGTTCGTGTCGTGAATGTCGAACTCACCCGTCACGAACGTCGGACACACCGCGCGCGAGCGTTGGACTCGCGGGGTTACAGGCCGCAGCCGCAGGAGTTGCGGTGCATGAACGTCGTCTGCAGGCGGGCCGTCGTCGGCTTACGGGTCGGGTCGGCGATGCGGGCCAGCAGCATCCGCACGGCCGTCTGACCCATCTCCACGATCGGCTGCGCGATCGTCGTCACCGGCGGGTCGAGCAGGTCCGCCCACTCGACCTCGTCGTACCCGACCACCGCGAGGTCCCGCCCCACCCGCAGCCCCCGCGCGCGGCACTCGTGCAGCACCCCCGACAGCATCGTGTTGTTCCCGGCCACGACCGCGGTCGGCGGGTCCGGCAGCTCCAGCAGCCTGCCGAGCGCGGCGGCCGCGGGCGGCGCGGCCGACGAACCGGAGGCGACCAGGTCCGGATCCCACGTGAGTCGCGCCCGACCGAGCCCCAGCCGGTACCCGAGCACCCGCTCGTTGGTCGTCGCGAGCCCCTCGGCGCCGCTGATCATCCCGATCCGCCGGTGCCCGACGTCGGCGAGGTGCTGCACCAGCCCGGACGTCGCGTAGATGTTCTCCGGACCGACCTGGTCGACGTCCTGCGCGGTCGTCAGCCGGTCCACCAACACGATCGGCAGCCCGACCTGACGCAGCTCCGGCAGCACCGTGCCGGCGGCCTTCGACGACGGCGTGAGGATCAGCCCGTCGACCCGCCGCGACCGCAGCGTGCGCACCGCCGCCTGCTCCGCCTCCGGCTGGTCGTGCGTGTCGGCGAGCACGAGCGTGTAACCGGATCGGGTGATCTCGTGCTCGATCGCGCGGATCAGCTCGGCGAAGTACGGGTTCGCGACCAGGGAGATCGCCACGCCGAGGGACCGGGTGCCACCGGTGACCAGCGACCGCGCGATAGCGTCTCCCGTGTACCCGGTCCGCTCGACCGCAGCCAGTACGCGTGCCTTCGTCTCCGGTGCGACGGACCTGGTGGAGTTGACGACGTGTGACACGGTGGTGATGGAAACGCCGGCCAGCTCGGCGACCTCCTTCATCGTGACCACGGCGGCTCCTTGATCGAGGAAGGCGCAAGCGTTTGCGCAAACGGTTGCGTCACGGTACTTAGCGCAATAACTTCCCCGCAAACCAGCCCCGCCACGGAGGTAGTCATGGGACGCCGCGGTCCTGCTCTCCTAGCTGTTCTCACCGTCGCCGCGCTCGCGGTCGGCTGCACCAGCACGAAGTCCGGTTCCGACGAGTCCACCGGGGACGGCAAGACCAAGATCGGCCTGGTGACCAAGACCGACAGCAACCCCTACTTCGTAGCGCTGCGGGACGCGGCCAAGGCCGAGGCCGACAAGAGCGGCGCGGAGCTGGTCGCGCTCGCCGGCAAGTTCGACGGCGACAACGACGGCCAGGTCGCCGCCATCGAGAACCTGGTGCAGCAGGGCGCGAAGACGATCCTCGTGACGCCCAACAACTCCACCGGCATCCTCGGCGCCATCAAGAAGGCACGCGACAAGGACGTGCTGGTGATCGCGCTCGACACCGAGACCGACCCGCAGGACGCCGTCGACGCCACGATCGCGACCGACAACACCGAGGCGGGCCGACTGCAGGGCCAGTACGTCAAGGCGGCGCTCGCCGGACAGCCGGCGAAGAGCATCCTCCTCGACGGCACGCCCGGCTCGACCGTCTCCGAGCAGCGGCACAACGGCTACGTCGAGGCCGCCGCGCCGGAGGTCCTCGGCGCCGAGGCGACCAACGGCGAGCAGAACAAGGCGCAGCAGGCGACGGAGAACCTGTTGCAGCGCGCCACGAACGTGAACTCGATCTACACGCTGAACGAGCCTGCGGCCCGCGGCGCGTACGTCGCGCTGAAGGCGAAGGGCCTCGCCGGCAAGGTCGTCATCGGCTCGATCGACGGCTCCTGCGACGGCGTCAAGGCCGTGCAGAGCGGCGAGATCGCGGTGACCGTCATGCAGTTCCCGAAGAAGATGGCCGAGCAGGGCGTCCAGGCCGGCGTCGAGTTCGCGAAGTCCGGCAAGAAGCCGAGCGGCTTCGTCAAGACCGAGACCGCCGTGATCACCGACAAGCCCCTCACGGGCATCGAGAGCAAGGACACCGCGTGGGGTCTCGAGAACTGCTGGGGCTGAGCGCATGACCACCCGCGTCTCCCCAAGCGAGTTCATCCTGCGCACCCCCGCGGTCGGCCCGGCGCTCGCGCTCGTGGCCGCCGTGGTGGTGTTCGGGTTGACCACCGACACGTTCTTCAACGTCGACAACCTGTCGCTGGTCGTCCAGCAGTCGCTGGTGATCGGCACGCTCGCGCTCGGCCAGACACTCGTCATACTCACCGCTGGCATCGACCTCGCGAACGCGGCGATCGCGGTGTTCGCGACGCTGCTGATCGCGAAGCTGACGCTCACCGGCACCGCCGGCTCGGTGTCGCTCGTGGTCGGGATCATCGCGGCGGCCGCGATCGGCGCGGTCACCGGCGGGCTCGTCACCGGGCTGCGGCTGCCGCCGTTCATCGTCACGCTCGGCCTGCTGACGATCGTGACCGCGGTCAGCCGGATCTACGCGCAGGGCCAGAGCTTCCCGGTCACCGACGGGACGCTCGGTTGGCTCGGCACCACGCAGTACCTGTTCGGGCAGGTCGAGGTCACCTACGGCATGGCGGTCATGCTCGCCATGTTCGTCGGCCTCTGGTACGCGCTGACGAAAACGGCGTGGGGCAAGCATGTCTACGCGGTGGGCAACGACCCGGAGGCCGCGCGGCTGTCCGGCATCCACGTGCGCCGCACGGTCCTGTCGGTGTACCTGGTGGCCGGCCTGATCTACGGCGTCGCCGCGTGGCAGGCGCTCGGCCGGGTGCCCAACGCCGACCCGAACGCGTTCCAGCTCGGCAACCTCGACTCGATCACCGCGGTCGTCATCGGCGGCACCAGCCTGTTCGGCGGCCGCGGCAGCGTCCTCGGCACGCTCGTCGGCGCGCTGATCGTGGCGGTCCTGCGGTCCGGGCTGACACAGGCGGGCATCGACAACCTGTACCAGGACGTGGCGACCGGCGCGCTCGTGATCGCCGCGGTCGCCGTCGACCGGTTCTCCAGGGGGAGGCAGCGATGAGCCCCGTGCTGGAGGCATATGGCCTGGTCAAGCGGTACGGCCGGGTGACGGCCATGGACGGCGCCGACTTCGAGTTGGAGGCCGGCGAGGTGCTCGCGGTCGTCGGCGACAACGGCGCCGGCAAGTCGACGCTCATCAAGGCGCTGTCCGGCGCGGTGATCCCCGACTCCGGGCAGATCCTCGTGGACGGTCAGCTGGTGCGGTTCCACGGTCCGCTCGACGCGCGCCGGCACGGCATCGAGACCGTGTACCAGGATCTGGCGCTCTCCCCGGCGCTCGACATCGCGACGAACCTGTTCCTCGGCAGGGAACGGCGGCGGCGCGGTCCGCTCGGGTCGGTGTTCCGGCGCCTCGATGCGAAGGGCATGCGCGCCGACGCACGGCGGGTCCTCGACGAGCTCGGCATCGACGTGAAGTCCATGACCCAGCTGGTGGAGACGCTGTCCGGCGGGCAGCGGCAGGCCGTCGCGGTCGCGCGTGCGGCGGCGTTCGGGTCGCGGGTGGTGATCATGGACGAGCCGACCGCCGCGCTCGGTGTGCAGGAGTCCGGCAAGGTGCTCGAGCTGATCGACCGGATCCGGGAGCGGGGCCTGCCGGTCGTGCTGATCAGCCACAACATGCCGCACGTCTTCGAGATCGCCGACCGCGTCCACGTGCACCGGCTCGGTCGCCGGGTGGCGGTGGTGTCGCCGAAGACGCACTCGATGAACGCGGTGGTCGGGCTGCTCACCGGCGCGCTGCGGATGGCGGAGGACGGGTCGATCGAGGAGGTCGGGCTGACCACTGGGCTGGACCGGTGAGTCTTGTCGTCGCGGTCGGCCTGTGCACGGTCGACCTGGTCCAGCGTGTGCCGACGCTGCCGGCGCCGGGCGAGAAGGTGCAGTCCACGTCGGTGGAGGTGGCGGCCGGCGGCCCGGCCACGAACGCGGCGGTGGCCGTCGCGGCGCTCGGCGGCCGCGCCCGACTGTCCACTGTGCTCGGTGCGCATCCGTTGGCACGACTGGCATCCGCGGATCTGTCGGCGTGCGGCGTGGAGCTGATGGACGCGTTGCCGGAGCGCGCGGAGCCGCCCGCCGTGAGCGCGGTGTCGGTGCGTGTCGGCGACGGCGAGCGGACCGTGGTGTCCCACAACGCGGCCGGGGTGTCCGCGCCGCCGTTGGTGGACCTCGCGGACGCGGACGTGCTGCTGCTCGACGGACACCACCCGTCGCTCGCGCTGCACGCCGCCCGCGCGGCACGCGAGCGCGGCATCCCGGTGGTGCTGGACGCGGGCAGCTGGAAGCCGGTCCTCGCCGACCTGCTGTCCTATGTGGACGTCTGCGCGTGCTCGGCGACGTTCACCTCGCCAAGTCCGCTGGACAACCCGGTGGTGATCAGGACGAACGGCCCCGATCCGGTGTGGTGGCGGGCCGGGCCCGCCTCCGGCGAGGTGCCGGTCCCGTCGGTGACCGCGCGGGACACGGCGGGCGCCGGCGACGTGTGGCACGGCGCGGCGGCGCTGGCGGTCGCGCGGCTCGGCCGGGTGCCGACGGCCGAGGACGTGCCGTCGGTGATCGAGTTCGCCAACCGGGCGGCGGCCGTGCGGATCCAGCACGAGGGGGCGAGGGCATGGGTGGAACCGATGCTGGGCCTGATGCTGTGAGGTTCGCCGACCTCGTCGAACGGGTCCGCGCACTGCCCGGCCGGGTGGTGGTGGGCATCTGCGGCGCGCCGGGCGCCGGGAAGTCGACGCTCGCGCAGCGCCTCGTCACCGCGCTCGGCGACGAGGCGGTGTACCTCGGCATGGACGGCTACCACCTCGCGCAGGCCGAGCTGGTGCGTCTGGACCGGGCGGCACGCAAGGGCGCGCCGGACACGTTCGACGCGGCCGGCTACGTCCACCTGCTGCGCCGCATCCGGGACCAGGCCGACGAGACGGTGTACGCGCCGGAGTTCCGCAGGGAGATCGAGGAGCCGATCGCGGGCGCGGTGCCGATCCACCCGCGACACCGGTACGTCATCACCGAGGGCAACTACCTGCTGCTCGGTTCGCGGCCGTGGTCGCAGGTCCGCGGCCTGCTCACCGAGGCGTGGTTCCTCGCGCCCGCCGAGTCGCTGCGCCGCGACCGGCTGATCGCGCGGCACCGGGCGTTCGGCAGGTCCCTCGACGAGGCGCGGGAACGCACCCTCGGCTCCGACGAACGCAACGCGGTGCTGATCAACGCCACCCGACCGTCGGCCGACCTGGTACTGCACGCTGTGGATTAGCCGCGCCGGGGTGCGGCAGCCGCGCGGGCGGCCCGTCTGGGTGATGCTCGAAGTGCCACCACTCGTTGTCGTAGGTGCGGTAGAGCCCGCGGCGCCAGCCGTGCGTCTCCAGCCATTGCGCCCCCTCGTGGGGCCGCACGTCCACGGCGGTGCCCCGGACGTGCGCCGACCGCTCCGGCGGCAGCACGGTGACCGGCGCGCCGGCGGTCCGCCGCGCCTCCGCGACGTACAGCCGGTGCTGCACCGAGGCGTCCCGGTGCCCGGACGTGAGCCCGATGAGCTGGCGGTCCTGCCAGAACGCCTCGGTCCTGGCCGCCGTGAACGCCTCGTGGGCGGCCGGTGTGAGCCCGGCGAGGTTCTCGGCGGGGAAGCGGAGGCCGAGCGCCCACCGGCAGGCGCGCCGCCGGGCGTGGCGTGGCCCGCGCACGAACGCGACGGGCAGGAACAACACGGCCAGGGCCCTGGTGATCGCGGCGAGCACCTCGTCTCGGTTCATGCGACCAGGCTCGCCGCCGCATGTCGAAGGAGCGCGACGGTCGTTCGATCGCTCTGTAACAGTTCGCTACGGACGGCCCGTGCGCGGGCGAAACGGCTCGCGCGCTGCGATCGTGGGGGCATGCCCCGGGTGTTGTTGATCGAGGATGACGAGGCCGTGCGTGATGGTCTGACGCTGGCGTTGACCAGGCAGGGCCACGCCGTGGCGGCGTCGGAGACGGGTGAGCAGGGCCTCGCGCGCCTCGCGGCGGCCGACGTGGTGGTGCTGGACCTGATGCTGCCCGGCATGGACGGCTTCGAGGTGTGCCGCCGGATCCGGGCGGCCGGCGACCTGCCGATCATCATGCTGACCGCGCGCAGCGACGACATGGACGTGGTGGCCGGGCTGGAGGCGGGCGCGGACGACTACATCGTGAAGCCGGTCCAGCCGAGGGTGCTCGAAGCCCGGATTCGGGCGGTGCTGCGCAGGTCGGGCGGCGAGGCGCGGGTCGCGGGCCCGGAACGGCACGGGGACCTGACGCTCGACCGCACCGCACTGGTGGTCACGAAGTCCGGTGCGCCGGTCGGTCTCGCGCCGACGGAGCTGCGGCTGCTGCTGGAGCTGTCGTCCTCGCCTGGCCAGGTGCTGAGCCGCCAGCAGCTGCTGGAGTCGGTGTGGGAACACGGTTACCTCGGCGACTCCCGCCTGGTCGACGCGTGCGTGCAGCGGCTGCGGGCGAAGATCGAGAAGGACCCGGCGGCGCCGGTGTACATCCAGACCGTGCGCGGGTTCGGCTACCGGTTCGGGCCGCTGTGACACGGCGCTGGGGCCTGCGGACGCGGTTGCTGCTGGCGTTCGCGGTGCTGGTGGTGCTGACCGCGATGGCCGTCGCCGGTGGCATGTACGTGCAGGCCAGGAGGGTGATTCTGCAGAAGGCGCAGGACGCGGCCGCGCTGTCGCTGACCGACCAGCTGGCGACCATGACGCCGCTGTCGGTGCTGCCGCCGACCCAGGCCGAGCTGGACCGCCTCGCCGACGCGGTGTCGGACCGGGCCGACCTGGGCATGGCCGTGTACGGCGACCGGTGGTCGACCGGCGCGGGGTCGAGCGTCGTCTCGGCGGAGCTGCGGGCGGCGGTCCAGTCCGGCACCGTCTCGTGGCAGCGGGTCACGCAGGCCGCCGAACCTCTCCTGGTGGTCGGTGCCCGGATGCCGTACGCGGACGGGTCGTCCACAGTGGAGGTCTACTCGTTTCGCAGCCTGGCGCCGGAGGAGCAGAGCATCTCCAGCATGGCCACCCTGGCGTGGCTCACGGCCGGTGGCGCGCTGCTGGTGGCGGCGCTGCTGGCCTTCGCCGCGGCCCGCGGTGTGCTGCAACCGGTGCGGGAGCTGGAGGAGGCCGCGGCCCGCCTCGGTGCCGGGGACCTGACGACCCGCCTGCGGGTGCAGGGTTCCGACGAGCTGGCGAGTGTGGCCGCGACGTTCAACAACACGGCCGCGGCGCTTGGGTCCCATGTGGACGAGCTGCGGCGGATGGAGGCGGAGGCCAGACGCTTCGTCGCCGACGTGTCCCACGAGTTGCGCACCCCGCTGGCGGCGATGACGGCGGTGACGGACGTGCTGGACGAGGAGTCGGCGACACTGCCGCCCGACGCCGCCGAGGCGGCCAGACTGGTCAGTCAGGAGACGAAGAACCTGACGAGGCTGGTGAACGACCTGATAGAGATCACGAAGTTCGACTCGGGCACCGCGTCGCTGGTGTCCGACGAGATCGATGTGCGGGAGGCGGTGGCGGCCACGCTGAGGACCCGCGGCTGGTCCGGCCGGGTGACCGCGAACCTCCCGTCGGGTGTCACCGCCAGGTTGGATTCGCGCAGGCTGGACGTGATCGTGGCGAACCTGGTCGGCAACGCGCTGACCCACGGGGAGCGACCGGTGACGGTGGACCTGGCGGCGGACCCCGACCGGCTGACGATCACGGTGCGGGACGAGGGCCCCGGCCTGCCGCCGGACGTGCGACCGAACGTGTTCCAGCGCTTCTACAAGGCGGACACGGCGCGGGCGCGTTCGAAAGGCAGCGGCCTCGGTCTGGCGATCGCGTGGGAGAACACCCAGTTGCACGGCGGCACGCTGACCGCGGAAAGTGGTTCCGACGGTGGTGCGGTGTTCACGTTGACCCTGCCGAGGCAAGGGTCCGGCCGATGAGGAAGCGAATCGCGCTGGTACTGCTGGCAATGGTCGTGTCGGCGTGTGGCGTGCGTCCGAGCGTGGTGATCGAGGGCGGTCCGGCCCCGTCGGCGCCGGACGTGATCAACGCCGACACCCTTTTTCTGGTCAACGACGGGAAACTGGCGATGGTGCAGCGTTCGGTGACCGGTCCGTCCGGCGAGGTGCAGGCGCTGCGGCAGCTGGCGGAGGGCCCGACCTGGCTGGAACGGGAACAGGGCCTGACGACGGAGCTCCCGGTCGACGTCGGCCCGATCGAGCTGACACCAGGTCAGGGCACGATGCGGATCTCGATGAACGTGGACGTGAACGCGCTTTCGGACATGGCTGTGGCCCAGGTGGTGTGCACGGCGGGCCTGGTGGCGGAGCTAACGGTGACGTTGGCCGGCGGCGGGCATTCCCGCGTGGCGGACCCGTGCCCGTTCAGGGGCTGAGGTCCCGCTCAGGCGATCAGCTCCACCCGAGACCCGTTGCGGGACTTGTGGACCCGCAGCCGGGTGGGGATCCGCTGCCGTAGTTCCTCCACATGCGACACCAGCCCAACCACGCGGCCGCCGGCGCGTAGCTCGTCCAGGGTGTCCATCACCTCGTCGAGGGTGTTCGCGTCGAGCATGCCGAAGCCCTCGTCGACGAACAGCGTGTCCAGCAGGGCGCCGCCCGTCTCCGCGGCCACGACGTCCGCGAGGCCGAGCGCCAGCGCCAGCGAGGCGAGGAAAGTCTCGCCGCCGGACAGCGTCTTCGCCGACCGGACGTGTCCCGAGTAGTCGTCGAGCACGTCCACGCCGAGGCCGCCGCGTTTGCCGCGCGGGCCGGCGGCATCCGAGTGCACGAACGAGAACCGGCCGTCGCTCATCTTCCGCAGGCGGGCGGTCGCCGCGACCGCGACCTCCTCCAGCCGGGCGGCGAGGACGTACGCGCGCAGCGACATCTTCCGCGCGTTCTGTCCCCGTCCGTTGACCACGTCCGTCAGCTCCGACAGCTCGGTGTACTCCGCCTGCGCGGGGGCCAGCTCCGCCCACGCCGCACGCAGCCGGACCGCCAGCTCCTCGACGTCCAGTGCTCGCTGCCGCGCCGACCGGGCCGCGGCGACCGCACTCTCCATCTCGTGCCGCGCGGTCGTCACCGCGTCGGCCGCCCGGCCCAGCTCCACCACCTGTGTCGGGTCCACATCGGACAGTTCGGGGTCCGCGAGCACCTGGCGCAGCCCGGCTTCGCGCGCCGCGGCATCGGCCAGTCGGCGGTCCAGTGCCGCGTGGTCCTGGCGTGCCGCGGCGAGGGCGGTCTCGGTGTCCGGAAACCCGGCCGCCACAAGGCATTCCGCCACCACGGCCTGTTGCTCGGTGACCCGGTCCGCGGCCGCGTCCCGTGCCGTGACCGCTTCCGCAAGGGCGTCGAGCCGGCTGGCCGTGGACAGCAGGTGCGCACGTCGCGTCGCGACGTCCGGGTGCTCACCGCGTGCGGCCGTGAGACGGGTAGCCCGCTCCGCCATCCGCGCCGCGACCGTCGCACGTTCGTGCGCGTACCCGGCCGCCTCCTTCTCGGCGTCCCGTGCGCGGGCGAGCACCTGCTCGGACTCGGCTGTCAGCGTCTCGACCCGCTCGCGCAGCGCGCGGTGCTCGCCGGCGAGCCGTGCGGCGTGCTCGTGCGCCTCGACCGCGGCCGCGAGCGCTTCGTCGATCTCCGCCGAGTCCCGGCCGCCCAACCGGTCGGCGATCATCGCGAAGGTCTGCTGTGCGGTCGCCAGTTCCCGCGCGGCGTGCTGCCTGGCCTCGTCGGCGTCCTGCTCGCGCGCCACCGCCGCACGCTCGTCGGCAGCCGTGACGTGCGAGGCCTCGCCACGCGCCGGCGCGGGATGGTCGGTCGCGCCGCAGACGGGACACTCCGCGTCGACCGCCAACCCGGCCGCCAACTCGGCTGCCATGCCGGCGAGCCGCTGCTCCCGGATGTCCAAGGTGGACTCCCGGGCGGACAGGTGCGCGTCCGTCGCCGCCTGCGCCTCCGCCGTGCGCCGCCAGACGACCTGCTGTGCCGCCGGCAGCCGTGCCGCGTCCCTCGCTAGCGCCGTCAGGTCCTCGCGGGCCGACACCAGCGCCGGCAGCTCCGCCACGGCCCGCGCGGCCTCGGCGAGCCGCGTCCTGGTCCGCTCGAGTTCGCGTGGCAGCTCGGACAGCCGCGCGGTCAGCTCGGCGACCGCGCGGTCGGCCCGCGCCCCGAGCGCGGTGAGCTCGTCGACACTGTCCTGGTCGGACTCCTGCCGCACCGCCTCGGCGACGAGCCCAGCCAGCGCGCCGGCCTCTTCGCGTAGCCGGCCGGCCAGCAACCGGGGCTCGTCCGCGGACGCCAACAGCTCCAGCAGACCGCCCAACTCGTGCGGTCCAGCCAGCTCCGACGACCCAGTCAGCCCGGCCAACCCAGGCAGTCTGGTCTGCTCAGCCAGCCCGGCTTGCTCAGTCAGCTCAGTCAGCTCAGCGAGGCCGCCCAGCTCCGACTCGACCCGCGCCGACGCGGTGCGTTCCCGCGCCAGCACCCGGTCCAGCTCGCGCGCCGCCGCAACCACCGGCGCCGCACGCCGCGCCGCGTCCAGCTCCGCACGCCACGACTCCCGCAGCGGCGCCTGCTCCGCCAGCTCGGCCAGCTCCGCCCGCGCGGTCGCCACCCGGCGCACCCGGCCGGCCAGCTCCCGCAGCGACGCCATCTCGGCGTCCGCCCGCTCCCGGGTCATCGCCGCCGCGATCTCCCTGGTGACTGACTCGGCCGCCGTCGTCGCCGTCTGGTCGACCAGCCCGGCCAGCCACGTCTCGTCGGCCTTGTCGTCGGCGGGTGGCTCCTCGCCGACCGCCTGCGCGAGCCGCGCGACCAGCTGCACGCACCGCACGCGACCCGTCTCCAGCACCCGCCCGCGTTCGGTGCGCCGGTCCCGGAACCACTGCTCGACCAACGCGAAATGCTGCGTGCCGAACAACTTCTCCAGCAGCTTCTCGCGTTCCGCGGTCTCCGCGCACAAGAACCGCGCGAACTCGCCCTGCGGCAGCAACACCACCTGGAAGAACTGGTCCTTGCTCATCCCGAGCAGCCGCTCGACCGTGCGACCGACCTCGTCGATCCTGGTCAGCCCGTCCGGCGCGTGCCCGCTCGGCGCCGTGCCGACCCAGGTCAGCGACGCCTTCGCGTGCTGTTTCGTCGTGCCACCACCTCGTTTCTTCTCGCGTAGGTACTCCGGACTCCGCATCAGCCGCAGCCGGTGCCCCCGCACACTCAGCTCGAGCCGCACCTCTGTCACCACGTGCGGCTCCGCGTAGTCGCACCGCAGCCGTTTCGCCTGGTCCCGCATGCCGGGCACCGCGCCGAACAATGCGAACGCCACCGCGTCCAGCAGCGTCGTCTTGCCCGCGCCCGTGTCGCCGTGCAGCAGGAACAGCCCGTCCGAGCCGAGCCGGTCGAAGTCCACCACCTCGTGACCGGGGTAGGGCCCGAACGCGGCCAGCTCCAGCCGGTGCAGCCTCACCGTGTCTCCGCGCTCAAGCGGCCTCCCGACTCCCACGCTGACGTGCGAGCTCGGCCCGTTCGTCGCCGGCCACCGCGGCCAGCGCCTCGCGTAACAACGCCTGCTCGCCGGCCGACGGCTCCGCCCCGCGGCAGTCGGCCACGAACGCGCATGCCACGTCGTGGTCGGACCGGTCGCGCACGGTCGTGCCGTACCGCAGCGCGGCCGCCGCCGCGCCGCCGGCCGGCCGCCAGTCGACGTGCACGGCGTGCGGGAATCGGGTCTGCAGCCTGCGTAACGCGTCCGTCGGCCGCACCCGGTCGGTCAGCTCCACCGACAGGTACGCGTCGACCAGCCGCTCGTGCGCGGGCTCGGCGAGCAGCTCGTCGAGATCTCCGGTGACCGTGGCGAGCGCACGCGGCACCGGCAGCTCGCGGCGCTCGACCCCGGCGAGCCCGCCCGCGTCCAGCTCCACGAGCCACACCGACTTGTGGTGCCGTGCCTCGGAGAACGAGTACGCGAGCGGACTGCCGGAATAACGTAAGTGCTCGGCCAGTCGCTGCGGCCCGTGGAGATGGCCGAGCGCCACGTAGTCGACGCCGTCGAACACCGAGCTCGACACCTGCTCGACGCCGCCGACGGAGATCGTCCGCTCCGACGCGCTCGGCGCCCCGCCCGTGACGAACGCGTGCGCCAGCACCACCGACCGCACACCCGACCCGCGGTCGGCCAGATCGGCCCGCACCCGCCGCATCGCCTCGGTCAGCACCCCGGCGTGCCCGACCGCGTCGATGCCGAGCGTGTGCCGCGCCGGCTCCGGCTCCAGGTACGGGATCCCATACAGCGCAACGGGTCCGTGCTCGTCGGAGAGCAGCACCGGCCGGCTGAGCTCGGCGACCCGCGTGCGCAGGTGCAGGCCCCCGGCCGCCGCGAACTCGGCGAACGCGCCGAGCCGCGGCGCCGAGTCGTGGTTGCCCGGCGTGATCACCAGCTGCGCGCCGGCGCCACGCAGCCGGTCCAACACCCTGGTGCACACCGACACCGCCTCACCGGACGGCACCGCGCGGTCGTAGAGGTCGCCGGACACCACGACAGCGTCGATCCGCTCGTCGGCCACCAGGTCGGCCAACCCGCCGAGGACGGCCTCCTGGTCGGCGAGCAGATCGCGGCCGTGGAACATCCGTCCCACGTGCCAGTCGGAAGTGTGCAGCACTCGCATGGCAGCAAAGCTAGGGCCGGGCACCGACAAAACGCGGGAGGCACGCCACTCGAACGAGTGACGGGCCCAGGAAAATCGTCAGAAAATTCTTTTGTAGACCACTCGGAACCAGTGCGTCTGGTTCGTCTCCGACACGTCTTCGGAGAACTCGACCTCGCGCAGCCCCTCCTTCTCGAACACCGTCAGCTCCGCCCGGCTCACCGGCCACGGCCGCGAGTCGACCGGCTCGTCGGCCACCCGCCCGTAGCAGCGCACGAACAGGGAGCCGCCCGGTGCGACCGTCGCGGCGATCGCGCTGACCGCCTCGTCCCGCAGCGACAGCGGCAACGACTGGATCGTGTTGATCTCGACCACGACGTCGTACCGATGTGCCCATTCGCTCGGAAGTTCCAGCAGATCGGCGACCTGGTAGTCCACGGAGGAGTCCGGGAACCGCCGCCGGCACCAGTCGATCGCGGTCGCGGAGAGGTCGAACGCGGTGACCTCGCAGCCACGTCGCCGCAGCTCCTCGGCGTCGTCGCCGAGTCCGCACGCGACCACCAATGCCTTGGCGCCCTGCGGGATCCGCCCGGCATCGAGCCACTCGACGAGGAGCGGGTTCGGCCCGAGCCGGGCCCACGGCACCTGGCTCAGGTCACCGCCTACCGAGGCGTACAGCTCCTCGAAATCGTCCACGCTCCAGTCCGTCACGACTGTCCTCCCCGAAATTGTCGGTGCCCTCGTTCATGATGCATTCCACTCGACCCGACCCACGGAAAGGGGACCTCTGGTGGCCGCAGTGTTCGGCACCGTCGCATTCGTGTTGTTGCTCCTGCTCGCCGGCGGAGCGGCGCTGTTCCGGCGGCTGTACAACGACAGCCAGCGCCGGCTGGACGACGCCGTCTTAGCCGTGCGCGAGGAGCGCGACCGGTCCGAGGCGAACTCCGCCGCGCTGCGTCGCTACGAGGTGCTGTTCGCGTCGATCAGCGGTCGCGGCGAGCTGGGCGAGCAGGTGCTGGTAGAGACGGCACGTTCGCTGGGCTTACGCGAGGGCCTGCACTTCACGCTGCAGGCCGACGTCGCGGGCGGCGGGTCGGTGCGTCCGGACATGCTGCTGGTGGTCGGCGACGGCCGGCTCGTTCCGGTCGACGCGAAGATGACGATCGCGTGCTGGATCGAGGCGGTCGAGACCGAGGACCCGGAGGAGCGGGCCGACGCGTTGCGGGTGCACGTGCGCAACATCCGCTCGCGCGCCGCGGAGCTGGCCGGCAAGGGCTATCAGCGCTGGGCGGACGCGATCTACGGGACGATCATGTTCGTGCCGTCGGACGCCGCCGTCGTCGCCGCGCTCGACACCGACCCGACGCTGCTGCGCTGGTTACTGGACCGGCGGGTGTTCGTGTGCGGGCCGACGGGGTTCGCGGTGATCGCGTCGGCGGCGATGCTCGCGGCGAGCGAGCGGGTGCTGGCCGCCGACATCGACGCGCTGCGCGGGCAGGCGCTCGCGGCGCACCGGGCGGCGGAGAGCGCGGTGGACGCGGTGAACGTGTCGAGCACGCACCTGCAGCGGTTCCTGCAGGCGCGGCGGCGCGAGCTGGACGCGCTGAGCCAGTTCGCGGGCGCCGTCGGCCCGCTGACCGACGCGGCGGCGAGCCCCACCCCGCTACCCGCGGTGCGACGAGCGGACGAGGTGGTCGTCAATGCCTCGCCTACTCCGCGTGACGTGTCGGGAGTCGAGTCGTACGACGAATTGTCCGATGTGGAGGTGCCGATGGACCGTTAACCAGACACAACTCGACGGTGCCGTTGTTTCGCCGCCGGCAGCGGACAGTAGGCGAGTGTGGCCTGGTTCACATGATGGGGGGTATTCGGGCGTGCCATTTGCAGAACGCTGACCGGCAACGCCCGCGGACCCACTAACGTGTGCACCCGTGACCGCGACCCGCGATCGCAGGAGCGATCCTGAACTAGACGCCGAACTGGCGTGGGATGAACGTCCGATCATCGGGCAGTTCCGTGGACTGCCGTGGTGGGGCGCCGTCCTGCTGACGTTCGGCCTGACGGCGATCGCCGCGTTCGTCGACATGCAGCGCCAGGACTCGCTCGGGCGGATCTACCAGGGCGCATTCATCGTGGGCTGCGTCGGCGCGGTCTGCCTGGTGCGTCGCAGGAGCCTGTTCGGGCCGATGGTGCAGCCGCCACTCGTGTTCGCGATCACCGCCATCGGCGCGGTCGCGTTCCTCGGGAAGGCGACCTCCGGTGAAGGCCTCAAGAATCTGCTGATCAAGGTGGCGCTGCCGCTGACCAGCAACTTCCCGACCATGGGCTTCACGACCGCCGCCGTGGTGGGCATCGGGCTGTTCCGGTTGTGGTGGCAGCGCGACCCGGACCCGGAGGTGCGTCCTAACCGGCCGCCGAAGGACCGGGGCCTCGGCGGCGACCCCGACGACGTGCCGGGGCCGGCTGCCGGCCGGGGCGCGCGGGAGCGGCCGAGCAAGGACCGCATCGCGCCGCCGCCGCGCCGTGGCCGCGAACCGGACGTCGACGCGCCGGCGGAGGAGCGATCCGGTCGCCGGCTGCCAGGTCGGAGCCCACGCCCGTCGCGTGAGCCGGCCGGCCGCGAGCAGGCACCCCGCGAGCCGAGGCAGAGCCGCCGAGACGCGGCCGCGCCACGCGGTGACCGGGCTGAGCGTGCGGGCCGGGCCGAGCCACCGCCGGACACGGAGCGCCGAGGCCGCGGCAGAAGCCGCGACCGCGCCGCCGAGCCACCCCCACGCCGCCGCGACCCGAACCCCGAAGGCACTCGCTCCCGCGGCGACGACCGTGGCACCTCCCGCCGCGAGGGCCCCACCCGAGACGGCGGCCCCCGCGACGGACGTGGCACGCCCCCGGGCCGCCAACCCCGCCGCCGACCGCCGGAAGGCAACCGCTGACCGACACCCACCGCCCCAGCTGACTCATAAGAGTGCTGGCGGTCGATCGACGTGCGTCGCGTTGGGCTGTGCCACTGATCCGTGCGGAGCGCTGCGCGCCGACCGAGGCACGGCGCACTCCGCCCGCCGGGCCGCCGACCTCGTCTAGTGAGCGCAGCGGGCCGACCGTGAATCCCCCGGATTTGGCTGTGCGCAACAAGGGCGCAACAAGGGCGCGGCATGGACGCGGCAAAGGGCGCCACCGAATGGCGACGCCCCTCGTGGCTGACGGACCGCTAGCGGACGCCGTCCTTCAGAGCCTTGCGCAGCTCGCGAGGGAGGGCGAACGCGACCTTCTCGTTGGCGGTCGTGACTTCCTGGACCTCGCCCCAGCCTCGGTCGGACAGCCACGCCAGCAGGTCCATCACCAGGATGTCCGGCACGGACGCGCCGCTGGTCACGCCGACGGTGGTGACGCCTTCCAGCCAGGCCTCGTCGACCTCGCGGGCGTAGTCGATCAGGTACGAGGCCCGCGCGCCGGCCTGAAGCGCCACCTCGACGAGGCGCTTCGAGTTCGACGAGTTCGTCGAGCCGACGACCAGCACCAGGTCGCACTCCGGGGCCATGGCCTTCACGGCGACCTGGCGGTTCTGGGTGGCGTAACAGATGTCGTCGCTCGGGGGATCCTGCAGGTCGGGGAACCGGGAGCGGAGCTGGTTGACGCGCACCATCGTCTCGTCGACCGACAGGGTGGTCTGCGACAGCCACACGACCTTCGACGGGTCGCGCACGGCGACCTTGTCGACGTCCTCGGCGGTGTCCACCAGCTGGACGTGCTTCGGCGCCTCGCCGGCGGTGCCCTCGACCTCCTCGTGGCCCTCGTGGCCGATGAGCAGGATGTCGTAGTCGTCGCGGGCGAAACGCTTCGCCTCCTGGTGGACCTTCGTCACCAGCGGACAGGTCGCGTCGATGGTGCGCAGCTCCCGCGACGCCGCCTGTTCGTGGACCGCGGGGGAAACCCCGTGCGCGGAGAACACCACGAGCGCGCCCTCGGGCACCTCGTCCGCCTCGTCGACGAAGATCGCGCCGCGTTCGGTCAGCGTCTCGACCACATGCTTGTTGTGGACGATCTCCTTACGCACGTAGACCGGCGCGCCGTAGGTCTCGAGCGCCTTCTCGACGGTCACCACGGCACGGTCGACCCCAGCGCAGTAGCCGCGCGGCTTGGCCAGCAGAACTCGCTTGGTCATACGACCCAGCGTACGTACCGGACTCGTCAGTAGGCAGATCGGCTGGACTGAGGCAGGCTAGGCACATGAAGTCACTCCCGCTCCCCGTCCGGGTTGCGGCCGGCCTCGCCGTCACCGCCGTGGAACAGGCCCGCACGCTGCCCGCCAAGATCGCCGGACTGCCGGTCACCGTGGCGAGCCAGGCCCTTCAGGTCTCCATGCGCGTGCAACAGCAGGTCACCGAGCTGGCGATACGCGGCGACGAGGTCCTCTCCGGACTGCGCCCGGTCGAGGAGACGCCCGAGTGGGCCACCTTCGACGAGGACGTCGAGGACGACCGTTTCGACCTCAGCCGCCCGGCGCCGTTCGACTCCGCGTTCGACCGCGTCGACGCCGAGCAGCGCAACGGGCATCACACCGCGGCCGCCGAGACGTTCGCCACACCGGCCGACGACACGGACGACGACACGGACGACGACACGGACGGCGCGCCGGACCCGTGGACACAAGAGGTGCGCGCGCTCGCAGAGCACTCCGGCGCCGACGACCGACCGCTCCCGGAGGCCGCCGGCTACGACGACCTGTCGCTGCCGCAGCTGCGTGCGCGCCTGCGCCGGTACTCCGCCGACGAGCTGGCCGAGTTACTCGACTACGAACGCGCGAACGGGAACCGCCCGTCGTTCGTCGGCATGCTGACCCGGCGGATCGCCACCGTTCGCGATCAGCAGTGAGTGCCCCGGAGCCGTCGACCAGTCCGGAGAAGCCGTGGCCGGTGCGGACGGTGGCCCGCAAGGTCGCCGAGTGGATCAACCGCCTCGGTGACGTGTGGGTCGAGGGTCAGGTCACGCAGATCTCCAACCGGCCGGGCACCGGCACGGCGTTCCTGACGCTGCGCGACCCCGCCGCGGACGTCTCGATGACCGTCACGTGCCCGACCGCCATGCTGCGCGAGCACCAGCCGCCGCTGTCCGACGGCACCCGCGTCATCCTGCACGCGCGGCCGGCGTTCTTCATCGGCCGCGGCACGCTGAGCCTGCGCGCCGACGAGATCCGCGCGGTCGGCATCGGCGAGCTGCTCGCCAGGATCGAACGGCTGCGCAAGCTCCTGGCCGCCGAAGGCATCTTCGACCCGCGCAGGAAGAAGCGGCCGCCGTTCCTGCCGCACACCGTCGGCCTGATCACCGGCCGCGCGTCGGCCGCGGAGCGCGACGTGCTCGTGAACGCCCAGGCGCGCTGGCCGTCCGTCCGGTTCCGCGTCGAGAACGTCGCGGTGCAGGGCGCGCTCGCCGTGCCGCAGATCGTCGACGCCCTCGGCGCGCTCGACCGCGACAAGAACGTCCAGGTCATCGTGATCGCGCGCGGCGGCGGCAGCGTCGAGGACCTGCTGCCGTTCTCCGACGAGACACTGCTGCGCGCGGTGTCCGACGCCCGCACGCCGGTGGTGAGCGCGATCGGGCACGAACAGGACACGCCGCTGCTCGACCATGTCGCCGACCTCCGCTGCTCGACGCCGACCGACGCCGGCAAGCGGGTCGTGCCGGACATCGCCGAGGAGACCGCGCGGGTCCGCCAGCTCCGCGACCGGGCGCGGCGGGCGTTGCACGGTTGGGTGGATCGCGAACGTCGGCTGCTCGACCAACTCCGCAGCAGGCCCGTCCTCGCCGACCCGGTCACGCCGATCGAGCAGCGGAGTACGCAGGTCAGGACCCTTGCCGAGCGATCAAGGCGGGCGGTGGTCGCACTCGTGGCGACCGAGCGGGCGGCGTTGGACCACACAAGAGCCCGCTTGACGACGTTGGGACCAGCCGCCACGCTTGCCCGCGGATACGCGGTCGTGCAGTGGGTCGACGAACAAGGACACCCGCGAGTGCTCCGCTCGACGGCACAGGCGCCCGGCGGGACCCCGCTGCGAGTTCGTGTCTCGGACGGTGCGGTGCATGCGACCGTGTCCCGTGGCGACGAGCGCGAGCAGAGCGCGAGTGGAGGTAACGGTGCCGAGACGTGAACCGACCTTCCTGCCGCTGACGATCGACGCCACCCATACGGTCACCCGCGCCATGGTGCGTGAGCCCGCGCTGCGCGCTCCGGCCGACGTGGTGTCGCGCCGCGCGAAGGAGGCCGACGCGGCCGCGGCGGAGTGCTGGACGGCGCTGCTCGCCGGCTGCGACGCGCCGGGCTGCCGGGCCCTGCCGGTACGGTTGCGCGCACTGTCCGAGGCGACGTCCGACTACGCCGGGATGCGGTGGTGGCTCGGCCGCGGCTCGCAGCACCGGCAGCGGGTCGGCCGCGCGTTGGAACGCATCGAGGAGGCGGTCGCCGAGCGCGACGGGGCCGACTTCGCGGAGGCGTTCGTCGGATACGACCAGGCGGTGGCCGCCGCGCTGGTGAACGCGCACAGCCGATTGGAGACCCCCGCCCAGTGAGTGCCGATCCCGACCTCGACTACGAGCAGGCCCGAGACGAGCTGGCGGAGGTCGTGGCCAAGCTGGAGGCCGGCGGCCTGTCCCTCGAGGACTCGCTGGCGCTGTGGGAACGCGGCGAGGCGCTTGCCAAGCTCTGCGACCGGCACCTCGCGGGCGCGAAGGAACGCATCGAGTCGGCACTGGCCGCGGCAGAGTCGGAGAACTAGCCGCTAGCGACCCCTGTCGGGCAGTTGTCCACAACCTGCGGAGTTGTCCACAGGCAAGATCCACATCCCCTGGACTGTCGGTAGGCGCCGGTAGACTGGGCACTGGGCCGCCCCCGGGATCGGGTGGGGGCTGCATCGCGCGCGAGGCGTTGCTGCGCGTGAACGGTTCGGTCAGGTTTCTTGTGCGGGCCGGGCGTGGCGACGTGGCCGTGCGACAGCGAGGAAGCCGGCTGGCGTTCGCTCAGTTTCCCGTGAAGGTCGGCGTTCGCTTGGCCACGAAGGCGTCCACGGCCTCCAGGTGGTCCGCGGTCGCGCCGAGGATGTTCTGGCCGGCGCCCTCCGTCGCCAGAGCGTGCTCCAGGTCCGCGCCCGCCGCCGCGACCAGCGCCTCCTTGATCTTGCCGTAGCCGGTGGTCGGGCCGGCGGCCATGCGGGCGGCCAACTCCTGCGCGGCGGACAGCGCGGCGCCGTCGTCGACGACCTCGGTGATCATGCCGATCGACAGCGCCTGCTCCGCGGGCACGGGCTTCGCGAGCAGCATCAGCTCCATCGCGCGGCCGTAGCCGATGAGCCGCGGCAGGGTCCACGACGCGCCGGAGTCCGCGGTGAGGCCGATCGTCGCGAAGGCCATCAGGAACTTCGCCGAGCGGGCGGCGATCCGCAGGTCGCACGCGTACGCGAACGACGCGCCCGCGCCGGCCGCCATGCCGTTGACCGCGGCGATGACCGGCTTCGGCATGCCCGTGAGCGCCCGCACGATCGGGTTGTAGTGCTCCTCGACGGTCCGGAACGGCGCCGGGTCGTCCGCGCGCAGCGCCGCGACGTGCTCCTTCAGGTCCTGCCCCGCGCAGAACGCCTTGCCGGCGCCGGTAAGCACCACCGCGCGCACCGCCGGGTCGCCCGCCGCGTCGGCGAGCACGTCGCGCAGCGACTCCTTCAGCGCGACCGTCAGCGAGTTGAACGCCTCCGGTCGGTTCAGGGTCAGCGTGCGCACACCCTCCCGGTCGTCGACCAGCAGCGGCGATTCGGTGCCCAAGGCGTTCTACCTCCAGTTGTCGCTACGCGCTCGACTTCGTGCGCGTGCCTCGGGTGAGGCATTCGGAAAGGAAAGTCTCCGCGGCCGGCGCGAGCCGCGCGGTGTGCTCGTCGAAGAACGCGGCCGCCGCGGTGCCCGGCCAGTCGCGCGGCAGCACCTTCTCCGGCAGACCCGGATCGCGGAACAGGAACTTCCGCCACGCGTGCAGTAGTTGTTGCGACGCCGCGAACGCCTCGGCCGGTGTCGAACCGTCCACAGCGGACACAGTGGGTAGCCATTCCGTTACGAAATCGGCATAGTCGGCGCCCAGCGTCTCCAGGTCCCACGCCCGCGCGGCGAGGTCGCCGTCGTCGCCGTCGTGCTCGCCGTGGAACTGGCGGGCGGCGAGGCTCTCGGCCGCCAGGAGGTCGGCGAGCTCCGTGGACGGCCGGGGCGCGACCCACGTCGTCGGTCCGAGCGGACCGTAACCGATCAGTCGCAGTGAGGAGTCCAACCGCTCGCGCGCGCCGCGCGTCGGCAGCTCCTCGAGCACCAGCACGTGCCAGCGACCATCCCAAGTGGAGGGATGGGTCCGGTAGATCCGCGCGGCGGCCTCGTCGAGCCTGCGTTCCGCGCGCCTGGTCAGCGCGTAGCCGGGCCCGTCGGCGAGCCGCACCGGGCGCAGCCAGTCCTGTCGCACCATTCTGGACACGGCGGTCCGGATGGCCGGCGCCTCGAAGCCGAGCGGCTCCAGCAACCGCACCAACGCGGCGATCGCGGCAGAGCCACCTCGCGCTCTGAGGTAGCTGCCGTAGACATCGAACAGCGCCGACCGGGCTCGCACGATTTTCGAGTCTGTCAGCCGGGACCCGCTATGCGCCAGTGTGATTCACCTGTCTTGGCCGGTCATCGACACGCAAGTGATCGGTTCGATTTCACCGGCGAGATGCCATAGGGGAGAATGTCATGGTCTTGGGCCGGATGAGTCCGGCCAGGGTGGCAGGCTATGACGGAGGGAGCACGCTATGGCGGCCATGAAGCCCCGGACCGGTGACGGTCCCCTCGAGGTGACCAAGGAGGGTCGGGGCATCGTGATGCGCGTCCCACTTGAGGGTGGTGGGCGCCTCGTTGTCGAGATGTCGGCAGAGGAGGCCAGCAACCTCGGCGACGCGTTGAAGGCCGCGGCAGGCTGATCCGACAGGTCCGGAGTGGAGGGCCTGGACGAGATTCCGTCGAGATGGAGGTCCGTTGCACACCTCGGTGCCCGCGTTACCCACTGCGCTCCCCGACGTAGAGGTGATCACCACGGCGAAGCGGGCGATCCCGCTCGCCGTGGTGTGCCGAACCGGGGACCGGGTGCCACTCTCGATGTCGGCCCGGGGGGAAGAGCTGACCGGCGAGTGGATGAGCGCCGTGGCGCTGACCGGAAAGGCCGGCGAGGTCCAGCCCGGCCCGGCCGGGTCGTCGGTGCGGTGGGTCGCCGGCGTCGGCGACGGAGAGCCGGGCCAGTGGCGCACCGCGGGCGCCGCGCTCACCAGAGCGCTGAACGCGCGGATCGAGAAGGACACCGACGCCGGCCGGCCGGCCGAGCGGACGCTGCAGCTCGAGCTGCCGGCGGACGCCGGCCCGGCCGAGGTCGCGGAGCTCGTGTGCGGCCTGCGGCTCGGTGGTTACCAGTTCGCGGTCACGGCAGAGGAGCCGAAGCCGCGCGTACGCACGATCCGGCTCGTCGCGTCGGCCGCCCTCGACGAGCCCGTGCGGCGTGCCGCCGTGCTCGCGGAGGCGACCGCGCTCGCGCGGGATCTGTCGAACGCGCCGTCCAACGTCAAGGACCCGGCGTGGCTCGCCAGGATGGCGACGCGCACCGCGGGCCGGGTGGCCGGCGTCAACGTCGACGTGCGGGACGAGCGGTGGCTCGCCGCGCAGGGCTTCGGCGGCACGCTCGCCGTCGGCGGCGGTTCGACCAGCCCGCCGCGGCTCATCGAGCTGACGTGGCGGCCGAGTGCCGGCGCGCCGCACATCGTGCTCGTCGGCAAGGGCATCACGTTCGACACGGGTGGCGTCTCGGTGAAGCCGGCCGACGGGATGCACCTGATGCGCACCGACATGTCCGGCGGCGCGGCCGTGATCGCGGCCGTCGCGGCGATCGCGCGGCTGCGGCTGCCGGTGCGGGTCACCGGGCTCGTGCCGTGTGCGGAGAACCACCTGTCCGGGTCCGCCTACCGGCCGGGGGACATCGTGCGGCACTACGGCGGCCGGACCACCGAGGTGACGAACACCGACGCCGAGGGGCGGATGGTGATGGCGGACGCGCTGGCGTACGCGTCGGCGCGGCTGCGGCCCGATCTGGTCGTGGACGTCGCGACCCTCACCGGCGCGATGAAGATCTCGCTCGGGATGCGGACCGGCGGGCTGTTCGCGTCGACCGACGCGGTCGCGACACAGTTGCTCGACGCCGGCAAGGCCGCGGGTGAGCGGTGGTGGCGGATGCCGCTGGGGTCCGACGCCGGCTCGGTCGCCGACGAGTTCGAGTCGGCCGTGCGGAGCGACATCGCCGACGTGCGGCAGTGCCCGCCGGGACCGGGCGGCATCGCGGCGGCGATGTTCCTGCGCGAGTTCGCCGGCGGGCTGCCCTGGGCGCATCTCGACATCGCGGGGCCTGCTCGCGCTGAGCGGACCTATGACGAAGTCGCCGCCGGGGCCACCGGTTTCGCCACCCGGACTCTCGTGGAACTGGTCGCCGCGCACGCGTGAGTTGTCCACAGCTCTCGAGTTGTCCACAGGCAAGATCCACATCGCCGGTTCTGTCGGGGGTGGCCGGTAGACTGGGCACTGGGCCGCCCCCGGGATCGGGTGGGGGCTGCATCGCGTGAGGGCTGCATCGCGCGGCAGGGCCGGTTTCCTTGCTTGAGTGGGCTTGCGGTTGCGCGTCGTCAGTTGGCTGTCGTCGCCATTGTGGGTGTCGACCGGTACTCGCGTAGTGAGCGGTTCGCGAAGACGCGGTCGAAGACGGCGAACTTGGCCAGGAAGACCGGGCCGCTCGCGGCCAGGTAGCTCAGTGTCAGCGCCACCGCCTGCCAACCGCCGGAAGGCAGCAGCGGCAGGACGAGCGCCTCGGCCGCCGTGGTCAGCCCGATGGACGCCACGCCGCCGATCAGGGTCACCGTCAGGTACGCGGTCAGCTGGTTGCGCAGCCGGCCGGGGTCGGTGTCCTGCCAGGCCCAGTAGCGGACCATCAGGAAGTGCGGCGCGGCACCGGCCAGGAACGCGATCGTGCTCGCGGCCGTGGCGTCGACGGTCGTCCAGCTGTACACGGCCACCAACACGACCTGGCTGATCGCGGTGGCGATGGCGGACGCCACCGAGAACCGGGCCAGTCGGATGCGTGGAGGTGCCATGCACAGAAGCTATTCGGCGCAGGCTGAACCCGGTCTCAGGAACCACCCTGAGGTTTCCCCGGATCTTCCCCGGACCGGGTCCGCCGCCACACGATGTCGGTGCCCGTCTCCGCCCGCGTGACCGGCTCCTGCGCCGGGCGGCGGGCGACCTCGACGAAGCCGAGTCGTTTCGCGACGGCCGCGCTGCGCACGTTCGCCACGTCCGTCACGATCTCCACCCGGTCCGCGCCGACCCGGAACGACTCCGCGACGAGCAGTGCGGTCGCACGGGTCACGAGGCCGCGCCCCACCCACGACGGGTGCAGCCAGTAGCCCAGCTCCAGCCCGCCGGGGCCGATCCGCGCCATCGCGCTCGCCGCGCCGACGATCGTGCCCGGCATCTCGATCGCGTAGTTGAACGCGGCGCCGGTGGCCCACTCGTCCGCCGCGCCGGCGAGGAAGTCGGCCGCCGAGTACCCCTCGGCCACCGCCCACGCCATCCACGGTGTCAGGTGCGGCTGCGCCTCCGCCACGACCCGCGACAGCTCCCGCTCGTCGGCCGGCCGCCATCGGCGCAGCACGACATGTCCGTCCCCCAGTCGGCTTCTCACAGCACCGACTCGTACACCGCCACCGTCTGCTCCGCCATCGACGCCCACGAGAACTCCCGCAGCGCCCGCTCCCGCCCCGCCGCGCCCATCTCCGCCGCGCGGTCCGGCGCCGCCAGCACCTCGTTCACGGCGTCCGCGAGCCCCATCCGGAACGCCGACTCGTTCGCCGCGTCGTAGTGCACCAGCCGGCCCGTCTTGCCGTCGTCGACGACCTCCGGGATGCCGCCGACGTCGGAGGCCACCACGGCGGTGCCGCACGCCATGGCCTCCAGGTTCACGATCCCCAGCGGCTCGTACACCGACGGGCACACGAACACCGTCGCGTGGCTCAGGAACTGCCGCACCTCGGCCGGCTGCAGCATCTTCTGGATCCAGAACACGCCCTCGCGTGCCGCCGCCAGCTCCGACACCGCCGCGCGGGTCTCCTCCGCGATCTCCGGCGTGTCCGGCGCGCCGGCACACAGGACCAGCTGCGCGCCGGGGTCGATCTGGTGCGCGGCCGCGACCAGGTGCCCGACGCCCTTCTGCCGCGTGATCCGGCCGACGAACACCACCATCGGACGGTCCGGGTCGACGCCGTAGTGCCGCACCGCGTCGTCCTCGGTGACCGGGTGGTAGGCCGACGCGTCGATGCCGTTGCGCACCACCCGCACCCGCGCGGGATCGAGCGTCGGGTAGCAGGACAGCACGTCGGTGCGCATGCCCTCGCTCACGGCGATGACCGCGTCCGCCGACTCGTACGCCGTCCGCTCGACCCACGAGGACAGCCGGTAACCGCCGCCGAGCTGTTCGGCCTTCCACGGCCTGCGCGGCTCCAGCGAGTGCGCGGTGACCACGTGCGGCACGTCGTAGAGGATCTTCGCCAGGTGGCCGGCGTGGTTCGCGTACCAGGTGTGCGAGTGCACCAGCTCGACGCCGTCGAGGGCCGCCGCGATCGACAGGTCCGCGGACAGCGTCCGCAACGCCTGGTTCGCGCGCTCGAGGCCCGGCGCGGTGTCGTGCGAGTGGACGCCCTCCCCGGAGCGGGGACCGCCGAAGCAGTGCACGTCGACCTCGATGAGCTCGCGCAACCTCGGTACGAGGAACTCCACGTGAACGCCGGCGCCGCCGTAGACCTCCGGCGGCCATTCGCGGGTGAGGAGGCCGATGCGCACGCCTGTCACGGTAGCCCTGCCAGGCTCCGCGCGGTTAGGGTCAGCACGTGAAGGGGCAGCCGCACGTTCTCGCAATCGTGCTCGCCGGCGGTGAGGGTAAACGGCTGTGGCCGCTTACCGCGGACCGCGCCAAGCCCGCCGTGCCGTTCGGCGGCAACTACCGGCTGATCGACTTCGTCCTGTCGAACCTGGTGAACGCCGGGTTCCACCGCCTGTGCGTGCTCACGCAGTACAAGTCGCACTCGCTGGACAAGCACATCTCGACGACGTGGCGCCTGTCGAGCGTGCTCGGGCAGTACATCACCCCGGTGCCGGCGCAGCAGCGCCTCGGGCCGAGGTGGTACACGGGCAGCGCCGACGCGATCTTCCAGTCGCTCAACCTCGTGTACGACGAGAAGCCCGACCACATCGTCGTGTTCGGCGCCGACCACGTGTACCGGATGGACCCGTCGCAGATGGTCGAGCAGCACGTCGACGCGGGCGCCGGCGTGACCGTCGCCGGCATCCGGGTGCCGCGCACCGAGGCGAAGGCGTTCGGCTGCATCGACTCCGACGCCACCGGCAAGATCACCGGCTTCCTGGAGAAGCCGGCCGAGCCGCCGCACGTCCCGGACGACCCGGACGTCACGTTCGCGTCGATGGGCAACTACGTCTTCCGCACCGAGGTGCTGCTCGACGCGTTGCGCGCCGACGCGGCGAACCCCGAGTCGATGCACGACATGGGCGGCGACATCATCCCGATGCTGGTC
The DNA here is from genome assembly GCA_963840275.1 of uncultured Actinomycetota bacterium. GTDB lineage: Bacteria > Actinomycetota > Actinomycetes > Mycobacteriales > Pseudonocardiaceae > Actinophytocola. Next base: position 295,278 of record CAWIYK010000007.1, read on the forward strand.
GGGCAGGGCGTCGCGCAGGTGTACGACTTCGACGACAACGAGGTGCCGGGCGCGACCGAGCGCGACCAGGGGTACTGGCGCGACGTCGGGACGCTCGACGCCTACTACGACTCCCACCTCGACCTGGTGTCCGTGCACCCGGTGTTCAACCTCTACAACCACCGCTGGCCCATCCGGACCGCGACGCCGCCGCTGCCGCCCGCGAAGTTCGTGAACTCGGGCAGCGCCGTCGAGTCGATCATCGGGCCCGGGTCGATCGTGTCCGGCGCGTCCGTGCGGGACTCGGTGATCGGCGCCGACGTCATGATCGAGGACGGCGCCGTGGTCGAGGGCAGCGTCCTGCTGCCCGGCGTGCGCATCGCCAAGGGCGCGGTCGTGCGGCGCGCCATCCTCGACAAGAACGTCCAGGTCGCCGAGGGCGCCGAGATCGGGGTGGACCTGACGGCCGACCGGCAGCGCTGGACCGTGTCCGCGGGCGGGGTCGTCGTGCTCGGCAAGGGCGAACGCGTGGAGTGATTTCGGTCGCATCCGCCCCGGCGGCGCCTACGCTCGACTCATGGACCCGCAGCCGCCGCCGGAGGACCCGTTCCGGGCGGTGTGGCAGATGTCGTCGGTCGGCGACGCCGGCAAGCACGGCGACCGCAGCATCCGGTGGGTGGCCGGGATCGTCGGCACCCTCGTCGGGTTCGTCCCGTTCGCCGTGGTCGTGGGCGCCGTGTGGGGGCTGTTCGGCGACTCGCCGGAGGTCACCTCCGGTGGGGTCGCGATCCTGGTCGTCGGGGTGGCCCTGTCCCTGTGTCTCGGCGGCTGGCTCGCCACCAACAGGGAGTGACCTGCGGTTACGCCAGGTTGTCCACAGCCCTGTCCCAGCCCTGTCCACAGGCCGGGTCAGTCCGCCTTCGCGGCCAGCAGCAGACCGTCGCTCAGCGGCAGCAGCACCGGCACGAGCCGGTCGTCCTCGCGGACGGCTCGCGCCACCTCGCGCAGCGCGACCGTCTCCGCGTCCCTGCGTGCCGGGTTCGCGACGTGGCCGGACCACAGGACGCTGCCGAAGGCGATGACCCCGCCCGGGCGCAGCAGCCGCACGCCCTGCTCGTGGTAGCCCGGGTACTCCGACCGCGCGGCGTCGACGAACAGCAGGTCGTAGGCCCCCTCGGTCAGCCGGGGCAACACGTCGAGCGCACGGCCCATGATGAGCCGGGTCCGCCCGGGTCCGACGCCGGCGTCGGCGAAGGCCCGCTTGGCGGCGCTCTGGTGCTCCGGATCGACGTCTATCGAGGTCAGGACGCCGTCGGACGCCATGCCCCGGAGTAGGTAGAGGCCGCTGACACCGGCGCCGGTGCCGACCTCCACAACGGCCTTGGCGCGCAGCGCGGTCGCGAGGAACCGCAGTGCCGCCCCGCCGCCAGCCGAGATCGGCGCGCAGCCGAGCTCGACGCCCCGCGCTCGCGCGGAGGCCAGCGTGTCGTCCTCGGACAGGTAGGCCTCGACGTACGCGTTGAGCCCGTCCGAGTCGATCGTCGGCGTATCGGATGCCACAAAGTGTGAGATTAGCGTTGTCCGACCGCGATCAGGGTGATGTGGGCTCCATCCGGGCGCGGCCGATTCTCAGCCGGTTCTCAGACGACTCTCACTACCTTCATATCGAGGCCCGAAATGATGCAGGTTGACGGTGGAGTCGAGGGCGGGGGACGGGGAACACGATGAGCAAGGTCGACGTTGTCAAAGGTAGTGGGACTACCGACTCAGAGGGGGCAGCCCGCCCGATGCTCACGCAGACCGCCGACGCCGCGACGACCGTGGCCCTCGACGAGCAGGCCGCTTGGACGCCGCCGTCGTGGGACGAGGTCGTGCGTGAGCACGCCGACCGTGTCTACCGGCTCGCCTACCGCCTGACCGGCAACGCGCACGACGCGGAGGACCTCACCCAGGAGACGTTCATCCGGGTGTTCCGCTCGCTCGCGAACTACAAGCCGGGCACCTTCGAGGGCTGGCTGCACCGCATCACCACGAACCTCTTCCTCGACATGGCGCGCCGCCGCTCGCGGCTGCGCATGGAGGGCCTGCCCGAGGACACCGACCGGCTCGCCGGCGACGACCCGAGCCCGGAACAGGTCTATGTCGAGACCCATCTGGACCCCGACCTGCAGGCCGCGCTGGACGAGCTCCCCCCGGAGTTCCGCGCCGCGGTCGTGCTGTGTGACGTGGAAGGTCTTTCCTACGAGGAGATCGGCGCCACCCTCGGGGTCAAGTTGGGTACTGTTCGAAGCAGGATCCACCGTGGGCGGCAGGCTCTGCGCGCGTCGCTGGAGCGCCGCCGTGAACTGGTTCGGGAGGGTAGGTCGTGACCGACGAGCGCGGTTGGGGTCTGTCCGAACAGCATCTGCTTCCGGACGCGGTGGTCGCGTTCGTCGACGGGGAGCTCTCCGCGACGGCGTACGACCGGGCGTCCTCGCACATGGCCAGGTGCCGGCTCTGCGCGGCGGACATCTACGCACAGCGTCAGGCCGCGTCGGCCGTCCAGTCCGCCAACGCGTTCTCCGCGCCGGCCGGGCTGCTCGCCAACCTGCGGGCCATCCCCGACAACGTCGACATGCCCGCGACGCCCGACGGGCTCGCGGTCACCCAGGACGGGCAGCTGGTCGCCGTGCAGCGGCCGGAGCGGGTCCCGTTCGCCTCCGGCCCGCCGCTCGGATCGTCCGCGAAGCTCGGTGAGGGCGACACGGTCCTCGGCCGGCGTCCGGGCCGGCGTGCCGCACAGGGTGCCGGTGTCGTGGTGTCCGGTCTCGTGCTCGGCGCGCTCGCGCTCGTGAACTCCAGCAGCGGCGCCGGGGAGCCCCCGAGGGCCCCAACGGCCGACCAACCGGCCGTGTTCGGTGGCGGTCACGGCGTCGAGCAAGCCGGGTTCGCGACGCTCCAGGCCACCGGTCGCTGACCAACGCTGACTTCACTGTCGATCCGGCAGTCTTGGCGACGATGAGCATCCAGTGGAACTCCGAGTCGGGCCAGCCGCCGAACGGCAGCGCCGTTCCCGGCCGTGACGAACGCCCCCGACTCGGGCCACGCCCGCTTCAGCGACCCGCCGTCGACCCCGGCGCGGCGTCCGTGTTCGGCCGTCCGACCGGCGTGTCGGGCGCGTTCTCCCCGCAGGCGCCCGGCCGGCCCGCGTTCGGCGAGCTGAAGACCGCGCCGCCCGCGCCGGAGTCGCTGGCGTCCGCGTTCGGCCGGCCCGACGGCAGCGAGGACCTCCTCCAGCGGCCGCCGGAGGACGAGAACGGCGCGAACGGCGTCGACCCGTGGGACACCGACGCGGCGCACGACCCGTGGCGCGACCCGTCCGCGGGCGCGGTCATCGGACCGCCGGCCGTCGGCCCCGGCGACCGCGACGACGACGCGGGCAAGGCCGCCCGCAAGCCCGCCGGACAGCTGCTGAGCCTCCCCGAGGTGTTGTTCGGGCGGCGCGTGAAGGTCAGCGCGCTCGTTCTCCTCGCCGTGATCGCGCTGGTCGTCGGCGCTGCCGGCGGGGTGGCGGCGTTCTACATCGCGAACCGGGGCGACGAGCTGACCAGCGACGCGACGCTCGCCGAGGTCCAGCCGGGCAAGGAGCGGCCGCCGGGTTCGGTCGCCGACATCGCCAAGCGGGTGCGGCCCGCGGTCGTGACCATCGAGGTCCGCACCGACCAGGGCACCGGCACCGGGTCCGGCGCGGTGATCGACAGCGCCGGCTACATCCTCACCAACGACCACGTCGTGTCGCTCGGCGGCACGGTGTCGCAGGGCCAGGACATCTCCGTGGTGTTCAACGACGGCCAGCGCGCCAAGGCCGACCTCGTCGGGTCCGACCCGAAGACCGACCTCGCGGTGATCAAGGTGAAGGCCGACGTCACCACGGTCATCCAGCTCGGCAGCTCGGCCGACCTCGCGGTCGGCGACACGGTGCTCGCCATCGGCTCGCCGCTCGGTGAGACCGACACGGTCACCCTCGGCATCGTCAGCGCGCTCAACCGGCCGATCGTGGCAGGCGGCGAGGACGGCGAACCGGCCGCCTACGACGCGATCCAGACCGACGCGGCAATCAACCACGGCAACTCCGGCGGCCCGCTCGTCGACTCGACCGGCGGGCTGGTCGGCATCAACACGTCGATCATCTCCACGTCGGCGGAGGGCGGCAGCATCGGTCTCGGCTACGCCATCCCCATCGACGACGCGCGGCCGATCGCCGAGTCGCTGATCCAGACCGGCAAGGTGAGCCACGCCGACCTCGGCGTCAACGCCGCGTCGGTGTCGGCGGACACCGCGGACGGCGCGCGGGTGCAGAACGTGCGCGACGGCGCCGCCGCGTCGAAGGCCGGCATCCAGCAGAACGACGTGATCCGCAAGGTCGGCGACCGGGTCATCGGCAACGCGGCGGAGCTGATCGTCGCGGTGCGGCACCACAAGATCGGCGAGACCGTGCCGGTGGTACTGGCGCGTGCCGGGCGGGAGCTGACGGTTCAGGTGACGTTGCAGTCGGATTGACCGGCTGCGCCGATTGACCGGCTACGCTGGACAGCGGCGTCGAGGGTTCACGCGGAGGTAGGCCACAGTGTTCGACAGCATCGGCTGGGCTGAGATCCTCATACTCGTCGTGGCCGGGTTGTTCATCCTCGGGCCGGAGCGACTGCCGTCCGCGGCGGCGTGGCTGGGCCGCAACGTGCGCAAGGTGCGGGAGTACGCCACCGGCGCGCGGGAACAGCTCCGCAACGAGATGGGCGACGACTTCGAGGAGCTGCGCAAGCCGCTGCAGGACCTGCAGCAGCTGCGGAACTTCGATCCCCGGCGGGCCGTCACCCGCCACCTCTTCGACGACGTGGAGTCGGGCAACGGCGGCACGAAGCCCAACGGCCACACCCCGCCGCCGACCACCCCGGCGAAGCGCGAAGAACCGGCCCCGCCCACCGCGGGCGAGAAGACCCCGACAGACCCGGACGCCACCTGACCGCGTGTCCAACGCTGGTGACCGGTGAGTCCGACACTCGCGCCTATCGGCGATAGACGTGACACCGCCACCGTCTGCTCCGCCATCGATGCCCACGAGAACTCCCGCAGCGCCCGCTCCCGCCCCGCCGCGCCCATCTCTGCCGCACGGTCCGGCGCCGCCAGCACCTCGTTCACCGCGTCCGCGAGCCCCAACGCCGACTCGTCCGCCGCGTCGTAGTGCACCGGCCGGCCCGACGTCGGAGGCCACCACAGCGACTGTTGAACTCACGGGTCCCGAACGTTGGACTCGCGGGTCGTGGGTGTTGGACTCGCGGGTCAGGCCGGGGAGACGGACAGCATGCGGCCGGACAGGCCGCGGGCTCGGGTCGACAGCTTGGCCGCGATGCGCGTCAGCTCCACCGCCGCGTCGGCGTCCGGGACGGCCGTGACCAGGGGTTTGCCGTTGTCGCCGGACTCGCGCAGCCTCGGGTCCAGCGGGACCTGACCCAGCAGCGGCACGTTCGCGCCGACGGTCTTGGTCAGCGACTCGGCCACCGTCGCGCCGCCGCCGGAGCCGAAGGGCTCGATGCGGGAACCGTCCGGCAGGTCCATCCACGACATGTTCTCGATGACGCCCGCGATGCGCTGCCGCGTCTGCATCGCGATGGCGCCCGCGCGCTCGGCGACCTCGGCGGCCGCCTGCTGGGGGGTGGTCACGACCAGCAGCTCGGCGTTCGGCAGCAGCTGGGCCACCGAGATGGCGATGTCGCCGGTGCCGGGGGGCAGGTCGAGGAGCAGCACATCCAGGTCGCCCCAGAACACGTCCGCCAGGAACTGCTGCAGCGCGCGGTGCAGCATCGGCCCGCGCCACACGACCGGGGTGTTGCCCGGCGTGAACATGGCGATCGAGATGACCTTCACGCCATTGGCCTCCGGCGGGAGGATCATCTTCTCCACGCGGGTCGGCTTGCCGCGGGCGCCCAGCATGCGGGGGATGGAGTGCCCGTAGATGTCCGCGTCGACGATGCCCACCGACAGGCCGCGCTCGGCCATCGCGACCGCGAGGTTGACCGTCACGCTCGACTTGCCGACGCCGCCCTTGCCGGACGCCACGCAGTACACCCTGGTCATCGACCCCGGCTCGGCGAACGGGATCTTCGGCTCGTCCGAGGTCCCGCGCAGCTTCTGCCGCAGCTCGGTGCGCTGCTGGTCGCTCATCACGTCCATCTCGACGGTCACGTGCCGCACCCCGTCGACCGACGAGACCGCCGAGGTGACGTCGTCGGTGATCTTCTGCCGGAGCGGGCAGCCGGAGACCGTGAGGAAGATCTCAACGTGCACTGTGCCGTTCTCGTCGACGGACACGTTCTTGACCATGCCCAGGTCGGTGATCGGCTTGTGGATTTCCGGATCCTGGACGTTGGCCAGTGCCGCACGCACGGCCTCGACATCGGGAGTGGTCACGCACCCATGCTACGGGCCCGTTCCGTAACATCGTCTTCGTGCCGGAGCCAGCGGTGACCCGGTTGCCCACCGGGAAAGAGCTCGACGCGTGGCGTTCGTTCCTACGAGCCCATGCGCGGCTGGTGCGCGTCCTGGAGACGGAACTGGTCGCCGAGCACCCGATCTCCCTCGGCGGCTACGACGTCCTCGTGCAGCTCGCGGAGGCCCCGGAGCGCCGGCTGCGGATGGCGGAGCTCGCCGACGCGGTCCTGCTCTCCCGCTCCGGCGTGACCCGGCTGGTCGACCGGCTGGAGGGCGCGGGCATGGTCACCAGGGAGCGGTTCGACGGTGACGGACGCGGCATCGTGGCGGTGCTCACCACCAAGGGCGTCGACACGCTGCGGTCCGCGGCACGCACCCACCTCGCCGGCGTGGTCCGGCACTTCGTGGACCACATGGACGCCGAGGAGCTGGCCACCTTCGGCGAGATGTGCGGCCGGCTAGCCGTCGACCCAGGTCTCCGCCCCTGACCTGGCCTTGCGCGGCTTAGCGTTGAGGTCCGCGCGCAGCCGGTCCAGCTCGCCGCGCAGGTAGTCGCGGGTCGCGACCTCGCCGACCGCCAGCCGCAGCGCCGCGAGCTCCCGCGCGAGGAACTCGGTGTCCTCCTTGGTGCGGGCGGCCCGCGCGCGGTCCTCCTCGAGCGACACGCGGTCCCGGTTGTCCTGCCGGTTCTGCGCCAGCAGGATCAACGGTGCGGCGTACGCGGCCTGGGTGGAGAAGGCCAGGTTGAGCAGGATGAACGGGTACGGGTCCCACTGGAGCGACAGCGCGGTCAGGTTCAGGACGATCCACACGAGCACGAGCAGCGTCTGCCAGAACAGGAACTTCCCGGTCCCCAGGAACCTGGCCAGCCGCTCGGACAACCGCCCGAACATCTCCGGGTCGATCGACAGCCGCAACCGGCCCGGCCGGCGCGGCTGGTCCAGCCGCCTGCGGGAACCGAGGGGAAGCTCAGGCATCGGCGGGCTCCTCGCTGCCGGACTCCCGCCACCCGGTGGGCAGGAGATGGTCGAGCACGTCGTCGACCGTGACCGCGCCCAACAGGTGGTCGGTGTCGTCCACCACCGGCGCGCACACCAGGTCGTACGCGGCGAAGTACCTGGTCACGTCGTTGAGCGACGCGCCGGGTGGCAGCCGCGCCAGCTCGGTGTCCAGGACGCTCGCGACCAGCTCGCCGGGCGGCTCCCGTAGCAGCCGCTGCAGGTGGACGCAGCCGAGGTAGCGGCCGGTCGGCGTCGCGGACGGCGGCCGGCACACGAACACCATGCTCGCGAGCGCCGGCGTGATGTCGGGGTTGCGGACCATGGCGAGCGCCTCGGCGATCGGCGCGTCCGGCATCAGGATGATCGGCTCCGGCGTCATCAGACCGCCCGCCGTGTCCGACGAGTACGCGAGCAGGCGCCGGACCGGGTCGGACTCCTGCGACTCCATCAGCCCCAGCATCCGGTCCTGGTCCAGCACGGACAGCTCGGCGAGCAGGTCGGCCGCGTCGTCGGGGTCCATCGCCTCCAGGATGTCGGCCGCGCGCTCCTCGTGCAGGTGCGAGAGCAGGTCCTTCTGGTCCTCCTCCGGCAGCTCCTCGAACACGTCCGCGAGCCGTTCGTCGTCGAGGCCGTCGGCCACCTCGTAGCGGCGCTTGGCCGGCAGCTCCCGCAGCGCGGCCGCGACGTCGGCGGCCCGCATCGACTCGAACACCGCGAGCAGCTGGGCCGCGCCCTGCGGCGCGGACGCGAGGTCGGTGACGCCCGGCCCCCGGATCTCGTCCCACACCAGCACCTGGATCGGGCCACGCCGGGTCAGCCGGCCGGTGCGTTCGCGGACCGCGACGCGGCCGAGCACCCAGTCGCGGGTGCGGGTCGGCTCCATGGCGGCGTCGACGAGCACCGCGCTCCGGTCGTTCTCGACGACCGTGACACGCGCGTCGAGCAGCTGCCCGACCACCAGCACCTCGTTGGGGCGCTGGTTGAAGCGCCGCAGGTTGACCTGGCCGGTGGCGAGCGTGACCGCGTTCGCGTCGATCGACGTCACCCGCAGCATCGGCACGAAGATCCGCCGGCGCGTCGCGAGCTCCACGACCGCGCCGAGCACCCTCGGCGCCTGCCGGTCGGTGCGTAGGACGACCACCACGTCCCGGATCTTGCCGATCGACTCGCCGTCCGGTCCGAACACGGGCAGCCCGATCAGCTGCGCGACGAACACCCTGCTCACGGCACCCACGATTCGTAGGCTATCCGCACCGCGAGCTGATCACCCAGCGGTGAGCCTGCTGAGCAGCGTCGGGTCGAGCACGCCGGTCAGCCGGTCGTACGGCAGGTCGACGACCGGGGTGCCGCACGCGGTCATCCGGCCGAACGCGGCCAGGTCGAGCGTGAACGACGCGTGGTCCGGCGTGAACGCGACGGTCACCTCCTTGCCGAAGTTGCTCTCGGCAAGGTCGTCCAGCCGGCCGCTGCCCGTCGTGAGGTCCTCGCACAGCTTGTCGGGCACCTCCTCGACCAGCACGTCGGCGAGTCGGGCGGCGGCGTCCGGCTGGAAGGTGTCCGCCGTGGTCAGGGCCTTGCCGTTGTTCAGGTCCACGGTCACCGTGTCGTAGGTCTGCCACGAGCTGTCCGAGAGCTGGCCCATGCGCGGCAGGGTGTCGTAGCGCACCGACACGTAGTCGAAGTTGTGCAGCGACACCGTCGCCTCGACGGTGACCGACACCGGGTCGTCCCACCGGTCGTCGCCCGAGGCCCGCAGGTCCGTGCGGATGGCGTCGACGCTGTCGCGCACGTACCGGACGCTGCTGTCGACCGGCGCGCGCAGCGCGTCGTTCAGCTCGGCCGCGTGCTGCGACCCGGACACCTGCGCGACCTGTGCCGACACATCGACGTTCACCGGGTAGCTGTCGGTCTCGGTGCGCGTGTCCACCGTGAGGATCTCCTGCGAGACCTGCGGCGGGTCGTCCCCGGCGTTCATCGCGATGACCGCGCCGCCGGCGACCACCGCGACCCCGATGACCGCGGCCGCGACCTTCGCCGCCACCGCGCCGGTCGCGGTCTTCACGGCGGCGCCACCGGCCGCACTCGCCGCGCCGCCCGCCGCGCCGCCCGCGACCGCGGCCCCGCCCGGCGCGAGCACTCCGGTCGCCGACACCAGCCACGCCATCGGCGACGCCGCGAGCAGCGTGCCCGCGTACCCGGCGAGCCGCTGCCATCCGTTGCGCTCCCAGTCCTTGCCGTAGCCGGAGACGGCCGCCTTCTCCAGCTCGGCGACGAACGCCGCCGCGCCGGCCGGCCGCCCGGTAACATCCTTCGCCATGCCGCGCGCGACCAGCGCGCGCACCGGTGCCGGCACCCGCTCGACCGGCACCGGCGCGTGCTCGTGCGCGACCCGCAGCTCCTCGGTGGCACCGGCCCCGAACGGCCGGAAACCCGTGACACACAAGAAGAACACGCACGTCGCCGCGTACACGTCGGTCGCGGGTGTCGCCGGGCCGCCGTGCCACTGCTCCGGCGCCATGTACGCGGGCGTGCCGCCGGTGTGTCCACTGTGGCCGGCCAGCAGCGCGATGCCGAAGTCGACGAGCTTGCTCTGGTGGTTCGGCTGCACGAGCACGTTGCCGGGCTTGTAGTCGCGGTGCACGGTGCCGGCCGCGTGCGCGGCGGCGAGCCCGAGCAGCGAGCCCTTGAGGATCGTGAGCGCCGCCTCCGGCGTGAGTGCGCCCTGCTCGGCGAGGATGTCCTTGAGCGAGACGCCCGGCACGGCCTCCATCACGATCGCCGCGCCGCGCGGCGACTCGACGAACTCGTACAGGGCGGCGACGTGCGGGCTCGACACCCGGCGCAGGATCGCCGCCTCGTGCCGGAACTGCGCGCGCGACGACTCGTCGGTCGCGCTCAGGTACTTGATCGCGACGACCCGGCTGGTCGCGTCGTGCCTGGCCAGCACCACCTGACCGAAGCCGCCCTCGCCGAGCACGGTCAGTCGCGTGTACCCGGGCACCGTCCACTCAGACACGCACAGACGGTAGCCGTCTCAGGCGAGCGCCGCGGCGATTCGCGCACACGCGGCGCCCAGCCGGTGACCATCGTCGCTGCCGAGCCAGCAGTCGACCGCCCGCACGAACGTCCACTTCCGCGCGAGCGCGAGGTCCAGCCCGGGCGCGTCGACCACGGCGGCCGGCCCACCGGCCGCCAGTCCGCCGGCGGCCATGATGTCGTCGAACCAGGTGGACAGTGCGAGCGCCTCCTGCCATGCCTCGTCGTGGGGCCAGGCGCCCTCGGCGTCGTCGTCGGCGAAGCCCGCCGCGAACGCTTCTGGCACGGTCAAGGACATGCCGGCAGGGTGGCGTAGCCGACACGTGTACGGCGAGCGCGTTTCGTTCCCCCTAAAGTTACCGGCAGGTAGCTCCCGGTCTTGGAGGCTCGATGAGGTCACCGAAGGACTTCTTCCGCCCGCTCGCCGTCGGCGCGCCGGAACCACTCCGGCAGATCCCGTTCCGCCCGTCCCGGATGATCCACTTCTTCGACCCGGGCAACGAGAAGATGGCGGCCAAGGTGCCCGGCATGGTCGGGAAGGCCCCCGGCTGTGACGTGCTGCTCGGCAACCTGGAGGACGCGATCCAGGCCGACCGCAAGGAGGTCGCCCGCAACGGGCTGGTGCGGATCGCGCGCGAGGTGGACTTCGGCGACACGCAGCTGTGGACGCGCGTCAACAGCCTCGACTCGCCGTGGGTGCTCGACGACCTGCTCACCCTGGTCACCGAGATCGGCGACAAGCTCGACGTGATCATGGTGCCGAAGGTCGAGGGGCCGGAGGACATCCACTACGTCGACCGGCTGCTCGCGCAGCTCGAGGCCCGTGCCGGGCTGACCGAGCCGCTGCTCGTGCACGCGATCCTGGAGACCGCGAGCGGGGTCGCGCGCGTCGAGGAGATCGCGGCGGCCAGCCCGCGCATGCAGGGCATCTCACTCGGTCCCGCCGACCTGGCCGCGAGCCGCCGCATGAAGACGACCCGCGTCGGCGGCGGCCACCCCGGCTACCTCGTGCGGACCGACCCGACCGGGGAGGACCTGTCGGCCGGTCGCACCACCTACCAGCAGGATCTGTGGCACTACACGGTCGCGCGGATGGTCGACGCGTGCGTGGCCGCCGGCGTCCTGCCCTACTACGGACCCTTCGGCGACATCCGCGACACGGTCGCGTGCGAGGACCAGTTCCGCAACGCCTACCTGCTCGGCTGCGTCGGCGCGTGGAGCCTGCATCCCGCGCAGATCGCGATCGCGCGGAAGGTGTTCTCGCCGGAGCCCTCCGAGGTGGCGTGGGCCCGGCGCGTCATCGCGGAGATGGGCGACGGCACGGGCGCGGTGATGATCGACGGCAAGATGCAGGACGACGCGACGGTCAAGCAGTGCCAGGTGATCGCGGCGCTGGCCGACGACCTGGCCGCGCGGGACCCCGAGCTGGCGGCCGCGTACAAGGAGGCGTCCGCATGAGGCCGCGCCGGTCCGTCCTGTACATGCCCGGCGCGAACGAGCGGGCGCTGGAGAAGGCGAAGACGCTGCCGGCGGACGCGTTGATCCTCGACCTGGAGGACGCGGTCGCGCCGGACGCCAAGGAGGCCGCGCGCGAGCGGGTGTGCGCGGCGGTCGGCGGGTACGGCGCGCGCGAGGTGACGATCCGCGTCAACGGCGCCGGCACCCCGTGGCACGCCGACGACCTGCGCGCCGCCGGCGAGGCGGGCCCGTCGGCGGTCGTGGTGCCGAAGGTGAACTCGGTCGAGGAGGTGCACGCGATCGAGAAGGCGCTCGCGCACGCGCCCGACCACACGGCGATCTGGGCGATGATCGAGACGCCGGTGGCCGTGCTGAGCTGCGCGGCGATCGCGGCGGCGTCCGAGCGTCTCACCGTCCTGGTGCTCGGCACGAACGACCTCGCGAAGGAGCTGGTGGCCGCGCAGGTCCCCGGCCGGGCGCCGCTGCTCGGGCCGCTGTCGATGTGCGTGCTCTCCGCACGCGCGACCGGCCGGGTGATCCTCGACGGCGTCTACAACGACGTCCGCGACGCCGCCGGGTTCGCCGACGAGTGCCGTCAGGGCCGCGACTTCGGCTTCGACGGCAAGACGCTCATCCATCCGAGCCAGGTCGAGCCGTGCAACGAGATCTTCGCGCCGTCGGCCGAGGAGGTCGAGCACGCGCGGCGCGTGGTCGCGGCGTTCGAGGAGGCGACGGCGGCCGGCCGCGGGGTGGCCACGGTCGACGGCCGCATGATCGAGAACCTCCACGTGGCCAACGCGGAGCGGGTGCTGGCGCTCGCCGAGGCCGTCGAGGGACTCGGTTAGCCTCGTGATCGTGCCGTTATCGCACTTTCGGCAATAAGTCACTCGATGTTCGGGTGACCCCCGGATTTCTCACCGAGAGGCGTGATGACGTCACACGGCGTCGAAGGTTGCGGTGATATAACGCACAGATAACGGCCAATACTTGCCCCACCCCCACCCCATCGGGTGAGGCTGTGGCCATGGCAAAGCATCGTGTTGGCAAGGAGGGGCGAAGAGGGTCGCGGTTGTTCGGCGGTCGACCCCCTCGTGACGACCTGTTCGAGCGCAGCTTTCGCTCCTGCCGCGGTTGCGGCGAGGACGTGTACGTGCTGGTGGACTCCTGCCGCGGCTGCGGCACGCACCTGGAGCTTCGCGCCGGCTAGGTGGCCCCGGCGCCCTCTTGAGTGGCACCGCGCACGTTTGTGACGCGAACGGGCGTTAACCGCGCGATACTGGCCGGTAACCAGTGTCGCCCGGAGGGAGCTCCCAGATGGCCCGCCTTGCTCAGACCGCCGGTCTCACCGACGTTCAGCAGGAAATTCTGGCCACGGTCCGCGATTTCGTGGACAAGGAGATCATCCCGCACGCGCAGGCTCTCGAGCACGCGGACGAGTACCCGAGCGACATCGTCGACGGGATGAAGGAGATGGGGCTCTTCGGCCTCACCATCCCGGAGTCCTACGGCGGCCTCGGCGAGTCGCTCCTCACCTACGCGCTGGTGGTCGAGCAGATCGCCCGCGGCTGGATGAGCGTGTCCGGCGTGATCAACACGCATTTCATCGTGGCCCACATGGTCAAGCAGCACGGCACCGAGGCGCAGAAGCAGAGCCTGCTGCCGAGGATGGCGACCGGGGACGTGCGCGGCTCGTTCTCGATGTCCGAGCCGGACCTCGGCTCCGACGTCGCCGCGATCAAGACCCGCGCCAAGCGCGACGGGGACGACTACGTCATCGACGGCGCGAAGATGTGGCTCACCAACGGCGGCAGCTCCAACCTGATCGCGCTGCTGGTGAAGACCGATGAAGGCGCCGAGAAGGCGCACCAGAACCTGACCGCGTTCCTGGTCGAGAAGCCGACCGGGTTCGGCGAGGTGGCGCCGGGGCTCACGATCCCCGGCAAGATCGACAAGATGGGCTACAAGGGCGTCGACACGACGGAGGCCGTCTTCGACGGCTACCGGATCGGCGCCGACAACGTCCTCGGCGAGGCGCCGGGCAAGGGCTTCGCGCAGATGATGGACGGTGTCGAGGTCGGTCGCGTCAACGTCGCCGCGCGTGCGTGCGGCATCGCGATCCGGGCGTTCGAGCTGGCGGTCGAGTACGCGCAGCAGCGCAGGACGTTCGGCAAGCCGATCGCCGAGCACCAGGCGATCGCGTTCAAGCTCGCCGAGATGGCCACGAAGGTCGAGGCCGCGCACCTGATGATGGTGAACGCGGCGCGCCTCAAGGACTCCGGCGAACGCAACGACGTCGAGGCCGGCATGGCGAAGCTCATCGCGTCCGAGTACTGCGCCGAGGTGACGCAGGAGTCGTTCCGCATCCACGGCGGCTACGGCTACTCGAAGGAGTACGAGATCGAGCGCCTCATGCGCGAGGCCCCGTTCCTGCTCATCGGCGAGGGCACGAGCGAGATCCAGAAGACGATCATCAGTCGCGGGTTGCTGCGCGAGTACCGTTCCCGCTGACTCGGGGGGCTTTGGCCTCCGGCCCCCGTTTTCCAGCCTACCGCCGGGCACCGACAGAAATGTCGGCCCGCGATCGCCTCTGTGGACAACCGCCGAACCACGCCGTCGCGTGTCGGGCGCTTCCCGAGTCGGTGTCGGGCGGGCTCCCCGAATCGCGTGTCGACGGGCCGCCCGAATCGCGTGTCGGGCGTGCTTCCCGAACCGGCGCACCGCTGTGGACAACCGGCCTCGAGAGCGTCCGCACTGTCGGACCCCGCCGGTAGAATTGACACCGGGGGCCGGCGGCCACGCGCTTGTCACCAGCGCCCGGGGTTAGCACGGTTCGTCCCTTGTTGGCAGGATGGTGTCAACTGCTGAACGAGGTGAGCAACGGTGACCGGTGGTTTCTCCGGCTCGGCGCGTGGGAGCCAAGCCCTCCCCAAGGTGCCGACGCCGCCGTCTGGGTGGCCGATCGGGTCCTACGGCACGTACAAAGAGGCCCATCGCGCGGTCGAGTACTTGGCCGGCAACGAGTTCCCGGTCCAGGAGGTCACGATCGTCGGCGTCGACCTGATGTTGGTCGAACGGGTCATCGGGCGGCTGAGCTGGCCGAAGGTGCTCGGCACCGGCGCCCTGTCCGGCGCTTGGTTCGGCCTGTTCGTCGGCCTGCTGCTCGGCCTGTTCAGCGAGCAGACGATGTCGTTCGCGCCGATCCTCGTCGGGTTGGTCGCCGGGGTGGTGTTCGGCCTCGTGTTCGCGGCCGTCGGGTACGCGACCACGCGCAGCTCCGGCCGGGAGATCGCCTCGTCGAGCCAGCTGGTCGCCGGCCGCTACGACGTGCTCGCCCAACCCCGCAACGCCGAGAAGGGCCGCGACCTGCTCGCGAAGCTGGCCATGCGGCCGAGTGGCGCAGTCGACTAGTCCGTTACACGTGTTGACCGGATCGTTGTCGTTGTGGGTTGCGACCCGTGATCATCGGGCCTAGGTTCATTGCACCGTGACACACGCGTTCCCTCAGGCACGTAGAGGTGCCAGTCGCCTTGCCTTCCCGTGCCGGTTGGGAACAGGGAGGCAGGGTCCAGATGCGCAGTTCCCCGACCGGGAGGCGACTGCTCGCCGCGGCCGGCGTGACGCTCGTCGCGGCGTCGACGGTCGCCGCCTGTGGTTCGGAGTCCGGCACGCAGATCAACGTCTACTACGCGCCCGAGGAGAACTTCCAGTCGGTCATCGACGACTGTAATAAGGAAGCCGCCGGGAAGTACGAGATCGTCTACCGCAAGCTGCCGCGTGACGCGGACAGCCAGCGCGAGCAGATGGTCCGCAGGCTCGCCGCCGGCGACACCGATCTCGACGTCCTCGGGCTCGACGTCACCTGGGTGCCCGAGTTCGCCGAGGCGAAGTGGCTCGAGGAGTGGACGGGCGAGGACAAGGCGACCGCGGAGGACGACGTCCTCGAAGGACCGCTCTCCACCGCCATCTGGAACGACAAGCTTTACGCCGCAACGAAGAACACGAACGTCCAGCTGCTCTGGTACGACGACTCGGTGACGCCGGAGCCGCCGGAGACGTGGCGCGAGATGATCGACACGGCCAAGGACCTCAAGGGCCAGGGCAAGCCGTACCAGATCCTGTTCACCGGCGCCCAGTACGAGGGCCTCGTCGTCACCTACAACACGCTGGTCGCGTCCGCGGGCGGCAAGATCCTCTCCGACGACGGCAAGAGCGTCGTGATGGACCAGGGTGCGGTCGACGCGCTGAAGATCCTCAAGGAGGTCGCCAGCGAGGGCATCACCGACCCGTCGCTGACCAACACGCAGGAGCAGCAGGTCCAGCAGGGCTTCGAGCAGAAGGACAGCAAGGCCGCGTTCGAGCTGAACTGGCCCTACGTCTACGCCTCCATGCAGACCGGCAACCCGGACCGCGCCAAGAACTTCAAGTGGGCGCGCTATCCGGGCGTCGACGGGCCGAGCCGGGTCACCATCGGTGGCTACAACCTGGCGGTCAGCTCCTACTCCGAGCACAAGCCGGAGGCGTTCGAGGCGGCGCTGTGCCTGCGCAACGCGAAGAGCCAGAAGTTCTCCGCCATCAAGGACGGCGTGCCGCCGACGCTCGGGTCGGTGTACGACGACGAGACGCCGATCGACTCGTCGAAGCCGGAGGACGCGGCGAACAACCCCAGCATGAAGACCGCGTACCCGATGAAGGACACCATCCAGGAGGAGCTGGAGGACCCGGCGGTGCGGCCGCTGACCGTGGTGTACCAGAACCTGTCGACCATCACGTCGAAGGTGCTCTCGCCACCGCAGGACATCGACCCGGAGTCCACAGCGGACGAACTACGTGACGGGCTGCAGAAAGCGTTGGAGTCGAAGGGGGTTCTGCCGTGAGCGAACCATCGGGGCAGAGTCAGACTGTCGACCCGGAACCGTCGGAGGCGGTCGCCGCGCCACCGCCCAAGAAGGGCAAGCCGGTCCTCAGTGAGGGCAAGAAGGCGGAGCGCAAGCTCGGTCTGCTGCTGTGCGCGCCCGCCGCGATCGTGATGATCGCGGTCACCGCATGGCCGATCATCTACTCGCTCTGGCTGTCGCTGCAGCGCTACGACCTGCGGTTCCCCGACCAGCGCGAGTTCGTCGGGCTGGACAACTACATCGCCGTGCTGTCCGACGGCTACTGGTGGACGGCGTTCGGCGTCACCGCGTTGATCACGGTGATCTCCGTGGTGATCGAGCTGGTGCTCGGCATGATGCTGGCGCTGGTGATGCACCGGACCCTGGTCGGGCGCGGTCTGATCCGGACGGTGTCGTTGATCCCGTACGGCATCGTCACGGTCGTCGCGGCGTTCTCCTGGTTCTACGCGTGGAACACCGACACCGGTTACCTCACCTCGTTGTTCGGCGCCGACGCGCCGCTCACCGACCGGATCGCCTCGCTCGCGATCATCATCCTCGCCGAGGTGTGGAAGACCACGCCGTTCATGGCGCTGCTGCTGATGGCCGGGCTCGCGCTGGTGCCGGACGACCTGCTGAAGGCGGCGTCGATGGACGGCGCGAACGGCTGGCAGCGGTTCACCAAGGTGATGGTGCCGGTGATGAAGCCGGCGATCCTGGTGGCGCTGCTGTTCCGCACGCTGGACGCGTTCCGCATCTTCGACAACATCTTCGTGCTCACCAAGGGCGCGAACGACACGTCGTCGGTGTCCATGCAGACCTACAACAACCTCATCAAGGGGTTGAACCTGGGCATCGGCTCGACCATGTCGGTGCTGATCTTCATCGCGGTGGCGATCATCGCGTTCATCTTCATCAAACTGTTCGGCGCCTCGGCGCCCGGAAATGACCCGGGAGGGAAGCGCTGATGGCCGTCATTGGTGGCAGCACCACCAGCCGCAAGGTCAAGTGGACCGTTGTGGACATCGTGATCGTGGTCTACGCCCTGATCCCGGTGCTGTGGACGCTTTCGCTGTCGTTCAAGACGGTGGAGGCCCAGACCGACAAGAACTTCATTCCCACCAGGTGGAAGGACTGGACGCTCCAGAACTACCGGGACATCTTCACCACCAACGAGTTCATCCGCGCGCTCGTCAACTCGATCGGCATCGCGATCATCGCGACGCTGATCGCGGTGGTGCTCGGCACGATGGCCGCCTACGCCATCGCAAGGCTGGACTTCCCCGGCAAGCAGCTGCTCGTCGGTGTCTCGCTGCTGATCGCGATGTTCCCGCAGGTGTCGCTGGTCTCGCCGCTGTTCGAGATGGAACGCCAGCTCGGGCTGTTCGACACGTGGCCCGGCCTGATCCTGCCGTACATCACGTTCGCGCTGCCGCTCGCGATCTACACGCTCTCGGCGTTCTTCCGGGAGATCCCGTGGGAGCTCGAGAAGGCGGCGAAGATGGACGGCGCGACACCCGCGCAGGCGTTCCGCAGGGTCATCGCCCCGCTGGCCGCGCCGGGTGTGTTCACCACCGCGATCCTGGTGTTCATCTTCTGCTGGAACGACTTCCTGTTCGCCATCTCCCTGACGTCCACCGAGGCGTCGCGGACGGTGCCGGCCGCGCTGTCGTTCTTCACCGGTGCGTCGCAGTTCGAGGCGCCGACCGGGACGATCTCCGCGGCCGCCGTGGTGATCACCATTCCCATCATCCTGTTCGTGTTGTTCTTCCAGCGTCGCATCGTCGCTGGGCTGACGTCCGGTGCCGTGAAGGGCTGAGGTAAATGGCAGAGATCGTCCTTGAGAAGCTGACGAAGCGGTACCCGGACGGTGCCCTCGCGGTGTCCGAAGTGGACATCCAGATCGCGGATGGTGAGTTCATCATCCTGGTCGGCCCGTCCGGCTGCGGTAAGTCGACGATGCTCAACATGATCGCCGGCCTGGAGGACATCTCCTCCGGCGAGCTGCGCATCGACGGGCAGCGGGTCAACGAGAAGGCGCCCAAGGACCGGGACATCGCGATGGTGTTCCAGTCCTACGCGCTCTACCCGCACCTGAGCGTGCGGGAGAACATGGCGTTCCCGCTGCGACTGGCCAAGGTGGACGACGCCACCGTGCGGGCGAAGGTCGACGAGGCCGCGCAGATCCTCGACCTGACCCAGCATCTGGAGCGCAAGCCGGCGAACCTGTCCGGCGGGCAGCGGCAGCGCGTGGCCATGGGCCGCGCGATCGTCCGCAGCCCCAAGGCGTTCCTGATGGACGAGCCACTGTCCAACTTGGACGCCAAGCTGCGCGTGCAGATGCGCACGTCGGTCTCCAAGCTGCAGAAGCAGCTCGCGACCACCACCGTGTACGTGACGCACGACCAGACCGAGGCCATGACGCTCGGCGACCGGGTCGTGGTGCTGCGCGGCGGCAAGGTGCAGCAGCTCGGCTCGCCGCAGTTCCTGTACGACAACCCGGCGAACCTGTTCGTGGCCGGGTTCATCGGCTCGCCGTCGATGAACTTCATGCCGGCCACGCTCGAGAACGGGCAGCTGTCCACCGGGCTGGGCCAGGTCGCGCTGTCCGACCGCGTGCGGCAGCTCGCCGAGGCGGCCAACGCGCCGCGCGAGGTGATCGCCGGCATCCGGCCGGAGCACTTCGAGGACGCGCGGGTCATCGACGAGCGGATGCTGTCCGGTGGCACCACGTTCACCGCGACCGTGGACGTGCTCGAGTCGATGGGCTCGGACAAGTTCGCGTACTTCACGGTCGAGGGCGAGGCGGCGACGTCCGCCGAGCTCGACGAGCTGGCCGCGGACGCCGGTGCCGGCGACGTGCCGGCGAGCGGCTCGCAGCTGGTCACGCGGTTCTCCGCGGCGTCGGGTGCCAAGGAGGGCGCCGAGGTCGAGGTGTGGTTCGACGCCGACAAGATCCAGCTCTTCGACCCGTCGTCGGGCAAGAACCTGACGTTCTCGGAGTAGCGGCACGCTGACGTCGGGACGGGGCAACGGCTCCGTCCCGACGTCGGTGACTTTGGTTGGCGGGTTTACCGCCGTGACAGCGGTCGTTGTTCTCGCGGGTCTGTGTCGCCGGGCACCTCTTCAGCGGCGGGTGGCGGCGCGGAACAGGTGGCGTTCTGCCGAGTGTGGCGTCGCGCGGGAGGTGGCTTCCGGGTGGTGGCGGGCCAGCAGCACGACACCGACGATCGCCACCAGTGCGCCGCCCACCAGGCCGACTCCGGTCCAGCCGCCGGCGTCCGCGGTCTCGTCCAGCAGCGAGATCGCGATCGCGGTGGCTACCAGCGGACTCAGCACAGTCTGGCAGCCGACCACGATGTCCGGCGGGCCGCTGGAGTACGCGAGCTGGATGTACCAGGACCCGACCGCGAACGCCGCGACCAGGCCCGTCACCGACACCGGTGAGACGCCGCCGAAACCGTGGGTCTGGAACGTGTATGTCACGTCGCGGACCAGCACCGACACCAGCCCGTACGCGGCGCCGGCCCCGGACGCGAGCAGGACGCAGCGCACGAACCCCCTGCTGAGCGCGCCGATCACGCCGAACAGCACGATCACCAGCGCGACCAGCTGACACGCCAACAACACCGCGGAGTCCGGGAAGTTCACGGCCGTCGCCGTGCCCGACGCGAGTGACACGAACAACGCGACACCCAGCGTGCTCGCCCCGATCGCCACGATGGCGGTCGCGTCGAGACGTTCGCCCGACGAGCGTGCGGCCAGTACCGCCACCGCGGGCAGCGCGAGCACGACGAT
Source organism: uncultured Actinomycetota bacterium (assembly GCA_963840275.1). Classification (GTDB taxonomy): domain Bacteria; phylum Actinomycetota; class Actinomycetes; order Mycobacteriales; family Pseudonocardiaceae; genus Actinophytocola. The sequence continues at coordinate 315,889 of CAWIYK010000007.1, forward strand.
CGGCGCGACGATCGTCACCGGGGCGAGCGCCAGCGCCAGGATCTGCAGCACCGCGCACGCGAACAGCACCGCGAAGCCCAGCAGCCACGAGCGGTTGCGCACGAGTGCCGCCGCACCACGCAGCCGCAACCCCTCGTCGCCCGTCGCGCTGCGCACGCCCCGGTGTTGCAGATGTGCCCCCACCGCGCTGCAACACGCGCCGAGCACGGCGAACGTGATGGCCAGTGCGATCATCCGGCAGCCTCGGCTCTCGCTGGTCCCCGGCGCTCGCGGGCCGTGCTCACCGTGACCCGCAACAGGTGGACCGCGAGCGCCATCAGCATCAGCATCTCGATCCCGAACAGCGCACGCTGCACGAGCCCGGAGACACCCCTTCCGTCCAGGATGCCCGGAACAGCCAGGCCGGGGAAGACGTCCGGCAGCCGAGTCGCCAGATACGCGGCCGCCAACCCCATCGCGACCATCGCCATGCGCCGGACCACCCGTGCCGCGAATGCCCAGCTGACGTCGGTCGCGAGCCGCTTCGCGAGGGACAGCCCCGCGAGCGGCAGGCTCACGAACAGCGACGCGCCGGCGATCTGGTGGATCAGCCCGGACGTGCTCGCGATCGACCTGCCGTTGTCGGTCGGGAAGATCGCGCACAGCGTGAGGCTCACGCACCACGCCGCGAAGAACGCGGTGGCCGGCCCGCCGAGGTGGATGCCGGCCGACCGCATCCCGGCCAGCGTCGTCAACGTGCCGACCGCGAGGACGATCACCGAGGTGGCGAACTCCTCGCGGCCGTCGCCGTAGAACACGTAGTAGCTGATCGCACGCGAGAACGGGTCCACCTCACCGCGGAAGTGGATGTTCAGGTACGTCATGGTCGCCAGCGACCGGACCATCGCCACGAGCGACAGCACCGACAGGATCGACGCCAGCACGAGGAGGCCGCCCAGCCATGGCCCCCGCCTGGCCGGCCCCATCCCTGGGTCGCGGTACCGGGCATCCATCGCACCCCCCCAACGTGCAGCAACGCGCGCACGCGCCTACACGTTCCCGCAGGGGGGCTGAGAACCGCCTCAGGTGATCGAACTGTCCACCCGACCGAGTGACATCAGTGGTCCCAGATCTGCACCCCCCGCACCAGGTACGGCGCCTCCGGGACGAACGTGCCGCCGCCCGGGTAGGTGTCGAACTCGGCCTCCGTCGAGCAGTCCCGTCCCTGGTAGACGGTGACCGGCCGGGTGGTCCGGTTGGCGAACGACCGCGCGTCGAGACCTTCCGGCAGCGGCACGCACTCCCCGGGATTGGTGTTCTCCAGCGCGATCCGGTGAACGTCGCCGACATAGGACTCCGTCGGCCACAGGCAGAACTCGCCGCGCTCGCAGCTCTGCGGTTGCGGCGACGGTCGTGCGGCGGCGCCGGCGGCCCCGGCGCTCCCGACGGTGAGCCCGGCCGCGGTGACGACGAGAACGGCGAGCGTGCTGACCAGCTTCATGTGGACTCCCCTTTTGTGCTGTGCCGGGCGGTCGCGCGGCACAACACGAGAATCGCGGGAAAGGCGTCAATGGCAAAACGGTTGTCCACAGGCGGGAAAGTTGTCCACAGGCGAAATCCTCGGCCGCCCGGAATTGTCGGTGCCACCCGGTAAAATGGAAACCGGGGGCCGGAGGCCAAACCCGCTCAATGGCGTTTCGTGTCCCGCACCGCGGAGATCACGTCGTCGTCCCAGCGGTGCGTACGAATGAGCCGGTAGCGCTCACAGGCGACCCACATGTACGCCTCCGCCTCGGTCTGGGTCTCGATCATCCCGGCCTGCCGGAGCATGCGCACGACCGGCACGAACTCCTCGTCGTGCCAGCGCTGGGCGACCGTGAACCGGTCCAGGTACCGGCCCTCGTCCTGCATGAGGCGAAAGCCCCACGCCTCGACGGACTCCGCCAGCTCCGCGTAGTCCCACGGGTCGGTCAGCGCCACGGCCCGCCGCGCCTCGCCGACGAGCGGCACGCGGTCGAGGAAGATCCGCCGGTAGTCCTTCACGAGCAGGTCGCCGCGGTAGCGGATGCCGCCGGGCGACAGGCGGGTCAGCACCTCGGTCACGTAGGCGTCGATGGTCTTGAGGCCGAGCGCGTGCGCGACCGACACCCGGTGGTGGCCGTCGACGACGAAATGCATGTCGCCGACCCGGTACACCTCGATGGGTGGGACCGCCTCGCCTCGGCGCTGGGCCAGCGCGAGCCGCTGCCAGCGCTCGCGCACCTGACCCGAGGTCGGCCGGAACCGGCGGTCGAACTCCCGCGACCGGTCGACGCTGCCGACGATGGAGTCCAGCGTGATGACCTGCAGCCCGAGCCGCCGTTCGCCGGTGCGCCCAAGGGCCGCGACGACCTCGTCGAACGGCAGCATGATGTTGACGTCGTCCGGCGATCTGCGCAGCCACGCCGCCAGCCGGGACAGCACCTGCCTGCGGCGTGCCCGGAGGAAGTCGTTCTCCGCGTCGGCGATCGGGAAGCCGGTGTCTCGGTTCATGGCATGTCCAGGATGCGGTATCCGACCGTGTTCAGCACCCGAGTTTCGCCCATCTTCCGATCCGGGACGGGCTGACCGTGCGGATGGATGTGTCCATGGACGAGGAACGCCGGTCGCAGCCGCGCGACGGCGGAGTGCAGACACGCGAAACCACGGTGCGGCGGGTCGTCGCGGTCGCCGACGTCCAGGGGCGGCGAGTGGGTCAGCAACACGTCCGCGCCGCGGCCCCGCGCGGAGCGGACGAGCTTGGCGGCACGCCGGGACTGCTGGCGCTCCGTCCACTGGTTGGGTCCCTCGTTGTACCGGATGGACCCGCCGAGCCCGGCGATCCGCAGCCCGGCGACCTCGACGATCCGGCCGTCCGCGTTCACCGCGCCGTCCGGCCCCGGGTACCGGGCGGGGAAGCCGGAGTGCAGCCACAGCCCGCGGCCGCGCGAGTAACCGGAAAGATCCGCGTCGTGGTTCCCCGGCACGAACACCAGCGGCCGGTCCAGCGCGTCGGCGAGGAAGTCGAGGTAGTCGAAGGGCAGGTCGCCGGCCGCGAGCACCAGGTCGACGCCCGCGGCCCGCTCGCGGACGTGGTCCGTCCACAGTGACTCGACGACCTCGTCGGAGACGGTCAACACCCTCGGCACACCATCGAGCCTACGGCGGGCGTCTGATCAGCCTAGTGCCGTCGCCGCGCACGACCCATTACAGTCAGACACGAATGTCGGGGTAAGAGGGAGCGCTGAAACACATGGCGGATCAGGGGAGCGGCGCGGACCACTACGTCAGCGGCGGCGTGAACTGGGCCGGGTTCACGCTCGAACAGCTCATCAGCATGGTGGCGGACAAGGCATCCGTGCCCCAGCTCGAACGGCTCGCGGAGGACTGGCGGTCGACCGGCGACGGGGTCGTCGACGCGGCCGACTACCTCGCGGACGCACTCGACGACCTGATGGACTTCTGGTCGGGCGAGTCCGCGGACCAGGCACGCCACACGGTCGCGCTCAACGCGCAGTGGGTCGGTGACCTCGGGATCACCGCCACGGACATGGGCCAGCCGATCGAGGAGGCCGCCGGCGCGCTCAAGGCCGCCCAGGAGGCCATGCCCAAGCTGCCGACGGTCCCGCCGACCACCCTGCCGGCGTCCGCGCCGCGTGGCGCGGAGCAGGCGGCGCTGGTCACCGACGGCAGCCCGCTCGCCTCCGCGGTCGGCGCCACGGCGGCCGGGTCGGAGAGCGCGTTCCAGGCGCAGGCCCAGCAGGAGGAGATGAAGCGCGTCGCGGTCGAGACCATGCAGCGCTTCGAGGCCGCCGCGGTCGGCATCGACCGCGCGACGCCCCACTTCGACCCGGCGAGCACCCAGCTGCGGCCCCGCGTCGACGACGTCGAGGTGACGCCGGGCGGCGACGTCTGGATCAGCACGGTCAACATGACCGCCGGCGTCGACCTTCGCTGGCAGCTGCTGACCGGCATGAACGACACCCACACGTCCGGCCAGGGCGTCGGCGGCCTCGGCGGTGGTGGCGGTGGTGGCCGAGGCGGCGGCGGGTTCGACGGACTCTCCGGCGGCAGCTACTCCGGTGCCGGCGGCGGCATTCTGGCCGGTCCGGTCAGTGGCCGGGCCGGGCTCGGCGACAGCCCCGGCCGGGTCAGCGGCACGCCCGGCGGACGGCCCGGCCTGCCGACCGTGGTCTCCGGCGCGCTGCCGTCCGGCGGCCCGACCGGCGGGATGATGGGCCCCATGGGCATGGGAGGCGCGCCGATGGCCGGCATGGGCGCCGGGATGGGCGCCGGCGGCCAGGCACACCGCAGACGAGTTCCCTTCGACGCCGACGACCCGTTCGACACGGGCGAGAAGGCGTCGCCACCGGTGATCGGGCTCTGACGGGACCAGGGGAACAGGGAAGCACCATGGAAGCAGCGAACTTCCGGACCGCGCTCGCGGCCGACGGACTGACCGAGGCCGCGCCGACGGACGTCGCCGGCGCCGACAGCACGCGCGGCCTCTTCACCTCGCAGGACTCCGCCGGCACCCCGGTGCCGCCACCGCCGATGCCGGAGTCCGGTGTGCCGGTGCCGGTCACGCCGGTACCGGTGGCGCCACCGCCGCCGGCCATGCCGGAACCGGCGGCGGCGACACCGGCGCCACCACCGCCACCGCCCGCGACGGGCGCGCCGATGGCCGCGTCGACCACCATGGCCGCGCCGGCCGAGGAGAAGACGACCGGCGGCTGGGACGTGGACTCCTACCGGCTGCGCGCGTTCGGCGACGCGGTCGTCCGCGCGCGGTCCTACCTGGACTCCGTGCAGATGAAGGTCGACCGGATGCAGGGCGCGGAGCTGACCCCGCAGCTCGGCACGAGCCCGGTCGGTGAGCAGCTCGCGAAGAAGTTCGACGACCGGCTCAACTCGACGGACGGGCTGCGCGCGATGCTCGCCGAGGCGATGAAGCGCATGGAGAAGTTCGTCGCCAGCGCGGAGAAGGCCGCCAAGTCCTACGAGGACGCCGAGGAGAGCGCGACCGAGACGTTCGACAACTTCCACTTCGAGGACGACCTCGACGAGCCGGCCCCGACAAGGCCGCCGACCGAGTCACCGACCGAGTCACCGACCGAGGCACCGGACGAGTCGCCGGACGGGTCGACGACCGAGCCGACGGACGAGGCGCCGACCGAGCCGCCCGCCGACACGGAGTCGACCGAGCCGCCGACCGAGAAGCCGCCGGCCGACATCCTGCCAGCCAAGGGCTGACCTGGCTGATGATCATCAGCGCCAGGTCCGCGGTGGCCATGGGCGTGGCGGAGGTCGACCTGCTGTGCTCGGCCGCCAACGCCGCGCCGCCGTTCCCGCTGCGGGTGCCGTCCGCGGGGGCGACCAGCACCGAACGCCGGGCCGTGCTGCGCGCGGCCGGCGAGCAGCTCGCCGCGCGCGGCCTCGCCGACGAACGCGGCCCGCTCGGCGTCGCGGAGGCGTTCGCCTACCTGCTGCAGGACGCCCCGATGACGCTCGACCTCGTGCTGTCGATCGGCGACGACGTCATCGGCGCGGTGCTGCTCGCGCGGCAGGACTTCGCGGTGCTCGCCACCCAGCAGCTCAGCGCGCCGGACGCGGCCGAGCCGGTGTGCATGGCCGAGCTGCGCCTCGACGACGCGGTCGACGAGCTGCTGCGGCTCATCCCCGACCACGACGCCGCGATGACCGCGCCGTTCTCGCTGCCGAGGGCCGCGCTGGACCGGGTGTACCGGACACTGCTGCGGCGCGGCAGCCAGAGCGACCGGCTCGGGTCCGACGAGTGGGACGAGCTGCTCGTCGCGAACGGCATCGACGACCGGCTCGCCCGCCGCCTCGTCACGCATTTGCAGCCGGTGCTCGGCAACGGCCAGATGGGGCTCGCGACCAGGGGCGGCTACGCGCACCAGTGGCGCCGGGTCGGCGCCGAGCTGCGTTGGCTGGACACCGATCGCGGCCGGTTCCAGTTCCTCGACGCGCAGGACGGCGAGTGGCTGTCGGTCAACCCGATGCATCAGCAGGACCTTGCCGCCGCGGTCCGCGGACTCGCCGTGTCATTACGGGCCTGAGCGTTTGCCTGCGAAAAGTGCTTTCCAATCATCTCCTGTGTGACCGCGCAATCCGCTACCGTGACGATCGGAATCGATGATCGGGAGGGGCGGGGGCGTGGGCTTCGAACAGATCCTCCAGCAGGTCGCCGACGCCAGGCAGCGTGCCCAGCAGGCGGCTCAGCAGGCGCAGGACGACCGTCGACGTCGCCGCGAGGAGAACGACCTCTGGGTCAGCGGCGGCGTGAACTGGGACGGCTTCGGCCTCGAACCACTGATCAAGATGGTCGCCGAACGGGCGAACCCCGGGCAGCTCGACGCGCTCGCGGGCGAGTGGAGCCGGCACGGCAGCGCCGTGTCGACCGCGTCGGAGGATCTGCAGCGCTCCCTGAACAAGCTGCTGCCGTTCTGGACCGGCGCGAGCGCCGACACCGCCGCGCAGAAGGTCGCGACCAACGCGGCCTGGATCGGCGAACTCGGCCAGACCGCGCAGCAGATGTCCAGCCCGATCGAGGACGCGAGCGGCGCGTTGCGCTCCGCGCAGGACACCATGCCGGGCATGCCGAAGAACAACTGGCTGGCGACGGCCGGTGGCGGCGCCGCGGCCGGGTTCGCGATCGGCGGCCCGATCGGCGCCGCGTTCGGCGCGGCCATCGGCGGCATCGCGAGCGCCTTCGGCTTCGGCAGCTCGAAGAAGAAGCTGAAGCGCAAGGCCGTGCAGACGATGCAGCGCTACGAGGGCGCCCTGCTCGGCATCGACCAGACGACCCCGCAGTTCGGGGCGCCGTCCGACGGCACCAACCCCGGCGCGGCCCCGCCTGGCCAGCCGGGACCGGGCATCGAGCGGCCGCCCGGCGCGCTGCCACCCCCGGGTGTCGACGGTGACTACCGGCCGCCGGCCCCGCTGGACCCCGGCAACCACGTGACCGACCCCTCGTTCGCGGGCGGCGGGCCGGAGGCGCGCTGGCACTCGCTGACCGGGCTCAACCCCGGTGGTGGCGGTGGCGGCCTCAACGGCATCAACCCCGGCGGCGGTGGCCTCAACGGCATCGGCCCCGGCGGCGGCCTCGGCGCGTTCCCGCCCGGGGCGACCGGCGGTCGCGGCGGCGTGGGCGGTCCCCGCGGCGGCGGCATGGGCGGTCCGCTCGGCACGGGTCGCGGCGGCGGTGGCCGTGGTGGCTCGGTCGGTCGCGGCGGTGGCGTCCGTGGCGGCGGTGGTCTCGGTGGCGTCGGCGCCGGTGCGGGCGGCCGTGGTGCCGGTGGTGCCGGTGGCCGTGGTGCCGTCGGCCGAGGTGCGGGTGGCGTCGGCGGCGCCGGTGGCCGAGGTGCGGGTGGACGAGGTGGCGCGGGCTACCCCGGCGGCGCGGGCGGCGGTGCCGGCGGTCGCGGTGGCGACCGCGACTACAAGGGCCGCGGCCGGTTCAGCAAGACCGGCGCGCTCGGCGGCATGGGCGGCGGCGGCACGGGTGGCCGGCGCGGCGAGGAAGAGCAGGACAGCGAGCACCGCAGGCGGGTGCCGATCGAGGACGACCCGTTCGCGACAGATCTCAAGGCGGCGCCGCCCGTCATCGGGCTGTAAGGGAGACGGACGATGTACGTCGATGACTCCGGTGCCTCCGTAGCCTCGTCCGGCGGCTGGACGGTCGACCCGGACCAGGTTCGGACGTTCGCCGAGGCCGTGGCCCAGGTGCGGCGCGACCTCGACCGCATCACCCGGGAGGTCGACGACCTGTCGACCCCGGACTACGCGCCGATGCTGGGCACCAGCCCGGTCGGCCAGGAGCTCGCGGAGAAGTTCACCGACCGGATGGGCAGTGAGAAGGGCCTGCGCGGCCAGCTCAACCTCGCGGTGGCGCACATGGAGGAGTTCGTGCTGAGCGCGGAGAACACCGCGGCGCAGTACCTCCAGACGGACGCGGACAACGCGTCGAACCTGCGGTTCCATTAACGGATGGACCTACGCATCAACGCCGGGGCGCCGCTGCACCCCGTGGAGGTCGATCTCCTCTGCGTGTTCGCGGAGGTAGAGGCGCCCTTCCCGCTCGAGATCCCGTCGACCGGCTCGACGGACTACGAGCAGCGGATGATGTTCCGCGACGCCCGCGAGCAGCTCACCGAGCGCGGGCTCGCGGACGAGAACGGCCCGCTCGGCGTCGCGGAGGACTTCGTGTTCCTGCTTCGGTCGAGCACCGGCGCGCTGGACATGGTGCTGGCGACCGAGAAGGTCGGGCTGGCCGCGGTGATCCTCGTGCACCGCGACGAGGCGTTGCTCGTCACGCAGGACCTCGCCGACGCGGACCAGCTGGTCCGGATGAAGGCCGTGACGCTCGACGAGGCGCTCGACGACCTCATGCGCCTGGTGCCCCGGGTGGAGGCGCCGCTGACCGCGCCGTTCAGCCTGCCGAGGCGGGCGATCGAGCAGGCGTTCCACTCGATGACCGACCGGCCGGAGGACGCCGGACCCCTGCTGTCGCAGGAGGTCGACGAGCTGCTGCGACAGCACGGCGTCGACGACCGCGTGGCGCGGCGGATGGTGTCGCACCTGCAGCCGGTGCTCGGCAACGGGCAGATCGGGGTCGCGCGCCGCGACGACTCCGAGGATCAGTGGCAGCGCATCGGCGAGGAGCTGCGCTGGCTGGACACCGAGCGCGGCCGGTTCCAGCTCGCCGGCGACGCCGAGTGGATGAGCGTGAACCCGTTGCCCCGCGAGGAGATCCGCACCGAGCTACGCCGACTGTCCACGAAGACCAGGGCCTGACCCCCACGGGGTCAGGTGCGGTTGCGGGGTTTCAGCGCGTCCGGGTCCTTGCGGTTGCGGCGGATCGTGTGCACGACGAACAGCGTCAGCAGCAGCAGCCCGACGCCGCCGCCGGAGCCGATCATCGCCACCTGCATCGGCGTCCAGTTGCGCTCGTAGGGCGGCGGCATCTGGAACGGCGTGTCCACGGCCTTGTCCGGCGGGATGTTCTCCTCCGCCGGGATGAACGCGGTCAGCGCGCCGATCGGGTTGATCATCCCGTAGCCGACGAGGCTGTCGCGGCCGCCGGTGGCGGCCGGGTGCGCGGCGGTCGTCTTGATCCGGTTCATCACCTGCTTGGCGGACAGGTCCGGGAACCGCTGCCGCACCAGCGCCGCCAGCCCCGCGACGTAGGGCGCCGCGAAGCTCGTGCCCTGGATCGGCGACGCCTGGTTCTTCTCGTCGACCGTCTGGTTCGCGAGACCCTGCGAGTTCGCCGGGTCGAGCGAGATGATCTGCGTGCCCGGCGCCGCGACGCTCACCCACGGCCCCTGCATCGAGAACTCGGCGACGTCGCCGGTGTCGGTCATCGCCGCGACCGACAGCACGTAGTCGGAGAACCACGGCGGGACCACGATCGATGTCGGATTCTTCGGGTCGGCGCTGTTCTGGTCCTTGCAGAAGTCCTCCGGCAGGTTGCCGGCCGACGCGACCGCGACGATGTTGCGCTCCTCGACCGCGTACCGCAGCGCCGCCTGTACCTGGCGCTCCGGCTCCGCGATGGGGCCGCCGGAGGCGGGCCGGCAGCTGTCCACCGACATGTTGATCACGGTGACGCCGGGGGTGTTCGCCGCCCGCACGATCGCCTTCGCGAGCGTGCCGAGGTTGCCGGCGCCCGACTCCTTGTTCGTGGCCGGGTCCTTGAACACGTAGTTCGCGCTCGACTGGCGGATGCTGAGGATCCTGGCGTCCGGCGCGATGCCGCGGAAGCCGATGTCCTCGGAGCCCGGGTTCGCGGCGATGATGCCGGCGACCTCGGTGCCGTGCCCGTCGCAGTCCTTGAGCCCCTGCTCGGCCTTGACGACGTAGTCGCCGCCGCCCTCGAGCCGGTCGCCGAGGTACGCGTGCGGCGTGACGCCGGTGTCGATGACCGCGACCTTCTGGCCGGCGCCCGTGGCGAACTTCGCCAGCTCGTCGAACCGCAGCAGGTCCTGGCCCCACGGCTTGTGCTCGAGCGGCACCGTGGATCCCTTGGACTCCACGCACTTCGTCTTCGGTTCGTAGGTCTGACCCGGCTCGCCGTCGTCCACGGGTGTGGCGTAGCCCGGCGGGAGGGGCGGCGGCTTGGCCATCCCCTCCTCCTCGGGGGGCGCGGACGGCGAGGCCGACGGTGACGACGGCGACGAGGAGGGTTGTGCCGCCACCGCCACCGCCACCGCCAACGGCGCCGCCGGCGCGAGCGCGGTCACCGCGGCGACCGTGGTGGCGGCGAGCACCGACATGACCCGAGTGGATCGGGTAACAGCCATAGCGGGCGAATCCTCCGCGGGACGTCGAGGTGCGACCCGGCCAGCTTAGGCCAACCGGACCAGCGAGCGGCCTTGGCTCAGCTCTGCAGGATGTTCACGTGGCGCAGCGCGCCGTAGAGGTTCATGACGGCGAGCGCGAGCGGCAGCAGCACCGCGATGCAGATCGCCTCGATGATCTCCACGGTCCTGCGCAGCGGCGGCGAGAACCGCTGCTCCGGGAAGATCACCCCGAACACGAGCGCGGACGCGGCGATCAGCACCAGCGAGCCGAACACCCACAGCAGCCGGTCGAACGTGTCGGCGCCGATCAGCCAGCCGATCATGATGCCGCCGGCGGACAGCATGCCGGTCGCGAGCAGCGCGATGGCCTGGCTGCCGTTGGCGTACGTGCGGGCCCGCAGCAGCAGCACCAGGGTGGCCGCGATGGAGAAGCTGATCGCCCACCCGTCGCCCTTGCCGGCCGTGATGATCGCGCCGATGGCCGCGGCGACGCCGCAGCCGATGATCATGCCGGTCATGTACTCGTGCGCGAGGCCGGCGCGGCGCTCGATGGAGCGGTAGTCCGGGAAGCCGGCGTCCTCCTTGAGGTCCTCCGCGTTGCCCGGCACGTTCGGCAGCGGCAGGCGCGCCAGCTGGATCGTGAGCCTCGGCAGCATGGAAAGCCCCGCGAGCGACACGGCCGCGGTGCCGGCGGCGATGCCCGGCGCCGGGTGCGCGATCAGCGTCGCGACGGTGAACGCCAGCACGCCGATCAGCGCGGCGGAGCCGGCCGCGACGAACGTGGTGACCCCCGCCCCGATCAGCATGATCGACGCGGACGACACGATCAGCACCAGCGCGCACGCGAGCAGCAGGCTGGCCCGCCCGGTCGCGCCGGGGACGATGTAGAGGCCGGACACGAACGCCATCGGCAGTCCGCCGGCCGCGGCGATCAGCACGCCGGCCGTCTCGGCCTGGTAGCCGCGGGCGATGACCGCGCCGAGCGCGACACACACGATCGCGGCGGCGCCCGCGGTGATCGCGGCGCCGACGTGCGAGCCGCCGAACAGCGGGCCGGTCATGAGCACGGTCAGAGCCGCCGTGACCAGCGCGAGCGCGCCGGCGATGTAGCCGATGCGGTTCGCGGTCTGCTTGGTCCACGGCCGGTAGCTGTCCGGCGCGGACTCGGCGATCGCGTCCACCACGTCGTCGTACAGCGGCGGCGGCGGGTTCTCGGTCCGCCTGCGCAGCTGCAGCAGCTCACCGTCGACCACACCGAGCGACGCGAGCGTGCGGCTCGGGTCCAGCGGCGAGTCGCCCAGCTTCGCCAGACACCAGCCGCCGTGCCGCGCGCCGCCGTCGGGTGTGGCCTCCTTGGCCATCTCGAGCAGCATCGGCAGCAGGTCGGCCACCGCGACCCCGGCCGGGAGGGCGACGTCGATGCGTGTTCTCGGCGCCACCACCGTCACCCGGCTGAACACCGTCGTACCGGTTGCCACCCTCGACCCCCTCACCCGTCCGCGTACTTCGATAACCACCACTAGCCGTCGGTGGCGGCCCCTAGTATGGCCTTGCCGATCCGCGCGCGTGCGCCGGTTCGGCCAAGTTGGGGTTCAGAACAGGGTGAGGGGTAGATCGGTGAGTACGCTTCAGTTCAAGCGTTCACCTAGGTTGGCGGCGCCACGCCAGCCTGGCGGCGAGGTCCATCTCGAGCCGCCGCCGGAGGTGCCCCGCGTCATCCCCGGCAACATCCTGATGAAGCTGATGCCCGTCGTGATGATCGTCGCGATGCTCGGCATGATGGCGCTGATGTTCACCGCGGGCGGCGCGGTCGGGCGCAACCCCGTCACCCTGCTGTTCCCGATGATGATGATGTTCTCCATGGTCGGCATGTTCGGCCAGGGCGGGCGCGGCGGCGGCCAGAAGAAGGCCGAGATGAACGAGGACCGCAAGGACTACCTGCGGTATCTCGGCCAGATGCGCGACCGGGCCCGTGAGGCGTCGTTGGACCAGCGCGCGGCACTCGAGTGGGTGCACCCCGACCCGCAGGCGCTGTGGTCGATGGCCACCAGCCGCCGCATGTGGGAGCGCCGCCAGTCCGACCCCGACTTCTGCCACCTGCGTGCCGGCCGGGGCAGCCAGCGGCTCGCGACCCGGCTCGTGCCGCCGCAGACCGGCCCGGTCGACGAGCTGGAGCCGATCGCCACGCTGGCGCTGCGCCGGTTCGTGCGCGCGCACTCGATCGTCCCCGAGCTGCCGATCCAGATCGCCGTCCGCGGGTTCGCCGCGGTCGGCCTCTCCGGCGACAAGGAGCTGACGCGTGGTCTCGCGCGCGCCCTGATCGCCCAGCTGGTCACCTTCCACACCCCCGACGACGTGCTGATCGCCGTCGTCACGAGCGGCCGCACGAAGGACGAGTGGGAGTGGGCGAAGTGGCTGCCCCACGCCCAGCACCCGACGATGGTCGACGGCATCGGCCAGCTGCGCATGATGACCGGCTCGCTCGCCCAGATGGAGAACTGGCTCGACGAGGAGCTGCGCGACCGGCAGCGGTTCACCCGCAACGCGCCGCCGCAGCCCGACCAGCCGCAGATCGTGATCGTCATCGACGACGGCGAGGTCACCCGCGAGGAGCAGATCATCCTGGAGGAGGGTCTGGTCGGCGTCACGCTGATGGACCTGTCCGACAGCCTCGGCAACCTCACCGCCCGCCGCGGCCTGCGGCTGGTCGTCGAGGAGGACCGGCTCGGCGCGCGCAGCGCGAGCGGCGTGGAGTGGTTCGCGAAGCCGGACACCATGTCGGTGGCCGAGGCGGAGGCGCTGGCCCGCAAGCTCTCGCCCTACCGGCTCGGCGCGGCCGCCGCGGACGAGGGCGGCGAGGAGCCGCTGCTGTCCAACCCGACGCTGCTGGAGCTGCTCGGCATCCCGGGCGACCCGATGACGTTCGACGTGCAGCAGGCGTGGCGGCCCCGGCCGGTCCGCGACCGCTACCGGGTGCCGTTCGGCGTCGGCGAGTTCGGCCAGCCCGTCGAGCTGGACATCAAGGAAGCGGCGATGGAGGGCATGGGCCCGCACGGCCTGTGCATCGGCGCGACCGGTTCCGGCAAGTCGGAGTTCCTGCGCACGCTCGTGCTCGGGATGCTCGCCACCCACTCGTCGACGAACCTCAACTTCGTCCTCGTCGACTTCAAGGGTGGCGCGACGTTCCTCGGGCTCGACGCGGCGCCGCACGTCGCGGCGACGATCACCAACCTGCAGGACCAGCTGACCCTGGTCGACCGCATGAAGGACGCGCTCGCCGGTGAGATGAACCGGCGCCAGGAGGCGCTCAAGGACGGCGGCAACTTCAAGAACGTCTGGGAGTACGAGAAGGCCCGCGAGAACGGCGCCGACCTCGACCCGCTGCCGGCGCTGTTCATCGTGGTCGACGAGTTCTCCGAGCTGCTGAGCGCGAAGCCGGACTTCATCGACCTGTTCGTCGCCATCGGCCGCCTCGGCCGCTCGCTCCAGATGCACATGCTGCTGGCCTCGCAGCGCCTCGAGGAGGGCAAGCTGCGCGGCCTCGACTCGCACCTGTCCTACCGGATCGGTCTGAAGACGTTCTCCGCGGCGGAGTCCCGTGCCGCGATCGGCGTGCCGGACGCGTTCGAGCTGCCGTCCGTGCCCGGCTCCGGCTACCTCAAGTTCGACACGTCGACGATGGTCCGGTTCAAGGCGTCCTACGTGTCCGGCCCGTACCGGCCGGCCGGCATCCAGACGCTCGGCCCGGCCGCGGTCGTCTCCGGCGACCGGCGCGCGAAGCTGTTCGTGCCGGACTACGTGGAGATCCCGAAGGAGCCGGAGAAGCCGGTCGAGACGCCCAAGGAGGCGCCTCGCCAGGAGCAGAACGCGCCGACCGAGCCGAGCGAGCTGGACGTGATCGTCGGCCGGCTCCTCGGCCAGGGCCCGCCCGCCCACGAGGTGTGGCTGCCGCCGCTGGACACCCCCAACTCGCTCGACACGCTGCTGCCGCCGCTGCAGCCGACCGAGGACCGCGGCCTCTCGCCGGTCGGGTTCTTCGGCAACGGCCGCCTGCAGCCGCCGCTCGGCCTGATCGACAAGCCGTTCGAGCAGCGCCGCGACCTGCTGTGGGCCGACTTCTCCGGCGCCGCGGGCCACGCCGCGATCGCCGGCGGACCGCAGTCGGGCAAGTCGATGCTCGTCCGCACGCTCGTCATGTCGATGGCGCTGACGCACACGGCGGAGGAGGCGCAGTTCTACTGCGTCGACCTCGGTGGTGGCACGCTCGGCACGCTGCAGGGGCTGCCGCACGTCGGTGGCGTCGCCGGCCGGCTCGACCCGGACAAGGTGCGCCGCATGGTCGCCGAGGTGTCCGGTCTGGTCTCCGCGCGCGAGCAGCTGTTCCGGGACAACTCGATCGACTCCATGACCGACTTCCGCAACCGCAAGCGCCGCGGTGAGCTGAAGGAGGACCCGTGGGGCGACGTGTTCCTGATCGTGGACGGCTGGCTGAACTTCCGGCAGGAGTTCGAGGTAGTCGAGAGCCAGGTGCTGTCCATCGCGGCGCAGGGTCTGTCCTACGGCGTGCACGTGCTCGTCACCGCCAACCGGTGGGCGGAGATCCGGCCCGCGATGAAGGACCTCCTCGGCACCCGGTTCGAGCTGCGGCTCGGTGACCCGAGCGAGTCCGAGGTGGACCGCAGGACGGCCGTCAACATCCCCGAGGGCCAGCCCGGCCGCGGTCTGTCCCGCGACAAGCTGCACTTCCTGGTCGGCCTGCCGCGCATCGACGGGTCCAGCAACCCCGAGGACGTCGCGCAGGGTGTCCAGGACTCCATCGCGCGGATCAACGCCTCGTGGCGGGGCCGGCGCGCGCCGCAGGTCCGGCTGCTGCCCGACACGCTGCCGTACGAGGACCTGCTGGCCCAGGACACGCGCCGGGGCACCAAGCAGATCCCGATCGGTGTCAACGAGGACGAGCTCGCCCCGGTGTACCTGGACTTCGACTCCGACGCGCACTTCCTCGCGCTGATGGACGGCGAGTCCGGCAAGACGAACCTGGTGCGCACGATCGTCCGCGGCATCATGGAGCGGTACACGCCGAAGGAAGCGGTCATCGTCCTGATCGACTACCGGCGCACCATGCTCGGCTTCATCGAGACCAAGCACCTGCTGGCCTACGCGGTGTCGTCGAACCAGCTCACCGGCATCATCAAGGAGGTCAGGGGTTCGCTGCAGAAGCGGCTGCCCGGCCCGGACGTCACGCAGGAGCAGCTGAAGACCCGCTCGTGGTGGAAGGGGCCCGAGCTGTTCGTCATCTGCGACGACTACGACCTGGTGGCGCCGCAGGGCAACAACCCGCTGCAGCCGCTCGCGGAGTTCATCCCGCAGGCCAAGGACGTCGGCATGCACCTCGTCGTCGACGCGCCGCACCGGTGGCTCGGCGCGGGCGATGTTCGACCCGGTGCTCGGCAAGCTGAAGGAGATCGCGAGCCCCGGTCTGCTCGGCAGCGGCAGCCGGGACGAGGGCCCGCTGCTCGGCAACGTCCGGCCGTCGGCGATGCCGCCCGGCCGTGGCACGCTCATCAGCCGCAAGACCGGTCAGCAACCTGGTGCAGGTCGCCTGGATCCCGTCGGAAATGTGACCTCTACCATCGCTCCTGTGCACCGGGGAGGGACCACGGGTAAGTAGGGGTGTGGATGAGGCGGGTGGCGGTCGACTTCGGCACCTCGAGCACGTGTGTCGCGATCTCGGTCGGCGGCCGCGAGCCGCAGGTGGTGACTGTCGACGGCCTGCCACTGATGTCCTCGGCCGTGTACGCGGCGCCCGACGGCACCCTGTTCGTCGGGCAGGAGGCCGACCGGCAGGCCGCGATCGACCCCTCGCGCTACGAGCCGCACCCGAAGCGGCGGATCGACGAGACCGAGCTGCTGCTCGGCGCCAGCGTGGTGCAGGTGCGCGACGTCGTCCGGGCGGTGCTGCGCCGCGCGGTCGGCGAGGCCCGCCGGGTCGCGGGCGGCGCCCCGGTCGACCTGCTGGTGCTGACCCATCCCGCGGACTGGGGCGGGATCCGCACCAGGGTGCTGCGCCAGGCCGGCAACGGCCTCGCCACCCGGATCACGCTCGTGCCGGAGCCGGTGGCGGCGGCCGTGTTCCACGCCGCGAGCTTCCCGGCCGGCCAGCAGGCCCGTTCGGTTCGTCCCGGCGGCCCCGGCCCCGCGCTCGCCGTGCTGGACCTCGGCGGCGGCACGGTGGACGTCAGCGTGGTGCGTGCCGGCGCCGCGCCGAGGCCCGGCGCGCCGCCCGGGTACGAGGTGCTGGCGACCAGGGGCGACCCGACGTTCGGCGGCGCCGACATCGACCAGCTGCTGCTCGAGCACGTCGGCTCCGTGGTGTCCACCGCCGACGCGGACGCGTGGCGCACCCTCGTCGAGGGCCGCGAGCTGGCCGACCGGCGCCGGCGCCGGGTGATCCACCAGGACGTGCGCGGCGCCAAGGAGACGCTGTCCCGCCACCCCTACACCGACGTGCCGATGCCGCCGCCGTTCCCGGACGCGCACGTCACCAGGACCGATCTGGAGCGCCTGATCACCGGCCAGCTCGACCGGGCCGCCGAGCTCACGGCGTCCACCATCGCCGCGGCCGGGCTCGAGCCGACCGACCTCGCGGGGATCTTCCTGGTCGGCGGGTCGAGCCGGATCCCGCTGGTGTCCCAGCTGGTGCACAAGCGCTGTGGGGTCGTGCCGACCACGTTGGACCAGCCGGAGACCGTGGTGGCGCGGGGCGCGCTGCGTGCGGCCGGCGGGGCGGGCGACGGCACCGGCGTGCTGACCACGGGCCGTGCCGCGGGCGCCGCCGACGACATCACGACGCCGGACACCCCCGCGCCGGGCACGCCGCTCGTGCCGGTGCGCAGACCGCCGCAGCAGGTGCGCAGGCCGGGCCCGCCGCCGCCGCGCACGCCGTCCGGCGCTCCGCCCCGCCCGCACACCGTGCTGCCCCCGCCGCCCGCCCACGGCGTCTCGCGGCGCAAGCAGCTGCTGGTGGTCGGCGGCACCGCCGCACTCGTGGCGGCCGTCGCGATCGTGCTGGTGCTCGCGCTCGGCGACACCGCGGAGCGGCGGCGCGGCACGGGCACGGCCACCTCCGGGACGGCCGGGACGTCCGGGCCCCCGAGCAGGCTGATCGCCCAGTACGAGTACCAGTTCGCGCTGCCGGAGGGATGGCTGCAGACCGGTGGCGACCCGAGCAAGCTGCGCACCGAGATCAAGCCGGCGAACGGCCAGGAGGGCGACGACGTGGTGTTCGTCGAGCAGATCCGGCTGTCGTTCGACAGCACGGCCGACCGTGCCCGCGCGGTGGACAAGCTGCGTGGGGACTTCGAGGCGGCGGGCACCGCGTTCTCCGGCTTCGACGACGCCGCGTCCTTCGCGGGCCGCGACGTGATCCACTACCAGCAGGCGTTGCCCAACAAGGACGCCACGGTCGACTGGTACGTGCTGTTCCACGGCAACACCCAGGTGAGCGTCGGCTGCCAGCACGAGAACGCCGGCGCGCGGACCGACGCGGTGACACGGGCCTGCGAGACCATCGTGCGAACTGTGACCATCACCGGCTGACCGGGCTGGGTACTCTGCACCCATGACCGGGCAGGACGGTTTCCCCCAGGCCGCCGCACGTTTCTCCGCGGAGGTCGACACGGCGCTGACCAGGGCCCGGCGGGCGGCGGGCGAGGCGAGAGCCCTGTCCGCGGACTTCCGGCGCAGCACGGGAGAGCTGGCCGCGCAGGCGAAAACCGGAAAACTGCGGGGAGTTCGCCGCGACGCGGTCGAGCCGACCTCGACGGAGCCGCGCGAGCACGCGGTGGAGTTCCGGGACACCAACGGTTTGGCGGTCGAGGAGCTGCCGGACGCCGACGCGCTGATGGCGCGGCTGCCCGGCCCGGCGACCGACGAACCGGCGAAGGCCGAGAACGACGACTTCTCCCAGCACCAGGTGCTGTTCGACGTCGACACGCCAGGCCGAGCCCGCCGAAACCGAGCAGCAGCACGATTTCCTCGACCGGCCGGAAAATGACGGGATCGATTCACGCGAGGCGGCACCGACCCGTCCGAGTGAGGACGATGAGGACTTTTCGCAACAGCGAATACTGCTCGATGCGACCGTCGAATCCTACCGTCCCGACGGGATGCTGGGTGCCGTGTTCGAGCCCAAGGACTCGGAAGAGCCCAGGTCAGAGGCTTCGCCCGGCCGTCGACCTGAGGTTGACGGTTAGCCCGGCGCGACGCCGTCGGGACGCCCGCGCGGCCCTCGCGTTCCCTTGTGCGACCACGGAGGGCGTTCACGCTCGCAACGACCTCAGATCAAGTCGCGACAACGTGGAACCAGACATGGCAGGGTCTACGTCGCAAGAGGCGTACGAACCAAAGAGCTTGTACGACCGATACAGACCCGCTGAAGGGGGTTCTTTCTTATGGGTGACTTCAAGACAGGTGCACCGCAGCTTCTCACCGCGGCCCAGCAGATGGTCGACACCAACGAGCAGCTGCAGGACGCCGGCCGTCGTCTCGGCCAGGCCGTCGACTCGGTCCAGGGTGCCTGGTCCGGCGACGCCGCTGTGGCGTTCACGAACCTGATGACCTCGTACAACACGGACTTCGCGAAGTTGAACACCGCGCTGTTCAACATCGCCGAGCAGGTCACCGGATCGGCCCACACCTACGCCGAGCAGGAAGAGGCCGCTGCCTCCGACGTCTCCGCGATCGCGGCCACGCTGTCCGACGGCTGAGTCCTCCGTTCACCAGGTTCATCCTCGTCTTTAACACTTAGGAGAAAGATTCATGGCCGACATCAAGGTCACATTCAGTTCGCTGGAGGCTCTGTCCGGCGACATCCACAACCAGGTCAGCGCGATCGAGGGCTACCTCAACGACCTCCAGCGCCAGATCAGCAACCTGGAGCAGGAGTGGGAAGGTGGCGCGAGCGCCGGCTTCCAGACCACCAAGCAGACCTGGTTCACCAGCGCCGACGACCTGCGCGCGGTGCTCGCCAAGATCGAGACCGCGGTCATCTCCAGCACCGACGGCTACCGTGACGCCGAGCAGCGCAACCAGATGCGCTGGGACCAGGGCTGAGCGAAGCGCGACTCAACTGAACACTGCGAGTGGGGCTCGGGAGAAATCCTGAGCCCCACTCGCTGTCCGTGGTGGACTGTCCACGGCGAACCGCCCAGTGCGGGCGGTCAGTTCGTCGGGGTGTGGTCGTTGAACTTCTCGTAGAAGGCGTCCGCGGCGGCCTGGTCCGGGATCACGGTCACCTCGGTCGCCGCCGGCGTCTCGGGGACGTCGTCCTCGCTGGCCTCGCCGAGCACCTCGTAGCCGATCTGCAGCTCCAGCGGCGTCGCGTCCGCGTCGGACACCGTCGCCCGGATCTCGAACCCGGTGAACTCCATGTCGTGGTTCAGCTTGAAGGTGACCGGCACCACGGTGGCGAGCATCGGCTGGGTCAGGCCGTCGCGCTCCTCCTCGGGGATCGAGATGAAACCACCGTCGAGCATCTCGCCGAGCAGCGCGCCGGTGACCACCTCGAAGCCGTCCTCGGTCGCGCGCGCCTCGTTCGGCTGCTCCTCCGGCGCGTCCAGGTCGGTCTGCCCGATGGCCTCGTCCAGCCGGCAGGCGACCCACGCGGTCAGCAGGTAGCACGTCGCGAAGCCGTCGGCGAACAACGACGGCACCGAGACCCACGGCGTCGGCGCGAGGAACGCGTGGTCCTTGTCGAGCTTGACGAAGTCCACCTTCGACTCGGGCGGCGTCAGCGTCTCCGACCAGTCGCCGTCCTCGGCGTAGCGGCGCTTCTGCAGCGTCACCGGCGGATCGCCGACCTTGAACGACTCGTGCTGGGTCGTGATCTTGAGCTCGCCGTAGTTGAGGTAGTTGTAGACGCGCGCGTGCTCGTCGCCGAGGTCCTCGAAGTGGTCCTGGAAGGCGTCGATCCCGCGTGCCACCGCGTCCGAGGTGGCCTTCTCGGCCGCGGCGGCGTCCGCTCTCGGCGTGCCGGTGGTCGGCTGGGCGCAGGCGGCGGCCTGGAACACGGTCGCCGCACACAAGAACACGGTCGCAACCCGTCGCCCCGATCGGGTGACAGTCATCTCACAGAACCCCTCGCCGGACGCCAGAACCTGTCTGCGAGGTGCACGGTAGCGCGCGCACCCGACCCTTCGGGAGACGGTGACGAGTCGGCGACGGGTCGGTGACCGGGGGCCGCTTTGACCCTGGTCGCGGACGCCGGGTATCTTCCTATGTTGTTGCGCGACGCGGGCCCATGTCCATCTGCGGCCTGTCTGCGTCCCGCACATGCACCCTGACGCAAATGACGACGAGGTAGATCCGTGCGCACGTACAGTCCGAAGCCAGGCGAGGTGGCCCGCACCTGGCATGTCATCGACGCGGAGGACGTTGTCCTCGGCCGGCTCGCCTCCAATGTCGCCACCCTGCTCCGGGGCAAGCACAAGCCCACCTTCGCGCCGCACGTCGACACCGGTGACTTCGTCATCATCGTCAACGCGGAGAAGGTCGTGCTGACCGGCAACAAGCGGGACCAGGCGTTCGCCTACCGGCACAGCGGCTACCCCGGCGGCCTGCGCAAGCAGTCGTTCGGCGAGCTGCTGGACACCCGCCCGGAGCGACTGCTCGAGAAGGTCGTCAAGGGCATGCTGCCGAAGAACAAGCTCGGCCGCGCCCAGGGCAAGAAGCTCAAGGTCTACGCCGGTCCGGACCACCCGCACACCGCTCAGCAGCCGAAGCCGTTCGAGATGGCCAAGGTCACCAGGTAAATGAACTTGCTAGCCAGCAAGTCAAGGACAAGCGAGGATCATTGAGCACCCCTGAGACCACCACCGAGGCGCCCGACACCGAGCCCTCCGCGGAGGCGCCGGCGGTCAAGCCCGCGCCGCGGATCAGCGGCGAGACCGCCCAGACCGTCGGCCGTCGCAAGGAAGCCGTCGTCCGCGTGCGACTCATTCCCGGCAGCGGCAAGTTCACGCTGAACGGCAAGTCGCTCGAGGAGTACTTCCCGAACAAGGTGCACCAGCAGCTCATCCGTGAGCCACTGGTGACCGTCGAGAAGCCCGAGTCGTTCGACATCCGCGCGAACCTGCACGGCGGCGGCATCACCGGCCAGGCCGGCGCGCTGCGGCTCGCGATCGCGCGTGCGCTGATCGAGCTCGACATCGAGGACCGCCCGGCGCTGAAGAAGGCCGGCTTCCTCACCCGTGACCCCCGGGTCAAGGAGCGCAAGAAGTACGGCCTGAAGAAGGCCCGCAAGGCGCCGCAGTACAGCAAGCGCTGACCTCGCGGCCAGCTGCAAACTCGTGTAGTGGAACGCCGCGTCCGGTGTGTGCGATGCACCGGGCGCGGCGTTCGCTGCGTTTCGGAGTCCTGGAGGTTTCGGCAACGATGGCTCGCCTGTTCGGTACCGACGGTGTTCGTGGCCTTGCGAACTCCGAGCTCACCCCTGAGCTGGCCCTCTCCGTCGCGGCGGCCGCCGCGCGGGTGCTGGTCGAGCACGACAGCTCCCACCGGCCGGTCGCGGTCGTCGGCAGAGACCCGAGGGCCAGCGGCGAGATGCTGCAGGCGGCCGTCTCGGCCGGGCTGACCTCGGCCGGCGCCGACGTCATGCTGCTCGGCGTGCTGCCGACCCCCGCGGTCGCGCACCTCGTCGGCGAGCTGGGCGCGGACCTCGGGGTGATGATCTCGGCGTCGCACAACCCCATGCCGGACAACGGCATCAAGCTGTTCGCCGCCGGCGGCCACAAGCTGCCCGACCTCCTCGAGGACGAGATCGAGGCGCACGTCGGCGCCGCGTTCAACCGTCCGACCGGCGCGGGTGTCGGCCGGGTGTACGACATCTCCGACTCGCTCGACCGGTACATCACCCACCTGCTGAAGTCGATCCCGCACCGCCTCGAGGGCGTGCGCGTGGTCGTCGACTGCGCCAACGGGGCCGCGTGGGCGGCCGCGCCCCAGGCCTACCGCGAGGCGGGCGCCGAGGTGATCGCCATCCACGCGCTGCCCGACGGCGAGAACATCAACGACGGCTGCGGCTCCACCCACCTCGACGGCCTCCGCGAGGCGGTCCTCGCCGAGGGCGCGACGCTGGGCATCGCCCACGACGGCGACGCCGACCGCTGCCTCGCGGTCGACGCGGAGGGCGACGTCATCGACGGCGACCAGATCATGGCCGTGCTCGCGGTCGCGCATGAAGGAGTCCGGTCAGCTCGTCGAGGACACGCTGGTCGCGACCGTCATGAGCAACCTGGGGCTGCACCTGGCGATGCGGGACAACGGGGTGGCGCTGCGCACCACCGCCGTCGGCGACCGCTACGTGCTGGAGGAGCTGCGTCAGGGTGGTCTGTCACTCGGCGGCGAGCAGTCCGGCCACGTGGTCCTGCCGGCGCACGCCACCACCGGCGACGGTCTCCTCACGGCCATGCTGCTGATGTCGCGGCTCGCCAAGACCGGCCGCCCGCTGGCCGAGCTGGCCGGCGTGATGACCAGGCTCCCGCAGGTGCTGGTGAACGTGAAGGTCGCGGACAAGGCGGCCGTCGCGACGTCGGCGTCGGTGAGCGACGCCGTCGCCGAGGTGGAGGCCGAGCTCGGCGAGACCGGCCGGGTCCTGCTCCGCCCGTCGGGCACCGAGCAGCTCGTCCGGGTCATGGTCGAGGCACCGTCGCACGAGGTGGCCGAGGCGGCCGCCCAACGCCTGGTGGGTGTCGTCAGCGCAGCCGTCTGACCAGCGGCTTCCGACTGCAAATCCCCCAAACGACCCCTACGAGCCGCGGCGGATCGGTATGTTGCTTGCAGTGTGCGCAGGCGTACGATCCGTGTCTGCGGTCACCGAGGGGACAGCCGTCCAGCAACGAGGGGGTTACCGGCAATGTCCGACGGCTTCGAGTACAACCCGGAGGCCATCCGCGCCTTCGCCGACGTCTTCAACCTGGCCGGCAGCCAGATCGGTGAGGTGCAGGCCACCGTCGCCGAGACGTCGGCCAAGGCAGGGGACTTCGGCCGCGCCTGGGAGGAGCACGGCTCGAACTTCGAGTCGTACATGGCGGCCGTCGCGGAGGACCTCGGCAAGCTCGCCACCCATCTCGGGGAGATCGGCGGGCAGCTGATGCAGGGCACCGACCTGGCGGTTCAGGCCGACACCACGGGGCTGCAGAACATCACGGCCATCGACGAGGCAGACCTCCGGGGTGCGGAATGAACCTCCAGCGGCCCAACGCGGTCGCCGCGATGAACAACGAGGTCGCGGCGGTCGGGGACGACGGGGACTCCTGGGAGGTCATCGGTGAGCCGCTCACCGACCAGGTCGACAAGACGGTGCCGGAGTACAACACCAAGCTCGACCTCGACCTGGACCCCTCCGCCGGCAAGAAGCGTGCCGAGATCGCCACGCTGCGCTGGGGCAAGATCGAGAAGGACGTCGCCCGCCTGCGGGGGTTGGTCAAGGCGATCGAGAACGTCTCCCAGGTCGTCGCCTACGGCAGGGGGCAGCTTGCCCACGAATGGAAGGGCGAGGCGTTCGAGGCGTTCAGCGCCGCCCTCCTGAACGTGGAGAAGACCCTCAACGACTACGCGACCGCGGTGACGACCACCGCCGACGGCATGGCGGCCGCGCTCACGGCCATCCGCCAGTTCCACACCGAGTACCGGGACGCCAGCGTCGAGACGCACCTGAACTTCGACGGGTGCGCCCCGCCGCACGAGTGGAAGCGGATGACCACCGGCGACGCGGACTTCCTCGCCGACCACTGCACCTGCATCGGAAACTGTTTCTACAACGACGACGCCTTCTTGCCGTTGATGGACCGCAAGCTGGTCACCAAGGAGCTGTTCGACCAGCTGGAGAAGTGGGACTGCACCCACAACGCCGACGTTGTGACCGGTCAGTACAAGTACGTCGTCGGTGAGGCCCACAACGAGCGGACGACGATCCAGGGCAAGATTCACAAGTGGTACAAGGCGACGGACGAGCTGAAGAAGAACGTCGATGACGCGCTCAAGGCCTCGTTGGAGAACCTGCGCATCCTGTCCGAGGTGAAGGTCTTCTCCGCGTTGTCCGTGCCGGGCGCCGCGGCGCCCGGCGGCGGTGGCCCCGGTGCCGGTGGCGACCCCGGACCGGGTGGCGGCGGCGACCCCGGGCCGGGCGGCGGTGGTTACCCGGGTGGCGGTGGCAGCCCGGACGCGGCCATGCCGCCCATCCCGGAACCGCCGGAGCCGGCGCCGACCGAGCCGGCGGCGGACGCCGGTGGCGCGCCGGGTGTCGAGACCCCAGAGACCCCAGAGACGCCCGAGTCGCCGAGTCCGCCGAGACCGTCGAGATCGCCGACGGCGACCGGAAGATCAGCGTGACCAGCCCGGACGGCGAGGGGCACGTCAAGGTCACCGTCGACGACGGGTCCGGCACGCCCAAGTCCTACGCGCTCGACTTCGACGCCGCGAGCGAGATGTCGGCACGGTCGTCCGACCCTGCCGGCCTCGGGCCGCAGGGACAACCCGCGGTCGGTCCGGACGGCCGGCCGGTCGCGGCCGGCGAGGCCACCGAGCAGGTGTCGGCACGGTCCGACGGCAAGTGCGTCATCCAGGACGGCGCGATGACGATCACCGCGGAGCGGCCGCTCTTCGCCCCGGACTCGATCACCCTGACGGTCGACGACGGCACCGGCGCCGCCCCCACGACCTACACCGTCGACTTCGCCGAGGCGGCCGAGACCGGGACCGACGCCGCGACGGATCCGACCGCGGATCCGACCGCGGCGGCCGCACCGGGTGCCGTGCCCGGCGCGTCGCAGGGCGCCGCGCAGACCGACACCGTCCCGCCGAACGCCCCGGCCACCGCCGACCCCGAGGTCGTCGAGACCGACAGCGCCGCGGCCGATCCGGAGCCCGTCCAGCCGGCCGAGGCGACGCAGACCCCGGCCACCGCGCCGGAGCACGCGACCACCACGCAGGCATGGCAGGGCGACCCGAGCGGCTCGGTGTCCGGCGTGCTGGAGTCGGACCACGCCGGCGGCGAGGCCGGACTGGCGAGCGCCGACGACGCTCCGGCCGACTCCGGGCAGCAGGAGCCGGAGTCCAGCGGGATGGCGGGCGCGGGCATGCCGATGATGGGTGGCGCCGGTGGCGCCGGACCGGACGGCGGTCGCGCGGGCTCCGGCTGGAGTGTGCACGGCGACCTCTTCGCGGCCGGTGACCCCGTCTACAGCATGCACGGCGTCCTCGGCGAGGAAGATCTCGAAACGCGGTAGGAGAAGTCCGGATGTCCCTGTACGAGATCGACCCCGACGTCACTCGGCGTCGCCTCGACGAGATCGCCACCGACGGGCTCCGGGCGTTGCGCGAGATCCGCCAGCAGTCCGAGGACATCGACAAGGCGATGCAGGAGATGCTCGAGCAGCGCGAGGTCGCGCGGCAGGCTCTGGACGAGCAGGTCGAGGCCGCCGCGCGGCCGGCGGAACCGGAGGCCAAGCCGAAGCCGAAGCCGGCGACCCTCGCGCTCGGCGGTGACGAGTTCCGCCAGGCCCGCGAGGAACGCCAGGCCGCCGAGGAACCCAGACCGGCGCCGGCTCGGGTGCCCGTGGGGCCGACACCGCCGCCCCCGCAGGAACCCGAGTCGCAGCAGGCCAAGGACGTGCCGCAGCCGTCGCGGACGCTCAAGCTCGGCGCGCCCGACGACCGGGACGACACCCCGCGACAGGAGCCCGCGCCCACCCCGCCGCCGGAGCAGAAGCCGGTACGCAGACGGCCGCCGCGGCCGGAGGGCGAGGACGACATGTCGGGGCGTACCTGGCTGCGGTAGCGGATGCAAATTATCGGGCCGCACGCGCCGTCACCGGCCGGTCGGTACATTCTGTGTGCAGATGCGACGGCACCGGTCGTCGCGGGCGCGCGTCGAACAGGGTGATCGCGCACCAGCGACAGTGGGTAGTAACAGTGGATAGTGACAGTGGATAGTGGAGGGGGACTCCAAACGTGAACACGCCGCCGCCCAGCAGCTCCACCCCGCCGCCCAGCACGAGCCAGGGCCCGGGGGTGTCCGCTCCGGACGGTTACACGACCGACCGCGGGCAGATGTCGTCGGCGGGCCGCAACATCAGCACCAAGGCCGAGGACGCCAAGGGCGAGGTCGACGAGGTCAAGCCCGCCAAGGTGAAGCAGGCCGAGTTCGGCACCCACACCACGCACCAGGAGTACCAGCCCGACTACTCCGCCGCGATCGAGGCGCTCGGCACCGCGTCGACCGCCATGTGCGACAACCTCGTCGCCTTCGCCGGCCAGCTCGGTGACGCCGGCACCACCTACTCCACTACCGAGACGGGCGCCCAGACGACGGTGACGCAGTCCGGGAGCGGGATGTGAGCAAGTCCTGGGAAGAGGTCAAGTCCGTTCTGGACGACCCCTACGTTTCCGCGGACACCAAGGAGATGCTCCTTTCCGCGTACGTCCAGGAGAACGCCGGCCCCTTCGGTATCACCGAGAACCTGCCCGACGACGTCACCGACTACGTCGACGGCACCAAGGCGAGCTACAACATCGACGGCGCCGACGCGGGCGCCACACAGTTCGGTCTCGGCACCGACGCCGTCTACGACATGGCCCAGGAGGAGTCGGAGGAGTCCGGCTACGCGGGGCGCATGGCCGACGAGGGCGTCGAGGACGGCCGCGCCGAGCTGGAGGACATGCAGGCCCCGCAGGAGGGCTCGTCCTCCGGCGTGCAGAAGTCCGACGAGCTGTTCGAGAAGGCCCGCCCCGCGCTGCGGATCTTCGAGGAGTTCCTGCCGGTCAACGACAAGGTGCCGAGTGACACCTTGGGTCGGTACGGGAAGATCAAGCTGGAAGAGGACATCAAGACGCGGTTCGACGAGCAGTTGGGGATCTCGTTCAAGAACTTCCTCGACGACGCGGCACGGTTGCGTGCGGCGAGCGAGACGCTGAGCGAGCTGAACGGCAACACGGAGACCGAGCTGAACTCGCTGTACCGCGAGTGGACCGGTCCGGCCGCGAACTCCTCCTACGAGTACTACTCGACGAAGCTGACGCCGAACGTCACCGATCTGCTGGAGTACCTGCAGACCGCGCCGGACATGATCGGCACGGCCGTGGAGAGCGTGTTCACCGCGTGCAAGGACAAGGCGAACGACGTCATCGCGCTGTACCAGGGTGTCAACGGCACCGTCGGGAGCGCGACCCCCGAGACCGCGATGAAGGTCGTCGATCTCGCGGCCGGCAACATCGGCGAGGAGGACCAGGACAAGATCCTGGAGGTCGCCGCGTGGGTGGACGCGTCGACGGGCAGCAACCTCGAGTCGACGATCCGCAACGACGACTGCGACCTCAACGACGAGAACAAGGAATACGTGATCCGCGAGTGCAAGAAGTGGATCCGGGACTCCTTCAACGCCGACCTGCACGACAACCTCTACGTCAACTTCAAGCAGGCCTGCGACGACGCCCTCGAGACGGTCAACTCGCACTACGACACGTTGAACGTGTATCTCAAGGAGTACGAGAACAAGTTCGGCGAGGCCCCGCCCCCGCAGCAGCAACCACCGCCGCCGCCCCCGCCGGGTGGACCGGGCCCGGGTGGGCCAGGACCGGGTGGCCCGGGGCCAGGTGGGCCAGGACCGGGTGGACCGGGTCCGAGTGGGCCGGGACCGACCGACCCGGGTGGTCCGCCCGACGTGCCGACGCCGGGTCCGACGGATCCCGGCGGCCCGACCGATCCGGCCGGCGACCCCCCGGGGCCGACCGACCCGACGGATCCGAACAACCCGGGGGACCCGACCGACCCGACCACTCCGACCTCGCCGACCGGCGACCAGGAGGAGACGGTCACCATCAAGGACGGCGACCGGGAGATCTCGGTCACCAGCCCGGACGGTCAGGGCCAGGTCAAGGTCACGGTCGACGACGGCACCGGGCCGCCGAAGTCGTACACGCTCGACTTCGGCGCCACGGACCCGACCGGCACGAGCACGCTGCCTGGCACGGGTCAGCCCGGTCAGCCGGGCGCGCCCGGCGCCGCGCAGGGTGAGTTCGGCCCGAACGGCGAGCCGCCGACCGCGCCCGGTCCGGACGCGCCGATCGAGCCGGGTCCGGACGGCAGGTGTGTGATCACCGACGGCGACCTGACGATCACCGCGGAACGGCCGGACGGCCAGTCCGACACGGTCGTGGTCACCGTCGACGACGGCAGCGGCAACCCGACCACCTACAACCTGGACTACTCGGACGCGACGACCGACACGTCAGGCACGCCCGGCACACCGGGCACGGCCGGCGCTCCCGGCGCGATGCCGCAGGAGCTGGTCGACGCGAACCAGCAGGTCGACCAGGCCGACTTCACGCCGAACGGCGACGGCAACGGCAGGCGGGCACGGCACTGGCACGTGGCAACGGCACTGGCAACGGCACTGGCAACGGCACTGGCAACGGCACTGGAGCCCAGGTCGGCACGCAGCCGGCGTACGGCGAGATGCCGGCGTCGCTGCAGGACCAGCAGGTGAGCACGCAGCCCGCCTACGGCGAGCTGCCCGAACAGCAGCAGGCGTTCGCCACGACCGCGGCGGCCGCGAACGACCCGGCCATGGCCGGGTTCAGCGATCCGGACGGCGCCGGGCAGGCCGGGTCGTTCGGTGTGCCGGACAGCGACTCGTCGCCGTACATGCACGCCGACAGTCAGCCCGGTTCCGGTGAGGCGGGTCTGCCGACCGCGTCGGACGCCCCCAGCGACCAGTCCGGTCCGGACCAGGCGCATCCTGGAGTGGGCGGCGGCATGCCGATGATGGGTGGCGCGCCCGGCGGTGGCGGCGCTGGTGGCGGCGACGGCGAGCGGGCCGGCAGCCAGTGGCGCACCACGGGCGACCTGTTCGACGAGCCGGTCGACCCGCAGCGGCTGCGGAACGCGTTCGGCGGCGAGGGCAACTGAGCGAGGAGGGGTAACTGATGGGCGCTTACGACCGGGCCGCCGCGGCGCGGGCCAAGATGGCGCAGGTCCAGCGGGAGATGTCCGAGCGCCGCGCGTTGCGGGACCGCAACTTCCGCGCCCGGCGCGAGCAGGCGCTCGACGCGTTCAAGAAGCAGGGCCCGGTGGCGGCCCAGGTCGCCAAGCACATGGGTGAGCTGGGCCGGCGCCGCGCGCAGGCCGGCGGCTGGGCGACGGAGAAGACGGAGCAGGACAAGGACTTCGTCATGGGCTTCAACTTCGAGGACGAAGTCCCGTCGAAGGACCCGTACAACTACCGGGCCACGATCCCGCAGGTCAGCCAGCGGACCGACACCCCGCCCGGCGGCATCGGCGCGATCGCGGACGACGAGGACCGCGCCGCGCCGCCCATGCCGCCGCCGGCGCCGGAGCCGCCGCCCGCGCCGACCCCGCCGAGGGGCACCCGTCGGCCGCCGGTCGAGCGGGAGGTCCTCGACGACGAGGACGACTTCTCCAACCAGTCCACCTGGATGCGGAACCAGTGAACGCGCGGGTCGCCGAGCGGGCCGACGAGATCAAGGCGGTCGTGTGCCGGGTGCTCGAGGTGGACGAGGACGAGATCGGTCCGAACGACCATTTCATGGCGGACCTCGGCGCCGACTCGATGAAGCTGATCGAGCTGCTCGCCAACCTGGAGATCGAGTTCGATCTCGAGGTGGACGCGGCCGAGTTCGAGCGGCTCGTGAACCTCGACGGGGTGTACGCGGTGCTGAGCGAGGCACTCGACAAGTGACGGCACAGGGAGAGTAGCGACCCGGTGTCACACTCAACTGCACAGCGCGTCGTCGTCACCGGCCTCGGGGTGGTGTCGAGCATCGGCACCGGCGTGGCCGAGTACACGGCCGGGCTGCGTGCCGGTCACAGCGGCGCGCGGCCGATCTCGGGGTTCGACACCGACGGCTTCGCGCACGACATCGGTTGCGAGGTGGTCGGTTTCGACCCCGCGCGGTGGGTCACCGAGCAGCCGGTCGAGGATCTCGGGCGGGCCGCCCAGTTCTCCGTCGCGGCCGCAAGGATGGCCGTCGAGGATGCCGGGCTCGCCGACTTCGGCCGCGCGATGGTGTGTGTCGGCACGACCGACGGCGGCGGCGACGCGGGTGAGCGGATCGCGGAGTCGGTGGTGCGCGGTGGTTTCCCGGCGCCGGTGCTGGCGCGGCGGGTGCCGGCCGCGGCACTGTCGGTCGCGGTCGCGCGGGAGCTGCGACTGTCCGATGTGGACTGCGTGACGGTCGCGACCGCGTGTGCGGCCGGCAACTACGCGATCGGCAACGGGTTCGACGCGATCGCCGCCGGCGATGTCGACGTGGCGCTGTGCGGGGGCGCGGATGCCATGTGCCGCATGACGTTCACCGGCTTCTACCGGCTCGGCGCCGTGGACCCGCTGCGCTGCCGGCCGTTCGACGTCGACCGGGCGGGCATCCTGACCGGCGAGGGTGCGGGCGTGCTCGTGCTGGAACCGCTCGACGCGGCGGTCGCGCGCGGCGCCCGGATCTACGCCGAGGTGCTCGGGTACGGCCTCAACTGCGACGCGGGCCATCCGGTCGCGCCGGACCGGGACAGCGTCGCGGACTGCATGCGGCTCGCGCTCGCCGACGCGGGCGTCGCCGCCGCCGACGTGGACCTGATCTCCGCGCACGGCACCGGCACGAAAGCCAACGACATCACCGAGTGCGGCGCGATCCACGACGTGTTCGGTGCCGCCGCGCCCCGCACGGTGTCGGTGAAGTCGATGCTGGGCCACACGATGGGCGCGGCCAGTGCGCTGTCGGCGATCGCGTGCGCGGTCGCCATCGCCGAGGGTTTCGTCCCGCCGACCATCAACCACGTCGAGACCGACCCGGCCTGCGCGATCGACTGCGTACCCAACACGGCCGTCGACGCCGACCTGCGGATCGTGCAGAACAACGCGCTCGCCTTCGGCGGCAACAACTCCGTGGTCCTGTTCGGGCGGCACGGATGACCGGGGTCGTGATCACGGCGTGGTCGGCACTCACCCCGTTCGGCCACGGCCGGGCCGCGTTCGCCGACGGGGTGCGGGCCGGCCGCCCGGTCGACCCGGTGTCCACAACGGACGAATGGGCCACGGCCGAAGCCTGTCTGGTGCCCGGCTTCGACATCGTCGAGCAGCTGGGCCGCAAGGGCACCAGCTCGATGGACCGCACCAGCGCGCTCGCGGTCGCGACCCTGCGCGGGCTGCAGCGCGACGAGGACGGCTCCCACGCGCCGGGCCCGCGCACCGGGGTGGTGCTCGGCACCACCAGCGGCAGCACGGCCACCCAGTTCGCGTTCACCCGCGACTCGCTGACCCGCCGCAAGCCCTACTTCGTCAACCCGGCGCAGATGCCGTTCGCGCTCATGAACTCCGCCGCCGCGCAGTGCGCCATGTGGCACGGCCTCGCCGGCCCGAACAGCACGATCGCCGCGGGGCGCGGGGCGGGGACCGCGGTGCTGCGGTACGCGGCGCGGCTGCTGCGGACCGGCCGCGCGAGCGGCGTGTTCGCGGGGGCGGTCGAGGAGCACAGCGGTGCCCGTGAGCTGCTGGAACAGGGGCAGCTGCTGGGCGAGGCCAGCGGCATGTTCTTTTTGCAAACCGCCGACGCCGGGAACCGACCGGTGCTCGCGGAGGTCGTAGCGTTGACAACAAGGATCGGTGAACCACGCCGCGCGCTGGCCGAGAGCCTTCGGCAGGCGCTGGCGGGGTGTCGGCCGGGCGACGTGTGGGGGCTCGCGTCGGCGGGTGCGCCGGAACTGTCCGAAGTGGAACACGAGGCGGCGGGTGAGGTGTTGGGCCGGCGGGTCGGCACGGTTGTCCAGCCTGGGCAGCTCGTCGGGGACACGGGCGCCGCGAGCGGCGTCCTCGGTGTCGCCGCGCTGTTGGCCATGGCCGAGGGGGACGCGGGCGCGCGTGGGCGGCTCGCGGTGACCACCTCGGTGGACCGGGACGGCACGGCAGGCTGTGTCGTGCTTCGCTTGACGGGATCGTCGCATCAGGCAAGGGGTGACTAGATGAGCAAGTCGTGGGAGGAAGTCAAGCGACTCCTCGACGATCCGTACGTGGATGCCGACACCAAGGAGCACCTGCTCGCGGCGTACATCCAGGAAAGCGGCTACACGTACAACCAGGGCGCCTTCGGCAACAGCCCGGCCACGGTCAACGAGGACCGGCTGCCCGACGAGGTCAAGGGTTACTACGACAAGCACAAGCTGAGCCAGGGCGACTTCGAGCAGGGCAGTCTCGACGACCTCTACGAGGACGCGCAGGCGGAGTCGGAGGAGTCCGGCTACTCGGCGCACCTGAACGACGACGCGGTCGAGGACGGGCGCACCGAGATCGAGGGCATGCAGCCGCCGACCGAGGGCTCGACGACCGGCGTGCAGAAGTCGGACGAGATCTTCGAGAAGGCCCGGCCCGCGCTGCGGATCTTCGAGGACTTCCTGCCGGTCAACGACAAGGTGCCGAGCGACACCCTCGGTCGGTACGGGAAGATCAAGATCGAAGAGGACATCAAGACGCGGTTCGACGAGCAGCTGGGGATCTCGTTCAAGAACTTCCTCGACGACGCGGCACGGCTGCGTGCGGCGAGCGAGACGCTCACCGAGCTGAACGGCAACACCGAGACCGAGCTGAACTCGCTGTACCGCGAGTGGACCGGCCCCGCGGCGAACTCGTCGTACCAGTACTACTCGACGAAGCTCACGCCCAACGTCACGGACCTGCTCGAGTACCTGCAGACCGCGCCGGACATGATCGACACCGCGGTCACGAGCGTCTTCACGGCGTGCAAGGACAAGGCGAACGACATCATCGCCCTGTACCAGAACTCGCGCGGCACGGTCGGCAGCGCGACCCCGGAGATCGCGATGAAGGTCGTCGACCTGGCGGCCGGCAACATCGGCGACGAGGACCACGACAAGATCCTCGAGGTCGCGGCGTGGGTGGACTCGGTGTGCGACAGCAACCTCGAGACCACGATCCGCAACGACGACTGCGACCTCAACGACGAGAACAAGGACTACGTGATCCGCGAGTGCAAGAAGTGGATCCGCGACTCCTTCAACGCCGACCTGCACGACACGCTGTACGTCAACTTCAAGCAGGCCTGCGACGACGCGCTCGAGACGGTCAACTCGCACTACGACACGTTGAACGTCTACCTCAAGGAGTACGAGAACAAGTTCGGCGAGGCGCCCCCGCCGGGGCAGCCGAACCCGAACCAGCCGCCCGGCACGCAGCAGCCCCCGGGCACCCAGCAGCCGCCGGGCACGCAGCAGCCGCCGGGCTCGACCCCGCCGCCGTCCTCGTCGACGCCGCCGCCGGTGTCCACGCCGCCGCCGTCGACCACGCCGAGCGGGGTGCCGCCGATGCCGGACGTCCCGACGCCGGGCCAAACCGACCCGTCGAGCACGACGCCGTCGGGCACCACCCCGCCGGGGTCGACAACGCCGCCCGGCAGCGTCGCCCCCGGTGCGATCGACCCGGTCACGGGTCTGCCGGTGCCCGGTTCGTCGACCGGCACGGGTCCTGGCGGGATCGGCACGCCGGGTGCCGGCGCGCCGAAGGAAGTGACGATCAAGGACGGCAACCGCACGATCACCGTCGGCCAGCCCGACCCGCGCGGCCGCAGCAAGGTCACCGTCGACGACGGCGAGGGCGAGCCGCGCGAGTACGAGGTGGACTTCACGCCGGACGAGCCGGGTGAGACCTACGAGGACGGCGTGATCAAGGCGCAGGACGGCAAGGCCGTGATCCAGGACGGCGACGCCGCCATCACGCTGGAGCAGGTGCCGGGGCAGAGCGCCCAGATGAAGATGACCGTCGACGACGGCACCCCGGCCACCTACGACTTCGACTTCGACGCGGGCGCCGACACGGAGGCGCCCGGCCCGGGCAGTGCCGGCCTGCCGGACGTGGAGACCCCGTCGAGCCTCGGCGGCGACCCAGGTGGTGGCGCGGGCGGTGGCGCGGGCGGCGGTGGTGCCGGCGGTGGCGGCGCGGGTGGCGGCGGCATCGGCGGCGGAGGTGGCGGCGGCAGCTTCGGCGGCGCCGAGACCCCGGGCCCGGCCGGTCCCGGCGCCATGGTCGGCGCACAGGCCCCGGACACCGGCGGCGAACGCGCCGCGGCGGCTGCCGCGGCCGGTCCCGGCGCGGGCGGTGCGGGCGGCGGCGCGGGCGGCGCACCCGTGGGCGGCGGCATGCCGATGGGCGGCATGGGCGGCGCCCAGGGCGGTGGCGGCGGCGACCAGACCCGCCAGAGCAAGTGGAAGACCACGGGCTCCCTCTTCGACGACGTCGACCCGGCGGCCAACTTCAGCGGCGTCGTCGGCCGCGACCCCGCCGAGAAGCCGAAGACCCCGAAGCGCTGACCGCGGGCCGGGTGGGCTCCGCGCTCACCCGGCTCCGCTGTGGACAACCGCCGTCGCGCGGTCCGGCGCTGTCGGTGCTGGTGGCTAGGCTGGATATCGGGGGCCGGAGGCCTGCCTGTTGATTCGGGGCTGTGGACAGTTGTCCTTGTGTGCCGGGGAATTGTCGGTGGTGGCGGCTAGCGTGGATGCCGGGGGCCGGAGGCGCGCCCTGTGCTGCGGAGCCGCGGCGTGGCCCTGTGGACGAGGCCTCGCGTTAGGCGCGTCGGGG
Source organism: uncultured Actinomycetota bacterium (assembly GCA_963840275.1). Classification (GTDB taxonomy): domain Bacteria; phylum Actinomycetota; class Actinomycetes; order Mycobacteriales; family Pseudonocardiaceae; genus Actinophytocola. Next base: position 350,867 of record CAWIYK010000007.1, read on the forward strand.
CGAGGCGGACGCCCTGAATGGGTTGGGGGCGTTGCGTCCTGAACGCGCTTTCAGGACTGGACGCTGCTGGCATCCACGCGCGAGCGGTGCCGGCTGGGGCCGGAGGCGCGCGAGAGTCAGGAACCGACCAGCTCGTCGGTGTCCTCGATCGCGGCGCCCTTGACGTCCGCGTCGAGCAGAGGACGGAACCGGTCCTCGCCGACGAGATGCACGAGGAAGAACGCGGTGAGCAGCGCGCGGGACAAGCGCTGCGCGGCATGGTCGGAAGACCCGGGGATCAGCAGCCCGCTCCAGTGCTTGCCTTCGGTGAACCCGAGATGGTCGACCTTGGGAAGCACCCGGAACTGCGCCGGACCGCCCCAGTTCGCCGCGATGAGCCGGGAGTGTCCGACCGCGGGCGCGACGATGTCCTTGCCACCGGCCAGATGCAGCGCGGGCATCGAGCAGCGGGCGGCGGCGTCGGTCGCGAACGGCTTGGTCTGTGACGCGGCGAGGGTGGCGACGGCACGCACCCGGGAGTCGTCTGCTGCGGCGAGCACCGCGGAGCCGGCGCCGGTCGAGTGGCCTGCCAGGCCGAGCCGCGAGGAGTCGACGCTGATGTCGCCGTCGCCGAGTCGGACGCCGGCACACACGTCGAGCGCGGTGCGCAGGTCGGCGGCGAACAGCCGGTGCGACGCGAGCGGTCCGCGCTGCGTGGCGGGCGCCGCGACGACGACGCCCCACGACGCCAGGTGCCGGAACAGCCCCAGGTACCGGTCGGGCGGCTGCAGCCACCCGTGCCCGAACGCGACCGCCGGCAGGCCGAGGCCGGAGCGCGGCGTCAGCACCAGCCCGGGCAGCCCGATGAGCGCCAAGTCGCCCCGCAGCACCTGATGCGGGCCGCGGTGGGACAGTTCCTCGAGCAGATGCTTGGGCTTGGACGCCGCCATGTCAGGGACCTTAGCCGCCCGGCCGCCCGATGGCCGCGCAGGCGGGCCGAGACCGCCTCGTTACCCTCACGAGCATGTGCGGAATCGTGGGATACGTGGGCCATCGCCAGGCCCTGGACGTCGTGGTGGCCGGGCTGCGACGACTGGAGTACCGCGGGTACGACTCGGCCGGCGTCGCCGTGCTGACCGGACCCGGGCAGTTGGCGGTCGAGCGCAAGGCCGGGCGGCTCGCCAACCTCGAGAACCGCCTCGACGAGGTGGGCCGGGACGGTTTCGCCGGCACCGCCGGCATGGGGCACACCAGGTGGGCGACCCACGGGGCGCCCGTGGACCGCAACGCCCACCCGCACCGCGACGCGACCGGCCGGGTCGCCGTGGTGCACAACGGGATCATCGAGAACTTCGCGGCGCTGCGTGCCGAGCTCGAGACCGCCGGCATCGAGCTGACCAGCGACACCGACACCGAGACCGTCGCGCACCTGATCGGCGCCGCCTACGACGGCGCCGACGGCGCCGACAGCGCCGACACCAGGGGCGACCTGCCGGCGAGCATGCGGGCCGTGTGCCGCCGCCTGTCCGGCGCGTTCACGCTGGTCGTGACGCACGTCGACGAGCCGGACCTGATCGTCGCCGCGCGGCGCTCCTCGCCGCTGGTGGTGGGGGTCGGCGAGGGTGAGACGTTCGTCGCCTCCGACGTGGCCGCCTTCATCGAGTACACCCGCGACGCCGTCGAGCTGGGCCAGGACCAGATCATCACCATCGACCGCGACGGCTACCTGGTGACCGACTTCGACGGCGAGGAGGCGCAGACCCGCCCGTTCCACGTCGACTGGGACCTGTCGGCCGCCGAGAAGGGCGGCCACGAGTACTTCATGCTCAAGGAGATCGAGGAGCAGCCGACGGCGCTGGCCGACACGCTGCGCGGGCACTTCGTCGACGGCCGCATCGTCCTCGACGAGCAGCGCATGACCGACCAGGACCTCCGCGACGTCGACAAGGTCTTCGTGGTCGCCTGCGGCAGCGCCTACCACTCCGGCCTGGTCGCGAAGTACGCCATCGAGCACTGGACGCGCCTGCCCGTCGAGGTGGAGCTGGCGAGTGAGTTCCGCTACCGCGACCCGGTGCTGGACCGCGCGACGCTGGTCGTGGCCGTGTCGCAGTCCGGCGAGACCGCCGACACCCTCGAGGCCGTGCGGCACGCGCGCGACCAGAAGGCCCGCGTGCTGGCCGTCTGCAACACCAACGGCGCCCAGATCCCGCGGGAGTCCGACGCCGTGCTGTACACGCACGCCGGCCCGGAGATCGGGGTCGCGTCGACCAAGGCGTTCCTCGCGCAGATCGCCGCGAACCTGATGGTCGGGCTCGCGCTCGCACAAGCCCGCGGCACCAAGTACTCCGACGAGGTGGCCCGCGAGTTCCACGAGCTGGCCGCCATGCCGGAGGCCGTCGCGAAGGTGCTGGGCACGGTCGAGCGGGTCCGTGAGCTGGGCCGGTCGCTGGCCGACTCGAAGGCGGTGCTGTTCCTCGGCCGCCATGTCGGCTACCCGGTGGCCCTCGAGGGCGCGCTGAAGCTCAAGGAGCTTGCCTACATGCACGCGGAGGGCTTCGCGGCGGGTGAGCTCAAGCACGGGCCGATCGCGCTGATCGAGGAGGGCCTGCCGGTCGTCATCGTGATGCCCTCGCCCAAGGGGCGGGCGGTCCTGCACGCGAAGATGGTGTCGAACATCTCCGAGATCCAGGCCCGTGGCGCACGCACGATCGTGCTCGCGGAGGAGGGCGACGAGACGGTCCAGCCGTTCGCGGACGTGCTGATCGAGCTCCCGGCCGTGCCGACGCTGCTCCAGCCGCTGGTCGCGACCGTGCCGCTGCAGGTGCTGGCCGCCGAGATCGCGCGGGCGCGCGGCTACGACGTCGACAAGCCGCGCAACCTCGCCAAGTCCGTCACGGTGGAGTAGCGCCGTGCTTGGCGTGTGGACGGTCGAGCAGGTCAAGGCGGCCGAGGACCGGCTGCTGGCGCGCACGCCGGACGGGGCCCTGATGCGCAAGGCGGCGTTCGGCGTCGCCACCCGCGCGCTCCAGATGCTGCGGGAGCACACCGGCGGCGTGGCGGGCCGGCGGGTGACGCTGCTGGTCGGCGCCGGCAACAACGGCGGCGACGCGTTGTGGGCCGGCGTGACCCTGCGGCGGCGTTCCGTCGCGGTGACCGCCGTCCTGCTGGCGCCGGAGCGGGCGCACGCCGAGGGGTTGGCCGCGTTCACGCGTGCCGGCGGCCGCGTCGCGGACGATCTCGGCGACGCCGACCTCGTCGTCGACGGCATCGTCGGCCTGTCCGCGCGTGGCCCGCTGCGGCCGGCGGCGGCCGAGCTGGTCGCCAGGATTCAGGCGCCGGTGCTGGCCGTGGACCTGCCGAGCGGCGTCGACCCGGACACCGGCGCGGTCGACGGCCCGGCCGTGACCGCGGACGTGACCGTCACGTTCGGCGCACGCAAGCCGGTGCACGTCCTCGGCGCGGTGCGCTGCGGTGCGGTCCACCTCGTCGACATCGGCCTCGGGCCGGAGCTGCCCGACCCGGACATGATCGCGCTCGGCGCGGCGGACGTCGGCTGGGCGTGGCGCGTGCCCGGCCCGACCGACGACAAGTACACGCAGGGTGTGACGGGTGTGGCCGCCGGCTCGGCGACCTATCCCGGCGCCGCGGTCCTGTCGTGCGGTGCCGCCGTGCTGGCGACGTCCGGCATGGTCCGGTACGCGGGCTGGGCGGCCGACGAGGTGCGTAGCCGCTGGCCGGAGCTGATCGCGACCGGCTCGGTCGAGGACGCCGGCCGCGTGCAGGCGTGGGTGGTCGGGCCCGGTCTCGGCACCGGCCAGGGCGGCCGGGACATCCTGACCGAGGTGCTGTCCGACGGCGTCCCGACGTGCGTCGACGCCGACGGGATCACGCTGCTCGCGGCGACCCCGGCCCTCTGGGACGCCCGCGAGCCGGACGCGCCGGTGGTGCTGACCCCGCACGACCGCGAGTTCGCGCGGATCGCCGAGCCGCTGGGCATCGAGCTCGGCGCCGACCGGGTCGCGGCGGCCCGCGCGCTCGCCGCCCGGCTGGACTGCGTGGTGCTGCTGAAGGGGAACGCCACGGTCGTGGCCGCGCCGGACGGCCGCACGCTGGTGAACCCGGCCACGTCGTCGTGGCTGGCGACCGCGGGGTCCGGCGACGTGCTGACCGGCCTGATCGGCGCGCTGCTGGCGACGGGCATGGACCCTTGGCTGGCGGCGGGCTGCGCGAGCTGGGTGCACGTGAAGGCCGGCGAGCTCGCGGCGGCCGGCGCGCCGGTGCCCGCGTCCCGGATCCTGCGGGCGATCCCGAAGGCGATCCGGGCGGCGCGGGCCGCCGTCGGGCAGCCCTGACGAAACCCGGACCCTGTGCGAACATGAAAGACGTCATGCCTGATCAGAAGCCGCAGCGGCGTCCCAGGGCCGAGGTGGTCGTCGACCTCGGCGCCATCCGCCACAACGTCGCGCTCCTCGCCGCACGCGCGGCCGGCGCCGCCACCATGGCGGTCGTGAAGGCCGACGCCTACGGGCACGGCGCGCTGCCCGTGGCCCGCGCCGCACTCGAGGCGGGTGCGGGCTGGCTCGGTTCCTGCTCGCTCGCCGAGGCGCTCGCGCTGCGCGCGGGTGGCATCACCGCACCCGTCCTGAGCTGGCTCGACACGGTCGACACCGACCTCGCGCCCGGTGTCGCGGCCGATGTCGACCTGTCCGCGTCGAGCGTGCGCGAGCTGGCCGCGGTCGTCGCCGCCGCACGGGCCGCCGACCGCACCGCGCGGGTCCACCTCAAGATCGACACCGGTCTCTCGCGCAACGGCTGTCCCGCCGACCGGTGGCCCGACCTGGTCGACACCGCGGCGAAGGCCCAGTCCGACGGGCACGTCGAGGTCGTCGCCGTCTGGTCGCACCTCGCGTGCGCCGACGAGCCGGGCCACCCGTCGATCGACCGGCAGGCCGCGCGGTTCGCCACGGCCTACGACGTCGCGGTCGCCGCGGGCCTGCGCCCCCTGCGGCACCTCGCGAACTCGGCGGCCACGCTCGACCGGCCGGACCTGCACTTCGACCTGGTGCGCGTCGGCATCGCGATGTACGGCCTGAACCCGTTGCCGTACCAGGAGGACCTGCGCCCGGCGATGACGTTCCGCTCGTCTGTCGCGCTCACCAAACGGCTCGCGGCCGGCGAGTCCGTGTCGTACGGGCACACGTGGACCGCCGACCGGGACACGACGCTGGCGCTCGTGCCGGTCGGCTACGCCGACGGCGTGTCCCGCGCGCTGTCCGGCCGGATGGACGTGTGGCTCGCCGGCCGGCGGCGCCCGATCGTCGGCCGTGTCTGCATGGACCAGCTCGCGGTCGACTGCGGCGACGACGCGGTCGCCGAGGGCGACGAGGTCGTCCTGTTCGGCGCGGGCACCCTCGGCGAGCCGACCGCGACCGAATGGGCCCACGTGCTGGACACGATCGACTACGAGGTCGTCACCGGGATGTACCGGCCGAGGATCACGCGGAGCTATCGGTGACGATGTCGAGGAAGGTCGGTGCCCTGATCGGGGGCGCGATCGGTGTCGCCGCGGCGGGCACCGCGATCGCGGTCGGGGTGGCGCGACGGCGGGGGGAGCAGCCGATCGGGGAACAACTGGGCGGGTTGCTGCCCGACCGCGAGTGCACCGTGCTCACCGAGGACGGCATCGAGCTGTCGGTCGAGGAGGTCGACCCGGCCGACGGCGGCAAGCCGGCGCTGACCGTCGTGTTCGTGCACGGCTTCGCGCTGAACCGGCAGAGCTGGCACTACCAGCGGCTGGCGCTGTCGCGGCTGACCGAGCCCCGGGTGCGGCAGGTGCTCTACGACCAGCGCAGCCACGGCCGCTCCGGCCGCGCGAACGAGGCGTCGAGCACGATCGACCAGCTCGGCGCCGACCTCGGCGAGGTCGTCGCGAAGGTGGACGGGCCGATGGTGCTCGTCGGGCACTCGATGGGCGGCATGACGATCATGGCGCTGGCCGAGCAGCGGCCGGAGCTGTTCGAGGAGCAGGTGTACGGGGTCGCGCTGATCGGCACCTCCGCCGGTGAGATCGGCAAGCGCGGGCTGCCGAGGCCGCTGCTGTCGCGCTACAACCCGCTGACCCGCAACCTGGGTCGGCTCGCGGACTGGCGGCCGGGCATGGTCGAGTTCGTGCGCGCGGCGGGCGGCCAGCTGACGAGGCGGGCGGTGCGCTCGCTGGCGTTCGGGGCGAAGGACGTCAGCCCGCACCTGGTGGACCTGACCATGACGATGATCGACGCGAACCCGGTGCGGGTGCTCGCGGACTTCATCGACACCCTCGGCACCCACAACCGCTACGCCGCGCTCGCCGGCCTCAAGCACACGCACGTGCTGGTACTCAGCGGCGACGCCGACCGGATGACGCAGTTCTCGCACGCCGAGCGGATCGCGTTCGAGCTGCCCGACGCCGAGCTGGTGCGGGTGCGCGGCGCCGGACACATGGTGATGCTGGAGGAGTCGCAGCTGGTGAACGACCACCTGGTGATGCTGCTGCAGCAGTGCGCGTACGGCCGGGACGCCGGGCGGCGCAGGTGGTGGCGGCGCGGATGAGCGTGGAACTGCGTACCGAGAGCGACACGCTGCGGTTCGGTCGCCGGATCGGGTCACTGCTGGAACCGGGGGACCTGGTGCTGCTGTCCGGGCCGCTCGGCGCCGGGAAGACCGTGCTGGCCAAGGGGATCGCGGCAGGGCTCGGCGTGGCGGGCCGGGTCAGCTCGCCGACCTTCGTCATCGCCCGCGAGCACCGCCCCGCCCCTGGTGGGCGCGGGATCCCGCTGGTGCACGTGGACGCCTACCGGCTGGGCGGCGAGCTCGCGCAGCTCGACGACCTCGACCTCGACACCGAGCTGGTCGAGGCCGCCGTGGTGATCGAGTGGGGCGAGGGCGGCGAACGGCTCTCCGAGGACCACCTGCTGGTCACGCTGACCCGGCGCGCGGACGACTCGCGTCTCGCCGAGGTGACCCCGTCGGGCACCTGGGAGACCCGCTGGCGCACGTAGGCTGGACGGCATGCGCGCGGTGATCTTCGACTGGGGTGGCACGCTCACCCCCTGGTACCCGGTCGACTACGTGGCCGCGTGGCGCAGCTACGCCGACCACCTCCACCCCGGCGACGCCGAGCGGGCCGCGGCGCTCGCGCGGGCGATCGTGGCCGCGGAGGAGGCGCACTGGACCGTCGCCCGCGACCACCACAAGGCGTTCACCATCGCCCAGGTGCTGGCCGCCGCGAACGCGCCGCACCACGACGACGGCATGGCCGCGTACCGCACCTTCTGGGACCCGTCGACCTACACCGACCCGGACGTCGCGCCGACGGTCGAGGCGCTCAAGGCCAAGGGGCTGCGGCTCGGCGTCCTGTCCTCGACGCCGTGGCCGCGCGAGTGGCACGAGGAGGTGCTGCGCCGCGACGGCGTCCTGCACCTGTTCGACGCGCTCGTGTGGAGCTCGGACCTGGAGTACACGAAGCCGCACCCGGAGGCGTTCAAGGCCGCGATGGCGGCGGTCGGCATCGACGACCCGGCCGACTGCGTCTACGTCGGGGACCGCGTCTACGACGACATCTCCGGCGCGAAGGCCGCCGGCATGCGGGCCGTGCTGGTGCCGCACAGCGACATCCCCGAGTACCAGAAGGTGGCCGTCGACGTCGAGCCCGACGCCGTGATCCAGCGGCTCACCGACCTCCCCCACGTCATCGAACGCTGGCAGTAGCCGCCTCCCCGGAACTAAAAGTGCTGGCCGCGTTCCGGCGGAGGGTGCGGACGGCAAGTGGGTGGTGGCCGGCTGTCGTCACGGTCCCCTGAGGTTCCTTGGGCGGATACTGGCTACCCTTGATTGTTGTGCTGGTACTTGCGGTGGACACTGCCACTCCCGCGGTCACCGCCGGGGTCCTGGCGGTCACGGACCTCGAGTCGATGGCCGTGCTCGCGCAACGCGTCACCGTGGACGCCAAGGCCCACGGCGAGCTGCTGACCCCGCACGTTCTCGCCGCGCTGGCCGAGGCGGGCCACACCCTGGCCGATGTCGACGCGATCGTCTGCGGTGTCGGGCCGGGCCCGTTCACCGGGCTGCGGGCGGGGATGGCGACGGCCGCCGCGCTCGGGCAGGCGCTGGCGCGGCCCGTGTACCCGGTGTGCACCCTCGACGCGATCGCCGCCGACCACCCGGACGGCCGGCTGCTGGTCGCCTCGGACGCGCGCCGCAAGGAGGTCTACTGGGCGGTCTACGACGAGCACGGCACGCGATACGCCGGGCCGTCGGTCGACAAGCCGGCCGCGGTCGTCGAGCGGATCCCGGGCCTGCCCGGCCTCCCCGTCACGCGGGTCGCCGGCAACGGCGCGATCCTGTACGACCTCGGCCTGCCGCACACCGGCCTGGAGCACCCGACCCCGGCCGGCCTGGTGCGTGCCGTGCGTGCCGACGTGCTGGCGGGCGCCAAGCCGCGGCCGCTCGTCCCGCTCTACCTTCGTCGCCCGGACGCGGTGGAGCCCGGCGCGCGCAAACGGGTGACCGCGCCATGACGTTCCGGCTGGAGCCGTTGCGCCGCAACGATCTCGCGCGCTGCGCAGAGCTGGAGAGCATTCTGTTCGACGGCGACGACCCGTGGCAGGAGTCGGCGTTCCAGGCCGAGCTGGCCGCCGGGCACCACTACGTCGGCGCCTATGTGGACACTTCCCTGGTCGGTTACGCGGGCATCTCCGTGCACGGCGGTCGGCGGGACGCGGAGGCCAGCGTGCACACGATCGGCGTCGACCCGGCCTGGCAGGGCAAGGGCGTCGGCCGCGCGCTGTTGCGGGCGCTGCTGGCGCGTGCCGACGAGTTCCACGCGCCCGTGTACCTGGAAGTGCGCACCGACAACGCGACCGCGATCGGCCTGTACGAGGCGCACGGCTTCATCCGCATCGGCGTGCGGCGCAAGTACTACTGGCCCTCCGGCGCCGACGCGTACACCATGGCCCGCCCCGCGAGGGTCGCCGAGGAGGCCACATGACGATCATCCTGGGCATCGAGAGCTCGTGCGACGAGACGGGCATCGGCATCGTCCGGCTCGGCACGGACGGGTCGCTCACGCTGCTCGCCGACGAGGTCGCGTCCAGTGTGGATCAGCACGCCCGGTTCGGCGGGGTGGTGCCGGAGGTCGCGTCGCGGGCGCACCTGGAGGCGCTGGTGCCGTCGGTGACGCGGGCGTTCGCGACGGCGGAGCTGGAGCTGTCGGATGTGGACGCCGTCGCGGTGACGTGTGGGCCGGGGCTCGCCGGCGCGCTGCTCGTCGGGGTGTCGGCGGCGAAGGCGTACTCGGCCGCGCTGAACGTGCCGCTGTACGGCGCGAACCATCTGCCGGGCCACGTCGCGGCGGACACGCTCGAGCACGGCCCGCTGCCGTCGCCGTGCCTCGCGCTGCTGGTGTCCGGCGGGCACACGCAGTTGCTGCGGGTCGACGACCTCGCCACGAAGATCACCGAGGTCGGCTCGACGATCGACGACGCCGCCGGTGAGGCGTACGACAAGGTCGCCAGGATCCTCGGCCTGCCCTACCCGGGCGGACCGCCGATCGACAAGGCCGCCCGGCGCGGCAACCCCGACGCGATCCGCTTCCCGCGCGGCCTGACCGGCCCGCGCGACGCCCGGTTCGACTTCTCGTTCTCCGGGCTGAAGACGGCGGTCGCCCGCTGGGTGGAGGCCCGCGACGGGCAGGAGATCCCGGTGGACGACGTGGCGGCGTCGTTCCAGGAGGCGGTGGCCGACGTGCTGACCGCGAAGGCCGTGCGGGCGGCGACCGAGCTGGGCATCGGCACGATGGTGGTGTCCGGCGGGGTGGCCGCGAACTCGCGGTTGTCCACACTGGCGGCGCAGCGGTGCGCGGCGGCCGGCATCGAGCTGCGGGTGCCGCGGCCGCGGCTGTGCACGGACAACGGCGCGATGATCGCCGCGCTGGGCGCCCATCTGGTCGCCGCCGGCGTTCGGCCGTCCTCTTTGGACCTTTCGGCCGACCCGGGGTTGCCCGTCGGTGCCGTTTCGGTGTGACCGTCGGATTCCCGTTACCCTCGTCCGGGTGAAGGTCGCCGTCACCGGAACCAGCGGTCTGCTGGGTGGTGCGCTGGTGCGCGAGCTGCTCGCGGACGGGCACCAGGTGGTCAGGCTGGTGCGCAGGCGACCGGAGGCGGACGACGAGGTGCTGTGGTACCCCGAGGTCGACGTCGAGGCGCTGTACGGAGTGGACGCGGTGGTGCACCTCGTCGGCGAGACGCTCGCCGGGCGCTGGACCGAACACCAGCGCGAGGCGATCCGCGAGTCCCGCATCGTCGGCACCCGGCTGCTCGCGTCCGCGCTCGCCGGCATGTCCGGCGGGCCCCGGGTGCTGCTGTGCGCGTCGGCGACGGGCTTCTACGGCGACCGCGGCGCGATCGAGCTGACGGAGCAGAGCCCGACGGGGCAGGGTTTCCTGCCCGAGGTGTACCGCGCGGCGGAGGCGGCGGCCGAGCCGGCCGAGCGGGCCGGCATGCGGGTCGCGCACCTGCGGTTCGGGGTGCTCCAGTCGCCGGACGGTGGCGGGTTGGCCATCCTGCTGCCGATGTTCCGGCGCGGCTTGGGAATCCGGGCCGGTCGCGGTAGCCAGTGGGTGAGCTGGATCGCGCTGTCGGACGCCGTGCGTGCCGTCTCCCACGTGCTGGCGGCGGAGGGGTTGACCGGTCCCGTGAACGTCGTAGCGCCGAACCCGGTGACGAACCGCGAGTACGCGGACACGCTCGCGCGGGTGCTGACGAGGCCGAGGGTGCTCGCGCTGCCGCCGGGGCTCGTGCGGCGGTTCTTCGGCGCCGGCCTGGCAGACGAGGTGCTGCTGGCCAGCACGCGGGTGCTGCCGGAACGCCTGCTGGCCAGCGGTTTCCGCTTCGAGCACCCCCAGTTGGAACCGGCTCTACAAAACCTGTTACTTGCGGTAACATAAAGCCATGACCGACGACGGTTACCGGGGTGCGGCGACACTCGTGCTGGACGGTGTGGAGCTGGCCGTCACGGTGACGCTGCGGGGCAACTTCGAACCGGTCGACGGCCGGTACCACTGGTACGGCCGCATCCAACCGTGCGATGTGCTGGCCGAGAAGGTCGGCGCCCGCAAGAGTCCCGCCGTGCTGCGTACCCCCGTCGGTGAGGCGGGCGGGATGCTGTCCGAACCGGACCCGTGGGGGCGCTACCGGATCACCGGCACCAGCCGGCCCCCGTTCGAGATCCCCACCTCGCTGGAAGACCTGCCGGCTGGTAGCTGAGCTGGCCGCTGGCCCCCTCGAACCACGCTACCCGCCACCACCGACAGAAACGCTCGCCGCGAGCCGACCCTGTGGACAACTCTCCATGGGTGATCGACTCTGCCCGGCACAAGGGCTCCATCGAGGCCAATCGGCCCGACGCACGCGCTCCACTGTGGACAACTCGCCCAGTGCGCCCCGAAACTGTCGTCCCTCACCCGTAGGCTGGAAAACGGGGGCCGGAGGCCAACTCGGCTCGGCGCACGTACGCCATGGTGGCCAACTCCCGCTCGGCACCCGTGTTCCGTGGTGCCAGTCGGCCCGACGCAGGTGTCCGTGGTCGCCAACTCGATCCGGCACACGCGCCCCATGGTCGCCGACTCGCCCAGCACATGCGCTCCACTGTGGACAACTCGCCCAGCGCGCCCCGAAACTGTCGTCCCTCACCCGTAGGCCCGAAAACGGGGGCCGGAGGCCAAACCAGCCACCGAGCGAACCGCCGAACGCAGCACAGCGGGCCCCGACAACAGCCGAGGCCCGCCGTGTTCGAATCGACTAACCGATCGACGTCCGAACGTCCACGTCGTCCATGTTCACGAACGCCACCCGGTGTCCGAACTGGATCTGCAGGTACTTCGTCTTGCCGCGCACCACCGTGTGGTTCGTCGCGTCGTAGGTCACCGCCCAGTAGTACTCCGACGGCGAGACCATCCCGATCGCGTACTTCTGCCCCGCCGGCAGCGAGTACTGCAGCGGCGTCACCGCCTGCACGGGAACCCCCGCCGGGTAGGCCGACGCCTCCGGGTAGGCCCGCCCGTACACCGGCACGCTCTCGCGGCCCTTCTTCGGCGTCACGACGAACCCGAACTGCCACGCGGCGTCCGACGAGTGGAACCAGCCCTTCTGGCCGAGGTACCACACCGCCACCCACGACCCGCGCCGTTCGGCGATGGCGAACGTCTGACCGGTCTCGGCTCGCGAGGAGTGGTCGGAGATGTGCATCGACCCCGGCCTGCCGTCCGGGTGCATCCCGATGTCGGTCAGCTGCGGCGCGTCGTCCCGCGGCTCGGTGCGCAGGACCACGGACGTGGAGCCCCGAACGGGGCACGGCTCACCGGCGGTGACACAACCCGTGAACGGCAGCGTGTTGGTCTGGTAGTCCGGCCGCACCGTCACCAGCCCGGTCACCGGCGTGCCCGTCGACCGGAACGGCGCGCGCAGCAGCTCGAAGTAGTGCGCCCAGTCCCAGTAGGGGCCCGGGTCCCAGTGCATGCCGGCCACCGTGGACGGGATGGTGCCCGGCACGTTGTCGTGGCCGAGGATGTGCTGGCGGTCCAGCGGGATCCCGTACTTGCCCGCCAGGTACCGCACCAGCTTCGCCGACGAGCGGTACAGCGCCTCGGTGTACCAGGCGCCGTCCGCGGCGAAGCCCTCGTGCTCGAGCCCGATCGACTTCGAGTTGATGTACCAGTTGCCGGCCTGCCAGGCGACGTCCTTGGCCTTCACGTGCTGCGCGACGTGCCCGTCCGCGGAGCGCAGCGTGTACTGCCAGCTCACGTAGGTCGGGTCCTGCACCAGCCGCAGCGTCGTGGCGTAGCTGCCCTCGGTGTCGTGGATGATGATGTGGTCGATCTTCTGGCTGACCGGCCGGTTCGCCTTGTCGTGGTTGCCGTAGTCGCCCTCGCCGAACTCCGCGTACGGCGCCGGGATCCACTCGCAGCCGAGGTCGGTCGGGCACTCGGTCTCGCCGGTCGCGGTGACCCGCAGACCGAGGTCGCCGAGCTGCGCGGTGTTGGGTGAGACGGCGGTCGCCGGCAGGCGCACCCGCTGGCCGTCGTCGGTCACCCGCGCCGCGCCGGCGTTGATCGTCTTGAACACCTCGGCCGCGAACGTGCTCGCGGAGCCGGTGTCGAGCGCGCCGCTGTAGCGGGCGACCGCGCCGTACCAGTCGGCCGCGTTGTCGCTGCTGACGCCGAGGTCGTGCTGGTAGCTCGCGAGCAGCGCGGCGCCGCCCCGGATGTTCTGCGTGGGGTCGGAGCGCAGCGTCGCGGTGTCCACACCGGTCAGCTCCGCGGCGACGTCCACTGTGCGCAGTGTCGGCGAGGAGACGTCGTTCGTGCCGGCGTCCGGCAGAAGGGTCGGCCGGGCCGAGTCGCCGCGCGGGTCCTCGGTGCCCTCGTCGTGGTGCGTGCCGCCGGCGTTCGCGGCGACCACGTCGGTGAGGTGCATCGGGCCGTAGCCGGCGCTCGTGCTCGGCGAGCCGCCGTTCACGTTCCACCGGGACTCCAGATAGGACACCCCGAGCAGGACACTCTCCGGGACGCCGAACTCCTGCGCCGCGGCGGTGTACGCCGCCTGGCGATCCGGTGGGGCGCCGCCGGCGTCCGGGTCGGCCGCCGCGGTGGACATGCCGATGGCGAAGCTTGCGGCGACAGCGGTGATGACGATCGTGCGTGTCGATGATCTCGACATGACTGCCTCCTGGACGGGCGACTCCAGCCGTGCACAACTCTGGTGCCGCCCGCCCAGGCCGTCAATAGTTTGCGGCCGAACGGATCAGTTGGTGACTAGCTCCCGGACGCGACGGCTCGCCAGGCGGGGTGCAGCGTCGGGTCCCGGTCCTCGACGACAAGCTCGCCTACCGCAGCGGCAGCGCCAGCGACTGACGCCGGACCACGTGTACCTACCCCAACCTTGGCTCGGTGGGTCTCAGTAGGCGGCATCGAGCCGGGCCCGCTCCTCGGCAGTAAGCTCGATGCCCACCCCGGCCCACGCCTGATCGACCTGCTCCAAGCGGCTGCCGCCGACGATCGGCATCAGCCGCGGATCACCGCCGGCCAGCCAGGCCAGCACGATCTGACCTCGGGACATTTCCCGCTCCTTCGCAACCGAGTCCAGCGCCGCCATCCGCCGCGAGTTGCCTGGGTGCTCATACTCGCTGGACAGCCGCCGGTCGTCACGGTCATAGGCACCGAGCAGCAAGGACGTGTACACCCAGCCCTCCATGTCGTCGTTGCGGCGCAGTAGTTCCAGACCGTCCGGCGACAACATGCCGAGCGGGATCGGCTGCCCCTCGACCGGGGCGCCCGCCGCCGGCTGCAGATAGGAGTAGCGCTGCTGGTACGCCGTCGGCATCGCCAGTCCCGCCTGGCCGGCGAGCAGCCGCGCCTCGGCCACCCGCCAGGACGGATGGTTCGACAGACCGTAAGCCCCGACCTGCCCCTCGGCGACCAGTCGACCAAACGTGCCAACCAGGTCGCCAAGCGGCACGGTCCGGTCCTCCACGTGCGCCCAGTACAGGTCGACCCGGTCTCTGCCGAGCCGATCCAGGCTCTCGCCCAACGAGCGACGCACAATCGGTTCCGTCAGCCCCTCCAGGTGGTCTGGGAATCCGCCGGGGTGAGTCGGCTGGGCTCCCACCTTGGTGCTGATCCTGACCGGCACGCCCTGGTTGGCGCGTAGCCAGCGGCCGATCACGGCCTCACTCTGGCCGCCGAAGCCGGACTCGTCCTCCCAGAACGAGTAGTTGTTCGAAGTATCGATCCAGCGGCCGCCCAGCTCGACGTAGCGGTCCAACACGGCGAAGCTGTCCCGATCGTCCAACCGAGTGCCGAGATACATCGTCCCGAGGACGACCCTTTGCGCGGCGAATTCGTTACCCATGACCCCACCCTGGCTGCTGGAGCGCGCTCCAGGTCAAGCGCGATGGAGACAATGGAGTCAGGCACGTCCGGTCATGGCGACTACCTGGCGCAGCCGGTGAATCGGCCACCACACCTTGGTGAAAAACTCGCCAGGAGGACCCTCGTTGCAGGGTTAGCAGTCGCGTGGGTAGAGTGCCAGTCGTACGGCGCCAACACCGCCCCGACACCCGCGACGGCGGGGTGGCAGGAGCCGCAACACTGGTAACTGCCAACGCAATCGAGTCGACCCGTGGAGGTCACCGCGGTGAGCGTGAACATCAAGCCGCTCGAGGACAAGATCGTCGTCCAGGCGAGCGAAGCCGAGGCCACGACGGCGTCGGGTCTCGTTATCCCGGACACCGCCAAGGAGAAGCCCCAGGAGGGCAAGGTTCTGGCCGTAGGCCCGGGCCGAGTTGACGACAACGGCAACCGCGTCCCGTTGGACGTGGCGGTCGGCGATGTCGTCATCTACTCCAAGTACGGCGGCACCGAGGTCAAGTACAACGGCGAGGACTATCTGATCCTCTCCGCCCGCGACGTGCTGGCCGTCGTCAACTGACGCCTGCCCGCTAGTCACACCACAGCGCCCCGGCGGCCCCGTTGGGGCTGCCGGGGCGCTGTGTGTCCAAGAAAGGTAGGACATGCCCAAGCAGATCAGCTACGACGAGGACGCTCGTCGTGCGCTCGAGCGTGGGGTGAACAAGCTCGCGGACACCGTCCGGGTGACCCTTGGCCCACGCGGCCGGCACGTTGTGTTGGCCAAGAAGTTCGGCGGCCCCACCGTCACCAACGACGGGGTCACCATCGCGCGCGAGATCGAGCTCGACGACTCGTTCGAGAACCTCGGCGCCCAGTTCGCGAAGAACGTCGCCACGAAGACCAACGACATCGCCGGTGACGGCACCACGACGGCCACGGTGCTCGCGCAGGCCATGGTCCGCATCGGCATGCGCAACGTCGCCGCCGGCGCGAACCCGATGGCGCTCGGCCTCGGCATCCAGCTCGCGGCCGACGCGGTCGTCGACGCGCTCAAGGCCAAGGCCACGCCGGTCAAGGGCCGCGACAACATCGCCCAGGTCGGCACCGTCGCCTCCCGCGACGCCTCGATCGGCGCGTTGCTCGGCGAGGCCATCGAGAAGGTCGGCGAGGACGGCGTGATCACCGTGGAGGAGTCCTCCACGCTGGCCACCGAGCTCGTCATCACCGAAGGCGTCCAGTTCGACAAGGGCTACCTCTCGGCGTACTTCTCGACCGACCCGGAGACCCAGCAGGCGGTGCTCGAGGACACCTACATCCTCCTGCACCGGGAGAAGATCTCCTCGCTCAACGAGCTGCTGCCGATCCTCGAGAAGGTCGCCCAGGCCGGCAAGCCGGTCCTGATCGTCGCCGAGGACGTCGACGGCGAGGCGCTGTCCACGCTGGTCGTCAACTCGGTCCGCAAGACGATCCGCGCGGTCGCGGTCAAGGCGCCGTTCTTCGGCGACCGCCGCAAGGCGTTCCTCGACGATCTCGCGACCGTCACCGGCGGCACCGTCATCTCCTCCGACGTCGGCATGAAGCTTTCCGAGGTCGACCTAGACGTGCTGGGCAGCGCCCGGCGCGTGGTCGTCACCAAGGACGAGACGACGCTGGTCGAGGGCGGCGGCGCCAAGGCCGACGTGGCGGCTCGCGCGGAGCAGATCCGCCGCGAGATCGAGTCCACCGACTCCGACTGGGACCGCGAGAAGCTGCAGGAGCGGCTGGCGAAGCTGTCCGGCGGCGTCGCGGTCATCAAGGTCGGCGCGGCCACCGAGACCGAGCTGTCCGAGCGCAAGCACCGCATCGAGGACGCGGTCGCCGCGACCAAGGCCGCGGTCGAGGAGGGCATCGTGCCCGGCGGCGGTTCGGCGCTGATCCACGCGGCCAAGGAGTTGGACGCGCTGGAGAAGACCGTGTCCGGCGACCAGGCCACCGGTGTCCGCCTGGTGCGCGACGCGCTGTCCGCGCCGCTGCACTGGATCGCCGCGAACGGCGGTGAGGAGGGCGCGGTCGTCGTGTCCAAGGTGCGTGACCTCGAGTGGGGCCACGGCTTCAACGCGGCCAAGCTCGCCTACGGCGACCTTCTCGCCGACGGTGTCGTCGACCCGGTCAAGGTCACCCGGTCGGCGGTCACCAACGCGGCGTCCATCGCGCGGATGGTGCTCACCACCGAGGCGTCGGTCGTGGAGAAGAAGGAAGACGAGCCGGAAGGCGCCGGTCATGGCCACGGTCATGGCCACGGGCACGGCCCGGGCTACTGAGTCACGCTCTGTACAACGGCGAACGCCGCGTCTGGTGCTCTTCCCCCACCGGACGCGGCGTTCGCCGTTGTTGTCTGTTCTTCTAGGTGGCCACGGCGAGCGTGCGCTTCTCCATCTTGATGATGGTCTCCCGTTCACCCTCCGAGAGCCCGCCCCAGATCCCGTACGGCTCGTGGACGGCCAGCGCGTGCTGCCGGCACAGTTCCAGCACCGGGCAGGCCTGGCAGACCGCCTTCGCTCTGGCCTCGCGCCGGGCTCGAGCTGGGCCCCGTTCGCCGTCGGGGTGGAAAAAGAACGCACTGTCCATGCCGCGGCAGGAACCGTCGAGCTGCCAGTCCCACACGTCCGCGTTGGGGCCCGGAAGCCTGCGAGTGTCTGCCATGGTGACCGCCTCCCTCGCCGAACGTCTACACGTGCCGGCTACTCCATTCGGTGCAGCGGGACCAACGCTAGAACCGCGCCAAAGCTTGTTCAAGGGTGATCGACTTATTAGTTGGCCATTTCAGCCGATCGGTTCACCACCTCCACGCTGCGTGTTCATTGATCGGGTTGCCGGACGCTCGTGATCACCCGACGATGGGAGGAAGGCGACGAAGGAGGTGTCCGTGGGCGATCATGGCCGAGCTCCGCTCGTGGAGGGCGGAGTGTCGTTCGTGAGCTCCACCGTGCCTGGTGAGGAGACGCTGCCGGTCGCGGCGGTCGCCCGCAGGCTCGGCGTCGCGCCGGCGACGCTGCGCACGTGGGACCGTCGCTATGGGATCGGCCCCCAGGCACACACGACGGGCCGGCACCGCAGGTACACGCAGGCGGACGTGGCGCGGCTCGAGCTGATGCAGCAGGCGCTACTACGCGGCGCGACGCCTGCCGAGGCGGCGGCCTACGCGCTGCGGGCGACCGAGCGCCCGCAGGCCGAGGACGTGGCGGACGTCGAGGTCGTCGCGCCCCGAGAGTCCGACGCGATGCTCCTGCGTGAGTTCAGCACCCGCTCGTCGTCGGTGCTGGGGCTCTCCAGGGCGGCGATGGCCATGGACGCGGTGTCGACGCAGCAGCTGATCGAGGACAGCATCGGCGAGCATGGTGTGGTCACTGTATGGAACGACGTGCTCCGTCCGGTTCTGTCCGCGCTGGCCAGCCGGTGGGCACAGTCGGGGGAGTGCGTCGAGGTCGAGCACCTGGTCCACGAGTGCGCCCTGTCAGCCATGATCGGCGCGACGCCCGTGGTCAGCGCGCCACGTAACCCCCGGCCGGTGCTCCTGTGCTGTGCTCCCGACGAGCGACACAGTCTTCCGCTGTACGTCCTGCGCGCCGCCCTCGCCGGCGGTGGCATCGGCACACAGATGCTCGGGGCCGCGCTGCCCGAGGCGGCCCTCGCGGCGGCCGTCCGAAGAACCGGCCCCGCGGCGGTGGCGGTGTGGGCGCAACTGCCGCGGCACGCGAGAGCGGAAGTACTCGAGCGGGTGCCCAGGACCCGCCAGCGGGTGCGCCTGTTCGCATGTGGCCCCGGCTGGTTCTCGACGGAGCTCCCGGACCGCGTGGATCGCCTCGACGACCTCACCGAAGCCGTGCACCGGATAGAGACGCTGGTGGCGTGAGGCAGGCCAAGCCAACGTCCGCACGCAGCCCAACGAAATTGTCGGTGCCGGTCGCTAGTGTGGATTCCGGGGGCCGGACGGCGTCCCCGTCCCTAACTACGGAGTCCTGTGACCTTGCTAGAGCGGGCCGCCTTCGGGGATCGGCCCGATCTCCGGAACCCGGCGCCCGCGAACGACCGCGAGCGGTGGCTGGCCGCCGTCGTGCTCGGCGGCCAGGGCCGGTACGCGGCCGCCGCGACCTACCTCGAGCCGCTCCGTCAGCACTCCGACGCCGAGTTGGCCGCGCTCGCCGCCGCCACCCATGCCTCCCACCGCCGCCAGCTCGGCGGCCACGCCGCCGCCCGCGTGATCGACGCCGCCGGGCTCCGCCGCCTCGCCGCGGCCGGCCGCTACCCCGACGCGCGCGAGGCGACCGCCGACCTCCTCCTCGGTCTCGCCGCCGACGCGATCGGCTCCGGCGCCCTCGCCGAGGCCCGCCGGCTCCGCGCCGCCGCCCCGCGCGACACCTGGCGCGCGGACGTCCGCGCCGGTTGGGTCTCGGCGGAGATCGAGTTGGGTGCCGGTCGAGCCGACCTCGCGCTGCCGCACGCGGAGGCGGCCGCCGATCGGGCGGCGGGCTCCGGCTCGACGCGGCACCGGATCAAGTCGGACCTCGTGCTCGGCGCCGCGCTAGGCCCGTCCGATCGGGCCATGGCCCGAAAGCTGGTCACCCGCGCGCGGGACGACGCTACAGATCTGGACCTGTTGTCACTGGTCTGGCCAGCGGCGTTGATCCTCGCCGACCTGGACCCGTCCGAGGCAACCGCGCATTGTCGGTGTGCGGCCCTAGCCTTACACGGTGTGTTACGGCGTGCCGATCCACGTGGGCGCGGGCTCGCCGAACGCTCTCCGTGGGTGCCGACACCCACTGGCCCAACCGGGTGAACGGGAGCGCTCGGACATCTGGGCGAACTGGTCAGCAGATTTACCACCAGATCGTGTCAAGGTTCGCCCCGAAGCGTCCGATAGGGAGGAGTACGTCACTCGGCTGCAGGAAGGAGTCCCCGTGACGACGGTCTTGATTTGCGACGACCGCCGCGGCGTGCGGGAAGGCTTGACCCGTGTCATGTCCGCGGTTCCAGGGGTTAGTCGCATCGACTGCGTAGCGCACGGTGACGAGCTGCTCGCCCGCTTCTCCCGCGCGCCGGTCGACGTGGTCCTGGTCGGCACCCAACGCGCGGTGCCCACCGGGGTCGAGGCGACCCGTCGCCTCGTGTCGGCGAACCCCACGGCGAACGTCATCGTGTTCGGCGCCCCGGACGACGCGAGCAGCATCGCGGCGGCCATCGCGGGCGGCGCGCGCGGGTACCTGCGGTGGGACGCCTCGCGCCCCGAGCTGGTGGCCGCGCTCGCGCACACGTTGGCAAGCACGTCAGTCCCCGCACCGCGTCAACCGTCCGACCCCGGTGTCCAGCTCACCGACCGCGAGCTGCAGGTGCTACGCGGTATGGCGATGGGCAAGAGCAACGGCCAGATCGGTCGGGAGCTGTACCTGTCCGAGGACACGGTGAAGACGCACGCTCGGCGTCTGTTCCGCAAGCTCGGCGTGCGCGACCGCGCTCAGGCCGTGGCTCACGGGTTCCGCCGGGGGCTCGTCTCCTAGGCTGTCCGTGTGACAGATGGTGGACCCGGGTTGCGACAGGACGGGTCTGGCAACAGGGATGGGTTGGCCAGGCCAGGTTCTTCGGAGCCCGGGGGTGCCGATGCCGGCACCGACGGTGACTTGGACGTTGACTTAGTCGACGACGGCGAGTTTCGGACTGGGCCGCGAGCGTTCCTCTCGCGGCCCACGACGCTCGTCGTCTTCGTCGTGCTCCTCCTGCTTGCCTCCGGCGCCGTGACCGCGTGGCTGCGGATCTCCGACCTCCAGTCCCGTGTCGACGGGCTGGAGGCGCAAACGTTTGCGACCGAGGACGCCCGCCAGACCGCGATTCTGCTCGCCGAGGACCTCGCCACCTACGACTACCGCGACCTCGTCGGGAACTTCCGCCGCGTCGCCGCCAGTGCCACCCCGCACTTCACCGCCCAGCTCCGTCAGCTCACCGACGAGCTGGGACCCCAGCTCCAGCAGACCCACGCCATCGCGCGCGCCACCGCCCGTTCCGCGGGGGTGGTCCGCGCGGACGAGCACGAAGCGGTGGTCGCCGTGTTCGTCGACCAGTCCGTCACCAACACGAAAAGTCCTCAGCCGCGCGTCGAGCGCAGCAGGATGGAGCTGACGCTCCTCCGGCAGGACGGCGTGTGGCGGTTAGACCAGGCGGGGGAACTCTGACGTGTCTCGACCTGGGCAAATGGGTGTGGTTCGTATTGCGCGGTACGGTGGGTGACACCTCCGTGTGGGACGGCACAGCCCTGGCGGAGGGTGACGTACAACTGACCGTACCCGCACGTAACACTGAGGCTGCTCGCTGCGATGACCACATTGGGGGACGGACTGGACGCTTCTGTAGGCGCTGCCGTCGAGGGCGATCCACGCGCCATTGACCGGGTGCTTGCGTCTATCCGCCCTCTGGTCGTGCGGTATTGCCGCGCGAGGGTAGGCAGGCAGGAGCGATCCTTCGCTTCGGCGGACGACGTCGCACAGGAGGTGTGTCTCGCGGTGCTAACGGCATTGCCCAGCTACCGCGACCAGGGGCGCCCGTTCCTGGCCTTTGTGTACGGCATCGCCGCGCACAAAGTCGCCGACGCGCATCGTGCCGCTGGGCGTAACCGTTCCGAGCCCGTCGCCGACGTTCCAGATGAACCGGAAACCGATGCCGGTCCGGAGCAGCGCGCCATGCAGCAGGACCTGAGCCGACGGATGAAGGATCTGCTGGACGTGCTGCCGGACAAGCAGCGGGACATCGTCCTGCTGCGGGTGGTCGTGGGTCTGTCCGCGGAGGAGACCGCGGAGGCCATCGGCTCCACTCCCGGAGCGGTCCGGGTGGCTCAACACCGGGCTCTGGCCCGGTTGCGCAAGACTTTGTCAGCGGAGGAGGTGGTCTGAGTTGAGTGATCGACGCGATAGTGCCGAGCCCGAGTTGCCCGACTTCGACGACGAGGCCATCGACCTAGCGCTGGTACACGCCGACGACGAGTATCTCGACATGCTCGGCGGCGCCAAGCTCGACGACCGGGACGGCCTGCTCGGCGACTTCGGCGACGAGCAGCTTTCCGAGCTGCTGATGTCGTGGCGCCGTGACGTGGACGCCGAACCCATCACCGAGCTCGTGGACACCAAGCTCGCGACTGTCACGGTGCACGCGGCCAGGGCGCGCAAGAAGCGCAGGCCGCGTCTGCTGGTGCCGGTCGCCGCCGCGGCCGCGGTGCTGGCGATCGCGTTCGCCGGCGTCGGACTCGCCGCGCGCGACGCCCAGCCCGGCGACACGCTGTGGGCACTGACCAAGGTGCTGTACGCCGACCACGCGCGTTCGGTCGAGGCCGCCGAGGCGGTCAAGGCCGACCTGCGGGAGGCGCAGGTGGCGCTGACCGAGGGCGACGTCGACGAGGCGAAGTCCAAGCTCGAGGACGCGCACGCCGCGCTGCCGACGGTGTCCAGTGAGGACGGACAGGCCGACCTGGAGGCGAAGCACGCCTCGCTGTTGGCCCAGCTGCCCGGCAACCCGTCCGGCGAGGCGGGTCCGCCGCCGTCGCCGGAGCCTTCGACGCAGCCCGAACCGGGCACCGGCAGCTCTGACGGAGATGGCGACAGCTCGAGTGACTCGCCGCCGCCCGAGCCGAGCGACTCGCCGTCGGAGAGCGTCCCACCGACCGAGCCGACGACCGAACCGACCCCGTCGACCGACGAGACCACGGAACCGTCGCGCAGCGAAGAAGAGTCGGGCACCAGCAACGAGAGCGGCACCGAGGGCGCTGGTGCGAACTCGGTGATCGAGCCGGCCGCTGTCGCCGACGAACCCGCGGCGGCGGACGAGCTCGGTGAACCGGTCGTGGTGAACTGACCGCGGGTACGCTGCGGCAATGACCGCGGGTCACGTGTACAGCCAGGCGCCGCGCTGCGCCAACTGCGACGGCCGGGCGCTGCTGGTGAAGGAAGCCGCGCAGGCCTTGGTGGAGGAGTCACTCGGCCGGCTCACGGCCAACCGTTGCTCAGCCGGCGACGGCTGGCACGTGCACGCCCCGGACGCGGACCCGAGCCCCGAGTAGCGGCGCCGACCCGCGCGAGGCCCTGTGCGGGCGCTCGACGTGAGGGGCTTACGGCGATAGCCGACGGAGCCGCGTGGCCTCCGGCCCCCCGTGATCCAGCCTACGGGCGAGCACCGACACTCCCGGGCGCGTCAGGCCGAGTTGTCCACAGGTGCCGTGCAGATCCCGAGGCCGGAGTTGTCCACAGGACGGGCGCTGAGCGCGCGTTTCTGTCGGTGCCCTGCCGTAGCGTGGAAACCGGGGGCCGGAGGCCACCCGGCCACTACTGCGACGCGGGAAGGGCCCGTTTCGCGGTCGCCGTGATGCCGTCCGTGAAGCCGCGGCAGTACTCCCAGCTCACGTACGCCGCCGGGTTCGGGTCGAAGGCCGGCTCGTGCGGGCGCATGCGGCCGTCGTTGAGGAGCTGCTCCAGCGACGCCCTCAGCAGGGCCCAGTCGTGGTAGTGCGGCTCCTGGCACTCGGCGCAGTCGACCACGACCCCGCGGACCGACCGCTGCTCGAGCAGCGCCTGGTAAACCGCCAGGTCCCGCAGGTCGGCCAACAGCTCGGCCCGCTCCTGTGCGGTGACCGGGGCGTCGTCCGGCGGCTCGGCGGTGTCGAACGCCCACACGGGATCGTTCGGGTCCCCGGCGAACGGGTCTGGCGGCAGTGCGTCGTCCCTCACGACCTCGCACGGTACCGGGCGGACCCCACCTGTGGTCCGGATACCATGGGTCAACGCGCCGCCGCCTGCGGAAACCCCGCAAAAAAGAAGGGCCACGATGACCACCGCTGAGGGGATCCCGGCCAAGTTCGCCACGCTCGGGCTCACGTTCGACGACGTGCTGCTCCAGCCGTCGGAGTCCGACGTCGTCCCGAGCGAAGTGGACACGAGCACCCGGCTGACCCGCAACGTCTCGCTGCGCATCCCCCTGGTGTCGGCCGCGATGGACACCGTCACCGAGGCACGCATGGCCATCGCCATGGCGCGGCAGGGCGGCATCGGCATCCTGCAGCGCAACCTGTCCATCGAGGAGCACGCGCGCCAGGCCGAGACGGTGAAGCGGTCCGAGGCCGGCATGGTCACCGACCCGATCACGTGCCTCCCGACGGACACGCTCGCCGAGGTCGACTCCCTCTGCGCCCGCTACCGCATCTCCGGCGTCCCGGTCACCGACGCCCAGGGCACCCTCGTCGGCATCATCACCAACCGCGACATGCGCTTCGAGGTCGACCACACGAAGCCGGTCAGCGAGGTCATGACCAAGGGCCCGCTGGTCACCGCACAGGTCGGCGTCTCCGCCGACGCCGCGCTCGGCCTGCTGCGCCGCCACAAGGTCGAGAAGCTCCCGATCATCGACGGCGCCGGCAAGCTCCGCGGCCTGATCACGGTCAAGGACTTCGTCAAGACCGAGCAGTTCCCCAACGCCACCAAGGACCCGGACGGCCGCCTGATCTGCGGCGCGGCGGTCGGCGTCGGCGAGGACTCCTACAAGCGCACGATGACCCTGGTCGACGCGGGCGTCGACGTGATCATGGTCGACACCGCCCACGGCCACTCCCGCGGCGTGATCGACATGGTCGCCAAGCTGAAGAAGGAGCTCGGCGACACGGTCGACATCGTCGGCGGCAACGTCGCCACCCGCGCGGGCGCCCAGGCGCTGGTCGACGCGGGCGCGGACGGCGTGAAGGTCGGCGTCGGCCCCGGCTCGATCTGCACCACCCGCGTGGTCGCCGGCGTCGGTGTGCCGCAGATCACCGCCATCTACAACGCCGACCTCGCCTGCCGCCCGGCCGGCATCCCGGTCATCGGCGACGGCGGCCTCCAGTACTCCGGCGACATCGCCAAGGCCATCGCCTCCGGCGCGTCGGCGGTCATGCTCGGCAGCCTCCTCGCCGGCACCGCGGAGGCGCCCGGCGACGTGATCCTCGTCAACGGCAAGCAGTTCAAGACCTACCGCGGCATGGGCTCGCTCTCGGCGATGCAGTCCCGCGGCGAGGCCAAGTCCTACTCCAAGGACCGGTACTTCCAGGACGACGTGCTCAGCGAGGACAAGCTGGTGCCCGAGGGCGTCGAGGGGCGGATCCCCTTCCGAGGCCCGCTGTCCCAGGTCGTGCACCAGCTGGTCGGCGGCCTGCGCTCCGGCATGGGCTACACCGGCTCGCACACGATCCCCGAGCTCCAGAACGCCCAGCTGGTCCGGATCACCGCGGCCGGGCTCAAGGAGAGTCACCCGCACGACGTGACCATGACCGTCGAGGCGCCCAACTACACCACGCGCTGACCAACACAGCGCTTCGGAAGGAACGACCAGTGCGGGATCTTGTCGAGATCGGCATGGGCCGGACGGCCCGGCGCGGCTACGCGCTGCACGAGGTGGAGATCGTCCCGTCGCGGCGGACGCGCTCGTCGCAGGACGTGTCGACGGCATGGCAGATCGACGCGTACCGGTTCGACATCCCGCTGCTGACGCACCCGACGGACGCCGTCGTCTCGCCGGCCACCGCGGTGGAGGTCGGCAAGCTCGGCGGGCTCGGCGTGCTCAACGCCGAGGGCCTGTGGGCGCGGCACGCGAACGTCGAGCAGGTGCTCGACCAGGTCGTCGAGACCCTCGACGACCAGGACTTCACCGCGCTGACCCGGCTGCTGCAGGAGCTGCACGCGGCGCCGATCCGGCCCGAGCTGATCGCCGAGGCGATCAAGAAGGTCGCCGAGGCGGGCGTCACCGCGGCCGCGCGCGTCAGCCCGCAGCGGGCCGGCGAGCTGACCCCCGACCTGCTCGCCGCCGGCGTCGAGATCCTCGTGGTCCAGGGCACGATCGTGTCCGCGGAGCACGTGTCCCGCGACGGCGAGCCGCTGAACCTGAAGAACTTCATCGCCGACCTGGACGTGCCGGTGATCGCGGGCGGCGTGCACGACTACCGCACGGCCATGCACCTCATGCGCACCGGCGCGGCCGGCGTGATCGTCGGCTACGGCTCCGGCGTCGCCAGCACCACCGACAGCGTGCTCGGCATCGGCGTGCCCATGGCCACGGCGATCGTCGACGCGGCCGCGGCCCGCCGCGACTACCTCGACGAGACCGGCGGCCGGTACGTGCACGTCATCGCGGACGGCGAGGTCGACGCGAGCGGCGACATCGCGAAGTCGATCGCGTGCGGCGCGGACGCCGTGATGCTCGGCGCGCCCCTCGCCACGGCCAAGGAGGCGCCCGGCAAGGGCCTGTACTGGACCGCGTCGGCCGCGCACCCGTCGCTGCCGCGCAGCCGCGTGATCGAGGTCGCGGAGAGCGAGGACGAGATCGTCGACCTGCGCACGCTGCTGTTCGGCCCGTCCGCCGACCCCGACGGCATGATCAACCTCTTCGGCGCGCTGCGGCGCGCGATGGCGAAGACCGGCTACTCCGACCTCAAGGAGTTCCAGAAGGTCGGGCTGTCGGTCCGCGGCTGAGATACGCCCCAGCGCGAAAAGGATTGCCCGGCCGGTCCGGCGGCGGGAATGCTGGTTACCGGTAACCGGTACGCGATCACCCGGGGAAAGTCCGCCTGTGAGCGAGCTTGCGAGCGAACCAATGACACAGGGCGACCGCGAGCGGCTCCCCGGAGCCTGCGAGGGGGAGTCGTGAGTAGGAACATCGTCACCGCGCGGGATGGCGTGGCGCTGGCGGAGTTGACCGACGACGACCGCACGGCACTCGCGGCGCACGACGACAAGGCGTTCGACGTCGACCCCGACGACCGGCCGCCGCCGCGGTTCGACGGCCTCGCGCAGCTCGCAGTCGTCGACCCCGAGTCCGGCGAGCTGCTCGGCCAGGTCAACTGGCACGCCGCCGCCCACGGACCGACCGCGGCCTGCGCCGCGTGGGACCTCGGCATCGCGCTCCTGCCGGCCGCCCGCGGCCGTCGCCTGAGCGTGCCCGCGACCCGGCTGCTCGCCGAGCACCTGTTCGCGACCACCGAGGTCGACCGGCTCGAGGCGAGCACCGACCGCGACAACCGTGCCGCCCAGAGCGTGCTCGCCGGAGCCGGTTTCCGCCGCGAGGGCATGATCCGCGGCGCGCAGGTCCGCGGCGGCGAACGGCGCGACCTGGTCGCATACAGCCTGCTCCGCAGCGACCTCCCGCCGGCCGCCGGCGAGCGGCAGATCGTCGCCCGGCGCGACGGGATCGCGCTCGCCACCCTCCTGCCCGGCGACCGGCGCTGGCTCGCCGAGCAGAGCGACCACGCCTACGACGTGGACCCGGACGACCGGCCCGCCGCCCACATGGCCGTCGAGATCCACCGGCTCGCGGTCGTCGACGCCGAGTCCGGCGACCTGCTCGGCCAGGTCAACTGGCTCCCCAAGGGCTACGGGCCCACCCTGGGCTGCGGCGCGTGGGGCGTCGGCATCGTGCTCGTGCCGGCAGCGCGGGGCCGCGGTGCCGGCTCGACCGCGTTGCGGCTGCTGGCCGAGCACCTGCTCGCGACCACCGACGTGGACCGGGTCGAGGCGAGCGCCGACCGCGAGAACAGCCCGTCGCAGCGGGCGCTGGTCAAGGCCGGCTTCCGCAGGGAGGGCACGATGCGCGGCGCGCAGCTCCGCGGCGGCGAGCGGCGGGACATGGTCGGCTACGGCCTGCTCCGCAACGACCTCGCCGTGTCCGACACCGACGGGCGGGTCATGGTCGTCGAGAGCGAGGACGGCGGCGCCGACGTCGCGCTCGCCGAGTGGACGACCGGCGACCTGGACCGGTTCCGCGCACAGGACGACCACGCGTTCGACGTCGACCCGGACGACCGCGAGCGGCTGCACAGCGGCGGCGCCTCGCACCGGCTCGCGGTCGTCGACCGGGCCGGCGCACTGTTGGGCCAGGTCAGCTGGCACGCGGTCGGCTACGGCCCGACCGCGGGCTGCACCGCGTGGAACGTCGGCATGATGCTGCTCCCCGACGTGCGCGGCAAAGGGATCGGCGCGGCCGCGGTCCGCCTGCTCGCCGAGCACCTGTTCGCGACCACCGCCGTCGATCGGGTCGAGGCGAGCACCGACGAGGAGAACCGGGCCGCGCAACGGGTCCTCACCAAGGCCGGCTTCCACCGCGAGGGCCTGATCCGCGGCGCCCAGGTGCGCGGCGGCGCCCGTCGGGACATGGTCGCGTTCAGCCTGCTGCGCTCGGACGTCCCCGAGCCGGCCGGCACGGCGCGGTCGGTCGTGGCCACCGCCGACGGCGTCGCCCTCGCGGAGCTGCGGGCCGGCGAGAAGGAGTGGCTCGCCGAGCGCGACGACCACGCCTTCGAGGCCGACGCCGACCCCCGGCCGACCCGCCACCAGCCGCAGGTCAGCAAGCTCGCCGTGCTGGACCGGCACACCGAGGAGCTGCTCGGCACGGTCAGCTGGCACGCCGTCGGCTACGGTCCCACCGCCCCGAGCGAGGCGTGGAACATCGGCATCGGGCTGCTCCCGACCGCGCGCGGCCGCGGCGCGGGCGCCACCGCGTTGCGGGTGCTCGCCGAGTACCTGTTCGCCAGCACCGACCTCGACCGGATCGAGGCGGGCACCGACCGCGACAACGTGCCGTGCCAGCGCGCGCTCGCGAAGGCCGGCTTCCGCGCCGAGGGCCTGGTGCGTGGCGCGCACGTCCGGGGCGGGCGCCGCCGCGACATGCTGGCCTACAGCGTGCTGCGTGCCGACCTCGGCGAGCAGCCGGAGTCGGGCCAGGAGCGGACGCGTGTGTCCGGCCGCGACGGGATCGTGCTCGCCGAGCCGGCGGCCGGCGACCGCGAGAAGTTCTACACCGCGGGCGCGGGTGACTTCGCCATCGACAAGGACGACCGGCCCAGGGTGGCCGGCCCCGGCCGCAGCTTCCTGCTCAGCGTGCTCGACGAGGCGACCGGCGACCTGCTCGGCGGTGTCAGCTGGCACGCCGTCGACTACGGCGGCACCGTGTCCTGTTCCGCGTGGAACATCGGCATCGGCCTGCTGCCGGCGGCCCGCGGGCGCGGCGTCGGCACACTCGCGCAGCGGCTGCTCGTCGAGCACCTGTTCGCGACCACCGAGCTGGACCGCGTCGAGGCGAGCACCGACGTCGAGAACGTGGCAGAGCGGCGGGCGCTCGAGAAGGCCGGTTTCCGGCGCGAGGGCACCCTGCGCGGGGCGCAGCTGCGCGGTGGTGTGCGGCGCGACCTGGCCCAGTACGGGTTGGTTCGCGGCGACTTCTAGCGGTCCCGCGCGCTTCGAATTAGCCTCGGACCCATGAGTGAACTCGCCAGTAACTTCGACGACGGGCCGGACTACGACGTCGTGGTCGTCGGTTCGGGCTTCGGCGGCAGCGTGGCCGCGCTGCGGCTCACGGAGAAGGGCTACCGCGTCGCGGTGGTCGAGGCGGGTCGCCGCTTCGCCGACGACGAGTTCGCCAAGACGTCGTGGGACCTGCGCAGATATCTGTGGGCGCCCGCGCTCGGCTGCTTCGGCATCCAGCGGATCCACCTGCTCAAGGACGTGATGATCCTCGCCGGCTCCGGCGTCGGCGGCGGGTCGCTGGTGTACGCGAACACGCTGTACCGGCCGCTGAAGCAGTTCTACGCCGACAAGCAGTGGGCGCACATCACCGACTGGGAGGCGGAGCTCGCGCCGCACTACGACCAGGCGGCGAAGATGTTCGGCGTCGTGCGGAACCCGACGATCACGCCGGCCGACGAGGTGATGCAGAAGGTCGCCGCCGACATGGGCGTCGCCGACTCGTTCCACCCGACGCCGGTCGGCGTGTTCTTCGGCGAGCCGGGCCGCCGCGCGCAGGACCCGTTCTTCGGCGGCGCCGGGCCCGAGCGCACCGGCTGCACCGAGTGCGGCTCGTGCATGACCGGGTGCCGCGTCGGCGCGAAGAACACCCTCGTCAAGAACTACCTGTACCTGGCGGAACGCAACGGCGCGAAGGTCATCCCGCTGACGACGGTCACCGCCGTGCGGCCGCGCGCGGACGGCTCGTTCGCCGTGGACCTGCGCCGGACCGGGCGCCGCGCGCACACCGCGCGGACCACGGTCACCGCCGGCCGGGTCGTGCTCGCGGCCGGCACCTGGGGCACGCAGCGGCTGCTGCACGAGATGCGCGACAGCGGCGTGCTGCCCCGGCTCTCGCGCCGGCTCGGCGAGCTGACCAGGACCAACTCCGAGGCGATCATCGGCGCCGGCCGGACCTCCGTCGACCCGGCGCGGGACTTCAGCCGCGGTGTCGCGATCACGTCGTCGATCCACCCGGACGCCACGACCCACATCGAGCCGGTCCGGTACGGCAAGGGCAGCAACGCGATGGGACTGCTGCAGACGATCGCGACCGACGGCGCCGCGTCCATGCCGCGCTGGGCGCAGGCGCTGCGGTTCATGGTCCGGCACCCGGTGCGGACGGCGCAGCTGCTGCGCACGTACCGGTGGAGCGAGCGAACCGTGATCCTGCTGGTGATGCAGAGCCTGGACAACTCGATCACGACGTACACGAAGAAGGGCCTGTTCGGCCGGCGCTACACGTCGCGTCAGGGCCACGGCGAGCCGAACCCGACGTTCATCCCGGCCGGCTACGAGGCGAACCAGTTGGCGGCCAAGCACATCGACGGCATCGCGGGCGGCACGTGGGGTGAGGTGTTCAACATCCCGCTGACCGCGCACTTCATCGGCGGCTGCGCGATCGGCGCCACTCCGGACGACGGCGTCATCGACGCCTACCACCGCGTGCACGGCTATCCCGGACTGTCCATTGTGGACGGCTCGGCGATCTCGGCGAACCTGGGCGTCAACCCGTCGCTGACGATCACCGCGCAGGCCGAGCGGGCGTTCTCCTTCTGGCCCAACAAAGGCGAGGCCGACCCTCGGCCCACCGATGGCTACTCGCGAGTCGCGCCGGTCGCGCCGCACCGACCCGCCGTGCCGGCCGACGCGCCGGCCGCGCTGTGGGTGCGGTGATGGCGTTCGCGTCGAGCGGTGACACGGCGGCGAAGGAGGAGACGTTCACCGAGCTGGCCGCCGGTGTGTACGCGCTGACCGCCGAGGGCGACCCGAACGTCGGCGCGATCGAGGGCGACGACTTCGTGGTGTGCTTCGAGGCGCGCGCGACGCCGGTCGCGGCGCGCCGGTGGCTGGCGATGCTGCGTGAGCGCACGGAGAAACCCGTGCGGTATCTGGTGTTGAGCCACTACCACGCGGTCCGCGTGCTGGGCGCGAGCGCGTTCGACGCCGGGGAGATCATCACGCACACGCAGACCCGCCGGCTGATCGCCGAACGCGGAAAGGCCGACTGGGACAGCGAGTTCGGCCGGATGCCGCGCCTGTTCGAGGAGCCGTCGTCGATCCCCGGGCTGACGTGGCCGACGCTGACGTTCACCGACCGCATGGTGATTCCCCTCGGCGGCTCGCGGGAGCTGGTGCTGGCGTACTGCGGGCGGGGTCACACGGCGGGCGACATCGTGGCGTGGCTGCCGGAGGAGCGGATCCTGTTCGCCGGCGACCTCGTGGAGGCGCGGGCCGCGCTGTACACGGGCGACGCCTTCCACGACGACTGGTCGACGTCCACTTTGGACTCGGTGGCGGCGTTCGAGGCGGCGACGCTCGTTGGTGGTCGGGGTGCGGTGACCGAGGACGCGCCGGCCGCCATCGCGCAGTCCCGGCATTTCCTCGACGAACTGCGCCGCACGGTCGGCTCGGCACACGCGGTGGGCGGCACCCCGGCCGACGCGTTCGCGGCGGCGCACGCCGCGCTGGTGGACGACTTCGGTAGCTGGCCGATCTTCGAACACTGTCTGCCGTTCAACGTGCAGCGCTACTGGGACGAGCTGGACGGCGTCGACTGGCCCCGGATCTGGACGGCGGAACGGGATCGCGAGGTGTGGGCGGCACTGCGAGGCGAGTAGCCCCGCCCGCGTGTCCAACACCCAGACCCCGCGTGTCCAACGCCCACGACGGGTGAGTTGAACATTCGCGGCATCGGGGGTGTGCGCGAATGTCGAACTCACGGGTTCTCAGCGTTGGACACGCGGGTCGTGAGCGTTGGACACGCGGGTCGCTATCCTCGGGCCGGTGCGAGTCGTGGTGGTGGGTGCCGGTCCGGTGGGGATGACCACCGCTCTGCTGCTGGCGCGGCAGGGGGTGCCGAGCGTGGTGCTCGAGGCCGAGCCGGCCAGGGAGATGGTCGGCAGCCGGTCGATCTGTGTGCAGCGCGACGTCCTCGACATACTGCAGCGCGCCGGGGTCGGCGCGCAGGTCGCCGAGGTCGGGGTCACCTGGGTGCACGGCCGCACCTACTACCGGGAGCACGTCGTCGGGGAGCTCGACTTCCCGGAGGTCGGCGACGCCGCGTTCCCGCCGTTCGTCAACACCCCGCAGACCATCGTGGAGTTGTTGCTGGAACAGGCGATCGGCGCGGAGTCACTCGTCGAGCTGGAGTACGGCAGCCGGGTAGTCGCGGTGACGCAGGACTCCGAGGGCGTCGCGGTGTCCACAGAGGACGGTCGAACGTTCACCGGCACGCACTGCGTCGGCGCCGACGGGCAGCGGTCGGCGGTGCGCGCCGCGCTCGGGCTGTCCTTCGACGGGATGTCGTTCGAGGACCGGTTCCTCATCGCCGACGTCCGCGTGGACCTGGCCGAGAAGCCGGAGCGGCACTTCTACTTCGACCCGCCGTGGAACCCCGGCCGGCAGGTCCTCGTGCATCCGCAACCCGGTGGCGTGTGGCGCATCGACTGGCAGGTGCCGGCCGACTTCGACCTCACGCCGGCGGCGTTGGAGGAGCGGATCCGCGCGATCGTCGGCGACCGCGCCTACGAGGTCGTGTGGGTGTCGGTGTACCGGTTCCACCAGCGGCAGGCGGAGCGGATGCGGGTCGGTCGGGTGCTGCTCGCCGGCGACGCCGCGCACGTGATGAGCCCGTTCGGCGCGCGGGGCCTCAACTCCGGCATCGCGGACGCGGACAACGCGGCGTGGAAGATCGCGCTGGACCGCGACGGGCTGGGCGGGCCGGCGCTGCTCGCGTCGTACGAGGTCGAGCGGGCCGCCGCGGCGCGCGAGAACCTCCGCGTCACGGGCGACACCATGCGTTTCCTCGTACCGCGGACCGACGCCGACCGCGCCCACCGCCTCGACGTGCTCACCCGATCGGTCGACGATGTCGACGCCCGCGCCTCGATCGACTCCGGCAAGCTCGCCGAGCCGTACTTCTACGTCGACTCCCCGCTCACCACCGCCACGGCCGGCCCGTTCCCGTTCCCACGCGAGCCGGGCCGCGCACGGCCGCCGGTGCCGGGAGTGCTGTGCCCGGACGCGCCGCTCGCGCGGGGCCACCGCCTCCGCGAGCTGCTGGGCCGGTTCGTGGTGCTCACCCATTGGTGTGACTGGCAGCCCGCCGACGCGTGGGAACGCGCGGTCACCGCGCAGCCGATACCGCTGGACCAGGAAGAGGACACCGTACTGGCCGACGCGCTGCGCCTGAAGCCGCGGCAGGTGGTCGTGATCCGCCCGGACGGTCATCTCGCAGCGGTGCTGACCGAGCCGCCTGGTGGTGTCGGTCCGCTGGTCAGTGCGGCTCTCCGTCGCGCGGCCGGCTGGTAGCGCGACGCGCGGGTGACTGACTGCGCCGCCGGGTGATGTCAGCGCGGCTCTTCGTTGCGCGGGACCGTGTGGGCTGCGTCGAGCGGTGTCGGCCCGCTGGTCAGAGCCACTCTCCGACCCGCGACCAGCGGCCGCCGGCCCCCCGGTATCCACGCTACCGACGAGCACCGACAAGTCCTGCCGATGAAGATCCACAACATTACGGTTGTCCACAGTCGGCAGGTTGTCCACAGCCGCGGCACGGAACCGCCAGGACTGTCGGTCACCGTGCCTAGGCTGGACATCGGGGGGCCGGAGGCCAACCCGACCGTCCGCCACGCGTCTGATCTTGTGGAGGTGTCGGGGCCTTGACGATCAACAGACGACGGTTCTTCGGCGCGGTGGCACTTGGCGCGGCGGCGACCGCGTGCACGCCGAAACCCACCGGCGCGCCGACGACCACGACACCGCCGCCACCACCGTCGAGCACGGCGCCGCCCGTGCCGCCCGTGCCGCCGGACTGGAACGCCCTGCGTGCCAAGCTGCCCGCCGGTCTGGTGCTGCCCGGCGAGACCGGCTACGACATCGCGAAACAGTCCTACAACCCGCTCTTCGACAACCGCGCGCCCGCGGCGGTCGCGCACTGCACGTCACCGCAGGATGTCCAGGCCTGTGTCGAGGTCGCCCGCACCGCGCGCATCCCCGTCGCCGCTCGGTCGGGCGGCCACAGCTACGCCGGCTACAGCACCCCGGACAACGGGCTCGTCCTCGACCTGCGGCCCATGGCGGCCGTGCGGGTCGACGGCGAGACCGCGACCGTCGGCGCCGGCGCTCGGCTCATGGAGGTCTACGCCGCGCTCGCCGCCGCCGGGCGTGCCCTGCCGGCCGGCTCGTGTCCGACCGTCGGCATCGGTGGGCTCACGCTCGGCGGCGGCATCGGGGTCACGGCCCGCAAGTACGGCCTGACCTGCGACAAGCTCGTCAAGGCCCAGGTCGTCACCGCCGACGGTGAGCAACACACGGTCCAGGGCGACGACGACCTCTTCTGGGCGCTGCGCGGCGGGGGCGGCGGCAACTTCTGCGTCGTCACGGAGTTCACCTTCGCCACCGAGCCCGCGCCCGACCTCGCCGTCTTCTCGCTCAAGTACCCGGCGAGCGCGACCGCCGACGTGCTCGGCGCATGGCAGCAGTGGATCGCCGGCGCGCCGGACGAGCTGTGGTCCAACTGCGTCGTCTCCGCCGGGTCGCCGCCGACCTGCCGCGTCGGCGGCGCGCTCATCGGCTCCGAGGCCACGTGCAAGGACCTGCTCAGGACCATGCCGCGCGCGTCGTCCGTCCTCATCACGAGCAAGGGCTATCTCGACGCGATGCGGTACTTCGGCGGCTGCTCACAGCGCAGCACCGCGCAGTGCCGCCCGGAGTCCGAGGGCGGGCAGCTCGGCCGCGAGTCGTTCGTGGCGTCCTCCCGCATCCTGAACGGGCCGGTCGACCCGAACGCGCTGGTCGGCCTCGTCGACGGCAGGCGGGGGCTGGACCTGCTGATCGACTCGATCGGCGGCGCCGTGTCGCGGGTCGACGGCGCCGCGACCGCCTTCCCGCACCGCAAAGCCCTGGCCAGCGCCCAGATCTACGCCTCGGGTAACGCCACCCTGGCCGTCGCCGAGGTGCGCGACGGCCTCGGTCAGGTCGCGGGGCAGAACGGGTACGTCAACTACATCGACCCGGCCATGCCCGACTGGGCGACCGCCTACTACGGCGACAACCTCCCGCGCCTGCGGAAGGTCGCCGCCCGGTACGACCCGGACAAGGTGTTCGCCTTCGCCCAGGCCGTCTAGAGCTCCAGCCCGGTGAGCACCATGACGCGCTCCTCGGTCAGGTCCGCCATGGCCGACCTGATGCCCTCGCGGCCGAAACCGGAACCCTTCACGCCGCCGTAGGGCATCTGGTCGGCGCGGAAGGACGGCACGTCGCCGACGATCACGCCGCCGACCTCCAGCTCGGCCCGCGCACGGAACGCCACCTGCACGTCGCGGGTGAACAGGCCCGCCTGCAGCCCGTACTTCGAGTCGTTGACCGACGCGAACGCCTCGTCGACGCTGTCCACCACGGCCACCGACAGGACCGGCCCGAAGACCTCCTCGGCCCACACGTTCTGGTCGATCGGCACCTCGGCCAGCACGGTCGGCTCGACCGACGCGCCGTCGCGCCTGCCGCCCGCGAGCAGCTTCGCGCCGGCGGCGACCGCCTCGTTGACCCACTTCTCGACCCGCTCGGCCGCCGCCTCGTCGACCAGCGGGCCGACCTCGACGTCCGGGTCGTGCGGGTTGCCGGTGCGCAGCGCGCCGATCGCGTCGAGCAGCTTCGGCAGGAACGCGTCGGCGACCGGGCGCTCGACGATCACCCGCTGCACCGCGATGCAGGACTGCCCGGCCTGGTAGTTCGAGAACGTCGCGATCCGCTTGGCCGCGAAGTCCAGGTCGGTCCAGTCGGCGCACACCACCGCGGCGCCGTTGCCGCCCAGCTCGAGCACGACCTGCTTGCGCGGCGCGGCGTCCATCAGCGACCAGCCGACCGGGCCGGAGCCGGTGAACGACACGACCGGCAGGCGCTCGTCCTTGACCAGCGCCATCGTCTCCTCGTTGCCGACCGCGAGCACCGAGAACGCGCCCTCGGGCAGGTCGGTCTCGGCGAGCAGCTCACCCAGCAGCAGCGCCGACAGCGGAGTCCTGGGCGCGGGCTTGACGATGATCGGCGCGCCGACCGCGATGGCGGGCGCGATCTTGTGCGCGACGAGGTTGAGCGGGAAGTTGAACGGCGCGATGCCCAGCACGGGCCCGCGCGACACGCGGCGGATCATCGCGAGCCGGCCGGCCGCGGTCGGCTCGGTGTCCAGGCGCTGCAGCTCGCCGGAGAACCGGCGCGCCTCCTCCGCGGCGAACCGGAACGTCGACACCGCCCGGTTGACCTCGAGGTTCGCCCAGCGCAGCGGCTTGCCGTTCTCGGCCGTGATCATCTCGGCGACCTCGTCCGAGCGCGCGGCGAGCTGACGCGACACGTGGTCGAGCGCGGCGGCCCGCACGTGCGCGGGCGTGGTGCGCAACTCCCTGACCACGGCCGTCGCGGCCGCGACCGCGCGTTCGACCTGGTCGGCGCTCGGCACGCAGACGGTCGCGATCTCGTCGCCGTCGAAGGGGTGGTGCACGCTGAGTGTCTTGTCACTCTGCTCCGCACGGCCCGCGATCCAGCAGGGACGCGGGGTCGGCAGGTGCTGGTCGGTGGCGTTCATGCTGCGACACCTGCCTCGCTCCGCTCGGCGCGCGAGGCATTCGCGCGAAGCAAGGTGGTCGCGTCCGTCTCTCGGCTCATGCCTCCACCGTAGTTCCGAGGCGCGTGCGATGCTTTCGCGGTGACCGACAACTTCCACCGGCCAGTGCTCGTCGTCGACTTCGGAGCGCAGTACGCGCAGCTCATCGCCCGTCGGGTGCGTGAGGCGCAGGTGTACTCAGAGGTGGTGCCGCACACCGCGACCGTCGCGGAGATGCTCGCTCGCGACCCGCTCGCGATCGTCCTGTCCGGCGGCCCGTCGAGCGTGTACGCCGAGGGCGCGCCCGCCGTCGACCCCGCCCTGTTCGAGGCGGACGTGCCGGTGTTCGGCATCTGCTACGGCTTCCAGGCGATGGCGCGGGCGCTCGGCGGGACGGTCGCGCACACCGGCGCGCGGGAGTTCGGGCGCACCGAGCTGACCCCCGCCGGCGGGGTCCTGCACGCCGACCTGCCCGGCCGGCACCCGGTGTGGATGTCGCACGGGGACAGCGTCACCGAGGCGCCGGCCGGCTTCACCGTCACCGGCACGTCGGCGGGCGCCGCGGTCGCCGCGTTCGAGAACGTCGACCGGCGGTTCGCCGGCGTGCAGTACCACCCGGAGGTCGCGCACACGCCGCACGGGCAGGAGATCCTGCGGCGGTTCCTCCACGAGATCGCGGGCATCCGGCCACAGTGGACGATCGCGTCCATCGTCGAGGAGCAGGTCGGTCGCATCCGGGACCAGATCGGCGACGGTCGCGCGATCTGCGGGCTGTCCGGCGGTGTGGACTCCGCGGTCGCCGCCGCGCTGGTGCAGCGGGCCATCGGGGACCGGCTGACCTGTGTGTTCGTCGACCACGGGCTGCTGCGGGCCGGCGAGCGGGGGCAGGTGGAACGCGACTTCGTCGCGGCGACCGGCGTCAAGCTGGTGACCGTCGACGCGCGCGACCGCTTCATGGCGGCGCTGGCCGACGTGACCGACCCCGAGCACAAGCGGAAGATCATCGGCCGCGAGTTCATCCGGGTGTTCGAGGAGGCGGAGCGCTCGCTCCAGGCGTCCGGCGACTACGGGTTCCTGGTGCAGGGGACCCTCTATCCGGACGTCGTCGAGTCCGGCGGCGGCACCGGGGCCGCGAACATCAAGAGCCACCACAACGTCGGCGGCCTGCCGGACGACCTGACCTTCGAGCTGGTCGAGCCGCTGCGCGAGCTGTTCAAGGACGAGGTCCGCCGGGTCGGGCTGGAGCTGGGCCTGCCGGAGACGATCGTCCATCGGCAGCCGTTCCCCGGGCCGGGGCTCGGCATCCGGATCATCGGCGCGGTGACCGCGGAGCGCCTCGAGATCCTGCGCGCGGCCGACTCGATCGCCCGCGAGGAGCTGACCGCGGCGGGGCTCGACCGCGACATCTGGCAGTGCCCGGTGGTGCTGCTCGCGGACGTCCACAGCGTCGGCGTCCAGGGCGACTTCCGTACTTACGGGCACCCGGTGGTGCTGCGCCCGGTGTCGTCGGAGGACGCCATGACCGCCGACTGGACCCGTCTGCCGTACGACGTGCTGGAACGCATCTCGACGCGCATCACCAACGAGGTCGCGGAGGTGAACCGGGTGGTGCTGGACGTGACGTCCAAGCCGCCGGGCACGATCGAGTGGGAGTAGTGGGGGGCCGCCGGCCCCCGGTATCCAGTCTACGGACGAGGTCCGACAGTTCCGGGGCGCAGACGCTTGGGCTGTGGACAACTCCTGGGCTGGCAGCGTTGCGGACTGCCGGCTGGCGTCGGCGCTGGCTGCCGGTTGACGTTGGTGCTGTGGCTGGCGTCGGTGTTGTGGCTGACGTCGATGCTCTGGCGGGAGTTGGCCTCCGGCCCCCGTTTTCCAGCCTAGCTGCGAGGACCGACACTTTGTGCGGAGTCGATCATGGCTGTGGGCAACTGTCGCAGTTGGTTGCGGGCTGTCCACAGTCAAGATCGACAACGGCCGGCTTTGTCGGTGTTGGCCGGTAGCGTGGTGACCGGGGGCCGGAGGCGCACCGGGCCCCGCCTGCGGCGCGAAAACCGGCCCGGACGTTCCCACGAGGCCCCGCCCGCGCCACAGCGCACCACCCCCCGGCGACCCGGCATCGACCTACGCGTCAGGTTTCGCGCGAACCGAGTTCACCGGCCGACCGACCACCATGCGCACGAAGCCACGCGACCAACTCGGCCGCGCCCTCGTCGACGGCGGCGTCCAGCGGAGTGCGGCGGTCCCACGGCGACAGCCAGTTCACGTCGCCGCCGCGCTCGACGAGCAGCCGCGCGGCCGCCGCCTGACCGCCGTGGCACGCGTACCACAGCGCGAGATCCACATCGCCGGGTTGCTCGAGCCGGTCCAGCAGTCCGAGTGCCGCCGCGGCGGCCAGGTCGACGTGCGCGCCGCGCTCGACCAGTCTGCGGGCGACGCGCCACTGCTTGAAGCCGGTCGCGTTCTTCAGTGGCGGCCCGCCGTCGAGCACCGAACCCGGCGCCTCGATGTCCGCGCCCGCGTCGAGCAGCGCGTCCAGCACCGCGACGTCGTCGTTGCTGGCCGCCCAGTGCAGTGGCGTCTCCTCGTGCGCGCCGCGGAACCGGGCGTGCACGTCGGCGCCCGCGGCGACCAGCGCGGCCACTGTGGCGGCACCGCCGGGATAGTGCCCCGGCCAGTCGGCCACGACGTGCAACAGGGTGCGCGACCCGTCGACTCGGTCCGTGGCGCGACCCGGGTCCTCGGCGAGCAGTCTCCGCAGGGCGGCCAGGTCCCCGGTCTGGATGGCCCTGACCACCGTCGTCATGGGCGAAAGCATGCCCGACACAGCTTCTCAGCGCTTGCGGTTGCCGCGCAGCGACGAGGCCAGCAGCAGCACTCCCACGAACAGCGCGCCCCCCGCGAGCAGCCACGTCGGGTTCAGGTCGGGGACCCAGAAGGCCCCGTCGGTGAGCACGTACGCCGACACCAGCAGCGTCCCGATCCCGGCGAGGCCGGTCAGCACGTCCGGGAAGCCCCGGCGCTCGTTCTGGTCGCGGTCAGCCACGACGCACCTCCACGTTCCCCGTGTCCGTGGACACGTTCAGGTCGATCTTGAGCCCGCCGGGACCGTCCGCGCCGTTGTCCGTGAACTCCGGCACGTCCAGGTCCATCCCGCTGGCATCGCGGCCGAGGCACTCGATGTTGCCGCGCTCCGCCTCGCACTTGATCTCGACGTCCGCGTTCTCCGGCACGATCACCGTCGCGTTGCCGATGTCCACCGAGACGCGGGTGCGCACGTTCTCGCCGGTCGGGGGCAGCGCGGTCAGGTCCAGCTCGACGTTGCCGACGGACCGCTCGTAGCTGTTCTGCACCTCGGCGAACGTCGTCGGCATCGCGTTGATGTCACCGACGCCGTCCCAACCGTCCGGGCTCACCGCGGTCAGCGCCAGGCCGGCGAGCGACAGCGGCACCGCGAGACCGATCAGCCCGCGACCGCCGCGCAGGAACGCGCCGGCCACCATGCCGAGGCCCAGGATCGCGAGCACCACACCGACGATGTGCTGCCCGTTGACCCACCCGCCCATCGCGAGCGCCATGGCGCCCGCGGCGACCAGCGCGATTCCGACGGTCGTGACGCCGACCTTGGACTTGCGGCGGCGGGCCGGCGGCTCCGGCTCCTCCGGTGCCGGTCCGGCCGGCTCCGGCAGGTCCCACGCGAACGGCGCGGCGCCCAGCGGGTCCCACGCCGGCGGGCCCGTGCGCTCCTCGGCGACCGGCGGCGGCGGAGGTGAGGGCGGGGGCGGCGCGACCGGCGGGGTGATCGGCCGCGTGTACTGCTGCGTGACCGGCGGCTCCGGGGACATCGGCGTGGCCGAAACCGGCACCGTGTACATCGGCGGCAACGGCGGCTGCTCGGGCACCGGCGGTGCGGGGTCCGGCGTGGACGGGCTCACCGGCGTGACGCTGCCGCGGTTCTGGTGCAGCAGGAACAGCAGCCCGGCGATCACCACCAGCCCCAGCCAGCCGGGGAACGCCCCGACGAACCCGCCGCTGAAGAACCAGCTCAGCACCGGGATCATCGCGACGCACAGCAACAGCGTGAACCCGGTCGACGTCGAGCTGCGGCCCTTGCCGATCAACGCCTCCACCGGCGAGACCTGGTCGTCCTGTTCCGGCAGGAACAGCCAGCCGAGCAGGTAGACGAGGACACCCGCGCCGCCGTACACGCTGGCCACGACCAGCCCGACCCGCACGAGCACCGGATCGATCCGGTACCGGTTGCCGATGCCGGCGGCGACGCCCGCGATCTTGCGGCCGCGCCGCGGCCGCCGGGGCCGCGTCGCCCAGAAGTCCTTGACCGTGTCCTCGGCGCGGAAGCCGTCGGACCGTCCCTGTGTCGCACTCACGGTAGACAGCATGCGTGGTGGCCTTCGGTACGCACATCAGGGAGTAACCCTGGTTCTCACGGTCCGGGTATTTCCCTGATGGACCGAAACGGGGTACATGTGACGATGGACCAGTGAGCGTTGACGTCGAGATACGAGAGCCGGTGGTGGACGCGGACCTCGAGCGAGTGACGCGGGACCAGGTCGACGACGACGTCAAGATGCGTCGCCGGCGGACCGGCCGTGCCGTCGCGGGGGTCGCGGGCGGGCTCGCCGACCACCTCGGCGTCAGCGTGCTGTGGACGCGGGTGGCGTTCGCGCTGCTCGCGGCCTTCGGCGGCGCCGGCGTGGTGGCCTACGGCCTGCTCTGGGTGTTCGTGCCCCAGTCGCGGCTCGAGGCGAAGCAGGCCGAGGTCTCCGCCAAGGAGAAGCAGCAGGCCCGCGGCCTGCTCGCGATGGGCATCGGCCTCGCGGTCGGCGTCGGTGCGATCTCCGGGATGCTCAACGGCTGGGTGGCCGGCGGCATCGGCGTGACACTGGTCGGCGCCGCGCTGGTGTGGCGGGAGGCCGACGAGCAGCAGCGGCTGCGCTGGAAGGGCGGCGCGAAGTCCGGGGTGTTCGGCGCGGTCGTCGGGGCCGGCGGGCGCACCGCGGCGGTCCGGGTGCTGACCGGGTCGGTGCTGGTCATGACGGGCATCGGCGTCTTCCTGGCCCGCAGCGCGAGCCTCGACCAGATGCAGTTCGCGTTGATCGCGGTACTCGCGGCGCTGGCCGGCGTCGCGGTGCTCACCGTTCCGTTCTGGCTGCGGCTGGTCCGCGACCTCGGCGAGGAGCGCAAGCAGCGCATCCGGACCGAGGAACGCGCCGAGATCGCCGCCCACCTGCACGACTCCGTGCTCCAGACGCTCGCGCTGATCCAGAAGCAGGCCGAGGCGCCCCGCGAGGTGCTGCGCCTCGCGCGCGGGCAGGAGCGGCAGCTGCGCGGCTGGCTGTACGGCCCGTCCGGCTACGGGCGCGGCCGTCCCGTCGAGGGCGCGGCGGCCGGCGGCGCGGGCGGCACCACGGAGGCGTCGGTGCTGTCCGAGGCGATCGCGCTGGCCTGCGGCGAGGTCGAGGACACGTTCGCGATCAAGGTCCAGCACGTCGTGGTCGGCGACTGCCAGCTCGACGAGCGCCTGACCGGGCTGGTCTACGCGGCCCGCGAGGCGACCGTGAACGCGGCGAAGCACGCCGGGGTCGGCGAGGTCAGCGTGTACGCCGAGGTGGAGCCGGAGGCGGTCGAGATCTTCGTGCGCGACCGCGGCAGGGGTTTCGACCCGGCGGCGGTCCCCGCGGACCGGCATGGCCTGGCAGACTCGATCCGGGGGAGGATGGAGCGCAACGGCGGCGAGCTGCGGCTGCGCACCTCTCCCGGCGAGGGCACCGAGGTGCAGCTGCGGATGCCGCGGGTGACCGTGGGGGCGTGAGTAGGGAGACAGCATGACGGAGACCGGCGATGCCGCGAAGCGGCCGGTTCGGGTGTTCCTGGTCGACGACCACGGCCTGTTCCGGGCCGGGGTGCGCGCCGAGCTGGACTCCATCACCGACGAGGTCGAGGTGGTCGGCGAGGCCGGCACGGTCGGCGAGGCGGTGGCCGGCATCGGCCACAAGAAGCCGGACGTCGTCCTGCTCGACGTGCACATGCCCGACGGCGGCGGCGCCGAGGTGCTGCGCAAGTCGCGGCCGGACAACCCCGAGGTGGTGTTCCTCGCGCTGTCGGTCTCCGACGCCGCGGAGGACGTCATCGCGGTGATCAGGGCCGGCGCGCGCGGCTACG
This sequence comes from uncultured Actinomycetota bacterium, assembly GCA_963840275.1. Classification (GTDB taxonomy): domain Bacteria; phylum Actinomycetota; class Actinomycetes; order Mycobacteriales; family Pseudonocardiaceae; genus Actinophytocola. The sequence continues at coordinate 393,873 of CAWIYK010000007.1, forward strand.
TCACCAAGACGATCTCCAGCCACGAGCTGGTGCGCGCGGTCGTGCGGGTCTCCGAGGGCGACGCGGTCTTCTCGCCGCGCCTCGCCGGGTTCGTGCTCGACGCGTTCGCCGACCGGCCGGGCGCCGCGCCGATCAGCGACCCGGAGCTGGACCTGCTGACCCCGCGCGAGCGCGACGTCCTGCGTCTGCTGGCGCGCGGCTACGCGTACAAGGAGATCGCCGCGGAGCTGTTCATCTCGGTGAAGACCGTCGAGACGCACGTGTCGAGCGTCCTGCGCAAGACGCAGCTGTCCAACCGCTACGAGCTGTCCCGCTGGGCGTCGGACCGCCGTCTCGTGTGACTTGACCCTGACACCGTGTCAGGCCGTAGACCTGGGTCCGTCATGTTCACCATCGGAGACTTCGCCAGACACGGCCGTGTCTGGCGTCCGCATGCTGCGGCACTACGACGCGATCGGGCTGCTGCGCCCGGCGCGCGTGGACGCCGCGACCGGCTACCGAGGGTACGAGGCGGCGCAGCTGTCGCGCCTGAACCGGGTCGTCGCGCTCAAGGAGCTCGGGTTCACCCTCGAGCAGGTCCGGACGATCGTCGACGACAAGGTCGGGATCGACGAGCTGCGCGGCATGCTGCGGCTGCGGCAGGCCGAGCTGGCCAACCAGCTCGACGCGACCGCGCGCGGCTGGTGGCCGTCGAGGCGAGACTTCGTTCGATCGAGACGGAGGGCGCCATGCCTACCGACGACGTCCAGGTCAAGAAGGTCGAGCCGATCCGGGTCGCGGAGCTGACGGCGGTCGCGGCCGGGTTCGAGCCCGCTGCCATCACGCCGGTGATCACCCCGCTGTACGACGAGCTGAACGCGCTGTGCGGCCAGGCCGGTGTGGAGTGCGTGTCCGCACCGATCGCGTACTACGAGGACGCGCCGGACGGCGGGGTCCTCGTGCACGCCGCGCTGCCGGTGAACGTCGAGCCGGGCGGTGACCACGGGCTGACGGTCGTGGACCTGCCGGGCATCGAGCAGGCGGCCACGATCGTGCACCACGGCGAGATGGACAACGTGCTGTCGACCGTCCAGACGCTCGCCACCTGGATCGAGGAGAACGGCCACCGCTCCGCCGGCTACAACCGCGAGGTGTACCTGGAGTGCATGGGAGACCGCTCGACCTGGGTCACCGAACTGCAGGAACCGTTGCGGTAACGGCTGCCGCCGAGCGCTCTGGACCGGAGTGGGCGTCGGCTGGTTCAATCGTCGGGTGCCGTGTGGTGCGCCAGCGTTCAGGGGCGTTGCCGGGCGAGCACCCGACTGTTTCCAAGGGGATGATGTCCGTGGCAATCCACAGCATCGGTAGCGCCTGACCGCGCTGACGCCCGCGCGGTCGTCCTCTTTCCCTTTCTCTCCAGGCAGTTCGTGCTGCCTCGCGTTGTCCTGTTCGGCGAACGGGAGACGCCCGCGCGTCTGTTTCCCGTACGCCGACAGAAAGCAGAGTCTTGATCATTTCGTTGACCACGGCCGGCGCGCGCAGCGGCCGGTCCCACACCGTCTCCGTCGGCGCCGTGCCGGACGGGGACACCTACCTGACCGTCGCGTCCGCCGGTGGCGCGGCCCGCCATCCCGCCTGGTTCCACAACCTGGTGGCCAACCCCCGGGTGTTCGTCGACCTCGACGGCGTCCAGCGCACCGCGATCGCCGTGCCCGCGGCGGCGCCGGAACGGGACCGGTTGTTCGACGCGGTCCTGGCCGTGGCACCCGGGTACGCCGACTACGAGCGGCAGACCAGCCGCGTCCTGCCGGTCGTGGTGCTGCATCCCGAGAGCCAGGACGTGGTGCGCGTCCGCGCGGCCGGCGACGAGCTCGTCGCGCTGCACGGCTGGTTCCGCGACGAGCTGGCCGCGTTGCGTGCCGGCGCCGAGGTGGCGTTCACCGACGACCTGCGGAGCAACTGCCTCGCGTTCTGCGTCGGGCTGGAGCGCCACCACATGGGTGAGGACTACGCGGTGTTCTCGTTCCTGGCGCGCCGGTTCCCCGAGCTGGGGTCCACTCTGGAGCGCCTGCGCGCCGAGCACACCACGGTCGCGCGGCTGCGTGGCGAGCTGGCGGCACTGGTGGCGGCCGGCACGCCGAAGCCGGTCGACTTCGACCGGCTGACCGACGAGCTGACCGCCCACCTCGACCACGAGGAGCGCCTGCTGGTGCCACTGCTCAACGCGTTGCCGGACGTGCCGTGGCCTAAGGTCGGCTGACCGCGGGCTCCGCGATGACCGGGGTCGGCACCGCAAGCCGGCGCCGCACCCTGGTCATCGCGACCCCGCCAAGCACGACCACCATGCCGGCGATGACGCGCGGGTTGAGGTTCTCGTCCAGCGCGAGCGCCCCGAGCAGCACCGACACGACGGGCAGCAGGTACCCGACGGCGGCCGCGTTCGTCGGGCCCTCGTCGGTGATCAGGCGGTAGTTGAGCGCGAAGGCGAACCCGGTGCCGAAGATCCCCAGGACGCAGACGGCGATCGCGGCGTCGAGGCGCAGGTGGATCGAGTCGAACCCGCCGAACGGCATGGCCAGCGCGGTCAGCCCGGTGGCGGCGATGATCTGCGACGCGGACAGCGTGATCGGCGGCAGCCCGCGTCCGGACAGGAACCGTCCGATGTAGGCGAAGCTGACGGCGTACATGATCGCGGCGGCGAGGATGACCACCGCGCCCCAGCTGGCCAGCTCGCTCGACTCCCACGGCGCGAAGATCAGCAGCGTGCCGAGGAACCCGAGGACCAGGCCGGAGAGCCGGATGGCGGACAGGTTGCGCTCGGTCCCCAGCGACAGCCCGATGAGCAGCACCCACAGCGGTGTCGTGGCGTTGAGCACCCCGGCCACCCCGGAGTCGACGGTCTGCTCCCCGACGGCGAACAACGTGAAGGGGACTGCGTTCCCGACCAGCGCGGCCACGGTGAGATGTCCCCACAGTCTGCGGTCCCGAGGCAGCCGCCGCCTGCCGGCGTAGCACAGGACGACGAGCACGGCGGAGCCCAGGACCAGCCGGACGAACGTCATCTGCACCGGGGTGAAGCTGGCGAGCCCGATCTTGATCCAGAGAAAGCTCGAGCCCCAGAACAGCGCCAACAACCCCATGCGGAACAAGGTCCCGCCACCACCACGGATCACCTACGCCACGCTGCCCCAGGCGATCGGGAAGGACAAGCGAATAGAAGTACAGACACCTGTAAGCAGAACTGAACGATCGGCGGCTACTCAGCCGTCGTCGCGGCCCGTGCCGGTCCGGACGAAGTTGTCGATCATCAGTTGGCCGTTCTGCTCGATCAGCGCGAGCGAGTAGGCCTCCCTCGACGTCTGCTTGTCCTTCGTCGTGAACTTGAGGGTCGCCGCGACGCGGTCGCCCTCCGCCTTCGTCGACAGCACCTCGACGGACTCGATGCGCTTCCAGAACCGCTGGTACGCACGTCCGCCACCGCCGGCGGCCTGCGCGCGGGGCGTCATCAGCGCCCACGCCGCCTCGAGGTTGCCGGGCAGCAGCGCGTAGTAGTCGCGCACGGCGGTCTCGTAGTCCGCGGCCGCCGGGGTCGCCGGGGTCGCCGGCGCCTCCGTCGAGGAGGTCGTGCTCGTCGGCTCGGTGGTCTCCGGTGCGGTGGTGTCCTGCGCCTGTGTCTCCTGCGCCGACGACGTGCCGCCGCCCGGCTGTGCCTGACCGTTGTTCTTGTTGCCGCTGGACAACAGGCTCGCCACGAGGATCCCGACCAGCGCGGCCGCCACGATCGCCAGCACGGTCAGCACGATCGACCGCACCCGGCCACCGTTCCCCGACCGGGGCTTCGGGGCGTGCTGCTGCGGCGCCTGCTGCATGACCGGCCCGCTCGGCGTCGGCTCCGCGAACGGGTGCACGTTCAGCCGGGTCGCGTCCTTCTGCGGCGGCTGTTGCTGTTGCTGCGTCGGCCACTGCGGCCGCGGCGGCGTCGGCGGACCGAGCGGCACCTGCGGGCGCTGTGGCAGCCGGTTGCCGGCGATCCGCTCGGTGGTCGCGGACGCGCTGCCCATGAGCCCCGGCGGCTGCCGGCCCTCGGCCACCGCGTTGAGGTTGTCCCGCGCGGTCGCCAGCGTCGGCCGCTCCGCCGGCTCGACCCGCAGCAGCTGCATCAGCAGTGCCGTCAGCGGGCCCGCCTGCCGGGGCGGCGTGATCTTGCCGGCCGCGACCGCGTACAGCAGGGCGAGCGTGTTCTCGCTCAGCCCGAACGGCGAGTGCCCCTCGACGGCCGTGTACAGCGTCGACCCGAGGGAGAAGACGTCCGCGGCCGGCGTCGGGTCCTCGCCCTTCGCGACCTCCGGGGCGAGGTAGGCGGGCGTGCCGGCGAGCATCCCGGTCGCGGTGACCGTGACGTCACCCGTCGCCCGCGAGATGCCGAAGTCGGTGATCTTGACGGTGCCGTCGTCGCCGAGCAGGACGTTCGCCGGCTTGATGTCGCGGTGCACGATGCCCGCCGCGTGCGCCGCGACCAGCGCCGACGCCACCTGCGCGCCGATCCGCGCCGCCTCGGACGGTGGCAGCGTGCCCTGTTCGGACAGCACCGTCGCGAGGCTCTTCGACGGCAGGTACTCCATGATCAGCCACGGGTCGCCGTCGTGTTCCGCGACGTCGTACACCGTGATGGCGTTGGGATGCGACAGTCGCGCCGCGATCCGCCCTTCCCGCATGCATCTTCGGCGCGCCTCCTCGGCCTGCGCCGCCGACAGCCCCGGCTGGAGGAGCAGCTGCTTCACGGCGACGGTCCGGTGGAGCCGCTCGTCGTGTGCCTGCCACACGATGCCCATCGCGCCGCTGCCGATGCGCCTGCCCAGCTGGTAGCGCCCCGCGACGACGACCGTGGCCCCCTCCGTCATGCCCTAACCCCCCGAAAACGACCCTGCACTACTGACCACCCTGTCCGGGGGTAGTGGTGACTGGCGGTTCGGTCGTGGTCGTGGTCGTCGTCGGATCCGTGGTGGTGGTAGTCGTGGTGGTCGTGGTCGTCGTGGTGGTCGTCGTGGTGGTCGTCGTCTCCTCGGGAGTCGTCGTCTCCTCGGTGGTGGTCGGCGGCTCCGTTGTGGTCGGCACCGTCGTCGACTGCACGACCTGGCTGTTCTGTGTGTTGTTCGTCTGGTTCGGGTCGGTGCTCGGCGTCTTGTCGTTGTCGCGGCCGGAGAGCAGCCACGTCACCGCGGCGATCACCGCGACCAGCGCGAGCCCGGCGCCGACCACGATCGGCGTGCGCGACTTCCGCCGCGGCGGGGGCGGCGCGACCCGTGCGGGCCGGACCGCGCGCGTGCGGTCGTCCGCGCCGACCATCTGGGTGGCCTGGTCGTCGTAGTAGCCACCGTTGTAGCTGTCGTACCCGTCGTAGTCGTCGACCAGCTCGGAGCGCCGGGTCGTCATGTCCGCCATCGGCAGCGGCACGTCCGGCACCTCGCCCATGGCGACGGAGTTCAGCAGGTCCCGCGAGCGCGACGTCGACGGCCGCTGCTCCGGGTCGGCGGCGAGCATCGCCGTCAGCACCCCGGTCAGCGGGCCGGACTGCAGCGGCGGGTTGATCCGCCCGGCGGCCACCGCGTGCAGCAGCTGCAGCGTGTTCTCCGTCAGCCCGAACGGCGGCTCGCCCTCGACCGCGGCGTACAGCGTCGAGCCGAGCGAGAAGACGTCGGAGGCGGGCGACGGGTCCTGCCCGATCGCGGCCTCCGGCGCGAGGTAGGCGGGCGTGCCGGCGATCATGCCGGTCTTGGTGACCGTGACGTCGTCGGTCGCGCGGGAGATGCCGAAGTCGGTGATCTTCACGGTGCCGTCGTCGCCGAGCAGGATGTTGCCCGGCTTCACGTCCCGGTGGACGATGCCCGCCGCGTGCGCGGCCGCCAGCGCCGCCGCCGACTGGGCGCCGATCCGGGCCACCTCACGGGGCGAGAGCGGTCCGCGCTCGGCCATCACCATGGCCAGGCTCTTGGACGGCAGGTACTCCATGATCAGACAGGGCGCGCCGTCCTCGTCGACCACGTCGAACACCGAGATCGCGTTCGGGTGGTGGAGTCTGGCGGCGATCCGGCCCTCGCGCATGCATCTGGCGACGGCCTCGGCCTGCTCCTCCGGCGGCAGCCCCGGCTGCAGCAGCAGTCGCTTGACCGCCACCGTCCGGTTCAGTCGCTCGTCGTGCGCCGTCCACACCACGCCCATCGCACCGGTGCCGATGCGCTGGACCAGCCGGTAGCGGCCAGCGACCAGGCGACCTTCATCGGTCATCGCGCCGAGTCCCCCCTACCTGCAGGTGATCGGTGTACATGCCGACTCCGGGAGTTCTTGGGAACGGCTGTCTGGCCCCGCGTGCCTCAACCCGCACCAGGCTAGGCGTTCACTCTGTGCACACGAACAGGGACCAGTCCGTGCACGGCCTAGCGTGCTTGGTATTGCGGGTGTAACAGCAGGGGTGTCGCAGGTTACCGGTTCAGTTGCGCTGTGCTGACAGCAGCTGTACCCCGACGATGCGTCGGGGACTCTCCGCGACCGTGAGAAGTTGTTGGATCCGCAGGTGGCCGCCGCCGGACAGGCGCATTCGGACGGTCGCCAGCACGCCGTCGGCCCGCTGCACGACGTCCACGTCGTCGATCGAGCTGACCAGCGCCCACGACTGCAGGAACTGGCCGAGGCTCGTGTGCAGCAGCTCGGGCGCGAGCAGCTCGAACGCGGTGGTCGGGGACTGCGGCAGGTTCGCGTAGAACTGGCGGACCAGGTCCAGGTCGGAGAGCGGCGCGACCTCGCTGCCGCCCGCGGTCGCCGTGGTCCCGCCGTCCTGTTGGTCCTCAGTGGAGGTCGGCCCGGTCGTGCCGGCGTCGTCGGTCGGCTCCGGACCGACGTCCGCGACCTGCGGTTCCAGCGGCGCGGCCGGTGCCGGTGTGACCGTGTCCTGCGGCGGGAGCGTCTCGCGCAGCCGGTCGGGCAGCAGCGCCTGCTCACCGGTGATCCGCATGGTGGGCCGGGTGCCGGGCTGCGCGGCGTCGCGGCGCTGCTGGGAGATCATCGAGGCGATCGTGACCGCTCCGCACAGCACGACGCAGGCGACGCCGAGGCTCGCCAGCTTGGCCAGCTGGGCGCCCTTGTTCCGCGGTCGCCGATGTGTCGTCGGCAGGGCGGCCATCGGTTCGGTCGCGTAGTCCCGCTCGACGGGCGAGCTGTCCGTGCAGTGCGAAGGTCTCGCCTGTTTGGTGATCAGCTCGGTGACGGTGACCGAGCCGGCGCGAACATGCCGCCGGCCCGTCGTCAGACGGTCCACTTGTGATGGCCCTCCGTGCGTTGCGTTAGGGGCCACTCGTACTCCGTGACCATCCCGTGACGCCAGCCCTTCGGCGTTGATCACCCGATCGGGCCGGCGCGACGACGAATATTCACTCGAATGGAGTATGAGTTGGATCACGCTGTAGCCGAGTCTTCGGTGATCTTCGGGTCGCCGCCCAAGGTGAAGGTCAGCCGGCGCTGCTCGATGCTCTCGCTGCCGTCCTCCCGGATCACCTTGACCGTGCTCGTGGTGACCGACTGGTCGCGGTCGATGGTGATCTGCTGGACCTCGACGCGCTCGACCCCCGCGTACCGCGACTCGATTCCCTTCGCGCCCTCACGGGCCAGCCCGCCGCTGGTCATGGCGTTGGCGGCCGCGGGGTCCTCGGTGACCGCGCGGAAGTACGCCTCGGTGCGGTCACCCATGGCCTGGGGGTTGGTCGGGGTGACCGGCGCCCGGCCGACGGTCGTGCGGGTCGGCCGCGCGGGGGTGGTCTGGGTGCCCGGCGTGGTGCTGCCGGTTCCGGTGCCCGGCGCCGTCGGCGAGCCGGTCGGCGGCGTGGTGCCGGGGTCGGCCGTGCTGGGCTGGGCGGTCGGCGGGGCGTCGCTGTGGCGGACGGTGTTCGGCCTGCTCGTGTCGGGGCGCGTCGTCGGCCGGCCGGGCAGGCTGGTGGTCTCGTCGATGGGGAGCTTCTCGAGGGTCAGCGGACCGGTCGGGTAGGCGGGCAGCGCGTCGATGACGGGGCCGTCGGCGGGGTGGCCCATGAACTCGACGGTCGCGGCGGCGAGCCCGAGCACGACGGCCGCGGACGTGCCGACGGCGAACCACGCGGCCTTGCGCCAGCTGCGCGGCGGGGTGACGGAGGCGGGCACGGTGCCGAGGTCGAACTTCCGCAGCCCGGACGGCGGCGTGTCGAGCGAGGCGTCGGGCAGCGCGTAGACGACCGCGCCGGTGTCGCCGCGCCGGTGCCGCACCCGCCCCATCGGGACGGTGTCGAGCACCATGTCGGAGGAGATCGTCCTGCGTCTGGCGGGTCCGGCGGCGTGCCGCGCATGTGCCGGCTCGGCACCGGCCCGCCGCAGCGGCACGGGCACGACGCTGCGCTCGGCCGGTCGGGTGTGGGTGTGCGCGCCGGTCCGCTGCCAGGCCGCGTGCGCGGGGCGATGATCGCCAGGTCTCGCGAGCGGGAACTGCAGGCTGTTCTGCCGCCCGGTCTGGGTGTGGTCTGGGAACTGCGGGTGGGCCGTGGGGTCCTGCGCGTTGGAGCCGTGCCACCCCGTCCGAGCGTGGTCCACCGGCCTCGCGGTCGGGACCTGCGGGTCGTTGACCGGCCAGGCGGTGTGTGCTGACGGGTGGTCGGCGGGTCTGGTGTTGGGGCTGTGCGGGCCGGCGTCCTGCCGTCCCGTCTGGGTGTGGTCGCCGGGTCTCGCGGTGGGGAGCTGCGGGTTGTTGACCGGACGGGCCGTGGGGTCCTGCGCGTTGGCGCCTTGCCGTCCCGTCCGAGCGTGGTCTTCTGGTCTCGCGGTCGGGACTTGCGGGTTGCCGACCGGATGGGCCGCGAGGTCCTGCGCGTGGGAGCCTTGCCACCCCGTCCGAGCGTCCACCGGTCTCGCGGTCGGAGCCTGCGGCGCGCCGACCGACCAGGCGGAGCGCGCCGGCGCGGGGTCGGGAGCCGCCGGCCATCCCGCGCCGGCCCCACTCACGGGCCGACGATCGCCATGAACCCGCATCGCGTCGTCCGGCTGAGCGGCCGGCCAACCCGCCTGCGCGACACCGGACCGAGCCAGCGGCACGTCCGCGTTCCGCGTCGGCCACGCCGGACCGGTGTCGACCGGCCGCGCGGGGCGCACCAGCGGCGCGTACCCGTCCCGTCGCTCGTGTGCCGGTCCCGCGTCCGTCGGGCGCACGGCAGGAGTCCAGGCCCCACCCGTCGACCCCTGACGGTGTCGACCATGACGTTGCTCCTGGCCCGGCCAGCCCCCGCTTGTCATGACTGTGAGACCTCTCTCCTTCCGGCTCGTGACGCGGTGCGACGAGGTAATTACCCAACTATCGCGTGTCCACCACCTGGAAGGCCTCCGCCAGCCGTCCTTCGCCCAGGTCGAAGCGTTGTGCGACCTGTCCGAGATACGTGCGGAGGTTGTTCTCGAGCCCCTCGCCGACCTGCGAGGCGTGCGACCGCAGCGCGGCCATCTTCTTGTCGAACGCGTCGGTCACGTCGACCGCGTGGTTGAGCAGCCCCGACGGCGGGTCGGCCAGCCACAGCTCGCCGACGGTCCACGGCTCGAGGCCCTCGTCGGTCAGCAGAGTCCGGTGCGCGTGCGGGTTGCGCGAGTCGGGGAACACCGCGGCGAACGCTGCCGCGCCGACCGCGCGGTGGTCGGGGTGCGTGGTCGCGACCATGTCCCAGTTGATCTCCGGCGACCAGGTGAGCACCCGGTCCGGCCGCACGCGGCGGATCACCCGCGTGATGTCGCGGCGCAGCGCGAGCGACGGCTCGACGGCGCCGTCGGGGTAGCCGAGAAAGGTGAGGTCGCGGACGCCGACGCACTCCGCGGCAGCCCGCTGCTCGGCCTCGCGGGCGGCGGCCGCCTCGGCCGTGCCGTCCCCGCTGGCCTCACCGGACGTGCACACGCAGTAGGAAACCTCGATCCCGGCGGCCGTCCACACCGCGACCGTGCCGGCGGCGCCGAAGTCGACGTCATCGGGGTGGGCGGTGACCACCAGCGCGGACCGAACGTTCGCGGTACTCACGCGGATCACACTAAGTGGTTGCCCACAGTGTGAGGCGCTGGGTGCGCACGTCTCGCACGTGTCACCCCATCGAGTGATACGGGTACGCGCGGTCGCGAACTACTCGCCGGTGCGGTACCGCTGCTGCGTCGACTGCAGTGCCTTGACCGCGCCACCGCCGGAGCCGGCCGCGAGGAGGATGGCGAGTCCGTCGGCGAAACCCTCGCCGTTCGTGAGCGCCCACGCGAGCAGCGCGCCCGCGGTGGTGACGCCGGCGATCGGCCAGCGGCTGCGCACGTACTGCGCCACCGGGGTGCCGCCCGCCCGCTTGGCCGCGGCCGAGTTCAGCATCGCGAGGTACCCGGCGTGCCCGAGTGCCGCGAGCACCGCCGCGACGGAGACGAGGATGGCGATCAGGTTGAACATGTCTCCAGTGTGCCCGCGTTCCGGCGTCCCCGGATCGGTGGGAACCCTGAGATTCCTGAAGTGTTACCGACCGAGGGGGCCCCGGCCGAGGGCGAGGAGCGCCATCGCGAGCTTGCGCCCCTCCGTGCCGAGGTCGCGGTAGCGGGCGAGCACGTCCATCTCGCGGTTGACCACGATCCGCGGGCCGCCGGCGGCCATCCGTGCCGCGCCGACCGCCTTCGACACCTCGACCCGACGCTTGACCAGCCGCAGGATCTCGGCGTCCAGCCAGTCGATCTCCTTGCGCAGCGCGCCGATCTCGTCGTCGCTCGGCGTGCTCGCGGTCTCTTCACCCGCGGATGTGGGGGGCATGGCGATGATCCTCAGCTGTGTGGCGAAGTTCGGGGCCCCTGAGCAAAAAGCCCCGGGTCCGAGGACTCCGGGGCTTCGTTGGTGGTCTTGCGCGCGCTAGGCCACGACGGGAGCCGGAGTCCGGGTCCCGTAGAAAAACTCGAAGTGACGATCGCGCACACCTCGATTCTGGCACCGGCGGCGCGAATCTGTCCACCCGGCACGGCTTGCCGCACGCCTCGCTGTCGGTGCGGGCCGGTAACGTTGCCCGCATCATGAGCGGAGCTTGCGGAGTGAATCATCAGACACAGGGCGACCGCGAGCGGCTCCCCGGAGCCTGCGAGGGGAAGTCGTGAGCACTCTGTTCGAATTGCCATCGCAGGCCTCCTCGACTCCCCGCCGCGCTGCCGCGGCGGAGCTGCTCGACGGTCTCAACGACCAGCAGCGCCGCGCCGTGCAGCACGCCGGATCACCCCTGCTCGTGGTCGCGGGCGCCGGCTCGGGCAAGACCAGGGTGCTGACCAGACGTATCGCGTACCTGCTCGCGGAGCGCGACGTGCATCCCGGCCAGATCATGGCGATCACGTTCACCAACAAGGCCGCCGCCGAGATGCGCGAGCGCGTCGTCGAGCTGGTCGGCCGGCGCGCCAACGCGATGTGGGTGTCCACGTTCCACTCGATGTGCGTGCGGGTGCTGCGCCGCGACGCCACGACGCTCGGGATGAAGTCGAGCTTCTCGGTCTACGACTCCGACGACACCCGCAGGCTGATCACGCTGGTGTCGCGCGACCTCGACATCGACCCGAAGCGCTACACCGCGCGCGGCCTCGCCTCGGCGATCTCGAACCTGAAGAACGAGCTGGTCGACCCGGAGACGGCCACGGAGCGGGCCGCCAACGACTTCGAGCGCCGCACGGCGGAGGTCTACGTCGAGTACCAGCGCAGGCTCGGGCTCGCGAACGCCTTCGACTTCGACGACCTGATCATGCGCACGGTCGAGCTGCTGCAGACGTTCCCGGCCGTCGCGGAGTACTACCGGCGGCGGTTCCGGCACGTGCTGGTCGACGAGTACCAGGACACCAACCACGCGCAGTACACGCTGGTCCGCGAGCTGGTCGGCACCGGGGACTCCATCGAGCCGGGTGAGCTGTGCGTGGTCGGCGACGCGGACCAGTCGATCTACGCCTTCCGCGGCGCGACCATCCGCAACATCGTGGACTTCGAGCAGGACTACCCGCAGGCAAAGACGATCATGCTGGAGCAGAACTACCGCTCCACGCAGACGATCCTGACCGCGGCCAACTCGGTGATCTCGCGCAACCCCAACCGACGCGACAAGCGGCTGTGGACCGCGCTCGGCGACGGCGAGAAGATCGTCGGCTACGTGGCGGACAACGATCACGACGAGGCCGCGTTCGTGGCCGGCGAGATCGACTCGCTGATGGACTCCGGCGACCTGAACTACAGCGACGTGGCGGTGTTCTACCGGACCAACAACCAGTCGCGGGTGTTCGAGGAGATCTTCGTCCGCATGGGCCTGCCCTACCGGGTGGTCGGCGGCGTGCGGTTCTACGAGCGCAAGGAGGTGCGCGACGCGCTCGCCTACCTGCGGGTGCTCGCGAACCCGGAGGACACGGTCAGCCTGCGGCGGATCCTCAACGTGCCCAAGCGGGGCATCGGCGACCGCGCGGAGGCGTGCGTGTCCGCGCACGCCGACAAGGAGCGGATCTCGTTCAACGTGGCGCTGCGGGACGCGGTCGAGGACCGGGTGGCGCTGCTGAACGCGCGGTCCCGCAACGCGATCGCGGGTTTCGTCGAGCTGATGGACGACCTGCGTTCGCTGGTCACCGACGGGCACGAGGTCGCCGAGATCCTCGAGGCGGTCCTGGACCGCACCGGGTACCGCGCCGAGCTTGAGGCGTCGGACGACCCGCAGGACGCCACGCGTGTGGAGAACCTGGCCGAGCTGGTCACGGTGGCTCGCGAGTTCGCGAACGAGCCCGCGCCGCTCGACGGCGACGCCGCGGCGGAGGAGGGCCTCGTCGAGCCGGGCTCGCTCGCCGCGTTCCTGGAGCGGGTGTCGCTGGTGGCCGACGCGGACCAGATCCCGGACGAGGACGCGGAGGGCGCCACCGGGGTCGTCACGCTGATGACGCTGCACACGGCGAAGGGTCTGGAGTACCCGGCGGTGTTCTGCACCGGCTGGGAGGACGGGATCTTCCCGCACATGCGGGCGCTCGGCGACCCGGTGGAGCTGGCGGAGGAGCGGCGGCTCGCGTACGTGGGGATCACGCGCGCGCAGCGGCGGCTGTACCTGTCGCGGGCGATCGTGCGGTCCGCGTGGGGCCAGCCGATGACCAACCCGCCGTCGCGGTTCCTGGACGAGATCCCGGCCGACCTGATCGAGTGGCGGCGGGTGCAGCCGGAGCGGTCCGCGCCGAGCGCGCCCACCACCGGCTGGGGCCGGCGGTCCTTCGGGTCGTCGTCGCCGTCGGCCACGTCCTTCGGGCCGGCGAAGGGGTGGAAGGACACCCCGGCGCTGTCGCTGGACGTCGGGGACCGCGTGAACCACGACAAGTACGGCCTCGGCACCGTGGTCGCCACGGACGGCGTCGGGCCGCGCGCCACGGCCACGATCGACTTCGGCACGGCGGGCACGATTCGGCTGATGCTGATCGGCAGCGTGCCCCTGCAGAAGTTGTAGCTCCACTTTCGGGTGATTCCCGCTGGCCCTCGTCGAACAGCTGTGCGAAACTGTCGGTGTCAGCGGATAGCTTCTCCTCGCCGGGACCACCCAGGTCCCGCGAGGCGAGGCAGGGGGTCCCCGATGTGGACGAGGTGTTGTTCGGCGTGCTCGCCGAGAACGTCGGCAGGTACCTGGACGGCGTCGACCGGCTGGCGGAGCAGGCCCGTGCCGAGGAGCTACGGCGGCTCGTGGCGGCGTGGCGCGCGGTACTGGACATCCACCGGCCGGCGGGGCGCCGAGGGCGCTGCGCGGGCTGTGGGCCGTCGCGCGCGGGTCTCTGGCGCGGTGGCGCCGCCATGTGCTCGGTGTGGCGGGTGGCGAGCGCGTTCTTCCTCCGTGCCCCGTGAGGGGGCCATGACCGAGCCGCGCCACGATCGCCCGATCGTGGCGCGGCGGGAGGGTTTACCGCTGCCCGCGGTTGGTACCCGTCCGGTGTGGATCAGATCAGAGAGCGACGCCGTGCTCGATGAGCCACGGACGCGGGTTGACCTTGCGGCCGTCCTCGGACTCCCACACCTCGAAGTGGAGGTGAGGGCCGGTGGACTGGCCACGGTTGCCCATGCGCGCGATCTGCTCGCCGGCCTTGACCTGCTCGCCCTCGCGGACCGAGTAGGTGTCGACGTGGCCGTAGACCGTGATCGTGCCGTCGTCGTGCTGGACGCGGACCCAGAGGCCGAAGCCGCTCGCCGGACCGGCCTCGACCACGACGCCGTCGGCGGCCGCGACGATCGGCGTGCCGATGCTGTTCGCGATGTCCAGGCCGTAGTGAGTGGTGCCCCAGCGGGCGCCGAAACCGGAGGTCAGCCTGCCGGCGGCGGGCATGACGAACTTCGGTCGGTTGAGCTCCGCCTGCTGCGCGGCGAAGGCTGCGGCACGAGCGTGCACGATCTGGTCGGTGGCGGCGATCTTCTGCGCCTCGACGGGCGCGGCGGAGGTCATCGCGACGGTCAGCACCTCGGGGGCGGCGGATGAGCCACCACCGACGCCGATGGCGGCGGAGGCGTTGTTGCTGTCGGCGAGCGGCGTGACGTCGTCGGTGGGTTGTGCGGCCTTGAGGGTTTGACCAGCGGCGGCGGCGGCAAATGCGCCGACCGCGACTGCGGCCACCACAACGCGACCACGGAGCGCGGAAGAAGGTGGGGCGACCCGATGCGCGGCCCGGATGCGGGTCGCCGTTCGTTCTGCCAACGCTTCTTCGAGAGCTGCGCACTCTCGTATGTCGCCGCTGGGGGAGCGGTGTCGTGCCAAGGCCTGCCCTTCCGTCTCGGGGAGTCCGGTTCGAAACGCGCCTGCTCGTTGGGGCCGAGCTTCCAGCGTGGGCACCGGGCGGGGGATCCCAGCTGAACGGCCCCCACCGAGATCGATGGTTGCCGTCCTGCCCAATTCGTGACCGGACTGTGACAACGGACCGGGGGAAGATAACGAAGGGGCACCACCTAGGGCAACTTCCGTGAACCACGTCGGCCAATCGGGTGGCGGGCAGACCCTCCGTAGCCAGCAACAATGACGCAAAGTCAGTGCAAGGTTACTTTCCCAATGTGACCCACGTTACGTGAATCCCCACCCGCAACCCCCGAAGAACGCCCCGCGACCCCGAGACCAACCCCAGGGAATCCCCCGGATCCGAAACCAAACTCAAGCCACTACCGCCACCAGCCCAAACCGGCCGTTCGGCCGCAGCGGAGCAGGCGGCGGGGGTGACACGGCTGGGGATGAGAGGGCTCTGGGCTGGTGGGGCTGGATGGCAGGACTGGGTGGCAGGGCCGGATGGCGGGGGCTGGGTGACAGTGCGGACCGCAGGGCCGCGATGGAGAGACAGCCGGGACGGCCAGGCAGCCATGGAATGGGTCAGGTTCGCCGAGGCTGGATCGAGCACTGGCTGAGACCCACTCATCGCGAGTCGCCGCCAGCGCTCCGCGACCGCCACCCCACCTTGTGCTGCCCGCCACCTCTCGCGGCGCTGCCCCGCCCCAACCTGACACCCGGGACCGCCGCGCTTAGCCAGCCGCCGCTCCGCGCCTCGCCACTTCACCCGAGGTGGCCGGCGTGCTGGCCCGCTCCATCCACTCCCCGCACGCCCCCCACGCCCCCCACCCCCGCCGACAAACCGCACACCGCACCCCCGCGACGAGCGGGCGACCACACGCGCCGACCGGCCCCCGACGAGAACCCGGCATACGACCCGACACCGCCTGCCGACCCCGAGGCCGGGGAGCCAACCGCGCCCCACTCGAGGCTTGCTAGCGTTCTCCGCAATGACTGCGCGGACTCGATCGCCGCATGACCAGCCGGCTGGCCGGCGGCGCGGGACAACCAAGGACGAACCAGGCGCGGTCGAGCGGCTCGGCTGGGCCGCTGCCCCCACCCGCCTCCGGCTGGCGCTCGTGCTCGCGGCCGCCGGTGCGGTGCTCACCTTCGTGGGCGTGCAGGCGGGGCTTGTCGTCGACTCGCCGCCCGCCGGGTTTGCCAGCGCGCCGCTGTTGCTGGTGCTCGCCGTGGCTCCCGCCGTGCTGGCGGCGGCGTTCGTCGTCTTCGGGCGGGCGCCGGTCGGTGCCGGGGTGCTCACCGGCGCGGCACTGCTGGCCCCCGGGCTGACTCTGGTCGACGCGCAGTTCGTCAAGGACGCGCTCCAAGCTTCGCGCCCCGAGCTGATGGTGCCGACGACCCTCGCCGAGCTGACGCCGGCCTTCGGGGTGTGGCTGCTGCTCGCGGGGCACCTCGCGGCGATCGGCGCCGGGGTGCTCGCCGCCGGGCGGGCGGGCGCGGACGAGAGCTCCGACTACTTCGCGGCGCTCGACCGCACCAGCTCGACCGCCGCGCGCGGCCGGGCCATGGGGTGGGCGCTGGCCTGCTCGACGCTCAGCGTCGCCGGCCTGTTCTTCCCGCCCTTCCGCTCCGACAACGCCTTCCTCGTCGCGCACGATCTCGTCGCCAGTCCGATGCTGGTGAAGGTCGGCGGGATGCTCATCGCGCTGACGTTGCTGCTCGGCGGGGTCCTCGCGGCCGGCGTGCCGCGCCCGCAGCTCGCCCGCGGCATGGCGCTCGGGCTGCTCGCCGCGCTGTCGTGGCTGGTCGTCCCGCAGGTCGCCGCCGTCATGTCCGTCGACTGGCTGCACGTCGAGCGCGGCGGCCCGCTGCTGGCCCTCATCCCGCTGGCCCTCCTCGTCGTCGTCCTCTTCACGATCGACCGGAACCGCACCGAGCTTGCCGAAGGCGAGCTGCCGCCCGACCTGCGACTGGATTCCAGCCCGCTGCACCTGGTCACCGGCGTGCTCGGCGTGCTGGCCGGCGTAGCGGCCCTGGGTGGCGCGTTCGGCGCGCTGCTGGTGATCGACGGCGCCGACCAGCCGGAGAGCTACGCCAACCGCCAGCTCGTCCCGGCCGGCGTGCTGGTCATCGTGCTCGGGGCGGCCCTGTTCACGCGCTGGGCCGGGCTCGTGCGGCCGGCGTTCGTCGTCTCGCTCGGGTCGATCGCGCTCGTCGGGCTCGCCGCGCTGGACGCCGCGTTCACCGGCACCACCGTCAGCGGGCCCGCCATCAGCGCCCCGATCGTCACCGCACAGGTGCGGGTCGGCGCCGGCGTCTGGTTCGCGGGCGCCGCGATCGTGCTCGCGGTCGTCGCGGCCTGCTCGGCCGCGATCGCCGGCGGCGCGGAACGCGACGACGTCGACCTGACCGAGCGCACGCTGCACACCCGCATCGCGATCCCGCTCGGCGCGGCCGTCCTGTTCGCGTTCGGCGCGTTCGGCTTCCCCATGATCACCGCGCCGGACTTCGTCGCGCCCGGCATCTGGACCGACTTCCGGCTCGCCTCCTGGGGGCTCCTGGTCGCGCTCGCGGTGGTGGTCGTCGCCGCGGTCATCGCCTCGATGGCCCGCCCCGCCCGCGCCGCCGCGCTGCTGCTCGGCGCCGCGACAGTGGTCGGCGTGCACCTCCTCGAGCTGCCCATGACCGGCGCCCGCGTGGCCGGCGCGCAGGCGGGCGCCGGCACCTGGCTCGCACTCGCGTGCGTGCTCGCGCTCGTGCTCGGCGCGGTGCTGGCCGTAACCACGAGAACCACGAGGAACCCGAAGAACCCCGTGCCGGCCGACGAGTGAGCGACCTCACCGGACGCCGCGTGCCGCCCTTACACGCAGGTCGCTAGGGTCACCTGCGTGTCGAAGCCCCACCGAGTCGAGCCGTAGATACAGGAGACCGTCGTAGTGGATCTGTACGAGTACCAGGCGAAGGACCTCTTCGGGGCCCATGGGGTCCCGGTGCTGCCGGGGGACGTCGCCGACACTCCCGACGATGCCGGCCGGATCGCGGCCGACCTCGGTCAGCGCGTCGTGGTCAAGGCGCAGGTGAAGACCGGTGGCCGCGGCAAGGCAGGCGGCGTCAAGCTCGCCGACGACCCCGCTGACGCGAAGGTCAAGGCCGAGGGCATCCTCGGGCTGGACATCAAGGGTCACATCGTCCGCCGCGTGCTGATCGCGCCGGCCTCGGACATCGCCGAGGAGTACTACTTCTCCTTCCTGCTGGACCGCGCGAACCGCACCTTCCTCGCGATGGCGTCCGCCGAGGGCGGCATGGACATCGAGCAGCTGGCCGTCGAGCGGCCGGACGCGCTGGCCAAGGTGCCCGTCGACGCGATCAAGGGCGTCGACCTGGCCAAGGCCAAGGCGATCGTCGCCGCCGGCAACTTCCCCGAGGCGATCGCGGACCAGGCCGCCGAGGTCGTGGTCAAGCTCTGGGAGACCTTCGTCTCCGAGGACGCGACGCTGGTCGAGGTGAACCCGCTGGTCCGCGACCCGCAGGACAAGATCATCGCGCTGGACGGCAAGGTCACCCTCGACGAGAACGCCGGCTTCCGGCACCCGGACCACGCGGACCTCGTCGACACCGCCGCCGAGGACCCGCTCGAGGCGGCCGCCAAGGCCAAGGACCTCAACTACGTCAAGCTCGACGGCCAGGTCGGCATCATCGGCAACGGCGCGGGTCTCGTCATGTCCACGCTCGACGTGGTCGCCTACGCGGGCGAGGAGTTCGGCGGCATGAAGCCCGCCAACTTCCTCGACATCGGCGGCGGCGCGTCGGCCGAGGTGATGGCCAACGGCCTGGAGATCATCCTCGGCGACCGCGACGTGCGGTCGGTCTTCGTGAACGTCTTCGGCGGCATCACCGCCTGCGACGCGGTCGCGAACGGCATCGTGCAGGCGTTCCAGCTCCTGGAGTCCCGCGGCGAGCCGGTGGCGAAGCCGGTCGTCGTCCGGCTCGACGGCAACAACGCCGAGGAGGGGCGCCAGATCCTCACCGCGGCCGCGCTGCCCGGCCTCGAGCAGGTCGACACCATGGACAACGCGGCACGCAAGGCCGCCGAGCTCGCGTCGACCAAGAAGGGGGCCTGACATGGCTATCTTCCTCAACGAGGACAGCAAGATCATCGTTCAGGGCATGACGGGCGCCGAGGGCACGAAGCACACGCGCCGCATGCTCGCCTCCGGCAGCAACGTGGTCGGTGGCGTCACCCCGGGCAAGGGCGGCCAGTCGGCCGACTTCTCCGACATCAAGGACGGCCTGACGCTGCCGGTGTTCAACTCGGTCGGCGAGGCGATGGCCGAGACCGGCGCGGACGTCACGGTCGTGTTCGTGCCGCCGAAGTTCGCGAAGGGCGCGGTGTACGAGGCCATCGACGCGGGCATCGGCCTGTGCGTGGTCATCACCGAGGGCATCCCGGTGCACGACACCGCGAACTTCTGGGCGCACGCCTGCGCGACCGGCAACAAGACGCGGATCATCGGCCCGAACTGCCCCGGCGTGATCAGCCCCGGCAAGTCGAACGCCGGCATCATCCCCGCCGACATCACCGAGGCCGGCCGCATCGGCCTGGTGTCGAAGTCCGGCACGCTGACCTACCAGATGATGTACGAGCTTTCCGACATCGGCTTCTCGACGGCGGTCGGCATCGGCGGCGACCCGATCATCGGCACCACGCACATCGACGCGCTCGCCGCGTTCGAGGCGGACCCGCAGACCGAGGTCATCGTGATGATCGGCGAGATCGGCGGCGACGCGGAGGAGCGCGCGGCGGCCTACATCGCCGAGCACGTCTCCAAGCCGGTCGTCGGCTACGTCGCGGGCTTCACCGCGCCGGAGGGCAAGACGATGGGGCACGCCGGCGCGATCGTGTCCGGATCGTCGGGCACCGCGGCCGCGAAGAAGGAAGCGTTGGAGGCAGCCGGTGTGAAGGTCGGCAAGACGCCGTCCGAGACGGCGGAGCTGGCACGTCAGCTCGTCGCCGCGTCCAGCACGTCGGCCTGATCCGACCTTCGACAGGCAACCGACGGTGGGGCCGGAAGCTGGTGTACCGTCCGGCCCCACGACGGTCTTGGCCTTGGGGGAACCACCTCGTGCCGGGGACCGTCGGAAGGTCTGAGTTGAGTTATGTCTTGTATCGATCGCGTCGAATTGAGCTGAGGAGAGCAACGCGATGACCTTCCCAGGCGGGGCACCGGGTGGATACCCGGGTCAAGGGCCGCAGCAGCCACACCCGGGGCCCGGTTACGGGCCTCCCCAAGGAGGTGGCATGAAGCTCGGCCTGCCGGCGATCATCCACCTGGTCGTCGCCGGCCTCGGCCTGATCAACTTCTTCGTCGGGTTCGCCG
Source organism: uncultured Actinomycetota bacterium (assembly GCA_963840275.1). Taxonomy (GTDB): domain Bacteria; phylum Actinomycetota; class Actinomycetes; order Mycobacteriales; family Pseudonocardiaceae; genus Actinophytocola. The sequence continues at coordinate 414,046 of CAWIYK010000007.1, forward strand.
ACATCTACGACGGCGGGGACGACAGCTTCTTCGGCAGCTCCTCGGTCCTGCCGGGGCTCTTCCTCCTCGGCGGGCTGTTCTCCCTGCCGGCGATCCTGCCGGGGGGCGACAAGAAGCCCGGTCTCGCGCCGGCCGCGTTCTCCGTCACCGGCATGCTCACGATCATGTTCTTCGTGTTCTCGACGGACCCGGACATCGGCGTCGGCACGATCCTGCTGATGATCTTCGGCATCCTGCAGGGCCTCGCGGCGGTCGCGGCGTACCTGTTCGACCAGGGCATCCTCAAGGCGCCCGCGCCGAACCCGTACGGCCACGGCCAGCCGGGTGGCATGTACCCGCCGTCGGGCCAGTTCCCGGCGCCGCCGCCGCAGCAGCCGGGCCAGTTCGGCCAGCCCGGCCCGCCGCCGGGACAGCAGACGACGTTCGCGCCGCAGCAGGGCCAGTTCGGCCAGCCCGGCCAGCAGCCGCCGCAGGCCCCCGGCACGCCGCCGGGCGGGTACCCGCAGCAGGGCTGAGCACAGTAGTTCTCTCGGTGGGGTGGCATCGGATCCGGTGCCACCCCACCGGTGTGTCCGGGGCGTTCACCTGATCCGGTAACGGCGGCGTGGCTCAGCCGAACGGCGCAGTCCACATGCGACAGTGGGCGGCATGGCCGCCCCCGACCTCGACGGATTCGATGAGCCGGACGAGGCCATCGACCAGACCGCCGAAGCCGTGACGCCCGACGGGTCCGACGCGGCGGACCCGCTGAGCGCCGTGCCGGCGTTCACCAGGGTGCGTGTGCTCACGCTCGCCGCGCTCGGTCCGCTCCTCACCGGCTATGCCGCGATCGCCGCACTGCTCGCGCTGGTCACGGCGATCGCGACCGACGCGCACTTCGCCACCACCGGCGTGCTGAGGGCCGCGCTGCCGAGCTGGCTCGCCGCCCACCAGGTGCCGGTGACGATCTTCGGGATGGAGCTCGGCATCCTGCCGCTGCTGCCGACCATCGGTGTCGTCGCGCTGACCGCGCGTGCCGCGGCCGGCGCGGCGGAACGGCTCGAGCTGCTACCGGCCCGGCCAGGCCGGTCAGGTGGTCGCGACCATCGCGCTCGCGCACGGCGCGGCCGGCGCGGTGATCGCCGGTCTGACCGCCGGCGAGCAGGTCACCGCGGATCCGCTCTCCGCGTTCTACTACCCGGCGCTGGTGGCGGCCTTCGCCGCGACGATCGGCGTCGCGCGCCGGTGCGGGCTGGTCGACGCGGTCCTCGGCCGGGCCGACGCGGTCGCGGTCGCCGGGCTGCGCGCCGGTTCGCTCGCGGTGGTGCTGCTGCTCACGGCCGGCGGGGCGGTGCTGACGTTCGGACTGCTCACCTCGATCTCGACCGCGCGGGACCTGTTCCCCATGGGGCCGGGCAACGCGGTCGGCATGCTGCTGCTGTCGATCGGCTACCTGCCGAACGCGATGGTCGCGGCGACGGCGTTCGTCGTCGGGCCGGGTTTCTCGCTCGGCACGGTCGCGGTGTCGCCGATGGAGTTCGCCGCCGGCCCGGTGCCCGGGATGCCGCTGCTCGCGGCGCTGCCGGAGCAGTCCGCGGCCTGGTGGCCGCTGCTGTTCGCGGCGCCGCTGGCGGTCGGGGTGCTGGTCGGCCGCAGGCTGCGCGCCGTGGACGAGGACCCGGTGGCGCGGCTGCGCGGGGTGGCGGTGGCGACCGGGGTGGTCGCGATGTCGTTCGTGGTGATCGCCGGGAGTGCGGGCGGCCGCCTCGGCCGGGGCGCGTTCGACCCGGTCAGCATGCGGGCCGCCGCGGTGTCGATCGCGCTGGTGCTGTGGATCGCGATCCCGGCCGCGCTCGCCGCCTGGTTCGGCGGGCCGCGTCCCGTGCGCGATCCCATGCCCGGACTCATCGACGACGAGCCGGAAGAAGACCTCGCCGAGGATCCCGACAAGGCCTCGGACGAGCCCGCGGACGAGCCCGCGGAGGAGACCGCGGACCCGGCGGCCACGGACCTGCCGGCGCCCCGGGACGCGGCGAAGGAGCTCGACGCGACCGCGCGCGACTAGCTCGTCGACAGCAGGCGGATGTCGGCCGCGATGCCGTCCAGCGGTGCGGTGTTGCCGATCTGCGCGAACCAGTCCCACAGCTCGAGCGCGTGGTAGAGCCGGTACAGCTCGAGCCGCGCGAGCCCGTCGGCCGGCAGCGGCCCGTACCCCTCGAGCAGCCCCGCGAACTTCACCGGCGAGCGCGACTGCTCGTACTGCACGGTCTTCGCGAGATCCATGAGCGGGTCGGCGGCGATCGCGTTCTCGACGTCGATGAGCCCGGTCAGCCGCCAGCCCGCGCCGTCCGGCTCGACGAGCACGTTCCCCTCGTGCAGGTCGTTGTGGCACAGCACCGCGCCGGTGCAGTGGCCGAACAGGCCGGACCGCTCGGCGACGCGCGCACTCGCGAGCACGTGCACCTCCGGATCGCCGCCGCGCTCGACGAACTCGGCGAGCTTGCTGGCGAACTGCCGTGTCATGTACACGGTGTTGTGCGGCTCGGGATCGACCAGCTCGGTGGTGAGGTAGCCGAACTCCGGCTGCGTGATCTCGTGCACGACCGCCAGCAGCGCGCCGATCTGCCGGTACACGTCGCGCCAGGCGGCCCCCGTGACCGGCGCGTCCGACAGGGCGACACCGGGAACCAGCGTCAGCTCGGTGGCCGCGGCCGCCGTGTCCACGCGTACGACCGACGGCACCGGCACCCCGTGCTCGGCGAGCAGGGCGTAGACGTGGAGCTCCTTGGCCTGCTTCCACCGGTCGCCGTCGGCGTAGCGCTTGACGAACACCGGCACGCCGTCATGGTCCATCCGATCGAACCTAGTGGCGTCCGACGCGCCGGGCGACCGGTTCATGGAGTGGATCACCGGCCGCCTAAGCTGCGGGTATGCCGCAGACCGAGTCCAGGAGCCACCGCTGAGCGAGCCGGTGACCATCTCGGTGAGACCTGACGTCCCGGCCCGGGTCGTCGTCCTGGTCTCCGGTTCCGGCACCCTGCTGCAGGCCGTGCTCGACGCGGCCGGGCTGCCGGCCAGGGTGGTCGCGGTCGGCGCGGACCGGGCCGACATCGAGGGCCTCGCGCGTGCCGAACGCGCCGGCGTGCCCGGTTTCGTCGTGCGGCTCAAGGACTACGCGGACCGCGCGGCGTGGGACCACGCGTTGACCGCGGCGGTCGCGGCGCACGAGCCGGACCTGGTGGTGTCGGCCGGTTTCATGAAGATCCTCGGGCCGGAGTTCCTCGGCAGGTTCGGCGGCCGGGTGCTGAACACGCACCCCGCGCTGCTGCCGGCGTTCCCCGGCGCGCACGCGGTGGCCGACGCGGTCGCGCACGGCGTGCTGGTGACCGGCTGCACCGTGCACCTCGTCGACGCCGGCGTGGACACCGGGCCGATCGTCGCCCAGGAGGCGGTGGCCGTGTCGCCCGGCGAGGATGTCGACACGCTGCACGAACGCATCAAGGTGGTGGAGCGTCGGCTGCTGGTCGACGTGATCGCATTGCTTACCCGGCAGGGGTACACGGTGCACGGACGAAAGGTGAGCATCCCGTGACTGACGAGCGGCGCCCGGTTCGCCGGGCCCTCATCGGGGTTTCGGACAAGGCGGGTCTCCTCGAGCTGGCGACGGGTCTGCACGCGAACGGCGTGGAGATCGTGTCGACCGGCGGCACCGCGCGGGTGATCGCGGACGCCGGCGTGCCGGTGACGCCGGTCGAGCAGGTGACCGGATTCCCGGAGTCGCTCGACGGGCGGGTGAAGACGTTGCACCCCAGGGTGCACGCCGGACTGCTGGCCGACATGCGGCTGCCGTCGCACGTCGCGCAGCTGGAGTCGCTCGGCATCGCGCCGTTCGACCTGCTCGTGGTGAACCTGTACCCGTTCACCGAGACGGTGATGTCGGGTGCCACGCCGGACGAGTGCGTCGAGCAGATCGACATCGGCGGGCCCGCGATGGTGCGTGCCGGCGCGAAGAACCACGCGAGCGTCGCCGTGGTCGTGGACCCGGCGCGGTACGAGTGGGTGCTGGACTCGGTGCGGGACGGCGGTTTCACGCTCGCCGACCGACGCGACCTCGCGCTGGCCGCGTTCCGGCACACGGCGTCCTACGACATCGCGGTCGCGTCGTGGATGGGGTCCGCCCTCGCGCCGGACGACGATGGCTCGAACTTCCCCGGCTGGGTCGGCGCGAGCTGGCAGCGGCGCAACGTGTTGCGGTACGGGGAGAACCCGCACCAGAAGGCGGCGCTGTACACGTCCGGCTTCGGCCCCGGCGGGCTCGCGACCGCGAACCAGTTGCACGGCAAGGAGATGTCGTACAACAACTACCTCGACTCGGACGCCGCGTGGCGGGCCGCGCACGACCACGAGCTGCCGTGCGTGGCGATCATCAAGCACGCCAACCCGTGCGGCATCGCCGTGTCCGCGGTGGACATGGCGGACGCGCACCGGAAGGCGCACGCGTGCGACCCGCTGTCCGCGTTCGGCGGCGTCATCGCCGCGAACCGCGAGGTGTCGGTGGACATGGCCGAGCAGGTGGCCGAGGTGTTCACCGAGGTGATCATCGCACCGTCCTATGCGGACGGTGCGGTGGACGTGTTGTCACGCAAGAAGAACATCCGCATCCTGGTGGCCACGCCGCCGGCACGTGGTGGCGCGGAGTTCCGGCAGGTGACCGGTGGGCTGCTGATGCAGACCTCCGACATCGTCGACGCGCCGGGCGACGATCCGGCGAAGTGGACCCTCGCAGCCGGCGCGCCGGTCGACGACGCGACGCTCGGGGACCTGGCGTTCGCGTGGCGGACCTGCCGCGCGGTGAAGTCCAACGCGATCCTGCTGGCCCACGACGGCGCGACCGTCGGGGTCGGCATGGGGCAGGTCAACCGGGTGGACGCGGCACGGCTCGCGGTGTCCCGCGCGGGTGACCGGGCGCGTGGCTCGGTGGCGGCGTCGGACGCGTTCTTCCCGTTCCCGGACGGACTCGAGGTGCTGGTCGAGGCCGGCGTCCGGGCGATCGTCCAGCCGGGCGGCTCGGTGCGGGACGCGGAGGTCGTCGCGGCGGCGGAGGCGGCCGGCGTGCCGGTGTACCTGACGGGCACCCGCCACTTCGCCCACTAGTGAAAATGATTGCCGTCTAACTACGGTGGGCGTAGGTTCGGCGGCGTGACCAAGCCTGATCTTGGCGCGGTGTTCGATGCCGCGCACGAGCACTTCGCCGTACTCGCCCCGATCCTGTGGAACCCGATGGGGCGGGCGACCGTGCGGCTGGCCGACCCTCGGCCGGGTGATCGGGTGCTCGACGTGTGTTGTGGCGCGGGCGCTTCCGCGATCCCGGCCGCGCACGCGGTCGGGTCGACCGGACACGTGGACGCCATCGACCTGTCGGAGCGGCTCGTCGCGCAGGGGCGTGCGAACGCGCCCGATCTCACCCAGCTCCACTTCACCGCGGCGGACGCCACCACCTGGTCCGAGAATGGCTACGACCTGGTCCAGTGCGTCTACGGCGTCTTCTTCCTGCCGAACATGGACGCCGACTCGGCCCGCCTCGCCACCCTGCTGCGCCCCGGCGGCCACATGGTCGTCACCACCTGGGGGCGCGGCTCGATCATGCCCGTGCCCGCGATCCTGGCCGAGGCCGTCCGCGCGGAACAGCCGGAACACGCCGAGAACGCCGGCACGACCGACAAGCCGTCCGGCCGCGGGCCCGCCGAGCGCATCGAGACCCCGGAGACGTTCAGCGCCTGGCTGACCGGCCTCGGTCTGCGGGACGTGACCGTCACCGAGCAGCCGCACACCATGCCGCTCGACGCGGACAGCGCCTGGGCGCTCGTCATGGGGTCGGCCATGCGCATGTGGCTCGGGGAGGTCCAGCGCCTCGATCGGGTGCGGGAGCGGTTCGTACAGCTTCTGGCCGACCGAAAGCTACACGGCATGAACGCCGTTTCGCTCATCGGAATGGGCCGAACGGCCGAGTAGGGCGATTTTTGCGCACAATCTGACAAACCGACCGGCATGTATTGTCACCCGCATTCCAAAATATCGGGTCGCGGGCCTTCTCGCGAACCGTTTGTGGCTGGGTTCTTGCTTCCGCGTTCCCCAGGTAGTTAGCGTACTCGTCAGTAATAAACGTCCAGCACAATTCGGCGTGGGGGCGTCGGACTGATGGCGCACGGCCTTGACACCAGCGGAGGTGTGGATTGGGAGTCGAAGTCGTCGTCGAGAACCTCTCGAAGTCCTTCGGCCACCAGCGGATCTGGCAGGACGTCACGCTGACGCTGCCGGCCGGCGAGGTCAGCGTCATGCTGGGTCCGTCCGGCACCGGCAAGTCCGTATTCCTGAAATGTCTGATTGGCCTTCTGAAGCCGAACACCGGGCAGGTGCTCATCAACGGCGTTGACCTGGTCCGCTGTTCCGAGCACCAGCTCTACGAAACCCGGAAACTCTTCGGCGTGCTGTTCCAGGACGGCGCGTTGTTCGGCTCGATGAACCTGTTCGACAACATCGCGTTCCCCCTGCGTGAGCACACCAGGAAAAGCGAGTCCGAGATCAGGAAGATCGTGCTCGGCAAGATGGACATGGTCGGCCTCGCCGGCGCCGAGGGCAAGCTCCCCGGCGAGATCTCCGGCGGCATGCGCAAGCGCGCCGGCCTGGCGCGAGCGCTGGTGCTGGACCCCGAGATCATCCTGGTCGACGAGCCGGACTCCGGCCTCGACCCCGTGCGCACCTCCTACATCTCCCAGCTCCTCATCGACCTCAACGCCCAGGTCGACGCCACGATCCTGATCGTGTCGCACAACATCAACCTCGCGCGGACCGTGCCGGACAACATCGGCATGCTGTTCCGCCGCGAGCTGGTCATGTTCGGGCCGCGCGAGGTACTCCTCACCAGCGACGAGCCGGCCGTGAAGCAGTTCCTCAACGGCAGCCGCATCGGCCCGATCGGCATGTCGGAGGAGAAGGACGACGCCACGATGGCCGCCGAGCAGGCGCAGGTGGCCGCCGGCCACCACGACGGCTCCACCGACGACGTCCGCGGCGTCGTGCCCCAGATCCAGCCGACGCCCGGGCTGCCCTACCGCGAGGCCGTGCGCCGCCGCAAGGACCGGGTCATGCGGATCATGCACACGCTGCCGCCCGCCGCGCGGCACGGCATCGTGTCGAGCCTGGACGACGAGGACCGCGCGCGGTACCAGCTGGGGACTCCGATCAGATGACCACGAGGCAAGGTTTTCCGGGCGCCGCGGCCATGCGGCAGACCGGACGGCTCTACGCGCTGGGCCTGGACGTCGTCCGCTGCACGTTCAAGCGCCCCTTCCAGTTCCGCGAGTTCATCGGCCAGTTCTGGTTCATCGCCAGCGTTTCGCTGCTGCCCGCCGCACTCGTGTCGATCCCGTTCGGCGCGGTCATCGCGCTGCACCTCGGCTCGCTGACCACGCAGATCGGCGCGCAGTCGTTCACCGGCGCGGCCAGCGTGCTCGCGATCATCCAACAGGCGAGCCCGGTGGTGACCGCACTGCTGATCGCCGGCGCCGGCGGCTCCGCCATGTGCGCGGACCTCGGCTCCCGCACGATCCGCGAGGAGATCGACGCGATGGAGGTGCTGGGCGTCAACCCGGTGCAGCGCCTCATCGTGCCGCGCGTGCTCGCCGCGATGGGTGTCGCCGCGTTCCTCAACGGCCTGGTCTCCGTGGTCGGCGTGCTGGGCGGCTACTTCTTCAACGTGGTCATGCAGGGCGGCACGCCCGGCGCGTACCTGGCGAGCTTCTCCGCGCTGGCACAGCTGCCGGACCTGTGGATCTCCGAGATCAAGGCGGTGATCTTCGGGTTCGTCGCCGGGGTGGTCGCGTCCTACCGCGGCCTCAACCCGGGGCGCGGGCCGAAGGGCGTCGGCGACGCGGTCAACCAGTCCGTGGTGATCACGTTCCTGCTGCTGTTCCTGCTGAACCTCATCCTCACGGCCCTGTACCTGCAAATCGTGCCGCCGAAGGGGGCGTGACATGGCGCTCCTCGACGAACGGCCGCCAAGCACACGCCCGCAACGCGTGAAGAGCGCCGTCGACCGGCAGTTCACGTTCCTCGACGTGCTCGGCGACCAGATCTTCTTCTTCGTCAAGGCGATCGCGTGGATCCCGCGCGCGATCCGCCGGTACGGCAAGGAGATCATGCGGCTGATGGCCGAGGTGAGCTTCGGCTCCGGCGCGCTCGCGGTCATCGGCGGCACCATCGGCGTGATGATCGGCATGACCGCGTTCACCGGCGTGGTCGTGGGTCTGCAGGGCTACTCGGCGCTCAACCAGGTCGGCACGTCCGCGCTCGCCGGCTTCATCTCCGCCTACTTCAACACCCGCGAGATCGCGCCGCTGGTCGCCGGGATCGCGCTGTCCGCGACCGTCGGCTGCGGCTTCACCGCGCAGCTCGGCGCCATGCGGATCTCCGAGGAGATCGACGCGCTCGAGGTCATGGGCGTGCCGAGCATCCCGTACCTGGTCACCACCCGAATCATCGCCGGTTTCCTCGCGATCATCCCGCTGTACGCGATCGGGCTGCTGACCTCCTACATCGCGTCCCGGCAGATCACCATCTGGTTCTTCGGCCAGTCCGCCGGCACCTACGACCACTACTTCCATCTCTTCCTACCGCCGATCGACGTGCTGTACTCGTTCGGCAAGGTGCTGGTGTTCAGCGTGGTCGTCGTGCTCGCCCACTGCTACTACGGCTACCGCGCGTCCGGTGGGCCCGCCGGGGTGGGCGTCGCGGTCGGCCGGTCGGTGCGCACGTCGCTCGTCGCCGTCAACGTGATCGACCTGTTCCTGAGTCTCGCGATCTGGGGCGCGACCACGACGGTGCAGGTGGCGGGATGAGCGGAGCTTGCGGAGCGAACATCAGATCTCAGCCGCCGCTCGGAGCCTGCGAGGAGCGGCGATGAACGGGCGCAAGTCGGTCCGGCGTGGCGCGGGCGTGGTCTTCCTGCTGGTGATGGCGGCACTTGCCACCCTCGCGATCCAGATCTACCAGGAGAAGTTCTCCGACGACGTGCTCGTGACATTGCGCGCGGACCGGATCGGCAACCAGCTCAACGAGTCCTCGGAGGTCAAGGCCCGCGGGGTGGTCGTCGGCGACGTCCGCGCGGTGCACGGCGGCCAGAGCGGCGCGACCATCGAGCTGGCCATGGACCCGGACAAGCTCGCGCGGTTGCCCAAGGACGTCAGCGCGCTGCTGATCCCCAAGACCCTGTTCGGCGAGCGGTACGTGCAACTGTCCATTCCGGACGGTTCGACGGCGGGCCCGCTCGCGGAGGGCGACGTGATCCGCCAGGACCGCTCCAGGAACGCGATCGAGCTGGAGCGGGTGTTCGACGACCTGCTCCCGGTGCTGAAGGCCGTGCAGCCGCAGAAGCTCGCGACGACTCTCACCGCGATCGCCACCGCGCTGGACGGCCGAGGCGAGCGGCTCGGCGAGGCCATGGTCAGCACCGCCGCCTATCTCGAGGAGTTCAACCCGAACCTGCCGACGCTGACACAGGATCTGCGTGCCCTCGCGGAGGTCAGCGAGCTGTACGGCGACATCGCGCCGGACCTGCTCGACGCGCTGACCGACTCGTCGGTGACGCTCAACACCGTCGCCGACCAGCGGGTCGAGCTGACCGACCTGTACGCGCAGGTGACCCGTTCGGCGCAGGACGTCACCATCTTCCTGCGCAACAACAAGGAGAACCTGATCCAGCTCGCCGCGTCCAGCCGGGCGCCGCTGGAGCTGGCGGCCGCCTACTCGCCGAGCTTTCCCTGCACCCTCAAGGCGATGACCGATCTCAAGCCCGCGGTCGACAAGCTGCTCGGCGCCGGCACGGCGGAGCCGGGGCTGCACGTCGAGCTGCAGGTCACCGACCCGCGCGGCAAGTACGTGCCCGGCAGGGACGACCCGGTGTGGGACGCGACGGGCGGGCCGAGGTGCTACCCGAGCGGCGTCGCGCCGACGCGGGGCGCGGTGGCCGTGCCGGCCGGCAGCGCGGGACACCCGCTGCTGCCCGGCGCGGACGGCGACCTCGGGCTGCCGAACTCGCCGCAGGAACAGGAGCTGATCGCGACGCTCGTGTCCGGGACGATCGGCGTCGCGCCGGCCGAGGTGCCGGGCTGGAGCAGCGTCCTGGTCGGCCCGCTCTACCGGGGCACGGAGGTGGAGCTGCGATGAGAAAGCTGGCCGCACCACTGGTCAAGGGCCTGATCTTCGTGCTGATCACCGGCTTCGCCACGGCGGTGCTCGCGGTGTCGATCTCGAACACCAACGTCGGCGACACCCTGAGCTACGCCGCCCGGTTCACCGACGTCACCTCGCTCAACCCCGGCGACGACGTGCGCATCCACGGCGTGCGCGTCGGCCAGGTCGACGACATGTCCATTGTGGACGGACACCTCGCAAGCGTGCGCTTCTCGGTCGACCGCGGCAAGGCGCTGCCGGCCGACGTCACCGCGACCATCAAGTACCGCAACATGGTCGGCCAGCGCTACATCGCGCTCGAGCGCGGCGAGAAGCTGTCCGCCGACATGCTGGCGGAGGACGCGGAGATCCCGCTGTCGCGCACCCGCCCGGCACTCGACCTGACCGACCTGTTCAACGGTTTCAAGCCGCTGTTCCAGGCGCTGTCGCCGAAGGACGTCAACCAGCTCTCCGGCGAGATAGTCCAGGTGCTGCAGGGCGAGGGCGGCACGGTCGACAGCCTGCTCGCGCACACCGGGTCGCTGACCACCACGCTCGCCGACCGCGACCAGGTGATCGGCAACGTGATCGACAACCTCAACTCGGTGCTGACGAACATCAACGGACAGGGCGACGCACTGTCCACTTTGGTCGGCACGTTGCAGCGCCTGGTCTCGGGGCTCGCCGGCGACCGGCTCGCGATCGGCGACGCGATCGAGGGCATCGGCGACCTGACCGTCGCCACCGCCGGCCTGTTCGCCTCGGCCCGCCCCGCGCTCAAGGACAGCATCGCCGGACTCGGCGCGGTGTCGACGAACCTGGTCACCGGCGCCGAGGATCTCGAGCAGTTCCTGACGATCACGCCGAACAAGTTCCAGGCCGTCGGCCGCACCGCCTCCTACGGGTCTTGGGTCAACTTCTACCTGTGCGAGGCGACCGTCCTGCTCGACCCGCCGCAGGGATACCAGAGCCCGGCCCCGAGGTGTGACGGATGAGGTCCTTCCGCGAACGCAACCCCGTGCCCATCGGCGTGATCGGCACGGTCGTCCTGCTGGCCGTCGCCGCGCTCGTCTACTTCTGGCAGGACCTGCCGGTGCTCAGCGGTGGCACGACCTACGAGGCCGAGTTCACCGAGGCGGCCGGGCTGCGGCCGGACGACGAGGTGCGCGTGGCCGGCATCAAGGTCGGCGAGGTGACCGACGTCGAGCTGGATGTCGACCGGGTGCTCGTCGCGTTCCGTGTCGAGGACGCGTGGATCGGCGACCGCACCACCGCGGCCATCAAGATCAAGACGTTGCTGGGCCGCAAGTTCCTCGCGCTGCACCCGACCGGCGACGGCGCGCAGGACGCGGACCGGCGCATCGGGCTGGACCGCACGGTCACCCCGTACGACGTCACGCAGGCGTTCGAGGGCCTCGCGGACACCGCGGGCGCCATCGACACCGACCAGCTGGCCGAGAGCTTCCGCACCATCTCCGACACGTTCGCCGGCTCGCCGGACCACGTGCGGTCCGCGCTGGACGGGCTCTCCGCGCTGTCGCGGACGATCTCCTCGCGCGACGACCAGCTCGCGCAGCTTCTGGTCAACACCAGGCAGATCACGTCGACGCTGGCCGGCACCAACGAGGAGTTCGACAAGCTGCTCGCCGACGGCGACCTCCTGCTGACCGAGCTGAACAACCGCCGCGACGCCATCCACGACCTGCTGGCCGGCACCACCGACCTCGCCGCGCAGCTGTCGGGACTCGTCGCCGACAACCAGAAGCAGCTCGCGCCCGCGCTCGCGCAGCTCGACACGGTGACCGACATCCTCCAGCGCTACGGCACGAAGCTCGACCAGAGCCTGAAGCTCGCCGGCCCGTACTTCCGCGCGGTCAACAACGCCACCGGCAGCGGCCGCTGGATCGACAACTACCTGTGCGGGCTCGTGCCGGAGAACCGCGATCCCTGTGTCCCGCCGAGGATTCCCGGGGGTGCCAAGTGAACGACAGCAGAGCACGCCGGCGGCTCGGACGGCTCGTCGCGATCGTCGCCGTCGTCGGGCTGGTCGCGTCCGGCGCGCTGTGGTGGATCTTCGGTGGCGCGGACCAGAAGCGGGTCACCGCGTACTTCAGCCGCACGGTCGGCGTGTACCCCGGCTCGGACGTGCAGGTGCTCGGCGTGCGGGTCGGCGCGGTGGAGTCCGTGACACCACGCGGAAACCGCGTCGAGGTCGTGTTCACGCTCGACCCCGAGGTGGGGGTCGCCGAGCGGACCAACGCGGTCGTGGTCGCGCCGAGCGTGGTCTCCGACCGGTACGTGCAGCTCACCGACCTGAGCAGGGGCGGCCCGCAACTGGCCGACGGCGCGGTGATCCCCGAGTCCCGCACGGCGACACCGGTGGAGCTGGACGAGCTGTACGCGAGCCTCAACACGCTGGTGTCGGCGCTCGGCCCGGACGGGGCGAACTCCGACGGCGCGCTGTCCGAGCTGCTCGACACCGGCGCCGCGAACCTCGAGGGCAACGGCAAGGCGTTCAACGAGAGCGTGCGCAACTTCGCGGAGGCCGCGCGGACGCTGTCCGGCTCGGCCGGCGACCTGTTCGGCACGGTCGACGAGCTGCAGAAGTTCACGACCATGCTGGCGGGCAACGACAAGCAGGTGCTGAGCGTCAACGCGCAGCTCGACCAGGTGTGGCGGACGCTGTCCGCCGACCGCGACGAGCTGACCACCGCGCTGCGCACGCTCGCGAGCGCGCTCGCCGACATCCAGGGTTTCATCAAGGACAACCGCTCGGCCATCAAGTCCAATGTGGACAAGCTGGCGCGGACGACCCAGCTGCTGGTGGACAACCGGGCGTCGGTCGCCGAGGCGCTGGACGTCGCGCCGCTCGCGGTGACCAACGTGCTGAACGCGTTCGACCCCGGATCGGGCACGCTCCAGGGCCGCGCCGACATCCTGGAGTACCTGGTGCCGGTGCCGATCACGGGTGGCCAGGTCGTGGAGCCGCCGCGATGAGCCGCCGACTGCTTGCCGCCTTCGCCGCGGTCGCCGTGTTCACCACCGGGTGCTCCTCGGAGGTGAGCGGCATCTACGACCTGCCGCTGCCCGGCGGCGCGGACCTCGGCGACCACCCGTACCGGGTCACCGTGGAGTTCGCCGACGTGCTCGACCTGGTGCCGCAGGCCGCGGTGAAGGTCAACGACGTGGTGGTCGGCCGGGTCGAGTCGATCACGCTGGGCGGGGACGACCGGTGGACCCCGCAGGTGGTGGTCGCGGTCAACGGCGACGTCGCGCTGCCGGCGGACGCGACCGCGAGCCTGCGGCAGTCGAGCCTGCTCGGCGAGAAGTTCGTCGAGCTGGCCGAGCCGCACGACAGCCCGAACCAGCGCAGACTCGCCGACGGCGCGGTGATCACGGCCGACCGGACCAACCGGCACACCGAGGTCGAGGAGGTCTTCGGCGCGCTCTCGCTGCTGCTCAACGGCGGCGGCATCGGGCAGCTGCAGACGATCAACCAGGAGCTGTCGAGCGCGCTGACCGGCAACGAGCCGGAGATCAGAGCCTTCCTGTCCAATGTGGACGAACTGGTGACCGAGCTGGACGGCCACCGCGGCGACATCACCGCCGCGCTCGACGGCCTCAACCAGCTGTCCACGACTCTGGCCGGACGCAACGACCAGATCAAGGGCGCGCTCACCGACCTCACCCCCGGCCTGCAGGCGCTGTCCGACCAACGCAGTGCGCTCGTGACCATGCTGCAGTCGCTGGACACGCTGTCCGACGTCGCGGTCGACACCATCAACCGCAGCAGGGACGACATGGTCGCCGACCTCGAGGCGCTCGCGCCGGTGCTGAACCGGCTCGCCGAGGCGGGGCAGAACCTGCCGAGGGCGCTGGAGATCCTGCCGACGTTCCCCTTCACCGACCCGATCCTCGGCGCCACGAAGGGCGACTACATCAACATCTTCATCGACATCCCCCCGGACGTGGACTTCCCGACGCCGCTGCCGCCGCTCCCGATCCCGGAAGGGGGCAGCTGATGCTCACCAGGACCGTTCGGATACAGGTCCTCGCGTTCGTGGTGATCGCGCTCGCCGCGGTCGCGTTCGTCGGCGCCAACTACGCGGGCCTCGACCGGCTGTTCGGCGGCGGCACGTACGTCGTGCGGCTGCAGCTCGACGACGGCGGCGGGCTGTTCACCAACAGCGAGGTGACCTACCGGGGCGTGACCGTCGGGCGCGTCGGCGACCTGCGGCTGACCGACGACGGCATGGAGGCCGACCTCGTCCTGGACGACTCGGCGCCCGCGGTGCCGGTCGACTCGCGCGCGGTCGTGGCGAACCGGTCGGCGATCGGCGAGCAGTTCGTCGACCTCCAGCCGCGCGGCGACGGCGGGCCGTTCCTCGTCGACGGCGCGGTGATCCCCAAGGAGTCGACCACGATTCCCATGCCGGTCACCACGTTGCTCGGCAACCTCAGCGACTTCAACTCCTCGGTGCCGACCGACGCGCTGCGCACGGTCGTCGACGAGCTGTACACGGCGGTGAGCGACACCGGCCCGAGCCTGCAGCTGCTGCTGGACTCCACGATGTCGTTCACCGACACCGCCGCGGACCACCTGCCGCAGACCACGCTGCTGATCGGCGACGGTGCGACCGTGCTGCAGACCCAGCTCGACTCGTCGGCCGCGTGGCGGTCGTTCTCCGGCAACGCCAAGCTGTTCGCCGCGGAGCTGGCGAGCGCCGACGGCGACCTTCGTGAGCTGATCGGCGCGGCGCCGCAGGCCGCGACGCAGTTGTCCGCGCTGCTCAACGACAACAACCCGGGGCTGTCGGTGCTCGTGGCGAACCTGCTGACGACCGCGGACATCTTCGAGACCCGCGTCGACGGCATGCGCCAGCTGTTCGTGAACCTGCCGAAGGCGGTCGCCGCGACGTCGACGGCGATCACCCCGGACAAGGGCAACCTGTCGATCGCGCTCACGTTCTTCGATCCGAAGCCGTGCGTGACCGGCTACGACACGCCCTACCGGCAGGGCGAGGACGCGGCGCCGCTGCCGTTCGACACGGGCGTCGCGTGCACGTTGCCCTACGGCGACGAGCGGCTCGTGCGTGGTTCGCAGAACGCGCCGGAGGGCGGCGTGCCGCCCGCGGCGGTGCCGGGTGGCGGCGTCCGCATGCCCGGTCCGCTCGGCGCGCCGCCGCTGCCGATGGTGTCCGCCGACCTGAAGGGGTTGCTGTGGCTCGAGAACTGACGGTGTTCCGGGTGGTGCTCGGCGTCTTCGTGCTGGCACTGGCCTTCGCGGGCTGGGGCGGGTGGACGTGGTTGCAGGCGGGCAGCGACGACGCGATCGCCTACGCGACCACCCGTGACGAGGTGCTCGCCGTCGGCAGGGAGCACGTCGCCACACTGACCACTTTGGACTACCACGACGTCGACGGCGGCATCGAGAAGTGGCTCGCGGTCTCGACGGGCGGCCTGCGCGACGAGCTGGCGGCGACCGACGCGACGACACGGCAGTCGCTCACCGACGGCGCCACGGTGGCCACCGGGCGGGTGCTCGACGCGGCGGTGAGTGAGCTGGACACGCGGACCGGCGCCGCGAAGCTGTTGGTGTCGGTGGAGATCTCGACGGCCAAGGGCGACGCGCCGCCCGCGGCGAAGCGGAACCGGTTCGTGGCGGCCCTGTCGCGCACGGACGGCGGCTGGAAGCTGTCCGCGCTCGACCAGGTGCCGCTGGGGACCCGATGAAGGAGTGTGCGTGATGACCACGCAGGTCGAGGAGCTGGCCGAGGAGTCCGACGACACGGACGACTCGGTGGACACCGACGCCACCGACGACACCGAGGACACCGAGGACACCGACGACACCGAGGCGGACCCGCCGGAGTCCGCCGGCGACCGGCCGAGGTTCGCGATGTTCCGTGGACCGCGCAGGCTGGCCGTCGTGTTCGGTGTGGCCGCGGTCGTGCTGGCCGGCGCCGGCGGCTGGGCCGTGCTCGCGGCCGACGACCTCCGCTCGTCGGCCGCGGTGCGCAACAGCGCGCTCGTCGACACCGGCCGCACGGCGGAGGTCACCGCGGCCGTCAGCAGCTCGCTCAACCAGATCTTCTCCTACTCCTACGACAAGACCGAGGTCACCGAGCAGGCGGCGGACGCCGTGCTGCGCGGCAGCGCGCGGGACACCTACGACAAGTTGTTCGCGGAGGTCCGCGACAAGGCGCCGGCCCAGAAGCTGGTGCTCACCACGAGGGTCGTCAGCTCGGCCGTGCAGCTGTTGGAGGGCGACCGCGCGCGGCTGCTGGTGTTCCTGGACCAGTCGGCGACGCGTGCCGACGCCGGCACCTCGAGTGCCGCGGCCGCCCAGCTGTCGGTGACGGTGAAACGCGAGGGCGGGCACTGGGTCATCACCGATCTGGCGCCCCGATGAGTTGTCCGGATGTGACAAGTTCGGTACCCCGAACTATCACCGGAACCGAGAAAGCGGGAATTGGTGGAGGTCTTTATCGTTAGCTGATTGTGAACCCTGTTACTGGCAGGTAACATGATTATCGAGGGCTTCGAAAACTTTGTTCCAGCCCCGATTACGGCGAATGCCCTGAATGGCATTTGTCGTAATTTCAACGGAGAAAGGAACGATCGAATGCGTGGACGTTTTCTTGGTGTCATGGCCGCCGGTGCGGCTCTTGTCGCCTCGGCGATGATCTCCGGCACAGCCACTGCCGAGGACGCGACCTGGACCGTCACCCCCGGTGGCGCGTTCAGCGGTTCCGCTGGCACGACGACCCTGGAGATCCAGGAGTCCGGCATCCAGCTGTTCTGCGACTCGGCGTCGGTGGACGGCATCGCGGCCAGCGGCTCCGGCGTGTCGAACCCGATCGCCACCATCCCGGAGACACCGGGCATCCAGTTCAACAACTGCCAGGGTCCGTTCGGCCTGTCGTTCGAGGTGACGCACCGCAACACCTGGAACCTCAACGGCGTGTCCTACGACGCCGGCACCGGTGTCACGACCGGCACCATCAACGACATCACGGCGGACATCGTCGGCCCCGGCTGCAACGCGACGGTCACCGGCTTCGTGGACGGCACCTTCACCAACAGCACCAGCGTGCTCGCGGTGACGCCGAACTTCACGCTCGAGGTCACGTACGTCGACCCGGCCAACGACTGCCTCGGCCTGATCTCGCAGGACGAGCACGCGTCGTTCGACGGCGCCTTCGCGATCACCCCGGCGCTGACCGTCACCAGCCCGTAGTACCGACCAGTACCGGGACTCGTCCGGCCGGGCACGGCCGGACGAGTCCCCTCGTCAGAGAGGCGAACGGCGATGAGCCGGACCAGACGTGTGGCCGCGGCAGCGGCCACCGGTGTGGCCGCGGTGCTGGTCGGCGCCCTGTCCGGGCCGGCGATCGCCGGCGCGCAGGAGAGCCAGCACATCGACGTCCGCCTCGCCTACACCTGTGTGTTGCCCGCCGGCCCGCAGCCGGTGGAGCTGCGGGTGCTGGCGACGTTCCCGCCGTCGGCCGGCACCGGCGAACCGATCACGGCGTCCGAGGCGTCCTTCGAGCTGACGGTGCCGCCGCCGGCGCTGGCCGACCTGCCTGGCCTCGCCACGGCGACCTCGATCATCCGGCTGGACACCGCGGTCGCACAGGGCGACGGCGGCGCGGCGGCGACCTGGACCTCGGTCCAGGACGTGCCGGCGCCACCGGCCGAGGAGGGGACGTGGGTGCTCGGCGGCGCGGCCGAGGTCCCACCGGTCACGGTCGACGCGGCCGGCGACGTCTCCTTCACGGCCGGCGCGCTGGTCGCCGCCGTCACCGGCTACCAGGCCGACGGCACGGTCACCGAGCCGCCGAGCGTGGAGCTGGCCTGCGCCCTCGACGAGGGGCAGAACGCCCTGCTGGCAACGGTTCCGGTCTCCGACCCGGGTGACGGGGCGGCGCCGCCGAGCAGGACGGCGCTGCCGAACCCGGGTGGCGGCGGCATCTCGGTCGGCGGCCCGGCCGCCTCGCCGCCGGTCGGCACCGCGGGCGTGGTGCCACCGGAATGCCACCCGATCACACCGCCGCCCAACCAGGTCAGCGTCACCTACTTCTGCGCGAACATGGGCGGCTACTCGAACGTCGCGAAGCTCAACGCGTCGGTCATGCAGCCGCCCGGCATCGTCAACATCGCGGCCGGCCGGATCGTCGTCCGGTGCAACGGCGACCCCAAGCTGATCTGCCAGAAGGCGACCGTGCAGCCGGACCTCGGCGGCCAGCCGGACCTGCCGCCCGCACCGGGGTCGTTCCTCGCGTTCGGTTTCGTGCCGACGACCGCGACCATGCAGCTCACCCAGATCGGACTCGCGGACGTCGACATCACGTTCGGCACGACGCCACCGCCGATCGGGCGGGCCATCGTCACCGTCAAGCTGTCGGCCCGCATCTTCGACGCGGAGGTCAACGGCGTGCCGCTCGACGTCGGCCCGAACTGCCGCACGGCGGTGCCGATCGACGCCGTGCTGACCGCGCGGGAAGGGACCTACAGCATCACCAACGGCGGTGTGCTGACCGGCACGATCACCATTCCGCCGTTCAGTGGCTGTGGCGCCACCGAGGACCTCGACCCCATTTTCACCGGAATGGTTTCCGGGCCGGGCAACTTCGTGAAGATGACGCAGGGACGGATCTGCACCATCAACAGCGGTTTCCAGTGTCCGCCCGAGGTGCCGATTCTGCAGCGTTGATTTCCTCGAATTCGAAACTCGACGCGTCTGTCGTGGTGAGTCCCCATCAGAAGATCACGTCAAGCTGAGAGGTGTCCATGTTCGGTGTGCGAGTCAACAGAATGAGAAGAACGATCGTCGTGGTCGCGGCGCTCGCCGCGGCCGCCGCGGTGGCCACGCCCGCCGCGGCGCAAACGGAGGCGGCCGCCGCCGCCCCGACCCTCGCCGGCGCGTGGGCGCCGCTCAACCGCTGCCCGGTGGACGCCGCGGCGATGCGGGCCGCCGACGGGGTCGCCGTCGTCGCCGCGTGCCTGTCGTCCTCATCGGCGACCGGCTCGATCAAGCTCGGCGGCACGACACTGACCACCGGCTCGAACGACCTGCAACTCGGCCTGCTCAACACGAGCGGCACGTACTCGATCGTCGCGCCGTCGGGCGGTGCGGTGATCGGCGCGCCGGTCCAGATTCCCGGCGGACTGCTCGGCCTGATGTGCCCGAGCGACATCCCGCTGATCTCCGACATCTGCGACCAGATCGTCGACAGCCCGCTCAACCGCGTGACCGCGACGATCGAGGCCGCGGGCGCGCCGAGCGACTTCAGCCTCGCCGCCGGCCTCGGTGTCGGACAGCCGATCGTCACGCTGCCGGTCAAGATCCGGCTCAGCAACCCCTTCCTCGACCCGAACTGCTACATCGGCTCGAACTCGAACCCGATCGTGTTGAAGCCCGCGAACCTGTCCCGGCCGACCGGCCGGGTCGTGCGGTTCAACGCCGACGGCTCGCCCAGCGCCACCGGTGAGATGGGCTACGTGTCGCTGTCCGGCGCGAGCCAGGGCGACAGCACGTTCGCCGTGCCCGGCGCGAACGGCTGCGGCCTGTTCGGGCTGCTGTCCGGTGCCGTGAACCTCAAGCAGGGTCTGCCGTCGCCCGCGGGGCAGAACAGCCTGGTGCTCGACAACCCGACGACGAACGTCGGCGGGTTCCAGGTGCCGCGCAACTTCGCGCCGACGCAGGGCCAGCAGCTGGCCGACCGCTGGCACGCGGCGGTCGTCGGCTGACTCGGCTAACGCCGGACTCGGGGCGCCGGGAGCACGACGTCGTGCTCCCGGCGCCGCGCCGTGGCGGGCGGCGGCGCGGCACGCAGCACCAGCTCCATCTCGAACCGCTGGTTGGGATCGTGCAGCAGGGTGCCGAGTGAGAGCTCGAGCTGGCGCATGCGATAGCGGATCGTCTGGGGGTGCACGTCGAGCTGGGCGGCCATGTCCGGGACGCTGCCCTGCACGTCCAGCCAGGCGCGCAGCGTCTCCAGCATCCGTTCGCGCTGCTTGGCGGTCAGGCCTTCCAGCGGCGCGAGGAGCCGGTCGCGCAGTGTGGTGAGCAGGCGGTCGTCGGAGTGCACGAGCACGGTCGACAGGTGGTGCTCGCAGCGGATGACCTGGCCGTCGGGCAGGACCCCCTGCTGCGCGAGCGTGAGCGCCTTGCGGGCCCAGCGCAACGCGTAGGCGACCGAGTCGAGCCGCACGCACGGGCCGACCGCGATCCGGCTGTGCGGCAGGGCGGCCTGGATGGCGGCCATCCGCGCGTCGGTCACCTCGCCGGGCACCAGCAGCCGAGGCTCGATGCCGTCGAGGTCGGCGAGCACGTCCGCGTCGAGACTGGGTTTGCGCTGGTTGTGCCCGGTGCCGGGCAGCGTCTGCACGGCGATCGGGGACGCCTGGTCGGGCACCGTCCAGCCGATCAGCTGGGACAGCTCGGCGATCGCGGCGGCGGGCGCCGCGGGCGCCTGCATGATCATCTCCAGCAGCCGGCGGCGCCACGTCTCGTGCGCGCCCGCGGAGGTGGCCTTGGCCTCGAGGTACCCGTCGAGCGCGACCGACGCCAGCTTGTCCATGTAGGCGAACACGGCGTCGGCGAGCTGCGACATCACGGTCGACGAGAGCCCGTTGCGCTTGCCGACCCGCATCATCCGGCGCCACGAGACCCGCGCGCCGACGCGGTAGGCGGCCTGCAGGTCGTCCAGGCTGCGGCCTTCGCGCATCTCGTTCTGGCCGAGCTTGTGGTGCACCTCGTAGCAGCGGTGCGCCGAGGCCTCCGGGTTGGCGATCTGCTCGATGAACAGGCTGGTCGCGTGTTGCACCCCGGCGCGGATCGACTTGCCGTACGGGCCGTCGAGCGGACGCGCGTAGTTGGGGATCTTGGCCCGGATCTCGTCGACGATCTCGTTCGCGAGGCTCGCGAGCTCCGGCCGCAGGATGTCCGCGAGCCGCTTAGGTAACACGGTTCCGTCGAGCCGGTACTCCACCGTCATCTGGTTCCCCAATCACCACCACCGCGCGTCGTCGAGAGGTGGCATTGGTACTTATCGGCGCGGGAGCGCCAGATGTCACAACGGCACGGAACAAACCGACGGTTTGTCAGTCTAGTGACAAGTTCACGGCTCTGCGTTGTGGATAGTCGACAACTTTTACCGGCTGTAAATTTCTGCATGGTAATATTGCCACTGGTAAATACAGGGAGGTGGCGCATGTTCGGCACTGTTCGAGAGCTTGCCGACGGCCGGGTGGAGCTGCGCTTCGAGCGCCGTTTCGCTCACCCGCGTGACAAGGTGTGGCGTGCGCTGACGGAGTCGTCCCAGCTCCGCGCGTGGTTCGTGGAGATCCTCGACTACGACCGTTCCGAGCTGTCGTTCGAGCCCGGCGCGACGCTGCGGTTCGTCGCGACGGGCTCGCTGCCGGACGGCACCGGGCAGGTCGTGGCGTGCGACCCGCCGAGCCTGCTGGAGTACACGTGGGACGGCGAGACCCTGCGTTGGGAGCTGGCTCCCGACGGCGCGGGCTGCCTGCTGGTGTTCACGAACGTGCTGCCGGACCGGGAGACCGCGGCGGCCGTGGACGATGGCTGGCGGGTCGGTCTGGAGCGGCTGTCCGATGCGCTCGCTGTTTGAGGTGCTGGCGGAGCCGCACCGTCGTCAGATCCTCGAGTCGCTGCGTGGCGGCGAGCGGGCGGCGGGGGACTTCGTCACGGAGCTCGGGCTGGCGCAGCCGACGGTGTCGAAGCACTTGAAGCTGCTGCGGGAGTGTGGGCTGGTCACCGTTCGGCAGGACGCGCAGCGTCGGGTCTACCGGCTGCGTCCCGAGCCGTTGCGGGAGCTGGAGATGTGGCTGGCTCCCTATCGCGTGCTGTGGGCGGATCGATTGGCGGCGCTGGAACAACATCTGGACTCGATGGACTGACGGCGCTTGTTCGCTTCCCTCTTCTTCTTCCCGTCCTGCCCTCTCCGTGCCCGCCACCCCACCAAACCTCGTCCGCAAGTTCAGGATCCCTCAAGCGATGACCAACCGGGGCTCCGCCTCAATCGATCCAGGCCCGCCAACGCCGCCGTCCTGCCCGGGAAGCAGCACGCTCGCCACCACCGGCCGGGCGGCGGCGCCACGTCCGCCGGCCAGGACCCGCATCTCCCGGCGAGCCAGGTAGCCGTGCCCGTCGCCCAGTCCGTCCCACGTCGCGTCGTCCCTGCGGAGCTCCACGTCCGCCGAGGGCCACGCCCCCACGGACACCAGCACCGCACCCCGGTGCCGGGCCCTGGCCGACAACCGTCGCGCGTGCGCGTCGGTGAGCTTGCCGCGCGCGACCGCGACCATGTCCATGCCGTCCAGCAGCGCGGCCACCACCGCCGCCACCGAGCTGCCCGGGTGGCGAACCAGCGCCAGCCGGTCCACCGCGACGCCCAGCTCGGCGGCTGCCCGCAGGCCGAGGTCGGGCATGCCGACCGCCGCCGCCCACGAGCCGGTCTCCGTCGGCGCGGCGAGCAGCGCGAACAGCAACGCCGTCGAACCGTGGACCGCCACCGTGGTGCCTCTGCGCAGGCCGCCCAACGGGAACAGGCCGGCCAGCTCGGCGTGCACGGGTAGCATCCGAGCCCGGTCGTCCGGCGCGGAAGCGAGGTCGCTGGCCACTCCCACCGCACCAGAAGCGGCCAGCGACGTCGCACCCAACGCCAGCATTCGCACGCACCTCTCCCCGCTTGGCGCTGCGGGGAAGGCAGCGAACTCGAACGCCTGTTCGATACTAACATGGCCGGTTGGGCATGGTCCACTCCGCCGACGGCACTCCGATCGCCGTCGAGGTCGTGGGCCACGGGCCTCGGCTGGTCCTCATCGCCGCCGCGTTCAGCGATCGCTCGCACGCGACCCCGCTCGTCGACGCACGTTGATCATGGCTGGCGCGGACGGTCCGACGTAGGTCGCGCGGCGGCGTGCGGGCGCTGCGGGGCACGTGCCGGGCGCCGTTCGCCGCACTCATTCGACCTGCGGGTTCCCTTGTGCACCAAGGGTTTCTGCGTCAAGCAATCCACGCAACCGGCTTGACGACGTTGATGTTCGAACGTATGTTCGACGCATGGAGCGAATGCTCGTCGTGTGGTGTCCCGACTGGCCGGTCACGGCCGCGGCTGCGGCCGCCGGGCTCACGGCGCACCAACCGGTCGCGGTGGTCGCGGCCAACCGGGTCGTGGCCTGCTCCGCGCCGGCCAGGGCCGAGGGCGTTCGCCGCACCATGCGTCGCAGGGAGGCGCAGGGGCGCTGTCCGGAACTGGTCGTCTTCCCCGACGACCCGGTTCGCGACGCGCGCCTGTTCGAGCCCGTCGCCGCCGCCGTCGAGGAGCTCGCGGTCGGCGTCGAGATCATCAGACCTGGCGTGGTCGCGGTCCCTGCCCGCGGCCCCGCCGGCTACTTCAAGGGCGAGGAGCGGGCCGCGGAGCGCCTGATCGACCAGGTCGCGGGCCGCACGGGCGCCGAGTGCCAGGTCGGCGTCGCCGACGGGCTGTTCGCCGCCACCCTCGCCGCCCGGCGCGGCGTGCTGGTCGCGGCCGGCGGCGGCCCCGCGTTCCTGGCCCCGCTGAGTGTCCGCGAGCTGCACCGGCCCGCGGAGGGCCACCACCGCGCCGATCTCGTCGATCTGTTGCGCCGCTTGGGTTTACGCACGCTCGGCGCGTTCGCCGAGCTGGCCGAGCGCGACGTGTCGGCCCGCTTCGGCACCGACGCGGTGCTCGCCCACCGGCTGTCCCGCGGCCAGCAGGAGCGGCCGCCGTCGCGGCGCAGACCGCCGCCGGAGCTGTCGGTCGCCGAGGTGCTCGACCCGCCGGTGGAGCGGGTCGACGCGGCCGCGTTCGTCGCGCGCACCCTCGCCGAGAAGCTGCACGCCGGCCTCGCCGCGCACGGCCTGGCCTGCACCCGGCTCGGCATCAACGCGACCACCGCCAACGGCGAGGAGCGCGAGCGGGTCTGGCGCTGCGCGGAGCCGCTCAGCCCGTCCGGCATCGCCGACCGGGTCCGCTGGCAGCTCGACGGCTGGTTGCGCGGGGTGGACGGGCGACCGTCCGCCGGCATCACCACGCTGCGGCTCGAGCCCGTCGAGGTGGTCGAGGGCCACGCGCTGCAGCTCGACCTGTGGCGTGGCGAGGGCCGTGCGGAGGCCGACGAGCGCGCCGGCCGCGCCATGGTCCACGTGCAGGGCCTGCTGGGCCCGGACGCCGTGGTCACGCCGGTCCTCGGCGGCGGCCGCGACCCCGGCGAGCAGGCGCGGCTGGTGCCGTGGGGCGACGAGCGGTCGCCGCGCCGCGACCCGGACGCGCCGTGGCCGGGCCGGCTGCCCGCGCCGTCGCCCGCCACCGTGCTGGCCAAACCGTTGCCGGCCAAGGTTTTCGACGAGTCGGGTGCGCTGGTGGACATCAGCGCGCGGCACCGGCTGACCGGCAGACCGTGCCAGGTCTCGGTCGACGGCGCCCGCCCACGCGGGGTGCGCGCCTGGGCCGGCCCGTGGGCGACCGACGAGCGCTGGTGGGCCACCTCGTGCCGCCGCGCCCGACTGCAGGTGTTGCTCGAACAGTCCGAAGAGGACATACAGACCGCACTGCTGCTGGTGCTTTCCGGCGAGCGGTGGACAGTGGAAGGGATCTACGACTGATGGCCATGCACTCCCGCGCCTGCCCGGAATGCCGCTTCGCCAATGGAAGCTGTCGGCAGTTCGTCATCGGGCACCCCAACCCGGTGTGCGTGGCGGGCTACCCCCAGCGGGTGACCCTGTCCGACGCACTGGTCGACGACTGCAATGACTTCGATGACATGGACGGCCTGGATTTACTCATTCCCGTCCCGCGCCGCTCTCCGGAGAACGTCCGGGTGCGGTAGTGGGCTGGAACAACCCGCCGGTTCGGTGGTCGGAGCTGGAGCGGATCCTCTCCGGCCGCCCCGACCCCGGACATGTCGGTGACGGCGGCGACAGTCCGGCGTGGACGAGACACCGTGAGCGCTACTCCGCGCCGTCCGGTGTCGGCCCGCCCGGCATCACCGACTTCGCGGGCAGCGACGTCCGGGTCCCGTACGCCGAGCTGCACTGCCACTCGAACTTCAGCTTCCTCGACGGCGCGAGCCATCCGGAGGAGCTGGTGGAGGCGGCCGCGCTGCTCGGTCTGGACGCCATCGCGATCACCGACCACGACGGCATGTACGGCGTGGTCCGGTTCGCGGAGGCGGCGAAGGAGCTGGGGGTCCGCACGGTGTTCGGCACCGAGCTGAGCCTCGGGCTGTCCCAGCCGCAGAACGGCGTCGCCGACCCGGAGGGCGACCACCTGCTGCTGCTGGCGACCGGCGCGGACGGCTACGGCAGCCTGTGCCGTGCGATCACCGACGGCCAGCTCGCGCACGAGAGCGAGAAGGGCCGCCCGGTCTACGACTTCGACGACGTGGTCGACCAGACCAGGGGCGCGGTCGTCGCGCTCACCGGGTGCCGCAAGGCGTCGGTGCGCGGGGCGCTGCTGCGGGACGGCCCGGACGCGGCGTTCGGCGAGCTGCACCGGCTGGCCGACGCGTTCGGCCGCGACCACACCTACGTCGAGCTGATCGACCACGGGCTGCCGCTCGACACCACGCACAACGACCTGCTCGCCGAGATGGCGGCCGAGCTGCGGCTGCCGATGGTGGCCACCAACGCGGTGCACTACGCGCAGCCGAGCAGGGGTGAGCTGGCCGCCGCGATGGCCGCGGTCCGGGCCCGGCGCAGCCTCGACGACATGGACGGCTGGCTGCCGCCCGCGCCGACCGCGTACCTGCGGTCCGGCGAGGAGATGCACCGGCGGTTCGAGCGGTACCCCGGTGTGGTGCAGCGGTCCGCGCTGCTCGGCGTGCAGCTGTCGTTCGACCTGAAGCTGGTCGCGCCGCGGCTGCCGCCGTTCGAGGTGCCGGGGCACACCGAGATCAGCTACCTGCGGGAGCAGACGTACGCGGGCGCGCTGGTGCGCTACGGCCCGCCGGACCAGGCGCGGGAGGCGTACGCGCAGCTCGAGCACGAGCTGAGGGTCATCGAGGAGCTCGGCTTCCCCGGGTACTTCCTGATCGTGGCCGACATCGTGGACTTCTGCCGCGACAGGGGCATCTACTGCCAGGGCCGGGGGTCCGCCGCGAACTCGGCGGTCTGTTACGCGCTGGGCATCACGAAGGTCGACGCGGTGCGCTGGCGGCTGCTGTTCGAGCGGTTCCTCGCGCCGGCGCGGGACGGGCCGCCGGACATCGACCTGGACATCGAGTCGGACCGCCGCGAGGAGGCCATCCAGTACGTCTACGAGAAGTACGACCGGCGGCACGCCGCGCAGGTCGCCAACGTGGTCGCGTACCGGGCGAAGTCGGCGGTGCGGGACATGGCGAAGGCGCTCGGCTACTCGCCGGGGCAGCAGGACGCGTGGAGCAGACAGATCGACCGCTGGGCGCCGGTGAAGAACACCGTCGCCGAGAACGATCACGACGTGCCGGTGACCGTGCTGGAGCTGGCCGGGCAGCTGGAGGACTTCCCGCGCCACCTCGGCATCCACTCCGGCGGCATGGTGATCTGCGACCGGCCGGTCAGCGAGGTCTGCCCGGTGGAGCGGGCGCGGATGGACAAGCGCACGGTCCTGCAGTGGGACAAGGACGACTGCGCGGCGATCGGGCTCGTGAAGTTCGACCTGCTCGGTCTCGGGATGCTGTCCGCGCTGCGGTACATGGTCGAGTTCGTGTCCCGCCACCACGGGGTCGACGTGGACATCGACAAGCTGGACCTGGCCGACAGCCGCGTCTACGACATGTTGTGCGTGGCGGACTCGGTCGGGGTGTTCCAGGTGGAGAGCCGCGCGCAGATGGCGACCCTGCCCCGGTTGCGGCCGAGAGAGTTCTACGACCTGGTGGTGGAGGTGGCGCTGATCCGCCCCGGCCCGATCCAGGGCGGCTCGGTGCACCCGTACATCCGCCGCGCCAACGGCAAGGAGGAGGTCACCTACGACCATCCGCTGCTGGAGAAGGCGTTGCACAAGACCAAGGGCGTGCCGCTGTTCCAGGAACAGCTGATGCAGATGGCCGTGGACATCGCCGACTTCACGCCGGCGGAGGCGGACGAGCTGCGCAGGGCCATGGGCGCCAAACGCTCGACGCGACGGATGGAACGGTTGCGCGAACGGTTCTACGAGGGCGCCGCGGGGCACGGCATCGACGCGGAGCTGGCCGGCCGGATCTACGAGAAGCTGATGGCGTTCGCGAACTTCGGCTTCCCGGAGAGTCACGCGCTGAGCTTCGCGTACCTGGTGTTCGCGAGCGCCTGGTTCAAGCTGTACTACCCGGCGGCGTTCTGCGCGGCGTTGTTGCGGGCGCAGCCGATGGGGTTCTACTCGCCGCAGTCGCTGGTGGCCGACGCGCGGCGGCACGGGGTG
This sequence comes from uncultured Actinomycetota bacterium, assembly GCA_963840275.1. Taxonomy (GTDB): domain Bacteria; phylum Actinomycetota; class Actinomycetes; order Mycobacteriales; family Pseudonocardiaceae; genus Actinophytocola. The sequence continues at coordinate 441,684 of CAWIYK010000007.1, forward strand.
ACGGTCCGCGGCCCGGACGTGAACGCGAGCCTGTCGTACGCGACGCTCGAACCGGACGACCGCGGCGGTCAGGCCGTCCGAATAGGACTGGGCACGGTCCGCACGATCGGTGACGACCTGGCCGAACGTGTCGTCGCGGAACGGGATTCCGGTGGCCCGTACCGCGACATGGTCGACCTGTCCCGGCGGATGCGCCTGAAGCGGGCGCAGGTGGAGGCGCTGGCGACGGCGGGCGCGTTCACGTGTTTCGACGTCGGCCGCCGCGCGGCGCTGTGGGCGGCGGGCGCGGTGGCGGGCGACCGCCCGGACCGCTTACCGGGCACCACGGTCGGCGCGGACGCCCCGGTGTTGCCCGGCATGGACGACATCGAGGTCGCGGTGGCCGACGTGTGGGCCACCGGGTTGTCGCCGGACAGCTTCCCGACCCAGTTCGTCCGCAAGTGGCTGACGAGTCAGGGCGCGCTGCCGGTGACGGCCCTGCCCGACGTCGAGAGCGGCACCCGGGTGCTGATCGGCGGGGCAGTGACCCACCGCCAACGCCCGGCGACGGCGGGCGGCGTCACGTTCCTGAACATCGAGGACGAGACGGGCATGGTGAACGTGGTGTGCACGCAGGGTTTGTGGGCGCGCTACCGCAAGATCGCCCGCAACTCGGGGGCACTGCTGGTGCGCGGCATCATCGAGAACGCGGAGGGGGTGACCAGCCTGGAGGCCGACCACCTCGAACACCTGGACCTACGGATCCCGAGCCGCTCCCGCGACTTCCGCTGACGCCCGTCGGACCCGGTCACCCGACGTCGCGCAGCACCGACTCCGTCAGCTCGGCGCCGTCGGCGCGCCACACGACGCACAGGCCGGGGGCCACCGAGTAGTTGCCGCCGGTCGTCGGGTGCGCGTCCCACTGGCGTTCGGTGGGAACCACCGCGGCCCACTCCAGAGCGGTGGCCTTGTCGCGGTAGTCCACCCAGTCGGAGTCGAAGATGATTCCGCACAGGGACTCGTCGCAGGCGGTGAGCGCGGCCATGCCCGGGTAGCCCGGCCGGCCCTTGCCGTCGCCGTAGTCGTTGAGCACACAGGCGAAGCCGATGACCTCGGCATCGTGGGGCGAATCGCAGCCGGTCGCGGCGCTGGCCGGGTACCGCACGCCCTCGGCGGGCCGCCCGTCGAGGCAGACGAGGGTGGGCGCCTTCAACGCGGCCGCGAATACCGGCAACTGACCGCCGACGCCGTAGGTGAACGTCGTCCCCGACCCAGCCGGCTCCGAGTCCTCCCCTGCGAACCGCCCAACCAGAAGCCCACCCCCGAACAACACCACCGCCGCGACGGTCGCCCCCACGGTGACCAGCCCTCGCCGCCCACGAGCACGCCGCACCGGAGGAGTCGGCTGCACCCACTGGACCGGACCACCAGGCCCGACCAGGCTGCCCGGATCCTTCGGGCCACGTGGGTCGCTGGGGTCCCCGGGACTGTTCGTGCCGGCGGAGCCGCCGGAATCGCTACCGCTGCCCGGCCCGGCGACGCCACCCGAGTCACCAGGCTCGCCTGAGCCACCCCCACTGCCCGGCCCGACCTCGTGCGTCATGACGGGGAACCTATCGTCAGGACCTCCTCGACCGGATCGGGCCGCACCAAAACCAGCCACGCCCGATCCGTCTGACCAGCGACGCGCTCCAGTCTGTCGGGGTCGTTCCCTAGTCTCTTGGCATGACCGAGGACTTTCGCGACGCCGACCTGTCCCATCAGTCCTGGGAGGGCCGACACTTCGAGCACACCGTGTTCGTCGAGGCCGACCTGCGTGGCCTGGTCACCAAGGGCTGCACGTTCGACCACTGCGACTTCAGCCGCGCGGACCTCGGGGAGTCACAGCACACCACGACGGCGTTCCGGTCGTGCACGTTCGAGCGCACCAACCTCATGCACAGCGAGTTCACCGGCTGCTCGCTGCTCGGCTCGAACTTCCACCAGTGCCGCTTCCGCCCGTTGACGATCAAGGAGACCGACCTGACGCTGGCGAGCCTCGTCGGCGCGAACTTCCGCAAGACCGTGCTCTCCGGCCTCCGGTTCCGCGAGGCCAACCTGTCCGGCGCGGACCTGCGCGAGACCGACCTGACCGGCGCGGACTTACGCGGCGCACGCGTGGTGGAGGCCCAGTTCGACGGCGCCGACCTGCGCGGCACGCAGTTCGACGCGACCGCTCTTCGGCAGGGCTCGCTCGCCGGCGCCCGCGTCGACATCGACACCGCGATCGCGTTCGCGGCCGCGTACGGCCTCCGAGTGGGTGAATGAGCCCACGGATCGTCACGTGTGGTCGCGAGCACCCTCTTCTCTGAATGACCGGTCCGGCCCACAGGCGGGTGCGACATGGATCTCGAGGTACGGCACTTCCGGCTCGTCGAAGCGATAGCGCAGTCCGGCAGCATCACGAAGGCCGCCGCGGCGCTCGGCATCTCCCAACCCGCGCTCACCGCGCAGTTACAGCGAGTGGAACGGCTGGTCGGCGGGCCGCTGTTCCACCGCGACCGCACCGGCAGCACGCCGACCGCGCTCGGTGACGTCGTCCTCGCGCACGCCCGTTCCGTGCTGGCCACGGTCAGCGGCCTCGACCGCAGCGTCCGCAAGCAACGCGCCGGCAGCCCGACGACGATCCGCGTCGCGGCGACGGCCGGCACCATCACGTCGGCGATGACCACCCTGGTGCCCGAGGTGGTGCCGGGTGCCACCGTCGACCTGCGGGTGACCGGCGGCCGCGACACGATGCTGGAGCTGCTCGCCGACGGCCGGCTCGAGCTGGTCGTGTGCCAGGAGGCGCCCGGCCACGAGATCGTGCTGCCGCCGGTGCTCAGCCGCGCGGTGATCGCGACGGAGCCGCTGTTCGTCGGCGTCGGCACCGACTCGCCGCTGGCCGCCGCCGAGGAGATCGAGCTGTCCGAGGTGGCCGGGCTGCACTGGTTCACGGCCGCGCACACGGACAGCTGGTTCGCCGGCTACGTGCGGGACGTGTGCCTGCGCCACCACGTCCCGATGCCCGAACTGGAGGGCCTCGACCAGGAGATCGCGGCCGAACTGGTGTCGATGGGCGGCGGCGTCATGCTGCTGCAGGCACCGAGCCGCGCCCGCCCCGGTGTGGTGAGCCGGCCGCTCGTCGGCGCCCCGATCCAGACCCGGCACCTGATCGTGTGGTCGCGGGAGGGCCCGATCGCGGAGGCGGAGATGCAGGCGCTGCGGGACCGCGCCGAGGAGTGCTACTGGCAGAAAGCCCCTGCACGACAACAGGTCTACGCGGACTGGCTGACCCGCCACGGCCGCCTGCCATCCGAGTGACGGCGCCGTGCGGCGGGTTCACTGGGTCGGGGGTGGGGCGGCGGTCTTCTTCACGGGCGGGCATTTCGCCGTTGTCAGGCCCGTACGGCGCGCCCCGAGCTTCCTGATCGCCTCCTCGAGCCACTTGACCTCGTCGTCGCGCTGTTTGACCAGTTTCTCCACGCGGCGGATTTCTTCCTGTGCCAGTTTGATGCGCTCGGGGTCTTTGGCGGCGTGGGCTTCGACGTGTTGCTTATGGGCCTTGTTGAACTCGTCCCACGCGTCGGAGAGTTTCTTCCGAGCTTCCGGTAGACAGTCGTTCTTCGTCTGGATCGCCTTGTCCAGAATGGTCGTCATGTCCCGGACCACGTCGTTGTAGTTGGCACACAGCTTGGCCGCGTAGTTCGGATCGCTGCCGTAGCCCTTCAGCGCCGTGCCGAAGTCCTTGATCCCTGCCGATTCTCCGGGCGTGCCCTTCTTCTTCGTCAATATATCCATCACGCCGGGACGGCCCTTGGTCATCTCGTCGAGATAGTGTTCGGTCTGGTCGCCAATGGAGTCGTAGACATAGAACCGGCTGGTCACGGTGCACTGTCCGCCCGGTTGCTCCAGTGGCACCCCTAAGTTGGCGCAGACCGGATCGTTCTCCTTCGTCGCGAGCTTCTGAAACTTGCGGCCGCTCGTGGTCTCGAAGATTTCCGGATGCCCCGGCATTGGTTTGGCGCCTTTGCTGTCCGCATCGGACACAGTGATGTTGAGGACGCGGAACCGGCTCCTCGTCGGGTCACCCATTCCTTGTTCGGCGCGGGCCTGAGCGACAACGAAGAGAGCCCGATCGAACTCGACGCCCGACTTCTCGCCGGTTTCGAGAATCTTCCTGGCTACGTCCTTGTAGTAGTCGCCCGTGTCGTAACCACTGGCGGTCTTGGTGCCCTTGACCTTCCAGTCTTCCTCACCGATGAGTTCGGTAGTGCAGGCGGCCGGCTGACGCTGCACCACGAGGGCTCTGCTCGTGTGCGCCACCGACGACACGGCGCGGTTGCCCGCACGCTGCTGCAACCACAACACGTTCGCGGGGCTGGACAACGATCGGGCAGACGTGGCGCGCTCGTCGCGCTCCAAGGCAGGAATGGAGGACCGTGCCCGCCTCGCATTGTCCGGCTTCTCCAAGGGTCTGCGCATGCCAGCCTCACCGCGGTTCGACCAGCCAGTGTCCCACGCGTCGACCTCCGGCTCGCTTCCCGAAGGGGCAGCGGCCCAGGCAAAAAACGTCGGCCCGGAGGCCAACTACGACACCGAGGCCTGCCGGATGACGGCAGGCCTCGGCGGACCCACGTGGGGGTCGGGCGATCTCACGTTGCCGGCGGCCGCCACCGACGATGAACGGCCACGAAGATCGTGCTGCTGAGGCGCATGGGAACCTCCGGTGTTAGGGGCCGGGCACGAAGAGCACCCGGTTGACCCCAACGTGTCACCGAAGACACGAACGAGGTAGATCTCACCTCGTCATAACCCCGCGGTTATCCCCTCGGACGTTCCCGTCCATCCAGCTCGACGAGCTGCCCGTGCGCCACCAGGTCGCCGATGGCGTCCGGCAGCAGGAACGCGGTCCCGCCACCGGGCTGGTCGAACCACGGGATCGCGGCACCGGTCAGCACCTGGACCGGCTGCCGCACGCGGTACACGTGGTACGGCCGGTCGATCCACTCCGGCACCAGCGACCGCTCCGAGAACGGCGTGCCCGCCGCGTACAGCAGGTTGCCGTCGTCCTCGCCGAACCGGTCCAGCTCGGTGCCCGGCTCCAGCTCGATGACCCGCTTGCCGCGGAACAACGTCAGCGGCGGCTCGCCGGGCAGCGGGTTGATCGGCCACTCGGCGCCGGGCGGCGCGGCCGCGGCGCCGTTCAGCGACCGCGAAGCCATCGCCGGCTCCCGAGCGGGCTCCCGGATCGGCTCACGGATCGGCTCACGCACCGGCGCCGGCGTCGGCTCCCGAAGCGACGGCGGTTCCATCGCCATCGTGCGCGTCGGCTCCGGCCGGGGCGTGCCGGGCGGCGGCGTGCCGGGAGGCGGCCGCAGCGGCGGGGGCTCCGGCGGGCCGAAGTCGTCGAGCGGCGGCGTGGACAGTGGCGTGGACAGTGGCGCGGACAGCGGCTCGAACTCCTCGATCGGCGCCGACATCGGCTCGAAGCCGTGGTCGTCGAGCGGCGGGAGCTCCGGGTTCTGCGGCCCGGCGGCCCACCGGTCGGTGTCCAGCATGACCTTGCCGAGCAGGAACGCCGACGCGTCCGCCACGTCCTCGAACATCGCGGGCGCCACGTAGTCGCGGTCGTACCAGCCGACCCGCCAGCCCTCGTCGGTCTGCTCCATCGTCCACCCGCGACCGGCCGGCGGGCCGATCCGGTACGCCGACTCCGGCACGTCGAGATCCTCGAGCCGGGCACGCAGCTGGTCGATCTGCGGTCCGGGCGGGCCCTGCGACGGCAGGGCGGCGCGCGGCGGCGTCAGCGGCGGTGTCATGGCGGGCGTCATCGGGGGCAGCTTGGGCGCGGGGACCGGCGCCGGCACGGGCATCGCCCTGGTCGGCGCGGGTGCGGGCGGCCGGGGACCGGGGCCACCCGGACCGGGCGGCGGCGGGCCGAGGAACAGCTGCGCGGCGGAGCGGGTCTGCTCGTCGACCTGCGGCAGCTGGAAGTGCATCCGGCGGACGTGCTCCACCAGGTCCGGCTCCGGCGCGATGTCGTGCTCACGCAGGAAGTAGTTGACCGCGGCCGGCCAGATCCACGTGCCGTCCGTGTGGAACGCGACCGGCACCGACTGCTGGCCGTTCGGGTCCAGCCGGTCGATCTCGTACCCGCGGGCCGGCCCGACGAGCGGGCCGTTGTCCAGGTAGTCCAGCAGGTCCTGGATGTCCATCTCGTCGACCGGCGGCCGGTTCACCGACGGGCGACCGTCCTCGCCGGGACCGTCGAAGATCCGCGCCACCCGGAACCGGGGCGTCGGCGGGCCGATCGGCCGGTCCTGCATCGGGGTGCCCGGGGGCGGCCCGACCGGCGGCGGGGCCGTCGCGAGCCGCCTGCGCAGCCACTCCGGCACGTTGTCCTCGGAGCGCGGGAACAGCCGCATGTCGTCCGGGTAGGCCTGGGGCGGCGGCGGCATGTCCCAGTCCGGCTCCTCGCGGTCGTACTCGAGGTTGTAGCTGGACGGGTGGTCGAGGCGGTAACGCGCGTTGAACCAGGTGCCCCGGCCCTCGCGGTACATGCCGCCACGCAGCCGTGCGAACAGGCTCTGCAGGTCGGCAGGCATCGTCCAGGACTCGGCGGCGCCGTCGGAGTACACGACCTGACCGGTCGACTCGGCGTAGCGGCCGACGGCGCGGTAGTCGACGGTGAGCTGCTCCCAGTCCTCGGGAGCGACGCGCAGCATCGCCAGCCCGATCTGTTTGACCAGGGCATCCTGCTCAGTCGGGGTTAGCTGTGTCGGTTGTGCCACGGTGACATCTTCCCTTGTCCATCGGTCGGCGTCACAGCCTGCTTCTCTCTACCCGGCCCCGGTGGTCTCCGCAAGGCCGGGCGACGAGGATGTCGACACGTGACTACCGCCGCTCTGTCCTCAGCACACCATCCGACCGCCTGGCGGCGTGCGGCGGGGGCCGCTCTTGCCTCTTTGGGCGGGGTGGCGCTGGCCGTGCAGGGCCGGATCAACGGCCAACTCGGGCATCAGATCCACGACGGTGTTCTCGCCGCCTTGATCTCCTTCTCCGTCGGTTCGGTGCTCCTCCTCGCGGTGTTGCCGATCTTGCCAGCCGCCCGCGCCGGTGTGGGCCGTTTGCGCCGGACCCTCCGTACGGGGGAGCTCCGACCGTGGCAGATCCTCGGCGGCACCTGTGGCGCGTTACTCGTCAGTACCCAGGGACTGACGGTTTCAATCCTCGGGGTGGCGGTCTTCACCGTCGCCGTCGTCGCAGGTCAGATCGTGTCCAGCCTGCCGGTGGACCGGGCGGGGCTCGGCCCGGGCGGCCCGCAGCCGATCACGCTGCCGCGCGCGGCCGGCGCGCTGCTCGCGGTCGTCGCGGTGGTCGTCTCGGTGTCCGACCACGCGACCGTCGGCGACCCGGGCGGCCTGTGGTGGGCGCTCCTGCCCGCGATCGCCGGCTTCGGTCTCGCGTGGCAGACGGCGGTGAACGGGCGGGTCCGCGTGGCGGCGGCGAACGTCGTCGTGCCCACGATGGTGAACTTCCTGGTCGGCACGGCCACGCTGGTCCTCGCCACGGCCGTGGACCTGCTGGTCCGCGGCTGGCCGGAGGCGCTGCCGGGACAGTGGTGGCTCTACGTCGGCGGCGCGCTGGGCATCGTCACGATCATGACGGCCGTGACCGCCGTGCGGGTGACGGGCGTGCTGGTGCTCGGCATGGCGTCGGTGGCCGGCCAGCTCGTCGGCGCCGTGCTGCTGGACCTGGTCGTCCCGACGGACGGCAGCGACCTCAACGTCACGAGCTTCGTCGGCATCGGCATGACGATGGTCGCCGTCGGCATCGCCGCGATCCGTGTCCGACCCCGCTGAGCGGCCGATGAGAGGATGGCGCCCGTGACCGCGACGATCCTGGACGGCAAGGCCACCCGCAACGCGATTTTCGAGAACCTGCGCACGCGTGTGAGCGCGCTCGCCGAGCGGGGCATCGTGCCCGGCCTCGGCACGGTGCTGGTCGGCGACGACCCCGGCTCGCACTCGTACGTGCGCGGCAAGCACAACGCGTGCGCCAAGATCGGCATCACGTCGATCCGCCGCGACCTGCCGGCCGACATCACGCAGGCCCAGCTCGAGGCCGTCATCGACGAGCTGAACGCCGACCCCGCCTGCACCGGCTACCTGATCCAGCTGCCGCTGCCCGGCCATCTCGACTCCGGCGCCGCGCTGGCCCGTGTCGACCCGGCCAAGGACTCCGACGGCCTGCACCCGATGAACCTCGGCAGGCTCGTCCTCGGTGAGACGGGCCCGCTGCCGTGCACGCCGCTCGGCATCATCGAGCTGCTCAAGCGCTACGACGTGCCCCTGGCCGGCGCCAACGTCACCGTCGTCGGACGTGGTGTGACGGTCGGCCGGCCGCTCGGCCTGCTGCTCACCCGCCGCTCCGAGAACGCCACGGTCACCCTGTGCCACACCGGCACCAAGGATCTGGCCGCCGAGGTCCGCCGCGCGGACGTCGTCGTCGCCGCCGCCGGCAACCCGGCACTGATCACCCCGGACATGATCAAGCCCGGCGCCGCCGTCCTGGACGTGGGAATCACCCGAACTGATGAAGGTCTGGTCGGCGACGTCCACCCGGACGTACGCGAAGTAGCGGGCTGGCTCGCGCCTATGCCCGGTGGGGTAGGACCTATGACCATTGCGATGTTGTTGACCAACACTGTGTTGGCCGCGGAGCGCTCATGACCACGCCGCACCGGCGCCGGCACCCGGTGCTCGCGCACCTGCCGTTCGCGATGGTGCTGGCCGTGGTGGGACTCGGGCTGGTGCGGATCGTGCTGTACCACTGGCGCCAGGGGACCGTGCTCATCGGCTTGGCCCTGTTCCTGGCGGCGGCGCTGCGCGCATTGCTATCAGACGAGCAGGCGGGCCTGATCCTGATCCGCGGCAGAGGCGTCGACGTCCTGACCTACGCCGGCTTCGGCGCGGGCATGATCGCCGTGGCGATGACCATCGAGGGCGGCCCGTTAGGCGGCTGAGGCGCGGCCGGTCATGCAGTGAAGGGGTCCTTCAGCGCGCCTCAACGCAGTGAAGGACCCTCACAGCACGAGGACCGCGCTCATCGGCGCTCCATGTTCGCGGCCAGCTCGGCGATCAGCCGCACGGAGTTCTCCGCGCTCAGTGAGCGCTCCTTGAGCTCGGCGAAGATCCGGTCGAACGTCGCGAGTTCGAAGTGTTCCTCCATATAGATGCTGGAGCACATGCAGCCGACGAACGCCACGGCCGGCCGATCTGCGAAGCGCAGCCGCATGAATGCCCCGTCGAGTCCGGGATGACCGCCGGCCGCGGTCGGCATCACCCGGATCGTCACGTTGCCGCGTTCCGACACCTCGACCAGGTACTTCAGCTGCTCCCGCAGGATCGTCAGTCCGCCAAGTGGGTTGCGCAGGGCAGCCTCACCGATGACGGCGGTCAGCTCCGGCTGGTTGGCCCGCCGCAACACCGTCTGCCGACGGATCCGATCGACCACCCGCCGATCCAGATCCTCCTGGTCGTCGACCATGCCGATCTCGCGGAAGACCGCCTGGGCGTATGGCACGGTCTGCAGCAGGCCAGGAACGACCAGCGGCTCCCACGACGCCATCGTCACCGCTCGCGACTCGAGAAGGCTCAACGCCGTGACCCTGGACCGGAACGACTGGTCGGCCCGTTGCCACAGGCCGGGCTGGCGGGCCTTCTTGGCGAGCGCGACCAGATCCGAGCGCTCTTCCCCGGTGATGCCGTAGACCACCAGAAGCGCCGCGACATCCTCCACACTCTGCGGTCGTTTCCCGCTCTCCAGCCGGGACAGGTGGGAGATGCTCAGCCCTGTCCGCGCACCGACCTGCGCGAGCGTCAGGCCGGACACCTCCCGGAGGCGGCGCAGCTCGTCGCCGAGCACCTCGATCCGGACGGTCGAGTGCGGTCCCTGCAGCATCATCGTCATCCGATTTCCCCTCGCGTGGAACTCGGTCCATCATCCCGCTTTGACCTGCAAAACCAGCCGTTCGGGCACCGTCGGAGGCAAGTCCACTCAAAGGGTGGCGACCTTGCGACCCCGGCAAGTCGACGTCGTGCGCCACCGGCGTGTCTGCTTGATAGCCTCGCGACACCGTTATCTCTTCTTATTCGGGAGGATCTTCCCCGTGGCAAGCAAGGCTGCCGTCAAGGTCACCGTCACCGGTGCCGCCGGCCAGATCGGTTACGCACTGCTGTTCCGCATCGCTTCCGGCCAGCTCCTCGGGCCCGACACGCCCGTCCGGCTGTCGCTGCTGGAGATCCCCCCGGCGCTGAAGGCCGCCGAGGGCACCGCCATGGAGCTCGACGACTGCGCCTTCCCGCTGCTGAGCGGCATCGACATCACCGACGACCCGAAGCACGCGTTCGACGGCGTCAACGTCGCGCTGCTCGTCGGCGCCCGGCCCCGCACCAAGGGCATGGAGCGCGGCGACCTGCTCGAGGCCAACGGCGGCATCTTCAAGCCGCAGGGCGAGGCCATCAACGCGGGCGCGGCCGACGACGTGCGCGTCCTCGTGGTCGGCAACCCCGCGAACACGAACGCGCTGATCGCGCAGTCGCACGCGCCGGATGTGCCTGCCGACCGGTTCACCGCCATGACGCGCCTCGACCACAACCGCGCGCTGTCGCAGCTCGCCAGCAAGCTCAGCGTCTCGGTCACCGACATCGCGAAGATGACGATCTGGGGCAACCACTCCGCCACCCAGTACCCGGACCTGTACCGCGCCGAGGTCAACGGCCAGACCGCCGCGGCCGCCGTGGCCGACGACGCGTGGCTGCGCGACACGTTCATCCCGACCGTCGCCAAGCGGGGCGCCGCCATCATCGAGGCGCGGGGCGCGTCGTCGGCCGCGTCGGCCGCCAACGCCGCCATCGACCACGTCTACGACTGGGTGAACGGCACCGACTGGACCTCCATGGCGGTCGTCTCCGACGGCAGCTACGGCGTGCCCGAGGGCCTGATCTCGTCGTTCCCGGTGCGCTGCGCCGACGGCCGGTGGGAGATCATCCAGGGTCTGGAGATCGACGACTTCTCCCGCGAGCGGATCGACGCCTCCGTCGCCGAGCTGGCCGAGGAGCGGGACGCGGTTCGCGGGCTCGGCCTCATCTAGCACGGCAGGTCAGGCGTTACGGTGTGGTCCCGGTCATACCTGATTGCGTGAACATCTGGCTTCGGACGTCAGATCTGGCCCTCCGCCGCATCTCACCCTCGACCGACCCACACACGGGTGGACAGTCGAGGAGGAGGGCCAGAGATGACCACCGAAGCAATTCACGCTGAGCTCGTCGCGTTGTACGACGGCACCACGCCGGTCCGTTCACGCTGGTCCTACCGCGTCGACCACCCGTACACGGTGACCGCCGCGTTCCAGACCGACCGGGACCGCTGGGTCGAGTGGGTCTTCTCCCGCGAGCTGCTCGTCGAGGGCCTGACCGACTCGGCGGGTGTCGGCGACGTGCGGATGCGGCCGCTCGAGGAACGCGGGCTGCACATGCTGGTCGTGGAGATCGAGTCGCCGGAGGGCTACGCCCTGCTGGAGCTGGACCACGAGTCGGTCGCCGGGTTTCTCGGCGCGACCGACGAGGTGGTCCCGCTCGGCACTGAGAGCGAGCACTTCGATGTCGACGCGCTGATCGACGAGCTCACCAGGGTCTGACCGGGCGCGCGGTCGAAACCCATGAGCGGTGTTTCAGGACCCTGGACGGTCCTGAAACACCGCTCATGGCGTTTTCTCGACGATGCAGTCCGGGCCGGGGAACACCAGCCGCTCGCGACCGTCCGGGAAGCGGACGAGGTAGGGCGGTGTCCCGTCGGTGCCCCGCACCTCGACGATCTCCGCGAGCTGGTCGGGGTTTCCCACCGCGCGACCGTGAATGTGCAGCTGGTCGCCTACCGATGCCTGCATGATGCGACCTCCTCCCGCGCCCACCCAGGGTAGGGCTCCAGAGCCCGCCGGCTTCTACTCTGTTGGGGTGATCTCGGAGGTTCTGGCACGGGTGGACGGGGTGTGCGGCGAGTTGGTGCTCCGGCGGGTCGGCGCGCACCACGAGATCATCGCGAACGGCGTGTTCCTGATGGACACGCGTAACGGCGAGTCCGAGCGGCTGCTGGTCGAGGCGGCGGCGGCCCGCATGCCCGCCGGTGGTCGGCTGCTCGTCGGCGGCCTCGGGGTCGGCTTCTCGCTGCGGGAGGCGTTGTCGCGGCCGGCGGTCGGCTCGGTGGTGGTCGTCGAACGCGAGGCCGCGGTGATCGCGTGGAACGAGGGCCCGCTGGGCAACGCGGCGGTCCTGGCCGAGCCCCGCGTGCGCGTGGTGGCCGCCGACCTGCTGAGCTGGCTGCCCACCGCGGGGCGGTTCGACGCCATCTGCCTGGACATCGACAATGGTCCGGAGTGGACGGTCGACGAGGGCAACGCGGCGCTGTACGGCCCGGCCGGCCTGTCGATGCTTGCCGACGCCCTGACCCCGGGCGGCGTACTGGCGGTGTGGAGCGCCAACGCGGCGCCGGCGTTCGAGGCGGCGCTGGCGGTGCGGTTCGGCCCCGTCGAGACCCTGCCGGTCGTCGTCCCGCGCGGCGAGCCGGACCTGATCTACCTGGTGATCCGATCGATATCGACCGGCGGTAACTGAACCCCGGCGCGGCGCGACATCCCCAGGAATGACACTGGAGGTGCGATGCTCCGCCGCCGCCCACGCCGAACCGCGGCCCCGTGGACGGGGTGGCTCGTCCTCGCCGGGGTGTACCTCACGGCGACCGTGATCAACTTGCTGCTGGCGTTGAGCATGCACGTGTTGTGGCCGGTGCTGCTGGCGGCGTTGCTGGCGTTGGTGACGGCGCTCTGCACGTCGGCGGCGATCTCCGCCTGGCGCAAAAGCTAGGTTCTTGGATCTTTGTGCCCACACTCAAAATCCGGGGAGGCGGACAGCGTGTGGGCTGCCAGCATCGAGCCGGCCGGCGGAATCCCTTTCGTGTAAAGGTACTCGACCGTCCAAAATGGATGGCCGGTCGAGATTCCGCTCACCGAAGGCTCGTCCAACAGCTCCGCCTCCGAGTTCCGCTCGCAGTGGACGCCCGGCGCGCCGGGCATCCGGTCCGCCGTCTCGACTCCTGCCCGCGCCCGGGTGTGACACCGGCCAGCTGCCGCACGCGCGCACTCGACCGTCGGGTCGTCGGCGGTCGCGGCCTCCGGCAAACAGGTTGATCGCGAACAGCGCGCCGGCGAGGAGCACGCCGAGCCCCGCGGTGACGAGCGGCGCCGCGCGCGCCGCTCGGTTCGCTCGCGCAACACCACCACGATCTTGAACTTCTCGTTCGCGGCAAGGGTGAGCGCGCCTCGGGCAGCAGGATCTCCCGCATCCTCGGCAGCAGCGAGCGGCGCACCTTCGGCAGCTCGATGTCGCCGCCGGTGTTGCGGATCCGGATGACGACGAAGGTCAGCCGGTCCACCACCTCGATCTTCGAGTCGCTCTGTCCGCACCCGAGAGGAGTTCCACGGCCCCCGAAATGACAGGAGTCAACCGACGGTTCAGCTGTCCGTCGTCAGTGTGACGTTGCTAGACCGAACGGGTGACTTTCGGTTGGCGTCCCAAGGAAATCCCAAGGTCAGCGCAGCTTCCCCACCAGCGCAGGTGCAGATGCACGGGCGTTTTGAGGGTGGATTGGCCGTGAATACCCGCGTTTACCCGCTGCCTGGGCGTCGCTACTCTGGGTCGGTCCACCCGAATACGTTTGGTTGTGAGGTTTGCGATGGCCGAGACCGCGTCCAAGTACGACGCGCCCAGCATGGTTCCCGTCGGGGTCGACCCGACCCGCGCGAGCATCGCCCGGGTGTACGACGCGTTTCTCGGTGGCAAGGACAACTACGCGATCGACCGCGAGGTCTTCAACCGGGTGGTGCAGGTCGCGCCCGAGGCGCGGGACCTCGCGTGGTCCAACCGCAACTTCCTGACCAGGGCCGTTAGGTTCCTCGCCGACCAGGGTGGCATCCGCCAGTTCCTCGACTGCGGCTCCGGCCTGCCGACCGCGGAGAACACGCACCAGATCGCGCAGCGCATCGACCCGGAGGCGCGGGTCGTGTACGTCGACAACGATCCCGTGGTGATCGCGCACGGCGAGGCGCTGCTGGAGGACAACGACTTCACGCACTTCGTGCCGGCGGATATCTTCGAGCCGCAGCAGGTGCTGCAGAACGAGGTCGTGCGCAAGCACATCGACTTCACGCAGCCGCTGGCGCTGCTGCACGTCGGCACGCTGCACCACTACACCGCCGAGAACGGCGGCGAGCTGATGAAGGAGTACGTCGAGGCGCTGCCGTCCGGCAGCTTCGTCGTGATCTCCCACTTTTTCAACCCGGAGACGCCCGGCCACGAGGAGCTCGCGCGGCGCATGGAGGACGTGTTCATCCACAGCCCCATGGGTTCCGGCCGGTTCCGTACGAAGGCACAGCTGCGGGAGTTCATGCCGGGGCTGGAGATCATCTCGCCGGGGCCGGGCAAGCCGGGCGACTTCGAGCTGTCCGACCTGTGGTGGCCGGACGGTCCGAAGCTGCGGCCGTTGAGCCAGGTCGAGGAGTGCAGCGCGGCGGCCGTCGGCCGCAAGCCGTGAGCTGACTTTCGACGGGCGTCCACCTCGGTGGGCGCCCGTTTTGTTGTGCGGGCTGGCCGCTGGCCCCCTCGAACCACGCTACCCTCGACCACCGACAGAAACGCGCGTCCAGCGCCCGGCTGTGGACAACCCGCCGCCTTGTGGACAACTCACGCGCCCGCCCCGGAATCTGTCGGTCCCGCTCGGTAAGCTGGAAATCGGGGGCCGGAGGCGCGCCCGGTCACGGCCGCGATGATTTCCAGGTCGCGCCGCCAAGTCTTCTCGTCCGGCGCGTCCACCGACAGCACCACCCGATGCGCGCCGGCGGCTTCGTAAGCCGCGAAATGCGCCGCGGTGCCCGGCATCGGAATCTCTCGTGCGTCCACTTCGGACATTCCGTGGTCGTCGATCAGGCTGCGCACGAAGGAGTCCGGCGAACTGCTGACGAACGCATGCCCGCCGACCGTGATCCCGGGAGTCCGTCGCCCCGCCGCACGCTTTCGCAACTCTCGCACGCGTTCGCCGAGCTGTGCCGGACTGATCAACGAGGGAAACCACTCGTCGCCGAAGCGGATCGCACGGTCGAGCGCGGCGTCGGAGTTCCCGCCGACGAGGACCGGCGGCATGGTGGCGGGCGCGAAACTGACGGTCGCACCGTTCAACTCGACGCGCCGCCCGGCGAGAAGTGCCGGCAGTGCAAGGAGGGCATCGTCCATGCGGCGTCCGCGCCCGCGGGCCGGCGATCCGACCGCCTGCCAGAACGGGGCGCCGGGAAAGCCGCCCGCACCAACGCCGAGCAGCACCCGGTCACCCGAGAGTTGTTGCAGCGTAACGAGTTGGCTCGCGAGCCATGCGACCTGGCGAGTGGGCAGGACCAGCGTGCCGAACCCGAGTCGCACACGTTCGGTGGCGCCGGCGAGGACCCCGAGCGCGGTGACCGCGTCGAGCGCGGGGCGGCCGTCGCCGAACTGCAGGTCAGGCAACCAGACGGACTCGAACCCGAGCGCCTCGACGACCCGCGCCCGCGCGACGAGGTCGGTGCCGGAGAGGGTGATACCGACGTCGATCATGTGGCCAGCGTGCTACCTCGAGCAAGGTGGAGGTCAAGCCCGGCTGGCCGCTGGCCCCCTCGAACCACGCTACCGCAAGACACCGACACTCCCGGCCGCGCCGAGTGTCTCCTGTGGACAACTCGCGCGTTGTGGACAACTCCTTGGGACGCAACCGAAAGTGTCGGTGCCCGACGCTAGTGTGGATTCCGGGGGCCGGAGGCCAACGGGCCGCCGGTGGTGGCGCGTGGGTGGCCCGGGCGACGATGCCGTCAAGGGGTCCTTCACGGCATCGCCGAACGCGCGCGAGCGGGCGACGTACCGGACCGGCGTCCCGAGCGCGTGGGCGACGCACCAGCGTGGCGACAGCGGCCAGGCTTGGCCTCCGGCCCCCCGAGATCCACGCTACCCGCGACCACCGACAGAAACGGACGAGCAAAAGCGGGCCTGTGGACAACACGAGCGGCCGGCTCCGCCTGTGGACAACTCACGACCGCGGGCCGTGGATTGTCGGTACCTACCCGTAGGCTGGAATCGGGGGCCGGAGGCCACAACCTCCACTAATGCCGAGGTCCGAGCCGTCCAGTCTGGACGGTAGCGTCCAGACGTGCCCACCTTCATCGAACTGCAGGACGACGCCGCGTTGCTGTCGTTCGAACACCAGCTGCACCTGTCCGAGACCGTCGGCGAAAGCGCGTGGGAGACCGACCTCGCGGCGCCGCGGTTCTCGTTCACCGGTCAACACCCGCTGACCTGCACGAAGGTGCACCTCCTCGGGAGCGCGGCGCCGGGGCCGAAGTCGTGGCTGTGGAGCTGGGCCAACCCGTTCGGGTACCGCCAGGACATTCTCGAGCTGGCCGAGCACGTCCGCGACTTCGGACAGCAGCACAACATCCCCGAGCTGTCGACCGCGGAGGTCCCGTTCGACGCCCTGCCCGGCTCGCCGACCGACCCCGCGCAGGTCGCGTCGCTCATGATGGAGGCGGCCAAGGCCATCTCCGGCCGCTGGACCGGCTACTCCGGCCCGGTTGGCGGCGGCACGCGCGCCGGGTTCGTCATCGAGCACCCCGAGTTCGTGCTGCCGGCGCCGGCTGGCCCGCGCGTGGCCCGTGTGCTGCAGCAGGGCCTCGCCGAGCTGCGGCTCCACGACCACCGCCGCGCGTTCCACGCCTACGCGTCCCGCCGTGGCCTGCGCGCCGAGCACAACGCGGCGCAGATGCAGGTCACCGGACCCGGCTTCACCGTCTCGGTGCAGTTCAACGAGCAGAACCTGGTCACGGGCATGACCTTCAACATGGGCGCCGACCACTGACCGCCCGTGTCAGGCCTTCGCCGCCTTGGCGGCCGCCTTCATCTGCTTCTTGTACGCACGCACTTCCTGCAGACTGGCGTCGTCGACGATGTCGGCCACCGACAGGTAGCTGCCCTTCTTCGCGAAGTCGCCGGCCGCCTGCTGCCAGCCCGCCGCCCGCAGACCGCGCTGCTTGCCGAGCAGCGCGAGGAAGATCTTGGCCTTGATCTCGCCGAAACCGGGGAGCGCCCGGAGCCGCTTGAGTACCTCGGCGCCCGACGGGTCGCCGGCGGTCCACAGCGCCTCCGCGCTGCCGTCGTACTCCTCGACCAACCCCTGGCACATCGCCTGCACACGCTTGGCCATCGAACCGGGGAAGCGGTGGATCGCGGGCGGGGTGGAACACAGCGCGGCGAACTTCTCCGGGTCGTACTCGGCGATGGTCCGCGCGTCCATCGCGCCGATCCGGTCCAGGATCTTCTTCGGCCCGGCGAACGCGGTCTCGATGGTTATCTGCTGGTCCAGCAGCATGCCGATGAGCAGCGCCAACGGCTCGCGCTCGAGCAGGTCGTTCGCCTCGGAGTCGGTGGTCAGCCAGATCGCCATGCCGCCATCATGGCACGGGGTCGCCTACCCCGAGGAGAGTAGCCGCGGGACACCGGTGTACCGCACCGGTCGCACCGCGAATGTCGCGCCGGTGTGGACGACAAGAACGCGTGAGGAAGCCACCATTGACACATGAAACTAATGGTCTCCCTGCTGGTCGGGACGCTCTCGGTGCGCGTGACCAAGAACGTGCTCGCCCAGAACCGGCGCAACCGACGGTTCGTGCGGCTATGACCACGCGGACCGCGGAGCGTCGCAGAAGGCTCACTCCGACGGCCCGCAAGTGGCTGCTGGTCACCCACATCGTGGTGTCCGTCGGATGGCTGGGGCTCAACGTCGGCAACCTGACGCTCGCGATCACCGGCCTGTCCACCGACGACCCCACCACGCAGCACGCCGTCTTCCAGGCGATGTACGTCGTCGGCGGCACGTTGCTGATCCCCGTCAGCCTGCTCGCGTTCGCGTCCGGGGTGTCGCTCGCGCTGCTCACCCATTGGGGCCTTTTCCGGTACCGCTGGGTGATCGTGAAGTTCTCGCTGACACTGATCGCGGTGGTGCTGCTCCCGCTGTCGCTCCTGCCCGGGCTGCGCGAGCTGTCCGAGCTGATGTCCGCCACCCCGGCCGACGAGCTCGCCGACCTCGGCGCGAGCGGGCCGCAGATCCTGGCCGCCGGCTTGGTGTCGACGACGATGTACGTGACCAACGCGGTGCTCTCGGTGCTCAAACCGTGGGGCCGGACGAAGCGCTGACGTACGTTGGCGGGTGTGCTCAGACCTGACTACCCGATCAAGACCGACCGACTGATCCTCCGTCCCTTCGCCGAGACCGACCTCGAGGCGATGCACACCTACCACCAGCTGCCCGAGGTGGCGCGGTTCCTGTACTGGGCGGCCCGCACCCGCGAGGACACCGAGCGCTCGCTGCGCTACCGCGTCACGCATCCGACGATCGAGCGCGAGGGCGACATCCTCGTGCTGGCCGTCGAGCACCAGGAGACCGGCGCGCTGCTCGGCGAGGTGAACCTGTCGTGGCGTTCCGAGGAGCACCGGACCGGCGAGTTCGGCTTCATCTTCGACCCCCGCCACCACGGCCACGGGTACGCGGGGGAGGCCGCCGTCGAGATGCTGCGGCTCGGGTTCGACGGGCTGCGCCTGCACCGGGTCATCGGCCGCTGCGACGGGCGCAACGCCGCGTCGGCCAAGCTCATGACGCGCCTCGGGCTCCGCAGGGAGGCGCACTTCGTGCAGAACGAGATCGTCAAGGGCGAGTGGACCGACGAGTTCGTGTTCGCGATGCTCGAACACGAGTGGGCGGCTCGACCCTGAGCCGACTCCGGGATCGTCCCGGATGGCACGGCCGACGTCGGCCGCCAGGCTCGTCCCATGAGAACCATCGCAGTCCTGCTGTCGGCCGCGGCGCTCACACTGGGCGTCGCGCCGACCGCCGCCGCCGGTGACCTGCCCCGCTCGACCCGGACGCGCTCGCCGCCTCGATCGCCGGCCTGCCCGACGACGAGGCGAGCGGCGCGATCCTCCAGGTCCTCGGCTCCGACGGCCGCTGGCTGGGCACCTCCGGCGTCGCCGACGTCCACACCGGGCGGCCCGTCCCGCAGCACGGGCGGTTCCGGATCGGCAGCATGACCAAGTCGTTCACCGCCACCGCCGCGTTGCAGCTCGTCGCGCGCGGGAAGCTGCGACTGGACCGCAGCGTGCAGAGCTACGTGCCCGGCGTACTACCCGAAGATCACCGTCGACCAGCTGCTCGACTACACCTCCGGGCTGCCCGGCATCGACATCGACCACAAGGACCCCGCGTGGTTCCTCGCGCACCGGTTCGACACCTGGACCCCGCGCCAGCTGTTCGACCTCGCGTTCCGGGACGCGCGGGGCCAGGTCAAGCCGATGCTGTTCGCGCCGCGCCGGCGTGATCCGGCCGCTGCACCTCGGCGCCACCACCGTGCCCGGCCGGGACACGAGGATCCACGGCCAGCACGCCCGCGGCTTGGGCCGCCGCCGAGATGATCTCCAACGCGCCCGACCTCGACCGGTTCCTCGTCGCGCTCATGTCCGGCCGGCTCCTGCCGCCCGCGCAGACCGCGCTCCTGTTCGACGTGCCGGACGTCGCGCTCTACGCCGGCGACGACGACCCGGCCAACGACCAGCACGCCTACCTCGGACACGGCCTCGCCCACCTGGCTGTCGGCCCGTACGTGTTCTGGGGCAAGACCGGCGACCGGCCCGGCTACAACAACGGCATGGCCGCGACCAGGGATCTGACGTGGCGCGCGGTGTTCTCGGTCAACACGCTGCACATGGGTGGGGCCGAGCAGCCGAAGGTCGCGCCGCGGATCGTGGCCGCCGTCACCGGCCTGGCGTAGGCCCGGCCCGGCGCGGCTAGCAGTACGCGTGTACCGTTTGCGTGGGCTGAAACAGACGTGACGCGCGCGATGAAGACGCGAGAGGAGCACCCCGGCAGATGGCGAAGATCAAGGTCCAGGGCACCGTCGTCGAGCTCGACGGCGACGAGATGACCCGCATCATCTGGCAGTTCATCAAGGACAAGCTGATCCACCCGTACCTGGATGTCAGCCTGGACTACTACGACCTCGGCATCGAGCACCGGGACGCGACCGACGACCAGGTCACGATCGACGCCGCCAACGCGATCAAGCAGCACGGCGTGGGCGTCAAGTGCGCCACCATCACGCCGGACGAGGCGCGGGTCGAGGAGTTCGGGCTGAAGAAGATGTGGGTCTCGCCGAACGGCACGATCCGCAACATCCTCGGTGGCGTCGTGTTCCGCGAGCCGATCATCATCTCCAACATCCCCCGGCTGGTGCCCGGCTGGACGAAGCCGATCATCATCGGTCGTCACGCCCACGGCGACCAGTACAAGGCGACGAACTTCAAGGTGCCCGGCGCCGGCGAGCTGACGATCACCTTCACGCCGGAGGACGGCTCGGAGCCGGTCAAGCACGTCGTGGCCAACTACGGCCCCGACGGCGGCGTCGCGATGGGCATGTACAACTTCAACAAGTCCATCGAGGACTTCGCACGCGCGTCGTTCGCCTACGGCCTGCAGCGCGAGTACCCGGTGTACATGTCGACCAAGAACACCATCCTCAAGGCCTACGACGGCGCGTTCAAGGACATCTTCCAGCGCGTCTTCGAGGAGGAGTTCAAGGCCGACTTCGACGCCAAGGGCCTCACCTACGAGCACCGCCTGATCGACGACATGGTCGCCGCCGCGATGAAGTGGGAGGGCGGCTACGTCTGGGCGTGCAAGAACTACGACGGCGACGTCCAGTCCGACACGGTCGCGCAGGGCTTCGGCTCGCTCGGCCTGATGACGTCGGTCCTGATGACGCCGGACGGCCGCACGGTCGAGGCCGAGGCCGCGCACGGCACCGTCACCCGGCACTTCCGCCAGCACCAGGCCGGCAAGCCGACGTCGACCAACCCCATCGCGTCCATCTACGCGTGGACCCGAGGGCTCGCCCACCGCGGCAAGCTGGACTCGACGCCCGAGGTCACCGGGTTCGCGGAGTCGCTGGAGCAGGTCGTGGTCGAGACCGTCGAGAGCGGCCGGATGACCAAGGACCTCGCGCTGCTGATCGGCAAGGACCAGGAGTTCCAGACCACCGAGGAGTTCCTCGGCACCCTGGACGAGAACCTGCAGAAGAAGATGGCCTCGGCCTGACCGATCGCCTGCTCCGGATGCCACACTCGCCTCGTGCGGGTGTGGCATCCGGCGTTCACGGAACGTGTGCGCCGGGTCCGGCCGCTGCGTCGTGCGAGTGGTTTGGCGCGGCGCTCGTTTGAATCTCGATGAGCCTGAGTTATACCTGACGTAGAGCGATGTCGCGGTACCCGATTTGGGGAGCGTTGCCGGTGAAGCTGAAGTGGAGCGGCAAGCGGACGTTCATCGCGGCGGTGCTGCTCGGCGGTGTCGGCCTGCTGTACGTCCAGGGCGCCGACCAGCGGCGCGAGGAGGGTCGGGACGGCGCGCCGGCGTCGAGCGACAGCTCGCAGTGTCGTGTGACGGCGACCGTCGACGGGGTGAACGTCCGGTCCGCCCCCGCGATCGACCCGGCCAACGTCGTCGACCAGCTGGCCTCCGGCGAGGAGGCCGACGCGGACAAGGTCGTGCAGAACGGCTTCCGCAAGCTGGGCGAAGGGCGCTGGGTGTCCGTCGAGTACGCGAAACCCATGGAGGGCCGAGACTGCGGCTGACCCGCGGGGTCAGCCGAGGTCGACGGTGTGGCCTTCGTCGGCGGCGAGCAGTTCGCCGTCGTACGTCTCCGCGGCCTGCCGCAGTGACACGCCGCGGTCGTTGCCCGGCCAGAAGTGCGTCAGCATCAGCCTGCGCGCGCCGGCCGCCGTCGCCCACTCGCCCGCCTCCCTGGCGGTGAGCAGGTTGCGCGGCGCGCCGACTGGCGGCAGTTCCTGCAGCGTGGCGTCCACGATGTAGAGGTCCGCGTCGCGGCCGAGGTCGGCCAGCGCCGGGTCCGGGCCCGTGTCACCGGTGTATGCCAAGGTTTTGCTCGGCGTCGTCAGCCGGATGCCGGCGTTCGGCACGTGGTGGGGCAGCGCGACACCGTCCACCTGGAACGGCCCCACCCGGTGCGTGCCGGGCAGCTCGAGCACGTCGAACAGCTCCGCCAGCCTCGGCTCCGGCTCGAGACCGTCGACCAGCTCGGCGACGCCCGGTGGGCACAGCAGCGGGATCCTCGGCAGCTCGCGCTCGCCGTAGTGGCGGACCCGCAGCAACCCGTTCAGGTCGACGCAGTGGTCGGTGTGCCGGTGCGTGACCACGACCGCGCCGACCGTCCCGTTCGGACAGAGCGACAGCAGTCGCGGCAACGTGGCGAAACCCAGGTCCAGCACGAGCCGGAACCCGGCGTGCTCGACGAGGAACCCGCTGCACGCGCGACCCGGCTCCGGCCAGGCGGCGCAGGTGCCGAGCACGGTGACCTTCACGCAGTCACGTTAGCCTGCGCCATGGGCTTTTTCGGGCGGTTCCACTTCGACGGCACGGCGTGGACGGAGCCGGACGACGACCCGCAGCCGCCGTGGCTGTCGGTCGAGATCCACGACAGCGACATCGCGACCATCACCTACGAGCCGGCCGGGCCGGGCACCGGCATCGCCTATCTCGGCGAGACGCCGCGCAGCTACTTCGAGGAAGAGGACGCCTCCGAGCCGACCGACACCGCGGCCGAGGCCGCCGGGCTCGCGGCGTGGTGGGCGGAGCTGCACGACGAGGGCGCGGTCGGCACGAAGGAGCGCGAGCTGGTCGCCTATCTCGCGGAGGACACCGACCAGGACCAGGCCGTGGCGGCGGACCCGGACGAGGAGCCGGACGACCTCGACGAGATCGACGAGGCGGAGATCTTCGTCGAGATCAAGACCGCGCACTTCATCGCCGCGCTGGACCTCCCGGTGCCGGAGGATCTGGCCCCGTAATCCAGGTTGCCCCGCACCCGAGCCGGGTGACAGTGTCGCGGCGTGGCTGATGAACCCTTGCTCGTCGAACGCAACCCGCTGCCCGTCGACGGCCGGCTCGGGCAACAGCTGGCCTTCCTGATCGAGGTCGACCGGCTCAAGACGGTGTTGCGCGCGTCGACGCTGGCGGCGGTCGAGCGGCGGGAGAACGACGCGGAGCACTCGTGGCACCTCGCGCTGATGGTGCCGGTGCTCGCCGAGTACGCCGACGAGCCGATCGACGTCGGGCACACCGTCCGGCTCGTGGTCGTCCACGACCTCGTCGAGATCTACGCGGGGGACACGCCGCTCTACGACGACGAGCTGCGCACCAGCCAGGCAGAGCGCGAGCTCGCCGCGGCCGACCGGCTCTTCGGGCTGCTGCCCGACGACCAGGCCCGCGAGTTCCGCGCGCTGTGGGACGAGTTCGAGGCCCGCGTGACGCCGGAGGCCCGGTTCGCCAAGGCCATCGACCGGCTGGAGCCGAACCTGCTGAACTGGATGGCGGGCGGCGGCACATGGCGTACACCCGGAGTGACGGCCGACACCGTCCGTACCCGCACCGCCCACATCGGCGAGGCGTCCGCCGCGCTCGGCGAGGCGATGAAGGCACTGGTGTCCGGCGCCGAACGCAACGGCTGGCTAACCCCCAGCTGACCCCGCGAGCCCAAGCCCCGCGAGTTGCCCTTTCAAGCACAGTGAGTCCACCGTTCGGACACACCGAGTTGCCGTTTCGTGCCCGGTCCGAACAGCGCGAAACGGCAACTCACTGTGTCTGAACGGTGGACTCGCGGGTGCTGAGCGTTGGACTCGCGGGTGTGGATCACCGGGGCCCCGCGTGACGGCGGGCACAGGAAGGGGTCTACTCTCCCGCGACGTGACCGATTGGACTAACGCAACCCTCGCTGGTTGCCACGATCGGTAGGTTCCCGGCCCACGCCCCCCGATCGGGGGTACACGACGGTGATGAGCGCAGGAGGCGCACCAGTGCGCAACCGAGTTGCCATAGAGGTCGCCCGCGGCACGCGGGCAACGCTTCGCAGGCTGGTTCGGGTGAGTGTGGTTCTGGCCATGGTGCCGGCGGCGCTGGCACTGGCCGTGTCGACGGCGAGCGCCAGCACGGCAGACGGGGTGGCCGCCAACACCATGCCGTTCGGGATCGTGGGGCCGGTGGGCATCGCGGCTGTGGTCGTCGGGTTCGGCGGCCTCATCACGGGTCTCGTGCGGCACCGCCGCCGCGGGACCACGGTGACGTCCGTGCCCTCGGTGACCACGGTGACCACAGTGACTTCCAGGCCCGCCGCGCAGCCGGTCCCGCCGGTCGCGGAGCCGGTCCCCAGCGACCGCTGACCTGGCCTCCGGCCCCCGATTTCCAGCCTACGCGTGGGGACCGACAGTTCCGGACGGCCGGTTGCGGGCCGTTCGACCCGACTCTGGGAGAATCGGCGCGTGTCGACGCCTGAACAGCCGCAAGAACGTCGTCCTCGGGTGCTTTCCGGGATCCAGCCGACGGCTGACTCGTTCCACCTCGGCAACTACCTCGGCGCGGTCCGGCAGTGGGTCGCGATGCAGGACACGCACGAGACGTTCTACTGCGTGGTCGACCTGCACGCCATCACCGTCGAGCACGACCCGAAGCTGCTGCGGAAGCGGACGCGGGTGTCGGCGGCGCAGCTGCTCGCGCTGGGCATCGACCCGGACCGGGCCACGCTGTTCGTGCAGAGCCATGTGCCGGAGCACGCCCAGCTCGGCTGGGTGATGCAGTGCCTCACGGGCTTCGGCGAGGCCAGCCGGATGACGCAGTTCAAGGACAAGTCCGCGAAGCAGGCCACCGACCGGATCAGCCTCGGGCTGTTCGGCTACCCGTCGCTGCAGGCGGCGGACATCCTGTGCTACCAGGCGACCCACGTGCCGGTCGGCGAGGACCAGCGCCAGCACCTCGAGCTGACGCGCGACCTCGCGCAGCGGTTCAACTCGCGGTACGGCAGGACGTTCACGCTGCCGGAGCCCTACATCCTCAAGGACGCGGCGAAGATCTACGACCTGCAGGACCCGAGCGCGAAGATGAGCAAGTCGGCGTCCGGGCCGGGCGGCATCGTCGACCTGCTCGACGACCCGAAGGTGTCCGCGAAGAAGATCAAGTCGGCGGTGACCGACGCCGACCGCGAGATCCGGTACGACCCCGAGGGCAAGCCGGGCGTGAGCAACCTGCTCGCGATCCTGTCCGCGCTGACCGGCCGCACGCTCGCGGAGCTGCCGGCGGACTACGAGGGCAAGGGCTACGGCGACCTGAAGAAGGACGTGGCCGAGGCGCTCGTCGAGTTCGTCACCCCGGTGCAGGCCCGCGTGAAGTCCTACCTGGACGACACCGCCGAACTCGACAAGATCCTGTCGCGCGGCGCGGAGCAGGCCCGGGAGGTCGCGTCGCGCACGCTCGCGCGCACGTACGACAAGCTGGGGCTACTCGCGCCCTCGTGATGCGGGAACCCGCCGCCGGGGCTAGCGTTTGTCTGTGGCGGACAAAGAATCCTTTCTGACGCGGCAGCGTCGGCAGCGGCCGTGGCTCGACCATCTCGTGCGGGCCGGCGAGGCGTACACCGAGCGCTACGGCAACCACTACGCCGCCGCGATCACCTACTTCAGCGTGCTGTCGCTGTTCCCGCTGCTCATGATCGCCTTCGCGGTCGCCGGTTTCGTGTTGGTCGGCAACGACGCGCTGCTCAAGGAGATGCAGTCGGGCATCGCGGAGGCGGTGCCGGAGGGGCTCAACAAGCTCATCAACGACGTGATCGCGTCGGCCATCGAGAACCGCGGCGCGGTCGGGATCATCGGTCTGCTCGCCGCCCTGTACTCCGGCCTCGGGTGGATGTCGAACCTGCGGGACGCGCTGACCGCACAGTGGGGGCAGGAGAACAAGCAGCGGCCGTTCCTGTCGTCCTCTGTCAAGGATCTGCTCGCGCTGTTCGGGCTCGGCCTCGCGCTCGCCGTCTCGTTCGGACTGTCCGCCGTCGGCGGCGGGCTCGGCTCGTGGCTGCTCGGCCTCGTCGGGCTAGACGACGACGCGTGGGCACTGTTCCTGTTGCAGGTTGGCACAATCGTGCTGGCGTTGGCCGCGAACTGGTTGGTGTTCCTGTGGGTGCTGTCCCGGCTGCCGCGCGAACAGGTGAGCGTGCGGTCGGCGGTGAAGGGCGCGATCGCCGCCGCGATCGGCTTCGAGATCCTCAAACAGGTCTTCACGGTCTACCTCACGATCGTGTCGGACTCGCCGTCCGGCAAGCTGTTCGGGCCGATCATCGGTCTGCTGCTGTTCGCCAACTTCGTGTCGCGCTTCCTGCTGTTCATCACCGCGTGGACCGCCACGGCACGGGAGAACTTGGTCGTGGAGCCGCCGGCACCGCCGCCGCCCGCGGTGATCAGCCCGCGGATGATCGTTCGCGGGGGACCGAACGCGCGCAGCGCCGCTGGCCTGGTTGGTGTCGGTGCGGTGCTGGGTTTGTTGCTACGCAGGCGATCCCGTTCGAGCGATCGTCCGAAGTAGACTGTTGGTTGGGCGCGCACGAGTGATCGATCCGCAATGGACAGTCAGGAGTAGACGGTCAGCTCTTCCTTGTCCGTGACCACCAGAGCGCCGGGTCCGTAGTAGACGGTCGTGGGCTCTTCCGCGTCGGAGGTGACCTGGACCGGGCGGCCGCCCATCTTGCCGACCGTGAGGGTGCCGTTCGTCGTGACGGCTACTCCGATGCCGGCCGCGCTGGGCAGGATCTCCACGCGTGGGTCGTCGAGGTCGTCGGGTGCCACCGGGTACGGCTGCGCGGGTTCGGTGCCGGTGCGCAGGTCCATGCAGCGCACCAACGGTTCCGGCATCGGCTCGTAGGCGCACCAGCCGTTCGGCACGCTCGTCACCTGCGTGTGCTCCGTGGTCGCGGCGCCGGTCAGCCGCGTGCCGGTGGCCGGCTCGACCGGGGTCAACCTGCCCTGGGAGAACGTGAGTAGCGGCGCGTCCTTCGGCAGGCGGGTCGCGGTCGGGGTGCTGCCGAGCGCGGGTGACGTGGTGTCCGGCAGCTCCGCGTCCCACAGAACGTTGCCGTCGTCCGGGTTCAGGCCCGCCACGTGCATCACCGGCCCGCAGTAGGACGCGACGACCAGCGCACCATCACCGAGGTAAGCCTGCGTCGCCCCGATGCACGACTGCGCGAACCGCGACCACACCTGCCGTCCGCTCGCCGTGTACATCCGGTACGGGTCGTCCGCCTCGCCGTTCGACATCACCAGCAGGAGATCCCCGTACGGCACCGCCGTCCGGTGGTCGCCGGCCGGCACCGACACGGTCGCCCGCACCTTCCCGGTGGCCAGGTCGAACAGCCGCACCTCGCCGTCCGACACAGTCGTCAGCCTGCCGTCGGCCGCCCCGATGTCGATGAGCTCGCGCTCGCTGTCGAGGTGGTGCCAGCGTTCCTTCCCGGTCGGCAGGTCGTACACCCGCACGCCGGTCCGCTCCCGCACCGCCAGGTACCCGTCCGACACCACGACCTGCGCGTCGGCGGGCACCGGACGCCGCCACGCCGGCCTGTCGAACGACGTCGGCAGCACCGTGCCCACCGTCGGCGCCGGCGCGTCCGACGTGGTCGCGTCGAGCGGGTCGGCCGTGCTCACCCGCAGGACCACGACGACCGCGACCACGACGACCAGCACTGTGACAATGGCAATGAGAATGTTACGGCGCCCCATGGGGCGAAAAGATACCTCGCGCGCCTCAGGAGTACCCGAGCAACTCGACCGTGCCGAGCGTCAGCGCCGCGTTCGTCGTGCTCGCCACCGCCACCACGTCGACCGACGGCAGGATCCGCACCCTTCGGCTCGGCGTCGCCGGCGTGGGCGAGCGGGTACGTCGCCGGTGCGCTGGTCGATGCCGCGCAGGTGGCTGGACGGCGGAGCACACGGTTCCGGAACGGCGCGACCGCACGCCCACCGCGGTGTCGAACGAGTCGGGCAGTGTCGTCGCGAGCGACACCGGCGCGAGGGCCAGCAGTGTGGTGCGGCGCGCGGTCACCCCGCGCGGTTGGCGCGGGCTTTGCGCCTGCGTAACCACATGGCGAACGTGACCAGCACGGCCACTCCGGCGAGCGCGACCAGCGGCAGCCCGACGTTGCCGAACGCGGATCGCGCCGGCTCCGCGGTCGTGTCGACCTTGTCCTCGACCGGCTTGCGGATCGTGTCGCCCTGGTTCGGGTCCTGCTTCGGCTGCGCCTCCGGCGACTGGTTCACCAGCTCGCCGACCGGCTTCACCTCGGCCTCCGCCAGGCGGAAGCCGTAGTCCAGCAGGTCGGCGCCCTGGTCGCCGAGCGGGTCCGGGTTCCGCTCGCCACGCAGCAACACCACCGCGAGCCTGCGGCCGTCGCGCTCCGCGGCGCCGACGTAGGTGTGTCGCGAGTCGTCGGTGAACCCGGTCTTGCCGCCGAGGAAGCCCTCGTAGTTGCCGAGCAGCTTGTTGTCGTTGTTGACCTGGAAACCCGGCTTGCCGCCGTACCCCGGGAAGTCGATCTTGCGGGTGCTCGCGGCGGCCGCGAACTCCTCGTGCTTCATCGCGGCGCGGAAGATCAGGCTCTGGTCGTAGGCCGACGTCGTCATGCCGGGCCCGTCCAGACCGGACGGGGTGGCCGCGCGCGTGTCGAGCGCGCCGAGCTCGTTGGCCAGCGCGTTCATCTTCTCCAGCGCGACCTCGGGGCCGCCGAGCGTGCGGGCCAGCGCGTACGCCGCGTCGTTGCCGGAACGCATCACCAGCGCGTGCAGCAGCTGGTCGACCGTGTACTGGCCGCCGGGGCCGACGCCGACCCTGGTGCCCTCCTGGTTCGCGTCCTCCTGCGTGCCGGTGACCACGGTCTCCGGACGCAGCTCGCGGATCGCCACGATGGCCAGCAGCACCTTGATCAGCGACGCGGGCCGCTCGCGGGCGTGCGGGTCCTTCGCGGCCAGCACGGCGCCGGAGTCGAGGTCGGAGATGACCCACGTCGCCGCGGTGACGGCGGGCGGTGCCTCGCCGCCCTCGGGCTGCACGAGGCCGCACTCACCCATTCGGGATCCCCCGACCGGGTCCTCGGGGACCGGCAGTGGTTCCGGGCTCGGGCTGCCGGGCGCCGGCTCCTCCGACGTGTCGATCGGCGGCGGGGGCAGCTGGCGGTGCTGGCACGCGCCCTGGGCGGTGTCGTTGTCACCGGTCGTCGGCTGCCCTTGTCGTGCGGAGCGAGCGGCAAGCGCGCCGGGAGCGGCGACGATTGCGGTGATGACCAGGGCACACAACGACAAGACGAATGCCGGAACGAACCTGGCGGCTGCAAGGCGCACGGGAGCAGCGTAGGGCCAGCGGGTTCGCGGGCCGCGCCGACCCTCTGGGAAGGCCGCGAAGAGGGCTTTGCTAGCAGGTCGCCGGCAAAGCCCCCAACGGGTGAATCCGATCAGGCTCAGTTCTTGGCCTTGTCGGTGGTCTTGTCGTCGATCTCGGCCTCCGCCGCGGCCCGCTTGACAGCGTCGACACCGTTGATGACACCGGGCTTGGTCTTGTAGCCCTCGCCCGTCGCCACGATCTCGCCGTTGCCGGCCTTGAGACGGAACCGGAACTCGCCCTTGGCGTCTTCGTAGATCTCGAACTTCGCGGCCATGCTCTTACTCCAGTGGGTAGACGTACTGGCTCGCCGCGGCCAAGGTGGGGACCAGGGGACGCGGGCGCCTCAGAATCGCCGCAGTCTACGTCCGGCCGGGGGCCGTGGGGGCTAAATTGGATGTTGTGAACGCGCCGAGTGCCGGACAGCAGCCGAGAGTGTCGTCGCGGCAGCAGTCCCGCCTGCTCGCACTGCTGCGTGACGAGGGACCGATGTCGCGCGTCGCGCTGGGCGAGCGGCTCGAGCTGCCGCGGGCGAAGCTGACCGGC
Organism: uncultured Actinomycetota bacterium; assembly: GCA_963840275.1. GTDB lineage: Bacteria > Actinomycetota > Actinomycetes > Mycobacteriales > Pseudonocardiaceae > Actinophytocola. Next base: position 471,666 of record CAWIYK010000007.1, read on the forward strand.
GAGCTGTCCAGGCTGGTCGACACCGGCCTCGTCGAGATCGGTGGGCCGGCGGCCAGCCGTGGCGGGCGCCGCTCGACGCTCGTGCACCTCGCCGACGACCTGCGGTTCGTCGCCGCCGACGTCGGCGCCACCTCCGTCAACGTCGCCGTCACCGACGGCCGGTGCGAGGTGCTGACCAGCCAGAGCGAGGAGTGCGAGGTCCGGCTCGGGCCGACCCCCGTGCTCGGGCGGGTCGTCGACCTCGCCACCCGCGTGCTCGAGAAGACCCCCGGCCGCCTCATGGGCGCCGGCATCGGCCTGCCCGGCCCCGTCAGCTTCCGCGACGGCATGCCCGTCGCGCCGCCGATCATGCCCGGCTGGGACCGCTACCCGGTGCGCGACGAGCTCGCCGGCAAGTGGGGCTGCCCCGTCACTGTCGACAACGACGTGAACGTGATGGCGCTCGGCGAGCGGCACGCCGGGGTCGCCCGGTCGCTCGACGACCTCATCTTCGTGAAGGTCGGCACCGGCATCGGCTGCGGCATCGTGCTCGGCGGCAAGGTGTACCGGGGGGTCGCCGGCACGGCGGGCGACATCGGGCACATCCGGCTCGACGACTACGGCCCCGCGTGCGCGTGCGGTGAGGTCGGCTGCCTCGAGGCGTACTTCGGCGGCGCGGCGCTCGCCAGGGACGCGTTGACACTCGCGCGGTCCGGCCGGTCCACGATGCTCTCGGAGAAGCTGACCGAGCACGGCAGGCTCAACGCCATGGACGTCGGCGACGCCGCCGTCGCGGGCGACTTCGCCGCCGCGAACCTCGTCCGCGAGGGCGGCCGGCGCCTCGGGCACGTCGTGGCGTCGCTCGTGAGCTTCCTGAACCCGGGCATGGTCGTCATCGGCGGCGGCGTGTCCCGGCTCGGGCACCCGCTGCTCGCCGAGGTTCGCAGCTCGGTCTACCGCCGCTCGCTCCCGCTCGCCACCGGCAACCTGCCGATCGTGTTGTCCGAGCTCGGCGACCTCGCCGGCGTCACCGGCGCCGCGTGGTCAGCGACAGACCGCGCGTTCACCCCGGTCAACTAGTGACATTGGCTCGCTCCGCTCGCGCATTCGCGGCCTGGTCCCGGCGTCTTCCCTCCCTGCGCTGCTCAGGCGACTCGCTTCGCTCGTGGCCTTGCGCTGCTCGGTCAGTCCAGACGCCGGCGGCCGCTCACTAGGGCCCTCACTGTCACATTGGCTCGCTCCGCTCGCGCATTCGCGGCCTGGTCCCGGCGTCTTCCCTCCCTGCGTTGCTCAGGCGACTCGCTTCGCTCGTGGCCTTGCGCTGCTCGCTCAGTCCAGACGCCGGCGGCCGCTCACTCAGGCCCTCACTGTCACATTGGCTCGCTCCGCTCGCGTATTCGCGGCCTGGTCCCGGCGTCTTCCCTCACTGCGTTGCTCAGGCGACTCGCTTCGCTCGTGGCCTTGCGCTGCTCGGTCAGTCCAGACGCCGGCGGCCGCTCACACACGCCCTCACTCATGACGGTGGCGGGTGGTGTGTCCTCTTTCACGTGGTTTCCGGCACTGACGATTTTCCGTGAACTTCCACCAGGTTCGACAGTACTTTTGCCGGTTTGACTCGAAAGATCGATCGGGATGTTGCGCCAAACGGGGTATTGCGGACCTCAAGTCCCCTGGGACACCCTTCTTTGTGAGTTAGAGCACCGGTCTTCGATCGGGCCCTCAACGAAGTGGAGTACCGGTGGGCCAGAGCCGCCCGGCCGACCAGGCCGGTCTGCGCCGAGGGAATCTCGCACTCCTCGTGCGCACCCTCCGCGAGCACGGCGCGCTGTCCCGAGCCCAGCTGGCGGTCCGCTCCGGACTGTCCAAGGCCACCGTCTCCAGCCTCGTCACCGACCTCGAGACCCGCGGCCTCGTGCACGACGTCGGAGTGTCCGCCGGCGGGCAGGGGCGACCGGGTCAGCTGGTCGACCTCCGCTCGGCCAGCGTGTGCGGCATCGGCATCGACGTGCACGTCGGGCACGTCGGCGCGCTGGTCACCGACCTCGCCGGCGAGGTGCTGTTCCAGCGCCGGGTCATCTGCGACGTGCCGGGCATCGGGCCGGAGCGCGCGCTCGACGAGCTCGCCGGGCTGGTGGCCGACGCGATCCGCGAGGTCGACGGCGTGGTCGGGCCGCCGGTCGGCATCACCGTGAGCGTGCCGGGCCTGGTCGACACGAACGCCGGCGTCGTCACGTTCTCGCCCCGCCTGCGCTGGCGCGACGTGGCGATCGCCGACGGGCTCGCCGCCCGCACCGGCCTCGACCTGGACACCATCGCGGTCGACAACGACGCGAACCTCGGCGCGATGGCCGAGCTCGCGGCCATGGACGCGACCGACCTCGTCTACCTCACCGGCGACTTCGGCATCGGCGGCGGCGTGGTCGCCGGCGGCCGGCTGGTCCGCGGCTCGATCGGGTTCGCGGGCGAGATCGGGCACATGGCCATGGACCCGCTCGGCCCGTACTGCTCGTGCGGCCGGCGCGGCTGCTGGGAGACCCAGGTCGGCCTCGGCGCGCTGCTGCACGCGTGCGCCGACCCGGACGACCCGGTCCGCGACCCCACGCTCGACCTCGACCAGCGGATGCGCATCCTGCGCGCCCGCGCCGAGCAGCACGACCGGCGCACGCTGGACGCCATGCACCAGATCGGCACCGCGCTCGGGGTCGGTGTCTCGATCCTGGTGAACCTGCTCAACCCGTCGGTCGTGGTGCTCGGCGGCTATTTCGCGGCGCTGCCGGAGTGGCTCGTCGAGCCGATCCGCAACCAGGTCGTCGCACACGTGCTCGCACCCGGCGCGGGCGGCGCCAGGGTCGTCGGCTCGCGGCTGGGCTTCACCGCGGCCACCGCGGGCGGCGCGCTGGCGTCGCTGCGCAGGGTGCTCGAGGACCCGACGGTCGTGCCGCCGATCCAGGACCAGGTAGAAGAGGAGGCGCCGGCGTGAGCGAACCCATGGACCCGGAACTCACCGACGTGGAGCTGCTGACGATGTCCGGCATCGTCAAGACGTTCCCCGGGGTGCGTGCGCTCGACGGCGTCGATCTCGACGTGCGCGCCCGGCGAGGTGCACTGCCTGCTCGGCCAGAACGGCGCCGGCAAGTCGACGCTGATCAAGGTGCTGGCCGGCGCGCACCAGCCGGACGAGGGAATGATCATCTGGCGGGGCCGGCCCGCCACGCTCGGGTCGCCGGTCGCCGCGCTGCGTCTCGGCATCGCGACCATGTACCAGGAGCTGGACCTGGTCGAGGGCCTCTCGGTCGCGGAGAACATCTTCCTCGGCCACGAGCCGGCGACGGTTCGGCTTCAGCCAGCGCCGGCACGCGCGTAACAAGGCCCGCGAGCTGATGCGCCGCCTCGGCCACCCGGAGATCCCGCCGGGCCGCGAGGTCGGCCTGCTGTCGGCGGCCGGCCAGCAGCTGGTGTCGATGGCCCGCGCGCTCGTGCACGACGCGCGGCTGATCGTGATGGACGAGCCGACCGCGGCACTCGCCTCCGACGAGGTCGACAACCTGTTCCGGGTCGTCGAGGACCTCACCAACGACGGCGTCGCGGTCGTCTACATCTCCCACCGCCTCGACGAGATCCGCCGCATCGGCGACCGGGTCACGGTCCTCAAGGACGGCAGGACGGTCGCGTCCGGGCTGCCGGCCGACACTCCGACCGCGGACCTGGTCAACCTGATGTCCGGCCGCATGGTCGAGACGGTCTTCCCGCTCCGCGAGGTGACCACGGTCGACGAGGAGAACGAGGTGCTCAGCGTCGTGGGGCTCGGCAGGGCGAGCGAGTTCCAGGACGTGAGCTTCACCGTGCGCGCGGGTGAGATCGTCGGCATCGCCGGGCTAGTCGGCGCGGGCCGCAGCGAGATCCTCGAGACGGTCTACGGCGCCCGCAAGGCCGACACCGGAGTCGTCACGGTCAACGGCAAGCGGCTCAAGCCGGGCAGCGTGATGGCCGCGGTCGCCGCCGGCATCGGGCTCGCGCCGGAGGAGCGCAAGAGCCAGGGCCTCCTGCTGGACCAGTCCGTGGCCGACAACGTGACCCTCGCGAGCCTGCCGGAGTACAGCCGGGCCGGGTTCAGCGACCGCCGCAAGGAGCTGCGCGACTCGCGCGCCACGCTGGAGCGGCTGGACCTGCGACCCGCGGACCCGCGGCGGATCGTGCGCACGCTGTCGGGCGGCAACCAGCAGAAGGCGGTCGTGGCGCGGTGGTTGGTCCGCGACTGCAAGGTGCTGCTCCTCGACGAGCCGACCCGCGGCGTGGACGTCGGCGCGCGGGCCGAGCTGTACCGGCTGATCCACGAGCTCGCCGCCTCCGGCGTGGCGGTGGTGCTGGTGTCCAGCGAGGTGCCCGAGGTGCTCGGGCTGTCCGACCGGGTTCTGGTGATGCGGGAGGGCCGGCTGCTCACCGAGGCGCCGGCGAGCGAGCTGACCGAGGCAGCCATCTTGGACATGGTGATGGAAGGTAGCGAGGTTATGACGTGAGCGACGTTAGCGAGAAGCCACCGTCCACTGTGGAGGAGACGCCGGAGCCGGTGCGGACCGGTCCGACGAAGGGCGTGCGCACGCCGAGCGGGCTGCGGCTGGACGTCCGGCTGACGATCCTGATCGGCGTGCTCATCGCGCTGTGCGTGGTCGGCTACATCCTGAGCCCGGAGACGTTCCTCGGTGAGAGCAACATCTCGATCATGCTGCGCCTCGCCTCGGCGATCGGCGTGGTCAGCGTCGGGATGACGTTCGTGATCATCTCCGGCGGCATCGACCTGTCGGTCGGCTCGATGGTGGCGCTGGCGAGCGTGTGGATGACGACGCTGGCCACCCAGGAGTACGGCCCGTGGGTCATGGTGGTCTGCGCGCTGGCCGTCGGCCTCGGCGCCGGACTCATCAACGGCGTGCTGATCGCGTACGGCAAGGTCGTGCCGTTCATCGCGACGCTCGCCATGTACGCCTCGGCCCGCGGACTGGCCGAGCGCCTGTCCGGCCGGCAGACGCAGGTGGTCCGCGAACAGGGCTACCTCGACTTCTTCCGCGGCGACTTCCTCGGCATCCCGGTGCTGATCTGGATGCTGGCCGTCGTGTTCGCCATCGGCTGGGTGGTGCTGAACCGCACCACGTTCGGCCGCCGCACGTTCGCGGTCGGCGGCAACGCGGAGGCGGCGCGGCTCGCCGGCATCAACGTCAAGTGGCACACGGCGATGGTCTACGCCGTCGCCGGACTGTGCTGCGGCATCGCCGCGCTGATGGTCGTCGCGCGCACCACGTCGGGCGCCTCGACCAACGGCATGTTCTACGAGCTGGACGCGATCGCGGCGGTCGTCATCGGCGGCACGCTCCTGTCCGGCGGTCGGGGAACCCTGATCGGCACGCTCATCGGCGTGCTGATCTTCACCGTGGTGAACAGCATCTTCACGCAGAACAACCTCGAGACCGACATCCAGAACATCGCCAAGGGCGTGATCATCGTGGCGGCCGTGCTCCTGCAGGCCACGACGATCCGCCGGCGCAAAACCTGACCCCGCAACGAATCCCCGAGATCCGAGACACTCAGTACAAGGGAGTACCCCACATGTCCATGGACCCGTCCCTGGCCCGCCGCAGGTTCCTCCTCGGCGCATCGGCCCTCGGTGCCGGCGCGCTCGTCGTCGGCTGCACGTCGAACGAGTCGGGCGCCGACCAGCCCCAGCAGGTGGCGCAAGGCGGCGCCGACAACGCCAAGCCCGGCAAGGAGATCACGATCGGCTTCTCCGCGCCCGCCGCGGACCACGGCTGGATCGCCGCGATCACCAAGAACGCGCAGGCGCAGGCCGACGCGTTCGAAGACGTCACCTTCAAGGCGACGCAGGGCACCAACGACGTCAACCAGCAGATCTCGCAGGTGGAGACGCTGATCAACGACAAGGTCGACGTGCTCGTGATCCTGCCGCACGACGGCAAGGCGCTGACCGCCACCGGCCAGGCGGCCATGGACGCGGGCATCCCGGTGATCAACCTGGACCGCATCTTCGACACCCCGCTCGCGTACCGCACCTGGATCGGCGGCGACAACTACCGCATGGGTGTCAACGCGGGCGCCTACATCGCCGAGCAGATGAAGGCCAAGGGTGTCTCGAACCCGGTCATCGGTGAGGTCGCGGGCATCGACGCGCTGCCGCTGACCCAGGAACGCAGCAAGGGCTTCCGGGACTCGCTGGCCAAGGCCGGCCTCTCGGTCGGGCCCCGCGTCTCCGCGTCGTTCACCGTGGAGACCGGCGAGAGCGTGACGACGAACCTCCTGCAGGGCACCGGAAAGATCGACGCGCTGTGGAACCACGACGACGACCAGGGCGTCGGCGTCCTGGCGGCCATCACGGCCGCCAACCGCAACGAGTTCATCATGGTCGGCGGCGCGGGCTCGAAGATCATGATGGACCACATCAAGGCCGACGACTCGGTCGTCAAGGCGACCGTCCTGTACAACCCGTCGATGGCGTCGTCGGCGATCTCGCTGGCCCGGCTGCTCGGCCAGTCCAAGGGTGTCGCGGACCTCGCGGAGCACGAGATCCCCTCCTCGATCACGACCTACTCGGCCGTGGTCACCAAGGAGAACGTCGACCAGTACCTGGACGTGGGCTTCGCCTGATTCTCGGTGGTGGGTGGCGGACTTCTTGCGGTGACGGCGGCACGACGACGGAGGGTGAGCGATGACAGAGGGCAGCGGGGGGCGTATCGGGGTCGGCATGGTCGGCCACGCGTTCATGGGTGCGGTGCACTCGCACGCGTGGCGGACGGCGCACCGGTTCTTCGACCTGCCGGTGGTGCCGGAACTTGCCGTCCTCGGCGGCCGGGACCTCGCGCGGACCAAGGCAGCCGCGGCGAAGTTCGGCTGGGCGAGCGTGCAGACCGACTGGCGTGAGCTGGTCAACTCGCCCGACGTGCAGGTGGTCGACATCTGCACGCCGGGCGACTCGCACTGCGAGATCGCCATCGCGGCCCTGGCCGCCGGCAAGCACGTGCTGTGCGAGAAGCCCCTCGCCAACACCGTCGAGGAGGCCGAGCAGATGGCGGCCGCCGCGGCGGAGGCGGCGACACGCGGCGTGCGCTCGATGGTGGCGTTCAACTACCGTCGCGTGCCGGCCCTCGCCTATGCGCGCAAGCTCGTCGAGGCCGGCAGGCTCGGCGAGATCCGGCACGTGCGCGCGCTCTACCTGCAGGACTGGCTCTCCGACGAGCAGGCGCCGATGACATGGCGGCTGCGCAAGGACAAGGCCGGCTCCGGCGCGCTCGGCGACCTCGGCGCGCACATCGTCGACGCGACGCAGTACCTCGTCGGCGACGTGCTCACCGGGGTGTCCGCCCTCACCAACACGTTCGTCCACAAGCGACCCGACGAGAGCGGCACCGGTCAGCTCGGCGACGTCACGGTCGACGACGCCGCGGTGTTCATCGGCCGGTTCGGCAACGGCGCGCTCGCCACGTACGAGGCCACCCGCTTCGCGCTCGGCCGCAAGAACGGCATGTCGGTGGAGATCAACGGCTCGCTCGGCAGCCTGCGGTTCGAGTTCGAGTCGATGAACGAGCTGTACTTCTTCGACGGCGCCAACGGCGCGGACGAGGCCGGCTTCCGGCGCGTGCTGGTCACCGAGGCGACGCACCCGTACGTCGGCGCGTGGTGGCCGCCGGGCCACCTGCTCGGCTACGAGCACACGTTCACCCACGAGGTCGTCGACTTCGTGCGTGCCATCCACGACGGCGTCGACCCGTCGCCGTCGTTCGCGGACGGGCTGCGGGTGCAGCGGGTGCTCGACGCGGTGGAGAAGAGCGCGGGCGCGGGTTCGGCGTGGACGGAGATCTCGGCATGAGCGAGCTTGCGAGCGAATCAGTATCACGGGCCAACTACGAGCCGACACCGGCCGATCGCTTCAGCTTCGGGCTGTGGACGGTCGGCTGGCTGGGCGTCGACCCGTTCGGTGTCGCCACCCGGGAGCCGATGGACCCGGCCTACGCGGTCGAGAAGCTCGCGGAGCTCGGCGCGTACGGCGTCACGTTCCACGACGACGACCTGGTCCCGTTCGGTGCGAGCGAGACCGACCGCGAGGCGCGGATCGCGAGCTTCCGCAAGGCGCTCGACGCGACCGGGCTGATCGTGCCGATGGCCACCACGAACCTGTTCACCCACCCGGTGTTCAAGGACGGCGCGCTCACCGCGAACGACCGCGACATCCGCCGGTTCGCGCTGAAGAAGGTCCTGCGCAACCTGGACCTGGCGGCCGAGCTCGGTGCGAAGACCTACGTGCTGTGGGGCGGCCGCGAAGGCGCCGAGTCCGCGGTGGCGAAGGACGTCCGTGCGGCGCTCGACCGGTACAAGGAGGCGCTCGACATCCTGTGCGCCTACGTCCGGGAGCAGGGCTACGACATCCGCTTCGCGTTGGAGCCCAAGCCGAACGAGCCGCGCGGCGACATCTTCCTGCCGACGATCGGGCACGCGATCGCGTTCATCGGCGAGCTGGCGGAGCCGGACCGGGTCGGCCTCAACCCGGAGGTCGGGCACGAGCAGATGGCCGGCATGTCGGTCGTGCACGGGTACGCCCAGGCGTTGTGGCACGACAAGCTGTTCCACATCGACCTCAACGGCCAGAACGGGCCGCGCTTCGACCAGGACCTGCGCTTCGGCAACGGTGACGTGAAGACGGCGTTCCTGCTCGTGGACCTGTTGGAGCAGGGCGGTTACAGCGGTCCCCGTCACTTCGACTTCAAGCCGGGCCGCGTCGAGGACGAGTCCGGCGTGTGGGAGTCGGCGAAGGGCTGCATGCGCAACTACCTGATCCTCGCGGCGAAGGCGAAGGCGTTCCGGGCGGACCCGGAGGTGGCGGCCGCGCTCGCGGACGCCAGGGTCGAACAGCTGTCGGTGCCCACGCTCGGCGACGGCGAGAGCCTCGCGGACCTGCGTGCCGAGGAACTGGACATCGCCGAGGCGGCGGTCCGCGGCGCACACGTGGAGAAATTGGACCAACTGGCGCTGGAGCACCTTTTCGGCACCCGCTAGCCGCCACTCGCGAAATAAGCGGCGGCGCCGCCCGACCGGCACGTCAGGCGACGCCGCGAACACGGAAAGGAGTCTATCCCTCTTCGCGGTCCCCATTTCGGTGAGAACAAGGAGAAAGTACCAGTGCGAGGGAACAGCTCGAGCAAGAAACAGATGAAACCACCAGGGGTGAGGCGAGGACTACGCGGCGCTTCCCGTTTCGCGGTTGGCGCGCTGGCCCTGATGACCGGTTTCGGAGTCGCGGCGGCCCAGCCGACGGCGGCCGAGGCCGACCCGACCGTCCTGGTCTTCTCCAAGACCGCCGGCTTCCGGCACGACTCGATTCCCGCCGGTATCACCGCGATCCAACAACTCGGCGCGCAGAACGGGTTCGCGGTCGAGGCCACCGAGGACGCGACCGCGTTCAACGCCGACAACCTGTCCCGATTCTCCGCCGTCATTTGGCTTTCCACGACCGGTGACGTGCTGAATGCCGAACAGCAGACCGCGTTCGAGAACTACATCGACGCGGGCGGCGGCTACGCGGGCGTGCACGCCGCGTCCGACACCGAGTACGACTGGCCCTGGTACGGCGAGCTGGTCGGCGCCTGGTTCAAGTCGCACCCGCAGATCCAGCAGGCCAACGTGGACGTCGCGGGCCACGACCACCCGTCCACCGTCGACCTGCCGGACACCTGGACGCGCACCGACGAGTGGTACAACTACCGCACCAACCCCCGCGCGGACGTGAAGGTCCTCGCCACGCTGGACGAGTCCAGCTACGACCCGGGCGGCGACGCCATGGGCGACCACCCGATCATGTGGTGCCACACCCAGGGCGAGGGCCGGTCCTGGTACACCGGCGGCGGCCACACACAGGAGTCCTACGTGGACCCGGCGTTCCTCGGGCACCTGGCGGGCGGCATCAGGTACGCGGCCGGTCTCGAGGCGGCGGACTGCACGCCGGACGACGGCGGCCCCGCGGAGCCCCCGGTCGACGACGACTTCGACCAGATCACCCTCGCGAAGGGCGAGGCGAGCACCGGCGAGCCGATCGCGCTCGCCGTGCTGCCCGACCGCAAGGTCGTCCACACCTCCCGGGACGGCCGCGTCTGGCTGACCACCCCGGAGGCGACGACCACCCTCGCCGGCCAGATCCCCGTCTACAACCACGACGAGGACGGTCTGCAGGGCGTCGCGATCGACCCGAACTTCGCGACCAACCGCTGGCTGTACCTGTACTACGCGCCCCCGCTCGACACCCCGGCCGGTGACGCGCCGGAGAACGGGACCGCGGCGGACTTCGAGCCGTTCAAGGGGCACAACCAGCTGTCGCGCTTCAAGCTGACCGAAGACGACACAGGAGGCGCCGCACTCGATCTAGCCAGCGAGCAGCGGATCATGCAGGTCGGCACCGACCGCGGCCTGTGCTGCCACGCCGGCGGCGAGATCGACTTCGACGGCGCGGGGCAACCTGCTGCTGTCCACGGGCGACGACACGAACCCGTTCGCCTCCGACGGCTACACGCCGATCGACGAGCGGCCGACCCGCAACCCGGCGTTCGACGCGCGGCGCTCGTCGGGCAACACGAACGACCTGCGCGGCAAGGTCCTGCGGATCACGGTCGCCGAGGACGGCACCTACACCGCGCCGGACGGCAACCTGTTCGCGCCGGGCACGGAGAAGACCCGTCCGGAGATCTACGCGATGGGCTTCCGCAACCCGTTCCGGTTCTCGGTCGACAAGGAGACCGGCTGGATCTACCTCGGCGACTACGGTCCGGACGCCGGTGCGGCCGACCCCGCGCGCGGTCCCGGCGGCACCGTCGAGTTCAACCTGATCAAGGGGCCGGGCAACTTCGGCTGGCCGCTGTGCGTCGGGGACAACCTGCCCTTCATCGACTACGACTTCGAGACCGGCACGTCGGGTGCCGCGTTCGACTGCGCGGCGCCGAAGAACGAGAGCCCGCACAACACGGGTCTCGTGGACCTGCCGCCGGTGCAGCCGGCGTGGATCCCCTACGACGGCGGTTCGGTGCCCGAGTTCGGCACCGGCGGCGAGTCGCCCATGGGCGGCCCGGTCTACCGCTACGACGCCGCGCTGGAGTCGCCGACCAAGTTCCCGGAGTACTTCGACGGCAAGAACTTCGCCTACGAGTGGGACCGGGGCTGGATCAAGACCATCGACGTCGGCCCGAACGGTGAGCGTGGCGCGATCACGCCGTTCTTCGACACGATGACCCTGACCCGCCCGATGAACCTCGAGTTCGGTCCGGACGGCTCGCTGTACGTGCTCGACTACGGCAGCGGCTACTTCGGCGGGGCCGAGGACTCGGCGGTCTACCGGATCGACTACACGAAGGGCAACCGGACGCCGGTCGTGGAGCTGGCGGCGGACAAGACGTCCGGCCCGGCGCCGCTGACCGTCCAGTTCGACCCGACGGGCACGTCCGACCCGGACGGCGGCGACCTGACCTACGCGTGGGACTTCGACGGGGACGGCACCACCGACTCCACCGAAGAGGGCCCGGTGACCCACACCTACGACACCGTCGGCCAGTTCTCCGCGCACCTGTCGGTGACCGACGAGACCGGGCTGACGGGCGCGGCCAGCGTCGTCGTGACGGCCGGCAACACCGCGCCGACCGTCAAGCTGGACCTCCCGGTCAACGGCGGGTTCTTCGGCTACGGCGACACGGTTCCCTTCAAGGTCACGGTGACCGACCCGGAGGACGCGTCGATCGACTGCACGAAGGTGACCGTGGAGTACATCCTCGGCCACGACAACCACGGCCACCCGCTGTCGCGGGCGACCGGGTGCGAGGGCTCGATCGAGACGCCGGCCGACGAGGGCCACGGCCTCGACGCGGACGTGTTCGGTGTCATCAACGCGAGCTACACCGACACCGGCGCGGGCGGGGCCCCGACACTGACCGGCTCCGACGAGATCTTCCTGCAGCCCAAGCTGAAGCAGGCCGAGTTCTTCACCGAGAACAACGGCACGCAGGTCGTCAACGCGACGGAGGCCAGCGGCGGCAAGCGGGTCGGCTACATCGACGACGGCGACTGGATCAAGTTCGACCCGATCAACCTGACCGGGGTGGACGCGATCGGCTACCGCGTGAGCGCGGGCGGCCCCGGCGGCACGATCACCGTCCGCAAGGACGCGGTCGACGGCCCGGTGGTCCAGACCGTGACGGTGCCGACCACGGGCAGTCCCGGACACCTACGTCGACATCCCGCCGGCGCCGATCACCGACCCCGGTGGCACCGGACCGCTGTACCTGGTGTTCTCCGGCGACGGCGGCGGTCTGTTCGACGTCGACAACATCCAGGTGCAGGGTGACGGGGTCGCCGGCGGCTCCGGTCCGACCGAGTGCGAGCCGTTCACGCCGGAGACGGGCTACCGCGCCCTCTACGACGGCACGGCGCCGAGCCTGGAGAACTGGAAGCAGTCCGGTCCCGGCAGCTTCGTCCAGCAGGACGACTGCACGATCAAGACCACCGGCGGGATGGGTCTGCTGTCGGTCGACGAGGAGTTCAACGCCTACAGCCTCAAGCTGGACTGGAAGCTGGGCGGCGACGACAACTCCGGCATCTTCGTCGGCTACCCCGACCCGGGCGACGACCCGTGGGTCGCGGTCAACCAGGGCTACGAGATCCAGATCGACGCCACGGACGCGGTCGACCGGACCACCGGTTCGGTCTACACGTTCCAGGCGGCCGACATCCCCGCCCGCGACGGCGCGCTCAAGCCGCCCGGCGAGTGGAACTCCTACGAGATCGTGGTGCAGGGCCAGACCATCAAGGTCCTGCCTCAACGGGGTGCTGATCAACGACTTCACCAGCACCGACCCGGCCCGCGACCTCACGCAGGGGTTCGTCGGCATCCAGAACCACGGCGACGGCGACGACGTCTGGTTCCGGAACGTCCAGATCAAGGAGATCGTGGACGCGGCCCCGCCGACGACGACGGCCACGTTCGCCGAGCCGGGCGCCACCGGCTGGCACCCGGGCACCGTCCCGGTGCTGCTGGCGGCGACCGACGAGGGCCAGGGCGTCGACAAGATCGAGTACAAGCTGGACGGTGGGGCGTGGACCCCGTACACGGCCACGGTGGACGTGACCGGCGACGGCAACCACACGCTGCTGTACCGGGCGATCGACAAGGCGGGCAACGTCGAGGCCGAGAAGGCGGCGACCATCAAGATCGACGGCTCGCTGCCGACGCTCATGGTCGCCGGCGTCGCAGAGGGCCGCATCTACGGCGACGCCACCGACGTGGTGCTGTCGTGGCACGCGGAGGACGCGACGTCCGGGGTGGCCACGGTGACCGGCGCGCTCGACGGCGCGGCCGTCACCTCGGGCCGCACGCTCGCGCTGTACCAGCTGCCGCTGGGCACGCACGGGTTCGCGGTCACGGCGACCGACGTGGCCGGCAACGTCACGACCCAGTCGCTGACGTTCGCCACGACCACGTCGCTGCGGGACGTCGACCAGCTGCTGACCCGGTTCCGGGCCACCAACCGGTTGTCGCTCTCGGCGTACAACCAGCTGTCGAGCCTGCTCGCCAAGGTCCGCAAGGCCGAGGCGAACGGGAACGACACGAAGGCGGTGCGGTACCTGGGCACGTTCGTGCAGCTGGTCACCGACGAGACCCTCGTCGGTGACGCGGATGTCCGGTCTGTCCTGGAACGCGACGCGAAAGCGGTCATCGACTCCATCGAAGGGGTGGCCGTGTTGCCCCAGGCGGTGAACGCTCGTTGATCGGGTGAGTACCACCGGTGGGTCGGCGACGCAGTGCGGCGCCGCCGACCCACCGGGATCACCGTGAGGAAGGAAACCGCAGATGTCGGGAACGGGTTTGTGGCTGGTCGGGGCGCGGGGTTCCGTGGCCACGACGGCCGTGGTGGGGCTGCTCGCGTTGCGCGCCAAGCTCGTCGAGCCGATCGGGTGTGTGACCGAGCGCGCCGAGTTCACCGGGGTGCCTCTGCCGGGCTGGGAGGACATCGTCGTCGGCGGCCACGACGTCGTCCACACCCCCTTGGAGAAGCGGGCCGAGCAGCTGGCCGACGCCGGGCCTGATCCCGCACCGGGTGCTCGCCGCGACGGCGACCGGCCTGCGTGCGGTCGACGCCCGCATCCGCGACGGCTACCACCCCGCGACCCACACGGGCGCGCAGGCGGACGCCGTCGCGCGGCTGGTGGAGGACATCACGGCGTTCCGGTCGTCGCACGGGCTCGACCGGGTGGTCGTGGTCAACGTGTCGTCGACCGAGCCGCCGGTGCCGCACCTGGCCGAGCACGACGATCTCGACCTGCTCGAGGCGGCGCTCGCCGACCCGGCGCGGGCGGTGCTGCCACCCAGCTCGCTGATGGCGTACGCCGCGCTGTCGGCCGGATGTGCCTTTGTCGACTTCACGCCGTCGCCGGGGGTCCGGCTGCCGGCGCTGCACGACGCTGGCCGTCGCCAACGGCGTGCCGTACGCGGGCTCGGACGGCAAGACCGGCGAGACGCTGCTGCGGACCGTGCTCGCGCCGATGTTCACGGCCCGCGCGCTACGGGTCCGCTCGTGGGCGGGCACGAACCTGCTCGGCGGCGGCGACGGCGCGAACCTGGCCGACCCCGAGCAGGCGCGTGGCAAGCTGGAGTCGAAGGCCCGCGGCCTCGCGGCGCTGCTCGGCGAGGGCGTGACCGCGCCGCTGCACATCGACAACGTGCCCGACCTCGGCGAGCAGAAGACGGCGTGGGACCACGTGTCGTTCGAGGGTTTCCTCGGCGCGCGGATGAGCCTGCAGCTCACGTGGACCGGGCTGGACTCCGCGCTCGCCGCGCCACTGATCCTGGACCTGGCCCGGCTGACCTCGGCCGCGCACGCGGCCGGTATCGCCGGCCCGCTCCCGGAGCTCGCGTTCTTCTTCAAGGACCCGGTCGGCACGGACGAACACCGCTTCGCGCAGCAGACCGAGCTGCTCACCGAGTGGGCGCGAAACCTCAGCAATCCACAACTGACGAGTAATCCACAACCCGCCGGTAACAACGCCGAACCGTCACCCCCCACCGATAGAATGGCAAGGCGGGACGCCCCCGGGAACGGGTGGGGGCTGCATCGCGGGCGCGCGCGCGACGAGCAGGGGCCCGGGTCCTCGTCGTGAAGGCCTACCTCCAGCTCGTGCGGGCGCCGGCCGCGCTCACCGTCCTCGGCGACACGGTCGCCGGGGCGGCCGCGGCCGGCAACCCGCTGCGTGGCCGGCGGCTGCTCCTCCCGCTGTCCTCCGCGTCCTTCTACTGGGCCGGGATGGCGCTCAACGACTGGGCCGACCGCGAGCTCGACGCCGTCGAGCGC
Organism: uncultured Actinomycetota bacterium; assembly: GCA_963840275.1. GTDB lineage: Bacteria > Actinomycetota > Actinomycetes > Mycobacteriales > Pseudonocardiaceae > Actinophytocola. The sequence goes on from CAWIYK010000007.1 coordinate 487,025, forward strand.
CCGGAACGGCCGATCCCCTCGGGGCGGGTCAGCCCCAACCAAGCGCTCGCGGTCGCCGGCGGGCTCACCGCGGCGGGCCTGGGCCTGGCCCGCGCCGCCGGCGGCCGCGACACCTGGGCGGTCGCGGTCCCGCTCGCGGCCGCCGTCTGGGCCTACGACACCGTGCTGAAGTCCACCCCGGCCGGCCCGGTCGGGATGGCGCTGTGCCGTGCGCTCGACGTGCTCATGGGCGCCGGCGCGGCCCGGTCGCGCGGCGCGCTCCCGTCGGCGGTCGCCGTCGGCGGACACACCCTCGGCGTCACCGCACTGTCCCGCGGCGAGGTGCACGGCTCGTCGCCCCGCACCGCGGGCGCGGTGCTCGCCGGCACCGCGCTCACCGCCATGACCGCGGTGACCGGCGCCACCAACTGGCGGGACCGCCTCGGCGCGCTCGCCTTCACCGGGCTCTACGGCGGACTGGTCGGCCGCGCGCAGTACGACGCGGCGCAGCGACCCGTCCGCGACGACCGTCCGCGGCGCGACCATGGCCGGCATCCACGGCATGGTCCCGCTCCAGGCCGCGCTCGCCGCCCGCCGGGGGTCGCTGCTCGGCGCGGCACTCGTGGCCGCCGCCCTGCCCGTCGCGAAACGCCTGTCCAGGAAGGTGAGCCCGACATGACCGGCTTCCGCCTCGGCTACGGCACCAACGGGTTCGCCAACCACCGCCTCGACGACGCGCTCCGCGTGATCGCCGACCTCGGCTACACGTCCGTCGCGCTGACGCTGGACCACCACCACCTCGACCCGTACGCGGCGGACGTGTCCAAGCAGGTCGACCACGTCGCGAACCAGCTCGACCGGCTCGGCCTGCGCAGCGTCGTCGAGACCGGCGCGCGCTACCTGCTCGACGCGGACCGCAAGCACCACCCGACGCTGGTGTGCGACGAACCGGAGCGGCGCATCGACTTCCTCAACCGGGCGGTGCGGATCGCCGCCGGCCTGGGCTCGGACTGCGTGTCGTTCTGGTCCGGCATCCGGCCGCGCACGGTGTCGAAGGACACCGCGTGGCGGCGGATGCGGGTCGGGGTCGGCGAGGTGCTCGAGGAGGCCGTCGCGCTGAACGTCCCGCTCGGCCTCGAGCCGGAGCCGGGGATGTTCGTCGAGCACCTGTCCGACGCGCTGCGCCTGCGCGAGGAGCTCGGCGCGCCGGAGCTGCTCGGCATCACACTCGACGTCGGCCACTGCGTCGCCGTGGAACCGCAGGACGCCGCCACCTGCATCAGGCGGACCGGCGCCCTGCTCGTCAACGTCCAGCTCGACGACATGCGCGCCGGGGTGCACGAGCACCTTGAGTTCGGCGAGGGCGAGCTCAACCTGCCCGCCACCCTGGCCGCGCTCGTCGAGGTCGGCTACACCGGCGTCGCGGCGGTCGAGCTGCCACGGCACAGCCACGCGGCGCCGGATGTAGCCGGTCGGGCGATCGCCGCACTGCGCGCCGCGCTGGTCTCGCCGGAACCGGAGCCCAACAACGGCGCCGACCTGGAGTGGGTGAGCAAGGTGGACCATCCCTGGCTGGTCGAGGCCGAGCAGCGGGTGCGCACGAACCCGGCGGCCATCAGCACGATCTTCCCCGCCGTCGGCCGCAAGGTCGGCCGGGCGCCGCTGCGGCCGGAGGCCGACGAGCAGGGGCTCGTGCACGGCACGGTCGACGACCTCGCCCGCACCCGGCTGCTCGCGGTGCTGGCCGAGGTGCTCGACCCCGCGCTGCTGTCCGGCGAGGTCGCGCAGCTGTACCGGTACGGCGACGACGCGGAGCGCCGCGGCGTGCTCCGCGGCCTCGCGGCACTCCCGCCCGCGACCGTCCCCACCGGACTCGAGCTGGTCAAGGACGCCTTGCGGGCCAACGACATCCGGCTGGTCGCGGCCGCCATGGGCGAGTTCGCCGCCCGGCACCTCGACGCGCACAGCTGGCGCCACGGCGTGCTCAAGTGCCTGTTCGTCGGCGTGCCGCTCGCCGCGGTGTCCGATGTGGACGGACGGACCGACGACGAGCTGCTGCGCATGGTCGCCGACTACGCCGAGGAACGCAGGGCGGCCGGCCGGGACGTGCCCGCGGACGCCGTCAAGCTCCTGGAGGGAACCTCGTGAGGATCTTCGACCCGCACATCCACATGACGTCGCGTACCACCGACGACTACGAGGCCATGTTCTCCGCCGGAGTGCGCGCGCTCGTCGAGCCGGCGTTCTGGCTCGGCCAGCCCCGCACCAGCGTCGCGTCGTTCACCGACTACTTCGACAGCCTCATCGGCTGGGAGCGGTTCCGCGCCGCGCAGTTCGGCATCCGCCACCACTGCACGATCGCGCTGAACCCCAAGGAGGCCAACGATCCCCGCTGCCGCGAGGTGCTCGACGTGTTGCCGCGCTACCTCGCGAAGGACGGCGTGGTCGCGGTCGGCGAGGTCGGCTACGACTCGATGACGCCGGAGGAGGACGAGGTGTTCGCCCGGCAGCTCACGCTCGCGGTCGCCCATGAGCTGCCCGCGCTGGTGCACACCCCGCACCGCGACAAGCTGGCCGGCACCAAGCGCACGCTCGACGTGGTGCGGGAGTCCGGCCTGGCCCCCAACCGGGTGCTCGTCGACCACCTCAACGAGCCGACGGTCGCGGTCGTCGCGGAGTCCGGCTGCTGGATGGGGTTCTCCATCTACCCGGACACGAAGATGGACGAGCAGCGGATGGTGGCGATACTGAAGGAGTACGGCACCGACCGGATGATCGTGAACTCGGCGGCCGACTGGGGTCGCTCCGACCCGTTGAAGACGTACAAGACCGGGCTCGCGATGCTCGACGCCGGCTTCACCGAGTCCGATGTGGACAAGGTGCTCTGGCAGAACCCGGTGGACTTCTACGGCCAGAGTGACCGGCTCGTGCTCGACGAGCTGCCCGGGTTCGCGCCATCGTCCGACACGTTCGCCGGCAACTCGGTGCTGCGTGGCGGCGGAAACACATGACGCCGGCATCGACGGCATCGACAGCACTGTCGTACTGCACCAACGTGCACCCGGCCGAGGACCTGGCCGGGGTGCTGGCGCAGCTCGACCGCTACGCGGAGCCCATCCGCCGGCTGGTCGGCGTCGACGTGCTCGGTCTCGGCATGTGGCTGCCGGCGACGCTCGCCGGTGAGCTGGCGGCCGAGCCGGAGCTGCGGCGAAAGCTGCGTGCCGAGCTGGACGCGCGCGGGCTCGAGGTGTACACGCTCAACGCGTTCCCGTACGGCGGCTTCCACGACGACGTCGTCAAGCACTCGGTCTACCGTCCGGAGTGGACGGACGAGCGGCGCCTGCGGTACACGGTCGACTGCGCGACCGTGCTCGCCGACCTGCTGCCCGACTCCGCGTCCTACGGCTCGATCTCGACGCTGCCGCTGGCCTGGCGCACGCCGTGGACCCCGGCCGACGACGACACGGCGACCGCGGCGCTCACGTCCCTGACCGGCACGTTGGCCGCGATGGCCGACCGGGACGGCCGGCCGATCCGGCTCGCCGTCGAACCGGAGCCGGGCTGCGTCCTGGACACGGTCGCCGACGCGGTCCGCTGGCTCGCGCCCCGCGTCGACCCGCGTTTCGTCGGGCTGTGCCTGGACACCTGCCATCTCGCGGTGTCGTTCGCGGACCCGGTGGCGGCCGTCGCGGAGATCCACCGCGCCGGCCTCGACGTCGTGAAGGTGCAGGCGTCCGCGGCGCTGCAGGTCGACGAGCCGGGCGGCGGGCCGGCGCGGCTCGCGCTCGCCGCCTTCACCGAGCCGCGCTACCTGCACCAGGTGCGCGAGCGCGCGGCGGACGGGACGGTGCTCGCGGCCGACGACCTGCCGCAGGCGCTCGCCGAGCTGCCGGCCCGCGCCGCGTGGCGCGTGCACTTCCACGTGCCGCTGCACGCGCGGCCCGCCGCGCCGCTGTCGGCGACCACGGACGTGCTGCGCACCGCGATCACCGCTCTGCGGTCCACTGTGGACGGTACGCTGCCGCACGTCGAGGTCGAGACGTACACGTGGAGCGTGCTGCCCGAGACCGCCGGCAACGGCGGCGACACCGCGCTGATCCGGGGCATCGCCGCGGAGCTGCGCTGGGCCGGCGCGAACCTGTTCGAAATGGGAGGAGTCCGATGACCCAGCTGCTCGTGCTCGACGTCGTCGGCATGACGCCGAAGCTGTTGCGGCACATGCCGAACCTGTCGGCGCTCGCGCGCACCGGCTGGCAGGCCGAGCTCGGCACCGTGCTGCCGGCCGTGACGTGCAGCGTGCAGTCGACGTTCCTGACCGGCGCCATGCCGCGCGACCACGGCATCGTCGGCAACGGCTGGTACTTCCGCGACGTCGGCGAGGTCCACCTGTGGCGTCAGCACAACAAGCTGGTGGCCGGCGAAAAGCTGTGGGAGACCGCGCGGTCGCGCAACCCGGACTTCCAGGCCGCGAACGTGTGCTGGTGGTACGCGATGGGCGCGACCACCGACATCACCGTTACGCCGCGGCCGATCTACCACGCCGACGGCCGCAAGTCCCCGGACGCGTACGTGCGCCCGCCGGCACTGCACGACGAGCTGGTCGGCGCGCTCGGCGAGTTCCCGCTGTTCCAGTACTGGGGCCCGACCGCGACGATCCGGTCGAGCGAGTGGATCATCGGCGCGTCGCGCAAGGTGCTCGCCGACCACCACCCCGACCTGCTGCTCGCCTACGTGCCGCACCTCGACTACGACCTGCAGCGGTTCGGCCCGGACTCGCCGCAGGCCGTGCGTGCCGCCCGCGAGGTGGACCTGGCGCTGCAGCCGTTGCTCGACGACGCGCGCAACGCGGGCGCGATCGTGGTCGCGCTGTCGGAGTACGGCATCACCGACGTCCGCCGCCCGGTGGACGTCAACCGGCTGCTGCGCCGCGAGGGTCTGCTCGAGGTGTACACACAGGACGGCATGGAGTACCTGGACCCGTGGGTGTCGCGGGCGTTCGCGGTGGCCGACCACCAGGTCGCGCACGTCTACGTCGCCGATCCCGCGGACATTCCCAGGGTGCGGGACATGCTGGCCGAGCTGTCCGGGGTGGACGAGGTGCTGGACCGGGCCGCGCAGGCGAAGTACGGCATCGACCACGAGCGGGCCGGCGAGCTGGTCGTGGTGGCCGAGCCGGACGCCTGGTTCACCTACTACTACTGGCTCGACGACGACCGCGCGCCGGACTTCGCGCGTGGCGTGGAGATCCACCGCAAGCCCGGCTACGACCCCGCGGAGCTGTTCTTCGACCCGGCCGACCGGCTCGCGAAGGCGAAGGCCGGGTTGAACCTGGTGCGCAAGAAGGTCGGGCTGCGGTACGCGATGCGGGTGGTGCCGCTCGACCCGTCGTACGTGCGTGGTTCGCACGGTCGCCTGCCGACCTCGGCCGACGACGGACCCGTGTTGTTGTGCTCGGTGCCCGACGCCGAGCCGGGCGGCGCGCTCGCGGCCACCGAGGTTCGGGACCTTTTGTTGCAGTTGCAGGGAATTGACGTTTCGGAAGGAGCGCGACGATGAGTCGTCCGGTCACGTTGTTCACCGGCCAGTGGGCCGACCTCCCGTTCGAGGAGGTGTGCAAGCTCGCCGCGCAGTGGGGCTACGACGGGCTGGAGATCGCCTGTTCCGGCGATCACTTCGAGGTCGACCGCGCGCTCGCCGAGGACGACTACGTGCAGAAGAAGCACGAGCAGTTGGCGTCGCACGGTCTCAAGGTCTGGGCGATCTCCAACCACCTGGTCGGCCAGGCCATCTGCGACGATCCCATCGACGACCGCCACAAGAACATCCTGCCGTCCCGCATCTGGGACGACGGCTCGCCGGAGGGTGTCCGCACCCGTGCCGCCGAGGAGATGAAGGACACCGCCCGGGCGGCGGCGAAGCTGGGCGTGGACACGGTCATCGGCTTCACGGGGTCGAAGATCTGGAAGTACGTGGCCATGTTCCCGCCGGTGTCGCAGGAGGTGATCGACGACGGGTATGCGGACTTCGCACGCCGCTGGAACCCGATCCTCGACGTGTTCGACGAGGTGGGGGTGCGGTTCGCCCACGAGGTGCACCCGTCGGAGATCGCGTACGACTACTGGACCACGAAGAAGACGCTGGACGCCGTCGACAACCGGCCGGCGTTCGGGCTGAACTGGGACCCGTCGCACTTCATCTGGCAGGACCTCGACCCGGTCGGCTTCATCCTGGACTTCGCGGACCGGATCTACCACGTGGACTGCAAGGACACGAAGAAGCGGTTCGACGGCCGCAACGGTCGCATGGGCTCGCACCTGGCGTGGGCCGACCCCCGCCGCGGCTGGGACTTCGTGTCGACCGGTCACGGCGACGTGCCGTGGGAGGAGTCCTTTCGCGCGCTCAACTCGATCGGCTACCAGGGCCCGATCTCGGTCGAGTGGGAGGACGCGGGCATGGACCGCCTGCGCGGCGCCGAGGAGGCCGTGACCTTCATCCGCGCGCATCTGTTCGACAAGCCGGAGGCCGCGTTCGACGCGGCGTTCTCCACAAAGGACTGACGGGTGGGGCCGGGGGCCGGCCTCCGGCCCCCGGTTTCCACGCTACGGCACGGCACCGACAGAACCGGTCGGAGCGGCCGATGTTGTCCCCAACCTCAACCCACCCCCTGCTTCCGATAACACCCAACGGAGGGATCGTCGTGGCCATTTCCAGAAGGTCCATGCTGCGTGGCGCCGCCGGCGCCGCTGTCGCGGTCGGCGCGGCCGGTGCGCTGCCCGGCGTCGCGTCGGCCGAGGACGCCGGCGCTGCCCACTGGGGCCTGCGCGTGCCCAAGGACAAGATCAGCATCCAGCTTTACACCCTGCGGTCCGTTCTCGAGGTCGACCTCGAGGGCACGCTCGACGCGCTCGCCGACATCGGTTACCGCAAGGTCGAGCTGGCCGGCACCTACGGCCGCAGCGCGGCCGAGTTCCGCAAGATCCTGGACCGCCGGCACATCCGGGCGACGTCGACGCACGTCGGCATCGACGGGGACATCGACCAGGCGATCGCGGACGCGAAGATCCTCGGCAACCGGCAGAGCAACGTCGCGTACGCCAACTTCGGCACGATCGCCGAGTGGCAGACGTTCGCGGGCCGGCTGGAGGCGGCCGGCAAGGCCTACCGGCGTGCCGGGATCGGGTTCGGCTACCACAACCACAACCACGAGTTCCAGGCCATCGACGGGGTGCGGCCCTACGACGTGCTGACCCGCGGGACGACGCGGCGCAACGTCACCTTCGAGATGGACCTGTACTGGGTGGTCGCGGGCGGGGCGGACCCGGTGCGCGAGTTCTACCGGATCGCGGGGCGGGTCAAGCAGTACCACGTGAAGGACCGCGCGCCCGACGGCGGTTTCGCCGACCTCGGCGAGGGCACGATCGACTTCCCGCGGATCTTCCGTGCCAACTGGCCGCTCGAGGTGAACGAGTACATCGTCGAGAACGACGAGCCCGTCGACGCGCTGAAGTGCGCGGAGACCGGCTACAACTATCTGGCCAAGGTGCGGTTCTAGCGCGGTTCTAGCGCGGTTTCGGCGCGTTTCTGTCGGGTCGGGTTCGGCCGGTCGCCGGCCGAACCCGACCTAGACTCGATCTCTCGGAGGTGTTGACCATGCCGCTGGTGGCCGGAGTCGACTCGTCGACCCAGTCCTGCAAAGTGGTCGTGCGTGACGCGGAGTCCGGTGCGTTGGTGCGCAGCGGCTCGGCGGCGCACCCGGACGGGACCGAGGTCGACCCGGCGGCGTGGTGGACCGCGCTGCGGTCGGCGATCGACCAGGCGGGCGGCATCGACGATGTCGCGGCCGTCTCGGTCGCCGGCCAGCAGCACGGCATGGTGTGCCTCGACGAGTCCGGCGAGGTGGTCCGCCCGGCGCTGCTGTGGAACGACACCCGTTCCGCGGCCGCCGCGGCCGCGCTCGTCGAGGAGTTCGGCGGCGGTGCGGCGTGGGCGGACGCGGTCGGCGTGGTGCCGGTCGCGTCGGTGACCGTGAGCAAGCTGCGCTGGCTCGCCGAGCACGAGCCGGAGTCGGTGGCCCGCACCGCGGCGGTGTGCCTGCCGCACGACTACCTGACGTGGCGCCTGACCGGCGGCGGTCTCGACCGGCTGACCACCGACCGCGGCGACGCGTCGGGCACCGGCTACTTCTCCGCCGCCACCGGCGCGTACCGGCCGGACCTGCTCGAGCTGGCGCTCGGCGCGACGCCCGCGCTGCCCCGGGTGCTCGGCCCGTCCGACGACTCCGGCCGCACGCCCGGCGGCGTGCTGGTCGGTGCCGGCACCGGCGACAACATGGCCGCCGCGCTCGGCGTCGGCGCCGAACCCGGCGACGTGGTCGTGTCGATCGGCACCTCCGGCACGGCGTTCGCCGTCGCGGACAAGCCGAGCGCAGACGCGGCCGGGCTCGTCGCCGGCTTCGCCGACGCCACCGGCCGCTTCCTGCCGCTGGTGTGCACGCTCAACGCGGCGCGCGTGCTGGACGCGGTGGCCAGGATGCTCGGCGTCGACCACGACCGGTTCGCAGAGTTGGCGCTGGCCGGCCCCGCAGGCGCGGACGGCCTCGTTCTCGTCCCGTACCTGGAGGGCGAGCGCACCCCGAACCTCCCGTCGGCCACCGGCGCGCTGCACGGCCTGCGCCTCGCGAACGCCACGCCGGCGCACCAGGCGCGGGCCGCGGTCGAGGGCATGCTGTGCGGCCTCGCCGACGCTCTCGACGCGTTGGTGGCCCAAGGTGTGCGCACCGAACGCGTGCTCCTCGTCGGCGGCGGCGCCCGCTCGGCGGCCGTGCGCCGCATCGCCCCCACCGTCCTCGGCCGGCCGGTGCTGGTGCCGGAGCCGGGCGAGTACGTTGCGGACGGGGCTGCCCGCCAGGCCGCGTGGACCCTCGCCGGCGGCGAGGCCCCACCGAGCTGGCGCCTCGGCGCGATGCAACGCGTGGAGGCCGACGCGACCCCGGGCCTGCGCGAGCGCTACGCCGAGGCCCGCGACAAGTTCCTGGAGCGCTAGGCCCTCGCGGTGGTGGCAAGGGTGGACTGTCCTGAGTCGGACATATCGCGCCTGCTAGAACTGCTCGTACCAACGGGCTGACCCGGCCTGGCCGACCCAAGGGAGATCGTTCTCGTGGAGTTCGTCCGCCTTCTTCTGGTGTTCCTGCACCTCCTCGGCATGGCGTTGCTGGTGGGGATGTTCCTGGTGCAGCGGCGGGCCCCCGCGGGGGCGCCCCTCAACGTGGGGTGGCTGCACGTCGCCGCCCTGCAGCTGATCACCGGTCTCGCGCTGCAGTTGCTCGCCCCGGCCACCGACACCGAGTACAACAACATGAAGCTCGGCATCAAGACGTTGGTGCTGCTGGTGATCGGCGCACTCGCGCTCGTGTACGTGATCCGCAAGGTGCCCGCCCCGAAGTGGGTGCCGCCGACGCTGCTCGGACTGGTCGTGGTGAACCTGGGCCTCGCGGTCTTCTGGACCTGAGTGGTCGAGGGCCGGCCGGCCAACCCCCGCGCACCTGGTCACTCCGACTTGTCGCGCAGGATCCCGAGCACCTCGGCCATCTGGCCGTTCAGAGTGTCGAACTGTTCGTCGTACCGATCGAACCTCTGGTTGTGCCGCTCGAGCTCATCGATGTGATCGGACGTGCGCTGGCTGTAGACCTCCATCCTCATCGCGAGAACGCTGAGCTTCTTTTCCTGAGACGTACGCATGACGTTGGCGCTCGACGTGCCGCGGCCTTCGCGGCGGTTGGGGTCGCTGAGAAGAAGCGACTCCAACCGGTCGAACCTGGTTTCGAAGCGGTTGAAACCGCCATCGACCTTGGCGTCGAGCTGTTCGACTCGGCCGTCCAGTCGCTCGACCTTGGTGTCGAGCGTGTTGATGCGGGTGCCTTGGTGGCCCATCAGCTCCCGTAGCCCGCCCACGTCGTTGGTCAGACTGTCGACCTTGGTGTCGAGCGTGTCGATGCGGGTGCCATGGTGGCTCACCTGAGTTCGTAGTTGACCCATGTCCTTGGTCAGGTCGCCGACTTTGGTGTCGAGTCCACCGACCTGAGTTCGTAGTTGACCCATGTCCTTGGTCAGGTCGCCGACTTTGGTGTCGAGTCCACCGACCTGAGTTCGTAGTTGACCCATGTCCTTGGTCAGGTCGCCGACTTTGGTGTCGAGTCCACCGACCTGAGTTCGTAGTTGACCCACGTCCTTGGTCAGGTCGCCGACTTTGGTGTCGAGTCCACCGACCTGAGTTCGTAGTTGACCCACGTCCTTGGTCAGGCTGTCGACCTTGGTGTCGGTCTCCTCGACCTTGGTCTTCGTCTCCTCGACCGTCTCGGTTGTCTGCGCGAGGAGGTCATGGAGGGCCACGATGTCGTTCCGGTTCTGCTTGCTCTGGCGCTTCAGCTCTGCGGCTGCTTCGGGGGAGGCCACGGTCCGATCCTAACTTCGGGTTGGCGGGCTGGTGCCCGTTCGAGCGAGGGTGGGTAGGGTCGGTTACCGGCGGGTAGCCAACGGGTCAGGAAGGGTGTCTGCGCATGTCAGTGGGGCGCGAGTTCGACGTCGTTCTCTTCGGGGCCACCGGGTTCACCGGTGCGCTGACGGCCGAGTACCTGGCTGCCAATGCGCCCAACGGCTGCCGGTGGGCGATCGCCGGTCGGAGCCGGGAGAAGCTCGTAGCGGTGCGCCAACGGCTCGCCGAAATCAACCCCTCGTGTGCGGATCTCGACTTGCTCATCGCCGATGTCACCGACCGCGACTCGCTCACCGAGATCGCCGTACGCAGTCGGGTGGTGGTGACCACCGTCGGGCCCTATCTCGCTTACGGGGAGCCCTTGGTGGCCGCCTGCGCGGCCGCCGGCACCGACTACCTCGACCTCACGGGCGAGCCCGAGTTCGTCGACCGGATGTACCTCGCCCACCACGAGGCCGCCCAGGCGAGCGGCGCCCGGCTCGTGCACTGCTGCGGGTTCGACTCCATCCCGTACGACCTCGGCGCCTACTTCACCGTCCAGCAGCTGCCGGAGGACGTGCCGATCCACCTCCAGGGGTACGTCTCGATGTCCGGCACCTTCTCGGCCGGCACCTACCACTCCGCCATCACCGCGTTCTCCCGCCTGCGTGAGATGTCCGCCGTCGCGCGGCAGCGGCGGCGCACCGAGCCCCGGCCGGACGGCCGGCGGGTGCGCGGCGAGAAGGGCCGCCCACGCCACGAGAAGGCCGTCGACGCCTGGGTGCTGCCCGCGCCGACGATCGACCCGCAGGTGGTGCTCCGCTCGGCCCGCGCCCTGGACCGCTACGGCCCGGCCTTCACCTACGGCCACTACCTGGCGGTCAAGAAGCTGCCGGTCGCGGCCGCCATCGTCGGCGGGGTCGGGTTCGCCACGCTCCTCGCGCAGGCGCCCCCCACCCGCCGCTGGCTGCTCGGCAGGAAGACCTCCGGCGAGGGCCCGACCAAGGAGCAGCGCGACAAGGCCTGGTTCCGGGTCCGGTTCGTCGGCGAGGGTGGCGGCAAGCGCGTGGTCACCCAGGTGAGCGGGGGCGACCCCGGCTACGGGGAGACGTCGAAGATGCTCGCCGAGTCGGCGTTGTGCCTCGCCTTCGACACCGTGCCGAAGTCGTCCGGCCAGGTGACGACGGCCGTCGCCATGGGGGACAAGCTGCTGAACCGGCTCGTGCGGGCGGGGTTGAGGTTCGAGGTGCTGTCGTAGCTCGCATGCCTCGATCCTGCCCCGGTGGCACGACGGCGGCGGGCGTCGTGCGGCGATCTGTGGACAACCGGGTCGGTTGTGGACAAGTGGTCGAAAGCCGGCCGGCGGGAGCGGCGGACTGTCGGTGGTCCGTGCTACGGGCCGCGAACGAGGCTGAGGTGCGGTCGAGCAGGTGGATGACGCCGATGCATTCGCGAAGATCGGACGAACCGGACCGAATCTCAGAAACAGAAGCATCACAAATGACCGCAACGCACGTACGCGATCACTATCGGTGCTAGTAATGCGGCGCAGAAAGAACGATTGGGTCACGCGCGTCTACGTGGCGGTAGCGCGTGCGCAACCGCAGAGTAGGTTCTCGCGAATAAGTTTGCGTTCGGCGCTCGCCGGACGTGGTAAGTGAAGCCGGAGGGAGAAAGCCTTGCGCTTCAAGCGGGGAGTCGCGGTCACCGCGATCGCGCTGACCAGCGTGCTGTCCGTGGTCGGTTGTGCGAAGGACTCAGGATCCTCGGACAGCCCGTCTGGCAGCGACAACAGCGCTGCGGGCTGCAAGACCGTGGACAAGCCGGCGGCGGCGTCCGGAGAGACGACCACCACCGAGGCCGGTGACAAGGCCGACGGCAGTGCCATGAAGATCGGGCTCGCGTTCGACATCGGCGGCCGTGGCGACGCGTCCTTCAACGACTCGGCCGCGGCGGGCCTCGACAAGGCCATCGCCGACATCGGCCTGAAGAAGGAGAACACCAAGGAGCTCACCGCCACCGACCAGGAGAGCGAGGACTCCAAGCTGACCCGGCTCCGCCAGTTGGCGCAGGAGGGTCGCAACCCGGTGGTCAGCGTGGGCTTCGCCTACACCGACGCCACCGTCAAGATCGCGAAGGAGTTCCCGACCACGCAGTTCGCCGTGGTCGACGGGTTCTCTCCGGACGCGCCGACGAACATCACGTGGCTGGGCTTCGCCGAGCAGGAGGGCTCCTTCCTCGTCGGCGTCATCGCCGCGCTGAAGAGCAAGAGCTGCACCATCGGCTTCGTCGGCGGCGTGAACGTGCCGCTGATCCAGAAGTTCCAGGCCGGCTTCCAGCAGGGCGTCGAGACCGTCGCACCGGACGCCAAGGTCGTCTCGAAGTACCTCACCGAGGCGGGCGACCTCACCGGCTTCGCCGACCCGCCGAAGGGCCAGGTCGCCGCGAAGGGCCTGATCGACCAGGGCGCGGACGTCGTGTACCAGGCCGCGGGCGCTTCCGGTAAGGGTGTTTTCGCCGCCGCCAAGGACGCCAACGTGATGGCCATCGGCGTCGACTCCGACCAGTACAACCAGAAGACGGTCGCCGAGTACAAGGACGTCATCATCACCTCCATGCTCAAGCGCGTCGACGTGGCGGTGTTCAACTACATCTCCGCGGTCGCCAAGAACGATCTCGCCAGCATGCCGAAGGTCTTCGACCTGAAGGTGGACGGCGTCGGCTACTCGACGTCCGGCGGCAAGATCGACGACGACACGAAGAGCTGGGTCGAGGCGTACAAGCAGCAGATCGTCGAGGGCAAGATCAAGGTCAAGGACACGCCCTGACGTAGGAAGTAACTGACGCCCGTGGGTGTGTGGCAGCAGCCGCGCACCCACGGGTCTTTCCTGTGAGTTTATGAGAGGTCTCCATGACCGACACCGAGGTCGACACGGTGACCGACGCGGACGCCGGACCGGTGCCCGCCGTCGAGCTCGCCGGCATCACCAAGCGGTTCCCGGGTGTGGTCGCCAACAGCGACGTCCACCTGTCCGTCCGCGCCGGCGAGGTGCACGCGCTGTGCGGCGAGAACGGCGCCGGCAAGTCCACCCTGATGAAGATCCTCTACGGGATGCAGTCGCCCGACGAGGGCACCATCCAGGTGGCCGGCAGACCCGTCCGCTTCAAGTCGCCCTCCGACGCGATCAGGGCCGGCATCGGCATGGTCCACCAGCACTTCATGCTGGCCGACAACCTGACCGTGCTCGAGAACGTCGTGCTCGGCGCCGAGAACATGTACGGCATCGGCAAGAAGGCGAGAGCGAGGGTCCGTGAGCTGGCCGGCGCGGTCGGCCTCGAGCAGGACCCGACGACGCTGGTCGAACGCCTCGGCGTGGCCGACCGGCAGCGCGTGGAGATCCTCAAGGTCCTCTACCGCGGCGCGAAGATCGTCATCCTCGACGAGCCGACCGCGGTGCTCGTCCCCCAGGAGGTCGACGAGCTGTTCAACACGCTGCGCACGATGCGCGCGGACGGCTACACGTTCCTCTTCATCTCCCACAAGCTCGACGAGGTCCGCGCGATCGCGGACTCGATCACGGTGATGCGGCGCGGCACGACCGTCGGCACGGTCGACCCGAAGACGGTCACGACCCGACAGCTCGCCGAGATGATGGTCGGTTTCGAGCTGCCGAGCCCGGAGACCCGCACGTCCACGGTCACCGAGACGGAGATCCTGCGTGTCGAGGGGCTCAGCCTGGAGACGCCGGACGGCCGCCGCATCCTCGACGACCTCGACCTGGTGGTCCGCTCCGGCGAGGTGCTCGGCATCGCGGGGGTCGAGGGCAACGGCCAGACCGAGCTCGTCGAGACGATCATGGGCATCCGCAAGGCCGCGGCCGGGAAGATCCTGCTGCAGGACCGGAACCTGACCAGGGCCGGCACGCTCGCCCGCCGCGAGGCCGGCATCGGCTACATCCCCGAGGACCGCACCCGCCACGGCCTGCTGCTCACCCAGCCGCTGTGGGCGAACCGGATCCTCGGCTACCAGACCAGACGCCCGACCTCGCGGGGCGCGTTCCTCGACATCGCGGGCGCACGCAAGGACACGAAGCGGATCGTCGAGGAGTTCGACGTCCGCACCCCGGGCATCGAGGTCGCGGCCGCGTCCCTGTCCGGCGGCAACCAGCAGAAGCTCGTGATCGGCCGGGAGCTGTCCGGCGAGCCGGTGCTGCTGATCGCGTCGCATCCGACCCGCGGCGTCGACGTCGGCGCGCAGGCCGCGATCTGGGACCACATCCGCAACGCCCGCGCCGCGGGTCTCGCGGTGCTCCTGGTGTCGGCCGACCTCGACGAGCTGATCGGACTGTCCGACTCCATCAAGGTCATGCTGCGCGGAAAGTTCGTCGCCGACGCCGAACCCGGCTCGGTCACCCCGGAGGACCTCGGCTGCGCCATGACCGGCGCGGGCGTGGTCGACGAGTCGGGCCTGCTGGTGGTCGACCAGACCGCAGACGGAGGTAAACCATGAACGCCCGGCTGCGCTCGTCGCTGCTGGCACCCGCCCTCGCCGTCGCGTTCTCCGCGCTGCTGTGTGCGATCGCGCTGCTCGCGTCCGGCGCGAACCCCGGCGAGGCGCTCGGCGCGATGTTCGGCCAGCTCGGCGAGGGCCAGGTCGGCGTGGACATCGTCAACTCGACGGCGATCTACATGCTGGCCGCGATCGCCGCCGCCATCGGGTTCCAGATGAACCTGCTGAACATCGGCATCGAGGGCCAGTACCGGGTCGGCGCCCTGGTCGCGGCCATCGTCGGTGGCGCGATCGTGCTGCCGCCGGTACTGCACTGGCTGGTGATCCTGGTGGTGGCCGCGGTCGCGGGCGCCGCCTGGGCCACGCTGCCGGCGATCCTCAAGGTCACGCGCGGGGTGCACGAGGTGCTCTCCACGATCATGATGAACGCGATCGCGTTCGGGCTCGCCGCCTACCTGATCCGCCGCGACCAGTTCGGCATCCTGCTCGGCAACAACGTCTCGACCGAGCCGATCCCCGACTCCGGCCAGGTGCCCAGCATCGAGGTGCACTTCAACCTCAACATCTTCGGCTTCGAGCTCAGCTTGAACGGTGCCGTCTTCGGTCTCGTGTTCCTCTCGGTCGTCGCGGCCGCGGTCTACGGCGTGGTGATGAACCGGACCCGGTTCGGGTTCGAGCTGAAGGCGTCCGGTCTGTCGCCGACCGCGGCGGCGGCCGGCGGTGTGAACGCCAAGAAGATGATCGTGGTGTCGCTGCTGGTGTCCGGCGCGATCGCCGGCCTCGTCGGCATGCCGGAGATCCTCGGCCGTGACCACGCGTACACGCTGAACTTCGCGTCCGGCTACGGCTTCGCCGGCATCGGTATCGCGCTGCTCGGGCGCAACCACCCGGTGGGCATCGCGGTCGGGTCGCTGCTGTGGGCGTTCCTCGAAAAGGCCAAGGGCGCGCTGGACAACGTCGGGGTGCCACGGGAGATCGCGACGATCATGCAGGGCGCGATCGTGCTTTCGGTGGTCGTCGCCTACGAGATCGTGAAGCGCATGGAGCTGGCGGCCGAGCAGCGCAAGGTCGGACAGGCCACTGCCGCCGCCGAACCCGCGGGCATCGACGGTGGGGGTGCACAGAAATGAGCATGGTCGAGGTGCAGCCGAGCGCTCCTGCCGGCATGACGATGACACCGCCGCCCCGCAAGCGGATCCTGCCCGGCTGGGCGATCTTCGCGCTGGGCATCGTCGCGGTGGTGGGTGTGCTCGCCACGACGTCGTACCTGACCGGCGAGCCGGCGCTGACGTCGTCGTCGACGATGCAGAACACGGTCACACTCGGACTGCCGATCCTGCTGTGCGGGCTCGGCGGCATCTGGGCCGAACGCTCGGGCATGATCAACATCGGGCTCGAGGGCATGATGATCCTCGGCACCTGGGGCGCCGCGTGGGCGGGCGTGCTGGGGCTGGGACCGTACGGCTCGGTGCTGTTCGGCGCGATCTTCGGTGCGCTCGGCGGTGTGCTCCACGCGATCGCGACGGTGTCGTTCGGCGTCAACCACATCGTGTCCGGTGTGGCGATCAACCTGCTCGGCGCCGGTGTCGCGAAGTACCTGTCGACGCTGATCTTCGCGCCGCTGTCGGACAACCCGCGTGACTCGCCGCCGATCGAGCGGTTCGACACGTTCTCCGCACCGGGCCTCTCCGACTGGCTCGGCGAGCTGGAGGCGGAGCAGCGCGCCGTGATCTCCGACGTCGCGGGGCTCCTGCGCGGCCTCATCACGCGCGTGTCGCCGATGTTGATCATTGGGGTCCTGCTGGTGATCGCGACCTACTTCGTGCTGTGGCACAGCCGGTTCGGGCTGCGGCTGCGCTCGTGCGGTGAGAACCCGATCGCGGCCGAGTCGCTCGGCGTCAACGTCTACCTGCACAAGTACGTGGCCGTCGTCGCGTCCGGCGCGCTCGCCGGCATCGGCGGCGCGGCGCTCGTGCTCGGCTCGAGCCCGTCGATCTACTCGGAGGGCCAGACCGCGAACCGCGGCTTCATCGGCCTCGCCGCGATGATCTTCGGCAACTGGCGGCCGGGCGGCACGCTCGCCGGCGCCGGCCTGTTCGGCTACTCGGACGGCCTGCGGCTGTCGTCGGGGCCGGAGACCGTGCACGCGCTGCTGTACGCGGCGGTGATCTCCGCCGGCCTGCTGGTGATCTGGCAGCTGTTCCGCCGCAAGTGGACGACCGCGGCGCTGGCCGCGGTCGGCGCCGTGGCCGTGTACGCGCTGTACTACGCCACCGACGAGCTGCCGACCGAGTTCCTGCCCTACACCCCGCACATCATCACGCTGGTGGTGCTGGCGCTCGCCGCGCAGCGGCTGCGTCCGCCCGCCGCGGACGGTGTGCCCTACCGGCGAGGTGAAGGCGATTAGCGCCGTCGAGTGGGACAAGCTGCGGGCCGCCGCGATCGACGCGGCCCAGTCGGCCTACTGCCCGTACTCCGGGCTGCGGGTCGGCGCGGCGGCGCTCGTGGACGACGGCCGGATCGTCACCGGCTGCAACGTCGAGAACGCCTCGTACGGGGTAGGGCTGTGCGCCGAGTGCACGATGGCCGGTCAGCTGCGGCTGACCGGCGGCGGCCGGTTCGTGGCCGTCGCGTGCCGCAGCGGCACCGGCGACCTGCTGATGCCGTGCGGACGCTGCCGGCAGATCCTGTACGAGTTCGGCGGTGCGGAGTGCCTCATGGACACCCCGGACGGCCCGGCGCCGATGTCGGCGGTCCTGCCGCACGCGTTCGGGCCGGCGGACCTACCGTGACACCGTGATGCACACGGCTGTTGACGTCATCCGCACCAAGCGGGACGGCGGGGTCCTCTCGGACGCCCAGATCGACTGGGTGATCGACGCCTACACCAAGGGGGTCGTGGCCGAGGAGCAGATGTCCGCCCTGGCCATGGCGATCTTCCTCCGGGGTATGACCGCGGCCGAGACCGCCCGCTGGACCAGCGCGATGATCGAGTCTGGCGAGCGGCTGTCCTGGCCGGTGCCCACGGTCGACAAGCACTCGACCGGCGGCGTCGGCGACAAGATCACGCTGCCGCTCGCGCCGCTCGTCGCCACCTGCGGGGTGGCGGTGCCGCAGCTGTCCGGGCGCGGGCTCGGCCACACGGGCGGGACGCTGGACAAGCTGGAGTCGATCCCCGGGTGGCGTGCTTCGCTGTCGACGGCGGAGATCCAGGCGCAGCTGTCGTCGGTCGGGGCGGTGATCTGCGCGCCCACCCTCGGGTTGGCGCCGGCCGACCGCAAGCTGTACGCGCTGCGCGACGTGACCGCGACGGTCGACTGCGTGCCGCTCATCGCGTCGTCGATCATGTCGAAGAAGATCGCCGAGGGTGCCGGGGCGCTGGTGCTCGACGTGAAGGTCGGGTCCGGCGCGTTCATGCGGACGCTGGAGGACGGTCGTGCGCTGGCCGCCGCGCTGGTGGCGATCGGCGCCGAGCACGGGCAGCGGGTGTCCGCGCTGATCACGGACATGTCCGTGCCGCTGGGCAACGCCGTCGGCAACGCGGTCGAGGTCGCGGAGTCCGTCGCCGTGCTGCAGGGCGGTGGGCCCGCCGACGTCGTGGAGCTGACCGTCGCGCTGGCCACCGAGATGCTGTCGCTCGCCGGGGTGTCGGCCGACCCCGCGGCCGTGCTCGCGTCCGGCGCGGCGTACGAGACGTGGTGCTCGATGATCTCCGCGCAGGGCGGCGACCCGACGGCCGCGCTGCCGCAGCCCGCGCACGTGCAGGTGGTGGCGGCGCCCCGCAGCGGGGTGCTGGGCCGGTTGGACGCGTTGGGGGTGGGCGTGGCCGCGTGGCGGCTGGGGGCCGGGCGTGCGCGCAAGGAGGACCCCGTGCAGGCCGCTGCCGGCGTGGTGCTGCACGCGAAGCCCGGTGATCGGGTCGAGGAAGGGGCGCCGTTGATGTCGCTGCATACCGATACGCCGGCTGCTGTTGAAGGGGCTTTGGCTGCTTTGGACGGGGCTTACGAGGTTGTCGACTCTGTTGCTGCTCGTGGGTCGTTGGTGTTGGAGACGTTGCGCGGGTAGTTGATCGGTGGGTTCGGCGGCGGCGGATTGCACGGGCGGCCCCGGTTCAGGCGATTACGGGCAGGCTGGCGCCTGCCCTCCGTGGTGCCCGCCGCCGCCGAACCCCATACGCGGGGCGGCTCTCGGGGCTCGGCGGTGCTGTGAAGGACCCCTTCACTGCATGGCCGACCGTGCGTACCTCGCCCAACGAAAACCCCCGTCGCACTGGTGCGACGGGGGCGGCGAACTCTGGAGAGGGTCAGCTCGACACGTCTGCGTCGTCGTTCTCCTCGGTCCTCGGGGTGTTCTTCTGCGGCTTGCCGTTGCGGCGGCGGGCGGTCTGGCGCGGCAGCGTGGCCGGCGGCCTCGGCTGCGGGGCGCCGCCACCCATCATGAGCTCCGCGAACGTGGCCATCGCCTCGTCGAGGTGACCGCCGATGCGGCGCTCGGACTCCTCGTTGCTCTTCTTGACCAACGACGCGACGGAGTCGGTGTCCGGCTGCTTGCCGAGCGTGCCCTCGACCTTCGTCAGGCTCTCCGCCAGCGCGTTGCCCATGTCGGCGATCTTGCCGGTGAAGCCGTCCTCGACGGCGTCGAGCCGCGTGGTCATGCTGTCCAGACGGCCGGTCACCTGCTCGAGGCGCACGGCGAGCTCCTCCAGGCGCTCGGTGCCGTCGACCGTCGTCTTGGTCTCGTCGATGGCGTCCTGCACCGACTTGCGCGACGCCTCGACCTTCATCGACAGCGACGTCGACTTCTGGTCGACGTTGTTGTGCAGGCCTTCGGCCGCCTCGGCGACCTTGTTCTGCAGGGCGTCCGACGCGTCCGACACGGACTGGCGAACGCTGTCGCGGGTCGAGTCGAGCTGGCCGCGCAGGTTGCCGTCGACCTCGTCGATGCGGCCGCGGAGGTTGTTCTCGGCCGTCTCGACGCGCTCGCGGACCGGGCCGGTGACGGCGGCGGGCAGCGCGTCGAGCTTGCTGTCCTGCTTGTCCAGGTGCTTGTCGACGTGCCCGGAGAGCTCGTCGATGCGGCGGTGGATGTTCGCGAGCTTGTCCTCGAGCCCGTCCATCCGGCCCGCGACGCCCTCGAACCGTCCCGCTACCCCGTCGAGACGGCCGTCGAGCTGCGCGAACGGCGTCGCCAGCTTGTCCACGATGCTCTCGACCGCACGCGTCATCGACGCGATCGCGCTGTCCTGCGCCTCGAGCTTGGCCATCGCGTCCTCGACGCGGGCGGCCAGCGCGGTGACGTCGGTCCGGTCGGGGAGCTCCGACAGGCGCTTGCGCACCGCGCCGATGGACTCCAGCGGCGACAACCTGGCGTGGATCTCGTCCAGCGTGTCGAAGATCTGCTGCTGTTCGCTCTCACGGATCTCGGCCGCGCGCACCAGCATGTTGCGCATCCGGTCTGACGACGCCGTCGAGTTGTGGTTCTCGTTCACGGAGGTGACCTTCGTCGTGGGGAGGGGCAGGGCCGACGTTGGGGAGCCTAGCCACTCCCAGAACGCGTCCATACACCACCCGTTAGTTCGTTGCAGGCCCAGACGCGAAGGGTTGGGCCGATCGGACGATGGCCGTAGCGCGAATGCTGCGACCGGGTATGACCTTACGTGGTCCTCCGGTTACCCGATCGGATGACACCGGTCATTGAGTACCGTTGCACCATGTCGAGCATGAACCCCGTTCCGGTGACCCCGGAGGCTGTCAGAGCCGCACCCAAAGTTCTTCTTCATGATCACCTGGATGGTGGTCTGCGCCCCGCCACGGTCGTCGAGCTGGCCGAGGCGAGTGGTTACCGCGATCTCCCCACCAGCGACGCCGGCGAACTCGGCCACTGGTTCACCGAGGCCGCCGACTCCGGCTCGCTGGTCCGGTATCTCGAGACGTTCGCGCACACGTGCGGTGTCATGCAGAACACCGACGCACTCGTTCGGGTGGCCGCGGAGTGCGCGGAGGACCTCGCGGCGGACGGGGTCGTCTACGCCGAGGTGCGGTACGCCCCGGAACTGTTCTGCGAGAACGGGCTCACCCTCGACACGATCGTAGAAGCCGTGCAGGAGGGCTTCCGGCTGGGCGAGCGGCGCGCGCTCGAGAACGGGCGGCGGATCCGGATCGGCACGCTGCTGTGCGCCATGCGGCAGAACGCGCGGTCGCTGGAGATCGCCGAGCTGGCCGTGCGGCACCGGGACACCGGCGTGGTCGGGTTCGACATCGCCGGGCCGGAGGCGGGCTTCCCCCCGACGCGCAACCTCGACGCGTTCGAGTACCTGCGCCAGCAGAACCACCACTTCACGATCCACGCCGGCGAGGCGTTCGGGCTGCCGTCGATCTGGGAGGCCCTCCAGCACTGCGGCGCGGAGCGGCTCGGGCACGGCGTCCGGATCGTCGACGACATCAAGGTCGACGGCGACGGCACCATCCACCTCGGGCGCCTCGCGAGCTATGTGCGCGACCGCCGGATTCCGCTCGAGATGTGCCCGTCGTCGAACGTGCAGACGGGGGCGGCGCCGTCGATCGCCGAGCACCCGATCGGGTTGCTGACGAAGCTGCGCTTCCGGGTGACGGTCAACACCGACAACCGGCTCATGTCCGGCTGCCTCATGTCGACCGAGATGACCGAGCTGGTCAAGGCGTTCGACTACGGCTGGGCCGACCTGCAGTGGTTCACGATCAACGCGATGAAGTCGGCGTTCATCGGTTTCGACGAGCGTCTGGCGATCATCAACGACGTCATCAAGCCGGGCTACGCGGCGCTGATGGCGTAGGCGGTCCCGCACTGCGTCTGCTCGGATCGGGTTGGGTCGTGCCGTTCTCGCACGGTTGGATCGCGGGCGTGCTGGGTCCGGGCGGGCGTAGCCGGCTGCTCGGGATCGAGGCTCGCTGCTCCTTGATGCGCCGACCCCGTCATGCTGGGCTCCGCGGCGTTGATGGCGGAACTCGACGCAAAGTGGCGTGGCTCGTGGGTCGCGCCACCTTGCGTCGCACACCGCGGCTGCCCGGTCGCTGCGGTCTTCCGTCCGCATCGGCAACCAGGGCTTGGCCTCCGGCCCCCGGTTTCAACGCTACGGCAGGCCACCGACACGATGAGGCCGCCGCGGGCTCGTAACGCCGTTCCTGTGGACAGCCGGCGCGGTGTGGACAACCTCGCGTTCAACGATCTTGAGCGGCCGGAACTGTCGGTGTCCCGTGGGACGATGGATACCGGGGGCCGGAGGCCGCCCCACCTCATCTGGAAGCGATCAGGTCGGGGAAGCGCTCGGGGCTCGACGCGAAGGGGGCGTGGCCGGTCGGCCATGCCACCGACGTTCCGCATCGCTTGGCCATCGTCTGCTGGAGGCCCGGGTCCAGTGCGCGGTCGGCGAGGCACTCGACGTACGTCGACGGCGTTGTTCGCCACGCCTGGCGGCTCGGGACTCCTCGGCCGCAGCCCGGTCCCTGCGGGCGCAGCAGCCCCACCGCCCACGCCGCCCGGTCCGGGGCGCAGTCCGCGTACATGAGCTCGGCCGCCTGCTCGGGATCCAGTCGGGTCGTGCCGTCCTCGCAGGGCTGGACCGCGGGGCCGATCAGGTGTGTCGACCGACCGAGGCTTGCCGCGCTTTCTCCCGCGTCCGGGACGAACGCCGCGACGTACACGAGATGCGCCGCGCCCTCGATGCCCGTGATCACCGAACCGCCGTAGGAATGGCCCACCACGACGGGCGGCGTCGGCATGCTCCCGGCCACGTCCTGCACGGCGGCGGTGTCGGCGGCCAGCGAGCCGCGGTGCAGCTCGGGGACGGCCACGGTCATGCCCGCCGCGGTCAGCAGGTCCCGGACCAGATCGAAATGGCACGGGTCGTGCCAGAGGCCGTGGACCAGCACCACGCAGGTCGGACGGCCACCCCTCACTTGACCTCGAGGCGCTCCTCGAAGCCGTCGATGAGCGCCTGCCACGAGGTCACCTCGGCCTCGAACGGCGGGCTCGGCGCCAGCCGCGTCGGGTCCGGCCGCAGCACGAACGACACCAGCCAGCCGAGGCTCTCCGACTGCGCCAGCGCCTCGGCGACGCTCTTGTCGCCCGCCCAGTCGGCCGCGTCGTTGAGCAACTCCACCGCGAGGTCGAGCTGCACCGGGTCGACCGCGTCCGGGCCGTCGGAGATGTCGTCGGCGAGACCGTTCAGCACGTAGGTGTTGTCGGTCTCGACCTCGACCTCGAGGGTGCCGTCCGTGGCCTTCGTCGACACGTCCTCCCACGTCGACACCTCGGCGAGGTCGTTGTCCTCGTTCGCGGACTGCGCCAGGTACTTGGCGAGCGCCCTCGGTGACTTCGTCACCACGATCTTGCCCCGGCTGCCGAGGAAGATCGGCTCGTCGTCGAGGTAGCAGCGCAGCGTGTAGTACTCCGACTCGACCGTGATGATCTTGATGGGGTCGATGCCGACCTCGCCCCAGAAGCCGACCGGCTCCGGCTCGTCCTCGTCCTCTTCTCGTCGTCGTCCTCGACATCGTCGTCGGACTCGTCGGCCGCATCGGCCGCGTCCTCATCGTCCTTTTTGGACTCGGCGTCGACCTCGTCGGCGTCCTCGGCGTCGAGCGCGCTCTCCGCCTCCTCCGACTCGGCCTGGAACGCGGCCAGCTCGTCGGTGGTCTGGTCGAGCACCGTCGCGTCGACCTCCGGCACGTACACGACCTCGTCGATCGCGTCGAGCACCTCGTCCCACCGCTCCGCGATGGTCTCCGCGAGGTCGGTCCACAGCTTCTCGCCCTCGCGCCCGGTGAACGGGAACGTGCCCTGCTCCAGCACGGAGAACCCGGCGGCCGAGTTCAGCACCTCGTGCACGTCCTCGAGCTCGCACACGTCCGCGAGCGACCGGACGATCGCGATGATGTCGGCCAGCTCGCCGATCGTCCACGTGTCCGGCTCCTCGGCCGCGAGCTCCGGCACGCCGACGAGGTCGTACGTGTGCGCCTCGTCGGGCAGCAGCTCGGGCACCGACAGCTCGGGCACCACGTCCCACGCCGGGTGGTCTGCGAGGTCGTGCTCGTCGACCGTGCGGACGAACGCGGCGAGGTGCGCGGCGTCGGGGAACGCGTACAGGTCGTCCTCGTGACCGAGGAAGGCCTCCCACTCCTCGCCGTCCTCGCGCCAGCGCGGCGCCCACAGGGTGACGACATCGCCCTGGGGCAGGCCGAGCTCGATCGAGACGATGTCCTGGGACATTGCTGGACCTCCGGGTGAGGCAATCCGTGGGCACTCAGAACGACGGCAGCCTACGTGGTCGCGGATTCGCGGTGGATCACCGGTCGGAACGTAGCGACGACGGGTCGAACGCGGCAAGGTCGTCGGCGTCGTTCTCCGCCTCGCCGACCCGCTTGTCGCGTCTGGCCTGGAACTCCTCCGCGGTGATGCCGTCGTCGCCTGGACGGCGCGCCGGCGCCGTCCGGCCGGACAGCTGTTCCAGAGCGTAGGTGAGGTTGTCGCCGAGCAGCAGGGCGACCTTGTTGTAGCCGGCCTGGGTCGCGTCGTCCATGGCCACCGCCGTGACCTTGACGATCAGCTGGGCCAGCCCGTCCGGGCCGTAGCGCGCGGCTTCCCGCGCCAGCCACAGGTTCACGAGCTTGCCGCGCCCGTCGACGGTCACCTCGACGGTGCCGTTGCGATCGTGCGCGGTGCCGGTGACCTGCGCCAGGATCGCGTCCACTTTGGACAGTGCCTCCTGGCGGGCGCGGCCGTCCTCGATCAGCTGCTTGGTGGTGCGGTCGATCGGCTCGCGGTCGATCACGGCCGGCCCCCGCGGCGGGTCGTGTGGCGCAGCGGGTCGGAGAAGTCGCCCTCGGCGAGATCCTCGTCGTCGATCGGCACGTATCCCAGTGACGCCAGGTGTTTCTCGCCGCGCTCGCCGAGCACCGGCGCGAGCGCCTTGTGCATGTTGCTGCCGGCCCGCCGCGTCGCGCGGTCGGCGAGCGCGGTGATCTGACGCGCCAGCGTCTCCATGTCGGCCGACAGCGCCGCGGGCGACAGCTTCAGGTCGGTCAGCAGCCCGCCGGGCGCCACCTCGACCTCGATGCCCCCGTCCGGCGTGCTGGCCCGCCCACTGATCCGACCGATGCGCGCGACCTGCGCCTGCGCCTGTTCGCCGGCCTGTGCGACCTTGCCGTCCAACACGGCCATCTCGTGGTCGATGTCGATCTCCACGACCCCTCCTGATCCCCGGTACCGCATCAGTGTGCCCGAAAGGTCCGACACGTGCGTCAGCAAGGAGAAGGCGGGCCCCTCATCCGGTCGGGCGGTAGAACCCGACGAACGGCATGCCCGAGTTGGTCGTGCGCAGCGGGCCGACCTGCACCGGGTCGCCGGCCTCGACGATCTGGCCGTTGCCGATGTACATGGCGACGTGGCCCTCCCAGCAGATCAGGTCGCCGGGCAGCAGCTGGTCGGCCGAGGGCACCTCGGCGCCGATGTCCTGTTCCCGCGAGGTTCTGGGGATGTCGAGGCCGCCCTCGCCGTAGGCGTACTGCGTGAGACCGCTGCAGTCCAGACCCTGGCCCGGCGCGGTGCCGCCCCACACGTACGGCACGCCGAGCTGCCCGAGTGCGGCGCGGACCGCCTTGGCCGCGGTCTCGTTGGGCGCCATCACCGTGCTGCCGTCGGGCAGGTTGACCGCGACGCCGGTGCCCGGCTGCGGCGGGATCGCGACCGGCAGACGCTTCTTCGTGGCGACGCCACCGCCACCGCCGCCGCCCCCACCGCTGTCGCCGCCGCCCCCGCCGCCGCTGGAGTTGTAGGCGGCCGGCGGGGTGTTGCCGTTGCCCTCGGCGCTGGAGGCCGTCGTGGTCGCGCCGCCGTTCAGCTTGTCGACCACCCCGGTCAGCTGCGTCATGACCGCGTCGAGGTTGGTGCTGCTGTCGCCGCTGACCTGTGCGCCGAGCCGGATCAGCTCGGAGATCTTGGCCTGCGCGCCCGCGTTGTCGCCCGCCGCGCGCAGCGCCGCCGCAGCGGACAGCAGCTCGGCCGCCTTGTCCATGAAGGCGTCGATGAGCTGCTGGTTCGTGCTCTGGCCGACCTTGAGGATGCCGGCCGCGTCCTGCACGGCGGTCTGGACCTCGGCGCTGTAGGTGCTGATGTCCTTGGTGGTGGCGCTCATCGTCTGCGCGTCGCCGGCCTGCCGGTCCGCGGAGCCGCCGACCCAGCCGTCCTGCAGGTTGCGGGTGGCCGCGCCGGCGTCGGTGTCGTAGGTGTACAGCGCGTTCTGGACGTTGCCGTGCGCCTGGCCGACGCCGTCGATCGCGCCGTCGTCGGTGGCGAGCTGGCGCTGCGCGTCAGCCGCCGGCTGCACCAGCGGCTGCACGAGCGGGATGGCGGTCGCGGTCACGTCGCCTCACCCGCGGCCCTGCGGTAGCTCTGCGCGTGGTCGTCCTCCTGGATCGTGTAGTTCGTCCAGGTGTTGGCCACCGCGTCCGCCATGTCGGTGGTGTTGCCGGCCAGCCCGTTGACCCGGTCGACCTGGCGGCGCGTCGCGTTGCGGATCGCGTCGGACAGCCCGACCTCGTTGCCCACCCGCGAGAACGCGTCGCCGTGCAGCGACGTGTGCGCGCCGAGGCTCGTGCCCGTCGACCCGGTCAGGTCGTCGGCCAGCGGCCGGAACCCCCGGGTGAAACTCGAGAACGCCGTCTCGTCCGCGTCGTACCCGGGTGGTGGCGGCGGCAGCGGCGCCGGATCGTCCTGGTGTGTCATCTGTGCCCCTCCTGCCGGGTCTGACGTCCACCAGCCCCCGGTGGCTCCCCCCAATCCCACAGAGTAGGTCAACAACCCGACAACGCGCAGGTGAACCGGTCGATCGGAGTAGTCATACGCCCATCGGATGCCAGACCGTCTTGGTCTCCAGGAAGGCACGCAGGCGGGCGGTGTCCGGCTGGGCGGTCCAGTCCGGCTCGGTCGTCTTGGACCGCAGGACCCGCTTGACCGTGCCGGCCGCCGCGGCCTCCAGCTCGGCCCGCATCGCCTCCGGCGCGCCGGCGAGGTCGAGGGCGTTGACGTCGGCGTGCGAGGCCAGCCACGGCGCCAGCTCGGCCGTGCGGCCGGTGACGATGTTGACCACCCCGCCCGGCACGTCGGAGGTCGCGAGCACCTCGGACAGCGTGATCGCCGGCAGCGGCCGGTCCTGGCTCGTGACCACGACCGCCGTGTTGCCGGTCGCGATCACCGGCGCGACCACGCTCACCAACCCGAGCAGCGACGACGCCTGTGGCGCCAGCACGCCGACCACTCCGGTCGGCTCCGGCAGCGAGAACGAGAAGTACGGCCCGGCGACCGGGTTCGACGCGCCGAGCACGGTCGCGACCTTGTCCGACCAGCCCGCGTACCAGACCCAGCGGTCGATCGCGGCGTCCACGACGGTCTGCGCGCGCTTGACCGCGATCCCCTCGCTGGCCGCGGTCTCGGTGACGAACTGCTCGCGGCGGCCCTCCAGCAGCTCGGCCACCCGGTACAGCACCTGACCGCGGTTGTACGCGGTCGCGCCGGCCCACCCGCCGAACGCCTTGCGGGCGGCCACGACCGCCTCGCGGACGTCCTTGCGGGAGCCCTGCGCCGCGTTGGCGAGGAAGCCGCCCTTGCTGTCCCGCACCGGGTAGGAACGGCCGGACTCGGAACGCGGGAACGCGCCGCCGATGTAGAGCTTGTAGGTCTTGGCGACGGAAAGACGCTCAGACATCGAGGTATGCCTCCAGTCCCGCGCGGCCGCCCTCACGGCCGAAGCCGGACTCCTGGTAGCCGCCGAAGGGCGCGGTCGGGTCGAACCGGTTGAACGTGTTGGCCCACACCACGCCGGCGCGGAGCTTGTTGGCCATCCACAGGATGCGGGAGCCCTTGTCGGTCCAGATGCCGGCCGACAGCCCGTAGGGCGTGTTGTTGGCCTTGGCGACGGCCTCCTCCGGCGTGCGGAAGGTCAGCACCGACAGCACGGGCCCGAAGATCTCCTCGCGGGCGATCCGCATGGCCTGGCTGACGCCGGCGAACACGGTCGGTGCGAAGAAGAAACCCTTGTCCGGCAACGGACACGGGCTCACCCACTTCTCCGCGCCCTCCTTCTCGCCGGACGCGACCAGCTCGGTGATCCTGGTCAGCTGCTCCTTCGAGTTGATCGCGCCGACGTCGGTGTTCTTGTCGAGCGGGTCGCCGATGCGCAGCGTCGAGATCCGCGCGTGCAGCTTCGCGAGCAGCTCGTCGGCCACCGACTCCTGCACCAGCAGCCGCGAGCCCGCGCAGCACACGTGGCCCTGGTTGAAGAAGATGCCGTTGACGATGCCCTCGACGGCCTGGTCGAGCGGCGCGTCGTCGAACACCACGTTGGCGGCCTTGCCACCCAGCTCCAGCGTCAGCTTCTTGCCCGACCCCGCGAGCGAGCGCTGGATCAGCTTGCCGACGTCGGTGGAGCCGGTGAACGCGATCTTGTCCACGCCGGCGTGGTTGGTCAGCTCGGCGCCGACGTCACCGGCGCCGGGCAGGATGTTGACCACGCCGGGCGGCAGCTCGGCCTGCGCGATGATGTCGGCGAGCACCAGCGCGCTCAGCGGTGTGGTCTCGGCCGGCTTGAGCACCACGGTGTTGCCGCAGGCCAGCGCGGGTGCGATCTTCCACGCGGCCATCAGCAGCGGGAAGTTCCACGGGATGACCTGACCGGCGACGCCGAGCGGGCGCGGGTCCGGCCCGAGCCCCGCGTAGCCGAGCTTGTCGGCCCAGCCCGCGTGGTAGAAGAAGTGCGCGGACGCCGTCGGGACGTCGACGTCGCGGGACTCCTTGATCGGCTTGCCGTTGTCGAGGCTCTCCAGCACCGCCAGCTCGCGGGACCGCTCGGCGATCATGCGGGCGATCCGGTAGATGTACTTGGCGCGCTCGGCGCCCGGCATCTTGCCCCAGACGCGGTCGTAGGCGCGCCGGGCGGCCTTCACCGCGCGGTCCACGTCGTTCTTGTCGGCGGTGGCGACCTCGGCCAGCACCTCCTCCGTCGCCGGGTTGATCGTCTTCAGCGGCTCGCCGCCGCCGTCGACGAACTCACCGTCGACGAACATCCGGTAGCTGGGCCTGAGGTTCGCGATGTCCCGGGACTCCGGCGCCGGGGCGTACTCCCACATCTAGTCCACCGTCACATAGTCAGGGCCGCTGTAGTGGCCTTCGAGCTGGGCGCGCCGCTGCATCAGCAGGTCGTTGAGCAGGCTGGACGCGCCGAAGCGGAACAGTGTGTTGTCGAGCCATTCGGGCCCGGCCACCTCGTGCACTGCGACGAGGTAGCGGATGGCGTCCTTGGTGTTGCGGATGCCGCCGGCCGGTTTGACGCCGACGCGGTCGCCGGTCGTGTCGTACCAGTCGCGGACGGCCTGCAGCATCACGTGCGTGACCGGCAGCGTGGCGGCGGGGCTGACCTTGCCGGTCGAGGTCTTGATGAAGTCGCCGCCGGCGAGCATGGCGAGCCAGGACGCGCGGCGGACGTTGTCGTAGGTGACCAGCTCGCCGGTCTCGAGGATGACCTTGAGATGCGCGCCGCCGCAGGCCTGCTTGATCGTGGCGATCTCGTCGAACACCCGGCCGTAGTGGCCGGAGAGGAACGCGCCGCGGTCGATCACCATGTCGATCTCGGTGGCGCCGTCGGCGACGGCCTGCTCGGTGTCGGCCAGCTTGACCCGCATGCTGGACCGCCCGGCCGGGAACGCGGTGGCGACGCTGGCGACCCCCACGCCGGTGCCGGTGGTCTCCGCGACCGCGATCGGCACCATGTCCGGGTAGACACACACCGCGGCGACCTTGGGCACGTCGGGCCGCTCCGGGTCCGGGCGGCGCGCCTTGGCGCACAGCGACCGGACCTTGCCCGCGGTGTCCGCGCCCTCCAGGGTGGTGAGGTCGACCATGCTGATCGCGGTGTCGATGGCCCACAGTTTCGAGGCCTTCTTGATGCTGCGGGTGGCGAGCCCGGCGGCCCGCTGCTCGACCCCGACCTGGTCGACGCCGGGAAGGCCGTGGAGGAACCGCCGCAGGGACGTCTCGTCCCGGGTCGCGTCGGCGAGCGCGGGGGGTAACCCGGCACTCGTCGTTGAGGGTGCTGCCATGCGCCCGAGTCTAAGGTGCCCGCGCGCCGGCCGAGTCAACGCGCGCGGCGCCGGAACGCGCTGGCGATCTGGCGCCGGATGCCGCGGCCGGCCTCCCGCACCGGCTCGATCAGCGTCAGGCGTACCCACCGGGCGGGCCGGACCACCGCGGCCCGCCACGCCCACCTGATCAGATGTCCTGCCGGGGTCAGCACCGCGGCGTAGAGCCACCGCACGGGCACCACGAACACCACCCGGAAGGTCGCGACCAGCAGTCGCCAGATCGGCATCGCGACCCGCTCGCCGGCCCAGCACGCCGCTCGCCAGAACAGCCGCAGCACCGCCACCAGCCGCCAGAACAGCCAGTCGAGCGACACCACGACGGCACGGAAGACCAACGCCAGCGGCTTCAGCAGCAGGTTTCGCCCGAGCCAGGCCAACGGCGCGACGATGAGGAGCCGCAGCAGGGCCCCGCCGCCGCGCACCCCGCGCACGATCAGGGCCCACGACCTGGCCAGCGCGGTCCCCGCGTGCCTGGCCAGCCAGCCGAGGGCGTGGCCCACCGAGCGGGCGGCGGGTCGGACGACGGTTCGCCACAGCCATCCCAGCGGGTCGACCAGCCCTCGTCCGGTCAGGCTGCCGAGGGCCCTCGCGGCGGGCACGAGCACTGCCCGCCACAGCCATGTCAGCGGTACGACCACCAGGGTTCGGCCGAGCCGGCGGGTACCCCGGCCCAGTCCCGTCGCGGTCGGCACGATCACCGCGCGCCACAGCCACGTCAGCGGTATCACTACGAGGGTTCGGCCGAGCCAGCGAGTGCCCCGGCCCAGCGCCACCGCGGTCGGCACGATCACCGCCCGCAACAACCACGTCAGCGGCAGGACCACGAGCAGCCGGCCGCCGGCCACGAACCCGTGCCAGAGCAGCCTGACGAGCCACGCCAGTCCCGCCAGGGGAGGCCGCAGCACCCAGCGCCAGAGAAAGCCGAAGACCGCGCCGACGGCGGCCGACAGCCAGCGCCAGGTAGCGGTCGCCACGCGGGCGAGCGGGTGCCACAGCAGCCGCCCGACCGCGCGGAGCCATTCCCACGCCAGCCGTACGGGCACCACGGTCACGATCGCGACCGCACGCGCGACGAACACCGCCCACCTCGGCGGCGGTTCGGGTAGTTCGGGATCCGCTGTCATCGATCTGTCCCCCATTGCGTTCTGGTGAGACTTAAACGCGGGGAACGCGGGTTTGGTTGCCGTCCGGACCCGAAGCTTTACTCCTCGAGCCGCTGGCGGTCCTTCTTGGACGGCTTCCTCGGCTTGACGTCGACACCGCCCATGAGCGCGAGGCCGGTGATCTTCACGAGCGGCGCGCCGGGCCGGGGCTGGGCCTGGTTCTGCGCGTGGTTCTCGAACGCGCCCATGAAGCCGGTGCCGTTGACCTGCACGACGATGTCGTCCGGCACGTAGATGTCGATGCCGCCCATGAACGCGAACGCCTGGATGGTCGTCTCCGCGTCCTCGAACCGCGCCTCGGTGAGGTCGATCTCCACGCCGCCCATCAAGGCGAACGACGTGAACGTCGGCGGCACGGTCCACACGCCCTTGCGGTCCGTGCCGGACATGATCGCGATCGCGTTCGACGACGTGCCCCGGCCGCCGATCCGGTTGCTCGTGACCGGCGCGAGCGCGGGGGTCGGCACGGCGAGCGACCGTGCCTGGTTGCCGACCGGCAGGTCCCGCAGCAGGGGTTCGAGGTCGCCGAAGGTCTTGGCCGAGTACACCTTGTCCAGGCGCTCCTCGAGCTCGTTGACCGTGAGCCGGCCCTCGGCCATCGCGTCGTGCAGCACCCGCGCCACGCGTTCCCGGTCGTCGTTCGACACCCGCATGTCCCGCGGGTCTGGCACGGCTGGCGGTTCACTCACGCGGGTGAGGTTATCGTGCGGGGATGCCCGATGGTGTCCGGCGCGGCCTTTTCCATGCCGACGAGTTCGTCGCCTCTGACCTGGCGATCCAGATCTCCGCGCTGGACCAGCAGTCGCGCCTGCCCGGCATTCCCCGGTTGCGTGCGTGGGCGCTCGCCGCGCTGGCGCTCACGCCCGGCGACCGGGTGCTCGACGTCGGCTCCGGCACCGGCGACCACGCCGGCGAGCTGGCCGAGGTGGCCGGCGAGGTGATCGGCGTCGACCCGAACCCCGGCATGCGGGCCGAGGCGGCGCGCCGCGCGCCACGGCCCGGTTCGTCGACGGCAACACCTACGACCTGCCGTTCGCGGACGGCTCGTTCGACGCGGTCACGTGCGAGCGGGTGTTCCAGCATCTCGACCAGCCGGAGCGGGCGGCGGGGGAGATCGCGCGCGTGCTGCGGCCGGGTGGCCGTGCCGTGGTGACCGACACCGACTGGGCGACCGCGATCATCCATCCGGGTGACCCGGAGATCGTGCGCGTGATGACCGAGGCGATGCGCGGCGGCGTGGCGAACCCGCTCGCCGGCGCCGGCTGGCGGGACTGCTGACGGGTGCGGGTCTCGTGGTCGAGGACCTCGGTTCGCAGGCACTGGTGCAGCCGGCCGCCGCGGCGACCGGACCACTGGTCGCGATGATCGCGAAGACGGCTGTCACTCGCGGCGTGATCGACGAGTCGCAGCGTGACCGGTTCCTCGCGGACCTGGCGAAAGGCGCGGAGACCGGCGACTTCCACATGTCGGTGACGATGTTCGCGGCACTGGTCCGCTCGAAGTAGCCGACGCGGGTTCTGACGGATTTGCCCTGCCACCGCTCGCGATGCGTCCCACCGACAATCCAGGGGATGTCGATCTTGCCTGTGGATAACTTGGGGATGGCGGTAGCAGTGCGGTTTCGGCACTGTTGTGCGCGGTGGTTTCGCCGTAGTTTCTTCCGATGCCCGTGATCCTGTCCGGCGCCAACCCGGGCGTGCGTCTGCTAGACGGCGACACCGTGACCGCGTTCGCCTCCGTGTGGAGTGTCGACTGGTCCGAGCGCGGCGCCGGGAACGCGCTCGTGCTCTGGCACGACGACACCGTGCGGGTGCTCGGCGCCGACACCAACCTGGCGAGCTGGCTCGCCGACTACTTCGTGCGGCACTTTCCGGAGACTGCCGGCCTGCCGTGGCCGGAGCCGGTGGTCGAGCAGGCCGACGTGTCCATCGCGCTCAACCTGACCAGCGGGCTCCTCGCGCACGCGGCCGACGTCGAGGTGTCGATGTCCGGAGTGCTCGGCCACCGCACGTTCAGCACCGACGACTTCGCGCTCGACGGCGTCTCGCACTCGCTCCAACTGCTCCTCGCGCCGGTCTCGGACGCCTCGATCACCGTCGCGGGGACGCCGTTGCCCGGCACCGTGACGGTCGGCGGCACCGAGGACCGGCCGTCGTCGTCCGCGTTCCTCGCTACGGCGGAGGTGTGGTCCCGCTGAACAGCTCCGGCAGCTCGTCGAACCACGCGAGCGCCGCCTCCTCGTGGCGGATGCCGAAGCGCAGCGTGGCCAGGCGGACGGGATCGTCGGCGACCTCGCGTTCGTGTTCGCGGTAGGCCTCGAGGCGGGCGGCGTGGGCGGCGCGTTCTGTCGCGATGATCTCGGCGAGGCGACCGGGCCGCAGGTGGTCGGAGAACAGGATCGTCAGCAGCAGTGGCACCCGGATCTGGTCGTGCGCCGGATCGGCATCGAGCCACTGCTCGAACGCCGCGCGGCCCGCGTCGGTGATCGTGTACGGCTTGCGGTCGCGTGGGCCGGGCGCGCCCACGGTGACCAGGCCGTCGTCGGTCATCCTGGCCAGCTCGCGGTACACCTGGCTCTGGGTGAGCGTCCAGAAGTTGCCGATCCGGTCCTGGGCCTTGGCCACCAGGTCCCAGCCGGTGAGCGGGCCGTCGTGGAGCAGCCCGAGCAGCGACGCCGCCGTGGCGTTCAACGTTCGCATGACGTTCCATTGTGGCAGGTCAGGCTGTCCGGTTACCGTGTCGCCCCATGGATGTGCTCACCGTCGATCACCCGCTGGCCAAGGCGCGGTTGACCGTCATGCGGGACGCCCGCACCGACAACGCAACCTTCCGGGCCGCCCTGCACGAGCTGACCGTCATGCTCGTCTACGAGGCGATGCGGGACGCGCCGGTGCGCACCGAGCGCATCCACACGCCGGTCGCGCGCACCGAGGGCTTCTGGCTGGAGAACCCGCCGCTGCTGGTGCCGGTGCTGCGCGCCGGCCTCGGCATGGCCGACCAGGCGCACCGGCTGATCCCGGACGCGCAGATGGGCTTCGTCGGCCTCGCCCGCAACGAGGAGACGCTCGAGCCGACCCCGTACATGGAGTCGCTGCCCGCGACCCTCGCCGGCCGGCCGGTGTTCGTGCTCGACCCGATGCTCGCCACCGGCGGCTCGATGGAGTACACGATCCGCCTGCTCACCGGCCGCGGCGCCACCGACGTCACCGCCGTGTGCGCGCTGGCCGCGCCGGAGGGCATCAAGCACCTGTCCGAGGCGAACCTGCCGGTCCGGCTGGTCACGGCGAGCATCGACGAACGGCTCAACGACTCCGGCTACATCGTCCCCGGCCTCGGCGACGCCGGCGATCGGCAGTACGGCGCGGTATAGGCCGACGTGGTATCACGGTGGTACCGTCGAACGCATGGCGATGACCCTCAGGCTGACCGACGAGGAGAACGACCGCCTCGCCGAGCTCGCCGCCGCGGAAGGCCGGTCCAAACAGGAGATCATGCGGCTCGCGTTGACAGAACGCTGGTCGCGGCTGCAGAAGGAACAGCAGCTGACCGAGGTCCTGAGTCGGGTGCTGCCCCGCTATCGCGGGTTGCTCGACCGTATCGGAACCGCGTAAACCTGAGCGGGCCGCCGGCGTCTGGACTGACGAGCAGCGCAGGAGGGAAGACGCCGGGTCAAGGCCCGCGAAGCGTCGAGCGGAGCGAGACAGTCCAATACTGTCGGTGGTCTCTGACATGATCCTTCGGTGATCATGTACTTGGACGCCAGT
Organism: uncultured Actinomycetota bacterium; assembly: GCA_963840275.1. GTDB lineage: Bacteria > Actinomycetota > Actinomycetes > Mycobacteriales > Pseudonocardiaceae > Actinophytocola. The sequence continues at coordinate 522,081 of CAWIYK010000007.1, forward strand.
GACCTGCTTGTGCTGGCCGCTGCCGTCACCGGTGGTGATCTGGTCGTGCGCGACCTCGGCCTGCTCGACGCCGCCGCGCACCGGCCGAGGGCCACCGTGCTCGGCGTGGAGGCGTACGAGACGCTGTGGTTGAAGGCGGCCGCGCTGCTCGACTCGATCGTGTGCACCCGCCCGCTCGTCGAGGGGAACTGGCGGCTCGGCTGGGTCGCCGCGGTGACCGTGTGCGACATGAACGGCTGGTGGATCGACGCCGACGAGGACGAGGCGCTCGACCTGGTCCGCGAGGTGGGCAGGGGGAATCTCGGGGTGCCGCAGATGGCCGCGCACCTCGAGGAGTGGGCGCACCCGAAAGAGAGCGACCTCTAGCTTGACCTGGAGCGCACTCCAGCTTCTACGGTCATGGGCGTGACTTATGCGATCGCCGAGGCAGCCCATCGCAGTGGGTTGTCGATCGACACACTCCGTTACTACGAACGCATCCAACTGATCGACCCGCCGGCTCGGGACTCCGGCGGCAGGCGGGCCTACTCCGACGACGACCTCGTCTGGCTCGAGTTCCTCACGAAGCTGCGCACCACGGGCATGCCGATCCGCATGATGCGGGAGTACGCGAAGCTGCGGCACCAGGGCATGAGCAGTGCCGGGCGGCGCAAGCAGATCCTGGTCGACCAGCGCGGCGAGGTGCTGAGCCGGATCGCCGAGCTGAACCTGTGCCTCGACGTGCTGAACTACAAGATCGCCAACTACGAGCAGTGCGAGCAGGCGGTGGTCACCGAGCCGCAGGCCGCGTCGGCGTGAGCTAGGGAGCGAGACCGGCCGCCACCGTGGCGCCCAGCTCCCAGCACGCCCGCAGGTCCGCCTTGCCCGGCTCGCCGGTGACCGACACCGTGCCGGTCGCCTTCTCCCACCCGAGCCCGGTGGTGACGGATTCGATGCCGCGCACCGCGCCGGTGGTGTCGTTGTTGCCGTGGACGTAGAGCCCGAACGGCCGCCCGCGCGTCGCGTCCAGACAGGGGTAGTAGGCGAGGTCGAAGAAGACCTTGAGCGCGCCGGACATCATGCCGAGGTTCGCGGGCGTGCCGAGGATGTAGCCGTCGGCGGCGAGCGCGTCGGACGCCGTCGCCGCCAGCGCCGGCCTGCGCACCACCTCGACGCCGTCGATCTCGTCGGTGGTCGCGCCCGCGACGACGGCCTCGAACATGGCCTGCACCGCCGGCGACGGCGTGTGATGCACGATCAACAACCTGGGCACGGCGGTCAACCTACGCCTTCAGCAGAGCCGTCACCTCGTCGCGGAGTGTGGTCATTCGCGCGGTGGCCTTGGTGCGGGCGGCGGCCAGCGACTCCGGCTTCGACTCCGGCTTCGTCACAGGCTCCGCGACCTCCGGCGACTCCGGCTCCACCTCAGCGTCCCCCACTGGCTCCACGATCTCCAGGTACGCCTTCACCTTCGGCTCCGTGCCCGACGGGCGGATGACCACCCGCAGGCCCTCGCCGCGTAGGCGGAGGATGTCCGGGGCCGGGCCGTCCTGCGTGACGGCGACGCCGCCGAGCGTCGTCGGCGGGTCGGCGCGCAGGGCGGCGACCAGGCGTGGCATCGCCGACACGTCGTCGAAGCGCAGCGAGATCTGGTCGGTCAGGTGCACACCGTGCGCGACGGCGAGGTCGTCCAGCACGTCGAGCAGTGTCCGGCCCGCCGCCTTCAGCGTGGCCGCCATGTCGCACGCCAGCGCGGCCGCCGAGATGCCGTCCTTGTCCCGCACGAAGTCCGGGTCCACCGACAGCCCGAGCGCCTCCTCGTACGCGAACACCAACCCCTCGCCCGCGCGCATCAGCCACTTGAAGCCGGTCAGGGTCTCGGCGTGCCGGGCCCCGTGCGCGGCCGCGATCAGCGACAGCAGCGACGACGACACGATGGTCGACGCGACAAGGGGATCCACCCGGTCCACAGTGGACAGCACGTGGGAGCCCAGTAGCGCGCCGGTCTCGTCGCCGCGGAGCATGCGCCAGCCGTCGGGGCCGCGCACGCCGAGCGCGCACCGGTCGGCGTCGGGGTCCAGCGCGACCGCCAGGTCGGCGTCGACCTCGGCCGCGAACGCCAGCAGCAGGTCGGCTGCCCCCGGCTCCTCGGGGTTCGGGAACGCGACGGTCGGGAAGTCCGGGTCCGGCTCGGCCTGCTCGGGCACGAGCCGCACGTCGGTGAAACCCGCCGCCCGCAACGCTTCCAGCGCGGTCTCGCCGCCGACGCCGTGCATGGGGGTCAGCACCACGCGCAGGTCGCGGGCGCTGCCGCGAGGCAGCGTGGCGATCCGCGCGACGTAGCCGGACACGTCCGACAGCGGCACCGCCCCGTCGGACACCGGCACCGACACGGCGGCCGGCGCGTCCCGGATGCCCGCCTCGATCAACCGGTCGTCCGGCGGCACGATCTGCGCGCCGTCGGCGGTGTACACCTTGTACCCGTTGTCGGCAGGGGGATTGTGCGACGCCGTCACCTGGATGCCCGCCACCGCACCGAGTGCGCGCACGTGGAACGCGGTCATGGGAGTGGGCAGCGGGCCCGGCATGACACGCACCACGAACCCGGCCGCGGAAAGCACGTCGGCGACCGCCGCCGCGAACTCCACCGACCCGTGCCGCGCGTCGCGGCCGACGATCACCGTGCCGCCCGCGTGTCCCTTGTGCTTCAACCACTCCGCGACGCCGTAGGTCGCGCGCAGGACGACCGCGCGGTTCATCCCGTTCGACCCGGCCCGCACCTGCCCGCGCAGCCCGGCCGTGCCGAACGCCAGTGTCCCGTTCATCCGGTCGGCCAGCTCGTCGACCGCCGCCGCGTCACCGCCCATGGCCCGCGCGGCGACCCGCTGCAGCTCGGCCCGCGTCGCCGGGTCCGGGTCGTCGGCCATCCAGCGGAACGCCCGATCCCGCAACTCAGACGAGAGACTCATGCCTGTTCGACCAATGCCCTCAGCAGAGTCCCCATCCGCGACGCGGACGTCCGGCCCGCCTCCAGCACCTCTTCGTGGTTCAGCGGCTCGCCGGTGACGCCCGCCGCCAGGTTCGTCACCAGCGACAGCCCGAACACCTCGACGCCGGCCGCCCGCGCCGTGATCGCCTCGAGCACCGTCGACATGCCGACGAGGTCCGCGCCCAGCGTGCGCAGCATGCGGATCTCGGCGGGCGTCTCGAAGTGCGGGCCCGGCAGGCCCGCGTACACGCCCTCGACGAGCGACGGGTCGATCTCCCGCGCGAGCGCCCGCAGCCGGGGCGAGTACAGGTCGGTGAGGTCCACGAACTCGGCCCCGACCAGCGGTGACGTGGCCGTCATGTTCAGGTGGTCGCTGATCAGCACCGGCGACCCGACCGCGATGCCGTCCCGCAGGCAGCCGGCCGCGTTGGTCAGCACGACCGTGCGGCACCCGGCCGCGGCCGCCGTGCGCACGCCGTGCACGACCGACCCGACGCCGCGGCCCTCGTACAGGTGGGTGCGACCGAGCAGGATCAGCACCCGCTTGTCGCCGACCCGCAGCGACCGCAGCGTGCCGCCGTGGCCCGCGACGGTCGGCGCGGCGAACCCCGGCAGGTCGGCCACCGGCACCTCGGCGTCGGGGGTGCCGAGCTCGTCGGCGGCCGGTCGCCATCCGGAGCCGAGCACGACCGCGACGTCATGGGTGTCGACGCCGGTCTGCTTGGCGAGCGCCGCGGCCGCGTCGTCCGCTAGTGCGGGGAAGTCCTGGATCGTCGAGGTTGTCTCAGTCACGCCCGGCAGGATAAGCCACGCTCAGCCGGTGACCTCGAACTCCGGTGCGATCTTGTCGAACAGCGTGCTGCCCGCGTCCTCCTGGTCGATGGGCACGGTCATCGACACCACCCACAGGTCGGCGGCGACCGGCAGCAGATGCGCGAACTTCACCCGGTACTGGTTCAGCGCGGCCCGGTCGTTCGGCACGAGCGCCTTCGCGTCGGCGGTGGTGCGGTAGCTCAGCTCCCTCGCGGGCTCGCGGCCCGCGCCGCCGGGGATCTCGTTCGGCTCTTCGCTCGTGACCTCGGGCTGCTCCTCCCGCAGCCGGTCGAGGTAGTCCTCGATCGAGTGGTCCGGGTAGAACGACGCGAACCGCACCACGGTGAGCACCTGCGTGCCGTCCGGCGACACGTAGTACACCCGGGTGTTGTTGGCCAGCTCCTTGTCGCCGATCTCCTCGACGAACTTCACCCAGTTGCCCGGCACCGGCACGGTGAAGCCGCCGCCCTGCGCGCCGGTCAGCGTGGCCGCGTTGCCCTGGACCGTCCGCAGCGTGCCCGGCGGCTCGGCGACCTGCGTCGTCGGCGGCGCCGTGCTCCGCGTCGGCGGCAGCAGCGGCTCGCCGCCGATGCGCCGGGACAGCGCGAACCCGCCGGCCGCGGCCATGCAGAACAGGAGGACCGACACCACGACGATCACGGTGGTCGCGAGCCCGCCCCGGCCGCGCCGGACCTTCGCGCGGTACGCGGCGTCGAACGGCAGCGGCCCCGGCGCCGGGGCGAGTGACCCGGGCGCGGCGGCGGGCGACTCGGGGGTCGGCACCGCACCGGGCGCAGCCGCGAGCGGGGCCGGCTCGGCGGCGGCGTCCTCCGGCGACTCGACGTCGATGTCGTCCGGATCGCTGCCATCGCCCTCGTCGCCGTCCTCCTCCGGTTCCTCGACCGGCGCGGACGTCGTCGCCTCGTTCAGCCGGGTCAGGTCGTCCTCGGACAGCAGCGGCGTGCTCGGCGGCGGCAGCAGCGGGTGCAGCCGGTTGCGCACCTCGCGCAGCGTGATCCGCTCGGTCGGCTCCTTCACCATCAGCGCCGCGATGACCTCGCCGAGCGGGCCGTCCACCGACGGCGTCGGCACGGCGCCGTGCACCACCTGGTTGACCGTGTCGAGCGGGGTCCCGTCCGCGTCGTAGGGCGGGCGGCCCTCGACGATCGCGAACAGCGTCGCGCCGAGCCCCCACAGGTCGGCCGCCGGCGTCACCTCGCGGCCGGCGGCGACCTCCGGCGCGATGTAGGCGGGCGAGCCGAGCATGATGCCCGTCCTGGTCAGCGTCTGCTCGGAGACGTTGCGGGAGATGCCGAAGTCGGTGAGCTTGATCTGCCCGTCGACGCCGATCAGCACGTTGCCCGGCTTGACGTCGCGGTGCGTGATGCCGGCCTGGTGCGCGGCCGCGAGCCCGGCCGCGACCGCGTCGCCGATCGTGGCGGCCGTCGGCGCGGCGACCGGGCCGAGCACCTTCACGACCGTCGCGAGGCTGTGCGCGAGCACGTACTCGGTCACCACGAACGGCTCGCCGCCCTCGCGGGCCACGTCGTGCAGGGTGATCACGTTCGGGTGGGACAGCGCCGCGATCGCGCGGGCCTCCCGCAGCGTCCGCTCCCGCAGCTCGGCCGCCTCCGACTCCGGGACGCCGGGCGGGAGGAGGACCTCCTTCACCGACACCGTGCGGTGCAGGAACTCGTCGAACGCCTCCCAGACCGTGCCCATGGAGCCCTGGCCGAGCCGCCTGCGCAGGCGGTAGCGCCCGGCGACGATCCGCTCCCCATTGCTGGACACGCGCCCATTGTGCCGGTAACCGCACGGTCACCGGCGATCAGCCTCACACCGCTGCGACCTGGCGCTTCCCCGTGGCATCCGTAGCATTGCGGGGTATGACCTCGGCAGAGCGGCTGCAGCTGGCATCGGAGTTCGCCACGGCGACCAGGGACCAGTGGCAGGGCATGGTCGACAAGGTCCTGCGCAGGTCAGGCGCCGACGTCGACGCGCACGACGGCCCGGTCGAGAGTCTGTTGGCGAGCCGGACCCCGGACGGCTTCGCGATCCAGCCGCTCTACACGGCCGAGGACGAGTCGCCTATCGCCGGATTCCCGGGCCTGCCGCCGTTCACGCGCGGTAGCCGCCCGGACGGCGCGGTCGCCACCGGCTGGGACATCCGCCAGCGGCACGCGCACCCGGACGCCGACGTGGCACGGCGCGCCGTGCTCGCGGACCTGGAGAACGGCGTCGGCTCGCTCTGGCTCGTGGTCGGTGGATCCGGCCTTCCGGTGGAAAAGCTCGCCGACGTGCTGGCCGACGTGTACCTCGACCTCGCGCCGGTCACGCTCGACGCCGGCGCGGACGTCGCGGCCGCGGCCGACGCGCTGCTCGCCGTGCACGAGGACAAGGGGATCCAGGCGAGCCAGGTGCGCGGCAACCTCGGCGCCGACCCGCTCGGGCTGCGGGCCAGGACCGGCGCCGCGCAGGACCTCGACGGCGCCGCCGCGCTCGCCGCGCGGATCGCCGACAGGTACCCGAAACTGCGCTCGATCGTCGTGGACGCCCTGCCCTACCACGAGGCGGGCTCCTCGGACGGTCAGGAACTGGGCGCTGCCATGGCATCCGCGGTCGCCTACCTGCGCGCGCTCACCGCCGCGGGCCTGTCCGTCGAGGCGGCGGCCGGGCAGCTGGAGTTCCGCGTCGCCGCGACCGCCGACCAGTTCGGCACGATCGCGAAGCTGCGTGCCGCGCGGCGGTTGTGGGCCCGGGTCGCCGAGGTGTGCGGGGCGCCGGGGGCGGCCGTGCCCCAGCACGCCGTGACGTCCTCGACGATGATGACCACGCGCGACCCGTGGGTGAACATGCTGCGCACGACGCTCGCGTGCTTCGGCGCCGGGGTCGGCGGCGCCGACGCGGTCACCGTGCTCCCGTTCGACGCGGCCATCGGCCTGCCGGACGCGTTCGCGCGGCGCATCGCCCGCAACACGCACTCGATCCTGATCGAGGAGTCGAAGGTGGCCGGCGTCATCGACCCGGCGGGCGGCTCCTGGTACGTCGAGCGGCACACGGCCGAGCTGGCGCGCGTCGGCTGGGCCGCGTTCCAGGAGATCGAGCGGGCCGGCGGGATCGCCGCGGCGCTCGAGTCCGGGCTCCTCGACGAGCGGATCGCGGCGACGCGCACGGCCCGCACCGACCGGTTCGCGGCCGGCGAGGAGTCGATCACGGGCGTCACCGTGTTCCCGAACAAGGACGAGAAACCGTTGCGCAGAGCGGCGGAACCCGCGCCGCCGGACGGCGGGCTGCCGCGGGTGCGGTACGCGGAACCGTTCGAGGCCGCGATGGGGGGCGACTCATGATTCCCGACTTCTCCGAGATCTCGCTCGGCGAGCCGGACGCCGGGTCGGCCGCCGACTGGCAGGCCGCCGTGCAGGAGGCCACCGGCAAGGGCGCGGACGCGCTGATGTGGGAGACGCCCGAGGGCATCGGCGTGAAACCCCTGTACACCAGCGAGGACACCGCGGACCTGGACTTCCTGTCGACGTACCCGGGCATCGTGCCGTACCTGCGCGGGCCGTACCCGACGATGTACGTCAACCAGCCGTGGACCATCCGCCAGTACGCGGGCTTCTCCACGGCCACCGAGTCGAACGCCTTCTACCGCCGCAACATCGCCGCGGGACAGAAGGGCCTCTCGGTCGCGTTCGACCTCGCGACGCACCGCGGCTACGACTCCGACCACCCGCGCGTCGCCGGCGACGTCGGCATGGCCGGCGTGGCGATCGACTCGATCTACGACATGCGCCAGCTGTTCGACGGCATCCCGCTCGACAAGATGTCCGTGTCGATGACCATGAACGGCGCGGTGCTGCCGATCCTCGCGCTGTACGTGGTGGCGGCCGAGGAGCAGGGGGTGTCGCAGGCGCAGCTCACGGGGACCATCCAGAACGACATCCTCAAGGAGTTCATGGTCCGCAACACCTACATCTATCCGCCGCAGCCATCGATGCGGATCATCTCCGACATCTTCTCCCACACCTCGCAGCACATGCCGAAGTTCAACTCGATCTCCATCTCCGGCTACCACATGCAGGAGGCGGGTGCGACCGCCGATCTGGAGCTGGCGTACACGCTGGCCGACGGCGTCGAGTACATCAGGGCCGGGGTGGACGCCGGGCTCTCCGTCGACTCGTTCGCGCCGCGGCTGTCGTTCTTCTGGGCCATCGGCATGAACTTCTTCATGGAGGTCGCGAAGCTGCGTGCCGCGCGGCTGCTGTGGGCCAAGCTCGTGAAGCAGTTCTCGCCGACCTCGGACAAGTCGCTGTCGCTGCGCACGCACTGTCAGACGTCCGGCTGGTCGCTGACCGCGCAGGACGTCTACAACAACGTGATCCGCACCTGCGTCGAGGCGATGGCCGCCACGCAGGGACACACGCAGTCGTTGCACACCAACGCGTTGGACGAGGCGCTCGCGCTGCCGACGGACTTCTCCGCGCGCATCGCACGCAACACGCAACTGTTGCTGCAGCAGGAGTCCGGCACCACCCGGGTCATCGATCCCTGGGGCGGCAGCGCTTTCGTCGAGCGGCTCACCTACGACCTGGCGCACAAGGCGTGGGGGCACATCAGCGAGGTCGAGTCGGCCGGCGGCATGGCCCGCGCGATCGACGCCGGCATCCCGAAGCTGCGCATCGAGGAGGCGGCCGCCCGCACGCAGGCCCGCATCGACTCCGGGCGCCAGCCGGTGATCGGCGTGAACAAGTACCGGCTCGCGGACGCCGACGAGCACATCGAGGTGCGCAAGGTGGACAACGCGGGCGTGCACACCCAGCAGCTGGAGAAGCTGCGGCGACTGCGTGCCGAGCGGGACCCCGACGCGGTGTCGCGGTCGCTGGACGCGTTGACGGCCGCTGCTGACGGTGCCGGGAATCTGCTCGCGCTCGCCATCGACGCGGCCCGCGCGAAGGCGACCGTCGGCGAGATCTCCGAGGCGCTCGGCAAGGTGTGGGGCCGGCACTCGGCGCAGATCCGTACGATCTCCGGCGTCTACTCGGAGGAGGTCGGCGGGGTGTCCAATGTGGACGAGGCGCGCTCTGTCGTGAGCGAGTTCGCCGAGGCGGAGGGCCGGCGGCCGCGCATCCTCGTCGCGAAGATGGGTCAGGACGGCCACGACCGCGGCCAGAAGGTCATCGCGACCGCGTTCGCCGACCTCGGCTTCGACGTCGACGTGGGCCCGCTGTTCCAGACGCCGGCGGAGGTCGCGCGCCAGGCCGTCGAGGCGGACGTGCACATCGTCGGCGTCAACTCGCTCGCCGCCGGGCACCTCACGCTCGTGCCGGCGCTGCGCACGGAGCTGGCCGACCTCGGCCGCGACGACATCATGATCGTCGTCGGCGGCGTGATCCCGCCGGCCGACCACGCGGAGCTGCACGAGGCGGGCGCGGCCGCGATCTTCGGGCCGGGCACGGTCATCGCGGAGGCGGCGGCCGACCTGGTGCGCAAGCTCGCCGAGCAGCACGGACACTGATGGCACGGGACGTCGACGTCGGCACGTACGCCAAGGGGGTGCTCGCGGGCGACCGGGGCACGCTGTCCAAGGCGATCACGCTCGTCGAGTCGCGGCGGGTCGACCACCGGGGGCTCGCGCAGCAGCTGCTGGTCGAGCTGCTGCCGCACGCGGGCGGTGCCCATCGGGTCGGCATCACCGGTGTGCCGGGCGCGGGGAAGTCGACGTTCATCGACGCGCTCGGCTCGCAGCTCACGTCGGCGGGCCACCGGGTCGCGGTGCTCGCCGTCGACCCGTCGTCGTCGCGAACCGGCGGCTCGATCCTGGGCGACAAGACCCGCATGGCGCGGCTGGCCGTCGACCCGTCGGCGTTCATCCGCCCGTCGCCGACGTCCGGCACGCTCGGCGGTGTCACCCGTGCCACCCGCGAGACCATCGTGCTGATGGAGGCCGCCGGTTACGACGTCGTGCTCGTCGAGACCGTGGGGGTCGGGCAGTCGGAGATCTCGGTGGCCAACATGGTCGACTGCTTCCTGCTGCTCACCCTCGCCAGGACCGGCGACCAGCTGCAGGGCATCAAGAAGGGCGTGCTGGAGCTGGCGGACGTCATCGCGGTGAACAAGGCGGACGGCGACCACGAGGCGCCGGCTCGCAGGGCGGCCCGCGAGCTGTCCGGGGCGCTGCGGCTGCTGCGCACCCCGTCCGACGAGTGGACCCCGCCGGTCCTGACGTGCAGCGGGCTGGAGGGCCTCGGCCTCGACACGCTGTGGGAACAGGTCGAACGCCACCACCGCACGCTCTCCGAGTCCGGTTCGCTGGAGTCGAAGCGCCGCCGCCAACAGGTCGACTGGACGTGGACCATGGTCCGCGACACGCTGCTCACCCGACTCGCCGAGCACCCCGGCGTCCGCGCCATCACCCCGGAGCTGGAACAGCGGGTCGCAGACGGGGAGCTGACCCCGACACTGGCGGCAGAACGGATCCTGACCCGCTTCGCGGAGTGACCGACCCGCGGCTGCTCCGGCGCTGGCCGGTGAAGGTCGGTCGAACGCCGAGGCAGGTCGCCTCGCGCGCGATGCATCCCCCACCCGATCCCGGGGGCGGCCCAATGCCCAGTCTACCGGCGGGGTACGACAGTTCGGGAGTTGTCGATCTTGCCTGTGGACAACTTCGGAGTGGCGTCTGCGGACCTGACCCCTGCGGTGTGCGTGTGGGGGTGGGGAGGCCGCGGGTGTGTTCGCCAGCCGTACCGGCTCGCACGCCAGGCGGTCGACGCGCCGTCGCCACCCGCGAGGACTAGCGACCGCGATACCGCGACTCGATAGTCTGGTCTCATGCGCAGCGCCACTCGACTACTCGTCGTCACCCTTCTGGGCGTGCTCGTGGCACTGCTTCCGGCGGCCTACGCGGCGGCGGTGCCCGACGACCGGGAGTTCGGACTGGTGCTGCGGCAGCCGACCGGACCGACCACCGAGCCGACGGCGCCGACCGTCGACCTCACCCCGGCGGAGACCGAGGCGGACCGGCAGGAGACGCAGCGAAAGCTGGTCATGGGTGTCACTTCGGTGGTGCTCGTCGGCATCGTCATCTGGGGTCGCAGCGTCCGTCGCAAGAAGCGGAAGAAGGCCGAAGGCTGACTCGCCGCTGGTCGATGGAGATCGTTTAGCCAGGCTGAAGCGGTTGGGCCGTTCGGCGCACTGGCAGTACCAGTTACCAGGTAGACCAGGGAACCTCGTGTGATCCTCAACCACCAATGGTGCAGGATTGACAAATCATGAGGAACTCACGGGACCTTGGGAGGATCGCGTGACCGTGCTCGACTCGCGATCCGACGTACCGAGGGACGGCGGCGCTGCCGCGGACGGGGCCGGCGTGCTGATCACCGACGAGGGCGTCAGTATGCCCACTGTGGAGGACATCGGAACAGGGCGCGGGCCGGCGTGGCTCGACGGCTGGCTCGCGCGCAACGCCCTGGACGTGCTCGCGTGGTACCGGCACATCCACGCCAACCCCGAGCTGTCCAGGCACGAGTACCACACCACCGAGCTGGTCTCCGGCCTCCTGTCGGCGGCCGGCCTGCGGCCGAAGGTGTTCGACACCGGCACGGGGCTCATCTGCGACATCGGCGAGGGCGACCGCTGCGTCGCGCTGCGCGCCGACATGGACGCGCTGCCCCTCACCGAGCTGACCGGGCTGCCCTACGCGTCCGGTGTCGCCGGTGCCGCGCACGCCTGCGGTCACGACGCGCACACGTCCATGCTGATCGGCGCCGGTATCGCGCTCGCGTCCGCGCCCGAACTGCCGGGCCGGGTGCGGCTGGTCTTCCAGCCGGCCGAGGAGGTCATGCCGGGCGGCGCGCTCGACGTCATCGCCGCGGGCGGCCTCGACGGCGTCGACTCGATCTTCGGCCTGCACTGCGACCCGCGGCTGCGCGTCGGCACCGTCGGCTCGCGCGTCGGCGCCATCACGTCGGCCACCGACCTGCTCGAGCTGCGCCTCACGTCGCCCGGCGGGCACACCTCGCGCCCGCACCTGACGGCCGACCTCGTGCACGCGCTCGGCACCGTCATCACCGGCCTGCCGGCGCTGCTGTCCCGCCGCATCGACCCGCGTTCCGGCACCGTCCTGGTGTGGGGCGCCGTCCACGCGGGCGAGGCGCCGAACGCCGTCCCCCAGGACGGGATGCTGCGCGGCACCCTGCGCACCGGCGACCACGAGGTGTGGGCCGACCTGGAGCCGCTGGTGGCCGGGCTGGTGCAGTCGCTCCTCGCGCCCACCGGCGTCGGCTTCGAGCTGGAGCACCGGCGCGGCGTGCCGCCCGTGGTGAACGACGAGGAGAGCGAGGCCGTGCTCCGTGCCGGCGTCGAGGCCGCGCTCGGCGAGCAGGCGCTGACCGGGACGAAGCAGTCCTCCGGCGGCGAGGACTTCGGCTGGTACCTCGAGCACGTTCCCGGTTCGTTCGCGCGGTTGGGCGTGTGGTCCGGCGAGGGCCCGCAGCCCGACCTGCACCAGCCGACCTTCCGCCTGGACGAGCGCGCGCTGCTCACCGGGGTGCGGGTCCTGACGCACACCGCTCTGGCGGCCTTGGCCTGACGCACGCGTCGGCTCGGGCAGCCAGCTGGGCCTGCCCGAGCCTTTCGCGTCTCACGGCGTCGGTGTCGGTTCCCGCAGCGCTGGACGTGCCTCGGGGGCCACCGCACGGCTCGCGTCCGCCGCCAGGTCGTCCGGCTGGGTCTGGGAGTCGCGTTCGGCTTCCACGCGGGCCTTGTAGATCTGCACCTCGCGGGTGAGGGTCTTCTTCGACCAGCCCAGCACCTCGCCCATCAGGCCCGCCACCTGCTCCGCGCAGTCGACGCCCCGGTGGGGGTACTCGATCGAGATGCGAGTTCTGCGGGCCAGCGTGTCCTCCACGTGCAGCGCGCCCTCGTGCGACGCCGCGTACACGATCTCCACCTGCAGGTAGTCCGGCGCCGCCGTCAGCGGCTTCAGCAGCTCGGGCCGTCCTTCGGCCAGCTCCAGGACCTCGTGGACGAGCGAGCCGTACCGGTCCAGCAGGTGCCGCACCCGATAGGGGTGCAGCCCGTGCCGGGCACCGAGCTGGTCCACCTGGTTCACCAACGCGTGGTAGCCGTCGGCACCCAACAGGGGGACCTTGTCCGTGATCGACGGCTGCAGCCGGCCCGGCAGGTCGGCCGACGCGGCGTCGACCGCGTCCGCCGCCATCACCCGGTAGGTCGTGTACTTGCCGCCGGCGATCGCCACCAGACCGGGGGACACCCGCGCCACCGCGTGCTCGCGCGACAGCTTCGACGTCTCCTCGCTCTCCCCGGCCAGCAGCGGCCGCAGGCCCGCGTACACGCCCTCGATGTCGTCGTGCGTGAGCGGCGTCGCCAGCACCGAGTTCACGTGCTCGAGGATGTAGTCGATGTCGTGCTTCGTCGCGGCCGGGTGCGCCAGGTCCAGGTTCCAGTCGGTGTCGGTGGTGCCGACGATCCAGTGGTTGCGCCACGGGATGACGAACAGCACCGACTTCTCCGTGCGCAGGATCAGCCCCGACTCGGACACGATCCGGTCGCGCGGCACCACGATGTGGACGCCCTTCGACGCCCGCACCCGGAAGCGCCCGCGCGACCCCGACAGCCGCTGCAGCTCGTCGGTCCACACCCCGGTGCAGTTGATCACCGCGTTGGCCTGGACCTCGGTCTCCGCGCCGTTCTCGACGTCGTGGATCCGCACGCCGGACACCCGGTCCGCCTCGCGGATGAAGCCCACCACCTGGGTGGAGGTCCGCACGACCGCGCCGTAGTGCACGGCGGTGCGCGCGACGGTCATCGTGTGGCGGGCGTCGTCGGCCTGCGCGTCGAAGTAGCGGATGCCCCCGATGAGCGCCGACCGCTTCAGCGCCGGCACCATCCGCAGCGCGCCGGCGCGCGACAGGTGCTTCTGCCCCGGCACGGACCGCGCGCCGCCCATCGAGTCGTACAGGAACAGGCCCGCCGCCGTGTAGGGCCGCTCCCAGATCCGGCGCGTCAGCGGGTACAGGAAGCTCACCGGCTTCACCAGGTGCGGCGCGAGCCGGGTGAGCATCAGCTCCCGCTCCCGCAGGGCCTCGCGCACCAGGCCGAACTCGAGTTGCTCCAGATAGCGCAACCCGCCGTGGAAGAGCTTCGACGACCGGCTCGACGTGCCGGACGCCAGGTCACGGGCCTCGACGAGCGCCACCCGCAGGCCGCGGGTCGCCGCGTCCAGCGCGGTGCCGGCACCGACGATCCCGCCACCTATCACGACCAGGTCGAACGTCTCCGAACCCAGCCGTTGCCAGGCCTCCTCGCGGTCGGCGGTGCCCAGCCGTCCACCGATCGTGTCCGATGTGGAGCTTCGGCCGGTCTGCTCGGTCACGGCCCCTCCTCGCCTCGACGTGCCCCGACGCGAACAACGCTACCGGCCGAACCCCCGATTCGTTGTCTGGACAAGTTGACCTTGCGCCCCGTAGCGTCTGGCATCGCTCAGGGTAGGCACCGGCGCCCCACCCTCAGGCCGTGGACGCCTACCACTTCAGCGTGAAGGAGTGGTCGTGGATCTGAACTTCGGCGAGATTTTTCTCTGGGAGATGCTCGGGACGGCTGGGCTGATTCTGCTCGGCGCGGGCGTGGTCGCGAACGTGGTGCTGAAAAAGACACTCGGCACCGGCGGCGGCTGGTTGTTGATCAACATCGGCTGGGGTTTCGCGGTGTTCGTCGGGGCGAGCATCGCGGCGCCGTCCGGCGCACACCTCAACCCCGCGGTCACCCTCGGCCTGGTGGCCGCGGGCAAGGCGGAATGGGCGGACGTGCCCGCCTACCTGATCGGCCAGATGGTCGGCGCGATCGTCGGTGCCGTCCTCGCCTGGGCGGCGTACAAGCTCCAGTTCGACACGCACGACGAGCCGGCGAACACCCGTGGCGTGTTCTGCACCGGTCCGACCGTGCCCAACTACGGGTGGAACCTGGTCACCGAGATCATCGGCACCTTCGTGCTGGTGTTCTGGATCCTGCTGAGCCCCGGTGCCAAGGTCGACGGCGACGTGCCGAACTTCGGCAACTCCGCACTCGGCTACGCGGCGGTCGCGTTCGTCGTGATCAGCATCGGCGCCTCGCTCGGTGGCCCGACCGGGTACGCCATCAACCCCGCCCGTGACCTCGGGCCCCGCATCGCCTACGCGTTGCTGCCGATCAAGGGCAAGGGCAGCCCGGAGTGGAACTACTCCTGGGTGCCCGTCGTGGGCCCGATCGTCGGTGGCGTGCTCGCCGGCCTGCTCTACCAGATCCTGCCGGCCGCGTCCTGAACCAGAGAGGTACATCCATGACCAGTTATGTCGCGGCGATCGACCAGGGCACGACGTCGACACGCTGCATGATCTTCAGCCACGCCGGCGAGGTCGTCGCGGTCGACCAGACCGAGCACGAGCAGATCTTCCCCAAGGCCGGCTGGGTCGAGCACGACCCGGAGGAGGTCTGGCGCAACACCAGGCAGGTGGCCGCGGGCGCGCTCGCGAAGGCCGACCTGACCGCGAAGGACATCGTCGCGGTCGGCATCACCAACCAGCGCGAGACCGCGGTGGTGTGGGACAAGACCACCGGCAAGCCGGTGTACAACGCGATCGTCTGGCAGGACACGCGGACCGACAAGATCTGCGCCGAGCTGGAGGCGTTGGGCGGTGGCCAGGACCGGTACAAGGCGAAGACCGGCCTGCCGCTCGCGACGTACTTCTCCGGCCCGAAGGTCCGCTGGATCCTCGACAACGTGGACGGCGCGCGGCAGCGGGCCGAGGCCGGTGAGCTGCTGTTCGGCAACATGGACACCTGGCTGCTGTGGAACATGACCGGTGGGGTGGACGGCGGCGTGCACGTCACCGACCCGACCAACGCGTCCCGCACGCTGCTCATGGACCTGTCCTCGCTCGCGTGGGACGAGTCGATCGCGGCGGACATGAAGATCCCGGTGTCGATGCTGCCGGAGATCCGGTCGTCGTCCGAGGAGTACGGCAAGGTCCGGGAGAAGGGCGCGCTCGCGGGCGTGCCGATCGCGGGCATCCTCGGCGACCAGCAGGCGGCGACGTTCGGGCAGGCGTGCCTGGCCGTCGGCGAGGCGAAGAACACCTACGGCACCGGCAACTTCGTGCTGCTCAACACGGGTAACGAGCAGGTCGCGTCGGAGAACGGGCTGCTGACGACGGTCTGTTACAAGATCGGCGAACAGGCCCCGGTGTACGCGCTGGAGGGTTCGATCGCGGTCACCGGGTCGCTCGTCCAGTGGATCCGCGACAACCTCGGCATGATCGCGGCCGCGCCGGAGATCGAGGAGCACGCGCGGTCCGTCGACGACAACGGCGGGTGCTATTTCGTGCCCGCGTTCTCCGGGCTCTTCGCGCCGTACTGGCGCTCGGATGCCCGCGGCGCGATCGTCGGTCTCACCAGGTACGTCAACAAGGGGCACCTGGCGAGGGCGGTGCTGGAGGCGACGGCGTTCCAGACGCGCGAGGTCATCGACGCCATGAACGCCGACTCCGGGGTGCCGCTGAAGTCGCTGAAGGTCGACGGCGGCATGGTCGGCAACGAGCTGCTGATGCAGTTCCAGGCCGACATCCTCGGCGTGCCGGTCATCCGCCCGGTGGTCGCCGAGACCACCGCGCTCGGTGCCGCCTACGCCGCCGGTCTGGCCGTCGGCTTCTGGGCCGGCGAGGACGACATCCGCAACAACTGGGCCAAGGACAAGGAGTGGACCCCGTCGATGGACGACGCGGCCCGCGAGAAGACCTTCGGTCAGTGGAAGAAGGCCGTGACACGCACCTTCGACTGGGTCGACGCGGACGACTGAGTCCGGCGTGGTTCGAGGGGCCAAGCCCGGCCCCTCGAACCATGTCGGCCCGGTGTCGCGCGTTCGGCGATGCAGTGAAGGACCCCTTCAGCGCGCTCAACGCAGTGACGGACCCCTTCACCGCATCGCCGCCCGGGCCACCCCGACCACCCGTTGGCCTCCGGCCCCCCGGAATCCACATTACCGTCGGGCACCGACACTTTCGGTTGCGTCGCAAGGAATTGTCCACAGCGCGCGAGTTGTCCACAGGAGACACTCGGCGCGGCCGGCGCTGTCGGTGTCGTCCGGTAGCGTGGTTCGAGGGGGCCAGCGGCCACCCGCCTACTTCGGCGGCGCCACGCGCATTCCGCCGCCAGGCATGTCGCCTCCAGGCCCACGCATCCGCACCGGTCCCTGCTGCTGCGAGTCTCCCGTCGGCAGCGGCTCGTCGAGGTCCGCCAGCACCACCTGGTCGCCCACCCGAAGCCCGGACTTGATCTCCGTGCGGGTCGGGCCCATCGCGCCCACCGTCACCGGGACCGGCGTCGACTGGTCGCCGCTGAGTACCGACACCGTGCCGTTGTCCACGGCGGAGGTCGGCACGGTCAGCACGTCCGTCGCGGTGGCGACGACGATCGTCGCCGTCGCCGAGCTGCCCGCCGCCATGGTCGGGGGCGGTTCGGCGACCGTGATCGTCACCGGGTAGGCGACCGACTCGGCTTCCGGGTCGGGGATGGCGCCGATCCGGGTGACCGTGCCGGGCACCGTCGCCGAGGTGCCGCTCGGGGTGACCGTCGCCGGTTGGCCGACCGCCAGTGCGGCGACCCGCTCGACGGGGACGGTCGCCGCCACCACCGCGGCACCCTTTCCGATCACCACGACGACCGCCTGCCCGGCGGTCACGGCGCCGCCGACGGCCGTCGACACCGACGCGACCGTCCCCGCCACCGGCGCCACCAGCGTCGTGCCCGCCAGTGCCTGCTGCGCCGCCACCAGGTCCGCCTCCGCCTTGTCGACGGCCGCCTGCGCGTCGGCGACGCTGCCCCGCTCCTGAGGCGGCGAGTCGAGGCTCTCCTGCAGCGTGTCCTGCGCGGCCGAGACGGCGTCCTGCGCGGACATCGCCGCCGCCAGCGCCGCCGTGCACGGATCGCCCGGCTCCGCGCACGCCGCCGCCCGCGCGGCCAGCGCCTCCTGCGCTGTCCGCACCGCGGCCGACACCGCCGCGTGCGCCTCGGCGACCGAGGCCGAAGGAACAGCGTCGGCATCGGCGGCCGCCGACAGCGTCGCCTTCGCCGATGCCAGCGCCGCGGCCGCCTCGTCCTCCGCCGCCAGCAGCTCCGCGTCGTCCAGCGCCGCCAGCTCCTGTCCGGCGCTCACCTGGTCGCCCTGCGCGACCGACACCGACGCGACCGTCCCGTCGGAGCCGAACGACAGGTCGGTCCGGTTCACGCGGTCGACCGTGCCGCTGGTCGCCACCGTCTGGGACACGTCCCCGACCGACGCCGTGGCGACCCGGTACCGGCCGCCCGACTCCGCGCCGGCGAACGCGAACGCGCCCGCCGAACCCGCGGCGACCACGACCGCGGCGGCCGCCACCCAGCTCAGGACCTTCATCGGACTCCTCACTCACTGCGCAGCGCGTCGATGGGCGTGAGCCGCGCGGCGCGGCTCGCCGGGTACACCCCGAAACCGAGGCCGATCGCCAGCGACACACCGATGGCGGCGACGACCGCGAGCGTCGACAGCGACACCGGTTGGCCGATCAGGTCGGGCAGCACGAACGCGCCGACGACGCCCAGCGCGATCCCGAGCAGCCCGCCGCACGCCCCGAGCACGCCCGCCTCCACGAGGAACTGCCGCCGGATCGCGGCCGGGGTCGCGCCGAGCGCCTTGCGCAGCCCGATCTCGCGGATCCGTTCGGTGACCGCCACCAGCATGATGTTCATGACCCCGATGCCGCCGACCAGCAGCGAGATCGCGGCGATCCCGCCGAGCAGGATGGTCAGCGTGCGGTTCGTCGCGTTCGCGGTCTCCAGCAGCGACTCCTGCGACGCGATCGAGAAGTCCGCCTCCTCGACGCCGTGCAGGTTGCGCAGCAGCGCGTCGACCTCCTGGTGCGCCGCGCTGAGCGTGTCCTCCGACGCCGCCTGCACGTAGATGGTCGACACCGACCCGGTCGCGGCGCCGGTCACCGCCGCCGCGGTCCGGATCGGCAGCACGGCGAGGTCGTCCTCGTTGCCGCCGGTCGACGCCAGCACCCCGACGACGGTCATCGGCCGCCCGGCCACGGTGACCCGCCGGCCGACCGCGCCCCGTCCGCCGAACAGCTCCGCCGCGGTGTCGGGCCCGAGCACCACGACGTCGGTGTCGGTCGCCGTGAGGAACCGGCCGGCGTCCAGCTCGCGGTTGCGCACCGGCAGCCAGGCCGGGGTCGTGCCGACGACGCTCGACGTCCAGTTCGTGGTGCCCGCGGTCAGCGTCGCCGACGACGTCGACGCCGGGGCGACCGCCGCGACGTCCGGCGCGGCCGTGTCGTCGGCGAGCGCGTCCGCGTCCGCGGCGGTCAGCGTGGACGCCGTCCCGAACCCGCCGCGCACGCCCTCGGCGGAGGTGGCGCTGCCCGGCGACACGATCAGCAGGTTGCTGCCCAGCGCGTCGATCTGCGCGCGCACCGCGTCCTGCGCGCCGAGCCCCAGCCCGACCGTGAGGATCACCGACGAGATGCCGATGACGATGCCCAGCATGGTGAGCCCGGAACGCAGCCGGTGGGTGCGGATGGCCTCCAGGCCGCTGCGGAAGGTGTCGCGCCAGTTCATGACAGCACGCCGTCGCGGATCAGGACCGTGCGCTGCGCCCGCGCCGCCACCTCGGCGTCGTGGGTGATCAGCACGATCGTGCGGCCCATCGCGTGCAGCTCGTCGAACAGGCCGAGCATGTCGGCGGTGGCCGTCGAGTCGAGGTTGCCGGTCGGCTCGTCGGCCAGCAGCAGCGCCGGGTCGGTCACCAGCGCCCGCGCCACGGCCACCCGCTGCTGCTGCCCGCCGGACAGCTCGCCCGGCCGGTGCGCGAGCCGGTCGGAGAGGCCGACCCTGGCGAGCGACTCCTCGGCGCGGGCCCGCCGCGCCGCCACCGGCACCCCGGCGTAGGCGAGCGGCAGCTCGACGTTGCGGCACGCCGACAGGTTCGGCAGCAGGTTGAACTGCTGGAACACGAACCCGATGCGCCGGTTGCGGATGTCGGCGAGCGCGACCTCGGACAGCGTCGAGACGTCCTCGCCGGCGAGGCGGTAGCCACCGGAGGTGGGCAGGTCGAGGCAGCCGATGATGTGCATGAGCGTGGACTTGCCGGACCCGGACGGCCCGACGATCGCGACGTACTCGCCCTTGCCGATCGACGTCGACACCCCGCGCAGGGCCTCGACCTCGAGCGCGCCGGTCGCGTAGGTCTTGTGGACGCCGACCATCTCGATGATCGCCATCAGCGGCCACCGCCCTGGAAGCCGCCGCCCGGGCCGTCCTGGATGATCACGCCCGGCCCGCCGTCGCCGTCGTCGCCGCCACCGCCGCCGGGGGCCCGCCCGCCACCCGGCGACGGCGTGGCGACCTCGACCTCGTCGCCCTCCGCGAGCCCGGACACGACCTCCGTGACCTGCCCGAACGACTCGCCGACGCGCACGTCGACCCGCTCCCTGGCGCCGTCGGCCACCTTGTACACGTAGGTGGCGGCGCCCTCGGTGTGCAGCGCGAGGCTCGGCACGGTGAGCACGTCGTCCCGCTCGGACACGACGATCTCGACGGTCGCCGACGAGCCCGCGTAGACGTCGTCCCGCTCGCCGGTGACGTCGACGGTCACGGGGAACGTCGCGGCGCCGGTGTCGTCGGCCGACGCGACCAGCCCGACGGACGTGACGGTGCCGGCCACGGTCCCGACGCCGCCGACCGGCGTGATGTCCGCGTCGAGGCCCGCCTCGACCTTGTCGACGTCCGCGCCGCCGACCTTCGCCGACACCACGAACCGGTTCGTCGACACGACCGTGATGACCGCCGTTTCCGTCTCCTCGCCCTGGGCCGGCGCCGTGTCCCCGACCCGGTCGCCGACCGCCAACCCGACCGCGACGACCGTGCCGCCGATGGTGGCGGTCAGCGTGGCCTGGTCGACGGCCTCCTGCGCCGCGGCCAGCTTGCTCTCGGCCGACGTCACCGCCGCCTGCGCGGCCGCCTCGTCGGTGTCGGAGCCGTCGGTGTCGGTGTCGTCGAGCCGCGCCTGTGCGGCGGCCAGCTCGGACTCGGCGGCGTCGAGCTGGGCGGCCAGCAGCGAGTCGTCGACGGCCGCGAGCGCCTGGCCCGCGGTGACCACGTCACCTTCCGCGACGAGGACCTCGGTGACCTCGCCGCTGACCGCGAAGCTCAGGTCGGCCCGCGCCGCCGGCTCGACGGTCCCGGTCGCGGACACCGTCTGGCGCTGCGTCGACGAGGTGACCGGCATGACGACCGGAGTCGTGGCCTCCTGCGCGGCCGGCCGCAGCAGCCACCACGCGACACCGCCGCCGGCGGCGAGCACCGCAACGACTCCCAGGACTCCCAGGACCAGCAGCCTGCGTCTGCCCACCGCGCGACTCCCTCAGCTCTCGGCAGGGCGGAGATGCCCGTGCAGCGAAGAGTCTCGGGAGTGGGGCTGTGCGGTGGCTGCGGTCAGCCTGTGAATGCGATGTGAGCGCTACGGCCCGATGCCGCGGCACGGCCGGATCCGCAGATCGGCCACGTAGTCGGCGGGCGCGCCGGCCGACTCGGCCGCGTCGGACACCACGCCGAGGTAGCGCGCGGACGGCAGCCCGCCCTCGTAGGCGTCCAGGACGTACAGCCAGGCGAGCACCGAACCCTCGAGCGTCTGCACCCGCAGCCGGATCTTCGAGTGCAGCCCGAGCTCGGACCCTTCCCAGCGGTCCAGGCGGGTCTCGTCCTCGGGCGTCACGTCGTAGAGGACCACGAACACCTGCGAGGAGCGGTCCTCGACGATCGTGGCGAGCGCGCCTTCCCAGCCGAGGTCCTCCCCGCCGAAGGTCATGCGCCATCCGACGAGCCAGCCGGTTCCCGCCATCGGGGAATGCGGCGCTCGCTCCATCATCTGGGCGGGATCCATGTTGGATCCGTACGCGGCGTAGAGCGGCACGTCCGACAGCGTAGCGATACCGGGGATCTTGCGCTGTCACCTGGGCGCACCATCCTTCGGCGCGCCGCCCCGCGTACCGTTTGCCTCGACTGCCTCACCACACCCGAGGGGAGCTCCGGTGACCCGGATCGTGATCATGGGCGGCGGCCCGGCCGGCTACGAGGCCGCGCTGGTGGCCGCCCAACACGGCGCCGACGTCACGATCGTCGAACGCGACGGACTCGGCGGCGCGTGCGTGCTCTACGACTGTGTGCCGTCCAAGACCTTCATCGCGTCCGCGGGTGCCAGATCGGCCTTCCACAACGCCGATGAGCTGGGCATTCGCACGGACAGCCAGCTGCCGCCGGTCGACCTGCCGGTCGTACACGGTCGGGTGAAGGGCCTCGCGCTGGCCCAGTCGGCCGACGTCCGCAGCCGCGTGCAGCGCGAGGGCGTGCGGGTCCTGCACGGCATCGCCCGCTTCTGCGACGACACGCCCGGGCTCGCCGCGCACCGCATCTCCGCGGTCGCGCACGACGGCGCCAAGGAGGTGCTGGACGCCGACGTCGTGCTGATCGCGACCGGCGCCACCCCGCGCGTGTTGCCCGGCGCGGTGCCCGACGGCGAGCGGATCCTCGACTGGCGTCAGATCTACGATCTGCCGGAGCTGCCGGAGCACCTGGTGGTCGTCGGCTCCGGCGTCACCGGCGCGGAGTTCGTGTCGGCCTACACGGAGATGGGTGTGCGGGTCACGCTGATCTCCAGCCGCGACCGGGTGCTGCCGCACGAGGACGCGGACGCCGCCGCGGTGCTGGAGGACGTGTACGCGTCGCGCGGCACGACCGTGGTCAAGCACGCGCGGGCCGAGCGGGTCGAACGCGTCGCCAAGGGCGTCGTCGTGCACCTGGCCGACGGGCAGACCGTCGAGGCCAGCCACGCGCTGATGACCGTCGGGTCGGTGCCCAACACCACCGACCTCGGGCTCGACAAGGTGGGACTGAAGACCGCGCAGGGCGGGTTCGTGTCGGTCGACCGGGTGTCCCGCACGAGCGTGCCCGGCGTGTACGCGGCGGGGGACTGCACCGGGCTGCTGATGCTCGCGTCGGTCGCGGCCATGCAGGGCCGCATCGCCATGTGGCACGCGCTCGGCGAGGGTGTCGCGCCGATCAAGCTGAAGACGGTGGCGGCGAACGTGTTCACGCACCCGGAGATCGCGACCGTCGGCATCAGCCAGCAGTCCATCGACTCCGGCGAGGTGCCGGCGCGGACGATCATGCTGCCGCTGGCGACCAACGCGCGCGCCAAGATGGAGGGCCTGCACCGCGGGTTCGTGAAGCTGTTCTGCCGCCCGGCGACCGGCGTCGTGGTCGGCGGCGTCGTGGTGGCGCCCATGGCGAGCGAGCTGATCCTGCCGATCGCGCTCGCCGTGCAGAACCAGCTGACCGTCGAGCACCTGACGCACACGTTCTCCGTCTACCCGTCGCTGTCCGGCTCGATCATCGAAGCGGGCCGCAGACTGATGCGCCACGACGACCTGGATTAGGGCTAGCTGATCCGCCTCCCCGGATTGTTGTGTGTGGGTTGCGTTCCGGCGCTGGCGCGGGTACCCGAGGTGGGTGGTGGCTGGGTGTCGTCACGTTCCCCTGAGGTAACCGTTGGTCAGGTGCAGGCCTTCGCACAAAGATCCACGGGACGGCATGGCGGTGGCCACGCTGCCCTACTGCTCCTCGTACAGCTCCGTCAGGTGTTGCAGCATGCGGCGGCTGTCGGCGGAGGAGATGGTCGTCCAGGGCTCCGTGCCGTCCTGTTCGCGGCGCACCTGTAGGTAGCGGCCGGCGGCGGTGTCGAAGAAGCTGATCACGCGTGGCGTGCGGACGCGGCGGCCCCAGCGGTCGCGTGCCGCGGCGCCGTACTGGCCGCGGGCGGTCATGTCGCCGATCATGTCGGCGAGGGCGTCCGCGTCGTCGCCGCGGATGCCGCGGGAGCGCAGCGCCGGCGACAGCTCCTCCTGCTTGGTCGCCTCCTTCGCCGCGGCCTCGAAGTCCGCGGTGGGCAACGTGATCGACCGACCGGGCCCGGCGGGGACGGCCGGCAGCATCGACAGCGCGTACCGGGGCAGCCCGGTGGCGTCGGCGCCGCGCAACGTCAGCGAGCCGTTGGCGAGGACCGCGAGCACGGCCTCCTCGCCGGTCGCCGCGGCGAGGACCCGCACGTCGCCGTCCAGCCACAGCCGCCCGTCGATCTCGCGGTCGGGCCGCTGCAACAGCTGCAGCAGGCGTTCCAGGGTCGGGTCCATGCTGACCGGCCTGCCGAGGCCGCGCTGCTCGAGCCCGGTCCACACGCCCTGCACGATCGCGGCCCGCTCGTCGTCGGTCTTGCCCGGCGACGGCACCTTCAGCACCAGCGGCATGGTCGGGTACTCCATGCCGAGGTGCTCCCACAGCACGTCGAACTCGAGCGCGCTGATCGTGACCGGGTCAGTCGTCTCGGTACCGATGGTCATGCGGTGATTATCGGGTAGGCCCGTCGCCGATGACGGTGGGCGGCAGCTTGTGCTCCTCGTCGAGGATCGACACCGACTCGGTCACGTCGCTCGTGTCCCGCAGGTCGAAGCGGCGCTTGGGGCTCTGCCCGACCACCGGCTGGTCGCCGTCGTCGAACCACTGGCTGGAACCGATCGCCTCCATGCCGAACCGGCGCAGCCCCAGCTTGTCCTGCGTGCCGCCCATCGCCGCGCCCGCCCCGGGCGCCATCGGCCCGCCGGTCGTCGCCGGGTTGACGGCCGCCGCCTGGCTCGCCGCGGCCGCCTGCTGCAGCTCGTGCGTGGTCATCGGCAGCCCGGCCGCACCGGACCTGAGCCCGGCGCCGGGCGAGTTGCCGCCGCCCGACGAGCTGCCGCCGCCGGAAGAGCTGCCGCCGCCGGAAGAGCTACCGCCGCCCGACGAACTGCCGCCGCCACCGCGCGAGGACGAGTTCCGGTCCTGGGACCGCGAGCTGCTGCCGGGCGCGAGCATCGGGTCCATCGAGGCGCCGCTCATCCGCCCCGGCCCGGACGCGGCCGGCCCCATCTCGCGCCGAGGGCCGTCCCACCTGGACGACGACTCCGACGTCGGCGAGTTCCAGCCGCCACCGCGGCCGTGGTTCCCGTCGTGGTGGCCGTTGTGGTGGCCGTGACCCCCGAGCAGTCCGGACACGACGGTCGGCAGGATGCCGAGCAGCCCGCCGCCCCGGTTGTGGTGGATGTCCTCCTGCGGCAGTAGTTCCTTGGGCGCCACGAAGGACGCGAGCGCCCCGGTCGTGCTGCCGGTGTTGACCTCGTAGGCGGCCATGACCTCGACGGCCCGCTCCTCCGCGGACGACGCGGTCGCCTCTGCCGGCTCGAGGTCGGTCTGTGCCTGGGCGACCTGAACGGCGGCCGCGGTCGTCGGGTCCGGGTTGACGGCCGGCACGTCCTCCGGCTTGGGCATGTCGGCCCGCACCTTGGCGACGTGGTCGCCCTGGTCCTCGACGGACGTCCGCATCACCGCGGCGCTCTCGCCGGTCTCCGATGCCCAGCCGGCGGTCGTCACCAGCCGCTCGTAGGCGGCGCCCGCGGCGCGCCCGGTCCAGGCGACGTTGGTGGCGTCGAGCGCCTTCTGCAGGTCCTGGCCGATCTCGGTGAGGGTCGCGGAGATCTCGGCCCAGCGGCGGGACGGCTCCGCGGACGCGGCGGCGCCCGGCCCGTCGTGCACCATGAGGTAGAGCTCCTTGTGGGAGTACCCCCGCCACCGCGCGCCGTCGGCAGGCTGATCGGTCGGTTCGGTCATGCTGTAACCCCTCGCCCCTTGTCCGTCAGCCCTCGTCGTTGTTCGCGACACCCGTGGCGCTTTCCCGGTCGACCGTGTCGTACTGCTCAGCGGTCTTGTCCAGGTTGCGCACCGCGACGTCGAGCTGCGCGCGGTAGGCGCGGAGCATGTCGACGGCGGACTCGGCGGTCTCCACCGAGCGGTCGTTGAAGAGCGTGGTCGCGCCCTGGCTCACCGGATCCTTGGCCCACGCGGAGACGCGCAGCTCCTTGTCCGCGAGCTCAAGCTGACGATCGACCCTGTCGAGTGCTGTGGCGAAGGCGCTGCGCAGCGCCGGTACCGCCTCCGGCTCGACCGCGAGCAGGTCGTTGTCCGGTCCGCGGTGGCCCTGGTGGCCGTGGTGTCCCCCACCCCCGTGCTTGCCTGGCACTTCGCCGCCCTCCCAACCAGATCAACCAGATCCCTGTGGTTGGTCAACCATATCCAATACGGATGATCGGATTCGATGGTTCACCGGGTTTTCGTGAGATCTTTTTCAGGAGTCTGGCAATGTGGGTAGGAAGGAGCAATCCGCCGATCGGCTCCCTACTTTCGGGGGTGGTGCAAGGCGGTCGGCCGTTCAGCCCCGTTCGTCCCGCCATCCGCGCCCCATGTGGCGGTAGTGATCGCGCATGTACCGCTGGCGTTCGCGCATGGCGTCGCGGCGTTCGCGGTGGCCAGGGCCACCCCGCCAGCCGTGGTTCATGAACAGGAAGAAGAACAGCAGCGGCACGAAGAAGCCCACCTTGAACAGCACGACCAACGCGCCGACCACGATGACGGCCACCACCGACAGCGCCACCGGCGTGACCCGCTCGGCAAGCGTCCTCGGCCGGGGCTCGAGTGTCCGCGCGACCGCCGGCACCGGCTGTCCGAAGGCCGGTCTCGGCTCCGGCAGGTCCCCGAACAGACCGAGGACCTCGCCACGAGTCTTCGCGGTAGCAACTTTCGCGGTGCGCTCGCCGTACTCGTCGAGATCCAGGCGGCCCTCGCTCATGTGCTCGCCGAGCTTGCCGAGGGCGTCCTCGCGTTCGGTGTCACTGACCCGGATGTCCGACGACTGGTACTCGCTCACACCTCGATCGTACGACTGTAATCACGTAATCGCCGTGACGAAATGTCGGGAGCTGAGGACCCTCTCAGTCTCGGGCCCGGAGGCCAAGCCCCAGCCTGGTGTTCGAGGCGCCGCGCCGTGACGCGAGCGAGCACGACCGGCTGACCGATGAACGTGGCCGGGCCCGCGCTGCCGAAGGACGGCGTCGGCCGCGAGCCCGGCTCTCGGTGCGCAGCGCGGCAGCCGCCGGTCTCGCTCGGGCGTGCCGACCGCGCGGCCGGCCGACGCTAGTCCTTCAGCTCACAGAGCACGCTGCCCTGCGTGACCGTCTCCCCGTTGGACACCGCCAGCCCGGTCACCGTGCCGTCCTTGTGCGCGGTCACCGGGTTCTCCATCTTCATGGCCTCCAGCACCACGATCAGGTCACCCGCCGCGACGGTCTGCCCGTCCTCGATGGCGATCTTCACGATCGTGCCCTGCATGGGCGCGGCGACGGCGTCGCCGGACACCCCGGCCGCCGACTTCCCGCCCGACCGCTTGCGCGGCTTCGACGCGGCGCGCCCACCGGCCGGGGCCGCCGCCGCCGCGAAACCGCCCGGCAGCGACACCTCCAACCGCCGGCCGCCGACCTCCACGACCACGTTCTGCCGGGGCTCCTCCTCGGGCAGCTCCTCGGTGGCGACGAACGGCTCGATCCGGTTGTCGAACTCGGTCTCGATCCAGCGCGTGTGCACGGAGAAGTCGTCGGCGAACGCCGGGTCCCGCACGATCACCCGGTGGAACGGCAGCACGGTCGCCATGCCGTCGACGACCATCTCGTCCAGCGCGCGCCGCGACCGCTCCAGCGCCTCCTCGCGCGTGGCGCCGGTGACGATCACCTTCGCCAGCAACGAGTCGAACTGCCCGCCGATCACCGTGCCCGACTCGACCCCCGTGTCGACGCGCACGCCGGGGCCGTCCGGCGGCACGAACCGCGTCACCACCCCGGGCGCGGGCAGGAAGTTGCGGCCCGCGTCCTCGCCGTTGATCCGGAACTCGATCGAGTGGCCGCGCGGCTCGGGGTCCGCCGCGAACCGCAGCTTCTCGCCGGCCGCGATCCGGAACTGCTCACGCACCAGGTCGATGCCCGCCGTCTCCTCCGACACCGGGTGCTCGACCTGCAGCCGCGTATTGACCTCGAGGAACGAGATCGTGCCGTCCTTGCCCACCAGGTACTCCACGGTGCCGGCACCGGAGTAGCCCGCCTCCGCACAGATCGCCTTCGCCGACTTGTGGATCTCGGCGCGCTGCGCGTCGGTGAGGAACGGCGCGGGCGCCTCCTCGACCAGCTTCTGGTGCCGCCGCTGCAACGAGCAGTCGCGGGTGCCGACCACGATCACGTTGCCGTGCTCGTCGGCGAGAACCTGCGCCTCGACGTGCCGGGGCTGGTCGAGGTAGCGCTCGACGAAGCACTCGCCGCGACCGAACGCCGCCACCGCCTCGCGCACCGCCGAGTCGAACAGCTCGGGGATCTCCTCCAGCGTGCGCGCGACCTTGAGGCCACGCCCCCCGCCGCCGAACGCGGCCTTGATCGCCACCGGCAGCCCGTGCTCCTCGGCGAACGCGACGATCTCCTCCGGCCCGCCGACCGGCTCCTTCGTGCCGGGCACCAGCGGCGCGCCGGCGCGCGTGGCGATGTGCCGCGCGGTGACCTTGTCGCCCAGGTCGCGGATCGCCTGCGGGCTCGGGCCGATCCACGTCAGGCCCGCGTCGAGCACGGCCTGCGCGAACTCGGCGTTCTCCGACAGGAAGCCGTAGCCGGGATGTACGGCGTCCGCGCCGGCGCGGGCCGCGACGTCCAGCAGCTTGTCGACGTCGAGGTAGCTTTCGGCGGCGGTCGAGCCGCCGAGGGAGAACGCCTCGTCGGCGAGCCGCGCGAACATCGCGTCGCGGTCGGGGTCGGCGTACACGGCAACGCTCGGCAGCCCAGCGTCCCTGCACGCGCGGATGACCCGCACGGCGATCTCACCTCGGTTGGCGACCAGGATCTTGCTGAGCTGGGGCACGCCCTGTACTCCTCGTCCGTTTCCAGCCGGTGTCCGGAGGCTGCACACTGGTTACTGGTGGAGGAGTCTACGGATTGCCCGCACGCGCGGGGCCGAGAGCAAGGTCACGCTGGTCGACGAGGGTGAGGTGACGTGGCACGGTCCGGTAGGCCATGGGCGGTGGTGCTGGCCGCGGTGCTCGCCGCGCTGGTGGCGGGGGGTGCGCTGGTCGCCGCGGCGGTGGTGCGCGACCGCGACGCGGCGGGTCCCGCCGAGCCGACGGACCCGCCGGCGACCACCTCGTCCGGACCGGGACGCGACGGGTGTCTCGTCGAGCCGTGCCAGGTGCTCGCCACCGTGCCGATCGGTGGCACTGTCGTCGAGCTGGTCGCGGACGCGGGCGGGCGGTCCGGGCGGCTGCGGATCGGCGACGCCGCCGGGGCGAGAGACGTGATCGAGGCGACGATCACCGACCGGGGCGCGACGTTGACCGGCGAGTCGCTCCAGTGCGTCGCCGGGACGCTGGCCGCGTGCGTGCTGCGCGGCACGGTCAGCGGCGGCGCCACCGAGGGGCAGGTCGTGGTCGGCCGGTCGGGCAAGTGGAACGCGCTGTCGACGTCGTTCGTGTCCGACGCCGGCTACCTCGCGCTCGCGGACCTCACCCCGGACGTCGGACCCGAGGTCGTGGCCGTGCAGCATCGCTGCGACCGGGCGACGACCGCGGACTGTTCCGGCACGCGGGTGTACGCGGAGGTCTACTCGATGCAGAGCGCGCTGCTCGGTTGCACCAGGAACTACACGCGGCTGGACTCGATGCCCGGCTTCCCCAACGTGGACCTGGCGGACGCGATACTCGAGCCCTGCTAACGCTTCCAGAGGTCGACGACGGACACGCCGACCTCGATCAGCAGCCGTCGCGTCAGGGGCAGGCTGATCCCGATCACGCTCGACGAGTCGCCCTCGATGCCGTCGATGAACCAGCCGCCGAAGCCGTCGATCGTGAAGCCGCCCGCGACCCCGAGCGGCTCGCCCGTCGCGAGGTAGGCCTCCAGCTCGTACTGGCTGGGCAGTCCGAACCGGATGGTGGTGCTCACGGTGCCGGTCGCGATCGCCGTGACGACGCCGTCGCGGACCAACAGCACGGCGTGCCCGGTCAGCAGCACGCCCTGGCTGCCGGCCGTCCGCGCCCACCGCTCGCGGGCGCGTTCGACGGTGCCGGGCTTGCCGACGAGCTCGCCGTGGTGGGCGAGCATCGAGTCGCAGCCGACGACCACCGCGTCGGCGTGGTCGGCGGCGACCGCGCGGGCCTTGGCCTCGGCGAGCGCGGCGACGACGTGCTCCGGGTCGGCGTCCGGTCCGAGCGCGGCGGCGACCGCGTCCTCGTCCACACCGGAGACCTGGACGACGGGGTCGATGCCGGCCGCGCGGAGGACGCCGAGACGGGCGGGGGACTGTGAGGCGAGAACGAACTGCACGGGCCGGACTCTAGGACTCGCGCTCGAGGGCGTGCTCGACGGCGTAGGGCTCGGGGGTCGCCACGCGGCGCGGCAGCCGGATCCCGGCGGCCGCCACGAGCCCCAGCAGCAGCACCGCGATCGGCAGCATGAGGCTGGCCTTCGACGCGGCCGTGAACCCGACGTGGAAGACGTCGGTGACGATCCGGACCACCGCGTCCGCGACGTTCGGCTCGAGGTTCGACGGCACCGGCGGCGCGTCGGTGTCGAACTGGCTCGCGGTGTTGGCGGCGTCGGTCACCCTGGCGACGAACTCCTCGCGGTACCGCAGCGGCAGCCGTTCCGCGTACTGGCGGGCCGCGTCGGGCACCGCGTACGCGACCCCGAGCTGCAGCACGAGCCCGGTGGCCGCGCTGCCGAGGACCCCGCCGACCTGCCGGGACGTGTTGAACACCCCGGAGGCCGCGCCGATCAGCTCGCTCGGCATGCCGGCCGTCGCGGCGGTCGTCAGCGGCGAGAACACGAACCCGATCCCGATCCCCGCGACGAGCAGGCCGGGGATCAGCGTCGCCGGTTCGGTGTCCGGCTCGGCGAGCCAGGCGAGGAACCCGACGGCGACCGCGAGCATGGCGAACCCGGTCATGATGAGGTTCCGCGCGCCGACGCGGGTCCACAGCGCCCCGGACGCGGCGGCGGCCAGCGCGGCGGCGATCGCCATCGGCATGGCGAGCACGCTGGACGCGAGTGCCGTCAGCCCGAGCACCGTCTGCAGGTAGAGCACCAGCGGCAGGAACATCCCGGTCATGGCGAAGCCCATGGCCGCGTGCGTGAGGTTCGCGTAGGTGAAGGTCGAGTTGCGGAACAGCGAGTTCGGCACCAGCGGCTCGACGTCGGGACGGCGCAGCGTGGCCTGGCGCCACCCGAACGCGCAGAGCAGCGCCACGCCGACGACCAGGATGTGGACGATCGTGACGGGCCCGAAGACCGCACCCCAGTGGTAGTGCTGGCCGTTCTGCACCCCGAACACGAGCGCGAGCAGGCCGCCCGCGCACAGCGCGGTGCCGACGGCGTCGAACCGCAACCGGCGCCGGGGCTGCCAGTCCGGCAGCGCCCGCACCGCGATCACCAGACTGATGACCCCGATCGGAATGTTGATCAAAAAGATCCACTGCCAGCCGACGTGCTCGACGAGCAGCCCGCCGAGCACCGGCCCGGCCAGCGTCGCGACCCCGGCGACCGCGCCCCAGACGCTGATCGGCACGCCACGCTTCTCCGGCGGGAACAGTCGGGTGATGAACGACAGCGTCTGCGGGGTCATCAGCGCGGCGCCGAGCCCCTGCACCGCCCGCGCCGCGATGAGCATGCCGGCCGACGTGGCGAGCCCGCTCCACGCGGACGCGATCGTGAAGACGACCAGTCCGGCGACGAGCACCCGCTTGGGTCCGAACCGGTCGCCCAGCCTGCCCGTGATGAGCAGCGGAACCGTGTTCGCCAGCAGGTAGACGCTGTTGACCCAGACCACTTCGTTCAGGTTGGCGTGCAACCCGCCCAACATCGCCGGAATGGCCACCGTGACGATGGTGGAGTCGAGCATGATCATGAAGAAGCACGCGCAGAGCGCCCACATGGCGGTCCACGGGCTACGCATGGGGTGCAGTGTGTCAGCCACCGCATCGGGTGCTTGTCCTGGTGGCGGCCGGAAGGTGAGGATGTGCACATGCAGTCGACAGGGGGACACCCGGAGTGTCCCTACTCACCGGACGGGAGGCACTGCCCCGAGGTGAGCAACCCGAACAGGTGCACTTTCTGCGGTGCGACACTCTGACCGCGCAGTGCAGCTGCCCAAGAGCGCGAGTGGTAACCGGCTGTGCCGACACCGCATCCCCGGCGGGTGCACGCACTGGTGCTCGTACAAGCTGTTCGCGAAGGTCGTCGCCGGGACCGCCGTCCTGGTGGGCCTGGTGTGCGGGGGGATGCTGCTGACCGGGCCGGAGGGGGAGCAGCGCGTCCGCGAGGTCATGTACGGCATCGGGATCTACCTGGCGCTGATCGTGCCGGGCATAGTGATCGCGAACCGCCGCGACCGCGAGTAACCCCGCGAGTCCAACACTCAAGCCCCGCGAGTCCAACACTCACGACCCGCGAGTTCCCCGTTCAGACCTAGTGAGTCCGCCGTTCAGGACTAGTGAGTTGGCGTTTCGTGTCGGTTCGGTGTGCACGAAACGGGGACTCGGTGTGCCTGAACGGTGGACTCGCGGGTCTGGGTGTTGGACTCGCGGGTTAGCGGGGGTAGGCGGAGGTGCGCCACGCGTTGGGGCCGTGGGCCAGCGGCTGGCGGACCAGCGCGCGTCGGTCCGACCACGCCGAACGCGACGCGGGGGGCTCGGCCGCCGGCTCGCTGACGGACGACACGACGGCCACCAGCGCGGCCAGCTCCTCGTCGGAGGGCTCCCCGCGCACCACGCGCAACACCGGCCGGTCGCTCGCAAGCTCGCTCACAGCGGGATGTTCCCGTGCTTCTTGGGCGGCAGCGTCTCCCGCTTGTCCCGCAACAACCGCAGCGCCCGCGCGACGTGACCTCGCGTGTGCGACGGCGGGATCACCGCGTCCACGTATCCGCGCTCGGCCGCCACGTACGGGTTGCACAGCGCGTCCTCGTACTCCACCTGCAGCCGGGCCCGCAGCGCGTCCACGTCCTCGCCGGCCTCCGCCGCGCGTGCCAGCGTCTTCCGGTGCACGATGTTCGCCGCGCCCTGCGCGCCCATCACCGCGATCTGCGCCGACGGCCACGCCAGGTTCATGTCCGCGCCGAGGTGTTTGGACCCCATGACGTCGTACGCGCCGCCGTACGCCTTGCGCGTGATCACCGTGACCTTCGGGACGGTCGCCTCGGCGTACGCGTAGATCAGCTTGGCGCCGCGCCGGATGATGCCGTTCCACTCCTGGTCGGTGCCCGGCAGGAACCCCGGCACGTCGACGAACGTCAGGACCGGCACGTTGAACGCGTCGCAGGTCCGCACGAAACGGGCGGCCTTCTCCGACGCGTCGATGTCCAGGCAGCCGGCGAACTGCGTCGGCTGGTTCGCCACGATCCCGACGGCGTGACCCTCGACGCGCCCGAAGCCGACCAGGATGTTCGGCGCGAACATCGACTGCACCTCGAGGAACTCGCCGTCGTCCATCACCCGGGTGATGACCTCGTGCATGTCGTACGGCTGGTTCGGCGAGTCGGGGATGAGCACGTCCAGCTCGCGGTCGACCTCGGAGACGTTCGACGCCACCGAGCCCTCCTCGGCGAAACCGGGGAACACCGGCGCGTCGGACATGTTGTTCGACGGCAGGAACGACAGCAGCTCCTTGACGTAGGAGATCGCGTCGTCCTCGTCGGCGCCCATGTAGTGCGCGTTGCCCGACTTGGTGTTGTGGGTCCGCGCGCCGCCCAGCTCCTCGAAGCCGACGTCCTCGCCCGTCACCGTCTTGATCACGTCCGGGCCCGTGATGAACATGTGCGACGTCTTGTCGACCATCACCACGAAGTCGGTCAGCGCGGGCGAGTACACGTGCCCGCCCGCGTTCGCCCCCATGATCAGCGAGATCTGCGGGACCACGCCGGACGCCCGCGTGTTGCGGATGAAGATCTCGCCGTACAGGCCGAGCGAGACGACGCCCTCCTGGATGCGCGCGCCGCCGCCCTCGTTGATGCCGATGATCGGCCGGCCGGTCTTGATCGCCAGGTCCATCACCTTGACGATCTTCTCGCCGTACACCTCGCCGAGCGCGCCGCCGAACACCGTGACGTCCTGGCTGAACACGCACACCGGCCGGCCGTCGATCGTGCCGTGCCCGGTGACCACACCGTCGCCGTACGGGCGGTTGCCCTCCAGCCCGAAGTTGGTCGACCGGTGCCGCGCCAGCTCGTCGAGCTCCACGAACGAGCCGGGGTCGAGCAGCATGTCGATCCGCTCGCGGGCGGTCTGCTTGCCCTTGGCGTGCTGCTTCTCCACCGCCCGCTCGGACCCGGCGTGCACCGCCTCGTCGCTGCGCCGGTACAGGTCGGCGAGCTTGCCCTCGGTCGTGTGGATGTCGGTCTCACCGGTCGGCACCTGGCCGAGCGGCTCGGTCGCGCTGCTCATCAATCAAGCCTCCCTGGCCGGAGCCTAACGACTGGCACCGACGACCGAGGCGTTGCTTCTGTCACGGTCGACGATCACCGGACGATCGCCACAGGTCGGACCGAGCTGTCACGGGTGACACCGCGTGCCCCGGTAGGTTGACCGGTGTGACCGAGAACAAGCTGGACGTGCTGGCCCTCCGTGAGCAGCTCGTGGCGCCGAACGGTCCCTACGCGGCCCTCGACGTGGTGACGAGCACCGGTTCCACCAACGCCGACCTGCTCTCCGCGGCAGGCGACGGCGCCGCGGACCGCACCGTGCTGATCGCGGAGGAACAGACCGCCGGCCGGGGCAGAAGGTCCCGCGAATGGGTGTCGCCCGCCGGCTCCGGCGTCTACCTGAGCGTGCTGGTCCGCCCCGCGAACGTGCCGGCCGCGCGCCTCGGCACCCTCGGCATGGTCGCCGGCCTCGCGCTGATGCACGCCGCGCAGCGGACCGCCGAGGTCGA
This sequence comes from uncultured Actinomycetota bacterium, assembly GCA_963840275.1. Lineage (GTDB taxonomy): Bacteria > Actinomycetota > Actinomycetes > Mycobacteriales > Pseudonocardiaceae > Actinophytocola. The sequence continues at coordinate 556,815 of CAWIYK010000007.1, forward strand.
CGCGGTTCTCAAGTGGCCCAACGACCTTCTCATCGGTGCCGACGGCGCCAATCGCACGAAGGCGGCCGGCGTGCTGTCCGAGGTCGCGTCCGACGACGCCGGCCAGGCGGCCGTGGTCGGCATCGGCCTCAACGTCACCCCGCTGCCCGACGGCGTCGAGCCGGGCCCCGGCGGGCTGCGCGCCGGCTCGCTCGCCGACGTCGGCGCGAAGACCACCGACCGCACCGCGCTCGCCGCGAGCTTCCTGCGCGCGTTCGTCGAGCTGGAGGCGGTCTGGCGGCTCAACGACGGCGACGTCGAGCGCTCCGGCGTGCTCACCGGATACCGCGAGGTCTGCGGCACGATCGGCCAGCGGGTGCGTGCGGAGATGCCCGACGGCAGCTCGATCACGGGCATCGCGGTGGACGTCGACGCCGGCGGCCAGCTGATGATCAAGCTGGACGACGGCACCCCCAAGTCCATCTCGGCCGGGGACGTGGTGCACCTCAAGGCGACCTAGTAGTCCGCCTCCCCGGATTCCTATGTGTTGGTCAGGCGCAGACCTGCGCACAAAGATCCACGGGACAGCTCTTGCCGACATCTTTGCGGGTCAGCACACGCCGCGAGGCGCGACGCCGGTACGGTTACCGCGACACCATCGGCGAGGCGCTTTATCGGGAGGACGCCGTGGCTTACCCGGAAGATCTGCTCAGTGACGGCGAACGCGTCATCCTGCACAAGCACTCGCACTGGAAGATGCTGCTCGTCCCCTACCTCGTACTGATCGTGACCGTCGGTGTCGCCATCTGGCTGGGGATCCTCGTCAAGGACGAGTCCTGGGGCATGATCGGCCTCATCGCGATCGGCGCGGTCGCGCTGATCGTCCTGGTGTGGCTGTTCTTCATCCCGTTCGTCCGCTGGCGCACCACCCACTTCATCGTCACGACCGACCGGGTCATGGCGCGTGAGGGTGTGATCAACCGCACCGGGATCGACATCCCGCTCGGGCGCATCAACAGCGTCCGGTTCGAGCACGGCCTCGTCGACCGGATCTTCGGCTGCGGCACGCTGATCATCGAGTCCGCCTCGCAGGAGCCGCTGGAGTTCGACGACATCCCGCAGGTGGAGAAGGTCCACACCATGCTCTACCGCGAGGTCAACGACAACCCGCACGACGACTTCGTCCAGCAGGGCGGCGGTTTCCAGCAGGCCCCGCCGCAGACGCAGCCGTACCCGCCGCAGGGCGACCAGCGCCGCCGGTGACCGCACGGGACCTCGGGCTGCCGACCCGGGTGCCCGCGCCCGGACTCCCCGATCGGGTGACGATCTGGGAGGTCGGCGCGCGCGACGGCCTGCAGAACGAGGACGCGGTCGTCCCGGTCGAGGTGAAGCTCGAGTTCCTCGACCGGCTGGCCGACGCCGGCCTCACCACGTTGGAGGCCACCAGTTTCGTGCACCCCAAGTGGGTGCCGCAGCTGGCCGACGCCGCCGAGCTGCTTGCCGGGCTCACGCAGCGCGACGGCGTCCGGTACCCGGTGCTCGTGCCCAACGAGCGCGGGCTGGACCGGGCGCTCGACGCCGGGGTCCGGCACATCGCGATCTTCGGCAGCGCCACCGAGACGTTCGCCAACCGCAACCTCAACCGCACCCTCGACGAGCAGTTCACGATGTTCGAGCCGGTCGTGAGCCGCGCCGTCGCCGAGGGCCTCGACGTCCGCGGGTACGTGTCGATGTGCTTCGGCGACCCGTGGGAGGGCGACGTCGATCCGGCAGCGGTCGTGACGGTCGGCCAGCGGCTGCTCGGCATGGGCTGCACCCAGCTCTCCCTCGGTGACACGATCGGTGTCGCCACCGCGGGCCAGACCGCCGCGCTGATCGACGCGTTCGTCGCCGCCGGCACCCCGGTCGACGCCCTCGCCGTGCACTTCCACGACACCTACGGCCAGGCCCTCACCAACACGCTCGAGGCGTTGCGCCACGGCGTCGCCACGGTCGACGCGTCCGCGGGCGGCCTCGGCGGCTGCCCGTACGCCGAGTCGGCGACCGGCAACCTCGCCACCGAGGACCTCGTGTGGCTGCTCGACGGCCTCGGCGTCGACACGGGCGTCGACCTCGACAAGCTCGCCGACACCAGCGCGTGGATGGCGACGAGGCTGGGCCGGCCGAGCCCGTCGCGGGTGGTCCGCGCGCTGCGGGGCTGACCGTGGAACTGGTCGAGCTGACCCGCGACACCTGGCCGTCGCTGGAGACGCTGTTCGCCGCCAACAAGACGGTCGGCGGTTGCTGGTGCGTGTGGTTCATGCGCGGCAGCGCCGAGGTGGACGCCGGCTGGGGCGCCGCCAACAAGGCGTTCCTGCACGACAGGGTGCGTGCCGCCGAGCCGCTCGGCGTCCTGGCGCTGGAGGACGACCGGCCGCTCGGCTGGGTCGCGGTCGCGCCCCGGGCGACCTACCCAAGGCTGGACCGGTCGAAGGTCACCGCGTCCGACGTCCCGGACGCGTGGTCGGTGACGTGCTTCTTCGTCCACCGCGACGCCCGCCGCCGCGGCCTCGCGCGGACCCTCCTCGACGCGGCCGTCGACTTCGCCAGCGAGCGCGGCGCGCGGGTCGTCGAGGGCCATCCGGTGGACACCGAGGGCACGAGGAAGGTGTCCGGCGACCTCTACCACGGCACCCTGGACATGTTCCGCGCCGCGGGCTTCTCCTTGGTGGAGCGCAGAGGCACGCGACGCGCCCTGGTCCGCAAGGAGCTGACGTGATCCCGGAGCTGGTCGAGGTGGCGGGCGCGCCCGTCCTGGTGTGGCGGTGCCCGACGCCGTGGCTCGCGCTGTCCTCCGGCACGCTCGGCGGCGGCTGGGGCGAGCGGCGGTGGGTCGTGAACGCGACTGTCCCCAACGGCTACGACCGCCTCGACCCGGACGCGCACCTCGCCGAGATCGCCGCCGCCGCCGGACTGGAACCGGGCGTGGGCACGGGTTTCATGACCGCCGTCGACGTCCGCGAGGTCGTGCACCGGACCGACAGTGGCGTCGCGGTGTCGGTCACCACCGGCATCGGCGCGCACCCGACCTGGGCCGCGGCGCCGGCGGCCGCGCACGAACCGGTCGGCACGATCAACGCCGTCTGCTGGCTGCCGGTCCGGCTGTCGCAGGCCGCGCTGGTCAACGCGGTCGCGACCGTCACGGAGGCGAAGGCGCAGGCGTTGTTCGAGGCCGGCGTGCCCGGCACCGGCACCCCGACCGACGCGGTCGCCGTGCTGTGCCCGCCCGACGGGCCGGCCGAGCCGTTCGGCGGGCCCCGTTCGGCGATCGGCGGCGCGTTGGCCAGAGCGGTGCATGGCGCGGTGCGCGCCGTCCTGTGAAAATCACGGGAACCGCTGGGCGAGCACACGCGTCCAACGCGAGACCGACGACCAATGCCCGGCGGAGGTGGCCGTGGTGGCTGACCACAGAGCACAGGTCGAGGATCTGCTCGCGGGCTATCGACGCAGCCGTGAGCAGCTGGGTGACGTCCAGCGACAGCTGTCGAGCGTCCGGGAGACCGTGACGAGCGACAACGGTCTCGTCGCCGTCACCGTGTCCGCGCAGGGCGCGCTCGTCGGTCTGGTCATCGCCGACTCCGCGTACCGGGAGCTGCCGCCCGCCGAGCTCGCGGCGACGATCGTCGCCACCACCGCGGCCGCGACCGCGCGGGTGACCCGCGCCGCCTCCGAGGTGCTCGCACCGGTGCTGCCCCCGGACACCGATCCGGAGGCGTTGTTGCGCGGCACCGCCGATTTGTCGGCCGAGGAGCTCAAGCCGACACGTGCCGATGCCGTTGAACCGGATGAGACCTTCGAGGACAAGACCTGGATGCAGTTCGGGGGTGCGCGCCATGAACGCTGACGGCTTCGGCGTCGACGCTGATCAGCTGTCCGCGCGGGCGGGGCAGTTCGACGGGCTGGTGACCAGGATGAGCGCCATCCACCGCGACCTCGCCGACGCCCTGGCGTCGGAAGGGCAGTGCTGGGGCACGGACGCCGTCGGGCAGAGTTTCGCGTCGGTGCACACGACGGGCGCCGACGACACCATCGGTCGCCTGGCCGGACTCCCGTCACAGATCGGCTCGGTCGGTACCCGCCTGGGTGACACGGCCGTCACCTATCAGGGCGGCGACGACGCCGGTGTGTCGCATGTGAACGCCGCGGAGCAGTAATGGGCATCGAGCTGCCGTCCGAGCTTGCGGACGTCGCCGCGCAGGCGGGTGTCGTCTGGCCGGAGGCCGACGAGGAGAAGATGGCCCGCTCGGCCCAGGCGTGGCGCGACGCCGCGACGAGCATGTCGACGCTCACCACGGACGCCGACACCACCGCCCGGTCGGCGCTGTCGACCGTCTCCGGCGGGGCGGCGGACAAGGCGTCGGCGGAGTGGAAGTCCTTTGTCGAGCAGGATTCCGGTCATCTGACCGCGACCGTCCGCGGCTGCACGGACGCCGCCGACCGGCTCGAGCACGCGGCCGCGCAGGTGGGGGCCGCGAAGGTCGAGATCGTCCGCAACCTGGTCGGGTTGGCGCAGAACGCCGACGCCGCGCACTCCGCCGCCGCCGCCGGCCACCCCATGGCGTTGGCCGGTCTGGACACCGCCGTGCGAGGCACGGCCGCGAACGTCGCCCACATCGAGTCGCAGCTCGTGAGTGCGGTGCAGCCCGCGTCGGGCGTGGACATGGCATCGGTGCAGAACCCGGTGAACCCGAACCCGGGGACGCACAGCCCGGGTCTGCTGTCCGGCCTCGCCACGGACGCCGTGGCGGGTGCCCAGAACCTGGCCCCGGGTCAGCACTCCGCGGGCGGCGACCTGCTGAGCGGCACGACAGGTCTGGTCGCCGACACCGCACAAGGTGCGACGAACCTGGTCGGCGCCGGCCATCCCGGCGGCGGCCCGGACCTCGTCCGCGGCGCGGCCGACCTGGTCGGCAACACCACGCAGGGCGCGACGAACCTGGTGGGCGACACCGCCTCGGATCTCGCGGGTGGCAACCGGCCCGGCGGTCTCGGCGACACGGTCGGTGGGGTCACCGACGTGGTGGGCAACACCGCGCATGGCGCGACGAACCTCGTCGGCGACACCGCCCACGGCGCCACCGACGTCGTCGGCGACGCCGGACCGGGCGCGACGAACCTGGTCGGGGACAACGTCGGCGACGTGCTCCCCCCACCCGGCGACCGGCCGGACCTCGTCGGGTCCGACGCGGACGTCACCGGCCCCGTGCCCGGCCACCTGTTCCCCGACGACATCCCCACCCCGCCCACCGGACAGACCGTGCAGGCGGGTTTCGCGGGCGGGCTGGAGGCGTCGGCGGCGCCGGCGAACCTGCCGCCCGCCGCGGCGGCCCCGCCGTTGGCCGGCCCCGGTCCGGCGGCCCCGAACTACGGCGGCGCGCCGGCTTTCGGTGGCGCGCCGGGCGGTGTGCCGTTCGCGGGCGGACCGGCACCCGCGTCGCCCGTGGTGGGTGGCGCGCCGGCACCGGCCCCAGCGCCGGTGGCACAGCAGCCGGCGGCGGCCCGGCCGACGCCGGCGGCGTACGTCCCCGCACAGGACCCCGCGCCGCAGCGCAGACCCATGGCCGGCCCACCCGGCGCCCCGCCCCCGTCGCGCGGCGAGCAGGACCAGGCGTTGGCGCTCTTCTGGATCCACATGTTCCCGATCGGCCACCTGCCCGTCGCGTCCTACCGCCCGGCACGCCAGCTCCCGCCGCCCCCGGCCGAGCTGGACTACGCCGCGGGCCTCCGGTTCGAGCCGGCCGACCACCCCGACTTCGACATCGTCGACGGCGCCCCGCGCCTCGCCGAGCTCCGCGCCGCGGCGGCCGAACGCGCGGCGGCGAAAGCGGCCGCCGACGCCGCCCCCGTGCCGCTGCCGCCCTCGACACCCCCGCCGGGCTACGCGCCCGAGTACAGCGCCCAGCCACCGGCGCGCCCGGACCTCGGCGCGCCGGCACCGCCGGTCAACCACCCACCCGCCCCGACGGAGACGCCTCCGCCCCCACCGGCCGAGCCGACTCCCTCCGCCGCCGGCCTGCCCGCCGACCACCCCACCGTCGCGGCGCTCATGGAGTCCCACGACCCGCAGGGCAACGAGCACGAACGCGACTGGGACCGCCGCTACCTGGTCCGCTTCGGCAGCGTCACCGCGCACGGCATCAGCCAGGACGGCGTCGAGTACAACTGGCCGACCAGCGAGCAGTACCCGGAAGGCGGCAGCGCCACCGGCGAACCCGAGATCCTCGCGGCGGACACGGTCGTCGACCGCTTCGGCACCCCGTCCGGCCGCGTCTTCGCCCAGGACGGCGCGCCGTTCCCCCAGCGCTCGCTCCCGCCGGCACACCGGGACGCCGGCTACCGCCGCTACCGCGTGACCAAGCCGCTCCCGGTCTGGCGCGCGGTGTCGGCCGCGTGGTTCGGGCAGCCGGGCGGCGGCGTCCGCTACCGCACGACGCACTCCGCCGCCGAGCTCGTCGCCCTCGGGTACCTCACAGAGGAGAACGCATGAACGCCGAGTCCATCACCGAATGGCTTGCCGCGGTCGGCGTCCCCGGCGAGGTCGTGTCCGTGGGCGCCGAGGCCGACAACGCCTGGTGCCTCGTCCGCGACGACACCGCCGACGAGGACGGCAACTTCAGCTGGGAAGTCTTCTGGCGCGAGCAGGGCAACCGCTACGACTGGGCCCGCTTCACGAACGAGCAGGTCGCCTGCCACTACCTCTTCGGTCGCCTGACCTGGGCTCAGGTCGTCCGCGGCGCGCTCACCCCGGCCTGAAGGATCCCCAGCGCGTCCGCGTGCAGCAGCCCGTTCGTCGCGAGCACGGAACCGTGGTCGAACCCCGGCCGCCCGTTCAGGCCGGTGAACGTGCCGCCGGCCTCGGTCACCAGCACCTGCACGGCCGCGAGGTCCCACGCGTTCACGATCGGCTCCGCCGCGATGTCCACCGAACCCTCCGCCACCAGCACGTGCTGCCAGAAGTCGCCGAACGCCCGGTTCTCCCAGCACGCGTCGACGAGCGCCAGGTACGCCTCCCGCGAGTGGTGCTCCACCCACGTCCCCAGGTGCGTCGTGGACACGTAGGCGTCCTCGAGCGCCGCGATCCCCGACACCGTCAGCCGCCGCCCCTCCGACGACCACGCCCCCGCTCCCGCCGACGCCCACCACCGCCGCGGCAAGGCGGGCGAGCTGACCACCCCGACGACGGGTTCGCCGCCGTCCACCAGCGCGATCAGCGTCGCCCACACCGGGTTCCCGCGCAGGAAGTTCTTCGTCCCGTCGATCGGGTCGAGGAGCCACGTGCGTCCCGCGCCGAGCGACCCGCCGCGCTCCTCGCCGAGAATCCCGTCGTCCGGGCGCTCCGCCGCGAGGATCGCCCGCACCGCGTCCTCGACGGCGGTGTCCGCGTCGGTCACCGGCGACCGGTCGGGCTTGCGGTCCACGACGAGATCCGCGGCGCGGAAGCGGGCGGTGGTGATGGCGTCGGCGGCGTCGGCGAGCCGCAGGGCGACGGCGAGGTCGTCAGCATGCATGCGCCGATGCTGTCACGCGGCCCGATGCGGAGCAGGCATAGGCTGATCTCCGTGAGTGTGGTGTTGCTGGCCGAGGACGACGCGGCGATCGCGGATCCGCTGTCCCGCGCCCTGAACCGGGAAGGCTACGAGGTGCAGGTCGTCGCCGACGGGCACCGCGCCTTCGAGGCGGCCAACGGGGGCGGGGTGGACCTGCTCGTGCTCGACCTCGGCCTACCCGGGACCGACGGGCTCGACGTGTGCCGCCGCCTGCGGGCCGCCGGGCGGGGCATCCCCGTCCTGATGCTGACCGCGCGTGCCGACGAGGTCGACTTCGTCGTCGGGCTGGACGCGGGGGCCGACGACTACGTGGCGAAGCCGTTCCGGCTGGCCGAGCTGCTGGCGCGGATCCGGGCGCTGCTGCGTCGGCAGGCGCCGGGCACGGTCGAGGTCAACGGCGTGAAGATGGACCTGGCGGCGCGGCTGGTGATCGTCGACGGCGACGAGGTGACGCTCGCGAACAAGGAGTTCGAGCTGCTGCGGGTGCTGATCCAGCGCGCGGGGCAGGTCGTCACGCGCGAGGAGATCCTCGACGAGGTGTGGGGCGGGCCCGAGCTGCGGACGAGCAAGACCCTGGACATGCACATGTCGTGGCTGCGTCGCAAGGTCGGCCGCGGCGGCTCGCGGATCGCGACCGTGCGGGGCGTCGGCTTCCGTTTCAACACGGAGTGACGGGTGCGGCGCCGGATTCTGCTCGCGATCCTCTTGGCCGTCACCGTGACCGCGTGCGCGCTGGGCATCCCGCTCGGCTTCTCGGCGACGGCCGTCGTCGAGAGCATCACGCGTGAGGATCTGGCCGCGCGGGTCCGGCAGATCGCGGCCCTGCTCGACGACGAGGTCGCGAACGGCCGCGACCTCGACCTGAACCGGGTTCAGCTCGGCGTGCCGCCGGGTGGGCACCTGCTGGTGACGCTGCCCGACAGCGGCGAACGGCTGCGGTTCGGCACGAAGCTGGCGGGGGAGACGGTCAGCGAGGAGGTGCCGATCGTGCAGCACGGCACCGTCCGCCTGTCGATCGACGCCGGCCCGATGCGGACCACGCAGACGCAGGTCGCGCTGCTGGTCGCGCTGGTGGTGATCGCGGCGATCGGCGGCGGCACCGCCGTGGCGAGCGTGACCGCGCGCAGGTTGGCCAGACCGCTGCTGCACGTTGCCGACCGGGCGTCCCGCCTCGGCGCGGGCGACTTCCGTCTCGATCGCACGCGCTACGAGGTGCGGGAGCTGGACTCGGTGGCGGAGGCGCTCGACGCGTCGGCGACCGCGTTGGCGCAGCTGGTGCAGCGCGAACGCGAGCTGGTGGGCGACGTGTCACACCAATTGCGCAGCAGGCTGACGTCACTGCAGCTGCGCATAGAAGAACTGACGGTCGTCCCGGACAAGGAGATAGCCGGCGAGGCCCAGGCGGCACTCGAGCAGGCCGAACGCCTGGCCGACGTGCTGGACGAACTGATGGCCGCGGCCCGCGAAGCCCGCGCGACGGGCGCCGAACCGGTGGACCTCGGCGCCGAGCTGAACGGCATCGCGGACGAGTGGCGCGCGCCGTTGCGCACCGAGGGTCGGTCGCTGAAGATCAAGCTGCAGGACGGTCTGCTGGCGAAGGTGTCGCCGGCGCGGCTGCGTGAGGTCATCGGGGTGCTGCTGGACAACGCGCTGCGGCACGGCGGCGGCACGGTCACGCTCGCCGCCCGCGAGGGCGCGGCCCCGAGCGGCGACACGGTGGTCATCGAGGTGTCCGACACAGGCGCCGGCGTGCCCGACGAACTGGCCGAACACATCTTCGAACGCGGTGTGTCCGGCGGCGGGTCCACCGGCCTGGGCCTGGCACTGGCCCGGGCCTTGATCGACTCGGACGGCGGCCGGCTGGAGCTGTCGGTCAAACGCCCGGCGACGTTCACGGTGTTCCTGCCGGTCCCGCGTGCCGGGGACGTGCAAGGAGTGCGCTGGCCTGCGGAACGCTCGCCGCGCTGAGCAGCGCCGACCCGCTCACCCACCAGCGATGGGTCGCTCGATCTCCGCCGCCGGGACGCCGTCTGCTTGCTCTCGGTCAGCAGCCGCCGATGGAAGTCATCCACCACGGCCGCGCTGAGCTGCTGATCCGTCAGACCGGCTACGAGTGTCCAAGCTCCTCGACCGGATCGTCCGAAGGCGGCGCGCTGCCGCGCCGGGACCGGCCCAGCTCATCCGGGAACACCCACCGCTTGAAGGCCCAGAACCGGAAGAACATCGCCAGCAGCATGCCGATGATCGACCCGCTGGCGAAGTCCGCGACCTCCTGCACGAGCCGCGACACGTGCGGCTCCTCGAGCTGCAGCGCGTACCGCGACAGGTAGAGCGGGAGCGAGTTCAGCCCCACGCCGATGCCGCTGATGAGGAAGAACAGCGCTGCCTCGTGATGGCGCTCGCGCCCACCACGGGTACGGAAGGACCACTCGCGGTTGAGCACGTACGACACGATCGTCGCCACGATGATGGCGATGATCTTGGCCGTCACCGGCTTGTCTTCGAGGATCGTGAGTTTCAGCAGGTACCAGATGCCGTTGTCGATCACGAACGTCGTGCCGCCCACGATGGCGAACTTCAGCAGCTCACGGTGCTTCAGCAGTATCCCGCGCAGCGGTTCCGGCACCCGCGCGAGCACGGAGTGGACGACAGTCACCAGCGCAGTCTACGGAGCGCGACCTGCTACGCCGCCCGGTCGTCCTCATCCACGACCGCCAGCCGGGCACCGCGACGGCCGACCCGGACAATTCGGGGACGGGCCGACGCCTGCGGGAAGACCCACTTCCGGAACGCCCACCAGCGGAACACCATCGCGATGAGCGTGCCGAGGATGATGCCGCTCGCGAAGTCCGCGATCTCCTGCGCGAGCAGGCTGACGTGCGGCACCTCGAGCCCCAGCGCGTACCGCGACAGGAACAGCGGCGTCGAGTTCAGCGCCACCCCGATGCCGCTGATCAGGAAGAACAGCGCCGCTTCATGCTGGCGCTCGCGCCCGCCCCTGGTGCGGAAGGACCACTCGCGGTTGAGCACGTACGACACGATCGTGGCGATGATGACCGCGATCGCGAGCGCGGTCACCGGGTTGTCGTTCAGGATCGTGTACTTCAACCCGTAGTTCACGACGTTCGTCACCACGAAGCACACGAGACCGACGACCGCGAACTTCAGCAGCTCCTTGTGCCTGACCAGCTTGTCCCGCACCGGCTTGGGCAGCCGCGCAAGCACCCGATAGAGCAAGCTCATGGCGGCGCAGTCTAGCGACGGCCGCTCACCCCGCGTGACCGCCCTGTACCGCGCCGACACCTGCCGCGCCGCGGTCAGCCGCCGAGCAGCCACCCCAACAGGCCGCCCAGACCACCCGACGGTGCCGGGTCAGACCGGTCCGGCGGCGTCGACGGTGGCGTCGTCGTGGGCGGCGTGGTGGTCGTGGGCGGTGTGGTCGTCTTCGTCGGCGGGTCCGTCGGCGTCGGCGCCATCGGCGGCTTGTGCGTCGGGTTCCCGCCGGTCGGCGGCTGCGGCGACGTCGGGGACTCCTCGGACGTCGGCGGCGCGGGCGGGTCTGTCGGCGCCGGGTGGTGCGGCGGGGCGGGCGGGGTCGGCCACAGCCATTCCCACAGCGTCACCAGCACGTTGTCGCTCGCTTCGCCGAGCGTCGCGGTCACGCTCACCTGATGCCGGTGCGGCGACTTCTCCGGCCACGGGTCCGGGTCGAGCTCCAGCACGACCTTCAGCTTCTCGCCCGGCGCGAGCTCGGCGGGCGTCACGCAGGTGGTGCCGCCGCCGGTCGTGCACGTCACGAGCTGCGACGACCAGCGCACGGCGCCCGGCTGGTCGAGCTGCAGCGTGACCGGCCGCGAGCTGGTGCCGGTGTTCGTCACCACCACCTCGACCACCGGGTGCACCCAGAAGCCGGGGAACAGCCCGATCAGGTCGGCCTCCGCGGACAGCATGAGCGCGTCGGTCGTGTCCGGCGGGGTGACCTTGACATGCACCGACACGTTCACGTTCACCGAGCTGCCGGCGCTCACCGAGCCGGTGACCTGACCGCCCGGGCTGCCTTCCGCCGCGACCAGCCGGAACAGCAGCGTGACCGACTCGCCAGGCGCGAGCCCGGTGCTGCTCGAGCACGTCACCGAGCCGGTGCCGCCGGGGCAGTTGACGGTGCCGGCCTTGGCGCCGTTGAGCGACAGCAGGCGCGGTGCGGCGAACCCGTCGACCGGGATCGCGCTCACGCCGGCCGGCAGGTTCAGTACGGCCGTGACCGGCTCGGACAGCGTGCCGCCCGCGTTCCGCACGGTCAGCGGCAGGTCGACCGGCGCGCCACCCGCCGTGAGCGAGAGCGGCGCGGCCGGGGTGCTGGCGCTGAGTGCGGCCGGTGCGGGGAGCTGCGGGTCCGGTGGCGCGGGCGCCGGTTCCGGTTGGGGCTCCGGCTGCGGCGCCGGTGGCTGCACGGCCGGCGGTTGCTGTGCCGGCGGTTGCTGTGCCGGCGGCTGCGGCTCGGGGCTCGGCGCGGGCGGTTGCTGTGTGGGGACCGGCGCGGCGACCGGGATCTCCTGGTTCTCGCCGCCGGCGGTGAGACCGACGGCGATCGCGGCCGCCAGCGCCACGCTCGACGCGGCGACCCCGATGAACTGCCGGGGTCCGGCGGCCGCGGCGCCCGCGGCGGCACCAGCGCCGCCACCGGCGGCGACACCGACCGTCGTGATCGTGGCGAGCTTCGTCACGCCGGTCGCGGCCAGGTAGCCGACCGCGCCGATGCCGAGGACCAGCGGAGCGACGAACCCGCGCATCGCGCCGTTGACGTCGGCCAGCTCGGCGGCGAGCGCGCGGCAGCGGGCACAGTCGTCGAGATGCGCCTCGACCTGGGCCTTCTCGCGTTTGGCGAGCCCGCCGCGAGTCCACGCGCCGAGTCGTTCGGCGGCCGTGCGGCAGTGCCGGTCGGTGGTCTCTGCGAGGTGCACCTGCAGGTAGGCCTGTCGCAGGCCCTCGCGGGCGCGGTAGGCGAGCGCGGAGACGCCGTTGGCCGTCAGCCCCAGGATGGGGGCGACCTCGGCGGGCGACTGGCCCTCGATCTCGGTGTGCCACAGGACGGCCTGCCAGCGTTCCGGCAGCCGGGCGAACGCCTGCGCGGCGAGCGAGCGCTCCAGCCCCTTGACCGCCGGGTCGTCGAACTGCTGGCTGACGGCCTCCGCGGAGACGCCGGAGACCGTGGACACGTCGTCGGACAGCTCGACCTTGCGTTCGCGCCGGGTCTTGTCGTACGCGGTGTGCCGCAGGGCGGTCAGCAGGTAGGCGCGGAAGGACGAGTCGGGGCCGCGACCGGCACGCAGCGTGTCCAACACCTTGGCGAACGCCTCGGACACGAGGTCGTCGGCCTCCGCGGGAGAGCGGGAGAGCTGACGCGCGAGGTTGTACGCGGAGGCAACATGCCGTTCGTACAAGGAGCCGTAGGCCGAGACCGTGCCCTTGCGCACCGCCTCGATCAGCTCGGCGTCACTTGGCCCCTCTAGGTCGGCCGGAACGATGGCCACGGTCCTCCCTCACATCGCTAGCGACTACGTGGTTATCCAGGCATTTAGCGCCCCAGACTCCTCGTAGACGCCCTCCCGCGGATAGTGTGACGGATCGAAGAAGAACCGGCATCACCCGATCACCGGAATGGCCGTACGCGAAAACCCGTTCGCCATGCTTTTCGCCCGAACGGCGTCACGGTTGTACCCGGGCCACGTTCCTACTCCGAACGCGTTTGGCCGGAGGGAAGGGCGACAGTGACAGTACGTGAGGCTGATCCGCGCTCACACCGTGGCGACGCAGGGGGTACTGGTCACGAGCTCAGGGTGCTCCGGGCCCGCTGGCGCACGGCGAGCATCGCGGCGGGATGGCGCTTCCCGAGCGACTGGGGAGTGCCCGAGGTGGACGCCGTGTGCGCGTCCGCGCTCCGCAGCGGGGACCTGACCGGCGCCCTCTCGAGCCTCGGCCGTGCCCGCGCCCAGGCCGGTGCCGGGCTGGACGAGACGCTCACCGACCTCGCCGCGCTGCACGCCGTGCTGACGAACGCCGAGGTCCGGGACGGACTCATCGCGACCGACCCGAACGCCGCGCCGACCAAGCTGGTGCGGGCGGCGGCCCTCGCGTGGGCCGACGAGTCGTTCGGCGAGCTGCGCAACGCGGAGACGACCGAGAACCTGACCAGCATGACCACGCACGCCTACCTGCGGACCCGGCTCGGCGAGGTGTACCGCGGCGCCGCGCGGACCGGCGCCAGCGCGGCGAAGACACACGCGCTGCTGGTGGTGACGCTCGACCTGTCCGCCGTGGTCGGCTGGCCGCGGCTGATGGCGATGGTCCTCGTGGCCGACGCGTTGCGGGAGGTCTTCGACGGCGGCGAGAGCATCGCCATCCTGGGCCCGTCGGTGGCGGTGGTGCTGGCCGAACGCGACCCGACGTTCGGCGACCGCGCGCTCAGCGCCGGGTGGCTGATCACCGAACGCCTGTCCGTGGACCAGCAGCTGGAGTCGGCCCGCAAGCCGACGCTGCGCCTGGAACGCCTGCCGTCGACACAGGAGTCGGCCCGCGAGCTGCTGCAACACCTGAGCCGCGCCTGACCCCCGCGTGTCCAACGCCCAGACCCCGCGTGTCCAACGTTCGGAACCGGTGAGTTCGACACTCGCGTACGCGGGCAGTCGTGAAACGGGGACTCGCGGGTCTTGAACGGGGGACTCGCCGGTCGTGAGTGTTGGACTCGCGGGGCGTGGGTGTTGGACACGCGGGTGCTTGTGGGTGGGGGCGGCGTGGTTTCCTTTTCGCCGTGCGTGCGGCCGTGCCTGACGTCGTTCCCGCCCAGCGCTGGCTCGGCCAGTCGCTGCGGCGGCTGTTCGCCTCGCCCAAGCTGACCGTCGCGTTGTTCGCGGTGCCCGCCGGGGTGATCCTCGCCGGCGTCGTGAGCTGGCTGATCGACTGGCGCCTCGGCGTCGACAGCGCCGTCTACCGGTCCGGGGCGGTCGCGCTGCTGACCGGCGAACCGTTGTACGACAACGACTTCCTCAGCGCCGAACCGCCGTGGGCGCGGTTGCCGTTCACCTACCCGCCGACCGGCGCGCTGCTGTTCGTGCCGCTCGCGCTGTTCGCGACGCAGGTGTCGTGGGGGGTACTCGGCGCGCTGTCGGTCCTGTCGCTGGCGCTCGTCGTCCGCGTCGCGATCCAGGTCCTGCCCACGCGCCCGACGTGGCTCCGGCCGGCACGCACCACCGTCCTGGTGACCGTCCTCGCGCTCGGGCTCGAACCCGTGTGGCGCACGCTGTTCCTCGGCCAGATCAACCTGATCCTGATGGCGCTCGTCGTGGTCGACGTGCTGGTGCTCGGCCGGTCCCGCCACTTCGGCGGCGTGCTGGTCGGGGTCGCGGCGGCCGTCAAACTGACGCCGCTGATCTTCGTGCCGCACCTGTGGCTGGTCGGCCGCCGGGCCGACGCGGTCCGCGCCCTCGCCACGTTCGCCCTGCTCCAGGCCCTGATCTTCGTGATCATCCCGCACGACTTTCGCCAATTCTGGAGCGTCGCGGTCACCAACCCGGAACGCACCGGCCCGACGTTCTGGGCCGGCAACCAGTCGCTGAACGGCCTCATGCTGCGGCTGACCGACCTGGCGCCGTGGGCGCTCGCGGCGGCCATCTGCGTCGGCGCGCTGCTCGCCGTCCCGGCCGTCTACCTGGTCCGCCGCTTCCATCGCGCCGGCCAGCCGCTGCCCGCGCTGCTCGTGTCCGCGTTCTTCGGGCTACTGCTCAGCCCGGTCACCTGGTCGCACCACTACGTGTGGGTCGTCCCGCTGGTCGTGCTGCTGCTGTCCCGCCTGCCCGACCGGCTCCCGGACGGCGCGGCCCGGGTCCGCACGCTGTCCGGCCTCGGCGCGGTCGTCCTCGTCTACGCGAGCTGCGTGCTGTTGATCATGCGCAGCTCCGACCCGAACCGGCCGGCAGGCGAGAAGCCGGAGCTGGAGTGGACGCCGCCGGAGGTCGTGCTCGGCAGCGCGTACCTGCTGGTCCCACTCGTGGCGGGCGTCCTGGTGCTGACCAGGGCGCGGCGGCGTTGAACAGGATCCGCTCAGACGCTGTCTTCCCTCGTCGCGTGCTCGGCGCTGGCGCGCTGCGCGCGCTCCTCAGTCCAGCCAGCGCCCGCTCCTTCGCTCCGCTCCCGCGTAGGTAGGTTCATCGCGTGGACATTCGTACCGGCTTGCCCGTCGTGGGCATGGTTGGCGGTGGGCAGCTCGCACGCATGACGCACCAGGCGGCGATCGCGCTCGGCCAATCCCTGCACGTGCTCGCGGCGTCGCCCGACGACCCCGCGGCACTCGTCTCGCCGAACATCACCATCGGCGAGCACACCGACCTCGACGCGCTCGCGAGCTTCGGCGCGGGCTGCGACGTGCTCACGTTCGACCACGAGCACGTGCCCGGCGAGCACCTGCACGAGCTGGTCGCCAAGGGCATCAAGGTGCGCCCCGGTCCGGACGCCCTGCTGCACGCGCAGGACAAGCTGGTCATGCGCCGCAAGCTCGCCGAGCTCGGGGTGCCGGTGCCGAGGTTCGCGCCGGTCGAGCGGGTCGAGGACGTGCTCGAGTTCGGCGCGTGGCCGTGCGTGCTCAAGGCCGCGCGTGGCGGCTACGACGGCCGCGGCGTCTGGATGCTGAACGGCGCCGACAGCGCGACCGAGCTGGTGCCCCGGCTGCTCGAGTGGGGCACGCCGCTGCTGGTCGAGGAGCGCGTCGCGATGCGCCGCGAGCTGGCGGCGCTGGTCGCGCGGTCGCCGTTCGGGCAGGGCGGGGTGTGGCCGGTCGTCGAGACGGTGCAGTCCAACGGCATCTGCGTCGAGGTGCTCGCGCCGGCACCGGACATGACGGAGGCGGCCGCCGAGGCCGCGCACGAGCTGGCGCTGCGGATCGCCGCCGCGCTCGACGTGGTCGGGGTGCTGGCCGTCGAGCTGTTCGACACCGAGGCCGGCCTGGTGGTCAACGAGCTGGCGATGCGCCCGCACAACTCCGGGCACTGGACGATCGAGGGCGCGCGCACGTCGCAGTTCGAACAACACCTGCGCGCGGTGCTGGACTACCCGCTCGGCGCGACCGACGTGATGGCGCCCGCGGTGGTGATGGCGAACGTCCTCGGCGCGTCGCACGCGCCGGCCATGAGCCCGGACGAGCGGCTGCACCACCTGCTCGCGCGCTTCCGCGACGCGCACGTGCACTACTACGGCAAGCAGGAGCGGCCCGGCCGCAAGATCGGGCACGTGACCATGCTCGGCGCGTCGATGGCCGACGTGCGGGAACGCGCCAGGCTCGCCGCGCACTGGCTGTCCCACGGCGAATGGTTGGACGACTACGACATCCACGGGGGTAACTGACATGGCGCCGTTGGTCGGCGTGATCATGGGGAGCGACTCGGACTGGCCGGTGATGCGGCTCGCGGCCGAGGCGCTCGCCGAGTTCGAGGTGCCCTACGAGGTGAGCGTGGTGTCCGCGCACCGCACACCGCAGCGCATGCTCGACTACGCGCGCGACGCGGCCGACCGCGGCCTGCGGGTGATCATCGCGGGGGCGGGCGGGGCCGCGCACCTGCCCGGCATGGTGGCGTCGGCGACCACGCTGCCGGTGGTCGGCGTGCCGGTGCCGCTCAAGTACCTCGACGGGCTCGACTCGCTGCTGTCGATCGTGCAGATGCCGGCGGGCATCCCGGTCGCGACGGTGTCGGTCGGCGGCGCGCGCAACGCCGGGCTGCTGGCCGTGCGCATGCTCGCGGTCGGCGACGAGAAGCTGCGGGACCGGCTGGCCAGGTTCGCCGCCGATCTAGAGCAGCTCGTGCTTGACAAGGACGCCGCCCTCCGCGCCGGCCTTGCCGAACCCGGCGATGCTAACGAGCGCTAACATGCCGTGAGGTTGTCGTTGCGTGCCTGGAGGTGGCCGGCGTGGTGTACGAGCTGAGCGAGGAGCACGAGGCGCTGCGGGAGGCCGTGCGCGCGCTCGCCGAGAAGGAGATCGCGCCGTACGCCGCCGAGGTCGACGAGCACGAGCGGTACCCCGTGGAGGCCCGCGACGCGCTGGTCAAGGCCGGTTTCAGTGCTGTGCACGTGCCGGAGGAGTACGACGGCCAGGGTGCGGACGCGGTGTCGGCGTGCATCGTGATCGAGGAGGTCGCGCGGGTCGACGCGTCGGCGTCGCTCATCCCGGCGGTCAACAAGCTCGGCACGCAACCGATCATCCTGTCGGGGTCCGACGAGGTGAAGAAGCTGGTGCTGCCGTCGCTGGCGTCCGGCGCGGCGTCGGCGTCCTACGCGCTGTCGGAGCGCGAGGCCGGTTCGGACACCGCGTCGATGCGCTGCCGCGCGCGGCGCGAGGGCGACACGTGGGTGCTGAACGGCACGAAGTGCTGGATCACCAACGCGGGCGAGTCGACGTGGTACACGGTCATGGCCGTGACGGACCCGGACGCGCCGAAGAAGGCCAACGGCATCTCGGCGTTCGTCGTGCACAAGGACGACCCGGGTTTCTCGGTGGGGCCGAAGGAACGCAAGCTGGGCATCAAGGGCAGCCCGACGTGCGAGATCTACTTCGAGAACTGCGAGATCCCCGCCGACCGCATCATCGGTGAGCCGGGCACCGGCCTGAAGACGGCGCTGCGCACGCTCGACCACACCCGCCCGACGATCGGCGCGCAGGCGCTCGGCATCGCCCAGGGCGCGCTCGACCAGGCGATCACGTACATCAAGGAGCGCAAGCAGTTCGGCCAGCGCATCGCCGACTTCCAGGGCGTGCAGTTCATGCTGGCCGACATGGGCATGAAGATCGAGGCGGCGCGGCACCTCGTGTACGCCTCCGCGGCGGCGACCGAGCGCGGCGACAAGCGCGCGGGCTTCATCGCATCGGCGGCGAAGACGTACGCCTCCGACACCGCGATGGAGGTCACCACGGACGCGGTGCAGCTTTTCGGTGGGGCGGGGTACACAAAGGACTTCCCGGTCGAACGCATGATGCGAGACGCCAAGATCACCCAGATCTACGAGGGCACGAACCAGATCCAGCGCATGGTCATGGCCCGCGCCCTGCTGAAGGGCTAGTCCTAGTCCGCCTCCCCGGATTTCTATGTGTGGGTTGTGTCCCGGCGCCGGCGCGGATGCCGAGGTGGATGGTGGCTGGGTGCCGTCACGTTCCCTGAGGTACCAGTTGGTCAGGCGCAGACCTTCGCACAAAGATCCACGGGACAGGCCCTGGTTCGCGGCCGGTGTGTCGGCGACACCCGTAACGCCTGTGGTGGCGATGTCGACCTTGGGGAATGACGACCAAGACGCGAACTGTCGCTGTGCTCGCGGTGGTGGCCGCGGCTGCTCTGCTCGTGATCGCGCTCGTGGTGGGGGACAGTGGTCGCGCGTCAGCGGTGGGGCCGACGCCCGCGCCGCTGACCGAGACCAGCAAGGTCACCTGCCACACGAACGCGGCCGGGTACTGCACGGTGCCGCACGCGTTGGGGCAGGTGCCGGGCAGCGTCGTCCTGACGCCGCGGTTCTACCCGGGGACCACGCCGTACCTGCTCGGGTTCGCGGCCGGCACCGCCGCCACGTTGCAGGTGCGTGCCGCGTTCTCCGCGTCGACACCGGTGGCGAACGCTGACATCGAGTTCTCCTACGTGATTTACGCGGGGGCGACCGTGCCGACGACTACCACGACAACGACAACGACCACGCCGCAGCCGCCGGGCGAGAACTAGAGAACGACCGTCGTTCGCTCGGTTTCGGCGTGCTTCTTGACCTTCTCCGGGTCCGGGTTGGTCACCTGCACGAGGCTGGCGCCCGCCGCGAGCACGGCCAACAACCCATCCGGGACACCACCTGGCCAGTCCAATGTGGACAACACGCGGGAAGACGGCGAGAAGCCAAGCTCAGCCGCACGAGCACGAGACGAAGCCAACACAGCGTCCACAGTGGACCCCGAGAAGCACGACGTGTCACCGGGAACCGGACTCAGCTCCAGGTAGTCGTCGCCGAAGAGGCGGGCGTCGCCGAGGTAGTCCAGGGCTCCCGAAGGAACCTCGCCGCGTAGGTCGCGGCCCATGGGGTCCAGCGAGGCGATCGCGGTCACCGCGGCACCGGGGGCCGAACCGCCCGGCGGGACGAACGCGACCGCCGCGTCGGCGGGGGACGAGACGACGTGCGCGCCCGCCCACCAGGCACCGAGGTACACCGCCGCCGTCTGCCAGTGCGCGGGCAGCAGCACCGCCACCGGCGTGCCCGGCTCCACGTCCAGCTCCTCCACCAGCCAGTTCGCCGTCTTCGCCGCCCAGTTGTGCATCGTGGCGACCGACAGCTCCACGCGGGTGCCGGCGGCGTCGTCGTAGTGCGTGATCAGTGGCCGCGCCGCCGAGCTCAGCAGCGGGCGCAGCAGTTCCCCGGTAAGGCTCACCCGCGTGACGCTAGTCCACGCACGGCACCTGAGCCCGGACAGCCGACGCCGGCGACGTCAGCCCGTAGTCGGCCTCGCCGGCCATGCCCGTCGGCTGCGGCGGCGTGGCCACCAGGCTTTCGACGTACGCGTGCACCGCCGGCAGGTCGACCGTGATGATGCTCTGCCCGCGATCGTTCCTGGCACCAACGCCGGTGACGGGAATCGTCACGAACTGGACGTTGCCCGACGCCAGTGCCTGCGCCTGGCTGACCAGCTCGAGGAAGTGCAGGCCGTCGTCCATGACCACGGTCTTCGACACCGCGTCCTGCAACGCGTTCAGCTTCGCGTTGTTCGTCAGCAGGTCCCCGGAGAGCACTTTCGTCATGGCCGACGCCAGGAACGTCTGCTGCCGCACGATCCGGTCGAGGTCCCCGCGCGGCAGGCCCTTGCGCTGCCGCACGAACGACACCGCGTCGCCGCCACGCACGGTCTGCGGGCCCTTCGCGAACGACGCGCCGGAGTCCGGGTCGCTCGTCGCGTGGTTCAGGCACACGTCGACGCCGTCGATGACCTCCGTGAGCAGGTAGAACCCGTACAGGCTGACCTCGGTGTAGTGGTCGACCCGCACCCCGGTGAGCACCTGCACGGCCTGCACCAGCGACGTGCGGCCGGCGTCGTCGGAGTCGCGTTCGATCTTCGCGCGGTCCTTCTCGCCCGCGCCGACCAGCTGCTCCATGGTCAGCGCCTTGGTGATGCCGAACGCGCCGTTGATCTTCTCGTCGCGGCCGAGGTTGGGCACCTGCACCGACGTGTCGCGCGGGATCGAGATCGCCGACCCCTTGCTGCCGTTGTGGGGGATGCGCAGGAGGATCAGCGTGTCGGTGTTGAGCGTCTCCGTCGCCTCGGTGCGCAGCTCCTTCAGCAGCTTCGCCGACAGCGGGCGGCCCTGCATGTCGGTGCGGCTGTCGTTCCCGACGATGAGGATGTCGTTGGCGCCGTCGTCGTCGGTCGGCGCACCGGGGCCGGACTGCTCCTGCGCCTCGGTGAGCGCGTCGGTGGTGTTCGTGCTGCTGTCGAGCTCGACGACGCGCAGCCACACCATCGACATGGCGGCCAGCGCGGCCGCGGACACCAGGGCCATCACGACCCGGCCGGCCACCAGCAGCTTCGACGTGCGGCGACGAGGCAGCGGGTCCGCCTCCGGAAGGTCCTCCTCCGGCACGTCCGCCTCGTGCTCCACCTTGCCGACCGCCGCGGCGTACGTCGTCGGTTCGTCCACATTCTCCTCGGGCATGCCTCACCTCCCCCTGCCGGCCCGGCGTCCAGGCTAGCCGCTCGGGCCGACGGAACCGGAGGAATCAGCCGGCGGCAACCCGCACGGAGGACGTTCGTCGGCTAGTTCACACAGTTCAGGCCGTCGGCGTTGATCTGCGGCGTCGGGGTGGTGGGGGTGCCGGACGAGTGGCGACGATGGCGACGATGGCGACGATGGCGACGATGGCGACGAGGAGGACGTGCTCGGCTGCGCACGCAGCCCGTCGTTCGCCAGGCCCGTGGTGCCGCTCGGGTAGTCGGTGCCGAGCACGACCGAGAGCCGGCCGGCCGGCAGCGACGGGTCCTCCTCGAACCCGAACTGCCCGGACAGCTCCGTGGCGGCGTACTCCGCGAGGTTGCGCTCCCCGGGCGCGTACCTGATCACCGACGACGACCGGACCGGCGCGTCGCCGAGCTCACCGCCCTGGAAACCCTTGTCGGTCAACGTCTTCTGCACCGACGCGGCGAGCCCGCTGGTGTCCGAGCCGTTGCGGACGTCCACGGTGATCAGGCCGAGGCTCGGCCGGCCGTCCTCGTCGACCGGCGCGCCGGTGGTGGTGGTGGTCGGCGAGGTCGGGGACGAGGTCGGGGAGGACGTCGAGGACGGCACCGGCGAGCCGGAGCTTTCCGCCGAGTCGGCCTCGTCGGACGTCAGCGTCGCGACGAACGCGGCGACCTGCGCGGGGTCGACCCGCAGCACGTCCGCGCCGCCGATCTTGGCGTCGCCGAGCGTGGGGATCGTGTAGAAGTCGATGCCGTCGGCCGACAGACCGGACATCTGCGCGGCGAACGTCGACAGCTGCCAGCCGTTGGACAGCACCACCGACCGCTGCACGGCGCCGACCAGCTCGCGCACCTTCGACGGGCTGGTCAGCATGTCCGCCGACAGCACCTTGTTGGCGAGCGCGCCGAGGAACGCCTGCTGCCGCACGATCCGGTCCAGGTCGCCGTTGGGCAGCCCGTACCGCTGCCGCACGAACGCGAGCGCCTGCGCGCCGGCGATCGTCTGCTCGCCCTTCGCGAAGTTCGCGCCGGACTTCGGGTCCTGTGTGGCCTCGTTCAGGCACACCTCCACGCCGCCGATGGCGTTGGTGACCTCGTAGAAGCTCGCCAGGTTGACCTCGGCGTAGCGGTCGATGGTGACCGCGGAGCCGATCAGGTTCTGGATGGTCTCGATCAGGTTCTTGCGGCCGATGACCGTGGCCTGCGTGTCCAGGTCGTTCTCGTCGGTCGCGGTGTCCGCGAGCTCCTCGCGGGCGTCGTTGTAGGCGTAGGCGAACGCCGAGTTGAGCCGGTGCTTGCCGAAGTCGCCGGCGAGCTCGACCCACGAGTCGCGCGGGAACGAGATCGCGATCGCGCGGGTGCCGTCCACCGGGATGTGCACGAGGATCATCGTGTCGGTGTTGCGCTCGCCGTCGTTCACGCCGGCGTTCAGCATGTCGAGGACCTCGCGCGGCAGCGGGTTGCCGTAGGCGTCGGTGCGGCTGTCGAGCCCGACGAGCAGCAGGTCGACGGCGCCGTCGAGCGGTATGCGCTGGTCCTGGACGTCCTGGGCGATCACGTCGGTGGTGACGGTGTTGTCGTCGACGTCACCGATCGCCCACCATCCATAACCCATCGTGGCGAGCACGGCGGCCGAGAGGAACGCGACGAACGCCCGGCCCGTGACCGCCCCGGCCCGATGCCAACCAGCACGTACCTGCGCACGTTCGCTCACGCACGCTCCTCCCCGTCCCCCGACGGAACTTGACCAGTAGAATACCGAGATGTGACCTTGGTGGCCCGGTGTCGAGTCACAACTGGGCTTCGGTGGCGTTACGCCAACGACTAAGACGCAATTGTGCCGGTCGAGGGTTCACACCCCGGTGAAGAAAGTGGAGCTTGATGCGAGTGTTGGTCACCGGCGGCGCCGGTTTCATCGGATCTCATTACGTCCGTAAGGCACTCGGCGGGGCGTACGCGTCGGTCGCCGACGCCGAGGTGATCGTGCTCGACAAGCTCACCTACGCCGGCAACGAGGCGAACCTGGCGCCGGTGTGGGAGCACCCCCGGCTGCGGTTCGTGCACGGCGACATCTGCGACCGCGAGATCGTCACGCAGGTCATGGCCGGTGTCGACCTGGTCGTCCACTTCGCCGCCGAGTCCCATGTGGACCGCTCGATCCTCGGCGCGGCGGACTTCGTGATGACCAACGTGGTCGGCACGCAGACCCTGTTGCAGGCGGCGCTGGAGGCCGGGGTCGGCAAGTTCGTGCACGTGTCCACCGACGAGGTGTACGGGTCGATCGAGACCGGCGCGTGGCCAGAGACCCACCCGCTGGAGCCGAACTCGCCGTACTCGGCGTCCAAGGCGTCCTCGGACCTGCTGGCCAGGTCGTTCTTCCGCACCCACGGGCTGCCGGTGTGCATCACGCGGTGCTCCAACAACTACGGGCCCTACCAGTTCCCGGAGAAGGTCATCCCGCTGTTCATCACGAACCTGATGGACGGCAAGAAGGTGCCGCTCTACGGCGACGGGCTGAACGTGCGCGACTGGCTGCACGTCGACGACCACTGCTGGGGCATCCAGCTGGTCGCCGAGGCCGGCCGGCCCGGCGAGATCTACAACATCGGCGGCGGCACCGAGCTGACGAACCTCGAGCTGACCGCGCAGCTGCTCGAGGCGCTCGGCGCCGACGAGTCGTCGGTGGAGCGGGTCGAGGACCGCAAGGCGCACGACCGCAGGTACTCGGTCGACATCACGAAGATCTCCAACGAGCTCGGCTACCGGCCGCTGGTGTCCTTCGAGGACGGACTGGCGAGCACGGTGGCCTGGTACGGGGAGCACCGGGCGTGGTGGGAAGCACTGAAGGACCGCGTCAAGCTCCCCGGCAACTGATGCTGTCGCTGCTGGTGCCCGGCGGGAACGGGCAACTCGGCCGGGAGCTGGCGGCCCGCGCGTCCGTCGTGCGGGCGCCGGGTTCCGCCGAGCTGGACGTCACGAACGCCGGCGC
This sequence comes from uncultured Actinomycetota bacterium, assembly GCA_963840275.1. GTDB lineage: Bacteria > Actinomycetota > Actinomycetes > Mycobacteriales > Pseudonocardiaceae > Actinophytocola. Next base: position 581,110 of record CAWIYK010000007.1, read on the forward strand.
GGTCGTGGAAGCCGTGAAGACGCTCGCCGAGACCGCCGCGGTGGCGGACCTGTCGCCGGTCGTGCTCAACGCGGCGGCGTACAACGCGGTCGACGACGCGGAGGCCGACGCGACGCGGGCGTTCGCCGTGAACGGCGACGGACCCAGGTTGCTCGCCGCCGCGTGCTCGTCGCACGGGGTGCCGCTGGTGCACGTGTCCACCGACTACGTGTTCCCCGGCGACGGCGACCGGCCCTACGACACCACCGACGTCGTGCGCCCGCGTTCCGCCTACGGGGCGACGAAGGTCGCCGGCGAGGAGGCCGTGCTCGGGTCGGGCGCGCGGGCCTGGGTGGTGCGGACCGCGTGGGTGTACGGCGCGCACGGCAACAACTTCGTGAAGACCATGGCCCGGCTCGCCGCCGAGCGGGACACGCTGTCCATTGTGGACGACCAGCGCGGCTGTCCGACGTGGACGGGCGATCTCGCCGCCGGGCTGCTGGAGCTGGCGGAGCGGATCGTCGGGCCGTCGGCGCCGCCGGAGTACGTGCTGCACTGCACCGGCGGCGGCGACACGACGTGGTACGAGTACGCCGGCGCGGTCTTCGAGGAGCTGGGCCTCGACCCGGCGCGCGTCCGCCCGTGCAAGTCGGACGAGTTCCCCCGCCCCGCGCCCCGGCCGAGCTACTCCGTGCTGTCCGACCGCTCGTGGCGCGCCGCGGGTCTCAAGCCGATGCGTCCGTGGCGCGAGGCGCTGTCGGCCGCTTTCGCCGAGCACGGCGAGCACTTCCGTGCGGCGGCCGTCGTTCAGCGGTAGTGCTGGGTTCGGCCGGAAGCTCACCGGCTTTCCGGTGGCCGGTCCCGGCGGGCTTCAGCGGCCACCGTTCCAGACGCTCCGCCGCGAAGCCCCACCCCTGACTCGACGCTCGGAGCCCCTAGGCCAACGCCTGTCGGTACGCCTGCACTGTCAGCTCAGCGGTGCGGCGCCACGTGAAGCCGGCCGCGTGGGCGCGACGGGTGGCGAGCGTCGACGGGGAGGGGGGTTCGGCCAGCGCCGCGGTGAGGGCCGCGCCGAGGGCTTCCGTGTCGCCGAACGGCACCAGTGTCGCGTGCCCGCCGGAGACCTCGCGCAGCGCCGGCACGTCCGTGCACACCACCGGCACGTCGCACGCCATCGCCTCGAGGATCGGCAGCCCGAAGCCCTCGTCGCGGGACGGGAGCACCAGTGTGGCGGCACCGGCGACGACGCTGCGCAGGTCCACGTCGGCCAGGTAGCCGATCGACCGGACCTGCTTGTCGTTCCTCGGGTGGCCCGGCCCGGCGAGCACGATCGGCGGCAGGTCCGGCGTCGACTCGTGTGCCTTCAGCAGCCAGTCCAACGCCTTGCGCGGCCCGGCGGCGCCGACGAACAACAGGTACTGCTTCGGCAGCCCGAGCCGCCGACGCAGATCCTCGCTCGGCGGCCGGCCGGCGAACCACGCCGGGTCGACGCCCAACGGCGTCACCATCACCTTGTCCGGCGAGATGCCGAGCCGTTCGACGGCCACGTCCGCGACCGCCCGCGTCGGCGTGCACACGACCGCCGCGCGTTCCGCCGAGCGCGCGACCAGCAGCGGCAGCTGCTCGTCCGACGGTGGCAGATCCCCTGGCGCGTCTAGGAAGGCGAGGTCGTGGATGGTCAGCACCCCGGCGGCCCGCAGCGCGGGCGGCAGCACGAAGTTGGTGCCGTGCACGACATCGGTGAACCCCGCGAACAGCTCGATCGGCGGGAACGGCGCCCGCAGCCAACACCGCCGCAGCAGCCGCGCGGACACCGGCATGCCGCGCGAGCGGGTGCCGTGCGGCAGCACCTTGCGCAGCTTTCGCCAGCCCCGCAACGTGAACGCCACCGCGCGCATCTCCACCTCGGCCATCGACGCCAACTCCTCGGCGAGCGCCGAGGTGTAGCGGCCGACACCGGTACGCGAGCCGAGCAGCGGGGTGCCGTCGAGCAGCACCCGGATCGTGCTAGCCATCCTGCTGGCCCTTCCGCGCCTGCCAGCGTTCGCCCGCGAGCCTGCGCACCCGGCCGGCCGCCCGCTTGGTCAGCTCCGCCGGACCGCCGGCGTCCAAATAGGACCGTACGAGGTCGATGTCGCGCCGGATGGCCTCCGTCGCCCGCAGCGGCTTGTTGCGCACCAACGGGCCCGCGCCGGGCAGCCGGTCCGCGGCCGGGGACGGGTTGCGGCAGAACGACACCAGCGGCGCCAGCACCGTCTCCCACGTGAACCGCTCCCGCACGGCCGCGATCCGCTCCCGCGCCGCCTCGGCGAAGTCGTTGTCGTACAACACCTTCTCGAGCGCGTCGGCCAGCGCGGCCGGGTCCTCCGCCGGCACCACCACCCCGAGGCCCTCGGCGCGGACGAGGTCGGCGAACGAGTCGCCGTCGGTCGTGACGATCGGCAGCCCGGACCACAGGTAGTCGAGCACCCTGGTGCGGAACGCGAACGTCGTCTCGACGTGCTCGTAGTGCGTCGTCACGCCGCAGTCCGCGTCCAGCAGCCAGTTCTGCCGCTCCGCGTAGGGCACCCACGTCTCGTTGAAGAACACGTGCCGGTCGGTGAGGCCGAGCCGCTCGGACAGCGCGCGGGTCTGGGCCCCGATGTCCATCTCCGGCACCTCGGGGTTCGGGTGCCGCATGCCGAGGAACAGCAGCCGGGCGTCGGACCGCTTGCGGGACAGGCGATCCATGGCGTGCAACAGCGTCAGCGGGTCGAACCAGCTGTAGACGCCGCCGGCCCAGATGACGACCTTGTCGGACTGGCCGGTGATCGGGCCCTTGATGGGCGAGGTGCTTCGCTGCGGCGGCTTGCCCGGCAGCCCGAACGGCGCGACCGCGAGCAGCGACCGCACGGTCGGGTCGTTGTCGTAGAGCGACGGCGTGAGCCGGCCGAGCGCGGTCAGGTGGCCGAGCCAGAAGTGCCGCTGCCGCTCGGAGGCGCACAGGAAGAAGTCGCCGCGCTCGAGCTGCGTGTTCAGTACCTTGGTGACCCCGACGAGGTCCAGCTCGCGCTGCTCGTCGGTGTCGTCCTTGCCCTGCTCCAACAGTTCCAGGTGCATCGGGTCGTACATGTCGCAGACCACGATCTTCGTGGACGCGGCCTTCTTCAGCTCCGGCACCAGTTCCAGCGCGTGTCCCTGCAGGATCACGACGTCCGCCCACGCCACGTGCGGGCCGAGTTCGCGCTGCTTGGCGCGTGCCACCGCGAACGGCGCCTCCGGCGGCGCGCACAGCGGGTTGACGGTGACCAGCCGCACCTCGTGCTCGGCGGCGAGCACGTCGGCCATGTTCCACGCGCGGATCGCCGGCCCGGCCATCCGCTCGGTGAGCGCGTCGCCGGTCAGCACGAGCACGTTGCGGCGCGCGCCGAACGCCTCCTCCAGGCCGAGCACGTCGACGAGGATGTCGTGCGCGGCGAGGTAGCGCGGCAGCGGATAAGCGGGCTCCATCGCGTTGCGCATCAACGGGATCAGGTCCGCGTCGGACCGCACGCGGGCGGCCTGCTCGACCTGCCGAGCGCCGGCCAGCGAGGGCAGCAACTCGACGAACTGGTCGATCGCGAGCAGCCCGGCGAGCGTGGTGCGCGGGATCTCGACGGTGCTCGACCCGGTGTCGGGCTTGCCGATCTCCAGCTGGGTCGGGTCGACGTCGCCGCGTGCGGTCGCGCGCCGGACCGCCAGCGCGAGTGCCGCGGGCAGCGCCTTGGCCAGGGTGGCGTCGGAGACGTTCTTGTACAGCGCTGCCAACGCGTTGCGCTCCAGCAGGAACAGCTCACGTGCGTTGTCCGGGGCGTCCACTTTGGACATCGAGGCGTGGTGGCGGTGGAACGTGAGCGACGCGGGCTCGTAGCGCACCCGCCAGCCACGCAGGTTGAGCCGCCAGCCGAGGTCGACGTCCTCGTAGAACATGAAGAACCGCTCGTCGAAGCCGCCGAGCTCCCGGTACACACCGGCACGCACGAACATCGCGGACCCGGTGGCGAACAGGACGTCCTTCGCGACATCGTGCGAGCCGTCGTCGCGTTCGCCCGCGTGGCGCTTGTAACCCATGCCGAACCAGGTCAGGCCGGCGTCGACGAAGTCGATGTTCTCGCCGTCCCAGTCGAGCACCTTGCTGGCGACGGCGGCGACGGTCGGCTCGGCCTTCAGCACGCCGACGGCCGCGCTCACCCAGTCCGGGTGCGGGCGGGCGTCGTTGTTCAGGAACGCGAGCACGCCGCCGGTGGCGTGCCGGGCGCCGAGGTTGCAGCCGCCCGCGAAGCCCAGGTTGGTCGGCGACTCGACGACCTCGACCCCGGGCACCTGTCTGATCCGGTCCGCGCCCCCGTCGCCGGAGGCGTTGTCCACGCAGACGATCTGCAGGTGCTCCGCGGGGTAGTCCAGCTCCTCGCGCAGGGCGCGCAGGCAGGTGACGGTGTCGTCGGCGCCGCGGTAGTTCACCACGATCACCGAGACCGTCGGTAGCGGCCTGGGTCGTGGCGCCGGATCGGGCACTCGTGCTCCTCGGGTGTTGTGCGGTTTGGCTAAGCCTGCCCCATCACACCACGTGACGAACGCTCAACCACGCGAGTTCACGGGTGAGTTCCATGCCCACACGGCCGCCCTGTCGATCATGGCCAACCTGCCGATCCGCCCGCGGTCCAGCAGCAGCGGCACCAGCCGCACCGCCAGCTCGAGAAGCACCCGCACCCGCAGCGAGACCCGGAAGTTCCACGGAGCGGGGCGTGCCAACCGGCGGAGCGGGAGCACGGCCGTCAGCGCCGCGAAGCGGGCCACCTCGCGGACCGCGACCCCGGCCGGCGCGCAGCGCACCAGCATGGCCAGCCGGTTGCGCTCGTTCCACAGGTGGAACTGCCGCGAGCCGGGTCGGCTGCTGGCGCCGTGCAGGTGGGTCACGCGGGCCGCCGGCACCGACACGACCGTGTGGCCGGCGAGCCGCAGCCGCCACGCGGTGTCGGTGTCCTCGTAGTAGCAGAAGAACCGGGCCGGCACGCCGCCCGCGCGGCGCAGCGCGTCCGTGCGCAGCAGCGCGGCGCCGCCGCAGAAGCCGAACACCTCGTCCCCCGAGGAGGTGAGATCCACGCCGTGCCCGTCGGGCGTCAGGCCGACGCCGACCGAGATCGGCTCGCCGTCCGGGGTCGCCATGTGGGCGCTCGCGGCGGCGGCGGCCGGGTCGGCGTCGAGTGCGGCCTCGAGCGCGGCGAGCCAGTCCGGCGCCGGCTCGGCGTCGTCGTTGAGCCAGGCGACGAACTCCGTGGTCACGTCCGCGAGGGCGGCGGCGAGCGCGCCCGCGTAGCCGCGGTTGGCGGGCAGCCGCAGGACGGCCGGCGCGGACGGGTGCGCGGCGAGGATCGCGGCGGAACCGTCGTCGGACGCGTTGTCCACCACGAGGGTCCGGTGCGGGGTCGACTGCGCGGCGACGGCGTCGAGACACGCGGCCAGATGCGCGCGGCCGCGCCAGGTCACCACCACGATCGTGGTGCGTGTCAACAAGCCGGTCACGAGGGGAAACCGTACCCTTGGCCGGTGCCCGAGCTCGTCGTGCTCACCGAGCAGCTCCTGGCGCCCGTCCCCGGTGGGACCGGGCGCTACACCCGCGAGCTGCTCGCCGCGATGGCCGCGAGCGCCCCGCCGACCTGGACGGTCGCCGGCGTCACGGCCACCCACCGCGATCTCGCGCCCGCGGTCGTGTCCGGGGTCGCCGGCCCGCGCGCGCTGCCGCTGTCGCGCCGGGGACTGACCATGCTGTGGGAGCACGGCGTGCACCTGTGGCCGGGCGGCGACGCCGTCCACGCGCCGACCCCGCTCGCCCCGCCGGCGCCCAAACGCGGCAGGAGCCTGGTGGTGACCGTGCACGACACCGTGCCGTTCACCCATCCCGAGACCCTGACCCGCCGCGGCGCGGCCTGGCACCGGGCGGTCATCCGCCGCGCGGCCGAGCGGGCGCACGCGATCGTCGTGCCGACCGCGGCGGTCGCCGCGGAGCTGCACCTGCACGCGCCGGGCCCGGCCACGGTCGCGGTCGTCGGACACGGGGTGCCGGCGGTCTTCCGCGAGCCGATGGACCCGAACCTGGCCGCGCTGATGACCGGCCGGCTGCGGCTGCCGGAGACCTACGTCCTCGCGGTCGGCACGGTCGAGCCACGCAAGGGCCTCGACGTGCTGGTGAAGGCGATGGCCCGGCCGCAGGCGCCGGACCTGCCGCTGGTGGTGGTCGGCCCGCGCGGCTGGGGCGAGGTGGACCTCGTGGAGCTGGCCGCGGAGCACGGCTTCCCGGCCAAGCGCCTTTACGTGCTCGGCCGCATCGACGACGACGCCCTGTCCGCCGTACTGCGCAGGGCCACGGTCCTCGCGGTGCCCAGCCGCGCGGAGGGGTTCGGGCTGCCGGTCCTCGAGGCGATGGCCGTCGGCACGCCGGTGGTGCACACGGACGTCCCGGCGCTGGTCGAGGTCGCCGGCGGCACCGGGCTGGTCGTGCCGAAGGGCAACTCGGACGCGTTGGCGAGCGCCCTGCGCGAGGTCGTGAGCGAGACGGTGGCGACGGCCGAGCGGGTGGCGCAGGGCCAGCTGCGGGCGTCGGCCTTCACGTGGGAGCACGCCGCGACGGAGCTGTGGCGGTTGCACGTGCGATTTTTTGACATGGCGAACGCGCGCTGAGGCAGCATTTCCCGGGATCCGGTGGCTTTTTCACCCAGTCGGGGAAGCTCGGGGTGGTGACAGTCGTAGTCTCCTACATATGTCAGAGCCACACGTGCTGATCGACGCGACCGCCGTGCCGGCGGATCGCGGCGGGGTCGGCCGGTACGTGGACTCGCTCGTGTACGCCCTCGACTCCGACGGCGCGCCCATCACGGTCGTCTGCCAGCCGCGCGACGTGGAGCTCTACGGCCGGTTGGCGCCGAAGTCGCGGATCGTGCCGACCTCGGAGTCCAACGCGACCCGCACCGCCCGGCTGACGTGGGAGCAGACCACCCTGCCGAGGCTGGTGCGGAGGCTGGGCGTGCACGTGCTGCACTCCCCGCACTACACGACCGCGCTCGCGAACCCGGCGGCATCGGTGGTGACCCTCCACGACGCCACCTTCTTCACCGACGCGGTCCTGCACCACTCGATCAAGGCGCGGTTCTTCCGCGCCTGGACCCGCACCGCGCTCGCCCGCGCGAGCCTGTGCGTCGTCCCGTCCGCGGCGACCGCGGCCGAGCTCGGCCGGGTGGCGAACGCCGACCAGAACCGGCTGGAGATCATCCAGCACGGCGTGGACAACGACCGGTTCCACCTGCCGACCCACGAGGAGGTCACGGCCGTGCGGACCCTCGTCGGCCTCGGCCAGAACACCCCGTACGTCGCGTTCCTCGGCGCGTTGGAGCCACGCAAGAACGTCCCGGCCCTGATCCGGGGCTTCGCGGCCGCCTGCCGGGGCCGGGAGAACCCGCCCGCGCTGGTGCTGGCCGGCCAGCCCGGCTGGGACCGCCAGGTCGAGCGCGCGCTGGACGACGTGCCGCACCGCCTGCGCGTGATCCGCGCCGGCTACGTCCCGTTCGAGAGCCTCGCGGGGTTCCTCGGCGGCTCCGAGCTGGTCGCGTACCCGTCGCTCGGCGAGGGGTTCGGCCTGCCGGTGCTGGAGGCCATGGCCTGCGGCGCCTGCGTGCTGACCACGCGCCGCCTCGCGCTGCCGGAGGTGGGCGGCGACGCGGTCGCGTACTGCGGCGTCGGCGCGGGCGACATCGCGGCGGCCCTCGCCGAGCTGCTCGACGACCCGGCCCGCCGGGCCGGTCTCGCGACCGCGGCGCAGCGCAGGGCCAAGGAGTTCTCGTGGCTCACGAGCGCGGAGGGCCATCGCGTGGCGTACGGGAAGGCATACCGGGCGCACCGGCACAATCGCTGACGGGCACAATCATTCGCTGTGTCTTCGAGTTACGGCCAGGAACTGGCAGTCGTCGTAGTGACCTACTCGCCCGGCGAGACGCTGGAGCGCTGCCTGGAGACCCTGGACAAGGCCACCACCCGTGACGTGACGGTGATCCTCGCCGACAACGGCTCGACCGACGGCGCCCCGGAAGCGGCGGCGGCCGCGCACGACCACGTCACGCTCCTCCACACCGGCGGCAACCTGGGCTACGGCACCGCGGCCAACCGGGGAGTCGCCGAGCTGTCGGACGACCACGGCTGGATCGTCGTCGCGAACCCCGACCTGGAGTGGTCGCCCGGCTCGCTGGACACGATGCTGGCGGCGGCGGACCGCTGGCCGCGCGGCGGCGCCTTCGGACCGCTGATCAAGGAGCCGTCCGGCAAGGTCTACCCCTCGGCCCGGCTGACCCCGTCGCTCGGCAAGGGCGTCGGCCACGCGGTCGTCGGCCGCGTCTGGCGGGACAACCCGTGGACGAAGGCGTACAAGCAGTCCGACAGCTCGGTCGAGGAGCGCGAGGCCGGCTGGCTGTCGGGTTCCTGCCTGCTGATGCGCAGGGAGGCGTTCGACTCGGTGGACGGCTTCGACCCGAGGTACTTCATGTACTTCGAGGACGTCGACCTCGGTGACCGCCTCACCAGGGCGGGCTGGCAGAACGTCTACGTCCCGACCGCCGAGGTGGTCCACATCCAGGGGCACTCGACGGCCCGGTCGTCGGACAAGATGCTGGCCGCACACCACGAGAGCGCCTACCGCTACATCGCGGACCGCCACCAGGGTCTGAAGTGGGCCCCGGTGCGGGCCGGGGTCAAGGCAGGGCTCGCGCTGCGGTTGAAGGCGGAGACCCGCAGGAAGTCCTGAGTCGGCTCAGCCGTCCAGGCGCTGCGACAGGCTCGACGGCGCCGTCGGCGGCTGCTTGACCGTCGGCACGAGACCGTCGAGCTCCTCCGGCTCTGGCTGGGCCTGCTGCCGCTGCTTCGCGAGCATGCTCTGGTGCTGCTCGAGCCGGCGCTGCCGGGAACGCGGGCCCGGCTGCGGGTTGGCGACCACGTCCGTCAGCGCTTCCTGCGCGATGGCCGGGAGGTGCTCCATGCCCCGTTGTTCCTGCGCCGGCATCCGGCCGTGCACGGCCACGGCCGGCACCACCATCGTGGCCTCGGGGTCCTGCTGGTCGGCAGCGGTGACGACCGCACGTGGAATCTGCAGAGTGCTCGTCGCGTCCATTGGCGATACGGCGCTCTCCGGAGTCACCACGAAGGCGCCACGCGCACGAGCCCGCGCCAGGATGGCGTCGGCCCGCTCACGGGGGTCCATGCGTTGACCTCTCCCTGTCGCGTCGTGTGCGCGGTCGATGTTCTTGGGCCCAGGGTATTCCTTTCTTCGCTCCGCGTCAGCGAAGAACCCGAATCGGCATACCCGATCACTCGGAGGTCCCGATCACACGTGCGCGGCGTGCCCCCGCTCGCGCAGCAGCTCGGTCAGCTTCTTGATGTCCTGGGCGCGGTCGCGCCGGCAGACGAGGACGGCGTCGGCGGTGTCGACCACGATCAGGTCGCGCACCCCGAGCGTGGCGATCACGCGCGACGAGCACGGCACGGCGATGACCCCGTCGCCGTCCACGACCAGCACCGCGGGGGAGTCGGGGCTCATGTCGACCACGCGCGCGCCGTCGACGTCCTTGCCGAGCAGCTCACCGAGCGTCTCGAAGTCACCGATGTCGTTCCAGCCGAAGTCGCCCGGCACGGTCGCGACCTTGCCCTCTTCGGCGGCCGGCTCCATGACCGCGTACTCGACGGCGACCTTGGGGATCGTCGGCCACAGCTCGGCGAGCACGGTCTCCTGCTCGTCGGTGTCCCACGCGGCCGCGATGGCCAGGACCGGGTCGTGGACGTCGGGCCGCCGGGCCGCGAGCTCGGCGAGGAACACGTCCGTGCGCCACAGGAACATGCTCGCGTTCCACAGGTACCGGCCGGACTCGAGGTACTCGGTGGCGACGGCCAGGGACGGCTTCTCCTTGAACTCCAGCACCTGCTGCAGCTGCCCCCGCGCCGCCGGCTCGCTGCACCGCAGGTAGCCGAAGCCGGTCTCCGGCCTGGTCGGGGTGATGCCGATGGTCATCAGCCGGCCCTCGCGGGCACCGGCGAGCGCGTGGTGGACGGTCTCGCCGAACTCGGCGGTGTCCGCGATGAGGTGGTCGGCGGCGAACGACGCCATCACCCCGCCGGGGCTCCGCCGGTGGATCACGGCCGCGGCCAGCGCGATCGCCGCGCACGAGTCCCGCGCGAACGGCTCGACGAGGATGTTGCGCTCCGGCAGCTCCGGCAGCTGCCGCGCGACCGAGGCGGCGTGGGCGACGCCGGTCACCACCAGCAGGTTCGCCGGGGTGCACAGCGGCGCCAGCCGGTCGAAGGTCGCCTGGAGCAGTGAGCGGTCCGTGCCGGTGAGCGCGTGCAGGAACTTCGGGTTCGCGGCGCGGGACAGCGGCCACAGCCGGGTTCCGCTGCCGCCCGCGGGCACCACCATGTGCAGGTCGCTCATGGCCCCAACATAACGGGGGTAGCCTCGGCGCCTGTGCAGGCATCTCTCGAGCGCACCTGGCGGCCGGACTTCGCGCTCAGCATGCCGTCGGTGCTCGCGCCGCTGCGCCGTGGTGCGGGCGATCCCGCCTTCCGCGCCACCGAGACCGGTCTGACGTGGCTCGCCGCGAACACGCCGGCCGGCGTCGGCACCCTCGTGCTGCGCCGCCGCGGCGGCGACGTGCACGCGGCCGCGTGGGGCGACGGCGCGCAGCTGCTCCTCGACGGCCTGCCGCAGCTGCTCGGCGTGGACGACGACGACTCCGACTTCCAGGCCCACCACCAGCTGATCGCCGACCTGCGCCGCCGCATGCCCGCGCTGCGGCTGGGTTCGACCGGGCGGATCTGGGACCTGCTCGTGCCGTCGGTGCTGGAGCAGAAGGTCACCGGCTTCGAGGCACGCCGCTCGTGGCGAGACCTGTGCCGCCGCTTCGGCACCCCGGCGCCGGGCCCGGCCCCGGCGGGCATGTACGCGCCGCCGACGCCACGCGCGGTCGAGACGATCCAGGACTGGGAGTGGCACCGTGCGGGCGTCGACCTGGCGCGGCGCAAGGCGATCGTGTCGGCCGCGCGGGTGGCGCACCGGCTGGAGCAGGCGGCCGAGCTGCGTGGCCGCCCCGGCCGCGACCTGCTGCGGAAGGTGCCGGGCATCGGTTTCTGGACCGCGGCCGAGATCGCACAACGCGCGTGGGGCGACGCGGACGCCGTCAGCGTCGGCGACTTCCACGTGCCCGGGCTGGTGGGTTACGCGCTGCTCGGTCGCAAGGTCGACGACCGGGGCATGCTCGAGGTACTGGCCCCATACGCGCCGCACCGGCACCGCGTCGTCCGCTACATCGTGGCCGGCGGCCCGGGCAAACCCCGCTTCGGCCCCCGGTTCCCCCCGCGCGACTACCGCGAGATGTAACCCCGCGTGTCCAACGCTCAGACCTCGCGTGTCCAACGCTCAGCCCCCGCGTGTCCAACACTCGCGGCCGGCGAGTTCAACATTCGGGTTCTGGTCTGCCGGCGGCCGGCCCCGTTGGCGCGGTCAGCCGTCCCGACTGTCGTTCGCGAGTGTTGAACTCACATGTCGCGAACGTTGGACACACGGGTCGTGAGCGTTGGACACGCGGGGGCGGGCGTTCAGCCGGCCGCGGCCAGCATCTCCTCGAGGCCGGTCGTGCCCGTCGGGTCGTCGGGTAGTGCGTCGACGGGCCACCAGCGCAGGTCGATGGACTCGGAGCTGCGTACGGGTTGTGCGCCCGCCGGCGCGCGGACCACGAAACGCACGTCGAAGTGCCGTGTCGGCAGGCCGAGCGAGCAGGTGATCGGGTGCACGTCGACGTGCACGGGGATCGGCTCGATGGTCAGGCCGTCGATGCCGGACTCCTCCGACGCCTCCCGCAGCGCCGCGCCGACGAGCGTCACGTCGGTCGGCTCGCAGTGGCCGCCCAGCTGGAGCCACGCGCCGACGCGGGGGTGCAGCGTCAGCAGCACCTCGGACCCGGACGACGACAGCACCACCGCCGACGCCGTGACGTGCCCCGGCTCGCACGACCGCGCGCACGCGTCCGGCCGCGCCGCGAGGAACCCGAGGAACGCCTCCCGCAGCGACCGCTGGCCCGGCGCCGACGGACGCCAGTCGGACAGCGTGGCGAACGCGTTCTCGTGCAGGCTCACAGTCGCACGAACCTTTCGTCGACGTCCCCGGCCGGCCGCGGCGACAGCGGGCCGTCGGCCGGATGCCCGACCGCGACCGCGCCGAGCGGCTCCCACGAGTCCGGCAGGTCGAGCACCGACCGCACCAGGTCGGCGCAGAAGATCGTCGACGACACCCAGCACGACCCGAGCCCTTCGGCCGCCAGCGCCACCAGCAGCCCCTGGACCGCGGCGCCGGACGCGATCGTGAACATCGTCCGCTCCGCACCCGACCGCCGAGGGTCCGGGTAGGAATGGGCACCGTCGAGAACCATGAACGGCAGCACGATCTCGGTCGCCCCGTACAGCAGGTCACCGCGACGCACCCGCCGGGCGATCTGCTCCTCGGAACGCCCGTCGGCACGCAGGTCGGCCTGCCACCTGGCCCGCATCTCGTCCAGCAGCCGCTTGCGTCGCGACCGGTCGGCGAGGTGCACGAACCGCACCGGCCGTGTGTGGTGCGGCGCCGGCGCGGTCAGCGCGGCCACCACGGCGCGCTCCAACGCCTCCTGCGACACCGGCTCGTCCGAATAGGACCGGATCGACCTGCGCACCAGCACGGCCTCCCGCCGGCCCTGCGCGATGGCCTCCTCGGTGCCGAGCCGGAACAGGTCCTCCTCGACGGGCCGCACCAGGTCGCGTGCCTTGGCGGTGTCCGAGCCGATGGTCATCCCGCGCACCACCGCGACCGGCATCGCGCCGAGCTTGCCCTTCACCAGGTCCGCGGCGCCCGCGACCTCGTCGGCGACCGCGACCTCGGTGACCGCGAGCTCGTTGCCCTGCCGGTCCACCTGCCCGCGGTAGCGGTGCAGCACCTCGAGCCCGGACGACCCGATCGCGACGTCGGTCTGCCCGACCCGCCACGCGCGGCCCATGGTGTCGGTGACGACGACCGCCACCTCGACACCCAGCCGCTCCCGCAGCCCACGCCGCAGCGCGAGCGCGGACGCGTCCGGGTCCGCGGGCAGCAGCGCCAGCTCGTGGGTCGCCACGTTGGACGCGTCCACACCGGACGCCGCCTGCACGATCCCCAGGTGGTTCTCGGTGATCAGCGTCCGCTCCTTGCGGGCGAGGATGCGCACCGACTCCTCGAACACCAGCCGCCGCCGGATCCGGTCGCGCTCCTCCGGGTCGTCGGTCGGCACCCGCACCAGCCGACCCTCCACTTTGGACACGACTTTGCTGGTGACGACCACGATGTCGCCGGAGCGCAGCCAGCGCGCGGCGGCGGCGACGGCTCCGGTCAGGTCGTCGCCGGGGCGGAACTCGGGCAGGCCCTCGACGGGCAGGATCTCCACCCGGCCCGGTGCGGCGTGATCAGTCAACGGAGACTCCGGCAAGGTCGAGCGCGGCGCGCACCATGTCCGCGGTCGCGTCCACATCGGACATGAGCAGCGGCACCGCGCGCACCTCGACGTCGGGCACGGTCGCGGGGTCGCCGGTGTGCACGAGCCAGCCGTCGAGGAGTCCCTCCGCGGACTGGGCGCGCGAGCCGTAGTGCCGGCCGACCGCCTGCGCGGTCGTCTCGACGCCGATGGCGGCCAGGCACGCGTCGGCCATGCCGCGCACCGGCTTGTCGTTCACGATCGGGGACACCCCGACGATCTTCGCGTCGGTCTTCACGAGCGCCGTGCGCACGCCCGGCACGGACAGCACGGTGCCGACGCTCACCACCGGGTTCGACGGCGCGAGCAGCACGACGTCCGCGGTGGCGATCGCGTCCAGCACGCCGGGCGCCGGCGTGGCCTCGTCCGCGCCGACCGGCACGATCGAGTGCGCCGGCAGCGCGGCCCGGTGCCGGATCCACCACTCCTGGAAGTGCACGGCCGTGCGCTCGCCGGTCTCCGGGTCGTCGATCACCACGTGCGTCTCGACCCGGTCGTCGGTCATCGGCAGCAGCCGCACACCGGGCTGCCACCGGGCGCACAGGGCCTCGGTGACCTGCGACAACGGGTAGCCGGCGCGCAGCATCCTGGTCCGGATCAGGTGGGTGGCGATGTCCTTGTCACCGAGCCCGAACCACTCCGAGCCGGCGTCGTACGCGGCCAGCTCGTCCTTCACGGTCCACGTCTCGCCGGTCCGGCCCCACCCGCGTTCGGTGTCGATGCCCGTGCCGAGCGTGTACATGCAGGTGTCCAGGTCCGGACAGATCCGCAGGCCGTGCAGCCACACGTCGTCGCCGGTGTTCACGATCGCCGTGATCTCGGCACCGGGTCCGAGCGCGCGTTTCACCCCCTGCAGGAACCGCGCCCCACCAACGCCACCGACCAGCACCACGACCTTCACGGTCGCAATCGTGCCTCAGCGCCAGAACAGGAACGTCGAGTACCCCACGCTGGACATGTTCTCGTCGCCGCCGAACAAGGTGAAGACCGCGTTGGCCACGTCGAAGAAGACCGCGCTGAAGCCGGGCAGGCCGATGATGCAGGCGAACAGGATCAGCGGCGCCCACGGCCGCGCCTTCTGACCGAACCGCTGCGCCTCCGGCGAAAGGTAGGGCTCGATCGCGCCCCAGCCGTCCAGTCCCGGGATCGGCAGGATGTTGAGCACGAACGCGATCACCTGGAGGAAGGCGAGGAACGCCAGCCCGACCGCGAGCCACAGCGTCGGGTTGAAGATCGCGATCGCGGCGATGAGCAGCACGCCGAGCGCGAGGTTGAAGAACGGCCCGGCCAGCGACACCATCGACTCGACGCGCTTGTTGCGCAACGCGTGGTGGTTGATCCACACCGCGCCGCCCGGCAGCGGGATGCCGCCGATCGCGACGAGCAGCAGTGGCAACACGATGCTGAACACCGGATCGGTGTAGCGCCGGGGATCCAGCGTCAGGTAGCCCTTGAAGTACACCTCGCGGTCGCCGCCGCGGTAGGCGACGATCGCGTGCCCGAACTCGTGCAGACACAGCGAGACACCCCAGCCGCCGAGCACCAGGAAGAAGATCCCGGCCGTGACGGCCGCGTTGGCGCCGCCGGCGAAGATGTCGGCCTCCTCGCCACCGAACGCGGCGAGGATCCCGCCGGCGATGGCGACGGCGAGTATGGCGAGGAACACGGGCGAAGGTCGGACCGCTGATCGCTGCACCACCCCAGTGTGTCAACGTTGCCTGTCGGCTCGCCGTGCGGGTGCGATCTTTTCCTGATATTGCGCCATCTTGTCGACGGATTTCCGTTTGCCCCATAGGGCATCACCCACCCGGGTGCTTCGCTTGACGCGCCGCCACTACACGGGTGTAATCACATCGATGTCATTCGCCGCGATGGAGTAGCGGTGGGTGGTGTCCGCCAACCCGGGGAGCGCGAAAGGCGAGGAGGCGGACGGGTCATGCAGCAGGGAATCGAACTGAACGATCTGACCAGTGGGAGTGGCGTCGTGGAGTGGGGGGACCACCCGTACGAAGAGATGGGTGTGCTCGCCGAGCTGTTCGACGACTCCGAGGAACAGGAGTGGCAGGAACGCGCGCTGTGCGCGCAGACGGATCCAGAGGCGTTCTTCCCGGAGAAGGGTGGGTCCACCCGGGAGGCCAAGCGCATCTGTCAGGGCTGCGAGGTCCGTGCCGAGTGCCTGGAGTACGCACTCGGACACGACGAGCGATTCGGGATCTGGGGTGGGCTGTCGGAGCGCGAACGGCGCAAGCTGAAGAAACGCGCGGTCTGACAACAGTAAAACCGCGGCCGTTCGTGGCATCTTGTGCGAATGCCTCGCTACGGCTCTCGGGGAACCACCCCGGTGCTGCGCACCGCGCCAGTACTGGCGGTGCTCGTCTGCCATGACGGTGAGGAGTGGCTGCCGGCCGCGTTGTCCGCGCTACGGCGCGCGACGCCGCGGCCACGCCACGTGCTCGCGGTCGACACCGGTTCGCTCGACGACACACCGCGTCTGCTGAGCGACGCCGCACGCGGCGAGGACCGAGTCCTCGACGGCGTGCTCACACGCGACCGCGAAACCGGTTTCGCCGCGGCCGTGCGGGACGCCGTGTCCGCGGCCATCGAGCGCTGGGGCGACCCCGGCGGCTGGATCTGGGTGCTGCACGACGACTGCGCGCCCGACCCCGACTGTCTCGCCACGCTGCTGACCGCGGCGGAGGCGTCGCCGTCCGCGGGCGTGCTGGGGCCGCTCGCGCTCGACTGGGACGACCCGCGGCTCGTCGTCGAGGCCGGCCTGTCCACCGACTCGTCCGGGCACCGGCAGACCGGCATCGGTCCGTCCGAACTGGACTGGAGCAGGCTCGGCAAAGACAGCAAAGACAGCACTGCCAGCGCTGCCGGCGAGAACCTCGAGAACCTCGAGAACCTCGGCAACCGGCAGAGCACCGAGGTGCTCGCCGTGCCGTCGGCCGGCATGCTCGTGCGCCGCGAGCTGTGGGAGCGGCTCGGCGGCTTCGACCCCGCGATCACGTTGCTGCGCGAGGACATCGACTTCGGCTGGCGCGCGAACCGCGCCGGCAGCGTCGTGCTGTGCGTGCCGGCCGCGCGGATGCGGCACGTCCGCGCGGTGACCACGCGGCTGCGTCGGGTCGACGCGCCACGCACGTCGGTCGACGCGGTCGACCGAGCGCAGGGCGTGCGCACGTTCCTCGTGAACTGCTCGCTGCTGTCGTTCCTCGTCGGCGTGCCCCGGCTCGTGCTGCTGTCGCTCGTGCGCGCGCTCGGGTTCGGCATGCAGCGCAGGCTCGTCGAGGCGCGGGCGGAGCTGCGGGCGGCCGGGTTCCTGCTGAGCGGTGGCGCCGGGCTGCTGGAAGGGCGGACGCTGCGCCGCGCGGCCGTGCGGGTCCGCAGCGTGCGTGGGCTGTTCACGTCACGGCTCACGCGGCTGCGCAACGGGGTCCGGGCCTCGGTCGCGCATCTCGTGCGGCGCAGGCTGCAGGCCGACGCCGTGCTCGGCAGGCTGCCGGAGACCGACGCGGTGTGGGTGCCGGCCGAACCCGCCCGCCTCCCGATCGGGCCGACCGCGCTGCCCGCCGGGGCGGACCGGCTCCGCAGGCCGGCCGGGCTGCGGCAGCCCGCGACCGCGGTGGCCGTGTCGCTCGCCGTGCCGGACGTCGAGCTGCCGTACGGGCTGCGGCCCTCGCCGCGGCGCCGGCCGTCGCCGGTGC
This sequence comes from uncultured Actinomycetota bacterium, assembly GCA_963840275.1. Classification (GTDB taxonomy): domain Bacteria; phylum Actinomycetota; class Actinomycetes; order Mycobacteriales; family Pseudonocardiaceae; genus Actinophytocola. Next base: position 598,382 of record CAWIYK010000007.1, read on the forward strand.
CGCGTGACGGGTCCGCCGTCCCGCGCCCGGATCTCGTGCTCGTGCAGGTCAACCGGGCCCGGCTCGCGCGTCAGGTGCTGCTCGCGCCACCCGTGCTGCTGTTCTTCGGGCTGCTCGCGCTCGCTCTGGTCGTGCACGCCGGCCGGCTCGGGCTCGACCTCGCCGGTGGCCGGTTGCTGCCATCGCAGGATCTCGCCGGCACGTGGTCGACCTACCTCGCGACGTGGCATCCGGTCGCCGGCGGCACCGCCGCGCCGGCGCCGGCCGCGCTCGCGATCATCGGCGCGCTCGGCGCGGTGCTCGCGCCGGTCGGCGGCACGCAGGCGGCCGTCGCCGTGCTGCTGCTCGGCAGCATGCCGCTGTCCGGGCTGCTGGCCTACGTCGCGACGCGCAGGCTGCCGGTGCACCGGTGGGTGCGGGCGCTCGTCGCGGCGGCGTACGCGTTGCTGCCGCCCGCGACCGCGGCCGTCGCGCAGGGTCGGCTCGACGTCGTGGTCGCGCACCTGCTGCTGCCGCCGGTGACCGCCGGGATCGTGACGCTGCTCGGCCGGTCCAGGACGGACTCGACCGCGTGGCTGTCCACCGCGGCGTCCTCCGCGCTGGGGATGGCCGTGATCGGCGCGTTCTCCCCGCTCGTGCACCTGTTGCTGCTGGCGTACGCGCTCGCCGGGTTCGTGGTCGTGCCCGGGCATCGCGGCACCGGCAAGCGGCGGGTCGCGGCGCTGTTCGTGCTCGTGCTGATGCCGTTGGCGCTGCTGCTGCCGTGGCCGGCGGCGGTGATCCAGCATCCCGGCGTCGTCGTGCACGGCGTCGGCGCGCTCGTCGCGGCGCCCGTCGCGTCGATCGTGGACCTGCTGAGCCTCGACCCCGGCGGGCCGGGCGCGTGGCCGGTCGTCGGGGCGGTCGTCGGACTGTTCGCGTTCGTCGGCATCGCGGTCCGGCCGCGGCGCACGGCGTTCCCCGGGCTCGCGCTGGCCGTGCTCGGCGGGCTCGCGGTGGTCCTGGTGCGGCTGATGGGCGCGGCCCCGATCACCGGCGGGCCCGAGGTGGCGGGCTGGGCCGGCCCGGGGCTGGTGGTCATCGGGTGGGGGCTGCTGCACGCGCTGCTCGGGGTGTGCCGGACCGGCGGGCCCGCGATCTCGTGGGTGCGGCCGGCCGCGGTGCTGGGGGCGCTCGGCGTGCTCGGGCTCGCCACGAGCGCGTTGGTCGCCGGCCGCGCGGGCCCGCTCGACGACGACCCGCCCCGCCTCGCGACGACGTTGGCCAGGGAGCTGGCCGCCACGGGCCGGTCGGTGCTGGAGCTCGGCACGGTGCCGCGCATGACCGCCGGGCGGGAGGCCGCCCTCGGCGACGACGACCTGGCGCCGGTGAACTTCGGCGCGGGGGTGCGCGGGCTGTCCGAGCTGCTCGACGCGGACCCGAAGCTGGGTGTCGCGTCGGCGGCGGCCGCCGGGGTGCTGTTCGTGGTGCCGCCGTCGGAGGAGGCCGCGACGCGGATGCGGGAGTCGGCCGGCGAGCTGGTCGCCGACGCGCCGCCGACGTCGGACGGTCGGCCGGTCCTGCGACTGCAGCCGGCGGCCGGTCAGGTGACGTTGCTGTCGCCGGAGCTGGCCCGCCGCGCGGTGACCGGTGGCGAGCCGCCGACCGCGCTCGGCGCGGCCGGCATCGTGCCGGTGGAGACCGCGCCGCCGTCGGTGGCCGTCCGTGTGTCCGACGGTCCGGCCGGCCGGCTGCTGGTGATCGCGGCGGAGGAGGAGCCGGGCTGGCAGGCGACGATCGACGGGAAGCCGGTGCCGATCGCGCGGGCGTGGGGCCACCTGGTCGGGGTGTCGCTGCCGACAAGGGCGGCGGAGGTCCGGGTGGAACAGCCGACCGCGCTGCGCAGCGTCCTGCTGCTGACCCAGGCGGCGATGGTCCTGTTCACCCTGCTGACGGCGATCCCGAGCCGCACCCGCTGACCGCGTGTCCAACGCTCGGGAGGGGTGAGTTCGACGTTCGTGACTGTCGAACTCACCGGTCACCGGTGTTGGACACGCGAGCTCAGGCTTCGCCTTCGATGATCGTGGGGTCGACGCCGAGGTAGTTCGCCACCTGGTCCACCAGCACGTGGTGCACGAGGTCCGCGAGGTCGGCGCCGTCGCGGGCCCGTGCCTCCAGCGGCCGCCGGAACAACACGATCCGCGCCTTGGTCGGCATCCCGCGCCGGTCGACGCCGGCCGGCACCAGCCGCGCGAGCGGCACCCCGGCGTCGGTGAGCGTGCCCTCTGCGGAGTCGTCGTCCGCGCGGACCTCCGGCACGTCGTCGACGGCGATGTCGAGCTTCGTCAGCTCGGTGCGCCACCGCGCCTCGATCGGCTCCAGGGCCGCGAGCACGAGCGCGTCGAACCGCTCGGCACGGGTCGACGCGGCCGGCAGCGTCGGCGGGTACAGCGATCCGCGCAGGCCGCGGCCGTGCCGGTCCCGGTTGGGCCGGCGCCGCCGATGCCGTTCGCGGCCGCGAGTCGAGGTCACAGCCTGAGCGTACTGGGAGCGCAGCGACGGAGCGGGCGCCGTCTGGACTGACGCTCGCGCGCAGGCGCGCCAGCGCCGAGCACGGAGGAGGGAAGACGGCGTCTTAGCGGAGGAGCGCAGCGACCGAGTGATTCTGGGAGCGCAGCGACGGAGCGGCCGCCGTCTTGGCGGAGGAGCGAAGCGACCGTGATGTCACGGTGTGGCGAGGGGCTAATTCCAACCCGACGCGCTATCGTCCTCGATCGTGCGGAGCGTGCGGAAGTGTTCGCGGACCGGGTGTGTCAACCCGGCCGTCGCGACGCTGACCTACGCGTACGCCGACTCGACCGCGGTCGTCGGCCCGCTCGCCACCTACTCCGAACCGCACAGCTACGACCTGTGCGAGGAGCACGCGCTGCGCCTCACGGTCCCGCGCGGCTGGGAGGTCGTCCGGCACGACGGCGAGTTCGCCGCCCCGGAACCGACCGTCGACGACCTGACCGCGCTCGCCGAGGCGGTTCGCGAGGCGGGCCGCCCGGACCGGCCGGTGGAGCCGCTGGCGCCGGCCAACGACGCCGCGAACAACGGGGGCGGCCGCCGCGGCCACCTGCGTGTGTTGCCCAACCCGGTCGCCGAGTAGTACCCCGACCTCACCTCCCTCGACTGCCCCGCCGGTAGGCTCGCCTGAGGCAAATCGGCTGACCTCTCGGGGAGCAACTGGTGCGTGACCTGTCCGGCGTCTTCAAGGCCTACGACATCCGCGGGATCGTGGGCGAGCAGCTCGACACCGACATCGTCCGCGACATCGGCGCCGCGTTCGCCCGGCAGATCCGCGCCGCCAACGGCAACGGGCTCGTGATCGGCCACGACATGCGGGCGTCCTCGCCCGGTCTCGCCAGCGCGTTCGCCACCGGCGCCGTGCAGGAGGGCGTCGACGTCACGATGATCGGCCTCGCCAGCACCGACATGCTGTACTTCGCCTCCGGCAGCCTCGACCTGCCCGGCGCGATGTTCACCGCGAGCCACAACCCGGCCAAGTACAACGGCATCAAGCTGTGCCGCGCGGGCGCGGCCCCGGTCGGCCAGGACACCGGCCTCGCCGAGATCCAGCACGAGGTCGAGCAGGACACCGGCGCGCCGAGGACCAGCGCGACACCCGGCAAGCTGACCTCGCAGGACCTGCTCACCGAGTACGTCGCCTACCTGCACAAGCTCGTCGACCTGTCCCACAGTCGCCCGCTGAAGATCGTCGTGGACGCCGGCAACGGGATGGGGGGGCACACGGTGCCGGCCGTGTTCAGCACTATCCCTGGCCTGCCCATCGAGATCGTCCCCATGTACTTCGAGCTGGACGGCACCTTCCCGAACCACGAGGCCAACCCGCTCGACCCGAAGAACATCGTCGACCTGCAGGCCAAGGTCCGCGAGGTCGGCGCGGACGCCGGCGTGGCGTTCGACGGCGACGCCGATCGCTGCTTCGTGGTCGACGAGCGCGGCGAGCCGGTGCCGCCGAGCGCGATCACCGCGCTGGTCGCCGTGCGCGAGCTGAAGAAGGACCCGGGCGGCATGGTCATCCACAACCTGATCACGTCCAAGGGCGTGCCGGAGATCGTCGCCGAGCACGGCGGCAAGCCGGTCCGCACCCGCGTCGGCCACTCGTTCATCAAGGCCGAGATGGCGAAGACGGGCGCGATCTTCGGCGGCGAGCACTCCGCACACTACTACTTCCGCGACTTCTGGAAGGCCGACACGGGCATGCTCGCCGCGCTGCACGTGCTCGCGGCGCTCGGCGAGCAGGACGGCCCGCTGTCCGAGCTGACGGCCGAGTACTCCCGCTACGCCGCGTCCGGCGAGATCAACTCGACGGTCGACGACCAGGCCGCCCGGATGACCGCGGTCCGCACGGCGTTCGAGAGCCGGGACGGCGTGACCACCGACGACCTGGACGGTCTGACCGTCGAGCTGCCCGACGGCGGCTGGTTCAACCTGCGGCCCTCCAACACCGAGCCGCTGCTGCGACTGAACATCGAGGCGCCGGACGACGACGCCGTCGCGGCGATCCGCGACGAGGTGCTCGCGATCGTCCGTGCCTGAGGAGAGGATGGGGACATTGGCTGTCCAGCTCGACCCACAGCTGTTGGAGATCCTCGCGTGCCCGTCCGACGATCACGCGCCACTGACCGTCGGCAGCCCGAAGGACCCGGAGGCCGACGTGCTGACGTGCACGTCCTGCGGCCGCCAGTTCCGCGTGACCGACGGCATCCCGGTGCTCCTGCTCGACGAGGCGATCGAGCCGGCGGCGTCCGAGCCGCCGGCCGACGAGCCGGGTGAGGCTCCCGAGTGAGGTCGGATTTCGACGACACGCTCCTCGACGACGTCGGCAGGCTCACCGACACCGACGCCGACGGTCTGCTGGCGGCCTCCGCACGGGCCGGCGCCCAGGTGCGCGCGACGCTCGAGGCGGCCCGCGACGCCGGTATCGACCGGTTCGCCGGCGCCCGCCCGCGCGCGCTGGTGCTGCTCACCCGGCCGGGTCTCGGCCCGGCCGCGGCGAAGCTGCTGATGGCGTTGCTCGGCCGCGCCTGCCCGGTGCCGGTGGTGCTCACCGACACCGCGCCGCCGTGGCTCGGGCCGCTCGACCTCGTCGTCGCGCACACCGACGACGCGGGCGACAGCGAGCTCGCCGAGTCGATCGACCGCGCCGGCCGCTACGGCGCCGGGGTGGTGCTGACCGCGCCGGAGGACGGTCCGGTCGCCGCCGCGGCCGCCGGCAAGGGCGTGCTGATCACGCCGCGCGTGCCGGTCCCGCCGGGCTTCGGGTTCCCGCGCGCGCTCGCCGCCGGACTGATCACCGGCACCACGCTCGGTCTGCTGAGCGCCGACCTCGAGCTGGTCGCCGACGAGCTGGACCGCGAGGCCGAGCGCGACCACATGCAACACGAGTCGTTCGTGAACCCGGCGAAGTCGCTCGCGCTGCGGCTCGCGGAGCGCACCCCGCTCCTGTGGGGGCTGGACGACGTCGCGACCGGCGTCGCCTGGTACGCGACGCAGGTGCTCGCCACCCACACCGACGTGGTGTGCGACGTGGCCGCGTACCCGCAGGCCGCGAGCCGCACCGCGCTGCACCGCGCTGCCACGCAGGCCGCCGCGACCACCGACATCTTCGCCGACCCGGACGACCTCGACCCGTCGGCGGCGTCGCCGCTGCGCGCGTTCCTGCTGGCCGTGCGGCCCGGGCCGGACGACTCGATGCGCAGGCTGGCCGAGGACATGCTGCCGAACGCGGACGTGATCGCGGCGGCGGAGGAGATCACCGGGGACGACTCGGCGTGCGCGGCGGTGCTCGCGCTGCGCTTCGAGCTGGCCGCCCTGTACCTGGGGCTGGCGGCCGGCACCACCGGGGGCACCACGCGGTACGCGCCGGCCCGGCCGAGGGAGTGAGGTTGGCGTGCAGTTGCTCAGGAATCCCGTGCGTCCGTACGCGTGGGGCTCGCGCACGACGATCGCCGACCTGGTCGGCCGACCCGTGCCGGCGCCGCACCCGGAGGCCGAGCTGTGGATGGGCGCCCACCCCGGCGACCCGTCGTGGGTCGGTTCGGAGTCGCTGGTCGACATGCTCGCCGCCGACCCCGTCGGACAGCTCGGCGCCGCGGTCGCGGACCGCTGGGACGGCAGGCTGCCGTTCCTGATGAAGGTGCTCGCGGCCGACGAGCCGCTGAGCATGCAGGCGCACCCGTCGGCGGCGCAGGCCGCGGAAGGCTATGCGCGCGAGGAGAAGCTGGGCATCGCCCGCGACGCCCCGAACCGCAACTACCCGGACCCCACGCCCAAGCCGGAGCTGTTGTGCGCGCTGACGGAGTTCCACGCGCTCGCCGGCTTCCGCGACCCGCACCGCACGGTGGCGCTGCTGCAGGCGGTGACCACCCCCGGTCTCGCGCCGTACGTCTCGCTGCTGGCCGACGACCCGAACCGCGAGGGCCTGCGCGCGCTGTTCACCACGTGGATCACGCTGCCGCAGCCCGCGATCGACGCGCTGCTGCCGGAGCTGCTCGACGAGTGCGTCGCCCACGTCAAGGAGCACGGCGAGTTCGAGCTGGAGTGCCGCACGGTGCTCGAGCTGGGTGAGAGCTACCCGGGTGACGCCGGGGTGCTGGCGGCGCTGCTGCTGAACCGTCTCGTGCTCGGCCCCGGCGAGGCGATCTTCCTGCCGGCCGGCAACCTGCACGCGTACCTGCGCGGCACCGCGCTGGAGGTGCTGGCCAACTCCGACAACGTGCTTCGCGGCGGCCTCACCCCCAAGCACGTCGACGTGCCGGAACTGTTGCGGGTGCTGGACTTCGGTTTCGGCGACATGGAGGTGTCGACGGGTGAGCCGGCCGGTGCCCGGTCGATCTACCGGACGTCCGCGCCGGAGTTCGAGCTGTCCCGGATGGAGTGGGCGTCCGACGAGCGCTCGCCGGTCAAGCTGGCCGGCGGCACCCCGAGGATCCTGGTGTGCATCGACGGCGAGCTGACGGTCGCGTCCGTCGACGGCCGCGAGCTGCCGCTGCGCCGCGGCGAGTCGATGTGGATCCCGGCGGGTGATCCGGACGTGGCCCTCCTCCCGGCGGACTCCCCGCAGGTCCGGGCGTTCGCCGCAACGGTGGGCACCGCACTGAGCTGAGTTGTCCACAGCCGACCCTCGGCACGCCAGAACCTGTCGGTACCACGCCGTAGGCTGGAATTCGGGGGCCGGCGGCCAACCCCGGCGGGTGGCGCGACACGGGACCGGTCGACTCTCTAGGCTGCGCAGAGCTAAGACAAATCCGACATCGCAAGGGAGCAAGCCGTGTCTGCAGGGGGCGGGACCAAGGCGATCCTCGCGGCGCTCGGCGCCAACGCGGGCATCGCGGTGGCCAAGTTCGTCGGCTTCGCGATCACCGGTTCCGCGTCGATGCTCGCCGAGGCGGTGCACTCGGTCGCGGACACGTCCAACCAGGGCCTCCTGCTGCTCGGCCAGAAGACCTCCCAGCGCAAGGCCACCCAGGAACACCCCTTCGGGTTCGGCCGCGACCGGTACTTCTACTCGTTCATCGTCGCGTTGATGCTGTTCACGCTCGGCTCCGCGTTCGCGCTGTACGAGGGCATCCACAAGGTGCAGCATCCAGAGGCGCTGACCACGCCGATCGTCGCGGTGATCATCCTCGTGGTCGCGATCGGCCTCGAGTCCTACAGCTTCCACACGGCCATCGTCGAGTCCCGCAAGATCAAGGGCGACATCGGTTGGTGGGGCTTCATCCGCCAGTCCCGCACGCCCGAGCTGCCGGTCGTCCTGCTCGAGGACGCCGGCGCGCTCCTCGGTCTCGTGTTCGCCCTGTTCGGCGTCGGCCTCGCGGTCATCACCGGCGACCCGGTCTGGGACGGCGTCGGCACGCTCATGATCGGCGTCCTGCTCGGCGTGATCGCCATCATCCTGATCATCGAGATGAAGAGCCTCCTGATCGGCGAGGGCGCCACCCCGAAGGAGCTGACGAGCATCGAGTCCGCGGTCGCCGGCGGCCGCGTGCAGCGCCTGATCCACATCCGCACCCAGTACATCGGCCCGGACGAGCTGCTGGTCGCGGCCAAGATCGCCCTCGAGCCGGGGCTGCCGCTGTCCGACGTCGCCGCCGAGATCGACGCGGCGGAGCGGCGCATCCGCGCCGCGGTCCCCGCCGCGCGCCTGATCTACCTCGAACCGGACCTCGACCGCACGCCCGCCACCACCTGAGCCTCGTTCGGCGTTATCGTCACTTGGAGATCACGTGGCGAGGAGGCTGGCGTGCCAGGAACCGGGTTGTTGCGCACCAAATCGGTCGAGCAGTCGATCAAGGACACCGACGAGCCCGGTTCACGGTTACGGAAGAACCTGAGCGCCTGGGACCTCACGGTGTTCGGCGTCGCGGTCGTCATCGGCGCGGGCATCTTCACGCTCACCGCGCGCACCGCGGGTGACCTGGCCGGTCCGTCGGTCTCGCTCGCGTTCGTGCTCGCGGCGATCGCGTGTGCCCTGGCCGCCCTGTGCTACGCCGAGTTCGCCTCGACGGTGCCGGTGGCCGGCAGCGCGTACACGTTCTCCTACGCGACCTTCGGCGAGTTCGTCGCGTGGATCATCGGCTGGGACCTGGTGCTGGAGTTCGCGGTCGGGTCCGCCGCGGTCGCCACCGGCTGGTCGGAGTACCTGAAGACGGTGCTCGGCTACCTGTTCGGCGACGGCGTCAGCACGACGTTCGCCATCGGTGGCCTGACCGTCAACTGGGGCGCGCTGCTGTTGATCGCGGTACTGACGTTCCTGCTCGCGGCCGGCACGAAGCTGTCGTCGCGGGTCAGCATGGTGATCACCGGCATCAAGGTCGTCATCGTCCTGTTCGTGATCTTCCTCGGCATCTTCTACGTCAAGGCCGCGAACTACAGCCCGTACGTCCCGCCGGGCGAGTCGTCCGCGTCGGCGTCGACCGGCGTCGACCAGACGGTGTTCTCGTGGGTGGCCGGCGGGGCGAGCAGCGCGTTCGGCGTGTTCGGGTTGCTCGCGGGCGCGTCGCTGGTGTTCTTCGCGTTCATCGGTTTCGACGTCGTGGCGACGACCGCGGAGGAGACGAAGGACCCGAAACGCGCCGTGCCGCGCGGCATCCTCGGCTCGCTCGCGATCGTCACCGTGCTGTACGTGGCCGTCGCGTTCGTCGTCACCGGCATGGTCAACTACCGCGACCTGGCCACCGGAGAGGACGGCGAACGCAAGACACTCGCCACCGCGTTCGCGCTCAACAACATGGACTGGGCGGCGAACGTGATCTCCATCGGTGCGCTCGCCGGTCTGACGACCGTCGTGATGGTGTTGATGCTGGGCCAGATCCGCGTGCTGTTCGCCATGTCCCGAGACGGTCTGCTGCCGCGTTCGCTGTCCCGCACCGGTGAGCGCGGCACCCCGGTCCGCGCGACCATCCTGGTCGGCGCGCTGGTCGCGGCGGCGGCGACGTTCTTCCCGGCCGGCAAGCTGGAGGAGATGGTCAACGTCGGCACGCTGTTCGCGTTCATCCTGGTGTCCGCGGGCGTGATGGTGCTGCGGCGGACACATCCCGAGCTGCCGCGCGCGTTCCGGGTGCCGGCGCTGCCGGTGATCGGCGTGCTCGCGATCCTCGCCTGTCTGTGGCTGATGCTGAACCTGACGATCCTGACGTGGCTGCGGTTCTTCGTGTGGATGGCCATCGGCGTCGTCGTCTACTTCATATATGGCCGGCGGCATTCGCTGCTGGGCAAGCGGTGACGTTCCTGTGCCTCGACGTCGGTTCCACGTGGACGAAGGGCGCGCTGGTCGCCGCTGACGGCGCGCTCCTCGGCACCGCACAACACGAGACCACACCGCCGGAAGTATTGCGGGGCATCGAGTCCGTGACCGCCACGCTGTCGGCCGCCGACGCGACCGTGCTCGCGTGCTCGTCGGCGGGCGGCGGACTGCGGCTGGCGGTGGTGGGACACGAGCGGCTGGTCAGCGCGGAGGCGGGGCACCGGGTCGCGTTGTCGGCGGGCGCGAAGGTGGTGCACGTGTCGGCCGGTCGGGTCGACGTCCGTGCGCTGCGCGCGGCGCGCCCGGACGTGCTGCTGCTGGTCGGCGGCACCGACGGCGGCGATGAGAAGGTGTTGCTGCACAACGCCGCCGCACTCGCCCGTGCCCGGGTGTCGGTGCCGATAGTGTTGGCGGGCAACAAGTCGGCGCAACCGGAGGCGTTGTCGCTGCTGCGCGACCGCACGGTCGTCCCGACGGACAACGTGCTCCCGGACGTCGGCGAGCTGTCGCCGGGCCCGGCCCGCGCGGCGATCCGCGACGTGTTCCTCGACCATGTGATCGGCGGCAAGGGCCTGTCGAGGGGACCGCGTTTTCGCCGCCTGGTCCGGACGGTCACCCCGGACGCGGTGCTGTCCGGCGTGTCCCGGCTGGCGGCGGTCCTCGCGGCGGAGGAGGAGGGCGCGGTGCTGGTGGTGGATGTCGGCGGCGCCACCACGGACGTCTACTCGGCGGTGTCCGTTGTGGACGATGCGCCGGCCCGCGCGGTGGCGCTGCCGCAGGACCGCCGCACGGTCGAGGGGGACATCGGCATGCGGGTGAGCGCCCCGGGTGTGGTGGCGGAGGCGGTCACGGAGCGCCTGCTGCCGGCGGACTCCGACCTGGCGGAGAAGGCCAGGCGCCGCAACGAGAACGTCGACTTCGTGCCCGATACTCCGGCCGAACGGGAGGCGGACCTGCGGATCGCCCAGCTGGCCGCCACGCTGGCGATCCGCCGGCACCTGCGCATGGTGGGCGGCCAGCTCGGCCCGAAGGGCGCCGGCATAGTGGTCCTGTCCGGCGGCGTCTTCCGACACGCGGAGTCCGTGGTGGAGACGGAGAAGGCGCTACGCGCGAACCTGGGCGCGATAGTTCGCGACGCGAGAGTGGTCGTGGATGGCGAAGGGCGTCTGGGGCCGGCGGGCCTGTTGACGCAGGCGGGTCACACGGCACGGCGACCGCGCTACTGCGAACACTCGGCTAGAACTACGTCTGTCGGTCTCCGCCAGGTTGGTCGCCTGCGTTGACTCGTGGTCACGCCGCAGAGGCTGACAACAGGACGCGACGCTGACCCGGCTGTGATCCGCTCCCTGACAGTAAAACGTGATGGTCAGGGGGTGTGGCGCGATCGCAACGTCCAAAGGGTCCTTCAAGTCATCGCCGATCGGGCCGACAAGCCCGCCGCCCGCGCACAGCCCCCGCCGCCCGCACACACAGCCCGCGATGCAGCCCCGCCCGCCCGCACAAAGCCCCGCCCGCGATGAAGTTCCCCCACGCAGAGCCCACCCGCGATGCAACCCCACGCGATGCAGCCCCCACCCGATCCCGGGGGCGGCCCAATGCCCAGTCTACCGGCCCCCACCGACAGGCCAGGGGATGTGGATCTTGCCTGTGGACAACTCAGGCGGTTGTGGATGGGTTCGGGATCGAGAACAGCGCGGGTGGCTCGGCGGGGTCGAGTCCCGCCGCCATCGCGATCGCGCGGTCCCACTCCGGGTCCGCCGCGTAGTTGCCGTGCCGCTGCAGTCCGGCGGCCCACCGCCGCCCGGGGATGGGCCCCTGCAGCGGATCCGGCAGCCAGTGGTCGAGCCCCAGCACCAACGCCCCGTGCGGACTCCTCGTCGCCGCGGCCAGTGGGCCCGGTGTGCCGTCCGGGCGGAAACCCATACCCAGCAACGAATCCTCGTACACCTGCGGCCGCCACGTCGTCACCGCGCCGCCGAGCGGGTCGGTGCCACGGCACAGCGACCGCCACCGCGTGCCCAGCTCGCCGGCCAGCGTCCCCAGCGCGTCGAACGGCAGCACCGCGGGAAACGCCCTCGTGTACGCCCACTGCAGCTGCGACCCGACGGTCACCACGCCGACCCGCCGCCGCTCCGGCTCGTTCAGCGAGTTCAGCAGCCGCGCGGCCGCCACGGCGACCAGCAGACTCCCGTGGCTCTCGCCGACCAGCACCACCCGCGTGCCCGGCTCCCGCAGGTGCGACACCGTCCGCGCCGCGAGCTCCGGGGCCACCTTGACGGCGTAGCACGGCGGCACGATCGGGTGCGCCTCCCGCGGCCAGAAACACGCGAGGTCCGCCAGCACCCCCAATCGCCGGCCCGACTCCGGCGCCTTCGCCGCGTTGTACACCGCCCGCAGCAGCGCGCCGGCGAGCGCGCCCAGCGTCAGCACCCCGACGGTCGACAGCGGCCGCAGCCAGTCCGGGGTCTCGGTGACGCGCAGGTAGATCGCCACGCCCGCGCCCGCGCACAACACCCCGGCGCTCGCGAGCACCACGTGATGCAGGTGCTGCCGCTGCCACCCGGCGAGCCGCCACTCCCGCACCGGCGACCCCACCAGCGTCGCCTCCGCCGACCCGAGCGACCGCAGCCGCGCCAGCGCGAACGGCGCCGCGACCCCCGCGACGACCACGCCGAACACCGCGCCGGCGCCCCACAGCATCGTCACCGGCCCGTACCCCGCCGGCAGCTCCATCCCGTCGGTCCCGAGCAGCCGCCGCACCGCGATGCCGAGCCCGCCGCCGAACCCGCCGCCCAGCAGCGCGGCGGTCGCGAGCACCGGCGCCGCCATCCAGCCGCCCGCCCACGGCCGCAGCTCACGCGGGTGCCCGCGCCACTCGCGCCGTGCGATCAGCGCGGCCGGCACCAGCAGCACCCCGAACAGCACGACGACCGCGAGCAGCGCCGCCGCGACCGCCTCGACCGTCACCTCGGTGCCGGTGACCGCCAGCGGGTCCCGGCTCACGGCCGCCGCGGTCAGCAGTACGCCGCCGGCCGCGAACAGCACGCGCCGCGTCCACCGGCCGAACACGCGACGCAGCCACGCGCCGGCCCGCCGCGGCTGCGCGCCGGTCGGGTCGTCCAGGAACAACACCCCGCCGACCGCCACCACCAGCAGGATCAGCGTCAGCGTCCACAGCGCGGCCGGGAGTGGCGTGGCGGGCACGGCGAACGGGCCGCCGAGCGGGATCAGCGCGACCGTCGCGAGCGCCGCGACCAGATGCAGCGCCCGCAGCGTCGGTGTGTCGGGGTCGGCGACCAGGTTCGTGCCGGGCATCTGCACACGCGCGTTGGGCGGGGTCGGCGGCGGGTTCGCGGAACCGGCCCCGACCTCCCACGCGACGCACGAGATGCGGTGCAGCACATAGATCGTCAGAAGCACCGGCACGAGCCCGACGAGCGGACGGAACAGGTAGGTCGCGCGCAGCCAGTCCGGCACGGCGCCGGCAAGACACGGCGAACCGGGCGCGAGGCACTGCGCCGCGAGCAGGTCCAGGCTGACCACCGCGGCCTGCGTGACCAGCAGCATCGTCAGCAGCACGGCCGCGAGCCGCAGCAGCGTCCGCGTCGCGAGCCCGAGACGGGCGGCGGCCCGGTGCCCGCTGGGCATCGGCGGCAGCATCCAGTGCGCGACGTTGGCCAGCGCGAACGGGAACAGCACCGCCCACGCCGCCTTCGCGGCCCCGCCCGAGGTCATGCCGCCCCACGAGTACCCCTCGACGACCCGCGGGATCGACTGGCCCTCGGCACGCAGCATGGGCCCCGGCGCGGGCCGCAGCAGCCGGTCGGCCGGCTGCACGATCCGCCCGATCCCGTCGCCGGCGACGTCCACCGCCGCGACGGCCGACACGAGTGTCTCCGGCTTCGTGCCCATCACGCCATGCACCCGTAGTTCGACGACTCGGGTGTCCGGGCCAGGCGGAAACACGGCCTTCCTCCTCTGGCTCTATGGCCACTCGAGCCGATCCGGTGGGCGCAACGGTAGTGTTCGAGCGAGCACTTGAGTTTGGAGGATGCACGGGATGACCGCAGTTAATACCCAGGGAGAGACCATCGCCCGGTATGCGAAGACGGTGGGTGACCTGGACTTCGCGGTGGCGGACCTGTCGCTTGCCGAGTTCGGGCGCAAGGAGATTCGCCTCGCCGAGCACGAGATGCCCGGTCTGATGGCGTTTCGCCGCGAGTACGCCGAGGTCTACCCGCTGCGTGGCGCGCGGATCTCCGGCTCGCTGCACATGACCGTGCAGACGGCGGTGTTGATCGAGACGCTCGTGTCGCTCGGCGCGGAGGTGCGCTGGGCCTCCTGCAACATCTTCTCGACGCAGGACCACGCCGCCGCGGCAGTCGTCGTCGGCAAGAACGGCACGCCGGAGGAGCCCAAGGGCGTCCCGGTGTACGCGTGGAAGGGCGAGACGCTCGAGGAGTACTGGTGGTGCACCGAGAAGATGCTCACCTGGCCTGGTGACGTCGCGCCGAACATGCTGCTCGACGACGGTGGTGACGCCACGCTGCTGGTGCACAAGGGCACCCAGTACGAGAAGGCCGGCGTGGTGCCGCAGCCGGAGGACAACGACGCCGAGGAATGGAAGATCATCCTCGAGACCCTCCGCAACTCGCTCGCCGCGTCGTCGGACAAGTGGACGAAGACCGGCGTCGAGCTCAAGGGCGTCACCGAGGAGACCACCACCGGCGTGCTGCGGCTCTACCAGCTGGCCGCCGCGGGTGAGCTGCTCTTCCCGGCGATCAACGTCAACGACTCGGTGACCAAGTCGAAGTTCGACAACCGCTACGGCATCCGGCACTCGCTGGTCGACGGCATCAACCGCGGCACCGACGTGCTCATCGGCGGCAAGGTCGCGGTCGTCTGCGGCTACGGCGACGTGGGCAAGGGCTCCGCGGAGTCGCTCCGCGGCCAGGGCGCGCGGGTGATCATCACCGAGATCGACCCGATCTGCGCACTGCAGGCGGCGATGGACGGCTACGACGTGCAGCGTCTCGAGGACGTGCTGGACCGGGCCGACATCATCATCACCACCACGGGCAACAAGGACGTGGTGATGGCCGAGCACATGGCCAAGATGAAGCACCAGGCGATCCTGGGCAACGTCGGCCACTTCGACAACGAGCTCGACATGGCCGGCCTCGCGCGTTACCCGGGCATCAAGCGGATCAACATCAAGCCGCAGGTCGACGAGTGGGTGTTCCCGGACGGGCACTCGATCCTCGTGCTGTCCGAGGGCCGCCTGATGAACCTGGGCAACGCCACCGGCCACCCGTCGTTCGTGATGTCGAACTCCTTCTCCAACCAGGTGATCGCGCAGATCGAGCTGTTCACCAAGAACGAGGAGTACGACAAGGAGGTCTACCGCCTCCCGAAGAAGCTGGACGAGAAGGTCGCGCGCATCCACCTGGAGGCGCTGGGCTGCAAGCTCACCAAGCTCACCAAGGAGCAGGCGGAGTACATCGACGTCGACGCGGACGGTCCGTACAAGTCGGACCACTACCGCTACTGAGCTGACCCGAGAAGGGGCCGGTCCCGCTGGGGCCGGCTCCTTCTCGCGTGTCAGTGGACGGTCTCGCCGCGCTCCAGCATGCCGACGAACTTCTCGATGCGGCGGGCCCGCGTCTCCGGCCGCTTCGCCTCCTCGACCCGGTACAGGATGGCGTACCGGTTCTGGCTGGTCAGCGTCTTGAAGAAGGCCGCGGCGGTCGGGGACTCGGCGAGCGCGGCGGCGAGATCGTCCGGCACCGTGGCACTGGCCGGGCCGACGTAGGCCGCGTCCCACCGGCCGTCCGCCCGCGCCGCCTCGACCTCACCGAGCCCGCGCGGGAACATCCGACCCTCGGCGATCAGCCGCTCCGCCGACTCGCGGTTGATCTTCGACCAGCGGGACCGCCTGGTGCGGGGCGTGAACTTCTGCACGAACCACCGGTCGTCGACGCGGCGGGCCGTGCCGTCGATCCAGCCGTGCCGCAGCGCCTCCTCGAGGGCCTGGTCGTGGTCGACCGACTCGATGCCGGTGCCCTTCTTCGCGATCCGGAGCCAGAGCCCGGTGGTCTCGGCGTTCGCCTCGAGCCACACCGCGAACGCGGCCTGGTCGGCGAACCCCAGGGTGGGCAGATCATGTGGCACTGAGCTGGATCCCTTTGCCGGACGGGTGTTCTAGCGTCAACCGGTCGGCCGTGATCTCGAAGGTCACCGAACCCCGCAGCACCTCGGCCACCGCCGCTTCCACCCGCATGATGTCAGGCGAGCACGCGATCAGGGTCGACGAGCCGGGACTGAACTCGATCGTGTCGCCGTCGACGGTGTACGTCGCCGTCACGCCGTTGCAGTGCGTGTCCGCGACGACCGTGGTCCCGTCGAACACCAGCGTCGCGGGCTCCGCGCCGGCCGTCGTGCTCGACGCGACCTCGCCGTCGACCAGCGTGTCGAGTGTCCAGGTCGGACCGGCCAGGTCCTTGTCCGGCTCGACGACGGACCGCTCGGTCAGCGCCATCGACGTCGTGCCGGACGTGATCGACAGCCGCGACCCGTCGAGCTTCCAGGTCGGCGCGGCGCCCAACAGCTCGGCGACGAACGCGTCCTGCTCGTGGCGCGGCGGGTCGCAGCCCATGTCGGTCGTCGCGAGACCGCCCTCGACGGTCAGCTTCCCGTCCGCCGTGTCGACCGGCGCCTGCATCATGTTGCACCCGGCGCGGGCGATCAGCCGGCCGTCGTCGGTGAACTCGACGGACACCTCGGTGCCGGCGAGCAGGGCGTGCGGCTGGCCGTCGACGGTCACGTCGGTCGACAGGAACGTCTGGCCCCGCAACGGGTCCCCGACCGACGGCGCCGGCGCGGAGCCGACCGGCGGGTTGCCGCAGCCCGCGACGACGAGCAGCAGCGGCACGACCAGATGTCTGAGTCTCATGGCATCAGGACGGAGCTGACCACCTCGGCAGTTGCACGTGGCTGGACTCCGCGGCCGTGGTGGTCTGTGCTCACGTCGAGGGGGTGGTCAGAGCACGTTCTTCGGGCCACTGGCCCACGGTTACGCCTGTGGCACGCACATTCCGGTGCACGTGTCGAGTCCGTGGAACGCGCTCGACGATCCCGTGCGGACTACGAGCGGATCCGCGAGACGGTGCTCGATGCCCGCCGCGCGCTGCTGCGTCAGCAGGGCCACTACGACCTGCTCACCTGGCAGAACGCGGTCGGCGACTGGGCGCGGCGGCAGCGCAGGGAGCCGGCGCAGGTCGACGAGCTGGTCGCGCTCACCGGTGTCGTGACCCGCTACGAGACCCGCTTCCGCACCGACGGACTCCTGCGCGGAACGGCATCGTGAACTCCGTGTTCGGCTACGACTTCGGCCGTGCGGTCAACATGGCGCGCTGGGGCTTCGGCGGCCGGTTCTGCGACTACCCGACGGCGGATTGGATCGTCCTGCGCGCCGGTGAGCTGTGTCGCCAGCACTACACCTCGTGGGCCGATCTCAGCGCCGGGTATGCCCTCGGCCGGGTGATCCGCTTCGACGACGAGCAGCACGGCCACCGGTACGTCTCCGCGCTCGGGCCCCACCGCCTGCTCGTGTCCGACCGGTCCAGTCCGTGGGGGCACGTGCCGTTCTCGTAGTGTGCGCACCGTGGGACGACTGATCGTGATCGAGGGCCTGGACGGCGCGGGCAAACGCACCATGGCCGACGCGCTGACGACCGCGTTCGGCGGTACCGTCGCCAGGCTCGCCTTCCCGCGCTACGGCGTGGACGTGCACGCCGACCTCGTGCACGACAGTCTGCACGGCAGGCTCGGCGGTTTCGGCGACGAGGTGTACGGCATGGCCATGCTGTACGCGCTCGACCGCCGCGGCGCGGCCGCCGACATCCGCGCCGCGCTCGACGCCAACGACGTCGTGCTGCTGGACCGCTACGTGGCGTCCAACGCGGCGTTCGGCGCGGCCCGCCTGCACCAGGACGCCCGCGGCGAGTTCGTGGCGTGGGTGCGTGCCATCGAGATCGACCGCTTCGACCTGCCGCTGCCGCACGCCCACCTGCTCCTGCGCGTGCCGGTGGACGTCGCGGCCGAGCGGTCCGCGCACCGGGCCCGCACGGAGTCCGAGCGTGGGCGCGACACGTGGGAGGCGGACACCCCACTGCAGGCCAGGGTGGGCGCGGTGTACGACGGCCTGGCTGCGGACAACTGGCTGGCGCCGTGGCACGTGGTCGACGGGACGTCCACGACCGACCCGGTCGAACTGGCGAAACGCCTGTCGGAGTAGCCCGGCGTGGCCTCCGGCCCCCCGGTGTCCAGCCTACGGGCGACCCCCGACAGCGCCGGCCGCACAAGATCACCCGGGACCGGGTTGTCCACAACCGCGTGGGTTGTCCACAGCTCCGCCCGCCGACCCCTCGCACCGCCGATTCCTGTCGGTGTCCTGCCGTAGCGTGGATCAAGGGGGCCGGAGGCCACGCCGCCACGGGCGGCTACGGCGCCCCGACCAGGTCAGCGCCCCAGCGGGTGATCTCCGCGCCGATGTCCAGCCGGCCGATCGTCGGGGACGACGACATCTCCTCGGTGATCCGGTCCCGGGGCACGAACCACGAGATCTCGAACTCGAGCCCGTCCGGATCCTTGCCGTACAACGACTTCGACACCGCGTGGTCGGACGACCCGACGAGCGCGCCGACCGAGGCCAGCTGATCGGCGAAGGTGGCCAGCTCCGGCAGGGTGCTCACCGACCACGCGAGGTGGTACAGCCCCACCGACGTGCCGATGCCGCGCGTCGCCGTCCCGCGGACCTGGAACAGCCCGAGATCGTGGTCGTTGTCCGACTCGGCGGCGCGCAGGAAGGCGGCGGTCGGCCGGCGGTGGACCACCCGGAAGCCGAGCAGGTCGGTGTAGAAGTCGACGCTGCGGTCGACGTCGCGCACGTAGAGCACTGCGTGGTTGAGCCTCCGGATGCCCATCGTCGTGACCTCCACGGCATATGTTCAAACTTCAACCGGTAGACCGCTCCAACCCCGATCAGCGTTACAACCCGTCACCCAGGTGGCGGGCAACGGCCGTAAACCGGACGAACCAAGCGGGTCCCGCACGAGGAAGCCTCACGAAGTGCGACGATGTAACCATGAAGGCACGTGTGCTGGTAGTGGATGACGACCCGGCCCTGGCCGAGATGCTGACCATCGTGTTGCGGGGCGAAGGTTTCGACACCGCGGTGGTGGCAGAAGGCAACCGGGCGTTGCCCGCGCTGCGTGAGCTCAGGCCCGACCTGGTGCTGCTCGACCTGATGTTGCCCGGTATCAACGGGATCGACGTGTGCAAGGCGATCCGCGCCGAGTCCGGCGTGCCCATCGTGATGCTCACGGCCAAGAGCGACACCGTTGACATAGTGCTGGGCCTCGAGTCCGGCGCCGACGACTACGTCGTCAAGCCGTTCAAGCCGAAGGAGCTCGTCGCGCGGGTGCGGGCCCGCCTGCGGCGCACCGACTCCGAGCCGGCCGAGATGCTCTCGATCGGCGATCTCACCATCGACGTGCCCGGCCACGAGGTCACGCGTGACGGCGTCGCCATCCAGCTGACCCCGCTGGAGTTCGACCTCCTGGTGGCGCTGGCGCGCAAGCCGCGCCAGGTGTTCACCCGCGAGGTCCTGCTCGAGCAGGTCTGGGGATACCGGCACGCGGCGGACACCCGGCTGGTGAACGTGCATGTGCAGCGACTGCGTTCGAAGGTCGAGACGGACCCGGAGCACCCCGAGGTGGTGTTGACGGTGCGAGGCGTTGGCTACAAGGCTGGCCCTCCGTGATCGGTAGGTGTACGTGAAGAGGTACTTCCGCGCGGTCGCCAGGTTCGGCGCCCGCGCGGTCGCCGCTGGTCAGCAGCGTGCGGTCTGGTTCGGCGAGCTGTGGCGGCGCTCGCTGCAGGTGCGCGTGGTGGTCAGCACCCTCGCGCTGTCCTCCGCCGTGGTCTTCGTGCTGGGCATGGTCCTGCAGAACCAGATCACCGACCGGCTGCTGGAGACCAAGGAGGAGGCCGCGATCGCGGCCACCCGCGACGCCGTGCAGGTCGCCCAGCGCGAGCTGCTCGGCGTCAACACCGAGGTCGACGCCGTCCGCAACCGGCTCACCCTGGCGCTGACCCAGCTCACCAGCTCCACGCCGAACACCGACACGGTCAGCTCGGCCGCCGGCGCGTTCGAGCCGGTGCTCGCCAACGACTCGGCCGGGCTCGTCGCGCCGGACGAGGCGATCAGCGTCGGGCCCTACGCCGACGTGCCGGACAACCTGCGCCACTTCGTGCAGAACCGCCAGCTCGCGGTCCAGATTCACTCCGTGGACCGGCCGGACTCCGGCCGCACCACGTTCCTCATCGTCGGCGCGCCGTTCGGCACGGTGCAGAGCCCGATGCAGCTGTACATGCTCTACCCGCTCTCCGCCGAGCAGAGCACGATCGGCGTCGTACAGAGCACCCTGATCGTCGGCGGCCTCGTGCTGCTGCTCCTGCTCGCCGGCATCGCCAACCTGGTCACCAGGCAGGTGGTGCGCCCGGTCCGCACCGCCGCGCAGGCCGCGGCGCGGTTCGCGGGCGGTGTCCTCGACGAACGCATGATCGTCGCCGGCGAGGACGACGTGGCGCGCCTCGCCCAGTCCTACAACGAGATGGCCGAGAGCATCGAGAGACAGATCCGCCAGCTCGAGGAGTTCGGCTCGCTCCAGCGGCGGTTCACCTCGGACGTCTCCCACGAGCTGCGCACCCCGCTGACCACGGTGCGGATGGCCGCGGACGTGCTGCACGCCTCCCGCGAGCAGTTCCCGCCCGGCCTCGCGCGGTCCACCGAGCTGCTGGTCGACGAGCTCGACCGGTTCGAGTCGCTGCTCGCCGACCTGCTGGAGATCAGCCGCCTCGACGCGGGTGTCGAGGAGCTCGTCGCCGAGTACGTCGACGTGCGGCCGATCGCGGTGCGCGCCGCACGGGCGGTCGCGACGATCGCCCGCAACGCCGGCACCGACATCGTCCTCGACCTGCCGGAGGAGGAGGCGGCCGCGGAGGTCGACGCGCGGCGTATCGAACGCGTGCTGCGCAACCTGCTGGCCAACGCGGTCGACCACAGCGACGGCCGCCCGGTGCGGCTGCGCATGGCCGTCGACGAGCACGCGCTCGCCGTGACCGTGCGGGACTTCGGCGTCGGACTGCGGACCGGCGAGGCGGGCCTGGTGTTCAACCGGTTCTGGCGGGCCGACCCGTCGCGCAACCGGCACACCGGCGGCACCGGTCTCGGGCTCGCCATCAGCCTCGAGGACGCGCGCCTGCACGGCGGCGGCCTCGACGCGTGGGGCGAGCCGAGCAAGGGCGCGTGCTTCCGCCTCACGCTGCCGCGCGAGCAGGGCGTCGCCTACCACGACAACCCCCTGCCGTTGCCGCCCGCGGACGCCGACGTGCCGTCCGAGGTGGCGGCGGACGTCGAACCACTCGCCGAGGCCGACGCCATGCGGGTCACCGTCGCCGGTGTCGCCGAGGCCGCGGAACCCGGTGGCGCGGACGTCGATCCGCCGACCCCGGTGTGGGAGGAGGCCAGATGAGGCGCCGCGCGTATGTGGTGCTCCTGTTCGCCGTGCTGCTGGTCACGGGCTGCGCGAACATCCCGGAGGAGTCGACGCCCCGCGCGGTGCGCGACAACAAGCCGGAACAGTCCGAGATGGTCAGGAAGCCGACGGCCAACCTCAACGCGTTCGACCTGGTGCGCGAGTTCGTGCAGAAGTCCGGCAACCCGGAGACGGCACGGGAGTACCTGACGGAGCACGCGCGCGCCGGCTGGTCCGGCGACCTCAAGCCGATGATCATCCACGACAGGTTCAGCACGGTGCCGCTGCAGAACGAGAGCGGCAAGGAGACCGGAGAGGACCAGGGCGGTGTCGAGGGCACCGAGGTCACGGTGGTCCTGCGGGTGACGCAGATCGGTCGGCTCGAGAGCGACTCGGCGTTCGTCCCCGGCTACGGCGAGGACGAGCACCGCGTCGGCGTGCGGCGCGAGGCCGGCCAGTGGCGGATCGACACGCCGCCGCCGGTGTTCGTCCCGATCTCGGAGTTCAGCGCCAGCTACCGGCCGGTGACCGTCTACTTCTTCGACCCGGACCTGCGCGTCACGGTGCCCGACCTGCGATACGTCGCCGCCCAGCCGGCCACCGGCCTGCCGGCCAGGGTGATCTCGGTGCTGCTGTCCGGCCCGTCCAACATGATGCGGCGTTCGCTCAAATCGCCGCTGGAGGGCATCGGCGCGCGGACCAACGTGGTGCCAGACCCGGACGGCACGCTGGTCGTGGACCTGATCCCGCTCGGCGACAAGACCCCCGAGCAGCGCGAGAAGATCGCCGCGCAGATCGTGATGTCGCTCCAGACCGTCACGTCCAGCCGCCTGCGCATCAAGGGCGACGGGCAGGATTTGATCCAGGGCCACGGCGACTGGCGGCTCGGCGACCTGAAGGCGTACGACGCGCCGACCAAGCCGAACTCGGACCAGGCCGGCCTGGTCACCTCCGGCGGTCGGCTGCGCACGCTCAAGGACGGCAAACCGGTGCCCGGCCCCGCCGGCGACGGCGAGTACGAGGTGCTGAGCGCCGCACAGTCGATCGACGGCGCGCAGGTCGCCGCCGTCACCAGAGGGGTCGACGGCGGTCTGCGGCTGCGCGTCGGGCCCTACGGCGAGAACCTGCAGGAGGTCGCGCTGGACGCGAGCACGATGACGAGACCCACGTGGCGGGTGTCGACCTCGGCGGACCAGGAGGCCGGCGAGGTCTGGACCGTCGAGGACGGCAACGTCGTCCGAGTCGTCCGCAACGGGGACGGCACGTGGACGTCGGTCGAGGTCAACGCGTCCGAGCTGGACAACTTCGGTGCGATCACCCAGCTCCGCCTGTCCCGCGACGGGACCCGGGCCGCGATGATCACCCAGGCCGGCAAGCTCGTGGTGGCCGCGGTGGTGCGCGAGAAGAACTCGGTGAGCCTCAGCCTGCCCCGCACCCTCCAGCTCACGATGATCGTCGCCGCGGTCGGTGTCGACTGGGGCAACCAGGAGACGCTGGTGGTCGCCACCGAGCAGACCACGCTGCCGGTGTCCAACGTGACGGTGGACGGGCTCACCATCGAGACCTACGACTCGAACAACCTCCAGTTCCCGGTGCGGGCCGTCACGGCCGCGCCCGACCGGGCGGTCGTGGTGACCGACAGCGCGGCGGTGTCGATGGTGGCCGGGCTCGGGCAGGTGTGGCGGCAGCTCCAGAACGGTCAGGGCACCGCGGCGATCCCGTTCTATCCCGGCTGACGATCTTGTCGGGGGTCGGGTGCATGATTCGTCCATGCGTTCGATACTAGACCTCGTCCTGCCGAGTCGTTGCGCTGGGTGTGGGAGTCCTCGCTCACCGTGGTGTCCGGCGTGCGCCCGCGCCATGGGCCGGCCCTTCCCGGTGGAGCGTCCCGGGCTCGGGGAGGCCTTCGCGCTGGGCCCGTACGCCGGTGCCGCGCGCCGGGCCGTGCTCGCGTACAAGGAGCGGGGCCGGCGCGAGCTGGCCGGTGCGCTCGGGAAGGCGCTGGCCACCGCGCTCCCGTCGTTGCGGGCGGGGCCGTATGTGCTCGTGCCGGCCCCGTCGCGCCCCGCCGCCGCGCGGGCCCGCTACGGCCAGCACATGACGGCGGTCGCGCACGCGTGCGCCGAGGCCCTCGGGTCAGCGGTGGTGGCGCCGGTGCTGCGGCTGTCCGGACGAGCGCGCGACTCGGTGGGGCTGGGGCCGGAGGCCCGCGCGGCGAACCTCCGTGGGCGTCTTCGGGTTGTTGGTGCCTGCCCGGCCGGCTCCGTGGTGCTGCTGGACGACGTGATCACGACCGGCGCCACCGCGGTGGCCTGCGCTTCGGCTCTCGGGACGGAGGTGACGGTGCTGGCATTCACCGCCACGACGTGAGTGGAGGGACGTGGTTCGGCATGCATTGACCGGCGGCCGGCGTTGGTCGACGGCGGCCGCTGCTTGGGTGGCTGGGTCGTCCGGTGGCTGACCCCGCAGAGTCGGGGACTTCTGAGGTGGCCGGCGGCGAGTAGTGGCTAGCCCTGCTTGCGGCCGGTCCTGGCCGGCGGTCGAGCTGTGTCGGCGGCCGGCTCTGCAGGTGGCGGTTGCACGCGATGGGCGTTCTACTTGGCAGTCGGACCTGCTTGGCGGCGGACGGTCGTGCCTGGCGCGGGCCACCGTTGGCGGTCGGGGCCCTGCGACGCGCTTGCGTGGGGCCGGGCTGCTGCCGGCCTGCGTCAGCGGCTGGGCGCTGGGTCTGCCGTGGCCGGGGCCGCGGTGCGTCGGGTCTGCTTGATGGTTGAGCGTGCTCGGGGCCGGGGCCTGCTTGGCGGCCAGTCTCGATTGGGTCGCCGGGTCTGTTCGGCGCGCGGTCTGCCGGACGTGCCCCGCGCCGCTTGGCGCCGACGTGTGTGTAGCGGTCGGGCTTTGGGGGCGGCCGCCCCCGATGCTCACAGCGGCGGCGATCGCGGCGAGCGTGCGCGAGCACGCGTCCTCCGCCGACATGCCGCTCCAGCGCGCCCGCATCGCTCTGCTTCGGATGGCCCGGGATGCTCGGCGAGGGGCCCGCCGGGCCGGATCCCGCTCCGCGAGAAGAGCAAGCCGCGCTCGATCGATTCTGTTGGCGCGTCTGATTCTCGCCGCTTTGGTCGATCCTCCGAGGCCCTCCGACCCGACCACCAGGCACAAGATCAGTTTCCGCGCTGAGCGCCGGTCGAGCTAACCGGTCAGTAGCGGCAACACAACCGACACACGACGTTTCAACAGGCGGGAGAAGGTGCATACCTCCGTCCGAGTGAACTTGGTTCGGGAACCACGATCACTCGAAGATCGTTGTACACGTATGGAAGGCACGCCGGAAAACACGAATGTCTCTCTGGGTATGCCTGGTACGGCTGGCGGAGTGACGGAAGCGCCACTCGACAGCGCGACCCCGCGTGCGGTCCGGCGGCAACCGGTGTCCCGGTTGCGCTGCGTGACGCCCACCGAGCGCAGAAGTTCCCCCTCCGAGGGGGCTTTTGCAAAGGCACAACCCGAGATAACGTGCCGGCATCAGCTTTCCCGGTTTCCGCAGGGAGGAGGCGAGAAGCCCATGACCCTGGCGCCGGACGAGCTTTGAGGCGGGGAGTCCTCAAGCACCCTTTTCTGGCCGTCCACCCTCAAGGACCCAGAGTCGCCGGCGCCGTTGTTCGCTCACTAGCTCGCCTACTGGCGAGGGAGGTCGTGTATGGACATCGTCGTTAAAGGCCGCAACGTCGAGGTGCCCGATCACTACCGAGTGCACGTCGAGGAAAAGCTGACTCGGCTCGAACGGTACGACCGCAAGGTCATTCGTTTTGACGTCGAGCTGTTCCACGAACCCAACCGCCGACAGTCGAAGAACTGCCAACGCGTAGAGATCACCGGCAAGGGCCGGGGTCCCGCCGTCCGAGCCGAGGCGTGTGCCGGCGACTTCTACGCCGCACTGGACGCCGCGGTGACCAAACTCGAGAACCGGCTCCGCCGGCTGCACGACCGCAGGCGCGTGCACTACGGCCGCAGGGGCCAGACCTCCGTCGCGGAGGCCACCGCAACCGCCACCGAACTTCCGGCGCTGCCGGCCACCAACGGCCGCGCCCAGACCGCGGTGCTGCCCGCGAGAACAGAACAGTCCTTCGGCCTCCCGGAGGTGCCGGCCCAGCGCTGGGACAGCGCGGATGACGAGAACCTCCCCGGGCGGGTCGTCCGGGAGAAGGAACACGCGTCGACCCCGATGACCGTCGACCAGGCCCTCTACCAGATGGAGCTGGTCGGGCACGACTTCTACCTGTTCCACGACGCCGACTCCGGCCAGCCAAGCGTCGTCTACCGCAGAAGGGGATTCGACTACGGCGTGATCAAGCTGGTCTGACCGCCGCACCCGAACTGCGAAAAGCCCCCGGGCCTCCAGCCCGGGGGCTTTCGCGTGCGCGCGGTCGGTACGGTCGTGGTTCGAGATCAACCTTCGGAGGAACGAACCACCCATGCTCAGGAACAGCGCCCTCGCCGCCCTCCTCGCCACCGGCGCCGTGTTCGGCCTCGCCGCGTGCGGCAGCGACGACAGCCCGTCCGACAAGGCGAACGCCGGAGCGAGCGACGGCGCCGGGCAGACCCAGGAGCAGCAGAAGGACGCCGAGAACACGTCGGTGGACCCCGAGGAGCTGAAGAAGGACGTCAAGATCGTCGACTGCAAGAGCGGTGCCGGTGCCGGCGTCGGCGCGGTCATCGAGGTGACGAACTCGCTGGACGAGCCGATGGAGTACTTCGGCACGCTCACCTTCCTTGACGCGTCCGGCAAGGTCATCACCGACGGCTTGTTCAACACCGGCACCCTGCAGCCCGGCGAGACGTCGACCGAGGACATCCCCGGTGCGAACGTCTACGAGGTGGTGCAGGGCGCCACGTGCGAGGTGGCCGAGGTGAAGCTCGACGAACCCGCGTAAGCGGTGAGCGGCGGCGCGGTTCGGAGACCGCCTACGATGGAGCCCACAGGGTGAGCCGCCTCTCCCTGAACAGAAGCGTGCGACGAACCAGCTAGCGAGGTTGACCTGATGGTGCTGTCCCGGATACTCCGAGCGGGCGAGGGCAAGACGCTCAAGCATCTGAAGAGGATCGTCGACGAGGTCAACGAGCTCGAGGACTCGGTCATCGACCTGACCGACGCGCAGCTGCGTGCGAAGACCGACGAGTTCCGCAAGCGCTACGAGGCGACCCGCGACAAGGATCTCCCGGAAGGGGAGACCGACGAGGACGCCCTCGGCGACCTGCTGCCGGAGGCGTTCGCGGTCACCAGGGAGGCCGCCAAGCGGGTCCTCGGCCAGCGGCACTTCGACGTCCAGGTGATGGGCGGCGCGGCGCTGCACCTCGGCAAGGTGTCCGAGATGCGCACCGGTGAGGGCAAGACCCTGACCGCGGTGCTGCCGGCGTACCTGAACGCGATCTCCGGCAACGGCGTCCACGTCATCACGGTCAACGACTACCTCGCCAAGCGCGACGCCGAGTGGATGGGCCGCGTGCACCGCTTCCTCGGCCTCGAGGTCGGCGCGATCCTGTCGGAGATGACGCCGGAGCAGCGCCGCCGCTCCTACCGCGCGGACATCACCTACGGCACGAACAACGAGTTCGGCTTCGACTACCTGCGCGACAACATGGCGTGGAGCCTGGACGACATGGTCCAGCGCGGCCACAACTTCGGGATCGTCGACGAGGTCGACTCGATCCTCATCGACGAGGCCCGCACGCCGCTGATCATCTCCGGCCCCACCGACCAGTCGTCGCGGTGGTACACGGAGTTCGCGCGGATGGCGCCGAACATGAAGAAGGACGTCCACTACGAGGTGGACGAGCGCAAGCGCACGGTCGGCGTCACCGAGAAGGGCGTCGCCTACATCGAGGACCAGCTCGGCATCGAGAACCTGTACGAGGCGGCGAACACCCCGCTCGTCGGGTACCTCAACAACGCGCTGAAGGCCAAGGAGCTCTACAAGAACGACAAGGACTACATCGTCCGCAACGGCGAGGTCCTGATCGTCGACGAGTTCACCGGCCGCATCCTCGCCGGCCGGCGCTACAACGAGGGCATGCACCAGGCCATCGAGGCCAAGGAGAAGGTGGACATCAAGGCGGAGAACCAGACTCTCGCCACGATCACCCTCCAGAACTACTTCCGGCTCTACAGCAAGCTTTCCGGCATGACCGGTACCGCCGAGACCGAGGCCGCCGAGTTCCAGAACACCTACAAGCTCGGTGTGGTGCCCATCCCGACGAACCGGCCGATGGTCCGCATCGACCGCTCCGACCTGATCTACAAGACCGAGGAGGCGAAGTTCGAGGCGGTCGCCGAGGACATCGCCGAGCGGCACGAGAAGGGCCAGCCGGTGCTGGTCGGCACCACCAGCGTCGAGCGGTCGGAGTACCTGTCGAAGCTGCTGGTGAAGATGCGCGTGCCGCACAACGTGCTGAACGCGAAGCACCACGAGAAGGAGTCGGCGATCGTCGCCGAGGCCGGTCACAAGGGCGCGGTCACGGTCGCGACGAACATGGCCGGTCGCGGTACCGACATCGTGCTCGGCGGCAACCCGGACCACCTGGCGGAGAACGTGCTGCGCGAGCGTGGGCTCGACCCGGTCGAGACACCGGACGAGTGGAAGGCCGCGCTGCCCGACGCCCTGGAGAAGGCGCGCAACGAGGTGAAGGCCGAGGCCGAGGAGGTCCGCGACGCGGGCGGCCTGTACGTGCTGGGCACCGAGCGGCACGAGTCGCGGCGTATCGACAACCAGCTGCGTGGTCGTTCCGGCCGGCAGGGCGACCCCGGCGAGTCCCGGTTCTACCTGTCCCTCGGCGACGAGCTCATGCGCCGGTTCAACGCGCAGTTCGTCGAGCGCGTCATGGTGAC
Organism: uncultured Actinomycetota bacterium; assembly: GCA_963840275.1. Lineage (GTDB taxonomy): Bacteria > Actinomycetota > Actinomycetes > Mycobacteriales > Pseudonocardiaceae > Actinophytocola. The sequence continues at coordinate 626,658 of CAWIYK010000007.1, forward strand.
CATGCGGGTCCCGGACGACCAGCCCATCGAGGCGAAGATGGTCACCAGGGCGATCAAGAGCGCGCAGACGCAGGTCGAGCAGCAGAACTTCGAGATCCGCAAGGACGTCCTCAAGTACGACGAGGTCATGAACCGCCAGCGCAAGGTCATCTACCGCGAGCGCAGCCGGGTGCTCAAGGGTGAGGACCTGCGTGACCAGGTGGAACACATGGTCACCGACGTCGTGTCGGACTACGTGCGCGCCGAGACCGGCGACGGCTACTCGGAGGACTGGGACCACGAGAAGCTGTGGAAGGCCCTCAAGACGCTGTACCCGATCACTCTCAAGTGGGACGACCTGGTCGACGACATGGAGTCGAACGGCACGGACCTCACCAGTGAGAACCTGGAGACGGCCATCGTCGCCGACGCCCGCCGCGCCTACAAGGAGCGCGAGGCGGAGATCGACAGCAAGGCCGGCGAGGGTGCCATGCGCAGGCTCGAGCGGCAGGTCATGCTGTCGGTGCTGGACCGCAAGTGGCGCGAGCACCTGTACGAGATGGACTACCTCAAGCAGGGCATCGGCCTGCGGGCCATGGCCCAGCGCGAGCCGCTGATCGAGTACCAGCGCGAGGGCTTCGACATGTTCGCCACCATGCTCGACGCCCTCAAGGAGGAGTGCGTCAGCTACCTGTTCAACCTCCCGGTCGAACAGCCGGAGCCGGCCCCCGAGTCGGACGCGGCGTCCCTCCCGTCGGCCGCGGAGCGGGTCGCCAGGGCACAGCGCGCCGCGGAAGCCGCGCAGGCGGCCGAGGCGGCGCAACGGGCCCAGGCCGTCGCCGCGGAGGACAAGATCCCGCCGGCCTTCCGAGGCAAGGGCCTCGGCGCGCCCCCCGAGACCGGTCAGCGCCTGACGTACAGCGGCCCGGCAGAAGGCGGCGGCGTCGAGTCGAGGGGCACCAGCAACAACAACGGCCAGAACGGCGCGGGCGGCGGCACCCGGCGCGACCGCAGGGCAGCAGCCCGCGACGCGCAGAAGAAGGGCAAGAAGGGCCCTCGCCGCTAGCCGAACACTCGACCGTGGCCCCATCACCCGAGCCTTGGGTGGTGGGGCCACGGTCGTACTCACCCCTGTGGACAACCCGCCGTGCAGGCCAGTTTCTTGTCGGTGGCCCGGGATAGGCTGGATATCGGGGGGCCGGAGGCCAAGCCGCGTCCGGCGGCGAGGGCCGTGAAGCCGGCTGGACCCGTCGGTTCGAGTGGTTCGCTGTGTTGCCGGTAAGCCTGAACAGAGGCCGGTCGACCTCCTTGCGCGGCTGGCTCAGTCCCAACTGACCGGCCCAGCGTCGTCCGCCCGGGCCGGCCAAGCTGGTCCGGCCTAGCGTGCCTGGCCCGGCGTGGTCCGGCTGGCCTGGCTCGGTGTTGCGGCTGGTGTGGCTGGCCCAGCTGTCCGGTGGCCTGGCCCGCCCAGCGTCGTGCGCCGGCCCCTGCCCCAGCGTCGTCCAGCCAACCTGACCCTGCGTGGTTCGCCCGGCCGAGCGCTGGCTGCCCAGCTCGATCAGCCAGTTCGTCGCGCGGCGGTCGACCCCAGCGAGCCCGCAGCCCGGCACGCTGGGAACGCCCCAACACAGCCCACTCAGCCACCTCACTCCCGGCCCCTGTGGACAACCGGGAGCGAGGCGGCCGTTTCTGTCGGTGGTCGCCGGTAGAATTGGTACCGGGGGGCCGGAGGCCACGCCGAGCGAACTACGCGCCCCGACTCACATGAGTCTGAGCACCGTGCAGCGCCATTCGTCGTCCTCGCGTTCGAAGCGGCCCGCGGCCGCTATCGCACGGTCGCGGCCCGTCGTCGACGTCACCCAGATGACCGCGCTCACCTCCACCACCTCCCGGGTCGGGTAGCACGTGCGGATTCTGCGCAGCACGTGGCGATGCCCGGGTCCCGTCGTGCGCAGCCGGGTCAGCAGCGCCTCGAACGCTGCGTCGGGCAGGAGCGTCCGCAGCTGTGCGACGGGGCGGCGGCCGTCGAGCACCTCCAGCACTCGGGTCAACAGCCGCCACAGCGAGACCGGCGACGCGGGCGGCGGGCCGCCGGGCGTCGATGGCGGCGTCAGCGCCAGCTGCGGCCCACTCACCGGACGCAGGCTGGACCAACGCGTCGGTGGCGAAACGCCCACCTCGGGCTCGTAGTCGGGCAGCGGGCGGACACGAATGCGGTCGTGCAAATCCGGAACGGTCATGTCTTACTGAGGAGCGAGATCGCCGATCATGGACAAAGACCACTCGACCGACTGACGCGCTTACTTTGCGTGACGACGGACCAGTTCGAAGCACAGCACGGCGGCCGCGCTGGCGACGTTCAGCGACTCCACCCCGCCGCTCATCGGTATCGACACCAACCCCGTGACCTGGCGTCGAACCGTCTCGCTGACCCCGGATGTCTCTCCGCCCAGCACGTACGCCGCCCGCTGCGGGAACTCCGCCTCGAACAGTGACTGCCGCGCCGAACCATCGAGCGCGTACAGGGGGTAACCGGCGGCGCGCAGAGCCTCGGCCGCCTCCTCCGCCGTGTAGCAGCGCAGCACGGGAGCGTGGAACGCCACGCCGGCGGACGCCTTCACCACTAGCGGGTCGATGCTCGCCACGCCGCGCCGCGGCACGACGATCCCCTCGATGCCGGCGGCGGTCGCGGTGCGCAGGATCATGCCGACGTTCGCGGGCGTGGTGATGCCGTCGAGCACGAGCACCCGCGCCGGCGGCTGCCCGGCGAGCGCGTCGACGAGCCGGCGCATGCGCGGCGCGACCACGTCGGCCAACACGCCCTGATCCTGTTTTCCGTTGCCTGCCAACACTTTCACCCGATGCGCGCTGGCTCGCTCCACTCGTACGGAGCGGGTGGCGGCCGCGTCGATGATCTCCCGGGCGGCGTCGCCGCGGGCGTTCTCGGCGAGCACGACCTTGTCCACGTCGAGGCGCCGGTCGGCGAGTGCCTCGAGCACCGGCTTGCGACCGAACACGGTCACGAACCGGTCCTTGGGTGATTGGCCGTCCACGCGCGAGAGCATTCCACGTCGGCGGGGCGCGGGTGTGTCAGGATCTAGACCTTGCCCGGCGCACAGGGAACGGGAGCACGGTGAGGGTCTACATTCCGGCCACGGTGTTGATGTTGCGAACGTTGAACGCCGCGGGTGAGTTGACCGCGGTGAACCACACGGCCTTCGCGCTGACCCCGATGCTGCGTGAGTCGTACGCCTCGGGCACGGCGGAGGAGCTGGAGTACGCGGCGATGCTGGAGGCGTCGCGCGCGTCGCTGCGGCTGCTGGCCGCCGAGCTCGAGGAGGACCCGGAGCTGGTGCTGCCCCGGCGGGCGGTGGTGTCGGCGGACGTCGACGGCGCCACCCTGCGGCCGGACCTGGACTTCGCGGTGGTGCGGCTCGCCGGCCCGGTGCAGCTGAAGTCGGTCGCGGCCGTGCACCTGGACACCTCCGACGCGGAGGGCCCCGTTCGTGCCGCCGCGGCTGTCGTGGACGCGGCAGACCTCGGTGACGGGGACGCGGAGTTCGCGCTCGGGGACGCGGAGGACCACGAGCTCGCGTGGTACTCGCCGGAGGAGCTGCCGTTCCTGTTGGAACTCCTGTAGGGCGAGGCGGGTTGGCCGCTGGCCCCCTCGAACCACGCTACCGGCGACCACCGACAGAAACGGTCGTCGCCGGTGTTGGTCTGTGGACAACTGCCGGTTCGGCTTCGCGGCTGTGGACAGCTCCTCGCTCAGCCGCCGTTCTTGTCGGTGCCCGCCGGTAAAGTTGATACCGGGGGCCGGAGGCCTACCCCGGACGGCCATTTCGCCGTGGCCTTGGTTGGTCAGCCGCCTTGGCATGGGGTTCACGCACCGATGTATCCGTCGCGTCGGATGTCGGCCGCGTGCCCCGAGTGGCCTCCCGTCCTAGGTGAGTCGCTGGTCGTGAACGGTGGACTCACCCATCGCGAAGGCGGCTCGCGGGCCGGGAACGGACGACTCCTGGGTCGTGAACCGGGAACTCACTAGGCCTGAACGGGGGACTCGCGGGTCGTGAACGTCGAACTCGCGGTCGTGAACGTTGGACTCGCGGGTCTGTGAGTGTTGGACTCGCGGGGTTGGGTGTGCGGCGGGGGGCTCGTTGGGGTGGGTGGGTTAGGCCTCTAGCACGATTTTGCCTGTTGCTTTGCCTTCTATCAGTTGTTGTAGCGCGGTTGCCGCGTCCTTCAGTGGTAGCCGCTTCTCGATGGGTGGGTTCAGCGTCCCCGCGGCGACCAGCCGGTACACCTCCACCAATCCACGGTTGAACGACGCGCCCGGCTTCACGTAGTAGAACGCCGCCCGCCGCCCCCGCGCGCGTCCCACCAACCTCCCCAGCCACCACCCCGCGAACCGCCGCACCGTCCGCAGGTACGGCACCGCCCAGTGGTTCGGCTCGCGCAGTGTCGTCGCCGAGCCGTAGTTGATCAGGATGCCGCCGTCGGCCAGCAGACCGTACGACTGCGGCAGACTCGCCCCGCCGAGGTGGTCGAACACCGCGTCCACACCGTCCGGTGCGAGCGCGCGCACCCGTGCCGGCACGTCCTCCGACCGGTAGTCGATGGGCTCGGCGCCCAGCCCCCGAACGGCCGCGTGCTTCGCGGCCGACGCCGTGCCGAGCACCCGCGCCCCCGCGGCCACCGCGAGCTGCACCAACAGCGTGCCGACCCCGCCGGACGCCCCGTGCACCAGCACCGTCTGCCCAGCACGCACCCGCGCCACCTCGTGCACCATCTGCCACGCGGTCACGCCGTTCATCGTCGCCGCCGCGGCCACGCCCGGGTCCATGCCCTCGGGCACCGGCACCACGCGGTCGGCCCGGACCACGACGTGCGTGCGCCACGCGCCGGTCACCATCAGCGCCGCCACCCGTGTGCCGACGGACACCCCGGTCACCCCGGCCCCGACCGACTCGACGGTGCCGACCAGGTCGTAGCCCGGCACGAACGGGTACTTCGGCTGCATCGGGTACCGGTGCGCGAGCATCTGCACCTCCGCGAAGCTCACGCCGCTCGCCTCGACGCGCACCCGCACCTCGCCCTTGCCCGGCGCGGGTGAGTCGGTGTCGTCGATCCGCAGCATCTCCGGACCACCCTGCCCGGTCAGCACGATCTCCATGTCGATCTCCTTCAGTTAGAAGCTCTAACTTCAATTAGATGCTGTTACAGTGAGCGTGTCAAGTGGGGATGGGAGCGAGACATGGACCGCAGGCAGCGTTACCGCGAGGAGACCCGGCAGGAGGTCAAGCGCATCGCGCTGGAACAGCTCGCCGAGGACGGGATCGCCGGCATCTCGGTCAACGCCATCGGCAAGCGGATGGGCGTCACCGGGCCCGCGCTCTACCGCTACTTCGCCAACCGCGACGCGCTCCTCACCGAGCTGATCTCCGACGCCTACCACGACCTGGCCGACACCGTCGAGCACGCGATCGCCTCCGCGACCACGGATCGGCTGCGTGCCGCGGCCTCCGCGATGCGCGGCTGGGCGGTCGCCGCACCCCATCGCTACTTCCTGCTGTTCGGCACGCCGGTCCCCGGCTACGCGGCCCCGCCGCACACCCTCGACGCCGCCAACCGCACGATGGTCGCCGTCCTGAAGGCCGTCGGCGCGGACCGCGCGAAGCCGCGAGGCACGGTGCTGGACTGCCAGATCGCCGCGTGGGGCGAGCGAATGGGATATGAGAACTTGACCCCGCGACAGCTGCATTGGGGCCTCACCGCCTGGCTGCGGATGCACGGCGTGATCAGCCTCGAGGTCGCCGGCCAGTTCACGCTCACGCAGATCGACCCGGCACTGTTGTTCGACGCCGAGGTGGAGGCACTCCTGGCCTGGTGGGACAACGACTCGTGACAGGATGGCGGTGCACCCGCCGAGCACGGTCACAAGCCGGCCGGCACCCCCCGAAAAGCCATGGGAGGCGAGCCACATCATGGACGCCGTTTCGTCCGTGCCCGAGCCGGTCAACGAGCCGGTTCGCGCCTACGCGCCGGGCAGTGCCGAGCGTGAGTCGCTGCAGCGGAGGATCGCCGAGCTGGAAGGTGAGCGGCACGAGCTCACCATGACCATCGGCGGCGAGCGGCGGATGGCGGGCGGCGACCCGATCGACGTGGTCCAGCCGCACGACCACCAGCACGTCCTCGGCCGCTCCGCGCAGGCCGTCGCGAAGGACGTCGCCGACGCCGTGAGCGCCGCGAAGCAGGCCGCGCCCGCCTGGCGGGACCTGCCCTTCGACGAGCGTGCCGCCGTGTTCCTGCGTGCCGCCGACCTGCTGGCCGGCCCGTGGCGGGACACGCTGAACGCGTCGACGATCCTCGGCCAGTCGAAGTCCGTGCAGCAGGCCGAGATCGACGCCGCCTGCGAGTTCATCGACTTCCTGCGGTTCAACGTCGGCTACGCGCGCCGCATCCTCGCCGAGCAGCCGAACTCGAGCCCTGGCATCTGGAACCGGTTCGACCACCGGCCCCTCGACGGGTTCGTCACCGCGATCACGCCGTTCAACTTCAGCGCGATCGCCGGCAACCTGCCGACCGCGCCCGCGCTGATGGGCAACACCGTGGTGTGGAAGCCCTCGCCGACCCAGCAGCTCGCCGCGCACCACACGATGCGCCTGCTCGAGGCGGCCGGGCTGCCGCCGGGCGTGATCAACATGGTCACCGGTGACGGCGCCGCGGTCAGCGAGGTCGCGATGACCGACCCGGACTTCGCCGGTCTCCACTTCACGGGCTCCACCAAGACGTTCCGGCACCTGTGGCGCCTTATGGGCGACCAGCTCGACACCTACCGCAGCTACCCGAGGATCGTCGGCGAGACCGGCGGCAAGGACTTCGTGGTCGCGCACCGGTCGGCCGACCCGGCCGCGGTGGCGATCGGGCTGGTGCGTGGCGCGTTCGAGTACCAGGGCCAGAAGTGCTCCGCCGCGTCGCGCGCGTACATCTCGCGGTCGCTGTGGGAGAACGGCGTGCGGGAGCGGCTGGTCGACGTGACGAAGTCGCTGTCGTTCGGCGACGTCACCGACTTCAGCCACTTCGGCGGCGCGGTGATCGACTCGCGCGCGTTCGCCAAGCACAAGGCGGTGCTCGCGAAGGCGGCGTCGACCTCGACGCTCGAGGTCCTGGCCGGCGGGAGCTGCGACGACTCGGTCGGCTACTTCGTCGAGCCGACGGTCCTGCTCGGTTCCGACCCGACCGACGAGGTGTTCACCACCGAGTGGTTCGGCCCGATCCTCGCGGTGCACGTGTTCGACGACAGCGACTACGGCAAGGTCCTCGAGCTGGTCGACACGTCGACGCCGTACGCGCTGACCGGCGCGGTCTTCGCGACCGACCGCGCCGCCATCGAGGAGGCGCACCGCACGCTGCGGTTCGCCGCCGGCAACTTCTACGTCAACGACAAGCCGACCGGCGCGGTCGTCGGGCAGCAGCCGTTCGGCGGCAGCCGCGGCTCCGGCACCAACGACAAGGCCGGCTCGATCTACAACCTGCAGCGGTGGGTGAGCCCGCGCTCGGTCAAGGAGACGTTCGTCCCCGCGACCGAGCACGGGTACCCGCACATGGGCTGAGCTAGTTGACGCAGGGCACGTCGCCGTTCACCGGCGGCGTGCCCGCCACGTAGTCGAGGTACTCCTCGACCTGCCCGGGGTCGACGGGGACGATCCCGGTGCCCTCCGGGGTGGACAGGTTGGCGTCCGCGACCGGGAGGGTCCCGAACCGCACCTCGGTCGCCCCGGCGAGGTCCTGGGCGAACCCGAGCAGGTCCAGCGCGGGGTCGGTCTCCACGTGGTTCCGCACGGTGTCGAGCGCGGCCGTCACGTCGGTCCCGCGCAGCTTGGTCACCAGTGCCTGACCGAACGCCTGCAGCCGCAGCATCCGGTCGAAGTCGCCGTTCGGCAGTCCGCGCCGCTGACGCAGGAACGCGAGCGCGGCCGGTCCGGTGACGATCTGCTCGCCGGCACGGAACTCCGCGCCGGAGCTTTCGTCCGACACCGCGTTGAGCAGGCACACCGGCACGCCGCCGACCGCGTCCGCCAGCCCGGCGACGGCCGCCGTGTCGACGACCGCGTAGTTCTGCGCCTCGACTCCGGTGAGCGCGCGGACCGTGTCGAGCAGCGGCCCGGCGCCGGACCCGACGTAGACCTGGTTCAGCTTGGTCCGCTCGCCTTCCGGACCCTGCACCCACGTGTCCCTCGGCAGCGACAGCAGCATGACCGACCCGTCCGCGCGGACCTGCACCAGCACGATCGAGTCGCTGTAGCCGTGCTCGTCGACACCGACGACCACCACGTTCCTCGCCGACACGGTCGCGGACTGCCGCTGGCCGTCGCCGACCTGCGGCGCGCTGCGCTCGAACACCTTGGGCACCACGAACGTCGCCACCGCGGCGACGACGACCACGACGGCCGCGGTCGCCAGCGCGAGACCGTAGCGGCGCGGCGGGCGCGATTGGCGGAGGTTGGCCAGCACCTCGCGGGAGTCGACCGCCCTGGCGGCCTCGTCGGCGAACGCGTCCCGGATGAGCTGTTCGGTGCGGTCGAAGGTCATGACAGGGCCTCCGTCACGGGGTGGTCGGCGGTGGTGCGCAGGGTTTTGAGCGCGCGGGAGATGTGGCTGCGGACGGTGCCCGCTGAACAGCCGAAGATGTCGGCGATCTCCGCGTCGGAGCGGTCCTCGTAGTAGCGGAGCAGGACCGCCGCGCGCTGTTTGCGGGGGAGCGTGGCGATCCTGGTGCGCATGGCGTCGCGTTCGGCGTGCGCCGTGGCCGGGTCCGCTGTCGGTGTCGCGAGCGCGTCGAGGGTGCTGTGCGTCAACGCGATCGTGCGTGCCGCCTTGCGCCGCCGCCAGGAGAAGTACTCGTTGATGATCATCCGGCGGACGTACGGGTCGGGTGACCGCATCTCGCCGATCTTGGCCCAGTGGCGTTGCACCCGGAGGAGCACTTCCTGCACCACGTCCTGCGCGAGATGCGGATCGCACGTCAACGCGGTGGCGAACCGCAGCAGCCGATCCAGCCGATCGGCGACGAACCGGTCGAAGGTGTCCAGCACCGCGACTCCGTTCTGTCGATGGTTGTCGCCGGTACAACGTGGTGAACCCTGCCAGTTGTTGAGTCCGCGCGCCGGCGAGTTGTCCACAACCGCCCGAGTTGTCCACAGGCAAGATCGACATCTCTCGAACTGTCGTACCCCGCCGGTAGACTGGGCACTGGGCCGCCCCCGGGATCGGGTGGGGGTTGGGCACCGCGCGCGTGGGCTGTGGATCTGCGGCCTGCCGCGTCCCTTCCAGGAAACCGTGAACGCGACTGAGGCAACCGGGCAACAGTTAGTGGTGTCTTGATCACTAGCTGGAGCGGCAACCGGTTAGGTGTTGTCGCCTTCGCTCTGGAGGGGCTGATGATCCACAAACGGGCTCGCGCGGGCTTGCTGGCCGCGGTGACGGCCGCCGGGATGGTCGTGCCGGGGGTGGCCGCCGGCGCGGCACCGCCTACGGGCGCGGCGCCGGTCGGGCCGACCGTCACGTTGCTGACCGGGGACACGGTGACCGTCGGCGGGCCGAAGGGCGTGAGTGTGCGCGCCGCGGCCGGGCGCGAGCACCTCACCTTCTACACCCGCAAGGACGAGCGCGGCGACCTGCACGTCATTCCCGCCGACGCGGTTTCCCCGCTGTCGGCCGGAAAGCTCGACCCGCGGCTGTTCGACGTCACCGAACTCGTCCGCACCGGCTACGACGACCGCTCGCGCGGCCGGCTCCCGCTGATCGTCGACTATCCGGGTGCCACCCCGCGCGCGGTCGGCGCGCAGGTCACCCGCGAGCTGCCCGCCATGAGCGCGACCGCCGTCACCGTCGAGCGGTCGGCGGCCTACTGGCCCAGCGTGCGGGACTCCGCGCGGCGCATCTGGCTCGACGGCCCCGTGCGCGCGAGCCTCGACCACTCGGTGCCGCAGATCGGCGCCCCCGAGGCGTGGGCGGCCGGGTACACCGGCGCCGGCACCACGGTCGCCGTGCTCGACACCGGTGTCGACGCCACCCACCCCGACCTTTCGGACGCCGTCGCGGGCGCGAAGAACTTCACCGACAGCGACAGCGATGACGACAAGTTCGGGCACGGCACGCACGTCGCCTCGATCATCACCGGCAGCGGCGCCGCCGACGGCGGTAAGTACCGCGGCGTCGCGCCGGATGCCAAGCTGCTCAACGGAAAGGTCCTCGACGACAACGGCGGCGGCATGGAGTCGTGGATCATCGCGGGCATGGACTGGGCCGCGACCAGCGGCGCCGACGTGATCAACATGAGTCTCGGCAGCGCGTTCCCGTCCGACGGCAGCGACCCCATGTCCCAGGCGGTCAACCGGATCACCGCCGAAACCGGCGCGCTGTTCGTCATCTCCGCCGGCAACTCCGGCCCCGGCGCGGAGTCGATCGGCAGCCCCGGCGCCGCGGACGCCGCCCTGACTGTCGGCGCGGTGGACCGCGACGACCAGCTCGCAGAGTTCTCGAGCCGCGGCCCGCGCTGGGAGGACGGCGCGCTCAAGCCGGACCTCACCGCGCCGGGCGTCGACATCGTCGCCGCCAAGGCGAAGAACGGTGTGATCGGCGACCCGGTCGGCGACGACTACGTGTCGCTGTCCGGCACGTCGATGGCGGCGCCGCACGTCGCGGGCGCGGCGGCGATCGTCGCCGGCCAGCACCCGGACTGGGCCGCAGACCAGCTGAAGGCGTCGCTCATGGGCAGTGCCGAGCCGAACGACGCGCTGACGGTGTTCGAGCAGGGCGCCGGCCGCGTCGACGTCGCCGCGGCGACCACGTCGTCGGTCTACGCCTCGCCCGCGAGCATCAGCAACGGCACCGTGCAGTGGCCGCACGACGACGACCAGCCGGTCGCCAAGACTGTCACCTACACCAACACGGGCACCGCGCCGGTCACGTTGGACCTCGCGGTGAACGCGAAGGGACCGGACGGATCCCCGGCGCCACAAGGGTTGTTCACGCTCGAGCCCGCGCAGGTGACCGTGCCGGCCGGCGGCCAGGCGACCGCGACCGTCACCACCGACACGAAGATCGACACGGCGGACGGCGTCTACAGCGGCGTGCTGACCGCCACCGGCGGCGACACCTCGGTGCGCACCCCGATCGCCGTGAACCGCGAGGTCGAGAGCTACGACGTGACCGTGAAGTTCGTCGACCACAACGGCGCGCCGACCGACAAGTACTTCTACCGCTTCGTGGATGTCAACAACCCCAAGGCGTACCTGCCGTTCGACCCGTCCGGCACGGTCGTCGCGCGGCTGCCGAAGGGCGAGTTCTACTTCGAGGCCACCGTGCAGACCCAACAGGGCGAGCACGACTACCGCAGCGCCGAGTTCGCCGAACCGGCGTTCACGGTGACCGGCGACGCGTCGATCACCGCGGACGCGCGCGAGGGCAAGCCGCTCGAGTTCGAGGTGGACGAGCCGAACGCCAGGCCCGGCAGCGCGATCCTGCAGTTCGCGCTCACCACCGCCTGGGGCGACACCGGGGTGACGGCGTTCATGCCTGACTTCGACACCACGGTCGTCCGCCCCGCCACCACTACGAAGAAGGACAAGTTCCAGTTCACCGCCGAGGTGCGGATGGCCGAGCCGACCGGCGAGACGTTCGACAACAGCCCGTACCTGTACCACCTGCGCGAGCAGGAGAACGGGACGGTGCCGGCGACCCTCGCGTGGCGCTACCGGGATCGGCAGCTCGGGAAGGTCCGGTCGTCCCACGCGGCGGCGACGCCCGGCACGATCGGCGTGCGGGAAGGCTTCGCGACGCTGCCGCTGCCATCGACGCTCACCGAGTTCTACACGCCGGGCACGCCGTGGAGCTCGATGTTCTACGAGACGGCCGATCCGGAGGCGGCGCCGGTGTCGATGTCCTACATCGTCGAGCAGCGGACGTTCCGGCCGGGCCGGACCGTCCAGGAACGGTGGAACGTCGGGGTCTACGGGCCCGCGTTCCCGAACAACCCGTACGACCCGGCGTACTACGCGGGCCGGCTGGGTGACGAGGTCGCGTTCGACCTGCCGCTGGTCACCGACCAGGATCCCGGGCGCGAGGGGTGGCCGACCAGCGCCGGCACGACCACGTTGCTGCGCGACGGCGAGGTCATCGGCGAGAACCCGTGGCCCGGCTCGGGATCGTTCGCGGTGGCGCCGGAGTCGGCGCGGTACACGCTGCGCTCGTCGGTCGACCGCTCGGCGACCGCGCGACTGTCCACACAGGTCAGTGCGGAGTGGACGTTCACGTCGGCGCACACCGAGGGCCCGGAGGTCACACCGCTGTCGTTGCTCGCGGTGCGGTTCGCGCCGAAGCTCGACGACCACAACGCGGCACCGGCCGGGCGGAAGTTCTCGTTCCCGGTCTACGTGCAGCGCAACGGTTCCGCGTCACCGGGTCGGGTCGAGACGCCTCGGGTCGAGGTTTCCTACGACGACGGCACGACGTGGACGGCGGCGCGGGTCGAGCGCGACCACGACCGGTGGACGGCGTCGGTCGAGCACCCGCGCGGCGCGGAGTTCGTGTCGCTGCGGGCGTCGGTCGGTGACGGCGACGGGAACGCCGTGACGCAGACGATCATGCGCGCGTATGCGTTGAGGTAGGTCGGCGACGGGCGGGGTCGAGCGCACAACGCGTTCGACCCCGCCCGTTCGCGGCATAATGATCAGGTCCGGACCTGGACCGACCACGAGGGGGCGGCGTTGCCCACCATCGACGTGAACGGCACGACCCTTGGCTACGACGACTCGGGCGGCCCCGGTCCCGCGATCGTCTTCAGTCACTCGCTCTTCTTCGACCGCCGGATGTTCGACGAGCAGGCCCAGAAGTTCGCCCGCACGTTCCGGGTCGTCACCTACGACCACCGCGGCCAGGGGGAGAGCGCCCGCGACACGGACCTCGACATGGACACCCTCGCGCGGGACGCCGCCGCGCTCATCGAGGCGCTCGACCTGGCGCCGTGCCACTTCGTGGGGAACTCGATGGGTGGGTTCATCGCCTTGCGGCTGGCCGCGCGGCGGCCCGACCTGCTGCGGTCGGCGGTGGCGATGTCCTCGTCCGCCGACGCCGAGGGGCAGGTCGAGAACTTCACCGCCCTGCTCGACCACGCGCGGCAGGTGGGTGTCCGGCAGACCGTGGACGCCTTGGTGCACATCATGTTCGGCGACACCACCATCGCGACGCGGCCCGCGCTCCTTGACCGCTGGCGCACGCACATGCAGAGCCTCGACGCCGCGGTCCTCGACGCCGCCGAGGCCGTCGTGCACCGCGAGGGGGTGCTGGGCGAACTGGTCGGCGCGACCGTTCCGCTGCTAATCCTGTCCGGGGCGGAGGATCACGCCTACTCGACCGAACTGTCCCAGCGCATCGCCGACACCGCGGCCAACGCGACACACGTGACGGTCGTCGGCGCCGGGCACTCGCTCGCGGTCGAGCAGCCGGTTGTCGTCAACGAGCACCTCGCGGAGCACTTCGCCGCCACCTAAGAGAGAACGCCCCGCCGAAGCACGGCGGGGCGTTCACGTCTCGAGCGATCAGGCCGGCAGCTCGGCGATCTGCTCGGCGGGCGGCGCGGTGATGTCCACCGGCTCGCCCCAGTTCGTGTAGTCGATCTGCATCTTCACCGTGGTGCTCGTGCCGGTGGTCGGGTCCGGCGTCGGCATGTCCAGCGCGATCCGCACCGGCAGCTCTTCCTCGTTCACCCACACGTCGACCGGGAAGTCCTTCAGACCACCCTTGATGGCCTCGTTCAGCGCGGCCTTCGTCGTCTCGTCGGTCTGGCCGTCGGCCAGCTTCTGCACGTCGACGGTGATCGTGTAGTGCGTGGTCTTCTGACCGTCGAGCTCTTCTTCCTTGGTGTCCGTGATCTCACCGGACTTCTCGAACTCCTCGAGCGTCGCGCGCGGGTCCGCGTTCTTGCTCATCTGCTCGGTCATGCTGCCGAGCGCCTTCGCGAGCTCGCTGTTGCTGGTGGAGTCGATCTTGATCCAGGACTTGCCCGGCTCGATCTCCTGCGGCAGCTTGATGTAGAGCACCGCGTCGAGCAGCACCATCGACATGTCGCCCTCGGACGTGGACATGTCCATCGTCATCGCCGCGTCCTGGGCGTCGAACTTGACGTCGCCCTCGCCGGTGATCTTCTCGCCTGCGGCGTCCGCGGTGAGCTTCATGTGCGCGGAGCTCTTGTCGGCGGTCTTGTCGCCGATCGACTTCGCGAGGTCGGCCATGTTGGCCGCGGCGACCGAGCCGCCGCCGTTGTTGCCGCCGTCGGCGCCAGTGGCGTCGCCGCCGTTGTCGTTGCTGCCACACGCTCCGAGCGTTACCGCCAACGCGAACGCGGACAGCGCGACCGCAGTCTTGCGCATAATGTCCTGTCTCCCTCAGTTTGGTGCGATCAGGGTAACCCTGTTGCGCCTACCGCATCGCATCGGACGACGAACGGCGTGGCCCGGTCGGCCTAGTCGTATTCCTCGAGGCGGGCCCGTGAGCTGAGCAGTCTGCGCAGCGACGCGAGCCGTCCTGGCGTCGCCTCGCCCGCTTCCGTGACCACGTCGAGCATGCAGTCCGGGTCCACCGGCGGACCGAGGTGACCGCAGCCCGACGGGCACTCCTCGGCGGGCTCGACGAACTCGCCGAACGCCGCCACGATGTCGCCAGGCTCGATGTGCGCCAGCCCGAACGAGCGGATGCCGGGCGTGTCCACGACCCAGCCGCCGCCGGGCAGTGGCAGCGCGACCGCGGTGGTCGACGTGTGCCGGCCCTTGCCGACCGCGCTCACCGCGCTCACCGCGCGGAACGCGTCCGGCACCAGCTTGTTGACGAGTGTGGACTTGCCGACGCCGGAGTGCCCGACGAGCGCGGAGACCTGACCGGTCAACCGTTCGCGCACCTCGTCCGGCTCCTCGTCGCTGCGGGTCACCAGCACCGGCAGCGCCAGCTCGGCGTAGGCGGCGACCACCTCCGCCGGGCTCGCCAGGTCGGACTTCGTCAGGCACAGCACCGGCTTCAGGCCGCCCGCGAACGCCGCGACGAGGCAGCGGTCGATGAAACCCTTGCGCGGCGGGGGATCCGCGAGCGAGCACACGATCAGGAGCTGGCCGGCGTTCGCCACCACGACCCGCTCGAACGGGTCGTTGTCGTCCGCGGTGCGGCGCAGCACGCTGCTGCGGTCGGCCACGCGCACGACCCGGGCGAGCGTGTCCGGCCGGCCGGTGGTGTCACCCACGATGTCGACAAGGTCACCGACGACGATCGAGGTACGGCCGAGCTCTCGCGCACGCATGGCGATGACTCGCTGGTCCGGGTCGCCGTCCAGCGCGCACGTCCACCTGCCGCGGTCGACGCCGACGATCATCGCCGCGCGGGCGTCCGCGTGCACCGGCCGCTGCTTGCTGCGTGGCCGGGTGCCCTTGCCGGGCCGCACCCGGACGTCGGTCTCGTCGAGGCGGTCCCAGTCCGTCTTGTCGCCGCGCCGGCTCATCGCGACCTCACCTGGCCCGGCCGCCGAGCATGGTCGTCCACATGGCGGCGAAGTCGGGCAGCGTCTTGGCGGTGGTGCCGATGTCGTCGACGACCACGTCCGGCACGACGAGTCCCACGATCGCGCCCGCGGTGGCCATCCGGTGGTCGTCGTAGGCGCGCCAGCCGCCGCCGTGCAGTGCCGTCGGGCGGATCTCGAGCCCGTCGTCGGTCTCCCGCGCGTCGCCGCCGAGGCCGTTGATCTCGGTGACCAGCGCGGCGAGCCGGTCGGTCTCGTGGCCGCGCAGGTGGGCGATGCCGCGCAGCACGCTCGGCCCGTCGGCCAGCGCCGCGAGCGCGGCGACCGTCGGGGTCAGCTCGCCGACGTCGTGCAGGTCGATGTCGATGCCGGCCAGCCGGTCCGGGCCGGTCACGGTCAGCCCGCCCGGCTCGTGGCGCACGGCGCAGCCCATACGGAGCGCGATGTCGCCGAAGACGTCACCCGGCTGCGTGGTCGTGGGTGGCCAACCGGGCACGGTCACCTCGCCGCCGGTCACCGCCGCTGCCGCGAGGAACGGGGTCGCGTTCGACAGGTCCGGCTCCACCTGCCAGTCGCGCGCGGCGATCGGCCCCGGCTCCACCCGCCACGTGTTCGGCTCGGAGTTGTCGACCGCGACGCCGGCCTGCCGCAGCATCTGCACGGTCATGTCGATGTGCGGCAGCGACGGCAGCGGCTTGCCGTCGTGGTGGACGGTGAGGCCCGCCTCGTAGCGCGCGCCGGCCAGCAGCAGACCGGAGACGAACTGGGAGGACGCGGAGGCGTCGATGGTGACCGCGCCGCCCGGCAGGCCGCCCTTGCCGTGGACGGTGAACGGCAGCGCGTTGCCGTCGATCGACGCGCCGAGCTCGCGCAGCGCCTCCAGGACGATGTTCATGGGCCGCTCGCGGGCGCGCGGGTCGCCGTCGAACCGGACCTCGCCGTCGGCGATCGCGGCGGCCGGCGGCACGAACCGCATGACGGTGCCGGCCAGCCCGCAGTCGACGTCCGCCGCACCCGTCAGCCCGGGGTGCGCCGCGACGATCACCTGGTCGCCGGTGTCGTCGATCGGCACGCCGAGCGCACGCAGCGCCGTGATCATCAGCAGGGAGTCCCGGCTGCGCAGCGCCCCCGTCAGCGTGCCGCCCCGCTCGCTCAGCGCGGCGAGCAGCAGCGCCCGGTTGGTGATCGACTTCGAGCCGGGCACGGCCACCGTGGCGTGGACCGGTCCGGTCGCGAGCGGTGCTCCCCAGGGCTGGTTCATGCGTCGATGATCCCGCATCGGTGGCCACGCGGTGCAGACTGTCGGTGGCCCGTGCCACCATCCCGGTGGGAGGTGATCGAGGTGTGCGGGAGATATGCCGCCACGAAGGACCCGGCGACGCTCGCCGCGGAGTTCGACGCGCTGGACGCCATGGACGACCACGCCCCGGCCGCGGACCACAACGTCGCGCCGACGAAGGACGTGGTGGCGGTCGTGCAGCGGCACCCGCGCGACGAGTCGGGCGAGCCCGATCCGGCGCGCACGGTGCGCAGCCTGCGCGTGATGCGCTGGGGTCTCGTCCCGGCGTGGGCGAAGGACCGGTCCATCGGCGCCAAGATGATCAACGCGCGCTCGGAGACCGCGGCCACGACCGCGGCTTTCCGCACGTCGGTGACCAAGCGGCGGTGCCTGTTACCCGCCGACGGGTGGTTCGAGTGGAAGCGGGAGGGCGGCGTGAAGCAGCCGTTCTTCATGACGCGGCCGGACGGGCACAGCCTCGCGATGGCCGGCCTGTGGACGGTGTGGCGCGACCCGGCCGTCTCCGACGGGCCACCGGTGGTGAGCGCCGCGGTCCTGACCACGGACGCGGTCGGCCAGCTCGCGGACATCCACGACCGGATGCCGCTGCTGATGACGCCGGACCAGTGGGCCGCGTGGCTGGACCCGGACGTCGAGGACGCCACCGAGCTGCTCGGCGCGTCGCCGTCGCTGGAGCTGGTCGAGTCACTCGAGCTGCGCCCGGTGTCCACCAAGGTCAACAACGTCCGCAACAACGGTCCCGACCTGCTAGACCGCGAGGAAGCGAAGGCCGACTTGACGCTCTTCGACAATCCGTCATGACCACGCTGACGATCGACACGCCGCACGGGCCCGCCCGCGCGGAGCTGCACAGCGCGCCGGAGGGCCGCGCCGGGCTGCTGCTCGGCCACGGTGCCGGCGGCGGGGTCGGCGCGCCCGACCTGGTCGCCGCCACCAGAGCCGCGGGGGCCGCCGGGGTGCACGTCGCCCTGGTCGAGCAGCCCTACCGGGTCGCGGGCCGCAGGGCGCCCGCACCGGCCGGGCAGCTCGACACGGCCTGGCTCGCGGTCGCCGAACGGCTGTCCGACGAGTGGTTCCACGACTTACCCCTGGTCTTCGGCGGCCGGTCGTCGGGCGCCCGCGTGGCCTGCCGCACCTCCGGCGATGGCCAGGCGGTCGCGGTCCTGTGCCTCGCCTTCCCGACGCACCCGCCGGGCCGGCCGGAGCGCACCCGCCAGCCGGAGCTGGACGGCGTGACGGTGCCCACGCTCGTGGTGCAGGGCGAGTCCGACCCGTTCGGCATGCCGGCGGCCGGACGGCACCGCGAGATCGTCGTACTGCCTGGTGACCACTCGTTGCGAAAGGACACCAAGACCATCGCCCGCACGGTCGAGGAGTGGCTCGACCGCATCCTGCGGCCGCTCGGGTAGGGAATGCGCCTTGCCTACCAGGCGTTATGCGGTACGTGCTGACTCAGACCCGCCGCGTATCCTCACAGGTGTCCCGCGCGATCCCGACGATGGGACAGTTCCGACTGGAAGGGAGCACGGTGCCGAGCACCGAAACCCAGCCAAACCCTCAGGCTGAGACCGAGCAGGAACGGGCGGAGCGCTTCGAGCGCGACGCCATGCCCCTGCTGGACCAGCTGTACTCCGCCGCTCTGCGGATGACGCGCAACCCGGCCGACGCCGAGGACCTCGTCCAGGAGACGTACCTCAAGGCGTACGCGGCGTTCGCGTCGTTCGCGGCGGGCACCAACCTCAAGGCCTGGCTCTACCGCATCCTCACGAACACCTACATCAACGGGTACCGGAAGCGGCAGCGCCAACCTCTGCAGTCACCCACCGAGGAGATCACCGACTGGCAGCTCGCGCAGGCCGAGTCGCACACCTCCTCCGGGCTCCGATCCGCCGAGATCGAGGCGATGGACCGGCTGCCGGACAACGATGTCAAGGAAGCTCTGCAGCAGCTGCCGGAGGACTTCCGGCTCGCCGTCTATCTCGCCGACGTCGAGGGCTTCGCTTACAAGGAGATCGCGGAGATAATGCACACGCCGATCGGGACGGTGATGTCTCGACTGCACCGTGGCCGGCGGCAGCTCCGCGACCAGTTGGCGGGGGTCGCACGTGACCGCGGGTTTCTGCGGTCCGCGAAGCACGAGGTGACCGGATCATGAGCTGCGGCGATTCTCACGAGACAGACTGCTCGGAGGTGCTTTCCGAAGTGTGGCTGTTCCTCGACCACGAGTGCGACCAGAAGCGTCGCGAGCTGTTGGAGAAGCACCTCGACGAGTGCAGCCCCTGCCTCGAGCAGTTCGGCATCGACGAGCACCTGAAGGTGTTGCTGGCGCGCAAGTGCGGTGGCGAGCACGCGCCGGAGGCCCTCAAGCAGCGACTCCGCGACGAGATCCGTAAGACGGTCGTCGATCAGGGCGGCGTGACGGTGCAGGATAGGTCCGACATTCCGTGACCGCGGCGCACGCCGCATGGAAGGACCTGGGCGATGGCCGAGGAGATTCGCGCTGAGATGGTCGCCAACGTGCTCACGTCGTCGTCTCGGAGGGCTCCTCGGTCGAGGAGGGCGACACGGTCGTGATCCTCGAGTCGATGAAGATGGAGATCCCGGTCGTCACCGAGTCCGCCGGCGTGCTGAAGAGCATGGCGGTCCGGGAGGGCGACGTGGTCCAGGAACACGACCTCATCGCCGTGGTCGAGTGAGTCGCTGACACTTGTCCACACTGTCCGACCTGCTCGCCGAGCACACGAAGCTGTCCGGTGGCGAGGTCGACCACCTGCAGATGGTCGTCGCCGAGTGGCAGCTCCTGTCCGACCTGTCGTTCGCCGACCTGCTGATGTGGGTGCCGATCGGCGAGCCGCCGACGACCGGCCGCGCCGACGTCGAGTTCCTGTGCGTCGCGCAGGCCCGTGCCACGACGGCGCCGACCGCGCACCCGGAGGACGTCGTCGGCAGCCACGTCATGGTCGAGGACCACCCGCAGCTGCGCCGCGCGATCACCGAGCGCCGGGTGTGCCGCGAGGAGGACCCGTCCTGGTACCTCGGGGTGCCGGTCCGCCGCGAGACGATCCCGGTGACCTACGACGACCGCGTGATCGCGGTGCTGTCGCGGGAGACCGACCTCGCGGTGCCTCGGGTGCCCTCGGCGCTGGAGATCGCGTACCTCGGCATCGCCGCGGACCTGTGCCAGATGGTCGCGGACGGCAGTTTCCCCACGTCGGAGCCGTCGCCGGACGTGCACACGTCGCCGCGCGTCGGCGACGGGCTGATCCGGCTCGACCCGACCGGCGCGGTGGTGTTCGCCTCGCCGAACGCGCAGTCGGCGTACCACCGCATGGGCCATCCCGCGGAGCTGGTGGGGGTGCGCCTCGCGCCTCTGACCCGCGGCCTGATCGCGGACCCGTTCGACGCCACGGAGATCGCGCAGCGCATCCTGGCCGCGCTCGACGGTCAACCGAGCATGCGCGCGGAGGCCGAGTCGGGCCGCGGCGCGGCGGTGTTGTTCCGCGCGCTGCCGCTGCGGCCGGGCGGCAAGGCGGCGGGCGCGTTGGTGCTGGTGCGCGACGTGACGGAGGTGCGCCGCCGGGACCGCGCGCTGATGTCGAAGGACGCGACCATCCGGGAGATCCACCACCGGGTGAAGAACAACCTGCAGACCGTGGCCGCGCTGCTTCGTCTCCAGTCAAGGCGCACCGCGAGCGAGGAGGCCCGCGACGCCTTGGCCGAGTCGGTCCGCCGCGTGGCCGCGATCGCGATGGTGCACGAGGCGCTGTCGACGTCGGTCGACGAACGCGTGGACCTGAACTCGTTGGTGGACAAGGTGATCCCGGTGGTCGGCGACGTCGCGGTCGCGGAGAACCACGTACGCGTCCGCCGGACCGGCCAGTTCGGCGTGGTGGCCGCCGAGGTGGCGACACCGTTGGTCATGGTGCTGACCGAACTGGTGCAGAACGCGGTGGAGCACGCGTACCCGTCGGGCACGAGCGGCGAGGTGATCGTCTCGTCGGAACGCTCGGCCCGCTGGCTGGACGTGATCGTCTCGGACGACGGTCGCGGCCTGCCCAAGGGTTTCTCGCTGGAACGCTCGAACGGGCTGGGGCTGCAGATCGTCCGCACGCTGGTGGAGTCGGAGCTGCGCGGGTCGCTGTCGTTGCGCCGCAGGCAGAAGGGCGGCACGGAGGCGGTGCTGCGTGTCCCCTTGTCGCACCGCCGCTAGGACAGCTTGGTGTAGTCGCGGGTCAGCCAGTGCTCGGGACGCATGAGGATGCGGACCATGCGTTCGGTGGCGCCGGGGTCGCTGTCGATGTAGGCGTCGGCGCCTTCGGGGCCGAGGTAGCGGCCGGCGAGGGTCCGGCGTTGCTCGACGGTGACGGTGTCCTCGATCGCGGTGATCGGTCCCTCGGCCGAGGCGTACTGGTAGGGAAGCTCCGTGCCCTGGACGCACAGGGCGATCCGGCCGGCGCGCCGGATGAGGGTGGTCTTGCGGCTGTTCCGGTCGGTGATCAGGCTGACCGCACCGCCGGGGCGGTAGTCGTACCAGACCGGGACCGCCAGCGGGCCGCGGCCGTCCTCGCCGTCCACCGCCACGACCGCGATGTGCGCCTGGGCCAGGAAGGCCTGGCGTTCCTCGACCGTCATCACCAACGACATGCGGACCACGCTAGCCCCAAGTCGCACCGGGAATTGGCTCTCCAGGGAGACCCTTGTGGTGGCTGACACCGCGGCGTGCAGGATCTGCCGCAACCGTTCCCGCCCGCTCGGGGTGTCGATATCCCGGTGATCGTTGGTGGTCACCGGCGCTGGCGACCGACGGCGGCCGACACGTCGTTGATCAGCTGTTCGACATCGTCGCCCCAGTGCGACGCGATCACCAGGTCCCGGGCGGGGTCCACCCACAGCAGGTGCCGACCCCCGTTGCCACGTGCCGCGCGACCGGATGCCGGCGCGTTCGGGAACACCGTGCGGAGATCGTTCAACCACCACAGAAAACCGTACTCGCGCTTGACCGCGCACGGCCGCCAGCTGCGCGCGAGCCAGTCGCTGCTGACCAGTCGCCGCCCCGCCCAGCGCCCGCCGTTGAGATACAGCTGGCCGATTCGGGCAAGGTCGCCGGCGGACATGAACATCCCGCCACCCCAGTGCGCGCCGCCGCTGACAACCGGCACCGAGCCGAGGTAAGAGTTGCGATACCCGTGCCACGACCACGACTCGGACGCACCCAGCGGCACCAGCACCGCCTCACGGAGCACCTCCGGCAGCGACCGCCCCAACAGCGCGGTCAGCGCCAGGCAGAGCAGGTTCACCCGAACGTCGTTGTACGCCCAGCCGGACCCGGGCGGCCCGCCGATCGGCTCGTCACCCTCGCGATGACTCTGCGCGTCGACCAGTGCGGGCTTCGTCCATAGTTCGCCGTGCCACTGGCTCGTCTGCTGCAACAGGTGCAGCCAGCGGATGTCGCGACCGGCGGCCTCCTGGAACTGCGGCAGCGCGATGCTGTCGCCGACCTTGGCGTCGACGTCCAGCAACCCCCGGTCGTACGCGACTCCGGCGACGAGCGACACGACGCTCTTGGTGGCACTGAACAACATCTCGGGCACGGCGGGGTCGCCCCAGCTACCCACGGTCCGACCGCCGTGGACGACGACACCGCTGGCACCGGACCCGGCGAGCAGTGGGCCGAGCACGTCCCGGTGCGACTCGTCGCTGACCTGCTCGGCCAGATAGCCCGCCATGTCGTGGATTCCGGCGACGGGGCGCGCCGACTGCCGTTCGCACGCGGCGGCCACCAACTCCAGATCAACGCCGTCTTCGAGAGCCACACTCACAAGCTAACGCGGGCAACCGTTCTCCGGACACACAAAGGCCCGGCACCGAATCGGTGCCGGGCCTTGGCGGCTTTGAGGAAATCTGTCACACGTTGCTGCGAGTGCGGGTACGCGCGTTGCGGCGCTTGAGCGCGCGGCGCTCGTCCTCACTCATCCCGCCCCACACACCTGCGTCCTGTCCGCTCTGTAGCGCCCAGGTCAGGCAGTTGGAAGCGACGGGGCAGCGATGGCAAACGGATTTCGCCTGGGCTACCTGCAGCACGGCAGGACCACTGGTCCCCACAGGGAAGAACAGCTCCGGGTCCTCGTCACGGCAGGCCGCGTTGTGGCGCCAGTCCATTTCTACTTGCTCCTCGCTTGGGCGCGTTCCGGTGCGCCTCTAGTCGTCAACCGGTCGTTGGGGTGCTTGTGAATGCTTTCACGAACCAGCCATATGTCAAGGGTTCTTCATCAGCCAGTGTGTGAACTCACCCGAAAGATCGACGTCAGAGGCTTGCGGATGCGTAGAGCAACAATTTGGTCACAGGTGCATCTCGCTGTCCGAGGTCATCTGTCGACTAAGTTTCGAGCACTGTCCGGTTACCCGACGACAGTCAGAGCATGCCTCACAGCCGTGATTTCCACGCAGGTCCGCTCTCCGATGAGGTCTCCGTCGCACTGCACGCGGACCGGTGTCTCGCTGGTCACGCGCAGCCCGGGGACGTCGTCGTGGCGGAGCAGTTGGCGGCCGCGCGTCTCACCCTTTCGGCTGATCGCCTGACGGAGGTGTCGGAGCACCGTCGGTAGGGCGAGGCTGCGCAACGCGAACACGCCGAGGTCCCCGTCGAAGCCGCAGCCCCGGTTGAGGTGGATCGGCCGCGAGCCGAGGTAGGTCCACGGGTCGGTGTTGGACACGAAGACCAGCCGCAGACCGGAAACCGGCTCCTCGCCGGGAATCGCGACGGTCAGCTGCGGCTGCCCGTGCGCCGGCCGCAGGTACTGGGTCAGCGCCACCCGCGTGTACAGCGCGGGGCTCGCCTTCTTGCCGCGCTTGCGGTCCACCTCCGCGACCACGTCCGCGTCCCAGCCGACGCCGGCACTGAACGTGAACCACCTCGGCGCCTCGCCCGGCGCGGTCGAGTCGACGCGGCCGAGCCCGACCCGCCGGTACCGCCGGTCCTCCAGCGCGTGCAGCAGCTGGTGCGTCGCGTCGACCGGGTCGCGCGGCAGCCCGAGCGAACGGGCGAACACGTTCGCCGACCCGCCCGGCACGATGCCGAGCATCGGCACCGACTCACCCGGACCGCTCGCGAGCAGGCCGTTGACCACCTCGTTCACGGTGCCGTCGCCGCCGTGCGCGACGACCAGGTCGGCGCCGTCGACCATGGCCTGCGCGGCCGCGGCCATCGCGTGGCCGCGGTAGTCGGTCTCGAGGATGTCGAGCTTCACCTGGCTGGCCAGTGCGTGCGCGAGCACGTCCCGGCCGGCCGCGGTCGTCGCGGTCGCCTTCGGGTTCACCACCAGCACTGCACGCATAACCGCAGGGTAGCTACGATCCAGACCGTCTGTCCGTCCCCCGCCCAGGAGTGGTCCGCGTGCGCATCGAGTCCGACGCCCCGACGACCGTCCGCGGCGCGGGGGTCCTCGTTGCCCTGCAGGGACTCGTCGGTGTCGGGTTCGCGGTCGCGCTGCTGGTCAGGGCGCTGTCCGGGGCCACCTCGATCGGCAACCTGTACGGCGAGGCCGCCTACTTCGCGGTGCTCGGCGCGGCGGTAGTCGGCTGTGGCGTCGCGCTCGTGCTCGGCAAGCGCGGGGCACGGGGGCCGACCACCGTCGTGGAGATCCTGCTGCTTGGTGTCGCCTGGTACGCGACCGGCCCGTCCGACCGGCCCGAGTACGGCATCCCGGTCGCCGCGGTGTCCGTCGTCGTGTTGTACCTGCTCTACAACGCACGTGCCCGAGAGTGGGCGGTGGACCTGCCGAATGCGGAGAAAACGGACGCCGAGCGGAATCCCGACTAACGGCGGGTAGTGGATCGACCTCGAACGAGTGAATCTATCGAGGTCCAGTTTCCCCCTGCTCCGCGACCGAGAGTCGCGGTTTCGAGGTGATCTGCAATGCGTTTCAGTCGTGTCGGGGCGGCCTTAGCGGGCGTGGCACTTGCCGCGTTCGGTGTGCTCTCGATGACGTCGGCCAACGCCGACCAGTCGGGTGACGTAGGGCCGGCGATCATTGATGGCGGCAACGCCCAGTCCGGACCGTGGGCAGCGCGGTTGTTCGTCAACGGGCAGGAGAACTGCTCGGCGACGATCATCGCGCCGACCTGGATCCTCACCGCCGAGCACTGCGTCGCCGGCGGTGGCACCTACACCTTCCACATCGGCAACCTGGACCAGACCCAGGGCGAGCAGGCGACCGGCGTGGCCATCCACACCCACCCGAGCGCGGACCTGGCACTGGTCCAGCTCGACCACGCCGTGACCGCGACGTACTCGCCGCTCGGCAACGCCGACGCGGTCGAGGTCGGGGAGACCGTGCAGGTCTACGGCTGGGGTGCCACCTGCACCGACCGGCCCGAGATCGAGTGCCAGTCCCAGCTGCTGAAGGTCGCCAACGTCGGCGTCAGCTCGGTCACCTGCTCGGACTACCGGGGCGGCACCGCGGTGTGCGCCAACCGCATCGACGGCATCACCGCGGGCGGCGACTCCGGTGGCCCGATGTTCGCGACCGCGCCGGACGGCAGCTACGTGCAGGTCGGCGTCGCGTCGACCAGTGACCGGCAGACCTTCACGGCATACGGCAACATCACCGTCTACCGCGACTGGATCGCCGGTATCGCGGGCGTCTGAGACAGACACGCGAGGGCATGAACGCCGCGCCGGCACCCAATTGCCGGCGCGGCGTTCTCACGTGCCCAGCCTGCGCAGGGGTTCGTCGGTCAGCCGGTAGGTGGTCCAGCCGGTCATCGGGATCGCGCCGAGTGCGGTGTAGAACCGGATGGTCGGCGCGAGGGTGTCCAGCACGACCCACTCCAGCCGGGTGTAGCCGTTGCGCGCGCACTCCGCGGCCAGTTCGGTGAGCAGTGCCGTGCCCAGTCCGGCGCCCCGTGCCTGCTCGCGCACGTACAGGTCTTCGAGATAGAGGCCGTGCGTGCCGCGCCAGGTGGAGAAGTTGAGGAACCACAAGGCAAAGCCGACGACGACCCCGTCGAGCTCCGCCACGTGTCCGAACAGCGCCGGGGTCGGGCAGAACAACGCGGCGCGCAGCTGGTCGGCCGTGAGGTGGCACTCCCGCGGCGCGCTCTCGTGCAGCGCCAGCTCGTGCACCATCTCGACCACCGCCGCCAGGTCCGCGTCCCGGACGCGGCGGACGCCGTCAGTCATCGTGGAAACCCCGTTCCGGCAACGGCGGCACGTTCAGCCGACGGATCTGCGGCGACCCGCGTTCGTCGCCCAGCACGGAGATCGCCGCGGCGTCCAGTCCGAAGTGGACGCCAGAGGCCGGCGGCAGCCCGAGCCAGGTGGCGACGAGCACGCGGCTGAAGTGCCCGTGTCCCACCAGAACCACGTCGCCCTCCGGCAGTGTCGACCGGACGCGCGCGACCACCTTCGCCGCGCGGGCGCCGACCTCGGCGGCCGTCTCGCCGCCCGGGCAGGGGTGGCTCCACACGGTCCACCCCGGGACGGTCTCGCGGATCGTCGGCGTGGAGAGGCCCTCGTACTCGCCGTAGTCCCATTCCGCGACGTCCTCGGTCACGTCCGAGACGGTCAGCCCGGCCAGTTCCGCCGTGCGCAGCGCGCGGGTGCGCGGCGAGGAGACCACGAGGGCCAGCGGCCGGTCCTCGCGCAGACCGGCGAGCATGCGCCCGGCGTCGGCGGCGCGCCGCTCCCCGTTGGGAGTCAGCGGGATGTCGGTGCGGCCGGTGTGCTGACCGCTGCGCGACCACTCCGTCTCGCCGTGGCGGAGCAGGTACAGCGCGGGCTTGGCGCTCATCGGTTGCCTCCGTTAGGGTTACTCGCGAGTAACTTGGTGGGATGACACATGGCCAGCACGTTCTCCGCAGCCATGGTGGCCAGGGTGCCGTACTTCGGCACGGTGCTGCCCAACGTGGTCGCGATGGCGCCGGGCCACTGCGAGGTCCGCGCGCCGAAGTGGTGGGGCGTGCACAACCACCTCGGCACCTTCCACGCGATCGCCGCGTGCAACCTCGCCGAGATCGCGATGGGGCATGCTCGCGGAGGCCCGTTCGACCTCCTCGTGCCGGCCGGCCACCGGTGGATCCCCAGGTCGATGACCGCCGACTACCTGGCCAAGGCCACGACCGGCCTGCGGGCGACCGCGCACCTGGACACTGCCCGACTTCGGCCCCGAACCGTTCGACCTACCCGTGCCGGTCGACCTCCACGATCACGACGACGTCGTGGTCGTCCGCGCGGTGATCACCATCAGAGTGTCGCCGACGCTGACCTTCGGGGAGCGGAGACGACGACGGCGCCGGCCCCCTGGTGGGGTCGGCGCCGTCGAGCGTCAGGTGAGACTCAGCCCTGCTTGGTCTCCCAGAAAATCTTGTCAATCTCCGCGATGTAGTCCAGCAGCTCCTGGCCCTTGGCGGGGTCCATGGAGCCCTTGGTCCCGGAGGCACCGGCGGCCTTCGTGGCCTTGTTGACCAGCTCGTGCAGCTGCGGGTACTTCTCGAAGTGCGGTGGCTTGAAGTAGTCGGTCCACAGGACCCACAGGTGGTGCTTCACCAGCTCGCTCCGCTGCTCCGCGATGAGGATCGCGCGCGTGCGGAACTCCGGGTCCTCGTTGTCCTGGTACTTCTGCTGAATGGCCTTCACGGACTCGGCCTCGATGCGGGCCTGCGCCGGGTCGTACACGCCACAGGGCAGGTCGCAGTGCGCCGTGGCCTCCAGACGTGGGCCGAGAATGCGCGACAGGAGTCGCATCTTTCCTCCATGAACAGGTTGACGCTCCGACGGTTTGGACACTACTCCCGGCATGCTGGGCGGACACGACGGAGGTGATCGATTGAACCCGCTCGGCAGGCTGCCCTACCGGCGCATCCGCGTGCGCGGACCGTCGATGGCGCCGACGCTCCGGGACGGTGACGTGGTGCTCGCGCGCAGTGGGCAGCGACCCCGATCGGGTGATGTCGTGGTGGTCACGTGGACGGCTCGGCCCGGCCAGTTGTCGATCAAGCGCGCGCTCCGCGCGGACGGCGCGGGGTGGCACGTCGAGGGCGACAACGAGCGCGCCTCCACCGACTCCCGTGAGCTGGGCCCCGCGCAGGTGCACGGCGTGGTGCGGCGCCGGCTGTGGCCCCGCCCGACGCGGCTCAGGTGACGCGCAGCTCCGCGTACCTGGCGACACAGTCGGCGTAGCTCGGCAGCAGGCCGGCCGACTCCGCCTCCGCGAGCGTCGGCGCCGCGCGGTCCTTGTCCGACAGCAGCGGCTCGACATCGGCTGGCCAGGGCAGTCCCAGCTCGGGGTCGAGCGGGTCGACGCCGTGCTCGCCGGTCGGGTTGTAGCCGGTGGAGCACAGGTAGGAGATGACCGTGTCCTCCTCGAGCGCCATGAACGCGTGTCCGAGACCCTCCGGCACGTACACGGCGCGGAAGTCCACCGGGTCGAGCCGCACGGCGTCCCACACCCCGAACGTCGGCGAACCGACGCGGATGTCCACGACCACGTCGAGCAGCGCGCCCTCCGCGCAGTACACGTACTTCGCCTGCCCGGGCGGGATGTCCGCGAAATGCAGCCCCCGCACGCTGCCGCGCCGCGACCGGCTGTGGTTGCTCTGCGCGAGCCGCAGCGGGTGGCCGACCGCCGCGACGAACGGCTCCTCCTGGTACGGGCAGACGAAAACCCCCCGGTCGTCCGGGAACACGCGCGGCGTGAACTCGAACGTCCCAGGGATCTTGAGCTCCCGAACCTCCATGTGACGGAGGGTACTGGCCCCGGCCGGCGACACCGCCGCGCGGACCTGTCTAGAATGTGGGACACCGCAGCGTCCGCGGTCGTTCGCCCTACCAGTGGCGGGCGGCTGACGTGCCCGGCTTGGTCCCTCGCATCGGTGACACCCGATCGATGCTCGACCACGCCGCGATCGAGCGGAGCCAACCTGATGCATTCCTGGCTCCCGCATCGGCCCGCAGGAGGGACGCAATGACTGCCGTGAACGATCCGCTAGCAGACCTGAACACTCCCGTCACCGACGACGAGATCTTCCGTGCCCACGAGGGTGGCAAGCTGGACATCTCGGTACCACGTCAGATCACCGACTCGCGCGCTCTGTCCATCGCCTACACCCCAGGTGTCGCCAAGGTCAGCAGGGCCATCGCCGAGGACGCCTCGCTCGTCAACAAGTACACCTGGGCCAGCCGCCTGGTCGCCGTCGTCAGCGACGGCACCGCGGTGCTCGGCCTCGGTGACATCGGCGCGCGCGCCTCGCTGCCCGTCATGGAGGGCAAGGCCGCGCTGTTCAAGACGTTCGGCGGGCTGAACTCCATCCCGCTGGTGCTCGACACCACCGACGTCGACGAGATCGTCGAGACGCTCGTGCGCCTGCGGCCCGTCGTTCGGCGCCGTGAACCTCGAGGACGTGGCCGCGCCGCGCTGCTTCGAGCTGGAGAAGCGGCTGATCGAGGCCCTGGACTGCCCGGTCATGCACGACGACCAGCACGGCACCGCGATCATCCTGCTCGCCGCCCTCCGTGGCGCGAACATGGTGCTGGACCGGCCGATCGCCGACCAGCGGATCGTCATCGCGGGCGCCGGCGCCTCCGGCGTCGCGTGCGCGAACATCCTGCTGTCGGCCGGCGCGGGCGACGTCACCGTGCTCGACTCGCGCGGCATCGTCCACGAGGGCCGCGACGGGCTGAATCCGGTCAAGGCCGAGCTGGCGACCCGCACGAACTCCGCGAACCTGCGTGGCGGCATGGCCGAGGCGCTCAAGGGCGCGGACGTGTTCGTCGGCCTGTCCGGCTCGACCGTGGCGGAGGAGCTGATCGCCTCGATGGCCGGCGGCTCCGTCGTGTTCGCACTGTCGAACCCGGACCCGGAGATCCACCCGGACGTGGCGCGCAACCACGCCGCGATCGTGGCCACCGGCCGCAGCGACTTCCCGAACCAGATCAACAACTCGCTGGCCTTCCCCGGCGTGTTCCGCGGCGCGCTCGACGCGGGCGCCCGGCGGATCACCGAGCACATGAAGCTGGCCGCCGCGGACGCCATCGCGGCGGTCGCCGCGGAGGACCTCTCGGCCGACTACATCGTGCCGAGCGCCGTCGATCCGCGGGTCGCGCCGGAGGTGGCGGCCGCTGTCGCCGCTGCCGCTAGGGCGGACGGGGTAGCCTGAGCACCGGCGGGAAGACCGGCGACTACGCCCGACCCGCCGGCATGCGGGCGGAAGGATGGCGTGGTGGCCGAGCATGTCGTGCGTGCCGGCCGGCTCCTCGGTGAGCCGCCGACCGGCGACTTAGCCGTGCCCACCAGTGCGGACGGCGCTGGTGGGGCACCGCTCGTCGACCACGTCGTCACCGACGGGGACCACGCGGTCGAGCTGCTCGCCGGCGTCGAACGCATCGCCGAGATCGGTGTGTGGGGCGTCGACTTCGCCGCCGGCGAGGCGTACTTCTCCGAAGGCATGCGCAGCCTCTGCGGCCTGCCGTCGGACTGCACGGTCACCGAGGCGCTGCGCCTGGTGCATCCCGCCGACCAGTCGATGCTCGGGGTGTTCCGGGCGCAGCTGCTGTCCGGCGAGGCGCCGCAGCCGTCCGAGGTGGAGGTCCGGGACGCCGCCGGCGAGCGGACGTTCCAGGTCCGCGCGCACGCCGAGTTCGACGCCGGCGGCAAGCTCGCGCGCGTGCAGGGCACCGTGCAGGACGTCACGAAGTTCCGTGCCGCCGAGCAGCGGGCCAGCCAGGACCGGCGGCTGTTCGGCGACGCGCAGCGGGTCGCGCGGATGGGCACCTGGGAGTGGAACACCGCGACCGGCGAGTGCGTGTGGTCCTCGATGCTCTACGAGCTGTTCGGCGTCGAGCCGGGCACCCCGATCCTCTACACCGACTACCTGAGCCTCGTGCACCCCGACGACCGTGGCTGGGTCGACCAGCGGTGGCAGGACTTCGCCGCCAACGGCCGGCCGGTCGAGGTCGAGCACCGGGCGGTCCTGCCGGACGGGTCGCGGCGCGTGTTCCGTTGCCGGGGCGACGCGCTGGACGCCGACAGCGGCCGCCCGATCATGATCGGCACCGCACAGGACGTCACCGAGCAGCGGTCCACCGAGACCAGGATGATGCGCTCGTCGCAGCGGTTCTCCGACCTGGTCGCGATCGCGCCGGTCGGCATCGGGCTGTTCGACGAGTCCGAGCGGCTCGTCGACGCGAACGACGCGCTGTGCCGGCTGCTGCAGATGGACCTCGACCGGCTGCGCGGCACGCCGGCGGCCGACCTGACGCACCCGACCGACCGGGGCGAGTCGCTGCTGACCGGGGTGTCGCGGCGCAACGGCGACCTGCGGGCCGGGCAGCGGGTGCTCGTGACCGCGGCCGGCAAGGCGGTGTACTGCGAGCTGAGCGTGA
Organism: uncultured Actinomycetota bacterium; assembly: GCA_963840275.1. Classification (GTDB taxonomy): domain Bacteria; phylum Actinomycetota; class Actinomycetes; order Mycobacteriales; family Pseudonocardiaceae; genus Actinophytocola. The sequence goes on from CAWIYK010000007.1 coordinate 657,882, forward strand.
CCGTGTCGGTCGCCGACGACGGCCGACGGTTCTGGCTCGTGGTGTTCTCCGACGTCACCGAGCGCCGCCGGGCCGCGGAACGCCTGCGCTACCAGGCGACGCACGACGAGCTGACCGGTCTGCCGGGGCGCGCGGCGGTGAACGAGCTGCTCGGCCAACTGCTCGGCGGACCGGAGGCGGCCAGCGTCGCGCTGCTGTTCTGCGACGTGGACAACTTCAAGCGGGTCAACGACTCCCTCGGCCACGACGTCGGCGACGAGCTGATCATCGCGCTGGCGCGGCGGCTCGAGCGCGGGCTGCCGCCGTCGTGCACGGCCGGCCGCATGTCGGGCGACGAGTACGTGGTCATCTGTTCCGACGTGCACGAGGTCGGCGGTGTCGAGGCGCTCGCCACCCGGGTCGCGCGGCTGCTGCGCGCGGCCGTGCCGGTGCGCGGCCAGCTGTTGCGGGTGTCGGCCGCGATCGGCGCAGCGGTGCCCGACGGCGCCGACACCACCGCCGCGGACCTGCTGCGGTTCGCCGACGCGGCGATGTTCAGCGCGAAGCGCCAGGGCACCGGCCGCGTGTCGCTCGCCAACGCCGAGCTGATCAAGAACGCGAACAGCCAGATGCTCCTCGAGGGCCAGCTCCGCGACGCGATCGCCAACGACGGGCTCGTGCTGCACTACCAGCCGGTCGTCGGCCCGGACGGGACGGTGCAGTCGGCCGAGGCGCTCGTGCGGTGGCCGCATCCCGAGCGCGGGCTGCTCGGCCCCGGCGAGTTCCTGCCCGTCGCCGAGCAGGGTGACCTGTTGCGCGAGCTGGACCGCTGGGTGCTGCGGACCGCGCTGTGCGAGGCGTCGAAGTGGCCGATCGTCGCGGGCAGCGTGCTCGGCGGCGGCGTCGGGGTGGCGGTCAACCTGTCCGGCCTGGTGCCGGGCGACCCGGAGTTCACGGAGATCGTGGCGGCAACCGTCGCCGAGACCGGCATCGAGTGGGACCGGGTCGTGCTCGAGCTCGTCGAGACCAGCCTGATCGACCTGCCCTCCCGCACCCGCAAGACGATGACCGAGCTCGTCGAGCGGGGTGTGCGGTTCGCGGTCGACGACTTCGGCACCGGCTACTCGTCGCTCGCGCGGCTCAAGGAGCTGCCGGCGCAGATCATCAAGATCGACCGCGCGTTCGTCTCCGGGGTCGCGACCGAGGCGGCGGACTTCGCGGTGGTGCGTGCGCTGGTCGACATGGCGCGCGCGATGGGCCGGTCGTGCGTCGCGGAGGGCGTGGAGCTGGAGTCGCAGTTCCACGTGCTGCGGAGCTTCGGCGTGGAGGCCTTTCAGGGATGGCTGCTCTCGCAACCCTTGCCGGCCAAGGAGTTCCGCGAGTTGTTGCGGCTCGGGCCGGTCCACATTCCTCGGGGTTCCTGAGGGGTCCGTGTGGCCTCCGGCCCCCGATTTCCAGCTTACCGGCGACCCCCGACAGAGCCGGCTCGTGCGCGGGCCGCTGAGCCGCGGTTGTCCACAGTCGGCTGGTTGTCCACAGGTGACCTTCGCGGCGTCCGTTTCTGTCGGGGCTGTGCCGTAGCGTGGAAACCGGGGGCCGGAGGCCAGAGGCGCGCATTTCGCGGACGTATCGACCCGGGTGCGCTCCACACCGCCGGCGCCGTCACCGAAGCTGACTGACGCAGTGCACGGCGTCCCGGTTTCCGCCGCGCTGTGATGACCCGGTGCTGCGGTGATCGGGCGCTGCGGTGACCTCGTGCTGCGATGACCCGCTCTGGGGCCCGGCTCTGCGAGGCCCGGCTCTGCGATGACCCGGCCCTGCGGTGACCTCGTGCTGGGACCCGGCTCTGCGAGGCCCGGCTCTGCGATGACCCCGCGCTGGGGCCTGAATCTGTTGCTCGTGTGGCCTCCGGCCCCCGATTTCCAGCCTAGCGGCGACCCCCGACAGGCTCGGCTCACGCGCGGGCCGCTGGCCCCCGGTTGTCCACAGCCGATCACCTGTCCACAGGTGATCGCTGCGCCGCCGGTTTCTGTCGGGGCTCTGCCGTAGCGTGGAAACCGGGGGCCGGAGGCCAAAGCCGCACCGTTCAGCCGGTCCGAGGTGACGATCTGGTCACCGCTACCCCGAACGGTCTAACGGCGATGGTCCGTGCGCAGGGGTCAGATCGTGAGATGGCCTGCCGTTGTCGGTGATTGGGGCTAAGGTCGGGCGACCCACGGCCGGAAGGTGGCCGTCTCGACCTGAGGAGTCTCGAGCGTGATCGAGTTCCAGGCCGTGACCAAGAGGTATCCCGACGGCACGGTCGCGGTCGACAGCCTCGACCTCGCTGTCGAGGCTGGTCAGATCACCGTCTTCGTCGGGCCCTCCGGCTGCGGCAAGACGACCTCGTTGCGGATGATCAATCGCATGATCGATCCGACGAGCGGCACGATTCTGTTGGACGGCAAGGACATTCGGGAGTCCGACCCACCGCTGCTGCGGCGCGGCATCGGTTACGTCATCCAGCACGCGGGCCTTTTCCCGCACCGCACGGTGCTCGACAACGTCGCGACCGTCCCGCTGCTCATCGGCAAGAGCCGGCGTGAGGCGCGGGCGCGGGCGACCGAGCTGTTGGAGCTGGTCGGTCTGCCCGTCGAGTTCGGCAAGCGCTACCCGGCGCAGCTGTCCGGCGGCCAGCAACAACGTGTCGGCGTTGCCCGTGCGCTCGCCGCCGACCCGCCCGTGCTCCTCATGGACGAGCCGTTCAGCGCGGTCGACCCGATCGTGCGCGACGACCTGCAGCAGCAACTGCTGCGCCTGCAGTCCGAACTGGACAAGACGATCGTGTTCGTCACCCACGACATCGACGAGGCGATCAAGCTCGGCGACAAGGTCGCGGTCTTCCGCGTCGGCGGCCGGCTCGCCCAGTTCGCGACCCCGTCCGAACTGCTGGCCAAGCCCGCGGACGACTTCGTCTCCTCGTTCGTCGGCCGTGACCGCGGGTACCGGGCGCTGGGATTCCTGACCGCGTCGGGAGTTCCGGTCGGCCCCCTCGCCACCGTCCGGTCGGGCACGTCCGCCGACGACGCGCGCGCCGCACTCTCCGACGGCTGGGTCGTCGTCGTCGACGACGCGAACCGGCCGCTCGGCTGGGTATCCGCCGACCAGCTGTCCGGAGTGGACACTGTGGGCGGCCAGGACTCGGGCCAGCTCGTCTCCGGCGGCTCACTGTACGAAGTGGACGGTGCCGCGTCCGGCACGGCCGGCTCGCTGCGCAACGCGCTCGACTCCGCACTCAGCTCGCCGGCCGGCCTCGGCATCGCGGTCGACGGCGACGGCGCGGTCGCGGGCGGTGTCCAGGCCGACGCCGTGCTGGCCGCGCTCGCGGAGGCGAGGCGGTCCGGCGAGGTGCCCGCGTGAACGTCGACTGGCCGTGGCCGTGGCTGGACCGCAACCTGGACAAGATCGCGGAAGCGACCGGGGAGCACCTGTTCCTCGCGCTGCTCCCGGTGCTCGTCGGGCTGGTCGTCTCGCTGCCGCTCGGCTGGGCCGCCAGCCGCTGGCCCGCGGTGCGACTCGTGCTGGTGCCGCTCGCCGGCGTGCTCTACACGATCCCGTCGCTCGCGTTGATCACGCTGGTGCCGCTGATGATCGGCACCAAGATCATCGATCCGCTGAACGTCCAGGTGCCGCTCGCCATCTACACGATCGCGCTGCTGGTCCGCTCGGTCACCGACGCGCTGCTCGCGGTGCCGGGTGAGGTCACGGCCGCGGCCACCGCGGTCGGGTTCCGCCCGACCAAGCGGTTCCTCGCGGTCGAGCTGCCGCTCGCGATCCCGGTGATCGTCGCCGGTCTGCGGGTCGCGACCGTGTCGGCCATGAGCCTGACGTCGGTCGGCGCGCTGATCGGCATCGGCGGCCTCGGCGGCCTGATCACCGAGGGCTTCAAGCGCAACAACGCCGTCGAGATGGTCGTGGCGATCGCGTTGATCCTGGTCATCGCGCTGGTGATCGACGCGTTGCTGCTGCTCGTCGGCCGCATGATCACGCCGTGGACGCGCGCGCGGCAGGGGGCGTCGAAATGAACTCCGCACTGACCTGGTTGTTCGACGGCGACCACTGGAGCGGGTCGACCGGCATCCCCGCGCGGATCCTCGAGCACCTCGGCTACACGGCGCTGACCGTGCTGATCGCCGCGGTAATCGCGGTCCCGCTCGGCGCGATCATCGGGCACACGGGCCGCGGCACGTTCCTCGTCGCCGGCCTGTCCAACGGCCTGCGCGCACTGCCCGAGCTCGGTCTGCTGACGCTGCTGGTTCTGCTGACCTACGTCGGCCTGCTGCCGGTGGTGATCTCGCTGGTCGTGCTCGCGCTGCCGCCGGTGCTGGCCGGCACGTACGCGGGCATCCGCAACGTCGACGCGGCCGTCGTGGACGCCGCGCGCGGCATGGGCATGCGTGAGTCGAAGATCCTCACACAGGTCGAGCTGCCGAACGCGCTGCCGCTGATCCTCGGCGGCATCCGTTCCGCGGCGCTGCAGGTGATCGCGACCGCGACGATCGCGGCGTACGTGTCGCTCGGCGGCCTCGGCCGGTTCGTCATCGACGGCAACAACGCTGGCGCCGGCTCGCCGAACGGCTACCCGCAGATGGCCGCGGGCGCGATCGTGATCGCGGTGCTCGCGCTCGTGGTCGAGGGCGTGTTGGAGATCGTGCAGCGGATCGCGGTGTCGCCCGGCCTGCGCAACGCGGCCACCAGGAAGCGCACCGCGCGCGTCTGGCGCAAGCCAACCCCGGATTTGGTAGGTAGGTCCACGTGAGGAGACTCAGGATGAAGCGCGTTATCGCCGGTGTGGCGACGGCCCTGGCGGCGACGCTGGCCGTTTCCGCGTGTGGCAGTTCCGACCCGCTGGCCGAGGACAAGCCCTCGGGCTCCAGCGAGACGATCACGGTCGGCTCGGCGAACTTCCCGGAGAGCCAGCTGCTCGCCGAGATCTACGCACAGGCGCTGGAGGCCAAGGGCGTCACCGTCGACCGGCAGCTCGACCTCGGCAGCCGCGAGAAGTACATGGACGGTCTCAAGGACGGTTCGATCGACCTGATCCCCGAGTACTCGGGCGTGCTGCTGCAGTTCTTCAACAAGCAGGCGGCGGAGGTCGAGGCCGAGGAGGTGTACACGGCGTTGCAGGCTGCGCTGCCGGAGAACCTCACGGTGCTGGACAAGGCCGAGGCGGAGGACAAGGACGCCATCGTCGTCACCAAGGAGACGGCGGACAAGTGGAAGCTGAAGTCCATCGAGGACCTGGTGCCGCACTGCGGTGAGGTCGTCTTCGGCGGGCCGCCGGAGATCCAGGAGCGGCCGGACGGCACGCCGGGCATCAAGGAGACCTACGGCTGCACGTTCAAGAGCTTCAGCGCGTTGGAGCCGGGCGCCATCACCACGAAGGCGCTGCTGGACAACACCGTGCAGGCGGCCGACATCTTCACCACCGACGCCGCCATCGAGGCCAACAACCTGGTCGTGCTCGAGGACCCGAAGAACAACTTCGCGGCGCAGAACGTCGTCCCGCTGATCAACAAGGACAAGGCGAGCGACGCCGTGAAGGAAGCACTGAACGCGGTGTCGGCCAAGCTCGACACGAAGACGCTGCTGGACCTGAACTCACGACTGAACGCGCCGGACAAGCCGGAGTACGCGGACGTGGCGAAGGAGTGGCTGGGCGAGATCGGCCTCTGAGCCAAACGCTGAAAGTGGCCGCGCCGGGTTCGCCCGGCGCGGCCACTGCCATGTGCCAGGTGGGGTAACCGAACCGGGGGCCGCCGCCGCTACCCAACCACCGGCCAACCGCGAGTCCCCCGTTCAGACCTACCGAGTCCCCCTTTCGAACACACCGAGTCGACGGTTCATGCAGGCCCCCATGTGCACGAAACGCCACCTCGGTACGCCCGAACGCGGAACTCACTGTGTTTGAACGGGGGACTCGCGGTTGTGCCGGCGCACCGTCGCCACACATCCGGGGCCGGTGGCCGGACCACTCAACGAGTGACGCCGCCGATCCGACCACTCAACTCGGCCGCGGCACGCAGTGTCTCCTCAGCCAGCTCCGGCCAACTCTCACCGCATTCGACATCACAAGAATGCCGAAACGTCGTCGAGACGGCCGCGATCGGGTGGCCGCCGTGGTCGAGGACCGGCGCGGCCACCGAGGCGAAGCCGGGCGTGACGTAGCCGTCCTCCACCGTCCATCCCAGACGCCGGGCGGCGGCCAACAGGCGGCGCAGCGCGGGCAGGTGCTCCGGCCCGCGACCGGTGCGGTTCACGAACGCCGACCGGTCCGGAAAGAGCGCCCTGACCTGCGCGGCCGGCAAGGCGCCGAGCATCGCGCGGCCCGACGCCGGCAGGTGCGCCGGCAGCCGCACACCGACATCGGTCACCACCGTCGCGTGCAGGTGCGGCTGGTCGCGCAGCACGTACAGCGCCTCCCGGCCGTGCAGCACCCCCAGCTGGGCAACGTGCCCGGTCCTGCTGATCAGCGCGCGCAGCACCGGCCGCGCCAGCCGTTCGAGCGGGTCGTGCCGCAGGTACGCCGTACCCAGCTCGAACGCCGCCAGCCCCAGCCCGTAGCGCCGCTCCTCCGGCAGGTGCGTGACGAACCCGGCGGCGGTCAGCTCGGCGAGCAGGTGGTACGTCGTCGACCTCGGCAGTCCCAGCTCGCGGGCCAGGTAGCCGGCGGTGACCGGTCCCGCGCGGCCCGCGAGCAGACGCAGCACCGCCAGGCCACGACGGAGCGCCGGCACATCGGTCATGTGTCTGGCATACCAGACTCAACGACCGCGCCCCGGGTCGTGCCGCGACCGCAACCACGATGAGATGGGCACCATGGTCGTGATCGATGGCGGGCCGCTGACCCGCGAACAGGTCGTCGCAGTCGTGCGGCACCACGCGCGGGTCGAGGTGAGCGACGCGGCGTTCGCCGAGGTCACCAAGACCCGCGAGCACGTGGCGCGTCTCGCGGAGGCCGACACCCCCACCTACGGCGTCTCCACCGGGTTCGGTGCGCTCGCCACCCGGCACATCCCGCTCGACCGGCGCGCCGCTCTCCAGCGGTCGCTGATCCGCTCCCACGCGGCCGGCGCCGGCGACCCCGTCGAGTCCGAAGTGGTCCGCGGCCTGATGCTGCTGCGCCTGCGCACCCTCGCCACCGGCCGCACCGGCGTCCGCCCCGAGACCGTCGACGCCCTCACCAACCTGCTCAACGCCGGCATCACGCCGATCGTCCACGAGTACGGCTCACTCGGCTGCTCGGGCGACCTCGCCCCGCTGTCCGCGGTCGCGCTGGCGCTCATGGGCGAGGGCGACGTCGAGGTGGACGGACAGCTGCGGCCCGCCCGCGACGCGCTCTACGAGGCCGGCATCGCCCCGCTCGAGCTGGCCGAGAAGGAGGGGCTCGCGCTGATCAACGGCACCGACGGCATGCTCGGCATGCTGGTGCTCGCCCTGCACGACCTCCACCGGCTCCTCGACGTCGCCGACCTCACCGCCGCCATGAGCGTCGAGGCGCTGCTCGGCGACCGACCGGGTGTTCGCCGCCGACCTGCAGGCGCTGCGCCCGCATCCCGGCCAGGCGCACTCCGCGGCCCGCATCACCGCGCTGCTCGCCGGTTCGGCGATCGTCGAGAGCCACCGGGGGCCGGACTGCAACCGCGTCCAGGACGCCTACTCGCTGCGGTGCGCGCCACAGGTGCACGGCGCCGCCCGCGACACGGTGTCCTATGTGGAGCTCGTCGCCGACCGGGAGCTGTCCGCCGCCATCGACAACCCGGTGGTGCTGCCGGACGGGCGCGTCGAGTCCAACGGCAACTTCCACGGCGCGCCGGTCGCGTACCCGCTGGACTTCCTCGCGATCCCGGCCGCGGACGTCGCCAGCATGGCCGAGCGGCGCACCGACCGGATGCTCGACCAGACCAGAAGTCACGGCCTGCCACCGTTCCTGGCCGACGACCCCGGTGTCGACTCCGGCCACATGATCGCCCAGTACACGCAGGCGGCGATCGTGTCGGAGATGAAGCGGCTCGCCGTGCCGGCGTCGGTCGACTCGATCCCCAGCTCGGCCATGCAGGAGGACCACGTCTCGATGGGCTGGTCGGCCGCCCGCAAGCTCCGCAAGTCCATCGACGGCCTCACGACCGTCCTCGCGATCGAGCTGCTCACCGCCGCCCGCGCGCTGGACCTGCGTGCCCCGCTGACCCCCGCGCCCGCGACCGCCGCCGCCGTCGCGGCCCTGCGCCGCACCGTCCCCGGGCCCGGCCCGGACCGCCACCTCGCGCCGGAGATCGCCGCCGCGGAAGCACTCATCCGAACGGGAGACCTACCATGACCTCGGGAGCACGCCCGGTTCGCGCAGCGCGTGGAAACACTTTGACCGCACGGAACTGGCAGACCGAAGGCGCGCTGCGGATGTTCCACAACAACCTCGACCCCGAGGTCGCCGAGCGTCCCGACGACCTCGTCGTCTACGGCGGCACCGGCAAGGCCGCCCGCAACTGGGGCAGCTTCGACGCGATCACCCGCGAGCTGACCGCGTTGCGCGAGGACGAGACGCTGCTCGTCCAGTCCGGCAAGCCGGTCGGCGTCATGCGCACCCACGAGTGGGCGCCGCGGGTGCTGATCGCGAACTCCAACCTGGTCGGCGACTGGGCCACCTGGCCGGAGTTCCGGCGACTGGAGTCGTTGGGGCTCACCATGTACGGCCAGATGACGGCCGGTTCGTGGATCTACATCGGCACCCAGGGCATCCTGCAGGGCACCTACGAGACGTTCGCCGCCATCGCACGCAAGCGGTTCGGCGGCAGTCTCAAAGGGACGATCACGCTGACCGCCGGGCTCGGCGGCATGGGTGGCGCGCAACCCCTTGCCGTCACGATGAACGAGGGTGTCGCGCTGTGCGTCGAGGCCGACCCGGCCCGCGCGCACCGCAGGGTCGAGACCCGCTACCTCGACGAGGTGGCCGACGACCTCGACGACGCGGTCCGCCGGGTCGAGGCCGCGAAGCGCGACGGCCGCGCGCTTTCCGTCGGTGTCATCGGGAACGCGGCCGAGGTCCTGCCCGAGCTGCTGCGCCGCGACGTCGAGATCGACATCGTGACCGACCAGACGTCCGCGCACGATCCCCTGGCGTACCTGCCGAAGGGCGTGTCCGTGGAGGACTGGCCGGACTACGCGGCGAAGAAGCCGGACGAGTTCACCGACCGCGCCCGCGACTCGATGGCCGACCACGTCGAGGCCATGGTCGGGTTCCTCGACGCGGGCGCCGAGGTGTTCGACTACGGCAACTCGATCCGCGGCGAGGCCAAGCTCGGCGGCTACGAGCGGGCGTTCGACTTCCCCGGGTTCGTGCCCGCCTACATCCGCCCGATGTTCTGCGAGGGCATGGGTCCGTTCCGCTGGGCCGCGCTGTCCGGCGACCCGGCCGACATCGCCGCGACCGACCGCGCGATCCTGGAACTGTTCCCGGAGAAGGAGTCCCTCGCCCGCTGGATCAGGATGGCCGGCGAACGAGTCGCCTTCCAAGGACTTCCCGCGCGCATCTGCTGGCTCGGCTACGGCGAGCGGCACCTGGCCGGCATGCGGTTCAACGAGATGGTCGCGAGCGGCGAACTGTCCGCGCCGGTCGTGATCGGCCGCGACCACCTCGACTGCGGCTCGGTCGCCTCGCCGTACCGGGAGACCGAGTCGATGGCCGACGGCTCCGACGCGATCGCCGACTGGCCGCTGCTCAACGCGATGGTCAACACCGCGTCCGGCGCCAGCTGGGTGTCGATCCACCACGGCGGCGGCGTCGGCATCGGCCGGTCCATCCACGCCGGGCAGGTCTGCGTGGCCGACGGGACCCCGTTGGCAGGACAGAAGATCGAGCGCGTGCTGACCAACGACCCCGGCATGGGCGTGATCCGGCACGTCGACGCCGGCTACGACGAGGCCCGCTCGGTCGCCGTCGAACGCGGCGTCACGGTCCCGATGCCATGAGCGCCACCGATCTGCTGGCGGCGATCGAGACCGTCGGCCGCGATCCGCGGCGGGGCGGGTACTCCCGGCACGGCTTCGACCGGGTCGAGCTGGAGCTGCGGGAGTGGTTCGTCGAAGAGGCGCAGCGGCGTGAACTGGCCGTCCGGTGCGACCGCAACGGCAACCTGTGGGCGTGGTGGGGAGAGCCAGGGGTCGACGCGGTCGTCACCGGCAGCCACCTCGACTCCGTGCCCGGCGGCGGGGCGTTCGACGGCCCGCTCGGTGTGGTCACCGCGCTCGCGGCCGTGGACTCGTTGCGGGACAGCGGGTTCACGCCGGCGAAGCCGCTGGCGGTCGTGGTGTTCGCCGAGGAGGAGGGCGGCCGGTTCGGTGTGCCGTGCCTCGGGTCGCGGCTGCTGTCCGGCGCCATCGACGCCGACACCGCGCGCCGCCTGCACGACCCCGACGGCGTCACGTTCGCCGAGGCGGTCGCGGAAGCCGGCCTCGACCCGACGCGTCTCGGCCGCGACGACGACGCGCTGTCGTCGATCGGCACGGTTCGTCGAGCTGCATGTCGAGCAGGGCAGGGGACTCGTCGACCTCGGCGCGCCGATCGGGGTCGCCAGCTCGATCCTCGCGCACGGCCGCTGGCAGTTCCGGTTCACCGGCGAGGGCAACCATGCGGGCGCGACGCTGCTCGGCGACCGCCACGACCCGATGGTGCCGGCCGCCGAGATGGTGCTGGCGGCGCGGATCGCGGCGTCCGAAGTGGACGACGCGCGGGCCACGGTCGGCCGGTTGGTGCCGAACCCGGGCGGCACCAACGTCATCGCGTCCACAGTGGACGTCTGGCTCGACGCCCGTGCCGGCGACGACGCCCACACCCGCCGGGTGGTCGACCGGATCACCGCCATGGCAACGGATGCCGCGACCCGCGAGGGCTGCGAGCTGACCGTCACCGAGGAGTCCTACGGCGACACCGTGCACTTCGACCCGCGCCTGCGCGACGACCTGGCCGGCGCGCTGGGTGGCGTGCCGGTGTTGCCCACCGGCGCCGGGCACGACGCCGGCATCCTCGCCGCGCACGTGCCGACCGCGATGTTGTTCGTGCGCAACCCGACCGGCGTCAGCCACGCGCCGGAGGAGTTCGCGGAGGCGGCCGACTGCGAGGCCGGCGTCGCCGCGCTCGCGACCGTGCTGGGACACCTGGCCGGATGAGGGACTACTGGTGCGAGCGGGCGTGGCTGCCGGACGGCGTCACGGCCGACGTTCTCGTGCGGGTGGTCGACGGCGTGATCGACGACGTGTCCACCGGGCCGCCGCCCCGCGACGCCCGCGTGCTCACCGGGTTGGTGCTGCCCGGTTTCGCCAACGCGCACTCGCACGCGTTCCACCGCGCGCTGCGCGGCCGCACCCATGCCGACGGCGGCACGTTCTGGACGTGGCGCACCGCGATGTACCACCTGGCGGGGAAGCTGACCCCCGACAGCTACCTTGCGCTGGCGACCGCCGTGTACGCCGAGATGGCCGTGGCCGGGGTGACGTGCGTCGGCGAGTTCCACTACGTGCACCACCCGGCGACCGGGCGCTACGCCGATCCCAACGAGATGGGGGCGGCGCTGCGTCAGGCCGCCGCCGACGCCGGGATCCGGTTGACGCTGCTGGACACCTGCTACCTGGCCGGCGGCATCGACACCCCGCTGCTACCGGAGCAACACCGGTTCTCCGACGGTTCCGTCGCCGCGTGGGAGAAACGGATCCGCGAGCAGCGGCCGGCCGACCACGTGCGGCTCGGCGCGGCGATCCACTCGGTGCGGGCGGTCCCGCGCGCCGACCTCGCCACGGTCGCCGAGGCCGCCGGTGACCGGCCGCTGCACGTCCACCTCTCCGAGCAGCCGGCCGAGAACGACGCGTGCCTCGCCGCGTACGGGCTGACCCCGACGCAGCTGCTGGCCGAGGCGGGCGCGCTCACCCCGCGCACCACCGCGGTCCACGCCACCCATCTGTCCACTCAGGACATCGCGCTGCTCGGCGCCGCCGGTGCGGGCGCGTGTTTCTGTCCCACCACGGAGGCGGACCTCGCCGACGGCATCGGGCCGGCGCGTGAGCTGCTCGACGCCGGCGCCCCGCTCTCGCTCGGCAGCGACCAGCACGCGGTCGTCGACCCCCTGCTGGAGGTGCGCGCGCTCGAGCACGGCGAACGGTTGCGCACCGGGCGGCGCGGCCGGTTCACGCCGGACGAGCTGTTCGCCGCGCTGACCTCCGCCGGGCACCGCAGTCTCGGCTGGGACGCGGGTCGGATCGCGACCGGTCTGCCCGCGGACCTCGTCGCGGTGAACCTGGACAGCCAGCGGACCGCGGGCAGCCGGCCGGAGCAGGTGCTGCTCGCGGCGACGGCCGCCGACGTCCACACCGTCGTGTCCGGTGGCAGGATCGTCGCGATCGACGGTCGCCACGGGCGGCTGGGTGACGTGGGTGTGCTGCTGGGCAAGGCGATCGAGGAGCTGTGGACGTGAGCGAGCTTGCGAGCGAACCAATGTCACAGGGTGACCGCGAGCGGCTCAACCGAGCCTGCGAGGGGGAGTCGTGAGTGTGCTGATCACGGGAATCGGCGAGCTGACCACGAACGACGAGCCGCCGCGCGCCGACGCCGCGCTGGTGCTCGACGGCGACCGGATCGCGTGGCTCGGGTCGGCGGCCGACGCGCCGGACGCCGACGAGCGCGTCGACGTCGAGGGCCGCGCGGTGCTGCCGGGCTGGGTCGACAGCCACACGCACCTCGTGTTCGCCGGCGACCGGACCGCCGAGTTCGGCGCCCGCATGGCCGGAAAGCCTTACACCGCAGGCGGCATCGCGGTCACGGTGAACGCGACCCGTGCCGCGTCGGACGACGAGCTGGCCGGGGTGCTGCGCCGACACGTCGCCGAGGCGGTCGCGCAGGGCACCACGTACCTGGAGACCAAGACGGGCTACGGGCTGACGGTGGCCGACGAGCTGCGGTCGGCGAAGCTCGCCGGGGCGGCGGTCGACGAGGTGACGTTCCTCGGCGCGCACCTCGTCCCGGCCGACATGTCCACAGGGGACTATGTCGACTTGGTGACCGGCGAGATGCTCGACGCGGTCGCGCCGCACGTCCGGTGGGCGGACGTGTTCTGCGAGACCGGCGCGTTCGACGAGGACGAGTCGCGTGCGGTGCTGACCGCCGCGGCCGCGCGCGGGCTCGGCCTGCGGGTGCACGGGAACCAGCTCGGCTACGGCCCCGGCGTGCGGCTGGCGGTGTCGCTCGGCGCGGCGAGCGTCGACCACTGCACGTACCTGAGCGGGGCCGACGTGGACGACCTCGCCCACTCCGACACGGTCGCCACGCTGCTGCCCGCGTGCGATCTCTCGACGCGCCAACCACTTCCCGACGCACGCACGTTGCTGGACACCGGCGCGACCGTCGCGCTCGCGTCGAACTGCAACCCCGGCTCGTCGTACACGTCGTCGATGGCCTACTGCGTCGCGACGGCCGTGCTGCAGATGAGGATGTCGGTCGAGGAGGCGGTGCGAGCCGCGACCTGGGGTGGCGCGCGGGCACTGCGGCGCGAGGACGAGGTGGGTGTCCTGCGGGTCGGCGCCCGCGCGGACGTGCACGTGCTCGACGCGCCGTCGGTCACCCACCTCGCGTACCGGCCGGGGGTGCCGCTCACGCACGCGGTGTGGCGCAAGGGCGCCCGGATCCGCTAGAGGACCCAGATGCTGACGGCTCCGACCAGCACGACGACGACGATCAGGATCGTGACGAGGAACGGCCAGCGCGGCCGCGGCCGGTAGCTCGGCTCGTCCTCCTCGATCGGTGGCCGCTCGTGGACGAAGGGGTCCGGGCCGAAGATGACCGGATCCCTCGTGGCATCCGGGCGGTTCCCGCTGTCGTCGTCAGGCATGGTCATCCTCCGACCGGACGGCTCGGACGCCGTCACACCAACCAGAGTACGAGGATCGCGACCAGCACGCCGATTCCGAGCCCGATCAGGATCAGCCGCTTGAACGGCAGGCCCTCACCACTCGGGTCGAGCACGTCGCGCTTGTCGTCCGCGTGCGGGTTCTCGTCGAGCGGGATCCAGCCCTGCTCGTCGGAGGTCTCCTCGGTCATGCCGGCATTCTCCTAGCCGGTGGTGCGGAACTCGACCTCCGGGTACGTCGGCGACGGGCCGGCGAGCAGCGGTGACGGGATGCCGCGCAGGAACCTCTGGAAGAACGCGGTCCCCACCGGTCGGTGCTGCCGCCGAGGCAGGAAGTCCGCCCAGCTCGAGTCCATCGTGGTGTCGTGGTAGTCGCTGCCCATGACGAGGAACGGCTTGTCGACGCCGGTGTGTCGCACCGGGCCCGCGATCAGGCCGTCGAGCCGCCGAACGAGTGCCCGAACACGCCGACCCTCGACAGGTTGACCGCCCTGGTCAGGCCATGTGGCAAACGTTTGCGCAGCTCGTCGAGCACGAAACTGACGTCCGCGGCCCTCGGCTCCTGCAGCGTCGTGAGCAGCGGGTTGTTCGGGTCCTGCGCGGCCGTGCAGTAGGTCGGGTCCGCGGTCGACACCAGCCGGCCGTCGGGGAACTCCACGGCGTCCGACTCGTGCGTGGCGCCGAGCGCGACCACGACGTACCCGATGCTGGCGAGCCGCTCGGCGACCGCGGTCGCGTCGGTGCGGTAGGCGCACAACCCGTGCGAGACCACGACGACCGGGTAGCGGCCGGGCAATGCGGGCGCGTCGAGCAGGCTGTGCGTGGTCGCGCCGACGAACGCCCCCGGCGCCAGGCCGTAGCACCGCTCCATGGCGGCGGCCTCCTGCGTCATCAGCTCAGGCGGACCCCCAGCCGGCGCGAGCGGATCCACCCGCCTTCGGTCGACCATGTGCACCAGCGTCGCCCCGATCGGCAACGGCCCGCCGGCTCCGGCAAGCTCACCTGGCGGTCGTTCCGCCGATCTTGTCGGTGGTCGCTGGTAGCGTGGAAAAGGGGGCCGGAGGCCAGCCCGGCATCCGTCGCGGATGCCGTCGGAACCCCGCTGACCAGCAGAAACGCGGCTATCAGCACGGCTATCGCCCGAATTCGCACCATGAGCCGATTGTTCCCGCGCGGCCCGCGTGCGGAGCTTCCTCCTCAGGTGCCGATCTCGACCGGTACCTCCGACCGAACCGCCGCCCGGCCCTCGGCGTCCACCTCGACCGTCAGCTCCGCGCCCGCGACCCGCAGCCCCTCGACCTGCATCGGGAACCACGCGGCGAACTCCGGCGCCGGCCGCACCGTCAGCCGTCCGTTCGGCACGTCCGCGTCCAGTCCCAGCGCGGCCCGGACCAGCACGATCGCCGACGCCGCCGACCACGCCTGCGGCCGGCACGTCGACGGATAGTCCAGCAGCGGCCCCTGATCCGGCGACCAGCCGCCGTACAGCTC
Organism: uncultured Actinomycetota bacterium; assembly: GCA_963840275.1. Classification (GTDB taxonomy): domain Bacteria; phylum Actinomycetota; class Actinomycetes; order Mycobacteriales; family Pseudonocardiaceae; genus Actinophytocola. Next base: position 673,280 of record CAWIYK010000007.1, read on the forward strand.
CGGCAGCCGGTGCCCGAACCGCGTGCCCGCGCGGACGATCCCGGCGGCGAGCGACGCGGCGACCCGCCCGTGTCCTTCGCGGGCGAGGCCGTCGACGGCGATCGCCGTGTCGTGCGGCCACACCGAGCCGGTGTGATAGCCGACCGGGTTGAACGACGGGTGGTCGCCGGACAGCGTGCGCAGGCCGAAACCGCTGTCCAGCTCGCCGAGGTGGGCCGCGACCGCGGCGGATTCCGCCGTGGTCAGCAGACCGGTGTCCATGAGGTGGCCGAGGTTCGACGCCAGCGAGTCCACCGGCTGCCCGTCCGCGTCGAGCGCGAGCGCGGGAAAGCCCGCCGGCAACCAGAAACGTGCACGGAAACGGGACGCCATGCCCTCGGCCCACGTCCTGGCCTCGGCCGCGCCCGGCTGGCCGAACGCGTCGAGCAGCGTGGCCGCGTCCAGGGCGGCGCGGTGCGCGTACGCCTGCGCCTCCGACAGCGAGACCGGTGGCGTGGCAAGGGTTCCCGCGCTGTCCTGAACGGCGTCCGGGGAGTCTTTCCAGCCCTGGTTGGCGAGTCCGCGGCCCAGTTCGTCCCGATAGGACAGGAAGCCGTCGTGGCTCAGCACCCAGTCGAGTGCCCGGCGCATCGGTTCGAGCAGGTCGCGGACGTCCGCGCCCCACCGCCACGCGTCGTGCATGAGGGAGATCCACAGCGGGGTGGCGTCGATCGTGCCGTAGTAGACGGGCGGCAGGCCTACCTCACTGACTGCACTGTCCACACCGGACGGAACACGCCGGATCTCGTGCGGCATCTTGCCCGGCGCCTCCGCGGTCTCCGGATCGTGCCGGGTGCCCTGGCGGCGGGCGAGGGTGCGCAGGGTGCCGAGCGCGAGGTCGGTGCCGAGCGGCAGCAGGAAACGGGCCGCCCACAGGGAGTCACGGCCGAACAGTGTCAGGTACCAGGGCGCGCCGGCACCGAGGAAGCGGTCGGCCGGGGCGGCGCTGTCGGCGAGCAGGAGCGCGTCGAGGTCGTCGAGGCCCTTGCTGACCAGGCGGTTCAGCTCGGGGTCCGCGCTGTCGACACGGGCGACCGGGCCCGGTTCGGTCGGTGCGACGAACACCGCGTCGTCGGCCGTCGAGACGGCGGTCAGTTCGAGCGTGATCGCCGCGCGGGTGCGCGGGGCCAGCTGCAGGTCCCACTCGAGCCGCAGGTGGTCGGCGTGCCGGGTCCGGTCGGGCGTCCGGTCGGCGGTGACCGTGGTCGTGCACGACCCGGCGGTCCACGTCAGGTCGTGCGGCGGCACCGGGTCCGGTGCTTGACCGCGGCGGAAGGTGAGGATCGGCGCGAGATCCGCGGCCAGCCGCACGGCCAGCGTCGCGCGTACCTCCTGCCGCGAGTCGTTGACCAGCTCGAACGTCTCGTGCAGCCGGTCGGGGTCGAGCGCGCGGGTCCGCTCGAGCCGGACGGTCGGTTCGGTGATCGCGTCGCCGAGGTGGCGCACCGCGCCGACGAACAGCCGGTCGTCGTGGCCGAGCGCGACCGGCTCCCGGTCGTCGACCAGGACGGTCAGCTCGGACAGATGCCGCACGTCGGCGACGAGCCAACCCTGCGCGCCGGCCGGGCGGATCTGACCGTCCGGGTCGGAGAGCACCACCCCCGGCGCGCGGACCGTGGTGACGAGCTCGTGTAGGAACGGCTGGTTGTGCATCTGGAGTAACTCCGGGCGTAGGTTGGGTTTCATGGAGTACACACAGCTCGGCCGCAGCGGCCTCTCCGTGTCCCGACTCGTGCTCGGCACCATGAACTTCGGTCCCGAAACGTCCGAAGAGGACAGTCACGCGATCATGGACCGCGCGCACGAGCACGGCATCAACTTCTTCGACACCGCCAACGTATACGGCTGGAAGCAGGGGGAGGGTGTCACCGAGCAGATTATCGGCCGGTGGTTCGCGCAGGGCGGCGGCCGGCGCGAGAAGACGGTGCTGGCGACGAAGCTGTACGGCTCGATGGGCGAGTGGCCGAACGACAACCTGCTGTCGGCGCTGAACATCCGGCGCGCGGCGGAGGCGTCGCTGCGGCGGCTGCAGACGGATCACCTTGACCTGTACCAGATGCACCACGTGGACCGGAACACGCCGTGGGACGAGATCTGGGAGGCGTTCTCCGTGCTGCGCCAGCAGGGGAAGGTGCTGTACTTCGGGTCGTCGAACTTCGCGGGGTGGCACCTCGCGCAGGCGCAGGAGGCGGCGCGGTCCCGGCACTTCCTCGGGCTGGTCAGCGAGCAGTCGATCTACAACCTGATGACCAGGTGGGTCGAGCTGGAGGTGCTGCCGGCGGCGCGGCACTACGGCATCGGCGTGATCCCGTGGTCGCCGCTGCACGGCGGGCTGCTCGGCGGTGTGCTGCGCAAACAGCGCGAGGGCGGCGCGTCCCGGTCGAACAGCGGGCGGTCGGCCGACGCGCTGGAGAAGCACCGCGACGCGATCGAGGCGTACGAGAAGCTGTCGGCCGATCTCGGGGTGGACCCGGCCGACCTCGGCATCGCGTGGCTGCTGCACCAGGAGGGCGTGACCGCGCCGATCATCGGGCCGCGCACGCAGGCGCAGCTGGACGGCTCCCTGCGGGCGGTGGACATCAAGCTGGAGGCCGACACTCTGGCGAAGCTCGACGAGCTGTTCCCGGCGCCCGGGCCGAACGGCTCGAAGCCGGCTCCGGAGGCTTACGCCTGGTGAGATGAGGTGGGTCTGGCCTCCGGCCCCCGATTTCCAGCCTACCGGTGGACACCGACAGTGGCGGGTGCATGCGGGGCAGTTGTCCACAGGGGGATCGTGCGCGCGGTCCCCGGCTCGGCTGACGCTGTGGACAACTGCCGCTCGCGGCGCGGGAACTGTCGGTGGGCCGTGGGACGATCGAATCGGGGGCCGGAGGCCAGCGCCAGAGCCCAGCGCCAGAGCCGGCGGCCAGCGCCAGCGCCGAGCGGCCAGCGCCAGAGCCGGCGGCCAGCGCCAGCAGCCGGAGGCCAGCGGCCACAGGGCACTGCATGACAGCGCCCCGGGGCGGCTGCTCCGGGGCGCTGTCACGTCACTCGTCGTCTTCGTCGTCTCTTGCCAGGTAGGTGGCGAGGCGTTCCACAGCGTTCTCGAACTCCGGGTTGGCGTCGACGAAGTCACGCATCTTGGCGGCCAGCCAGGCCAGCGTGACTTCCTCGTCGCCGCGTCGTTCGGTCAGCTCTTCCAAGCCTCGGTCGGTGAAGTACATCGCCTCAGCTGAACGCCTTCTCGATGATCTCCCGCTGCTCCACCTCGTGCACCTTGCCCGAACCGGCCGACGGCGCCGCCATCACGCGGCGCGACACCCGCACCAGCGTCGGCAGGTCGGGGTACAGCTCACGCAGGTGCAGACCGTAGAACGGCCACGCGCCCTGGTTCGCCGGCTCCTCCTGGACCCAGCGGACCTCTTCGACGTTCGGGTACTTCTCGAAGATGGCGCCCAGCCGCTTGACCGGCACCGGGTACAGCTGCTCGACGCGCACGATCGCGACGTCGGTCGCCGACCGGTTGGCCCGCTCGGCGGCCAGCTCGTAGTACAGCTTGCCCGACACGAGCAGCAGCTTCGTGACCTTGGCCGGATCCGGCGACTCCGGGTCGTCGATGATCGAGTTGAACCGGGCCTCCTCGGTGAAGTCCGACACCGGGCTGACGGCCGCCTTGTTGCGCAGCATCGACTTCGGCGTGAACACCACCAGCGGCCTCGCGACCCCGTCGAGCGCGTGCCGGCGCAGCAGGTGGAAGTAGTTCGCCGGCGTCGACGGCATCGACACGGTCATCGACCCCTCGGCGCACAGCTGCAGCCACCGCTCGATGCGCCCCGACGTGTGGTCGGGGCCCTGACCCTCGTGGCCGTGCGGCAGCAGGACCACGACATCGGAACGCTGGCCCCACTTGGCCTCGCTGGACGAGATGTACTCGTCGATCACCGACTGGGCGCCGTTCACGAAGTCACCGAACTGCGCCTCCCACAGCACCAGCGCGTCCGGGTTCGCCACCGAGTAGCCGTACTCGAACCCGAGCGCCGCGTACTCCGACAGCGCCGAGTCGTACGCGAGGAACCGGCCCTGGTCGTCGGACAGGTTCTGCAGCGGCACGTACTCCTTGCCACTCTTGCGATCCACGATCACCGCGTGCCGCTGGACGAACGTGCCGCGCCGCGAGTCCTGGCCGGCGAGCCGCACCATGTGGCCCTCGATGTTCAGCGACCCGAACGCCAGCAGCTCGGCGAACGCCCAGTCGATGCCGCCCTCGCGGGCCATCTTCGCGCGCCGCTCCAGCACCGGCTTCACCCTCGGGTGCGGCGAGAAGCCCGCCGGCAGGTTCACGTGCGCGTCGGCGATCTGCTCCAGCACCTCGTGCGAGATCGCGGTCGGCACCTTCGTCGGCACCTGCTGTTCCGACTCGACCGACGGGCTCGGCGCCACCGGGTGCTTCTCCAGCTCGCGCACCTCGTTGAACACGTGCTCGAGCTGGCTGGAGAAGTCCCGCAGCGCCTTCTCCGCCTCGTCGACGGAGATGTCGCCGCGGCCGATCAGCGCCTCGGTGTAGGTCTTCCGCACGCTGCGCTTCGTGTCGATGATGTCGTACATCGCCGGCTGCGTCATCGAGGGATCGTCGCCCTCGTTGTGGCCGCGCCGCCGGTAGCAGACCATGTCGATCACGACGTCCTTGTTGAACGTCTGGCGGTAGTCCATGGCCAGCGCGGCGACCCAGTAGCACGCCTCCGGGTCGTCGCCGTTCACGTGGAACACCGGCGCCTGGATCATCTTCGCCACGTCGGTGGCGTACTGCGACGAGCGCGAGTGCTCCGGCGCGGTCGTGAAGCCGACCTGGTTGTTGATGATCACGTGCACGGTGCCGCCGGTGCGGTAACCGCGCAGCAGCGCCAGGTTCAGCGTCTCCGCGACCACGCCCTGACCGGCGAACGCGGCGTCGCCGTGCAGCGCGACCGGCAGCACGGTGAAGCCCTCGCCGCCCTTGTCGAGCAGGTCCTGCTTGGCGCGGACGATGCCCTCCAGCACCGGGTCGACGGTCTCCAGGTGCGACGGGTTGGCCGTCAGCGTCACCTTGGTCTCGCCGTCGCCGAACATGCGGAAGTACTTGCCCTCGGCGCCGAGGTGGTACTTGACGTCGCCGGAGCCGTGCGCCTGACCGGGGTCGAGGTTGCCCTCGAACTCCTGGAAGATCTGCGAGATCGGCTTGCCGACGATGTTCGCGAGCACGTTCAGCCGGCCGCGGTGCGGCATGCCGATGACGACCTCGTCCAGCTCGTACTCGGCCGCCTTGTCCAGCACGGTGTCGAGCAGCGCGATGACCGACTCGCCGCCCTCGAGCGAGAACCGCTTCTGGCCGACGTACTTGGTCTGCAGGAACGTCTCGAACGCCTCGGCCGCGTTCAGCTTCGACAGGATGTACTTCTGCACGGCCTGCGGCGGCTTCTCGTGCCGGACCTCGACGCGCTCCTGGATCCAGCGGCGCTCGGCCGGGTCGAGGATGTAGGTGTACTCGACGCCGACGGTGCGGCAGTAGCTGTCGCGCAGGACGCCGAGGACGTCGCGCAGCTTCATCCGCTCCTTGCCGGCGAACCCGCCGACCGGGAACTCGCGGTCCAGGTCCCACAGCGTGAGGCCGTGGGAGAGGATGTCGAGGTCCTCGTGCTTGCGCTGGCGGTAGTTCAGCGGGTCCACATCGGACATCAGGTGGCCGCGGGTGCGGTAGGTGTCGACGAGCCCGATGACGCGCGTCGTCTTGTCGATCGCGCCCTCGGGGATGTCCTCGACCCAGCGGACCGGCTCGTACGGCAGGCGCAGCGACGTGAAGATGTCGTCGTAGAAGCCGTCCTGGCCGAGCAGCAGCTGGTGCACGCGGCGCAGGAACTCGCCGGACTCGGCGCCCTGGATGATGCGGTGGTCGTAGGTGGAGGTCAGCGTGATGATCTTGCTGACACCCAGCTCGACGAGGGCCTTCTCGCTCGTGCCCTGGTACTGCGCCGGGTACTCCATCGCGCCGACGCCGATGATCGCGCCCTGGCCCTTGGTCAGCCGCGGCATCGAGTGGTTCGTGCCGATGGTGCCCGGGTTGGTCAGCGAGATCGTGGTGCCGGCGAAGTCGTCCGCGGTCAGCGCGCCGTTGCGGGCCTTGCGGATGACTTCTTCGTAGGCCTGCCAGAACCGCGTGAACGTCATGCCCTCGCAGTTCTTGATGGACGCGACGACCAGCGTGCGGCCGCCGTCCTTGGTGGGCAGGTCGATGGCGAGGCCGAGGTTGACGTGCTCCGGCGTGACGATCGCGGGCTTGTCGTTGACCTCGGCGTAGTGCCGGTTCATGTTCGGGTAGTCGGCCAGCGCGCGGATCAGCGCGTACCCGATGAGGTGCGTGAACGACACCTTCCCGCCGCGCGTGCGCTTCAGGTGGTTGTTGATCACGATGCGGTTGTCGAACAGCAGCTTCGCCGGCACGGCCCGCACGCTCGTCGCGGTCGGGATGGTCAGCGAGATGTCCATGTTCTTGGCGATCAGCGCGGCCGCGCCACGAAGAGTCCTGGTCTCCTCGCCGTCCTTCTTGGGCTCGGCCTTCTTCGGCTCCGCCTTGGGGGCGGGCTTCGCCTCGGGGGCCGCGGCCTTGGCCGCCGGCTTCTTGGCGTTGGCCTGAGCCGCCGCGGACGACTTCGCCTGCCCGTTGGTCCCGGTCTTGGCGGGCGGCGGGGGCGCGGTCTTGGTGGCCGCGGGTGCGGGCGTCGTCGTCTTGGTGGCCGCGGATGTCGGCGTTGTGGTCTTCGCCACGGAGGCGGACCTCTCGCCGTCAGTGTTGCTCTTCGTGTCGCTCGCGGCCTGGTTCGCCACGCGCTGTGTCGGCTTGTAGTCGGCGAAGAAGTCGTGCCACGCTGAGTCCACTGACGACGGGTCAGCGAGAAACTGCTCGTACATCTCTTCTACGAGCCACTCATTGGGGCCGAACTGCGACGCAGGGCTGCTGCTGGACACGGCAGGCACTCGCCTCTATCTATCTCGATCTGTTAGTGATACGTACTGCACCTTCAGGCTAGTCCTCCGCGCGAGCCGCGTGGTGCCGACTCGATTGGCTGGACCGCAGGTCACATAGGTGATCGGTTGCCGCCCCCCAGATGCTGCTGCCGCCAGATACTCGCATTGTCGCTCCCAAGGGTCGCAGGCGGATCGCACCTGCGCGCGTCGCCGCGATTGCCGTTATTGCCGTTTTGCATGTGTTGCGGAGCGGACGTGCTGGTCGGCGACTCGCGGTGATCGGAGTGTTCACTGTGCGTGACGGGGGTGGTGACGTGCCGTGACCGGCTGGGTCGCTGTGGCTTTCTGGCCGTCGGGCTCGCGCTGGGGTTGCGGTTCGAAGGCTTGGGTGCCCGCGATGGATGGCGTGTGTTCGGCTGCTGAGCGGCGGCGTTGGCCTCCGGCCCCGTTTTCCAGCCTACGGCAGGGGTCCGACAGTTCCGTTGCGCACGAAGGTCGAGCGGTGGAGCTGTCCACAGTGGGCGGGTTGTCCACAGGCCGCCGTGGAACGGCGCGGGATTGTCGGTGGTGGCTCCTAGGCTGGAAATCGGGGGCCGGAGGCCGGGCCTCAGCCGCATCTCGATCTCCGGGCGCTCTGGTTGTGGTGGTGGGTTTGGGTGCCCGCGGCGGTGAGCTGGGACTGTCCGGCGTGCTGCGGCGGGCGGAGGTTGAGCTGGGCCGCTTGGGGGTGGCGGGTGCGGGCCGGGGAGATGTGGGGCCGGGACCGCTTGGTGTGGCGGGCGCGGGTGGCGAGGTCCACCGGCGGCAGCGGGTGGTGGCTGCGCCGGGCATGGCGGCTGGGGCCTGGGCGGCGGATGTTGGACTGGGCCCGCTTGGAGTGGCGGCGGGTCGGGGGTGGCCGGCGGCGGGTGAGGGTCGGGGGCTGCGCGCCGGGTGCGGCTGGGCGGACGTCGGGCTGGGGCCGCTCGGGGTGGCGGTGACGTTGGGTGCGGTTTCGCGTCGGGTGTGGCGGTTGCGGGCCGGGGGGATGTGCGGCGGGTGAGGTTGGGCGTGACTGCGCGTCGGGTGTGGCGGGTGCGGGGCCGGCGGGACGTTGAGCTGAGACCGTTCGGTGTGGCGGGTGCGAGTGGCGAGGTCCACCAGTCGGCGGCGGGTGGTGAGTGAGGGGTTCGGTGCGGCTGCGCTGGGTGTGGCGGGCGCGGGCCGAGGGAGGTTGAGCTGGGGCCGCTTGGCGCGCGACGAGTTCCCCTGGCGGGGGCGTGAGGCGTTGGGTCGCGGTCGGTTCCGCGGCGCGTGGCGGGACCGCTCTGCTTGGCGTGTCGCATGGTGCGTGCGTCCAGTTGAGGGCCGGCCGCGCGGCAGCGGGTCACAGAAGAGTGCGGTCCGGTACTGGGTGGTCGTGGGGTTGGGGGTGGGCGTGACGGGGGTGGTCGTCGGTGCCGTGGTGCCACAGCGTCGTGTAGCGACCGCCGGCTGCCAGTAGCTCCGCGTGCGTGCCCTGCTCCACGATCCGCCCGTCGTCCAGTACCACTATTCGGTCGGCCCTCGCCGCGGTGGCCAGGCGGTGTGCCACCACGAACGTCGTCCTCGGGCGGGCCAGGCGTTCGCTCGCCGCCAGGACCACCGACTCCGTCGCCGGGTCCAGCGCCGCCGTGGCCTCGTCCAGCAGCAGCACGTCCGGGTCCACCAGCTCTGCCCTCGCCAGCGCGATCAGCTGCCGCTGCCCCGCCGACAGGCCCTGCCCGCGCTCACCGACGTGCTGGCGGAAGCCGTCCGGCAGGTCCGCCACCATGGGTAACGCCCCCACCGACCGAACGGCCGTCTCGATGGCCGCGCGGTCCCCGTTCACCCCGTCGAACGCCGCGCCGTAGCCCACGTTGCTCGCCACGTCGCCGCTGAACAGGTGCGCCTCCTGCGGCACGACCCCCAACCTCCTGCGGAACTCCGACGGGTCGTAGTCGCGCAGGTCGACGTCGTCCACCAAGACCGCGCCGGCCGTCGGGTCGTAGAAGCGGGCGATCAGCTTCACCACCGTCGACTTGCCGGCGCCCGTGGCGCCGACCAGCGCGACCGTCTCGCCGGCGGCCACCGACAGCGACAGGTCCGAGACCGCCGGCCGCTCGGCGCCGGGATAGCTGAACGACACGTTCCGCAGCTCCACCGCCCCGGCCAGCTTCCGCGGCACCGGGGTCGGCCGCGCGGGCGGCTCCACCGAACTGGGCGTGCGCAGCAGGTCCGCGATCCGCCGCAGCCCCACCCGCGCCTGCTGATACCCGTCGAACACCCCGGACAGCTGCTGCACCGGCGAGAAGAACAGGTTCAGGTACAGCATGAACGCCAACAGCACCCCGACCGACAGCTCGTCGGCCGCCACCCGGCCCGCGCCGACGACCAGCACCGCCGCCTGCGCGACCCCGGCCAACAAGGCCACGAACGGGAAGTACGTCGCCACGTAGCGCTGTGCCCGCAGCCGCGTGCGGCGGTAGGTGTCGCTGCGCGCGGCGAACTCCCGCGCCGAGTGCTCCTCGCGGGTGAACGCCTGCGCGACCCGCAGCCCCGACACGTTCTCCTGCATGTCCGCGTTCACCGCACTGACCTGCTCGCGCGCCTGCGTGTACGCCACGGTCGACAGCCGCTGGAAGACCACCGTCGCCAGCACGAGCACCGGCAGCGCGCTCAGCGCGACCAGCGCGAGCGACAGGTCGGTGACCACCAGTGCGACCGTGATCGCGAGGACCGTCAGCACGCTCGCCATCGCGCTCGTCAGCCCGGTCTGCAGGAACGTCGACAGGGCGTCGACGTCCGTGGTCATCCTGGTCATGATCCGGCCGGCCATCTCGCGCTCGAAGTAGTCGAGCCCGAGCCGCTGCAGGTGCGCGTAGCTGCGCACCCGCAACAGATACAGCAGCCGCTCACCGACCCGCGCGGTCAGCACCGTGGTCACCGCGTTGTCCACGAACCCGATCAGCACCAGCACCCCGGCGATCGCCGTGACCACCCACAGCGCCGTCGTGTCGCCGGTGAGCACGCCGCCGTCGACGCCCCGCTGGACCAGCATCGGCAGCGCCATCGTCAGCACCGCGTCGCCGATCACCAGCCCGGCGATCACGGCCAGGGCGACCCGCACCGGGCGCAGCAGCCTGCGTAACCGGAAGCCGGGGTCGGGCGCGGTCGGGTCCTCGTCGCCGAGTTGGGGCACCTCCGACGCGGGCGGCAGCGCTGCGACGCGCTCGATCAGCTCCGGGGTCTGCGGGGTGCCGGACAGCGCGCCGGCCATCCGCCCGCCCGCGGCGCCGCCGCCGCGGGGCGCGCCGATGCTGACACCGGGCGCGCGGCTGCTCGCGACCTCCTCCTCGACATCGGCCGGCCACAGCGCGGGTGTCCAGCCGTCCGGACCGGGGGCCAGGTCGGACAGGTCGCGGCGGCTCTCGTCCTCGATCGCCTCGCCCGGCCCGGCGAGCAGCGCGCGGTACAGCTCGCAGCGCGCGGTCAGCTCCGCGTGCGTGCCGGTGTCGACCACCCGGCCGCGGTCGAGCACGGCGATGCGGTCGGCGAGCGCCAGCGTGGACCTGCGGTGCGCGATGAGCAGCGTCGTGCGGTCGCGCGTGACGGCACGCAGCGTGTCGTGGATGGCCGCCTCGGTGGCGGTGTCCACGGCGGACGTCGCGTCGTCGAGCACCAGCACCCTCGGGTCCGACAGCAGCGCCCGCGCGAGCGCGACCCGCTGCCGCTGCCCGCCGGACAGCGTGAGACCGCGTTCGCCGACGACCGTGTCGTAGCCGTCGGGCAGGTCGGTGATGAACCCGTCGGCCTGCGCGGCCCGCGCGGCGGCCCGCACCTCGTCATCGGTGGCGTCCGGGCGGCCGTAGCGGATGTTGGCGCGCACGGTGTCGGAGAACAGGAACGCCTCCTCGAACACCACGCCCACGGTGTCGCGCAGCGACGCGATCCGCAGCTCGCGGACATCGACGCCCGCGACCGAGATCGCACCCTCCTGCACGTCGTAGAACCGGGGTAACAACAGCGAGACCGTCGACTTGCCGGAGCCCGCCGTGCCGACCAGCGCGAGCGTCTCACCGGGCGCGACGTCCAGTGAGACGCCGTCGAGCACCGGCTCGCTGCGGGTGTACCCGAACGTCACGCCGGTCAGCCGCACGGACACCGGACCCGCCGGCACGTCGACCGCGTCCGAGGCGTCGACCACCGTCGGGTGCGAGTCGATCAACTCGTACACCCGCTCCACACCGGCCCGCGCGAGCTGCACGTTGACCATCAGGCTCGACAGCAGCCTGGTCGGCCCGACGAGGTTGGCGACATAGCTCGCGAACGCCAGGAACGTGCCGAGCGTGACCTCCCCGTTGAGCGCCATGTACCCGCCGAGCGCGAGCACCGCGACCTGCCCGGCGGCCGGCATGGCGACCAGCGTCGCGGCCGGCCGCGACGTCAGCGCCGCCGTGCGCATCCGCTCGCCGAACAGCGTGCGCGCGGCCCGGTCGAGCCGGGTGATCTCCCTGGCCTCCTGGCCGAAGCCCTTGACGACGCGGACACCGGTGATCGTCTCCTCGACGTGCTGCGCGAGGTCGGCCGCGCGCTGCTGCGCCGACCACGACGCAGGGAACAGCACCCGCCTGCTGCGCACCGCCACGACCGCCACGACCGGCGTGATCACCAGCGCGATCAGCGTCAGGAACGGCGAGAGCCACAGCATCGCGCCGAACGCGACCAGCGCGAACACCACCGTGCCGATCGACAGCGGCACCATCATCAGCAGGCCCTGTACGACCTGCAGGTCGGTGATCGAGCGAGACACCACCTGGCCGGTGCGCAGCGTGTCCTGCTTCGCGCCGTCGAGCCGCTGCACCGCGCCGAACACCTGCTGGCGCAGGTCGTGCTGCACGTCCAACGCGAGCCGGCCGCCGAGGTAGCGGCGCACGAACGCGGTGCCGAACGTGGACAGCTCCATCAGCACCAGCGCCGCCACCAGCCAGCCCAGCCGCGCCGTCGTGCCGGCGACCGCGTCGTCCACGACGAGCTTGACCAGCACCGGCCCCGCCGCCTGGAAACCGACGCCGATGACCGAGGAGACGATGGACAGCACGACGAGCCGGCGGTGCTGCCAGCACGCAGCACTCAGCCGACGGACCCAGCCTGGGGAGGTTTCCGGCACGGCATCCACAGTAGGCGCGCCCACCGACAGTCCCGGTCGGAGACGACAGCGGGGCCGCCGGAGAGATCCCGGACGGCCCCGCTGAGCGGCGTTGCTCAGGTGATGTCGCGCTTCTGGTTGCGGAAGATGCCGAGCCCGAAGAACAGCGCCGACCACCCGAGGAAGATCAGGCCGCTGATCCACAGGGAGAACGCGCCGGGCGCGCCGGCCGCGAGCCGCACGATCGTGTCGAAGTCGTCGACCTCGTCGGCGGTCATCTGACCGCCGCCGATGCCGTTGATGGCGTCCTGGACCTCCTGCAGCAGGATCGCGCTGGCGGTCGCGCCGGTCATGCCGTTCGCGGCGCCGTTGGGTAGCGCGCCAGCGATGTTCGAGCCCTCGGTGGACAGCGTGATCACGAGGTCGCCGAGCGGCCCGAACAGCGCCGAGTACAGGAGCAGCAGCACCAGCGCGCCGACCGGGGAGCCGAGCAGCGCGCCGACACCCATGCCGAGCAGGGTCCACAGGACGCAGACGATGATCCCGGAGACCAGGATCATCAACCAGTCGCCGGTCTCGGGCAGCACGTCGGAGTCGGCGCCGATCAGTACGCCGAGGCTCGCGGCGATCGCCACGACGATGCCGTAGATGAAGCCCCACAGCGTGTAGACGATCGCCTTGGCGCCCAGCACCGACGCCCGGTTCGGCGCGGTCAGGAAGCTCGTGGTGATCGTCCTGCGGTTGATCTCACTCGACAGCGCGAGCGCGCCGAAGATCATGGGGAACAGCGTGGCGAAGTTCATCGCCCTGGTCAGCGCCAGCGAGCCCCACGAGAACTTGTCGAGGTCGAGGTCGAAGTCGCTCAGGGTGTCGTTGAGGTCGCCGGCCACGTCCGTGAACGCGATGCCCGACAGCCACGCCCAGCCGAGCGCGAGCGCCACGGACGGGATCAGCAGCGCCCACCACAGCTTGGTGGTGAGGATCTTGCGGAACTCCGCCTTGATCAGCCGGCCCATCAGGCGTTACCTCCGTGTCCGCCCTGGCCGGGCTGCTGGCCCGGGGGTTGCTGCTCTTGTTCCGGTGGTGGTGGCGCGGCCGGCAGCGGTGGCTGCTCGCCGGGCGCCTGCTGCGGCGGTGCCTGTTGGTCGGCGGGCTGGGCCTGCTGCTGGTCCGGCGCGCCCCAGCCGCCGGCGGGGGTCTGCGGCGCCTGCTGAGGCTGCTGCTGCGGCGCGCCCCAGCCCGCGGGCGGCTGCTGCTGCGCCGGACCGCTCCAGGCCGACGGCGGCTGCTGTTGCTGCTGGTCGGGTGCGCCCCAACCGCCGGACGGTGTCTGCGGCGGCATGCCCTGCTGCTGCCAGCCACCCGGCGGCGTGCCGGGCGCCTGCTGGTACTGCTGCTGCGGCGGCGGTGGCGCTTGTGGCGGCTGTGGTGCCTGCTGGTAGTGCTGCGGCTGGCCCGGCGCGCCCCAACCCTGCGGCGGCGTGCCCTGCGGCGCGTACCCCTGCTGCTGCGGGAACCCGCCGGAGTGCTGCTGGTACCCGCCCTGCTGCGGCGGCTGCTGCTGTTGGTAGCCCTGCGGCGGTGTGCCGAACCCACCCGGCGGGACCGGGGGCAGCTGACCCTGCGGCACCTGGCCCGGCGCGGCGTACTGGCCGCTAGTCAACCGGAAGAACAGCTGCTCGAGGTCGGCCCGCTCCTCCTGCACGCCGTACAGCGCGACACCGGCCGTCGCGGCGACGTCGCCGATCTGCTGGACCGTCGCGCCGACGACCGCGAGCTTGCCGTCCGGCGTCGGCTGGATGTTGGTGATCTTCGCTTCCTGCAGCGCGACCGCGAGCTTCTGCGCGTCGGCGGGCTGCACGATCACCCGGCTCTGCTGCGACTTCCGCAGGTCGTCGAGCATGCCGTAGTACATGGTCTGGCCGCGGCTGATGATCACGACCTGGTCGATGGTCTGCTCGACCTCGGCCAGCAGGTGGCTTGAGATCAGCACGGTCCGCCCACTCGCCGCGAAGGCGCGCAGGAACGTGCGCAGCCACGCGATGCCCTCGGGGTCCAGGCCGTTCGCCGGCTCGTCCAACACGAGAACCTGCGGGTCGCCGAGCAGCGCGGTCGCGAGCGCGAGCCGCTGCTTCATGCCGAGGGAGAACCCGCCGGCGCCGCGGTCGCCCGCGCCGCCGAGACCGACCAGGTTCAGCACGTCGTCGGCACGCTGGTCCGGCACCCCCATCGCGGCCGCGTACACCTTCAGGTGATCACGCGCCGTGCGGCTGGGGTGGAAACCCTGCGCCTCCAACACCGCGCCGACCACGCGGCCCGGGTTGCCGAGGTGGTGGAACGGCTGCCCGTTGATCGTGGTGAAACCGGCGGTCGGGGTCACCAGACCGAGCAGCATGCGCAACGTGGTGGTCTTGCCGGCGCCGTTGGGTCCCAGGAAGCCGGTCACCGACCCGGGCTCGACGTGGAAACTGAGGTTCTGCACCGCGGCGACCTGGCCAAAGTTCTTGCTCAGGTTCTGCACCACGATACGGCCGCTGCCGTCCTGCACGGGCCCTCCTGCTTCGCCTGCCGGGTGTGTGCGGGCCATCTTGCCCCACAGGCTCCGACGCGGTACGGCGAACCGTGCAGTTGACCTCTACTGCGTGTTCAGGCGGCCGAACGGGCTGCTGAGGGGACCGGTGCGCTGCCGGTGCGGCAGGCCGTCGCCGATCAGCTGCTCGTGGGCGGCGCGCCACACCGGACACGGCCAGCGACGTGCGCGGATGCCGGGCCGGCAGCCCGTACACCGGCCGTCCGGATCGGCGCGGTGGACGGTCAGCAGGCGGCGCCAGCCGTCGGCCAGACGGCGCAGCTCGGTGCGGGCCAGCGGGAGCAGCGTCGACGGGTCGGCCCGCTCGGCCGCCTCGGCCACGGAGTCCAGCCGGCTCAGCACCGCGCGGCGCAGGGTGTCGTCCTTGTTCGGCCACATGGGATCAGCCCGCCTGACGGTCGGGATGGTGGGTGCGGAAGGCGGCCTGGTCGAGTGCCAGCCCCAGCCCCCTCGCCTGCTGCGCGGACAGCACCGCGGCAGCTCCGGGCGGGGGGACGAGGAGCACTCTTTCGTTTTCGACCAGCACCATCAACGCGCGGTCCCGGCCGAACGGATCGTTGCAGCGAACGGACCAGCGAGGTTCAGTCACCGTTACAACATCGGTACGTGAAACGGTCGACCAAAGTGGTAATCGGTGACTTCACTCCATTGCCGGCAATGTCACTCGATCGAGCGTTCGGGTCGAGTGGCGGATGTCGGTGTGAGTAGTTGTCCGCCGACGGATCGGACAACTCGTCTCGTGATCGAGACGGTGTCGACTTGAGAACTAATGCAAACTCGCCGACCCCGATTGCACCCATCGGACTGTCTACCGCTTAAGCTTGCATCGGCGGCCCGCTCCCAGTGACCCCCAGGCTGGTTGAGCGGGCCGCCCCCAGAGGACCTTGTTCGGTGCTTCGCACCTTCCCGAGGTCCTCGTCTGTTTCTGGGGGGCGACCCCCCAGACCCCCACGTTGCGGTTGGTTGCCGACCCAGCGTTGTCACCATTGACGACCCGCACGGTGCGGGCCCACGGTGTGGTTGGGTTGTTGGCCGGCTTGATCGTTTTTGGTTGGCGTGTGCCCGGTGTGTTGCCGGGGGTGTTGCCCAGCGTGGTTGTCTATTGCCCAGCGTGATCACCTTTCTGGGATGTGCCGCGGCTTGTCGGTTCTTGCATGGATGGCGAACACCCTGTCGCCGGTTTGCGACAGGGTGTTCGTTTTATGTTTGTGGTCTGGAGTCTTTTCGAATTTGGTCGGTGGTGTTACCGGTTTTGGACAGTGTTGATTAGTTGACTATTTCGGTCAATGCCGTATGTGACAGGTTGTGGGCAGCTGCCACTGGGGCGTTCGTCAGCGCGCCGGCGTGCGTGTTCAGACCGAGCTGGAGAGCCTGGTCCGCCTTCAGCGCCGCCTGCCAGCCCTTGTCCGCCAGCGCCGTCGCGTACGGCATCGTGACGTTCGTCAGCGCGTACGTCGACGTCCTCGGCACCGCGCCCGGCATGTTCGCCACGCAGTAGAAGACCGACTGGTGCACCTGGTAGGTCGGGTCGTCGTGGGTGGTCGGCCGCGAGTCGGCGAAGCAGCCGCCCTGGTCGATCGCGATGTCCACCAGCACGGAGCCCGGCCGCATGTCCGCCACCAGGTCGTTGCTGATCAGCTTCGGCGCCCGCGCGCCAGGCACCAGCACCGCGCCGATCACCAGGTCCGCCTCCTTGGCGGCCTGCTCGACGGCGTACCGGTTCGACGTCACCGTGCGGATCTGCCCGCGGAACTGCGCGTCGATCTGCCGCAGGCGGTCGACGTTCGTGTCCAGCACCTGCACGTCCGCGCCCATGCCCACCGCGATCGTCGCCGCGTTCAGGCCGGCGACCCCGCCGCCGATCACGACGACCCGTGCCGGCGCCACGCCGGGCACCCCGCCCGGCAGCACGCCGCGGCCGCCGGAGGGCCGCATCAGCGCGTACGCCCCGACCTGCGGCGCGAGCCGGCCGGCCACCTCCGACATCGGCGCGAGCAGCGGCAGCGCGCCGTTCGCCGTCTGGACCGTCTCGTACGCGATCGCGGTCGTGCCGGCCGCCATCAGCGCCTTGGTCAGCGCCTCGTCCGCGGCGAGGTGCAGGTAGGTGAACAGCACCTGGCCCTCGCGCAGGCGCGGGTACTCGACCTCGATCGGCTCCTTGACCTTCAGCACCAGCTCGCCCTCGGCCCACACCTCTTCGGCCGTGGCCAGGACCTTCGCGCCCGCGGCCAGGTACTCCTCGTCGGCGATCGACGAGCCGAGGCCGGCGCCGGCCTCGACGTACACGTCATGTCCGTGCGCGGTGAGCTCGTGCACCCCGGCGGGGGTCAGCGCGACCCGATACTCGTGGTTCTTGATCTCCCGAGGTACGGCGACCTTCACGACGTGTCCTTTCCTACTGGGCCATGTGGGTGTGCAACACCACAATGAGGTAACGATAAGTAAGTGTCATCGTGGCGCTGGCACCAGACTTGAGGCTCGCTGTAGTGCCGCTGGCACAGTCAGCCCCAGCGCACGGCCGCCAGTTGGACCAGCAGCGCGAGACGCGTGTCCGGGTCGTCGAGATCGACCCCGGCCAGGTCGGTGAGCTTGGCCATCCGGTACCGCAGGGTGTTGGGGTGGATCCGCAGCGCCCGGCTGGCGGCCCTCGGGTCGCCGGGGTGGCGCAGCCACTCGTACAGCGTGTCGACGTACGACGTGCCGGCCTGCTCGTCCTGCTCGCGCAGCACGGTGAGCGGGCCGAACTCGGTGGCGCCCGCGTTCATCGCGGCGGCCGCCGACCGGTGCAGCACCAGCACGGTCCACGCCTCCTCGTGACTGACCACGGGCCCCGCGATCAGCCCGGCGCGCAACAGGTTCAGCATCTCCTCGGCCAGCGCGCGCGACCCGGTCAGCTCGGCGAGCGGCACCGCGGGCCCGGCCGCGACCAGCGGGTCGTCCTCACCGGCCAGCGCGTCCCGCAGGGCCGGCCAGCCCGCGCGGTCCGGCACCACGGCGTACAGCACGTCGCGCAGCTCGGTGACCGCGAGCCGCCGGCCGACCCCGGCGGTGATCCGCTCCCACAGCGCGAGCCGCATGCCCTCCGCGCCGAGCGGGTCCGGGGTGCGGATGGCGATCGCGACCACGCGGTGCGGCTCGTCGGCGAGGTCGAGCTCGGCCGCGGCCAGCCGGACGCTGCCGGTGCCGTCGAGCACCGCCCGCACCAGCTCCGCGGACCGCCTGCGCTCGGCGTCCTCCCGCGCGCGGCGGCGCAACAGGTGCAGCGCGACGACCGGCGCCGTGTCGGCGAACGCGGCGGCCCGCTCGTCGGCGACCGGCCCGGCGACCACCGCCCACATCGAGCCGAGCAGCTCGCCGCCCATCCGGATCGGCACGATCAGCCGGGGCAGCGTGCCGTCCGCCTGCCGGGGTACGAAGATCGTCGTGCGGCCGCGGCTGAGCTCGCGGAACACGCCCCGGGACCGGAACCGGGCGAGCACCTCGTCCGGCACCCGCCGGCCCATGATCGTCGACACCCGCGCCCGGTCGGTGCGGTCCTGACGCGCCGAGTACGCCAGCACGCGGGAGTTCGCGTCCTCGATCGTGACCGGCGCGTCGACGACCGCGGCCGCCGCGTCGGCCAGCCGGAACAGGTCGCCGAGGCCGGGCTCGCCCTGTTGGTCGTCCGACTCGTCGGCGGCCGCGTCGAGCACCGACCGCAGCAGCCACACGACCTGCGCCCACGACGCGCCCGCGTGCACCTCGACGAGCGCGGTGCCGGTGGCCTGTGCGGCCGTGCGGACCGCGGCCCGTGCCGACAGCGGCGGCTTGAGCAGGACCGCGGCCGCGCCCTGGCCACCGCAATGCCGGACCAGCTCCGCGGCGTCCTTGGTCGACCCGACGGCGACGCCGAGGACCAGGTCGCCGTCGCCGACCTGGTCGCGCCGCCCCGCCTCCGCGATGACGACGTCGGTGACGTGCGGGACCGTGCCGGCCAGGAGCGTGTGCAGCAGCGTCGGCCCGACCCGGTCGACAACCCCCTGCACGGTGATCACGCGGCCCAGTATGAGGTCAGTCGCCGAGCCGGGCGACCAACGCGCGCAGCGCGGCGATCTCGGCGGCCAGTGCCGTGCGGCCGGCGCGGGTGATGCTCACCCACGTCTTGGGGCGCTTGCCGTCGTAGCCCTTCTCCATGTCGAGCAGGCCGGCGTCCACCAGCACGGTCAGGTGCCGGGAGAGGTTGCCGCCGGTCAGCTCGAGCGCGTCCTTGAGGTAGGAGAACTCGACCCGCTTTGACTCGGCGGCGATGGTGAGGATGCCCAGCCGGTGGCGCTGGTGGACGACGTCGTTGAGCCCGTTCGTGGGGTGCTCGCCCCGTGACATCGATTCGCTCGCAGGCTCGCCCTGTGGCACTGATTCGCTCGCAGGCTCGCCCTGTGGCACTGATTCGCTCGCAGGCTCACTCATCGGCGTGCCCGCACCGCCGCGACCACGCCGCCCACCAGCAGGACCAGCCCCGGTAGGAGCAGCTCCTGCAGGACCATGAGCCGCAGGTTGTGGTAGTCGACCTCCACGCCGATCAGGTAGAACAGGCCGCTGGGGTCGAGTCGGACCAGCGGCGTGGCGATCATGGTGGTGGTCGGGACGGCCGCGAGGGTGAACAGCACGCTGACGACGCCGAGCAGCACGCTGCGTTCCAGCCACGCCAGCGCGAGCAGCCCGGCCGCGATCACGAGCAGCGCCGAGTAGCCCCGGTTGGTGTAGACGCCGATCGCGGAGAACGTCACGGCGGCGAACGCCGAGGCGACGAACACCGCGAGCACCCTGGTGGCGGGCCTGCGGACACACCACCAAGCGGCGAGCCCGGCGAGTGCCGCCGACCCGACGATGATCGTCAGGTTCACCTGCCACGCGCCGTGCAGGCGCATCGCGGCGCCCGAGAACGCGTACGTGCCGAGGAAGACGCCGACGAAACCGGAACCGGCCGCGACGAGGAACGCGCGGGTGTCGGTCTCCACCCCGATCCGCGCCGCCCGCCGCCGGTACCACCACGCGGTCGCGCCGAAGCCGACCACGAGCACCACCAACCAGTACCAGGCGACGAGTGTGGGACTGGCCGGGTCGAAGCCGGCCTCGGTGCGGAAGATCCGGACGAGCAGGTTGCCGCCCTCGACCCGGGGGTCCCACATCGCGTACGGGTAGTCCTCGTCGCCGGACGGGGCGTACACCAGCGGCGCCGCCAGGATCAG
Organism: uncultured Actinomycetota bacterium; assembly: GCA_963840275.1. GTDB lineage: Bacteria > Actinomycetota > Actinomycetes > Mycobacteriales > Pseudonocardiaceae > Actinophytocola. The sequence goes on from CAWIYK010000007.1 coordinate 693,261, forward strand.
CACGCCGAAGAGCAGCAGTGAGAACGCGTAGCCGTGCCGGTCCTGACGTGCCCTGGCACGCAGGCTCCGCAGATCCTCGAGCAGGTTCTCAGACATCGTCCCGACCCCCAGCCGAGACGAGTAGCGCGACAGGTTCGAACATTGTTACCCCCAACTTGGTTGCGATGCACATAGGTTTGCATTGCAAACCGAATGCGTCAAGAGTCGGGGGTCTGCCGGATGATGTCGTCCGGCGTGAGCTGCTCACGGCGGGTCGACAGCGCCCACCGATGTCCGAACGGGTCGACCACCACGCCGTACCGCTCGCCGAAGAACATCTCCCGCACGGGCAGTTCGACCTCGGCGCCCGCGAACACCGCGCGGCGGGCCAGGTCGTCGACGTCGTCGGTCTCCAGCAGCAGGAGCACCGGGCTGCCGCCGATGCTGGTCGGCGCCAGCGCGTTGAGCCGGGGGACCTCCTCGCTGACGAGCAGCCGCGCGTCGCCGACGGCCAGCTCGACGAACAGGACGGTGCCGTCCGGCAGGACGTTCCTGAACAGCTCCGCCGCGCCGAACGCCGTGCGGTAGAAGGAGATCGCGGCATCCACGTCGGTCACGAACAGGTGTGGGGTCAGCGCGTGCGCGCGGCCGCGGCTCACGCCGACCTGCGCCGCCCGCTTGGCAGGAGCCCGGCCTCGGTGGCGAGCTCGACGAGCCGGGCAAGCAGCTCCGACTCCCGCCGCGCGGCCGCGTGGCCGAGGTCGGTCAGCCGGTAGTTGCGGCGGCGCGCGTCGTGCGGCTCGTCCGCCTCGCCGCCGGCGACCTCCTCGACCAGCTCGTCGGCGACCAGCCGGGCGATCGTGCGGTACAGCGTGCCCGGCCCGAGCCGCACCGAGCCGCCGGTGGCCTCCTCGATGAACCGCATGACCGCGTAGCCGTGCGCCTTGCCGCCGGCCAACGCCAGCAGCACCTGGTAGCCGGCGGGGGTGAGCGGTGGCGGGTTGCCTTCTGCCATGTCCACACAATACAGTCCGCCTTCGATATATCTGATGTGGTTATAGTTGGAGGGGTTCATGATTCGCGGTGTCAACCAGGTGGTGCTCTACGTGGCCGACCAGGAGCAGGCCAAACAGTTCTGGGTGGACAGGATCGGGTGCGCGCTCGCGGAGGACTCGCCCTACGGCGAGGAGCGCTGGCTGTCCGTCACGACACCCGACGGCGCGACGCGGCTGGTGCTGAGCAAGCGGGAGCCCGGCTGGCAGGCCGCCATGGTCCGCGACGGCCTGCCGCACTCGAACGTGTTCTTCTACTCCGACGACGTCGAGGCCACGTACAAGGAGCTGTCCGACAAGGGGGTCGTCTTCCCCGAGCCGCCGACGAAGCAGTTCTTCGGCTGGTGGTCGATGTTCGAGGACCCGGACGGCACCCGCTACGCGCTCGGCGAGCGCTGGGGGACCGACAACGACACCGACAACGACACCGACAACGACACCGACAAGCGACACGACAACGACAACTAGGCCACCGCGGCGGCGACCAAGGTCGCGACGTGCGCCTGGCCCGCCGCGTTCGGGTGCACCGGCGCCGACAGCGAGGTCGGGATCAGGCCCTCGACCCACTTGTTGCCGGGCAGCTGGCAGACGTCGTGCCCGGTGGTCTCGCCGGGGTTGACGAACGTGTCGCCGCGTGTGGCCGCCCGCTCGCCGAGCATGCCGTTGAGCCGGTGCTGCACGCCGTCGAAGTACGCGACGTCCCCGCTCGCGAACGGCACGATCGGCCAGCAGCCGGTGGTGGGCGGCAGGATGCGCAGGTAGCCGACGACCACGACCCGTGCCTGCGGCGCACGCGCGTGGATCCCGTCGAGCACGGTGTCGACGAGTGTGGCGGCCTGCGCGATCCGCGCGTCGAGCTGGTCGGCGCCGCCCGCGGTGTAGTGCGCCTTGCACGGCGCGCCGAACGGGTTCGTTAGCGACAGTCCCGCGCAGGTCGACACGATCTCGCCGAACCCGATGTCGTTGCCGCTGATGGTGACCGACACCAGGTCGGTGTCGGCGGTCAGCGCGGCGAACTGCGGCGCGTTCTGTCCGAGTGGCACCGACTGCGCCTGTGTCATGTGGACGGTGGTGGCCCCGCCGCAGGTCACGTCGACGAACGCGGCGACCCCCAGCCGGGCGGCGACACCGGACGGATAGTTGTCGGTGGAGCGGAAGCAGCCGGCGGGGTCCGTGCGGATCATCGTGAGCGTGCCGACGGACGCGAACGAGTCGCCGAGCGCGACGTAGCGGGTGTACGTCGCCGCACTCGCCGCCCCCGCGGTCGCGACGACCACCCCGCCCGCCGTGGCGAGCGCCAACATCATGGTGAGAACGCGGCGCATGTCGACTCCGTTGTCTACTCGCCAGTAGGGTCAGGGTCGACCTTGGTCGGCGAACAGCGGGTCTGTCAAGAGAGCGCTTGGGTGATCCAGTCCGCGACCGGCAGCTCCCGGCTCGTGCACTCGTCCGACAGCCGCATCGTCCACCGCAGCGCCTGCACGATCAGCGTCGCCATCTCCTCCGGCGCCGCGTTGGCCAACGCGATCTCGATGTGCGCGCGGGCCGCCTCCTTGTCGCCGTGCACCTCGGCGAGCAGCGTCCGCACCGCGGTCCGCACCGGCGGGTCGGCTTCGTCGATGGGCACTTCCTGCCCGTCGTTGTCGAACACCTGCATCTTCACCGGAGCCGTCCCGCCGGACCCGAGCGCCGCGACCATCGCGCTGCACTCCCCGAACAGCAGCAGCATCACGTCGCGCACATCGACCGCGGGCACCACGGCGGCCACCTGCTCCTCCGCGCCGACGTGCATGGCCGCCAACGCCTCGGTCGCGGTATCGACGATGCGCTGCCGCTCCGACTCGGAATCAGGCTCCACGACCCCATCTTCCAACACGTTCGTACCGCACGGGGCACTCAGCGGGAACTGAACAGGTCCGCGGCGGGTTCCGGCACGCCGAACATCCCGCCCTGCGCGGTGGTGGCGCCGACCGACGTCCACCAGTCGGCCTCCTCCTCGGACCGCACGTCCAGGACCGAGCACGTCGCGCCCAGGTCGTCGAGCATTCGTACCATCCGTGCGGTCTCCTCGCGCAGCACCGGGTTCGCGTCCACCCGTCCGGCCGAACCGGACAGTGTCACCGACGCCACCCCGGTGGCGCTCACGAGCGCGAGTTCCCTGGGCCCACCGGAGAAACCGGACAATCCGGCCCGAACGCCGATGTCGCCGAGCACCTCGAGGTTGTCGTGGGCCTCGCCGAACTCGTCGAGCACGGCGCCGATGTCGAGCGACACCTCCAGCAGCGACGCGGCGAGCCCGCTCACCTTGATCGCGTGGTGCACGGCGCGGACGAGGTCGGCGTCGCCGGTCTGGTACCGGGTCAGCTGCACCCGCAGCACGCTGTCGGCGGCCGGGTCGGTGGCGCCCAGCGCCGCCGCCAGGATCGGCAGCTGGCCGCCGGCCGCCAGCAGGATGTGCGGTCCAAGGTGGACGGACAGCCCGGTGCGTTCGGTGAGCCGCGTCAGCTCCTCGTGCGGGACGGGCTCGTCGTCGGGCGTCCACGTGAGCACGGCGCGTGCCGCGACCCGCGCACGGTCCGACAGCCGCACGACCGGCTCGTAGGCGACCGCGAGGTCGCCGTTCTCCCACGCCTCCGGCAGCTCGGTCGCCCGCCGGTCCCACGTGGTCGTCGCGCCGTCGTCGGCGTCGTGGAAGCCGGCCCACTGCCGGCGCCCGCTCGCCTTCGCCTTGCGCAGCGCGGTGTCCGCGGCCTCGAACAGGCCCGTCGCGGTGCCCTGGCCCGCGCGCCGCCGCACCGCGCCGACGCTGGCGCCGACCGCGACGCCCCTGCCGTCGATGTACTCCGGGTCGGCCAGCTCCGCGGTCAGCATGCCGCACAGCTCGCCGATGTCCGGGGTGGTCGCGGTGTCCTGGATCAGCACGGCGAACTCGTCGCCGCCGATCCGTGCCACCAAAGCGTTCTCGTCGACGACCGCCGTCTCGAGCCGGCGCGCCACGGCCTGGAGGACGCGGTCGCCGACCGAGTGCCCGAGGCTGTTGTTGAGCACCGCGAAGTCGTCGAGGTTCAGACAGCACAACGTGATCGTCGAACCCGGCTCGGCGCGCTCGAACGCGCTCTCCAGCTTGGTGTGGAAACACTGCCGGTTCGCGAGGCCGGTCAGCGCGTCGTTCAGCAGCTGGTGGCCGAGCCGGTCCTGCAGCAGCTGCAGCTCGGTGACGTCCTGCACCATCGTGACGAAGTAGGCCGGGTTGCCGGCGCCGTCGCGCAACAGGGAGAGCGCGAGGAGCACCCACGCGGTCTCGCCGTTGTCCTTGCGCAGCTTGCGGCGCTCGCCGACGCGCGGCGGGCCGCCGTCGCGGATCTGGCGCAGCCCGGCCATCACGCTGCCGGTGCCCTCGTCGATGAAGACGTCGCTCAGCAACCGGCCGGGCAGCTTGCGCGCCTCGGTGCCGAGGATCTCGCCGAGCGCCGGGTTCGCCTCGACGCACATGCCGTCGAGGTCGGTGATCGCGATGCCGATCGCCGAGGAGGCGAACACCTCCTGGAACCGGTTCTCGATCTCGCGGAGGTTGCTCTCCGCGCGCAGCACCGAGTTGAACATGGCCTGCTTGACCTGTTCCTGCTGCGTGAGGGTGTGGCTGCGCAGCCCCTCCGCGTACCCGGCCGACAGCGCCCCGAGCAACGCGATGGTGCGCCGCGACAGCTCGGTGTCCGGCGTCTGCTCCATGTCGCCGAGCAGCCCGTCGGTGAGCACCTCGATCGTGCTGGCGAGTGCCGCGGGGTCGACGAAGCCCTCCCGGACGAGCCGGGCGCCGATGCGTGAGCCGGCGGACATCGAGAACTCCGTCGCCGCGAGGGTGTCCAGGAGCGTGTCGACCAGCTCGAGGAGCAGCTCCTCGAGCTCCGCCGCCGGGCGCGGGATGTAGGAGGACGTCGTCGCGGAGCGTCGCCACGCGCGCGCCAGTTCCTCCCGTCGGTGCACCGGCGGCGCGGTGACGCGTGGGTCGGGCATTACGAGGTGTCCATCGGTAGGTGATCGGGGCAGCGCTTAGAGTCATGGTGCCGTCGGCGGCGTGCGGCCGCCACCCGCGTTGCGCCGATCGTGTTACCCCTTACGGGCTACCCCCGCGTAAAGAGAGTCCTGCTTCGAGTCTTCCTCCGACGTGTCCGCTTCCCGCTCGGGCCGCCAGAGCGAGGTCATGACGAGGCCCGGCTCGATCAGCTCCCAATCGCCGAAGAACTCGGCGATCTCCGCCGCGCTCCGCGCGATGATCTGGTTCTGCGACCGCTTCATCGCCTCGGTGACGGCTTGGTAGTCGATGAAGTCGCTGGTGAGGTGGGTGAGCACGAGATAGCTGCCGGGCGCGACCGCGTCCCGGTACTCGCGGAACACGTCCTCCGCGTCCTCGAGGATGTAGTGCCCGATCGTCACGCCCAGGATGCCGATCGGCTTGCTGAAGTCGAGCGTCTCCTTTGTGACCTGGTCGTTCAGCACGAGGCCGGGCTTGGTGATGTCCGCGTGCACCATGTTCACGGTCGGGTTGTCCTTCAGCAGCAGCTGACTGTGCGCGACCGCGACGTGCTCGTTGTCGACGTAGACGACCCGGGAGGCCGGGTCGATGGCCTGGGCGATCTCGTGCACGTTGCCGACCGTCGGGATGCCGGAGCCGAGGTCGAGGAACTGCCGCACACCCTTCTCCATCAGGACCAGGACCACCCTGCGCATGAACGCGCGGTTCATGATGGCGGCCCGCTTGACCCGAGGTTGGATGGTCAGCAGCTGCTCCACGAAGTCCCGGTCGACCGCGAAGTTGTGGTTGCCACCGAGCAGGTAGTCGTACGCCCTTGCCGCGCTTGGCTTTTCGAGGTCAACCGAGGTTGGAACCCAGTTGGTCTGCTGTGACACCGTCCACCTCTGCTCTGTTCGATCGGTGACAGGAACACTACCGAGCGGCGTCCGAAATGCGGAGCCGGGTTCACCCGGATGGACCACGGAAACGAAACGTTTCAGATTGCCGCAGGTAGGCCGGCCGTGGCGGCCCTGGAGAGGGCGCCGACGGCCATTCCGCGCAGCATGGTGGCCATCCCGTCACGGCCGAGGTGGCGGCTGTGGGGGGTGGAGTTGATCAGTCCGAAGACGGCGTGCGCCGCCGCGCGGGCGGTCGGTTCGTCCAGGTCGGCAGCGGTGTCGCGGATCGCCTGGACCCACACCTCGACGTAGCGCCGCTGCAGCGCGCGCACGCGGCGCCGGTCGGGCTCGGTGAGGTTGCCGAGGTTGCGCTCCTGGACGGTGATCAGCGCGGGGTTGTCGAGCGCGAAGTCGACGTGGAAGCCGACCAGCTCGCCGAGCACCAGCGCCGGGTCGGTCGTCTGCTCGACCCGTTCCTGCCCGCCGGCGAGCAGCACCTCGCTGATCGACGTCAGCATCTCGCCGAGCATCGCGTCCTTGCTGCGGAAGTGGCGGTAGAGCGCCGGCCCGGAGACCCCGACCGCGGCGCCGATCTCGTCGATGCCGACGCCGTGGAAGCCGTGCCGTGCGAAGAGTCCCGCGGCGGCGGCGAGTATCTGCTCGCGTCGGGTGGGCACCGGGCCATGGTAACGGCCACAGGTTAGCGCTCGCTAACAGCGCGCTCGAGCTCCGTTTCCGACTGCTAAGACCTGCCCATCTGGCAACCGTGAACGACTAACGAAGCGATCCGGTATCAGGTTACTTGCTGGTAGTGATTATGCGTCGGGAATCCCTCCCTCGGAGGTAAAGATGCGTTTCGCTCGTCCCCTAGCCATCACCGTGTTCGCGGCCGTCGCCGCTCTCGGTGCGTCCATCGCCCCAGCCGCCGCCGATCCGGTCGCGGCGGCGGGAAAGTACGTCGCCCTCGGCGACTCCTACGCGTCCGGCACTGGTGCCGGCGACTACGGCGACAGTGGCAGCTGCAAGCGCAGCGCCAACGCCTACGCGCAGCTGTGGGCCAACGCCAACGGTCCGGCCGCGTTCTCGTTCGTGGCGTGCTCCGGTGCGGTGACGAGCGACGTGCTCGCCAACCAGGTCGGCGCGATCACCGCGGACACCGAGCTCGTCACCATCTCCATCGGCGGCAACGACGCCGGCTTCGCCGACGTCATGACCGACTGCAACCTCGGTTCGGACGACTCGTGCGTGGCCCGCAACCAGGAGGCGCAGGACTTCGCGCGGAGCACGCTGCCGGGCCGCCTGGACAGCGTCTACACCGAGATCCGCAACCGCGCGCCCAGCGCGCACGTGGTCGTGCTCGGCTATCCGCACATCTACCAGCTCGGGGGCGACTGCTCGGTGGGGCTGAGCGAGACGAAGCGCGGCGCCATCAACGGCTCCGCCGACGTCCTCGCCGAGGTCGTCTCCGGACGGTCCTCGGCCTTCGGGTTCACGTTCGTGGACGGGCGGTCGGCGTTCGCCGGCCACGAGATCTGCTCGGCCGGTGACTGGTGGCTGAACAGCATCACCTGGCCGATCGACGAGTCGTATCACCCGAACGCGGCCGGTCAGAGCGGGGGCTACTACGCGGCGTTGTCCGCGGTCGCCTGATTCGGTCCGTCGATGGGGCCCGGCGCGACGCGCCGGGCCCCATCGCTGTGTCCTGAATCGCTCGAATCCCGGTGGAGTCCCGCCGGACGCCGGGTGGACGGGCAGGTTAGTCAGCGCTAACATCGCGACCGTAGGTTAACGATGGCTAACACGAGCGGAGCGAGATGGACGCGCCCGTCCTGCGCAGTGGGGCCGACCCGAGCGACCCCGCGTACCAGCGGTACGTCAAGGAGCACACGGCGCTCGTCGACGACCTGCGCGCCCGCACGGCCACCGCCCGGCTCGGCGGCGGCGAGCGGGCCCGGCAGCGCCACGTCGACCGGGGCAAGCTGTTGCCCCGCGACCGCGTCGAGTCGCTCGTCGACCCGGGCTCGCCGTTCCTCGAGCTGTCCGGGCTCGCGGCCAACGGCATGTACGACGACGAGGCGCCGGCCGCCGGCGTGATCACCGGCGTCGGCCGGGTGTCCGGCCGCGAGTGCGTGATCGTCGCCAACGACGCGACGGTCAAGGGCGGCACGTACTACCCGATGACCGTCAAGAAACACCTGCGCGCCCAGGAAGTGGCGCTGCACAACAACCTTCCGTGCGTCTACCTCGTCGACTCCGGCGGCGCGTTCCTGCCGAGGCAGGACGACGTGTTCCCCGACCGCGAGCACTTCGGCCGCATCTTCTTCAACCAGGCCACCATGTCCGCGCGCGGCATCCCGCAGATCGCCGCCGTGCTCGGCTCCTGCACGGCCGGTGGCGCGTACGTGCCGGCCATGAGCGACGAGGCCGTGATCGTCCGCAACCAGGGCACCATCTTCCTCGGCGGCCCGCCGCTGGTGAAGGCGGCGACCGGCGAGGTGGTGAGCGCGGAGGACCTCGGCGGCGGCGACGTGCACTCGCGACAGTCCGGCGTCACCGACCACCTCGCCGAGGACGACGCGCACGCGCTGCGGATCGTCCGCTCGATCGTCAGCACGCTGGGCCCGCGCACGCCGCGGCCGTGGGACGTCGCGCCGACCGAGGCGCCCGCCGTCGACCCGGAGCAACTGTACGGCGTGGTGCCGACCGACTCCCGCACGCCCTACGACGTGCGCGAGGTGATCGCGCGGCTCGTCGACGGCAGCCGGTTCCGGGAGTTCAAGAAGGAGTACGGGTCGACGCTCGTCACCGGTTTCGCGCGCCTGCACGGGCATCCGGTCGGCATCGTCGCGAACAACGGGGTCCTGTTCGGCGAGTCCGCGGTCAAGGGCGCGCACTTCATCGAGCTGTGCGACCAGCGCTCCATCCCACTCGTGTTCCTGCAGAACATCACCGGGTTCATGGTCGGCCGCGACTACGAGGTGTCCGGCATCGCCAAGCACGGCGCCAAGATGGTGACCGCGGTGGCGTGCGCGCGGGTGCCGAAGTTCACGGTGATCGTCGGCGGCTCGTTCGGCGCCGGCAACTACTCGATGTGCGGCCGGGCGTACGCGCCGAGGTTCCTGTGGATGTGGCCCAACGCGCGGATCTCCGTGATGGGCGGCGAACAGGCGGCCTCGGTGCTCGCGACCGTGCGGCGCGACCAGTTCGACGCGCGCGGCGAGGAATGGTCCACAGCGGACGAAGAGGCGTTCAAGGACCCGATCCGCGGCCAGTACGAGGACCAGGGCAACCCGCTCTACTCGACCGCGCGGCTGTGGGACGACGGCGTGATCGACCCGGCCGACACCAGGACCGTTCTCGGGCTCGCGCTGTCGGCCGCGGCCAACGCGCCGCTGGAACCGGTCCGCTACGGCGTTTTCAGGATGTGACATGTTCGCCACCATTGTGATCGCCAACCGCGGCGAGATCGCCGTGCGGATCTGCCGGACATTGACGGCCATGGGAGTCCGGTCGGTCGCCGTGTACAGCGACGCCGACGCCGACGCCCGCCACGTCAAGGAGGCCGACGAGGCCGTCCGCGTGGACAGCTACCTGTCGATCGAGTCGATCGTCGCGGCGGCGAGGGCGACCGGCGCGGAGGCGGTGCATCCCGGCTACGGCTTCCTAGCCGAGAACGCGGCCTTCGCCCGTGCCTGCGCCGAAGCCGGTCTCGTGTTCATCGGCCCGCCCGCGTCGGCCATCGACGCGATGGGCGACAAGATCCGCGCCAAGCAGACGGTCGGCGCCGCGGGGGTGCCCGTGGTGCCGGGTCGTTCGGTCGCCGGCATGTCCGACGACGACCTGGTCGAGGCCGCTGCGGAGGTCGGCTACCCGGTGCTGGTCAAGCCGTCCGCCGGCGGCGGCGGCAAGGGCATGCGCCGGGTCGAGCACGCCGAGGACCTGCGGCCGGCGCTGGAGTCCGCCCGCCGCGAGGCACGCGGCGCGTTCGGCGACGACACGCTCCTGATCGAGCGGTTCGTGGACCGCCCGAGGCACATCGAGATCCAGGTGCTCGCCGACACGCACGGCACGGTGATCCACCTCGGCGAGCGGGAGTGCAGCCTGCAGCGGCGGCACCAGAAGATCATCGAGGAGGCGCCCTCGCCGCTGCTCGACGAGGCGGCGCGGGCGCGGATGGGTGCGGCGGCGGTCGACGCGGCCCGCTCGGTCGGCTACGAGGGCGCGGGGACCGTGGAGTTCATCGTGGCCGGCGACCGGCCCGACGAGTTCTTCTTCATGGAGATGAACACGCGGCTGCAGGTCGAGCACCCGGTCACGGAGATGGTGACCGGCATCGACCTGGTGGAGCAGCAGATCCGGGTCGCGGCCGGGCTGCCGCTCGGGATCGCGCAGTCCGATGTGGACTTCGAAGGGCACGCGATCGAGGCCAGGATCTACGCGGAGGACCCCGCGCACGGCTTCCTCCCGACGGGAGGCACGGTGCTCGGCCTCACCGAGTCGGCCGACTCCCGGGTGCGCGTCGACTCGGCGCTGCTGGTGGGTTCCGTGGTCGGCTCCCGGTACGACCCCATGCTGGCCAAGGTGATCGCGTGGGGCGCCGACCGCACCGCCGCGCTGCGCAGGCTCTCCGCCGCGCTCGGTGAGACCGCGGTGCTCGGCGTCGGCACCAACGTGACGTTCCTGCGCGCGCTGCTGTCCGATGTGGACGTCGCGGCCGGCCGCCTCGACACCGGTCTCGTCGAACGCAGACTCGACGAGCTGGTGTCGGTCGAGGTGCCGGACTTCGTGTTCGCGGCGGCCGCGCTGGACGAGCTGCTCGGGCTGGAGCCGAAGGGACCGGTCGTGGACCGGTGGGACGTGCCGGACGGCTGGCGGCTCGGCGGGGGCGGCGGCACCGCGCTCCGGCTGGCCTGCGGTGGCCGCGACGTGACCGTGCGGGTGACCGGTCTGCCGGCGGACGCGCTGGTGAGCGTGGGCGGCGCCGAGCCGGTGCGCGCGTCGGCGCGGCTCGACCGGGACCGCCTCGAACTGAGCTACGACGGCCGGCGGCTCGCGCTGCGCCGCGCGCTCGCCGACGACACGTTGTGGTTGGCGCACAACGGAAGCACGTGGGCGGTCGCGGAGCACTCGTTGCTGGAGGGCGAGTCCGCGACCGCCGATGGCGGCGGTCCGGTCACCAGCCCGATGCCGGGCACCGTGCTGGTGGTCAAGGCCTCCGTCGGCGACGTGGTGGTGGCCGGTGCGCCGCTGGTCGTGGTCGAGGCGATGAAGATGGAACACACGGTGACCGCGCCGGTCGACGGGGTCGTCACCGAGATCGAGGTCCGGGCGGGCCAACAGGTCGCGCTGAACGAACCCCTTGCCGTGGTGACCCCACATGAGGAGCAGCAACAATGATCGACTTCCGACTCGGCGACGAGCACGAGACACTGCGCAAGACCGTCGAGGAGTTCGCGCAGGAGGAAATCGCGCCGGTCATCGGCGAGCTGTACGAGCGGGCCGAGTTCCCCTACGAGATCGTCGCGAAGATGGGCCGGATGGGCCTGTTCGGCCTCCCGTTCCCCGAGGAGCACGGCGGCATGGGCGGCGACTTCCTCGCCGTGTGCGTCGCGCTGGAGGAGCTCGCGCGGGTCGACTCGTCGGTCGCGATCACCCTGGAGGCGGGGGTGTCGCTCGGCGCCATGCCGATCTACCGGTTCGGCACCGAGGAGCAGAAGCGGGAGTGGCTGCCGAGGTTGTGCGCCGGTGAGCTGCTCGGCGGCTTCGGCCTCACCGAGCCGGGCGGCGGCTCCGACGCGGGCGCGACGCTGACCACGGCCGTCGAGGACGGCGACGAGTGGGTCCTCAACGGCTCCAAGGCGTTCATCACCAACTCCGGCACGAAGATCACCGGCCTGGTCACCGCGACCGCCGTCACCGGCAAGAACCCGAACGGGCACAAGGAGATCTCCGCGATCATCGTGCCGTCCGGCACCCCGGGGTTCTCGGTGTCGAAGAGCTACTCGAAGGTCGGCTGGAACTGCTCGGACACCCACGAGCTGGCCTTTGTGGACTGTCGGGTGCCGACGGCGAACCTGCTCGGCGTGCGCGGTCGGGGCTACGCGCAGTTCCTGTCGATCCTGGACGAGGGACGCATCGCGATCGCCGCGGTGTCGGTCGGGCTCGCGCAGGGCTGCGTCGACGAGTGCGTCCGGTACGCGGGCGAGCGCGAGGCGTTCGGCAGCAAGATCGGCGCGTACCAGGCGATCCAGTTCAAGATCGCCGACATGGAGGCACGCGCGCACACCGCCCGCCTCGCCTACTACGCGGCGGCGGCGAAGATGCTGCGCGGCGAGCCGTTCAAGAAGGAGGCCGCGATCGCGAAGCTGGTCGCCTCCAACGCGGCGATGGACAACGCGCGGGACGCGACGCAGATCTTCGGCGGGTACGGCTTCATGAACGAGTACCCGGTGGCCCGTTTCTACCGCGACGCGAAGATCCTCGAGATCGGCGAGGGCACCAGCGAGGTGCAGCGGATGCTGATCGCGCGGGAGTTGGGCCTGCGGTAACACAGCCATTGGGCACAGCGCACAAAAGGGCCCCGGCGGTGGCGGCCGCCGAGGCCAGACGCAAATCCAGGGTCTTGGCGACCGAGTGGCTTTGCGCTTGCAATGCTAGACCAGTCGGCGTGGCGCGCCAAATTCCGAGGTAACGGATTCGCGGGATAGAGCCGTACTATGACGACTCTCGCCCTGCGGCTGTTCGGAGGCTCCATGCGCACGTCTCGCCGGCTGGTCCTGCTCGCTTTCGCGGCAGCGCTGCCGTTCGCCATGGTCACGCCGGCTCAGGCGACCCAGGCGGCCCGGGCCGACCTCCCGACCCCGCCGCCGTGGCTGAAGGTGGAGAACGGCGTCAGCCAGCCGCAGTTCGCGCTGGCCGACGCGATCGAGGAGACGCTGTTCGTGCAGACGACCGTCGACAGCGACCTCGACGGCAAGCGCGACCGGGTCCGACTGAAGCTTTCCCGGCCGGGGGAGACCGAGACACAGGGCATCAAGGTCCCGGTGATCTTCGAGCACAGCCCGTACCGCTACAACACCGGCGACGCGGCCAACCACAACGTCGACTTCTCCGTGCTCCCGCAGGAGGGTCTGCAGCCAGACGGCAAGAACGCCGCGGCTGCCACTTTCACTGGCGCGAGCCCCAAGCCCGACCTGCCGGGCGGCCTCGACAACTACTGGGTGCCGCGCGGCTACGCGGTCGTGCTCGGCGAGAGCATCGGCACCGGTTACTCGGACGGGTGTCCCACGGTCGGTGACGACAAGGAGACCCAGGGCACCAAGGCGATCATCGACTGGCTGAACGGCCGCGCGCAGGCGTGGAACGAGGCCGGCGAGCCCGTCGCGGCGGACTGGACCACCGGCGACGTCGGCATGACCGGCACCTCCTACAACGGCACGCTGCCCAACCAGGTCGCCACCACCGGCGTCGAGGGCCTGCGCACGATCGTCCCGGTGTCCGCGATCGCCAGCTGGTACGACTACTACCGCGCGAACGGTCTCGTCCGCGCGCCGCACTCGAACGCCTCCGGCGTCGGCGAGAACGGCTTCCAGGGCGAGGATCTCGACGTGCTGGCGTACTTCATCGAGGGCGCGGACCGCGTCGAGAAGTGCGCGCACATCACCGACGCGCTGCTGCAGTACGCCGACCGGACGACCGGCGACTACAACGCGTACTGGCAGCAGCGGGACTACCTGCGCGCCGCGAAGAACGTCCGCGCGAGCGTGTTCGTCGTGCACGGCCTCGAGGACTACAACGTGATGCCGAGGGCGTTCGCGTCGTGGTGGTCGCAGCTCGAGCGCTTCGACGTGCCGCGCAAGATCTGGCTGCACAAGGGCGGGCACGGCGGCCCCGGCGGCGTCACCGACTACCAGCGGACCCTCAACCGCTGGATGGACCACTGGCTGTTCGGCGTGCCCAACGAGATCATGACCGAGCCGACCGCGGACGTGCAGCGGCCGGACGGCACGTACGAGAAGTACGCGGACTGGCCGGTGCCGGGCGCGAAGGCGACGACGCTGCGGCTGGCCGCGCGGAACGCGACCGAGCCGGGCACGCTGTCGGAGAAGGCGGCGGCCGGGCCCAAGCCGCGGCAGTCGTTCACCGACCGCGGCCGCGAGCTGGACACCGACGTGAGCCTGCTGCCCGACCCGGACGTGGCGAACCCGAACCGGCTGGCGTACCTGTCGGCGCCGCTGTCGAGGACCGCACACCTCAGCGGTACCCCGTCGGTGTCACTGCGGGCGTCGGTGGACAACCGGTACGCGGCGAACCTGACCGCGGTGCTGGTCGACTACGGCCCGGACGGACCGACGGTGGTCACGCGCGGGTGGACCGACGTGCAGAACCGCAAGGCCGTCGACAGGTCGACGCCGATCCAGCAGGGTGCGGAGTACACGTTCACGTGGCCGCTGGAGCCGGACGACTACGTGTTCGCCGCCGGGCACCGCGTCGGGCTGGTGATCGTGTCGACGGACATGAACTTCACACTGCGCCCGTTGCCGGGGACCCAGCTGACGGTGTTCCCCGCGAAGAGCTCGGTGACGTTGCCGGTGGTCGGCGGAAAGCTGGGGGTGTGATGCGACGCGTCATGGTGTTGCTGGCGTCGGTGGCGCTGCTGGTCGGGGTGGTGACGCCGGTGTCGGCGGCCGACCGCGCCGACTGCGCGTCCACTTTGGACTGCACGATCGCGGACATCGACGCGATGTCGATGGCCGAGCGGCTGGAGTTCGTGCGGGGCATGCAGTCCGGGCCCGCGGCCGCGCTCGGCGCGACGGACCGCTGGCGCAACATCGAGGGCGTGATCACGTTCTTCCGGGACCGCGGCCTCGGCGCGTCCGGCAGCTGGGTGTCCTATGTGGACGCCGGCATCGTGGAGGGGATCCAGCGCGGCATCGCGATCGCGCTCGGCTGGTCGACGGACACGCACGGCAACCCCGGCTCCGCGAAGTGGGCGAGCTACCTGACCCGGCTGTCCACCGGGGAGCTGACCACGCGGGCACTGCACGACCGGGCGTGGAGCGACGCGGAACAGGCGTCGACCGAGTACGGCAACGCGCTGGCCGAGTCGCACGGCGTGCCGGCGACGGCCGCGGAGTGGCGGTTCTACCAGTTCTCCGAGGTGTACCGGTGGACGCTGCGGAACCGTCCGTTCGCGCTCGACCTGCTGGCGATCTACGGCCCGCTGATCGACTCGCGCCTCGCCGGCGCGCGGGTGCCGTTCTTCGACTGGTTCACCGACGTCAGCGAGTCGGCGCCGTCGGTGAAGGGCTGCGAGATGGCGTACGGCTTCGCGCAGCTGCACCCGATCGCCGGCGTGTTCGGCATCGCGGGCCTCTTCCTGGCCTACGTCACCGAACTCTTCGACGAGTACCAGCACGAGCACCCGGTGTAACTCCAGGTCGCTGCTCGGCCTCGGCTCGTTCCTCGCGGGGCGGGCGTTGCTCGTGTGCGCTGCCCGTCGGTCCAGACGGCTCCCGCCCCGTCGCCGTGCTCATCCACTGGGCGACGCCGGGTAGGCGGCCCGAATCAGGGCTAGCATCGAGGGTGTGACCCGCTCACCTGCACGGATCGCCCACGACCGGGCAGTCGACGCACTACGCGCCAAGGTCGTCGCGCAGCCGGACGGCACCCCCATCCGGCTGGCGAAACCCACCTCCAACCTGTTCCGGTTCCGTGAGCCACCCGGCCGCGACGCCCTCGACGTCAGCGCCTTCGCCGACGTCATCGACGTGGACCCGGTCGCCGGCACCGCCGACGTCGGCGGCATGACCACCTACGAGCACCTGGTCGACGCCACCCTCCGGCACGGCCTGATCCCGCACGTCGTGCCCCAGCTCAAGACCATCACGCTCGGCGGCGCCGTCGCCGGCCTCGGCATCGAGTCCACCTCGTTCCGCAACGGCATGCCGCACGAGTCGGTCCTGGAGATGGACATCCTCACCCCGGACGGCGACATCGTGCGCGCCGCGCCCGGCAACGAGCACCACGACCTGTTCCGCGGCTTCCCCAACTCCTACGGCACGCTCGGCTACGCGCTGCGCCTGCGCATCGAGCTGGAGCGGGTCAAGCCGTACGTCCGGCTGCGACACGTCCGGTTCGCCGACGCGGCGGCCGCGGCTGCGGCCATCGAGGACATCTGCGCGAACCAGACCTACCGCGACGAACGGGTCGACTTCCTCGACGGCGTCATGTTCGACGCCGGCGAGCTGTACCTCACGCTCGCGAGCTACGTCGACTCCGCGCCCACGGTGTCCGACTACACCGGGCAGCGGATCTACTACCAGTCCTTACGCGATCGAGTGACCGACCACCTGTCCATCCGCGACTACCTGTGGCGGTGGGACACCGACTGGTTCTGGTGCTCCAAGGCGCTCGGCGCACAGCACCCGGTGCTCCGGCGGTTGTGGCCGCGCCGGTACCTCCGCTCGGACGTGTACCGCAAGGTCGTCGCGCTCGACCGGCGCTACGAGCTGTCCGCGCGGGTGGACCGGTGGCGCAAACTGCCGCCGCGGGAGCCCGTCATCCAGGACGTCGAGATCCCGGTGGAGCGACTGGCCGAGTTCCTCGACTTCTTCGACCGCGACATCGGCATCAGCCCGGTGTGGCTGTGCCCGCTGCGGCTGCGCGAGCACGAGGGCTGGCCGCTGTACCCGATGAAGCCGGACCGCCTGTACGTCAACGTCGGGTTCTGGGCGACCGTCGCGCTGGGACCCGGCGAGCGGCCCGGCCACCACAACCGGCTCATCGAGAGCAAGGTCACCGAGCTGGGCGGGCACAAGTCGCTGTACTCCGATTCGTACTTCGATGAGGATGAGTTCTGGCTGGCCTACGACGGCGAGACCTACCGGAAGCTCAAGGCGAGCTACGACCCCAACGGGCGGGTGCCCGACCTCTACTCGAAGTGCGTGCGGAATCAGTAACCGGGGAGGAGCGACAACCATGCGGCTGGCGGAAATCATCGAGCGTGCGGTGGGGCGCGACGCCCCTTTGGAGTTCACGGGCTACGACGGAAGTCACGCGGGCGACCGCGACGCGCCGGTGCGGATCAACATCCGCTCCCCGCTCGCGCTGTCCCACCTGGCGTCGGCGCCGGGTGAGCTGGGGCTGGCAAGGGCATACATCAGCGGCACGCTCGACATCGTCGGTGACATGTACACCGCGCTCGCGAGCATGGCCGCGAGCACGCTGGAGAAGGTGCCGGCGAAGGCGCGGGCCGAGCTCGCGCTGCGGCTGGGCGCGTCGCGGCTGTGGTGGCCGGTGCCGCGGCCCGCGGTGGAGCATCGGCTGCGCGGACGGCGGCACTCCAAGGCCCGCGACCAGGCGGCGATCACGCACCACTACGACGTGTCCAACCGCTTCTACGAGTGGGTGCTCGGCCCGTCGATGGCGTACACGTGCGCCGTCTACCCGACCGACGACGCCTCGCTCGAGGAGGCGCAGTGGACCAAGCACGACCTCGTGGCGCGCAAGCTCGGCCTCGAGCCGGGACAGCGGCTCCTCGACGTCGGCTGCGGGTGGGGCGGCATGGTCATCCACGCCGCGAAGCACTACGGCGTCCGGGCGCTCGGCGTCACGCTGTCGCGCAAGCAGGCGGAGTGGGGTCAGAAGAAGATCGCCGAGGCCGGCCTGACCGAGCTGGCGGAGATCCGCCACCTCGACTACCGCGACGTCGCGGAGTCCGGCTTCGACGCCGTCAGCTCGATCGGCCTGACCGAGCACATCGGGCGCGCCGCGCTGCCGGCGTACGTGCGGTCGCTGCACGACAAGCTCCGGCCGGGTGGGCGGCTGCTCAACCACTGCATCACGCGGCCGGACAACTCGCAGCGCGCCAGGGTCGGCGGCTTCTTCGACAGATACGTGTTCCCCGACGGTGAGCTGCTCGGCCCCGGCCGGATCGTCTCGGCCATCCACGACAACGGCTTCGAGGTCCGCCACGAGGAGAACCTGCGCGAGCACTACGCGAAGACCCTCACCGCGTGGTGCGCCAACCTCGACGACCGCTGGGACGAGGCGGTGAAGGAGGTCGGCGAGGACCGCGCCCGGGTGTGGCGGCTGTACATGGCGGGGTCGCGGCTGGGCTTCGAGCGGAACAACATCCAGCTGCACCAGGTGCTGGCGGTACGCCTGGACGGCACGAACGCGCACATGCCCCTACGGCCGACCTGGTAACCCGGCGGGTGCGGGCTGGGGTCAGGGCTTGCGGGCCACGCCGGCGAAGACGAGTGAGGCCTCCGGGTGCTCGCCGACGTCCTCCGGCGAGTCGGGGCGCCACTGCGGCGTCCACACCAGGCCCGGCTCCACGAACTCCAGCCCGCCGAAGAACCGCTCGATCTCGGCCGGCGTCCGGCGCACCCCGGGGGTGCTGCTGGTCTCGTACAGCCGGTCGACCTCGTCGCGGCCGGCCAGCGTCGGGTCCTCCACGCCGTGCGACAGGACGAGGTAGCTCCCCGGCGCGAGCGCGGACACGTACCGCGCGACCGCCTCGTGGGGGGACGCCGTGTCCGGCACGAAGTGCAGCACCGCGACCATGAGCAGGGCGACCGGCTGCGAGAAGTCGATCAGCGGCGACGCCAGCACGGGCGTGGGGTCGGTGAGGTCGCCGCGCATGCTCGCCGCGTTCTCGTTGTCCCTCAGCAGCAGCTCGCTGTGCGTGACGGCCACCGGCTCGTTGTCGATGTACAGCACCCGGCTGTCCGGCGCGTACGCCTGCGCGATCTCGTGCACGTTGCCGGCGGTGGGGATCCCGGAGCCGACGTCGACGAACTGCCGGATCCCGGACTCGGCGCAGAACCGCACCGCCCGGCGGAGGAACGCCCTGTTCAGCCGCGCCGCGGGCCGCGCGAGCGGCATGACCTCCAGCAGCTTCTCGGCGAAGATCCGGTCCTGCTCGAAGTTCGCCGCGCCGCCGAGCAGGTAGTCGTAGATCCGCGCCGCGTTGGGACGTTCGAGGTCGATCGACTCCGGGGCCCAGCTCGGGCGGTCGGTAGACATGCACTGCATGTTATGCGACGACTCGCGCGTGGCTAGGCCTACGTCGCCCCGCTGTTGTAGCCGGGGCGCGGGCGGCGCAGGATGGCCGCATGAGCCCGCAGATCGACTCAGCCATTTTGCTTCGTGCGAGTGCGGTGTGCGCCGAGCGGAGCGAGGCAGGTGTTCCCGCATGAGCCCGCAGATCGACTCAGCCATTTTGCTTCGTGCGAGTGCGGTGTGCGCCGAGCGGAGCGAGGCAGGTGTTACAACATGACCTCGCCGTCCGAGTGGGTGTCCGCCGCAACGACCAACGTCATGGACAAGGTCCTGCGCGGCGGCGTCGCCGACCTGCGTCCGATGCCCCGCATCCTCATCGACAAGGGACCCAACCGGTCGGTGTACCGGTTCGTGTCGCACGGCCGCGACCTCTCCGGCGAGCCCGTGCTGCTGGTGCCGCCGCTGGCCGCGCCCGCGCTGTGCTTCGACCTGCGCCGCGGCTGCAGCGTCGCCGAGCACCTGGTCGACCAGGGCCGGCGGCTGTACATGGTCGACTACGGCACGGTGAGCTTCTCCGACCGCGGCCTCGGCCTCGAGCACTGGATCGACGAGGTGCTGCCGCGCACGATCCGCGCGGTCAGCAAGGACGCGGGCGGCGCGCCGGTGCACGTCGTCGCGTGGTGCCTCGGCGGGATCATGTCGCTGCTGACCCACGCCGACCAGCCGGAGCTGCCGATCGCGTCGATCGCGACGGTCGCCGCGCCGATCGACATGACCGCGATCCCGCTGATCGCGCCGATCAAGCCACTCGCGGACGTCACGAACGGCTGGATACTGACCCCGGTGTACCGCGCGCTCGGCGGCGCGCCGCGGGCGCTCGTGAAGCGCGTGTTCCAGCTGTCCGCGATCGACAAGGTCGTCACGAAGCCCTACGCCATCCTGTCGCACCTCGACGACCGGGACTTCCTCGCGCAGATCGAGGCCGTCGACCGCTTCACCGACAACATGATCGCGTACCCGGGGCGCACGTTCGGTCAGATGTACCACCGGTTCTTCCGGTCCAACGACCTGTCGAACGGCGAGGTCGACTTCGGCGGTCGGCGCATCTCGCTGCACGAGGTGAAGGCGCCGGTGCTGGTCGTGGCCGGGACCGGCGACAGCATCGCGCCGCAGCGGGCCGTGCACCGGCTGGTCGACGTGCTGGACAACGCGGCGGAGGTCCGGTTCGAGACGGCGCCGGGCGGACACCTCGGGGTGCTCGCCGGCCGCCGCGCCCGGGGCACGACCTGGGCCTACCTCGACGAGTTCCTAGGCAGACACGCGCCCCTTGGGTAGCGCGAGGCCGATCCCGACGCGGTCGCCGGAGCGGGTCGCGGCGACGAGCGGCTTCGTCATGACCCGCAACAGCCCGGCGACGAGCCGAGACCGGCCGTTGCGCCGGGCGAGCTGCGGACCGAGCGCCGCCATGACCGCGGTCAGCCCGGGCAGCGGCCGGATGAACAGCGTGATCTCGGTGATCTTGTCGCGCTCGTCGAGGCGCAGGTGCAGCGTCTCCTCGATCGGCTGCCCGCCGACGGTCGCGCGTCCGATGAGGACTCGCTCGCGGCCGTCGCCGATCTCCGTGTGGTAGTTCAGGTTCACGAAGTTGGCGTACACGGTCTCGAACAGCCGGCGGATGTCTTCCTTGCCACGGAAGGACATCCGGTCGGTGAGTGGCGAGTGCAGCACGACGTCGTCGGTCAGCGCGCCGAGCGCCAGCTCGACGTCGTGTTCCGCGGCGGCTCTGCGGAAGTCCTGAATGGACATCGCGGTTCCCCTATTCCTTGGTGACGTGCCTGAGTCCGCGCCAGAGCAGGTCGGCCGTCAGCTCGACGATCTGGTCGCGCGTCAGGTCCCGGTTGGCCCACCACCAGGCGGCGATCGCGTTGACCGTCCACTTGGCGGCCTCGGCGAGGAAGCCGTCGGCGCGCTCGCGCGGCAGGTCGACCGACAGTGCAAGCTCGGGCACACGCGCGAACTGCGCGGCCAGCACCTCGGTCGCCCGGTCCTGTCGGCGCCGGTGCGCGGCCGCGACCGCCGGGTCGCCCGGCGAGTCGAGGAAGATCATCCGCCAGCCGGCCTCGTTGCCCGAGATCCAGTCGAAGATCGTGCCGATGGTCCGGCGGAACAGCTCCTCCGTGGTGCCCTCGACCTCGTGCCCGGTCCGCTCCCACCGCGAGATCAGGTCGTCGGCGGTGGCGTCGACGAGCGCGGCGTAGAGGTCGGCCTTGGAGGCGAAGTGGTCGTAGAGGACGGGCGTGGTGATCCCGGCCGCCCTGGCCACCGCGCGCATGGACGCGCGGTCGTACCCCGCGGCCGCGAACACCTCGAGACCCGCGGAAACGATCCTCGCGCGCCGGTCGGCGGGCGTGAGTCTGCGCCTGTTGCCTGCCATCAGTCAGGTAGCCTACGCTCTAACCTGACACCTGTCAGGTAGTGAGCACCAACGCGCTGGTCGGGACGCCGGTGCCGGCGGTCACCACCACGTTCGACGCCTCCGGGAGCTGGTTCGCGGCCGTGCCCCGGAGCTGCCGGACGGCCTCCGCGATCCCGTTCATCCCGTGGATGTACGCCTCGCCGAGCTGCCCGCCGTGCGGGTTGGTCGGCAGCCGGCCGTCCAGCTCTAGCGCGCCGTCCGCGATGAAGTGGCGGGCCTCGCCGCGTCCGCAGAAGCCCAGCTCCTCCAGCTGCACCAGCACGAAAGGGGTGAAGTGGTCGTAGAGGACCGCCACCGACATGTCCGCCGGGGTCAGCCCGCTCTGCGCCCACAGCTGCCGCCCGACGAGGCCCATCTCCGGCAGGCCCGTCAGGTCCGCCCGGTAGTAGCTGTTCATCGTGAACTGGTCGACGCCGGAACCCTGCGCGGCCGCCGCGATCACCGCGGGGCGGTGCGGCAACGAGCGGGCCCGCGCCGCGGACGTCACGACCAGCGCGACGGCGCCGTCGCTCTCCTGGCAGCAGTCCAGCAGCCGCAGCGGCTCCGCGATCCACCGGGACGACTGGTGGTCCTCGAGCGTGATGGGGCGGCCGTGGAACCACGCGTGCGGGTTGGTCGCGGCGTGGCGCCGGTCCGCCACGGCCACCGCGCCGAAGTCGGCGCTCGTCGCGCCGTACTCGTGCATGTAGCGGCGCGCGAACATCGCGACCGTCGCGGCCGGGGTGCCCAGGCCCATCGGGTAGTGCCAGCTGTTGTCGATGCCGCCGGACGTCGGTTGCGCGGCCGCGGCCGTCTGCACCCGGCCGAACCGGCTGCCGGACCGCTCGTTGAACGCCCGGTAGCACACCACGACCGACGCCACCCCGGTCGCGACCGCCATCGCCGCCTGCTGCACCGTGCCGCACGCCGCGCCGCCGCCGTACGGGATCCGCGAGAAGAACGACAGGGACGGGATCCCCAGCTCGCGCGCCACCGCGATCTCCGAGTTCGCGTCCATGGTGAACGTGACCAGTCCGTCCACATCGGACGGACGCAGACCGGCGTCGGAGATGGCCGCCCGGACCGCCTCCGCCGCCAGCCGCAGCTCGCTGCGGCCCGAGTCCTTCGAGAACTCCGTCGCCCCGATGCCCGCGATCGCCGCCGCGCCCGACAGCGTCACGGCACCGCGACCCGGACCGTGCCGGTCAGGTGGTCGCCCAAGCTGTTGCGGCCCACCACCTCGACCACGCACTCGTCGTTCGTCCGCTCCACCACCCGACCCGTGAACGTCAGCTCCTCGTAGGCGTAGCACGGCACGCCGAGCCGGATGGCGATGTTCCGGACCCGCGCCGACGGACCCGCCCAGTCCGTCACGAACCGCTGCACCAGACCGGTGTCGGTGAGGATGTTGACGAAGATGTCCTTCGACCCGCGCGCCACGGCGAGGTCCCGGTCGTGGTGCACGTCCTGGAAGTCGCGGGTCGCGAGCGCCGTGCTCACCACGAACGTCGGCGTCACGTCGATCACGAGCGGGGGCAGCTCGTCTCCGACGGCGATCACCGCGGCCGCCAGACGGGCAGCGTCAGCTCGTCGTCCACCCGGCGGAACGCGATCTCCACCGGCAGCCCGACCCGGACGTCATCCGGTTCCGTGTCAACGAGTTCGGCGAGCAACCGCACTCCTTCCGCCAGCTCGACCAGCGCGACGACGAACGGCAGCGTGCGCCCCGGCACCGGCGGGTGGTGGTGCACCACGATAGCTGTACACCTCGCCGAGTCCGCTCGCGACGACGTGCTCCGGCCTGGTCGCGTTGCAGGACGGGCACATCGGGCCCGGCGGGTGCCGCAGCTCGCCGCAGCCGCCGCACTTCTGGATCCGCAGCTCGCCGCGTGCCGTGCCTTGCCAGAAGAACGCCGTGTCCCGGTTGACCATCGGCCGGATCGCCGGCTGCGGCGGCGGTGGCGGCTCGGCCGGCCGCGGGCGGAACTTCAGTATGCGGAACAGCATCTCGGCGACCGGCTCGTCGCCGACGTACCAGGTGCTCCGGGTGGTGACGAACCAGCCTTCGCCGAGCGCGGTCCGCTTCGGGCCGACCACGCTGTCCAATGTGGACGAGATGGCCACTTCCTCGCCGTAGCGCAGGTAGCGGTGGTAGGTCTGGTCGCAGTTCGTCGCCACGACCGACGTGTAGCCGGCCTCGTCGAGCACGGCCACCATCGCGCCGAGCGGATCGTCGTCCGGCCGCGTGCCGTGCAGGCCGTACATCGTCCACACCTGCGCCATCGCGGGCGGGGCGACCGTGTCGTACAAGGGATTCGTGTCGCCGATGGCCTCGGTCCAGTTGCGTGCCATCGGCAGGTTGACCGGGTCGCGGCCGGCCCGCCGGGACGACTCGCCGCGCGCGGCGACCTCCTGCGCGGCCGCCTGGATGTCGGCGGTCTCCGATCGTTCGCCTCGCTCAGTCGCGTCCCGCTCCCTCGCGCCGCTCATCGCGGCACCCTCGGCAGGTGCAGGCCCGCGGTGGCGATCAGCTCGCGCTGCACCTCGTTCACCCCGCCGCCGAACGTCAGCACCAGGTTGCGTTTGGCCTGCACGTCCAGCCACCGCACCAGGTCGGCGGTGTCCGGCGCCGCCGGATCGCCGTGCGCGCCGACGACTTCCTCCAGCGCCCGCCCGATCCACTGTGCCCGGTCGGACGAGAACACCTTCGTCGCCGACGCGTCCGCGATCGACACCTCCGAGCCCGCGACCGCGACCTGCCAGTTGAGCAGCTCGTTGACCCGCACCGACGCGCGCGTCCGCGCGAGTGCCCTGCGCACGTCCGGCTCGTCGAGCAGGCCGTGCGCGCCGGCCCAGTCGCGGACCCGCTCGTACAGCGCGGAGATCCGGCCGGCCGGGCCGAGCATGACCCGCTCGTGGTTGAGCTGCGTCGTGATCAGCCGCCAGCCGGCGTGCTCCGTGCCGACGAGCATGTCGGCCGGCACCCGCACGTCGGTGTAGTACGTGGCGTTGACGTGGTGCGCGCCGTCGCACGTGATGATCGGCGTCCACGAGAACCCGGGGTCGGCCGTGTCGACGATCAGTATCGAGATCCCCTTGTGGCGCGGCGCCTCCGGGTCCGTGCGGCACGCGAGCCACACGTAGTCCGCGTCGTGCGCGCCGGTCGTGAAGGTCTTCTGCCCGTTGACGACGTATTCGTCACCGACCCGGACCGCGCTGGTGCGCAGGGACGCCAGGTCGGTGCCCGCCTCCGGCTCGGTGTAGCCGATCGCGAAGTGCACCTCGCCGGCGAGGATCCTCGGCAGGAAGAAGTCCTTCTGCGCCTTGGTCCCGAACGCCTGCAGCGTCGGGCCGACGGTCTGCAGCGTCACGTACGGCAGCGGCACGTCCGCGCGTGCCGCCTCGTTGACGAAGATCTGCTGCTCGACCGTGCCGAAGCCGCGGCCGCCGTACTCGGCCGGCCAGCCGACGCCGAGCCAGCCGTCGCGGCCCATCCTGCGCACGAGTGCGCGGTACACCTCGCCGTGCCGCTCGGTCAGCATGGCCGCGCGGTCCGAAGTGGACAGTAAACCGGCGAAGTACTCGCGCAGCTCGAGGGAAAGCGCCTGTTGGCTCTCGGAGAGCTCCATGTCCATGTCAGCGCGCCCCGAGCCGGTCCAGCCGGTGCGTCACGCCGCCGAGCAGCCGCACCAGGTCCTTGGTCGCCGAGTAGTGGCGGTGCATGGCGTAGCTCGCGTCGACGCCGAGCCCGCCGTGCAGGTGGTGACAGGTGTGCAGCGCGGGCATGGCCTCCTCGGCTAGCCAGTACGCGGCGACGGCGAGGTCGTCATCGGTGTCGCTGTCTGGATCCCGGCCGGCGGCCAGTCGCGAGATCGCCGACCACGCGGCCAGGTGCAGCGTGCGGGACGCGACGTAGACGTCCGCGATCTGTTGTGCGACAGCCTGGAACGTGGCGAGCGGCTTGCCGAACTGCTCACGGGTGCGGACGTGCGCGGCGGTCAGGTCGAGCGCGCCGGCGAGCAGGCCGTCGCCGTACGCGCAGGCGGCCGCGACCGCGAACCGTTGCAGGTCGGCGGTGCCGCAGAGTCGCTCGCCGGGCACCTGGTCCAGAACCACCGTGTACTCCGGGATGCCGCTCGCGGAGTAGGTCGAGGTGGTGTCCGTCGCCTCGACCAGGTACGTGTCGGCACCGGCCGGCACGAGGACGCGGTACGCCTCCGCCGCGTACGGCACGCCGACCGCCTTGCCGGACAACAGGTTTCCGTCCGACACCGTGACGTCGGCACGCAGCGCGGCGGTCAGCAGCCGCTCGCCGCTCGCGACCGACGGCAGCAGCTCCGCCCGCTGCTCCGGCGATCCACAGTGGACCACCGGGAGCACGCCGAGCATGCTCAGCGCGGGCAGCGGCGCCGCCGCCCTGCCGATCTCGCCGAGCACGAGCGCGGTCTCCAGCACGCCGAGCCCGTCGCCGGCGAGCAGTCCGGCCTGACCGAGTGCCTTCCACGCGGAGTCGGGTTCGCGGGCCAGCACGTCCCGCGTCAGCTCGACGACCGCGCGCCCGGTGTCGTCCACCGAGAAGTCCATCAGCGACTCTCCCTTGGCAGGCCGAGGATCCGCTCGCCGACGAGGTTGCGCAGCACCTGTGTGGTGCCGCCGGCGATGCTCAGGCAGCGGGTGAGCAGGAAATCGTGCAGGTGCGGCTCCGTGTCCTGGTCGAGCGCCGCGCCGGCCGGGCCCAGCAGGTCCACCGCGGCCTCGGCGACGTCCTGCCGCTGCCGCACGCCGACGAGCTTGCAGACACTCGACTCCGGGCCGGGCCCGCGCTCGTCGATCTGCCGCAGCGTCGCTCGAAGGTCCACAAGGGACACCGAGAGTCCCTGCGCCACCAACGCGCCCAGTCGTTCGCGGACGCCGTCGTCCTCGGCGAACCCGCGTGCGACGGCCAGCTCCAGCAGCCGTTCGACGCCGTCGCCGAGCGACGAGCCCGCGCCGAGCGCGACCCGTTCGTTGGCGAGCGTGGTCCGTGCCAGCGGCCAGCCGCCGTCGACCTGCCCGACCACACAGTCGTCCGGCACGAACACGTCGTCGAGGAACACCTCGTTGAACCGCGCCTCGCCGGTGATCTCCCGCAGCGGCCGCGGCGTGATGCCCTCGGACCGCATGTCCACCAGGAAGTACGTGATGCCGGCGTGCTTGGCGGCGGCCGGGTCGGTGCGCGCGAGGCAGATCGCCCAGTCCGCCCGCACCGCATCCGACGTCCACACCTTCTGCCCGGACAGCGTCCAACCGCCGTCGGCCCGGACCGCCTTCGTCCGCAGCGCGGCGAGGTCCGAGCCGGCGCCGGGCTCGCTGAACAGCTGGCACCAGTACAGCTCGCCCCGCAACGTCGGCAGGGCGAACCGCTCCTGCTGCCCGGTCGTGCCGTGCGCGAGGATCGTGGGCACCGCCCAGCCGCCGATCACCAGGTCCGGGCGGCGGACGCCCGCGGCGGTCAGCTCCTCGTCGATCACGAGCTGTGCCCTCGCGGACGCGGCCAACCCGTAGGGCCGCGGCCAGTGCGGCATCAGGTAACCGGACTCGGCGAGCCGGGTCCGCTGCTCCACTGTGGACAGTCCACTGAGGCCGGTGGCGAACGCGCGGGCCGCCGAACGGGCCTGCTCGTCCTCTGCCACCACGCCGAGCCTGCGGCGCACGCCGGCGATCGCGAGGTCGGCGACCTGTCGTCGCCAGCGCGCGCTGCCGCCGAGGAGCTGGCGGTTCGCGAGCGCGCGCCGCAGGTAGAGATGGGCGTCGTGCTCCCAGGTGAACCCGATGCCGCCGAGGATCTGCACGCAGTCCTTCGCGTTGTCCACGGCCGCGTCGATGGCGAGCGCGGCGGCGGCCGGCGCGGACAGCGACCCGTCCGGCGCGCGGGCCGCGTCCCAGGCGAGTGCGGCCGCCTGCTCCGCGCGGCACAGCATCTCGGCGCACAGGTGCTTGATCGACTGGAAAGATCCGATCGGACGGTCGAACTGCTCGCGGACCTTCGCGTAGGCCACGGCGGTGTCGAGAGACCAGCGCGCCAACCCGGCGGCCTCCGCGGCGAACAGTGTCGCGGCGACGCCGAGCGCGGTGGGGGAGTCGAGGTAGAGCACGTCGGCGCCGGGCACCTGGACGCCGTCGAGCGTGACGCGGCCGATGGGGCGGGAGAAGTCGAGCGGGGTCAGCGCGGTGATCTCGACGCCGGGCCGGGGCGCGACGGTGAACCAGATCGCGCGGCCGTCCGGGTTGCGGGCGCACAGCACGAGCATGGCGTCCTCGTGGGCGCCGAGCACCGGCTCGACGGTGCCGCTGACCAGCAGTCCGCCGTCGCCGTTGGTGCTCGCGGCGGTCAGCGAGCCGGGGCCGAGCGCGACGGCCGCGGTGGCGCGGCCCGCCGCGAGGGCCTCCTGCAGCGTGGGGTCGCCGACGAGCAGGGTGGCGAGGACGGTCGGCAGGACGGGGCCCGGCACGAGGTCCTCCGCGGCCTGCTCGACGGCGGCCGCCTGGTCGACCAGCGTGCCGCCGACGCCGCCGAGCCGTTCCGGCAGTGTGATCGCGAACAGGCCGAGGGTGGCGAGCGCGGGCCAGTGCGCCGTCCAGTCGGTCGGGGCCGTCTCCATGGCGCGTACGCACGCCAGCGTGCCGGCGCGCGCCGAGGCGTCCCGGACGGACCCCTGGATCGCGAGCTGCTCCTCGGTGATCGCGATGGACACGCTCACCAGTATAGAACGTGTTTCAGTTTTTGCACCGGTCCCGTGTCCGGTGCCTGGTTGGGTAAGCTGTCGGCGCAGGTAGGAACACGTTACGAAACAGGGGAACTGTCCGATGGCGAGACCGCGCACCTCCGGCGCCAACGCGCTGAACGTGCTCACCGACGACGAGCTCGGCTCCGCCGCGCAGCGCGACCGTCGCAAGAGGATCCTGGACGCGACCATCGCGCTGGCGTCGAAGGGCGGCTTCGAGGCGGTGCAGATGCGGGCGGTCGCCGAGCGGGCGGACGTCGCGCTCGGCACGCTGTACCGCTACTTCCCCTCGAAGATCCACCTGCTGGTGTCGGGCCTCGCGCGGGAGCTCGAGCGCGGTCAGGACCGTGCCGACAGAGCCGCGATCCCCGGCGACACCGCCTACGACCGGCTGCTGTTCGTGCTCGGGCGGATCACCCGCGCCATGCAACGCGACCCGAACCTCACCGAGGCGATGACCAGGGCGTTCATGTTCGCCGACGCCACCGCGTCCTCCGAGGTCGACACGGTCGCCAAGCTGATCGAGCGGATGTTCACTCAGGCGCTGCACAGCGGCGAGCCGACCGAGGAGGACCGCGCCATCGCCAGGGTGATCGGCGACGTGTGGCTGTCGAACCTGGTGGCCTGGGTGACGCGCCGCTCCTCGGCGGGCGACGTGGCCGAGCGCCTCGAGCTCACGGTCCGGCTGCTGCTGACCCACCACGCTTCGGGCTGACGCGGCCGCCGGCCCCCGGTAGCCACGCTACCGGCCGACCCCGACAGGAACGGGGTCGTGCAGGGGTTGCTGTGGACGGTCGGCACGGCTGTGGACAACCGCGGCCGCGACCGCCGGATCCGTCGATTCCCGTCGGTGGTCGTGGGTAGCGTGGATACCGGGGGGCCGAGGGCCGCGCTGCCCGCGCACGCATCGTGCCCGACCGGGAACGCATCGGCGTTTCCGCGCCGGATCGTCCACTGATTGGCGGTTGGACTCGTCGCACGCGGCACGGCATGCTGGGCCGATGGCCGACAATCCGACCTTCGACCGGATCGGGAAGCGCTACGACGAGTCCTTCGTCGAGCGGGACGCGCAGGTCGCCGAAGGCGCCTGGCTGGTCGAACAGCTACCGACGTCCGCGAGAGTCCTCGACCTCGGCTGCGGCAGTGGGCTGCCCACGGCCAAGCAGCTGCTCGACGCCGGCGTCGAGGTCGTCGGGCTCGACGAGTCGAGCACGATGCTCTCGCTCGCCGAGGAGCAGGCGCCGGGCGGGCGCTACCTGCACCGCGACCTTCGTGACATCGCCGACCTCGGCGAGTTCGACGCCGCGATCGCGTTCTTCTCCCTGATCATGCTGCCGAAGATCGACATCCCGCCGCTGCTCAGCCAGGTCCGCCGTCAGCTGCGCGGTCCGAAGCTCCTCCAGATCGCCATGGTGCTCGGCGACTTCGACCAGTTCCCGATCATCTTCCTCGGCGAGCCGGCCGCGGTGTCGGCCTACCCGCCCGACGAGCTGGCGCACGTCGTCGAGCGTGCCGGCTTCGAGGTCGTCAACCTCACGGAGGTCAAGGGCGAGGCCGAGCCGAACCGCATCGAGGTGCAGATCTTCCTACGCGCGACCGGCGTCTAGGCCCACTCGGCCGGCGTCAGTGCGGCCCGCAGCTTCGCCAGCGCGCGGTGCTGGGTGACGCGCACCGCCGTCGGGGTCAGCCCCACCGCGGTCGCCGTCTCCTGCGCCGACAACCCCACGATCAACCGCAGCACCAGGATCTCCCGCTGGCGCGGCGGCAACGTGCTCAACAGCATGCCCAACCGGCTCCGCAGGTCCGCGGCCATGATCTGCTGCTCCGGGCTGGCGCCGTTGTCGATGCTGTCCGGCACGTCCGCCGCCGGGTCGGACCGGTCCCGCCCCGCACGCCGGTAGTGGTCGGCCACCTTGTGCGCGGCGATGCCGTACACGAAAGGGAGGAACGACTCCGGCTGGTCCCCGTAGCGCGACAGCGCGCCGAGGACCGCCATGCAGATCTCCTGGGCCACGTCGTCGGCCGAGGAGTAGGCCGAACCGCTGCGACCGATCCGTGACCGACAGTAACGGACTATCGCTGGCCTGATCCACGCGAACAGGGTCGCGACAGCCTCCTGGTCACCCCCCATCGAGCAGGTGACGAGCTCATGGAACGCGGAGCTCTTGAGACGAGCAAAGATCTCAGTAGCATCCGATGACATAACCTGAGCACTCACGAGTCCTCCACGCTTAGCTACTCCCACACGTGAGTGATACTCGTAAATTTCAACGGTCAACCAACAGAGTCCAAGGGCCCTGTTCCGGTTGCAGTTGTGTCCGCAAGGACCGGTGGGCTCCGACTACGCTGGTGGGGACGGGCCTCACGTCGTACAACCGTCCCGAATCGAGCGTCGTGGTCGACAACCGAGCACTGCGAGTCTGGGAGTGGCTCGCGGAATACGCGGGCATCAGCGACAGCCCTCTGTCGCTCGCCGCGATCTCTGGGGCGAGTGTCATTCGGGCCGGTATGAGTGGCGCCTGGGTCTCCCGGGGCTACGGCCATATGGACCTCGCGCATGCCACCGACGCGATAGCTGAACGGCTCGAACGCCTCCATTTCCTGCTCGGCGAGGGGCCGGCGGTGGATGCGCTCCGTGACGGCGAAGCCGTCGAGACATCGGACCTATCCGGCCGTTCGGGGTATCGGGCGTGGCCGGTGTTCGCCCCGCCGGCGACCGCCGCGGGGGCCCGTTCGGTGCTCGCGCTGCCGCTGCTGGCCGGTGCGGTGCGGGTGGGAGTGCTCGGCCTGTACTCACGGTCACGGACCGTGCTCACCGAGTCGGTGCGTGCCGACATGGACGTGTGCGCCCAGATCACGCTCGGCGTCCTGCTCGACGACGGTGTCCGCGTCGACGGGGCGGTGCACCAGGCGACCGGGATGATCTCCGCGCAGCTCGGCGTCGGCGTCGGCGAGGCGCTCGTGCGGCTGCGTGCGTACGCATTCGCACACGGAAGGCCGCTAATTGAAATTGCGGACGAGGTACTCGCGCATCGGCTGCGGTTTTCGCCGAATGCTTCCGGCAGGTGCCCAACCCGTGCCCGAAACTGATCACGCGGCCGTAGTCTTACCTCGTGACCAGCACGCCGGTGGAAGAACTGGCAGAAACGTTCGTCGAGCTCGCCGACACCGTCGCCGCCGAGTTCGATCTTGACGATTTCCTGCGTCTGCTGGCCAATCGATGCGTGCGGCTGGTCGGCGCGGAGGCTGCCGGCTTGTTGCTGGTCGATCATGGTGGGCAGGTGCAGGCCGTCGGCGCGTCCGGCGAGCGTGCCAGATCGCTCGCGCTGTGCGAGACGCGTGAGGAGGCGGGTCCCGGCCTGGACTGCTGCCGTCGCGGCGCGCCCGTGGTCGTGCCGGATCTCGCGGTCGGGGCCGACCGCTGGCCGGGGTACGCGGCGGCGGCACGCGCGGCCGGGTTCACCGCGGTGCACGTCATGCCGATGCGGCTGCGCGCGGAAGTCATCGGAGCGATGACCCTGTTCCGCGCCGAGCCGGGCGGGCTGGCACAGGTGGACGCGCGGGTGGCGCAGGCGATGGCCGACATCGCGACGATCGGCATCGTGCAGGCACGCGCGGTGCGGCGGCAGGAGGAGCTCGCCGCGCAGCTGCAGCACGCGCTCAACAGCCGGGTGGTCATCGAGCAGGCCAAGGGGGTGCTCGCCGAACGGATGGGGCTGGGGATGACGGCGGCGTTCGAGGCGCTGCGCACCTACGCGCGGAGCCACAACGCGCGGGTGAGCGAGCTGGCGATGTCTATTGTGGACGGGCAGTTCGACACGAGCCGGCTGCGGCGTTGAGGGCGGCCGCCGGCCCCCGGAATCCAGCCTAGCGGCGGGCACCGACACTCTCGGGCGGTCGCGAGGCGGTTGTCCACAGTGGGCGTCCGGTTTGCTTGAAGTGTCCGGTTCCGCTGCGTGCGTGGTCGTCTTCGCGTTCGGCCGCACCGGAATCAGCTCATCCGACTTTGCCGGACGCGGTGGCGAATTACGGATTCTGTTGTGTGCTAACGGGATTCTCGGACGTTTGCGACCGGCGCCCGTATTTGATCTTGAAAAGGGTCGGCCGCCGGCCCCCGTTGATCAACTTTACTCGCGGGGACCGACAGAACCCGACGGAATTCGGGGCCGGCCGCGGAGTTGTCCACAGTCGGGGAGTTGTCCACAGACGCCGTACTCGCGCGGCGTTTCCGTCGGGGTGGCGGCGTAGCGTGGAAACCGGGGGCCGGAGGCCACGCCTCACTCCGCCACGGGCTCCGGCGCGGGCGGCACGAGTCGCTCGATCGACTCCGTCATGTGCGCCTCGATGAGGCCGAGCAGCAGCTTCTCGTCGCCGTCGGAGATCGCGTCCACCAGTGCCCGGTGCTCGGTGACGAGCTCCTCCGGCTCCGGGTAGTGCGCCTGCAGCGCGGCGAGGCACATCCGGGTCTCCACCAGCAGCGTGTGCGCCATGCGCTCCAGGCGGGAGTTCCCGGAGCTGCTGACGAGCGTCTGGTGGAAGGCCTGGTCGGCGTCGCTCATCGCGTTGCGGTCGCGGGACTCGGCGGCCGTCACCAGGTTGAGCAGCGCCTCCGACAGCCGGGCGACGGCCTCGCCCCGGTTGCCGTTCATGATGAGCTGACACGCCATGCGCTCGATGGCCAGCCGGGCCAGGTAGATGTCCCGGACGTCGGCCGCGTCGAGGTCGATCACGAACAGGCCGCGGTGGCGTTCGCCGCGCAGCAGCCCCTCCTGGACGAGGCGCTGCATGGCCTCGCGGAGCGGCCCTCGACTGACCGCGAAGCGCGCGGCCAGCTCGGCCTCGCCCAGCTGTGTGCCGGGTGCGAACACCCCGTACATGATCGCCGAGCGCAGCTGGTCCGCGATCAGCTCCGCGGTCGACTGTCTCGCGACCGGCTCGAGCTCACCTAGTTCGCTCACTCCCCGTACCTCCCGCCTCGAAGAGCGCCCCCAAGCCGGCCCTCGGCGCCCCGTCGCCGATGAGCCGCAACCCTTCCCACACGCTGACCTGGTTCGCCGTCAGCACCGGTTTGCCCAGCCGTGCCTCGAGGTCGGTCAGCCATTCGACAGTGTGCAGCGCCGTGTCCGGCACCAGGACGGCCTCGGCGTCCGCGTGGTCGTTGGCCGCGACGAACTCCAGCACGTCGTCCCTGCCCAGTGTGCCCACTTCCGCGGCCGTCACGATCCCCTTGCACGACAACGAGACCACTTCGATGTCCGCGCTCGACAGGAACGCGGCGAAACTGTCTGCCACATCCCGCGGATAGGTGGCGGCCACGGCGACGCGGCGCAGCCCGAGATGGCGCACCGCGTTGACGAACGCGAACGACGTGCTCGACGCCGGCGCGTCCGCGGCCGACCGCACGCCGTCGACCTGCGCGGTGGCGCCGTCCCAGCCGAAGACGAAGCTCCCGCTGGTGCACGCCCACACGGCCGCGTCGACACCCTGCTCGCGCAGCGCGGCGGCGCCGTCGCCGAGGACGTCCGGGCCGCCGATGTCCAGCAGCGCGTCGACCCGGTGCGCGTCCTCCCGCATGAGCGTGTGCACGACCGGCAGCCGGACGGCCCGACCCGACGCGGCCAGCAGCCGCTCCATGGTCGGGTACTCGTCCTCCGCGCTGTAGCCCGGGTACAGGAAGCCGATCGTGTTCATGTGATGACGAATCCTATCTTCACGCCGCGTGCGGCTGGGTGACCTGCGCGAGCCACTGGCCGGCCGCCATCATCGGCGAGCCGATCGCGTGCAGCGCCGACCACATGGTGACCTGGTTGGCGGTCAGCACCGGCTTGCCGAGCCAGCGCTCGAGCGGGCCGATGATGTCGTAGGTCGGCACGTTGGTGCAGCTGATGAACAGCCCCTCGGCCT
This sequence comes from uncultured Actinomycetota bacterium, assembly GCA_963840275.1. Taxonomy (GTDB): domain Bacteria; phylum Actinomycetota; class Actinomycetes; order Mycobacteriales; family Pseudonocardiaceae; genus Actinophytocola. Next base: position 727,334 of record CAWIYK010000007.1, read on the forward strand.
CCGGCACGTCGACGGCCGTGACCGCCTGCACGATCTCCGCGTACCCGACCTTCCAGATGTGGTCGAGCAGCCCGAGACCGACGCTCGAGACGACCTCGACCCGGTGCTCGCCGAGGAACGTCAGCAGCCGCTCGGTGACACTGTCTATATAAGGGGTGACGACCGCGATCCGGCTCAGCCCGAGCACCCGCAGCGCCTCGACCAGCCCGCCGGACGTCGTGGTGGCGGCCGGCGCGCCCGCCGACGTCATGCTGCCGTGCAGCGCGCGCTCGCCGTCGGCGCCGCGGACGAAGCTGCCGGACGCGCACGCGTAGGTCACCACGAGCGGCTCCGGCGCCAGTACGTCCTTGGTCGCGCGGCGCACCCGTTCCGGGTCGGACAGCTCGGTCGCCATCTCGACGGTCACCGGGACCGGCACGAACGGCAGCCGTGTCATGTACAGCGAGATGTCGTCCGGCGCCCAGCGCCACAGCTCGCGGTCGAGCGCGAAGTCGAACGGGGCGACCACGCCGACCCCCCGCTGCGTCACGAGTTCCGGCCCGATGATCTCCAGTGCGTTTCTGTCGGAAACCATGACGGCCCCCGCTCAGCTGTCGTGCCGTTGGTACACCAGCCGCTCGCCGACGCTGCCCGACCGCCAGACGTCGTTGCATGCCTCAGCCATCGCGTCGAGACCCTCGACGATCGTGGCGTAGACGTTCCCCGGCACCCAGCCGACGTCGCCGTTCAGCAGGATGTTGTTGCGCCCGTAGAAGATCGCCAGGTCGATGACACCCGGCAGCTTCTCGAGGCCCTTCTCCTCCTTGAACGCGCGGTCGAGCATGCCGCCGTGGAAGTCGAAGAACACCACGTCGCCCGGGATGGGCGTGACGGTCGGGTTCTCGTGGCCGATGGGCTCGTCGATGAACCGCTCCACCATCGTGTAGATCTCGTTGCGCGCGTACTTCGCGTGGTGCACCGGGCCGGCGTGCGGCAGCGACTCCCACACGGCATCACACGTGCGGGGCGCGTCCTTGTCCAGGAGCTGGGCGACGCAGGAGACGCCGCGGCGCTCAAGCGTGATCTTCATGAAACGCGACATGGCCACCCCAATGCAGCACCATTTCGGACGTAGTTGTGGTTGTCTCTCGCGGGCTGCAGCGGCCGCGCCGATTGTTGACAATCATACGAGCGGTACTTAGCGTGTCAATCCCATGTCATCAGGTAATTCCGCGACCGTGGTCGTGCTCCACGCACACTCCGGCGACACTGCACGCCCCCAGGGGATCGACCAGCTCGATGGCCTCGCGACCGTGCGGTACGTGACCGGGAACGACCTGGTAGACGCGCTGCCGGGGGCCGATGTGCTCCTCGTGTGGGACTTCAGATCGGACGCGTTGGGCAAGGCGTGGCCGGTTGCGGACAGCCTCCGCTGGGTGCACGCGTCGAGCGCTGGGGTGAACCACGTGCTGTCACCAGAGGTGGTGGCGAGCGAGGTGGTTGTGACCAACTCACGAGGTGTCTTCGACGAACCGATGGCCGAGTACGTCCTCGCCATGGCCCTCGCGCTCGCCAAGGACCTGCCGACGACGCTGGTCCGGCAGCGTGAGCGGCGCTGGCACCACCGCGAGACCGAGCGGCTCGCGGGCCGGCGCGCGCTGGTCGCCGGCACCGGCCCGATCGGCCGGGCCATCGGCCGCAAGCTCACGGCGGTCGGCATGAGCGTCACCGGTCTCGGCCGCACGGCCCGCGCCACCGACCCGGACCTCGGCGAGGTGCTGGCGATGGACGCGCTGCCCGACGTCATCACCGAGGTCGACTACGTGGTGCTGGCCGCGCCGCTCACCGACGCCACCCGGGGCATGATCGACGCGACCGCGCTCGCCGCGATGAAGCCGTCCGCGCGGCTGGTGAACGTGGGCCGAGGACCGCTCGTCGTGCAGGACGACCTGGTCGAGGCGCTGCGGGCGGGCCAGCTGGCGGGTGCCGCGCTCGACGTGTTCGCCGACGAGCCGCTGCTGTCGGACTCGCCACTGTGGGGCCTGCCGAACGTGATCGTGTCGCCGCACATGTCGGGTGACGTGGTGGGGTGGCGCTCCGAGCTGGTAGCACTGTTCTCCGACAACCTCACTAGGTATCTCGACGGGCGGCCGCTGCGCAACGTGGTCGACAAGACGCGCGGTTACGTCCGCGAGAGTTAAGGAGCCTGATGACCACCGCTGGGCTGACCGCGACCGAGTTGCTTGCCGAGTACCGCGCCGGCCGGGTGTCCCCGGTGGACGCGACGAAGGACGCGCTCGCGCGGATCGACGAGGCGAACGACGCGGTCAACGCGTTCTGCCTGGTCGACGGTCCGCGCGCGCTGGCGGCGGCCGCCGAGTCCGAGGCACGGTGGCGGCGCGGCGAGCCGCACGGGCTGCTCGACGGCGTGCCGGTGTCGGTCAAGGACATCCTGCTCACCGAGGGCTGGCCGACGCTGCGCGGCTCGCACTCGATCGACCCCGACCAGCTGTGGGACGTCGACGCGCCTGCGGTCGCGCGGCTGCGTGAGCACAACGCGGTGATCGTCGGCAAGACCACGACCCCCGAGCTGGGCTGGAAGGGCGTCACCGACAGCCCGCTCACCGGCGTCACCCGCAACCCGTGGGACACCACGAAGACCGCGGGCGGCTCGAGCGGTGGCGCGTCGGCCGCGGTGGCCGCGGGCATGGGCACGATCTCGCTCGGCACCGACGGCGGCGGCTCGATCCGCATCCCGGCGTCGTTCAGCGGGGTGTTCGGCATCAAGCCGACGTACGGTCTCGTGCCGATCTACCCGGCGAGCCCGTTCGGGACGCTCGCGCACGTCGGCCCGCTGTCGTGGAGCGTCGCCGACTCGGCGCTCGCGCTCGACGTCATCACCGGCGCGGACAGCCGGGACTGGACGGCGGGCCCCCGGCCGGACCGGCCGTTCGCCGCGGCCGCGGAGTCCGGGGTGACGGCCGGGATCGCGGGCATGCGGATCGCGTTCAGCCCGACGCTCGGCCACGTCGAGGTCGACCGGGAGGTGGCCGCGATCGTCGAGGCGGCGGTGGACGTGTTCGCAGAGCTCGGCGCGGTCGTGTCGATCGCCGACCCCGGGTTCGCCGATCCGGTGGCGGCGTTCCACGCGCTGTGGTTCTCCGGCGCGGCGGCCTCGACGGCGGCACTCACCGACGAGCAGCGGGCGCGGCTCGACCCGGGGCTGCGCGAGGTGTGCGAGCAGGGCGCCGGGTACTCGGCGCTGGACTATCTCGACGCGACCGCGCGGCGCGCCGCGATGGGCCTGACCATGGGCGAGTTCCACGGGCACTACGACCTGCTGCTGACGCCGACGATGCCGATCGCCGCGTTCGAGGCGGGGGTGGAGGTGCCGCCGGGGTCGGCCGCGACGCGCTGGACCGGGTGGACGCAGTTCACCTACCCGTTCAACATGACGCAGCAGCCCGCCGCGAGCGTGCCGTGCGGGTTCACGTCGGGGGGCTTGCCGGTGGGGCTGCAGGTGGTGGGGCCGCGGCACGCCGACGCGCGGGTGCTGGCCGCGTGTGCGGCGTTCGAGCAGGTCCGGCCGTGGCAGTCGAACCGCCCGTGAAAGGCGTCACCCTGGGGAGCGGGTGCCGGTACCCTACTCTAGAGTAGGTATCGTTACTTTACTCCCGAGTAGGTAGGGGTGGTTCGGTGTCGACCAGCGAGGGGCCTGGCGCCAAGCCGCACAAGCGGACCGCGATCGGCGCGATCATGTCGGTGCTCAACCGGGTCGCCGGAGCGGGCGCGGTGGCGCGGCTCGGGCTCAAGAAACCGGTGGACCGCGTGGTGTACCAGGCGACGAAGACCGGGTTCCAGACCCTCGGCGCGGCGACGCGGACGTTCACGGCGGCGCGCAAGCTCGGCGCCCCCGGCCGATTGCCGGTCGCGAGCGACAGCGGCACGTTCGACCTCACGCCCACCGACGAGCAGCAGATGATCGTCGACACCGTGCGGGAGTTCGCGGCCGAACGGCTGCGGCCGGCGGCGGCCACGGCGGACGACAAGTGCTCGCCGCCCGACGACCTGCTCGGCACCGCCGCGGAGCTGGGCATCACGCTGATCGGCGTGCCGGAGGAGCTGGGCGGCGTGGCGACCGAGCGGTCGACCGTGACGAACGTGCTCGTCGCGGAGGCCATGGCCACCGGCGACCTCGGGCTCGCGCTGGCGTGTCTCGCGCCCGCCGCCGTGTCGAACGCGTTGGTGCTGTGGGGCGACGAGGAGCAGCAGGCCACGTACCTGCCGTCGTTCGTCGGGGACGACGTGCCGGCCGCGGCACTCGCCATCCAGGAGCCGCGCCCCCTGTTCGACCCGTTCTCGTTGCACACCAAGGCTTACCGGACTTCCGGCGGGTTCCGGCTGACGGGTGTGAAGTCGCTGGTGCCGCGCGCCGCGGTCGCCGAGCTGTTCGTCGTCGCGGCCGATGTGGACGGTCGCGGGCCCGCGCTGTTCATCGTCGAGTCGTCGTCGGTGACGATCGAGTCCGAGCCGGCGATGGGTCTGCGCGCGGCGGGGACCGGCCGGGTGTTGCTGGACAACGTGGCGGTGCCGGCGTCCGCGCTGCTCGACGCCGACTACGCCGAGTGCGTCCGGCTGGCGCGGCTCGGCTGGTGCGCGCTGGCGGTCGGGTGCGGCCAGGCGGTGCTCGACTACGTCATCCCGTACGTGAACGACCGGGTCGCGTTCGGTGAGCCGGTGTCGCACCGGCAGGGCGTGGCGTTCAAGGTGGCCGACATCGGCACCGAGCTGGACGGCATGCGGCTGCTGACGTACCGGGCCGCGTCCCGTGCGGCACGCGGGCTCTCGTTCGCGCGTGAGGTGGCGCTGGCGCGGAAGTTGTGTGCGGACAAGGGAATGATGATCGGCAGCGACGGTGTGCAGCTGCTCGGCGGGCACGGGTTCGTCAAGGAGCATCCGGTGGAGCGGTGGTATCGCGACCTGCGTGCGGTCGGTCTGATGGAAGGCGCGGTGCTGGTGTGATCAACCTCGAGGTTCCTCGGAAGCTGACCACGCTGGTCGACCAGGCGCGGCAGGCGGCGATGGCGTTCCTGCGGCCGAACTCGCGCAAGTACGACCAGGCGGAACACACCTATCCCAAGGAGTTGGACACGCTGGCGTCCTTGTTGGACGGTCTCAGCGCGTCCGGCGGCGGGGCGGGCGCGGGTGGCGTGCGTCGTTCGTCGGGCAAGGCGTCGACCGCGAACCTGTCGCTGGTGCTCGGCACGATCGAGATGTGTTGGGGCGACGCGGGTCTGCTGCTGTCCATGCCGAGGCAGGGGCTCGGCAACGCGGCGATCGCGTCCGTCGCGTCGGAGGAGCAGATCGCCAGGTACAAGGGCAAGTGGGCGGCGATGGCGATCACCGAGCCGGACACGGGTTCGGACTCCGGGGCCATCCGCACGACCGCCGTCCGCGACGGCGACCACTACGTGCTCAACGGTGAGAAGATCTTCGTGACGTCCGGCGAACGCGCGGACTGTGTTGTCGTGTGGGCGACCCTGGACCGTGCCGTCGGCAAGGCGGCCATCAAGTCCTTCGTGGTCGATCGGGACACGCCGGGTTTCGAGCTGGTGCGCCTGGAGCACAAGCTCGGCATCCGGGCCTCCGACACGGCCCACTTCCGCCTCGACAACTGCCGGGTGCCGGCGTCCAACCTGCTCGGGACGCCGGATATCAAGGCGGATCAGGGTTTCGCCGGCGTGATGCAGACGTTCGACAACACGAGGCCGCTGGTCGCCGCGATGGCGGTCGGCATCACGCGTGCCGCCCTGGAGGAGACCCGGCGCCTGCTCGGCACGGCCGGCGTGGAGATCGACTACGACCGCCCGGCGAACACACAGCACGCCGCGGCGGCCGCCTTCCTGGAGATGGAGGCGGACTACGAGGCCATGTATCTGCTCACCCTGCAGGCGGCCTGGATGGCGGACAACCGCAAACCCAACTCACTGCAGGCGTCCTACGCGAAGGCGAAAGCGGGCCGCTCGGCCACCGCGATCACGCTGCGCTGCGTGGAACTGTGCGGCTCGATCGGCTACACCGAGCATGAGCTGCTGGAGAAGTGGTCCCGAGACGCCAAGATCATGGACATCTTCGAGGGCACGCAGCAGATCCAGCAGTTGATCATCGCCCGCCGATTGCTGGGGAAGACGAGCGCGCAGCTCAAGTGACCTGCGGAAACGGGCCCGGCCGCCGCTGTCCATATCGGACTGAACAGCCGGGTCCGCTGCCGTTCTGACGGCCGCAATTCGGGGGCGGTTTCAAGATCAGGCCGCCTCCAGGCCGTCGGTCGCGTCAGGCCGTCCGAACACACCGTCGATCGCAACCCGTGCCCGCTCGTGACTCGACGGGACGAGGTGGGTGTAGGTCCGGAGCGTGAACCCAGGGTCGGAGTGGCCCAGGTACTCCGCCAGCTCTTTGACCGACACGCCCTGTGCCAGCAACACCGATGCGTAGAAGTGCCGGAGCGCGTGCATCCCGTCACGTCGCTTCTCGTACGTCAGCTCCGCCTTCCGGAACGCGCCCTGCCACACCACCTTGCTGAACAGGTCCCCGGAGTACAGCCGACCGTCCTCGCCGGTGACGAGCAGTCGCACCGTCACGGCGTTGCCGCCAGGTTCGAGCCACGGGAGCGTCACCGCCACGGACGGGAACCGCCGCTCGTGCTCCAACACCTCCGCCCAGATGCTCGCCGATACCGGAACCGTTCGAGTCTTGCCGCCCTTCGGGGGTGCGAACACCAGCGTCCGGTCGACGATGCGGATCTGCCGCACCAGGCGCAACACCATCTCGTCCTCATCGAAGTCGTCGACGGAGACGCCGAGGATCTCGCCCTGCCGCATGCCGAGGCCCGCGCCGAGTGGAGCGATGACAGAGAACCGATCCGGCAGGCCACCCCGGACCGCCGTAAGCCGTTCTTCCGGCCACACAACGACTTTCGTGCTACTGCCGGACGGCCGCCGGATCGTCTTGGCCTTGCAGGGATTCTCCCGGATCAGCTTGTCGTCGACCGCTGAGTCGAGCACCCCCGACAGCGCGGTGAACAGCACGAGCTTGTAGTTCTCGCTGAGCTTCTGCTCGTCGAGGTGACCTTGCCAGTCCCGCACCGTCGACGGCTTGATCGACCCGATGGTCAGGTCGCCGAAATGCGGGTAGATCTGGCTATCGAGCCGACTGCGCAGCGCGCCACGGGTGGCCGCGTCGGAGGACTGGCCCTTGAACCAGTTCTCCGCGATCGGCCGGAACGTCTTCCGCCCGGCCTGCGGGTCGACGTACTTCCCTTCCCGTTTATCCGACTCGATCTCGATCAGGAAGTCTTCGGCGCGCTTCTTTTGCTTGTCGGGAAAGGACTTTGATCGCTCCTCGCCGTCCGGGTCGAGGTATCGGACCTTGTACCGCAGGCCGAGGCCGTACAGTTCGGTCCGCTCCATCACGGGCTTGCCGCGTGCGTTGAGCACGATCAACCTGGTTTTCGAGTCCTTCTTTGGCCGGTACCAGCGGTCTTGGACGTGTGCCATGTCAGGTCTCCTGTGTTGCAGAACGTTCTAGGCGGCCGCGCCGGTGGCCCATGCGTGCACGGCGCGCTGGGTCGTAGCGGAGGTGGCGGCCGATCTTGCGGACCGGTGGACCTTCGCCGCGCCACTTCCACTGGTAGAGCGTCTTGACCGGAACGCCGAGGAAGGCCGACGACGTCGTCGACCGTCCACAGTGGCGTCGATCGAGTTGCCGTTGTCCATCAGTCTCCCCCTGGTCAGGCCGCTAGACGGTTGAGTTGCCGAAAGATCTGGCGGTGGTGGTCCGGCCGCCGCGAGCAGCGCGCGGTCGTACTCGGCTCTCCACGTGATCCGTTCCGCGATGGCGTGCATGAGCAGGTGGTCCCGTGGCGGCTGGTTCGGGTCGCCGGGCTGGACCTTGTGCCAGACCAGCCGCGCCGGGTCCGGTTCCGGCTTGGTGATGCCGACGGCCGCGAGCGACTCCAGGACGAACGCCTTCCGGTCGGCCCGGTGGTCGGCGAGGGTCTTGCCGGACCACTTCCGCGACACCAGCACCCGCCGGCCGGGCAGCCCGAGGGTGGTCCGCCGGTGAGCCCGCGCCTTGCAGTGCCCGGGGTGCGTCCGAGACGTTGGCGCCCATGGGCTCGACGCCGTAGAGCAGCCAGACCGCGCACCGAGGCGAGCACGGCGTCACGCCGCAGCTCGTCGTGCAACCGGTCGTGATGCGCCCGCTGCCGGTCGGTGTCGGCCGTGATCGACCTCACCGGTGGACTTGGTGAGGTACTTCGTGAGGTAGCCGATGTGCCGGCCGGCTTCCTCGGAGCCGCCGAGGATGCCCTTGGAGTGCACCTGCCGCCCGAAGGTGACGACGTGCGCCGGCTCCTCGACCTGCTCGACCGCGTCAGCCCAGGTCGTGAGCGGTTGCCGGGTGTCGGGGTCGACGAACCGCTCGCCGTCCCACACCGGCAGGTGGTCACCGTCGTAGACCAGCTCGTCATGCGCCGGCCACCACACCTGGTGATACGTCGCCGCCGTGACCTGCCGCAGCACCTCATGCGGCACCGAGCCCCGAATGGCCGCGTGCAGGTGCGGGGCGCAGCGCTTCTGCGGCTCGACGGTGGCGAAGTACTGCACGTCCCAGCCCGACGACCCGCCGAAGGTTCTGCCACCACCGATCCACCAGCGCCGCGAAGTGCACCGCGTCCCGAGCAGCCCGCCGGTAGTCGTACGTCGACGGGATCAACCGGCGTGCCGTCATCCCGGACCCGCCCGTAGCTGTCACAGGTCAGCGTGACGAACATCGACGGCCGGAACCGCCCGGCGTACTCCCGCCCGACGGTCCGCTTCTCCACCCGCCGCCGAGGCAACTCCGGCGCGTCCTGCCGCCGCTTGGTCGACCGCTTCGCCGGCCGCTTGCCCGGGCCGTCCGGGTGAGGGCAGCCGGCCGCGCATCCCGAGTTGCCGAAGTTCCTCGTCAACGCGAGCGGATCTCCTCCCGCAGCTCGTCGGCCTCAGCCGCACCCTGTCCCGCGGCTTGCTGGTAGGCGGTCGACCAGGTCAGCGCGCAGCTCGAGCAACGCCGTGTGGTCGGCGGTCGGCTCGTCCGGGGTGAAGTCCGGCTCGTCGGTCAGGTGCCAGCCCTCGCGGCACTGGGCCATCCGCAACGCACGAGCCTTCCGAGCACACGGCCCACAGACGCGACTCCACAGTGGAGCCGCACGGGCACCGGCGACGTAACGGAGTTCGCCGGTGTCGAGGTCGCCGACCTCCATCGTGAACGGCCGGACGCACACGCCGTGCTGCTCAGCGGTCGCCGCGATCACGTCAGCGGCAAGGGGCTGCTTCATCCGCTCCGCGCGGGTACCGGTACATCATCAGGCCACCTCCTGCTCGTGCTGCCCATCGCGCAGAGCTGGGAGCAGGAACAGGTACAGCTCGTCGACCGACACCCCGTCCGCCTCATCGGGCGCGAGCGGCGACGAGGCCGAGGCACTCGGAGAAGTGGCCGCCGCCGAAGACGCGGATGCGTGCGCCGCTGAGCGGTGCGACCACGGACCGAGATGTGCAGGCGGTCGCCGTCGGTGCGCCACCACTTGGCGGTGACATCGGAGAGCGTGTACGCCCACAGCAGGACGTTCCCGAGCTGCTGAGCGCAGATCGCGCGCCCCTTCAGGCTGCACAGCGATCTCCCGGGACTTGGCGTCGAAGGTGAGCGAGACCGGCGCGGGCAGCACGCGACCGCGAACATGAGCACGGAAGGCACCGCAGCAGCGACCCCACAGCGGACGTGGTGGTCAGACGGCAGGTTCGATCTTGGACATGAGGAAGGAAGACCTTTCAGGAGAAGGGAGCTCAGGCGGCACCACTCGACAGGCCGAGGCGGCAGTCGTCCGGAGTGGATGGACAGTTCCCGGCCCGCCGGGATGCCCGCCAGTGACAAAGGTTTCGAGCTGCTTGATGGTCTCGTCGGGCACCCACCCGCCCCGCACACGAAGGGGTTCGCGGATGCCTTCGCCGAACAGGTAGCCGACGCCGGGCTCGGACTCGCCGATGCGGTTGGCCCACGCACCCCGGTCGTAGGCCTGGTCGCCGAGCACCATCCCGACGTGGGACTTGGTGGCGACCCGCAGGCAGATCCGGCGCGGGAACAGCTCCCGCACCGGGCACGGTGTCCTTGGTGGGCTCCTGGACGTAACCGCGCACCGTGCAAGCCAGCGCCCGCCCTTGGGTGGTCAACAGGGCGACCCGTTCGGTGATGGCCTCCCGCAGCTTGCGGTCACCGATGTAGCGGATCAACGCGCCGATCTCGTCGAACTCCACGATCTCCAGCGGGTTGTCCCGGGAGATCGGCACCGACCGCAGCCGGCCGGCGAACTCGGCCTTCCTCTTGTCCATCACCGTCGATGAGCGTCGTCGAGCAGCGCGAGCGCGTCCTTGCCGGTGACGGCGTAGCGGTGGAAGATCCGCCGCCCGTACGCCAACTCCATGCCCTTCGGATCGATCCCGGACACCCGCACCAGGCCGTCTCGGATGGCGGGCGCGATCGAGACGAGCGGGCACCACATCTGCGCGCCCTTACCCGCACCGGTCGCACCAGCGAGCAACGTGTGCGAACCGACGAGCGATTGGTGCCAGTCGGTGCCGTAGTCGGTGCGTCCACTCCAGACCTTCGTCGAGATCCACATCAGACCCGGCGACGTCGACGAGGTCGGCCAGCTCGCGGCACCACACGGTGTCGGCAAGCAGGTTGCGCCGCTGGAAGTCGATCGACACGACGTTCGGCGACAGCTCCCGCACCTGACACCGCGCCACACCCCGAGCGACCGCCAGCTCACGGGCCTTCTCGTCGAAGTCCTCCGGCTTCTGGCCCGGCACCAGCCGCACCCGCACCTCATCCCACGACGCACCCGACCGCACCCCGAGCACCCGCGGCACCTGGTCCACACGCTGCTTGGGCTGCCGCCGCACCTTGTTCCGCCCCAGCGGGTTCGCGGTGAGCACGATCGGCCGGTCGGCGTCCAGCACGGTCAGCCCGCAGGCGCGCAACCACCCCGGCAGCCGCCGCGCGTAGACGGCCCAGCGCTGCCACCACGACCGCAGCCGCCGACCGGCCCACGTCTCGAACGAGACCCGATGCCGCCACCGCCACACCACCAGCGCCGACCGCGACGAGCGACCAGCACCACGACGAGGGACAGCCAGCCCCACCACCACAGCCACGCACCGATGACGCGAGATGCCGAGCGTGGTGCGCCAGTGGGTCACCGCGGCTTTGATCATGGCGTAGCCGGCCTTGACCACGCATCCACAGCGCCAGCAACACCATCGCCACCGTGGCGAGCGCCTCCAGCACCGCAGTCAGAGCGCGACCGATCTTGTTGAGGACCCACACGACGACCACGACCGCGCCGCCGGCCAGCACGAGCGTTCCGAGCGTCTGCGCGTTCATCGGCGCTCACCCGGCCGTCGGGCACGATACTCCAGCGCGAGCACGCCGACGCAGCCGGCGCACTCGGTCTCTCCCGGCCACAGCCGAGCGAACCGCTGGCACGTCGAGCACCAACGAGTTCGATGGTTCCGCCTGCGGTGCCCCGCCTAGCGGGACGACCGGCGGAACGGTCTAACCTGCTCACTGTTACCTCCGGGTGGACAGCGCAGAAGCGGAAAATGGTTGGGAAGACCTGGGATTCCGCTTCTGCGCCTACAGGGTCAGCGCGCCGAACGAAGACGTGCTTCATGCGCCACACGACCCCGCGTGCGTTACTGTGTCTACTGAGGACCTATCAGTGGTGTCGGCTGTCCTTCAACGACAGTTTCTCGCCCTCCGGTTCACCACCGCCGTTGAGACGTGGGATGAAGCGCGCCAGGTAGTTAGCGAGATCGCGGTGCGAGCAACCGACGAACGTAGCCAGCTCACGCACCCGAGCGGCGCCAGCTCCACGATCCCCTCCGGGTTCTCGTTGAGCTTGTTCCGCGCCCACTGATACATCGGCCGGAACTTGTACGCTCTTGTCGTCCAGCAACTTGCGCAGGTCGATCTGTAGCACCAGGTTTTCCAGGTGGATCCGCGCCCGTTGCAACGCCTGGTTGAGCAATACCGCGACGGCGATCAACCCGAGCGCCCGACACAACTCGACGAGCCGCACCACGGTCAGGTGCCGCGTGCCGTGCTCATAGGAGAGCAGCGTGCGGTCCCCGATACCGGACGGCAGCATCCCCACGAGCTGCGCGCGTGACCAACCACGAGCTTCCCGAGCCTCACGCAGCTCCCTACCGAGCATCAACGCGACAGTCTTGGCAGCGTTGGCGTCCACTCAACACTCCTGATCGGGTCGCGGGTCCAGACGGTCCTCAATCTCCCGGGCGTGCCGTATCTCGCTGCCGGCCCAATGGTTCGCCTCATGACGATGCGAGGCATCGACCTTCGCCGTGCTCGCGTACACCTCAGCGCAGTGCCGATGAAACGCCACCCACACCAACGGCTCCGCATCATGCGGCGGACGTGACCGCAACAACACCTCGTGCGCCTCGCGCCAACGTCGCTGGCACCGTCTGGCGGCCTTCGGGTTCGTGGTCATAGCGTCCAGTACCCCCGCCGCCCACCAACACCGAACGGGTTCGCCCGCAACTCCTGGGCCTTACGTCGGTGCTCCTCCCCGAGCCACTTGTCGTGGTCAAGCCAGACCGAATCCCGCGCCGCGAGCCGCTTCCAACAATCCGCCTGCCGCTCATGCCACTCGATCCACACACCCGCCCGCGCCTTCTCCGCAGGAACACGGTTCCGCAGCAAATCCAGCTCATCACCGACATCACCAGCGAACTCCTGCCACGCGTACTTCGGCGCTCACCCTCACGAATCGGCAGCCCACACCTGACCGTGTCGACCGGAATGCGGGGCCGCGACCGGATACGTCTCCCGACGCTCCCGGAACCCGCCACCCGCTGCCGACTGGTGCTCGTGCTTCGCGCGGGCCGTCCAGTCCTGGGCCTGCTGCTCAAACGCCTGCGCAGCAGCACCCAACGCCGCCAACTCCCACCACGGCACATCCGGCTCCGCCGTCATCTCCCGCCACACCGCCGCGACATCCGCAGACGCCCGAGCCATCCGACGAGCCACCGCCCATCACCAGGAACGCGAGTTACTGACCATCTCCGACGCCAGCCCGTACTCCCGGTACACGGCCTCCCACCGTGCAACCAACCTCTCCGACACCATCACCACACCCAAGCCTTTCCGCCACCGCGTGGCCGGAGGCCAACCGGCCGGCCCGAAAGCCGAACCGGTCAGCACCCCGGTTTGCCCACGCCCGGCACTCATCTCGTGCCTCACGCGGCCTTAGCGGACGACTCAGACGCCTTGCGGCTACCAGCCCGCCGAACCGGCCGCACGGAACCCGGTCGCCCGGAACAGGTAGGACTGGTACTTGAACTCACCGTTGCCGGCGACGCGCGGCTCAGCCGTCAGACCGTCAACTCGATCGGCCGCACACCCGGCAACACCTCCGCCGTCGTCGGCACCGGCTGAACATCGGCCAGGAACGTCACCTCGAACGAGGCCCGCTTGGCGTTGCGCTCATTCGGGTCGGTGACCGTCGCCTTCCACTGCCGCTTCCGGTCAGCTCATCACCTTCTGCCGCACCGGCCGACCCGCCGCCCTGATCCTCCCGTGACTGGTACTCGGTATCCGGCGCAACCTCACCCATCAACACAAGCCCCTGCGGAAACGCATCCGCGAACTCGACCGGGAAACGATGTCCCCTGGAAATAGCCATTTCGATGTGTACCCTTCTCGTCAGGACCGCCCCGTTCGGGCGGCTGAGATACACAGGTCGACGATCTTGAGTCTCATCAAGACCCCGAAACAGTCCCGCTTGGGCTCACCTGGTCTCGATGAGTCTCGTTTTGTCTCGTTTTTGTGCTAGTCTGGTCTCGTGACCAGCGGCAACGACGACGCGGAGACCGAGACACGCCTCTGCTGAAGGTGCTGCTGAAGGCGCGGCATCTGCACGTCTACAGCGCGTTCGCGCGGGAGTATCGAAGGTCGCCGGCAAGATCGACCGCGAGCTGGCGAGCACGGGACCGAGCAAGGCGCAGTTCTACCGCTGGATCTCAGGCGACCTCATCAACCTGCCGCATTCGCAACACTGCCGAGTGCTGGAGACGATGTTCCCGGAATGGAGCGTCGACAGCTGTTCCAGCCGTACAGCGGCAGTCTTGAGTTCATCCCGGAGTCCGGTCGCAAGACGTCCACGGCCCGGCCGCCCACACCGAAGCCCAGTGCGCCACCGCCAGCGATGCCAACGTCCCGCCGGAGTTCGTAGGGCTGTACGCACACCGAGCCGACACACCGAACGAGCTGTGGCTGAACCTGCTCAAGGGCGCCAACGAGAGGATCGACCTCTTCGCCAACGCGAGCCTCTTCCTGCCGGAGGACAACCCAGAGGCGATCGCGATCATCAAGAAGAAGGCGTCCGCCGGCGTCCGAGTTCGCATCCTGCTGGGCGACCCCAACTCCGAGGCCGCCAAGCTCCGAGGCTACGAGGAGCGGCTGTTCGAGGGCATCCCGGGCCGCATCCAGATGGCACTCGCCTACTACCGGCCACTGCTCGACGTGGACGGCGTCGAGTTCCGTCTACACGCGACGTCGCTCTACAACTCGATCTTCCGCTACGACAACGACATGCTGGTCAACCAGCACATCTACGGCACGTACGGCTACATCGCGCCGATCCTGCACCTGCGGAAGAAGCCGGGCGGGGACCTCTTCGACACCTACATGCGCAGCTTCGACCGCGTGTGGGACGACGAGTCGTACGAGTACGCGCCGGAGGCTTGATCAGCCCGCGCTTCCAGAACGCACCGCGGCCAAGGTGGCAAGGAACGCTTGCGTGTCGACCAGGTCAGGCAGCGTCGCATCAGGCCCGCAGGCCGCCAGCTCGTCGACGCTATGCACACCACTGGCCACCGCGATGACCTTCGCGCCGCCGTCATGAGCCGCCTGCACGTCCAACGGCGTATCACCGATCAAGATCGTCGAGTCGCGATCGAACGTACGCCCATACTTCGCCGCGACCTTCTGACGAGAAGCGTCGATCAACTTCGACCGCACCTCGTCATCCGACCCGTACCCGCCGATGTCCAGGTCAAACCACTTCTCCAGCCCGAACGTCGTGACCTTGAGACGAGCGTTCTCGGCGACGTTGCCGGTCAGCACGGACTGAAGCACGTTCGGCTCGTCGGCCAACGCGGAGAGCGCATCAACGACGCCAGGCAGGACATGCCCACGACGAGCCAGGTCGTCCGCCTTGGAGCGCATCACGTCCCGGAGCACATCCCCGAACTGCGAGATAGGGCTGAACGCCTCCGGCGACTCACCGTTGGCGATGAGCAGCTCCCGCATGATCTGAAGATCGGTTCGACCGTGGGTGACGGGCCGCACCGAGGGCGGACGCCCAACGACCTGCTCGAACGCTCCCTGGTACGTCTCCTTGCTGATCCCACCGTTCTCGATCAGCGTGTGGTCGACATCCCACAGAACCAGCGTCTCGCGCATGCCACCTCCGGGCCGGTCGGTCATGGACATAGCCTCTCACGAGGTGGGGAGAATGATCACCCCGAAGATGCCCCGACCAGGGCGAACATCCCCGGGGTAGCGCAATCGAATCGCGGACCTGGTAGGCACGAGGTCATGGCGCGCATCGATCACTTACCACAGCCCGGACGCCCCCACACCGAACAGCATCGTCGTGGCGGTCACCGCGTTCGTCCAAGACGGGGCCGGTCGCATCCTGCTCATCCGCCGTGCCGACAACGACCTCTACGCCATCCCCGGGGGCGCGCTCGATCTGGGCGAGACGCTCACCGAAGCTGCGCGCCGAGAGGTGATGGAGGAGACGGGCATCGAAGTCGAGGTCACCGGCTTGGTGGGTGTCTTCAGCAACCCACATCACCTGATCGAGTTCACCGACGGTGAGGTCCGCCAAGAGTTCTCGATCTGCTTCCGCGCCAAGTCCACAGGCGGGCACTTGCGAACAAGCGACGAGAGCAAAGAGGTTCTCTGGACAGCCCCCGCTCGACCTCGACACGCTCAACATCCACCCGTCCATCCGCCTACGCATCCACCATGGTTTAGAGGAGAACTCCGTGCCGTACTACTCGTAGAAAGTTCGTCCAGGTGTTCACACCCATGTGGGACCGAGCGAGGGGCGCCACCGAGTGACCGACGAGCTGACCGACCTCACCCGGGTCGCCGAACAGGCCGCCGGTCTCGGCTACGACATCATCAAGAACACCACGCCGGCCGAGATCCGACTTAAGAGTGACCGGGACGTCGTCACGAACGTCGACCTCAAGGTGGAGCGCGAGGTTCGAGAGTTCCTCAAGCGAGTGACCCCCGACGCCGGCTTCCTCGGCGAGGAGGAGGCGAGTACGGCGAAGCTCGACGACGACCAGGACGTGTGGACACTCGACCCGGTCGACGGCACCTCGAACTTCGCCCACGGACTACCGCTGTGCGCGGTCTCGCTCGCAATGGTGCGTCGAGGTGAGCCCATCGTCGCCGTCATCATCGCCCCGTTCCTCGACCTCCGCTACGTCGCAACGAAGGGGCGAGGAGCCTTCGGGAATGGCACCCGGCTACAGGTGAGCAAGGCAACGAACCTCGCCGAGTCGATCGTGTCCATCGGCGACTACGCGATAGGCGACGAAGCGGCGAGTAAGAATGCGTTCCGGCTACGCATAACGGCCCTCCTCGCCCAACGGGCCGAACGAGTCCGGATGTTCGGCTCCGCTGCCCTCGACTTGGCATGGATCGCCGAGGGGCGGACGGACGCACTGGTCATGCTGTCCAACAAACCATGGGACACCGCCGCAGGCGTGCTCCTCGCGCGCGAGGCCGGCGCAGTCGTGGTTGACGCAGCCGGCGCGGCACACACGTTCACGTCGACGGAGACGATCGCGATCAGCCCAGGCATCGCCGACGCAGTCTTGACACTGCTCAACGACGCCGCCTAGCTACTCCGTAGATCGACGTCGGGCGACTACCCCACGGCCTAACGTCGGCTCCAACCCTGCGCCACATCAGCCAAGTTCCGCCACGCGACGGGACATCGCGCCAACGATACTAATACAGTTCATCGGTAGTCAGCGACTGGCCCACCGCCCATCAGAGCGGAGGATTCACTGAATAGTAGAATTCGCGGTAATCATCACAGTTCATCGAACCCATTGCCATCGGATATCGATGATACTTAGAGTCCGCAACAATAATGATAAAAATCGAAAACGACTCGCCAACACACTCTTCGGTTACCGTGAAGCTAAAAGTTACATCATTACCCTCAGTGACCTCCACTTGAGCAAGATTAGTACCAGACAGGTACCATTTTACTGGGCTGTTGGTAGCACTAAAAGCGGAGCCCGTAAATTCAAGAACATGCCCAACATCTAACCTTGCGAGGCGGCTAGCAGGGGGTCCGGCAAAACCGGTCCCGCGACCTTCATTACCAAAGCCGTCTCGTAGACTTTCGATAAGAGGATAGTAGTTGCGAGATTCTTCCTCATTGCTTCGATACAATGCGACCTGATTTCTGATTTGTCCTGCTATTCCAGACAACAAATCTCGTTCGTATTGCACCAGTTGGCGACTGTGTGCAATGTTGTTGCGAACGTCCTCGACCGATCCTAGATATGCGATCGTGCGAGCCTTATCGTCGAATATAGGGCTGAACTTTTCCCAATTTTTTGCAATCATGTCAACTAGTTGATAGAATTCAGTGTAGCTAAGAAGATCGTCCACTATGTGAACGCCGTCTCGACGTCGCATCTCTTCGCTACGTTTTTCCTCAAGTTTCAATAGGTCGGGCCCCCCTCTTACCGTGTGCCAGTCAGAGCCAAGCGCAGAACGAATCGCCAATCGTAATGCGACTTCGATCGAACGTAGCGCGTCGGATGGATCCATTGGCGAAGCATAAGCCTCGATAGAGCGGAGCGCCATTGTTCTAGACAAGCGAAGACGGCCTCGAACATGAAGGCCTTATCAACGCCTACACACGGCTGCGCCGTACCGTATCTGTGCGCATGCTCGCGTCGTGGACGTACAGTTACGTTGCATTGCTTACCGTAGTCAGCGGCGGAGCGTCAGAGCTATGCCGCACCCGCCCAGTTGCTGCTGGATCGCGATAGTGACGGCGTCGACATGCGGCCGTACCCCGCTAACCTGTCGGTGGAGAACCGTGAGTTTGTCGGCCAGGATCTGCTTTCCATGGTTGGTCGATCGAAATGGAAAGGTCCGCGATGGGCTACAACTTAGAGCAGCTCGACCCTATTGGATTCCAGGGCCGCGCGATACCGCTGCTCGACAACGGACAACTCCACCAGAGCCAATCCCGGCCTCCCACCGCGCGCAACACTGCGCGACAGCCAAGCCGATCACGGCCACTGCCAAGCATCAGGTGGGACAGAATGTCAAGCATCTACCGGGACAGGACATGTCCCCCCACCCACATGCTGCAGAACTTGGCTCTATGGGATCAAGGCGGCGCGCAAGCGCGCCGCGCGGGCGGACGGCCTGCCGCTCCGCTCACGGCCGCCACCCGCCACCCGCATCGACGCCACATCGAGCCCCGAACCATGGCACCAGCGCCTCACCATGGCCGCCCCCTCGAACAGCCCGTGGATCCTTTAACACCGGCCCGTCGTCCTCAAGGGCGCTCCTCCGTCGCGTCGCTGGCGCGATGGCTACGCCACCCTTGACAACGACGACCCGGCGCTAACTGACGGCCAGTGCGAAGGAACGCACCCGCACAGGACCCACCACAGGAGCGCCGGCCATGCGACACCCCGTGAGCCCCAACCAGCTCGTCCTCTGGCCCCACCACGAACTCACCCAAGCATGGGCACCCACCGGCATCCGGTACCCATTGCCGCAACCGGGCAAGAACGCTGGAGGGCACGATGAGACGAAGCGCTCGAAGGTGCGCCGGCGGAGTTGCCGCGCCCGGTCGGTACTCGCCAACCGACCAGAGGGGGCCGCAGTTCGGTGCAAGACACGCGAAGACGTCCAAAGCGTGGTGGGTCGATCCGGTCTCTTGAATCGCTGCTGAGCTGGCCAAGATCAGGCCGTCTCCAGGCCGTGGGACGCCGGGGACGGCCGAGAACCCGCGAGAACTGACGGAAGACGTTGAGCGAGGTCAGCGCGCCTTTTACTGGCACATCGGCATGTGGAGGTCAACCTGACGCAAGATCATGGACATTTCGAAGGGCACGCAGCAGATCCAACAGTTGATCATCGCCCGCCGACTGCTGGGGAAGACGAGCGCGCAGCTCAAGTGATGGAGACGCACAGGCACCACGCCGTCGGTCCCGTGGCCGCATGACGGAGACCCAGCGGGAGTCGGTGCCACGTGTCGACACGGGTGAGCTCGACACGGCCTTGGCATTTCTGTCATTCGCCCGCCACTGCGTGCTCAAGAAGGCCGACGGGCTGTCCGACGAGCAACTGCGTCGCGTCCTGGTCGACAGCGGCACCTCCATTCTGGGCCTGATCCAGCACCTGGCCGAGGCGGAGCGGTACTGGTTCGGCCACCACGTCGCCGGGGCCGCCTGGGATGCGGACAGCGAGCACGGCATGGCTGTCCCGGCAGACCGGGCCGCCGACGATGTGCTGCGGGACTACCGAACGGCGATCGAGGACAGCGACCGCGCGATCCAGGCCGTCGGCGATCCGGACGAGCGCGTAGCCATACCGGTCGGCGACACCCGGCACACGCTGCGGTGGGTCATGGCCCACATGACGAGCGAGACCGCCCGGCACGCCGGGCACGCGGACATCCTCCGGGAACAGCTCGACGGCACGACCGGTCGCTGAAACGCGCTCGTAGGCTGCTCGGGGAAGACGTCCGTGCAGCTCGACTGAGCCGGTTCCGCGTGCTCAGAGGCGTACGCTGGGTTCGTGGCGGACTGGGTGGCGCGGCTGTGTTCGGTGGCGTCGATGCGCGCGGGTTCCGACGTGTCGACCTCGGAGTTGTTCCAGGTCGCGGCGCCGGAGCTCGGGGATCGGGCCGCGTTCCTCTCCTCGACGACCCGGTGGTTGCGCGAGCACCCCGCCCAGGTCGAGGACTGGCAGGCCTACAGCGACGCCCGGCGGGCCAGTCAGGCGCCGTACCTCCACCTCGAGGACCCGCCGACCCCGCACGCCGTCGGCTTCTACAAGACCGGCGGCGCGGTCGACGTCGCGCACTATCGGGACGCCGCGCACGCCTGCGCCGACTACCTGTACCGCGAGGCGTGCTGGGTCCTGCGTCACGAGCAGGTGCGTTAACTCCGGACCGTGAGCACCGTCTCGTCGAGTACCGGCGCGTCGTCGCGGTCGGGGGCCGTCGCGGTGATCGTGTAGCCCGTGTCGATCTCCCACATGCGCACCCGCAGCCGTTCGCCGGGGAAGAGGACGCCGGCGAAGCGCGTGGCGAACGACTCGACCGGCGCGACGTCGGCGTCCAGCACCTCGTCGATCACCGTCTTGCACACCATCCCGTACGTGCACAGCCCGTGCAGGATCGGCCGGTCGAAGCCCGCGAGCCCCGCGAACGCCGGGTCCGCGTGCAGCGGGTTGCGGTCCCCGCACAGCCGGTACAGCAGCGCCTGCTGCGGCAGCGTCGCCACCTCCACGACCCGGTCCGGCGCCCGGTCCGGCACGCCGACCCGCACGGACGGGCCGCGCTCGCCGCCGAAACCACCCTCGTCGCGGGCGAAGATGCTCGACGTCGTCGTCCACAGTGGAGTGCCGGCGGTGTCGGCGATCTCCGACTCCTGCACGATCACCGCCGCCTTGCCCTTGTCCCACACGTTCGCGATGCGCGACCGGGCCACGGCACGGCCGTCGGCCGGCAGCGGGGCGTGCACCGTGATCGACTGGGTGCCGTGCAGCACCTTCGACAGGTCCACGTCGATGCCGGGGAACGTCACGCCCGGCGGCTCGAACGTGCGGAAGTTCGGTGCCACGACGCCGAAGGTCGGCAGCACCTGCAGCCGGTCCTCCAGCACGTACCGCAGCTCGGTCGGCGACACCGGCGAAGCGCCCGCGCCGACGCCCAGGTGGTACAGCAGCACATTGGTGCTGGTCCACGCGAACTCCACGGAACCAAGGTCCGCCCCGATGGCAACCGCCGGGTCGATGGGCATCGTCACCTCACTCGTAGCTGATCTCTACCTCGTCGGTCACCGGCAGCGACTGGCACGCGAGGACGATGCCCTCCTCGATGTCCTCGTCCTCGAGCACCTCGTTGTTCAGCATCTTCACCTCCCCGGCCACCAGCCGGCACGCGCACGCACTGCACGCACCCTCCCGGCACGAGTACGGCGCGTCAAGCCCCCGCGCCAGCAGGAGGTCCAGCAGCTTCGTGTCCGCCGGCCAGTCCAACGAGTGCCGCTCGCCGTCCAACGTCACCGCGACCATCGACGGCGGCGCCGCCGGCGCCGTGGACGGGGAAGCCGCGACCGCCCGTTCGAACGGGTTGGCGCCCAACGACTTGAACCGCTCGAGGTGGACCCGCTGCTTCGGAACGTCCAGAGTGGACAGCGCGGTCCTGGTCGCGGCCATGAACGGGGCCGGGCCGCAGATGAACACGTCGTGGGCTGCGTAGGGGGCCGCGATCGCCGCGAGTGCCGTGTCGGTCGGCAGGCCCTGCACCGACTCCAGCCAGTGCAGCACCACCAGGCGGCCGGGGTGCGCCGCCGCGAGCGCGGCCAGCTCGGCCGCGAAGATCACCGACTGCTCGTCGCGGTTGGCGTACACCAGCACGACGCGGCCGGAACCCGTTGCCAGCGCGGACTTCACGATCGACATCACCGGCGTGATGCCGCTGCCCGCCGCGAACAGGAGCAGGTCCGCGTCCAATGAGGACGGTGTGAAGATCCCCGCCGGGGCGAGGGACTCCAGCTCGTCGCCGGCCGACACCGAGTCGCAGAGCCAGTTCGACCCGTACCCGTCGGCGGTGCGCTTCACCGTCACCTTCAACGCGTCGTCGACATGCGGCGAACTGGACAGCGAGTAGCACCGCGCCACCGAGCCGCAGCGGTCGCTGGGAATGCGCAGCGTCAGGAACTGTCCCGGCCGGTAGTCGAAACCAGGTGAGTCGAACACGATCGAGCACGCGTCCGGCGTCTCCCGGACGACGGACGTCACGCGCAGCCGGTGGGACCGCACCTCACTCATCCGGCACCGCCACCGCCCCGGTCGCGACCGCGCGCTCGATCGACGTCCGCAGTGCGGGGCACGTGTCGATCCGTGCGGACACCTCGCCGGCCGCCACCCGCGCCGCGAACTCGGGGCACGAGTCGACCGGCGCGGAGCGCCACTGGATGCTGGTCTGCATCCGGCTCGCCTTGCGCACCAACACTTCGGTCCCGCACCCGGCGCACGTCACCGGCACGAGCCCCGAGTTGAGGAACTCCCGCTCGTCGGACAGCGTGCCGGCCGGGTCGCGGTGGTCGGGTGCCTTGGCCCAGGACGTCATCGCGCCGCCTCGGCCTCCTGGCGCGCCAGGTTCGCCGCGACCTCCTGCTCCCACGCCTCGTTCGCCTTGCTGGTGTCCACTTCGAACTCGAAACGCTGTGTCATGTCCTCGGTCACGTCCGCGGCGTCCACATAGAACTGCTCGTACCACCGCCGCAGCTGGTAGACCGGGCCGTCCTCCTCGCACAGCAGCGGGTTGTCGATCCGCGTCTTGTTGCGCCAGATCTCCACGTCCTGCAGGAACCCGACCCCGAAGCTCTTCGCGAGCTTGCCGGCCACCTTGTCCGCCTTCTCCTTCGCCAGCCCGGGAAGCTTCTTCACGCTCACGCCCCACTGCAGGACGAAGGAGTCCGCGGAGACCGGGTAGTGGCAGTTGATCAGCACGGTCTCGATCGTCGTGCCGTGATAGTCCTGCCACAGGTCGTTGATCATGTAGGACGGGCCGTAGTAGGAGGCCTCGGACTTCAGCGTCACGTCCTCGGCGGAGTAGCTCGAGCCGGCGGCGACGTCCGGGCGGCCGCGTGAGTTCAGGTACTGCGTGGCGACATGGCCCTCGAACACGTTCTTGAAGTAGGTGGGGAACGCGAAGTGGATGTAGAAGAAGTGGGCCATGTCGACCATGTTGTCGATGATCTCGCGGCAGTTGGACCCGTCGATCCGCACGGTGTCCCAGGTCCAGTCGCTCCACTCCGGACCGGACGCGCCGCGCGCCTCGGGGATCACGATGTCCGCCGACGGCGGCTTGCCCTCCGGGTCGTGCCACACGAACAGCTGCTTGTTGCGCTCCAGCGTCAGCCACGACCGGGTCCTGGCCCGCAGGGGAATCCTTTTGGCGTACGGGATCTGCAGACACTTGCCGTTGCCGCCCCAGCGCCAGTCGTGGAACGGGCACGCGATCGCGTCGCCCTTCACCGTGCCCTGCGACAGGTCGCCGCCCATGTGCCGGCAGTACGCGTCGAGGACGTTCAGCGTGCCGTCCTCGGTCGCGAACACCACGAGCTTCGTGCCGAACGCCTCGATCGCGTGCGGCTGCCCGTCCCGGAACGGCTCCGCCAGCCCGAGACAGTGCCAGCCGCGGGCGAACCTGGTCCTCGGCGCGCCGACGTCGATCGTGCGAAACCCACTGGTCGCCGCGTTGGTCATTTCTCAGCTCCCGCCATGTCGAGCGCCGCAAGGTACCCGAACACCATCGCCGGGCCGAGGGTCGCGCCGGGACCAGCGTAGGTCCGGCCCATCACCGGCGCGCTCGCGTTGCCCGCCGCGTACAGTCCTTCGATCACCGAGCCGTCCTCCCGGAGCACCCGTGCCGAGGCGTCGGTGCGCAGCCCGCCCTTCGTGCCGAGGTCGCCCGGCACGATCCGGATCGCGTAGAACGGCGCCCGCCGCAGCGGCGCGAGGTTCGGGTTCGGCCGGTTGCGCGGGTCGCCGTAGTACCGGTCGTAGGCGCTGTCGCCGCGGTGGAAGTCGTCGTCCACTCCGGACTCGGCGAACCCGTTGAACCGGGACACCGTGTCCCGCAACGCGTCCACGGGAACCTCGATCTCCTTGGCCAGCGCGTCCAGTGTCGGTGCGCGCCGCACCGTGCCCGCCTTGTACCAGCGGCCGGGAAAGGGTTGCCGTGGGCCGAGTCCGGCGAAGATGTACCGGTTGCGGTAGGTGTGGTCGGCGATCAGCCAGGCGGGCACGCTGTTGGTCTCGTACATCGCGTGCACGGCGTCCACGTACGGTGCCGCCTCGTTCGCGAACCGCTCGCCGCGTTCGTTCACCAGGATGCAGCCGGGCAGGCTCCGTTCGGCCAGGCAGAAGTACGGTCCGCGGGGCAGCATGATCGACGGGCCCCACCAGGCGTCGTCCATGAGCGCGACGGCCCCGCCGAGCCGCATGCCCGCCTCGATGCCGTCGCCGGTGTTGTCCTCCGCGCCGACCGTCCACTCGGTACCGATGGGCGCCTGCTGGTACTCCTTGCGCATCCGCTCGTTGCGTTCGAACCCGCCGGACGCCAGCAGCACGCCCCTGGTCGCGCGGAGCGGCCCGGTCTCGGTCTCGACGCCGACGACGCGGTCGTCCTCGACGATCAGCCCGGTCATCGGCGTGGACAGGTGGACCGGGACGTCCTTGGCGGACAGTCCGGCCCGCAGGCCCGCCGTCAGTGCCTGCCCCATCGTGAGCAGCCGTCTGCCCATGGCGAGCGACACGACGCGCCGGCCCGCGACGCGAGCCGTGCGGAGCACGCCGCGCGGGTGCCGGGCGACGAGGTTCATCCACCGGTAGTCGGCCTGCGTGACCGCGATGCCGGTGGGCGCCTTGAGGTACGGGGGTTCGAGGTTCGCCAGCTCGTCGCCGAGCACGGCCGCGTTGAGCGGGCGCGGTTCCAGGGACCGGCCCGTCGGCAGGCCGCCGGGCGCCTCGGGGTAGTAGTCGGCGTAGCCGTTCACCCACCGCATGCGCAGCGGGGTGCACGCGAGTACGAACCGCAGCATCGCGGGCCCGTGCGCCAGGAACGCCACGCGCAACTCGTCGTCGACGACGTCGCCGGTGATGTGGGCGAGGTAGGCGTGCGCCCGCTCCGGCGTGTCGGCCACGCCCTCGGCGAGGAGCACGTCGTTGTTGGGGATCCAGACGCCGCCGCCGGAGCGTGCCGTCGAGCCGCCGAAGCGCGGCGCCTTCTCGATGAGCACGGTGCGCAGCCCGTGGTGGGCGGCGGTCAACGCGGCGGTCATGCCGGCCGCTCCACTGCCGACAACGACCACGTCGTACTCGCTCATGGCACCCATACTAGAACAGGTTATAGTTTTTGCCATGCCCTTGGAGTGGGACGAGCACGCGGACTGGGACGTTGACGTCGTCGTGGTGGGGTTCGGCGGGGCGGGGGCGTGTGCCGCGCTGGAGGCCGCGCGGACCGGTGCGTCCGTGCTGGCCATCGACCGGTTCGGCGGCGGCGGCTCGACGGCGATGTCGGGCGGGATCGTGTACGCGGGCGGCGGCACGTCGGTCCAGAAGGCGGCCGGCGTGGTCGACACGGTCGACGACATGGTCGCCTACCTGCGGCAGGAGGTCGGTGACGTGGTGTCGCCCTCGACGCTGCGTGAGTTCTGCGAGTCGAGCGCGGACATGATCGAGTGGCTGGCCGACGCGGGGGTGCCGTTCGACCCGTCGGTGTGTCCGTTCAAGACGTCCTACCCGACGAACGACTACTACCTGTACTACTCGGGCAGCGAGAACGCGTGGCCCTACCGGGCCGAGGCCGCGCCCGCGCCGCGCGGGCACCGCACGCACGGGAAGGGGACGTCCGGTCGGGTGTTCTTCGCCGCGCTGGCCGCCGCGGCCCGGGCCGCGGGCGTGCGGGTGCTGCCGCAGACGACGGCGACGTCGCTGGTGATCGAGGACGGCCGGGTGGTCGGGGTCGAGTGCCGGACGCTGCGGTCGCGGTGGCACGCGGTGCTGCACCGGTACGCCACGAAGCCGGGCCTGTACGTGCCGGGTTTCGCGCGGACGCTGCACCGGCGGATCGCGGCGCTGGAGTCGGCGCGGGGCCGCACGATCCGGATCCGGGCGCGGCGCGGGGTGGTGCTGTCGGCGGGCGGGTTCGTGAACAACCGGGCGATGCTGCGGGAACACGCGCCGGAGTTCCGCGGCGGGCTGCCGCTGGGGACGCAGGGCGACGACGGGAGCGGTATCCGCCTGGGTGAGTCGGTCGGCGGTGGCACCGACCGGATGTCGACGGTGTCGGCGTGGCGTTTTCTGACACCGCCGTCGGCGTTGCTGCGCGGGGTGCTGGTGGACTCGTCGGGTGCCCGGTTCGTCGACGAGTCCAGCTACGGCGCGGCGATCGGGTCGCGGCTGGTGCTGGAACACGGCGGCAAGGCGTGGCTGCTGGCGGACGAGACGATCCTGGGCGACGCGCGCCGGCAGATCCGGCGGGAAACCCTGTGGTTCCAGCGACTTACGGCGCACTACCTCCTGCGGGCCGCGCTGGTGCGGGGCCGATCGGTGGAGGAGGTGGCGCGCGGGTCGGGCGTCGATCCGGCCGGACTGGCGGCGACGGTGGCCGCCTACGGGCGCGGCGAGGACGCGTTCGGGAAATCTTCTGACCTGGTGGCCCCGCTGACCGGGCCGTATGTGTTGATCGACTGCTCGTACGGACCACGGCTCGGCTATCCGTGCCCGATGCTCACCCTCGGTGGGCTGCGTGTCGACGAGACGACGGGGCAGGTCCTGGACGTGCCGGGCCTCTACGCCGCTGGCCGTACCGCGGTCGGGATCTGTTCGAACTCCTACGTGAGCGGCTTGTCCTTGGCGGACTGTGTGTTCTCAGGCCGCAGGGCGGGCCGCAATGTGGCCGTCAGCAACGCGGAGAGCTGATCCATCCGCGTGCTCACCTCGGCGAGGACGGTACGGACGTCTTCGTGCGAGGTCCGGTTGGCGCGTTCGGCCGACCGCGCCACGACGACGGCGGTCGAGATGTCGCCTCTGTCCAGGATCTGGCCCCGTTCCAGCATCACCACGCGGTCGTTGAGGTCGTCCACGTGCTTGCGAAGCTCCGCGAGAGTGTCCATCGGCATCCCTTTCTGTTCGGTTGGCTGCGGCAGGTTATCCACAGATCCGATCGAGTTATCCACAGGGAGACAGAGGTCGCGGTGCGTAACGGATCGACAGAAACGAGAACGTGTTCTAGTCTTGGGTGCGTGAGCGAACAGGTGCTTGACGGTGTGCGGGAGCTCCTCCCGGTGTTCCGGGAGCGGGCTCAGGACACCGAGGACGCGCGCCGGATCTCCGCGGAATCGATCAAATCCCTGCAGGAGACCGGGTTCTTCAAGCTGTTGCAGCCCAGCCGCTACGGCGGTCTCGAGGCGCACCCCAACGACTTCTACCGCGCGGTGCGGTTGATCGCGTCCGCCTGCGGGTCGACCGGCTGGGTCGCCGCGGTGCTCGGGTGCCACCCGTGGCAGCTCGGATTGTTCGACGATCGCGCCCAGCGGGAGGTCTGGGGCGAGGACGACGACACCCGGGTCTCCTCGAGCTACGCGCCGATGGGCCGGGCGACGCCGACCGAGGGCGGGTTCGAGTTCACCGGCCGCTGGAGCTTCTCCTCCGGCTGTGACCACGCCGGCTGGGTCTTCCTTGGCGGCCTGGTGCTCGGTGAGGACGGCACGCCGATCGATTTCCGCACCTTCCTGTTGCCCCGCGCGGACTACGCCATCGACGACGTCTGGGACACCATCGGACTGCGGGGCACCGGCAGCAACGACATCATCGTCGAGAAGGTGTTCGTGCCGGAGTACCGGACGCTCAGCTTCATGCAGACCGGCCGCTGCGAAGGGCCGGGGCAGGCCGTCAACACCGGGCCGCTCTACAAGCTGCCCTTCGCGTCGGTGTTCTCCTGCTCGATCGCGGTGCCGGTGGTCGGGATGGCCACCGGCGCGTACGACGCCTACGTCACCCACACCCGTGAGCGCGTCCGCGCCTCGACCGGCGGGAAGGCCGCGGAGGACTCCTTCAACCAACTGCGCATCGCCGAGGCGGCGAGCAAGATCGACGGCGCGGTGCTCCAGATCGAGCGCAACATCGACGAGGAGATGCGGCTCGCGACGGCCGGCGAGAAGATCCCGTTCCCGCTGCGGGTGCAGACCCGCCGCGACCAGGTGAACGCCACCAGCGCCGCGATCGCCGCCGTGGACCGGCTGTTCGAGAGCGCGGGCGGGCGGGCACTCAAGGTCGGCACGCCGATCCAGCGCTTCTGGCGCGACGCGCATGCCGGCCGCGTCCACGCGATCAACGACCCGGAGAAAGCCCTTGCCATGTACGGACAGGCGCAGCTCGGACTGAAGGTGCAGGACGCGTGGCTGTGACCACAGAGGACACTCGCGTCGGCCTCCACTACTACGAGGCCGGCGCCGGCGAGCCCGTCGTGATGCTGCACGGCGGTGGGCCCGGCGCGTCCGCGTGGAGCAACTTCGGCCCCAACCTGCCGGAGTTCGCCAAGCAGTACCGCACGCTGCTGGTCGACCAGCCCGGGTTCGGACAGTCCGACAAACCCGAGATCACCAGCCAGTACTTCACGTTCTCCGCGACCGCGCTCGTCCGGCTGCTCGACGGGCTGGGCATCGAACGCGTGCACGTCGTCGGGAACTCGCTCGGCGGCGGCACGGCGGTGCGGTTCGCGCTCGACCACCCGGACCGCGCGGGCCGACTCGTGCTCATGGCGCCGGGTGGCCTGGGGCTCAACGTGTTCGCCCCCGACCCGACTGAAGGCGTCAAGCGGCTCTACCGGTTCGGCGCGCCGCCCGGCCCGTCGAGGGAGAAGCTGGCCGAGTTCCTGCGAACGCTGGTGTACGACCAGTCGCTCGTCACCGACGAGCTGGTCGCGGCGCGGTACGAGACCGCGAGCACACCGGAGTCGTTGCGAGCCATGGCATCCATGGGCGCGTCGTTCGCGATGGACCCCGAGGCGGGCATGCTGTGGCGCGAGGCGTACCGGCTGCGGCAACGGGTCCTGCTGATCTGGGGCCGCGAGGACCGCGTCAACCCGATCGACGGCGCGCTCGTCGCGCTCAAGCTGATCCCGCGCGCGCAGCTGCACGTGTTCGGCCGATGTGGACACTGGGCACAGCTGGAGAAGTTCGCGGAGTTCAACCGACTCGCCATGGACTTCATCGGAGGCGAATAGACATGGGCATCCGGTCGCTCGGCTACCTGCGCATCGAGGCCACCGACGTGCCGGCCTGGCGTGAGTACGGGCTCAAGGTGCTCGGCATGGTCGAGGGCAAGGGCGCCAACCCCGACGCGCTCTACCTGCGCATGGACGACTTCCCGGCACGCCTGGTCATCGTGCCCGGCCCGGCCGACCGGCTGTCGGCGTCCGGCTGGGAGGTCGCGAACGTCGCCGAACTGGGCGAGGTCTGCGGCCGGCTGGAGGCCGCCGGGGTGCCGTACAAGGAAGGCACGCGGGAGGAACGCGCGGACCGGCGCGTCGACCAGCTGATCACGTTCGACGACCCGTCCGGCAACACCCTGGAGGTGTTCCACGGCGCGGCTCTCGAGCACCGGCGGGTCGTCAGCCCGTACGGGCACCGGTTCGTCACCGGCGAGCAGGGGCTCGGGCACGTCGTGCTGTCCACACAGGACGACGCGGCGGCGCTGGCGTTCTACCGGGACGTGCTCGGGTTCCGGCTCCGCGACTCGATGCGCCTGCCACCACAGCTCGTCGGCCGGCCGGCCGACGGGGAACCCGCGTGGCTGCGGTTCTTCGGCTGCAACCCGCGCCACCACAGCCTCGCGTTCCTGCCGATGCCGACGCCGTCGGGGATCGTGCACCTCATGGTCGAGGTGGAGCACACCGACGACGTCGGCCTGTGCCACGACCGCGCGCTGCGCCGCAAGGTGCCGATGTCCGCGACGCTCGGCCGCCACGTCAACGACCTGATGCTGTCGTTCTACATGAAGACGCCCGGCGGCTTCGACGTCGAGTTCGGCTGCGAGGGCCGCCAGGTCGACGACGAGTCGTGGATCTCGCGGGAGAGCACCGCGGTCTCGTTGTGGGGACACGACTTCTCGATCGGCGCGCGTTGATTTCCCAACAGAGGTACCGCAAGGCGCTCGGCAACTTCTGCACCGGTGTCACTGTCGTGACGGCGATGCGGGAGAACGAGCCGGTCGGGTTCGCCTGCCAGTCGTTCGCCGCGCTGTCGCTCGATCCGCCGCTCGTGCTGTTCTGCCCTGGGCGAACTTCCCGTACCTGGCCGCTGATCGAGGCGCACGGCCACTTCTGCGTCAACGTGCTGAGCCACGCGCAGCGCGACGTGTCCGCCGTGTTCGGCAAGGCGGGCGCGGACAAGTTCGCCGGCGTGCCGTGGGCGCCGGCGCCGTCCGGCGCCCCGATCCTCGCGGGTGTCCTGACCTGGCTCGACTGTGCGATCGAGACCGTGCACGACGCGGGCGACCACTACGTCGTCGTCGGGCGGGTGACCTCGCTCGGCGAGCAGCGCGACGAGCGGCCGCTCCTGTTCTACCGCGGCGCGTACACGGTCACCGAGCCCGCGGAGCCGACGCCGGGCATCCTCGACAACCTGATCACGTGGTCGCGGGACGACGACTGGATCTAGAGTGGCGAGGTGGAGTTCGAGGAGATCGTCGTCGAGACCGACCGGCTGGACTTTCCGGCGCTCGCCGCCGGCGACGGGCCGGTTGTCGTGTGCTGGCACGGGTTCCCGGACCACCCGATGACCTTCGCCCCGCTCGCCGAACACCTCGTCGCGGCCGGCCGGCGCGTGGTGGCGCCCTACCTGCGCGGCTTCCACCCGGACACCGCGGACGCGCTGACGTACTCCGACGGCATCACGCTCGCGGCCGACGCGGCCGCGGTGGCGGCGGCACTCGGCGGCGCGGTCGACATGGTGGGCCACGACATCGGCGCCGGCATGGTGGCGCGGGTGGCGGCCGCGTGGCCGGACCGGCTGCGCCGCGGCGTGACGCTCGCCGTCCCGCCGCCCGCCGTGCTCGCGGACGGACTGCTGGATCCCGCGCAGCAGCAGCGGTTGTTCTACGTGTTCCTGTTCCAGGTCGCCGGTGTCGCCGAGGTCGTGCTGAACGCGGACCGCAGGCTCGTCGACCATCTGTGGGCCACCTGGTCGCCGCGGCTCAAGGACCTCGGCGCGCACCGGGCGCGGATCCACGAGCTGTACGGCGACGAGAAGTACATCGACAACGCGCTGAGGATCTACCGCGCGAACTTCGACCCGAGCCGGTTCGACCCGGCACTCGTGGACTTCGGCGGCCGCGCGGACGCGGTCGCCTCGAAACCGCTGCTGGTGCTGGGTGGCGGCGACGACGGCTGCATCGACCCGCGCATGTACGTCGGCGCGGAGAAAGGGCTCGCCGCCGGGTCCGAGGTGGAGATCATGCCCAGGGTCGGGCACTTCCTCCACCTCGAACAGCCGGCGGCGGTCGCGAAACGGGTCCTCGACTGGCTTCAGGAGTAGCTGAGCTCCGTCGCAAGCCTCAACAGGGCCTCGGTGTCGAGGACGAGGCTCGGTCGAGTCTGTGTGCTGGAACCGTCGACGGTGATGTTCTGCTCAATGACCAGCAGCGTGCTGCCGTCCGGCCGAACCGCCTCCATCGTACGGTGCGTGCCGTCGTTCGGTTCGCCGACGAACTCCGAAGCGGGTCCCGTCTGCATCCGCACCCGAGTGCCGTCCTCGAGGTCGTGAGTGGAGCAGCCGTAGTCGGGCCGGCATATCTGCATGTGGCCAAAACTCGGGTTCGGTTGGGGCGGGCCGAAATCGATCGAGATCTCCACCTCACCCAGTGAGTCGGACAGCCTCGCGTTCGCTCTGTACACGATGAGATTGGCCGCCTTCGAAACGAGAAAACCGACGAATTCCAGCGCGCCCACCTCGGGCCCGCCCGTGGCGCGGGTTCGTTCGGTCGTGACTCCCGTTGGAACGATGGTGGGCCACACCTCCTTGAGTTGTTGGGTGAGCAGAACCATGTGGTTGTCGTGGACCTCGGGCGTCTGGGCGGGCATCGGGGTCGAGGTGATGGTCGGCCGGCCGCCGACCGGCGGGCCTGACGCCGGGTCGGAGAGGCCGATGGTCGCGATCATCGCGCCTGCCACCGTCACTGTGGCCAGGGCGGTCGGCATGGTGGCGCGTCGGTTCCTGGTGCGGGCCTTGGCCTTCGCGATGACGTCGTACACGTCGACGGCGGTGGGTTCCACCTCGTCGGCGAGCAGGTCGAGCCCGTAGCTCAGTTCGGCGTCCTTCATGAGTTCAGCTCCTCCAGCGCGTCGGCGCCGAGTCGGGCCAAAGCGGCGCGCAGGTTGGCGAGTCCGCGCGCGGTCTGGCTCTTCACGTTTCCCTCTGAGCACCGCATGACGGCTGCCGTCTCGGCCACGTCGAGCTGTGACCAGTGACGGAGCACCACCGCGGCGCGTTGGCGTGGCGGGAGCTGCGCGAGCGCGACCCGAAGGATCTCCTTGTGGTGCATCGACCCGGCCGGGTCGACGGACGGCACCGGCTTGTCGGGGACGACGCCGTTCCGCGACTCCGAGTGGCGCCATGGTCGGCGCCGCTCGTTCAGCCAGCACCGCAACAGCACCTTCCTGGCGTACGCGTCGACGGCATCCTTGTCCCGCACCTTCGGCCACGCCTGGTACAGCCTGATCAGACAGTTCTGCATCAGGTCGGCCGCGAGATGCTGGTCGCCGCACAACAGGTAGGCCAGCCGGGTCAGCGACGCGGCGGACCGCGTCGCGTACACGTGGAAGCGTTCGTCGTCGTCGCTTCTGCTCGGCAAGCTCATACCCTTCACACACGCCGTCGGTCGTGGCGGTTGCAACATCGGAGGAGGCAGCCATGGTGACCGAGGACGACGTGCGGCGGCTAGCTCTCTCGCTGCCGGAGACGACCGAGAAGCCGTCCTACGGCACGCCCGGGTTCCGGGTGAAGGACAAGCTGTTCGCCAGGATCCGGGAGGAGGGCGAGGTGGCGGTCTGGGTCGCCGACGAGGGGGAGAAGCACGGGCTGATCGCCGCCGACCCCGAGAAGTTCTTCACCACCCCGCACTACGACGGCCATCCGATGGTGCTGGTCCGCCCCGACGCGGTCGACGCGGACGAACTGCTCGAGCTGCTCACCGACTCGTGGCGGCTCCGCGCGCCGAAACGGGTGCTAACCCAGCTCGACGGCTAGCCGCGCGACGTGCTCGCGGGAGGTGCCGAACAGCTGCGCGTTGCCGTGGGCGCGTTTGAAGTACAGGTGCGCGTCGTGCTCCCAGGTGATCGCGATGCCGCCGTGCAGCTGGATCATCTCGCCGGCCACGGCCGAGAACGCGTCCGCGCACCACACCTTCGCGGTCGCCGCGACCGACGGCAGGTCGGCGCCGGTGACGACGGCGTTCGCCGCGGCCAGCGCCGCCGACTCCGCCGTCTCGACCAGCACGTGCATGTCGGCCATCCGGTGCTTCAACGCCTGGAACGACCCGATGGACCGGCCGAACTGGGTGCGCTGCTTCGTGTAGGCGACGGTCAGCTCCAGGCACCGGGCGGCCGCGCCCGCGGACTCCGCGCACAGCGCCGCGCACGCCACGTCCCGCACCCGCGCCAGGTCCGGCGCGCCGAGGAACCGGCCCGTGCCGGTGCGCGCCACGGAGGCCAGCCGGCGCGTCGGGTCCATGGCGCCGACGGGTGTGACCTCGACCTCGGCGGGGGACAGCGCGTGCAACCCGTCGTCGTCGACCAGCAGGAACACGTCCGCTACCTGGGCGTTCAACGCGTAGGGCCCCCACGCGAGCGACGGGACGACCGACCCGTCGGCGATCCCCGGCAGCAGCCCGGCCACGTCCGCCCCGGTCGACAGCACCGCCTCGGCGGCCACCACGGACCCCAGCAGCGGCCCCGGCACGAGGAGCCGGCCCAGCTCGGCGAGCGCGACCCGCGTCTCCAGGAACGACGCGCCGAGGCCGCCGTGCTCCTCGGGGATCGCGAGGCCCGCCACGCCGAGCGCGCACAGCCGGGTCCACAGCTTCTCGTCGTAGCCGGACGAGGACACCATCGCCGCGCGGGTGTCGGACTCGCGGGTCAGAAGCGTGCGGACGGTGTCCCGCAGCGCCACCTGCTCGTCGCTCACCACCACCTCACGATTTAACCAAACAGTTGCTTGGTTGCCTAGAGGTACCACCTTCGAGGGGATTCGATATCCTCAGGTTCCCAGGTCGGGACCTGGTCCGAATCAACTCGAGGAGTCCTTGGTCATCGAGAAGGGTGCACTGGTCGCCGGCCGTTATCGGCTGATCGAACAGGTCGGCAGCGGCGCGATGGGCGTTGTCTGGAAGGCGCAGGACGAGCGGCTCGGTCGCACGGTCGCCATCAAGCGGCTCATCGTGCGGTACGCGCTGTCCGAACAGCAGACCGAGGAGACCCGCAGGCGCGCGATGCGGGAGGCTCGGATCGCGGCCCGGCTGCAGCACCGAAACGCCATCGCGCTGTTCGACGTGGCCGAGCACGAGGGCGACCCGTGCCTGGTCATGGAGTTCCTGCCGTCGAAGAGCCTGTCCGCCGTGCTCGAGGAACGCGGCACGCTGACGCCTGCGGAGGCCGCCGAGATCGGCGCGCAGGTCGCCGACGCGCTGGCCGCGGCGCACGCGGTCGGCATCGCCCACCGCGACGTCAAGCCCGGCAACATCCTGCTCGCCGACAACGGCACCGTGAAGATCACCGACTTCGGCATCTCGCGGGCCATGGACGACGGCACGGTGACCACGCAGACCGGGATGCTCGCCGGCACCCCCGCCTACCTGGCCCCGGAGATCGCCCGCGGCGACGAGGGGACGCGGGCGTCGGACGTGTTCTCGCTCGGCTCGACGCTCTACCACGCGGTCGAGGGCCGGCCGCCGTTCGGCACGAACACCAACCCGCTGGCCCTGCTGCACGCGGTCGCGTCCGGCAACGTCGCGCCGCCACGCAACGCGGGCGCGCTCGCGCCGACGCTGATGAGCCTGATGTGCGTCGACCCGACCGAGCGGCCCAGCATGGAGCAGGCGGCCGTCGCGCTCGCCGCCTCACAGGCGCCCACCGTGCAGCTGACGCAGCAGCGAAACCCGCAGACGCCGCCGAAGCCCGTGAGGGCGGTCGTGCCGACGCCGCCGCAGCCGACGCCCGCGCTGACCACCGCCGCGCTGCCGCCGCAGCCCGCGCCGCTCCGCCAGTCGACCGGTCCGTCGCGGCGCAACCTGGTGCTCGTCGGCGCGGTCGCCCTGCTCGTGCTGGTCGGCACGCTGGTGACCGTGCTCGCGATGACCGGCGACCCCCCGTCCGGCACCCGGCAGCAGGCCGGGCCGCCACAGGACGGCTCGACACAGCAGTCCGAGCCGCGGGAGGAGTCGTCCACCAAGCCGCCGGCGGGCAGTGCCACCCCGATCCCCGCGAGCGGGGAGATCCCGTACACCGAGGCCGGCCTGTTCGTCATCGACTACTACGGGGACGTCGCGAACTCGGCCAAGCGGTGGCAGATGCTGTCGGAGAACGGGAAGGCCGAGTTCGGCGACGAGGCGGGCTTCCAGGAGTACTGGTCGCGGTACACCGAGGTCTCCGCCGGCAACGCGTACGGGGTGACGCCGAACGCGGACGGCTCGGTCAACGTGCCGGTGGACGTGACCTACACGACGGCGAGCGGGCCGCAGCAGGAGAAGCGGATCGTGCGGGTGACCAGGCTCGACGGCAAGCTCGTCATCGACGGGCCCGCGAAGTAAGGGCGTCGAGCACCCGGCGGCGGTGCCACGCCTGCGTGCCCCACGCGGACCGCAGCGCGCGGACCTTCGTGAGCCACAGCGACAGGTCGTGCTCGGCGGTGAACCCGACCGCGCCGTGCACCTGCAGCGCCGCGCGGGCGGCCAGGTAGGCGGCGTCGGAGGCGGCGATCCGCGCGGCCGAGACGTCCCGCGCCGTGCCGGTGACCGCGGCGCCGTGCACCAGCGGGCGGGCGAACTCGAGCGCGACCAGCACGTTCGCGAGGTGGTGCTTGACCGCCTGGAACTGGCCGACCGGCCGACCGAACTGGTTGCGCTGCCGCGCGTAGTCGGCCGACCGGTCGAGCAGGCCCCTGCCGAGGCCGAGCAGCTGGGCGGACTGGCACAGGACGCCGAGGTCGAAGGCGTCGGCGGCCGCTCCGACGGGCTCGCCGGGTTGCACCTCGAACAGCCGCCGCGTCGGGTCGACCGAGGCGCGCCGTGCGCCGGGCGCCGCGTGGTGGAGGGTGTCGCCGACGACCACGAACGCCGTCGCCACGTCCGCGTCGAGCGCGTACGGCACGTGCGGCGGCAGCGCGACCGTGGCCAGCTCGGCCGTCACACCCAGCGCGGGCGCGACGGCATAGGACTCGACGAGCGGCCCCGGCACCGCGTGCCGGCCCAGCTCCTCGAACGTCACGACCAGCTCGACGGACAGGTCGGCCAGCTCGGCGACACCGACCTTCGCCAGGCGCCGCAACAGGTCCAGACCCGGTTCCGGGTCGTCGGCGGCCCACGCGCGGGCCGCGGTCGGCACGTCCGCGTCGGACAGCAACGCGTGCACGCTCGCGGCGAGCTGCCGCTGCTCCTCGCTGAGCGCGAACCTCATCGCTCGCCCCTGGGCAGGCCGAGCAGCCGCTCCGCGACCACGTTGCGCTGGATCTCGTTGGTGCCCGCGTAGATCGGGCCCGCGAGGGAGAACAGGTAACCCGCCTGCCACGGCCCGTCCAGCTCGCCGTCCGCGCCGAGCAGGTCGAGCGCCGTCTCATGGAGAGCGACGTCCAACTCGGACCAGAACAGCTTGTTGACACTGGACTCCGCGCCGAGACCGCCGCCGTCGGCGAGCTTGCTGACCGTGCCCAGCGTGTACAGCCGGTAGGCCCGCGCGCCCAGCCACGCGTCGACCACGTCGTCGGCCGCGGCCTCCTCCGGGTGCTCGCGCCACAGGTCGACCAGCCGGTCCGCGGCCGCGGTGAACCGGCCGGGACTGCGCAGCGTCAGCCCGCGTTCGTTGCTGGCGGTGGTCATCGCGACCCGCCAGCCGTCGCCCGGCTCGCCGATCACGTCCTCGTCCGGCACGAACACCTCGTCGAGGAAGATCTCCGCGAAACCGGGCGTGCCGTCCAGCTGCGGGATCGGCCGGACGGTGACGCCCGGCGCCCGCAGGTCGAACATGACGTAGGTGAGCCCGCGGTGCCGCTTGGAGTCGGGCTCGCCGCGGAACAGCCCGAACGCGCGGTCGGCGTGACTCGCCCGCGACGACCACGTCTTCTGTCCGGTCAGCAGCCAGCCGCCGTCGGTGCGCGCGGCCCTGCTGCGCACGGCGGCCAGGTCGCTGCCGGCATCCGGCTCCGACCACGCCTGTGCCCAGATGTCGTCGCCCCGCGCCATTCTCGGCAGGATCCGGCGCCGCTGCTCGTCGGTGCCGAACGCGAACAGCGTCGAGCCGAGCAGCGCGATGCCGTTGGCGCTGACCCGCGCCGGCGCGCCGGCGGCCCAGTACTCGTCCTCGAAGAGCACCCACTCCAGCAACGACGCGTCCCGGCCGCCGAACTCGCGCGGCCAGGTCACGGCCGAGAGCCGGGCCTCCGCGAGCGTGTGCTCCCACTCGCGGTGGCGTGGAAAGCCCTCGTCGGTGTCCATCGGCGGCAGCGGCGTGGCCGGCACGTTGGCCGCGAGCCAGTCCCGCACCTCGTCGCGGAACGCGCGTGCCGATGGGTCCAGGTCAAGATCCACCGGCGTCCCTCATCGACCTCGCGTCCATGCCGCCGAGCGAGTCCGTCGACGTCTCGGCGTTGTGGGCGTGCGCGAAGTGGTGCAGACCGAACACCGAGTCCATGCCGGCACGCATGCCCATCTGGTCCTCCGCCTGGTTCACCGCACGCTTGGCCAGCGCGAGCCCGAACCGCGGCATCCGCGCGATCCGGCCCGCCACCTGGTGAGTCTCATCGTGCAACTCGCTCCGTGGCACAACCTTGTTGACCATGCCGAGCTCGTAGGCGCGGTGCGCGTCGAACCGGTCGCCGGTGAACAGGAACTCCTTGGCCGCGCGCGGCCCGAGCATCCACGGGTGCGCGAAGTACTCCACGCCGGGGATGCCCATGCGGACCACCGGGTCGGAGAAGAAGGCGTCGTCGGCGGCCACGATCAGGTCGCACACCCACGCGAGCATCAGCCCGCCGGCGACGCACGCGCCCTGCACCATGGCGATGGTCGGCTTCGGGATCTCCCGCCACCGCCGGCACATGCCGAGGTAGACCTCCATCTCGCGGGCGTACCTGCCGTCGCCGCCGGGTTTGCCGACGTGGTCCCACCACAGGACGGCCTTGCGGTCGAACGACGTGTCGACGTCGCGGCCGGGGGTGCCGATGTCGTGGCCCGCCGAGAAGTGCTTCCCCGCGCCCGCGAGCACGATCACCTTGACCTCGTCGTCGTCGACGGCACGCGTGAACGCGGCGTCGAGCGCGTAGGTCATGGCCGAGTTCTGGGCGTTGCGGTACTCCGGGCGGTTCATCGTCACCGTCGCCACCGGACCGGCGACGTCGTAACGGACAGCCTCATCGGTCACGGCGTCTCCTGCCTCGCGCACACCAAAGCAATTGCTTGGTAGGCTAACATCCGTGACGGGCCTTGAGGAGTTCCGCGCGACGTTGCGGGAGTGGTTGGCCGACAACCTGTCCGGCGACTACGCCGAGCTGCGCGGGCTCGGCGGGCCCGGTCGCGAGCACGAGGCGTACGACGAGCGGATCGAGTGGGACCGCCACCTCGCCGCCGCCGGCTGGACGTGTCTCGGCTGGCCGGCCGAGCACGGCGGCCGCGACGCGTCGCTCGAGGAACAGGTGGTCTTCCACGAGGAGTACGCCCGCGCCGCCGCGCCGGCACGGGTGAGCCACGTCGGCGAGGAACTGCTCGGCCCGACGCTCATCGCCCTCGGCACCCCGGCGCAGCGGGCTCGGTTCCTGCCGCCGATCAAGCGGGTCGAGGAGCTGTGGTGCCAGGGCTACTCCGAGCCCGGCGCCGGCTCCGACCTCGCCTCGGTGTCGACGGCCGCGGTGCGCGACGGCGACGAGTGGGTGATCACCGGGCAGAAGGTGTGGACCTCGCTCGCGCACGTCGCGCAGTGGTGCTTCGCGCTGACCAGGACGTCACCCGGGTCGCGGCGGCACGCGGGCCTGTCCTACCTGCTCGTGCCCATGGATCAGCCCGGCGTGCAGGTTCGTCCCATTGAGCAACTGACCGGGGGTTCGGAGTTCAACGAGGTCTTCTTCGACGGCGCGCGCACGGCGGCGGACCTGGTCGTCGGCGAGGTCGGCGGCGGCTGGACGGTCGCCATGCGGACGCTCGCGTTCGAACGTGGCGCCGCGACGCTCGGGCTCCAGGTCGGCTTCCGGCGCGAGCTGGACGCGCTCGTCGCGCTGGCCAGGCGCACCGGCGCGCTCGACGACCCGGTGCTGCGCGACAGACTGACGCGGGCCCGCATCGGGCTGGACGTCATGCGCTGGCACGCGCTGCGGACCATCGACGGGGACGGCGCCTCGGTCACGAAGCTCGTGTGGGCGAACTGGCACCGCGGCCTCGGGGAGCTGGCCATGGAGGTGCTCGGCGCGGCCGGGCTCGCCACCGACGAGACCGGCGAGCTGACCGAGTGGCAGCGGCTGTTCCTGTTCAGCCGCGCGGACACGATCTACGGCGGCTCCAACGAGATCCAGCGCAACATCATCGCCGAGCGCGTGCTCGGCCTGCCGCGGGAGGCACGCGCGTGATCCCCGAGTACCCGGTCGGCCGGGACCTGCTGCGGGACAAGGTCGTCGTGGTCACGGCCGCGGCCGGCACCGGCATCGGGTCGGCGGTGGCGCGCCGCTGCCTCGAGGAGGGCGCGCGGGTCGTGGTGAGCGACTGGCACGAGCGCCGGCTGGCGGCGACGTGCGAGTCGCTCGAGGGCGACGTGCACGCGATTCTCTGCGACGTCACCGACGAGACCCAGGTGCAGGCGCTCGTCGACGGCGCGGTCGCGCACTTCGGCCGGCTCGACGTGATGATCAACAACGCCGGCCTCGGCGGCACCCGGTCGGTGCTCGACATGTCCGACGACGAGTGGTCCCGGGTGTTGGACGTGACGCTGGGCGGCACGTTCCGCTGCACGCGCGCGGCGCTGCGGCAGCTGGTCGCGCAGGGCGGCGGTGGCGCGGTCGTCAACAACGCGTCGGTCGTCGGCTGGCGCGCGCAGGAGGGTCAGGCGCACTACGCCGCGGCGAAGGCGGGGGTCATGGCGCTGACCCGCTGCGCGGCGATGGACGTTGCGGCACATGGCATCCGCGTCAACGCGGTGGCGCCGAGCCTCGCGATGCACCCGTTCCTCGCGAAGGTCACGAGCGACGAGCTGCTCGCCACCCTGACCGAACGCGAGGCCTTCGGTCGCGCCGCGGAACCGTGGGAGGTCGCGAACGTGATGGTGTTCCTCGCGAGCGACTACGCCTCCTACCTGACGGGTGAGGTGATCTCCGTGAGCAGCCAACATCCCTAGCCAGGGGCTAGGGTGCGAGGCAGGAGGTACGGGCGATGGCCATGATGCCGGTGACGGATTCGATGTTCCTGCTCGCCGAGTCGCGGGAGCACCCGATGCACGTCGGTGGGCTCCAGCTGTTCGAGCTGCCGGAGGGTGCGGGTCCGGACTATCTCAGCGAGTTCTACCGGCAGCTGCTGTCCCTTGTGGACGTGCGGCCGCTGTTCCGGCGCCGGCCGCGCGGGCCGGTGAGCAGCGTCGGGCAGTTCGCGTGGAGCAACGACGATCAGCTCGACCTCGAGTACCACGTGCGACTGTCCGGTCTGCCCCGCCCTGGGCGGGTTCGCGAGCTGCTCGAGCTGACGTCGAGGCTGCACGGTTCGCTGCTGGACCGGCACCGTCCCATGTGGGAGTTCACCCTCGTGGAGGGTTTGCAGGGCAACCGCTTCGCGACGTACACCAAGGTGCACCACGCGTTGCTCGACGGTGTCTCCGCGCTGCGGCTGCTGCAGAACTCGCTGTCCGAGGACCCGCACGACATGGACGTGCGGCCGGTGTGGTCGCCGAAGGTGCGCACGGACGTGTTCGGCGGCGGCGGTCGTTCCTCCTCCGACGGCGCCTTCGACCCGGTCCGCGCGATCACCGACTTCGCGAAGGAGGTGCGCGGCTTCGGCTCCGCTACCGCGAAGGTGGTGAACGAGGCGTTCCGCGAACAGTCGGCGACGCTGTCGTTCCAGGCGCCCCGGTCGATGTTCAACGTCCCGATCACCGGCGCCCGCCGGTTCGCCGCGCAGGGCTGGCCGCTCGACCGCGTCAAGGCCGTCGGCAAGGCCGCCGGTGCCACCATGAACGACGTGATGCTGGCGATGTGCGCCGGCGCCCTGCGGCGGTACATGCTGGACCTCGGTGCCCTGCCGGAGAAGCCGCTGGTGGCGGCCATCCCGGTGTCGCTGCGGTCGGCGCGGAAGTCCGAGGGTGCGATCGGCGGCAACGCGATCGGGATCATCCTGTGCAACCTGGCCACCGACCAGGCCGACGCGGGCGACCGCCTGGCGACCATCCACGACTCGATGCTCAAGGGCAAGCAGGTGTACCACGGCATGAGTCGCCTGCAGATCACCGCGCTGTCCGCGCTGCCGCTGATCCCACTGGCGGTAGGCACGATTCCCGGTCTCACGAGGATCACCCCGCCGGCGTTCAACGTGCTGATCTCCAACGTGCCGGGCCCGCGTTCGCCGCTGTACTGGAACGGCGCCCGCATGCAGGGGGTGTACCCACTGTCCATCCCGTACGAGGGCCAGGCGCTGAACATCACTGTGACGAGCTACGCCGGCAGCCTGGAGTTCGGCCTCACCGGCTGCCGCCGCACGGTGCCCCACCTGCAGCGACTGCTCGGCCTGCTGGAGGAGTCACTGGCAGAACTGGAAAAGGCCGTCGGCGCCTAGCCCTTGCCCGCCCTGAACAAGGCCAGCTCGACCGCGTCCGGTGACGTGCCGGCCTCCGCCGCCCAGTGGTGCGCATAGCGGAGGTACCGGCCGTACCGCTCGCTCGACCAACCGGCGCGCGGCCAGCCGAGACCCATGCCGACCGCCACGAACCGGTCGAGAATGAGCGGCCGCGTCTCGCCGGTGGAGTTCTCGTAACCGGCGAAGTAGAGCAGCTTCGTGAAGAACGCCGGCCCGAGCCAGCGGAGCCGTAACCGGCCGCGCAGCGCCGAGTACGCCTCGACCGGACCCTCGGCGCGCTGCACGGCGAGCGCTTCCGTCAGCCGCTCACCCACCGCCACGGATGAGTTCTGCTCGAACACCTTGACACGGCGCTGGACCGACTGCGCGCCGGTGCCGGCGCCCCACACGCAGGCCGCGACGAACGCACGTGTCACGTCTGCCGGTTCACACGCGTTCCGGCAGATGTCGAAGACCGTGCTCCTGGCCACCTTCGGCCATCTGTCGCCCTCCGGCTTGGGGCAGGAGTCCAACTCGGCCGGCCAGTGGGCGGGATCGGGCAGCAGCCGGCGCCAGCGCGCCGGGTCGAAGCTGATCGCCTGATCCAGCACCGCGTCCCGGAGCCCTGGCGCGACGGGAAGAGGCGGGGTCTCGTCGTGCGGCATGGGCACCCTGTCCTGAATCGCGAACTCAGTGGTCCTGAACGGTGGACTCACCAGTCCCGAACGGTGGACTCGCGAGCGTCGTCAGGATGTGCGTCGCGTCAGTGACGATTCTTGTTATCAACTCCTCGCACGTGGGGAGGTCGTCGATCGCGCCGACGACCTGCCCGGAGGCGAGCACTCCGGCATCCGTGCGGCCTTCGACGAGCCCGGAGCGCAACAGCATCGGGGTGTTCGCCGCCATGACGACCTGCGACCACGTCAGCTCGCGGTGGCGCCGCATCGCCAGGCCCTCGCGGATCATGGACCGCCACGAAAGGCGAGTGAGACGCCGGAAGCGGGCCGCGTTGCCGACCGCGCGCGCGAGGGCCGCCGCGCGGCCGGACCTCTCCAGCGACTCCACCAACTCCGTCCGCAGCACGCGATGCGGCATCCCGTCGACGCGCGTCGTCACCACCGTGTCGGCCAGGCCGCGCGCCAGGTACGCCTCCTTCACCGCCCTCGGCACCGTGCTCTCCGCCGTCAGCAGGAACCTCGTGCCCATCGCCACCCCGGCCGCGCCGTACGCGAGCGCCGCCGCCAACCCGCGCCCGTCGTAGAACCCGCCGGCCGCCACCACCGGGATGTCCACCGCGTCGACGACCGCCGGCAGCAGCAGCGTCGTCGCGACCTGGCCCGTGTGCCCGCCGCCCTCGCCGCCCTGCACGATCACCGCGTCGGCGCCCCACCCGGCCACCTTCTCCGCGTGCCGCGCCGCCCCGACGGACGGGACGACCAGCACACCGGCCCCCTTCAGCGTCTCGATCAGCGACGGCGACGGCGCCAGCGCGAACGACGCCACCCGCACCCCCGCGTCGATCAGCAGCCGCACCCGCTCGTCCGCGTCCACGGCGTCCGCGCGCAGGTTCACGCCGAACGGCGCGTCGGTGCGCGACCGCACCTCCGCGACCGCGGACCGCAGCTCCGGCAGCGTCATCGTCGCCGACGCCAGAATGCCCAGCCCGCCCGCGTTCGCCACCGCGGACACCAGCCGCGGCCCCGCGACCCAGCCCATGCCCGTCTGCACCACCGGATGCCGCACACCGACGAGCCTCGTGAACGCGGTCTCCATCACGCGTTCCGCGCGCCGGCCGGGTCGAGCGACCCCAACAGTCTCAGCTCGTCCGGTGTCGGCGTCCTGGTCTCCGCGACCTCGTCCACCACCAACGGAAATCCGGTCTGTTCCTCCACTTCGGACAGTCCGACGCCGGGATGCAGTGACACCAGCCGCATCGCGTGGGCCGGGCCGCCGAAGTCCAGCACGCACAGGTTCGTCACCACGCGGTACACGTCGTGGAACGGCCCGCCGGGCCGGTCGTACCCGACGCCGGACACCACGTCGACGGTCGGCACGAACACGCGTGGCGAATGGCGCGGCACCCAGTAGCTCGTCCGGTGGTTGACCGTATTCCCCGGCGCACCACGGAAACCGAGCAGCTGCCGCTTCGGGGCTGCGTGCGGGCCGATGCACGAGATGTTCTGGTTCCCGTACCGGTCCAGCTGGTTCGCGCCCATCACCACGTGCCGCCGCCCGTGCGCCACCACGTCGAACACCGCGCGGTACGGCAGCCAGCCCTCGGTGGCGCCGGCGCCGGTCAGCAGCGTGGCCTCGCCGTCGGACAGCAGCAGGTCCGGCTCGAACGTCAGCCGCGCGAGCCGCGCGCCCAGCGACGGGACCAACCCCATCGGGCTCGCCAGTATCTCGCCGGCGCCACGGAACAACTCGGCGCACGCCACCACGCAGACGTCCACGCGACTCACGAGCGCACCGCCTTCTGGTAGGCCGCCTCGTCACCGGACAGGTAGCGGTCCACAAAGGACGGCCACTCCGCCG
This sequence comes from uncultured Actinomycetota bacterium, assembly GCA_963840275.1. Classification (GTDB taxonomy): domain Bacteria; phylum Actinomycetota; class Actinomycetes; order Mycobacteriales; family Pseudonocardiaceae; genus Actinophytocola. The sequence continues at coordinate 771,842 of CAWIYK010000007.1, forward strand.
ACGCGTACGTCTTCTGGAACTCCTCGTCGCGCCCGTAGTCCGGTACGCAGCTCGTGAAGTGCGCGCCGTGCGGCGTCTCCACCACGCCGTCGACCATCATCCGGTTCAACAGCAACGCCTGCGGCGGCCCGAGGTCACCGATCGCGTCCACTATGGACTCGCACGAAACGTAACGCCGCTCGGCGGCCAGGCAGAACAGGTCGTCGAAGTACGGGTCGGGTCCCAGGTAGCGCGCGTTGCCGTGCCGGTCGGCGCGGTTCAGGTGCACCAGCGCCACGTCGAGGTGCAGCGGCGGCATCGCCACCAGCTCCTCGCCGTCGTCGTACGGCGAGCGGACCGTCCTCAGCGACGGGTCGAGCGTCAGCACGTCCGACCCGAGCCCGGCGCGGATCGGCAGGAACGGCAACCGATGCGCGGCCGCGCGCAGTCCACATTGGAGCATGCCCTCGTCCATCTCGCGCACCTCGATGGCGCCGGACTCGCGGGCGCGCCGGAACCACGGGTCGTACGCGATCGAGTCCAGCGACACGAACCCGTACACCGCCTTGCGTACCTTGCCGGCCGCGCACAGCAGCCCGACGTCCGGACCGCCGTACGACACGATCGTCAGGTCCCGCAACGGAGAGCGCAGTATCGCGCGCACGAGCGCCATCGGCTTGCGCCGCGAACCCCAACCGCCGACGCCGATGGTCATGCCGTCGGACAGCGTCGATACCACCTCGTCGGCGGTCATACGTTTGTCTCGCGGTGTCATCAGGTCGCTGCGCTCCTCCGCTATCACGCCGTCTTCCCTTCTCCGTGCTCGGCGCTGACGCGCCTGCGCGCGAGCGTCGGTCCAGACGGCGCGCGCTCCGGCGCTCCGCACAGTGACATCAAGTCGCTGCGCTCCTCCGCTATCACGCCGTCTTCCCTCCTCCGTGCTCGGCGCTGACGCGCCTGCGCGCGAGCGTCAGTCCAGACGGCGCGCGCTCCGTCGCTCCGCACAGTGACATCAAGTCACTCCGCTCCTCCGCTACCACGCCGTCTTCCCTCCTCCGTGCTCGGCGCTGACGCGCCTGCGCGCGAGCGTCAGTCCAGACGGCGCGCGCTCCGTCGCTCCGCTCACCTGCCCTCCAGGAACCGTTGCCGCGCCTCGTCCGCGGCGCCGGTCAGGTTGAGCTCGAACGTGAAACCCTGCTCGAAACGGTAGCTGCGGTGCACGTCCTGCGGGTCGATCCCGTTGATCGCAGTCTTGGCCGCGCGGATCACCCTGGTGTCCTTGGTGGCGATCTGCTTCGCCACCTCCAGCGCGGCACTGTCCAGTTCGGACACCGGCACCACCCGGAACACCGAGCCGTGGTGGTGAAGCTCGGCCGCGGTGACCGTCGACGCCGTGTAGTACATGGCCCGCATCAGGTGGTGCGGCACGAGTCTTGCGAGGTGGGTGGCCGCGCCGAGCGCGCCTCTGTCCACTTCGGGCAGTCCGAACGTCGCGTCGTCGCTCGCCACCACGACGTCCGCGTTGCCGACCAGCCCGATGCCGCCGCCGAGGCAGAACCCCTGCACGGCCGCGATCACGGGCACCGCGCAGTCGTACACCGCGCCGAACGCCGCGTGACAGCCACGGTTCGCCCCGACCAGAGCCTCGGGCCCGTGGCGCTGGATCTCCTTGATGTCCACGCCGGCGTTGAACCCGCGCCCGGCCGCCCGCAGCACCACCACGTGGGTGTCCTCGTCGCCGCCCGCCTCGGTCACCGCGTCGGCGAGCGCGAACCAGCCGGCCACCGGGATCGCGTTGACCGGCGGGAAGTCGACGGTCACCACGACCACGCCGGGTTCGGCGACCGCCGAGGTCACGCCCATCTCAGACCCGCTCGATGATCGTGCCCGTGGACAGCGCGCCACCCGCGCACATCGCGATCAGCGCGGCCGACGCGTCCCGGCGCTCCAACTCGTGCAGCGCGGTGGTGACCAGCCGGGTGCCGGTGCTGCCGACCGGGTGGCCGAGCGCGATCGCGCCGCCGTTGACGTTCACCAGCTCCGGGTCCGGCTCGTGCACGGACTGCCAGGACAGCACGACCGACGCGAACGCCTCGTTCACCTCGAACAGGTCGAGGTCGCCGATCTTCATGCCGCTCCTCGCGAGCAACCGGTCGGTCGCCTGAACGGGGCCGTCGAGGTGGAAGTAGGGCTCGGCGCCCACCAGACACTGGGTCACGATCCTGGCCCGCGCGGTGACGCCCAGCTCGCGCGCCCGGCCGGCGTCCATCAGCAGTACGGCGGACGCGCCGTCGGAGATCTGCGACGACGTGCCCGCGGTGTGCAGGCCGTCGTCGAGCACCGGTTTCAGTCCCGCGAGCCCGGCCATGGTCGTCTCACGCAGGCCCTGGTCCCTGGTCACCGAGCCGACCGGCACGACCTCGCGGTCGAAGTGCCCGGCGTCCCACGCGGCCCGCGCGCGCCGCTGCGACCGCTCGCCGAACCGGTCCAGATCCATCCTGGACAGTCCGCGGCGCACCGCGATCCGCTCGGCCGCGCCGAACTGGTTCGGCAGGTCGATGCTCCACGAGTCGGGCCGCGGGGTGCCGACGTCGACGCCGAGGTTCGCACGCAGCGGCACCCGGCTCATCGCCTCGACCCCGCACGCGACGCCGACGTCGATGGCGCCGGCCGCGATCTGCGCGGCGACCAGGTGCATGGCCTGCTGCGCGGAGCCGCACTGCGAGTCGACGGTCATGCAGCCGGTGCCGTGGGGCAGACCGGCGTGCAGCCACGCGGTGCGGGTGACGTTGTTGGACTGCTCGCCGGCCTGCGTGACGCAGCCGCCGAACACCTGCTCGACCAGTGCCGGGTCGATCCCGGCGCGGTCGAGCACGGCGCGTTGTGCGACGCCGAGCAACTCGGCGGCGTGCAGGCCGGACAGGTCGCCGCCGCGTTTGCCGACCGGCGTGCGCGCGGCCGCCACGATCACCGGGTTTCCCATGAACACAAACTAGAACGTGTTACTAAACGAGGCAAGGCGACCCTTCACTTATCGATGGCCAGTGTGTTTGAATCGAGTAGAACGTGTTCCAATGAGCGGGAGGCGCTCGTGATCCCGGACGGCTTCGACTTCACCGATCCAGACCTGTACGCGGACCGCATCCCCGTCGAGGAGTTCGCCGAGCTGCGCCGGACCGCGCCGGTGTGGTGGAACGCGCAGCCGCACAACCAGGCGGGGTTCGGGGACGACGGGTACTGGGTGGTGAGCCGGCACGCGGAGGTCAAGGAGGTGTCGCGCAACAGCGATGTCTTCTCGTCGGCCGAGAACACCGCGATCATCCGTTTCAACCCGGACATGACGCGCGAGAAGATCGAGGTGCAGCGGCTGATCCTGCTGAACATCGACCCGCCGCACCATTCCAAGGTGCGGGGCATCGTGTCGCGTGGTTTCACTCCGAAGTCGGTGAACAACCTGCGCGAGGCGCTGGCGTCGCGGGCCGAGCGGATCGTGGCGGAGGCGAGGGCGCAGGGTGGCGGCAACTTCGTGACGCAGGTGGCGTGCGAGCTGCCGCTGCAGGCCATCGCCGAGCTGTTGGGGATTCCGCAGGACGACCGGCACAAGGTGTTCGACTGGTCGAACCAGATGGTGGCGTACGACGATCCGGAGTACTCGGTCAACCCGGAGGCGGCGTCGGCCGAGCTGCTCGGGTACGCGTGGAACATGTCCGAGGAACGCAAGAGGTGCCCGGCCGACGACATCGTGACGAAGCTCGTCAACGCCGACATCGACGGCGAGTCGCTGGGGTCGGACGAGTTCGGGTTCTTCGTGCTGCTCCTCGCGGTGGCCGGCAACGAGACCACCCGCAATGCGATCAGCCACGGCATGCACGCGTTCCTGGCCAACCCGGACCAGTGGGAGCTGTACAAGTCGACCCGCCCGGTGACGACCGCGGACGAGATCGTCCGGTACTCCACGCCCGTCATGTCGTTCCAGCGCACCGCCACCAGTGACACGGTCCTGGGCGGCGTGGAGATCAAGAAGGGCGAGCGCGTAGGCATGTTCTACAGCTCGGCCAACTTCGACGCGGACGTCTTCGAGTCCCCGGACCGCTTCGACATCACGCGGGACCCGAACCCGCACCTCGGCTTCGGCGGCACCGGGGCGCACTACTGCGTCGGCGCGAACCTCGCCAAGCTGGAAATAGACCTGATCTTCAACGCGATCGCCGACCACATGCCGGACATCCGGCCCGCCGGCCCACCGCGACGGCTGCGGTCCGGGTGGTTGAACGGAATCAAGGAGATGCAGGTGACGTACGGGTGAGGCTTGGCCTCCGGCCCCCCGATTTCCAGCCTACCGGGGGACCCTGACAGAGCTGCCGGTTGCGGGCGGGGTTGTCCACAGGCGTGGTGGTTGTCCACAGGGGAGCGCGAGGCGCCCGTTCTTGTCGGTGCCTTGCCGTAGCGTGGATCTCGGGGGCCGGAGGCCAAGCCTGGCCGGCTGTCGCCGACTGCGGCGCACGTTGGTGCGTCGCTCACGCGCGTGCACTCGGGACGCCGGTCCGGCGCGTCGCCCGCTCGCGTTCGGCGATGCAGTGATGGACCCCTTCGCTGCGCTCAACGCAGTGATGGACCCCTTCACGGCATCGCCACCCAGGCCACCCGCCTGCCACCACCGACCACCCGTTGGCCTCCGGCCCCCGGTATCCACACTACCGTCGGGCACCGACACTTTCGGTTGCGTCGCAAGGGGTTGTCCACAACGCGTGAGTTGTCCACAGGAGACATTCGGCGCGGCCGGTGTTGTCGGTCTCTTCGGGTAGCGTGGTTCGAGGGGGCCGGAGGCCACCCGCGGCGTGGGTCAGTCCTCGTCCAGTGCTGTTGTCGCTGCTCGGCCCGCGGTGGCTGCTCGGTTGAGGAAGTCGGCCACCACCTTGAGTTCCTCGTCCGTGTAGTCGGCGCAGATGTTGTCCAGTGACGCGTTCATGTCGCCGTACAGCGTGAAGATCTCGGCCGTCCGCTCGCGCCGGATGTGCAGCACCACGCTCCTCCGGTCCTGGGGATCGCGCTCCCGGGAGAGCCAGCCGCCCTTTTCCAGGCGGTCCAGGATGCCCGTCATCGTCGCGGGGTGCAGTCCTGCCTGTCGCGCCAGGGCCGACGGGCCCAGCGGACCCAGCCGTGCGATCAGCTCCAGGCAGTCGAGGTCGCCGTCCTTCAGCTCCAGCGCGCCGCTGATCCGGCGGTTCAACAGGGACAGCTCGGTGCGCAGGCCGCGCACGGAGTCCTTCACCGTGTTCGTCAGCCGGCGCCGCGCTCGCGCCTCATCCTGTGGTACGTTTGACATATAATACGGTTTCCATATCGTATGTGGTGCGTACGGAAATATACCTGATCAACAGGGGAGGCAGCGTGAAGCTCACGGTCTTCGGCGCGACGGGCGGGGTCGGCGGGCAGGTGGTGCGCCTCGCGCTCGAGCAGGGGCACACGGTCACCGCGGTGGTACGCGACGCGACTCGGTTCACCCAGGACTGCGAGGTCGTGTCGGTGCCGGACCTCGCCGACACCGAGCGGCTCCAGACCGCGGTCGCCGGCAGCGACGCGGCACTGTCCGGCGTCGGGCCCCGGACCAGCAAGGACGTCACCGCCGCGTCGACCGCCACCCGCGGGATCCTCGCCGCCCTCGCCGCCGCCGGGGTGCGTCGGCTCGTGGCGGTCAGCGCCACGCCGGTCGGCCCGATACCGGACGACGAGGACTGGCTCAACCGCCGCATCGTCTACCCGCTGACCCGCCGGTTCCTCGCCGGCATCTACGCCGACCTCGCCGTCATGGAGGCCGACATCGCGCGGAGCGGTGTCAAGTGGACGGTCGTGCGCCCGCCGCGGCTCACCGACAAGCCCCTCGGCGCCTACCGGACGGTGATCGGCGCGAACGTGCCGCGTGGGCGCTTCCTGTCCCGCGCCGAGCTGGCCCACGCCATGCTCGCCCTGCTCACCGACGACGCGGCGATCAACAAGGCGGTCGGCGTCGCGCGGTAGCCGCTGCCCGATCGGGCGGCTGCCGCGGCACTTTCTGCCGTCCCCCGGAGGCGGTCGGACCGGCATCGGCAGGAGCACCCTTGGCAGGTGGTTCGCCCTCTGCCCGCTCTGCTCCCCGCCGTCCTGCTGGCCGGCGCGCTCGCGGCGTGCACCGGCCCCAACCCCGCCACCCACTTCTGCGACGACTACGGCGACGCCATGCGCGGCCTCTACACGGCGGCCGGCAACTACGCGGCGGCCCCCGCCGAGTTCGCGACCGTCGCCGACGCCGCGTTGGACGACCTGTCCCGGATCCGCGCGGGCGCGCCGAACGACGACCTGCGCAACGCGTTCGACTCCGCGCACTTCGCCCTCACCGTGTTCAACGAGGACGCCTCGCTCGCGGACTTCCTGGTGCGCACCGACTTCGCGCAGGACGACGTGGTGAAGGCCTGCTCGGAGTACGGGATCGAGCTCAAACCCGACGAAGGGTAGCCATCGCGCGCTCGGTCTCCCAGAACGCGCGCATCGACCGGATCAAGCCGTCCTCGCCGACCCGGTAGACGAACACACCTTCGGTGTCCACTCTGGACCCGCCGGGTAAGAACGCCGAGATGGTGCCGACGTTCGCGACCTCGTCGCCCGCCGCGAACGAGTCCTTGATGTCGAACTCGAACCGTTCGACGTTCGCGATCGTCATGTCCCAGAACGCCGCGATGGCGTCGCGCCCGCGGTGTCCGTCGCCGGTCGGGTCGAACATCGACACGCCCACCGGGTCCTCCACGACCCCGTCCTCCGCGAACAGCGCGACCCATTCCTCTTTCGCGCCACGGCACACTGCGTCCATCGAACGCCGCGACGCCGTGCGCGCCGGGTGCGTCGCCTCCGGGCCACTCCAGACAACGGCGGTCATAGCTTCCCCATGATCTCGTCGGCGAACCGTTTCATGCCGTCCTTCTTGTCCTCGAGCGGACCGTCGAGCCCCACGCCGTAGAACACCCACGGCACCACGATCGCGTCGGTGACCCCGAGCTCGGCCTGCTGCCGGTAACCGTCCAACCCGAACCGGTCCATGCACACGGCCTGGATCTCGAACGCCACGTCCGCGCGGTCGTACTCGGCACGGAGCACGCCGAGCCGGTCGATCACCCCGCGCAGATCGGCGAACTTGATCATCGCCGAGGTCCAGCCGTCGCCGGTGCGGGCCGCGCGCCGCAGCGCCGCCTCGGTGTGCCCGCCGACGTACACCGGCACCGGTTCGGTCGGCGCGGGGCTCATCCGCAGCCGGTCGAACTCGTAGAACTTGCCGTGGTACTCCACCATCCCGCCGCCGAGGATCAGTCGGATCACCTCGACCGCCTCGTCGGCGCGGGCGCCGCGATGGTCGAACTGTCCGCCGCACCACCGACTCTCCTCCGGCGACCAGCCGAGACCGATGCCGAGGCCGAATCGGTTGCCGGTGAGCGCGGCCACCGAGCCGATCTGTCGCGCGAGCAGCACGGGGTTGCGCGGGTTGAGCTTCAACACCTGTGTGTAGAACCGGATCCGCGACGTGACCGCGCCCATCGACGCGGCCGCGACGAACGGGTCGACCCACGGGGTCTCCTCGTCCCAGAAGCGGCTGCCGTCCGGCGTGTACGGATAGGACGCCGACTGGGCTTCGGAATAGAACAGTGAGTCCGGTAACGCGATCGACGAGTAGCCGCACTCCTCTGCCGTGGTGGCCAACTCGCCGAGCTGGTCGAGCGGGCTCAACGCGACACCAACAGTGAACTTCATGGCCGCTCCTCACAGGCTCCGAGCGGCCATCGCGCCCGATGATTCGCTCCGCAAGCTCCGCTCATGGCATCTCCGATCCGACCACCCACATCGAGAAGTACTGCGAACCGCCGCCGTACGCGTGGCCCAGCGCGATGCGTGCGCCGTCCACCTGGTGGTCGCCCGCGCGGCCCATCACCTGCATGGCGGCCTCGCCGAACCGCAGCATCCCGGACGCGCCGATGGGGTTGGACGACAGCACGCCGCCCGACGGGTTGACCGGCAGCCGGCCGCCGAGCTCGGTCTCGCCCGCCTCGGTGAGCTTCCAGCCCTGGCCCGCCTCGACGAAACCCAGGTTCTCCAGCCACATCGGCTCGAACCACGAGAACGGCACATAGATCTCCGCGGCGTCCACCTGCGACAGCGGGTCCGTGATCCCGGCCTGGCGCCACAGCGCGGCGGCCGCGTCCCGGCCGGCTCGCGGGTTGACCTGGTCTCGGCCGGCGAACGTGGTGGGCTCGGTGCGCATCGCGGTCGCGTGCAGCCATGCGGCGGTCCGGCCCGCGGCCGCCCGCTCGTCGCCGAGGACGATCGCGCAGGCGCCGTCGGACGACGGGCACGTCTCGTCATAGCGGATCGGGTCCCACAGCATCGCCGACGCCTGCACCGACTCCAGCGTGATCTCGGGCTGCCGCAGGTGCGCGTACGGGTTGCGGGCGCCGTTGCGCCGGTCCTTCACGGCGACGAGCGCGCCGATGTGTTCGGGCGCGTCGGAGCGGCGGATGTAGGACCGCACGTGCGGCGCGAAGTAGCCGCCGGCGCCCGCGCCGACCGGCATGTGGAACGGCGGCGTGATCGACAGTGCCCACATGGCGTTGGACTCGGACTGCTTCTCGAACGCGACCGCGAGCACCCGGGAGTGCACGCCGCCGTGCACGAGGCTGGCGGCCACGTTGGCCGTCGACCCGCCGACCGAACCGGCGGTGTGCACGCGCAGCAGCGGTTTGCCGGTCGCCCCGATGGCGTCGGCGAGGATCAGCTCGGGCATCATGACGCCCTCGAACAGGTCGGGCGCCTTGCCGAGCACGACCGCGTCGATGTCCGAGAAGGACAGTCCGGCGTCCTCGAGCGCGCGGTCGACCGCCTCGCGGCAGAGCCCCGCCATCGTGACGTCGAGGCGTTTGCTGCGGTGGTGGGTCTGGCCGACGCCGAGCACCGCGGCGCGTTGCCGCACGTCAGTCACCGCCTTTCAGCACGCACACCAGGTTCTGTTGCAGCGCGGGCCCACTCGTGGCGTGCGCGAGCGCCCGGTCGACGACACCGGCCATGACGCGCGTTGCGGCCTCGCCGATCCTGGCGAGGCCGGCGGCGAACATCGGGTTGCCGGCGAGCGCACCGCCGGACGGGTTGACCGTGACCTCGTCGCCGAGCCCGAGCGCCTGGCGCAGCAGGATCTCCTGGTGCGTGAAGGGCGCGTGCAACTCGGCGAGCGTGATCCCGTCGACGCCGGCCGCCTTGGCGGCGGCCACCGTGGACGGCGAGGTGGCGAGGTTGCGTGCGGTCAGGTGCGACGACTCGACGCGGTGCTCGATCCCGGTGATCACCGCGGGCCGTGCGGTCAGCTCCTTGGCCCGGTCGGCCGCCGCGAGCACGACGACCGCCGCGCCGTCGGTGATCGGCGCGCAGTCGTGTGCCCGCATCGGCTCCGCGATGTACGGGCGTCGCAGTAACTCCGCCGCGGTGACCCGCTCGTAGACCTGTGCGTCGGGGTTGGCGGCCCTGCTGCGCGCCGCGACCTCGGCCATCGCGTGCTCGGACCACAGTCCGCCGTCGATGCCGAGGCGGGCCTGCAGCCCCGCGATGCTGACCGAGTCCGGCCACAGTGGACCGACGAGGTACGGGTCGAGCTGCATGGCGAGCACGCGGCGCAGCTCGCCGGCCGAGGACTTGCCGAACCCGTACACGAGCGCGGTGTCCACCTCGCCGGTGCGGATCTTCACCCATGCCTCGTAGAGCGCCCACGCGGCGTCGGCCTCCACGTGGGACTCGTGGATCGGCGGGAACGCCCCGATGGCGTCCACCGCGGCGATGAACGAGAACGCACGGCCGGCGAGGTAGTCCGACGAGCCGGAGCACCAGAAGCCGATGTCCCGTTTGGACAGCTGGGCGCCGGCCAGCGCCTCGCGGATGATCGGCACGAGCATCTCGACGCCGTTGGTGGTGCCGTGGGTGGCGCGTACGTTGGGCGCCTGCGCGAAGGAGACGACGGCGACATCGGTGCTGTTGCCGCTCATAGGTGCCGCGCATAGGTCTCGTAGGGCGTGTCCGGTTCGCCGGTCGGCCGGAAGTGGTCGATGTTCTCGAGCGTGGTGCCCCACGCGTCACGGGGTTTCCACGCGGCCTCGACCCGCATGCCCATGCGGACCTCGTCGGCGGCACAGCCGAGCACCAGGTGCAGGAAGGCGATGTCGGCACCGTCGAGGAGGATGTAGGCGGCCACGTATGGGGGTTTGATGCGCTGACCGAGGAACGGCACGTTGACGATGCAGAACGTGGTCACGATGCCGTGGTCCGGCAGCTCGACCTCCTCCTCGGTCGGCACGCCGTCGGTCGGGCACGCGCCGCGTGGCGGGATGTAGACCTTCTCGCACGCCGGGCAGCGCTGGCCGAGCAGCTTGCCCTCCGCGAGTCCGCGCAGGTAACGGCTTTCCTCCGGCGACGCCGAGTGCTGATAGCTCAGGTGCACCGGCGTGGTGATCATGGTGACGTCCTCTGCGTCGTGCGGTTGGACCGCGGGCTCGTCGTCGATGGGGGCGAAGCACGCGATGTCGCGGATACCGTTGCCACTGCTGGCGGCCCACCGGGCCCGGACTCGCATGCCGGTGTGCACCCGTTCCGCGTCGACGGCGTGGAGCATGGGTGTGTCGGCGCCGTCGAGCAGCACCAGCGCCCAGACGAACGCATGCTCGAGTGGTTGCCCGGCAAGGGGTTTCGGCTGCCGGCACCACGTGGTGACGGTCCCGGTGTGCGCCACCTCGACCAGGTCGGTGAGCGGCGCGCCGGTGACGGGGTCGTACTCCGGTGGCGGGACGTGCACCCGTCCGTCGGACGAGCGGGCGCCGAGAATCCGCCGGCCGGCGAGGCCCGTGACAAACCGGCTCAGTGTGGGACCGAGCGATCGCGTGTAGTCGAACCCGATGTCCAGGGGAGCGGACAGCGGCGCCTCACTGGTGGTCACATTCCGAGTGAAACACGTTCTACTTTGCCGGGCAAGGCCTGGCCCGCATGCGGCGGCTGTTCAGGACACGGGCGCGTCGGCCAAGGCTAAGGAGAGGGTCAGGGGCCTGTGCCACTGACGGTCGAAGGTCGGCTGCTCGACGGGTTCCGCTGACATGGCACCACCGTAGCCGACCTGCGCGGGAATGGCGTTGTATCGAACGGGTGATCTATTATTGTCGGGGTCGCGTTCTACGATGCCGGCATGAAACTTGGACTGCAGCTCGGGTACTGGGGCGCCGGCATGCCGCCCAACGCGGCGGAGATGGTGGTCGCCGCGGACGAGGTCGGCTACGACGCCGTGTTCACCGCCGAGTCGTGGGGGTCGGACGTCTTCACGCCGCTGGCGTGGTGGGGTTCGGCGACGTCGCGGGTGCGGCTCGGCACGGCCGTCGCGCAGCTGTCGGCCCGTACGCCGACCGCCGCGGCGATGGCCGCGCTGACCCTCGACCACCTGTCCGGCGGGCGGGTGATCCTCGGTTTAGGTGTGTCCGGTCCGCAGGTCGTCGAGGGGTGGTACGGGGCGCCGTTCGGCAAGCCGCTCGCCAGGACGCGGGAGTACGTCGACGTCATGCGGCAGGTGCTCGCCCGCGAGACGCCCGTGACCAGCGCCGGGCCCCACTATCCGCTGCCGTACACGGGTCCCGGCGCGGACGGGCTCGGCAAGCCGCTGCGGCCGATCACCCATCCGCTGCGCGCGGACGTGCCGATCTGGCTCGGCGCGGAGGGACCGAAGAACGTCGCGCTCGCCGCCGAGATCGCGGACGGCTGGCTCGCCGTCTACTTCTCCGACAAGCTCGCCGACCAGTACAACTCCTGGCTCGACGAGGGGTTCGCGCGTCCCGGCGCGCGGCGGTCGCGGGCCGACTTCGAGATCGCCGCCAACGCGAGCGTGACGGTCACCGACGACCCCACCGCCGCGTACCACGCGCACCGCCCGGTGATCGCCCTCTACGCGGGCGGGATGGGCGCCGAGCAGAAGAACTTCCATGCGGACCTGTTCCGGCGCATGGGCTACGGCGAGGTGGTCGACGAGGTCACCGCGTTGTTCCGGGAGGGGCGCAAGGCCGAGGCGGCCGCGGCCGTGCCGGACGAGCTGGTCGCGGAGACCGCGATCATCGGCACCGCCGAACAGGTGCGCGCGCAGGTCAAGCAGTGGGCGGACCGGGGCGTGACGATGCTGATGGTCGGTTGTTCCGACGCCGACCAGGTGCGGGAGGTGGCCTCGGTCCTTGCCGACAACTGAAACACGTTCTAGATTGGGGCGGTGGCCTCGATCGGACTCTGGAACATCGCGACGGAGCAGCCGGACCTGACGGCGGTGGTCGACCCGGACGGCCGGGAGGTGACCTACGCCGAGCTGGCGGCCGCCGCCGACCGGTACGGCCGTGGCTTCCAGGCCATGGGTCTGCGGCCGGGCGACAGCGTGGTGTTGCTGCTGCCCAACGGCATCGACCTGGTGTCCGTCTACTTCGGAGCGTTCCAGACCGGTCTGTACGTGGTGATGGCCAACTGGCACCTGGTCGGCGCCGAGGTCGCGTACCTGATCGAGGACAGCGGCGCGAAGGCGTTCGTCGCGCACGAGCGGTTCGCCGACGTGGCCGCCGACGCGCGGGAACGCGCCGGGGTGCGCGGCTTCGCGGTCGGCGACATCGCCGGCTTCACTCCGCTCGCGGAGCTCGGCGCCGGCGAGACCGGTCGCCCGGGCGTCCGGACCGCGGGCTCGCCGATGCTGTACACCTCCGGCACGACCGGCCGGCCCAAGGGGGTGCGACGTCCGCTGACCGGCGCGGACCCGGACCAGGTGCCGCCTGCGGCGACGTGGTTCTTCGGCATCTTCGGGATCGAGCCGTTCGACGGCCACGTGCACATCTGCGGGTCGCCGCTGTACCACACGGCCGTGCTGAACTTCGTCGCCAACGCGGTCCAGTTAGGACACACGGCCGTGCTCATGGACCGGTGGCGGCCCGAGGAGATGCTGCGGCTCATCGACAGGCACCGGGTGACGTACAGCCACATGGTGCCGACGCAGTTCCACCGCCTGCTGGAGCTGCCCGACGACGTGCGCGCGCGGTACGACGTGTCGTCGTTGCGCTGCATGATCCACGGCGCGGCGCCGTGTCCGCAGGAGGTCAAGCGCCGCATGCTCGACTGGTGGGGCCCGGTGGTCACCGAGTACTACGCGGCGACCGAGGGCGGTGGCACGGCGATCTCGGCGGCGGAGTGGTTGCGCAAGCCCGGTTCGGTCGGGCTGCCGTGGCCGGGGTCGGTGGTGCAGGTTCTCGACGACTCCGGCGCGCCGGTGCCCACGGGCGAGTCCGGCCTGGTGTACATGCGGATGGGCGCGTCGACGTTCGAGTACCACAAGGATGCGGAGAAGACGCGTGCGTCGCGGGTCGGTGACCTGTTCACGTTGGGGGACATCGGGTATCTCGACGAGGACGGCTACCTGTTCCTGTGCGACCGCAAGGCCGACATGATGATCTCCGGTGGCGTGAACATCTACCCGGCGGAGATCGAGAACGTACTTGTGGTGCACCAGAAGGTCGCGGACGTCGCCGTGTTCGGGGTGCCGAACCCGGACTGGGGCGAGGAGATCAAGGCGGTCGTGCTGCCGGCGGCCGGCGTCGTCCCGGACGAGGGGTTGACCGAGGAGTTGTTGGCGTTCGCGGCGGAGCGGTTGGCGAAGTTCAAGCTGCCACGCACGATCGACTACGTGAGCGAGTTGCCGAGGGACCCGAACGGCAAGCTGTACAAGCGAAAGCTGCGCGACCCGTACTGGGCGGACCGCGAACGCGCGATCTGACCGGCGGCGGCCGGTTGGCCTCCGGCCCCCGATTTCCATGCTACCGGTGGGGACCGACAGTCGACGGCGTCGAGCGCGTCGCTTGTGGACAACTTGGCGGGTGTGGACAACCGCCGGTTCGGTCGTTCCGCGTCGCCGTGGTTGTCGGTGTCCGCCCGTAGCATGGAAACCGGGGCGGCGGCGGCGTCGTGTGTCACGAGGATCACGCCGCGTGGGTGGGTCGAACGCGCAGGTGGCGGTACCGACGGCTGGTTCGTCACCGTACGTTCGAATAATCCACCATGATCGGACACGAGGGGGACGAGCAATGCTGGACGCCGGTATGACCGTGCGGCTGCCGAGTCACGAACAAGGGCTGAGCCAGGCCGAGGAGTACCTCCTGCTGGAGGAGAACGGCGAGGCGCGGCGGATCAGGTTCCACGACTACGACGAGATCTTCGCGGTGCCGGGCCTCTACGAGACAGTCTTCTCCGACATGTTGCGGTGCGTTTCCCCGGAGGTCGTCGCCGCGTTGCTCGGCACCGCGCTCGAGCGGGCCGGGCAGTCGGCGGCGGAGCTGAGCGTGCTGGACCTCGGCGCCGGCAACGGTCTTGTCGGCAAGGCGTTGCGCGGCCTCGGGGTGCGATCGGTCGTCGCGGTCGACATCCTCGAGGAGGCGGCCGCCGCGGCGCGCCGGGACCGGCCGGAGGTGTACGACCGCTACCACGTCGGCGATGTGCGGGAGCTGCCGGCGGACGTCGAGCGCGACCTGGCCGAGCGCGGGATCAACTGTCTCGTCTGCGTGGCCGCGCTCGGGTTCGGTGACATCCCGCCGTCCGCGTTCGAGGCGGCCTACCAGAAGGTCGCGCCCGGCGGCTGGGTCGTGTTCAACATCAAGGACGAGTTCCTGACCGGCGGCGGCAGCGCGTTCGCACGGCTGATCCGCACGATGATCGACGACGGCAGGCTCACGGTGCACCGCCAGCACACCTACCAGCACCGGCTGGCGGTCACCGGCGAACCGCTGCGGTACGTCGCGATCGTGGCCCGCAAGGACGTCATTTCCCGCTGAACCGCGGTGTCCGCTTCTCCGCGAACGCCAGCGGGCCCTCCTTGGCGTCGTCGCTGGCGAAGACCTCGAGCCCGAGCCGCGCGTCCACGGTGAAGGCCGTGTTCTCGTGCATCCCCTCGGTCTCCCGCATGGTGCGCAGGATCGCCTGCACGGCAAGGGGTCCGTTGGCGGCGATCGCCCCGGCCAGCTCCATCGCCTTCGCCAGCGCCGTGCCGTCCGGCACGACGTGCCCGATCAGCCCGATCTCCTTGGCCTCCGGCGCCTTGATGTGCCGGCCGGTCAGGAGCAGGTCCGCGGCGACCGTGTACGGGATCTGACGCGGCAGCCGGACGGCCGAGCCGCCGAGCGGGAACAGGCCCCACCGCGCCTCGGACACGCCGAACCGCGCGCTCTTGCCGGCGACGCGGATGTCGGTCGCCTGCAGGATCTCGGTGCCGCCGGCGATCGCGGGGCCCTCGACCGCCGCGATGAGCGGCTTGGTCAGCCGCCTGCCCTTGAGCAGCGGCTCGATCACCGCCGCGTCGAACGTGGCGGCGCTCGGGTGGTTCGCGGTCATGGCCTTGAGGTCGGCGCCCGCGCAGAACGCGCCGCCCGCGCCGGTGAGCACGCAGCAGCGGATCTCCGGGTCGTCGTCGACCCGGTCCCAGGCCTCGCGCATGATCGACATCATCTCGCCGGACAGTGCGTTCCTGGCTTCCGGCCGGTTCATCGTCACGACCAGCACGTGATCGTCCAGCTCCACCAGGCAGTCCGCCATGAAGTCACCTCCGGCCAGGCATTGCCAGGAACGATAACACGTTCTAGTTTGGTTCCGTGGCCCTCAACATCGCGGACCTCTTCGAGCATGCTGTCGACGCTTTTCCCGACCGGATCGCGATCGCGTGCGGCGACCGCACGGCGACTTTCGCCGACCTGGAGAGGCGTGCCAACCAACTGGCCCACCATCTCGCCGAGCAGGGCATCGGCCGCGGCGACCACATCGGGTTGTACAGCCGCAACTCCATCGAGGCGATCGAGACGCTGCTCGCCGCGTACAAACTGCGCGCGGTGACCGTCAACGTGAACTACCGCTACGTCGAGAACGAGTTGCGCTACCTGTTCGACAACGCGGACCTGGTCGCGGTCGTGCACGAGCGGCGCTACGCGGAGCGGGTCGCCGCGGTCCTGCCGGACACGCCCGGGGTGCGGCACACGGTGGTCGTCGAGGACGGCACCGACGTGCCGTATGTCGGCGTCGAGCTGGAGTCCGCGCTCGCGACGCAGCGGGCCGACCGCGACTTCGAGCCGCGCAGCCCCGACGACCTCTACATCCTGTTCACCGGCGGCACCACCGGTCACCCCAAGGGCGTGATGTGGCGCCACGAGGACGTGTGGCGGGTGCTCGGCGGCGGCATCGACTTCTACACCGGCCAGCCGCTGGACGACGAGTGGACGCAGTCGGCGCGCGGCAAGGAGTCGCCGGGGATGACCCGGCTCGCCTGCGCGCCGCTGATCCACGGCGCCGCGCAGTGGGCCGCGCTCGCCGCGTTGTTCTCCGGCGACATGGTCGTGCTGCTGCCGCAGTTCGAGCCGCACGAGGTGTGGCGCGCCGTGGAGCGGCACCAGGTCAAGGTCGTGACGATCGTCGGCGACGCCATGGCGCGCCCGCTGATCGAGGCGTACCGCGAGGGCGCCTACGACGGCTCGTCGCTGGTGGCGATCTCCAGCCACGCGGCGCTGTTCTCGCCCTCGGTCAAGGAGCAGTACCTCGAGACGCTGCCGCACGCGGTGATCACCGACGCGATCGGCTCGTCGGAGTCCGGGTTCCAGGGCATGAGCCTGATCGTCAAGGGCGCCAAGCAGTCCAGCGACGGGCCGAGGGTGAATGGCGGCCCGAAGACGGTCGTGATCGACGACGACAACAACCGGGTCGGGCCGGGCGAGACCGGTCGGCTCGCGCGCGGCGGGCACGTGCCGCTCGGCTACTACAAGGACCCGGAGAAGAGCGCGACGATCTTCGTCGAGGTCGACGGCGAGCGGTACGTGGTGGCCGGCGACTACGCGCGGCTCGAGGACGACGGCACGATCACGTTGCTGGGCCGGGGAAACGTCTCGATCAACACCGCGGGGGAGAAGGTGTTCCCCGAGGAGGTCGAGGGGGCGCTGAAGTCTTACGAGGACGTGTTCGACGCACTCGTGGTCGGGGTGCCCGACGAGCGGCTCGGCCAGCGCGTCGCCGCGCTGCTGCAGCCGAGGGAGGGCCGGACCATCGACTTCGCCGCGCTGGACACGCATGTGCGCGCCATGCTCGCCGGTTACAAGACCCCGCGCAGCATGTGGATCGTCGAGCAGGTGGGCCGCGCGCCGAGCGGCAAGCCGGACTACCGCTGGGCGAAGGACCACACCGAGCAGCACGCCCCGGCCTGGCAGGCCGCGGCAGGAGGAGCGCATGTCGCTGTGTGACCGGCTCGGCATCGAGCACCCGATCTTCGGCTTCACCCCGTCGGAGCACGTCGCGGCGGCGATCAGCCGGGCCGGCGGGCTCGGGGTGCTCGGCTGCGTGCGGTTCAACGACGCCGCCGACCTCGACGCCGCACTGTCCTTCATGGACGAGAACACCGACGGCAAGCCCTACGGCGTCGACATCGTCATGCCGGCGAAGATACCGACCGAAGGCACGTCGACCGACCTCGCCGCGCTGGTTCCGGCCGGGCACAAGGACTTCGTCGAGCGGACGCTGCTCAGGCTCGGCGTGCCCCCGCTCTCCGGCGAGTCCGCGAACGACGCCGGCGTGCTCGGCTGGCTGCACTCGGTCGCACGGTCCCATGTGGACATCGCGTTGGGACACCGGATCTCGTTGCTAGCCAACGCACTCGGCTCGCCGCCCGTGGACGTGATCGAACGCGCCCACGAGCGCGACATCCCGGTCGCGGCGCTCGCCGGCACGGCGGCGCACGCGGTGCGGCACGTCGAAAACGGTGTCGACATCGTGGTGGCGCAAGGGTATGAGGCGGGCGGGCACACCGGTGAGATCGCATCGATGGTGCTCGTGCCGGAGGTGGTCGACGCGGTCGGTGACCGGGTGCCCGTCCTCGCCGCGGGCGGGATCGGCAGCGGCCGGCAGGTGCTCGCGGCGCACGCGCTCGGCGCGAGCGGTGTGTGGATGGGGTCGTACTGGCTCACCACGGCCGAGTACCAGTTCGCCGACGACAAGAACACGATCCAGCGCGCGCTCGTGCAGGCCGGTTCGAGCGACACCGTCCGGTCCCGCATCTACACGGGGAAACCGGCGCGGCTGCTGAAGAACCGGTGGACGCAGGCGTGGGCCGAGGACGACGCGCCCGCGCCGCTGCCGATGCCGCTGCAGAACCTGCTGGTCAGCGAGGCCCATACGCGGATGATGAAGGCGGGCGACCCGGACGTCGTCGCGATGCCCGTCGGCCAGATCGTGGGCCGGATGAACGAGGTCCGCCCGGTCGCCGACGTGATGGCCGGGCTGCTCGTCGAGATCGAGGAGGCGCGCGCGAGACTGAAGGCGTGAGCATTCGGACGTTGTCTTCCCGGGTCGTGTACGAGAACCCGTGGCTGACGCTGCGCGAGGACCAGATCGAACGCGAGGACGGTTCGCGGGGGATCTACTCGGTGATCGACAAACCGGACTTCGCGCTGGTCATCCCCATGGAGAACGACGGGTTCCACCTCGTCGAGGAGTACCGCTACCCGCTCGGCGAGCGGCGATGGCAGTTTCCGCAGGGCGGGTTCCCGCAGGGCGTGACCGGCACGCCGGAGGAGCTGGCGGCGGCCGAGCTGGTGGAGGAGACCGGGTTCACGGCGGCCGCGCTCGAGTGCCTCGGTTATCTCAACTGCGCGCACGGCATCACGGCGCAGGGCTTCCACGTCTTCCTCGCCACCGACCTGACGCCGGGCGAGCCGCGGCGTGAGCTGACCGAGCAGGACATGCGGCAGCGGTGGTTCCCGCGCGCGGAGGTGGAGCGGATGCTCCGCGACTGCGTGATCACCGACGACTCGTCGTTGGCCGGATATCTGCTGCTGACGATGCGTCGGTGAGTTGAGGGGCGGCTGCTCGGGGTCGCTGTCCGATGGTGGTTGCTGGATAGTGGTCGCCGGTCATGGTGGGCCGGTGGTGGGGGTCGCCGGTAGTGGGTTGCCGCACGGTGGTCGCCGGTCTTGGGCGTCGACCGCCTCGGGGTGGTCGGACTGGGTCGCTGGTCCTGGGGGCGACCGCCTTGGGTGCTCGGGCTGTGGACGTCGGGCCACGGGCTCACCGGATCGGGGTTGCCGGTTCGTGTCTGCCGGACATGGGGTTGCCGGTGTGAGACCGCCGGGCGTGGGCCGCTCGGTGAGACGGCCGGACGGGGTCGCTGGTGTGGCTGCCGGATATGGGGTTGCCGGTTTGAGGCGGCCCGGTCCGGCCGGCTTGGCCTCCGGCCCCCGGTTGCCAGCTTACGGCGGGGTACCGACAGTCGCGGGGCGTGCGGGGCTCGGGTGTGGACAAGTGGTGCGGCTGTGGACAACCGCGCCGTTGGTGATCTTGTGCGACGGGGGCTGTCGGTGTTGTTGGGTAGCCTGGAAATCGGGGGCCGGAGGCCAGCCGCCCGTCTACACCGTCTGGTGTAGGGCGAGGTGTGTCGTCTGGGGGGACGCTTTTTCGGGGGCGTCCGGTGACGCTTCGGGCCATGGGTCTCGTACTCTTCTGCGCCGTTGTCGGGTTTGGCGCGATCGTGTTGCTCGACCTTCGCAACCTCGGCCATCCGGTGCTCGACCCGGTCGCCGACATGGCGAGCTACTTCGTTCACGCCGACGGCGGCTGGCTGATCGTTCTCGCCGGCGTCGGGTGTGCGTTCGCCGCCTTCGCGACCGTGCCGGCGGTCCGTGCGCAGCGTGCCGTCGCGGTCGCGGTCAGTCTGTTCGGCGTCGGGTTCCTCGTGGCGGGGCTCGTGCCCACGCAGCCCTACGGCGACTGGGACGCGCCGCCCTCGACGGCGACTCTCGTGCACGGCGCGGCGGGCTGGCTCGCGTTCCTCGCACTGCCGACCGCCGCCTGGCTGCTGCGCGGCGGACCTCCGGCGGCGCGGTGGCTCGCGGGGGTGGCGTCCGCCTCGCTGGTGCTGCTGGCCGTCGGCACGGTCGAGGTGATGGACGGGCCCGACCACCTCGGGCACGTGCTCGGCCTGCTCGAACGCCTGATGATCGCGGCCGACCTCGGCTGGCTCGTCGTGGTGGCGCGGGCGCGGCAGCGGGCATGATGCGCGCCATGCGACTCGACGCCGCGCTCGGACTGCTCACCGCGCTCGCCGTCGTGACGGGGACCGCGCTCACCGGCGTGCCGGTCACCCACGCCGGCACGGTGCCGCTGGCCTGCCTGCTCGGCGCGCTCCTGCTCCTGCGTAGACGCTGGCCGGTCCCGGTGCTGGCCGCCTCGATGACGGTGATCGTCGCGTTCGGTGGTGGCGACCTCGGCACGCCCGGCTGGGTGTGGCCGGCGACCGCGGCCTACGCGACCGTCGTCCTGGCCGGCGGCCTGCGGTGGGCGCTCGGCATCGGCGTGATCAACCTGAGCTTCGTCCTCACGTTCGCGCCCAGCCAGACGCAGATCGGCGCCGAGACGCTCTGGCTCGGCCTGGTCCTCGCCGCCACCCAGGCCTACCTCAGCCACCGCGCGGCCGTCGACCTAGACGCGCGCGGCCGGCTCGCCGAGGAACGTCTCCAGGTCGCCCGTGAACTGCACGACGTCGTCGCCCACACCCTCGCCGTCGTCGGCATCCACCTCAACGTGGCGGCCGAAGCGCTCGACGACGACCCGGACGAGGCCCGCGCGGCGTTGCGGCTCGCGCAGTCGGTACGCGGGCAGGCCATGACCGACCTGCGCTCCCTGGTCGGCGTCCTCCGTGCGGAGCCACCCCCGGACACCGGCCCCGACCTGGCTGGACTCGTCGAGCGCACCGGCGCCACCGGGCTCGACGTCCGGCTCGACGGCGACACCGCCGGCCTGCCCGCGCCGGTCGCGCTGACTGTCCACCGGGTCGTGCAGGAGGGCCTGACCAACGTGCTGAAACACGCCGCCGCGACCCACGCGACCGTGACGATCACGAAAGCCGACGACGCGGTCACCGTCACCGTGGCCGACGACGGCACGGGAGGCGGCGGCGGCCGGGTCGGCCACGGCATCGACGGCATGCGCGAACGCGTCGCCGCGCTCGGCGGCACGCTCACCGCGGGCCCGCGCGACGGCGGGTTCGAGCTGCGGGCGAGGATCCCCCTCCCATGACCGTCTCCGTCCTGCTCGCCGACGACCAGGCCCTCGTCCGCGCCGGATTCCGCAGCCTGCTGCGCCGCGACGCCGCCATCCGCGTGGTCGGCGAGGCCGCGACCGGCGACGAGGCGGTCCGGGTCGCCCGTACGGTGCACCCGGACGTGATCCTCATGGACATCCGCATGCCCGGCCTCGACGGCATCGCGGCGACGGCGCGGATCGTGGCCGCCCAGCCGGACTGCCGGGTGATCATCCTCACCACGTTCGAGTCGGACGAGCACGTGTTCGCCGCACTGCGGGCCGGAGCGAGCGGCTTCCTGACCAAGGAGGTCGAGCCGAGGGAGCTGCGCAGGGCGATCGCGGCGGTGGCCGGCGGCGACGCGCTGCTGTCGCCGAGCGTCACGAAGCGGGTGGTCGCGGAGTTCGCGCACCGGCCGACGCCACGGTCGGTGCCGGTGGTCTCGACGCTGACCGAACGGGAGCTGGAGGTGACCCGGCTGGTCGCCACGGGCCTGGACAACGCGGCGATCGCGGCGCGGCTGGTGATCAGCCCGCTGACCGCCAAGACGCATGTCACCCGGTCGCTGGCCAAGTTGGGCCTGCGCGACCGGGTGCAGCTGGTGATCTGGTCCTACGAGACCGGGCTGGTGCGGCCCGGGGAGTGACTACCCGCTCTTGCGGCGGAAGGTGCGCTTGGCGCCGACCGGCCCGTGCGAGCTGTCCACCTTCGACCTGGCGTCCGCGTGCTCCTGGCCCTTCCTGGCCTGCGCCTGCTTGCGCTCCAGCGCCTCGCGGAAAGCCTTCTTCACGTCCTCCTGCTGCGGCTCTGCGTCCTCGGTCGTCTCGGCTGCTGGCTCCGGTGTGTCAGGCATGAGGTCAGGGTCGCACGGAGCGGGCGCCCCAGTCGAGCCGAATAGGATCGCTCGACGCGGTCAACGGCTCGAACTCCAGGTCCCGTCCCGGCCGCCACCACACCTGGTCCGGCGTGCGCCAGCGCTGCGCGGACAGGGTCCGCTTGAGCACCTTGTAGGTGGCCGTCCTCGGCAGCCGCGCGGTGAGCCGGAGGAACCTCGGCACCTGCTTGGGCCCGAGGTCGTCCTGCGCGGAAAGGAACTTCGCGAACTCGTCGAAGTCGAACGGCTCGTCACCGCGCAGCACGAGTGCGGCCATCACCTGGTCGCCGACCTCCGGGTCGGGCACCGCGTACACGGCGGCCTCCGCGATGTCCGGGTGGCGCAGCAGGACCCGCTCGATCGGCGCGGCGCCCAGGTTCTCGCCGTCCACCCGCAGCCACTCGCTGGACCGGCCGACGAAGTACACGAAGTCCTCGGCGTCCCGGTACACGAGGTCGCCGCTCCAGAACATGCCGTCCCGCAGGCGGTCCGCGTCGGACTCGCGGTCGTTGTAGTAGCCGGCGAACATGCCGGCGCCGGAGGTGTTGACCAGCTCGCCGACCACCCCCGGCGGGCACGGCTGCCCGGTCTCGGGGTCCAGCACCGCGACGTTCTCGTCCAGCCTGCCGAGCGCGCCGGCGGGCATCGGCTCCGGCCGGGGCACCACGATGCCGCCCTCGGTGGAGCCGTACGCGTCGACCACCACGCAGCCGAACCGCTCGGCGAACGCGGCCGCGTCGCGGGAGTTCGCCTCGTTGCCGAACACCAGCTTCAGCGGGTTGTCCGCGTCGTCGGGCTGCGCCTGCGTGCTGAGGATGTAGGCGAGCGGCTTGCCGACGTAGTTCGCGTAGGTCACGCCGTACTCGCGGACGTCGTCGAGGAAACCGGACGCGGAGAAGCGGCGGCGCAGCGCCAGCCGGGCGCCCGCGGCGAGACCGACCGACCAGCCGGCCATGATCGAGTTCGAGTGGAACATCGGCATCGACACGTACGTCGTGTCGCCGGGGCCGAGGCCGAAGCGGTCGGCGAGCATCGCGCCGGGCTGCGCGACCTTGCCGTGCGTGCAGCGCACCGCCTTCGGCTCGCCGCTCGTGCCGGACGTGAAGATCAGCATCAGCAGGTCGTCCTGCGTGGCGGGCACCGCGTCGAGCGGGCTGTACTGATGGCGGAACGCGGTGACGTGCCAGGCCGCGGAGTCGATGTCGAGCACCCGCGCGCCGACGTCCAGCCCCTGCAGCAGTTCCACGTACCGGCTGTCGGTCAGCACCACCTGGCAGTCGGTGAGGCGGATGTCGCGCACCAGCGCCTCGCCGCGCCTGCTCGTGTTCAGACCGACGAGGACGGCGCCCGCGAGTGCCGCGCCGCCGAGGAGGAACGAGAACTCGGGGACGTTGTCGAGCAGCACCCCGACGTGGAACGGGCCTGGCCTGCGCAGCGACCGCAGCAGCGCGGCGCGGTCGGCGCACTCCCGCACGTGGTCGGCCCACGACCATTGCCGGCCCTCGAACACCAGGCCGGGGTTCGCATCGTCCGCGCGTGCGAGCAGCAGCTCGGTGACGGTGGGGAGGTGCTCCCCGGGCGCGGCCATGCAAACCTCCTCAGGCCGGCTCCGCGGCCAGTGCGATGCCGATGCGGCGCAGTTGCGTGGTGGCGCCGCCAAGGCTGAACTCGATACGTTTCGCGGCCACAAAATATCGATGCAACGGGTAGTCCACGTCAATACCCAGCCCGCCGTGAACGTGCACCGCCGCATGGGCCACTCGGTGCCCACCCTCCGCGGCCCAGAACTTCGCGGTCGCGATCTCATTGTGGGCAGCCAAATTTTTGGACAGTCGCCAAGCAGCTTGCCACAGTGTCAGGCGGATCGCCTCCGCGTCGATGTAGCAGTCGGCCAGTCGCTGCCCCACTGCCTGAAAAGTCGCAATCGGACGGTCAAACTGCACTCTGCGAGTTGCATGCGCGGCTGTCATCTGCAGCGCGGCGTCCGTGACGCCCGCCTGCAGCGCGCACAGGCCGACCGTGCCGCGTGCCGCGAGCCACTCGACGACGGCCGCGCCGCCGCCCGGCTCGCCGAGGATCCGGTCCGCGCCGACGGTGACGTCGTCCAGTTCCAGCACCGCTTCGGCGTCGCCGTCGACGATTTCCTGACGACGGACGGTGACGCCGGGATCTTTCGGCGTGACAAGGAACACAGTGTGTCCCAATGTGGTTTCCGCTGGAACCAGAAACAGTTCCGCCACCGGTCCGGCCGGGACCGCCACCTTTGTCCCGTGCAGACGCCAACGTGCAGATGCAATCGCGTTCTCCGCCGTGGTGGTGATCGCGAGCGGATCGTCACCGACCTCTTCGGACAGTGCCGCCGTCAGGACCAGCTCGCCGCCGGCCGCCGGCGCGGCCCACTCGGCGCGCTGCGCGTCGGTGCCGAACTCGGCGATCGCCGACGCCGCCTGGACGATCGAGGGCAGGTACGGGACGGGCGCCACCGTCTTGCCGAGCTCGACCAGCACGCCGCACTGCTCGAGCAGGCCGAGCCCGCTGCCGCCGACCGACTCCGGCAGGGCGGCCGACAGCACCCCGGCCCTGGCCAGGTCCGTCCACAGTGCACGGTCGAACCGGTCCCCGGTCGCCTCGACAGCCGCGAGCCGGGCCGGTGTGGCGTGATCCTTCACGATCGACGCGGTGAGCTCCGCGAGCTCCCGGAACTCGTCACCAAAGGAGAAGTCCATCGGTCACCTCTTCGCCGGGGGCATGCCGAGACCGACGGCCGCCACGATGTCGCGCTGCACCTCGTTCGTCCCGCCGCCGAAGGTGAGGATCAGCGACGCGCGGTGCATCCGCTCGACCCGCCCCCGCAGCAGCGCCCCCGGCGACCCGGCCCGCACGTAGGCCTGCGGGCCGAGCACCTCCATCAGCAGCCGGTACGCCTCGGTCGCGAACTCGGTGCCGAACACCTTCGTCGCCGAGGCGTCGGCCGGGTTGAGCGCGGTCCTGTCGTCGATGCCCCACGCGATCTTCCAGTTGATCAGCTTGAGGAACTCCGACTTGGCGTGCACCCGCGCCAGGTGCACCTGCACCCACTCCTGGTCGATCACCCGCCGCCCGTCCGGCAGCTTCGTCGCCTGCGCCCACTCCCGCACCTCGCGCAGCGCCGCGCGCACCGGCGCCGCCGACGTCAGCGCCACCCGCTCGTGGTTGAGCTGGTTGGTGATCAGCGGCCAGCCCCGGTTCACCTCGCCGACCACCGCCGACGCCGGCACCCGCACGTCCTCGTAGTAGGTCGCGCTCGTGGTCGGGCCGGACATCGTGCGCACGGGCGTCCAGGAGAACCCCGGCGCGTCGGTCGGCACGATCAGGATCGACAGGCCCTTGTGTTTCGGCGCGTCCGGGTCGGTGCGGCACGCGAGCCACACGTAGTCGGCATAGGAGATCAGCGACGTCCACATCTTCTGACCGTTGATCACCCAGTCGGCGTCGTCGCCGGCGCCGTCGCGGACCGCCCGGGTGCGCAGTGACGCCAGGTCGGTGCCGGCCTCCGGCTCCGAGTAGCCGATCGAGAAGTGCAGCTCGCCGGCGGCGATGCGCGGCAGGTAGAACGCCTTCTGCTTTTCGGTCCCGAACTTCATGATCGTCGGGCCGACCGTGTTGATCGTCAGGAACGGCACCGGGGCGCCGGCGACACTGGCCTCGTCCATGAAGATCAGCTGGTCGAGCATGGACCTGGCCTGGCCGCCGTACTCGCCCGGCCAGCCGATCGCGAGCCAGCCGTCCGCTCCCATCTGCCGAACGACCTCTTTGTAGACGTCGCCGGAACCGTAGTCACCGCCGCTGGTGAGCGCCGCGCGCCGCTCCGGCGTCATCAGGTCGGCGAAGTACGCCCGCAGCTCGAGTCGCAGCCGCTCCTGCTCTTCCGTGTACGTGATGTGCATCGACTCTCCTGACTAGAACACGTTCTAAGAATGTACTAGAGTCCGAGCCAAACGAGGAGGTCCGGCAATGAAGGCGGCGGTACTCAACCAAGTCGGGGACACCAAGCTGGAACTGCGCGACGACGTCACCACGACGGACGTCGGGCCCAAGGAGCTCCGCATCCGGGTGCGCGCCACCGGCGTCTGCCACAGCGACCTCTCCGCGATGGACGGCACGCTGCCCGCGCTCGCGCCGGGCATCATCGGCCACGAGGGCGCCGGCGAGGTCGTCGAGGTCGGCTCGCTGGTCGACGAGTTCGCGCCGGGCGACCACGTGGCGCTCACGTTCGTGCCGCCGTGCCGGACGTGCGTCAACTGCGTCGACGGGCGCCCGCACCTGTGCGCCATCCACTCCATCGCCGCGTTCATGAACCCGCGCTTCCTCGTCGGCGGCGCGCCCGCGTTCGGCTACGCCGGCACCGGCACGTTCGCCGAGGAGCTGGTCGTGCCGGCCGACGGCGCCGTGAAGATCGCCGACGACGTCCCGTTCGAGATCGCCGCGCTGGTCGCCTGCGGGGTGATGACCGGCGTCGGCGCGGTGCTCAACACCGCGAAGGTGACGCCGGGGTCGACCGTGCTCGTGATCGGCTGCGGCGGCGTCGGTGTCTCGGTCATCCAGGGCGCGCGTCTGTCCGGCGCCGCGCAGATCGTCGCGGTGGACCCGCTCGTCGAGAAGCACGAGACGGCCAAGCACTTCGGTGCGACGCACGCGGTCACCCCGGACGGGCTGGCCGAGCTGCACGCGTCGCTCACCGCCAGCCAGGGCTGGGACTACACGTTCGACGTCGTCGGTGTCCCGCCGACGATCCGCTCCGCGTGGGACAACGCGCGCCGCGGCGGCACGGTCGTCGTGGTCGGCGCCGGCCGCGCGGACTCCATGGTCGAGTTCAGCGCTCAGGAGCTGTTCCTGCACGACAAGCGGCTGCTCGGCTCGTTCTACGGCGGCGCGGACGTGCACCGCGACTATCCGCGCCTGCTGGCGCTGTGGCAGGCCGGCCGGCTCGACCTCGAGAGCATGATCAGCAGGCGGATCACGCTCGAGGAGATCAACGACGGGCTGCAGGCGTTGCGCGACGGCGCCAACGTGATCCGGCAGATCGTCACGTTCGGCTGAGCGGGTATGGAATCGTTGAGCTTGCGGGGAAAGGTCGCGATCGTCACCGGCGCGGGCGCCGGTCTCGGTCGCGCTGAGGCGCTCGCGCTCGCCCGCGCGGGCGCCGACCTGGTGGTCAACGACGTGGCCGACACCGACGTGGTCGACGAGCTGGCGGCCCTTGGCGCCAAGGCGCTGCTCGTCAGGGGCGACATCTCGGACTCCTCGGTCGCCGAGGAACTGACGGCGGCCGCCGTGGACCGGTTCGGCGGGCTGCACGTCGTCGTGAACAACGCGGGCGTGCTGCGCGACCGGATGCTGTTCAACATGTCCGACGACGAGTGGGACCTGGTGCTGCGGGTCCACCTGCGCGGCCATTTCCTGTTGTCCCGCAACGCGGCCGCGTACTGGCGCGGGCAGGCGAAGGCGAACGGCGGCACCACGTACGGACGGGTGGTGAACACGACGTCCGAGGCGTTCCTGTTCGGCTCCGAGGGGCAGCCGAACTACGCCGCGGCCAAGGCCGGCATCACGGCGCTGACGCTGGCCACCGCGCGTGGGCTCGCGCGCTACGGCGTGCGTGCCAACGCGATCTGTCCCCGGGCCCGCACCGCGATGACCGCCGCGGTGTTCGGCGAGGCGCCGGCCGGCGTGGATCCCCTGTCCCCGGACCATGTCGCGCCACTCGTCGCCTACCTCGCCGCGCCGGCCGCCGATCGCATCAGCGGACAGGTGTTCGTGGTGTACGGCGGCATGGTCGCGCTGCTCGCGCCGCCGACCGTGGAGCAGCGGTTCGACGATCCACAGTGGACACTCGAGGCACTCGACAGCGCGGTCGGCGGTTACTTCGCCGACCGCGACCAGAAACGGACCTTCGCCGCCACCGAGCTGATGTCGCTCTAGGAGGAGCAATGACACTAACGCTGCGCGCCCGTCGCGACGAGGTGGGCCTCAAGGACGGGCAGCTGCTCGTCGACGGCAAGTGGCGCCCGGCCGCGTCCGGTGCGACGTGGACGCACCACCATCCCGCGACCGGAGAGGCGATCGGGGAGTTCCCGGTGGCCGGAGTGTCCGATGTGGACGACGCGGTGCGGGCGGCCCGACGGGTGTTCGACGCCGGCACCTGGTCCAACTCCCGTGCGACGGTCCGGATCCAGGCGCTGCACCGGTACGCCGACCTGCTGCGCGACCACGCCGACGAGCTGCGCGGCCTGCAGGCGCTGGACAACGGCGTGCCGCTGTCGTTCGGCGGCATCTACGCGACGTCGGTCGGCGCGGCCGCGGACGTGTTCGACCACCACGCCGGCTGGGTCGACAAGGTGGGTGGCCAGACGCTGCCGCCGTACCAGGGCGGCGACCATCTCGCGATGACGTTCCGCGAGCCGATCGGGGTCGTCGCGGCGATCCTGCCGTGGAACGCGCCCTTCCTGCTGTTCGCGCAGAAGCTCGGGCCGGCGCTCGCCGCGGGCTGCACGGTGGTGCTGAAGCCGTCGGAGTTCGCGTCGTTCACCGTGCTGCGCATGGTCGAGCTGCTCGCGGAGGCCGGCATCCCCGACGGCGTGGTCAACGTCGTCACCGGGCCGGGCGACCCGACCGGCGAGGCGCTGATCACGCACCCGCTCGTCGACAAGATCAGCTTCACCGGCAGCCGCGCGGTCGGCCGCCGGATCATCGCCGCGTCGGCCGAGACGCTCAAGCGGGTGTCCCTCGAGCTGGGCGGGAAGAGTCCCACGCTGGTGTTCCCGGACGCGCCGGACGTCGGCCTCGCGGCGATGACCACCATGGGCACGGTCACGATGGGGCTGTCCGGTCAGGCGTGCGTCGCGCACACCCGGGCGCTGGTGCACCGCGACATCTACGACCAGTTCCTCGGCGCCGCCGAGATGATCGCCGGCGCGATCACCTACGGCGACCCGTTCGAGGCGAGCACCCTCGCCTGCCCACTGATCAACACCAGGCAGCTGGAGCGGGTGCTCGGCCTCATCGACCGCGGCAAGGAGCAGGGCGCGCGGCTGGTGTGCGGCGGCGACCGGCCCGACGGCGACCTGGCGGCCGGCAACTTCGTCCGCCCGACGATCTTCGCCGACGCCGACAACGGCATGGACATCGCGCGCGAGGAGATCTTCGGGCCGGTGCTCGTGGTGATCCCGTTCGACGACGAGGACGAGGCGATCCGGCTCGCCAACGACACGGAGTACGGCCTCGGCGCCGGCCTCTACACGACCGACGCGCGGCGGGCCTTCCGGCTGGCGCGGCGGCTGCGGGCGGGCACCGTCGGCATCAACGGCTTCCAGGTCGAGCCGCACCTGCCGTTCGGCGGGTTCAAGCAGTCCGGGCTCGGCCGCGAGGGCGGGCAGAGCGCGTTCGAGGCCTACACCGAGCTGAAGACGGTGCTGATGCCGCTGACCGACGA
This sequence comes from uncultured Actinomycetota bacterium, assembly GCA_963840275.1. Taxonomy (GTDB): domain Bacteria; phylum Actinomycetota; class Actinomycetes; order Mycobacteriales; family Pseudonocardiaceae; genus Actinophytocola. The sequence goes on from CAWIYK010000007.1 coordinate 801,326, forward strand.
GCTGATGTGATGGGGCGCCTCGCGGGGAAGGTCGCGTTGATCACCGGTGCGGCCGGTGGGCAGGGCGCCGCCGCCGCGCGGCGGTTCGTCGCCGAGGGCGCCCGGGTCGTGGTCGCCGACGTGAACGACGAGCTGGGCAAGGCGTTCGCCGACGAGATCGGTGCGCACTACCTTCACCTCGACGTGTCGCGGGAGGACGAGTGGGCGGCCGCGCTCCCCGAGGTCGTGGACACCTACGGGCCGCCGACCGTGCTCGTCAACAACGCGGGCGTGCTGCACTTCTCGTTGTTGCAGGACACCACGTTGGCCGACTACCTGCGGGTGATCCACGTGAACCAGGTCGGCACGTTCCTCGGGATGCGGGCCGTGGTGCCCGGCATGATCGAGGCGGGTGGCGGGTCGATCGTCAACGTGTCCTCTGTGGAGGGTCTGGCGGCGACGCCGCTGCTGACCGCGTACACGGCGAGCAAGTTCGCGATCCGCGGCATGACCAAGGTGGCCGCGCTGGAGCTGGCCGGCAAGGGGGTCCGGGTGAACTCCGTGCACCCCGGCGCGATCGAGACCGGGCTGCTGCCGGACGCGCTCGGCGGGCAGCCCGTCGACCTCGCCTACGTGGGCAAACGGGTGCCGTTGAAGAGGGTGGGCCAGCCGCACGAGATCGCCGAGCTGGTGCTGTTCCTCGCGAGCGACGACAGCTCGTACTGCACGGGTGCCGAGTTCGTCGCGGACGGAGGTGTGACCGCGGGACACTCGTTGTCGAGTTTCGGGTAACCCCAACGGTTCGCGGTCGTTAGGTCAATGGGTGATGGCATGAGTGATGACGAGGGACGTGTGGCACCCGTGCGCGCGCTCGCCCAGGTCGGTCGCATGTCGACCCTCGCGTGGGAGGTCGTCCGCCAGACGCCGCGCCGTCCGTTCCAGTGGCGTGAGCTGATCCAGCAGTGCTGGTTCTTCGCGAGCGTCACCATCCTGCCGACGGCACTCGTGTCCATCCCGTTCGGCGCGGTCATCGCGTTGCAGCTCGGGTCGCTCACCCAGCAGATCGGCGCGCAGTCCTTCACCGGCGCGGCGAGCGCGCTCGCGATCGTGCAGCAGGCCAGCCCGCTGATCACCGCCCTGCTCGTGGCCGGCGCGGGCGGTTCGGCGATGTGCGCGGACATCGGCTCGCGCACGATCCGCGAGGAGATAGACGCGCTCGAGGTGCTCGGCGTGTCCCCGGTGCAGCGCCTGATCGTGCCGCGGGTGCTCGCGGTGATCGTGGTGGCCGTGCTGCTCAACGGTCTGGTCAGCGTCGTCGGGGTCGGCGGCGGCTACTACTTCAACGTGGTCATGCAGGGCGGCACGCCCGGCGCGTACCTCGCGTCGTTCAACGCGCTGGCGCAGCTGCCGGACCTGTGGGTGAGCGAGTTCAAGGCCGTGCTGTACGGGTTCGTGGCCGGCATCGTCGCCGCGTACCGGGGCCTCAACCCCGGCCGGGGACCGAAGGGCGTCGGCGACGCGGTGAACCAGACCGTGGTGATCACGTTCCTGCTGCTGTTCCTCATCAACGTGGTGATCACCGGGATCTACCTGCAGATCGTTCCCCCGAAGGGAATGTGAGCCGGTATGACCACAGTGGACATCCGGGAGGACGCGCCGCCGAGCAGAGCGGCCGAGTTCGCCACCAAGCCGCTCGACGGGCTCGCCACACTCGGCCAGCAGCTCGCGTTCTACGCCAGGGTCCTCGCGTGGGTGCCGCGTACGCTCGTGCACTACCCGCGTGAGGTGCTGCGCCTGCTGTCGGACGTGTTCTTCGGCAGCGGCGCGCTCGCGGTCATCGGCGGCACGCTCGGTGTGATGATCGGGATGACCGTGTTCACCGGCCTGATCGTGGGGCTGCAGGGCTACTCCGCGCTGAACCAGCTCGGCACGTCCGCGCTTACCGGGTTCATCGCCGCCTACTTCGACACCCGCGAGGTCGCGCCGCTCGCCGCCGGCCTCGCACTGTCGGCGACCGTCGGCTGCGGGTTCACCGCGCAGCTCGGCGCGATGCGGATCTCCGAGGAGATCGACGCGCTCGAGGTGATGGCCGTGCCGAGCCTGCCCTACCTCGTGACGACGCGGGTGATCGCCGCGGTCGCCGCCGTGATTCCGCTGTACCTGGTGGGTCTGCTGTGCTCGTACGTGGCGTCCCGGCAGATCACCGTGTGGTTCTACGGCCAGTCCGGCGGCACCTACGACCACTACTTCCATCTCTTCTTACCCCCGGAGGACGTGCTGTGGTCGTTCCTCAAGGTGATGGTCTTCAGCGTGGTGGTCATCCTCGTGCACTGCTACTACGGCTACACCGCGACCGGCGGCCCGGCCGGTGTCGGCGTCGCGGTCGGTAGGGCCGTGCGCGCCGCGATCGTGGTGCAGATGCTGCTGGACTTCTTCCTGTCGCTGGCCATCTGGGGCGCGACGACGACGGTGCGGATCGCCGGATGAACGATCGCCTGAGGTACCAGCTGTACGGGCTGATCTTCCTGGTGATCGCCGCGCTGTTCGTCGTGCTGGCCGTCGCCTTCTACCGCAAGACGTTCGTCAGCGTGGTGCCGGTGACACTGGAGACCGACCACGTCGGCAACCAGCTGCGGGTCGGCGCGGACGTCAAGCTGCGTGGGCTGATCGTCGGCGACGTGCGCGACGTCCGGCCCGAGGGCGACCACGCCGTGCTCGACCTCGCGCTCGACCCGGACACGGTCGACCGGATCCCCGCCAACGTCTCCGCGCGGTTGCTGCCGAAGACCCTGTTCGGCGAACGCTATGTGGCGCTACAGGTCCCGACCGACCCGAGTGGACGGTTGGCCGAGGGGGCGGTCATCGGGCAGGACCGCACCAGCTCGGCCATCGAGATCGAGCAGGTGCTCGACAACCTCATGCCCGTGTTGCGAGCGGTGCAGCCGGAGAAGCTGGCGACCACCCTCAACGCGATGTCGACCGCGCTCGACGGCAGGGGCGAGCAGTTCGGCGACACGCTCGTGCGGCTCGGCGCGTACCTCGAGGAGATCACCCCGTCGCTGCCGGACCTCCAGGCGAACATCCAGCGGCTCGCCGAGGTCGCGGACACCTACGCCACCGCGGGGCCCGAGCTGCTGACCGCGTTGCGGGACCTGACCGTCACCACGCGGACGTTCGCCGAACAGCGGGTGAACCTCCAGAACCTGTACGGCACGCTGACCACGGCGTCGATCGACCTGACGAACTTCCTGACCGTCAACAAGGACAACCTGATCGGGCTCGCGAGCGCGTCGAAGTCGACGCTGGCCGTGCTGGCGAAGTACGCGCCGGAGTACCCGTGCCTGCTCAAGCAGCTGGTGGACGCGATCCCGGGCGCGGACACGACGTTCGGCAAGGGCTCCGCGACGCCGAACGTCACGAAGGTGACGATCGAGATCACCTCCAGCCGCGGCAAGTACCTGCCCGGGGTGGACACCCCGAGGTACGACGACAAGCGCGGGCCGCGCTGCTACCCGGTCGCCAAGCCGCCCGCGCGGTTCCCGCAGTATCCGGAGGGCGGCCCGATCGACGACGGCGCGTCGAAACCGCCACCGCCGCACAACGACCGGCCGGAGGACTTCCAGCCCACCGTCCCACAGGGACTCGGGGGTGCGGCGCAGGTCGCGAACACCCCGGCGGAGCGAGACCTCATCGCGGCGCTCGTGGCGCCCGGTCTCGGCATCCCGCCGTCGCAGGTGCCCGCGTGGGGCTCGCTGCTGCTCGGTCCGCTGTTCCGCGGTTCGGAGGTGGAGCTGCGATGAGAGGGTTCGTCGCGCCGCTGGTCAAGATGAGCCTGTTCGCTGCCGTGACCGTGACGCTCACCGCGTTGCTGGGCCTCACGATCGCCAACACCACGATCGGCCCGACCACCGGCTACGTCGCCAGGTTCACCGACGCCACCGGCCTCAACGTCGGCGACGACATCCGCATGTCAGGAGTCCGAATAGGACAGATCAGCGACATCGCGGTGGCAGAAGACAGGTGGGCGGACGTGACGTTCGACGTCGAGTCGGCCCGCGAGCTGCCGCGCACGGTCACCGCGACCATCAAGTACCGCAACCTGATCGGGCAGCGGTACGTCTCGCTCGGCATCGGGTCCGGCGACACCAACGCGGTGCTGCGGCCCGGTGACGTGATCCCGCCGGAGCGCACGCAACCGGCGCTCAACCTGACCGTGTTGTTCAACGGGTTCCAGCCGCTGTTCCAGGCGTTGAACCCGGAGGACGTGAACAAGCTCGCCGGCGAGCTGATCCAGGTGCTGCAGGGCGAGGGCGGCACGATCGACAGCGTGCTCGCGCACACCGCGTCGCTCACCACGACGATCGCCAGCAAGGACAAGGTGATCGGCCAGGTGCTCGACAACCTCAACACGGTGCTCGGCACGGTGAACGAGCGCACGACCGAGGTGTCCGGGCTGATCGACCAGCTCCAGCAGCTCGCCACCGGCCTCGCGGAGCAGCGCCAACCCATCGGCGACGCGATCGGCGCGCTCGGCGAGCTGACCGAGTCGACGGCGGGGCTGCTGTCGTCCGCGCGGCCGCCGCTCAAGGACGACATCGCCGCACTCGGTGCCCTGGCCGGGAACCTGGCCGACCACGGCGACACGGTCGACAAGTTCCTCGCCGGACTGCCGCACAAGATCCAGACGATCAACCGCGTGTCCAGCTACGGCGGCTGGTTCAACTACTACCTGTGCAGCGCGTCCGGGCGGGTCGGGGTGTCCGAGCTCGGCATCACCGTGGACATTCCGGCGCTGCCCGTGCCGGGGACGCCGATGGCGGACAGGTGCCGGTGATGAAGAGACTGAAGGATCGCGACCAGGCCGCCGTCGGCACGGTGACGCTCGTGCTGATCGTGTTGGGGCTGCTCGTCGCGTTCAACTCCGACGACCTGCCGATCATCGGTGGCGGCACCACCTACACCGCCGAGTTCCGCGAGTCCGCCGGGCTGCGGCCGGGCAACGAGGTGCGGCTCGCCGGGGTGAAGGTCGGCGCCGTGCGGACCGTGGAGCTGGCGCGCAACAAGGTGGTCGTGGACTTCCGGATCGACGACGTGAGCCTCGGGGACCGCAGCACGGTGTCCATCCAGATCAAGACACTGCTCGGCGACAAGTACCTCGCGCTGACGTCCGCCGGCCGCGGTCCGCAGAGCGCGAACGACCCGATCCCGGTCAGCCGCACGCAGACGCCGTTCGACATCGTGCCCGCGGTCGGCAAGCTGTCCGAGACGGTCGACGAGATCGACACCGCGCAGCTCGCGCAGAGCTTCGAGGTCATCTCGGACACGTTCGCGAACAGCCCGCAGCACCTGAGGAACACGCTGTCGGGGCTCTCACAGCTGTCGGCCACACTGTCCACACGGGACGAACAGCTTCAGCAGCTGCTCGCGAACACCGCCGGGTTCAGCAAGACCGTGGCCGACCGGGACAGCCAGCTCCAGAAGCTGTTCACCGACGCGTCGCTGCTGCTCGACGAGCTGCAGGTGCGCCGGGAGGCCGTGCACACGCTGCTGACCGGCACGAAGACGCTCGCCGACGAGCTGCGCGGGCTGGTGGCCGACAACCAGGCGCAGCTCAAGCCGGCGCTCGACGAGCTGGACCGGGTGACCACGATCCTGGCGCGCAACCAGGACAACCTGAGCGAGAGCCTGGGGTCGCTCGCGCCGTACGTGCGGATGTTCAACAACGTCATCGGCAACGGCCGCTGGTTCGAGGGCTACATCTGCGGGCTGCTGCCCCCGCCGACCGACGTCGGCATCATCGACATCAACCCGCAGGGCTGCGACACCCCGCTGGCCTACCAGGGCGGTGGCCGATGATCACGAAGCTGCTCGGGGAGAGCCGCGCGAGCCGGCGTGCCGCGCTGGTCGTGGTGTACGCGTGCGCGTTGGTGCTGCTGGTCAGCGCCGCGCTGTGGTGGGTCACGATGGGCCGTTCCGGCACGCGGATCACCGCGTACTTCACGAAGGCCGTCGGGGTGTACGCCGGGTCGGAGGTCAAGGTCCTCGGCATCGGGGTCGGCCGGATCGACGACGTGAGCCCGCGCGGCGACATGGTGCGGGTGGACATGACCGTCGACGACGGCGTCGAGATCCCGGCCGACGCGCAGGCCGTCGTGGTCGCGCCGAGCCTGGTCAGCGACCGGTACGTCCAGCTGACCCCGGCGTACGAGTCGGGTCCGCTGATGACCGGCGGCACGGTGATCCCGTTGGACCGCACGGCGACGCCGGTCGAGCTGGACGACCTGACCGCGAGCGTCAACGACCTCGCGACCGCGCTCGGCCCCAACGGCGCCAACGCGGACGGCGCGCTGTCGGACGTGCTCGACACCGCGGCCGCGAACCTGTCCGGCAACGGCGAGCTGTTCGGCGAGACCGTCCGGCAGCTGAGCGACGCGTCGGCCGCGCTCGCCGACTCGCGCGGCGACCTGTTCACCACGGTCGACAACCTGTCGAAGTTCACCAAGGCGCTGGCCGACAGCGACGCGCAGGTGCGATCGTTCAACGACAAGCTCGCCGACGTGAGCGGCTACCTCGCCGACGACCGCGACGACCTCGGGGTCGCGCTCACCTCCCTCGGCACCGCGCTGACCGACGTACACGGGTTCATCGCGGAGAACAAGGACGGCATCCGGTCCAATGTGGACAAGCTGACCGGGGTGACGCAGGCGCTCGTCGACCAGCGGGCGGCGATCGCCGAGATCCTCGACGTCGCGCCGCTCGCGATGTCGAACTTCCTGTCCACCTACGACGCCGCGTCCGCGTCGTTCGCCATCCGGGGCAACCTCAACGAGCTGACGTACCCGCCGGTGCTGATGCTGTGCCGCACGATCGCCGCCGGCACGCCGACGCAGCTGCCGACGACGCTCAGCGACCTGTGCAAGCAGCTCGCGCCCTACCTCGACGGCACACTGGGACTTCCGACGCCCGCGGAGGCGCTCGGCGCGCTGTCGTCCGGGCAGCTGCCGCCGCTGCCGATCCCACTCGTCGACCTGACCGGCGCGGTCGCGCGGGGTGGCCGATGAGACGCGCCGCGCTGCTGTCCCTCCTGCTGGTGCTCGTCGCCGGGTGTGGCTCCGGCGGGTTCTCCGGGGTGTACGGGATGCCGCTGCCCGGCGGCGCGGACCTCGGCGACCACCCGTACCGCGTGGTCGCGCACTTCGGCGACGTGCTGGACCTGGTGCCGCAGGCGGGGGTGAAGGTGCACGACGTCGCGGTCGGCCGGGTCGAGAAGATCGAGCTGGCGAAGGACAACACGACCGCGGTCGTGACGATGCTCGTCAACGGCGGCGTGGCGCTGCCCGCGAACGCGGACGCGGAGCTGCGGCAGTCGTCGCTGCTCGGCGAGAAGTTCGTCGAGCTGCGGGCGCCCGACGCGCCGCGGGGGTCCCTTGTGGACGGTGCGGTGATCCCGATCGACCGGACCAACCGCAACCCGGAGATCGAGGAGGTCCTCGGGGCGCTCTCGTTGCTGCTGAACGGCGGCGGCATCGCGAAGCTGCAGGACATCGTGACCGAGGTGAACGCCGCGCTGTCGGGCAACGAGCCGGAGCTGCGGGCGGCGCTGTCCAACATCGACGTGGTGGTGGCGACCCTCGACGGCGAGAAGAACAACATCACGAAGGCGATCGACGCGCTCGGCAGGCTGTCGGCGAACCTGGCGGCACAGACCGACGACATCGAGGTCGCGCTGGAGCAGCTCGGGCCGGGGCTGCGGGTCGTGAACGAGCAGCGGAACGCGCTCGTGACCATGCTCGGCGCGCTGGACAACCTGTCCGCCGTGGCCGTCGACACGGTGAACCGCAGCCGGGACGACCTGGTCGACGACCTGCGGCTGCTCGAGCCGACCGTGCGCCAGCTCGCCAACGCGGGGGCCGACCTGCCGAACTCGTTGCAGTTCCTCGTGACCTACCCGTTCACCGACTACTTCCTCAACGCGGTCAAGGGCGACTACGTCAACGTGGACGTGAAGTTCGACCTCGACCTGTCGGTGCTGCTGGAGAACCTCGCGAACGCCAGCACGCCGGTGATCCCGATCCCCGGCGCCGGGGCCCCGCCGGCGGGGTCGCCACCCGGCGGCGACGCGCCGCTGCTGCCGGTGCCGACCCTGCCGGCGCCGCCGGGCGCCGGGGACGTCGGCGGGCTGGCCGGGCTGCTCGGCTCGCTGCTGGGCGGTGGTCGCTGATGCTGTTGCGTGCCACCAAGTTCCGGCTGTTCCTGTTCGCGCTCATCGCGGTGGTCGGCATCACCTACGTCGGCGGCACCTATGCCGGCCTGGACCGGTTGTTCGGCGCCCGCGGCTACCGGGTGACCGTGCAGCTCGCGGAGTCGGGCGGCATCTTCGCGAACGCCGAGGTCACCTACCGCGGCGTCACCGTCGGCCGGGTCGAGCGCCTGCGGCTGTCCGACGACGGCATCGACGTGGTGCTCGACATCAACGACGACGCGCCGCCGATCCCCGCGGACACCGACGCGGTGGTGGCGAACCGGTCGGCGGTCGGCGAGCAGTACGTCGACCTGGTGCCGGCGCACGACCGCGGCCCGTACCTCGCGGACGGCTCCGTGGTCCCGCGCGCGCGGACGTCGACGCCGTCGAGCCCGGAGACGCTGCTGTCCAACCTGGACGGTCTGGTCACGAGCGTGCCGCAGGAGTCGTTGCGCACCACCGTGGACGAGCTGGACAAGGCGTTCCGGGACACCGGTCCCGCGCTGCAGGTGCTGCTGGACAGCGCGGGTGCGCTGACCGCGACGGCCACCGAGCACCTGCCGCAGACGACGTCGCTGCTCGCGAACGGCCGGGTCGTGCTCGAGACACAGGCGGCGCAGTCGCGACAGATCACCGACTACAGCACGAACCTGCGGCTGATCGCCGAGCAGCTGAAGACGTCGAACCCGGACGTGCGCAAGCTGATCACGGCCGTGCCGCAGGTCGCCGTGCAGGTCAACGAGATCCTGCGGGACTCCGGTCAGGACATCGGGGTGATCGTGGCGAACCTGCTGACCACCGTGCAGATCACCGGCACCCGCACCGACGCGCTGGAGCATCTGCTGGTGGCGTTCCCCATGGTGACGGCGACCGCGCCGGGCGCGAACCCGGACGGCACCGGCCACCTCGGGCTGGTGCTGACGTTCAACGACCCGTTCTCGTGCACGCGCGGCTACGAGGGGACGAAACAGCGGTCCGCCAACGATGTCACGGATGCACCGGTGAACGATCAGGCGTACTGCGCGGAGCCGCCGGGCAGCCCGATCGGCGTGCGCGGTTCGCAGAACGCGCCGTACGGCGGCAAACCGGTCGAGGTGCCGACGCCCGTCGCGGCGCCGGGGGACGCGGGCGCGCTGCCGCGACTGCCCGGTGTGCTGTCGCTGCCGGGCGGCGTCCCGACCACGCTGGCCGGGCTGCTGTCGCTACCCGCCTAGGGTGTCGCGGTTGGCGTCGCGGACGAGGTCGGCCAGCTCGGGGACCTCGACGACGGTCACGCCGGCCGCGGTGAGCTGCTCCGCGCCCTCGCCGACCACGAACGTCGACGGCTCGCGCAGCGCGAACACCACTCGAGGGATGCCGGCGTCGAGGATCAGCCTGCTGCACGACCGCGACCGGGACTTCCTGGTGCTGCACGGTTCCAGCGAGCTGTAGATCGTCGCGGTGGCGAGGCGGGGGTCGTCCGGCGCGAGCTTGGCGAGGGCGGACTCCTCGGCGTGCACCGTGTCGTCGGTCTCGTGGGTGTGGCCCCAGGCGATCTCCTCGCCGTGCGCGTCGACGATCACCGCGCCGACCCGGAACGCGGTCGCCGTCGGTGGGCAGCGCCATGCCAGCTCGGCGGCGCGGGTCAGCCAGTGTCCGTCCACAGCGGACTGGCTGAGCAGGTAGCGGTGCAGTGCCACGTTCCCGATCCGCGTCACGTCCGCGAGCGTGGCGCGGTGCGCGCCGGTCCACGGAAACCGTCCTTCGTGGACGAACCGGGGTGCGTCGGGGTCCCCGACGAAGAACGGCGCGACCACGACGTGGAACTCGTCGACGCGGCCCTCGGTCAGGAACGCGGTCAGCACCCCGGCGCCGCCCTCGACCATCAGCCGTCGGACCCCGCGGGCGGCCAGCTTCGCCAGCACCGTCTCGAGTGGACCATCGAGCACCACGGACTCGCCGTCCGCGCGGAAGGCGGCGTCGGCGGGCACGTCCTTCGACGAGAGGACCACCTTCAACGGCGTCGGCGGCTGACCGGCCGCCACCCGCGCGGCCCTGCGCTCCGGCGAGCGCACCGAAAGGCGCGGGTTGTCGACGCGCACGGTGTTGGCGCCGACGAGAATCGCGTCGACGCCGGCCCGCACCGCGTCGACCCGGTCGAGATCGGCGGCGTTGGACAGCACGAGCCGCTCACCGGACGCGTCGTCGAGGTAGCCGTCGAGGGAGACCGCACAGCTGAGCAGGATGTACATGATCCGGCCATCCTCCCAGACATGTGCACCCGCTGGACCGACCCGGTGTGACGGGTGGTGACCGAACCACACTGCTGGTAATAATCGAGGACGTGGCTGAGCTTGCCTTGACGGCGGAACGTCGTAGTGAACTGATCGATCTACCTGGCGACGACGACCGGCTTCGAGCCGAGTATCCGACGGTCAGTGAGTACCTGGAGATGTCGCCACAGTTGGCTGGGACGGGCAACGTTCAGGTGGATGCGGCCTTCGAGCTGCGCATCGTCCACTACATGACCTGCGACAGGTCCGAGAGTCCGAACCCGTATTGGGACATCGTCTCGCCGTTCGTGTCTGAACGTGACGGTGGGCGCGTGATCGACGGCGGAAAAGAGGACGGACGCCCGCGGTTGGCCTTCGCGCAGATGCTCTTGCAGGCCGTCTACGCGTACGCGCTTCCCGCGCCGGAGACCCTCGACTGGATGGCGACGTTCTGCGGCGGCCGGAAGATCGTGGAACTGGGTGCCGGGCGGGGCTACTGGGCAGCGCAGCTGGCTCGGACCGGTACGGCGGTCGAGGCCTACGACGTCGAGCCGCCCGACAAGGCGGAGAACATCTCGTTTCCGCGTTCTGCTGGGCAGGCTGACACGTGGCATCCGGTCGGTGACCTTGGCGAGTTCGACATGAGCGCGGCCGACCGGTCGGACCAGGTGCTCTTCCTATGCTGGCCGCCCGGCTGGGGCGACACGATGGCCTCGGAAGCTCTCGCGGGGTTCGAGAAAGCGGGCGGCACCCGGCTGATCTTCATCGGGCAGCCGAGGGGTGGGATGACCGGCGACGACGCGTTCTTCGATGTGCTGGCGGCCGACTGGGAGCCGGCGTCCGAGGATTCGAAGTACGCCACGTGGTGGAACCTGGTCGAGGTGGCGCAAGGCTGGGTCCGGCGGTAACGCCCGCACACTTGTCGAGCTGGAAACGCTGTCCGGGGCCGATGACGCGTACCCTGTTTTGAACACGTTCAAAACAGGAGAGCGACATGAAGATCGTGATGCCGGGCGGTACCGGGCACATCGGCTCGTTTCTCCGCCGCGCGCTGGTCGGGCTCGGACATGACGTGGTGGTGCTCGGCCGCAGCGCCGAGGTGCGGTGGGACGGCCGCACGCTCGGCCCCTGGGCACGCTCCATCGACGGCGCCGACGCGGTCGTCAACCTGGCCGGACGCAGCGTGAACTGCCGGTACACGGCGGCCAACCTGCGCGAGATGATGGACTCGCGAGTGGACTCGACCCGCGTGGTCGGCGAGGCGATCGCCCGTGCCGACGCGCCGCCGAAGGTGTGGCTCCAGATGAGCACGGCCACGATCTACGCCCACACCTACGGTCCGCCGCACGACGAGTCGGGCACCATCGGCGGCGCCGAGCCGGACGTGCCGGACCACTGGGCGTACAGCGTGCGGATCGCGCGGGAGTGGGAGGCGGCGCAGACGGCCGCGCACACCCCGGCGACCCGCAAGGTCGCGCTACGCACGGCGATCGTGATGAGCCCCGGCCGTGGCGGCGCGTTCGACGCACTCCGCTGGATGGTCCGGCTCGGGCTGGGCGGTCCGGTGGCGGGCGGCCGGCAGTACGTGTCGTGGCTGCACGAGCAGGACTTCGTGAATGCGGTGACGTTCCTGCTGGCCGCCGACCTCACCGGCCCGGTCAACCTGGCCGCGCCGAACCCGTTGCCGCACCGCGACTTCATGCGTGCGCTGCGCGCCGCGTGCGGGGTCCCGTTCGGCCTTCCGGCGACCAGGTGGATGGCGTCGCTCGGCGCGTTCGCCCTCCGCTCGGACACCGAGCTGCTGCTGAAGAGCCGGCGCGTCGTCCCCGGCCGCCTGCTGGACGCCGGTTTCGAGTTCGCCCACCCGTCGTGGCCGGAGGCCGCCCGTCAGCTGGCCGTGCGGCGGATGCGCCCCGCGTAGTTGGCTTCCAGCGCCAGGTTGCGTTCGTGGCCGCCCGGCACGTTGTTCGACACGTACACCGGCGGGGTGACGCCGTCCGCGAGCAGCAGGCGGACCGTCTCGGCGACCAGCATCTGCACGAGCAGCCCCGCCGTCAGCGACGAGACGCCGCCGACGGACGAGCCGTCCGGCAGCGGCAGGAGCGTGTCGCCGAACGGGGCGCCGTTGTCCAGCACCACGTCCGCCATGTCGGAGAGCCGCTTGCCGGACTCGTGGCGGGCCGGCACCTGGCTGCTGTGCTGCAGCGACGTGATCACGACCAGCTTGTGTCCCGCCGTCGTGACGACGTGGGCCATCTCCACGACGGACGCGTTCACCCCGGAGCTGGACGCGATCACGAACACGTCCTGCGGCCGGGGCGCGGCCAGCTCGTAGAGCCGCGACACCACGTCGCCGCGGCGCTCCAGCATCGGGTCGGACAGGACGGCCGGATCCTCGCCGCCGAACTGCACCAAATCGGTCAACGCGATCCGGTTGGACGGGACCAGCCCGCCCGCGCGGCCGGCGATCTCCAGCGCGGTCGCCTGCGAATGGCCGGTGCCGAACGCCTGGATGACGCCGTCCGCGGCGACCGAGGCGGCCAGCAACCGGGCCGCCGGGCCGACATCGGTGGTCGCCACCGAGGCGAGCCGGTCCAACAACAACGAGGAGGAAGCTGCGGCGGACACGGTCACGGCGCGCTCACCGTCGCAACGGCGAGCCGCACGATCTCCGCGATGACCTCGTCCAACGTGATCCGTCCTCGGCTGATCGAGTAATGGTGCACCAGCTCGTTGACCGCGCCGATCAGCGCGACCGACCCGAGCCGGAAGTCACGGGCGGCCGCCTCGCCGCGCGCCACCGCGCGGTTCGCCTCCGCCACAAGGAAGTCCGTCCACTTGTCGCGCCACGAGATGCGGTGCCGCTCCACGGCGTCGCTGACCCCGATGACCTCGACGTAGGCGAGGCGCGCCCACCGCGGGTCGCTGGCCGTCGTGTTGATGAACGCGCGCACGGCCAGCTCGAACCGCTCCGCGAGCGCGAGGTCGGCCGCGTTCTCGAACGCCGCCGCCACCGCCGCGAACGACCGCTCGATCACGCGCACGTGCAGCGTGATCAGCAGGTCCTCGCGCGTGGAGAACTCCTCGTAGAAGTTGCGGGTCGACACCCCGGCGTGCGTGCACAGCTTCTCGATCGACGCCGCCGCGTAACCCTCGTTGCCGAACAGGTCGAGACCCGCCTCGAGCAGCCGTTCCCGTCGCTCGGCCCTGCGGTCGGCCGCTGACCGGCCCCCATAGGTCCGCCGTGCCACGGCCTCGGTACGCGGCATCCGAAATCCCCTCGCCTCGACCCAACAAGCCTCGAGCCAGGCTACTGTGTCATTGGCTCGCTCCGCTCGCGTATTCGCGGCCTGAACCCGGCGTCTTCCCTCCCTGCGCTGCTCAGGCGACTCGCTACGCTCGTGGCCCTCCGCTGCTCGGTCGGTCCAGACGCCGGCGGCCGCTCACTAGCCCTCACCGTGTACATTGGCTCGCTCGCTCGCGTCCGGCCTTCCCGGCGTCTTCCTCCTCCTGCTCGGCGCTGACGCGCCTGCGCGCGAGCGTCGGTCCAGACGCCGGCGGCCGCTCACAAACCCTCACCCGTGACATTGGCTCGCTCCGCTCGCGATTCGCGGCCTTCCCGGCGTCTTCCCTCCTCCGTGCTCGGCGCTGACGCGCCTGCGCGCGAGCGTCGGTCCAGACGCCGGCGGCCGCTCACACAAACCCTCACCCGTGACATTGGCTCGCTCCGCTCGCGCATTCGCGGCCTGGTCCCGGCGTCTTCCCGCCTCCGTGCTCGGCGCTGACGCGCCTGCGCGCGAGCGTCGGTCCAGACGCCGGCGGCCGCTCACCCAAACCCTCACCCGTGACATTGGCTCGCTCCGCTCGCGTATTCGCGGCCTGGTCCCGGCGTCTTCCCTCCTCCGTGCTCGGCGCTGACGCGCCTGCGCGCGAGCGTCGGTCCAGACGCCGGCGGCCGCTCACTCAAATTCCTCACTCATGGCGGCGACGTTGGCGTTGTCACGAGTCGAGGAGGCGTGCCACCAGTCCGGTGTCGTGTTTGCCGTCCGCGAAGTCCTCGTCCGCGAGCACCTGGTCGAGGAACTCGCACGTGGTGTGCACGCCCGGGCCCGCCACCTCGAACTCGCGGAGTGCGCGGCGCATCCTCGCGATCGCCTGTTCCCGGTCCGGCGCCCACACGATCACCTTGGCCAGCAACGAGTCGTACGCCGCAGGCACCTTGTAGCCGGTGAAGCCGTGGGTGTCCACGCGGACGAACGGGCCGCCCGGCGGGTTGAAGGTGTTCAGCAGCCCGGGCGCCGGCGCGAAGTTCCGCTTGGGATCCTCCACGTTGACCCGGCACTCGATCGCCGCGCCGTCGAGCCGCACGTCCTCCTGCCGCAGCCGCAGCCGCTCACCGGCCGCCACCCGCAGCTGCTCGGCGATGAGGTCGACACCGGTCACCATCTCGGTCACCGGGTGCTCCACCTGGATGCGGCAGTTGACCTCCATGAAGTAGAAGCGGTTCTCCGTGTCCACCAGGAACTCGAACGTGCCGGCGCCGACGTAGCCGGTGGCGAGCACGCCGGCCACGGCCGCCTCGCCCATCCGCTTCGTCAGCTCCGCGGGCAGGCCCGGCGCGGGCGACTCCTCCACGAGCTTCTGGTGCCGGCGCTGCACCGAGCAGTCCCGCTCGCCGAGGTGGATCGCGTTGCCGTACTGGTCGGCGAGCACCTGGATCTCCACGTGCCGCGCGGAGGGCAGGTACCGCTCGACGTAGACCCGGGCGTCGCCGAACAGCTGCAGCGCGGTCGCCTTCGTCTGCTGGTAGGTGCGGGCGAACTCGTCGGACTCGTGCACGATCGACATGCCGCGCCCGCCGCCGCCCGCGGCCGCTTTGATGATCACCGGGTAGCCGATGTCGTCGGCGAGCCGCTTCGCCGACTCGGCGTCGGCGAGCGGCTCCACGCTGCCGGGCAGCAGCGGCAGCCCGGCCTCGGTCATGGCCGCGCGCGCCGACGTCTTGTCGCCGAGCCGGGCCATCACCGAGGCGGGCGGACCGATGAAGGTGATGCCGTTCGACTCGCAGACCTCGGCGAAGTCGGAGTCCTCCGACAGGAACCCGTAGCCGGGGTGGATGGCCTCCGCACCGGTCTGCTTCGCCGCCTCGATCACCGCGGCCGCGTTGAGATAGCTCTGCTTGGCCGGGGCCGGGCCGATCTGCACGGCCCGGTCGGCCATCCGCACCACCGCGGAGTCCTTGTCCGCAGTGGAGTGCACCGCGACGGTGCGGATGCCGAGCTCACGGCAGGCACGTAACACCCGAACCGCGATCTCGCCCCGGTTGGCGATCAGAATCGTGTCGAACATCGTGCACCCTTCAGTGATCGTCAGGCTGCCTGGTCGACGGACTCGTCCTCGGCGGCCAGCCGGAACAGCGGCTGTCCGTACTCGACGGCCTCCCCGTCGGCCACGAGCACCTCCGCGACGACGCCGCCCTTGTCGGCCTCGACCGGCAGCATGAGCTTCATGGCCTCGATGATGGCGACCTGCTGTCCAAGCGTGATCTCGTCGCCCTCGGAGACGAACGGCGGCGCGCCGGGCGACGGCGACCGGTAGAACACGCCGACCGTCGCGGCCTTCACCGTCTCGCCGGCCGGGGCCACGGGCCCGACGGCCGCGACGGCCGCCGCGGCCGCCGCGATGGGCACGACGGCCGGTGCCGTGCCCGGCGCGGCGACTGCCCACCCCATCTCGACGGACACCCCGCCGGCACGCACGTTCAGCGTGCTCGGCGGCACCGGCGACTTGGCGAGCAGGTCGGCCGCGGTCTTGCGGACCGCCTCGAGGATCTCGTCGAGGTCGGCGTGCGTCTCGAGGTGCTCACGGCCGTGTTCGTCGAACCCGTTGCCGTGCCCGTTGGACACCGCGCGCGGGAGTCGGTACGTCATGTTTCCTGCCTTCCAGTCTTGTTTCTCGCAGCGTGGCGGGGGATCAGTTACCGGAGCCGAACGCGCGGAACCGGGCCCGGCGGTCGGCGACGAGCTGTGTCGAGTCGAGCGGCAGCAGCTCGCGCAGGCTCTCCAGGAGCGCGTCGCGCAGGTTCTGCCCGGCGGCGACGTTGTCGGCCTGGCTGCCGCCGGCCGGCTCCGGGATCACCCGGTCGACGATGCCGAGCGACGCGAGCTCGGCCGACGTCATCCGCAGGGCCTCCGCGGCCCTCGGCGCGGCGGCCGGGTCGTTCCACAGGATCGCCGCGCAGCCCTCCGGGCTGATCACCGAGTACACGGCGTTCGCGCAGATCAGGACGTGGTTGCCGACCCCGAGCGCGAGGGCGCCACCACTGCCGCCCTCACCGGTGACGACGCTGACCACCGGCACCGGCAGCTTCGACATGAGCCGGATGTTCTCGGCGATGGCGATGGCCTGCCCGTGCTGCTCGGCCTCCTTGCCCGGGTACGCGCCGGGGGTGTCGATCAGCGAGATGATCGGGATGCCGAGCTTCGCCGCGAGGTTCATCAGCCGCGCGGACTTGCGGTAGCCGGCCGGGGTCGGCATGCCGAAGTTGCGAGCCGACAGCTCGGCGGCCGTGTGGCCCTTCTGGTGCCCGACCACCATGACCGGGATGCCGCCCAGCCTGCCGAGCCCGCCGACGATCGCGGGGCAGTCGGCGCCGAGCCGGTCGCCGCGCAGCTCCTCGAAGTCGTCGAGCACCAGACCGAAGTAGTCCAGCGTGGTCGGCCGGTTCAGGTCCCTGGCCCGCTGCACGACCTGCCACGGATCCCTGCCGGTGTCCGGCGTCTCCGAGTCGGCCTGCGCCGCGACGGTCTCCGCGGACACCTCCTGGTCGTAGCGCTCCAGCGCGGTCGACGAGCCGATCGACAGCAGCCGGGCCAGCGTCGGCCGCAGCTCCTGGCGCGGGCGGATCAGGTCGATCAGTCCGTTGGCCAGCAGGAACTCCGCCGTCTGGAAGTCCGGCGGGAGCGTCTGCTTGATCGTCTGCTCGATCACGCGGCGCCCAGCGAAGCCGAGGCGCGCGCCGGGCTCGGCGATGATCACGTCGCACAGGGTCGCGAACGAGGCCGCGACGCCGCCGAACGTCGGGTCGGTGACCAGCGAGATCGTGAGGATGCCGGCGTCGTCGAGCTGGCCGAGCATCTGGCTCGTCTTCGCCATCTGCATGAGCGCGACCGCGCCCTCCTGCATGCGGGCGCCGCCGGACGCGGTGGCGATCAGCAGCGGGATGCCCTCCCGCAGTGCCGTCTCACCGGCCAGCGTGATCAGCTCGCCGACCGCGCCGGACAGGCTGCCGCCCATGAAGTCGAAGTCCATGACGGCCACGACCAGGGGGTTTCCCTCGATGTGACCGGTGGCGCACAGGACCGCCTCGTCGAGGCCGGTGCTGCGGCGGGCGCTCGCGAGCCGCTGCGGGTAGGGCTTCGAGTCGACGAACCCGAGCGGGTCGGCCGAGCCGACGGGGAAGTCGAGCAGCTCGACGCTGTCGCGGTCGAGCAGCTGTTCGAGCCGCTGCCGGGCGCTCACGCGACCGTGGTGTCCACAGTCCGGGCACACCCGGAGGCTTCGGCTCAGCCTCTTGTCGTAGATCAGGGAGCGGCACTGCTTGCAGCTCACCCATTCGACCTTCTCGGTTGAGGCTGTGGCAGCGGTGACGACGGCGGTCACGGCGACCCTCCTTGTCCAGTGAGTTGGCCCAGGGCGTTGAACCGAGATTCGCCCTGCGGACTCCAAGTCGACTCAAGGATCAGTCGAGCGAGGGTTCACCCGCGGTGACCACCGGGAAGGATCCCCCGGGTCAGAGGCCTGTTGCGCCCGTCACACCTTTTTTGGTGCGCAATCCCTCCGCGAGCGCCTCCAGCGCCGGTAGCGCGTCGAGAAGGGCGTCGGTGACGTCGGGGGACAGGCCCTCGAGGATCTGCGCGACGGTCGCCGTGCGCGCGGCGATGATGCGGCGGTGCACCTCGTGGCCGCCGTCGGTCGCCTCGAGGTGCACGGCACGCTGGTCGGCGGGGTTGGGCAGCTTGCGGACCAGCCCGGTCTCGACGAGCTTCGCGACCACGCGCGACAGCATCGTCGGGTTGAGGCCCTCGAGCTCGGCCAGCTCCGTCATGCCGATCGGACCGCGGTGCGCGACCAGGCCGAGCACCGAGGCCTGCGTCGGAGTCAGGTCCTCGCTCACCGGCGCCGCGTTGAGCAGCCGGGCGAGTCGCGCGATGACCCGACGCAGCCGGGTCACAGCTTCGGCTTCCACCTGCGTGCCTCCCGGGCGACTGGTTGGTCACACATCACTTGGTTGCTTGCCGGCAAGCAACTATTGTCGCCGGCATGGGGATGCGAAGCATAGGAGAGGCGACGACCACCGACCTCACCGCTGACGTCACCCCCGACAGCGCCGCAGCGCCCCACCCGCGCCGCCACGTCGTGTTCGCCGTGGTCGCGATCGCCCTGTTCATGGCGTCGATGGACCAGACGATCGTCGCGACCGGACTGAACGCCATCCAGACCGACCTCGGCGCCGAGCTGACGTGGAGCGCGTGGACGATCACGATCTACTCGCTCGGCCAGATCATCGCCATGCCGCTCGCGGGGAAGCTGGGGGACCACTTCGGCCGCAAGCGGGTGTTCATGATCGCGATCGTGGTGTTCACGGCCGCGTCGCTCGCGTGCGGGTTCGCCGGCAACATCTACGTGCTGGTCGCGCTGCGCGCGGTGCAGGCGCTCGGCGGCGGCGCGCTGATGCCCTCGGCGACCGGGATCGTCGCGGACCACTACGGCCGCCAGCGCGACCGCGCCGTCGGCATGTTCACGTCGATCTTCCCGATCGGCGGCATTCTCGGTCCGATCCTCGGCGGCGTGTTCGTGACGTACTCGTCGTGGCGGACGATCTTCTTCGTCAACGTGCCCATCGGCATCGTCCTGCTGTTCCTCGGCTGGAAGCTGATCGGTGAGACGGCACGCAAACCGGCCGAGCGGATGGACGTGCGGGGGCTCGCGCTGCTGGCCACGGTCATGCTGTCGTCGATGTACGGGCTGACCAACCTCGACGACGGGCTCCTGTGGTTCCTGGTGCCGGAGCTGGTCGCGATGGTCGTCGCGGTCCTGTTCGTGCGGCACACCGTGCGTGCCCGCGCCCCGTTCATCCCCATCAGACTGTTGCGCGGCAAGGGTTTCGGCGCCATGAACCTGCTCAACCTGTTGTTCGGCGGCGCCGCCATCGGGTTCGGCGCACTCGTGCCGCTGTACGCGGAGGAACGGTTCGGTCTCGACCCCCTGGCCGCCGGCACGCTGCTGACCGCGCGCGGCGCCGGGGTCATCCTCGTCGCCGCGCTCGCCGTGCTGACGCTGCGCAGGTTCGGCAGCCGCGTGCCCATGGTCGTCGGGTTCGCGCTGATCGTCGTCGGGTTCCTGCTGATGGCCGCGCCGCCGCCGAACACGGACGGGTACCTGTGGCTGATGATGGCCGCCGGCATCACCGGCCTCGGCATGGGAGTCTCGGTGCCGGCGTCGAACAACGCGGGCCTCCAGCTCGCGCCCGACCAGATCGCCGCCATCGCCGGCCTGCGCGGCATGTTCCGCCAGAGCGGCTCGATCATCGCGGTCTCGGTGATGACCGCCGTCGCGGCGAACAGCGCGAGCCCGGCGATGGCACAGGCGCACGGGTTCGTGGTGCTGTCGGTGCTCATGCTCGCGGCGCTGCCGCTGATCTTCACCATCCCCGACCACCGCGGCAGCTGGTAGTCCAGCCGCCGCGGTGGGGCCTGCCCGGGTCAGTCGTTCGTCAGGTCGTACACCGTCTGGTCGCCGACCGTGGTGGCGTCGAAGTTGTCCGCCACCCACTCCTCGATCCCCGACGAGCCGCCGCCGGGCCCGCCGCCGGGCCCGCCACCGGTCACGTAGTAGCCGATCTCGCCGTTGGCCACGTACCGCTGGAACTCCGCGAGCGTCGGCGCCGGGTCGCTGCCGTTCCAGCCGCCGATCCCGATCACCGCCTTGCCGCTCGCCAGCGCGAGGTTCGCGGCCGGGGTGCCGCCGCCGGCCGCCGCCGCCCACTTCGTGTCGGTCGCGGCGAGCAGGTCGGCGACCTCGCCGCTCACCGACGGGCCGCCCATGTCCATGTTGTCCGCCGACGTCGTCGGGCCGGACAGCGGAATCGACCCGGAGTGCGCGGTCGCCGCCGTCACCACGGTGAACGCGGCGCTGCCGGCGAGCGCGGTGACCACTCCCGCCACCGCGAGCGCCCGCACCGCCACCCCGACGGCCAGCGCGGTCGCGACGAGCACGGTCGCCACGAGGACGCCCCAGCGCAGCCACGGCAGCCAGTCCGGGGTCCGGTCGAGCAGGATGAACGTCCACACCCCGGTCACCGCAAGCATGCCCGCCAGCACGAACCGGGCGGGCGGGTGCGCCCGGCCACGCCACAGCTCCCGCGCGGGGATCGCGACGGCCGCGGCGATCCCCGGCGCCAGCGCGACCGCGTAGTACGGGTGGACGATGCCGCTCATGAGGCTGAACACCACGGCCGTCACCAGGAGCCAGCCGCCCCACAGCAGCAACGCGGCCCGCGTGCGGTCGGTGCGTGGCGCGCGGCGCGTGAACCACAGTCCCGCGCACAGCCCGACGAGTGCGGCGGGCAGCAGCCACGAGATCTCCACACCGAACGAGGCGCCGAACATGCGGCCGATGCCGCTCGCGCCACCGAACCCGATGTTGCCGCCGTCGCCGCCGCCACCGCCCGGGCCGTCGGCGCCGAAGATGCGGCCGAGCCCGTTGTAGCCCAGCGCCAGCTCGAGGATGCTGTCGTCGGTCGAGCCCGCGATGTAGGGCCGCGAGCCCGCCGGCCACAGCGCGACGAGCGCGATGTACCAACCGGAGGAGACGATCACGGCGCCGGTCGCGGCCGCGAGGTGCGCGACGCGCCTGCCGAGCGAGATCGGCGCGGCCACGAGGTACGCGAGACCGAACGCCGGCAGCACCAGGAAGCCCTGCAGCATCTTCGTGAGGAACGCGAACCCGACCGCGGCGCCCGCGAGCATCAGCCAGCGCACGCTGCCCTTCTCCACCGCGCGCACGGTGGCGTACCCGCCGGCCACGAGCAGCAGTGTGAGCAGCGCGTCGGGCTGGTTGTAGCGGAACATGAGCGCGGCGACCGGCGTCAGCGCGAGGATCGCGCCGGCGAGCAGCCCGGCCGCCGTGCCGGAGGTGCGCTTGACCGCCGCGTACAGCAGCCACACCGCCGCCACGCCCGCAAGCGCTTGCGGGGCAAGGACGCTCCAGCTCGAGAAGCCGAAGACCCGCGCGAACAGGCCGGAAACCCAGAGCGCGGCCGGTGGTTTGTCGACGGTGACGACGTTCCCGGCGTCCAGCGAGCCGAACAGCAGCGCCTGCCAGCTCTGGGTGCCCGCCTGGGTCGCGGCCGCGTAGTAGCTGTTGGCCCAGCCGGAGACGGTGAGGTTCCACAGGTAGAGCACGGCCGTGCCGGCGAGCAGGATCAGCACCCACGGGCGGTGCCCGGCCCGTGCCGGGGCGGCCGTCACGGTCTCTGCGCGTTCTGCGATCGCGGTCACCGGACACCCTTTTCTGTCTGGCGGCGCGGGTGGAACACCCAGCCGCGGAGGAGGAGGAACCGCGACACGGTCGCGGCGAGGTTGGCGGCGACGAGGACGACCAGCTCGAGTCCGCGCCCCGGCGCGGTCAGCGCGTGGAGGATCGCGAGCGAGCCGCTGGTCAGGCCGAGGCCGAGGCCGAAGACGATCAGACCCTCGAACTGGTGGCGGGCCGCGCCCGCGCGGCCGCGGACGCCGAACGTGAAGCGCCGGTTGGCCGCGGTGTTGCCGACCGCGGTCAGTCCGAGCGCGACGAGGTTCGCGCCCTGCGCACCCAACCCGTTGCGCAGCAGCGTGAACAGCGCGAGGTAGGCGAGCGTGGAGACGACGCCGACGGCCGCGAACCGCACGAGCTGCCGCGCGAGGCCGGCCGGCGCGGCGTCGCGGCCGAGCTGTGTCCGCAACTGTCCGATCGGGACGGTCCCGTCGGCGAGCGCCCTGGCCAGCCGCGCGATGCCCTTCAGGTCGGCGAGGACGGTGGCGACGATGTCGACGCGGCTGTCCGGGTCGTCCACCCAGTCCACCGGCACCTCGTGGATGCGCAGCCCGGTCCGCTCCGCGAGCACGAGCAGCTCGGTGTCGAAGAACCAGTCGGTGTCGTTGACGTGCGGCAGCAGCCTGGTCGCCACGTCCGCGCGGATCGCCTTGAACCCGCACTGCGCGTCGGAGAACCGGGTGGCGAGCGTGCCGCGGAGCAACAGGTTGTAGCCGCGGGAGATCAGCTCGCGCTTCGGGCCGCGCACGACCCGGGCGCCACGCGCGAGCCTGCTGCCGATCGCGACGTCGGAGTGTCCGGACAGCAGCGGCGCGATGAGCGGCGACAGCGCGTTGAGGTCGGTGGACAGGTCGACGTCGAGGTAGGCGAACACGGCCGCGTCGCTCGCCGACCACACCGCGTGCAACGCCCGGCCGCGTCCTTTCTCCGCGAGGTGCACGGCGACGACCCCGGCCAGCTCGCGCGCCAGTCCGTCGGCGATCCCCGCGGTCGCGTCGGTGCTGGCGTTGTCCGCGACGGTGATCCGGAACCGGTACGGGAACCACTCGGTGAGATGCGCGTGCAGCCGCCGCACACACGGCGCGAGATCGGTCTCCTCGTTGTAGACCGGCACCACGACGTCCAGCACCGTCGTGTCCCCGTCGGTCTCGATGGCCCCGCGTTCGGTGGGGTTGGGCAACGTGAGCGTCATGGCGACCACGCTCGGCGGTCCGGCTGGGTCACCCGTGTGGCCCGGCTGTGCGCAGGCTGTGTGTGTCACGGCAGGTCCGCCTCCCCGGAATTAATTGTTGGGGTCGCGTTGGGAGACCCGCGGCCTGCTTCGATCTTGAGGTTGACACACGAGGTGTCACGACAAGTCGTAGACCGTGACACCGGTGACCTGCTCGGACCGGTAGTTCTCGGCCACCCAATCGGCGATCTGGCGGGCCGCGTCGCTGCCGCCGGTCTCGGTGCCGGACATGCCGCCGTCGCCGAGGAAGTAGCGGATCTGTCCGTTGTGGACGTAGGACTGGAACTGGGCGAGCGTCGGCGCCGGGTCGGTGCCGTTGAACCCGCCGACCGCGAGCACCGGTTTCCCGGCCGCCAGCTGGTAGCCGGCCGCGTTGTTCGACCCGACGGTCGCCGCCGCCCACGTGTGGACACCGCTGTCCTTCAACAGTGCCACCAGTTCCGCGCCAACGGTCGGGGCGTCCAGCAGTCCGCCCACGCCACTCATGCCGCCGCCGGGGCCGGCGGCCGGGCCCGCCGCGGGCAACGCGCCGGTGTGTGGTGTCGCGGCGGTCGCGAACGAGTACGCCGCCGGACCGGACAACGCGACCACGACGGCGAACGCCGCGACCACGAGCCGGAGCTCGGTGACGAGCAGCAGCGCGGCAGCCAACAGGCCGATCACCAGCAGCACCACCGAGTCCAGCAGCAGGTAGGTCTGCACGGCGGTCAGCCCCACCGCGCCGGACAGCACCGCGGCGCCGACGAAACCCTGTCGCCACAACGCGACCGCGCCGATCCCGAGCACCGCCGCGACCGCCGGCGCCAGCGCGACCGTGTAGTACGCGTGGATGATCCCGTTCATGTAGCTGAACACCACCGCGGTGACGACCAGCCAGCCGCCCCACAGCAGCAGCGACGTCCACGCCGGTTCGGACCGTCGCGTCAGCCACAGTCCGGCGACCAGCAGCACCACGGCCGCCGGCAGCAGCCACGCGATCCCGTCCGCCATCTCGGTGCCGAAGAGCCGTCCCCAGCCCGCCGACCCGCGCCCGCTGCCGCCGACACTGCCGACCTCGTCACCGGTGAGCCGACCGAAACCGTTGTACCCCAAGGTAAGTTCGAGCACCGAGTTGGTCTGCGACCCGCCGACGTAGGGCCGCGACGCCGCCGGCCACAGCGACACCAGCAGCACCCACCAGCCGCCGGAGACGACCAGCGCACCCAACGCCGTGAGCAGGCCGCGGATCCGGTGCTCGCGCGCGCCCGCGACGTAGGCGCCCGCGAACGCCGGCAGCACCAGGAACGCCTGCAGCATCTTCGTGAGGAACCCGAACCCGACGCACGCGCCGGCCAGCACGAGCCACCGCGTTCGGCCGGACTCGATCGCACGCACCATCGCGTAGGCGCCCGCGGTGAGCAGCAGCACCAGCAACGCGTCCGGGTTGTTGAACCGGAACATCAGCACGGCGACCGGCGTCAGCGCGAGCACGACCCCGGCGAGCAGCCCGGCCGCCCGACCCGCGACCCGCCGCACGGCCGCGTAAAGCAGCCACACGGTCGCGACGCCCATCAGCGCCTGCGGCACGAGGATGCTCCACGAGCTGACGCCGAACAGCCGCGCGGAAAGCCCCATCACCCACACCGAGGCGGGTGTCTTGTCGATGGTGATGCCACCCGCCGCGTCGGTCGCGCCGAACAACAACGCCTGCCAGCTCGCCGCCCCGGCCTGCGCGGCCGCCGAGTAGTAAGCGTTCGCCCACCCGGACGCGCCGAGCCCCCACAGGTACAGCAGCCCGGTGGCACCGAGCAGCGCCGGCAGCGCGAACCGGACGGCGGGCCGCAGGGGAGGGGCGAGTGTCGTCATGGCCCCAGGCTGGCGAGACCGACTGAGTGCGACCTAGGTCATTCCTGTGCCCGCGCTGTGTCGTTTGGCTCGCTCCGCTCGCGTATTCGCGGCCTGGTCCCGGCGTCTTCCCTCCCTGCGCTGCTCAGGCGACTCGCTTCGCTCGTGGCCTTGCGCTGCTCGGTCAGTCCAGACGCCGGCGGCCGCTCACTAGGGCCCTCACTGTCACATTGGCTCGCTCCGCTCGCGTATTCGCGGCCTGGTCCCGGCGTCTTCCCTCCCTGCGCTGCTCAGGCGACTCGCTTCGCTCGTGGCCTTGCGCTGCTCGGTCAGTCCAGACGCCGGCGGCCGCTCACTCACGCCCTCACTCACGCCGGTGACCCGCTCGTGCATGAAGGCCCTGCGCGCAGGCCCCCGCGCGCGATGCAGCCCCCACCCGATCCCGGGGGCGGCCCAGTGCCCAGTCTACCGGTGGGGTACGACTGTCCCGGGGAAGTCGATCTTGCCTGTGGACAACTGTGTTGGTTGTGGACAAGTCGGCTGCTCACTCGCGCGTTGTGAGCGGCAGGCGCACATGGAACTTCGTGTGGCCCGGTCGGCTTTCCACGGTCACGTGGCCGTGATGCGCCTGCACCACGGCCGCCACGATCGCCAGTCCTAACCCCGTGCTGCCGGCCGCGCGCGAGCGGGACGAGTCGCCGCGTGCGAACCGTTCGAACACCTCGGGCAGCAGGTCCGTCGGGATGCCGGGACCG
Organism: uncultured Actinomycetota bacterium; assembly: GCA_963840275.1. Lineage (GTDB taxonomy): Bacteria > Actinomycetota > Actinomycetes > Mycobacteriales > Pseudonocardiaceae > Actinophytocola. The sequence goes on from CAWIYK010000007.1 coordinate 827,204, forward strand.
TCGTCGGTCACCGTCAGCTCTGCCGAACCGTCCGAAGTGGACAGATCGACGGCGACGGTCGTGCCGGGCGGGGTGTGCGTGCGTGCGTTGGACAGCAGGTTCGCGAGCACCTGGTGCAGACGCGCGTCGTCGCCGGGCACGTTGACCGGCTTCGGCGGCACTGCGAGGCGCCACACGTGTTCCGGCCCGGCGACCTGCGCGTCGCTCACCACGTCGACCACCAGTCGCGACAGGTCCACCGTCGAGTGGTCCAGCGGGCGGCCGGAGTCCAGGCGTGCCAGGAGAAGCAGGTCCTCGACGAGGGTCGTCATCCGTGCGGCCTCCGACTCGACGCGGCCCAGCGCGTGCGACACCTCGGGCGCCACGTCGTCGTCGCGGCGGCGGATCAGCTCGGCGTACCCGCGCACGGCGGCGAGCGGGGTGCGCAGCTCGTGACTGGCGTCGGCGACGAACTGGCGCACCCGGGTCTCGCTCTCCTGACGGGCGGTGAGCGCGTCGTGCACGTTGCCGAGCATCCGGTTCAACGCGAGGCCGACCTGACCGATCTCGGTGTTCGGGTCGGTGTAGCGCCTCGGCACCCGCTCGGCGATCTCCACCTCGCCGCGGTCGAGCGGCAGGTCGGCGACCCGGCTCGCGGTGGCCGCCACCCGCTGCAGCGGTTCCAGCGCCCGCCGGACGATGAACGCGCCGGCGCCGGCCGCGGCCAGCAGCCCGGCCAGCGCCACGCCGCCGAGGACCAGCCCGACGGTCAGCAGCACATCGTCCACTTCGGACATCGGCAGCCCGGTGACGACCACGTCGCCCCGCGGCCCCGGCGCGGCGACGAGCCGGTACTCGCCGAACGCGCCGACCGTCCTGGTGCGTGCCTCGCCGTCCACCGGCAGCGCGAGCAGCGCGGTGTACTCGGAGGTCGACAGCGCGACCGGCGACTCGGTGTTGGTCTGCCGCACCGCCTGGTTCACCCGCCCACCGACGATGAGCGCGTTGATGGTGCCGGAGACCTGCCCGGGAGCCTGTCCGGGCGACCCTTCGTCGGGCCCGCCCCGGAACATGACCACCTTGCCGCTCGCCTCGGTGAGACGGTCGTCGAGCTGGCCGATGAGGAAGGCCCGCAACGCGATCTCGGTGACCGCGACGATGATCACGCACACCATGGTGAGCAGCACGACCTGCTCGAAGATGAGCCTGCGGCGCAGCGACCAGGTCTCGACACCGCCGCGGCGCTCAGGCGCCCGGTTTGAGGACATAGCCCGCGCCCCGCATCGTGTGGATCATCGGCGCCCGACCGGCGTCGATCTTCTTGCGCAGGTAGGAGATGTACAGCTCGACGATGTTGGCCTGCCCGCCGAAGTCGTAGTGCCACACCCGGTCCAGGATCTGCGCCTTGGACAGCACCCGTCTCGGGTTGCGCATGAGGTAGCGCAGCAGCTCGAACTCGGTGGCCGTGAGGTCGACGAGCTCGCCGCCGCGGTGGACCTCGCGGCTGTCCTCGTCCAGCGTCAGGTCGCCGACGACGATCGACGCGCCCGTGCTCGCCTCGGTCACGCCGGTGCGGCGCAGCAGCGCGCGCAGCCGGAGGGTGACCTCCTCGAGGCTGAACGGCTTGGTGACGTAGTCGTCGCCGCCCGCGGTGAGGCCGGCGATGCGGTCCTCGACGGCGTCCTTCGCGGTCAGGAACAACACCGGCAGCGTCGGCAGGTCGGCACGCATCCTGCGCAGCACCTCGAGGCCGTCGATGTCGGGGAGCATCACGTCCAGCACGACGGCGTCGGGCCGGAACTCGCGCGCGACGCGCACCGCGGCCGTGCCGTCCGGCGCGCTGCGGATCTCCCAGCCCTCCAGCCGCAGCGCCATCGACACGAGCTCGGCCAGCGTCGCCTCGTCGTCGACGACGAGCACCCGCACCGGTTGCCCGTCGGGTCGCCGCAGCTCACTCCGCTCCACCATGGCTGTCATCGTCACCCGGGGCGGTGTGGTTTCGCTGTGTGAAACCTGTGGATCGGCTGTGCCCGGTGGTCGCCAGGTGGTCGCCGGCTGGTCACAGCGCCCGCCAACATCGAACACAGGTCGCCCACAGGAACAGGCGTGACCGTGGTGTCCATGAGTACCGAACAGCCCGACCAGGTCCCGCCTTCGCAGCAACCGCAGTCGGAGTGGGGTGCGACGCCACCGCAACCGGCCGCGCCGCGCCAGAAGTGGAGCATGAAACGCACGGTGATCGCCGTGGTGGTCGCGGTCGGCATCGCGGGGGCCGGCGGCGTCGCGATCTACGCGGCCAGCGGTTCGGTCGCCGCCGAACAGCAGGGCCGCGGCCCGAACGGCGGCGGTGGCCCGATGATCATCGGCGGCCCGCAGGGCGGCTTCGACGAGACCCAGCACGGCGAGTTCCAGGTCGGCGAGGTCACCGAGGTGAGCGACACGTCGATCACGGCGAAGAGCGAGGACGGCTACACGCGGACCTACGTCGTCGACGAGGACACGGTCATCGAGGACGTCGAGAAGGGCGACTCGGTCACCATCGTGGCCACCGTCTCCGGCGACACGTCGACCGCGGAGTCGGTCATGGAACGCGGCGCCGGCATGCAGCCCCGCCGGGACGGCACCAACGGCGGCCCCCAGCAGCAGGGCGGACCCCAGGACGACGGCGACGACGGGAACTGAAGCGGTCTCAGGGGGCTGCCGGCGTGGTGGTGACGACCGGTGTCGGCTCCGCCGCGGTGGACAGCTCCAGCTGGTGCACGCAGGTCGGGTCCTCGCCGAGCAGCCCGCCGACCAGGTTGCCCACCGTGTCCAGCAGGCCGCACTCACGGGCCGGCTCGTCGACCGGCGGGTTGGTCGGCGGCTCCACCGGGGGCTCCACCGGCGGCTCGGTCGGCGGCTCCGGCTCGGTCGGCTCGGTCGGATCCGGCGGCGTGGTCGGCGGCGTAGTGGGTGGCGTCGTTGGCGGGGTGGTCGGTGGTGTGGTCGGTGGTGTGGTGACCGGCGGCGTGGCGGGCGGCACGGTCACCGGCACGGTCGGGACGGTCGGGGCAGCCGGGGCGACCGCGGCCTGCGCCGCCGGGTCGCTCGCGGCGGCGATGATGTCGTCGACGGACACCGTCCCGTTGCGGTACACGGTCATCCACGACCGCACGAGCGACAGGTAGCTCGTCGAGTGGTTGTAGCTCAGCACGGCCGCGTCCAGCCCGGCCGGGGTGCCGAGGTCGCGGTTGGCGGCGCACAGGTACCGCGCGGCGGCGAGGCTCGCGTCGTACACGTTGTGCGGGTCGAGCTGTCCGTCCACGTTGCCGTCGGCGGCCCAGCGGGCCCACGTGCTCGGGATGAACTGCATCGGCCCGACCGCGCGGTCCCACGTCGTGTCGCCGTCGAGCGCGCCGCCGTCGGTGTCGCCGATCGCGGCGAACGCGCCGCCGTTCAGCACCGGGCCGAGGATCGGGCTGAGCGTGCGACCGCTGCCGTCCACCATGCCGCCGCGGGCGTGCCCCGACTCGACCTTGCCGATCGCGGCGAGCAGCTCGAGCGGGATGTGGCAGTTGGGCTGGACCAGGTTCGTGCGCTCGTAGGCACGCTGGTACGCCTCGAGCACGGTCGACGGGATGCTGCCCGTCGCCGATGCCGGCACGCCGCCGACGAACCGGCCGCTCGCGAGGTGACTGTCGACGATCTCGCGGGGGAACGACGCGGTCGGCGGCGAGTTGCCGCCGGCGCCGGCCTCGGCTCTGGTCGGCTCGGGCGGCTGCTCCACGGGCTGTTCGCTCGCGTGGACCGTCGAGGAGGCGGCGGACGCGGCGAGCAGCACGGCGCTCACGGCCATCAGCCCGCCGGACGGGCCGCGCAGCCGGTGCCGACCGCGGCTGAGGCGGCTGCTGTCAGCGGTCTGTTCGGTCAGCCACGCCGTCCCCCGCGCAGGGTTGCCCTTGCGCTGGTGTCGCGCCTTCTTGTCCTTGTTCGGCAAGCCGATCCACCCCTTCGATCCACCCGTCCGTAGGCGAACCCACGTCAGTAGAGCATCGGGGCGACAGCCAGATAGCGACCGAGAACCACCCGTACCCGATCGGGCAGCCAAGCCAGCCTCATCGGTGACAACGCCGTGCCCGATGTGCGTTCGGAGGGTCATGAGGGCCGGAAAAGACCACGCTACCGGGGGGTGACGGCGCGGCGCCGGCGGAAGCCCGGCGCCGCGCCGGGGGGAGTCAGTCGGCCGCGTCGGCGGTCGTGGCTCCGACGGGGTCGCCGCGCAGTGGGATGGCGTCCGCGCGGGCCGGGTCGATCCGGTGCACGGAACCGTCCGCCGCGGTCTGCGCGACCGCGAGCATCACCAGGTAGGCCGCGCGGATCTGCGACTGCTCGTCGTCGATGGCGCTCAGCTCGAGCAGCACGCTGGCGCTGCCCCGCAACCCGTACGCGTTGCGGGCGATGCCCTCGTAGTCGCCGCCCGGGTACTGGCTCACGTTGCCGCCGGCGAGGTGGTCGACCGTCTGCTGCGCGACGACCGTGACCTGCTTGGCCGCGTCGACCAGTTCGGGAGCCACGTCCGGGTGCGTCGGCCACATCAGCGACGCGGTGATCTCGCGACCGTCGTCGTCGAGGTAGCGGCCCTGCATGTGGTAGTCGATCGCGATGTGCGGCGCGAACTCGGCGTAGGCCCGCTGGATGTGGCCGGCCTCGGTCGCCGGGTTGTCGTCCGGAGCCATGCCCGGGTTGTGGTAGCGGTTGATGTCGTAGCCCTTGCCGCGCTCGCCGTACTCCGGGTCGGCGGTCGGGTCGAAGTTGTAGCGCCAGTCGTGGGAGTGGCCGTCCGGGTTGGCGCGGACCACGACGTCGATGGTCAGGCGGGACAGCAGCCACCGCTGCCAGAACGACTTGCCGACGCCGACCGTGCGCAGGAACTCCACGGCCGCCGGCGTGCCGAGCGGCTCGTCGCCGTGCTGCTGGGTGACGTACTGGACGCGCACCGGGCCGTGGCCAAGCCGCGCCGCCCACACCGGCCGGCCCTCGTTCGTCTCGCCGATGCCGCGGACCTCGATGGTGCCCCTGCTCTGCCTGGCCAGAGCCTGGAGCCGCGCGCCGAGCGCTTCGTTGGAGGGTCTCGGGTCGACCGTGTGCCAACCGGACCGGGACTGGTCTTGGGCTTGTGGCTGGGCCGCGGCGGGCGCCGTCGTGGCGACGAACGCGATCGCGGTGGCGGCCAGCGCGAGCAGGGTGCGGAGTCGCATACGGACAAAGCTCGCACGCGTCGGATGGCCTGACAAGAGCGGCGCCGGCAATTCTGTGCGTCGCTGTGACGATCGCCCTCCTGGCTTCGCCGCCTGCTGCGTGACGCACGACGGCAAGGTCCGCCACGTGCCGACGCGGGAGTCGCTAGAGCGCTCTTCGTAGTGCGACGGCGGTCGCGATCGTGGCCAGTGTGCCCAGGCCGCCGGCCACCACCAGCGTCACCGGCGCGGACGTCAGGTCCAGCAGCACGCTGCCGCCGACGTAGGAGAGCGCGGCCGCGACCCCGATCGCGCCGTACAGGTTGCCGAACACGCGGCCCAGCATCGCGGGCGGCACCAGTCGCGGCAGCAGCGTGTTCGTCGCGACGTCCATGGCCGCGATGCCGAGGCCGCGGACCGTCTGCACGGTGAAAGCCGCGGCGACCGCCCACGCGAGACCCGTCAGCAGGTTCCCGACGCTGCTCACCGCGAAGCCCGCCAGCAGCAGCACGGTCATCGACACCCGGGTGCCGGCCGCGGCCAGCAGCGCGTACCCCACGAGCAGCCCGATCCCGACCGCCGCGAGCAGCAGCGCGACCGCCGAGTCGCCGGCGCCGTAGGTGTCCGTCGCCAGGAACACGAGTGCCACGTCGTCCACGCCGTTGCACGCGACCACCGCGCAGAACCCGAGCGCGACCACCCGGACCGCCTTGTGCGACCAGATGAACCGCACCCCGTCGCGGGCCGAGCCGAGCAGCGACCCGGTCGACGGCTCCGGCCGCAGCGACGGCACGGCCAGCAGGAGCAGCGCCGACACACCGAAGCTCGCCGCGTCGACCAGCAGCACTCCCGGCACCCCGATCACACCGACGAGCGCGGCCGCGATCAGCGGCCCGAGCACCTCGCCGCCGTTGGCGCCGAAGCCGAGCAGCGAGTTCGCGGCCGGCAGGTCCGCGTCGGCCACGAGCGCCGGCATGGCGGTCCGCGACGCCGGCAGGAACACCTGCCCGGCCATCGCGCGCAGGGCGACCAGCACCAGCAGCACCGGAAGCGGCGGCAGCGTGAGCGCGACCGCGAGGATCAGTCCGCCCTGCACCACCTCGGCGACGATCATGACCCGCTTCAGGTCGAACCGGTCGCTGATCGCGCCGGCGACCGGGCTCAGCAGCGACGGCGCGAAGTCGCCGACCAGCAGCAGCAACGCCACCGCGAGCGCGTCGCCGGCCCGGTCGGCGACGAGCAGCATCAGCGCGACGAGACTCAGTGAGTCGCCGGTGAGCGACACGATCCTGGCGACCGCGAGCGCGCCGAAGGGCCGGTTGGTCCGGACCAGTCGCAGCGCAGTGGGCACGGCCGGTCAGGCTACCTTCGGCCGCAGCGGCGTGTCGCGGGCGATTCCCCAGATCGCGGCGCAGCCGGCCACCGCGGCGACCACGCCCCAGCCGACGCCGACCGCCGTCGAGATGCCCAGTCCGGACAGTACGTTGCCGATCCCCAGGAAACCGGTGGGGCCCAACAGGATCTCACCCGGCGAGACGACCAGCAGTGCGAGCGGGAGGGTCGCCAGCCCGGTCAGGAAGCCTCGGGTGAACGCGAGGCTGACCAACGCGCCCACGATCGTCCACAGCAGAAGGAACAGCGTGTAGGTCGCGAAGATCCCGGCGAAGTCGCCCGCGGTGCCGAAGAGCGCGGCGGACGGCAGGTCGTGCGCCCAGCCCGCCGCGGCGTACACGCCGCCCTCGACCAGGTAGCCGACCGTCTGCAGCAGCGCGCTGATCACCGCGAGACCGACGAAGTACGGCCACAGCTGACCTAGGAAGTCGCCTCTGGTGCGGCCGTGCGCCACGTGCAGCCGCAGGTACGTGGAGATCGCGTCGGCGCCGAGTCCCAGGAGGAACCAGCGCGGCACCTGCGTCGCCACGGTGTGCCAGATGCTCTCCGCCACGTGCCCGAACGACGCGATGCCGGCGGTGACGAGTGCCGTGACGAGCCCGAGCACCAGCCACAGGATCAGCGCGAACGTCATGTGCGCGGACAGCAGGATGCCCAGCGTCGGCCAGCGGTTGCGTCCGCTCATCTCGACCCTCCGGAAGTCAGGTGCACGAACAGGTCCTGCAGCGCGATCGGTCCGAGGTCGAGCCCCACCTGCCGCGCCTGCGCCTGCCTGCCGTCGTCGAGCGGGCCGTACACGGTCGCGGACTTGGTGCGCCCCAACGTCTTCTCGCTCAGCACGTCGAGTCCGAGGGTGAACGAGTCGACCAGCGTGGCGTCGCCGGTGACCGCGGTGCCGGCCGCGCGCAACGTGTCCGCGTCGTCGTGCAGCAGCAGCCGGCCGTCGTGGACGATCAGCACGTCCTCGAACAGCGTGCCGACCTCCTCGATCAGGTGCGTCGCGATGATCACCATGCGCGGGTGCGCCAGCACGTCCGCGAGGAGCGCGTCGTAGAAGGCGTACCGGGACGGCGCGTCCAGCCCGAGGTAGGACTCGTCGAAGATCGTCACCGGGGCGCGGGACGCGAGGCCCATCGTGACGCCGAGCGCGCACTGCTTGCCGTGCGACAGCGTCTTCGGCGTCTCGTTCAGCGGCACCGCGAACAGCTCGAGCAGCTCGGCCGCGTAGCCGGCGTCCCAGGTCGGGCGCAGCCGGCCGGCGAAGTCGATCAGGTCGCGGACGCTCACCCGTGGCGAGGACGCGTCGCCGGTGCCGCGGACCAGGCACACCTTCCCGGTCGCCGTCGCGTTCTCGAACACCGGCTCGCCGTCGACGAGCACCGTGCCGGCCGACTGCCGCAGATAGCCGGCCAGGACCGAGAGCAGCGTGGTCTTGCCGGACCCGTTGCGGCCGAGCAGACCGCAGATCTTGGGCCCGGACAAGGAGAAGCTCACGTCGGCGAGCGCGGGGGTGGTGCCGTAGCGCATGGTCAGCCCGGCCGTCTCGATGCTCGGCATCAGCCGTCCTCCTTCGCCAGCTCGGTGATCCGCTCGATCAGGTCCGGCAGCCCGATGCCGAGCGTCCGTGCCCGCTCGACCATCGGGTCGACGACGTCGGCGAAGAAGTTCTTGCGCAGCCGGGCCCGCAGCGCCTGACGCGCCTGTGGGTGCACGAACATCCCGATCCCTCGTCGTTTGTAGAGCACGCCGTCGTCGACCAGCTGCTGGAACGCCTTGTTCACGGTCGCCGGGTTGATCCGGTGGAACGCGGCGTACTTGTTGGTCGACATGACCTGCTCGTCGCCGGCCAGCGTGCCGCTCAGGACCTCGGCCTCGATCCGCTCGGCGATCTGCCGGTAGATCGGGCTGCGGTCGTCGAACATGAGCGGCACCGCCTGGTCAGTCGGTTCATTACTCCACTAATGAACCACATGACCGCCGAGCGAGTCAAGCGCGCCGTCGGATCTAGCGGGAAAGCGCTTTCTCCGGTAGTTTCCAGAAGCGGACCAGGTTCCGGAGTGACCAAGGACGTGCGCTGAATGAACCACGACACCCGCCTCTCCAGGCGAAGAATCCTCGAGCTCCTCGGCGCGACGGCGGTCGCCGGCGCCGCGACCGCCGGTGCGGCGGGCGCCGCCGCCGCGGAGTCGGCGCCGGCCGGCTGGGGCTGCCGCCGCATCCCGCGAAACGGCATCGGCATGCACCTCTACACCGTCCGCGACCTGCTCGCGGCCGACCCGCTCGGCACCCTCAAGGCCATGGCGGACATCGGCTACCGGTGTGTCGGCGTCAGCGCGTTCCCCCGGCCGGCGGCCGAGATCCGGGACATGTGCCACGAAGCACGGGTCAACCCGGTGATTCTGCACGTCGGGCACGGCGACATCGTCGGGGACTGGGCGACCAAGCTCGCCGACGCGCGCACCATCGGCGTCAAGTGGGTGGTGCTGTCGTCGTTCCCCGGCGACATGTACACGGTCGAGGGCATCCGGCTCGGCGCGCGACAGCTCAACGAGGCGGGCGCGGCCGCGCGTCAGCTCGGCATGGGCATGCTGCACCACAACCACGACACGGAGTTCCGGGTCGTCGACGGCATCCGGTTGTCCGACATCCTGTTCGGCGAGACCGATCCCCACCTCGTCGACTTCGAGCTCGACATCGGCTGGGCGGACCGCGCCGGCATGGACGCGCGCCAACTGTTCGCCGACCATCCCAACCGGTTCCCGGTCCTGCACGTCAAGGACCACGACGGGGCCGGCAACTGGGCGGACGTCGGGCACGGCGTGATCGACTTCGCCCGCATCTTCGAGCTGGCGCGCCGCGCGGGCGTGAAGTACTGGCTGGTGGAGCGCGACGACCAGCCGGCGCCGCTGGACACCGCGCGCAACAGCTTCGAACACCTTGAGTCACTTCGCTTCTAACCCCTGTACCGGGCCGGTTGTCGGGTGTAGGCAGAAGGAATGACTCAGACCAGGCGAACCTTCCTGACCGCTTCGGCCGCAGCCGGTGGCGCGGCGCTGGCGGGGGTACCGGCTGTTGGGACGGCCGCGACCGGTGAGCACGACCGGCCGCCGCTGTCCCAACAGCCGGACAAGGAGCTGCGTGCCATCCTGCGCGAGGTGGACCCGCGGCGCATCGAGCAGACCGTACGCAAGCTGGTGTCGTTCGGCACCCGGCACACACTGTCCACTCAGGACGACCCGAACCGGGGGATCGGCGCGGCGCGGGACTGGCTGTTCGCCGAGCTCCAGCGGTACGCGGCCGCGTCGGAGGGGCGGATGACCGTCGAGCTGCAGTCCTACATCCAACCGCCCGCCGACCGGATCCCGGTGCCGACCAGGATCACCAACGTCATCGCGACGCTGCGTGGTTCCGTGTCGCCGGAACGGGTCTACGTCATCTCCGGGCACTACGACTCCCGTGTCACCGACGTCATGAACGCCACCAGCGACGCGCCGGGCGCGAACGACGACGCGTCCGGTGTCGCCGTCTCCGTGGAGCTGGCGCGGGTCATGGCGACGCGCAAACCGAAGGCGACGCTCGTGTTCGCGGCGGTCGCCGCCGAGGAGCAGGGGCTCTACGGCGCACGGCACATGGCCGCGCAGTACCGGGCCGCCGGCACGGACGTGCAGGCCATGTTCACCAACGACATCGTGGGCAGCAGCACCGCGCGACGACGGCACCCGCGACCCGCACACGGTGCGGTTGTTCGCCGAGGGCGTGCCGACCGCGGAGACCCCGGCGGAGGCCGCGGTCCGCCTGTCGACCGGCGGGGAGAACGACTCGCCGCCCCGCCAGCTCGCACGGTTCGTCCGCTCGGTGGCGGACAACCGGGAGACCGGCATGGACGTGCGGGTGATCTACCGCAGGGACCGCTACCTGCGCGGCGGCGACCACATCGGCTTCCTCGAGCAGCGCTACCCGGCGGCGCGGTTCACCGAGCCGAACGAGGACTTCGCGCACCAGCACCAGGACGTCCGCGTCGAGGACGGCAAGCAGTACGGCGACCTCGTGGAGTTCTGCGACTTCCGCTACATCGCCGGCGTGGCAAGGGTGAACGCGGCGACGCTGTGGTCGCTGGCGGCCGCACCCGGCACGCCCAAGGGCGTCGCCGTGCGGACGAGCGCGCTCACCAACGACACGGAACTGGTGTGGGAGCGGGGCACCGAGCCCGACCTCGCCGGCTACGAGGTGGTGTGGCGGGAGACCACGGCCCCGGAGTGGACGGACGTGATCCGGGTCGGCGACGTGACGACCGCGACCATCGACATGTCCAAGGACAACGTGTTCTTCGGCGTGCGCGCGGTGGACCGGGCCGGGCACCGCAGCCCCGTCGCGTACCCGGTCCCGCTGCGCTGAGGCGGAGGTGCGACCGGGCCGGCGCGGCCCGGTCGCACGCCCGTCAGAACGACACCAGCGCGGTGCCGGTGATGAACTCGTAGGCGAAGTTGACGAAGAAGAACCCGAAGAACACCACGTTGAGCACCAGGATCACGTAGTGCCACGGCCGGGGCCGCGCGGCCTTGGGCAGCCGGGAGTTCAGGTACATCAACGCGAACGGGAACATCAGCGCGCCGAAGTTCGACATGTTCGCCGAGATCTGCACCAGCTCGGTCGGCAGCGCGAGGTGCAGCGCGGCGCCGATCACCACGAGCACCACCAACATGAACGGGTAGTAGAACTTCCTCGGGTCGTCCTCCAGCAGGCGCCGCAGCCGCGAGCTCGTCGCGTGCGAGGCGTCGGTGAAGTTGCGCACCAGCGCCTCGAAGATGCCGAGCTGCGTGGAGAACAGCACCAGCACGCCGACCACCAGCATCAGGTAGAACATGCCGTTGCCGTACTGCGCGCCGAGCTTCTCGGCCGTGAACGTCGGCACGTTCGCCGTCGTCGGGGCCTCGCCACTGGTCTGCACGACATGTGCCATGAGGACCGTCGGCAGCAGCATGCCGAGCATCGCGCCGCCGAAGAACACCACCCACAGGTCGATCATCAGCAGCTTGTACCAGCGCCGCCAGCGGGTCGTGTTCTCCGGCGTGTCGGGGAACGTGACGCCGACGGGCTTGATCGTCTGCTTCTCACCGCGCATGCCGGACAGGAACCCGACCTTCGAGCCCATGCCGTAACCCTTGTCGCGGTAGTGGTTCATCGCGTACCAGTTCAGCCCGGAGGCCAGCGCGGTGAACCCGGCGAGCCCGCCGAGCGTGGTCGCGGTGATGCCCGGCGGCGGCGCGGCCGGCGTGACCAGCCCGCGGATGCCCTCCCACCAGACGTCCCACGGCACGATCGTCACGCAGACGATGACCAGCACCACCAGTAGCGTGCCGACCAACATCCAGTTGGCGAGCTCCAGTGTGCGCGACACCTTGCGCGCCAACGCGGTGATCAGGAAGACGACCAGCAGGAGCCCGATCGCGAGTATCCGCACCCACTCGATCTCGTCCGGCTCGTGCGGCCGGCCGGTGATCAGCGTGAACAGCCCCTGACCGGCGCCGGCGGCCCACCCGCCGAAGATGAAGGCGAAGTAGAACGCGATCAGTGCGAACGGGACCCAGAGTTTCCAGCCGGGCGGCACACGCCCGAACCCGACGACCGGCACCTCGCCGGTCGCCATCACGTAGCGAGCGCATTCGACGTTGTAGAACGTCTGCAGGACAGCGGAAACGGTGATGACCCAACCGACCCCGACGAAACCGAACTCTCCGATGGCGTTCGGCCCGAGCAGCCACTCGCCACTACCGATGGAGATGCCGAGCGCGATGAGGCTCGGTCCGATCACGAACTGGATGATCTGGCGGACACCTAGCCGCCGAACCTTGAACACTTCTTCCGGTTCGGGCAGGTCAGCCATACCGAGCGGCGGGCGGCTGACGCCCAAGTGGTATTCCGTGGGTTGAGAAGCGCGTCCATCGACATCATTGGCCATGACGACCTCCTGTGTCTGATCTAGCGCATTCCACTCGTATGCGTCAATCGTCCTTTACGGAATCGACGGCGAAGTCCGTGCCACGCTTGCGGTGTGCTCCCCGCGGTTCTCCTGTCGGCCTTCGCGGCCAGCTCGGCACAGACGATCGTCATCGCCGCGCTGCCCGCGTTCGCGACCGGGCTCGGCGTCGGCGCGACGGCCACGACCTGGACCCTGACGGCGTTCCTGCTCGCCGGGGCCGCCGCGACGCCCGTGTTCGGCCGGCTCGGCGACCTTGTCGGGTACCGCCGCGCACTGGTCGCCTGCCTCGGTCTCCTCGTCGCCGGCACGCTCCTGTGCGTCGTGGGCGTGGTGACCGGGTGGTTCGCGGCGCTCGTCGCGGGCCGGGTCGTCGCGGGGATGTCCGGCGGCGTGTTCCCGCTCGTGTTCGGGCTGGTCCGCCACGGGGTGCCCGACGCGCGCCGGTCCGGTGTCATCGCGTTGCTGTCGGCCATGTTCGGCATCGGCGGCGCCACCGGGATGGTCGTCGCGGGGCCGCTGCTCGACGCGTTCGGGGCGGTGTGGCTGTTCTGGCCGCTGGTCGCGCTCGGTGTCGTCGCCATGGGCCTGGTCGCGCGGCTCCCCGCCGACGACCGGGTGCGCGGGCCGGGCGGCGTCGACCCGGCCGGCGCGCTGCTGCTGGCCGCCGCGCTCGTGGGTCTGCTGCTCGGCATCAGCCAGTTCCGCACCTGGCCGGCCGTGGTCGTCGCCGCGCTGTTCGCCGGGGCGGTCGTGCTGCTCCGCGCGTTCGTCGTGCTCGAGGGCCGGGTGCGGGCGCCGCTGCTCGAGCCGCGCCTGCTCCGCGACCCGGCGCTCGCGGCCACGAACCTCGTCACGTTCGTGATCACGCTCGCGCTGTTCGGGATGGTGACGCTGCTGCCGAGGTTCGTGCAGGACGAGCTGGGCCGCTCCGCCACCGCCGCGGGGCTCGCGCTGGCGCCGATGGCGGTGTGCATGCTGCTCGGCACCCCGCTGACCGCGCCGCTGCGGGCCCGTCTCGGCGCCGGCGCGCCACTGCGGATCGGCGCGCTGTGCACGGTCGGCTCGGGTGTGGCGCTGATCGTCGCGCACGACGCGCTGTGGGAGATCTACCTGGTCAGCGCGTGGCTGGGCATCGGGTACGGGTTCGTGTTCGCGGGCGTCGGCAACCTGGTGGCGGACGCGGCGGCGGCCGGGCGGATCGGCGCGGCCACCGCCGTGAACACGGTCGCGCGGACCGTCGGCGGCGCGGTCGGCGCGCAGGTCGCGGCCGCGATCGTGGTCCGGCCGGCCGACCACCCGCCGGCGTTCGGCGTGTTCGCCGCGGTCGCCGCCCTCACGCTTGTTCTGCCGCCCACTTCTCGGCCTCGGCCGCGATCTCCTCGTGCGAGACGTCCCGGTCGTGGCGCCCGACGCACCACCGGATCCCGGCCGGGTCGCGGATGATGCCCATCCGGTCGCCGGAGAACACGTCCGCGACGGGCGACACGGGTGTCGCGCCGGCGGCGACGGCCCGGTCGAACACGGCGTCCGGGTCGGGCGTCCAGAACGTCATCGTGAAGTTGTTGCCCTCGGCGGGCGGCGGGAGGAGCCCGGCGGCAGGGGCCGCCTCGCCGAGCTGGAACACCGAGTCGCCGAGGCGCAGCTCCGCGTGCGCGACCGCGCCGCCGGGCCCGTCGAACCTGGCGACGAGCTCGGCGCCGAACGCGTCGGTGTAGAAGTCGATGGCCTTCGCGGCGTCGTTCGCGGCGAAGAACGTGGTGATCTGTGCGCTCCCCTTCGGGGCGGGACTGTCGGTCATGTGCGTCATCCTGTTCGCATGACGGACCCGCGGCTTGCACAAACGCGACAGGTGGCGACCACCAGCGAGTACGGCCTGCTCGGCGTCCGCGACATCGACTTCCGGCTCGACCGGGTGCCCGCGTCGGCCGATCTCGCCGGCCTCGTCGAGCGGCACTGGCTGGTCAGCTGGGACCAGCCGCCGGGGCGGAGCGCGTCGGTCACGCTGCTGCCGCACCCGTGCGTCAACGTCGTGTTCGACCGCGGCGCGGTGGCGGTCGCCGGCGTCGGCACCGACCGGTTCACCTACACCTACCGCGACCGGGGGCGCGTGTTCGGCGTGAAGTTCCGGCCGGGCGCGTTCCGCCCGTTCCTCGACGGGCCGGTGTCGGCACTCACCGACCGGACGGTGCCGCTCGTCACGCTGTGGCCGTCCGCGCCCCGGTTCGCGGCGGCGCTGGCGGAGGCGCCGGACCTGACGGACCTGGTGGCCGTCGCCGAGGCCGAGCTGCGTGCCCACTGGCCGGAGCCCGACCCGATGGTCGTCGAGATCGGCGAGATCGTGCACGCGCTGCTGTACGACCGCGAGATCACGCGGGTGGAGGAGGTGTGCCGGCGGTTCGGCCTGTCGGCGCGGACGCTGCAGCGGATGTTCCAGCGGTACGTCGGCGTCAGCCCGAAGTGGGTCCTGCGGAGGTACCGCCTGCACGAGGCGGCCGCGCGGTTGGCCGAGGGCACCGGCGGCACGTGGGCCGAGGTCGCCGCGGAGCTCGGCTACTTCGACCAGCCGCACTTCATCCGCGACTTCACCCGCGCGATCGGCATGACGCCCGTCGCCTACGCGGAGGCGTGCCGTCGGAAGCAGGCACCTGTGTCGGCATGAGGCGTGTCGGGAGTCGCCGCCTTCTGCCGAACTGCCCCTGGATCGCCAGCCATTATAAGGTTAAGGTTATGGTGATGCGTGCTTGATCTGGCCAGCCGTATGAACCATTCGTCCACCTCTGCATGCCCTCGACAGCCCACCGGATAAGGGGATCGGCCTATCGCAACATGAAGGAGCTGCGTCCCCACGTCAGCCGGATGCAGCGAGGTGCGGATCTTGTTCGCGTTCGACCCGTTACGCAAGGCGATCCTGCTGGTCGCGGGCGACAAGGCGGGCGACTGGACAGGCTGGTACGACCGAACATCCCCATAGCGGACACGCGTTACGCCGAGCATGTGGCCGGGATCGTCGCCGGCGGAAGGGAGGACTGATGTCCCGTTCGTGGAAGGACGTCAAGGCCGACAAGGCTCGGCAGGACGGGGCCGACGGCCGTGACATGGAGGTCGTGCACGTTGCGGCTCGCACTCGGACCGAGGCGTATGTACTCGGGTTCCGACTCGCGCAGCTGCGACAGGAGCTCGGTCTCTCTCAGGCCGAGACCGCCCGCCGGATGGGGATCAGTCAGCCGCGGGTCAGTCAGCTCGAGGCCGGCGACGTCGGTCAGATGGAAGTCGACACGCTCAACCGGTACGTCACGGCTCTCGGTGGGCACCTCAAGCTGTTCGCGGACTTCGAGGACGAGGACGTCGCCGGCGAGGGCGGCCTCGGCGGGGCGAGAGCACTGTCCCTCTAGTCAGGCCTCGTCGGCGCGGTGTGACTCGATCACGATCGGTGCCCGCTTCGCCTCGTAGTCCACGACCTCGCCGTCCACGACGTCGAACCGTTGGGTGCGTGCGCGGGCCCGGCTGAGCATCCGCTTCCGCACGGCCGCCCGCGTCGGCGGGAACAGCAGGAACAGGGCGGCGACATCGCTGACGAAGCCGGGGAAGACGATGAGTGCCGCGGCCACGCCGATCAGCATGCCGTCGACCATCTCCGGCTGCGGGTCGCGCCGGTTGCGCAGCGCCTCGGTGAACGAGGTCAGCGTGCGCGTGCCCTGGCGGCGCAGCAGCGACACCCCCACGGCCGACACGGCGATCAGCAGCAGGATGGTCACGAGCGCGCCGACGGCCTGACCGACGGCGACGATCACGGCGATCTCGGCGGCGACAGCGATCAGCAGGAGCACGAAGACTGGCATACCCCGTTCAACGAACGAACGGGTCAAATCACTCCCGGGCCTTCAGCGCCTCCGTGACCAGCGGAATCTGCAGCGGCAGCCGCGCGATCATGACGGCCCGCAGCACCGGCCGCCGCCAGAACAGCCGCACGGCCTTCACGTTGCCGGGCAGCACCGCGACGAAGAACAGCGCGGCGAGCGTGCCCGCCGGCCGTCGGGTCCGCTCGACGGCCAGCAGGCACGCGAGGCCCAGCTCGGCGACCCCGGACGCGTGCGTCCAGAACCGCGCGGTGCCCGGCAGCGCGGACGGGACCAGCGCGTCGAACGGCTTCGGCTTCGCGAAGTGCAGCGTGCCGCTCGTCGCCAGCAGCGCGGACAGCCGCAGGGCGGCGCGCCTTCCCCGTCGGGACGTCATGCCGGCACTCTAACCGGACAGGCCCAGGTCAGCTCGCCGCTGCCGCCGCGATCCGCTGGACGATCAGCGGCTGCCCGTCTTGCCCCACACCGTCACCCCGTTGACCGTGATGCTCTGCAGGCCCTGGCTGTAGACGGCGGGCCCGCTGCCGTCGAACATCGGCACGTCCGGGAGCGTGAAGAGCCTGGTCATCATGGCCTTGTTCAGCAGGCGGCCCCGGAACAGGCCGGTGACGAACGTGTCCAGGTCCGCCGCGGTGGCGATGATCGCGCCGGCGGCGCCGGGGATCGACTGGTTCATCGTGGTCACGTCGACCAGGTCGCCGTCCACGTCGAGGTAGCCGCGGGCGGCCGGGTTGGGCAGGTGCGGGTCGTCGCCGGGGTAGTAGGTGTGGCGCAGGTGCAGCGGGCGGGTGATCCGGTCGCGCAGGTTGCTGGCGTAGGAGCGGCCGGTGACCTTCTCGACGATCACGCCGGCGGTGACGTAGGCGGTGTTGGTGTACTTCTGCGCGGTGCCCGGCGGGTAGTCGATCGGGTGCCGCAACGCGGTGTCGACCACCTCTCGCGGGCTCCAGTGGTCGTAGCGGCGGTCGAGGACCCACCGCGGGTCGTAGAGGCCGGGGATGTCGACCGACGGCAGGCCGGACGTGTGGTCGAGCAGCGTGCGGACCGGGACCCGCGGGTAGTCGGCCGGGAGCAGGCCGGGCAGGTAGCGCTGCACCGGCTGGTCGAGGTCGATCCGGTGTTCCTGAGCGAGTTGCAGCACCATCACGCCCGTGTAGACCTTGGTGGTGCTGCCGATCCGGAAGTTCCCGTCCGGCCGGACCGGGGAGTCGGTGCGGAGGTCGGAGACGCCGGCGGTGCCGGACCACTCGCCGGCCGAGCCGGTGATCCGTACCAGGGCGCCGGTCGTCTCCTGGTCGGGCAGGCCGGCGATCGCGGCCGTCAGTGCGGTGTCGTTGGGCGGTGGCAAGGCGCTCGCCGCGTCCGCGGGAACCACGGTCAGGGCGACGGCAGCTGCGGTGGCAACTGCGACAACGGCTTTCTCATGTCACAGAGCTTCTCCACTCGGGCCAGCCGTGCCATCAGGGAACGACCCTGCCTTTCAAGATCAGGGTCGCCCGGGTGATCTTCTACATAACCTTGACGAACTCGAGGAGAGTTGTAGAGAATGGACGGCATGGCTGACGTCTCGTTCGACGCTCATCCCGATCGGTACCGCCACTGGCGACTGCGTGTCGACGGCGCCGTGGCCTGGCTGGTCCTCGACGTCGACGAGCAGGGCGGGATCGTCCCCGGCTACGACCTCAAGCTCAACTCCTACGACCTCGGCGTGGACATCGAGCTGTACGACGCCACCCAGCGCCTCCGCTTCGAGCACCCCGGCGTCCGCACGGTGGTCGTGACCAGCGGCAAGGACAAGGTCTTCTGCGCGGGCGCGAACATCCGCATGCTCGCCGCGTCCTCCCACGAGTGGAAGGTGAACTTCTGCAAGTTCACCAACGAGACCCGCAACGGCATGGAGGACGCGACCGCCAACTCGGGCCAGACCTACCTGGCCGCGGTCAACGGCTCCTGCGCGGGCGGCGGCTACGAGCTGGCGCTGGCCTGCGACCACATCGTGCTGGTCGACGACAACTCCTCGGCCGTCTCGCTGCCGGAGGTGCCCCTGCTCGGCGTGCTGCCCGGCACCGGCGGCCTCACCCGCGTCGTCGACAAGCGCGGCACCCGCAAGGACCTCGCCGACGTGTTCGCCACCCGCTCCGACGGCGTGAAGGGCCGCACGGCCGTCGACTGGAAGCTCGTCGACGAGTTGGCCCCACCACGCAGGTTCGAGGAAGTCGTCACCGAGCGGGCCAAGGAGCTGGCGGCGCGGTCGACCAGGCCCGCCGACGCGGCGGGTGTCGAGCTGATCCCGCTGGTCCGGGACCGGTACGTCACCGCCGACCTCGACCGCGACGCGGGCACCGTCGCCATCACCGTGCACGCGCCGGAAAGTGTGGCGGACCGCCACGACGCCGAGTTCTGGCCGCTCGCCATGACCCGCGAGCTGGACGACCTGGTCCTTCGCCTGCGTGCCAACGAACCGACGCTCGGCACGTGGCTGGTCCGCACCGAGGGCGACCGGGACGTCGTCGCGGAGTACGACCGGCTGCCGCGCGAGCGGGACGACTGGCTGACCAACGAGATCCGCCACTACTACAAGCGCACGCTGAAACGCCTCGACGTCACCAGCCGCAGCCTGATCGCGCTGATCGAGCCCGGCTCCTGCTTCGTCGGCATGCTCGCCGAACTGGCGTTCGCCTGCGACCGGCAGTACGTGCTCGACGACCAGGACGCCGGCGAGGCCGGCACGCTGACGCTCACCGAGTCCAACTTCGGCACGTACCCGATGGGCAACGGCATCTCCCGGCTGGAGTCCCGCTTCTGGGGTGACCGGTCCCATGTGGACGCTCTGCGCAAGGAGCTGAACAACACGCTGACCCCGGCCGAGGCCGACGAGCTGGGGCTCGTCACCGACGCGCTCGACGACATCGACTGGGCGGACGAGATCAGGATCGTCGTCGAGGGGCGGGCCGCGCTGTCGCCGGACGCGGTGACCGGCATGGAGGCCAACCACCGGTTCGTCGGGCCGGAGACCGTCGAGACCAAGATCTTCGGCCGGCTGTCCGCCTGGCAGAACTGGATCTTCAACCGCCCCAACGCGTCCGGCGAGGACGGGGCGCTGCGCCGCTACGGCACCGGCAAGAAGGCGGTATTCGACAGGAGGCGCGTGTGACCACATCGATCAACTACGACGACAAGATCCCGAACAACGTCGACCTGTCCTCGGACCGCAGGCTCCAGCGCGCGCTGGAGGGCTGGCAGCCGAAGTTCATGAACTGGTGGAGCGAGATGGGTCCCACGCTCGAGACCCAGGGCGTGTACCTGCGCACGGCGGTCAGCGTCGGCCGGGAGGGCTGGGCGCACTTCGACCACGTCAACGTGCCGGACTACCGGTGGGGGATCTTCCTCGCCGAGCGCGATCCCAAGCGCACCATCGCGTTCGGCGAGCACATGGGCGAGCCGGCGTGGCAGCAGGTGCCGGGCGAGTACCGCGCCGACCTGCAGCGCCTGATCGTCATCCAGGGCGACACCGAGCCGGCGTCGGTCGAGCAGCAGAAGCTGTTGGGGCTCACCGCGCCCTCGCTCTACGACCTGCGGAACCTGTTCCAGGTCAACGTGGAGGAGGGCCGACACCTCTGGGCGATGGTGTACCTGCTGCACGCGTACTTCGGCAAGGAGGGCCGCGAGGAGGCGGAAGGCCTGCTGCTGCGCAACTCCGGCAGCCCGGACTCGCCACGCATCCTCGGCGCGTTCAACGAGGAGACCGCCGACTGGTTGGCGTTCTTCATGTTCACCTACTTCACCGACCGGGACGGCAAGTACCAGCTCGGCACGCTGAAGGAGTCGGCGTTCGACCCGCTGTCGCGCACGTGCGAGTTCATGCTGAAGGAAGAGGCGCACCACATGTTCGTCGGCACCACCGGGGTCGACCGGGTGGTGGAGCGCAGCGCCGCGCTCATCCGCGAGCACGACACCCTCGACATCGGGCCACGGGGCGGCATCCCGCTCGACATCATCCAGAAGTACGTCAACTTCCACTTCACGGTCTCGCTGGACCTGTTCGGCAGCGAGACGTCCACCAACGCCGCCAACTACTTCACCGCCGGCCTCAAAGGACGGTGGCAGGAGACCCGCCGCAAGGACGACCACCTGCTCACCGAGGACGGCGTGTTCCTCGAGCGGCCGACCGCGGAGGGCACCTGGGAGCGAGAGGAGCTGTCCGCACTGCTCGCGCTCAACCTCGACCTGCGCGGGGAGTACATCGCCGACTGCGAGACCGGTATCAAGCGCTGGAACCGGATCCTCGAGGCGGCGGAGATCGACTTCAGGTTCGCGTTGCCGCATCCGGGTTTCAACCGGTCGGTCGGGGTCAGCGCGGACGTCCACGTCACACCGGACGGCACGATCGTCGACGAGGCGACCTGGCGGAAGGCCAGGCACAGGTGGCTGCCGACCGACGAGGACCTCGCGTTCGTGCGCTCGATGATGCGCCCGGTCTACGAGCGCGGCAAGATCGCCAGCTGGGTCGCACCACCGCGCAACGGCATCAACGGCAAGCCTTTCGACTACGAGTACGTCTACCTGACCTGACCCCGAGGTTGTCAAAGATGACTCCCACCACGTTCAACGCCACCGACTACCTGATCGACCGACAGCTGCGGGACGGCAACGGCGACCGGACCGCGGTGGTGTGCGACGGCCGTTCCCTCACCTTCCAACAGCTCGCCGACGAGACCCGGCGGGTCGCCGCCGGGTTCCGTGCCCTCGGGGTGCGGCCGGAGGAGCGCGTCATGCTCTGCATGGCCGACGGGGTCGAGCTGCTCACCGGCATCCTCGGCGCCATGTGGCTCGGCGCGGTGCCCGTGCCGGTGTCCACAATGGTCACTCCGGCCGAGCTGGCGACCATGCTGACCGACTCCCGCGCGCGGGTCCTCTGTGTCTCCACGGAGTTCGCCGAGGCCGCGCGTGTCGCGCTCGCCGCGGGATCCGAAGTGGACCGGGTGGTCGTCGACGGCGAGGGTGCCGCGCCCTGGTTGCCGTGGCGCGAGCTGCGTGCCATGGGCGAGCCGGGCCCGGCGTACGGGACGTGGGCCGACTCGCCCGCGCTGTGGCTCTACACCTCCGGCACGACCGGCAAGCCCAAGGGCGCGATGCACCGGCACGGCAGCATCCGCGACGTCGCCGAGCTGTACGGTCGTGACGTGCTCGGGATCGGTCCCGACGACCGGTGCCTGTCGGTGCCGAAGCTGTTCTTCGCCTACGGGCTGGGGAACTCGGCGTTCTTCCCGCTGTCCGCGGGCGCCGCCACGATCCTCGAGCGTGCCCGCCCGACACCGCACACGATCGCCGAGCGGGCCAGGACGGAACGGCCGACGCTGTTCTTCGGCGTGCCGACGTTCTACTCCGCGCTGCTCAACTCCGACATCCCCGACGACTCGTTCTCCTCGGTGCGCCAAGGGATCTCGGCCGGCGAGCCGCTGCCGGCCGTGCTGTACTCCCGTTTCCGCGAGCGGTTCGGGGTGGAGATCCTCGACGGCCTCGGCTCGACCGAGGCGCTGCACATCTTCCTGTCGAACCGGCCGGGCGCGGTCCGTCCCGGTTCGTCCGGCATCCCCGTCGACGGCTACCGGGTGGAGATCCGCGACGAGCGTGGCACGCCGGTCGAGACGGCTGGCCAACCGGGGGACCTGTACCTGTCCGGCCCGTCGGTGGCCACGGGCTACTGGTGTCGCACGGAGACCACCCGGCAGGTGTTCCAGGGCGAGTGGCTGCGCACCGGCGACACGTACGTGCGCAACGACGACGGCACGTTCACGTGTCTCGGCCGCTCCAACGACATGCTGAAGGCAGGCGGCATCTGGGTGTCGCCCGCCGAGGTGGAGGAGCGGCTGCTGCAACATCCGGACGTCGCTGAGGTCGCGGTGGTCGCGGGCCGGGACGGCGACGGGCTGGACAAGCCGATCGCCTGCGTGGTCCCGGTGGCGGGCCGCCCGGTCGACGCGGCGGCGCTCGTGCTGTGGTGTCGCGAGGGGCTCGCCGCGTACAAGCGGCCGCGTGCCGTCGTGCGGGTGGCGGAGCTGCCGAAGACCGCGACCGGCAAGATCCGCCGCAACGTGTTGCGGGAGCTGGTCGCCGATGAGCTGGTGGTGCGGCCGGTCGTCGCGCCGGGGGCGGAGACGGTGTTGACCTGATGCTCGACGGGATCCCGCTGGTCGACGCGCACGTGCACGCGCCGAGGCTGTCCACGTTGAAGCCCGCGTGGCGCGAGTGGGCCGCGGAGTTCGGCGGCCGCCACGACTGGCGCTCGGCCTACGACGACGCCGGCGACCCGGTCCCGGCCCGCCTCGACGCGCTGTTCGAGGCGGAGGGCGTGGACCGGGCGCTGCTGTTCTGCGAGTACAGCCCGCGAGCCACCGGCCTGCAGACGATCGACGACCTGCTGCCCATCGTGTCGCACAACCCGGTCCGGTTCCGCCTGGTGGCCAACGTGAACCCGCACCTGCACCACCCGCTCGCGTCCGAAGTGGAGCGTCAGCTCGCGCTCGGCGCGGTGGCGCTCAAGGTGCATCCCGTGCACGGCGCCTTCGACCCCGGCGACAAGGAGCTGTACGCGGCGTACCAGATCTGCGCGGACCGCGGCGTGCCGGTGATCGTCCACACCGGAACGTCCAGCTTTCCCGGTGCCAGAGCCAAGTTCGGCGACCCGGCGCTGATGCTCGACCCCGTCGAGCACTTCCCCGACGTGAACTTCGTGTTCGCCCACGGCGGCCGCGGCTGGTGGTACGACACGGCCGCGTTCCTCGCGCTGTCCAAACCGAACGTGTGGCTCGACCTCGCCGGCCTCCCACCGAAGAACCTGCCGAAGTACTACGCGCGGTTCGACCTGTCACGGCTGGCCGAGAAGATGGTCTTCGGCACCGACTGGCCGGGGATCCCCGGCGTGGCGCGCAATGCCCGGGCGCTGGCCGCGCTGGGGTGGTCGGGGGAGGTGCTTCGCGGTGTTCTGTCGGGGAACGCCGCGAAGCTCTTCCCCGGCCTGGGTGTCTAGGGCGCATCCGAAGTCGGCTGCCCCGACGCTGAGGTAGGTTTCGTCCATGGCATGCCGTATGAGTGAGCTCGTGCTCAAGTGTCACGACCCCGAGGTGCTGGCGCGGTTCTGGTGTGAGGTCCTGGACTTCGTGGAGCTCGGTCGAGAAGAGGGGATCTGGATCGCGATAGGTCCGCGCGAAGGGTTCGGCGGCCCGCAGCCGGCGATCTCACTCCTCCGCGACGACGCGCCGAAGAACGGGCATGCCCCGCTGCACATCGACGTCAACGCCACCGACCGCGACCAGGACGCCGAGCTCGAACGCCTCCTGGAGATCGGGGCGCGCCCGGCCGACATCGGCCAGACCGGTGACGAGCCCTGGCACGTGCTCGCCGACCCGGAGGACAATGTGTTCTGCCTGCTCAAGTCCCGCCTCAAACCGCTCTGACGGCTCGGGTCCCCGGTGCGGCCCTAGCGGGCCAGCACCAGGTACGCGAAGCCCAGCACCCCGCGGTACCCGGTCAGGTACTCGCGTTCCCGTTCGTACTCGCGTGCCTTCACCTCGGCCGCGCGCGGGTCGTCCGGGTTGGCCAGCAGCCACTCCCGCGTCCCGGCGCGGTGGCGGGACTCGAAGACGTCCCACTCGCGTTGGTCGGCGATGCTCAGGTGCAGCACCTGCCACCCCGCCTCGCCGCACGCCGCGACCAGGTCGGCGAGCGGCAGGATGCCGGGCCCGATGATGTCCCGCGCGGCCTTCGTCGGCGGTTGCTCCCAACAGCCGTCGCCGACGAGGACGCGTCCGCTCGGCACCGTCTCCGCGAGCGCCGCGAGCATCTTCCTGCTGCCGCCCAACGTGTGCGACGAGCCGATGCACAGCGCCCGGTCGGCGGTGCCGTCCCACTCCTGCGCCGGCTGCTCGACGAAGTCGACGCCGAGCTCTCGTTCCCGAGCCGCCCGCCGCCCGCGGTCGAGGCCGGCCGGGTCGGTGTCGACCCCGACGGCCTTCGCCCTCGTCCTCCCGGCGGCCCGCAGGAGCAGCTCGCCCCAACCGCAGCCGAGGTCCACGACGCTCGTGGCCGCGGTCAGGTCGAGCAGGTCCAGCAGCTCGTCCGCGTGGGGTTCGCTGAGCGGGGTGTTCCAACGCAGCGCGGCGTACCGCGCGGCGGCGAGCGAGTCGGTCACTTCAGGTAGACCCTTTCCTGGGTGATGGGGTAGTTGGCGCGGGCGAAGTTCGCCGCCATCGGCGTGTTGGTGGTGTCGGTCTCGGCGATGATCTCCGTGACGCCCTCGGCGACCAGCAGATGTGTCGCCTCGACCAGGAGGTCGAACGCGTACCCGTGCCCGCGCCGCTCCGGCACGACGCCGATGATGCCGATCACCGGGGCCGAGTGGTTGCGCCCCGGCACGGTCAGCCCGACGAGGTCGCCTTCCGGGGTGAACGCGAGCCGCCACCACTCCCGCGGTGACGGCATCCACTTCAGGAACGCCAGCTCGTCGCGCGCCGCCGCGTCCACGCCGTCCTTCGCGCTGGTGCGCTTCTCGTGCGCGTCCAGCGAGCCGTGGACGATCCTGCGCAGGACGTCGAGGATCTTCTCGTCGTCCGGCTCCGGCCGGAACTCCAGCCGGCCGGGCCGTGCGGGCAGCCCGTCGGCCGGCGTCCACCGGTACCGCAGCCGCTCGACGAACGGCGTCATGCCGGCCCGTTTCACGACGTCGACGCGTGCCTCGGCGGCCGCGCGCACCGCGGGGTCGGCCCGCCAGCCGGGCGGCACGAGCAGGCAGTACTCGACGTCGTTGCCGGCCTTCTCGAGCATCGCGACGGCCGCGTCCGCCTCGCCGTCCGCGAAGTCGAGCCAGTCGAGCGCGATCGGCGCGTCGTCGTCGGGCCCGGCCCACCACGCGGCACGGGCGACGACCTTGTCGTCCCGCAGCGCCACCCAGGTCCACTCGGGACGGTACTGGTGTAGCGCGAGGAGCTCGCGATAGTCGCGGCCGACGCTCTGGAAGCCGACGAGGGCCGGGTCCTCGAGGGACAGGAACAGGTCTTCCTCACCCGCGACGAGCGGGCGCAGTTCAAGCATGTCAGTCCTTACGGGAGTGACGTGCTCCCCCGCATGAGGTGGGAGCACGTGGTCGACGCTGCGAACACTGTCCTCACCTCCCTTCGTCCGAGTACGTGGCCTCAGCCAACCACGCCGGTCAACCGTTTTGTCGGACCCTCGTGGCAAGGTGCGCGGCATGGCGGAGAAGGTGGCGACCGAGCCGGGACGACCTGGTGGCGCCGTACGAGCCGCCGGTGCTTGCGTTCCCGCCGAAGCCCGTCGCGACCGGGCACGACGAGATCCGCGAGAGAGATCCGCGAGATCCGCGCCCGCCGGGCCGCGCGGGCGGCCGAACGCGCCGCCTTCGCGGAACGCCGCCGGCGCGGACTGCCGGCCCGCCACGCGGCGAAACTGGCGCGCCTCGCGGCCGCCGAGCCACTCCCGTTCCCCCTGACCTCGGAGGAGGAAGAAGCAGCACTCAACCCGCGTCCCGAAGTCGCGTGACGTGCGAGGCGCTGGTCCAACACCGGCGCCCCCGCTCGCCAGTCCGGTCGTCATCGGGTCAGCCGTTGGCCAGTTCCGACCAGCGTTGTTGCGCCGGGGTGCGCCAGCGGCCGTGCAGCTCATTGAAGAGGGCCGTCGCCGTGGTGCCGCTCCACTTCGGAGGCAGCAGCTCGCCGGGGAGCTGCGGGTCGAGGAACGGGAAGCGGCGCCACTCGTGCACCAGCATGGTCTGCGCGCGCAGCACGGCGTCCGGGGTGGCCGGCTCGTGCACGCGGAACTCGTCGACGAAGTCCTGGTAGCGCGCGCCGACGTCGGCGAGGTCCCAGGCGCTCGTGACCATCGACTGCTCCGACCCCAGCGCACCGTAGTTCGCCAGGAACGACATGGCCTGTGCCGACAGGTCGAGGTCGGACAGGATCAGCTTCGCGTCCGCCTCCGCCGACAGGTGCGGGGTGATCCACACACCCGCGGTCGGCGAGCCGAAACCCGCCCAGCTGAGCCGGGTGCGCAGCTTGTGCCGCAGGTCGCGCATCGACTCCGGGACCGACGCGAGCACGACCAGCCAGCGGCCGTCCCACGCGTGGGCGCCGCTGCCGAAGCCGTAGATCCGTGCGGCGCCCTCGGCGAGCAGGCGGCGGCCCGGCTCGGTCAGTGACCAGCGGACCCGACGCCCGACCCGGTCGGCGGCCAGCCAGCCCTCGGCGGCCGTGCGGGCCAGCGCCTGCCGCGCGGCCTTCTCCTCGACGTCGAACAGCGCGAGCACGTCGACCAGCGTGGACGTCCACACCGGCGCCTCGGCCGGCAGCACGTACTCGCCGAGGATCGTCGTCAGGAGGGAGCGGGCACTGCTGCCGCCGACCTCCCGGCGCCGGCTGAGCACCGGCCCTGACATGGATGCTCCCCACATTCGTGCCACACCGTCACGAATCAGTATCGCATTGCCTGTGGCTAGAACAACGTGGGCGGGAGGTATCCCTCGAGTGTCAGCAGCCGCCGTTTCGACTCCACGCCGGTGCCGCCGCTGAACCCGCCGAGCCCGTCGCCCGCGACGACCCGGTGGCACGGCACCACGATGGGAATCGGGTTGCTGCCCATGATGGACCCGATGCCCCGCGGCGGGATGCCGGAACCGCTGCGCGCGGCCAGCTCGCCGTACGTCACGACCGCGCCGTATGGCACCGTCGAGTACAGCGTGCCGAGCACGCGCCGCTGGGCCTCCGACATCAGCTGCCAGTCGACGGAGACGTCGAACTCGCGTAACTCGCCGGCGAAGTATCTGCGCAGCTGCGTCAGGATCTCCGCCGTCCGCCCGGACGACGGGGACTCCGTCATGCCGAGCCGCGCGGAGATCGCGGCTCTGATGTGGGGCGAGTCGGTGAAGGCGGTGGCCACCAGACCATCGGTGGTGACCGCCGCCAACACGTCGCCCAGCTCCGTCGGCACACTGCCGAACGCGACCGTGCCAGCGCTGTCCACCATTCGGCCATTATGCGCACGGCACCGACAAGAAAAGCTAGGCCGACTGTTCGGAGTCCCCGAGCCTCGGGAACGGCGAGGTGGAGAAGACCACCTCGACCGCGACCCCGAAGTACTCCGCGATCCGCAGCGCGAGGAACAGCGACGGGCTGTACTCGCCACGCTCCAGGTACCCGATCGTCTGGTAGTGCACGCCGAGCGCGTCCGCCAGCTGCCGGCGCGACACCCCGCGTTCGACGCGGAGCATCGCGATCCGGTTGTAGATCGTCTCGTTCGTCGTGTTCTTGCCTGTCATGTCACCCGCTGCATGGCCTTTTCCCGGCGCTCGGCGACGCTCGAGCCGGACTCACGGCGCGCCATCCTGCGCAACACCATAGGGGCGATGATCAACCCGGCCGCCGCCCACGCGCCGAGCACGCCCAAGGTCTCCAGGTGCCGCCACGACTCGCCGATCTCCACCGCGGACAGGTTCTCCGGCAGCATCGCCGACCGCATGCCCAGCCCGAGCCAGTAGATCGGGAACACCTGCGCGACGCCCTGCACCCACTCCGGCATCGAGCTGATCGGGTAGAAGATCCCGGAGATCGCGACCAGCCCCATCACCGGCAGCATGATGATCCCGGTGTTGCGCGTGTTGGAGAACAGTGAGCCGGCGACCGCACCCAGCGGCAGGGTCGCGACCAGCCCGAGCGCCATCACCCAGACCAGCGTGAACCAGTCGATCGCGATGCCGTCCAGCATGAACAGGCTCGGGACCAGCACGAGCGACTGGGCGACCACGGTCATCCCGGACACCGTCACGATCTTGCCGATCAGGTAGCCGAGCATGCCGTTCGGGATCGCTTTGGCCCGCAACAACGTACCGTCCTCGCGTTCCACGGCGAGCGACATCATCAGCGTGACGAGCCCGCCGAACGCGATGCCCATGCCGATCACGCTCGGCAGCGTGCGCGAGCCGAGCGAGAACGTCGTGCCGGGCACCGTCGCGTCGCGCATGAAGAACATGACGACCAGGAAGACCATCGAGGGAAAGATGTAGTTCCACAGGTCCTGGCCGTTGGTCAGCGTCTGCCGCACCTCGGCGCGGCCGCGTGCGAGCCCCGCCCGCGCGGCCACCATCGTCGTGCTCATCGGGTCACCACCTCGAACTCACGCACCGCGTCCTCCTGCCGGCCGGACTCGAACTGCCGCACCATCGCCATGTACGTGTCCTCGAGGCTCGCCCTGCGCACCTCGAGCTCGGACAGCTGGTCGTCGTGCTCGCGGAACAGCTGCCGCACGAACTCGGTCGCGTCGCTCGTCGAGTGCACGAACCGCTGCCCGTCGACCATCCACTTGACCTCGGCCTCGGTGGACATCCGCCGCGCCAGCTCGTCGGCGGAGCCGTCGGCGATGATCGTGCCGCCGGCGAGGATCAGGATCCGGTCGGCCAGCTTCTCGGCCTCGTCGAGGTCGTGCGTGGTCAGCAGGATCGTGGTCTTCGCGTCGGCGAGCTTGTGCACCAGGTCGTGGAACTCCCGCCGCGCCTCCGGGTCGAACCCGGCGGTCGGCTCGTCGAGGAACAGCAGCTCCGGCCGCCCGACGATGCCGATCGCGACGTCGAGCCGGCGGCGCTGGCCCCCGGACAGCTTGGAGATCTTCTTCTCGGCGTGCTCGGTGAGGCCGACGGCCGCCACCAGCTCGTCGACGTCCCACGGCCGCGTGATGCGGTCCGTCGAGTACGGCGCGTAGTACAGGCCGAGGTGCGCGAGCAGCTCCCGGACCTTCCACTTGCCGTGGTCGCGCCAGGACTGCAGCACCACCCCGAGCCGCGCCCGCCAGTTCTCGTCCCCGCGCGCCGGATCCACGCCCAGAACCGTGACATCCCCCGCCGAGCGCATCCGGAACCCCTCGAGAATCTCGATGGTCGTCGTCTTGCCCGCCCCGTTCGGGCCGAGCAACGCGACCACCTCACCCGGATGCGCGGTGAAGTTCACGCCTGTGAGCACGTCCTTCGTGCCGTACCGCATCCGCAGATCACGGACATCCAGCACAGCCTTCTCGTCCACCGGTCGCGCCTCCCTTGCCGGCGCGTCCGCCTGATCAACCACGGCCACGGTCCCCACCTCCTATCGTTCTCATGCTGCGAACGATAGCAGGAGTACTACATTTGAAGGTAGGAGTTATGCGATCTGTTCAGCGATGAACGGCAAGCGGCTACTTTCCGTAGTGGTAGCGGCAGGCGGCCAGGCGGATCTCGTCACCGGCCACCTTGTAGACGAGCCGGTGCTCGTCGGTGATGCGCCGGGACCAGTAGCCCTGAAACCCGTGTTTCAGGGGCTCAGGCTTGCCGATCCCCTCGTTGCCGTTGCGGCAGATGTCCTTGGTCAGCTCGTTGATGCGCTTGAGAACCTTGCGATCCTCGGTCTGCCACCACAGGTAGTCGTCCCAGGCGAGCTCGTCCCAGACCAGTTTCATTCAGCAAGGTCGTGCTGTGTCCCGCCGCCGGACTCCAGTCGCTCGATGGCCGTGATCAGCCTGCGCGCATTCTCCGGGCTGCGGAGCAGGTAGGCGGTCTCCTTGAGCGACTGGTAGTCGTCGAGGGACACCATCACCACCGGCTCGCGCCCGGCGCGCGTGATCACGACCTCTTCCCGGTCGTTGACCACGGAGTCGAGGGTCTCGGCGTACTTCGCGCGAGACTCGGAGTAGCTCATGGTCTTCACGGCACCCTCCCTTCGACGTACAAGATACTGTACGTCGGTTCACGCGTGGCGACAAGGGACGCCGGCATGGCCGGCTCGCTCACTCCGACGCCGGTCCGGAGAAGTCGGGCTTGCGCTTGCCGCGGATCGACGCGACGCCCTCCTTGACGTCCGGTCCGGAGAAGCCGAGGAACTCCAGGCCGAGCGACGCGTCGAAGATCGGGCCGGCCTGCCGCAGCCAGTTGTTCAGCGCGTACTTCGTCCAGCGGATCGCGCTCTGCGAACCGTTCGCGAGCCGTGTCGCGACCGCGCGGGCCTTGTCGTGCAGCTCGGACTGGTCGACGCACAGCGACACCAGCCCGATCCGCTCCGCCTCCTCGCCGGACAGCGGCTCGCAGGTCAGCAGGTGGTACTTGGCCTTCGCCATGCCGCACAGCAGCGGCCACACGATCGCCGCGTGGTCGCCGGCGGCGACGCCGAGCCGCGTGTGCCCGTCCATGATCCGGGCGTCGCGCGCGGCGATCGACACGTCCGCGAGCAGTCCGACCACCAGGCCGGCGCCGACCGCTGGTCCCTCGATCGCGGACACGACCGGCTTCGCGCAGTTGATGACGTTGTAGACGAGGTCGCGGGCCTCGCGCAGCACCCGGACCCGGACGGCGAAGTCGTCGGCCATGTCGCTGACCAGGTCGAGGTCACCACCCGCGGAGAACACCCCGCCCTCGCCGCGGATGATCGCGACCCGCACGTCGGGGTCGGTATCGATGGCCGGCCAGACGGCGGCCAGCTCGCGGTGCCCCTCATGGCCGACGGCGTTGAGCCGGCCGGGCGCGGACATGGCTACCTCGAGGACGCCGCCGCCGAGGTCGACGAAGCGCAGGCTCGGGAACTGTGTGGAGTAGTCGTGCACCCCACATGCCTACTCGATCGGACTGCCGAGTAGCCAGTAACCCGAGAAGTACACGTTCTCCTTGCGGACCCCGCGCTCGTTGACCAGGTGTCGGCGCAGGTCGGTGATCGCGCTGGACTCGCCGGCCAGCCACGCGTACGGCGTGCCGTCCGGGAACACGGTCTCGGCGATCGCCTCCCGCAGCAGCCCGCCGCCCACGGCCGGCGCGCCGGCCCTGGACAGCCAGGTCACCCGCAGGTCGGCCGCCGAGTCGAACGGCCGCATCTCCAGCGGCGTCTCGACCTCGGCGAACACCAGCGCGCGGCGGCCGGCCGGCAGCGCGGCCACGATGGCCGTGATCGCCGGCAGCGCGGTCTCGTCGCCGGCGAGCAGCGTCCACTCGGTGTCGGCGCCCGGCTGGTACTCGTAGCCGACGATCGGCGTGTGCCGCGCGTCCGGCCCGAGGATCGCGAGCCGGTCGCCGGGCGTGGCGCGTCCGGCCCAGGTCGACGCGGGTCCGGTGTCGCCGTGCAGGACGAAGTCGACGTCCAGCTCCAGCTCGGCCGGCCGCAGCTCGCGGATGGTGAACGTGCGGATCGGCGGCCGGACGTCGTCGGGCATCGCGCGGAACTCGGCGTACCAGTCCGGCCCCTCCGGCACGACCGGGTCGGTCTGGCCGGGCAGCGGGAAGAACAGCTTGATCCGCTGGTCCAGCCCGGCGCTCACGCAGCCGGCGAGGTCCGGCCCGGCGAACGTGACCCGGCGCAGGTGCGGGGTCAGCCGCTCGACCCGCACCACCTCCGCGCGGAACAGCGAGTACGGCTGCGTCGTCATCTCGCGCTCACCGCGTACGCCGGGCTGCGGGTGCGGATCGAGTCGAGGATCTGCCCCGCCCGCACCGCGGTCGTGGACAGCAGCGACGACGAGATGCCGTGGGAGTGCTCGGTGCTGCCCTGCAGGTACAGACCCGCGTCCAGCACGGAGTCGGTGTGCAGCCGGTAGTCGCGGGCGACCGCGGGGCGGCCCGCGTCGTCGCGGTGACACAGCGCGCCGAGGTCGCCGAGCAGCCGCAGCGGGTCGTTGGGCCGGTAGCCGGTGGCGTAGACGAGGACGTCGCAGTCCAGCACGGTCTTCTCGTGCGTGCTCAGCGACTCGACGGTGGCGCGCACACCGTCGTCGGTCTCGACGGTCTCCACGACCCTGGACACGTTGAACAGCCGCAGCCGTTGCGTGCCGAGCACCTTCTCCTGGTAGACGCGCCGGTACAGCTCCTCGATGAGGTCGGTGTCGACGACCGAGTAGTTCGTGTTGCCGTGGTAGTCGAGGATCATCTGCTTGACCTCGGCCGACGCGGTGTAGAAGTGGTCGACCGCGTCCGGGTCGAACACCCGGTTCGCGAACGGGCTGTCGTCCGACGGGCTGTAGCCGTAGCGGGAGAACACCCCGCACACCTCGGCGTGCGGAAAGCTGTCGTGCAGGTACTTGGTGACCTCCGCGGCGCTCTGACCGGCGCCGACGACCGCGAACCGGACCGGCGGCGGGTAGCTGGTCGACCGGCGCAGCTCCTCGACGCGGGTGAGCAGGTCGCGGTTGTGCCACACGCGGTCCGACAGCGTCGCGCCGGGCGGCAGGTGCGGTGTGAGGCCCATGCCGAACACGAGGTTGCGCGCGCGGTAGGTCCGGGTGGCGCCCGCGCCGTCGCGGGCGGTGATGTCGAAGCAGACGACCGTGCCGTCGCGGGTCACCGGCGCGGTCTCGACGACCTCGCTGCCGTAGCGCACCCGGTCGGCCAACCGCGCCGCCGCCCATTCCAGGTAGTCGTGGAACTCGATGCGCAGCGGGAACAGCGACTTCTGGTTGATGAAGTCGACCAAGCGGTCCGCACTGTGCAAATAGGACAGAAAGCTGAAGTCGCTGGTCGGGTTCCGCAGTGTGACAAGGTCTTTGAGGAACGACACCTGCATCGTGGCGTCGTCGATGAGCATGCCGCGGTGCCAGCCGAACGTGCGTTGCCGCTCCAGGAACAGGCTCGTGACCGGTTCGCCGCCCTTGTTGTGCTCGGCGATCGCGATCGCCAGGGCGAGGTTCGACGGTCCGAACCCGATTCCGACCACGTCGTAGACCGTGGCGTCGTTGGGGTCCCCTGACATCTCGGTCATTCCCGTCCTCTCATCGACTGTCGCAGGTAAGCCTAACCTAATCCGCTAAGGTAAGGATAGGCTCGCTTAATCACAGTCACCGTGGAGGAGATGTCATGCGCGTGGTGCTTTTCGGGTACCAGACCTGGGGATACCGCACGCTGGAGGCGTTGCTCGGCTCCGAGCACGAGGTTGTCCTCGCGGTGACGCATCCGGCCAGCGACCACGCGTACGAGTCGATCTGGAGCGACTCTGTCGCCGACCTGGCGGCTGCGCACGGCGTGCCGGTGGTGGTGCGCAACCGGCCGGACGAGGACGTGGTGCGCGCGCTGAAGGACGCCGAGCCGGACATCATCGTCGCGAACAACTGGCGCACCTGGATCCCGCCGCACATCTTCAACGCGCCCCCGCGCGGCACCCTGAACGTGCACGACTCGCTGCTGCCGGCCTACGCCGGGTTCGCGCCGGTGATCTGGGCGCTGATCAACGGCGAGTCCGAGGTCGGCGTGACCGCGCACATGATGAACGACGAGCTGGACGCCGGCGACATCGTGCTGCAGCGGTCCGTGCCGGTCGGCCCGACCGACACCGCGACGGACCTGTTCCACGCCACGGTCGACCTGATCGGCCCGATCGTCGTGGACGCGTTGGCGCGCATCGAGTCCGGTGCGCCGCTGACCGCGCAGGACCCGACGAAGGCGTCCTTCTTCCACAAGCGATCCATCGAGGACAGTCGGCTCGACTGGCACTGGCCGGCCGAGGACCTGTCCCGGCTCGTGCGCGCACAGTCGGACCCGTACCCGAACGCGTTCACCTACCACGGTTCGACGCGCCTGCGGGTGCTGGAGGCGACCGTGTCGCAGGGCCGGTACGGCGGCACGCCGGGCCGCATCTTCATCAAGGAGGACGACGGCGTGGTGATCGTCGCGGGCGCCGACGCCCGCTTCGGCCGCAACCACGGCCTCACGCTGCGCCGGGTCCGGCTCGACGACGGCACGGAGCTGGCGGCCACCGAGTACTTCCGCACCATGGGTGGCTACCTGCGCGCTCACCCCTGAGCGTCCATCCGTTCGCGGAGGGACCTGGGCCGCAGGTCGGTCCAGTGTTCCTCCACATAGGACACACAGGCGTCGCGGGCGGCCGGGCCGAACGCCACGCGCCACCCGGCCGGCACCTCGGCGAACGACGGCCACAGCGAGTGCTGCTCCTCGTCGTTGACGAGCACGTGGTAGCGGCCGTCCTGGTCCTCGAACGGGTTCGTCATCGGGTCTCCCTCTCCAGCAGTGCCAGCAGTTCCACTGTCATGGCCTCGATCGTCTCGCGGTCGTACCGCGCGGTCCGGTAGTGCAGGTAGGCGTGGACCGCTTGGCCCGCGGGGGGTTCGTAGAAGGCGAGCGTCAGGTCCGACGCCGTGGTGCCCGTCGGCACCGCGGCGATCCCGGTGGCGCCGAGGCCCGCCTGCTCGTGGTGGATCAGCATGAGCCGCGGCGGTGTGTCCGCCAGCTCCGAGTACGGCAGTTCCTGGTTGTCCAGCGCGTCCAGGTTCGACTCGCGGATCTCCGCCAGCATGTCCCCGAAGTCCGGCAGTGTCGTGGTGCGCAGGACGATCGTGTTGAAGAAGCAGCCGACGAGGTCGGTGAGCTGGTCGTCGTTCCGGCCGGCCACCAGCGTGCCGATCGGGAGGTCGGCGCCCTCGCCGCGGCCGGTGAGCACGGTGGCCAGCGCGGCCTGCAACACCATGAACATGCTGGTGCCGGTGCGGTTCGCCACCGCGTCGACGGCCGCGTGGAGCGCCGGGTCCAGTGTGAGCGGCACGAAGTCCGCCGCCGGGTCGGTCGACTCGGTCGTCCAGCGCAGGCCGGCCAGCCTGCGCCGCCAGAACTCCAGCTGGCGCGACCGCACACCGGCCAGCAGCTCCGCGGACCAGGCCGCGTAGTCCGAATAGGACACCGGCAGCGGCGTCCACTCCGGGGCGGTGCCGGCCGTACGGGCCTGGTAGGCCGTGTGCAGGTCGCGGAACAGCGGGACCACCGACCACTCGTCGACGGCCACGTACCGCATCCGCAGGGTCAGGGTGTCGTCCGTCCACTCCGTCCGGAACCCGTTGCCGCGCAGCGGTTCGTGCCGGGCCACCACGTCCGCCACCGCGGCCGTGAGCGCCTCCCGGTCGGGCCACCGGACCGTGAACACCTGGTCGTCGCCGGGCCGGTCCCGCCACTGCCGCTGCACCGGGGCCGCGTCGACCGGTGACTTGCCGCGGGTCAGCGCGGGGCGCGAGGCCGTCGCCCCCGTCAGCTGCTCCGCCAGCGTCACGACCGTCGGCGCGTCGAACACGTCGCGGATCGTCACGTCCACGCCGAACTCCGCGCGCACCCGGCCGACCAGCCGCATGGCCGCCATCGAATGGCCGCCCAGCGCGAAGAAGTTGTCGTGGACCCCCACGGCCGGCAACCCGAGCACCTCGGCGAACACCCCTGCCAGCCGCCGCTGTGTCGGAGTTGCCGGCCGGTCGTCGCCGGTCATCGCCGCCCAGTCCACCGCGGGCAACGCCTTCCGGTCGAGCTTCCCGTTGGGAGTCAACGGAAGCGGGCCGTCCAGCTGGACGACCGCGGCCGGCACCATGTGCTCGGGAAGGAACTCCGCCGCGTAGGTGCGCAGGTCCGGCAGCTCCCCGCCGGCGACGACGTACCCGACGAGCCGGCCCCCGTCGACGACGACGGCCGCCTGCCGCACCGACGGGTGCCGCGCGAGCGTCGCCTCGATCTCGCCGAGCTCGACCCGCATGCCGCGGATCTTCACCTGGTCGTCGACCCGGCCGAAGAAGTCCAGGTTGCCGTCGCGCCGCCACCGCGCGCGGTCGCCGGTGCGGTACATCCGGGTCCCGGCGGCGAACGGGTTGGCCACGAACCGTTCCGACGTCAGCCCCGGCCGGCCGAGGTAGCCGCGGGCCAGGCCCCGGCCGGCGACGTACAGCTCGCCGACCACCCCGGGCGGCACCGGCCGCAGCGTCTCGTCCAGCACGTACACCCGCGTGTTCGGGTCCGGCACGCCGATCGGCACCGAGCCCGGCCAGTCCGGCGTCGCCGGCCACAGCGTCGAGTTCACGGTCGCCTCGGTCAGGCCGTACGCGGCCAGCACGTTCAGTCGCCCGGCGAACCGGCCGATCAGGTCCGGCGGCACGGTCTCGGTGCCGACCAGGATCGTCGCGCCGGCCGGCAGCTCGCAGCCCGCCGGCAGCGCCGACACCAGCGACGGCGGCAGGATCAGGTGGGTGATCCGCTGCGCGGCGAGGAAGTCGGTCAGCTCACGCCCCGCCGTGCGCACCTCGTCCGGCGCGACCACCAGCGTGCCGCCGACGCACACGGCCATGGTCAGCTCGAACACCGCGACGTCGAACCCCACCGACGCGTACTGCAGCACCCTGCTGTCCTCGCGCAGCCCCATCCGGTCGATCGCCGTCGCCGCGAGGCTCGCGATGCCCTCGTGCGGCACCAGCACGCCCTTCGGCCGGCCGGTCGAGCCGGACGTGTAGATCACGTACGCCGCAGAGTCCAAACCGAACGGTCTGATCTCCACTGTGGACCCGTCAGTGAGCACGAGGTCCGGCGCGTCGAGCAGGATCGTGTCGGCCTCGGGGAGCTTGCCGCTCACGGCCTCGGTCGCCACCACGAGCCGGGCGCCCGCGTCGGCGAGCATGTAGGCGAGCCGGTCGGCCGGGTGCGACAGGTCCAGCGGCAGGTAGGCCGCGCCGAGCTTCATCACGGCCAGCACGGCGGCGACCATGTCGGCCGAGCGCGGCACGGCGACCGCCACCACGTCCTCCGGCCCGATCCCGTGCCGTGCCAACAGTTCGGCGAACTGGTCGGACCGGGTGTCGAGCTGCGCGTAGGTGAGCGTGACCGACTCGTCGACCACCGCGTCGGCGTCCGGTTTCGCCGCCACGCAACGAGCGAACAGCTCCGGCACGGTCAGTTCCGGCACCATGCGGTCGGTGGCGTTGAACCCCTCGACGACGGCCCGCCGCTCCGCGCCGGTCAGCAGGTCCACGCCGTCCAGCCGTGCGCCCGGGTCGGCGACCACGGCACGCAGCAGGGTGACCAGCCGCCCGCCGAGCGACGCGACGGTCTCCGCGTCGAACAGGTCGGTCGCGTACTCCAGCCGGCAGTCGAGGCGGCCGGCGGCGTGGTCGGCGAAGCTGAACACCAGGTCGAACTTGGCGGTGTGGTTGCGGAACGGCACCGGCTCGACGGTGACGCCGGGCAGCCCGAGCCAGTCGCCGCCGACGTCGTGGTGCCCGACCATCACCTGGAACAGCGGGTTGCGTGCCACCGACCGGGGCGGGTTGAGCCGCTCGACCACCGACTCGAACGGCACGTCCGCGTGCGAGAACGCGGCGAGGTCGTGCTCGCGGACCCGCTCGACCAGCTCGGCGAACGTGTCGCCGCCGGTCACCGAGGTCCGCAGCACCAGCGTGTTCACGAAGAACCCGACCAGGTCGTCGAGCGCGTCGTCCACCCGTCCGGCGATCGGCGCGCCGATCGGGAGGTCGGTGCCGGCACCCATCCGGTGCAGCAGCGCGGCGACCGCGGCGTGCAGCAGCATGAACATGCTCGCGCCCGTCCGGGCGGACAGCTCTCGCAGCGCGCCGGCGACACCGTCCGGCACGGTCAGCAGCTCCTCCGCGCCACGGAAGGTGGGCCGGGCCGGGCGTTGCCGGTCGGTGGGCAGGTCCAGCTCCTGCGGCGCGCCGTCGAGCACGCGCGCCCAGTAGTCGAGCTGGCGGGGCGCGAGGTCGGTGAGCAGCTCCCGCTGCCACAGCGAGTAGTCCGCGTACTGCACGGGCAGCGGCGGCCACTGCGGCGCCGCGCCGGCGCGGCGGGCCTCGTACGCGGTGACCAGGTCACGCAGGAACGGCCGGTCCGACCACTCGTCGGTCGTGATGTGGTGCAACAGGATCACGACGACGTGTTCGGTGTCGGACACCCTGGCGACCGTCAGCCGCACCGGCAGCTCGGTGGCCAGGTCGAACGGACGCTCGACCGCCTCCTGGACGACGGTCTCGGTGAAGTCCACCAGCTCGACGGCCGGCTCGCTGCCGGCCGGCAGGATCCGTTGGTACGGCTGGCCGTCCCGCTCGCCGAACACCGTGCGCAGCGCCTCGTGCCGCGCCACGACGTCGGTCAGCGCGGCCCGCCACGCGGCGATGTCGAACGGGCCACGCAGCCGGAACACCAGCGGGAAGTTGTACGCCGAGCCCGTGCCCTCGAGCTGCTGGATGACCCACAACCGTTGCTGCGCGAAGGAGAGCGGCAGCTCGTCGGGCCGGTCCCGCGCCACGAGCGGCGGCCGGGACGGCCCTTCCGCGGTGGCCGCCCGCGCGGCCAGCTCGGCGACCGTCGGCGCCTCGAACAGGTCTCGGATGGACAGGTCGACCCCGAGTGCCGTTCGCGCCCTGCTGACGAGCCGGGTCGCGAGCAGCGAATGTCCGCCCAGCTCGAAGAACCCGTCGCCGACCCCGACCGACGGCACGCCGAGCACCTCGGCGAACAGGTCGCACAGCACCGTCTCCGCCCGGGTGCCGGGCGGTCGGCTGCCGGCGGTGGCCACCGCCGGCGCCGGCAGCGCCTTGACGTCCAGCTTCCCGTTCACCGTCAGCGGCAGGTGGTCGACCGAGGTGATCGCGGCCGGCACCATGTAGTCCGGCAGCAAGCCCTTGAGGTGCTCCCGCAGACCGTCGGCGGTGGACACCACGTAGGCCAGAAGCCGTTTGGTGGCACCGTGGTCCACGGCGACCACCGCGGCCTGGGGCACCTCGGGGTGGCTCGTGAGCGCCGCCTCGATCTCACCCAGCTCGACGCGGTAGCCGCGGACCTTGACCTGGTCGTCGGTGCGGCCGAGGAAGTCGAGGTTGCCGTCGGCGCGCCGACGGACCAGGTCGCCGGTGCGGTACATGCGCTCGCCCGGCGCGCCGAACGGGTCGGCGACGAACCGTTCCGCGGTCAGCCCGAACCGGTCGTGGTAGCCGCGGGCCAGCCCGATGCCGGCGATGTACAGCTCGCCCGGCGTGCCGGGCGGCACCGGGCGCAGGCGCGCGTCGAGCACGTAGCCCCTGGTGTTCCAGATCGGCTTCCCGACCGTCGGCGTCGCGGAGTCCACTGTGGACGCGCCGAGCGTGTTGATCGTGTACTCGGTAGGCCCGTACAGGTTGTAGCCGTAGGTGCCGTCGGTGT
Organism: uncultured Actinomycetota bacterium; assembly: GCA_963840275.1. GTDB lineage: Bacteria > Actinomycetota > Actinomycetes > Mycobacteriales > Pseudonocardiaceae > Actinophytocola. The sequence continues at coordinate 866,600 of CAWIYK010000007.1, forward strand.
CGCGCAGCCGGGTCCACACCGCGTCCGACACGGCCTCGCCGCCGAGCAGCACCAGCGGCGGCACGTGCCCGTCGAGCAACCCCTCCTCGAACAGCAGCTGCGCGTAGGTGGGCGTCACGTTGACGACGTCGATCCGGTGCCGCTCGCAGTACCCGACGAGCGCCTCGGCGTCGCGGCGCAGCTCCTCGTCGCACACGTGGACCTCGTGGCCCTCGACGAGCCAGAGCAGCTCCTCCCACGACATGTCGAACGCGAACGACACGGTGTGGGCGATCCGCAGCCGGCGCCGCGCGGCGTCGACCGTCGGGCCGAAGATCTCCGCGCGGTGGTTGAGCTGCATGTTCGTCAGCCCGCGGTACGGGGTGACCACGCCCTTCGGCCGGCCGGTAGAACCGGACGTGTAGATCACGTACGCCGGGTGCTCCAGCCGGCCGGGCAGCCCGTGCGCGAACAGCGGCCGCTCGGCGTCGTCGATCGCGTGGGCCGGCGACGTGTCCAGCTCGGCGCGCAGCTCCTGGTCGTCGAGCCGCACGGCGTCGGCGGACAGCAGCGGGTCCACAGTGGACATCGAAAGCAGACACACGGGGTCGGTGTCGTCGACCATCATGCGCAGCCGGTCGACCGGGTGGTCGAGGTCGAGCGGCAGGTACGCCGCACCCGTGCGCAGGACCGCGAACAGCGCGACGACCATCTCGATCGACCGGGGCAGCGCCAGCGCCACCACGGTCTCCGGCATGGCGCCCCTGGCGAGCAGGTGGCGGGCGAGCTGGTTGATCCGCCCGTCCAGCTCGGCGTAGGTCAGGGTCTGCTCGCCGAACACGAGCGCGGACTCGTGCGGTGTCAGCGCGGCCTGCCTGGCGAGCAGGTCCGCGACCGTGTCGTCCGGCACCGGGTGCTCGTTGGCGGTCCACTCGAGTCGCGAGCGTCTCATGTTCCTCGCGCAGCAGGAGATCCAGCCGGCCGACCGTCGCATGTGGATCGGCGGCGAGCCGGTCGAGGAGCGTGGTGAAGCGGTCGAGGTAGGTGCGGGCGGCCTCGTCGTCGAACACGTCCGGCCGGTACTCGAGCTTGACCTTCAGCCGCGGACCCGGGGTGAGCACGAGGGTCAGCGGGTAGTGCGTCGCGTCGACGCTGCCGGCCGCCGTGATGCCGTACCGCTCGCCGAGCGCGGCGTACGCGTCGGCGTCGACGAAGTTCTGCAGCACGTACAGGGTGTCGAACAGCCTCGCGTGCCCGGCCTCGTGCTGCAGTTCGCCGAGCCCGAGGTACTCGTGGGACATCAGCGCGGTGCGCTGGTCCTGGATGCGCCGCAGCAGCGCGCCGACCGTCTCGTGTGGATCGAGCGCGACGCGCACCGGCACGGTGTTGAGGAACAGGCCGAGCGTGCTCTCCACGTTCGGCACCTCGGTCGGCCGACCGGCGACCGTGGTGCCGAACACCACGTCGTCGCGGCCGGTCGCGCCGGCGAGCACGAGCGCCCACGCGGCGTTGAGCAGCGCGTTGAGCGTGACGCCCGCCGCGCGGGCGGCGGCCTGGAGCCGTGCCTGGTCCAGCTCGGTCAGGTGCCGGCGCGGGATGGCCGGTGACATGGCCGTGTCGGCCCGGCCGACGAGCGTGGGCTCCGCGAGCCCGGCCAACGCGTCCCGCCACGCCTGCTTCGCCGCGTCCTGGTCCTGAGCGGCCAACCAGACGAGGTAGTCGCGGTAGTCACCCGGCTTGGGCAGACCGCTGTCACTGCCCCGTTCGTACAGCGACAGCAACTGCTCCAGGAACCGGCCTTCCGACCAACCGTCCCAGAGGATCAGGTGGTGGCTCGTGACGAGCCGGTCGGTGCCGTCGTCGAACCGGAACACCCGCATGCGGCACAGCGGCGGCCGGGCGAGGTCGAAGCGGACCGCGCGGTCGGCGGCCATCAGCTCCTGGGCCGCCGCGCGGTCGGGCACGTCGTGCACGGTGATCGGCAGTTCCGGGGCGGCTGCGATGAACTGGACCGGGCCGGGCAGGCCGTCGCTGGTGAAACCCGCGCGGAGACTGGGGTTCCTGGCGAGCAGGGTGGCGCACGCGGCGCGCAGCCGGTCGAGGTCGAGCCTGCGGTCGAAGTCCAGCGCGCCCTGCGCGGTGTAGACGTCCAACTCGGCGGTGTCGTAGCCGGCGTGGAAGAACAGCCCTTCCTGCAAGGGGGACAGCGGCCAGACGTCGTCGACCGGCTCGCTGCTCAGGCGGGCCAGCTCGGCCGGGGTGAGCGTGACGAGCGGCTGGTCGCCGGACAGCTCCCGCACCGCGTCGCGCCAGTGGCCCGCGAGCGCGTGGACGTCGTCCTCGGTGAGGCCGCCCGCCCACGTCCAGGTGGCACGAAGTCGCGAACCGGCCGGGGTCTCCGCGCACACGGTGTCGAGCTGGAGCACGTGCGACATGCCCATGTCCGGGTCCGGCAGCAGTGTGGGCGCCTCGGGTGCGGGCGCCCAGTCCTGCCGCTGTGCCACGGGAAAGCGGCCGAAGTAGTTGAACAGCACCTGCGCGGTCGGCAGCTGCGCGAGCAGCGGGGCGGCCTGCGCGTTGAGATAGCGGAGCATGCCGTAGCCGATGCCGTGGTCCGGCGCCGCCTCGAGCACCTGGTGGACGCGCCGCGGATCCTGTGTGGACGGTAGGCGCACCGGTTGGACGCTGGTGAGCCAGCCGACCGTGCGGGACAGGTCGAGGTCGCCCTCGCGGCCGTGCCGTTCCACGTCGACGAGCAGGTCGCCGTCCCCGCGCCAGCGGGTGACCGCGATCCGCAGCGCGGTGAGCAGCACATCGGTCAGATCCTTGCCCAGCAACGGCTCGGTGTCGGCCGTGGACAGGTCGACGACGTGCGTGCGCAGGTCGCGGACCAGGCCGGGTCGCGCGCCGGGGACGAGTTCGGCGCCGGGGGCGAGGGTGTCGGTCCAGTGGGTCAGCTCGGCGAGCCGGTGCGGCGCCTGGGCCTGCTCGGCGATGCTCCTCGCGAACCGGCGCAGCGACGTCGGCACCGGCGCGAGCGCGGCGCCCTGCCACGCGGTGGCCAGGTCCTCGAACAGGATCCGCCACGAGACCCCGTCGACGACGAGGTGGTGTGCGACCACCAGGAGCCGGCCGGGTTCGGCGCCGGCGTCGAACCAGACGAACTGCGCCATGACACCGGACTCGGGGTCGAGCCGGTCGACGGCGGCCCGGGCCTCGGCGTCGACGGCGTCGACGGCGTCGAGGCCGGCGACCCGGCGCAGCTCGACGGGTGCGGTGGGCCGGGTCTCGAGCGCCCAGAGCACCGGCGCGATCTTGGTGAGCTGCTGGCGGAGACCGTCGTGCCGGTCGACCACGGCCTGGAGTGTCGTGCGCAGACGTGCTTCCGTCGTATCGGCCGGGGTCTGAACCAGCATCGACAGCGTGAACCCGTCGATCGGGCCGCCGCGTTCGCGGAGATGGTGGACGACCGGGAGGAGCGGGACGTCGCCGATCCCATCGGTGTCCGGTGTGTCCGATGTGTCCGGTGTGGACGGTGCCGGCGCGTTCAGTGCGGCGAGCGCGGCCGGGGTCCGGCGTTCGAAGACGTCCTTCGGGCTGATGTCCATACCGGACTTCCTTGCCTGGCTCGACACCGTGATCGACAGGATGCTGTCGCCGCCGAGGGAGAAGAAGTCCTCGTCCGCGCCGACGCGGTCGAGCTTGAGCACGGTGGCGAAGATGTCGCAGAGCGTCTGTTCGCGGTCGTTCCGCGCGGTCGCGCTCGTTCGTGCGTGCGCCGGTGCGGGCAGCGCGTCGCGGTCGACCTTGCCGTTGGCCGTGCGCGGGAGGTCGTCCAGGGCGACGACGACGTCCGGCACCACGGTCAGCTCGTGCTCGAGCCGGGCGCGGATGGCGTCGGTGTCGAGGCCTGCGGGGACGACGTAGCCGACGAGCCGGGTGCCGTGCACGGCCGCGGCCGCGTTGGTGACGCCCGGTTGCCGCGCGAGCCGGGCCTCGACCTCGCCGAGCTCGACGCGGTTGCCGCGGACCTTGACCTGGTGGTCGGCGCGGCCGACGTAGTGCAGGACGCCGTCGACCAGCCGGACGAGGTCGCCGGTGCGGTACATGCGGTCGCCGGGCGCGCCGAACGGGTCGGCGACGAACCGTTCCGCGGTGCGGGCCGGGCGGTCGTGGTAGCCGCGGGCGAGCTGCGGCCCCGCGAGGTACAGCTCGCCGTCGAGTGTCGGGCGGAGCCGGTGGTCGAGCACGTAGGCGCGGGTGTTCGCGACGGGTCGCCCGATCGGGACGTCGCCGGGTCCGGTGGCCGGCCACGAGGTGACCTGGACGGCGGTTTCCGTTGGGCCGTAGACGTTGTGGAGGGGGATGCCGGTGGCGGTGCGCCAGCGCCCGGCCAGCTCGCCGGTGAGCGCCTCGCCGCCGCCGAACACCCGGCGCAGGCTGCGCAGACCGTCCACATCGGACCCGAGCAGCGGCGCCAGCATCGACGAGACGGTCATCAGCGTGGTGACACGGTGGGTTCGGACGAGGCCCGTGAGCGCGTCGGCGTCGCGGTGGTCGTGCGGCCCGGCGACGACCACCGCCGCGCCGGTGGACAGCGGCCAGAAGATCTCGAGCAGCGAGGGGTCGAAGCTGGCGGAGATCTGGTGGAGGACGCGGTCCTCCGCCGTGAGCTCGAACTCGTGCTGCAGCCAGGCGAGCTGGTTCGTGATCGCGCGGTGGGGGACGAGCACGCCCTTGGGCTGCCCGGTGGAGCCGGAGGTGTAGAGGAGATAGGCGGCGTCGTCGGGTGCGGCCGCGCTCGGCCCGGTGTCGGCCGGCGTGCCTCGGGCGGCCCGGACCTCGTCCGCGGTGAGCACGGTCCGCGCGCCGGAGTCGGCGAGCATGAACTCCCGTCGCTCGGCCGGGTAGTCGGCGTCCACGGGGAGATAGGCCGCGCCGGTCCGAAGGACCCCGAGCAACGCGACGATCAGCTCGACCGACCGGGGGATCTGCACGGCCACGACGGCGCCGGGTCCGCCGCGAAGGCGGTGCGCCACCGAACCTGCCCACTCGTCCAGCTCCGCGTAGGTCAGTCGCACCGCGCCGGCGATCAGCGCCACCGCGTCCGGGGTGGTCGCCGCCTGCGTGCGGAACGCGGCGTCGAGGGTGGTCGGGGGCACCGCCAGCGTCGGCCCGACCAGCACCGACGCCGGACCGGCGAGCGGGGTCGTCAGGTCGCCGGTCAGCACCCGCGTCAGCAGGTCCACGAGCCGGTCCACCTCGGGAATGCGCGCGCGGTCGTACTCCACCTGGATCGTGAGCCGGTCGCCGGGCACCACGATCAGCGCCAGTGGGTAGTGCCCCTCGCCGAAGGCCGACGCGTTCGCGACCTCCCGCGGGAGCGCCATCGGGTAGTTCTCGAACACCACCAGCGTGTCGAACAGCGGACCGGTCGGCCGTTGCAGCTCCGCGAGGCCGACGTGGTGGTGCGCGGTCAGTTCCGCCTGCGTCGCCTGGAGAGTGGCCAGCACGTCGGACAGCGGGTCGCCCGCCTGCCAGCGCGCGCGGACCGGCAGCGTGTTCGCGAGCAGGCCGATCATGCCCTCGATGCCGGGCACCTCGGACGAACGCCCCGACACGGTCGTGCCGAACACGACGTCCGTGCGGCCTGTCAGCTCACCCAGCACCACACCCCACGCGCCCTGCACCACCGTGCTCAGCGTCAGCCCCAGCGCACGGGCCCGGGTGGACAGGGGTTCGGCCGGCAGCGCGATCGTCCGCCGCGCCGGGATCGGCTCGGCCGTGGCCGGCGGCGCGAGCAACGTCGGCTCCGCGCCGGCCAGCGCCTCCCGCCACGCGGCCGTCGACGGGTCCTGCTCGGCCAGCCAGCGGTGGTAATCGCGGAACGGGGTCACCGGCGGCAACACCTCGTTCCGGTACCGCGCAAGCAGTTCGTGGACGAGGATCGGCGCGGACCAGCCGTCGGTCGCGATGTGGTGCAGTGTCAGCACGAGCCACGTGCGGTCGGCGCGGACCAGCGCCACCCGTAGCATCGGCGGCCGCGCGAGGTCGAACCGGACCGCGCGTTCGGCCGCCGCGACCTGCTCGACGTCCCCGGTGATCTCCTGCCACGGCAGCGACACGTCGTCCGCGATCACCTGGATCATGCGGCCGTCCGACAGCTGCCGGAAGCCGGCCCGCAGCGGGGCGTGCCGGTCCAGCACCTCCTGCGCCGCCCGCCGCAGCGCCGGCGCGGACACCTCGCCGCGCAGCTCCACCGTCTGCTGCACCAGGTACACGTCGGTCGCCGTCGTGTCGTACTGCTCGTGGAAGAAGAAACCCGCCTGCAGCGGGGTCACCGGCAGCACGTCCGCCACCGGGCCCAGTTCGTCCACTTCGGACTGCGTAAGCTCGACCAGCGGGAAGTCCGACGGCGTGTGGCCGACCCCCTCCAGCGCCGCGAGCCTGCCGAGCACCTCCACCCACAGCTCGGCGAGCGCGGTCACCTCCGCAGACGACAGCACCCCGCTCGGCCACGACAGCGTCGCGACCGGCTCGCCGTCCCGCACCAGCACGTTGATCTCCAGGGCATGCCCGAACGGCATGGCCGGATCCGCGCCGCCGCCCAACGCCTCGGACCCCGTGAAGCGGCCGAGGTAGTTGAACAGGATCTGCGGGCTCGCCTCGGGGAGCCGGTCCCGGAGCAGCCCGAAGCCGATCCCGTTGTCCGGCACCGCCCGCAGCTGCTCCTTCACCCGCCGCACCGCGCTCGCCAGGTCGGCGAGCTGTACCTCGCCGGGGTCCAGCCGCACCGGGAACGTGGTCGTGAACCAGCCGACCGTGCGGGACACGTCCACAGCACCGATCTTGCCGACGACGTGCTCCTCCCGGCCGTGTCCCTCCAGCTCGACGAGCACCTCGGCGCCCGCGTCCCGCCACAGTCCGACCGCCACCGCGAGTGCCGTCAGCAGCACGTCGGGCGCCGAGCAGTGGCACGCCGCCGGCACCCGGTCCGTCACGCCGGCGGGCAGCGACACCGTGTGCGTCCGGCCGGTGGCCGCGACGTCGACGGCCGGGTCCAGGCGCCGCGCGCCCAGCGTCGGGTCGGGGCCGGTCAGCTGCCGGCGCCAGAAGGGCAGCTCCGCCGTACGGTCCACATCGGACAGTCGGGTGGCCCAGTGTCGGAAGGAGGTGCGCACCGGCAGCGGGTCGTCGCCGGCGGCCATCCTGGTCAGGTCTTCGGCGATGATCCGCCACGAGACCCCGTCGACCACGAGGTGGTGTGCCACGAGGAGGAGCCGGTCGGGGAACCGCACGGCACGCAGCATCCGGCCCGCCCTCGGCGCGAGCTGCGCCGCGGCGAGGCGTTCCTGCACGCTGACGGACGCGTCCGGCCCCACCCGATCGAGCACGTCCCGCGCGGTGCCCCGCGGCGGCACCTCGAGTGTCCACTCCGGACTCAGGTGTGCGCGGAGCAGGTCGTGGTGGTCGAGCAGTCGCCGCAGCAGCGCCTCGGCGTCCACTTCGGACGGCAGCGGGATCAGCAGCGACTGGTAGAAGCCGTCGATCGGGCCGGTGACCCGGCTGAGCCAGCGGACGATCGGCGTCTCCGGCACGGTGCCGGTGCCGCCATCGCTGACCGGGATCGGTGTCGCACGGCCGGCGACCGCGGCCAGCGCCGCCACCGTCCGGTGCCGGAACACGTCCCTCGGTGTCACGGTCAGCCCGGCCGACCTGGCCCTGCTGACCAGCTGGATCGCGATGATGCTGTCGCCGCCCAGCTCGAAGAAGCTGTCGTGGACCCCGACCTCCGGCAGCCGCAGCACGTCTGCGAACAGGCCGGCGAGCACGTGTTCCGCGTCGGTCGTCGGCGCCGCGTCACCCGCCTGCGCCGCCCAGTCCGGTTCCGGCAGCGCCTTGGTGTCGAGCTTTCCGTTCGGTGTCAGCGGGAGCGGGGTGTCCAGCACCAGGAACACGGTCGGCACCAGGTACTCCGGCAGCGTGTCGGACACCGCCGACCGCACCGCGGTCACGTCGAGGCCCGTGCCGGAAAGATAGGCGACGAGCCGCGGCGCGCCCCGCTGGTCGGTGCGCGCCAGCACGGCCGCCTGCGCGACGCCGGGCTGCCGCAGCAGCACGCTCTCGATCTCGCCCGGCTCGACCCGGTGGCCCCGGATCTTGATCTGACTGTCCACGCGCCCGAGGAACTCCAGGTCGCCGGCCGCTGTCCACCGCACCCGGTCGCCCGTGCGGTACATCCGGGAACCGCTGCCACCGAAGGGATCCGCGACGAACCGGGACGCGGTCAGCGCCGCGCGGCCGAGGTAGCCGCGAGCCAGCCCGCGGCCGGCGACGTACAGCTCGCCGGTGACCCCGACGCCGACCGGCAGCAACCTGGCGTCCAGCACGTACAGCCGCGTGTTCGGGTCCGGCCCGCCGATCGGGACCGGGCCGGACCAGCCCGGCTCGGCGAGCCACAGCGTCGAGTTGACGGTCGCCTCGGTCAGGCCGTACGCGACCACCACGCGCTGGGTCGGCGACCACCGCGCGACCAGCTCGGCCGGCACGGCCTCGGTGCCGACCACGAGCACCGCGCCGCCGGGCAGCCGGCAGTCCGCCGGCAGCGCCGCGACCAGCGACGGCGGCAGGATCATGTGCGTGACACCGTGTTCGGCGAGGTAGTCGGTCAGCTCCGGTCCGGCTACCCGCCGGTGCTCGGGCACCACGACGATCCGCGCGCCGGTGCCGAGCGCCATGCACAGGTCCCACACGGCGACGTCGAACCCGACCGAGGCGAACTGCAGCACACGGCTCGACGCGGTGACCCCGAGCCGGGCGACGGCCGTCTCGATGAGCGAGCCGATGCCGTCGTGGGAGACCACGACACCCTTCGGCCGTCCGGTCGAGCCGGACGTGTAGATGACGTACGCCGCGCCGGACAACGGGATCGCGACGTCCACATCGGACGGTCCGTACGCGGTGAGGTCGATGTCGTCCAGCTCTACTCGCGGCGCCGGCGGCACCTCGGCGGCGAGCGCGGCGGTCGTCAGCACCAACCGTGCGCCGGAGTCGGTGAGCATGTACGCCAGGCGGTCGGTCGGGTGGTCGAGGTCCAGCGGCAGGTACGCGGCACCGGTCTTCAGCACGGCCAGCAGCGCGACCACCAGGTCCGCGGAACGCGGCAGCGCCACCGCGACCACGTCCTCGGGGGACACGCCGCGGTCGATCAGCAGGCGCGCCAGCCGGTTCGCGGCCGCGTTCAGGTCGGCGTACGTCAGCGTGACGTCCTCGCACACCAGCGCGACCGCGTCCGGCGCGAGCCGTGCCTGCCGCTCGAACGCGGCCGGCCAGGTCACCTCGTCGGTGTCCGCCGGGTCGGTGCCGAAGTCGAGGAGCCTCCGCAGCGCGGTGGGCGGCACCAGCTCGATCGTCCCGAGTGGACGGTCGGAGCCCAGTGCGGCGAGCACGGCACGCAGTCCGTCCTCGTGAGTGGCCAGGTCCTCGGGTCCGCACACCGACGCGTCGCCGTCGAGCAGCACGCGCGAACGACCCGTCGGCCTGTTCCAGGATGTTGACCACGAGGTCGTGCGCGGGTCCGCGCCACAGGTCGTGTGCGACGCCGAGACCGGGATCCTTGGCGTAGCCGATGACGTTGACCGTCGGCCCCACGAGTCCCTCGACGCCGCCTTCGACACCCAGCTCCCGCGCCAGCTCCTCGACGCGGAACCGGCTGTGCCGCACGGTCGACGACACCTCCGCGTCCACAGTGGACGCCACGGCGGACAGCGGCGCGTGCGGGTCGACCGGCACCCGCAGCGGCACGACGTTCGCGCACATGCCCGGCACCCGCCCGACGCCACGACCGGTGACCGGCATGCCGAGCACCACCTCGCCGGCGCCGGTGACCCGCTGCGTGTAGCCCGCGACGACCGCGATCAGCAGCCGGGCCGGGGTCGTGCCGTACTCCCGCGCGACCGCGCGCAGCGGCTCGGCGCCGACCGTCAGCGCGCGGCGCTCGAGCCTGCTGGTCGGGCCGGCCGGCCGGTCGAGCAGGCGGGCCGGTTCCGGTGCGTCGGCGAACCGGTCGAGCCAGAACTCGCGGTCGGCGTCGTGCCGCCGGCCGGTCCCGTACTTCTGGTCGTCCGCGACCAGCCTGGCGAGCGTCCAGTCCACATCGGACCGCGCGGTGCCCGCGTAGCGCGCGGCGGCCTGCCCGAGCACCAGGTTCATGCCGATGCCGTCGATCACCACGTGGTGGTAGGCCTGGTACCACCACACGCGGTCCGGCAGCACCAGCAGCGCGTGCCGGAAGTACGGGTCGATCATCGGCCGCGCCCGGTCCGCCAGCTGCCACGCCATGGCGGCGTCCGTGTCGGGGAAGTCCAGCACCGGCACCGAGATCTCGCCGGGCGGGACGACGGTCTGCCGCGGTTCGCCGTCGGCGGCGGTCGATTCGTACGTGCAGGCATTCGGCCGCACGCAGCGTCTCGCACACCGCCTGCCGCAACCGTGCCACGTCGACCGGTTCGCGGATCTCCACGTACGCGGCGATGTTGAACGCGGTGCCGGCCGGCTCGGCCTGCTGGGCGTACCAGACCCCGGCCTGCGCGCCGGTCAGTGGCAGACCTGTCCCCATGGTTCTTCGACCGCCTTACCGGCTAGGACTTCTCGAGCAGCGGGACGAACTGGTCGATCGCGTACGGGATGCTGAGCACGGTGTCGAACGACAGCGCCGCGCCGATCGCGGGCTCCGAGTACGGCACCCACATCACCCGGCCCTCGCGCACGGCCTTGAGGCCCTGGAACACCGGGTCGGCCCCGAGCTGCGTGCGTGCCTGGTTCGGGTCGAACGCGAGGATCACCACCAGGTCGGTGTCGATCATGTCGAGGCGCTCGGAGCTGATCTCGGCCGCGTTGTTGTCCGCCGCCGTCCTGTTGATCTCGTCGGGAACCGTGAGACCCAGCTCCTCGACGAACGCGGCCTTCGGGTCGGTCTTCTGGAACACCGCGAACTTGCCCGGCTCGTAGGGGTCGACCACCGCGACGCCCTTGCCCTTCCAGCCCGGGTGTTCCTCGCGCAGCGCCGCGAACCGGTCGTCGATGTCGCCGATCAGGTCGGTGGCCTCGGCTTCGAGCCCCATCGCCTTGCCGGCCATGCGGGTCATGTCCTGCCACGGCGCGCCGTAGTCGTCGAAGCCCTTCGGCTGGCCGACGGTCGGCGCGATCTTCGACAGCTCGTCGTACTGCTGCTTGGTCATCCCCGAGTACAGCGCGAGGATCAGGTCCGGCTTGAGGTTGAGGATCTTCTCGAGGTTGTAGTCGTCCCGCTCGCCGACGATCTCCGGCGGGGTGGCGCCCCAGAGTTCCTTCGTCCACGGCCACAGGCCGTACGGGCGCTCCTTGAACCAGTCGATCGCGCCGACCGGCACCGTGCCCAGCGCGAGGACCGCGTCCTGGTCGGACAGGCCGAGGGTGACGATCCGCTTCGGCTTGGCCGGGACCGTCGTCGCGCCGTACTTGTGGTCGACGGTGACGGGGAAGACCCCGGACTTGGCGGCACTGCTGCCGCCGGCCGCCGGCTTTGGGGGATCGGCGACTCCGCAGCCGGCGACCACCAGGGCCAGTACTACGGCGGCGATCTTGGCAAGGGGCCTGGTAGCTGACGACATGTGTCCCTCTGGGTCGGCCTATTAGGTAAGGGAAACCTAACACGATCAGCTCGACCTGAGGTATACCTACCCTAACTTCATCGCGGGTAGGGTGACCGGCATGATCGAGGCCGCCGGCTCGACGCGCTCAACACGCGAGCGGCGACGGCTCCTGTTGGTCCTCGCCGTCGGAGCGCTCCTCGTCCTGTGCGTGCTGTCGCTCGCCATCGGGACGCGCACCATCCCGCCCGGCCAGGTCGTCGCCACCCTGTTCGGGCACGGCGCGCCGGACGTCGACGCGGTGATCTGGGGCGGCCGGTTCCCTCGGACGCTGCTCGCGATCGTCGTCGGGGCCGCGCTCGGGCTGGCCGGCGCGATCATGCAGGCGCTGACCCGCAACCCGCTCGGCGACCCCGGCCTGCTCGGCATCAGCGCCGGCGCGGCGTTCGGCATCGTCGTCGCGGTCGCGACCACGGGGATCGCCGGCCTCTACGGCTACATCTGGTTCGCGTTCGCCGGCGCGCTGGTCGCGAGCGCGGTCGTCTACCTGCTCGGCAGCGTCGGCCGCGGCGGCGCGACGCCCGTCAAGCTGGCGCTGGCCGGAGTTGCGATCACCGCCTTGCTCACGTCGCTGACCAGCGGCATCGCGCTCGTCGACCCCGAGGCGCTGAACCGCTACCGGTTCTGGGCGGCCGGCTCGCTCGCCGGGCAGGACCTCGGGGTGGTGCTGCGGGTGCTGCCGTTCGTGCTGGCCGGGGTGGCGCTCGCGCTGGCGTCGGCGACCGCGCTCAACAGCATGGCGCTCGGCGACGACGTCGCGAAGGCGCTCGGGCGGCGCGTCGGGCTGGTGCGGGTGCAGGGCGCGATCGCGATTACCTTGCTGACCGGCGCCGCGGTGGCCGTGGTCGGGCCGGTCGTGTTCGTCGGGCTGGTCGTGCCGCACGCCGCCAGGGCGATCACCGGGCCGGACCACCGCTGGCTGCTGCCGTACTGCATGGTGCTGGCGCCGGTACTGATGCTGGCGGCGGACATCGTCGGACGCGTCATCGCGCGGCCGGGGGAGACCGCGGTCGGCATCATCGTCGCGTTCATCGGGGCGCCGTTCTTCATCGCGCTGGTCCGCCGCAGGCGTCTGGCGGAACTGTGATGAGCACCCTCGCCCGCACCACGTTCCGACTCGAGCGGCCGCCCGTCTCCGGGGTGCTGCGGCCGCGGCTGCTCGGTGTCGCGCTGGTGCTCGCCGCGCTCGCGTTCTTCCTGTTCTGCCTGGGCATGACGGTCGGCGACTACCCGCTGAGCGTCGGCAAGGTGGTGGCGGCGCTGTTCAGCAGCGGTGAGTACTACGACCAGGTCGTGGTCTACGACTGGCGGATGCCGCGCGCGCTCGTCGGGTTGTTCGTCGGGGTGTCGTTCGGCATGTCCGGCGCGCTGTTCCAGACCATCACCCGCAACCCGCTGGCGAGCCCGGACGTCATCGGCATCTCGGCGGGCGCGACGACCGCGGTGGTCGGCGGCATCGTGCTCGGGGTGGGCGCCGGGCTCGGCACCCAGACCCTCGGGCTGGCCGGCGCGCTCGGGTCCGCGCTGCTGATCTACGTGTTGGCGTGGCAGCGCGGCACCACCGGGTACCGGATCATCCTGGTCGGCATCGGGGTGTCGTGGGCGTGCACGAGTGCCACGAGCTACCTGCTGGCGCGCGCGAAGCTGTACGAGGCGCAGCAGATCGTCGGGTGGATGGTCGGCAACCTCAACGACAGCACGTGGAGCCAGGCGACGCCGCTGCTGGTGTCGATGGCTGTGCTGATTCCGATCGCGGTCGTGCTGAGCGGCTGGCTGCGGGTGCTGCACCTCGGCGACGACGTGGCGGTCGGCCTGGGCACGCCGGTGCAGGTGGCGCGGCTGACGCTGCTGATCGTCGGTGTCGGGCTGGTGGCGTTCGGCACCGCGGCGGCCGGGCCGGTGGCGTTCGTGGCGCTGGCCGCGCCCCAGATCGCGAAGCGGTTGGCCGGCACGCCGGCGCCGCCGCTGGTCACGTCCGGCATCACGGGCGCGGTCGTGGTGCTCGGCAGTGATCTGCTCGCCCGCACGATGTCGTTGCCGGTCGGTGTGGTCACCGGCGTGCTCGGCGCCCCGTTCCTGCTCTGGCTGCTGGCCAGGGCCAACCGAGCCGGTTCCGGAGGATGAGTGTGACGGAGTTGCGTGCGTCGGGCCTGCGGCTGGCCTACGACGACCGGGTCGTGGTCGAGGATCTGGACCTGTTGGTGCCGCCGGGACGGATCAGCGTGATCGTGGGCGCGAACGCGTGCGGCAAGTCGACACTGCTGCGGGCACTGGCGCGACTGCTGACCCCCCGAGCCGGCACTGTGTTTCTGGAGGGCCAGTCGGTCCACACGATGCCGACCCGTCAGGTCGCCCGCCTGTTGGGGATCCTGCCGCAGTCACCGGTGGCGCCGGACGGGTTGACGGTGATCGACCTGGTGACACGCGGTCGGTCACCACACCAGAGCTGGTGGCGACAGTGGTCGTCGGCGGACGAGGCCGCGGTGTCGGCCGCACTGGCCGCGACCGGCATGACCGACCTGGCGGACCGGCCGGTGGACGAGTTGTCCGGCGGGCAGCGACAGCGGGCCTGGATCGCGATGGCCGTAGCCCAGGAGACGCCGGTCCTGTTACTGGACGAGCCGACGACGTTCCTGGACCTGGCGCACCAGATCGACGTGCTGGATCTGGTGGTGGACCTGAACAGGCGCGAGGGCCGGACGATCGTGATGGTGCTGCATGACCTGAACCAGGCGTGCCGTTATGCCGATCATGTGATCGCCATGAAGGCGGGGCGGATCGTTGCGGAGGGGGCGCCGGGGGAGGTTGTTACGCCGGAGATGGTGGCTGAGGTGTTCGATGTTGGTTGTCAGGTGACTGTTGATCCGGTTAGCGGTACGCCGTTGATCATTCCGACCGGTCGTCATCACACGGTGGTGGCGGTTGATCGGTCTTAGTTGGTTTCTCGAGTCTGGATGGGACACGCGGTCGGACGATCGCCTTGTTGTCCCGGCGGCACGGGGTGGGGCGATCGACGCCGCACCTCGCCGCTGGTCTCGACGGGGTGTTTGGGTGCGGCGAGGCACGGCACCGGGCAGTGGGGTGTCAAGCCCCGGGTTTGATGGAGAGTCTGTTATCTGGTTTCTAGGGTTGCGGTGACTGGGTGGGTCATCGCGTGTAGTGCTTCGTGCTCGGTGGGTGGGAGGTGTCCGAGTTCGCCGTGGAGGCGTCGGTTGTTGTACCAGTCGATGTACTCGACGGTGGCGATCTCGACGTCGTCTATGCCGCGCCATGGTCCGTGGTTGCGGACGAGTTCGGCCTTGTACAACGAGTTGAACGCCTCGGCCATCGCGTTGTCGTAGGAATCTCCCTTGCTGCCAACGGATACGACGGCGTCGGCCTCGGCGAGGCGTTGGGTGTAGCGCACCGCCCGGTACTGCACACCGCGGTCACTGTGGTGCACGAGCCCGGTCAGATCCGCGCCGGCGGTCTGGCGGCGCCAGATCGCCATCTGCAGCGCATCAAGCGCCAGATCTGTGTAGAGGCTGGTAGCGACCTGCCAGCCGACGATCAAGCGGGAGAACACATCGAGCACGAACGCCGCGTAGACCCAACCGGCGGCGGTGCGCACGTAGGTGATGTCCGCGACCCACAACTCGTTCGATCGGGTCGCGGTGAAGTCGCGTTTCACCAGATCACCTGGCCTGCCGGTCTCCGCCGCCGGCCGTGTCGTGCGCGGAGACTTGTCCCGCAGCAGGCCCCGCAGCCCGATCTCGCGCATGAGCCGCTCAACCGTGCACCGCGCCACATCCACGCCTTGCCGGTTCAACTCGGCCCACACCTTCCGCGCCCCGTAGACGCCGTAGTTGTCCTCGTGCACCCGCTCAATCTTCTCGGCCAGCTCCCGGTCCCGGGCCGCACGGACCGACTCAGGACGTGCCTTGGCCGCGTAATACGTCGACGATGCGATCTCCCCAGGCGTATCCTCAAGCACCTGCAAGACCGGCTGGACACCGTGCTCCTCCCGCTGGGAGTCGACGAACTCGACCTTCATCGCGACGGACGGTCCAGCTCCGCTGCGAAGAAACTGGCCGCTGATTTCAGGATCTGGTTCGCCCGCCGCAGCTCACGGTTCTCACGCTCCAACTCAGCGATTCTGGCCGCCTCGGACGAGGTCATCCCCGACCGCGTCCCCTCATCGGTCTCGGCCTGTTTCACCCACGTCCGCAACGCTTCCGGGTGCACACCGAGCTGGTCAGCGATCCGCTTGATCGCACCACCAGCCGACACCGGATCCCGCCTCGCCTCGACCGCCAAACGCGTCGCCCGCTCACGCAACTCGTCTGGGTACTTCCGTGGTGCCGCCATGACTCCAAATCCTCCGGGTGTTCGATGTCTCCATCAAACCCGGGGCGGGACAGGGTTGCGTAGCCAGGATCGCCGAGTTGATTTCCCCCGGGACTCAAGTTCCTGTCCCGTTTCGGGTCGGGGCGAGACCCGCTGGCCACAAGCACACTCCCTTACCTTTCGTCTCATTGAACCGCCCCAGGTTTGATGGAGGCTCACTCGTTGAGTGAGGATGTGGATCATGGCCGGGAAGAGGTACTCACGTGAGTTCCGTGAGCGTGCGGTTGGGTTGGTGTTTGAGCAGGTAGAGCAGTATGCGTCGCAGTGGGAGGCGATCTGCTCGGTGGCGGCGAAGGTGGGCGTGTCGGGCGAGACGCTGCGCAAGTGGGTGCGTCAGGCCGAGGTCGACGCCGGCGCGCGGGCGGGGACCTCGAGTGAGGAGTCGGCCGAGTTGAAGCGGCTGCGGCGGGAAGTCGCTGAGTTGCGTCGGGCTAACGAAATTTTGAAGGCTGCGTCGGCTTTCTTCGCGAGGGAGCTCGACCCTCGACCGCCACGCTCGTAGCGTTCATCACGGAACATAAGGACCGGTTCGGAGTCGAGCCGATCTGTACCGTGCTGACCGAATTCGGTATCAAGATCGCTCCGTCCACCTATTATGCCGCCCTCACGCGCCCGAAATCGCGGCGCGAGATCGAAGACGAGAAACTCATGGTAGAGATTCAACGCGTGTACGACGAGAATTACCGAGTGTACGGCGCCAAGAAGATCTGGCGTCAGCTGCGGCGAGAAGGCATCCAGGTCGGGCGCAGTCGGGTCGCACGGCTGATGCGCCAGCTCGGCCTGGCGGGCGCGGTGCGCGGCAAGATAGTGCGCACCACGATCCAGGACAAGGACGGCGTTCGGGCCGCGGACCTGGTGAAACGCCAGTTCACAGCGGGTGCGCCGAACCGGTTGTGGGTAGCGGACTTCACCTACGTCGCGACCTGGGCCGGCACTGTCTACGTCGCGTTCGCCATCGATGTCTTCTCCCGCAAGATCGTGGGCTGGCGGGCGAGTACGTCCAAGGAAACGGACCTGGTGCTCGACGCTATCGACATGGGATTGCGGCACCGTGACTATCGCCCAGTGAGCGGCGAGGAGAAGCTGGTTCATCATTCCGACGCCGGGAGTCAGTATACGTCTTTCCGGTTCACCCGGCATCTTATCGACGCGGGTATCGACGCGTCGATCGGCACCGTCGGCGACGCGTACGACAACGCCCTCGCGGAATCCACCATCGGTCTCTACAAAACAGAGTTGATCAAACCCCAAGGGCCGTGGCATAATAAGAACGAAGTCGAAATAGCTACCGCCGCCTGGGTGGAATGGTACAACGATCGACGACTTCATGAGGCCTGTGGCTATCGGCCACCGACCGAGTTCGAGACCCTGTACGAGCTAGGCGACCTGACCAGTCTGGTCGCCTGACCCCAGTAACGAGTCTCTACCGAACCCGGGGCGGTTCACATTCTTGGTTGCTTGAAAAGAGGCTTTGAAGCAAACAAGAATGGACGAAACCCCGAGGAAGCCGAGCCCGCGCAGTGCAACCACCCACCAGTGCTTGCCGTCCTGGCCGCCGCGACCATCCTGGTTACCCCGTGCGGTAGCTCCCGATCTTTCGGTGCCGTGTCTTCGCCGCACCCGACCCACCCCCGTCGGAACCCTCCGGCGAAGGCGCGGCCTCGATCGCCCCAACCCCCCACCGGCCCGGCCCCGTTGGCGATCGTCTGACCGTGTAACCACCCACCATCCCGGCGGTCAGAACGGCGCGGGCTCCGGATCGGCGATCGGCTCCGGCTCATGCTCGACCCGAAACCCATGCCGGGTCACCCACGTCAACCCCCGACCATTGCGGGACTTCTCCACCCGCCACCCACCCACCGTCTTCGCCCGGTGATGCGGCCGACACGCCGGCCGCACGTTCTCCTCATCCGTCCCACCCACCGGAAACGCGGTCAGATGATCCAGATCGCACAGATGCGCCGGCTTCACACACCCCGGACCGGTGCAGGTCGGGTAGGTGGCTTGAATGTGATCCCGCAACGCCGCCGGTGGACTGTACTTCCGCCGTCCCACATCGACAGCGTGTCCGGTGAGCGGGTCGGTCAGCACCCGCTGCCAGATCGCGTCCTGCTGAGCGGCGAGTTGGAGTGCCCGCTGTGCCGGCAACCACCCATACCCCGCCAGATACCCGGGCTTGGCATCCACCCCCAACACGGTCGTGGCCGGCAGGGTGAGCCGCACCTGCACCTTCGCGTTGCTGAACCCCTTACCCGCCAAGCAATCCAACGCCACATCAGCGCTGATCTGATCCAGAGTCCGATCATCGCCAGCGGTCTTGATCTGCCGAGCCAACGCCCGCACCCGATCATGAGCCAGCTGAGTCCGCTCGACGTCACCCATGACCGTGAACAACCCGGCACCATCATCAAGATGCTCATGCGTCACCTCCCGAGCCGCCGTCTTCGCTGCCGCACGCGCCGCAGCCGCCGCCGGATCCGCCAGATTCACCGCCCGCCGCAACCGATCACTGAGCTGCCGCGGATTCAACCCCGCCGCCTGTGCGGCGATCGCCGCCTCCACCCGAGCCACATCCTCATCCGACAAGACTTCAGTGGCCTCCGCGATCTGCCGCGCCTTGAACTCATCGATCTCCCCAGCACGCAACGCCGCGAACGTCGCCGGCAGCCGGGACGTCAACGCCACCGCCAACCCGATCCGCTTCCGCGCGAACGACACCGTCCACTTGAACGCCGCCGCAACCTCCAACGGCACAAACTCCCTGTCGTCACCGGGATGCAGTGCCACGAACTGCGCGAGACAGTCCAACAACTCAGCCGACTCCCGAGCCACCCGACTCGCACACCCGAGGCCCGCAACCAGCAGCTCATGACCTTCATCGAACATACGTTCAGGCTACCCGGTCGGGCGCAAAAGACCTTACGCAGCAGGGAAGTTCACCCGACCGGGTACACCTCGCGATCCAGGTAAACCCGCCGCCGGCCACGACCCCGGGTCAGCCTCCGGCCCCCGATTTCCGGCCTACCGGCAACCACCGGCAGCCCCTACGCGGCGGTCCCCACCGACCCGAGCCACGCGACGCGTACGGTCGAGGCCCTGGGCAGCAGCTCATGACCTTGCTGGACGCAAAGTCCTTATGTGGAAGGGAAATTCTCCAACCGGGCGCGCCTCCCGATGCAGGTAAACCTGCCGTCGGCCGCGATCCCGGGTCGGCCTCCGGCCCCCGATTTCCAGCCTACCGGCAACCACCGACAGCCTCGGCGCGCCGATCTCCGCCGACCCGAGCCACGTCCTCGTCGGAGAGAACCTCAGCGACCTGCTGAGCCCTTGAACCCAGCCCGCAACGCCGCAAACGACACCGTCCACTTGATCGCCGCCGCAACCTCCAACGGCACAAACTCTCTGTCGTCACCGGGATTGCAGCGCCACGAACCAAGCGAGACACTCCAACAGCTCAACTCCTGAGTCGCACGACTTGCACAGTCGAAACCCTGCGCAAACAGCTCATGACCTTGTCGGACGCGAAGTCCTTACGTAGAAAGGAAGTTCACCCAACGGGGCACACCTCGCGATCCAGATAGACCCGCCGCCGGTCGGCCTCCGGCCCCCGATTTCCACCCTACCGGCAACCCCCGACAATCCCGGCCGTCGAAAGCCGCCACGGAACCAGTTGTCCACAGACGACAGAGTTGTCCACAGGACAGCTCATGGCAGGCCGTCCGTGTCGGTGCCCCGGAGTAGCGTGGATCAAGGGGGCCGGAGGCAAGGCACGGCGCCATGCCCGAGGGGCACGGCGCCGCGTGGAAGCTAGTTCAGGCCACCGTCCATGGCGGTGATCAGTTCACCGTTGGAGGTGTCGCCGGACAACTCCCAGAAGAACGCGCCACCTAGGCCTTGCTGGTTGGCGTAGTTCATCTTGCCGCCGATCGTGGCCGGGGTGTCGTAGCTCCACCAGTTGGAACCGCAGTGGGCGTACGCGGTGCCGGCGATCGTTCCTGTTGTGGGGCAGGAGTTCTTGAGGACCTTGTAGTCCTCGATGCCTGCCTCGTAGGTGCCCGGTGCGGCGCCGGTGGCGGCGCCGCCGGGCGCGCCCTGGGAGACGCCGGTCCAGCCGCGGCCGTAGAAACCGATGCCCAGCAACAACTTCGACGACGGCACGCCCTTGCTCTTCAGCTTCTGGATCGCCGCGTCGGAGTTGAAGCCCGCCGTCGGGATGCCCTCGTAGGAGGTCAGCGGCGAGTGGGGAGCGGTGGGGCCGTCGGCGTCGAAGGCGCCGAAGTAGTCGTAGGTCATGACGTTGTACCAGTCGACCGAGGCGGCCGCGCCGCCGTAGTCGGCGGCGTCGATCTTGCCGCCGTCGGAGCCGTCCGCGGTGATCGCGGCGGTGACCAGGTTGCCGGAGCCGAACCGGGACCGCAGTGCGCTCATCAGCGTGGGGAACGCGCTGAAACCACTGGTGTCACAGGAAAGCCCGCACGCGTTGGGGTACTCCCAGTCGATGTCGATGCCGTCGAACACGTCGGCCCAGCGCGGGTCCTCGACCAGGTTGTAGCAGGACTCGGCGAACGCCGCCGGGTTCTGCGCGGCCTGCCCGAAGCCGCCGGACCAGGTCCAGCCGCCGAAGGAGAACAGCACCTTGAGCCCGGGGTGCATCGCCTTGAGCTTGCGCAGCTGGTTGAAGCTGCCGCGCAGCGCGCCCGCGTCCCAGGTGTCCGACGTGCCGTCCACGCTGGACGCCGCGTCGTAGTACTTGTCGTAGTCGGCGTAGGCGTCGCCGATGGCGCACTGGCCGTTGGTGACGTTGCCGAACGCGTAGTTGATGTGGGTCAGCTTGTCGGCCGACCCGCTCGTCTCGATGTTCTTCACGTGATAGTTGCGCCCGTAGACGCCCCATTGGACGAAGTACCCGAGGTTGACCTTCCCCGCCGCCACCGACGCGGCGGGGGAGGTCGACTTCTCGGGGCTCGCGCCCTGTGCCGGGGCGGTTACCAGACCGAGTGTGGTGGCCAGCGCGGCCACTAACACCGGCAGGCGCCATCGATTGCCGGACATTCGTCTCCTCGTGGATGCAGGGGGTCCAACGCGTGTGGAGAGCTCCGGTATCACTATGTGGTCTAGACCACGTCCCGTCAAGTGGTACAGACCAACTGGCAAATGTCATGGCGCTGATTAGGCTGGTCGGCAGTGGTGCCAGGCAACGAGGCGGGGTGCCCATGCAGGTCAGAGGCAAGCTCGAGAAGTTCCTCATCCCCGAGACCATCTTCGGCGTCGGCAGCCTCGCCGAGGTGGGCGACGCGGCCCGGCGCGCGGGCGGTTCCCGCGCACTCGTGGTCACCGACCCCGGCGTGCTCGCGGCCGGCTGGGTCGACCGGGCCGTCCCCCACCTGCGTGCCGCGGGGCTGACCTGGCAGGTCTGGTCGGACCTCACGCCCAACCCGAAGGACCACGAGGTCGAGACCGGCTTCCGGCAGTACGTGGAGAGCGGCTGCGACGTGGTCGTCGCCATCGGCGGCGGCAGCCCGATCGACGCGGCGAAGGCGGTCGCCGTGCTGTCCGGCAACGGCGGCCGGATACTCGACTACGAGGGCATCGACGTCGTGACCAGGCCGATCCCGCCGATGGTGATGGTGCCGAGCACCGGCGGGTCCGGCGCGGACGTCTCCCAGTTCTGCGTCATCACCGACACGCGCCGCCGCATCAAGTGCACGATCGCCGGGCGGGCGCTGGTGCCCGACATCTCGGTGACCGACCCCAGCCTGCTCACCACGATGCCGGCGGAGCTGTCCGCCCACACCGCTCTCGACGCGCTGAGCCACGGCATCGAGGCGTACGTGTCCAAGGCCGCGAGCTTCCTGTCCGACGGCCACGCCCTCGCCGCGATCCGCGGCGTGCTCGAACACCTGCTGCCCACCATCGACGACCCGGCTGACCTGCGCGCCCGCGAGGGCATCGCCAGAGCGAGCCTGCAGGCGGGCATCGCGTTCACCAACGCCCTCCTCGGCGCCACGCACGCGATCGCACACCAGATCGGCGGCCACCTCGAGCTGCCGCACGGGCTGCTGAACGCGATCCTGTTACCGCACGTCATGCGCTTCAACGCGGTCACCCACCCCGACCGGTACGTCGGCGTCGCGGCCGCGATGGGTGTCGCGACCGAGCGCCTCACGCCGGTCGAGGCGGCGGAGGCCGCGATCGCGTCCGTGCAGCGGCTGCGGGAGAAGGTCGGCATCCCCACCGGGCTGCAGAAGCTCGGCGTGCGCCGCGCCGACCTGCCCCGGTTCGCGGAGAACGCGCTGCACGACGTGTACATCACGACCAACCCGAGGGCGGTGACCAGGGCCGATGTCGAGCAGATCTGCCTTGCCGCACTCTGACCCGTGGCTGGAGCGGCTCACCGGCGCACGTTCGTCCAAGCCGTCCTTCTACGCGGAGTGGCGGCGCACGAGCCACGGTCTCGACCGCGCGATCGAGGCGCTGCGCGCGGTCTCCTCGGCGCTCTGTGTCACGACCAGCGGACCGGACGTGCTGTGCGAGACGGTCGTCGACGCGCTGGCGCGGCACTTCGGCGCACCCGCGGTCTCGCTGCGGCTGGCCGGCCGCCGCGAGTGCCGCCGCGGCGCGACCCCGGACGGCTTCACCGATCTGGCACGGCGCGCCCGCGTCGAGGAGCGCCCGGTCACCCGGCCCGACATGGTCGGCGTGCCGGTGTCGCAGGCGGGTGTCCTCCTGGTCGCGCTGCCGGGCGAGGTCGACGAGAGCGACGTGGCGATCCTGCAGACGGTGGCCAACCAGCTCGCGGTCGCGCTGGAGAACGCCTGCCTCTACCAGGAGGCCAACGAGCGGACCCGCGAGCTGGAGGAGCGCAACCGCCAGCTCGAGGTCGCGCACCGCAGGCTTGGCGAGGCCGGGCAGCGGCAGCTGATCAGCCAGGAGCGGCACCGCATCGCCCGCGAGCTGCACGACAGCGTCGCCCAGCACCTGATCAGCATCGGCATGAACCTGGAGTGGTGCCGCCAGCACGAGCCGTCCTCCGCGGTCGGGCGGCGGGTGGCGGTGACCAAGGAGCTGACCCGCGCCGCGCTCACCCAGATGCGGGCCGCGATCTTCGAGCTGTCCACATTGGACGACCGCGGCGGCGGGATGCGTGGCGTGCTCATGGACCTGGCACGCGAGTTCCGGACGATCACACCGCTGCGGGTGCGCGTCCGGGTGCGCGGCGAGCCGGTCGTGCTGCCGCTCGCCACCCAGCACGCCCTGTTCCACATCGCGCAGGAGGCGATGTTCAACGCGGCGCGGCACGCCGGGGCGGCCGGGGTCTGGGTCGAGCTGGCCTACCGGGCCGGGACCGTGACGCTGGCGGTCGCCGACGACGGCACCGGGGACGCGGCGGCGATCGGGCGCCGGCTCGCGGCCGCGACGGCGCCCGGCGGGCTCGTGAACATCCGGGAGCGGGCGACCGAGCTGCGCGGCTCGGCGCGGGTGCTGGCCCGCAGGGGCGGCGGCGTCCGGGTGCTGGTCGAGGTGGGCGCCGCAGATGGGTGAGCGGATCCGGGTCGTCATCGTCGACGACCACACGATCGTCCGCGAGGGTCTGCGGTCCATCCTCGAGCTGGAGTCCGACATCGTGGTCGTCGGCCAGGCGGCGGGCCCGGTCGAGGCACTCGAGACCGTCGCCGCCGCGCGGCCGGACGTGGTGCTGCTCGACCTCAAGCTCAGCGAGGACGGGCCGGCCACCGGGCTGCGGCTGTGCGGGGACCTCGTCGACCGGTTCCCGTCGGTCGGGGTGGTCGTGCTGACCACGTTCCACGAACAGGCGCTGGTGATGGACGCGCTGCGCCGCGGCGCGCGGGGCTACGTGCTCAAGGACGTGGACGTCGTCGACCTGTTGAAGATCATCCGAGCGGTGCGGGCGGGTTCGCTCATGGTCCACGCCATGTCCGAAAAGGACGTTGGCTCACCGCTCACCAAGCGGGAGCTGGAGATCGTCCGGCTGCTGGCCAGGGGACTGACCAACCGGGAGATCGGCAAGGCCGCGCTGATCACCGACAGCACGGTGAAGTTCCACGTGCGCGGCATCATGCGCAAGCTGGCCGTGCACCACCGCACCGAGGTCGTCTACGCCGCCACCAAGCTCGGCATCCTCTGAGCACCTGACCGTTCGGGTAGGGCCGGCCCGACCGTCCGGGCAGTTACGTGGCGGCCGTTTCGCTCGTAGTTTCCTTGTGAGGAAAGGAAGTGCGAGATGACGGACAACCGCGTAGTCGTGTACCAGGGGCCTGGCAAGGTCAGTGTCGAGTACATCCAGTACCCCAGGCTCGAACTGCCCGACGACGTCGTCAAGGGCCTCGGACTGGAGAAGCGGGCGCCGCACGCCGCCATCCTGAAGATCGTCACCACCAACATCTGCGGCAGCGACCAGCACATGGTGCGCGGGCGCACCACCGCGCCCATCGGACAGACGCTCGGCCACGAGATCACCGGCGAGATCGTCGAGACCGGCGACGACGTGCTGTTCCACAAGCCGGGCGACATCTGCTCGGTGCCGTTCAACATCGCGTGCGGCCGCTGCCGGATGTGCAACGAGGGCAAGACGGGCGTCTGCCTCAACGTCAACCCGGCGCGGCCCGGCGCCGCCTACGGGTACGTGGACATGGGCGGCTGGGTCGGCGGGCAGGCCGAGTACGTGATGGTGCCCTACGCCGACTTCAACCTGCTCAAGTTCCCCGATCGCGACCAGGCGCTGGAGAAGATCCTCGACCTCACGATGCTGTCGGACATCTTCCCGACCGGCTACCACGGCGCTTACACGGCCGGCGTGACCACCGGGTCGACGGTGTACGTGGCCGGCGCCGGCCCGGTCGGACTGGCCGCGGCACACGCCGCACAGCTGCTCGGCGCGTCCGTCGTGGTCGTCGGCGACATGATCCCCGAGCGGCTCGAACAGGCCCGCAGCTTCGGTTGCGAGACCGTCGACCTGCGTGCGTCCGGCGAGCTGCCCGACAAGATCGAGCAGATCCTCGGCGAGCGGGAGGTCGACGCCGCGGTCGACGCGGTCGGGTTCGAGGCGAGGGGCCACGGGGCGGACGCCGGCGAGCAGCCGGCCACCGTGCTCAACGACGTCATGACCGTCGCGCGTGCCGGCGCCTCGCTCGGGATCCCCGGCCTGTACGTGACCGGCGACCCCGGCGGTGTCGACGAGAACGCCAAGATCGGCCAGCTCGGGGTGCGGATCGGCCTCGGCTGGGCGAAGTCCCACCAGCTCACCACCGGCCAGTGCCCGGTGAAGAAGTACAACCGGCTGCTGATGAACAT
Organism: uncultured Actinomycetota bacterium; assembly: GCA_963840275.1. GTDB lineage: Bacteria > Actinomycetota > Actinomycetes > Mycobacteriales > Pseudonocardiaceae > Actinophytocola. The sequence continues at coordinate 891,967 of CAWIYK010000007.1, forward strand.
GATCCTGAGCGGCCGGGCGCAGATCGCCAAGGCCGTCAACGCCACCACGCTCCGGCTCGAGCAGGCGCCGGAGGGCTACCAGGAGTTCGACCACGGCGCGGCGAAGAAGTACGTCCTCGATCCGCACGGAATGGTGCCGGCCTAGTCCCGGGCCTGATGGGCGCCTCCGGTACGCCGGAGGCGCCCTTCGGCGCGTGCTGCAGGTCACAGACCCGGAAGTGAACCGAGATTTGCTAAGTTCGGTTTGCTAACTACGGAGGTGGCCATGGAGGACCGGCACGCCTGGGTCGAGCCCGGCACGTACGAGGTCGCGCCGGGCGTGCACCGCATCCCGCTGCCCCTGCCGACCGACGGGCTGCGCGCGGTCAACGTGTACGCGGTGGAGAGCAGCGACGGCCTGGTGCTCATCGACTCCGGGTGGGCGCTCGACGTCGCCCGCAAGCAGCTGGAGGACGCGCTCGCCCGGCTGGACCGCGGGTTCGAGGACATCACGCGGTTCCTGGTCACGCACATGCACCGCGACCACTACACGCTGGCCATCGCGCTGCGCCGCACGTTCGGCACCAAGATCGCGCTCGGCATCGGTGAGCAGCCGTCGCTGCGGCGGGTGCTCGACAAGCGGCTCGACGGCCAGGTGAGCGAGCTGGTCCGGTGGGGCGCCGACGCGCTCATGGAGCAGTGGAAGGAGACCTTCGGCAAGCGTGACGTCGAGGAGTCCGGGCAGCGCTACGAGCTGCCGGACGAATGGCTCGACGGCACCACCAAGATCGAGCTCGGCGACCGCACACTGATCGCGCTGCCGACCCCCGGCCACACGCAGGGACACGTGGTGTTCGTCGACGAACAAGCCGGTGTGCTGTTCGCCGGCGACCACGTCCTGCCGCACATCACGCCGTCGATCGGCTTCCAGCCGGAGCCCGCGAAGCTGCCACTCGGCGACTACCTCGACAGCCTGCGCCTCGTGCGTTCCTACCCGGACCTGCGGCTGCTGCCCGCGCACGGCCCGGTGAGTCCGAGCGTGCACGCCAGGGTCGACGAGCTGCTCGACCATCACGAGGAGCGGCTCGCCGCGACGCTGGCGGCAGTGCACGACGGGGCCGGCACCGCGTACGAAGCAGCACGGCGGCTGGGATGGACCCGCCGGCACCGCCGCTACGACGACCTCGACCTGTTCAACCAGACGCTCGCGACGGGGGAAACCGCGGCACACCTTGATGTTCTGGTCGTTCGGGGCGAACTGCGCGCGTCCACAGTGGACGGCGTGGCCGAGTATTCGACGGTGTAGAGCCGACTCTCAGTCCGCGGCCCGGATCGCCCCGTGCTCGTCGAGGGAGTCCAGGCCCAGCATCGCGAGCAGGTGCGCGCAGTCCTGCGCGTCCGAGGCGTGCGTGGCGACCGTCTGTGCGGCCTTGCGGTTCTGTACCGCGTAGTGAATCTTCTCGCTCGCTCGCACCTCGGCGAAGCGGCCTTGCTCAACTGTCGGGCTGGCGTGTCGTGCCCAGGTCATGCGGAGCCTTTCTGCTTGCCTGCCGCGGCGGCGACTGATGCCACGCGGCAGCGCCATCGCCGATCCGTGTCGCTCGGTAACCAAACCCATCGACACGATCAGTCCGGGGAACACCCCGTACACCGGCATCCTGACATCAGGCGCGTGGCACACACCACCCTACGCTGGTCTGACCAGCTCGTTCGCCGGGCCCACGCTTGGTGATCGAGGCCAGGTGAACGGTGCTTTAGAGTTTTACACTCTCAGGTTTTTCCCAGCTTTCACGTTTATTCGCGTTTCATACCGTACGGATCCGATCGGTCACCACGGGTAGAGAAATCACTCCCGAAGCAGATCCGCCAGCGCCGCCGTGAGGTCACTCTCAGTACCGGACTCGTGCGCCGCGAGCAACTCTCGAGCCCGTTGCGAGGCCCGCCGGACGACCGCCGCGAGCGCCTCCGGGTCGATGCCGGGCGCGGGCGGCACGACCAGTTCGCGGGGCGGCCCGACGACCGGCGGCAGCGGTGTGTCCGCCAATTCGGTCGGCGCGGCGGGCCGCCGGCGCGCTGCCGCCCGCCGCCGCAGCTCGTCGGTCAGGTCCCGCTGCCCGAGCCCACGCAACAGCAGCAGCACGAACGGGTCCGCGTCGAGCAGCCACGCGGCCTGGAAGCACAGCGCGGCCGCGTGTGTGCACGGCAGCTCCCAGCCCTCGCAGTCGCACTCCGGCTGCAGGTCACCGATGCCGGGCAGCAGCGGCACGTCCGCGTCGGCCGCCGCGGCGACGAGGTCGTGCGGCATGTCCCGGTCCAGCAGCGCGGCGATGTGCCCCGCCTTCGCGGCCACCTCGTCGAGGAACCGCCGCCACTGCGCGTCGGTGAGCCGCTCGACGAGCACGACCGTGTGGTGCACCTCGCCGTCGTCGTTGGTCACCTGCGCGGCGAGCCGGCCCGCGCTGACCGTGATCGGCCCGACCAGCCCCGCGTACGCGAACTTGCGGCCGCGTTTGAGTTGGCCGAGGTCCAGTGACGTGTCGGCCATGGCCTGTAGCCAGGCGTCGCCCCACCATGTGCGTGCGAAGCGGCCTGGTTTGCGCTTGGTGGCGGGAAAGGGCGGGAATCCGATGGCGTGTTCGGTCATGCTGGCCCCCTCAGTTCGACCAGCGCGGCCGGCCCTGTGTATGTGAACTTGTGGCCTGGAGCTGGGCGTCGCCGCAGCGGGTGCGTGCGAGGCGGCCTGGTGGCGTGTTCGGTCATGCTGGCCCCCTCAGTTCGACCAGCGCGGTCAGCTCGGTGTCGGTCAGCTCGGTCAGCTCCGCGCCGTCGGTCCGCCCGAGCACGGCCTCGGCCAGCTCCTTCTTCGACGCGAGCATCTCCGCGATCCGGTCCTCGAGCGTGCCTTCCGCGATGAGCCGGTGGACCTGCACCGGCCGGTCCTGCCCGATGCGGTGCGCGCGGTCGGTCGCCTGCGCCTCGACGGCCGGGTTCCACCAGCGGTCGTAGTGCACGACGTGGTCGGCCCGCGTGAGGTTCAGCCCGGTGCCGGCCGCCTTGAGGGACAACAGGAACACCGGCGGGTCGGTGCTCTCCTGGAACCGCGCCACCAGCTCGTCGCGCCGGCGCACCGGGGTGCCGCCGTGCAGGAACTGTGTCGGCACAGCACGTTCCGCGAGGTGGCGCTCGAGGAGCCGTGCCATCGCGACGTACTGCGTGAACACCAGCAGCCCGCCGCCCTCCGCGCGGATCGTGTCGACCAGCTCGTCGAGCAGTTCGAGCTTGCCGGACCGGCCGGCGAGCGGGGCGTCCTTCTCGCCGAGGTACTGCGCGGGGTGGTTGCAGACCTGCTTGAGCGCGGTCAGCAGCTTCAGCACGAGCCCCCGCCGCCGCATGCCCGTGCTCTCCCGGATCCGCGCCATCGTCTCGCGCACGACCGCCTCGTACAGCCCGGCCTGCTCGCGGGTGAGCGCCACCGGCTGGTCGGTCTCGGTCTTCGGCGGCAGCTCCGGCGCGATGCCGGGGTCGGACTTGCGGCGCCGCAACAGGAACGGCCGCACGAGTCGGGAGAGCTGCTGCGCGGTGGCGCGCTCGCCGGTCTCGATGGGGTGCGCCCAGCGGGACCGGAACGAGCCGAGCGTGCCGAGCAGTCCCGGCGTGGTCCAGTCGAGGATCGCCCACAGCTCCGACAGGTTGTTCTCCACCGGCGTGCCGGTGAGCGCGACCCGCGCGTGCGACGGTATGCGCCGCAACGCCTTCGCCGTGTCGGAGCGCGGGTTCTTCACGTGCTGCGCCTCGTCGGCGACGACCAGGTCCCACGCCGTGGCCGAGAGCGCCTCGGCGTCCAGGCGCATGGTGCCGTACGTGGTGAGCACGAACCCGTCGGTGTCCACGATGGACCGCCGGTCGCCGTGGTAGCGGTGCACCGCCACGCCGGGCGCGAACCGGCGGATCTCCCGCTCCCAGTTGCCGAGCAGGGAGGCGGGACACACCACCAGTGTCGGCCCGGCGGCGCGGTGCAGGTGCAGGGCGATGAGCGTGATCGTCTTGCCCAGCCCCATGTCGTCGGCGAGGCAGCCGCCGAGGCCGAGCGAGGTCATCTTCGCCAGCCACCGCATGCCGCGCACCTGGTAGTCGCGCAGCGTGGCGGTGAGCGCGGCGGGCTGGGCGACGTCCTCGGTGACGGAAAGCCGCTCCCGCAACAGTTCCAGCGGCCGGCTCGGCGCGACCGGCACCCACTCGCCGTCCACATGGGCCGTGCCGGTGAGCGCCGCGCCGAGCGCGTCGATGGCCGTGAGCGGCTTCATCGCCCGCTCGCGGGCCTTGCGGACCAGGTCCGGCTCGACGAGCGTCCACCGGTCGCGCAGCCGCACGACCGGCCGGTGGGCCTCGGCCAGCCGGTCCATCTCCGTGTCGGACAGCGGTTCGCCGCCGAGCGCGACCTGCCAGTTGAACTCCAGCAGCCCCTCCGCGCCGAAGAACGACGGCAGGGCGTCCCCTTCCGAGCGCACGGTCGCTACCGCGGTGACGTCCCGGTCCAGCTCGCGCGGCCAGTGCACGGGGATCCCGGCCGCGGCGAGCGCGGCACCGCCGGCGCCGAGCAGGTCGTGCACGTCGGCGTCGGTCAGCTCCAGCTCGTCGGGCACGGCGACGTCGAGCAGGCGGGCCAGCGGCGGCCACACCCGCGCGGCGTGCCGCACCTCGAGCATGGCGTCGAGCCGTTCCTGGTCCCCGAAGAACTCGTCGGCGCCGGCCCACAATGTCGCCGCGTCCGTGAGCCGGGCCGGGTCGGCCGCGCTGTGGACCTGCACCACGGCGGTGAACGCAGCAGTGCCGAGGTCACCGGCGAAGTCGCCTTCTGGCACCTCGACCCGCAGTGACAGCCGCACCGCGCGGTCGTGCTCCGCCGCGACGGCCGCCGCCCAGTCCCGCAGCTCCGGCACGAGATGCGGGACCGGGTCGGCGAACGGCGTGGTGGCGCCCGGCTCGCGGGCCAGCCGGTCGGCGACCGCGTCGAGCTGCTCGCGGGACACCCCGAGCCGGCGCATCCGGTACACGTCGGACGGGTCGAGCGGGCCGACGCGCCACGCGTCGTGCCCGTCCTCGGTCACGGTCGGCAGCAGCCGCCCGCGTGCCACGAGGTGGAGCGCGAGCAGTGTCGCCTCGGTGCGGTCGCCTTCCGGCACCCGTACTCCTATCGGCTCAGCCGCTGGAAGCGGCGGACGGACAGCGGGAAGAAGATCGCCAGCAGGACCAGCGGCCACACGAGCGCCATCAGGAGCGCGTGCTGTGCGACCCACGACTCGGCGCCCCAGGTCGGGTTGCCGAACAGCTCCCTGGTCGCCGCGACCGTCGAGGACAGCGGGTTCCACTCGGCGACCGTGCCGAGCCAGCCCGGCATCGTGCCCGGCGCGACGAAGGTGTTGGACAGGAAGCTGACCGGCCAGACCAGGATCTGCACCATCACCACGCTCTCCGGGCCTTTGATGACCAGCCCGAGGTAGATCCCCACCCACAGCAACGCGAACCGCAGCAGGAGCAGCAGCCCGACGGCGCCCAGTGTCGCCGCCACGCCGCCGTGCGCACGCCACCCGACGAGCAACCCGCAGCCCATGATCACGACCAGCCCGAGGACCGAGTTGATCATGTCGGCGCCGGACCGGCCGACCACGACGGCCGACGGCGCCATCGGCATCGAGCGGAACCGGTCGGTCACGCCCTTCGCCGCGTCCGAGCTGACCGCGATCATCGTGGCCTCGAGTCCGAACGCCATGGTCATGGCGAACATTCCGGGCAGCATGAACTCGCGGTAGCCGTCGCCGCCGCCCGGCGCCGCCATCGCGCCGCCGAACAGGAAGCCGAACATCAGCACCATGAGGACCGGGAACAGCAGCCCGATGATCACCGGGCCGGGGTCGCGGGCCCAGTGCATGAGGTCGCGGCGGGTGACCGTCCAGCCGTCGGCGACGGCCCACCTCAGCCGGCCGCCCTGAATGATCGTGCTCATGTCGACACCTCCTCTTTCCGGTTGCCGGTGAGGTGCAGGAACACCTCGTCCAGTGTCGGCCTGCGCAGTGCCACGTCCTCGACCGCGAGCCCGGCCGCCGCCAGAGCGTGCACGGTGTCCGCCAGCGCGGTCAGCGGGTCGGTCACCACCGCGCTGACCCTGCGCGCGTCGCGGTCGGTCTCCGGCTCGCCGCTCACGACCCGCCTGAGGACCGCGGCCGCCGCCGGCAGGTCGGCGGTGTCGTGCAGCACGACGTCGAGCCGGTCGCCGCCGAGCCGCGCCTTGAGCGCCGCCGGGGCGCCCTCCGCGATGACCCGGCCGTTGTCGAGCACCGAGATCCGGTCGGCGAGCTGGTCGGCCTCGTCGAGGTACTGCGTGGTCAGCAGCACCGTGGTGCCCTGCCGGACCAGCACCCGCACGGCCTCCCAGACCTCGTTGCGGCCGCGGGGGTCCAGGCCGGTGGTCGGCTCGTCGAGGAACAGGACCCTCGGCGCGAGGATCAGGCTCGCGGCGAGGTCGAGGCGCCTGCGCATGCCGCCGGAGAACTGCTTGACGGCCTTCTTGCCGGTGTCGGCGAGGCCGAAACGCTCGAGCAGGTCGCCCGCCCGCAGCGCCGCGTCCTTCGCCGAGAGGTGGTAGAGCCGGCCGAACAGCTCGAGGTTCTGCCGCGCGGACAGCACCTCGTCGACCGCCGCGTTCTGGCCGACCAGCCCGATGGTGGCGCGCACCCGGTCGGCCTGGGTGGTCACGTCGAACCCGGCGACCTCGGCACGGCCCTCGTCGAGGCGGAGCAGGGTGGTGAGGATGCGGATCGCCGTGGTCTTGCCCGCGCCGTTGGGTCCGAGCAGGCCGTGGACGGTGCCCGCCGCCACGGTCAGATCGACCCCGTCGAGCGCGGTCTTGTCGCCGTACCGCTTGCGCAGTCCCTCGACGACGATTGTGGGGCTCAACTTTCGCCTCCTGTTGTCGTACGGTGTACGGAGTGCCGTACGCTACCGTACATCGTACGGAGATTCTAGGATGTTACCGCGATGGCGAAAAATGACGAGTCCAAGCACTACGGCGGCCGCGGCGACCCGGTCCGCGGCATGCAGCTGCTGTGGGGCGACGGGCCCGCGCCGCGCTCACGCGGCCCGAAGCAGGGCCTGACCGTGGAGCGGATCGTGCGGGCGGGGATCGAGATCGCCGACGCCGACGGGCTCGCGGCGCTGTCGATGCGGCGCGTCGCCGAGCGGCTCGACGTCGGGACGATGTCCCTCTATACGTATGTGCCGTCGAAGGCCGAGCTCGTCGACGTCATGTTCGACCGCGCCATCGGGTCCGTCGAGCACGCCCCGGTGTCGGGCGGCTGGCGCGAGCAGCTGTCGGAGATCGCGTGGACGGCGTGGGACCTCTACGCACGGCACCCGTGGTTGCTGCAGGTCATGGCCATGTCCCGGCCGCCGCTCGGCCCGAGCAGCATCGCCGAGTACGAGCACCAGCTGCGTGCCGTCGACGGGATCGGGCTGACCGAGCTGGAGATGGACTCCGTGGTCAACCTGGTGTCGGTGTACGTGCAGGGCTCGGCGCGCGCGGCGGCGGAGGCGGCGACCTCGATGCAGGACACGGGCGTGTCCGACGCCGAGTGGTGGTCGGTGTACGGGCCGCTGCTCGAGAAGGTGTTCGACCCGGAGAAGTACCCGGTCTCGGCCAGGGTCGGCCAGATAGCTGGCGAGACGTACCAGTCCGCGTACGACGCGAAGCACGGCTTCGAGTTCGGTCTAGCGCGGATCCTCGACGGCGTGGCGGTGCTGATCGCCGCCCGCGGCGGTTCGGCCTGACACCCAAGCCCCGCGTGTCCAACGCCCAAGACCCGCGTGTCCAACGCCGGTGACACGTGAGTTGAACATTCGCGGACACGTACGCGGTCGCGAATGTCGAACTCACCCGTCCTGAGTGTTGGACACGCGGGGGCTGGGTGTTGGACACGCGGACGGGCCGGTTGGTCTCAATGGGTTATTGCCTGTTTGTCCGAATGTTGCGACTCTCCGGCGCATGAACTCGTCGACCGCCACCACGGTGTTCCTGCCGATCGCGCTCGGGATCATCATGTTCGGGCTCGGGCTGTCGCTGACGGTCGCCGACTTCACGCGCGTCGTCCGGTACCCGAAGGCCACGATCGTGGCGCTGGCCTGCCAGATCCTCGTCCTGCCGGCGCTGTGCCTCGGCCTGGTGCTCCTGTTCGACCTCGAGCCGACGCTGGCCGTCGGCATGCTGCTGCTCGCCGCGGCGCCCGGCGGGACCACCGCGAACCTGTTCAGCCACCTCGCCCGCGGCGACGTCGCGCTCAACGTCACGCTCACGGCCATCAACTCGGTCCTCGCCGTGGTCACGCTCCCGATCGTGGTCAACCTCGCGCTCGCCGGGTTCCTCGACGACGACACCGCCATCGGCCTCCAGCCGGCCAAGATGCTGCAGGTCTTCGCGATCGTCCTGATCCCGGTGGCCATCGGGATGGTCGTCCGCAACCGCGCGCCCGAGTTCACCGAGCGGACGCGCGGCGCGGTCAAGATCGCCTCGATCGTGGTGCTCGTCGCGGTCATCGTGGTGGCCGTCTACCAGGAGCGGGACAACGTGCTCGGCTACGTCGGCGACGTCGGTCTCGTCGCGCTCCTGCTCTGTGTCCTCAGTCTCGCCATCGGCTACTCGGCGCCGCGCCTCGCGAAGGTCGGGCGGCCGGCGGCCATCGCGTCCGCGTTCGAGATCGGCGTGCACAACAGCACCCTCGCGATCACGATCGCGCTCAGCCCGACCCTGCTCAACAGCACGGCGATGGCCGTCCCCGCCGCGGTCTACGGCATCCTCATGTTCCTGCCGGCCGGGCTGCTGGCGTACTGGTTCAGCCGCCAGCACAGCCGGCACGGACAACCGGACAGCGCGCCCCAACCGATCCAGTAGGCGGCAAACGTCACAACCCCGTTGCGCGGCGCGTGGCGATATCCGAAATACTGGCGAGTAACAAGCAAGACTGAACGTCTTGCAAAGTGCCGGATTCGGAGGAGCTTCGTGGTCGTTCGACTGATCCTCGGACTGCTGATCACCTTCGCGGTGCTCGGCTTCGCCGGCAAGCGTGCCAAATACCTGTTCGACCTGATCAAGTCCGGGCAGCCGGTGGACCGCTTCGACCACCTCGGCGCCCGCCTCTGGGCCCAGGTCAGAGAGGTCTTCGGCCAGCGCAAGCTGCTCAAGTGGTCGATCCCGGGCGCGGCGCACGCGTTCACGTTCTGGGGCTTCGTCATCCTCGCCTCGGTCTACCTCGAGGCGTACGGGACGCTGTTCGTCCACGACTTCCACATCCCGCTGATCGGCCGGTGGTCCGTCCTCGGGTTCGCCCAGGACTTCATCGCGGTGATGGTGCTGCTCTCCCTCGGTGCGTTCGCGCTGATCCGCATGCGCAACGACCCGGAGAAGAAGCAGCGCGAGTCCCGCTTCTACGGCTCGCACACCGGCGGCGCCTGGCTGATCCTGTTCATGATCTTCAACGTCGTCTGGACGATGTTCCTGTTCCGCGGGGCGGCCGCGGCGCTGGGGAACTTCCCCTACGACTCCGGCGCGTTCGTCTCGCTCGGCGTCGGGGAGCTGCTGGCGCCGGTCGGCGACACGGCCAACGAGTGGATCGAGTCGATCGCGCTGCTCGCGCACATCGGCGTGATGCTCTCGTTCACGATCATCATCCTGCACAGCAAGCACCTGCACGTCTTCATCGCGCCGATCAACGTCTCCACCAAGCGCCTGCCGGACGGCCTCGGCCCGCTGCTGCCGATGGAGTCGGGCGGCGCGCCGATCAACTTCGAGGATCCGGACGACGACGACGTCTTCGGGCGCGGCAAGATCGAGGACTTCACGTGGAAGGGCATGCTCGACTTCGCCACGTGCACCGAGTGCGGGCGCTGTCAGAGCCAGTGCCCCGCGTGGAACACCGGCAAGCCGCTGTCGCCGAAGCTCGTGATCATGGACCTGCGCGACCACCTGTTCGCGAAGGCGCCCTACCTCATCGGCGGCCAGGAGATGCCCGACCACAGCGGCGTCGACGTGCTGGAGCTGGCCGAGGGAAACGGGCATCACGTGCCGGAGTCCGGCGCCGGTCGGGTGCCGGACGGGCCTGGTCAGGCCGTCCGGCCGCTGGTCGGCACCGCCGAGGTCGGCGGCGTCATCGACCCGGACGTCCTGTGGTCCTGCACGACCTGCGGCGCGTGCGTCGAGCAGTGTCCGGTGGACATCGAGCATGTCGACCACATCGTCGACATGCGCCGCTACCAGGTCATGATCGAGTCGGAGTTCCCCTCCGAGCTGGGCACCCTGTTCCGCAACCTGGAGAACAAGGGCAACCCGTGGGGCCAGAACAACTCCGAGCGGATGGACTGGGCCAAGGACCTGCCGTTCGAGGTGCCGGTCTTCGACGGTGAGCTGTCCGAGGACGTCGAGTACCTGTACTGGATCGGCTGTGCCGGCTCGTTCGACGACAACGCCAAGAAGACCGCCCGCGCGACCGCGGAGCTGCTGCACATCGCGGGCGTCAACTACGTGGTGCTCGGCAACGAGGAGACCTGCACGGGCGACCCGGCGCGCCGGTCGGGCAACGAGTTCCTCTTCCAGATGATGGCCCAGCAGACCGCGGAGATGCTCAACTCCGTGTTCGAGGGCCGCGAGCCGACCAAGCGGAAGATCATCACGACCTGCCCGCACTGCATGAACACGCTCGCGCGCGAGTACCCCCAGCTCGAGGGCATCATCCCGAGCTTCGAGGGCACCAACGGCCACTGGGACGTGCTGCACCACACGCAGGTGCTGAACCGCCTGGTCCGCGAGGGCAAGCTGACGCCGGTCAAGCCGGCCGACGGCGGCGCGCCGGTCACATACCACGACCCCTGCTACCTCGGCCGGCACAACAAGGTCTACGAGCCGCCGCGGGACCTGGTCAGCGCGACCGGCGCGCGGCTCACCGAGATGCCCCGCCACGCGGACCGGTCGCTGTGCTGCGGCGCGGGCGGCGCGCGGATGTGGATGGAGGAGAACATCGGCAAGCGCATCAACCTGGAGCGCGTCGACGAGGCCATCGACACCGACGCGAAGGAGATCGTGACCGGCTGCCCGTTCTGCCGGGTCATGATCACCGACGGCGTCGTGCAGCGGCAGAGCGAGGACAAGGCCGAGGGCGTCCAGGTCCGCGACGTCTCGCAGATGCTGCTCGAATCGGTCAAGAGAGGGATCCCGAGCTAGGGACTCTAGCCGGACTCGTCCATTGCTCCGGTTCCACTACGCACACTGGGTCCGTGCTCACGGGACCCGAACGCTCCTCGAACCAGTCGGTCAAGCTCGATCGGGTGGTGATCAGGTTCGCCGGGGACTCGGGCGACGGCATGCAGCTCACCGGCGACCGCTTCACCTCCGAGGCGGCGGCGTTCGGCAACGACCTCGCGACGGCGCCCAACTTCCCGGCCGAGATCCGCGCGCCAGCAGGCACCCTGCCCGGGGTGTCGTCCTTCCAGCTGCACTTCGCCGACTACGACATCCTGACGCCGGGCGACCGGCCGGACGTCCTCGTGGCGATGAACCCGGCCGCGCTCATGGCCAACGTCGGCGACCTGCCGGCCGGCGGCATGATCCTCGTGAACACCGACGAGTTCACGAAGCGGAACCTGACCAAGGTCGGCTGCACGACGAACCCCCTCGAGGACGGGTCCCTGGACCGGTTCCAGCTGCTGCCGGTCGCGATGGCGACGCTGACGCAGGGCGCGCTGGCCGACACGGGCCTGTCGAAGAAGGACGCCGAGCGCAGCAAGAACATGTTCGCGCTCGGCCTGCTGTCGTGGATGTACAACCGGCCGACGGAGGGCACCGAGCGGTTCCTGCGGGAGAAGTTCGCGCGCAAGCCCGACATCGCCGAGGCGAACGTGCTGGCGTTCCGCGCGGGGTGGAACTACGGCGAGACGACCGAGGCGTTCGCGACGACGTACGAAGTCGCGGCCGCGGACTTCCCGCCGGGTGACTACCGCCAGATCACCGGGAACCTGGCGCTGGCGTACGGCATCGTGGCGGCCGGGCAGTGCTCCGGACTGCCGGTGTTCCTCGGCAGCTACCCGATCACGCCGGCGTCGGACATCCTGCACGAGCTGTCGCAGGCACAAGAACTTCAACGTCACGACCATGCAGGCGGAGGACGAGATCGCGGGCGTCGCCGCGGCGCTCGGCGCGGCGTACGGCGGCGCGCTCGGCGTGACCACGACGTCCGGGCCGGGGCTCGCGCTCAAGTCGGAGACGATCGGGCTCGGCGTCATGCAGGAGCTGCCGCTGCTGGTCATCGACGTGCAGCGCGGTGGCCCGTCGACCGGGCTGCCGACGAAGACCGAGCAGGCGGACCTGCTGCAGGCGATGTTCGGCCGCAACGGCGAGTCGCCGGTGCCGATCGTGGCGCCACAGTCGCCGGGGGACTGCTTCACCGCCACGCTCGAGGCGGCGCGGATCGCGCTCGCCTACCGGACGCCGGTGCTGCTGCTGTCCGACGGCGCGATCGCCAACGGGTCCGAGCCGTGGCTGATCCCGTCGGTCGAGGAACTGCCCGACCTGTCGGTGACGTTCGCGACGGAGCCGAACGCCACGGACGACAGCGGTGAGCACTGGCCGTACGTGCGGGACTCCGAGACGCTGGCGCGCGACTGGGCCGTGCCGGGCACGCCGGGTCTGCAGCACCGCATCGGCGGGCTGGAGAAGGCGGACGGCAAGGGCAGCATCTCCTACGACCCGGACAACCACGACCGCATGGTGCGGCTGCGGCAGGCGAAGGTCGACGGCGTCGACGTCCCGGACCTCGTGGTGGACGACCCGTCGGGTGACGCGCGGGTGCTGGTGCTGGGCTGGGGTTCGACGTACGGGCCGATCAGCGCCGCGAACCGGGCGCTGCGCAAGCAGGGGTACCGGATCGCGCACGTGCAGTTGCGGCACCTGAACCCGTTCCCCGCCAACCTCGCCGAGGTGTTGGGTTCCTACGAGCGGGTCGTGGTGCCGGAGATGAACATGGGGCAGCTCGCGTTGCTGCTGCGTGCGCGGTACCTCGTCGATGCCGTGTCGTACACGAAGGTCGCCGGGTCGCCGTTCATGGAGGACGAGCTGGCAGAGGTGTTCGCCAAGCACCTGCGCGACACCGGGACGAAGCTTGCGGAGGCAGCCTAAATGACCACGACCGACCTCGGCCTGCCCGGCGGGTTGGCACTCGTCCCGACGGATGATGCGCCGCAGAAGGCGAAGGACTTCAAGTCGGACCAGGAGGTGCGGTGGTGTCCTGGGTGTGGTGACTATGTGGTGTTGAACGCGATGCAGTCGTTTCTGCCTTCGTTGGGGTTGAAGCGGGAGAACATCGTGTTCATCTCGGGGATCGGGTGTTCGTCTCGGTTCCCGTACTACATGAACACCTACGGCATGCACTCGATCCATGGTCGTGCGCCGGCGATCGCGACGGGTCTGGCGGTGACTCGTCCGGATCTGTCGGTGTGGGTGGTGACGGGTGATGGGGATGCGTTGTCGATCGGCGGCAACCATCTGATTCACACGCTGCGCCGGAATGTGAACTTGAAGATCTTGTTGTTCAACAACCGGATCTACGGGTTGACCAAGGGTCAGTACTCGCCGACTTCGGAGACGGGGAAGCTGACGAAGTCCACGCCGATGGGGTCGGTGGATCATCCGTTCAACCCGTTGTCGTTGGCGATCGGGGCGGAGGCCACGTTCGTTGCTCGTACGTTGGACAACGATCGTGCGCAGTTGACCGAGATCCTCGCCGCCGCGGCGGCGCATCGGGGGTCGGCGTTGGTGGAGATCTACCAGAACTGCCCGATCTTCAACGACGGCGCCTTCGATGTGTTGAAGGACGCCGGCGAACGCGAACAACGCCTGATCCCCCTACGCCACGGCGAACCCATCCGGTTCGGCTCGGAAGGCGCGGAGCAGGCCGTCATCCGGGACGAGAAGGGCTCGCTGGCCGTCGCGAGGCTCCAGGACGTCGACGAGTCGCGGATCGTCGTGCACGACGCCACCACCGACGACCCGGCGTACGCGTTCGCGCTGTCGCGGCTGTCCACGCAGGACCTGTCCCACACGGTCACCGGCATCTACCGCAACGTCTCCCGCCCCACCTACGACGACCAGGCGCGGCTCCAGACCACCAGCGCCGCCGAGACGAACCCGCCGGACCTGCGGTCACTGCTACGGGGCAACGACTCCTGGTCTGTTGGATGAGCGGTTCGCGGTTGTAGACCAGCACTGCGGTCGGGGCGGCGGGGGCGGCCGGGGCTCACTGCTCCGGGGTAACGACTCCTGGTCGGTCGGCTGAGCGACCTTCGACCGAACACCTGAGCCACACCGGCGCGCGCGTGCCTGACTCCCATTCGCGGTAGGCGCGTACGACCAGGGTGTGGAACCGAACGCGCGCGCGGCGGCCCGCGTCGACGATCACGACCGCCGGTGTCTCGCGCCGGGGCACGGCGTGGAATCCCTGTGGCGACATGCCGGTCTCCTAACGCTCGTGCGCTTTCGCGGCGCGAGATCGAAGACGAGAAACTCATGGTAGAGATTCAACGCGTGTACGACGAGAATTACCGAGTGTACGGCGCCAAGAAGATCTGGCGTCAGCTGCGGCGAGAAGGCATCCAGGTCGGGCGCAGTCGGGTCGCACGGCTGATGCGCCAGCTCGGCCTGGCGGGCGCGGTGCGCGGCAAGATAGTGCGCACCACGATCCAGGACAAGGACGGCGTTCGGGCCGCGGACCTGGTGAAACGCCAGTTCGCAGCGGGTGCGCCGAACCGGTTGTGGGTAGCGGACTTCACCTACGTCGCGACCTGGGCCGGCACTGTCTACGTCGCGTTCGCCATCGATGTCTTCTCCCGCAAGATCGTGGGCTGGCGGGCGAGTACGTCCAAGGAAACGGACCTGGTGCTCGACGCTATCGACATGGGATTGCGGCACCGTGACTATCGCCCAGTGAGCGGCGAGGAGAAGCTGGTTCATCATTCCGACGCCGGGAGTCAGTATACTCCGCGCTGTGGCGGTCGTCACGCCAGCATGCGAGCGGCGACTCGAGTCCGGCTCGAATCTGGGCTGAGAACCGCCTGGAACAGGGCCTTCTCCTGGCTTGAGCGGCTCGTGTACTGGATGTCCAGTGGGCCTCGAGTTTCCTTCCAGTTCCGGTGAGCAAACTCACATGCAGCCCCACCACACGGAGTTGGCCGGAGGGAGCGAGAAGACATGACAGAGCTCAGGATCTGGACCGCGCGGCACACGGTCAGAGTCGCCGCGCCCCCGAAACGTGTGTTCCAGCTCGTCGCGCACATCGACCGCTGGCCACAGCTCTTCGACTCCCTGGTCGCGGTCGAGCACCTCGGGTTCGAAGGGACCAGCGAGCGCGTCCGCTTCTGGAAGCGGATCGACGGCGAGGTGCGCAGTTGGACGTCGGTGCGCGAGCTGGACCCGAAGCGCCTGCAGGTGCGCTTCCGGCAGGTGGACTTCCCGAAGCCGTTCGCGTCGATGGGCGGGATGTGGCTCGTGGTGCCCAAGGGCAACGGCTCGATGATCGCGCTCGACCACTACTACCGCGTCAGCGGCGACAACCCCGCTGCCGCGAACCGCGTCGAGCGGGACCTCGACACCATCAGCACGGCGATGCTCGCCGCGCTCCGCCGCAGCGCGGAGTTCGACGGCGGCATGGCCGACCTGCTCGAGTCCTATTCGGACAGAGTGTCCGCGGAGGGTGAACCAACGTCATGACTTCCTCTTTACGCCCGCTGTCGCCGCACCGGCACCTGCCGGTCGGCTCCGCCGACGTGCTGCCCAGCATGGCCGCGGCCGCGTGGCCGCACCGCGCGGCGCTGCGCACCGGCGCGCGCACCGTCACGTTCGCGGAGCTGGACCACCGCGTGTCCCAGCTGGCCTTCGGGCTGCGCCAACGGATCGGCGGCGACGGGCTGACCGTCGCCGTGTCCGCGGTGCCCGGACTGGACTTCCCGGCCGCGTTCTACGCGATCGTGCGCAGCGGCAACGTCGCGGCGCCGGTCAACCCGAGGATGCCGGCCGAGACGTTCGCCAAGCTGCTCGCCGACACCGACGCCCGCGCGGTCGTGCTGGACCGCGGGATGTACGAGCGGGTCCGGCCGGTGCTCGACGAGCGGCTCGAGCTGGTGCTGCTCCTCGACGCGCCCGCCGACCCCGGCGTGCTCACCTGCGCAGAGCTCGCGACCGGCGGCGCGCTGCTCGTCGAGCCGCGCGACCGCGACGAGAACGGGCCGGCCGCGATCGTCCTCGGCGCCGGACGGGCGGGGCACGTCCCCGCGGCGGCCCTGACGCACCACGAGCTGAAGGTGCAGGCGGTGCGGGCGGCCGAGCGGCTGTCCGACGGCGACGTCGTGCTGAACGCGTTGTCGGCGTTCAGTCCCGCGCATCTCGGCGCCGGCCTGTACGCCGGCGTCACGCAGGTGCTCACGAGCACGCCGGACCCGGCAGCCGTGGCACGCGAGGCGGAGCGCAACGGCGCCCGCCACCTGCTCACCGGGGACGGGGAGGTCCAGTTCGGGCATCGGCTGCTGGCGGCGTCGTGATCACCGCGGCGACCGTGTACCCGGTCTCGGTGCGCGACGCCATGCGCAACTGGCCGACCGGCATGGCCGTGGTGACCACGGCCGACCGCGAAGGCTGGTGGTGGGGCGCCATGGCGAACTCGGTGGCGTCGGTGTCCACGCGGCCGCCGCTGATCTCCGTGTGCCTCGACCGGGACGCCGGCTGCCGGCCGGCGCTCACGGCTGGCAGCCGGCCGGCAGCCGCGTTCGCCGTCCACGTGCTGCGGGTCGGCCAGGAGTCGCTCGCCCGCCACTTCGCCGAGGGCGCCGGCTCCGACTTCGCGGGCGTCCCGGTCGAGTGCGGCTTCGAGGACGTGCCGCTGCTGCGCGACGTCGTCGTGCGACTCGAGTGCCGCGCGGTGAACGTCCTCCCGGCCGGCGACAACGTCCTGGTGCTCGGCGAGGTCGTCCGAGCCCGCATCGGCCCCGGCGAGCCACTGGTGTGGCTCGGCGAGGGCTACCGCAAGCTGGCCCGCCCGGCGTAGAGTTGTTGACCGTCCGCCAACAACAGGGGTAGCGTCCGAATGTCGTAAATGCCCTGTTCGACGTGGACGGGGCGGGGCGCTGGTGCATACGATCACGCCCAATCCTCGGGGGATTCCCGGCGCATCGCGGAGCGTGGCACATGGACAAGACAGCTTCATCGCACGCCACGCTCTGCGCGGCGTTCCAGGCCTTCGTCAAGGAGGCGCCGGACGCGGTCGTCATCCGCACCCCCGGCGGCGGTGTGGAGATCACCTGGCGGGAGTGGGACCGGCGGGTGCGCAAGCTCGCGGCCGGGCTGGCCGCGCTCGGGGTCGGCCGGGGCGACACGGTCGCGCTGATGGTCGCGAACCGGCCGGAGTTCCACCTCGCCGACGCGGCCGCGCTGCACCTCGGCGCCGCGCCGTTCTCGATCTACAACACGTCCGCGCCGGAGCAGATCGCCTACCTGTTCGGCAACGCGGGCAACAAGGTCGTGTTCTGCGACGAGCGCTTCCTGCCGCGCATCCAGGAGGTCGGCGGGTCGGTCGAGCACATCGTGTGTGTCGACGACCTGATCGACGGGGCTGGCACGGACCGGGTCATGACGCTGGCCGACCTCGAGGCGAAGGGTGACCCCGACTTCGACTTCGACGCCGCGTGGCAAGCCGTCGAGACGTCCGACCTCGCGACGATCATCTACACGTCCGGCACCACCGGTCCGCCCAAGGGCGTCGAGCTGACGCACGCGAACGTCATCGCCGAGACCGACGCCGTGCGCGTGCTGTTCGACGCGGAGCCGGGCGACCGGGTGCTGTCCTACCTGCCGGCCGCGCACATCGCCGACCGGGTGACCGCGCAGTACTTCGCGATCCTGTTCGGCATCCAGGTCACGTGCGTCGCCGACCTGACCAAGCTCGCCGAGGGGCTGGCCGACTGCCGGCCGCACTCGTTCTTCGCGGTGCCGCGCGTGTGGCAGAAGCTGAAGGCGGCCATCGACGTCGGCCTCGCGGCCGAGCCGAGCGGCGCCAAGCGCAAGATCGCGACGTGGGCCATCGAGACCGGCCGGCAGGCGGCGCGGGCCGAGCTGGCGGGCCGGAAGATGCCGCCGCTGCTCGCGGCCCAGCACCGCATCGCGGACAAGCTGGTGCTCTCGAAGCTGCGCGACAAGCTCGGCCTCGACCAGGCGAAGGGCCCGGCGTCCGGCGCGTCGGCGATCTCGGCGGACATCCTGGAGTTCTTCTGGGGCCTGGGCATCCGCATCTACGAGGTGTGGGGCATGTCGGAGACCGGCGGCGCGACGACCGCGAACGCGCCGGGGCAGACCAAGCTCGGCACCGTCGGCCGGCCGGTGCTGAACATGGAGATCAAGATCGCGGAGGACGGCGAGCTGCTGACGCGCGGCCCGACGGTCATGCGCGGCTACCGCAACGACCCGGAGAAGACGGCGGAGACCATCGACGCCGACGGGTGGCTGCACAGCGGCGACATCGCGGAGGTCGACGCGGACGGGTACGTGCGGATCGTCGACCGCAAGAAGGAGATCATCATCAACGCGTCGGGGAAGAACATGTCCCCGTCGAACATCGAGAACGCGATCAAGGCGGCGACCTCGCTGGTCGGCCAGGTCGTGGCCATCGGAGACGACCGCTCCTACATCGCGGCCATCGCGGTGCTCGACCCGGACGCGGCGGCGGGTTTCGCCGCGAAGCACGGCATCACCGGCACCTCGCAGGCCGAGCTGGTCGCGCACCCCGCGGTGCGCGCGGCCGTGCTGACCGGCGTCAAGGAGGGCAACCAGAAGCTGGCCAGGGTCGAACAGGTGAAGCGGATCCGCCTGCTGCCCGCCACCTGGGAGCCGGGCGGCGACGAGCTCACCCCGACGATGAAGCTGCGCCGCAAGCCGATCGCGGAGAAGTACGCCCACGAGATCGACTCGCTGTTCACCGAGACCCCCGGCGAGGACATCCTGCAGCCGTGAGTCAGGGCCGCTCGCGCCAGGGCAGGTAGTCCGGCAGGTTCTCGGTCACCGTCTCGGTCCACTCCGGTGGCCGGCGCTGGAGGAACGAGACCACGCCCTCGACGGCGTCGCGGCTGGTCGCGCAACCCGCGATCAGCCGCGAGTCGAGCCGCTGCACGGGGTAGGGCGAGTCGAGCGGGCTCATGCGGTAGAGCATCTGCCGGATCACCGCGGTCGAGACCGGGGCGGTCTTCTCGATCAGCTCGCGGGCCAGTTCGTAGGCCTTGCCGAGCACCTCCTCCGGGGCGTGCACCTGGTGCACGAGGCCGGCGGCCAGTGCCTCCGCCGCGTCGAACACGCGGCCGCTCACCATCCAGTCCATCGCGCGGCCGAGGCCGACCAGGCGCGGGAGGAACCACGTCGACGCGCCTTCCGGGTAGAGCCCCCGGCGGGAGAAGACGAAGCCGAAGCGGGAGTCGGTCGCCGCGAGGCGGTAGTCCGCCGGCAGGATGATCGTCGAGCCGGCGCCGACGGCCGCGCCGCGCAGGGCCGCGATCACCGGCTTGTTCATGGCGAACATGCGCATCGAGCAGCGGCCGGCCGGCTCGTCCCACTCCTCCCCGGTCGGCGAGACGTCGGGGGTGTCGCCGGACAGGTCGGCGCCGACGCAGAAGTCGGTGCCCGACCCGGTCAGCACCACGACCCGCACGCCGTCGTCGCGGTCGGCGTCGTCGAACGCCGCCGCCAGCTCGTCGGCCATCCGGACCGTGTAGCCGTTGCGGGCCGTCGGCCGGTTCAGCGTCACCGTCGCGATGCGGTCCTCGACCGAGTAGCTCACGTGTTCCACACGGCCACGCTAAGGGGGTTGTTGGCAGGCGGTCAACAGAATGCGGCACGCAGCAGGTCGCGGCACGCGGCACGCAGGTCGGCCCGCGACATCGCACCGGCGCCGACGCCGGCGAGCTGGTGGTAGATGAGCCCGTCGAACGCCGCGACCATCGCGTGGCCCCGCCGCCGCGCGTCGTCGGCGCCGGCCGCGGCGAGCACGGCCTCGCCCATCTGCCGGAACTGGGTCCCGTGCTCGACCATCTTCGCGCGCAGCTCCGGGCGCCGCGTCGACTCGAGGGTCAGCTCGTAGCGCGCGATGGTGCGGTCGCGGGCGTCGGTCAGCCACACGTGCGCGACCGCGGCCATCAGGTCGGTCAGCTTCTCCAGGTCGGCGTCGTCGGTCGGCAGCTCGCCGATGTCGGCGCGGTCCAGGTCGGCCATCCGAGCGAGCACCGCGAACAGCAGCGACTCGCGGGTGCGGAAGTAGTAGGACGTCGAGCCCTCCGCCAGCCCCGCCGTCCGGTCCACCGCGCGGTGGGTGAACCCGCGCATGCCCTCCCGCGCGAGCGTGGTGATGGCTGCGTCCGCGATCACAGTCCGCCGATCTGTCACGCCGACACTCTACGGGTGTAGAGTCCACTACAGCTGTAGAGGAGGCGGACATGGAAGCGATAGTCGTCGGCGGGGGGATCGGCGGGTTGGCCGCGGCGGCCGGGCTGCACCGGCGTGGCTGGTCGGTCCGGGTGCTGGAGCAGGCGCCGGGCTTCACCGAGGTGGGGGCGGGCATCTCGTTGTGGCCCAACGCTTTCCGGGCACTCGAGTCGATCGGGGTGACCGACGAGCTCGGTGGCGAGCGGCTGGGGGTGGCCGGCGGGCTGCGGGACTGGCGCGGCAGGTGGATCGTGCGGATGGACCAGGACGCGGCGGCGACCGGGCACACGGCCAGCGCGCTGGTCACGCACCGGCACGAGCTGCTGTCGACGCTGCTCGACCTGGTGCCGGCCGAGTGCCGGCTGGCCGGCGTGCGGGTCCGCGGGGTGCGTCGGGAGGGCGCCCGCGCGGTCGTCGAGCATGACGGCGGCGAGCTGAGCGCCGACCTGGTGGTCGGGGCGGACGGGGTGCGCAGCGCCGTGCGGGGTGCGCTGTGGCCCGACGCGGCGCCGCCGGTCTACTCGCGGCGCACGGCGTGGCGGCTGATCATGCCGCGGCCGGACGTGCTGGCCGACGCCGGCGCGCGGGTGTGGGCGGAGACGTGGGGCCCCGGCGCGGTGTTCGGCATGTTCCCGATGCCCGGCGGCCGCGTGTACTGCTACGCGACCGGCACGGTCCCGGCCGGCGGGCACAGCCCCGACGGGGAGCTGGCCGAGGTGCGGCGGCGGTTCCGCGACTGGTGCGACCCGATCCCGACGGTGCTCGCCACGGCGCGGGAGGAGCAGGTGCTGCGCAACGACGTGTACTACCTGCCGCACCTGCCGACATATGTCAACGGCCCGGTCGCGCTACTCGGCGACGCAGCCCACGCGATGACACCCAACCTCGGACAGGGCGGCTGCCAGGCGCTCGAGGACGCGGCGACGCTCGCGCTCGCCGTCGAGACGCAGCCCGACCTCGCCACGGCGCTGCGCCGCTACGACGAGCTGCGCAGGCCGCGCACGCAGGCGCTGTCGAGGAAGTCGTCGATGAGTGGGAACCTCTCGCATCTGTCGGCCGCGCCGGTGCGGGTGGTGCGGAATGCGGCGTTGCGGGCGATGCCGAAGTCGGTGTTCGTCGCCTCGCTCGCGCAGCCGTTCGGGTGGCGGCCGGAGGCGGGGCTCGTCGCCAGGTGACACTGAGGAAGTCGCTGTTTGAGTGGCAGCCTCTCGTTTTGGTGGCGGCCGAAGTGGGACTCGTCGCCACGTAACACCGATCAGACCCCTGTTGTGGTCGGCTCTGCCGGTGGACATCTTCGGCGACCAGGGCGACCCCGCGCGTGTGATGGTTCTGGTCACGGCCGTCGCCGCGCTTGTCGTGGTCACGTTCGGCGAGCTGTGGCGGCCGGCGCGCAACGTGATCACGATCGTGCACGAGGCGGGGCACGCGCTGGTCGCGCTGCTGGTCGGGCGGCGGGTGTCCGGGATCCGGCTGCACTCCGACACGTCCGGGCTGACGCTCACGAAGGGCCGGCCGTACGGGCCGGGCATGGTGTGCACCGGGCTCGCCGGGTACGTGGCGCCCGCGCTGCTGGGACTGGGGTTCGCCGCGCTGGCGGGCGCCGACCGGATCACCGCGGTGCTCGTGCTGTGCGCGATCCTGCTGGTCGGCGTGCTGGTGATGGTGCGCAACGTCTACGGCGTGGTGCTGCTGCTCATCACCGGCGGGGTGCTGTTCGCCGTGTCGTGGTGGGCGAACGTGCAGATCCAGGCCACGTTCGCGCACCTGATCACGTGGTTCCTGCTGCTCGGCGCGGTGCGGCCGATCGGGGAGCTGCAGAGCAAGCGGCGCCGGGGCCGGGCGCGAGACTCCGACGCCGACCAGCTCGCGCGGCTGACCGGCGCGCCGGGACTGTTCTGGATCGGCATGTTCCTGATGATCAACCTGGGTTCGCTGGTGCTCGCCGCGGCGTGGCTTCTGGGGTGAGGCAGACTTGGGACATGTCTGTGCTTTCCGTTCCTGTCGCTGACGTGGTCGCCGGTTGTGCGGCGGCCGCACACCGAGCCGCGCCCGCGCTGGCGGCCGCGCCGGCCGAGGCCGTCGACGGCGCGCTGTCGGCGATGGCGGCCCGGCTGGAGTCGGCCCGCGACGACCTGCTCGCCGCGAACGAGGCCGACGTGTCCGCCGCCGTCGAGGGCGGCATGAGCAGCGGGTTGCTCGACCGGCTGCGGCTCTCGCCGGAGCGCCTGACGACGATGGCCGAGGCGCTGCGCCTGCTGGCCGACGCGCCGCACCCGGAGCGGTCCCGGTTCGTGCGGGACCTGCCGGGCGGGCTGCGGCTCGTCGAGCGGTCGCGCCCGGTCGGCGTGATCGGCGCGAACTACGAGGCACGGCCGAACGTGACGGTCGACGTGGCGTCCCAGCTCGTGAAGTCGCGCAACGCCGGGGTCCTGCGTACCGGCGCCGCCGCGCTCGGCTCGGCGACCGCGCTGGTGGGGTCCGTGATCGCGCCCGCACTGTCCGATGTGGACATCGACCCGGACGTGATCCAGCTGGTCCCGTCGGCCGACCGGGGGGCCGCGTCGGCGCTCGTGTCGCAGCCGGGACTCGTGCCGCTGGTGATCCTGCGGGGGAGCGGCGACTCGACGCGGTCGCTCGGGCTGGTCGCCGCGCAGCACGGTGTGCGCACGCTGGCACACGCCGACGGCGGCGGCGTGCTGTACGTCGACGTCGACGCGGACCTCGACGCCGCGCTGGACCTGGTCAAGCAGAGCGTGGACCGGCTCGGGGTGTGCAACCGGCTGAACCTGCTGCTGATCAACTCGGCCGTGTACGAGGCGGTTCTCCCACGGGTCGAGTCGCTGCTGGCGTCGCTCGGCATCGCCGTCTCCCTGCCGCCCCACACTCACCCGATCGGGTACGAGTGGGCGCTGGACTCCGAGCGCGAGGCGACCGTGACGGTGCTGCCCGTGTGGTCCGCCGCGCAGGCCGCGGAGGTCGCGAACAAGGAGACGTCCGGGCTGGCGGCGTGCGTCGCCACCGCCAACGCGGCCACCGCCGAGTCGTTCATGGACGCCTACGCGGGCACCGGCGTCTTCTGGAACGCGCCGACCCGCCTACTCGACGGCTTCAAGCTGCTCGGCGTCCCGGAGACGGGCATCAACATCGACAAGGTGCCGGGGCCCCGCGGGCCGGTCACCTACCCGGACCTCTGCCTACGCCAATACGCTGTGCTGCCGGCCTGAGCGGGGGTGGGGTTCCGCGTGCCAGTGGCCCCGCCCACGTCACTCGGGGCGGGGGGCGGCCAGGGACTCGCGGTTCACGACGGTGGCGGCGACCTCTTCGGTGCGGGGCTTGGGGTGTGGGGAGTCGAGTGCGAGGGTGATCGCTCGGGCGCCGATCTCCACCAGGGGTAGGCGCACGGTGGTGAGGGTGGGGGTGACGTCCCTGGCGATGGGCATGTCGTCGAAGCCGACGACTGACACGTCGCCCGGTACGGCGAGCCCGCGTTCGCGCAGGACGGACAGCGCGCCGATCGCCATGGAGTCGTTCAGCGCGACGATCGCCGTGAGCCGGGGGTCCGCGTCGAGCAGGGCGGCAGTGGCCAGCGCTCCACCGTCGCGGTCGAACTCGGCGTACGCGATCCGGCGGGCCGGCAGTGTGCGGTGGTGTTCGCGGGCGGCGCGGCGCAGTCCGCCGAGCCGGTCGGTCGTGGTCGTGAGCTGCTTCGGCGCCGCCACCACGCCGACGTGCCGGTGGCCGAGCGCGAAGACGGCACCACCGATGAGGTAACCGCCCTCCTCGTTCGCCGGCATCACCGCGTCGCCCGCGAGCTTGTGGCGGCCCACCACCGAGACGCGCCCGCCGGTGGCCATGTACGCCGACAGCTTCGCGTTCAGCGACTTCGTGAACGCCGGGTCGTGGTAGCCCGACCCCGCGAGGATGATCGCCTCGACCTGGTGTGCCCGCAGCAGCTCGACGTACTCCAGCTCGCGGTCCGGATCACGGTACGAGTTGCAGATGATCACCAGGCGGCCGTGCTCGGACGCGACCCGCTGCAGCCCTCGGGTGATCTCCGCGAAGTACGGGTCCGACACGTCGTGCACGATCACGCCGACCGTGGTCCGGTGCGAGCGCGCCAACAGCTGCGCGTGCGCGTTCGGCACGTACTGCAGCTCCTGCACCGCCCGCAGTACCCGCTCGCGCAGTTCCTCCGACACGATCTTGGGACTGCCGTTCACTATCCGTGACACCGTCGCCGCGGACACGCCGGCCCGACGCGCGACATCGGCAAGCGTCGCCATGCCACACCTCCGCCGTTGACACCCATTACCTGGTCCGCCTAGCGTCAGGCTACAAGGAAAGCCCTTTCCTCGCGCCTGGAGGCGTGTTGACGGTCAGTGTCCATTGTGCGGCCCCGCGACAGCAAGGCCGCCACGCCGAGGGGGTACCGATGCTTGATCCACTGCCCGGCGCGGTCGGCGTCTCGAAGCTGTGCGTGTACGACACGGTCACGCCGGACGGCCTGCACGGCGGCACCCCGCACCTCCACCTCTGCTGCACCGAGGCGTACGTGGTCACGAGCGGCACCGGCTCGGTGCAGACCCTGTCCGGACAGGGTTTCGCCGAGCACGACCTACAGCCGGGCGCCGTCCTGTGGTTCACGCCGGGCACGATCCACCGGCTGATCAACCGCGACCGCCTGGAGATCGTCGTGCTGATGAGCAACACCGGCCTCCCGGAGGCGGGGGACGCGGTGCTCACGTTCCCCCCGCACATCGTCGGCGACCCCGACGCGTACGCCGAGGCGGTCGCGCTCCCGAACGGCGGCGCCCCCGGCACGGACGTCGCCACCGCCCACCGCCGCCGCGACCTCGCCGTCGAGGGCTTCCACGCGCTCGAGGACCCCGCGAAGCTCGCCGAGTTCCACGCCGCCGCCGTGAAGCTGAAACAACCCCTGCTCGACGAATGGCGGACGCGCTGGGAGCGGGGCGCGAAAGCCGCCGCCGACGCGACCGGCCGCCAGCTCGACGCGCTGCGCGCCGGCGACACGACCCACCTCACCGAGAGCCGGGTCTCCGCCAAGCCGGGGCCGGACGAGGTGGGTCGGCTCGGCATGTGCGGCCTGCTCAACACCTATGGTCACGACCGATAACAGGAAAGCCCTTGCCTCGGCCGGGTTCGGACAAATAGCATCCTAGGAAAGCGCTTGCCTGGCAGTGTGGCCCTCGGCGGGAGGACTCTCGTGCGCAACCGGTCTTACGTCATCGCGTTCTGTGTAGCCCTGGTACTCGGCATCGTGGCGGTCCCGAGCGCATCGGCGCAGCCCCGGTTCTCCGTTCTCGTCTTCTCCAAGGTCAACGGCTTCTACCACGACTCGATACCCGCCGGTCAGCAGGCGATCACCGAGCTGGGCGCCGAGCACGGGTTCGCCGTCACGGTGTCCGACGACGCCGGCCTGTTCACCGACGCGGGCCTGGCCCCCTTCGACGCGGTCGTCTTCAACAACACCAACAGCCGCGACGGCGCGATCCTGGACGTCGCCCAGCGCGCCGCCTTCGAGCGGTACATCAAGGCCGGCGGCGGCTACACCGGCATCCACTCCGCGAGCGGCACCGAGTACGACTGGCCCTGGTACGGCCAGCTCATGGGCGCCTTCTTCGACAAGCATCCCGCGGTGCAGCCGCTGAAGATCCAGGTCGACGACCGCGCCCACCCCTCGACCAGGGACCTGCCGCGGGAGTGGGCACGCACCGAGGAGCCGTACGACTTCCGCACGAACCCGCGCGGCTCGGTGCACGTGCTCGCGAGCTACGACACCCGCAGCTACACCGGGCACACCATGGGCGCCGACCACCCGATCTCGTGGTGCCAGAACATCGACGGCGGCCGCTCCTGGTACACCGGCCTCGGCCACGACAGCGCCGCCTACGCCGACCCGGCCTTCCGCGGTCACATCCTCGGCGGCATCGAGTGGGCCGCCGGCGCGGTCCCCGGCGACTGCGGCGCCACCGAGGACGACCGCTACCAGAAGACGCTCCTCGACGGCGACACCGACGACCCCCTGGCCATGGAGATCGACAACAGCGGCCGCGTGTTCTACATCCAGCGCGGCGGCCGGCTCAACGTGTACGACCCGAAGGCCGGCTACAGCCACGAGGCCGGGAAGTTCGACGCGTTCGTCCTGCACACCCACGGCATGCACGGCTTCGCGCTCGATCCGCGCTTCGAGGACAACGGCTATCTCTACGTCTACTACTCGCCACGCACCAAGGCCGTGAACCGGCTGTCCCGCGTCACCTTCGACGAGTTCACGAACACGGTCGACATGTCGAGCGAGAAGGTGCTGCTGGAGTTCTTCTCCCAGCGGGAGATCAACGCCCACGAGGGCGGCGGCATGGGTTTCGACAGCGAGGGCAACCTGTACCTGTCGACCGGCGACAACGTCGACCCGTGCTGCGAGGGCTACGCGCCGATCGACGAGCGGCCCGGCCGGAAGAACCAGGACGCCCAGGGCACGTCGGCGAACACGAACGACCTGCGCGGCAAGATCCTCCGCATCCACCCCGAGGACGACGGCACGTACACGATCCCGGAAGGCAACCTGTTCGCGCCGGGCACGGACAAGACCCTCCCGGAGATCTGGGTGATGGGCCTGCGCAACCCGTACCGGCTGCACGTCGACCCCGCCACCGACCATGTGTCGTGGGGCGAGGTCGGCCCGGACGCGCAGAACGACAACCCGGCGCGCGGCCCGATGGGCTACGACGAGTTCAACGTCGCCAAGGAGGCCGGCAACTTCGGCTGGCCGCTGTGCATCGGCAAGGACCGGCCGTACGTGGAGTACGACTTCGCGACCGGCGCGTCCGGCGCCGCCTACGACTGCGCCGGCGGTCCCACCAACAACTCGCCCAACAACACGGGCCTGACGAAGCTGCCGCCGACCCAGCCGGCGTGGCTGCCCTACCCGTACCGGGTGTCCGACGAGTGGCCGGAGCTGGGCACCGGCGGCCGGCTCGCGGTCGGCGGCCCGACCTACCACCACGACGCGGAGCTGGAGTCGGAGACGAAGTTCCCCGAGTACTACGACGACACCGTGCTCCTCGCCGACTGGACCCGCAACGCCATGTTCGAGGTGAAGAAGGACGAGCAGGGCAACGCCTTGTCCCTCAACAGGTTCCTGCCGCGCGGCGGCTTCCTGCGGCCGATCGACATGGAGTTCGGCCCGGACGGCTCGCTGTACGTCATCGAGTGGGGCACCAACTACGGCGGCTCCGGGCGCGGCGACCCGAACTGGGACTCGGGCATCTACCGCATCGACTACATCCGGCCGGGTGAGCGCGCGCCGGTCGCGGCCGCCACGGCGGCCCCGTCGTCGGGCAGGGCGCCGCTGACCGTCCGGTTCACCAACAGGTCGACCGACCCGGACACCGGCCAGGCGCTGACCTACGAGTGGGACTTCGACGGCGACGGCGGCACCGACTCGACCGAGGCGAACCCGACCCACACCTACACCGAGAACGGCACCCACCTCGCGCGTCTGATCGTCACCGACCCGACCGGCAGAAGGGAACCGGTCAACGTCAAGGTGACGGTCGGCAACACCGCGCCGAAGGTCACGCTGACGGCGCCGCTGGACGGCGAGGTCTTCGACTGGGGCGTGCCGATTCCCTACCGCGTCGAGGTGACCGACGCCGACGGCGGCGTCGAGTGCGCTGAGGCGCTCACCAAGGGCGGGGTCGGGCACGCGCGACAGGTGCACGCGGTGGACCAGAACCGTGGCTGTGCCGGCTCGCTGACGCCGGCGCTGGTTCCCGACCACACGGCGAAGGACGACCTGACCTACGTGCTCGACGCGAGCTACACCGACACCGGCCGGCCGAAGCTCACCGGCCGCGACCGGGTCACCCTGCAGCCGCGGCGCAAGGAGGCCGAGCACCACGACCGGTCGAGCGGCGTCCGGGTGGTGGCGAACAGCGAGGGCAACGGCGCGGGTCTGGTCTCCGGCGTCTCCGACGGCGACTGGCTGTCCGTCACCCCGGTGAACCTGAAGGACGTGACCAACCTCAGGTTCCGAGTGGCGAGCAGCGCGAACGGTGGCACCATCGAGGTGCGACAGGGCAACCCGGACGGCCCGCTGCTCGGCTCGGTCGCGGTGCCGGTGACCGGCGGCGGACAGACGTGGACCGAGGTGGTCGCGCCGGTCACGAACCCGGGCAGCACGTTCGAGATCTTCTTGGTGGCGAAGAGTTCCGGCACTACCGGCGACCTGTTCAATGTGGACTGGTTCGAGTTCGGTGCGGAGGTATAGGTGTCAAGCATGGTGACCCCGAACGAGACCAGGGCCGACCCGGCGCGGCCGGCCTCGACGCCGGAACCGGTGCGGCGGGCCGACATCGGGGCTCGGCTCGTGCGTTTCCTCGACGCGGTGTGGCGACCGGCGATCCTGCTCGGGCTGGTGTTCTTCGCGTGGTGGCTCGTCACCGCGCAGGGGTGGGTGGCGAACTATCTCGTGCCCACGCCCGCGCAGGTGTGGGACCGGATCGTCGGCGACTGGTCCTCGTTGATGTACCACTCGTACGTCACGCTGTACGAGACGGTGGTCGGCTTCCTCGTGGCGAGTGTGCTCGGGCTCGCGACCGCCGTGCTGATCGTGTACTCGCGGACGATGGAGCGGGCGCTCTACCCGCTCGTCCTGTTCGCGCAGGTGATCCCGAAGATCGCCATCGCACCGCTGATCGTGGTGTGGTTCGGCAACGACCTCGCGCCGAAGATCATCCTGGCGGTGCTGATCGCGTTCTTCCCGGTCGTCGTGTCCGGGGTGGCCGGGCTGCGCTCGACCGACCCGGAGCTGCTCGAGCTGTCCGCCACCATGGGCGCCAACCGGTGGCAGACGTTCCGCAAGATCCGGTTCCCGAACGCGCTGCCGCATCTCATGGCCGGTGAGAAGGTCGCGGTGACGCTCGCCGTCGTCGGCGCCGTGGTCGGCGAGTTCGTCGGTGCCAAGGAAGGTCTCGGCTACGAGCTGATGATCGCCAACGGCAACCTCGACGCGCCGCTCCTGTTCGCCGCGCTGATCCTCATGTCGCTCATCGGCATCCTGTTGTTCGTGGTCGTCGAGGTGGCGGAGGCGCTGCTCATCCCGTGGCACTCCAGCCGCCGCTCCGCCACCCCGCTCACCACTTCCTGAAAGGGCAAATCCATGACTGCCAAGCGTTTGCTCGCCGGCCTCGCGGCCGCGACCCTGCTGGTCGTCGGCTGCGCGCCGAGCGGGCAGAACAACGACGACAACGCGGGCCAGGAGCCGAAGGGCCCCAGCGAGAAGGTGACGCTGACCCTCAACTGGGTGCCCTACGGCGAGCACGCCCCCTTCTACTACGGCATGCAGAAGGGCTACTACGCCGACGAGGGCATCGAGCTGACGGTCGAACCGGGCAGCGGCTCCGGCAACACGATCAAGACGGTCGCCCAGGGACAGACCACGTTCGGTTGGGCCGACACCCCGCCGCTGCTCAACTCGGTCGCCAGCGGCGTGCCGGTCAAGAGCGTCGGCGTGTTCCTGCAGAAGGGCCCGGCGTCGATCGAGTTCCTCTCCGACAAGAACATCAAGTCGCTCAAGGACCTCAAGGGCAAGACCGTCGGCGGCACGCCGGGGGACGCCATGTATGCGACGTTCCCCGCGATCCTCAAGGCGAACGGCATGCAGCCCGGTGACGTCACGGTCGTCAACATGGACGCGGCCAACAAGATCGCGCAGCTCGCCGAGGGCCAGGTCGACGCGATCATGGGCTTCTTCCACGACCAGGGCCCGACGATCGAGGCACGCACCGGCAAGCAGGTCGACCATCTGCTCTTCGCCGACTCCGGGCTGAACATGCTCGGCACGGGCATCGTCGCGAGCGAGGAGACGCTGTCGGGCAAGAAGGACATGGTCGGCAAGTTCGTGCGGGCGACGCAGAAGTCGTGGGCCGAGGCCGTGAAGGACCCGGAGGCCGCCGCGAAGGCG
Organism: uncultured Actinomycetota bacterium; assembly: GCA_963840275.1. Lineage (GTDB taxonomy): Bacteria > Actinomycetota > Actinomycetes > Mycobacteriales > Pseudonocardiaceae > Actinophytocola. The sequence continues at coordinate 922,476 of CAWIYK010000007.1, forward strand.
ATGGTGGAGCTCGCGGAGAACGAGCCGCCGCAGGAGGTGCTCGTCGAGCAGCTCAAGCTCGCCGAACCGTTGTTGCAGCTCGACACCGCGGGTCAGCCCGGCCACAACACCAAGGACCAGTGGAGCGACACGATCGCGCTGATGGCGCAGTACGCGGGCCTCAAGGACGCCGGCGAGCCCGCGAAGTACTGGGACGGCTCGTACGCCGAGGGCGACGGCTCATGACCGTGTCGACCAGCACGGCCGTCGACGTCGAGCACCTGTCGGTGCGGTTCCGCTCGAAGCGGTCCACCACCACCGCGCTCGAGGACGTCAGCATGCGGGTCGAGGCCGGCGAGTTCATCTCGATCGTCGGCCCGTCCGGGTGCGGGAAGTCCACGCTGCTCAAGGTGATCGCCGGTCTCGTCCGGCCGACCGAGGGCGCGGTGTCGCTGTTCGGCGAGGCGGTCGTCAAGCCGCAGCAGAACATCGGCTTCGCGTTCCAGCGCGCGGCCCTGCTGGAGTGGCGGGGCGTGCGCAAGAACATCCTGCTGCAGGCCGAGATGCGGGGCATGGACCGCGCGAGGGCCGGGCGGCGCGCCGACGAGCTGATCGAGCTGACGGGTCTCGTCGGGTTCGAGAAGGCCCTGCCGCACGAGCTGTCCGGCGGCATGCAGCAACGCGTCGCGCTGTGCCGCGCGCTGCTGCACGAGCCGCCGGTGCTGCTCATGGACGAGCCGTTCGGCGCGCTCGACGCGTTGACCCGCGAGCAGCTCAACGCCGAGCTGAACAAGATCTGGCGGGAGACCGGCACCACGATCCTGCTGGTCACCCACTCGATCGCCGAGGCGGTGTTCCTCGGCACCCGGGTGGAGGTGATGAGCCCGCGCCCGGGCCGGCTGATGCGCACGCTCGACGTCGAGCTGCCGGCGGAGCGGGACTACGCGCAGGTGATGACCGACCCGAGGTTCGGCACGCTCACCCGCGAGATCCGCCAGCTGCTAGGCGCTCACGAGTCACACTGATTCACATATAAGGGGAAGACACATGTCCCGTAGGTCGATCGGCATCGTGCTCAACGGCGTCACCGGGCGCATGGGCCACCGCCAGCACCTGGTCCGCTCGCTCATGGCCATCCGGGCCGACGGTGGGCTGCCGCTGCGTGACGGCACGACGCTGTGGCCGGAGCCGGTGCTGGTCGGCCGCAACGAACGCAAGCTCGCCGACATCGCGGCGGAGCACGGTCTCTCGGACTGGACGACCGACCTGCACGCCGCGCTCGCCCGCGACGACGTCGAGATCTACTTCGACGCGCTCACCACGCAGCGGCGCGAGAAGGCGATCAAGTCGGCCATCGACGCCGGCAAGCACATCTACACCGAGAAGCCGCTCGCCATGGACGTCGCCGGCGCGCTCGACCTCGCGCGGTCGGCGGCCGCGGCGGGCGTGAAGAACGGCGTGGTGGCCGACAAGATCTTCCTGCCAGGGCTGCGCAAGCTGAAGCGGTTGGTGGACAGCGGGTTCTTCGGCCGGGTGCTGTCGGTGCGGGCCGAGTTCGGCTACTGGGTGTTCGAGGGCGACTGGCAGCGCGCGCAGCGGCCGTCGTGGAACTACCGCGCAGAGGACGGCGGCGGCGTCGTGCTCGACATGTTCCCGCACTGGCACTACGTGCTTGAGCACCTGTTCGGGCCGGTGCGCGCGGTGCAGGCCACCACGTCGACGCACATCCCGACGCGCTGGGACGAGAACGGCGTGGAGTACACGGCGACCGCGGACGACGCGGCCTACGCGATCTTCGAGCTGGACGACGGGCTGATCGCCCAGTTCAACTCGTCCTGGTGCGTGCGGGTGTTCCGCGACGAGCTGGTCGAGTTCCAGGTGGACGGCACGCACGGCAGCGCGGTCGCCGGCCTGCGCCGCTGCCGCGCGCAGTCGCGGGCCGCGACGCCGATGCCGGTGTGGAACCCGGACGCGCCGCCGAACGTCGACGCACGGGGCGACTGGGCCGAGGTGCCCGACAACGAGCACTTCGACAACGGGTTCCGCGTGCAGTGGGAGCGGTTCCTTCGCCATGTGGCGGAGGACGAGCCGTTCCCGTGGGACTTCGCGGCCGCCGCACGTGGTGTGCAGCTCGCGGAGCTTGGGCTGCGTGCCGCGGCCGAGGGACGGCGGATCCAGATCCCGGAGCTGTCGTGACGGAGGTCGTGCTGCCGGGTGGGCAGCGGCACGTGGTGCGGGGCGGCGGTCCGTCGACCGGTGTGGTGATGGCGCCGTCGCGCAGCCGGATCGCCTACGCGGCCGCGCACGTCGTCGCCGATCCGCTGGCGGAGAACGTGCCGGGCGCGCCCGCCGTGCTCGACTGGGACGCCACCCTGGCGTTCCGCCACCACCTGTGGGGGTTCGGGCTCGGCGTCGCCGAGGCCATGGACACCGCGCAGCGCGGCATGGGCCTCGACTACCCGGCGGTGCGGGAGCTGGTGCGCCGCAGTGCGGCGGAGGCGAGGTCGGTCGGCGGGCGGATCGTCGCCGGTGTCGCCACCGACCAGCTGACCGAGCCCGCCACGCTGGCGGAAGTACTTGCCGCGTACCGGGAACAACTCGCCGACGTGCTGGCCGCCGGCGCCGTGCCGGTGCTGATGTGCAGCCGCCACCTCACGGCGGCCGCCCGCGGGCCGGAGGACTACCTGTCCGTGTACGACACCCTGCTGTCCGAAGTGGACGCACCGGTGCTGCTGCACTGGCTCGGCCCGATGTTCGACCCCGCGCTGGCCGGCTACTGGGGCGCCACGTCGTTCGAGGGCGCCGCGGACACCGTGCTGACGCTGCTGAAGGATCACTCGTCCACAGTGGACGGAATCAAGCTTTCGCTGCTGGACGACACCCTGGAGATCGAGCTGCGCCGCAGGCTGCCGGCCGGCGTGCGGATGTACACCGGCGACGACTTCAACTACCCGGCACTGATCGCGGGCGACGAGCACGGCCACTCCGACGCGCTGCTCGGTGTCTTCGCGGCGATCGCGCCGGCGGTGGCGCCCGCGCTGAACGCCCTCGACGGCGGCGACGTCGCCGGGTTCCGGTCGATGCTCGACCCCACGGTCCCGCTGGCACGCCACCTGTTCGGCGCGCCGACGCAGTACTACAAGACCGGGATCGTGTTCCTGTCGTGGCTTTCCGGGCACCAGGACCACTTCACGATGGTCGGCGGGCTCCAGTCCGGGCGGTCGGCCACCCATCTCGCGCAGCTGCTGGTGCTCGCCGACGAGGCCGGGCTCCTGCCGGACGCCGACCTGGCCGCCGCGCGGGCGCGGGCGTTCTTCGCGACGTGCGGGGTGAGCTGATGGACCGCTTCTCGTTCAACCAGGCGACGGCCAAGCACTGGCCGCTCGAGGAGGTCGTCAAGGGCTGCGCGGCCGCCGGCGTGCGCAACGTCGGGCTGTGGCGCGAACCCGTGGCCGAACATGGTCTAGAACGGTCGGTCGCGCTGGTCCGTGACGCCGGGCTGTCCGTCACCTCCTTGTGCCGCGGCGGTTTCTTCGGCGCCGACGGCTGGCTCGACGACAACCGCCGCGCCGTCGACGAGGCGGCCGCCCTCGGTGCGCCCGCGCTGGTCCTCGTGTGCGGCGGCCTGTTCGGCCGGCCGCTGGCGGAGGCGAGGGCGCGGGTGGCGGCGGGTCTCGAGGCGCTGGCGCCACACGCGCTGGCCGCCGGCGTGACGCTCGCGGTCGAGCCGATGCACCCGATGTTCTGCGCGGACCGCAGCGTCGTCGCGTCACTGGCCGGCGCGCTCGAGCTGTGCGAGCCGTTCCCGCCCGCCGCGGTCGGGATCACGCTCGACACCTACCACGTGTGGTGGGACGAGCGGGTGTTCGAGCTGATCGCCGCCGCGGGGGAGCGCATCGCGTGCTTCCAGCTGGCCGACTGGGTGGTGCCGCTGCCGGCGGACGTGCTCGTCGGGCGCGGCCTGCCGGGCACCGGCCACGTCGACTTCGCGCCACTGCTGGCCGCGGTCGCCGCGGCGGGCTACACGGGCCCGATCGAGGTGGAGGTCTTCGACGCGAACCTGTGGGCCCGCCCGGGCGAGGACATCCTCCGCGAAACAATCGCCGCCTACCGCGCAGTGGTCATTTAGGGCCACCCTCATCTAGGGCCACGTGTGAGGGCCCGAGTGAGCGGCCGCCGGCGTCTGGACTGAGTGAGCAGCGGAGGGCCACGAGCGGAGCGAGTCGCCTGAGCAGAGCAGGAAGGCGTCGGGTTCAGGCCGTGATTGCGCGAGCGGAGCGAGCCGGTGTCGTGGGTGAGGGCGTGTGTGAGTGGCCGCCGGTGTCTGGAGTGACGCTCGCGCGCAGGCGCGTCAGCGCCGAGCACGGAGGAGGGAAGACGTCGGGTCAGGCCGCGATTGTGCGAGCGGAGCGAGCCGGTGTGGCTGTGAGGGCGTGGGTGAGTGGCCGCCGGTGTCTGGAGTGACGCTCGCGCGCAGGCGCGTCAGCGCCGAGCACGGAGGAGGGAAGACGTCGGGTCAAGGCCGTGATTGTGCGAGCGGAGCGAGCCGGTGTCGTGGGTGAGGGCGTGTGTGAGTGGCCGCCGGCGTCTGGAGTGACGCTCGCGCGCAGGCGCGTCAGCGCCGAGCACGGAGGAGGGAAGACGCCGGGTCAAGGCCGCGATTGCGCGAGCGGAGCGAGCCAATGTGACAGCCGCGAATACGCGAGCGGAGCGAGGTACTGGCATTCTCGTCGGGTGAGCTACCCCTATCAGGCGCCCGGTGGGCTGCCGCGTGAGTTCCGGATGGCGGAGGGCGGCTTCGGTCGCATGGTTGTGCCGTTCGTGATCATGTTGGTCTTCTTCGCGGCGATCATGCTGCTGCTCGGCTCGGTCTTCGGCTCGATCCTCGGCGGGGTCGTCGCTGCGGTCGTCGGGACCGGGGCGCTGACCGCTGTTCTCTACGCCAAGTTCGTCAAGATGAAGGCCGGGACGATCGTCCGGTTCTCCGAGTACGGCGTCGAGCTGAGCGACACGAAGGGGTTCCGCACCCGCCTGAACTGGCCCGACATCACCCGCGTCGGGCAGGTGCACACGCAGATGGCCGGCCCCGACGCGATCGGCGAGCAGAACGGCGTGCAGGTCAGCGTCGGCGCGATGAAGTCGCAGGGCATCATCGGCTGGGGCGATCGGGTGATTCCGCCCAGCGCGCCGGACTGGCTGCGCGCCAACCTGGCCGCGCAGCCGAGGCACCCGTACGACGGCCGTCCCGAGGTGGCCATCCCGCTCGGCGGCGTCGACCCGAACTGGCAGTACGGGCCCATGGGGCAGTGGCTCCGGCAGTACCGCCCGGACCTGCTGGGCGCCGCCGCACCCGGCTACCCGCCGCAGCAGGGCTACCCGCCGAACCGGCCCTACCCGCCGCGGTGATCAAGGCCACTGGGCTCGGCATGCACGTCGGCGAGCAGTGGCTCTTCCGCGACCTCGACCTCGCGCTCGACCCGGGCCGGTGCCTCGTGCTCACCGGGCAGAACGGGAGCGGCAAGTCGACGCTGCTGCACTGTCTCTACGGCCTGCGCCACCCCACCGAGGGCACGCTCGAGGTGGCCGGCCTCGAGCCGGACGAGCGGAGCCTCGCGTTCCGCCGCAGGGTGGCCGTCCTGCTCGACGACTCCGACCTGTTCGTCGAGCTGTCGCCCCGCCAGCACCTCGAGCTGCTGCTCGGCACCTTCGACGCGGACATCGGCGAGGTCGACGACTGGCTGGCTCTGGCCGGGCTCGACGAACGCCGCGACGTCCACGCCTACTACCTCTCCGCCGGTCAGCGCCGCCGCCTGCTGCTGCTCGGCGCGCTCGCCCGCCCGCACGACGTCCTGCTGCTCGACGAGCCGGAGCGCGCGCTCGACACGCAGGGCAAGGAGTGGCTCGCCTCGGTCGTGGCCACCGAGCGGGAACGCGGCCGCGCGGTCGTCATCGCCACCCACCACCCCGCGCTGCTGGACGTCGCCGACCACGTGGTGCGCCTGGGATGAAGGCGTTCGCGCTGCGCTGGCTCTCCGGCGACGAACGGACCCTCGGCGCGTTCCTCGTGCTCGGCGTCATGACCATGGCGTTCTTCCGGCTGCCGACGCTGCGCGACGAGCTCGGGGTGCCGGAGCCCGAGCTCGCACTGGCCGTGGTGCTCGTCGCGGTGGCCGGCGCCTGGTGGACCATGCTGCCGCGCGGCTACGTGTGGCTCGACCCGGCCGACCTGACCTGGCGCGACCTCGGCGGTGTCGACCGGGTGACCCTGATCTCCGGACGGCTCACCGGTGGCTGGCTGCTGCGTCAGCTCGCCCTCGGCTACCTGCTGGCGCTGCTGGCCGCGATCGTCGCGGCGCCCGCCGGGTGGACGGTCGCGGGCGCGGCCGTGCTGTTCGCGGGTGGCGCGGTGGCGTTCGGCGCGCTGCGCGGCCTGCGGCGGGCCCTGGTGCCGGAGGCGGTCGCGGTGCTCGCGCTCGCGGCGTTCGCGGTGGTCGTCCGGCCGGGGCCGGTGATGTCGTACGTCCTGGCCGCGGTCCTGGTGGCTAGTGCCGTGCCGCTGCTCGCCCGGCCCTTCCTCGCGAACGTGGGCCGCGGCGCACTGGTCGACGGCTGGCACGACCGCGTCCTGCGGGTCAGCGGAGTGCAGTTCCTCGACCTCGCCCTGCTGCTGCCCGCCGCCCGCCCGGTCCGGCCACGCGGCCTCGGGCCGCCGACCGGGCTGCGGCTCGCGTGGCTCGGCACGCTCGGCCGGGCCCGCCACCTGCCGACGGCGGCGCTGCTCGCGTTCGCCGCGGTCGCCGCGCACCTGGCGTTCCCGCGCCTGTCGGACCTGGTGGTGTTCCCGCTGCTCGGCTACCTGGCAGTGGTCCCGCTGACCGCCGGCCTCGGCGAGCTGTGGCGCTCGCCCGGCCGGCGCCGCTGGGTGGGCCGGTCCGACACCGCGCTGCGCCTGGACCACCTGCTGGTGGCCACGGCACTGGCCGCGGCGTGGGCGGCGCCGGTGTTCCTTGCCGGCCCCGGCTGGTCGCCGACGGTGCTGGTGACCGTCCCGGTGATCGCGTCGTGCGCCGTCCGCACGATGACCAGGCGCCCGCCCACCTACGACAACCTGGTGCCGGTCGACACCCCGTTCGGCGCGCTGCCGCTGCGACTGGTGTTCCAGACCCTGCGCGGCCCGGACGCGGGTGTGCTGGCCGTGCCGCTGATCGCGGCGCTGCCGCTGTGGGGCGCGGCGCTGGTGGTCGCCGCGGTGGTGGCGCTGGCGCTGTTCCGCTGAAGGCCGGCTCGCGGGCCGCTCGAGCAGGTCCGGGGCCCGCGACACGGGCCGCCGCAGGTGGACGACCACATCGCCGCCTCCCCCTCGCCGCCCCCTCGCCGCCGTCGTGGCGCACGCCGGATCAGCGCGGGGTCCGTGGCGACCGTCACCGCGGCTTGCGTACTGATCGACATGGCGGGATGGTGTCTGCGCCGGGGGCCTCGGCGTCCGGCGTTTGTCGTGGCACGACCTGCCCGGCCCAGCCGCGCTCGCCAACACCGAGCGGGCTACGATCGCCACGAATCACGGTCAGGCGTGGTTGCAGATAAGCAGGAGGCAGGAGTGACGGCAGTAGCCCCGAAGCCGATCGCCACGCGACCGTACCCGGCGCGCCCGACAGCCAAGGGTTCGTACCTCCTTCAGCTGTTCCGGGAGACCGATCCGAAGAAGATCGGCGTGATGTACCTGGTCACGGCGTTCGCCTTCTTCATGATCGGCGGCGCGATGGCGATGCTCATCCGCTCCGAGCTGGCGTTCCCCGGACAGCAGTTCCTCTCGCAGGAGCAGTACAACCAGCTGTTCACCATGCACGGCACGATCATGTTGCTGCTGTACGCGACGCCCATTCTGTTCGGTTTCGCGAACTTCGTGCTGCCGCTGCAGATCGGCGCGCCCGACGTGGCCTTCCCCCGACTGAACGCCTTCTCGTACTGGCTGTTCCTGTTCGGCGGGATCATCGTGCTCTCCGGCTTCCTGACCCCGGGAGGCGCCGCCGACTTCGGCTGGTTCGCCTACACCCCGCTGTCGGACAAGATCCACTCGCCGGGAGTCGGCGGCGACCTGTGGATCGTCGGTCTGATCCTGTCCGGTCTCGGCACGATCCTCGGTGGCGTGAACATGCTGACCACCGTGGTCTGCCTGCGCGCGCCCGGCATGACGATGTTCCGGATGCCGATCTTCACCTGGAACATCCTGATCACGTCGATCCTGATCCTGATCGCGTTCCCGATCCTGACCGCGGCCCTGTTCGGCCTGCTGGCGGACCGACTGTTCGGCGCGCACGTGTTCGACCCCGCCAACGGCGGGGTGATCCTCTGGCAGCACCTGTTCTGGTTCTTCGGCCATCCGGAGGTCTACATCGTCGCGCTGCCGTTCTTCGGCATCGTGAGCGAGATCTTCCCGGTGTTCAGCCGCAAGCCGCTGTTCGGCTACCGCGGTCTTGTCTACGCGACGCTGGGCATCGCGGCCCTGTCGGTGGCGGTGTGGGCGCACCACATGTACGCGACCGGCGCGGTGCTGCTGCCGTTCTTCTCCTTCATGACGTTCCTCATCGCGGTGCCGACCGGGGTGAAGTTCTTCAACTGGATAGGCACGATGTGGAAGGGACAGCTGACGTTCGAGACGCCGATGCTGTTCTCCATCGGCTTCCTCGTCACGTTCCTGTTCGGCGGTCTGACCGGCATCCTGCTGGCCGCGCCCGCCATCGACTTCCACGTGTCGGACACCTACTTCGTGGTCGCGCACTTCCACTACGTGCTCTACGGCACGATCGCGTTCGCCACGTTCGCCGGCATCTACTTCTGGTTCCCGAAGATCACCGGGCGATATCTCGACGAGCCGCTCGGCAAGCTCCACTTCTGGACCACGTTCCTCGGCTTCCACGGCACGTTCCTCGTGCAGCACTGGCTCGGCAACGAGGGCATGCCGCGCCGCTACGCCGACTACCTGGCGTCCGACGGGTTCACCACGCTGAACACGATCTCCACGATCGGCGCGTACATCCTCGGCGCGTCCACGCTGCCGTTCATCTGGAACGTGTTCAAGAGCTACCGCTACGGCGAGACCACCACCGCGGACGACCCGTGGGGCTACGGCAACTCGCTCGAGTGGGCCACCAGCACGCCGCCGCCGCGGCACAACTTCACCGAGCTGCCCAGGATCCGGTCCGAGCGGCCCGCGTTCGACCTGCACTACCCGCACGCGATCGAGGACGCCCACCGCGACAAGTACGTCGGCGCGTTCAGCGGCAAGCACAAGGCGAACGAGCCGGACGCCCCGTCCGAGAAGCTCTCCCACGCCATGGAGGACGAGCCGTCGGACAAGCCCGACAAGCCGACCTCAGACGACTGAGCGTGTCACCACAACCCACCAGCACGCCGGTCCTGATCACCGTGACGGGACCGGACAAGCCGGGGGTTTCCTCGGTGCTGTTCGCGGTGCTGACCAGGCACGGCGTCGAGATCCTCGACGTCGAGCAGGTCACCATCCGGGGCCAGCTGGTCCTCGGCGTCCTGGTCGGCACCGACCACGACCCCGAGGGGTTGCAGGAGAACGTCGAGCAGGCCATGGCGACCGTGACCATGCAGGTCACGGTCGAGGTCGGCGCCGACCCGCTGTCCCCGGCGCGGCTCGGGTCGAGCCACGTGCTCATCGTGCTCGGCCGGCCGGTCACCGCGCGGGCGTTCGCCGAGGTGGCCCGCCACCTCGCCGCGCTCGACGCCAACATCGACGCGATCCGGCGGGTCGCCGACTACCCGGTCACCGGCCTCGAGCTGCGGGTGTCGGTCGAGCAGGACACCCTGGCCGCCGACGCCGCGCTGCGCTCCGCGCTCGCCGAGGTGTCCGCGCGGGTCGGGCTGGACATCGCCGTCGAGCGGGAGGGCCTCACCCGGCGGGCCAAGCGGCTCGTCGTGTTCGACGTCGACTCGACGCTCATCCAGGGTGAGGTCATCGAGATGCTCGCGGCCCGCGCCGGCTGCGGGGACGAGGTCCGTGAGGTCACCGAGGCCGCCATGCGTGGCGAGCTGGACTTCGCGCAGTCGCTGGAGCGGCGCGTCGCGTGCCTCGCCGGGATGCCGGAGGAGGTGCTGGCCGAGGTCGCCGCCTCGCTGACGCTGATGCCGGGCGCGCGCACGACCGTGCGGACGCTGAAGCGGCTCGGGTTCCGGTGCGGTGTGGTGTCCGGCGGCTTCACCAGCATCATCGCGCCGTTGGCCGAGAACCTCGAGCTGGACTTCCACGTGGCGAACGACCTGGAGATCGTGGACGGCAAGCTGACCGGCCGCCTGGTCGGCGACATCGTCGACCGGGCCGGCAAGGCGACCGCGCTGCGCCGGTTCGCCGAGCAGTTCGGCGTGCCGCTGGCCCAGTGCGTCGCGATCGGCGACGGCGCCAACGACATCGACATGCTGTCCGCCGCGGGGCTCGGCGTGGCGTTCAACGCGAAGCCGGCGCTGCGCGAGGTGGCCGACACCGCGCTGTCGCACCCGTACCTCGACGTGGTGCTGTTCGTGCTCGGCGTGACGCGCGCCGAGGTGGAGGCCGCGGACGCCGCGGACGGTCTGGCGTTGCCGCGATCGTGACCGGAGCTGTGCTGGACCCGCTCGCCGCGCGCTACGTGCAGTGGCTCGGCCTGCCCGCGGCCGCGACGGCGTCGACGCTCGCCGACGAGGAACCCGACCAGGTGCGTGCGATGCCGGTGATCCTGCGGATCGACCGGCAGAACCCGCCCGCGCGGACCGCGCTGCTCGAAGCCGCCGCGGCCGCGGCGGTCGCCGTCTGCCTCGACGCCCGCGCCGACGACGAGTGGCACGACGAGCTCACCGCCTGGGTGGACGGCCGGATCCGCAAGGTGGCCCGTCGTGCCCGTGGCGCGCACTGGGACGCCGTCGAGGCGCTGCCGGGCGTCACGGCCACCGTCGACGGCGCGTCCGCGCGGGCGCTGGTGCCGGGCCTGGTGTCGGAGACGCCGAAGGAGGTGACGCGCCTGCAGATCTCCGGCAGCGAGCTGCCGACCGACGACCCGGGCCCGCCCCCGCCCGACGTGCCGGTGCTGTGGCTGAACCCGACGGTCACGATGACCGCCGGCAAGGCGGCCGCGCAGGTCGGGCACGCGTCGATGCTGCTGGCCGCCGCGCTCCGCGCCGACGGTCACGCCGACTTCTTCGACGACTGGAAGGACTTCCGCTGCGCGGTCCGCGTCGCCGACCGCCGCACCTGGATGTCCGTGCACCCCGGCGACGACCCGCTCGGCGCGTGGCGCCGCCGCCGCGTGGTCGCGGTGCGGGACGCCGGTTTCACCGAGGTCGACCCCGGGACCGTGACCGTGCTGGCCCAGCTCCCGTGAGTAGAGAGCTCCTGAACGACCTGGCTCGCCGGGCGCTGCCGGTGTCCTCCCCGCACGCCGACCTCGTGCGGCGGGCGGCGTACTTCGACCACCACGTGTGGCAGGGCGGCTTCGCCCAGCTGATCTTCAACCTCCAGGGCGACGGCCTCGAGGAGGTGGCGACCATGCTGGAGGCGGTCGGCGCGCCGGTGGCGCGCTCGTTCTACCTGCGTGCGATCCAGGACTGTGTGCAGGACCTGGACGGCTACCAGGCCTTCCTCGCCGACTACGGCGCCGAGTCGCTCACGAAGAACGCCCTTTTCCGGGTGAGCCTGGACTTCTACCGCAGCGGCGTCGAGTTCCCCGACGAGATCCTGCCGTGGCTGACCGAGGCCAACCGCGAGCTCTGAGGCGTCAACCGGTGTAGAGGTCGTAGGTCTCGAAGCCGAAGCGGGCGACCTCCGTGGCCCAGCGCCGGTAGGTGTCGGTGCTGCCGTGCACCGGGACTTCCTTGCGGACGGCCAGGATCAGCTCGGCGAGCCGGGTGCCGAGCGGAGTGTCGGCGGCCTTGAGCGTGTCGACGACGTCGTCGCCGTTCGGGTTCTCGATGAGCGTGGTCAGCAGTGCGCGGGCCTCGTGTGGCGCGCCGGCGAGCGCGGTCAGCAGGAGCGCGGCGGCCTGGTAGGGGCCGTCGAGGAACTCCGGCAGGCGGTCGCGGGGGACGGACAGGCGCAGCACAGGCGAGGGAGACCACGTTCTTGTCCCCGGCGCCGAACGTCCACTCCTGTTCGCGGGTCGTGAGATCCCACCCGGTGATGCGGCCGCCGGAGGCGCCCGAGACGGCGAACCGTCCCCGTGGGTCCACGGTCAGCGCCGCGATGGGGTTGCGGGGGGTGGTCGAGCTGAGTGGCTCCCCGGTGGCCGCCCGCCAGAAGCGGACCGTGCCGTCCTCCCCGCCGGAGATGATCTGCGCGCCGGCCACCGCAACGGCTCTGACCGGGCCGACGTGTCCGGTGAGCCGCTCCCCGATGGGCTCCCCGGACTCGACTTCCCACCGGCGCACGGTGCCGTCGGTGTGGCCGGTCACGACCTGCCGGCCGTCCGGGGTGATCGCGAGCGACAGGATCGAGCTGGTGACCGTCACCGAGCCCAGCCAGGCCGGGATGTCCTCGAACCGCGTCTCCACCACGAGCCGCTTGTAGCCCGACGGCGGCTCGACGCGGAGGTCGTCGAGGAAGTCCTGCGACACGAACACGCTCACCAGCCCGGAGGTCGGGTTGCCCAGCTCCGGTGTCGTGATCAGCTCGGTCACGATGGCTTCCGGGCCCGCGTGGAGCACCATCTTCGCCCAGGCGCCGGCGGGCAGGTGCTGCGCGAACCGGGCCGGGACGTCGAGCAGGGCCGGGCTCGGCCGCAGCCGCACGGTGAGCCGGCCGTTCCGGACCCCGCGCACCATCTCCGGGTCCGACACCCCGGACTGGCGGAGCGCCTCCAACAGCATCTCGTCGATGTCGTCGTGCGTGACCAACACCGACGGATCAGTCTTCAGCTCGACGGCCAGCAGCGCCCGCAGGGGTTCGGTCACTCGTGACAGTCTGCTACTTCTTGCGTTGCCAGACTACGAACAGGCCATCCTCGATGGTGGTCATCGCCTCGATGAAGGCGTCGTTGTCGAAGTCGGGGAGGGACTGGAGGCGGTTCATGAGGTCGTCGGCGGACGGGTGGCCTGCCGGGACCGCGCAGCCGCCACCGCCGTCCTGGACCAGGAGGAAGAACACGTCTTCCTTCCACGGGCCCTTCCGGGGTGGTTCTGATCGCCACCTCGGAGAGTTTCGCCCAGGTCACCGACTCCTCGGTGCCATCGGCCAGCTGCCGGCGCACGCCGTCGTCGTCGACGGTGATGCCGGCGTCACCGGGGTGTGTGGACACGCAGTCTCCCTGAGGCAGCAGTTCGGTTGGGCATATTGGATCAGTTGGCCGCGTCGAGGCGGCGCAGGGCCGCCCGTACGACCTCCGGGTCGGTCGTCGTCCAGTAGCTGGGTAGTGACGACCGCAGGAAGCCGCCATAGCGGGCGGTCGCGAGGCGGGGGTCGAGGATCGCGACGACGCCGCGGTCGTCCATGCTCCGCAGCAGGCGACCGGTGCCCTGCGCGAGCAGCAGCGCGGCGTGGGTGGCGGCGACGGCCAGGAACCCGTTGCCACCGCGTGCCTCCACGGCCCGCTGCCGCGCCGACGCGAGCGGGTCGTCGGGGCGCGGGAACGGGATGCGGTCCACGATCACCAGCTGCAGCGACGGGCCCCGGCACGTCGACGCCCTGCCACAGCGACAGCGTGCCGAACAGGCAGCTCGACTCGTCCTCGGCGAACTTGCGCACCAGCAGCGCCGTCGAGTCCTCGCCCTGACACAGGATCGGCAGGTCGCTGCGCTTCCGCAGCTCCTCGGTGGCCTGCTTCGCCGCCCGCATCGACGAGAACAGCCCGAGCGTGCGGCCGCCGGCCGCCGTCATCAGGTCCTTGATCTCGTCCAGATAGGACGGTTGCAGCCCGTCGCGGCCCGGCGGCGGCAGGTGTTTGGCCAGGTACAGGATGCCGCTGCGGGCGTGGTCGAACGGCGACCCGACGTCCAGCGCGGTCCACTTCGGACCCTCGATGGACTTCTCGGTGGCCGCGCCCTCCGTCGGCGTCGAAGGACCCTGCTCGGCCGGCAGCCCCCACGACCGGGCCATCGAGTCGAAGTTGCCGCCCAGCGTCAGCGTCGCGGACGTCAGTACCGTCGTGGTCTGCCCGAACAGCCGCTCCCGCAGCAGCCCGGCCACCGCGAGCGGCGCCACCTTGATGGTCGGCGGGCGGGGCGGGCCGAGGCCGCTGTCCCCGGTGCGCCACACCACGTCGCGGCGGTGGGCGTCGTCCTGGTCCCAGGCGCCGAGCAGCCGCACGGCCGTGTCGTGCACCTCCTCGAGCTGCGACAGCGCGAGCTTGCGCGCGGTCGCCACCTCGAGGTCGCCGGACTTCTCCGAGCCGAGCCCGGAGATGCACGCGTGCGCGGCGTCGCGCAACGCGTTCAGGGTGCCTTCGAGCGGGGTCGGCAGCGACGTCGAGCCTGCCGATCGGGAGGTCCTCCATGATCAGCGCGAGGCCGTCGCCCGCCTCGAGGAGCCGGTCGGCGACCTCCTGGTCGACGACCCGCCCGGCCCGGCGCGCGGCGGCCACGACCAGCGCGGCGGTCAGCTCGCCGGTGGCCACCGACGTGACCCGGTCGACCAGGTCGTGCGCCTCGTCGACGATCACCAGGTCGTGCTCCGGCAGCACCTGGTAGCCCTGCATGGCGTCGATGGCGAGCAGCGCGTGGTTGGTGACGATCAGGTCGGCGCGCCCGGCCTCGGCACGCGCCTTCTCCGCGAAGCAGTCGGTGCCGATCGGGCAGCGGGCCGCGCCGAGGCACTCCCGCGCCGACACCGACACCTGCCGCCACGCCTGCTCGGTCACGCCGGGCACGACCTCGTCGCGGTCGCCGGTCTCGGTCTCCGACGACCACTCCCGCAGCCGGGTGACCTCGCGGCCCATCCGCGACACCGCGAACGGGTCGAACAGCACCGCGTCGTCCGGCTCGTCCTCCATGCCGCTGTCGATCTTGTGCAGGCAGAGGTAGTTGCGGCGGCCCTTGAGGATCGCGAACGTCGGCTTGCGCCCGAGCGGGCCGGCCAGCGCCTTCTCCAGCCGGGGCAGGTCGCGGTCGACGAGCTGGCGCTGCAGCGCGATCGTCGCGGTCGACACCACCACCGTGCCCTCGGTCGCGACCGCGTGCCGCAGCGCGGGCACCAGATAGGCGAGCGACTTGCCGGTGCCGGTGCCGGCCTGCACGGCCAGGTGGTCGCCGGTGCGGATGGACCGCTGGACGGCCTCCGCCATGGCCACCTGACCGGGGCGCTCACTGCCCCCGACCGCCCCGACCGCGGTGGCCAGCAGCTCGTTCAACGCGGGAAGATCGGTGGTCGTCGGCGGCACAAGCAGACGGTACCTCCGACCACCGTCACTCCCGCGCACCTACCCGGGTAGCTCGACCGGGTTGTCTGCCGACCCGACCGGGTGGCGGTGCGGTCCGGCCGCTGGCATGACGCGGTCCGAGGCGGTCGACTCCCGGCATGACCCTCCGTAGAACACTCCGTGCCATCGTCCTGTTCGTGACCGTGACGGCCGTGACCGCGCTGGTGACGGCACCCGCGCAGGCCGCGCCGGGCGACGCCGTGGCGGTAGGCTCGGCCGGCTCGGTGAACGTCCACCTCGACAGCGCGCCGATCGTGGTCGACCCGATCGCGGTGTGCCGCTCCGACGGCCCGGCGCAGGGCAGCAGCGGCACCGTGGCCGTCGACGACTTCGTCAGCTACACCGACGGCAGGTCCACCTGCACCGTGGACGACGCCGGCGAGATCGCGTCGGTCGAGGTGTCCGGCGGGCGGTTCCGCCTCGACGGCCTCCGCGACTTCGGCGGCCCGCGCATCCGCCTCGCCGGCTTCGGCGCGCGCTGCGACACCACGCTCGCCGGCACCAGCTCGTCGATCCAGCTCTCCGGCCTGTCCGGTGTCGCGGTCCCGGCGGACCTGCCGCCGAACTACGTGACCACCATCGCGAACCCGAGCGTGGGCCAGCCGCCGCTCGCGACCGTGACCTTCAACGAGACGATCGTCCCGAGCCCGCCGGACGGCAGCATGACCGTCAACGTCATGCACATCCGCCTCTTCCCGGAGGGCCCCGGCCAGAACACCGGCGACGTCGTCGTCGGCTCGGTGCACTGCGCCCCGGTGAGTTGATCGCTGGACCGGGTGACGTCGCGGCGAACGGGCTCGCGCATTGTTGATCATTTGCCACCGCGGCAAGTCCCTATCGTGAGCCGTTACCTCTTTACGGGCAGAGTGCGGAAATCTTGTTTACCTTTGCCGCCGCTCCTTCGATAAGCAGTCGCACGGCGCAGCCGTGTCGCGAGGACGACGTCGGAGGAAACTCATGCGCTTGGCCGGGAAATGATGGAAGAGGTACTGCTGCTCGTCGGCACCCGGCCGGAGGCGGTCAAGGCCGCCCCGGTGGCGCTGTGCCTCGCGGAGCATCCGCACCTACGCCCCGCGATCGTCCACAGTGGACAGCACGTGGCGATGGTCGAGCAGGCGCTCGGGCCGTTCGGCCTCTTTCCCGACGAGCTGCTGCGGATCACCAGATCCTCCGGCGGCCAGGCCGAGCTGTTCGCGAGTCTGCTGCCCGCACTGGACGACGTGCTGACGAGAAGGCGACCGGCCGCGGTGCTCGTGCAGGGCGACACCTCGACGGCGCTGGCCGGTGCGCTGGCCGCGTTCTGGCGCCGGATCCCGGTCGTGCACCTGGAAGCCGGCCTCAGGACCGGCGACCTGACGTCCCCGTTCCCGGAGGAGGCCAACCGCCAGCTGGTGGCGCGGGTCGCCGCACTGCACCTGGCCCCCACGCGCGCCGCCGCGTCCGCGCTGGCGGCGGAAGCCCTGTGCGGCGGCCCGATCGTCGTCACGGGCAACACGGTCGTGGACGCCGCTCTGCACGTCGCCGCACGCGAGGCGCCGGCGATGAGCCCGGACCTGGTCGAGGTGGAGCGGGAGCTGGAGACGCACGGCGGCCGGCTGGTGCTCGTGACCGCTCACCGCCGGGAGTCGTGGGGCGCCCCGCTGGACGAGATCCTCGGCGCGGTGGCCACGCTGACCGACCGGCACCCCGACATCCGGGTGCTCCTGCCGATGCACCCGAACCCCGCGGTGCGCGACCAGGTCGAGACGGCGCTCGGCGCGCACCGGAGGGTGACGCTGACCGAGCCGTTGGCGTACCCGGACCTGGTCCGGGTGCTCCGCAGGGCGGCCCTGGTGCTGACCGACTCCGGCGGCATCCAGGAGGAGGCCCCGAGTTTCGGCGTCCCGGTGCTCGTGCTGCGCGAGGTGACCGAACGCATGGAGGCGGTCCGGGCCGGCTGCGCGTGGCTGGTGGGCACCGACCGGACGAGGATCCTGCTGGAGGCGGACGAGATGCTCCGCACGCGGCTGCGGATCCCGTTGCAGAGCAACCCCTTCGGCGACGGTCAGGCGGCGGGAAGGGTGTGCGAGGCGATCGCGGACCTGGTCAGCCGGACCGGGCTCACGACCGAAAGCGTGCTGGAACCGGCGTCGTGACGTCAGCCCACCTGTGGCGCGCCGCGCAGGGAGACCCCGGCGGCGGCGAGGGAAGCCAGCGCGGCGTCCACAGTGGACCGCGCGACCCCGGCGGTCAGGTCCAGCAGCACCGTGGTGTCGAACCCGGCGGCGACCGCGTCCAGCGCGGTGGCCCGGACGCAGTGGTCGGTGGCGATCCCGACGACGTCCACGGCGGACACGGACCGCGCCTTGAGCCACGAGGCCAGCGACTCGCCGGCGGGCGAGGTCCCCTCGAACCCGGAGTAGGCCGCGGCGTGCGCGCCTTTCGAGAACACCGCCGAGATGCCGCCGACATCCAGCGCGGGATGGAACGACGCCCCGGGCGTGCCGACCCGGCAGTGCGGCGGCCACGAGTCCACGAAATCGGGGGTGTCACTGAAATGCGCGCCGGGATCGACGTGGTAGTCCCGAGTGGCGACCACGTGCGAGTAGGCGCCGAACAACGAGTTGACGGCGGCGGCGACCGCGGCGCCACCCGTGACGGCCAGCGAACCGCCTTCACAGAAGTCGTTCTGCACGTCCACCACGATGAGAGCAGTCATCACTTCTCCACGTACACCGTAGGAATAGCCGGCTCACCCTGCGACAGCTTGAGTCCCTCCCATGGCAGGCTCACCAGCCCGTCCCGAACCCGCTGCCGGCTTTCCTCCAGCGCGGGCCGCGACACCGGCTCGCCGGACCGCAGCAGCGGCACCTGCAGCTGGCGGTCGTGCGGGCCGGTCTCCACGGTGGTGCCCGCCACGTACACGACCTCCTCCAACGCCGTCCCGGTCGGCTTGTGCCGGCGCAGCGCGGCCTTGCGACCGGCACGGGACTCCTTGTGCGAGCTCCGCTTGGCGACCGGCCGGCCCTCCACCTCCACCAGCTTGTAGACCATCCCGGCGGTCGGCGACCCGGACCCGGTGACGAGCGACGTGCCCACGCCGTAGGCGTCCACGGGCTCGGCACGCAGCGCCGCGATCGCGTACTCGTCGAGGTCGCCGGACACGACGATCCGCGTGTTCCGCGCCCCGAGCGAGTCGAGCTGCGCCCGTGCCTGCCTGGCGAGCACCCCGACGTCGCCGGAGTCGATGCGGACGGCGCCGAGGCCGGTCCCGGCCACCTCGATGGCCGTCGCGATGCCGGCGGTGATGTCGTAGGTGTCCACGAGCAGCGTCGTGTCCACGCCGAGCGCCGCGACCTGCGCGGTGAACGCCGCGTGCTCGCTGTCGTGCAGCAGGGTGAACGCGTGCGCGCACGTCCCGGCCGTCGGGATCCCGTAGGTCCGCCCGGCCTCCAGGTTGGACGTGGTCGCGAACCCGGCGAGGTAGGCGGCCCGCGCGGACGCGACGGCGGCCTCCTCGTGCGTGCGCCGCCCGCCCATCTCGATGATCGGGCGCCCGTTCGCGGCGCTGACCATCCGCGCGCCCGCCGACACGATCGCGCTGTCGTGGTTCAGCACCGACAGGACCAGCGTCTCCAGCAGCACGGCCTCGGCGAACGTGCCGCGCACGGTGAACAGCGGCGACCCGGGGAAGTACAGCTCGCCCTCGGGGTAGCCGTCGACGTCACCGGTGAACCGGTAGTTCGCGAGCCAGTCGAGGGTGGTGGCGTCGAGCACCGTGGCGAGCTGCGCCAGCTCGTCGTCGCCGAAGGTGAACCGGCCGATCGCCTCGACCAGCCGGCCGGTGCCGCCGACGACGCCGTAGCGCCGTCCGCCCGGCAGCCTGCGGGCGAACGTCTCGAAGACGCACTGCCGATCGGCGGTCCCCGCGGCGAGTGCGGCGGCGACCATCGTCAGCTCGTAGTGGTCGGTGAGCAGCGCGGTGCTGGTACCGGTCATGAGCACTGAGCCTAGACATGCCACCATGGATTTATGTCGGTTTCCATGTCGACACCCGTCGAGCAGGAACAGGGCCGTGTCGAGCCGATCGGGTCGGAGCTTGTCAGCGAGGACAAGCCGTGGCAGACCATCGTGTGGAACGACCCGGTGAACCTGATGTCGTATGTCACCTACGTCTTCCAGAAGCTGTTCGGCTACTCGAGGGAGCAGGCCACCAAGCTGATGCTGGACGTGCACCACAAGGGGAGAGCCATCGTCTCGTCGGGCTCCAAGGAGAAGATGGAGGGCGACGTGGCGCGACTGCACGCCGCAGGGCTGTGGGCGACGATGCAGCACGAGTCGTGATCCCCTGGGAGCGGGTCGGCGAGACCGTCACCACGAAGATCGACCGCCAGGAGGCGGCCGTTCTGCGGGGCATGGTCGCCGGCATCGAGGAGATCCTCAAGGCTCGGCAGGACGAGGCGCCGCAGGACGAGCTGGCGGCCCTCACCGGCATCCGCACCGGGTCGTCGGTCGCGCCGGACGACCCGATCCTGGGTCGCCTGCTGCCGGACTTCCACCGGTTGGAGGACGCCTCCACAGAGGACCGCGACTCGGCGGCCGCGCTGCGGTCGCTGCACGAGCCGGAGCTGCTCGAGCTGAAGACCGGCGTCGCAGGTGTCGTGCTGGACACCTGCCCGCCCGCCGGCGGGCTCGTGAAGCTGTCCCTCGAGCACGCCGACGCCTGGCTGTCGGCGATCAACGACGTGCGGCTCGCGCTGGGCACCACCCTCGGCGTCACCGAGGACATGCCCGACGAGCTGCCCGACGACGACCCGCGCGCCCCCCACCTCGGGGTCTACCACTGGCTGACGTGGATGCAGGAGAGCCTGATCTCCGCGCTGGCCGGCGATGAGCTCTAACTCGATCACCGACGTCGGCGGCGTGCTGGTCGGGCACCACCAGCGGATCGGCGACGGCTGGGCCACCGGCACGACCGTGGTGCTGCTGCCGCCCGGCACGACCGGCGCGGTCGACGGGCGCGGCGGCGCGCCGGGCACCCGCGAGACCGACCTGCTCGTGCCGGAGAACCTGGTCCAGCAGGTCGACGCCGTCTGCCTGTCCGGCGGGTCGGCGTTCGGGCTCGCGGCGGCCGACGGCGTGATGACGTGGCTGGCCGAGCGGTCGCGTGGCCTGCGGGTCGGCGCCGCCGAGCACGAGGTGGTCCCGATCGTGCCCGGCGCGGTGCTGTTCGACCTGCCGAGGAGCGACTGGGGCAACCGGCCGGACTCGTCGTTCGGGCACGCGGCGTGCGAGGCCGCGGGCGTCGAGGTGGCCCAGGGCTGCGTCGGCGCGGGGACCGGCGCGAAGGTCGGCTCGCTCAAGGGCGGCATCGGCACGGCGAGCACGGTCGTCGACGGGTTCACGGTCGGCGCGCTGGCCGCGGTCAACGCGGCGGGCGAGGCGGTCGACGCCGCGACGGGCGTGCCGTACGCGGCCGACCACGAGGTCGACGGTGAGTTCGGCGTGGCGTGGCCGATGCGGCCCGGCGACCTCCCTCCGGCCGCCCCGACCGACCTGAACACCACGGTCGGCGTCGTCGCCGTGGACGCGGACCTGACGAAGACCGAGTGCCGGCGCCTCGCGGTCGCCGCGCAGGACGGTCTCGCCCGCGCGATCCGGCCCGCGCACACGATGTTCGACGGCGACACGGTCTTCGCGGTCGCCACCCGCGCGACCCCGCTGGTCGCGGCGGACTCTCCGTTCGGCGCGATCGGTCGCGCGGCGGCGTTGGACCGGCTGTGCACGGCCGCCGCCGAGGTGTTCGCGAGGGCGATCGTCCACGGGGTGCTCGCCGCGACCCCGCTCGCCGGACTGCCGGCGTACCGGGACGTCTGGCGAGTCTCATCAGATGGGAACGCCGCGCCCAGCCAGTAGGATCGGGATGTGCTTCGGATACGCCGTGACCTGGTCGACGAGATGGTCGCGCACGCCCGCCGGGACCACCCCGACGAGGCATGCGGCGTCATCGCCGGACCGGAGGGGTCGGACCTGCCGGAGCGGTTCATCCCCATGCTGAACGCGGCCAGGTCGCCGACGTTCTACGAGTTCGACTCGGCCGACCTGCTGCGGCTCTACCGCGAGATGGACGCGAACGACGAGGTCCCCGTGGTGATCTACCACTCGCACACGGCCACCGAGGCGTACCCGTCGCGCACCGACGTGTCCTACGCCGCCGAGCCCGACGCCCACTACGTGCTGGTCTCGACGCGCGACCCGGACGTCCACGAGCTGCGGTCCTACCGGATCCTCGAGGGCGAGATCACCGAGGAGCCGGTCGAGATCGTCGAGAACGGCGGAATAGCCGCCGCGGAGACACGCGTTTCCTGAGTAGCAGTCCCCCTTCAGCGGAGGTTCCACATGGCGGTCACCGTCTCCATCCCCACGATCCTGCGTACCCACACCGGCGGTGAGAAGTCGGTCGAGGCCAACGGCGCCACCGTGGCCGAGGTGATCGACAACCTCGAGTCCAACCACGGCGGCATCAAGTCGCGCCTGGTCAAGGAGGGTTCGCTGCACCGGTTCGTCAACGTGTACGTCAACGACGAGGACGTGCGGTTCGCCGGTGGGCTGGACGCGGCGGTCGCCGACGGCGACAACGTCACGATCCTGCCGGCCGTGGCCGGCGGCTGATGGCGCGATACGACTCGCTGCTCGACACCCTCGGCGACACGCCGCTGGTCGGGCTGCCGCGCCTGTCGCCGTCCGCGGACGTCCGACTGTGGGCGAAGCTCGAGGACCGCAACCCGACCGGTTCGGTGAAGGACCGCGTCGCGCTGAAGATGATCGAGGCCGCGGAACGAGACGGCACCCTGCGTGCCGGCGCCACGATCCTCGAGCCGACGTCGGGCAACACCGGCATCTCGCTGGCCATGGCCGCGAAGCTCAAGGGCTACGGCCTGGTGTGCGTGATGCCGGAGAACACGTCGGAGGAGCGGCGGCAGCTGCTTCAGGCGTACGGCGCGCGGATCGTCAGCTCCCCGGCGGCCGGCGGCTCGAACGAGGCCGTGCGGCGGGCGAAGGAGCTGGCGAAGGAGAACCCCGACTGGGTGATGCTCTACCAGTACGGCAACCCGAACAACGCCGGCGCGCACTACCACGGCACCGGGCCGGAGATCCTGCGCGACCTGCCGTCGGTGACGCACTTCGTCGCCGGGCTCGGCACCACCGGCACCCTCGTCGGCGCCGGCCGCTACCTGCGCGAACACAAGCCGGACGTGCAGATCGTCGCGGCCGAGCCGAGGTACGGCGAGCTGGTGTACGGGCTGCGCAACCTCGACGAGGGGTTCGTGCCGGAGCTGTACGACCCGGACGTGCTGACCGGCCGGTACTCGGTCGGCTCGTACGACGCGCTGCGCAGGACGCGGGAGCTGCTGGAGACCGAGGGCATCTTCGCGGGCGTCTCGACGGGCGCGATCCTGCACGCCGCGCTGGCCGTGGCACAGAAGGCGGTCGCGGCGGGCCAGACCGCGGACGTGGTGTTCGTCGTCGCGGACGGCGGCTGGAAGTACCTGTCGACGGGCGCGTACAGCGGCTCGGTCGACGAGGCCGCGGCCCGACTCGACGGTCATCTCTGGGCTTGACGCGCGGGCTCGGGTTGGCCTCCGGCCCCCGGAATCCACGCTACCGTCGGGCACCGACACTTTCGGTTGCGCCGCAACGAGTTGTCCACAACGCGTGAGTTGTCCACAGGAGACACTCCATGCGGCCCGCGCTGTCGGTGTCGCCCGGTAGCGTGGTTCGAGGGGGCCGGCGGCCAAGCCAGGCATAACATCTGGCGGCGTGAGCGCCATCATCGAGGTCATGCGGGAAGCCCGGGTCGACGCGCCGGCGGACCAGGTCTGGGCGGTCGTGTCCGACGCCGGCCGCGCGGCCGACTGGTTCGAGTTCTCCGAGCGCACCGAGGTGGTCGACGGCGAGGGCGTCGGGCAGCGGCGGACCCAGCACGGCAGCTGGGGCCGCAAGCGGTCCGAGGTCGACCAGGAGATCACCGAGTTCGAGCCGGGCCGGCTGCTCGCGTGGCAGCACGTCGCCGAGCGGTTGGACGGCAAGCCCGCGCCCAAGTTCGCGGTCCGCACCGAGTTCCGGATCGAGCTGACCGCCGACGGCGACGCCACCACCGTCCGCCTCCGGTCCATCCAGGAACCCGGCGGCGCGCTGAAGGGCTGGCTCATGAAACGCCTCGGCACCAAGGACGTCGCCCGCAACCTGGACCGCTCGCTCGAACGGCTGGGCGCGCTGGTGCGGCCGTGAAGGTCATCGGCCTGCTCGGCGGCATGAGCTGGGAGTCCACCGCCGAGTACTACAAGATCGTCAACGAGCGGGTGCGCGAGCGGCTCGGCGGGCTGCACTCCGCCCACTGCGTCCTGTACTCCGTCGACTTCGCCGAGATCGAGGTGCTGCAGGCCGGCGGCCGCTGGGACGAGGCGGGCCGGCGGCTCGCGGACGCCACGCAGGCGCTGCGCGGCGCCGGCGCCGACTTCCTCGTTCTCTGCACCAACACCATGCACAAGGTCGCCGACCAGCTGACCGGACTGCCGCTGCTGCACCTCGGCGACGCCACCGCCGCGGCCGTCAAGCAGGCCGACCTCGGCACGATCGGACTGCTGGGCACCGCCTTCACGATGGAGCAGGACTTCTACACCGGCCGGCTCGCGGCGCACGGACTCGACGTCCTGGTCCCCGACGAGGCGGACCGCGCGCAGGTGCACCGGATCATCTACGAGGAGCTGGTCGTCGGCGAGGTACGCGACGAGTCGAGGAAGACCTACCGCGACGTCATCGACCGCCTCGTCGCGCGCGGCGCGCAGGGCGTCGTCCTCGGCTGCACCGAGATCGAGCTGCTGATCGGCCAGGACGACAGCCCGGTGCCGGTCTTCCCGACCACCCGCCTGCACGCCGAGCTGGCCGTCGACCACGCGCTCGGCCTCGCCGACCTCCCGGAACCAGGGAAATCTCAGGGTTGAACCGGACGCGGTGACCCGAAACCCCACGTAGCCTCGATGGCGTGAGCGAGCTTGCGAGCGAACCAATGTCACAGGGCGACCGCCAGCGGCTCCACCGAGCCTGCGAGGGGGAGTCGTGAGCACTTTGCCTGCACCGACGGAGAAGCCGAAGAACCCGGTCAACCGGATCCTGCCGCCCAACCCGGTGCAGGCGTTGATCGTCATCGGCTCGTTCACCGTGCTGCTGTACCTCATCGAGGTCGTCGACGCGGCCATGTCCGGTCGGCTCGACCAGTTCGGCATCCAGCCGCGCACACTCGGCGGGCTCGACGGCGTCCTGTGGGCGCCGCTGCTGCACCACGGCTGGGCGCACCTGTTCGCCAACACCCTGCCGGTGCTGGTGTTCGGGTTCCTCGCCATGTCCAACGGGATCGGCCAGTGGGTGGCGGTCACGCTGACCATCTGGCTGTTCAGCGGCCTCGGCGTGTGGCTGATCGGCGGCGAGGGGACCACCGTCGGCGCGTCCGGCATCGCGTTCGGCTGGCTCGCGTTCCTGCTGGTCCGCGGCATCTTCAACCGCGCGCTCGGACAGATCCTGGTCGCCGTGGCGCTGTTCCTCTACTGGGGCAGCACGCTGCTCGGTGTCCTGCCGGGCAACCCGGGCGTCTCGTGGCAGGGTCACCTGTTCGGCGCGATCGCCGGCGTCCTCGCCGCGTGGCTCGTCTCGGTGGCCAACCGGTCGAAGGCCAAGGACGCGCCGGCGCCCGCACTGTGAGCGACGCGCCCATCGGGGTCTTCGACTCCGGGGTCGGCGGGCTGACCGTCGCGCGTGCCATCGCCGACCAGCTGCCCGGCGAACGGCTGCGCTACGTCGGCGACACCGCCAACGGCCCGTACGGCCCGCTGCCGATCGCCGAGGTCCGCCGCCACGCGCTCGCGATCGCGGACGACCTGGTCGCCGGCGGGGTGAAAATGCTGGTCCTGGCGTGCAACACGGCGTCGGCCGCCTGCCTGCGGGACGCGCGGGAACGCTACGACATCCCGGTCGTCGAGGTGGTCGTGCCGGCCGTGCGCCGCGCGGTCGCGAGCACCCGCAGTGGCCGGGTCGGCGTCATCGGCACCGAGGGCACCATCCGCTCCCGCGCCTACGACGACGCGTTCGCCGCCGCCCCCGACATCGCGCTGACCAGCGCGCCCTGCCCCCGGTTCGTCGACTTCGTGGAGCGCGGCATCACGTCGGGCCGGCAGGTGCTCGGCCTCGCGCAGGCCTACCTGGAGCCGCTCCAGCAGGCGGACGTGGACACCGTCGTGCTCGGCTGCACGCACTACCCGCTGCTCACCGGGGTCCTGCAGATCGTCATGGGCAACGACGTGACGCTCGTGTCCAGCGCGGAGGAGACCGCCAAGGACGTCGTCCGCGTGCTCACCGAACAGGACCTGTTCGCCGAACAGGACGAGCCCCGCCACGAGTTGCTGGCGACCGGCCCACCCGACCCCTTCGCGCGGCTGGCCAGAAGATTCCTCGGGCCGGACCTCGGCGCGTTCGCCGTCCAACAGCGCTGAGCTGGCGATATTGGTCGCGTCGCTCCATTGTGTAAAGCTTGTGCACGTGCTGTTGACCGTGCTCGGCTGCTCAGGAAGCGCCCCCGGACCTCACGCGCCGTCGTCCGGCTACCTGCTCGAGGCGGACGGGTTCGCGCTCTGCGTCGAGCTCGGTAACGGCACTCTCGCGGAGCTGCAGGCGGTGCGGGACCCGTTCACGTTGGACGGCCTGATGTTCTCGCACCTGCACCCCGACCACTGCGCCGACTTCACCGCGCTCACCGTGCTGCGCCGCTGGCACCCGACGCCGGCGACCGACCCGTGGCGGCACCGCCTCCCGGTCTACGCGCCGAAGGAGGCGCCGTCCCGGTTCGCCGCCGCCTACGCCCCCGACCAGGCGGAACGCGCCAAGACCGACCTCACCGACGTGTACGACTTCCACGCGCTCGTGCCCGGCTCACGCGAGATCGGCCCGTTCGCCGTGACCGCGGCCGAGATGACGCACCTGTGCGAGGCGTACGGCTTCCGGTTCGAACACGGCGGCCGGACGTTCGCCTACACCGGCGACACCGGCGTGTGCGCGGCGCTCGACGAGCTCGTCGACGGCGTGGACACCCTGCTCGGCGAGGCGTCCTGGACCCACGCCGACCACCGCCCGAAGGGCGTGCACCTGTCCGGTCGTGAGCTGGGGGAGCTGGCCGCCCGCGCGGACGTCGGCCGGCTGCTGATCACCCACGTGACGCCGTGGACCGACGCGAACGCCGTGCTCGCCGAGGCGAAGGGCGCCTACTCCGGCGACGTCGCCCTGGTCGTCAAGGGCGCGAAGTACGACCTCTGACGCGCCGCCTCGACGTCGAGGCGGTCCTTCTCGCGACCGGACCTGGCCTTCTCCCGCAGCACGTCGCCCACCCGGACGAACGGGACGCCGTCGATGACCTCGGCCGCGTCGATCAGCCCGTCGAGGTCGACCGCGGTCGGCCACTCGTCGAAGACCTCGATCGGCGCGCTCGGATGCCGCACCACCCGCCCGTGGCCGGACGGCGCCGCCTCCACCGGCAGCAGCCGCCCCCGCCGCGACAGCTCCAGCGCACGCGCCCACGCGGCTCCGCGCGCGATGACGTCGAGATCGCGCAGCGACGTCTTGAGGCCCTTCATGTACAGCGGCGCGCTGCCGAACACCGCGTGGTCGCGGATGTCCAGCGCCAGTCCGAGAAGCACATCGAGCAGTGGGTCCTTCATGCCGCGCCCAGGATAGGCGCGCGGGTCACCCGACCGCGGCCAGCAGCTGGGTGCGCACCGCCGTCTTGAGCACCTTGCCGATCTTCGAGCGCGGCAGGTCCGGCCACACCTCCACCTGCTTGGGCGACTTGACCGAACCGAGGCGCTCCTTGACGAACGCACGCAGCTCGCCGTCCGCGAGCAGCTGCCCCTCGTGCAGCTCGACCACCGCGGTGACCCGCTCGCCCCACCTGTCGTCCGGCAGCCCGACCACAGCGCAGTCGCGGACCGCCGGGTGCGCCATCACGGCCTGCTCGACCTCGGCGGAGTACACGTTGAACCCACCCGTGATGATCATGTCCTTGGCACGGTCCACGATGAACAGGTTGCTGTCCTCGTCGAGGTAGCCGATGTCGCCGGTGTGGTGCCAGCCATGTCGGGACACCGCCATGGTGGCGGCCGGGTTCCGGTAGTAGCCGGCCATCACGAGCGAGCCGCGGATGACGATCTCGCCGCGCACGCGGGGCCCGAGCAGCGTGCCGGCCTCGTCCATGATCGCGACGGTCACCAGCGGCGACGGGCGGCCCGCCGACGAGAACCGCTCGTGCGCGAGCGTCCCGTCGGCGTGCACGTGGTCGCGCGGCGACATCGTCGAGATCATCATCGGCGCCTCGGTCTGGCCGAACAGCTGCCCGAGCACCGGCCCGAGCCTGGTCACCGCGTCGGCGAGCCGGGCGGCCGACATCGGCGCCGCGCCGTACCAGAGGCACTGCAGCGAGCTGGTGTCCGCCGCGTCCAGCGCGGGGTGGTCGAGCAGCCGGTAGACCAGTGTCGGCGGCAGGAACGTGTGCGTGACGCGGTGGCACTCGACGTGTGAGATGAAGTCGCCGACGTCCGGTTTCGGCATCACCACGATCTCGCCGCCGAGGGTCAGGACGGGGAAGCACAGCACGCCGGCCGCGTGGGTCAGCGGCGCGAGCGCGAGGTAGGTCGGCCGGCCGTCGAACGGGTAGCTCATCAGCGTGATCGCGGTCATCGCCTCGAGGTTGCGCCCGGTCAGCTGCACACCCTTCGGTGTGCCGGTGGTGCCGCCGGTGCCCGCGATCATGGCTACGTCGTCGACGGGCGCGGCCTCCCACGGCTCGGTCGACAATCCGGCGAGCCACCGCGCGAACGGCACCGCGCCCGCCACGTCGCCGTCGAGGCACACGTACGTCGTGACCTCGGGCAGCTCCGGCCGGATCCGCTCGACCAGCGGCGCGAACGAGGCCTGGAACAGCAGGCACGTGCAGTCGAGGAGGTTGAGCAGATCCCGGTTCTCGGCCGCCTCGTTGCGCGGGTTGACCGGACACCAGACCGCGCCGGCCCGCGCGATGCCGAACACGCAGGAGAACGACACGGGGTCGTTCGCCGACAGGATCGCGACCTTGTCGCCCGGCCGCACGCCCGAGCGGGCGAGGGCCTGCCCCACCTGCCAGGACGCCAGCTGGACGTCGGCGTAGGACAGCGACCGGCCGTCCATGGTCAGACAGGGCGCCGCCGCGCCGAGCGACGCGCCCTTGTCGAGGTAATCGGTCAGCCGCACGGCGTCTTCCTCGGGGTGGTGGGGTGGCCGCCCTCAGTGGCGGACGGTCAGCTCGGGCTCCAGCACCAGCCCGAAGCTCCGCAGCGCGCCGAGCAGCTCGCGGTGCCCGAACGCCTGGCACGCCGACGCCAGCCCGACCCGCTTCGGCGCCTGCTGCAGCAGCGAGTACGCCGCGTACGCCTGCAGCAGCCCGGTCTGCTTGTAGTTGGAGTTCCCGTGGATGACGCAGTGCGCCCGTCCCAGCGGCCCCGAGGCGTGCACCGAGTCGAGCGACGTGTTGATCCTCGGGTTCTCCCTCGGCGGCATGCCCGCCTGCACCGACGCCGCGACCTCGGCGAGCGCGGCCTGCTGCTGCTCGGGCGGCAGCGGCTTGATCTTCTCCTCGACCATCTTCACGGTCTCGACCACGCCCTCCATCACCGTGCGGTCGAACACCCCGCCGGCGACCTTGCACGTGGCGACGCGCGGGTCGTTCTTGAACCACACCGGGTGGCTGGTCCCGCCCCACGGCAGCGCGAGCGCGGTCTGGTGCTGGCCGGGCACGTTCACCTCGAAGGTGGTGTGCGGGTCCCAGCGCCGGTACTCGTTCTCCTCGAGGTAGTGCCAGTCCGCGGTGAGGATGGTGAAGATCGTCTGCGTGGACGCGTAGGTCGGGAAACCCTTCCACAGCACGAGAATGTCGAGGGTGTCGAGGCCGGGCGTCTCGAGGCAGAGGTTCGCCGCGATCTCGCCGGTGGTGTACATCTGCGCGACGCCCGGCGACAGCAGCAGCCCGCGCTCCGCGTACCCCTCGCCCCACCGGACCTGCGCGTCGAGCAGCCAGTCCTGCTCGCCGGTGGTGTCGAGGTAGTGGCAGCCGGCGTCCAGCGCGGCCTGCACGACGTCCGGCCCGTGCTTGATGAACGGGCCGACCATGTTCGACACGACCTTGGCGCCGCGGAACAGCTCGGTCAGCGGGCCGACCGAGTGCTCGACCTCGACGACCTCGTGGTCGACCGTCTCGATGCCGGGGACCTTGTCGAGCACCTCCTGGATGCGCGCCTTGTCCCGGCCGGCCGCGACGAACGGGACGTTCAGCTCGCGCAGGTACTCGCAGACGAGCCGTCCGGTGTAGCCGGAGGCGCCGTAGACGACGACGGGCTTCTGTGCCATGTCACATCCCCATTCCGCCGTCGACCGGCAGACCCGCGCCGGTGACGAACCTGGCCGCGTCGGAGGCGAGGAACACGACCGCGTCGGCCATGTCCGCGACCTCGCCGAGCCGGCCGAGCGGGGTCAGCGCGATCACGTCGCCGACCGCGGCCTCCGGGGTCGGCCACAGGCCGAGCTCGGCCATGTCGGCCGCGAGCTTGGCGCCCATCGCGGTCGGCACCAGGCCGGGGTAGACGCAGTTCACGCGCACGCCGTAGCCGAACCGGCCCGACTCGGCCGCCGCGACCCTGGTCAGCCGGTCCACCGCGGACTTGGTCGCCGAGTAGCCGGCGATGCCGGGGAAGGCGATGGTCGCGGCCACCGACGACACGTTGACCACGGCGCCGCCGGCGCCCGCGATCCCGCCGGGCCGCATCGCGCGGAAGGCGTGCTTGATGCCCAGCGCGGTGCCGAGGACGTTCACGTCGAGCATCGTGCGCACGTCGGCCGGGTCGAGGTCCGCGATGAGACCGGAGAGCTCGACGCCCGCGTTGTTGACCACGATGTCCAGCCCGCCGAACTCGTGGACCACCGCCTCGGTCGCCGTCGCCCATCCGTAGTCGTCGGTGACGTCCAGCGGCACGAACACGCCGTCCAGCTCGTCGGCGGTCGCCTTGCCGGCGTCGTGCTGGATGTCACCGATCGCGACGGTCGCGCCCGCCTTCCGCAGCGCGTTCGCCATGCCGGCGCCCAACCCCTGCGCACCGCCCGTCACCAAGGCTCTTCTTCCGGTCAGGTCGAACACGGTCATGGGTCTCCTCCTCGAGACGGCGCACGGCGTGCTGCTGAGGGTAGTTGAGTCTTGACAGTCGTCAAGAGTTTCTTGGACGACTGTCAAGTTATTCACCCGTGCCGATAGAATGACCTTGGCTCGCAGAGCGCGGGTGGGGAGTCAGAGGCGAAGGACGGCCCGTGTCCGAG
Source organism: uncultured Actinomycetota bacterium (assembly GCA_963840275.1). GTDB lineage: Bacteria > Actinomycetota > Actinomycetes > Mycobacteriales > Pseudonocardiaceae > Actinophytocola. The sequence goes on from CAWIYK010000007.1 coordinate 953,279, forward strand.
GTCGCTGAGCACAAGCAGGACCGGATTTCCCGCAGGCAGGTCGACAAGTTCGCGGAGCGGCGCAGCCAGCTCGCCGCGTCCGCGCTGCTCACCCTGTCGGAGCTGGGCTATGCCCGGACGAGCCTGCGCGAGATCGCGCAGAACTCCGACTTCTCCCACGGCGTGCTGCACTACTACTTCCGCGACAAGGTCGACCTGATCACCTTCTGCGTGCGGCAGTACAAGGCCGAGTGCGTGACCCGCTACGACCAGGTCGTGGCCACCTCCGAGACGGCCGACGAGCTGCGTGCCGGGTTCGGCAAGGCCATGGTCGACACGCTCCGCGAGGACGCGACCATGCACCGCCTCTGGTACGACCTGCGCAACCAGAGCCTGTTCGAGGAGTCCTTCCGCGACGACGTGCTGCAGATCGACCAGAGCCTCGAGCGGATGATCTGGCGGATCGTCACCACCTACGTGGAGCTGGCCGGGCTAACGCTCGCCGTGCCGTCCCGCCTGGCATACGCGTTGTTCGACGGCGTGTTCCAGCAGGCGCTGCTGCGGCATCTGGCCGGCGACGAGACCGCGTCCGCCGAGCTGCCCGACCAGCTCGCGATCGTGCTCGACGGGCTCCTCACCCACTGACGGCGGCCGCCGCAGCCCCAGCCAGCACAGCAGGCCGACCGGGATGATCAGCCAGCACGACAGCAGCCGGTAGACCAGCACCGTCGCGGCCGCCGCGCCGTCGCCGGCGCCCGCCGAGACCAGGCCGGCGAGCAGGCTGACCTCGATCACGCCGATGCCGCCGGGGGTGAGCGGGATCTGCCGGACGATCTGCACGGTCAGGTACACCGCGCCGAGCTGCGCGAGGCTGACCGGCAGGTGGAAGGCCCGCGCCGCGGCGTACAGGCACAGCAGGTCGGTGAGCCAGTTCGTCACGGCCGCGGCGAGCGCGAGCCCCCAGTGGCGGCCGTCGACCTCGCGGGAGCTGGTGACCGCGTCGGTCAGCGGCGCGAGCAGCGCGGCCAGCCGTGGCCAGCGCGCGGCGAGCGGGTGGTGCGCACGCGGGTGGCGCGGGTGGATGTGCCAGGTCGACTGCCAGGCGAACAGGCCGACGAAAGCGATGAGCGCCAACGTGAGCACGACCGAGACGCGGGTCGAGCCCGGTTCGTCGTGCCACGCGTCGCCGAGGTGGACGGCGGCCGCCGCGAGCGCGCCGGTCGCGTAGAGCAGGGCCAGCGCCGCGGCCGAGAGCAGTCCGGACAGCACCATGACGGTCGCCGCCGTCCGCCTGCTGGCGCCGCCGACCCGGAACTGGCGGAACGCGTAGGCGGCGGAGATCGCCGTGCCGGCGGGCAGGCTGATGGCGATCGCGGAGCGGCTGTAGGCGAGTGCCAGCGCGCGGTGTCGCGGCATGCGCACGCCGAACGCGGTGAGCAGCCTGCGCTGCTGGCGGGCGAACATCCCCATCGAGACGAGCTCCGCGCCCGCCGCGACCGCGAACCAGCCGGTGTCGGCGCCGAGGATCGCGTCGATGACCGCTGTGCCGCTCGGCAACCTGCCGCGCAGCGAGACGGCGGCGACGATCAGGAGTGCGAGCACCAGAGCTGCTTTTACCGTGGCGACGAGCACGGGATGCCGGTGTCGCGCCTCCGGCTTGGTGTCCCCCTCGGACATGGCCGCCTCCGATTTCAACCTACGATGAATGTCCTCCGCGCCGGCCGTCCGGTCAATCCTGTTGCGACCCGGAAGGGGATGAGGTGCGACACAGTGCGGGTCTGGGCCGGTTTTCCGCACGTCGTAGGGTCTTCCTGTGGCACGAACCGATGGCAGGAACGACGACCAGCTCAGGGACATCAAGCTCACCCGCGGTTTTCAGGTCTGGCCGGCCGGCTCTGTGCTGGTCGAGTTCGGTATGACCAGGGTGCTGTGCGCGGCGAGCGTGACCGAGGGGGTGCCCAGGTGGCGCAAGGGCTCCGGGCTCGGCTGGGTCACCGCCGAGTACGCGATGCTGCCCTCCGCGACCAACACCAGAGGTGACCGCGAGTCGGTGAAGGGCCGGATCGGTGGGCGCACCCACGAGATCAGCAGGCTCATCGGCCGTTCGCTCCGCGCGTGCATCGACCTCGCGGCGCTGGGCGAGAACACGATCGTCATCGACTGCGACGTCATCCAGGCCGACGGCGGCACCCGCACCGCGGCCATCACCGGTGCCTACGTCGCGCTCGCCGACGCCATCACCTGGCTCGGCGCCGCAGGCCGGCTCGCCGACCCGCAGCCGCTGTCGTGCGCGGTGCAGGCGGTCAGCGTCGGCGTGGTCGACGGCCGGGTCCGCCTGGACCTGCCGTACGAGGAGGACGCGAGGGCCGAGGTCGACATGAACGTCGTCGCCACCGACGCGGGCACCATCATCGAGGTCCAGGGCACCGGCGAGGGCGCGACGTTCACCCGCTCCACCCTCGACCGCATGCTCGACCTGGCGCTGGCCGGCTGCGCGGAGATCAACGCCCTCCAGACGGCCGTCCTCGCCGAGCCCTACCCCGGCACACTGCCGGAACCCAAGCCCGCGAAGGCGGTCCGGTCGTGACCAAGCTGTTGGTGGCATCCCGCAACGCCAAGAAGCTGGCGGAGATGCGGCGGATCATCGAGCGCGCCGGCATCGAGGGCGTCGAGGCGGTCGGCCTCGACGAGGTGCCGCCGTTCGCCGAGGCGCCGGAGACCGGCGCCAAGTTCGAGGACAACGCGGTCGTCAAGGCCCGCGACGCCGTGGCGGCCACCGGCCTCCCCACGGTCGCCGACGACTCCGGCATCGAGGTCGACGCGCTGAACGGCATGCCCGGTGTGCTGTCCGCCCGGTGGGCCGGCAGTGGGCGGTCCGACACCGCGAACCTCGAGCTGGTGCTCGACCAGCTGACCGATGTGCCGGACGACCGGCTCGGCGCCGCGTTCGTGTGCGCGACCGCGCTGGTGCTGACGGACGGCACGGAGATCGTGGTACGCGGTGTCTGGCCGGGGGCCATCGTGCGCAAACCCAGAGGCACCAACGGTTTCGGCTACGACCCGATCTTCGTGCCGGAAGGCGAGACACGGACCTCCGCGGAGCTGCTCACGGAGGAGAAGGACGCGATCTCGCATCGCGGGCGCGCGCTTTCCCTGCTGCTGCCGCATCTGCGCAGCCTCGGGGTCCGCTGAGGCGGTCCGATGGCGCGACTCCATGACATCGTCTTCGACTGCGCCAACCCCGCGGCGACGGCTCGCTTCTGGGCCACGGCGCTGGACGGTTATGCCGTCGCCCCGTACGACGATGCGGAACTCGCACGCCTGCGCGGGCTGGGGATCACCAGTACCGAAGACGACCCGACTGTGCTCGTCGAGCCGGTGGACGGGGGACCTCGGCTGTTTTTCCAGCTCGTGCCGGAGGCCAAGCGCGTGAAGAACCGCGTGCACCTGGATTTGCACGCCGCGGACCCGGAGGCGGAGATCCAGCGCCTGACCGCTCTCGGCGCGACCGTTCACGCCAGGTACCCGGGTCACATCATGTTGACCGATCCCGAAGGCAACGAGTTCTGCCTGTCCCGGCCGGTGTGATCGGGCCGGCCTCCGGCCCCCGGGTTCTACGCTACGGCAACCCACCGACAGTTCCGGCTTCCTGAGTGCCGACTGTCCACAGGCTACGGCGTCAGCCAAGCGTGCCAGCCAAACCGGCTTGGCCCAGTCGCCGGCGTGGCCGCTGGCCCCCTCGAACCACGCTACCGCAAGACACCGACAACACCCGCCGCGCCAAGTGTCTCCTGTGGACAACTAACACGTTGTGGACAACTCCGTGCGACGCAACCGAAAGTGTCGGTGCCCGAAGGTAGTGTGGATTCCGGGGGCCGGAGGCCGCCGGGCCGCCGGTGGTGGCGGGCGGGTGGCCCGGGCGAACCGTTCCGAGCGCCCGCGAGTGAACGACGCACCACGGGCCGCGGTGCTGACGTGAGAGCCGACCCACCGACCCCGGCGGCTCGGCGCGCAGCATGACGAGCGCATCGCTGTAGTGGGTGAGAGCCGGGTCAGGCGTGGCCTCCGGCCCCCGGAATCCACGCTACGGCAAGACACCGACAATCCCGCCCGCCGAAGACTCAGTTGTCCACAGCCAACCGAACTGTCCACAGCGGACCGCCCCAGCGCCCGAAACTGTCGGTCCTGTCGACTAGCATGGAAACCGGGGGCCGGAGGCCAACCGGGCAAGCCGTTGCGCGCCGACCGAGCAAAACCGTTGCGCGCCAAGCGATCCGAACACGACCCATCACGCAGCCGGCAGTCCGCCGTTCAACGCGCCGGCCGCGGCAGTGACCGAGGCCGCGCACGGATCCCACCCCGACCCGAGCGGATGTTCGGTCAGCAGCACCACGACGTAGCGCCAGTTCGCGCCGACCAGCCCGGTGCTGTGCAGCACCATCGCATGGTCGTTGTTGCCCCAACCCTGCTTGATCGCCCACTGGACGTTCAGCCCGTCGGGAATGCCGAAGTGTTGGTCGAAACCGTCGGCGGCGTACTGCGGCGCCTGCGCGATCGCGTCGACGACCAGCGTGTGGTCCTCCGACGGCAGGTTGTTCATGACGTACTGGTACACGAGCACCATGTCGTGCGCGGTGATCCGCACCTCGCCCCACTTGCCGGGGCTCTCGGGCGGTTCGGTGCCGGTGAGCCCGATCAACGCCACGGTCCTGGTGACGATGTCCGGCCGGCCGCCCTTGACCCAGAACGAGCTGGCGGTGTCGTCATCGCTGACCGACAGCATGCGGGCGAGCCGCTGCCGCTCACTCGCGGAGGCGCCCCGGTTCAGCGCGTCGATGGCGATCATCAGCTTGACCAGCGACGCGGACCGGAACTGCCGGTCGGCGTTCACCGACAGCAACTCGGCGCCCGTGACCCGGTCGAACACCACCGCGCCGAGCGTCGTGTTCGGCTCGACCCCGGTCGCCGCCTGCTCCACCAGCGTGGGGTTGATCGGCGCCGGCATCGGGCCCTTGGCGTTCGGCTCCGGGGCCGGACTCGGACTCGGAACCGTGACCGCCACGGTCGGCGGCAGTGCCGGGGTGGCCTCCGGCGCCGGGACGGCCAGGATCACCGGCTCGCCGACCGACGCGGTCGGCTTCGCCCCACAGGCCCCAGTTGCGAGCACGACCCCCAGCACGGTGCCGGCGAGTGCCACCCGGCGAGCCGCTGCATTGTTGAGCATGACTTGAATACGCCGTGCGGTTCGCCAAAGTTGACCCGGTTGGGTGGCAACTTTCCGCATGACTGTGACGTACGCGTGCGCGACCCGTCAGGTTGCCCGCGGTCTCGTCACAGTTGTGTGTCAGGCCATGTCACACCTTCAGGTCCTTGCGCAGCTTCGCTACGTGACCGGTCGCGCGCACGTTGTACATGGCCTTCTCGATCTTCCCCGCCGGGTCGACGACGAACGTCGAGCGGATGACGCCGGTGATCGTGCGGCCGTAGTTCTGCTTCTCGCCGAACGCGCCCCACTCGGTGAGCACCGCGCGCGTCTCGTCGGACAGCAGCGGGAACGTGAGGCCCTCGTCGGCGACGAACTTGGCGAGCTTCGCCGGCTTGTCCGGGGAGATGCCGAGGACGGTGAAGCCCGCGTCGTTCAGCTCCGTCAGGTTGTCGCGGAAGTCGCAGGCCTGCTTGGTGCAGCCCGGCGTGCCGGCGGAGGGGTAGAAGTAGACGACCACGTGCTTGCCGCGGAAGTCGGACAGGGCGACCTCGTCGCCGTTGCTGTCGGGAAGCCGGAAGTCGGGGGCCGCGTCGCCCTCGGCGAGTCGTTTCTGGTCGCTCATGGCGGGGACGTTATCCGGTAGCACCGACAGAGTCAGACCGTGCCGTCGAAAATCGGGATCGCGTTCGCGGCGGACGACTGCGGCCGGACCGCCACCCGCACCACGCACTGCTCCGGCGGGACGCCGAACGCGACCGCGAACCGCAGCGTCTGGCTCGGCAGGACCTCGTCGATCGCGCCGACGACGCCGGTGTAGCCCTGGGTGGAGTCGATGACCTGGTCGATGCCGACGCCGTCCGCGGTCGCCACGAACGACAGCTGCGCCGGCCGGTAGATCGTGCCGCTCTTGTTCTCGACCTCCATCGCGAACGCCACCGCCCGGTCCGCGCGCGGGTAGGCGGTGTCGGTCGGCGTGAACGACGTCGGCGCCGAGACCGTCAGCGTGATGCCGTCGCCGAGCGCCTTCGTGGTGGGACCGGAGGGGCCGGTGGTGCCGTAGTCGGAGCGCTCGGCGGCCGCCGTCGGATCCGGGGTCTGCAGCGCCTGCTCGACGTTGTCGGCCGCACGCCCGGCGCCGCAGGCGGTCAGCACCAGCAGGACGCATGCCGCGACCGCAAGTCTGACCACTGGCACGGAGGGGGCCCCTTCCCGGGGGGAGGTGTACGTCTGAATGCACTATGCCGGTGCGACGCATGGTGCAGGGTCTCGTTGCCGGAGCTGGTGTCGTGCCGTGGCCGAGCTGTGACCAGAGCGGCACCAGGAGTGATCGTCGACACTCTCTGTTGATGACGGCCCGTCACCCAGGTTCATGCCGCCAGCGCGAAGAGGAGGATGAAGACGGCCACGGTCACGAGCCAGGTGGCGATCAGCCAGCCGAAGTCCCGCCACGGCGAGATCGCCTTGTTGTCCTCGCCGGGCACGTACACGCCGCGCGCCTCGAACCGGTCGACGAGCCGCAGCACGGCGCCCAGCGGTCGCGGTGCGCGCATGCGGTGTCCTTCCGGGTCGATCGGCAGGAGGATCGTGTCACGTGATGGGGCCGGAGGCGTAGTAGGCCTTGCAGACGTCCCCGTCGAAGTCGGTCGCGATCTCCAGGACGGACGTGTCGTCGGGCGAGACCAACAGGGACGGACTGAAGTTCCGGCATCCCTCGTTGTTGACCCCGGGGGTCGGCACCGGAGCGTCGATCTCGCGCCAGGGCCCGACGCCACGCTGCTCGTTGACGAGGATCGCGGCCCCGTTGTTGGGCGCGTGGCTCCCGTCGGAGTTCACCAACATCTCGCTGACCAGCAGGATCGTACCGGCCGAGGTGACGTCGATGGTCGGCGTGTGCCGCGGATACTTGCCGTCCGTCGTGCGGACCCCCGTGCCCAGGTCGAAGGGATCCCCGTAGTTCCACCCGTCGGCGGACGTGCGGAAGTAGATCGAGCACAGCGGCTCGTCGAGGTTGCAGACCTCGTAGACCATGAAGTAGGTGCCGTCCGGCAGCTGTCGGACACCGGGCATCCCCGGCCGAACGAAGAAGTCGGTGCTCTTGACTGTGTCAACGTTGTCGGTCCAAGTGACCCCGTCCCTGGACCGGGCCTGAACGATCTTCTGGTCGTGGTTGGGCTTGTCCGACTCGTCGGCCCAGTGCACCACCAACTGCCCGTCGGCAGCCATGCTCAACTCGGGTTCCCAGGCGTTGTACCGATTCGGCGAAAGCCCCATGTCGGCGAGGAACGTCCACGTCGTTCCGTGATCCTGGGACTGCCACAAACGCTGCTTGACCTGCCGGTTCGCCTCGGCGACCTCCCACCCGGTGGTGGTGGCCCACAGGAGGGTGCCGGCGGGCAGCGCGCCGAGCGGGCGGGGCAGCTCGAACAGGGTGCCGCAGCACATCCCGTGCCCCCGTACCCCGTCCGGGTCGGCGATCGTGGAGATCTGCCGGAAGGAGGCGCCGCCGTCGGTGCTCTCGAGGATGATCCCGACGCTGTCGCTGCCGACGGTGGCGATCAACCGCCCGTTGGCGGCGCCACTGTGCTCGAGCCGAACGACACGTGGGTACGTGCCGGTGCCGTCGTAGATCACCTGGCGCTGCGGCACTTGGGCGCTGGCCTGCGGCGCAACCCCCAACAGCCCCGCCACCAGGACGAGAACAACCCCAACCCGCCCGAACCGCATCCAGATCCGTCCCTGTGTCCACGTGATCACTGTCGGTGAGATGCTATCCAAGTCCGGCGCAGATGGCTTGATTTGGCGAGTAGGCGCGTCCGGCTACCCTGTGCTGGCAACACCAGGGGGCCGTAGCCCAACAGGCAGAGGCACTGGATTTAGGTTCCAGCCAGTGAGGGTTCGACTCCCTTCGGCCCCACCGCTCTGACCAGTCATAACGGTCGGCGTGCTGACAGCGCCATGAATAACACGCCGCCCTTACGTTCATCCATGCCGAAATCATTTGTGTCGATCTTCGCGATCGGAGAGCACGGTGGAGAGCGTCTCCGTACTGAGTGAGCGGCGCGATTGGCTATCGCGATGAATCCCGCTGTGGAGGGCTTGGCAATCTGAGGGCGCGTTGCCAATGCCACCACGTTCCAGCGAGCCTGGCTCAGGAAGGTCTCCGGGAGTTCAGTTCCGCCATGCCGCGATGATCTCCTCGGGGCCGAAGGATGCGGCCAGCGGTAGTCCTTCCTCGACGCCGTTGCGGGAGACTGCGACTAGCGGAGTGGTGTGGTCGCGCCCAGGTACCGACATGGATCCGGCGAGCAGGCTTTCCAACTCACGTTGGCCGAAGCGTTCGGTTTCCAGCCACTTGATGGAGCCGGTGAAGGCGATGCGGGTCGCTGTGGGCTCGCGGTCCGCGCCTATAAGGTCGATCTCCGGGTTGTTCTGCCGGTTCCACCAGCCGCCAACCACTTCCGCGCCGGACAGCCGATCGTCGGGCAGGAGCCGTTCGAGGCTGGCACGGACAACTGGCTCGACTGCGCGGCCGCGCCAGGATGGCCAGGATCGTTCGAGTCGTGCTGCGACCAAGTCGCCGCGGCCGCGCTCGACTTCGGCGATGCCGCGCTGCAGGAAGGCGAGCCAGAACCGCAGGTACGGATCCTCGATCCGGTAGCGCTTGTTCTTGTTGTCCGGGCGGGTGGCAAGGGGGGTGTCGGTGGCGACGATGCGCTTGGCGGTCAGGGTATTCAGGATGGGGGCGAGGGTGCCGGAGGGGATCGGGTTTCCGACGCCGATGCGATTGGCGATCGTGCCGAAGGTGCGTTCGCCGGCTCCGATCGCCTCTAGTGCTGAGCGGCTGTGCGATGGCTCGGGGACTTCGCCGAGTAGAGAGAGTTCGCCGGCCATCAGCAGCGGGGATAGCGGGTCGGCGAGCTGGTCGCGCAGAAACCCGGTGCGGCTGGTGCCTGGCGCCCAGCGTTGGACGATTTCGGGGAAGCCACCGGTGATCAGGAATGCGTCGATGGCCTCGGCCGGGTCGAGGTCAGTCATCTCCCGCACGTCGGCGGGGTCGAGCGGACGGACGAGCATTCGCGCGGCGCGGCCGTGAAAGGGGCGTCCGTACTCCTGGAGGGACGCCATCATTGACAGATCGCTACCGACCAGTAGCAGGAGTACAGGCTTGGGCGACAGGTATCGATCCCAGACGGTCTGCAGGGCGCCCTCGAACTCGCGATCCTGCTCGACCAGCCAGGGGACCTCGTCAAGGACGATGATGCTGGGGGTCTGCTCGGGTACGGCGATTGACAGGGCTCGGAGTGTCTGGTTCCAGTCGGCGCCGGCAGCTCCGGCGACCAGATCGGCGCCGGGCAGGGCGGACTGGGCGAGCGCGGCGGTGAAGTCGGCGCGCTCAGCGGCTGGATTGCGGCCGCGGGATGCCTGGAAAACCACGTACGGCACGCCAGAGCGGTCGCAGAACTCCTGGACCAGCCGGGACTTGCCGACCCTTCGGCGGCCGGTGACGATGACGGCCTGTCCGGGGGTTGTCGCGATCCCGTCGTGGACCAGGCGAAGCTGCCTGTCCAGCAGTGCAAGATCATTGGTGCGTCCTCGGAACGCCGTCACAGTCAACCCCGATCTAAGTATGAGTACATATTACTTAGACTGGATCTTACTTTACTGCGGAGCATCGGCGCGAAGTAGAGAGGATACGCGTGGTCACGTAACGTGACTAGCCCGGTTGGGTTGCTTCCTCCTGACTGGGGCGACGGCCAATCCTCGTTGGGTGCGGGATTGGGTGCGAACACCCGCCCCCTGGTGCCTCAGATTCCGTGATCCACTACTCGACGCTCGCTGTCCGCCATGGTTGCCAGTGATGCGACCTTCTGTAGTTGATTAGGTCCAGACAGTGAGGGTTCGACTCTCTTCGGCTCCACCACCTCTGACCAGCGTAAACGGACATTTGCAAGATCACGTAACTTGATCTTTTGGTGCGAGTAGTTTCGCGGCCGTCCTGGAGCGGAGGGGCCGATCGGATTCATGCAGCCATATCGCGGCGCGTGTCGGCCGATGATCGTGTGAGCACGTGTGGTCATGGGGGATGGCTCGGGTGAGCTGCCGGTGTCGAGTCCAATCTTTTCGACGACGAACAAATCGGCGGTGTCGAGGAAGTTCGTAGCCGCGACCGAGACCACCGTGGCCGAGTTGCCGAAGTGTCCATAGTGGACCTGGCAGATGGCTGTGTCAGCATTGGGGAACACCGCTGCAGGACGTGATCAAGTCGCCATGGCTGGTGCGATTCGCCGAAGCTATGATTGGAGACGACAAGCCTCGCAGTTGAGTATGACTCAGGCGTGCCTATCAGGTGAATGCTAACCGAATATGGTCTCGAGTGTCGTTGTTGATTCTCAGGATATAGTCAGCAGTCGTAGCCCTGATGTGTCATCTGCGCCTGCGCCGTCAGCTAAGTCACGAAACTCGGGGTTAGTACGATTCCGGGCCGTCGATACTCGACGCTGGCGAGACGAGGCAGTGCCACGCCGGGCCGCCGCGGCTGGATCTTGGGGTGAGGTGTGTTGGCGGTGTGGGGATGTAGGCCTCCGCTGGACGGCACCGGACGGCGGCAACACTGGTGGCGGCCTTTGAAGGCGGTGTGACCCGACGTTCCGGCAGGTCCTCCTGGTGTGGTGTACGGCGTGCGCGTGCGGCCCGAGAGCCCAACGGATCAGTGGATTAGGCCGGATGGACGTGTCTGTATACCCGGAGAGTCGTACCGTAGGGTTTGCGCACAACTTCCGGGTGGAACAACCAGCGATGAAGCGAGCGCAGCGTGGACCGCACAGAATTCTCGGACGCATCGGCTTTGGAAAAGAGCGTCCGACACGACTATTCGACAAGTCAGATCGGTGTCGTGCCATTGAGCGAGCGGCGGTCTCGCTATCACTTTCTGTCGCTGTGGATCACTCTCGCGGCCGGGTTCACCTACCTGTTTGTCGGGTTCCAGTACCACGACGCCGGCTACTCCCTGGTGAAGGCCGTCGCCGCGGGCGCCGTCGGTGCGGTCGCCTATCTGTTGTACGCGTTGCCGGCCGCCTACCTCGGTTCGGTCAGCGGTCAGACGCACGCTTTGCTGACCCGGTCGATCCTGGGCAAGATCGGCTCCGCACTGGCCACCGTGCTGCTGATCGGCATCGCGGCCGGGTGGACCGCGTTCGCGTTCAACTTGCTGGCCACGCTCTACGACGGCCTGTTCGGCTGGGGCAATGTGGTGCTGATCAGCGTGGTGCTCGCCGTCCTCGGCATCATCAACAACCTGTTCGGGTTCACCGGCATCGCCGCGTTCGCCCGGTACCTGGTCGCGCCTCTGATGATCGTGTGGATGGTGTACCTGGTCATCAAGGGCTTCACCGACATCCCCGGCTCGGTGCTGACAGCGGCGCCGGCCAGCGAGGCCACGATGCCGTTCCTGGCCGGGGTCGGGGTGGCCATCGGCTCCGTGATGTGGGGAAACGAGCCGGACACCTGGCGCTACGGCAAGCCCAGCTTCTTCTGGCCCACGCTGCCGCTGGTGGTCGCGCTGGCGGTGGGCCTCGTGCTGTTCGTGGCCGGCGGCTGGATGATGGCGGAGATGTCCGGCGCGGGCCAGTACGACTTCGGCCCGGCGTTCCGCTACATCGTGCAGTACTCGATGTTCGGCGTCCTCGCGCTGGGCGCCGTCCTCGCCACGATCATGCAGGTGGCCATCAACGACGGCAACTACTACGAGATGATCAACGCCGGGCAGAACGTCGCCGGCGGCATCCGCGGCTGGCGCCGGTGGCACACCTGCCTGGTGATGGCCGCGATCGCGGCGTTGTTCGCGTGGCGGTTCCCGGACATCGAACACGGCTTCTTCGTGGTGGCGAGCTGGTCGTCGATCGCGCTGCCGTGCGTGACCGTCGTGATGTGCGTGGACCGCTTCGTGCTGCCGAGGATGTTGGACGTACGTCGGCCGACCGACACCATTCCGTCGTGGTCGGCCGCCGGCCTCGGCAACCTGCCCGGCATCGTGGCGGTCGTGGTCGCGGTGCTGTTCGGCGCGTGGGGCCTCGGTCTGCTGCCCGGCCAGGAAACCGTGCCCTCCCTCGGGCTGCCGGCGGTGGAAGCGTGGCTGCTGGCCGGTCTCCTCTACGCTGCACTGGCCTGGTTGGTCGCGAGGCGCTCGCATGCGGCCACCCTGCTAGGTTTCGGCCGGCAGCCGGAGGCGACGGACGGCGATCCGGCCGGGGCACGCCGAATCTGATCACCAAGTCGGGAACGACCAGAAAGCCTGACGGGACTCAGGATGCCGAGCGCACGATGGCGTCATCCTTCAGGGAGCCGATCTGTCCGCGGTGGTACAGCTTCAGGAACGCGTCGACGACATCCGTATCGAACTGGCTTCCCCTGCCGCGCAGTAGTTCTCCGCACGCATCCTGGTGGCTCAGCGCGGACTGATACGGCCGCTCAGCGAGCATCGCCGCCCATGAGTCGCACACGGCGACGATTCGGGCTTCGACGCGGACCTGCTCGCCGGCCAAGCCGAGCGGATACCCGCGGCCGTCCACTCGCTCGTGGTGCTGGTGGATGATCTCCGCGACGTCGACTAGGTCGGGCACGACACTCAGCATGCGATAGCCGTGCTCGGGATGCTGGCGCACGAGTTCGAACTCGTCGGCCGTGAGCGGCGCCGGCTTGCGCCAGATGTCCTGCCGCACAAGGACCTTGCCCACGTCGTGCAGGCGGCCGGCGAGTTCCGTCCGGCACACGGTCGTCTCGTCGTGGCCGAGCGACTGGGCCACCAACGCCGCCCACCGCCCAACGGCGCGGCCGTGCTCGCTCGTCGAGAGCCAGCTGTCGACCTCGTCGGCCACCCGCTGCAGGTAGACCAGCAACGCGGCTGTCTCGGCGGTGTTGCCGTGTTCCGAGTCGTTGCTGTCGCCGAGCACGACCCGGTCGCGGCCCTGCGCCTTGGCCGCGTACAGCGCGCGGTCCGCGGTGGCGATCAGGTCGGCCGGGGTGCCGCCGTTGATGGGCAGACTGGCGGTGCCGATCGACACCGTGACGTGGAGCCACACGTCGGTGGCCAGCTGGATCTGGCTGGAGGAGACCTGGTTGCGCAGCCGCTCGCCGATGGCGGCCAGTTCCTCGGAGCTCACGCCCGGCACGACCAGGGCGAACTCCTCGCCTCCGTAGCGCGCGAGCACGTCGCTGGGGCGGACGGACTCCCGCAACCGCCGCGCCACCTCGATCAACACCTGGTCACCGGCTGGGTGCCCGTATCGATCGTTGATCGACTTGAAGTGGTCGATGTCCACGATCAGCACGGCGAGCGCCGCGTCGGAGCGCCGTGCCTTGGTGATCTCCACCGGAAGCTGCGCGCCGAAGAATCTTCTGGTACGCAGGCCGGTCAGCACGTCGGTGATCGCGAGTCTTCGCTGGTCCGCAACGAGGCCGGCGAGGCGGCCGATGGTGAGCATGAACAGCGCCGCGCAGGCGCCGGCGATCACAAGGATGTCGCGCTGCGTGCCGAGTGAGTACTGCAGGGCCAGAGTGGTCGGTGCGATCAGCGCGGCGCCGGCGAGCACCGCCAGTCGGGACGGCGTGAGCTGGACATCGGCGGAGTCTGCCCGCTCCTCGACCCGCCCCACGGTGGGGTGCAGCGCGGCCGCGCCGAGCGCCAGGTTGCCGCCCAGCCAGATGGCATCCAGGAAGTTGCCGGTGGTGTACGTGCCGCTGAGCTGCTGCATCACGTACACGGTGTCCGCCGTGAAGATCGCCAGCAGGTTGACGGCCAGCAACATGAACGACGCGGGGCGGTGGCCGGGCCCGAGGATGAGCCGCAGCGCCACCGCAAACATCGCGAGGTCCATCACCGGGTAGGCGACCGACACCACGGTGACCAGGCTGAGCGAACCGGCGCGCGCCTGCGGGCCGATGAGGTAGAGCCAGGAGAGCATTCCGACGGCGACCGCGAGAGTGGCGGCGTCGAGCACACTGGCCAAGTCGCGGCCCGGGGTCCGGCGCCTGATCAACAGGATGAGGCCGACGACCACGAGGGGATAGTGCAGGAGATAGAACGCGTCCGCGGCGGCCGGGAACGTCGTCTGGCCCAGAAGGTTATGCGAAACGTAGAAGAATATATCCGCTACGGCGTAGATGACCTGGCTGAATCCAAGGAAAAACCACGGCACCCTGGGTTTCCCGCGAGGTAATCCGCGCCAGCAGCCGATCAGCAGAGCCGCTGCGGAGGAGGCGCTGACCAAGCAGTACAAGGTGACCCGGATGACCGGCGAGGCGTCGAGGTGCGTGGCCAGATAATAGCCGCCGACTACCAGGACACCGCCGACCAGGTAGAGAATCCACCCTGCGCCGACCAATGAACGGATCTGCCGAGCACCCATCCGCGCCTCTCGTTCCCGCGTCGAGCCGAGTTGGCCGACGGAAACAGTACACCACAACGAACACGCTCAGCGGATGGGCGGTCACGATCCGTGCTGAGGACTGGAAGGTTCTTGGTAGGTTTGCCATCACAGCAGGTGCGGCACGCGGGGCGGGACATTACAGCTTGGTTCAGCCGGGGTTCGGCACGTCGGCAATAAGTTTGACGACAGCGGTTGTGACCTGGTCAGAAGATCGTCGTTGCTTGGCGGTGTTGGTCCGATCCGGGTAGCCGTCAGGAGGCCGAGGCGGCCATCAGTCCGGATCTGTCCGTGGGTGAAGGACGTCAAGCCGACTCAACAGCAGGCCGGCCATTGCGCGAACTCCGAGGCCGATCGCCCGTTCGTCGGCGGCGAAGTTCGGTGCGTGCGGTATCCCGTTGGCGCAGGCGTCGGGATTGGCCACGCCGATGTAGAACATCGCTCCGGGTACCTCGCTCAGGAACAGTGCGAAGTCGTCGCAGTTGAACGGCAACGCCGCGTTCAACACCTTGACCGCGGCGTTGCCGGCGACGCCTCGCAAGTGGGCGGCGGCCGCATGGCTCAGTTCGGGTGAACATACCATTGCGGGAAACGGCGGTCGTGGGAACTCGACATTAGTATCAGGGATGAAGCTCGCGATACGACGCACTTCGTCACGCAACGCGGGGTATCGATCGTCGGGCCACGTCTGCAGCGCGAGCCGTACCCGTGCGGTGTCGTCGCCATCGGACGTCAGGTGGGATTTGGTGAGGACGAACCGCGCTAATGGCCCATTCGGTACCTGAAGGTCCGCTTCGAGTTGGGCGAAATCTCCAGGCGTCCGCGGATAGGTGACAGTGGACAAGCCATTGATCGCGGAGACGAGTCGTTCACCGTTCTTAGCGGCGTCCGGCCCGGACACATCGATGTTCCCAATATCCAAGCCGGGCTGACCGAATCCGGGCATCACCGCGAAGGTGCCGATCGGCAACTGCCCGCAATGCAGGGCATAGATCTCTTGTGGCACCACCTGGTCGAAGACGCCGGCATCGATCATCGCGCGAGCGCCGGCCAGGGTCTCCTCGGCCGGTTGGAACACGAACACGACTCGACCGTTGATTTGGTGTCGCAGCCGGGACAGGACTTGAGCAACCCCCACGCCGATCGCGGTATGCAGGTCATGGCCGCAGAGGTGCGCCGCGCCGGGGACTTGGGAGGCGAACTCGGTATCGACGAGCTCATCGGCAGCAACCGCATCCATGTCGGCGCGGTAGGCAACGGTCGGGCCAGGCCTGGCACCGTCAAGGACGGCCACCACACCGTTGCCTCCGATGCCAGTCGACACGGACAGACCAGCCGCCCAAAGTCGTTGGGCAACCATGGCCGCGGTCTGACGTTCGCTGCCAGCCAGTTCGGGCCGCCGGTGAATGTCACGTCTCAGCACGATCAGGTCGGCGTCGAGACCATCGGCAATCCGGTAGATGGACGCGCCACTTGGACTAGCTGTCATCCGTGAACGAGGCCATCGCGCCGCCACTCGCCAATGGCATCGCGGACGTATCCGGCAGCGCTCGAAACGTCACGAAGCGTTATTTTTGCGAACTCGTCCACGACGTCGTCAACAGGTCGTCCATCGAGCAGATTCCACAGCACGGCCGCCTCGTTGGACAACGACCGGACGACATCCACCCCCGTCATCAAGCACATTCCTCCTGGCCACCGCACCAATGTGAGGTACGGATCGCGGACCGGTCCCAGGTCCCGTAACACGAACGGTGGGAAAGCCGTGACCGGCCGCTTGAACGCCATGGTCATCGCGTGTCCGGCGAGGTGACCGGCCAGTAATAGACGGCGGCGAACAAGTCCGGTGATCTCATCGTCCCGACACGAGATGCTTGGTTGGCCCAGCATCTCCTCACATTCCAGCAAAGTGGCGAGCGACTCGTGGCGCGCCATGCGGCGCAGCAGGTACTTCGGCCCGAGGTAGATATCGTCGAATGCGGTGAGACTCGCTTCGACTCCGAACCGGACGGCCTGCTCCGAGGCGGCCACCGCGGTCGCCAGGTCACCGCATTCGACCGCCCCTTTTACGTCCTCCGCGAATGTCGCGAGGCACAGGGCGGCATGCACCATGACGGACCGTCGTACTCCGTCGCGTTCGAATCTTTCCAATAACGCGCTCGCCGTGGGGGTGGCCGTCACGACGTGACCGATGGTCAATCGAACGAGTCTCGTCCACCCGGAAAAGTTCGCGAGCGCGTAGTGGCTGCGGTCGAGTACCTGCGCTGTTTCCCTGACTCGCAGGTCGTCCAGCATGCGCTCCACGTCGCTCAACGCGAGGGTGTCGGTGTCGACAGTCATGTCATGGTGCCGCTCCGGAAGAGTCCAGCAGCGACGACGGTCGTCCTCGGTCTCCAGTATCACCAAGATGTCGAGGTCGGATCGTGCGTGCCCCAGCCCAGCCGCCCGGCTGCCGGTTGCGAGAGCGGCGACGATCCGGTCACGGTACGGCAGTCCGTCGACGAACTCGCGGGTGTACGCGATGTGTTCCGGGTCGAAACCCGTGTCCGGGTGCCACCAACGGCCGCCGCTCATCGCACTGATTCCATCGGCAGAATCCCCCGGTTGGAGAGGGCGTCCATCACCACCTGAACCGCGGATGTCACGTTCAGTCTTTGAGGTCGATCGGTCATCGTCACGCGTGACCAGCCCTCCGTTTCGGCAATGGTGACCAGCCGTTCCTGGATTCTGGTCTGCAGCTCGACAAAGGTCCACTCGGCGGGACGACCGTCTTCGTCGAGGTGTTCACCTCGGGCGATGAATCCCTTCTGCTGCTTCCGCCACACATAGGCGAGCCGGGGATCGCCGGTGACCAGAACAGCGAGGATCGGTCGCGCCCATTGGGTGAGGCAACGGCGGACCATGGAGAGGTAGTCCTCGACAACCTGGTTGGCCGCGCCGTTGCCGTTGGCCAGGTGTTGGGCGACCAGTCCGAGCTTCAGGCAGCCCTTCAGACCATGGCTCTCCTGGATCACCACCTCACCGCGGGCCAGTGCCGGAGCGATGACGGTCTCCCGCTCAACCAGTCTCGCGGCGACCTCCAGTAATCCACTGGCCAGAAAAAGCGTCGATCTGTCGGGATTCAGCGCGAAATCGACGGCAGGATCATCGAAGAACAGTGGTCCGCTGTGTGTGCCGAGGAAATCCTGTTCGAGGCTGGGCAACAGGTGCTCCACGCTTCCGCCGTCGGTCCCGACACCAGCCGAGTACAACGTTCGGAGCATCGCGATATAGGTGGCTCGTAGAGCGGTAGGCCCACTTGCCGACGACCCGGACTTCAGATAGTCCCGCCATGACGCGACGGACACCACATAGCCTCGCTCTCGAAGCGCGGTGGCGAGAGCTTCTGACACAGTCGACTTTCCGACACCATCGATGCCTGACAGTGCGATGTCGAATCCGCACAACCGTGATTCGCCCACAGCGACGCCTGCCCCTTCCGTTGAGGCCCTCATGGTCGACTAAAGACGATCGCGGGCAGGCGGCACCAGGATCATCTCGTTCGCCAGCGTAGAGCCGCATCCCACCGGATAACAGGCAAACAGGCGGCAACTTGGCGGCGGCAAATCCTCGGTACGGGTGAATAAAGAATTGTGAAACTACTGCTGCTGAATTCGGCTGTGCCGGGTCTCGCGGCGGAGGTACACGGCGAGTGCGACGAGGACGCCGACGCCGATCGGCACGTACAGGTTGGCGAACACGACAGCCATGGCGTCGGGCACGGGCTTTTCCAGGAACACCAGGACCATCCAGGAGAACGACGTGGCGAAGGCCAGCCAGACCACGAGCACGCCGGTCTTCTCGACGGGCAGGTCGCGTCGCCAGGCCCGGGCCGCCCACAGCATCAGCAGCAGGATGCACCAAACCCAGTGGAACAGCCAGGAAACCGGGGAGATCAGCAAGCCGGTGACCGCGCACGCCAGAATACCGGCCAGGTCATGCCCGCGGTGGCTCGCCCACACCGACAGCGCGAGCCCGCCGGCTCCCACTACGACGACTAGCACCAGCCAGATCGCGGGGATGTTGTTGATGGGCAACCGGTTCAGTGTGCCGAGCATCGACGAGTTGAACGGGTTCGAGTCGGGCAGAACCACCCGATTCACGTCGAACATTGCCTTGAACCAGTACTGGACCGAGGCGCCGGGCAGCAGTACGAGCCCGATCAGGACGGTCGCGACGAAGGTCAGCGCGGCGGTGCGGGCCTCGCGGAACCGTCGGGTGAACAGCAGGTACGGGATGAAGATCAATGGGGTCAGCTTGAGCCCGGCCGCGATGCCGAGGGCCACGCCGCGGAACCGGCCGGGGCTGCGGGCCAGGTCGACGATCACCAGCACCAGGAGCAGCAGGTTGATCTGCCCGGTCCACAGCCCGAACGCCACCGGCGCCAGCGGCAGCATCGCGAGGCCGATCAGCGCGGTCAGCCGGACGCGCCGCACCGGTTCGCGCACCCCGAGCATGCCGAGCAGCAACCAGATCGACGCCTGCATGGCCACCACGGAGATCAGCGTCCAGCAGGCCGCGGCGAGCGGCAGTGGCAGCAGCGTCAGCGGAACGAACACAATCGCCGCGAACGGCGGGTAGGTGAACGGCGCGTTCGACACCGGCGTCGCGAAGTCGTAAAGCGGCAGACCGTCCAGCATCGCCGAGGTTCCGCCGTAGTACACGTCGAAATCCACGCCGACGAAGGCGATTCCGTGGGCCACGAACACCGCCGCCGCGGCCGCGACGGCGATCAGGACCAGCAACGCACGCCATCGGGTCACGCTTCCGGCCGGCCTATCCGGTCGAGCGGATTCAAACGGACCGACGCCCGAGATTGCCATGAGCAATGTTAGGCAGCCTTGACCGTCTGATGACTCCGCTGCCGTGCGGAGTCGGGGCGATAGGCGTGATTAAAATCGGCCCCGCGGGCTGAGGAAGGTGTCGAATGTGGGCAATCACTGCCGACCATGCGGCTACCGCCCTCGGTGACAGCACGTTGTACGGCTGACACAGTCGCGGATTCCACTGTGGTGACTCGCGGCGGCGCGCAGGTCACTCCGCCCCTGCTTCGTCCGGGGCCCAGTGCTAGTGACTGCTGACCTGCGCCTTCATGTTCGCCTTGCTCGTCGCGATCACCCCTCGGTCCTACCCGAGCTTGAGGAAGGTAGCGTGCTCGGGAACGAATGCGTGCACGATCGGGGGCGGCTTCAGATGATCATTCGACGTAGCGTTCCAGTTGCGGTCAGCCTTGGCGCGGCTCTCGTGTTGTTCGTGAGCGGATGCTCCGACAGCGAGCCCGCCGACTCGGCGGGACAGTCTGATTCCAACACGCCCGATGTCACCACCGTCGAGCTGACCCTGAACGGCCAACCGGTCGAGCTGACCGACGCGGCGTCGAAATGTTACGACTACGAAGAGCACCTGATGGTCGAGGCGTACAACGCGGACGACCCCGATGCCTCACATTTCCTGATGGACTACTACCAGGACAAAGTGGCCCTCAGCATCGGCGTTCGAGACGGCGAGCCAAACCTGTTCGAATACGAACAAGGCAAGGATGGACAGTCCGCCAAGGTGAAGCGGGACGGCGACTCGGTGTCGGTTACCGGAACGATCGGTGTGGCTCTGGACGACTCGTCGGACCCTCAGCCGTTCTCGATTACCGCCAGCTGCGCGAAGTTCTTCAACACCCCGCCGGACAGCAGCAAGGTCGACGAGTCAGACCTGCCCAGCATTCCGTCGTCTTGTCCGCCGGGCGAAGTTGTGTGCTACCCGAGCACCAAGTAGGTGAACCGCCGGAGCCTGGTTGCTCAGCCCCAGACTCCGGCGGCCTGCTTCGATGCGTGACGAACCGAACCACGACGGGTAGCCCCAGTCGGTGAACTTCACGGCGTAGTCCCCATGCGTTCGTCCGCACCGCACCGGTCGCGAGTGGCGCCTTCAGAGGGACCTGAAGGAAACCGTAAGGGCGGCCGGGCAACCTGTGTTCATCAGCGAGAAAGCACAGGTCAAAGGAGCAGGACAATGCGGAAGCTCATCGAGTCCACGTTCGTGTCTTTGGACGGCATCATCGACGACACGCGGCCGTCGACGGCCTCTCGGGCGGAGCCGCAGCACTGGGGGAACCAGTACTGGGACGCGGACCACGCCGGCTACACCACCAAGCTCATGGCCGACACCGACGCCATGCTGCTCGGCCGCGTCACCTACGAGGGGTTCGCGGAGGCGTGGTCCGGGCAGGAGGGCGAGGCCGCCGACGCGTTCAACAGCATGCCCAAGTACGTCGCGTCGCGGACGTTGACCGAGACGACCTGGAACGCCACCCTGATCAAGGGGGACGTGGCCGAGGAGGTCGCCAAGCTGAAGGAGCAGCCGGGCAAGAACATCGCCAAGTGGGGCACCGGCGAGCTGGACCGCACCCTGGTCGAGCACGGCCTGGTCGACGAGTTCCACTTCTGGTACTTCCCGGTGATCGTCGGCGCTGGCAAGCACCTCTTCGAGGGCGCCGGCTTCGACACCACCCACCTCACGCTCGCCGACGTGAACCGGTTCGAGTCCGGGATCGTCGTCCACATCTACGTGCCCAAGTAGGCCCTCACGCCGATGCCCGGTCCCCTTCCACGAGGGACCGGGCATCGGTCGCGGCCAGTGTGCGGCCCGCCGCGAACAGGGCCGCGAAGTCGGGCTCGGCGTCTCGAACCGTGGCGGTGATCGCGGCCAGCTCCGTGCGGTCCGAAGTGGACGACGGCTGCTCCGCCTGCTCTCGTGCGGTCTCGGCCGCGCCAAGCAGCCGCGCCGCCAGGGCGGGGCGTCCGTCCTCGAGAACGGCGGCCGCCATGCCGGTCAGTGCCCACGCCATGCCGTGCGGCGAGCCCTGCTCACGGAACACGTCGAAACCCTCCCGGAGACACGCGAGCGCCGTCGGGTCACCTTGGTACGTAAGCAGAAACCCCCGCTCGACGAGAACCATCGACAGGTACGGCGGGTTGCCCTCCTCGGACTGCTGGTCTCGGGCAGACGCCACCAGCCACCGCAGGTGCTCCGCCGCAGCCTCGAACTCACCGCCGCGGCGGGTGGCGAACGCCAGGCTGATGGTGGCGAACACCTCGCTCGACCGCTGCCCCTGCTCCTCGGCCAGCCGCCGCGCCCGGTCCGCGTGCTCACGGGCCGTCGGGTAGTCCCCGGCCTGCACCGACAGCCACGCCAGCCACCCCAACCGGCCCGCCACATCGGCCCACAGCCCCAGCTCCTCGGCGATCCGCAGCTCCTCGCGGCCCAGCCGCGCCGCCTCCGCGTGGTCGCCGGTCAGGTCCGCGAGCCCGATCAGCCAGTCCGTCGCCTGCAACACCCCCCAGTCGTCGCCCAGCTCGCGGAACAGCTCGGCGCCGCGCCGTGCGTCGTGCTCCAGCGCGACCAGGTCGTGCCGCATGTGGGCGAGCATCGCCCTGGTGCTCAGCACCGCGGCCTCGCCCCACCGGTCACCCTCGGCCTCGCACGTCGCCAGCGCCCGTGTCAGCAGGTCGACGGTGAGGGCAACGTCCCCGAAGTCGATGACGGCCGCGGCCAGGAACCACTCGGCGCGCGCCCGGCCGACCGGGTCGGCCACCCCGTCGTACGTCAGCAGCGCGGCGGTCGCCCGCTCCGGCCCCGCCTCGCCCTGCCGGATCGCGAGGCCGGCCGACCACGTCTCGGCGGCCGCCCGCACCGCGGCGGGCGTCTCGCCGGGCACGGCCAGCGCCGCGGTCAGCGCCCGACGTGCCTCGATGAGCCGTCCACGCAGGTACCAGTACCAGGTCATGGCGACGGCCAGCCGCAACGCCTGTTCCGCCGCGCCGTCGCGCCGGAACGTGTCGAGCGCCGTCCGCAGGTTCGCCGCCTCCGCGTCCAGTCTGGTCAGCCACTCCCGCTGGCCCGAGCCACGCAGCCACGGCGCGGCCTCCTCCGCGAACGCGAGGTAGTGGTCGGCGTGGCGACGTCGCAGCGCCGCCTCGTCGTCGGTTTGACCGAGGCAGTACGCGGACACCGACTCCAACAGCCGGAACCGGGGGCCGTCGGCGCGCACCACCAGGGACCGGTCCACCAGCCCGGCCAACAGGTCCAGCACGTCGCCGTCGCACAGCGCCTCCGCCGCGGCCAGCGTGCATCCTCCCGAGTGGACGGCCAGCAGCCGCAGCACCGCCTGCTCGGCCCCGGTCAGCAGCCGCCAGCTCCAGTCGATCACCGCGGCCAGCGTGCGCTGCCGGGCCGGCGCGTCCCTCGGGCCGGTGCCGAGGAGCCCGAAGCGGTCCTGCGGCACCCGCAGCCGCGCCGCCAGCTCGGCCACGCCCAGCGCGGGCACCCGGGCGGCGGCCAGCTCCAGCGCCAGCGGGATGCCGTCCAACCGCCGGCACACCTCCGCCACGGCGGCGGCGACCTCCGGTGTGGCCGCCAGCCCGGCCCTGGCCAGGAACAGCCGCACCGCGGGGGAGTGCGCCAGCCGGTCCGGGTCGTCGGTGTCCGGGATGTCGAGCGGCGGCAGGTCCCAGCGGGCCTCGCCCCGCAGCCGCAACGGCTCGCGGCTGGTGGTCAGCACCCGCACCCCCGGCGCGGCGGCCAGCAGCGCGCCGACCAGCTCGGCCGCCGGTTCGATCACGTGCTCGCAGTTGTCCAGCACCAGCACCATCCGCCGCGTCCGCACGGCGGCGGCCAGCCTGCTCACCGCGGCGCCCGGCGCCTCCGGGACGTTCAGCACGGCCAGCACCAGCTCGGCGGGATCGCCGGCACCGTCCCACGTGGTCAGGTCGACCAGCCATACGCCGTCCTGGCACGCCTCGACCATGCCCCACGCGACCGCGACCGCCACGGTGGTCTTGCCGACGCCGCCGGGTCCGGTGAGCGTGACCAGCCGGCCGGTCGCCAGCAGCTCCCGCACCCGCGTCACGGCGTGGTCGCGGCCGACCAGCTCGGTCACGGGCGCGGGCAGGTTCGTGCTCGGCGCGGCGCCCCGCTCGGCCGACGGCGCGTCCTCTGCCGGGTCGCCGGCGAGGATCGCCTGCTGCAGCGCGGCCAGCTCGGGGCTCGGGTCCAGTCCCAGCTCGTCGGCGAGCCCGCGGCGCAGCTCCTGGAAGCTGTCCAGTGCCTCGCCCACCCGGCCCGCCCGGTAGAGGGCGCGGAGGTGCGCGGCCCGCAGCCGTTCCCGGAACGGGTGCCTGGCAACGTGTTCGCCGAGCTCGCCGACCAGCTCACGGTGTTCGCCGAGCGCCAACCGCGACTCGGCGTAGGCCTCCGTCGCGGCGAGCCGCTGCTCCTCCCACCTGGCGACGGCCGCACGCGCGAACTCCTCGTCGGCGAAGTCGGCCAGCGCCGGTCCGCGCCACAGGCCCAACGCCTCGCCGAGCAGTCGGGCCCTGGTCCTCGGCTCGTCGGCGTTCTGCGCGGTGGCGACCAGGTCCGCGAACCGGGTCGCGTCCACGTCTGCCCGCAGCACGTAGCCGGGCGCCTGGGACACGACCAGCTCCCGCGCGCCGGGCTCCGCACCGGCCAACGCCCGGCGCAGCTGCGAGACCCGCACGTGCACGGCCGCCGTCGGGTCGCCGGGCGCCGCGTCCCCCCACACGTCGTCGACGAGACGGTCGACACCGACCGGCCGGCCCTCGTTGACGAGCAG
The DNA here is from genome assembly GCA_963840275.1 of uncultured Actinomycetota bacterium. Classification (GTDB taxonomy): domain Bacteria; phylum Actinomycetota; class Actinomycetes; order Mycobacteriales; family Pseudonocardiaceae; genus Actinophytocola. Next base: position 977,553 of record CAWIYK010000007.1, read on the forward strand.
GTCGGCCAGCAGCGCCCGCACCTTCCGTCCGGGCACCGTCACCGGCTCACCGCCGTCGGTCCACACGGCCAACGGCCCCAACACCCCAAATCGCACCACCGCAGGCTACGGCCCCAAGCGAGTAGGTAGTGACGTAGGCCACACGCATCCGTATAACATGTTCTCATTCCTTCGAGAGTGAGGAAGCTCACATGAGTACAGGCACCCTGCATGACAACGGTTCCAGACCTTTGTCACGCCGTACCTTCATCGCTGGAACTGGTTCTATTCTCGCGGCGGCGACCCTCGTCGGGAACGCCACCGCGACGGCCGCCGCCGCGGCCGGTCCGATCGGGAACGGGGCGCGTGTCGCGGTCCTCGTGATCGGCACCGGCTACGGCGGCTCCGTCGCCGCGCTGCGGCTCGCGCAGGCCGGCGTCGACGTGCACATGATCGAGATGGGCATGGCGTGGGACACCGCCGGCTCGGACGGCAAGATCTTCGCCAACACCACCAACCCGGACGGTCGCTCGTACTGGCTGCGCACCAAGACGAAACAGCCGCTGAGCAACTTCCTCGGCTTCCCGATCGACCGGAACATCCCGCGGTACACCGGAATCCTCGACGCGGAGGAGTTCGCCGGCATCACCGTCTACCAGGGCCGCGGCGTCGGCGGCGGGTCGCTCGTCAACGGTGGCATGGCGGTCACCCCGAAGCGCGAGAACTTCGGCGCGATCCTGCCGTCGGTCGACGCCGACGAGATGTACGCCACCTACTATCCGCGCGCCAACTCAGGACTTGGCGTCGGCACCATCGACCCCGCCTGGTTCGACACCACCGCCTGCTACCAGTACGCGCGGGTCGGCCGCAAACACGCGCAACGGTCCGGTTTCCCGTTCGTGTTCGTGCCCGCCGTGTACGACTGGAACTACATGAAGCAGGAGGCGGCCGGCACCGTCCCGAAGTCGGCGCTGCTCGGCGAGATCCTGTACGGCAACAACTACGGCAAGAAGTCGCTGCAGAAGACGTACCTCGCACAGATCAAGGCGACCGGCCGCGTCACGATCTCCCCGCTGCACCGGGTCAACTCGGTCGCTCCCGCCGCCGGTGGCGGCTACACGGTCGTCATCGACCAGCTCAACACCACCGGCGACACCACGGCCACCAAGACCGTCACCGCGGACCGCGTCTTCTTCGCGGCCGGCAGCGTCGGCACCAGCAAGCTGCTCACGAAGCTGAAGGCCACCGGCGCGCTGCCCAACCTCAACGGTGAGATCGGCCAGGGCTGGGGCGACAACGGCAACGTCATGTGCGGGCGCGCCAACCACCTGTGGGACCCGACCGGCAGCCTCCAGGCCTCGATCCCGACGGGCGGCATCGACAACTGGGCCGCGGGCGGCGCGTTCGCCGAGGTCGCGCCGCTGCCCACCGGCATCGAGACCTTCGCCTCCTTCTACCTGTCGATCACCAAGAACCCGAACCGCGCCCAGTTCTCGTGGAACGCGGCAGCCGGGAAGGTCGACCTGAACTGGCAGACGGCGTGGAAGCAGCCGTCCGTCAATGCCGCCAAGACGATCTTCGACAAGATCAACGCGAAGGAGGGGACGATCTACCGGACCGACCTCTTCGGCGTGTACAAGATCTGGGGCGACCACCTCACCTACCACCCGCTCGGCGGGGCGGTGCTGAACAAGGCGACCGACAACTACGGGCGCCTGCACGGGTATCCGGGCCTGTACGTCATCGACGGCGCGCTGATTCCGGGCAACACCAGCGTCAACCCGTTCGTCACGATCACGGCACTCGCCGAACGGAACATCGAGAGGATCATCGCCACCGACCTGTGACGGTGGCCCGCTGGGTGGGCCCGGCTCACCCAGCGGCGTTCGGCAGCACGCACGCGGTGTCCAGGCCGAGCACGTGGTTGAGTCGCCCGAACGCCAGCCACGAGCCGATGCTCATGCTCAGCTCGACGATCTCGACCTGGCTGTAGTGCGCGGTCATGCGGGCCCAGAACTCGTCGTCGAGGCCGTGGTGGTCCAGCGCGTACCGCTCGGCGTACTCGGCGGCGAGCCTGGTGCGGTCGTCGAACGCGTCGGTGGTGCGCCAGTCGGTCACCGCGTTCTCGAACCCGTCCTCGACCTTCTCGCCGTCCTTCTCGGTCCGCCAGTCCTGGCAGAACACGCATCCGTTGATCTGCGCGATCCGCAGCCGGGCGGCCTCGAACTCGCGGAGCCCCAGCGTCGTGTCGGCGTACACCGCGAGCGAGAACTTCGACGCGGCGATCCCGATGCCGGGGACCATCTCGCTCCACACGTACTGGATCGGGTCCTTGCCGTCGGGGATGTCGATGTTCATCGCGGGGTCCTTCCGAGGTGGCCGGGACGCAGGGGGACGTCGAGCGCGTCGTAGAGACCGGGTTTCTCGCCCGCGAGCCAGCCGATGGCGTTGACCAGCCTGCCGACGGCCGTCGCGTTCCCGCCCGCGGACCGGTTCTCGCCCTCGTCGGTCGCCTCGACGGTCACCTCGATGCGCGGCCGGCCCTCGATGATCACGCGGTGCGCGCCCGCGCCGTCCGGCGGCGTCGGCCAGTCCGGCGCGCACGAGGGATGGATGCGGGTGACGTGCTCGATGACGATGCGCGGCACGCCGTCGACGACGCCCAGCACCTCGAACCGCACCGCGCCCTGTGTGCCGGCCGCGAAGTCGCCCATCGTCCTGGTGCTCACCGTGGTCTCGAGCGCGCGGCGGTCCAGCGTCTCGACGATCTCGTCCAGCTCGACGCCGAGCGCCCTTGCCATCAGCCGGATCTGCCCGCCCCACACCATGGTCGGGACCGAGGCCATCAGCATCGGCGGGTCGTAGTCCATCGGCTGGCCCATGCCGACGAGGTAGCGCACCGAGTCGGGCTGCTCGTAGGTGGAGTAGTCGAAGATCTCCTGGCAGCGGATCACGTCCACCCGCGTGCCGAGGCCGCTGACCAGCAGGGGGAGCACGTCGTTGCCCCAGCCCGGGTCCACACCGGAGACGAACAGCGAGCCGCCGCCCGCCTCGATCGCGGCGAGGACCGGTTCGCGCAGCTCCGGCGGGGCGTTGCGCTGGTCGTAGAGGGCGTAGAGCGACGGCGTGACGACGACGGCGCCGACGCGGATCGCCCTGACGATGTCGGCGAGCGCCTCGTCGGGCCGGATGTCGCCGGAGGCCGCGTAGACGACGGCGCGCGGCGCGGCGGCCAGCACGGCGTCGACGTCGTCGGTCGCCGGCACGATGTCGTGGTCCAGGCCGGCGATGGCGCCGGCGTCGAGCCCGACCTTGTCGGGGTTGTTGACGAGCACGGCCGACAGCTCGAGCTCGGGGTGGGCGTCCACGGCACGAATGGCCGCACGACCGACGTTGCCGGTGCCCCAGACCACCGTGGGTATCACGTCATCGACAGTATTGAACGCACGTCGCGGTGCATAGCGGCCGACCGGAGCCAACCGGCGTCGCCTCGACCCCGCGAAATTGTCGGTGGGTGCGACTAGCGTCGTTGCCGTGAGAATTGCCACCTGGAACGTGAACTCCGTCAAGCAGCGGATGCCACGCCTGTTGCCCTGGCTCGACCAGCGGCGGCCGGACGTCGTGTGCCTGCAGGAGACCAAGCTGACCGACGAGGCCTTCGGCGCGCTGCTGGGCGCCGAGCTCGGCGAACGCGGGTACGAGTTCGCGTTAGCCGGCGAGGTCCAGTGGAACGGCGTGGCGATCCTGTCGCGCGTCGGCCTCGACGACGTGGTCGTCGGGGTGGAGGGGGCGCCCGGGTTCCCGAACCCCGAGGCGCGCGCGGTGGCCGCCACCTGCGGCGGCGTGCGCGTGCACTCGTTGTACGTGCCGAACGGGCGGGAGCCGGACTCCGAGCACTACCAGTACAAGCTGGCGTGGCTGGCGGCGTTGCGCGACGTCGTGAAGGCCGGCCCGGACGCGGCCTTGTTATGCGGCGACATGAACATCGCCCCCGCCGACGCCGACGTGTTCGACCCGGCGGCCTACGTCGGGCAGACGCACGTCACGCCGCCGGAGCGCGCGGCCCTCGCCGAGCTGCAGGCGCTCGGCTTACGCGACGTGATCCGGGACCGGTGGCCGGACGAGCGCGTCTTCACCTACTGGGACTACCGCGCGGGCATGTTCCACCAGGACCTCGGCATGCGCATCGACCTCATCCTCGCCACGGCGCCCGTCGCGGGGCGGGTCGCCGCGGCCTGGGTCGACCGCCTGGCCCGCAAGGGCACCGGGCCGAGCGACCACGCGCCGGTCATCGTCGACCTCGACGAGGCGCCGGACGGGGACATCGGGCCGGTCGTGCCACCGCCGTCGGCACGTGGCGGGCGGCGGAAACCCGTGAAGTTACCCCAGTCAAAGTAGCGGCCACCGACGCATGGCGTAGCCGCGCAGCCGGGTGTCCATGCGCGTGATCGTCACCGCGTCCGGCGGCCAGTACGTCGCCGTGACGACCCGGTCGAGGGTCTTCCAACACTTCAGCGTCTCCGCCCACGTGACCTCGAGGAGCCACCTACGCAACACGTACAACCTCATCAGCACCCGCGCCGCCGCGGCTGACAGGTCCGGGTCGTTCGCCGAGCCGGCCTCGAACACGGCCGCGCCGAACGGCGTGAGCTCGTCGGCCAGTGCGTCACGGGCCGACCGCGTGCGCTGGTAGACGTCCTTTCGCGACTGCGGCTCCCGAGGTTGCCGCAGTGCCGCGGCGATCAGGGCGGCGAGCTCCGGGCGCGGGTCGGTGGCCGACCGCACGGCTTCCATCGCCGTCGGGAGGGTCGCCGCCAGCGCCAGGGCGGCCACGAACGCGACATGGGTGTCGGTCGCCTCCGCCTCGCGCAGCCGTGCCAGGCGGGGGAGCGCCTCGGTCAGGTCGGTCGGGTCGAGCGCCACGTCCGGCAGGTCGAGGAGCTCGAGCAGGGCCGGCGTCGGCTCGAACGCGGGCGGCGGTTCCGGCTGCCGCTCGGCCTCGGTCGCCGCCGCGCGAAGGAACTGCTCGACCACGTCGAGCAGTTCTCGGAGGTCGTCGGCGAGCACGCCGGAGCGCTCCAGCACCCGCAGGAGCACCGGCGCGATCGAGACGCCGCCACCCGGCGTCGTCGCCGACGGCACCGCGCGGCGGTTGTCGAGCGCCGGCGTCGCGCGGAGGTTCGGGTCCTGCCTCGAGTAGCTCATGCGACGCTCGCCGAGATCGTGCGCACGGCCGCGAGCAGGTCGTCGCCCGACGGCGCCGCGTCCGGGTCCACCAGCCACTGCGCGGCCAACCCGCCGATCAGCGCCTGGTAGACGGCGCCGACCGCGGCCACGCCCGGCGCGTGGCCGAACAGCTCGACCAGGCCGGCGCGCGTCTGCTCGTTGGCCTTGGCGAAGGCCGCCCGCACCTCGGGCTTGTCGTCGAGGAACGCGAGCAGCTCGAACTGCACGGCCCACAGCCTGCGGTTCGCGCCGAACGACCGGACCACCTGCGTCCAGGTCTCGGCGAACCGCTCGGCGGGCGTCGCGTCCGGCCGGGCGGTCGAGGTCAGCGTGGCGGCCAGGTCGTCGCTCCACTCGGCCAGTGCCTGGTAGAGCGCGGCGTTCAGCAGGTCGTCCTTCGTGCCGTAGTGGTAGCCGATCGCCGCGAGGCTCACGCCGGCCGCCGTGGCGATGTCGCGCGCGGTCGTGCGGGCGTAGCCCTTGTCGTAGAGGCACTGCTTGGCCGCGGCCAGCAGGTCTTCGCGGTTACCCATGGCCGAAAGCGTACAACACAATCGTCTGAAACGGATGTCTTGCACGAGTGTCTAATACATGCTTCACGCCGACGGTCGTCGAGCGGGCGCGGAGCATCCGCGAAGGCGGCTACAAGATCGACATCCGACGTGCGGGCGGGCTCGGTCGTCGACGGCACGGGCGGCGCGGGCCGCCGGGTCGCGAGCATGCGGCACCCGCACGTTCGACCTGGTGATCGGCGCGGCCAACGCCATCGAGTTGGCGGACTACTGAGGCGGCAGGAACTCCGTGACCATCGCGTGGAGCCCCGGCCGGTGCATGACCTCGGAGTGCCGGGTGCCCGGCAGGACCGCGAGTCGGGCGTCCGGCAGCAGCTCGTGCAGCTCGATCGCGTGCTCGAGGCGGACGAAGTCGTTGTCGCCGACGATGACGAGCGTCGGCGCCGTGATCGCCCGCAGCTGCTCCGGCGTCCAGTCGGTGAACGAGTGGACGGCTTTGGTGAGCTTGTCCGCGAACGCCCAGAAGTGGTCCGGGTCCGGCGCGATGCGCTGGTAGGACTCCTGCCAGCCGAGGAACTCCTGCGCGGTGGGCGTTCTGGTGGAGTTCCCGTCCGACGCCGTGATCTCTTCGTGGAAGCCGTCCCTCCGGAAGTGCGCCGAGGCCAGCACCAGCCGGCCGACCCGCTCGGGGAACAGCGTCGCGACGGCCAGGGCGGTCAGCCCGCCATAGCTGAAACCGACGAAGTCCGCCCGCTCGACACCGAGCTCGTCGAGCAGCGCGACGACGTCGCCGGCGAGGTTCTCTGGCAACGGCAGGCGGTCGATGTCGGTGGTGCGGCCGTGGCCCTGCAGGTCGATCGCGATGACCTGGCGGCCGTCGGCGAGCGTGGGCAGCAGGTCGACGAACGAGAGGTCGATCGACAGGAGGCCGCCGTGCAGCGCGACCACCGGCCGGCCGGCGCCGTGGATCTCGTAGTACATCCGCAGTCCGTTGACGTCTGCGTAGGCCATCGCGCGCTCCCAGCTCGACACGTCCGAGGAGGTCCGAGGGTAGTGGCCACCGGTGGAGGCGCAGTTCATGTCTTGATCTCCCGGGGTCCGTCGGTGATGCTCACCGCCATGACCGAGCCACGCAGCCGCTGGTCCATGATCGCGGTCTTCGCACTGCTCGGTGCGGTCACGCAGGTTCTGTGGGTCACCTACGCGCCCGTCACCGACGCCGCCGGCGAGCACTACGGCGTATCCGACGGCGCGATCGGCTGGCTCGCCAACGTCTTTCCGTTGCTCTACGTCCTGTTGGCGATCCCGGCCGGCATCGTGCTCGACCGCTGGTTCCGCGGCGGTCTCGCCGCCGGCGCGGTGCTGACGGCCGCCGGCGCGCTCGTCCGGCTCGCCGGCGACGGGTACGCCGCCGCGTTGATCGGGCAGCTGGTCGTCGCGGTCGCGCAGCCGCTCGTGCTCAACGCGATCACCGGGGTCGCCGGCCGCTACCTGGCCGAACGCGATCGCCCGACGGGCATCGCCGTCGGTTCGGCCAGCACCTTCGCCGGGTTGATCGTCGGGTTCGGGCTGGGTGCCGCGTTCGCGTCGGCGGACGGCATCGGCACGTTGCTCGCCATCCAGGCCGGGCTCGCGGTCGTCGCCGCGGTGGCCGTGCTCGTTGCGTTGCGGACCCCCGCCGAACACCGTGCCGAACGCGCGCCCGCCGGGTTCGGCGCGCTGCGGATCGCGTGGGGCGACCCGTTCATCCGCAGGTTGTGCGGGCTGGTGTTCGTGCCGTTCGGGGTGTTCGTCGCGCTGTCGACGTTCGCGCAGCCGCTGCTCGAGCCGGCCGGCGTGCCGGAGTCGACGGCCGGGCTGATCCTCATCGCGAACGTCGTCGCGGGCGTGGTCGGGTGTGCGGTCGTGCCGATCTGGGCCAACCGGCGCCACCGCGAGACGCGGGTGCTGACCGTCGCGCTGCTGGCCACCGCGGTCGCGTGCGCGGCGCTCGCGCTGGTGCCCGGGGTCGCGGTCGGGTTCGTCGCGCTCACGCTGATCGGGTTCGCGCTGCTGCCGGCGCTGCCGATCGTCCTCGAGCTGACCGAGCGGCGGTCGGGCAGCAGCGAAGGCACCGCGGCGGGGCTGATGTGGCTCACCGGCAACCTCGGCGGGCTGGTGGTGGCCGCGGTCGTGGGCATCCTGGTCGACGACCCGCTGCCGGCGTTCCTGATGCTCGCGGTGCTGAGTCTGCTCACGCTGCCGCTGCTGCGGTCGTTCAGCCGGGTGAGTACGTCCGCGTGAGCGCGGCGGCCGAGGTGGCCATCAGCTGCCGGAGCGGGTCCGGCGCGAGGACCTCGACGTCGGCGCCGAGACCGAGGAACGTCCGGTGCGCGTGGTCGAGGTTCTCGATCGGCACCGTCGCCTCGACCCAGCCGGCGTCGTCCGGTTCGGACGCGGTCTCCTCGATGGCGTGCTGCACCGCGGGTTCCAGCAGGTGCGCGCGTTCGCCGAGCAACACCGGGGCGACGCGGATCCGTGCCCGGTCGGAGTGCCGGCGCGCGTCGAAGTCGTCCAGATAGGACTGCCAGAACGCGCCGAGGTCGAAGCCGGCCGGGCGCAGGAAGCTCTCGTCGAGCACCGTCAGGTCCAGGATCTGCGACACCCGGTAGGTGCTGATCCGCGTGCTCGCGGCGACGAGGTACCAGCGGCCGGCCTTGAGGACGAGGCCGTACGGGTCGAGGGTGTGGTCGACCTCGGCCGGCGCGCGCCACCTGCGGTAGCGGACCTGGATCCGGCGCTCGCGCCACACGGCGTCGGCCGCGGTCGCGAGCGCGGGGGTGGCGTCGGGCTCGGTGTACCAGCCGGGCGCGTCGAGATGGAAGCGCTGGCGGATGCGGGTCGCGCGGTCGCGCAGCTCCGGCGGCAGCGACGCGGTGAGCTTGAGCCAGGCGGCGGCGACCTCGGCGCCGAGGCCCAGTTCCTGTGCGGCGCCGGGCAGTCCGGTGAGGAAGAGCGAGTCGGCCTCCGGTTCGGTGAGGCCGGTCAGCCGGGTGCGGTAGCCCTCGACGAGGCGGTAGCCGCCGGCGTGCCCGGCCGCGCCGTAGAGGGGGACGCCGGCGGCGTGCAGGGCGTCGACGTCGCGGTACACGGTGCGGACGGAGACCTCGAGCTCGGTCGCCAGCTGTGCCGCGGTGAGCCGCCCCCTGGTCTGCAGGAGGAGCAGGAGCTGGACGATCCGGGCGGCGCGCACGAGAAACCCTAAATCAACTGACATTCGGTGTCAGTGGATCCGCCATAACGTGCGGGCCATGAACAACTTCGACTTCCTGGTCGGCACGTGGGACTCCACCAACCGCCGGCTGCGCAAACGCCTCGTCGACAGCGACGACTGGGAGGAGTTTCCCGGTCTGGTCACGTGTCATCGCGCGTTCGACGGCGCGGCGAACATCGACGAGATCGTGTTCCCGACGCTCGGCCACGCCGGGATGTCGGTGCGGCTGTACGACCCGGGCACCGACCTGTGGTCGATCTACTGGGCCAGTTCGAAGTTCCCCGGGCCGCTCGGCGAGCCGGTGGTCGGCCGTTTCACCGACGGCGTCGGCGAGTTCTTCAGCGACGAGGACTGGGAGGGGCAGGCCATTCGGGTGCGGTACCGGTGGTCGGACATCAGCCCGACCGGTGCGCGGTGGGCGCAGGCGTTCTCCACGGACGGCGGCGCCACGTGGGAGACGAACTGGATCATGGACTTCACCAGGAGGACGGCGTGAGCTTCGATTTTCTGGTCGGCACGTGGGACACGACGCAGCGGAAGCTGGTGAAGCCGCTCAGTGGCAGCGACGAGTGGGAGACGGCCAGCGGGACGCTGCGGAGCTTCCGGATGTTCGACGGCGCCGCGAATGTGGACGAGCTGGACCTGCCGGACTTCGGGTTCAAGGGGATCTCGTTGCGACTGCTGAATCCCGAGACCCAGGAGTGGTCCATCTACTGGGTGAACTCACGCAACGGTGAGTTGGCGCTGCCGCCGGTGGTGGGGCACTTCGTGGACGGCGTCGGCGACTTCTTCAGCGACGAGGACTGGCACGGGCAGGCCATCCGGGTGCGGTACCGGTGGTCGGACATCAGCCCGACCGGTGCGCGGTGGGCGCAGGCGTTCTCCACGGACGGCGGCGTCGACGTGGGAGACCAACTGGGAGGCGGAGTTCTCCCGGGAGGGGTAGCGGGCTTGGCCTCCGGCCCCCTTGATCCACGTTACTCGCCGGGTACGACAGTTTCGGGGTGTCGGCGTGGGGGTTGTGGACAACTGGCGTCGGTCGGGTTCGAGGGGTGCCCGGCCGGCGCGGTTCTGTTGGCGGGTCTGGCCTCCGGCCCCCTTGATCCACGCTACCCGAAGGGTGCGACAGTTTCGGCGTTTGCCTGGGGCGCCTTGTGGACAACCTGCGGACGGGATGCTTGCTTACGCGGGAAGTGTTGTGGGGCTGGGGTTTCGCCTGTGGACAACTCGCGTTGCTCGGGTCTGATTGTCGGGGGTCGTCGGTACGCTGGATGTCGGGGGCCGGCGGCCGCCCGTGCGGTTGTCCTCACCGCCGGGATGCCTGCCGGTCGGATGTTCACGCCGAGGCCGGGACACGCTGTTCGGGTGTCCATTCGACCTCCTTCGATGCATCTCGCCTTTGGTGGCGGGTCGCACATCTGCCTCGGTGCTCGTCTGGCTCGGTTGGAGGCGAATGTGGCTTTGCCGGCTTTCTTTGCTCGGTATCCTGGGGCTTCTCTTGCTGTGGATCCTGGTGAGTTGATTCCGGTGCCTAGCTTCTTTTTCAACTCTGCTGCTGCTTTGCCTATTCGGCTCCGGGTAAGTCTTGTGGTTGCTCGGGTCTGGTGGCCGGGGGTGCTTCTCGAGTCTGGATGGGACACGCGGTCGGACGATCGCCTTGTTGCTCGGTGGGTGCGGGCGTGGGGCGATCGACGCCGCACCTCGCCGGCTGGTTTCGACGGGGTGTTTGGTCACGGCGAGGCACGGCACCGGGCAGTGGGGTTGCGCCGCCAGGATCGCTGAGTTGATTTCCCCCGGGACTGGAGTTCCTGTCCAGTTTCGGGTCGGGGCGAGACCTGCTGGCTACAAGCACGGGCGTGTCATGCGAACCGTGTAAGCCAGAGGTGTACCAAGATCGACTCGCCAGTTAAGCGGTCGGAAGGGACACCGAGTGACTCAGGACACATCGTCTCGTCAGAGTGACGAGACGGCGGGGCGGCGGCTCGCGGAGGCGTTCTCGCCTTCCACTATCGACGCGTTGTTGAAGGACGCGAAATCGGCTGGTACGCCGATCGATGGTGTGGACGGTCTGCTGAATCAGATGATGGCTTTGAAGCAAACAAGATTGGCCGAACCCCGGGAAGCCGAGCCCGCGCAGTGCAACCACCCACCAGTGCCTGCCGTCCTGGCCGCCGCAGCCATCCTGGTCACCCCGTGCGGTAGCTCCCGATCTTTCGGTGCCGTGTCTTCGCCGCACCCGACTCGCCCCGGTCGGAACCCTCCGGCGAAGGCGCGGCCTCGATCGCCCCAACCCCCCACCGGCCCGGCCCGTAGGCGATCGTCTGACCGTGTAACCACCCACCATCCCTCGGTTAGAACGGCGCGGGCTCCGGATCGGCGATCGGCTCCGGCTCGTGGGCGATGCGGAAGCCGTGTCGGGTCACCCAGGTCACCCCGCGGCCGTCGCTGGACTTCTCCACCCGCCACCCACCCACCGTCTTCGCCCGGTGATGCGGTCGACACGCGGGACGCACGTTCTCCTCATCCGTGCCACCCACCGGAAACGCGGTCAGATGATCCAGATCGCACAAGTGTGCCGGCTTGACGCACCCCGGTCCGGTGCAGGTGGGGTAGGTGGCCTGGATGTGGTCCCGCAACGCGGCGGGTGGACTGTATTTCCGGCGTCCGACATCGACAGCGTGTCCGGTGAGCGGGTCGGTGAGCACTCGCTGCCAGATTGCGTCCTGCTGAGCGGCGAGTTGGAGTGCCCGCTGTGCCGGCAACCACCCATACCCCGCCAGATACCCGGGCTTGTCGTCCACCCCCAACACGGTCGTGGCCGGCAGGGTGAGCCGAACCTGCACCTTGGCGTTGCTGAACCCCTTCCCTGCCAAGCAATCCAATGCCACATCAGCGCTGATCTGATCCAGGGTCCGGTCGTCGCCGGCGGTCTTGATCTGCCGGGCGAGTGCCCGCACTCGATCATGCGCCAGCTGAGTCCGCTCGACGTCACCCATGACCGTGAACAACCCAGCGCCGTCGTCGAGGTGTTCATGGATCACTTGCCGTGCCGCCGTTTTCGCTGCCGCACGCGCCGCGGCCGCCGCCGGATCCGCCAGGTTCACCGCCCGCCGCAACCGGTCACTGAGCTGCCGCGGGTTCAACCCACCAGCCTGTGCGGCGATCGCCGCCTCCACCCGAGCCACGTCCTCATCCGACAAGACTTCAGTGGCCTCAGCGATCTGCCGCGCCTTGAACTCATCGATCTCCCCAGCACGCAACGCCTCGAACGTCGCCGGCAGCCGGGACGTCAACGCCACCGCCAACCCGATCCGCTTCTGCGCGAACGACACCGTCCACTTGAACGCCGCCGCAACCTCCAACGGCACGAACTCCCCATCATCCCCGGGATGCAGTGCCACGAACTGCGCGAGACAGTCCAACAACTCAGCCGACTCCCGAGCCACACGACCCGCACAGTCGAGACCCCTGGTAAGCAGCTCATGACCTTCATCGAACATACGTTCAGACTACCCGGTCGCACGCCAAAACCCTTGCCCACCAACAAGAATCACCCGATCGAGTACGGTCAGCCGAGTCCCTGCGCGGTCGGTCACCAGATCCGGCACGCCGTACTGGCCGACCAGAACGCCAGAGCCCGCACCACCGGACTACCGAAACCCGGGCCAGCACAAAGAAATCCCCCCGCGTGGGCGGTGACCACGCGGGGGGATTCACACAACGTCAGACGAGCGAAGCCGGACTGCCTACGTCCGAGTTGACAGCCGCCGTGACGATGCGGTCCCGGAGTGCCGACGTGATGACTCCGTTCTGCACCAACTCCTTCGTCACCGCCTTGACATGCTTCACGAACTGGTTGTGTGTCGCCCAGTCGCCGTCCTCGTCGATGACATCGTTGATGGTGCAGCCGTTGCCGATGTCGATGTTCGCGACCTGGCTGTCGTTGTCACCGATGACGACGGTGTCGCGGACATCGGAACTCGGGCACACGTCCGGACCGGGCCCGGGGCCCGACTCCACGATGGTGAACGTGCCGGACAGCTCCGCCGACACGTTGCCGGCCACGTCCGTCGCCCGGTAGGCGAACGTGTGGGTACCCGCACCGTCCACCGCGATCGGGTCGGTGTACGCCGCCCATGCCGCCTCGTCCAGCTTGTACTCCGTCGACACCACACCGGAACCCTCGTCGGTGGCCGACACGGTCACCATCGCGGACCCGATGTACGCACCGGACTCGTCCTGCTCACCGGCGACCAACGCCGACACCGCCGACACCGTCGGCGCCGTGATGTCCCGCGACACCACCGTGAAGTGGGCCATGCCCTCCTCGGACACGTTCCCCGCCACGTCGGTGCGGGGAGCATGCGTGGACATCACGTCGGCGATGACGTCGGTTCTGCTAGAGATCGTTGAACGGCTTGGCGTAGGCGAACCTGCCCCGAATGACCGGGTCCCAGGTGGACAGTGTGCGCGCCTGGAAGTGTGCGCCCCACGCGGGATCCGGTGCCTCGATGCCGAGGCGCGCCGCCGGCTCGAAGCCGAAGCGCGGGTAGTAGTCCAGGTGCCCCAGCAACACCACGACCGGCTCCGCCAGTGCGTCGGCCGCGCCGAGCACCGCGTGCATCAGCGCGCCGCCGACACCGGACTTCTGCACGGTCGGGAGCACCCCGAGCGGACCGAGCCCCAGCGCGGGCGTGCCGGCGAGGTCGGCCCGCGTGCACACCACATGGCCGACGACCTGGTCGTCGACGACCGCGACCAGCGACAGCGCGGGCAGCCAGCCCTCGTCCGCCCGCAGCGCGGTCACCAGCCCCGCCTCCACCGGCGGGTCGACCGCGCCGGCGAACGCCGCGGTGTGCACGGCGGTGATCGCGTCGACGTCTTCTGCCCGTTCTCGTCTGATCAGCACGCCGGCACTCTCGCACAGGAGGCCCACCGGGAGCACCTCGGTTTCGACGGTCACCGCGCCCGCAGCGTGAGCAGCTCCGGCGCGAGCACCACGACCGCGCCGGGCTCGACGCGGACCAGGCCCTCCCCGGCCAGCGTCCGCAGCGCGCGGTTGACCGAGACCCGTGTCAGGCCGAGCGTTTCCGCGAGCCCCTGCTGCGCTCCCGGCAGCACGACGCGAGTGGTCGCGGCGCGGACCAGCCACGCGGCGACCCGGGTCGGCGCGTCCGCGAAGCTCGTCAGCACGAGTTCGTCCTGCCGGTCCCGCAGCTGCCCGGCCAGGTGTGCGAGTACGTGATCACGAACCGACGCGATGTCGACCAGAGCGCGGAACTCGGCGGCCGGCACGAACCGGAGCCGCGAGCGGGCGCTGGTCAGCCACGTCGCGGTGTGCCCGCCGCCGTCGAGGACGGCGGTCTTGTCGACCGCACAGGGCGCGGCGAACTCGCCGAGCCGCCTGCGCCGCCCGTCCTCGGTCTCGTGCACGGCGGTCAGCCCGCCGGTCTCCGCGACGACCAGGTGCGCCGCGGGTGCGCCCCTGGTGGCGACCACGGCGCCGGCGTCGAACTCCCGGGCCGGCGACACGGCGGCGAGCCGCGCCAGCCGGTCGGGTCCGAGCGTGGCGAGCAGTGGGACGTCGGCGAGCACGAGAAGCAGTATCACCCGATACAGCGCGACGCGGGGCCCGCCGCCTAGCGTGCCGGTCATGATCACGGTGGAACTGACCTTCGACGACGATCCGCGTCGGCTCGCCGCGCGGCCCGCGCACCGGGCCCGGCTGAGCGAGCTGCACGCGGCGGGCACGCTGGTGACGGCCGGCCCGTGGGCGGACGACTCCGGCGCCCTGCTGGTGTTCGACACCGACCGGTCCGAAGTGGACGGAATCCTCGCCGACGACCCGTACTACACGGCGCCGGGCGTCGCGGTGGTCGCGGTGCGCGAGTGGCGGCCGCTACTCCCGTAGCCGCGGCGCGACCTCGCGGATCAGCGCCAACAGCGTCGTGGTGAGCACCATCCGGACCTGGTCGCGGGTGAGCACCTTGCGCACCAACCACTCCCTGGCCACGGACTTCACCATGCCGCCGTAGGAGCGGACCATCGCGCGCAACTCCTCGCGGTGGGCCACCACGTCGGCGAGCCCCGTGGCCTCCAGCACGCGGTCGGCGGCCAGCTCGTCGGCCTCCTCGAGGATCTTCTCCACCTCGGGGTCGCGGCCGATGGCGCCGGTCGCCGCGAGCCATGCCTTGCTGTTGCGCGACACGCCGTCCAGGAACCACTCCACGGCGACCGCGACGCGCTCCTCGAGCGGCCCGTCCGGCAGCCGGTCGACCGCGAACCGGGGGATGGTCACCATGCGGCGCACCACCTCCAGGTACAGGTCCCGTTTCGTGCCGAAGTAGTGGTTGATCAACCCGCGGGCGACGCCGGCCTGCCGCGCCAGCTCGGTCGTCGACACCGCCGAGTACGGGCGCTCGCCGAACAACCGCACCGCGCACGTCAGGATCTGCTCCCGGCGCTCGTCGGGTTCCAGCCGCCGCCACCGCGGCTCCGGTGGCGCGCTCATCGCGACACCTGGAAGTCTTGGCGCGACAGCACTTTCGTGCGCCGGTGGTACTCCGAGACGAGTCCCGGCCAGTTCGTGCTCACCCGGCCGTTCTCCGCGCGGTACCAGCTGCGGCACGTGGTCCACGCGGTGTCGGTGAGCCGCCGCTGGACCTCGGCGTCGTACCGGGCCGCCACCTCCGGCCGTACGTCCACTGTGGACACGCCGGACGACAGCAGCGTCACCGCCTGGCTCAGGTACCTGGCCTGGCGCTCCAGCATGTACACGATCGACCCGGCGCCCAGGTTCGTGTTCGGGCCGTACATCAGGAACATGTTGGGGAAGCCGGGCACGGTCATGCCGAGGTACGCGGTCGGCCCGTCCGCCCACGCCTCGGCGAGCGTGGTCCCGTGCGCGCCGCGGATGTCCAGCGGCGCGAGGAACTTCGTGGCGCGGAACCCGGTGCCGTAGATCAGCACGTCCGCGTCGTGGACGACCCCGTCCGCCGTGCGGACGCCTTCCGGCACGATCGCCTCGATGTCCACAGTGGACACTGTGACGTTCCGCTCGGCCAGCGCGGGGTAGTAGTCGTTCGCGAACAGGACGCGCTTGCAGCCGATCCGGTAGTCGGGCGTCAGCGCGGCCCGCAGCGTCGGGTCCGGCACCTGCCGCCGCAGCTGCCGCCGCGCGAGCGCGGCCACCAGCCCGGTGATCACGCGGTTGCCGAGGATCCCCAGCGTCGCCAGCTCACCGGTGGTCCAGAACAGCGCGCGTTCTACCGGGAACACGCGGTGGTGCCAGCGCCGGTACGCGCGGTCCGGCTTGGGCAGCACGTACGGCGGCGTCCGCTGGAACACGGTCAGCGCCGCGACCTCGCGCTGCAGGTGCGGGACGAACTGGATGGCACTCGCGCCGGTGCCGATCACCGCGACCCGCCGGCCGGCCAGCGGGACCGAGTGGTCCCACCGCGCGGAGTGGAACGCCGGGCCGGCGAAGGAGTCGAGGCCGGGCAGCGCGGGCAGGGCCGGCTCGGACAGCTGCCCGACCGCGGGCACCAGCACGTCCGCGTCGATCGGACCGTCCGATGTGGACACCCGCCAGCGGCCGCCGGTGAACTCCGCGCCCGTCACCGTCACGCCGTAGCGCGGGGCGACGCCGTACTTCGCGGCCGTTCGCGCCAGGTACGCCTTGATGTCCGACCCGAGCGAGTACCGCATCGGCCACGTGGGGTTCGGCTCGTAGGAGAACGAGTAGTACGGCGACGGGACGTCGCAGCCCGCGCCGGGGTAGGTGTTGTCCCGCCACACGCCGCCCAGCGTGTCGGCCCGTTCCAGCACGGTGACGTCGGTGTGGCCCGCCCTGCGTAGCTCGATGGCCGCGCCGATGCCGCCGAACCCCGCGCCGATGACCAGCACGGACGGCTCGGACGCCATGACGTGCCCCCGATCTGTTGGCGAACGGTCAACAACCGGGAGTATAGGAGCCGGCGCCGTAGTTCAGACGCGTGAAAGTGGCGTCGGCGTCGGCCAGCTCGGCGTCGGTGAGCAGCCGGGGCGGGCCGAGGACGGCCGCCCGCGCGTACACCTCGGAGAGCCATTCGACCAGCTCGAGGCGCTCGCACGCCTGCTCGACGCCGGCGCCGGTGGCCACCGAGCCGTGGTTGCGCATGAGCACCGCGGACCGCCCGTCGAGGCCGGCGACCACGGCCGCCGCCAGCTCGGCCGACCCGAACGTCGCGTAGTCCGCGACCCGCACGACCCCGCCGAGCCGCACGGTCAGGTAGTGGATCGGCGGCAGCACGTCGTGGGTGGCGCCGAGCGCCACCGACGCGGGCGAGTGCGCGTGCGCGATGGCCTCGACCTCGGGGAACGCGGCGTACACGGCGAGGTGCAGCGGCAGCTCGGAGGTCGGCGGCAGGTCACCGTCGAGCACGTCGCCCGACGGGTCGACCATGGTCAGGTCGGAAGGGGTGAGCGAGCCGAGCGAGGTGCCCGACCCGGTCACCAGCACGCCGGCGCCGATCCGCATCGACAGGTTTCCCGACGTGCCGGTGACCAGTCCGCCCGAGGCGAGCCGGTGGCCGGCCGAAACCAGCCGCTCCCGCTCACGCTCGGTCAACCGTGCTCCCGACCAGCGTTCGTAGTTGTGACAGCAGCTCGCCGCGGCTCGACGCGCCGAGCCGCTGGCGCATGCGGGCCACGTGGTGCTCGACGGTCTTCGCGGAGATGAACAGCCGGTCGCCGACGTCCTTGTACGTCAGCCCGGACACCACCAGCTCCGCGACCTGCAGCTCCCGCTCGCTCAGCGTGACCTCGATCGGCACCTCGACACCCGCGGCGGTCTCGGGGAGGTCGGCGACCCTGCGGGCGGCGACCGGCTTGCCCTGCAGGATCCGCGCGCAGTCCAGCAGCCGCACCATGGCCTTGCGGTCGGCCGTGCGGGTGGCGGCGCGGCCGGCGAGCCGCGCGCCGTCCCACGTGAGCCCGGCCGCGTGCAGGCCACGGGCCGCGTCCTCGACGGCGTCCGGGTCGACCTTGTCGGCCATCAGCTCGACCCAGCAGCGGCCGGCGTTGGCGACCATGCCGAACTGCTCGTCCTTCGCCGCGGCCCGCGACATCGCCTCGACGTGCTCCTCCGCGGCGTCCGGCGCGTCGGCGAGGACGGCCGCGTGCAGCCCGCCCCACCACAGCGGGGCCGCCCACAGCGGCGGCTCGCCGAGACCGGTGAGCAGCGCGCGGGCCTGTTCGAGGTGCGCGGCGAGCCGGGCCTCGTCGCGCAGCCGGGCCGCGGCCACGGTCAGCTCGCCGAGCGGGAGGAACGTGAACAGGTCCATGGGGTGGCGCAGCAGCGCCTCGCCGGCCTGCAGCCACGCGCGGCCGAGTGTGTTCGTGTCGCCGGCGCGCCGCGCCACGCCAAGCTCGATGGCCACGGCGAACAGCCAGTCCCTCGGCTCGAGGTGTGTGCCGCGCAGCGCGGTGAGCTGTTCGGTCGCGGCCGGCAGGTTGCCGCGCACCATGGTGATCCACGTGCGCAACAGCTGGTGGCGGGTCGCGAGGGGAGCGCCGCCGGTGCCGGCCGCGACGGCCCGGTCCAGCAGCGAGGTCGCGGTGGCCAGCTCGCCGTAGTGCAGTGCGAGCAGCGCGCCGAGCGCGGCCGGGCTGTCCGGCAGGAGCACGCCCCTGCCGACCGGCTCGAGCATGCCGGCGGCGCGGACCATCATCGACAGCGCGGCGGTCGGGGTGCCGGTGACCGACTCGTGCATGCCCTGCGCCATCAGCGCGATCGCGCTGGACAGCGACGTCGGCGGGCCGTCGGAGGTCGACTCGGCCCGCAGGTTGCGCGCGTCGGTCAGCTCGCCGACGCCCAGCATCCCGAGCGTCGCGAAGTGCTTCGCCTCGTCGGTCCCCGACCACCGGTACAGCTGCGCGCTGCGGGCGAGCTGGCCGCGGTGCGCGAGCGCCGCCGCGGCGACGCCGGCCGCGTGCCGGCGGTCCGGAGCGGTGTCGGTGGTGATCACCTCGTCGGCGAGGCGCAGCGCGCCGTCGAGGTCACCGGCCAGCGCGAGGGCCTCCGCGCGGCGGGCGCCGACCTCCAGCGGCGGGCGGCCCGCGGTGACGGCGGCCTCGTACAGCCGGGCCGCGAGCGCCGGGTCGACGGGAAGGGCCTCACCGGCCGCGGCCTCGAACGCGGTGGCCGCCGCCGCGCCGCCGATGCCGGTGCCGAGCAGCGGCCGGACCAGCGCGAGCACCTGACCGCCCCTGGCCAGCTGCAGCTCGGCGAGCCGCTGGCGCATCCACGCGCGCCGCTCGACCGGGACGAGCGCGCGGATCGCGCGGCGGGCGATCGGCAGGAGCGCGCCGGCCGTGCCGACGAGGCCGGTCGACCGCGCCGCCTCGACGATGTCGGCGACCTGGGTCGCGTCCCGGTCCAGCAGGTCCACCAGCAGGTCTAGGTGCAGGCCGACGCCGGCGTCGGCGGCGAGCATGAACCGCAGCCCGTCGTCGTCGAGCCTGCCGAACTCGGCGCGGAACTCGGCGAGTGCCGCGACCGGCACCTCGAGCTGCCGCCCGTCCAGCGTCCGCACCAGGCGGTCGACGAACGCCGGCACGCCACCGGTCTCGGTGTGCACGAACTCGACGAGCGCGTCGGTGCGGCGTCCGGCCGGCAGGCACGCACGGACCTGGCGCTGGTCGAACGGCGCGGGCAGCAGCTGGTCCTGGGCGAGGTCGAGCAGCTCGGACAGCGCGGCGGAGCGCGGCCACGGACGGGCGGCGACGATCAGCCGGGTCGTGGTGGCGAGGTCGCGCAGCCGGGCGAGGTCGGCGTCGTCGAGCAGGTGCGCGTCGTCGACGAGCAGCACGCCGTCGGTCGCGTCCTCGAAGGGCGGCACCGTGTGCACCGGCGTGCCGGTCGCGCGGATGACCGCGCCGAGGTGGTGCAGCAGCGTGGTCTTGCCGTAGCCGCCGGGGGCGACGATGCCGACGTGCGCGCCGGGTCGCGGGTCGGCGGCCAGCGCGTCGAGCTGCCGCGCGGCCGCGTCGTCCAGGATCGGCGTCACTCGGTGTCCTCGGTGGCTTCGTGGTGGGGGGTCACTCGGCGTCCTCGTCCTCGTCGAGTCTCCTGCGTCGGCGCCGCGGCGCCTCGCCCAGGTCCCGGTCGTCCTCGAAGTCCCACGCCCGGTCGTCCCGCTTGTCCTGGTTGGCCCGGTTGTCGCGCTCGTCCCGCTCGTCCCGGTCCAGCTCGTCGACCTCCGTGCCGCCGCCGCGGCCGGTGCGCCTGGTCAGTCTGGCGAGACCGCGGGCCGGCGGGTCGAGCGGCGCGATCTCGACCGGCGGGCGCGGTGGCGGCGGTCCGATGTCCGCGACCTCGGAGCCGATGTCGTCGAACCGCATGAGGTCGGTGTGCTGGGTGACCGAGGGGGACACCGTGGGGGTGACCGGGAGGGCCTCGGCCCGCACGGTCGGCTTCGCGACCCGGCAGGCGGCCAGCGCGCCACCGCGGGCGATCGCCGAGCCCGGGTCGTCCGCGGCCACCACCCGCACCCGCATGGCCGCCGACACCAGCTCGCTGACCAGCGGGATGTGCGCGCAGCCGCCGACGAGCACGACCGCGCGCAGCGCGTCGGACTCGGCGCCGGCGGTGCTGCCGGTGCCGGCGGTGACCTTCCGCAGGATCTGGATGGTGTGCTCGATCGCGGGGCGGATGAGCCCGTCGAAGTCGGTGCGGTTCACCAGCACCGTCGCCTTGCCGGAGTGCGGCGGCGCGGGGATGGTCACCGCGACCGCGGTCGACAGCCGCTCCTTGGCCTCGGCGCACGCACCACGCAGCGCGGCCAGCGCCCCGGGGTGGTCCGGCAGGTCCCCGATGTCGCTGATCGCGTGCTCGGCGAGCAGGTCGTCGAACAGCGCGCCGCCGAGCACGTCGGCGCTGTCGGCGTGGGAGCGCAGCTCGAACCCGAACGCGCCGCGGCGCAGCACGGCCGCCTCGAACCGGCCCGCGCCGAGCGAGTACACCGCGACCTCCTCGCCGACCTCGAGCCGGTCGCTCGCCGCGTAGGCCTCCGCGGCCGCGACCGGGCGCGGCAGCATGGTCAGCTCCGGCAGGTCGATCTCGCGCAGCGCGGCGAGCAGCACGGCCCTGCGGTGCGCGCCCCATCCCACCGGGTGAGTGACCACCACCTGGGTGGCGGGCATGCCCTCGGACTCCTCCGCACGGTCGGCCACCCAGCCGACGAGCGCCGCGGCGAGCGTCTCGGCCGGGTAGTGCCGGCCGCCGAGCGACAGCGGCACCTCGTCGCCGATCCGGTCGAGGAACTCGCGTGCGATCCGGTCGGGCCGGACGGCGGCGGCGCGCTGTGCCGCCTCGCCGACCTCGACCGCGTCGCCGTCGGTCAGGTGCAGCACCGATGCCACGCCGGGCCGGTCGCTCGCGGTGTCGAGCGGCAGCACCTCCGGCGCGCTCCAGCTGTCGCCCCGGTTGCGGCTGACGGCAGCGGTCGTGCGCTCGGACCCCAGGTCGATCCCAAGGGCGTAGGGCATACGGACGTCTACCTCCCAACCTGGCCGCGACGCGGTAATCCGTATCAGGGGCGGGGACCCCGTAGGGCATCCCCCCGTTGGTCCGAGAGGGAGCCCCTAACCCCCTAACGAGTGAGTCATTGTTCGCCCTATGGGGCGAAACGACAACTCGGAGTGATCCCCGATGTCCCCCGAGTGTCCTCCTTCCTACGGTGAGCACCGCACAGCACCGCGGCGTCGGCCCACGTTTCGCCACCGACTCCCTGTCGAGTGCTCACAACTGAAATCCGCTAGGAGAATTCGTTGTCCTTCTCGATTGAGACCCTGCAGGACTTCGTCATGAATCTGATCAACGACGAAGCCGCCAAGACCGCGTACGCCGCCGACCCGCTCGCCGCTCTCAAGGACGCGGGCCTCGCCGACCTCACGCCGGCCGACGTGCAGGAAGTCCTCCCGCTGGTCGCCGACAGCCTGCCCGCAGGCCTGCCGACCGACCTGTCCGCGCTGCCTGTCGACCTGCCGGCCGGCGTGCCGGGCCTCGACTCGCTGCCGGGCCTCGACTCCCTGCCGAGCCTCGACGCGCTCCCGATGGACTCGCTCCCGACCGGCGTGCCGAGCCTCTCGGACCTGCCGCTCGACCTGCCCACGGGCGTGCCGAGCCTGTCCGACCTGCCGTTGGACCTCCCGACGGGCGTGCCGGGCCTGTCCGCGCTGCCGGTCGACCTGCCGACCGGCGTGCCGAGCCTCTCGGACCTGCCGCTGGATCTCCCGACCGGCGTGCCGTCGCTGCCGGGCCTCCCGACGCTGGAGACCCCGCTCGGCGACGTCACCGCGGTCGTGGACGGCGCGGCCGCGAGCCTCGACCTGGACGGCGACGCCCTGGCGACCGCGACGAGCGCCTTCGCCGCCAACCCGGCCGACTCCGACGCGCCGACCGTCTCCACCTACGCCGGCAACGACCTCGGTGAGCTCGCCGCGGGCGGCAAGCTGGACGTCGAGGAGTTCGGCGGCTCGGTCGCGGGCAGCACCGACCTCGGCGACATGGGCCTCGGCCTCGTCGGGCACGGCGGCGGCGACGTCGCGGCCTGGGGCGCCGCCGACACGGTCCTCGGTGACCTCGCGACCGGCGTGCTCGCCGGCCCCGACGGTGTCGCGGTCTCCTCGGAGTCCCCGCTCGGCAACTTCTCGGCCGACTCGTCGGGCAACTACACGTTCGAGCCGGCGGACCCGTCCGACCTGCTCGACGTGGACCACCTCGGCGACACGGGCGACTCGGTCGCCGGGACCGTCGCGCAGTACGTCGACACCGGCGCGGACACCCTGTCCGGCGGCGTGGCGAGCGGCGCGGACACCCTGTCCACGTTCCTGACCGGCCCGGCCGCCCCGGTGGCCGACGTGGTGCAGACCAGCTCGGACACCGTCACCGAAGGCATCACGCAGGGTGGGGACACCGTCTCCGAGCACCTGACCAACCTGCCGACGGTGGACGACCTGCCGCTCGACCAGCTGCCGGAGCTCCCGCAGCTGCCCGACACCCCGCAGCTGCCCGACCTCGGCGGCCTCCCGGTCGACGTGCCGTCGCTGCCGGTGGACCTGCCCGACACGAGTGCGGTCACCGACCTCGTGTCGAACAACCCGGTGACCGACGCGGTCCACGCCAGCCCAGTGGGTGGGCTCGTGGACGGCGTCGCCGGTCACCTTCCCGCGGTCGGCGACCTTCCCGTCGACTTGGATCTGGGTCTGTAACGCGCCTCAGCCCAGAAAAGGGGTTAGCCCCAACCCCGGCGCCGGGGTCCGCGAGCAATCGCGGGCCCCGGCCCCCTTACACCCGTATGGGGGAGCACGGCACACTCATCCGGGTGAGGACTCAGCCCTGGCTCACCGTTCTCGACGACACCATCGCGGCCTGCATGACGCACCACCGCACTGACCTGGCCGGAAAGTTGGAGAAGCGGCGTTCGTTACTCCTCGAGCCGACGCTGCGCGTGCCCGTCATCGGCGAGCTGAACCAGGGCAAGAGTCAGTTGGTGAACGCCCTCGTGAACGCTCCGGTGTGTGCTGTCGGCGATGATGTGACGACAATCACTCCGACCACGGTGACGCATTCGCCGACCCCCACCGCGGCCCTCGTGACCGACATCCCGACCTCCGGCCGCCGCGCGATCGGCCCGTCGAGCGAGCCCGCCCGTGTCCCGGTCCCGGTGGACGAGGTCGCGAGCCGCGCGGTGGTCAGCGCCCGCGCGGACGTCCACGCCGAGGTCGGCCTGCCGAGGGAGCTCCTCGCCGCCGGCCTCGTGCTGATCGACACCCCCGGCCTCGGCGGCGTCGACGCGGCACGCTCCGCCGCCGCGTTCAGCGCGATCGCCACCGCGGACGCCGTCCTCGTGATCTCCGACGCCACCTGCGAGCTGTGCGCCTCCGAGCTGGACCTCCTCAAGCAGGTCACCTCGCTGTGCCCGGTCGTCACCGTGGTGCTCACCAAGATCGACATCGTGCCGCGCTGGCGGAAGGTCGCCGAGCGCAACCGGGCCCGGCTCGCCGCGGCCGGCCTGCGGGTCAAGGTCGTGCCGGTGTCCGCGACCGTGCGCCTGGCCGCCGCGAAGACCGGCGACCGGACGCTCAACGAGGAGTCCGGGTTCGGCGAGCTCGTCAGGACGCTGTCGCAGGACGTGCTGGGCAACGGCGACGCGATCGCCCGCGGCACCACCGCCGTGCTGGCGTCGCAGGCCACGAAGCAGCTGCTCGGCCCGCTGTCCGACGCGCTCACCGAGGCCACCGGCGGTGAGCAGGGCCGTGCGCAGGTGCAGTGGCGTGCCGCCCAGCACCGCCTCGACGAGCTGCGCAGACGCACGACCAGATGGCAGACCATGCTCTCCGACGAGGTCGCCGACCTGATCTCGGACGTGGAGTTCGACCTGCGCGACCGGACCCGCAAGATCGTCCGCGCGGCCGACGAGTTCTTCGACGCCGCCGACCCGGCGAAGGAGTGGGACGACTTCGAGTACTGGCTGCGCGACGCGCTCGCCGAGACCGCCGACGTCAACTTCTCCTGGCTCGTCGAGCGGTTCGGCTGGGTGGCGGAGAAGATCGCGCGCCAGGTCGCGCTGGACGAGGCCGTGCCGGAGGCGCTGGCGGCCGAGGGGCTGCTCGACCACGTCGGCGGCCTCGAGCCGCCGAAGGTGGAGAAGTTCACCATCGGCCAGCAGCTGTTCGTCGGCCTGCGCGGCTCCTACGGCGGGTTGCTCATGTTCGGTCTCGCGACCACGATCGCCGGCATGCCGCTGATCAACCCGATCTCACTCGGCGCGGGCGCAGCGTTCGGCGCGAAGAGCGTCTGGGACGAGCGGTCCGGTCGGCTCAAGCGGCGGCAGGCGATCGCGAAGGCCACCGCGCAGCGCCACGTCGACGATTTCTTCCTCTCCTACGGCAAGGCGAGCCGCGACACCGCGCGACAGGTCCAGCGCAGACTGCGCGACCACTTCACGGCGGTCGTCGAGCGGCTGCAGAGCGGCATCGCCGAGCAGGCCACCACCGCCAAGCGCGCCGCGGAGGCCGAGCTCGCCGACCGCAGGCGGCGCAGCATGGAGATCAAGGCCGAGGTCGACCGGCTCGTCGGGCTGCACAAGCGGATCCAGGCGCTCGTGGGACCGCGGCCGAAGGGACTGACCGCGTGAGGGGCGGCAACGAGCTCGCCGACCGCGCACGCACGATGCTGGTCGACGCGATGGAGCTGTACCGGGACAGCCCGAGGGCGACGAACTGGCTGCGCCGGCACGTCGAACGGCTGGCCGAGCCGCTGCGGGTCGCGGTCGCCGGGCAGCCGAGGGTCGGCAAGTCGACGCTGGTGAACTCGCTGGTCGGCGAGGAGATCGCGCCGCTGTCCGTCGAGGAGGGCAGCCAGGTGCTCGCCTGGTACCGGGGCAGTGCGACCCCGCGTGCCCAGGTGTACCCGACGCAGGCGCCGCCGAGGGACGTGCCGGCCGCGCGGATGGACGGCAGGCTGCACATCGACCTGGAGGGCTGGCGGTCCGACCAGCTCGACCGGATCGTCGTCGACTGGCCGTCGCGCACCCTGCGCGGGCTGACCCTGATCGACACCCCCGGCATCGGCGCCGAGTCCGCGTCCGACATCGGCTCCCGGATCTCCCTCGACGCGGACGCCGTGCTGTATCTCATGCGGCACCCGCACTCGACCGACATCGGCTTCCTGCAGTCGATCCAGGACCATCCGATCGCGCGGGAGACGCCGGTCAACTCGATCGTGGTGCTGTCGCGGGCCGACGAGGTCGGCGGTGGCCGCATCGACGCGCTGACCTCCGCGAAGCGACTCGCCCGCCGGCACCGGGCCGACGTCGGGCTGACCGGGCTGTGCCAGAACGCGATCGCCGTGTCCGGGCTGCTCGCCCACGCCGGCCGCACGCTCACCGAGGACGAGCTGGAGTCACTGCGGGTGCTCGCCGCGGCCGCGCGCCGCGAGCTGGAGACCGCGATGGTCTCCGCGGACCGGTTCGTCGGCGACGGCGTGCCGATCCGCCTCGACGGGCGGACCCGTCTCGCGCTGCTCGAACGCTTCGGGATGTTCGGCATCCGGCTGGTGACCACGCTGATCCGGCAGGGCTTCGACACCGTCGGCCCGCTGTCCGAGCAGCTGGTCGCGCGCAGCGGGCTGGACGAGCTGCGCGAGTCGATCCGGCAGTGCTTCACCGACCGGTACGACGTGCTGAAGGCGCGGTCGGCGCTGCTCGCGCTCGAGGTCGTGCTGCGGATGGAGCCGCGGCCCGCCGCCCGGCCGCTGGTCGGCGCGCTCGAGCAGCTCGTGGTCAGCGCGCACGACTTCCGGGAGCTGCGGCTGCTCGCCGCGCTGCACGGCGGCCGCACCGTGCTGCCGGACCCGCTCGCCGACGAGGCCCGCAGGTTGGTCGGCGGCATCGGCACGGCCCTGCCCGCGCGGCTGGGGTTCGGCCTGGACGCGACCGGCCACGAGCTGCACGACGCCGTGTCCGACGCGCTGCGCCGGTGGCAGGAACAGGCGGAGAACGGCGCGCTCGGCACCGGCCAGCGGCGCGCGGCGCGTGTCGTGGTCCGCAGCTGCGAGGGGATGTACGCCCAACTGACCCGACACTGAGCACGGCGGGGCGGCTGGGCAGGTGGTGCGCGGGTGAACTAGGTTTGTGCGCCAGCAGACCTGGCCGAGGAGGAAACGTGGCGCGCGACCCCGACACCATTCAGCGGGAGATCGAGAAGGCCCGCGACGCGCTCGCGTCGACGCTCGACGAGCTGGGCACGAAGGCCAACCCGAAGAAGCTCGTCGGCGACGCCAAGGCCGGCGCGCGCAACACCCTCGCCGACCCGAAGGTCAAGTACCCGTTGATCGGGGTCGGGCTGCTGCTCGTGCTGCTGATCGTGCGCAAGATCTTCCGGTAGGGGACTCCCGGCGCGGTCAGCTGGTCGACGTGGCCGCCTCGTCCGTCTTCTCGGCCGGCTTCTCCTCGACGGCCGGCTGGGCGGCGGGCGCAGGCGGCTCGGCCGCCGCGCGTGGTGCGGGCGTCTCCGCGGCAGGCGGCTTCGCCTCCGGTGCCGTTTCCTGTGTCGACTCCTTGGCCGCCGCCGGCGGCGGCACCTCGAGCGGCGCCGCCGGCTCCGACTTCGAGAGCCGCGCGGTCAGGTACGCGGTCGTGAACTCGACCGCGTCGCCCTCCAGCAGGTGCACCACCGTGCGGTGCGGCTCCTCCGGGGCGAGCTTCTCGACCAGCTGGTCCGCCTTGTCGCGGGCCGCGATGAGCCCCGGCGCCCGCCCGGTCAGCGTCTGGCCGCGTCCCTTGACCGCCACCGTCCAGTCGTCGCCGTCCGGCGTGTAGTTCGCCTCGATCGGGTCAGCCATCGACTCCACCCCTCGTCTCTCGCGCTCCAACCCCCATTGCACACCTTTCCCGTCGGGAAAGACACGTTCCGCTGACCATAAACGATCTGCCGTGACAGTGCGTGGTTAATGCACGTCCGGCCGCAGCCCGAACCACACCAGCCGCATGATCAGCTCGGCCGCCTCCTCCGCCCGGACGTCGTCCCGCGCGACGTACCAGAGCGACAGCCGCTCACACGCGCCGACGACGATCTCGGCGTAGGCCTCCAGCTCGGTCTGCGGCAGGTCCGGCAGGAACGACGCGAACAGCGTCGCGTTGACCGCGGTCTGCTGCTGGCGCACCGCCTCGATCTCGTCGACCGCGCTCGGGCCGGCCACCGACGCCTCCGCCTGCAACAGCTGCCACGACCGCCGGTGCGAGTCGGTGAACTCGAAGAACGCGGTGAGCCCCCTGCGCAGCGCCTCCTCCGCCGACCCGACGCCCTCGACCGACGCGAGGGTCGCGGTCAGCAGCTCGGCCCGCGCCGCCCGGATGCAGGCGACCAGCAGGCCCTCCTTGGAGCCGAAGTACTCGTAGATCATCGGCTTGGACACGCCGACCCGCTCGGCGATCTCGTCCATCGAGGTCGCCTGGTAACCCCGCTCGGCGAAGATCTCCTCGCCGACCGCGATCATCTGGCGCTCGCGCTCGGCCCTCGGCATCCTCCGCCTGCGTTCCTGCCCGCGTTCCTGGGTGCTGGCCACGGCGCTACTCTACCGGAAGTAACCTACTCGCGGTAAGGTAGCGGGCAGTCGACGGCACGGAGGACGCCACCATGGCTCTGACCAGGGAGTTCCACACCGTTGTGATCGGCACCGGGTTCTCGGGGCTCGGCATGGCCATCCAACTGAAGCGGGACGGCAGGAACGACTTCGCGGTGCTCGAGAAGGCCGCGGACGTCGGCGGCACCTGGCGCGACAACACCTACCCCGGCTGCGCGTGCGACATCCAGTCCCACATGTACTCGTTCTCGTTCGAGCAGAACCCCGGCTGGTCCCGGTCGTTCTCGCCGCAGCCCGAGATCTGGCGGTACCTGCGCGAGGTCACCGACACCTACGGCCTGCGCGACCACATCTACTTCGGCGTCGAGGTGACCGGCGCGCGCTGGGACGCCGACGACCACCGCTGGCACGTCACGACGAGCACCGGCGACCGCTACGTCGCGCGGTTCCTCGTGTCGGGCATCGGCGGTCTGCACCTCCCGAACATCCCCACGCTGCCCGGCATCGAGAACTTCCGCGGCGCCGCGTTCCACTCCGCGCGGTGGGACCACGACTACGACCTCGCCGGCAAGCGGGTCGCGGTGGTCGGCACCGGCGCGAGCGCCGTCCAGTTCGTGCCGAGGATCGCGCCGGAGGTCGAGCGGCTGACCGTCTTCCAGCGCACGCCACCGTGGATCATGCCCAAGCCCGACCACGCCATGCCGCGCTGGGCGAAAGCCCTGTTCCGGGCCGTGCCAGGTGCGCAACGGCTGTACCGCGCCGTCATCTACTGGCTCCTCGAGGCGCGTGCGATCGGCTTCAACGGCCGGCCGGAGCTGCTCAGGCTCGCGTCCAAGCTCGCGCTCGCGCACATGCGCAAGGCGGTCGAGGACCCGGAGCTGCGTGCCAAGCTCACGCCCGACTACGTCATGGGCTGCAAGCGGGTGCTGATCGCCAACGACTACTACCCGGCGCTCACCAGGGACAACGTCGACGTGGTCACCGACGGCATCCGCGAGGTGCGCGCCAACAGCATCGTCGACGACAGCGGCGTCGAGCACGAGGTCGACGCGATCATCTACGGCACCGGCTTCCACGTGACCGACGCGTTCGACTACCTCGACCTCACCGGCACCGACGGCCGCGACCTCGCGAAGGACTGGCGGCGCAACGGCATCCAGACCCACCTCGGCGTCACGGTCGCCGGCTACCCGAACCTGTTCTTCCTGCTCGGCCCCAACACCGCGCTCGGACACAACTCGGTCGTGTTCATGATCGAGTCGCAGATCCGCTATGTCGCACAGGCGATGGCGCTGGTCGAGCGGGCCGGCGCGGCGGCGCTGGACACGAAGGAGAGCGCGCAGGCCCGGTTCCAGTCGGACATGCAGCGCAAGCTCGTCGACGGGGTGTGGACCCAGGGCGGCTGCAAGAGCTGGTACCTCGACTCGCACGGGGTGAACCGCACGATCTGGCCCGGGTTCACCTGGCGGTACTGGCTGCGCACCCGCAAGGTCGACCCCGAGGCGTTCGACCTCGTCGGCTGACCTGTTCGGCGTAACCCCGTAGGCTCATCGGGTCCGATCAAGATCTGGGGGCCCTACGTGGAGTTCGGGGTACTCGGGCCGGTCGAGGTCCGCGAGGACGGTCGGCCGCGCGCCATCGGCGGCGGTCGCGAGCGCTACGTACTCGCCGTCTTGCTGTTGGGGGCCGGCCGGTCGACGTCGGCCGCCCGCCTGATCGACGCGCTGTGGGACGAGCCGCCGCCGTCGGCGAAGGCGCAGCTGCACAACATGATCAGCAAGCTGCGCCGCGGCATCGACGCCGGCCGCGACGACCTGATCGTCACCAACACCACCGGCTACGAGCTGCGACTGTCCACCGAGGACACGCTCGACGTGCTCGAGTTCCGCGGGCTCGTCGGCGAGGGGCTGCGGGCCCGCGCCGACGGCGACGCGGTGGCCGCGGTCGGGCTGCTCGGCGACGCCCTGTCGCTGTGGCGCGGCCAGGCGCTCGCCGACATCCCCGACGAGCTGGCCGCGGCCGCCCGGCACGCGCTGCACGAGGAGAAGCTCGCGGCCGCCGAGGCGCGCCTCGACGCGCTGCTCGAGCTCGGCCGGCACGACGACGTCCTGCGTGAGCTGACCGCGCTGCTCACCGAGCACCCGTACCGGGAGAACCTGTACCGGACCAGGATGGTCGCCCTGCTCGGCTCCGGCCGGCGCGCGGACGCGCTCGACACCTACCGGCAGGCGTACCGCAGGCTCGTCGACGGGCTCGGCATCGAGCCCGGGCCTGCGCTGCGTGAGCTGGAGCAGCGGATCCTGCGCGGCGAGGACGTGGCGCCGGAGCCGGTGCGCGCCGGCCGGGTGGTGGCTCGGCAGCTGCCGCCGCTGACCGCCGTGCTGACCGGGCGGGACAAGCTGGTCGCCGAGCTGCGCGGCGAGCTGACGCGGACCGACCGGACGAGCCCGGTGGTCGCGGTGCTCGTCGGGCCGGGCGGGGTCGGCAAGACGACCGTCGCGCTCGCGGCGGCCGGGTCGGCCGCGGCGGAGTTCACCGGCGGCCAGCTGTACGCGGACCTGCGCGGCAGCCAGGAGACGCCGGCCGACCCGGACGTGATCGTCGGCCGGTTCCTGCACGCGCTCGGGGTGCGCCAGTCCAAGCTGCCGCGCGACGGCGACGAGCGGATCGCCATGTACCGCAGCATGTTGGCGCGCACCCGCACGCTCGTGGTGCTCGACGACGCGGCGAGCGAGGAGCAGGTGCGACCGCTGCTGCCCGGCGACCCCGGCTGCGCGACGCTGATCACGTCGCGCCGGCAGCTCGGCGCGATGGTCGGCGCGCTCCGGTGGACGGTGCCGGTGCTCGACCCGACCGACGCGCTGGAGTTGTTGGGGCGCATCGTCGGGCGGGCGCGGATCGCCGAGGAGCCGGACGCGGCCACCGACCTGGCGGCCGTGTGCGGACAGCTGCCGCTCGCGGTGTCCATTGTGGCCGCCCGGCTCGCCGTCCGTCCCGACTGGACACTGGGGGAGTTCCGGGAGCGGCTGTCGCGGGAGCGCGACCGGCTCGACGAGCTGGCGGTCGGCGACCTCGACGTGCGGGCCAGCATCGGCTCCAGCTACGCCACGCTGAGCGCGGGCGCACGGAAGTTGTTGCGGCTGCTGGGTTTGGTCGCGGCCGCCGACTGGCCGGCATGGGTGGCGCACGCCCTGCTCGGCTCGGCCGACCGGCGGCTGTTCGAGGAGCTGGTCGACGTGCACCTCGTCGAGCCGCTCGGCCGCGACGGCGCCGGGCAGGACCGGTACCGGCTGCACGACCTGGTCGCGGACTTCGCGCGGGAGGAGGTCCGCGCGGTCGAGTCCGATGTGGAGCGGACCGAGGCGCTGCACCGGCTGCTCGACGGCTGGCTCGCGCTCGCGGTGTCGGCCGACGGGCAGGTGCCGCACGGCGAGACGTTCCCGCTGCCGGTCTCGGTCGGGCCGCCGCCCGTGCGGGTGACCGCGCCGTACGAGTGGTTCGACGCGGAACGCGCGAGCCTGCTGGTCGCCGTGGACGAGGCCGTGCGGCTCGGCCGGCCCGACCTCGCCGGGCAGCTCGCGCTCCACATGTCCGGGTACCTGGAGCTGCGGTGCTTCTACGAGGACTGGCTCGGCGCGCTGCAGCGGGCGATCCCGCCGGTGCGGGCGGCGGGGCACGACGCGTTGCTGATGCGGCTGCTGAGCGCGTTGTTCGCGGCGCACAGCCTCGCGGACCGGTACCCGGAGCAGCCGAAGGTCGCCGAGGAGGAGCTGACGGTCGCGCGGCGGCTCGGCGACCGGGCCGCCGAGGTGACCGCGCTCGGGCACGTCGGCCGGGCGGCGCGGGACAACGGCCGGTTCCGGCTCGCCGCGGACCGGTTGGCGCAGGCCATGGCGCTCGCGTCGGAGCCGCCCGTGGAGCGGCGGCCGCTGGTGGACGCGCTGGTCGGCAACGCCGTGCTGCACATCAAGTCGGGGGACCCCGCGCTGGCCGTCGAACTGCTCGACCGGGCGCGGGACGTGGACGACACGGCCGGCCGGACGGCGCGGATCGTGCTGTACCGGTACCTGACCGCGCTGGCGCTCGTCGACCTCGGCCGGCTGGCCGAGGCACGGGAGACCGCGACCGTCGCGCTGGCGACGTGCGAGTCGATCGGCGACGACGTCGGCAGCGTGTACCTGCGGTGGACGCTCGCGTCGGTCGACATCCGCGCCGGCCGCTGGCGTGCGGCGGGCGCCCTGCTCGACGGGGCGCTGCGGGACGCGGAACGGCTCGGCGCGTTCGACGCGATGGCCGAGCTGCTGCGTGCGCTCGGCGACCTCGCGGCGGCGCAGGGCCGGAACACGGCGGCGATCGGCGCGCTGCACCGGTCGCTGGAGATCTGGCGGCGGCTCGGGTCACAGGTGCAGATGGCGCGAACCCTCGCGCGGCTGGAACACGTGCTGCGCGCGGCCGGCGACAGCGCCGCGGCGACCGCGTGCCACCGGGAATGGCGCACCACGCTGGCCGAGCTGGAGCTGGACGAGAAGTGCCTGCGCCTCCCGCCGTTCCTGTCCAACCCCGCGAGTCCCCCGTTCGAACACAGTGAGTCCCCCGTTCAGGACCACTGAGTTGCCGTTTCATGACAGTCACGAACCGGCGACTCACCAGGTCTGAACGGGGGACTCGCGGAGTTACCCACCCGTGCAGCCGACCTGCTCGCTCGTGCACTCGCGCTGGCGCGACACCGCCGCCGCGCGCGAACCTCGCGTGCAGAGACACAAGGAGGCACTCGTGGCCAAGCTGTCGCCGGCGCAGATCGCCGAGTACGCCCATGACGCGGGGTTCCGCGGCCAGGATCTGACCGTCGCGGTCGCCGTCGCGCTCGCCGAGTCCGGCGGCGACACGAGGGCGCACAACCCGGTGCCGCCGGACGACTCGTACGGCCTGTGGCAGATCAACATGCACGGCGGGCTCGGCCCGGACCGGCGCGACGAGTTCGACCTCGACTCGAACCGCGAGCTGTTCGACCCGAAGGAGAACGCGCAGGCCGCGTGGGAGATCTCCGGGAAGGGCGACTCGTTCGAGCCGTGGTCGACGTACACCAACGGCGCGTACAAGCAGTACCTCGACGAGGCACGCAAGGGCGTGCGCGCCCTCGACAAGAAGGGCGACAGCAAGCCGACCAAGGGCGGCGGCGGCAAGGGCGGCGGCAAGAGCGGCGGCGACGGCGGGTTCATGGTCGACCCGGACGCGCTGTCCGGTTACGCCCGCACGGCACGGAACATTTCCGACGAACTGGGCACGCTGTCCAAGCATCAGCTCAAGGGCGTCCGCAACCTGGCCGACGACAGCTTCGGCAAGATCGGCAAGGAGACCGGCTTCGCGGCCGCCCTCGACCACTTCGGCGCGGCGCTGCAACGCCAGGTCAAAGGGGTCGGGACGAACGCCGACACGCTGGCCGGCTCGGTGTCGAGGACGGCACGGCACTACCGCGACCAGGACGACGAGATCGCCCAGGAACTGCTGGGACTGCTGCGCGACAAGAACTGACCGGATCGACAACTTTCTTCGGCGCCGACCCGACGTTCGGCCCATACCGACGATGACCCCCACCTGCGTAAACTGGCGGCAAGCTACGCCGTCCGGTGCACTAATGGCATCTGGGAACACCGTTGGACCAACCTCCGATGCCCACGGTCCACACCGGGGCCGGTACTCTGAGCTACGTGGTGATGACCGGATGAGCATCGACCACGAGGTGAGAAGTAGCTGACCAGGCACCGCGAGTGTCGAGATCGCCTTGCGGTCGGCAGATTGCGAGGCAGCGGATTCTTCGCTGACCAGGCGAGAGATCTGCACCTAGGTCGACACGGGGGTTGACGTTGAGCCAACGAGCGCCGGGGATGTCCGCCGTGCTGGCGGTCGCCGAGTTCCGTGCGCTCTGGTTCGCCGAGGCCCAGTCCGTGTTCGGCGACCAGCTCGCCAAGGTCGCGCTCACCATCCTGGTCTTCGACCGCACCAACTCGCCGCTGTTCGCCGCGCTCGTCTACGCGCTCACGTACCTCTCGGCACTGGCCGGCGGCCTCGGCCTCTCCCAGCTCGCCGACCGGTTCCCCCGCAGGCCGCTGATGGTCACCTGCACGGCGGCGCAGGCGGTACTGGTCGGGCTGATGGCGATCCCCAACATGCCGATCCCGGTGCTGTGCGGGCTGGTGTTGTGCGTGGGGCTCGCGCAGGCGCCGGCGCTCGCCGCGCAGAACGCGGTGACCCGCGAGATCTTCACCGACGACGATCTCTACCTGCGTAGCCAGGACCTGCGCGGCATCACCACCAACACGCTCATGCTGCTCGGCCTCGGCGTCGGCGGCATGCTGGTCGTCGCCATCGGCACCACCTGGGCGCTGTCGATCAACGCGGTGACGTTCCTGATCAGCGCCGTCGTGGTGCGCCGCTACCTGAAGAACCGGCAGGCGGCCGGCAGCAAGGAGAACGGCTGGTTCGGCGCCGCGCGGTGGGTGTTCGGCAACAGCAGGATGCGGGTGCTGCTGACGCTGTCGTGGCTGGTCGGCTTCGTCGTCATCCCCGAGGGCCTGGTCGCGCCGCTCGCCCGTGAGCTGCACGCGTCGAACTGGGCCGTCGGCTGGCTGCTCGCCGCGGACCCGTTCGGTTTCGTGTTGGGCACCTTCGTGCTGTCCAGGTTCGTCTCCGCGCAGCATCGGGTCCGGGTCGTCGGCGCGCTGGCGACCGCGTCGTGCGCGTGCCTCATCGCGTTCGTGGTCACGCCGAACGTGGGCGTCGCGCTCGCGTTGCTCGCGCTGGCCGGCGCGTTCGGCGCCTACCAGATCACCGTCAGCGCCACGTTCAACACGCTGGTGCCGAACGAGATCCGCGGCGGCGCGTTCGGAGTGATCCGAACGGGGCTGCGGGTCTCGCAGGGCATCGGCGTCGCGATCGGCGGCGCGGTGGCAGAGGGCATCGACTCGGCCACCAATACGATCGCGCTCGCGGGTGCCCTCGGCGTCCTGATCGCCGTGCCGGCGACTGTGGCCTGGGCCAGGCAGAACCGCGCGGAGGCGGTCTACTCGGACGAGGCCGGTGGCAAGACGAACCGGGCCGGGGGGCAACCGGAGGCATCACGGGCGTGACGTGCTGTCAATCTGTCGCGGTGGTCGCGACATACCGCCGAGGCTCAGAACTCGCGGTCCGACATCACGATTCACCTCCCGCCGTGGGGTTACCGCCGACGACCCGAGTTGTCGTCGGCGGCGAACCTACGGAGGTGTGTAACTCACCGTTAGAAATCACTGGGGGACCTCCCGCCCGGGGGCTGGCAGCAGGTGCCATCGATCCGCCGGAGCCGGCCGATGGCGTACGAGAATGTTAACCGGTCGACGTCCGTCGTGGTTTTCGTACCGTTCCGTGCACATTGAGGCGCGGTGTTGATGCAGGATGTAGGCCCATGTCGTTCACCGCTCGAGAGGGAGCCAGACCGGTGGCACCTGACGATGCGGCCTCCCCGACTCAGGCCGAGCGCGAGAGGTCGGGAACTGCGTCGACCGCACCGTCGCCAGTGTCGTCTACCAGTGTGAACGATCAGGACGCTGACCAAAAGACCACCGGCTCATTCGTCATGCATCCGAGGCGTTGGGCGTTGTGGACACAGCCGAGGCGGATCATCGCCTACTACCTCGGTGTCGAGGCCCTCGCGCTCGCCGGCATGGTCACGGCCTGCGTGCTCGCGGACATGCCGACGCGCACCGACTGGTTCCGCTTCGCGGCGCTCGCGATCTGTGCCACCAGCCATATCCAGCTGTCCCGCCGGCAGGAGGAGCGCAGGCGTAGCAAGTGGACGAAACCGCAGGTCTACACCGACCTGACGGGTATCTGGTCGTTCCCCGCGGTGCTCGTGCTGCCGGTCCACCTCGCGCTCCTGTTGATCGTCGTCAGCCGTGCGCAGCGCTGGTTCGTGGCACGCCGGCCACCGCACCGTTTCGTACTTGCGGCCACCAGCATGCTCACGGCCGCCCTTCTGGCCCACACGGTGCTGAGCCTTCTGGGTCAGCGTCAATGGGACCATATGGCGGGTCTCGGCTCACTGCCCGAGTTCGCGAGCATGGTGCTGGCCGGCGGGATCTACGGTGGCGTGCAGGCGTTGATCATCGGTGGGGTGCTCGCGCTCGGCACCACGGCGCCCACGCTGCGCTCGCTGCTGGGCACCAAGGAGGACAACGAGCTCGAGGCGATGACGATCGCGCTGGGCATCGTGACGGCGATCCTGACCGTCAACCTGCCGGCCGCGCTGGTGATCATGGTGGCGGTCGGCGTGATCGCGAACCGGATAGCCGAGGTGCGCCAGCTCCAGGTCGACGTGCGCACCGACCCCAAGACCGGCCTGCTGAACATGCGCGGCTGGCGGGAGGTCGCGGAACGCGAGATGAACCGCGCCAGCCGCGACGACGTGCCGTGCGCGCTGCTGATGGTCGACCTCGACCATTTCAAGAGCATCAACGACACCTGGGGCCATCCGGCGGGCGACGACGTGCTCGAGTACGTCTCGCACGCGCTGCGCAGCGCGACGCGGCCGAGCGACGTGATCGGCCGGTTCGGGGGCGAGGAGTTCGTGCTGCTGCTGCCGGATGCGGGCACCGAGGAGGCCTCCGCCGCCGGGGAGCGCATCCGGCAGACGATCTCCGAGCTGCACGTGCCGACTACCGACAAGCGCGGTGGGCCGGTGGCCATCTCGAACCGGACGACGTCCGTCGGGGTGGCGGTGTATCCGGTGCACGCGAAAGCCTTGGACGCGCTGCTGCAGGCCGCGGACGCCGCGGTGTACGAGGCCAAGGAGGGCGGCCGGGACCAGGTCCGGTTGGCCGGCTGAGCGGGCGGGGGTGGCCGCTGGCCCCCTCGAACCACGCTACGGCACAGGGACGACAGTTCCGGCTCGTCGTCCACAGCCCTGTGGACAAGTCGTCGGGCTGTGGACAAGTCGTTGTCGCGCGCTCGGGGTTGTCGGTGGCCGCCGGTAGCGTGGATACCGGGGGCCGGCGGCCACCTCCACGTTCTCGACCCGGACGCGGGTCACTCTCCAGTGCTGCTCACGACCCTGAGGTCACCCCTGAGTACGACGTGGAAGATCAGGGTGAAACCGGATGGTCTGCCTACGCTCGGCGAGTAGCCTTCGATCCATGGGGAACCCAGGACGGTTGCCCCGGCTCAGTGCTCTGGTGGCGATCGTGCTGGCTGCGGCCGGTTTCGCGGTGATCGCCTCCCGGCCGGACTCACCGCAGTACCACTCGCCGACGGGGGACGTCGCCAAGGCGCAGCGGGCGATCGAGGACCAGCTGGACCCCGGGTCGGGGCGGGATCCGATCGCGGAGCTGCCGGCGGACTTCACGGCGGTCAGCGGGCGCGAGCCGGTGCACATGCGAGCATCGGACGGCACGGTCCGCGCGGTGCACCCCGGCGGGGGCTGCTCCTCCCCGTGGGGTGACACACGCTGGGACTACAGCGTCGGCTGCAAGGCGCACGACCTCGGCTACGACCTGCTGCGGTACGCCGAGCGCAAGGGACAACCCCTCGCACCGGAGCTGCGGGAGCGGCTCGACGAGCGGCTGTCGATGGACATGCACGCCCAGTGCCGCCACAACCCGCGCGACTCGGCCGGCGCGTGTGAGGTCGTCGCGTCGGTCTACACGGTCGGGCTGGTCGTCAACTCCTGGCACCAGCGGTGGGGCCCGCCCCGCAACGAGCCCGTCGGGCCGTGGTCCGTCGCCATGTTCGTGATCATGTTGCTGATCGCCGTGCGCGCGCCCGCCATCGCCAGGAAGGGCGCCCGCCGCCAGCCGGTCACCGAGCCGCGGCCCCGCCTGACCGACACCGAACAGGCGCAGGCGCACAGCATGAGCTTCCTGCGCATCCTGTCCCTCACCGGCATCGTGCTCGGGGAGTCCCTGCTGGCCTTCACCATGCGCGACGACCTCGAACCGGCGTGGACATGGCCGTTCACCTGGCTGCTGCAGCTCGTCCCGCTGTTCTTCCTCGCCGGCGGGCACTCCAACCTGCTCGCGTGGCGGGCCATGCGCGACACCGGCGGCGGCTACCTCACGTTCCTCGCCGGCCGCATCGGCTGGCTGATCCGCCCGGTGCTGGCGTTCGTCATCGCCTGGCTCGTCATCCCGCTGTCGCTCGAGATGCTGCAGGCGCCCGAGAGCGCGGTGACCGCGTTCAGCAGGCTGATCGTGCAGCCGCTGTGGCTGCTCGGGCTGTACGTCCTCGCCGTGGCCGCCACACCGCTCATGCACCGCCTGCACAAGGCGTTCCCGCTCGTCACCCCCGCGGTCCTGCTCGCCGGGGTCGTCGGCCTCTCGTTCGCCGGCGGCTCGATCGCCGCGCACGCGGGCGGCGTCCTCGTCGCACTGCTGTTCGGCCAGCTCGCGTTCCACTACGCGGACGGCACGCTGTGGCGGGTGCCCCGCTGGGTGCTGCTGACCACGGCCGCGGTCGCGTTCGCCGGTCTCGTGCTGCTCACGACCTTCGGCGCCCAACCGAGGCTGCAGCTCGCCGAGCCGACCGGGTACGCCGCGTTCGCGCCGTCGCTCGCCGGGGTGCTGCTGATCGGGGTCGTGCAGACGGCACTGGTCGCGCTGCCCAGGGAACGCGGCCTCCGCGCCCTCGCGACCAGCGCCCCAGCCCGGATCGTGGCCGTCGTCCGCGCGGCGCCGATGACGGTGTACCTCGTGTACCTGTGCGCGATGCTCCTGGTCGAGGGCCTGGTCGGGCTGGCGCGCAGCGCGGGCTGGCTCGGTTGGCTCGCCCAGCCGCGCACGATCTTCGCCGTGGGACTGATCGCGCTGCCGACGCTGCTCGCGTTCCTCTGGTTCGAGCGGCGCACGCCGGCGCCGCGGCCCCACGAGCCGGGCCCGGAGCCGCGGCGCGGCTGGCCGGACATGCTCGCCGCCGGCCTCGGCGTCACGTACGGGGCGCTCGGTGTGGTGGGCTTCGCGGTCGCCGGGCTGTCCGGGTGGACCGAGTCGGCCAACGTGCTCGGCCTGCCCATCGACCCGATGGCGAACCTCATCCACCTGCTGCTCGGCTGGTACCTCGTGCACTGCGTGCACCTGCAGACCAGCTCGCGGCCCGGTCCGTGGCTGGTCACCGCGGTCGCGTGCGTCGCGCCGATGCTCACGACGGTTAGCGGCGCCGGCACCGTGGTACACGGGATGACGATGGCGGTCGCGCTGGCCGTCGCCGTGGTCTGTGTGCCGGCGCGAGCGCGCACGACGAGCGCGCAGCCGGTGCCGGCGAGCCGCTGACCGGAGCGAAATGCGCGCGCCGGTTCGATCACGGTGCGCGACGTATGCCACCCTACTGGACAACCTGGTGGCACCCACGTACGTCTTGTCTAAGTGGGAGGAAGCCGCGGGGAGCGGGAGGGAGTCGGGGTGAACTATCGTCCGCCCAGGTCAGAGGGGCCCGAGTCGGGGCGGGGCCGCCAGCAGCCGTCGCGTGGCGGCGGACGGACGCCGCCTCCGGCCAACGCCGGGCGGGTGGTCGGCGGCCGCACCGGAGGGTCACCGGACCGCAAGCGGGACGAGTGGTCGCCCCGCCAGCCCACCCCCCGCCCGGCGCCACGCACCTCCGACGCCCGCTGGCAGCCCCTGCCGGAACCGGCACCGACGCAGCGGCCGCGCCGCGCGCCCGCCCGTCAGTCCGGCCGCCCCGGCATGACCGGCGCGAAGACGTTCGTCGCGCTCCTGTCCGTGCTCGTGCTCATCGGCACCGGGTACTACTGGAAGGAGCTCGAAGGCTTCTCGGAAGGCATGACGACCGCCGACGTCATCGACTCGGAGCCGGTCGAGAAGCCGGCCGACGGCGCCATCGACATCCTGATGGTCGGCATGGACAGCCGCACCGACGCGCAGGGCCACCCCCTGTCCGAGGAGCAGCTCGCGATGCTCAGCGCCGGCGAGTCCGACGGCGAGCTGAACACCGACACGCTCATCATGATCAGGATCCCGAACGACGGCGGCAAGGCGGTCGGCGTCTCGATGCCGAGGGACTCCTACGTGGACATCCCCGGCTACGGCCAGCACAAGATCAACTCGGCGTACGCGCGCGCCAAGAACGAGGCGCTGAAGGACCTGGGCGACGAGGGCGTCTCCGACGACGCGGAGCTGCAGGTCCGGTCCAACCAGCAGGGCGCGAAGAACCTGATCGCGACCGTGGAGGGCCTGACCGGCGCCACGATCGACCACTATGCCGAGGTCAACCTGCTCGGCTTCTACGACATCACGAACGCCATCGGCGGCATCGACGTGTGCCTCAACGGCCCGGTCGACGACTACCGCTCCGGCGCGCGCTTCCCGGCCGGCCCGCAGACGCTCGCCGGCGTGCAGGCGCTCGCGTTCGTGCGGCAGCGCCACGGGCTGCCCAACGGCGACCTGGACCGCATCGTGCGCCAGCAGGTGTTCATGTCCGGCATGGCGAAGAAGGTGTTCTCACAGGACATGCTGACGCCCGGCTCGGACACGCTGGACAAGCTGCAGTCGGCCGTGCAGAAGTCGGTCGTGCTGGACAAGGACTGGAACGTCATGCAGTTCGCCCAGCAGATGATGGGCTTCACCGGCGGCAAGATGGAGTTCCAGACGATCCCGGTCGGCAGCATCGCGCTCGAGACCGACAGCGACGGCTCGGCCGTCGAGGTCGACCCGAACGCCGTGCAGGAGTTCGTGCAGAGCCTGCTCGGCGGGGCGAAGGACAAGACGGAGAACACGGGCGGCGAGGGGTCCGCCGGTGGCGACGACGACGCCTCCAGCAACGCGAACATCACCGTCAACGTGCGTAACGCGACGAACCAGGGTGGTCTCGCCGACGCCGTCGCCACCTCGCTCACCGAGAAGGGGTTCGTCCGCGGCGAGATCGGCAACGCGAACCCGCGGGACGCCACGGTGGTCCGGCACGCGCCCGGCGAGCAGGACAACGCCAACCGGGTCGCCACCGAGCTGGGTGGGAACCCGCAGGTGGAGGAGGACGCGAACCTGACGCCCGGCGCGGTGACCGTCCTGTTGGGAGACGACTACGCGGGGCCGGGCGCGGACGGGTCGGGGTCCGGCGAGGACAGTGGCGAGGACAGTGGCGAGGACAGTGGCGAGGAGACCGGTCAGGACGGCCAGCGCCTCGGCGGCACCCCCAAGATCGACCTCTCCGGCGCCTCGCACGGGCGCGCCGCCGCGGCCCAACCGGCCCCCGGCGGATGTGTCAACTGACGTAGTCCCGACCTGCGAACGGTCCTTTCGCGTCACCCGTTAGGGTGAGTTGCGAACGCAAATTCTGAAAAGCCGCGTAATCACTCGGCTTCTCGTTGCTTCCTCTTATGCGGCATCCCGGTCAGGCCACCGGCTGCCACACCGAGAGAGGGGCGATCGTGCAGCTGGACACAGCGACCTACCAGCGAGTTCTCGGGGACGAGCTGCGTCGTCTGCGCAAACAGCGCGGTTGGACGCGGCGCGACCTCAACCGTCGGCTGCAGAGCGACATCTCTCTCCAGACGCTCGCCACCTACGAGCTGGGCACCAGACAGTGCTCGGTGATCCGGCTCGTGGAGATCTGCCTCGCGTTGAACGAGGTGCCCCACGAACTGCTCGCGCGGGTGCACCAGCGCGTGTTCAGCGAGTCGCCGGTCGGCCGGATCCGGCTCGACCTGCGCCAGATCGTCCGGGACGACCAGCCCGAGCTGCTCCCCTTGCGACGGTGGGCCAAGGGGCGGCTCGCGGAGAGCAACGGGCACCACGGGCCGGACGTGAGCCTGGACATCTCCGCGCTGGAACGGATGGCCGAGCTGTGCGGCCTGGAGACGGTGGAGCTGATCGCGCGGCTGCGGAAGATCTCGGGGGCGGCCGAGACGGTGGAGTGAGGCGTTTCTGTCGGGGGTCGGCGGTAGCGTGCCGCGCATGGTTCCTCCCGAGGATCTCGTCGCCACGGCGGCGGAGCGACCGATGCTGGAGAAGTGGCTGGACGTCTTCCGCGACACGGTGGTCACCAAGATCGACGGACTGTCCGAGGCGGACATCCGGCGCAGGCTCGTGCCGTCGCTCACGACGGTCGGCGGGGTCGTCAAGCACCTGCGCTGGGTGGAGACCGGCTGGTTCCACCAGTTACTCGGCGCGCGCTCCGGCGACAACCGGCGCGCGCACGACCGGGACTGGGAGTTCGTGCCCCAGCCCGAGGACACGGTGGCCTCGCTGATCGCCGACTACCGCGCCGCCTGCGCCGAGTCGCGCCACGCCGCCGCCCCGTTCGCGCTGGACGACGTCGTGCCGCACCACTCGATGGGCGAGGTGTCGGTGCGGTGGGTCTTCGTGCACCTCATCGAGGAGACCG
Organism: uncultured Actinomycetota bacterium; assembly: GCA_963840275.1. Taxonomy (GTDB): domain Bacteria; phylum Actinomycetota; class Actinomycetes; order Mycobacteriales; family Pseudonocardiaceae; genus Actinophytocola. Next base: position 1,020,013 of record CAWIYK010000007.1, read on the forward strand.
CGCGGCACGCCGGGCACCTGGACATCCTGCGGGAGCAGCTCGAGGTTTCGTAGTCACCCGTCCGGGTATTCGAGCCTCGTACCGAACTCCTAGTTCGAAGGAGGCAGCTCATGCCCGACAGGAGTGGCCCAGCAGAGGGCGTCAAGGGCGCCGTCGAGGAAGTCAAGGGCCGGGTCAAGGAAGCGGCAGGCGCGATTTTCGGGGACGACTCCAAGGTCCGTGAAGGCCAAGCCCAGCAGGACAAGGCCGAGGCGCAGCGTGAGGTGGCCGAGAAGGAAGCGGCGGCTGATCGCGCTCGCACAGAAGCGGATGTGCACGAGGCGCGCGAACGGTCCCACCAGGACAAGTAGCGCACCATGCCCGCGGCGCCGGAGATCAGCTCCCGGCGCCGCGGAGTCGTGTCCGGACCTCTCAGCCGGCCAGTGCGGCGACGCCCTCCAGCAGTCGGTCCACATCGGACTTCGAGGTGTAGGGCGCGATGCCGGCCCGCACGGCGCCACCGTCGCCGAGGTCGAGCCTGCGTGCGCACTCGTACGCGTAGAAGGTGCCGGCCGGCGCGTTGACGCCCCGTGCGGCCAGGCCGCGGTACACGTCGCCCGGCGCGACGCCCGCCACCGAGAACAGCGTCGTCGGCGTGCGGTGGCGGTCCGGGCCCCCGTACCGCCGGACCCCGACGATCTCCGCGAGCCCGTTGTCCAACTGCGACAGCAGCACCGACTCGTGCTGCTCCAACAACTCGAACGCCTCGGCCAGCCGCGCCCGCCGCGACCCGCCGCCCGACGCGAGGCCGGCCAGGAAGTCGATCGCGGCGGTGGTCCCGGCGAGCGCCTCGTACGGCAGCGTCCCGTACTCGAACCGCTCCGGCACCACGTCCGACGCGGGTGCCAGCTTGTCCGGCCGCAGCTGCTCGAGCAGGGCGGGTTCCGCCGCCAGCAGCCCGAGGTGCGGACCGAGGAACTTGTACGGCGAGCACGCGTAGAAGTCCGCGCCGAGCCCGGCGACGTCCACGAACGCGTGCGGGGTCAGGTGCACACCGTCGACGTACACCAGCGCGCCGAGCTGGTGCGCGGTCGCCGCGATGGCCGCGACCGGCGGGCGGCTGCCGATCAGGTTCGACGCCGCCGTCACGGCCACCAGCCGCGTCCTCGGCGACAGGACCTTCGCGACGTCCGCCGCGCCGAGCACGCCGGTCGCCGCGTCGAAGTCGGCCCAGTGGACGGTCGCGCCGACCGCCTCCGCGGCCTGCACCCAAGGCCGGACGTTCGCGTCGTGGTCGAGCCGGGTCACCACGACCTCGTCGCCGGGGCCCCAGTTCTTCGCGAGCGTGCGCGCGAAGTCGTACGTCAGCTGCGTCATGCTGCGGCCGAGCACGATGCCCTCCGGCGGGACGCCCAGCAGGTCCGCGCCGGCCGCGCGGGCGGCGTCGACGATGTCGGTCGCGCGCCGCTCGGCCGCGGTCACCGTCCCCTTGTTCGCGACCGCGGCACGCAACGTCTCGGCGACCGCGTCCGCGACGACCGCGGGCGTCTGCGAGCCGCCAGGACCGTCGAAGTGCGCCGCGCCCTCGTCGAGCGCGGGGAACTGTGCCCGCACCGCGGTCACGTCGTAAACCATCCAGACCTCCGCCAGCCGTGGGAAAGATTCCTCACCTACATTAGGCAGCATGGGCGGTGACGCTCCGCGCTCGGCGGCGGACAAGACGTTGGGGGTGCTCGCGGCCCTCGCCGACCACTCGCGCGTCGCGGACCTCGCGAAGAGCACCGGCCTGCCCAAGCCGACCGTCCACCGCATCCTGCAGACCCTCGTGCGGCACGGGTTCGCGCGCACCGACGGGCACGGCGAGTACATGGGCGGGCCGCGGATCCTCAGCCTCGCCGGCCGGTTCCTGCAGCGCCTCGACATCGCCGAGCTGGTCCGCCCGATCCTGCGTGACCTGCAGGAACGCACGGCGTGGACCGTGCATCTCGCGCTGCTGTCCGGCGACGAGGCGGTGTACGTCGCCAAGGTCGAGGGCGCGAAGCCCTACCACCTGGCGTCCCGCGTCGGCATGAGCCTGCGGCTGCACTGCACGTCGATCGGCAAGGCCATCCTCGCGACGATGTCCGACGACGACGTCCGCGCGGTCCTCGACCGCGCCGGCATGCCGGCACGGACCGAGCACACCCGCACCGACGCGGCGACGTTGCTCGCCGAGCTGGCCGAGGTCCGCGCGCGCGGGTACGCGGAGGACCACGAGGAGAACGAGGCCGGCGTCCACGCGGTCGGCGCCGCCGTGTTCGACCACACCGGAGAGGTCGTCGGCGCGGTGTCCGCCGCCGCGCTCGTCTACCAGGGCGACGAGCCGGGTGAGCGCGGTGACCTGGTGGTTCGCGCCGCCGCAGCGGTGTCGGGGGCGCTCGGCGCACGGTGACGCGCTTCACATGACGGGCGAGGTGTGTCATGGTGTTCTCGCAAAGCTGGAACACCATTCCGTCAGGTGAAACACTATGCCTCTGGTTACCGCGGCCGAGCTCCGCGAGCTGGCCGCCGCGATCCTCGTCGCCGTCGGCGCCCCGAGACCGGACGCCGAGGTCGTCGCCGAGTCGCTCGTCCGGTCCAACCTGCTCGGGCACGACTCCCACGGCGCGCGCCGGCTCGTCACCTACGTCGCCGAGGTCCACAGTGGACGGGTGGACCCGCGTGCCACGCCGACGGCGCGGCGGCCGCGGCCCGGCGCGGTCGTGGTCAACGGCAACCGCGCGTTCGGCAGGCTCGCGGCCGGCGCGGCGGTGCGGGAGCTGGTGGACGTCGTCGCCGGGCACGGCAGCGGGGTCGCCACGATCCGCGACTGCAACCACGTCGGCCGGTTCGGCGAGTACGTCGAGGCGCTGGCCGAACACGACCTGATCGCGCTCGCGTTCGGCAACGCCGATCCCACGGTCGCGCCGCACGGCGGCCGCGAACGCAGGCTCGGCACGAACCCGCTGGCCTGGGCCGTGCCGAGGGCGGCGGGCCGGCCGCCGGTGGTCATGGACTGGGCGACGTCCGGTGTCGCGGAGGGCAAGCTCGCGGTCGCGCGGGACAAGGGCGAACGAGTGGCGGAGGGCCTGGTGCTCGACGCGGCCGGCCGCGCCACCACCGACCCGGACGACTTCTACGCGGGCGGCGCGCTGCTGCCGTTCGGCGGGCACAAGGGTTACGGGCTCAGTGTCCTGATCGAACTGGTGGCGGGGCTGGTGTCGGGCGCCGGCATCGGCGGGCTGCCCGACTACCGCGACGACTTCGGCACGGTGCTGGTCGCGTTCGACATCGCGGCCTTCCTTCCGGTGGCGGACTTCCGCGAAAGGACCGAGCAGTTCTGCCGACGCCTGACGGAGACCGAGCCGGCCGAGGGCCACCACGAGGTGCTGGTGCCCGGCGAACCGGAGGAACGCACGAGAGCCGAACGCGAACGCGACGGCATCCCGATGGCGGACGGCACCTGGCGTGAGCTGAACGCTCTACTGAGGACAGAGGAGGAGCGACCATGACCCGGCCCGCCGTCAACGACGATGGCACTTCCGGCACCACCGGCACGAGCAGCACGGAACTCCGGAGGGTCGTCGGCGCGTCCGTCGTCGGCACCGCCCTCGAGTGGTACGACTTCTTCATCTACGGGTTCGCCGTCACGCTCGTGTTCAACGAGCTCTTCTTCGTCACCGGCGACCCGGCCACCGGCACGATCGTCGGGTTCGCCACGTTCGGCGTCGGGTTCGCCGTGCGGCCGCTCGGCGGCTTCCTGTTCGGGCACCTCGGCGACCGCATCGGGCGGCGGGCCACGCTGGTGCTCACGACGCTCGTGATGGGCGTCTCCACCGGGCTCATCGGGCTCCTGCCCACGTACGAGTCGATCGGCATCGCCGCGCCGATCCTGCTCACCGTGCTGCGCATGTGCCAGGGGCTCGGCGCGGGCGCCGAGTTCGGTGGCGCCTCGACGCTGCTCGCCGAGCACGCGCCGCCGGCCCGCCGCGGGTTCTTCACCTCGTTCGCGCAGACCGGCGTCCAAATAGGACTTCTCACCGGCACGGCCGTCTTCCTGCTCGTCGAGACGCTCGGCGAACAGACCGTTCTCGCGTGGGCGTGGCGGATCCCCTTCTGGTTCAGCTTCCTGCTGATCGCGGTCGCGCTGTACGTGCGGCTGCGGGTCGCCGAGTCGCCGGTCTTCCGGCGGATGGCCGAGCGGCAGGAAACCGTGTCGCTGCCCGTGTTCGACGCACTGCGCCGCTACCCGCGCAACTTCCTCATCGGCATCGGCGCGCACATCTGCGACACGGCCATCGTCTACATCTACGCGACCTACAGCCTCACCTACATCACCAAGACCCTCGAGCTGGACCGCTGGGTCGGGCTCACCGGCGTGATCCTGTTCAGTGTCATCGTGATCGCGCTGCAGCCGGTGTACGGCGCGCTGTCGGACCGGATCGGCCGGCGGCCGCTCAACCTGTTCAGCGTCGTGTTCACGGCCGCGTTCGCGTTCCCCTTCTTCGCGCTCCTCGACACCAGGGAGCCCGCGCTGATCTGGGTCGCGCTGATCGTCGCCACCTCACTCGGGTTCGCGCCGATGATCGCCGTGCAGCCGTCGTTCTACGCGGAGCTGTTCGGCGCGCGGGTCCGCTACACCGGGTTCGCCGCGTCCCGCGAGATCGGGGCCGCGCTCGGCGGGTTCTCGCCGCTGATCGCGGCCGCGCTCGTCGCGCAGGCCGGCGGCTCCGGCTGGCTGGTGGCGTGCTGGATGATCTTCACGGCGGTAGTGTCGTTCGTGGCCTTCTACCTCTCGAAGGAGAGCAAGGACATGGACATCGGCGCCGAGCGGTGAGACGGCTCACCAGGTCGACGCTCGCCGGGCACGCGCTGCCCGACGGCCGGGTCGGCATCGTCCATCTCGGGCTCGGCGCGTTCCACCGTGCCCACCAGGCGGTGCTCACCCAGCGGGCGATGCTGGCGGCCGGCGGCGACTGGTCGATCTGCGCGGTCGCGCAACGCAACCACCGCGTCCGGGACGCGTTGCGACCGCAGGACAACCTGTTCACGGTCGCGGAACGGGACGCGGCAGGCGAGCGGCTCGAGGTGGTGGGCAGCATCCGGGAGGTGCTGCTCGCCACGCGCGAACCGGAGCGGCTCACCGCGCTGCTGTCCGCCGTGGACATCCACATCGTGACGATCACGGCGACCGAGGCGGCCTACCGTCCCGACGGCGTGGTGGTCGAACAGCTGGTCCGCGGGCTGCGGGCCCGTCGCGCGCACGACGCCGGCCTGACCGTGCTCTCGTGTGACAACGTGCCGGACAACGGCCGGCTGCTCGCGCGGCTGGTCCGGGACGCGAGCGAGCCGGCGCTGTGGGACTGGGTCCAGCGCCGCGTCACGTTCCCGTCCAGCGTGGTGGACCAGATCGTGCCGGCGACCACCGACGCCGACCTGCGTGCGGTCGCGGACGGGTTGGGGCTGACCGACCGCGCCGCGGTGGTCGGCGAGCCGTACCGGCAGTGGGTGATCGAGGACCGGTTCGCCGGCCCGCGCCCGGCGTGGGAGCGGGCCGGCGTGCGGTTCGTGTCCGACGTCGGGCCGCACCAGAAGGCCAAGCTGCGGCTGGTCAACGGCACGCACTCGGCGCTCGCGTACCTCGGCATGCTCGCCGGCTGCGAGAGCACGGCGGAGGTCGTCGCCCGGCCGGAGTTCGCCGCCTTCGCGGTGCGGCTGGTGCGCGAGGAGACCGGTCGAGGTCTGAACGCGAACCCGGAGGCGCTGCTGGCCAGGTTCGCGAACCCGAGGATCACCCACCGGCTCGCGCAGATCGGCGCGGACGGTCCGCACAAGCTGCCGCAGCGGCTGCTCGCGCCGGCCGCGGAGATCATCGCGGCCGGCGGGGAACCGAGGCTGATCTGCCTCGCGCTGGCCGGGTTCCTGCGCCACCAACGACTGTCCACACTGGACTTTCTGCCGGTCGCGCTGCGGGAGTCCGCGGTGTTCCAGGACCTGATGACCGACGCGCTCGCGCGGCTGGAGTCCGACGGCGTGCTCGCGACACTGAGGAGGCTGTAGATGGAGCTGGCGGACACGGTCGCGGTGATCACGGGCGGTGGCACGGGAATCGGCCGCGCGACCGCGTTGGCGCTCGCCGGCGCCGGCGCCGCCGGGGTGGTCGTGAACTACTCCCGGTCGGCGGCCGAGGCCGAGTCGGTGGTCGCCGAGCTGAGCTGTCCCGCGCTCGCCGTGCGGGCCGACGTGTCCTCCGACGAGCAGGTGCGCGCGCTGGCCGCGGCCGCGCTCGACCGGTTCGGCCGCGTCGATGTGCTGGTCAACAACGCGGCGACGACGTACCGGGTGCCGCACGCGGACCTCGACGGCCTCACCGACGAGGCGTTCGCGCACGTGCTCGACGTGAACGTGATCGGCCCGTTCCGGGTGACGCGCGCGTTCGCCGAGCCGCTGCGCTCGGCGGGCGGCGCGGTCGTGAACATCGCGTCGATCTCGGGCTACCGTGCCGGCGGCTCGTCGATCGCCTACGGCGTCAGCAAGGCGGCGCTCCTGCAGCTGACCAGGAACCTGGCGGTGGCGCTGTCGCCGGAGGTGCGGGTGAACGCGGTCGCTCCCGGCACGGTCGCCACCCGCTGGCAGACCGATGCGCACGGCGTGGCCGGCTTCGAGGCCAAGGCCGCGGCGGAACGCGAGGTGGTGCCGCTGCGCGCGACCGCGGACCCGGAGCACGTCGCGCAGGCCGTGCTCGGCCTGCTGTCCATGGACCTGGTCACCGGCGAGACGGTCATCCTCGACGGCGGAAAGCACGTGACCTACTAGAGATCCAGCTCCACGACCACCGCCGCGTGGTCGGACGCCTGCTGGCTGCTGTCCTTCATCTCGTCGTAGGTCTCCCAGGCCGTCGGGCGCGTCGCGCGGGTGCCCCACAGCCCCTTGCGGAACAGGCGCCCGGACCGGAACCGCGGCTGCAGCGACCGCGACACCAGCAGGTAGTCCAGCCGGTTGCGGATGCCGCACGAGTCGAAGGTGCCGAGCGGCTCGCCCGTCTCGAAGCCGGGCAGCTCGTAGCACGACACCAGCGGGCCGGCCGGGTCGAACAGCACCTTCAGGTTCGGGGCCGGCTTTTCCGCGCTCGGCTGGCCCTCGTTGAGGTCGCCCAGCACGATCACGTTCTTGCCCGCCGCCACCAGCTCGTCGGCGATCCGGCGCACCTCCTTGGCCTGCCTCTTGCGCTTCGGCCCGCCGCCGCCGGACTGCGACTTGAAGTGGTTCACGAGCACGTGCACGGTCTCACCGGACGGCGTGCGGATCTCGTACTGCGGGCAGTCCCGCGAGAACACCGGGCCGCCGCGGTCCTTGACGTCCACATTGGACCGGATGGACTCGATCTCGAAGCCCTTCTTGGTCATGATGCCGACGTCGATGCCGCGGTCGTCGTTGCCGTCGACCAGCATCACGTGGTCGTAGCGCCCGCCGAGCAGCTCCTTGTTGAGCCGGATCAGCGACGGCCGGTCCTCGGCCTCCACGATCGCGATGACGTCCGCGTCGATCTCGCGGATCACCCGCGCCGTGGTGCGCGTGCCGGCCTCGTCGGTGGCCTCGGTGGCGAGCTCGACCCAGCCGATCCAGTCGTCCCGGCCGGTCGCGGTGATCTCGACGTCCTGCGTCGGGTCCCTCGGCTCGCGGTCGAAGGTGCCGCGGTTCTTGCGCAGCCACGCCCACCTCGGCGCCTGCGACTGCTTGCGCCGCACCGCGCCCTGCGCGTTGACCGCGTAGATGTCCAGCGCCACCAACAGCTCCCGCATCCGCGCGGTGTCGTCGGGGGTGTAGTCGGCCTTCCCGGCCAGCGCGTTGAACTCGTGGTACGCGCTCAGCACCGGCTCACCGGCCGCCGGGTCGGTCAGGTCGAACGCCTTCGGCCGCGCGAACAGGTTCTCGACGTTGAAGGACGCCACCACCATTTTCGCCATACCAGAGACGTCGCGCCTGGGCCGTCCGCGATACGGCCCCTACGGATGCCGGCCCAGAAGTGCGACCAACCGGTCGCCTGGCGCTGCCCCGAAAGGCGCAGCGACCGGCGGCGCGAACCGCGTCGGCCGGTCCGCTCCGGTCACCAGCAGCGGTGACAGGTCGATCATCTCCTCGGCGAGGCCCGCCGGGATCGGCCGGTCCGCGCCGCACGCCCGCGCCACGTCCCAGCCGTGCACGGCGACCTCGAACGCGCCGGTGCTCGTGAGGACCGCGGCGGTCAGCACCAGCTCGCCGACGTCGATCTCCTTGCGCGGCGCCGGTGCCGCCCACGCGCCGACCAGTCGGGTGGCCCGGTCCCGCAGCACGGCGACCGGGTCGACCGACGCGGCGGCCGCGTAGTCGCCGGAGTCCGGGAACACCCGGCTGAGCACGGCGGCCTCGTGCAGCGCGAGCAGCGAGTCGTTGAGGTGGTCGAGCAACGCGCGCAGGTCCCACTCCGCGCACGGCGTCGGCCGGGACAGGCACTGCGGCGTGACCGCGTCGAGGCTGCCCAGCGTGTAGTCGACGGCCCGCTCCAGCAGCCCGACGCCGCCGAGCAGCGGTGCCAGCCCGGTCTCGTCGGTCACCGCGAGCTCGGCAGGCCGAAGGTGTCGAACAGGCGCAGGTCGAAGAACGACACGACGTGTGAGAACACCGAGCCGGACACGGTGAACACCTGCAGGCTGAACGGCAGGAACTCCTGGCCGCCGGCCGCGCGCAGGTACATTCCGAGCGCGGGTTCGCCGTTGGCCTCGGTGAACGCGAACCGGAAGTCGCCGGGGCCGCCGGGACACTGGCCGGTCAGGTGCCGCGCGACCTGCTCCGGCCCGCGGAACCAGGTCGAGAACGGCGGCATCTCCCACACCGCGTCCTCGGCGAGCAGCCGCACGATCGCCGCGACGTCCTTCCGCTCGAACGCGGCGACGTACCGCTCGAGCAGCGCACGCTTGTCCTCCGCCGTCGGCTCGACGACCTCGTCCTGCTTGGGCGCGACCTCGTCGAGCTGGGCGCGGGCCCGCTGCAGCGCGCTGTTCACCGCGGCCGTCGTCGTGTCGAGCAGCTCGGCGACCTCGGCCGCGCGCCACGCGAGCACGTCACGCAGGATCAGGACCGCGCGCTGCCTGGCCGGCAGGTGCTGCAGGGCGGCGACGAACGCGAGCCGCATGCTCTCCCGCGCCGTGACGATCGCGGCCGGATCCGCGTCGTCGGTGGCCTCGACGCCGCCGGGCATCGGCTCCAGCCACGGCACGTCGTCGCGGACGTCGAGCGGCTGGCCGCCGCCCTCGCTGGGGCCGCCGAGCCCGGTCGGCAGCGGCCGCCGGCCCCGGCTCTCCAGCGCGGTGAGGCAGGCGCTCGTCGCGATCCGGTACAGCCAGGTGCGCAGTGTCGAACGGCCCTCGAACCGGTCGTAGGCCCGCCAGGCGCGCAGCATCGTCTCCTGCACGAGGTCCTCCGCGTCGTGCACCGAGCCGAGCATCCGGTAGCAGTGCGCGAGCAGCTCCCTGCGGTACGGGTCCGCCTGCCTGAGGAAGTCCGGTCCGGCGGGGTTGTCGGTGACGGTCACGACCCACATCCTCTCTGCCTCCACCGGTACAGACCGGCGCGGCGCCCGGAACTCATCGGTCCCGGCCCGATGAGTTTTCCACGGGAAGAAGGTCCATACCGATGTCGAGAACGAGCGGGCCCGTTCCGACTCCCTGCCGAAAGCGCCACCCGACTTGTCCCGGAAGGACCAGTAGACATGGACATCCAGAGCAAAGCCGGCCGACGCGAATGGATCGGGCTCGCCGTGCTCGCCCTGCCGACGCTGCTCGCCTCGCTGGACATGAGCGTGCTGTTCCTCGCGCTGCCGCACCTGGCCGCCGACCTGCACGCGGACAGCACGGAGCAGCTGTGGATCCTCGACATCTACGGGTTCATGCTCGCCGGCTTCCTCGTCACCATGGGCACGCTCGGCGACCGGATCGGGCGCAGGCGGCTGCTGATGTTCGGCGCGTCCGCGTTCGGGGTCGCCTCGGTCGTGGCGGCGTGGTCGTCCAGCGCGGAGATGCTGATCGCGGCCCGTGCGGTCCTCGGGATCGCCGGCGCGACGCTCATGCCCTCGACGCTCGCGCTGATCCGCAACATGTTCCACGACGCGAAACAGCGCGGGGCCGCGATCGCCGTGTGGATGAGCTGTTTCATGGTCGGCACCGCGATCGGCCCGCTGATCGGCGGCGCGATGCTCGAGCTGTTCTGGTGGGGCTCGGTGTTCCTGCTCGCCGTGCCGGTGATGGCGGTCCTGCTGACGGCCGCGCCCGCGCTGCTGCCGGAGTACCGCGACGAGTCCGCCGGCCGGGTGGACCTGGCCAGCGTGGCGCTCTCGCTCGCCGCGATCCTGCCGGTGATCTACGGGCTGAAGGAGTCCGCGCGGCTCGGCGCGATCGAGGTGGCGCCGGTGGTCGCGGTGCTGGCCGGGCTCGGGTTCGGCGCGGTGTTCGTGTCCAGGCAGCGGATGTTGGCGCGCACCGAGGGCCGCTCGCCGCTGCTGGACCTGCGCCTGTTCGCGGACCGGTCGTTCCGCTCCTGCATGGTGATCATGTTCTGCGGCGCGGTCGTGATGTCCGGGACGTTCTTCTTCATCCCCACCTACCTGCAGCTGGTCGTCGGTCTCTCGCCGCTGCACGCCGGGCTGTGGATGCTGCCGCAGGCGGTCGCGATGATCGGCTCGACGCAGCTCACGCCGGTGCTGGCCCGCAGGTTCCGGCCGGCGCACCTGATGGCCGTCGCGCTGTCGGTCGCCGCGCTCGGCTGTGTGCTGCTGGCGTTCGTCGACGTGTCCGGCGGGCTGCCGCTGCTGGTCACCGGCTTCCTGCTGGCGTGCGTCGGCGTCGCGCCGCCGACCATGGTCGGGACCGAGCTGCTGATCACGTCGGTCGCGCCGGAGAAGGCCGGGTCCGCCGCGTCGGTGTCGGAGACCAGCAACGAGCTGGGCATCGCGCTGGGCCTCGCGATTCTGGGCAGCGTCGGGACGATCGTGTACCGCGGCGGCGTGTCGGTGCCCGTCGAGGCACCGGCGGCGGCGGGGGAGAGCATGGCCGGGGCGACCGCCGCGGCGCCGGACCTCGCGCCGTCGGTCGCTGCCGAGCTGATGGACAGCGCGCGGGCGGCGTTCACGTCCGGTCTGAACACCGTCACCGCGGCCGGCGCGGTCCTGTTCGCCGCGATCGCGGTGGTCGCGCTGGTGACGCTGCGACACCGGCCGGTCCCGGCCGAGGTGTCGGCCCCTGCTGAGGAGCCGGTGCCGGTCGGCTGAGCGGCCGGGCTGGTCTCGTTCTGCGCGCTCGCGGCCGGCGGCACGAGCCTCGCGTCGCGTGTCGGGCCGGCGGGTCTCAGCGGGCCTTCCCGTCGCGGAGCAGGCCGACCGACTTGTCGATTCGCCGCTGTCGAGTCTCGGGTGTCTTGGCGCCTTCGACGTTGAGCACGTGCCAGCGTTTGTTGCTGTAGGAGAGCGTCTCGAAGAACGCCAACGCCGCCGGCGCCGCCTCGAGTGCGGCCGCGAGGTCGGCCGGCACGTCGACCGTGCGCTCCTCGGTGTCCGGCTCGACCAGCACGGTCACCGCGTCGCCGGCCGCGACCCCCGCCTTCTCGCTGCCATCATGGCCGCCCGGCGAGGCGGTCGACCGCCTCCGGGGCGAACACCGCGGCCGCGGCGAGTCCGGCCATGCCGACGAGCGGCGCGTGCTCGCCGAGCACGGCGGGCCCGACGTCCAGCCCGTGCGCCGCCACCGCGTGCGCCTGCTGCGTCAGCGTCTCCGCGAGGCCGGTCCGGAACGGCGCGAGCGCGCCGGCCTCGCCGCCCACCCGCACGAGGTTCGGGTTGAGGATCGTCACCACGGTCGCGAGCACGGTGCCCAACAGCCGGCCCGCGTCGGTGGCGATCGCGACCGCGACCGGGTCGCCGGCCTCGACGCGGCGGACCACGTCCGGCAGCGACCGTACGCCCGCACCGCGCAGCTGCCGCACCAGCGCCGTGCCGCTGGCCAGCGCGGCGACGCACCCGCGCCGGCCGCAGCCGCACCGCTCGTCGCGGTGCTCGATGCGGATGTGGCCGATCTCGCCGGCACAGCCGGTCGCGCCGCGGTGCACGCTGCCGCGGATCACGACACCGGCGCCGATGCCGGTGCCGACGGCCACACCGAGCACGGTCGCCCGCCGGCTCCCGGTCGCCAGGTACTCGCCGTACGCCAACGCGTTCGCGTCGTTCTCGAGCTGCACGTCCACCCCGAACCCGTCGGCGAAGGTGTCCCGCAGCGGCTGGTCGCGCCACGCCGCCATCGTCGGCGGCATGATCGAGATGCCGGTGGCCTGGTCGAGCTGACCCGGCACGGCGAGCCCGACGGCCGCGAGGTCGGCGCCGCGGCCGAGGTCGGACAGCTGCCGGCGGGCGGTGTCGAGCAGCCACGGCAGCACGTGTCCCGGCTCGTGGCCGAGCGGCAGCCGCTCGGTGTGCTCGACGAGGACGGTCCCCTCCAGGTCGGCGACGCCCACCGACACGTGGCTCGCGCCGAGCGACATCACCACCGCGACGCGGCTCGACCGGTCGGCCGTGAGCAGCTCGGCGCGCCGGCCGCCGCTGGACGCGTGGTGGCCCGCGGTCCTGATCAGCCGCAGCCGCGCCAACGTGTCGAGGCGCTCGACCAGCGTGGCCCTGGACAACCCGAGCCGCTGCCGCAACCCCTGACGTGTCAAGGGTCCCGAGTCCCGCAACACGGCGAGAACATTTCCCGGGGACGCGGTCCCCCCGATCGGGACCGCCTGGTTGACGTCGGCCACGGCACCGCCCTACGTTGGTACGACCTACTTCTGTCTAAATATTAGACATAAGTCTCCGGAGGTGCACGGAATCGTGAGGCACGTCGCGGCGTCGGACCGACGCCGGCTCAGCTCGGTGCAGCTGGCCGCGTGCGCCGCGTGGACGCTGTCGGGCAACGACATCGGCACGATGATCACCGCCGCGCCCCGGCTGTACCCGCACATGTGGAGCTGGGACACCGCGTTCATCTCCATCGGTCTCGCGCACGTCAACGTCGACCGTGCGGTCCAGGAGCTGGAGACGCTGCTGGCGGCCCAGTGGCGCAACGGGATGATCCCGCACATCGTGTTCTCCGAGGGCGGCGGCTACTTCCCCGGCCCGGAACGCTGGGGCGCCGCAGAGCTGAACGCCGACGCGCCGGACGCCCCACGCACGTCGGGCATCTGCCAGCCGCCGGTGCACGCGATCGCGTTGCGGCGCATCGTGGACATCGCCCGCGCACAGTCCGATGTGGACGCCGCGGAGCGGCTGCTGCGCGAGGGCTGGCCGAAGCTGTACCGCTGGCACGAGTGGCTGGTGCGACACCGCGACCCGCACGGCTCCGGGATGCTGGCGATCACGCACGGCTGGGAGTCCGGGATGGACAACTCGCCGCGCTGGGACCTGCCTTACGCCGCGGTGGTTCCCGGCGGCGACCTGCCGCCGTACGTCCGTCTGGACCGGGGTCTCGTCGCCGAGGACGCCGAACGCCCGAGCGACGCGGAGTACGACCGGTACCTGTGGCTGATCGAGGAGATGCGCAAGGTCCGCTACGACGCCGACGCGGTCGTGCGCACGTCGAGCTTCCTGGTCGGCGACGTCTTCGTCACGGCCCTGTTCGCGCTCGCCAGCGAGGTGCTCGCGTCCCTTGGCGAGGAAAGCGGGCAGCCGAGCTGGCAGGTCAGGCTGCTGCGTGGCTGGGCCCGGCGCTCCCGCGCCGCGGTGGCGCGGTCCTACGACCCGGCCACCGGGCTGGCACGGGACCGCGACCTGCGTGCCGACCGCTGGCTGTCGACACGCACCATCGCGGGTTTCGCGCCGCTGCTGTGCGGCGGCCTGGACGCCGACGTCGAGAACACCATGCTGGACGTGCTGTGCGGGCCCGACTGGGCCGGTCACCCGGCGCTGTTCGCGGCCATCCCGCCGTCGGTCTCGCCCAACGACCCGGGGTTTCGCCCGCGCGAGTACTGGCGCGGGCCGGTGTGGCCGGTGATCGCGTGGCTGTTCGGGTGGGCGTTCGAGCAGCGCGGGTGGACCACGCGGGCCGACCACCTACGCGGTGAGTGCCTGCGACTGGTGGCCGACGGCACGTTCGCCGAGTACTACCACCCGGTCACCGGCGAACCCCTTGGCAGCAGACAACAGTCGTGGACCGCGACCGTGGTGCTGGACTGGCTGCACACGGGCTGACGCGGCCCAGACGTCAGCGGTGTCGAGCGGCTCTCGCTGCCGCGGCACCCCCGGCCAGTACCAGGATCAGGATCGTCAGGCCCCAGCGGCGTTTCTCCTCGGTCGCGGCTCGGCTGTTCGGGGGTTCGGCCACCGCGGGCGCGTCCTCGATGCGCAACCGGCGCGTGGTGGTCGGCGCCGGGGGTGGGACCGCGGCCTCGGTCGTCGTCGGGGCGGGCTGCGTGGTGGTGGCCCGGGGTTGCGGCGCGGGCTGTGGCACCGGCTGTGGCTCGGGTTCCGGCGCGGGTGTCTCGACCGGCGGGACTGTTCTGGGGGCGGGCGGCGGGGGATGGGGCGACGGTGGGGGTGGTGGGGGCACCGTCGTGGTCGTGGTCACCGGGGGCGGCACCGGCGGGGGATGGTGCGGCGGATGCGGGTCGGACGGGAAGAGACACACGCTCACCGTCACGAGTAACGACACGTGGATGCCGATCAGACACTTGGTCATCGCAGGCGGTCCACGGCCAGCTCGAACGCCGTCGGGTCCACCTGCGCGCCGCCGCTGTACGGGTTCTGCAGCTGCTGCGTCGCGAACAGCAACAGCGTCAGGGTCGCGGCGAGGATGGACACGATCAGGATGTGGGTGGCCGGTTTGGGGCCACCGAAGAGAATCGGCAGCGAGACGGCCATGATGGCGCCCGCCACCAGCGCGAACCACACCACGGAGTTCACGCCGCCGCTGGCCGCGGTGTTGAGCCGGTTCTGCCGCGACTGGTACACCTCCCACAGGCGGTTGACCGCCTCGGTCTTGCGGTTCACGGCCCACTCGTCGGTGGCCGGGGAGGTCGCCACCGTGTTCCGCAGCGTCTCCAGCTCCGCCCAGCCCCGGTCGGACACCTCGGTGCCGTCCCGCATGTGCGGCCACTCCTGGACGCTGACGGTGTTGGCGTAGGCCCGCGCCTGGTCCGCGACCTTGTCGCCGACCGGCAGCGCGTCCGCTGCCCACACCGCGGCGACGAGGTTGTCGGCCTCGTCGTACGCGCCGTCCTCCGCGTCGCTCGCACCGTCGAACAGCGAGATCAACACGAACGCGACCAACACCGCCTGCAGGCCGCCGACGAGCGTGAACACCTGGCCCGCCGCCTCGTTGTTCTCGACCGTGCCCTCCGTCGCGCCGATCCGGCGCACGAGGTAGGCCAGCACGCCGGCGACCAGCGCGACGCCCGCGACCCATAACAGGCCGCTGACAATGATTCCCATGGCTTTCCTTACGTCCAGTCCCGCTTGAGTGCCTCTTCGAGCAGCGTCTCCACGATCTGGCTCTCTGGCACCGTCTTGACCACTTCTCCGCGCACGAAGATCTGTCCCTTGCCGTTCCCCGACGACACCCCGAGGTCCGCCTCCCGTGCCTCGCCCGGCCCGTTCACGACGCACCCCATCACCGCGACCCGCAGCGGTGTCTCGAAACCGTCGAACGCGGCCGTCACCCGTTCGGCCAGCCGGTACACGTCCACCTGCGCCCGCCCGCACGACGGGCACGACACGATCTCCAGCCGCCGCGGCCGCAGCCCCAGCGACTCCAGGATGGACAGTCCGACCTTGACCTCCTCCACCGGCGGCGCGGACAGCGAAACCCTGATGGTGTCGCCGATCCCGTCGGCGAGGAGCACGCCGAACGCCACCGCCGACTTGATCGTGCCCTGGAAACGGGGCCCCGCCTCGGTGACGCCGAGGTGCAGCGGGTAGTCGCACCGCCGCGCCAGCTGCCGGTACGCGGCGATCATCACCACCGGGTCGTGGTGCTTCACCGACAGCTTCAGGTCGGTGAACCCGTGTTCCTCGAACAGCGAGCACTCCCACAGCGCCGACTCGACCAGCGCCTCCGGTGTCGCCTTGCCGTACTTCTCGAACAGCCGCGCGTCGAGCGACCCCGCGTTCACCCCGATGCGGATGGGCACGCCGGCGGCGCCCGCCGCGCGGGCGATGGCGCCGACCTTGTCGTCGAACTTCTTGATGTTGCCCGGGTTCACGCGCACCGCCGCGCAGCCGGCGTCGATCGCCGCGAACACGTACTTCGGCTGGAAGTGGATGTCGGCGATCACCGGGATGGACGACTTCGCCGCGATCGCGGGCAGCGCGTCCGCGTCGTCCTGCGACGGCACGGCCACCCGCACGATCTGGCAGCCGGCCGCGGTCAGCTCCGCGATCTGTCGCAGGGTCGCGTCCACGTCGGCCGTGACGGTCGTCGTCATCGACTGCACCGAGACCGGCGCGTCGCCGCCGACCGGCACCGACCCGACCAGCATCTGCCGGGACCGTCTGCGCCGCGGCAGCACCGCGGGCACGCCGAGATCGACGGCCGTCATCACGCCATCCCCGCTCTCATGAGCGCCAGTCGCTTGAGGACGGTCGCCGCGATGCCGCTCGCGTCCAACCCGTGCGCGCGGAGGATCTCGCCACGGGAGGCGTGCGGCAGGAACGCGCTCGGCAGCGCGAACGTCGCCGCGCACGTCGGTTCGCCGGTCGCCGCGAGTGCCTGCGCCAGCCGGCCGCCGAGCGCGCCGGTCGACGTGGTGTCCTCGACCGCCAGCACCAGCCGGTGCTCCGCCGCGAACCGCACGAGCCCGGAGTGCAGCGGCATTGTCCACTGTGGATCGACGACCGTGACCGGCACGTCGTGGCGTGCCAGCTCGTCCGCCGCGGCGAGGCACGCGCCGGCGAGCGGGCCGACCGCCACCAGCAGCACCGGCGCGCCCGGCTCCTCGCGCAGCACGTCGTACCCGTCGGCCCTGCGCACCGCGGGAATGTTCGGCCCGGCCGACGCCTTCGGGTAGCGCAGCACGGTCGGCGCGTCCGCGATCGACACGGCGGCGCGCAGCAGTTCCTCGAGCGACGCGGGATCGCGTGGTGCCGCCATCCGCAGCCCCGGCACCACCGGCAGCACCGACGCGTCCCACATGCCGTGGTGGCTGGCCCCGTCCGGCCCGGTCACCCCGGCCCGGTCGAGCACGAACGTGACGCCGAGCCGGTGCAGCGCGACGTCCATCAGCACCTGGTCGAACGCCCGCGACAGGAACGTCGCGTAGATCGCGACCACCGGGTGCAGGCCACCCATCGCGAGCCCCGCCGCGGAGGTGACCGCGTGCTGCTCGGCGATCCCGACGTCGAACGTCCGCTCCGGGAACCGCGCGGCGAACGGCCCGAGCCCCGCCGGCAGCAGCATCGCCGCCGTGAGGCACACCACGTCCGGCCGGGTCGCGCCCAGCTCCACCATGCTGTCGGCGAACACCGAGGTCCACGACCGGCCGCCGGAGGGAGCCGAGGCCGCGCCGACCGCGTGCATGCGGTCCGCGTCGTCGGTCTCGGCCGGCCCGTGGCCCTTGCCCTTGACGGTGACGCAGTGCACGACCACCGGCCGGTGCAGCGCCGCGGCCTCGGCCAGGACCCGTTCCACCGCACCGATGTCGTGCCCGTCGACCGGGCCGAGGTAGGCGAAACCCAGCGCGGTGAACAGGTTCGCCGCGGTCGGTCCGCGCCGCAGCAGCGCGAGGTGGTCCGCGAGCCCGCCGACGGTCGGCGCGTACGAGCGGCCGTTGTCGTTGAGCACGACGACCACCGGCCGGTCCCGCGCCGCGCCGAGGTTGTTGAGCGCCTCCCAGCACATCCCCCCGGTCAGCGCGCCGTCGCCGACCACCGCGACCACCCGGCGGTCGGCGCCACGCAACGCGAACGCCTTCGCCAGACCGTCCGCATAGGACAGTGCGGTCGACGCGTGCGAGTTCTCGATCACGTCGTGCGGCGACTCCGTGCGGGACGGGTAGCCCGAGACGCCGCCGGCCTGGCGCAGCCCGTCGAAGTCGTGCTGCCGGCCGGTCAGCAGCTTGTGCACGTACGCCTGGTGCCCGGTGTCGAACAGCAGCAGGTCGCGGGGCGAGTCGAAGACCCGGTGCAGCGCGATGGTCAGCTCGACCATGCCCAGGTTCGGGCCGAGGTGCCCGCCGGTGGCCGACACCCGGTCGACGAGAAACGTCCTGATCTCGTCGGCCAGCTCCGTCAGCTCCGATGTGGACAGTCCGGCGAGGTCGGCGGGCCCGGCCAGGTCGGCGAGTGTCATGACGGTCGCACCGCCGCCGGCAGGGTGAACCGGACGGACTCCTTCGCGGTCTCCCGCTCCAGCACGGTGACCGGGCCGAGCGCGGCGACCACCTCCGCCACCAGCCGGGGCGGGGCCGACGCGCCGGCGGTCAGCCCGACGGTGCGCACCCCCTCGAGCCACTCCGGCCGGATGTCGCCCGCGTCGTCGATCAGGTGGGCCGGGGTGCCGCCACGCCGTGCCAGCTCGACGAGGCGCACCGAGTTCGACGAGTTCGTCGACCCGATCACCAGCACCAGGTCGGCGTCCGCCGCGACCGCCGACAGCGCCTCCTGCCGATTCGTCGTCGCATAACAGATGTCGTCGGACGGCGGTCCCTTGAGGAACGGGAACCGGGCCCGCAGCACCCCGAGGATCTCCGCCGTCTCGTCCACCGACAGCGTGGTCTGGGTCAGGTAGGACACCCGCTCCGGATCGGGCACCGTGACCGAACGCGCCCGCGTCGCGTCCTCCACCAGGATCGTGTGCGCGGGCGCCTCGCCGAGCGTGCCCTCGACCTCCTCGTGCCCGCCGTGCCCGATGAGCAGGATCGTGTCGCCCCGTGCGGCGAACCTGCGTGCCTCGGCGTGCACCTTGGTGACCAGCGGGCAGGTCGCGTCGATCACGGCCAGCTCGCGGTGGTCCGCCTCGGACCGCACCGCCGGCGAGACACCGTGCGCCGAGAACACGACGGTGGCACCGGGCGGCACCTCGGCCAGCTCGTCGACGAACACCGCGCCGCGTGCCTCGAGGTCGGCGACCACGTGCGCGTTGTGGACGATCTGCTTGCGCACGTACACGGGCCGGCCGCGTTGCGTCAGCGCGTGCTCGACGATCTCGATCGCCCGCTCGACACCCGCGCAGAACGACCGGGGCGCGGCGAGCAGGACGGTTTCGGGGACCGGGGAGGGCATGGGAACTCCTGTCGTGTCGCCGGTGCGTCAGTGGTCGCGTCAGTAGTCGCGTCGCGTGGCCAGCCGGGCCAGGTCGGTGAGCTCGGTCGCGGCCGCCGACCGGCCGAGCTCGTCCAGCTGTGCCAACGCGTCCGTCAACAGGCTGTCGGCCTGCGACTGGCTCCACGCGCGGCCGCCCGCCGCGTCGACGAGCTCGGCCGCGTGCGTGAGCTCGTCGTCCGCGAGCGGCGCGCTGCGCTGGTACAGGTGCGCCAGTTCCGCACCAGCAGCGCCGCCGGCGGTGAGCGCCGCGACCACGGGCAGGGACTTCTTGCGGTTGCGCAGATCCGAGAACACCGGCTTGCCGGTGACCGCCGGATCGCCCCAGATGCCGAGCAGGTCGTCGACGTGCTGGAACGCGAGCCCGAGGTGCTCGCCGAACGCCCGCAGGTGTTGCACGTGTGCCGGCGCGGCACCGCCGAACAGCCCGCCGAGCGCGCACGCGCATCCCATGAGCGACGCGGTCTTCCCGGCCGCCATGCGCTCGCACTCGGCGAGGTCGACGGCCGTCCGCTGCTCGAAGTCCATGTCCGCGCACTGCCCGTCGACCAGCTCCTGCACCGCGGCGCTGAGCATCCGCATGCCGGCGCCCGCCGCCGGATGGCCGGTCGCCGCGAGGACGTCCAGCGCGAGCGTGAGCAGCGAGTCGCCGGCGAGGATGGCCGGGCCGATGCCGAACTGGCTCCACGCGGTCGGCCGGTGTCTTCTGGTCAGGTCGCCGTCCATCACGTCGTCGTGCAGCAGCGAGAAGTTGTGCACCAGCTCGACCGCGACGGCCGCCGGCACCGTCTCGGCCGGCGAGCCGCCCACCGCGGCCGAGCTCAGCACGACCAGCGTCGGGCGCAGGGCCTTGCCGCCGGACGTCCGCGACTGCGCGCCGTGCCGGTCCCACCAGCCGAGGTGGTAGCCGGCGATCCGGCGCATCGACGTTGGCAGCGTGTCCACCGCCGCCCGCATCGCCGGGTCGACCAGCTCCCGGCTCCACGCAAGCGTCTGCCTCGTGTTCGACGGCATCTCCGGTGCGGCCATGTCAGCGCCCGATCTCGACGTTCTCCAGGACGCCGAGCGCGTCCGGGACGAGCACCGCCGCCGAGAAGTACACGCTGACCAGGTAGGACAGGATGGCCTTGTCGTCGATGCCCATGAACCGCACGTTCGTGCTCGGCGCCACCTCGTCGTCGATGTTGACCGTGTGCAGGCCGATGACGCCCTGGTCCTCCGCGCCGGTCCGCATCACGATGATCGAGCTGAGGTGCCCGTCGGTGATGGGGATCTTGTCGCACGGCAGGATCGGCACGCCGCGCCACGTCTGCACGGTCGAGCCCTCGAGCGGCACGTTCGCCGGGTACAGCCCGCGTTTCGTGCACTCGCGCCGGAACGCGGCGATCGTGCGCGGGTGCGCGAGGAAGAACTTCGACTTGCGCCGCCGTGACAGCAGCTCGTCCATGTCGTCCGGGGTCGGCGGGCCGGTCCTCGTGAAGATCCGCTGCGACAGGTCCGCGTTGTGCAGCAGGCCGAACGAGTGGTTGTTGACCAGCTCGTGCTCCTGGCGCTCCCGCAACGCCTCGAGGGTGAGCCGCAGCTGTTCCTCGGTCTGGTTCATCGGGTCGTTGTAGAGGTCGGCGACCCTGCTGTGCACGCGCAGCAGGGTCTGTGCGACGTCCAGCTCGTACTCGCGCGGCGCGAGCTCGTAGTCGACGAACGTGCCGGGCAGCATGGCCTCCCCGACGTGCCCGGACGACAGGTCGATCGCCGCCTCGCCGGCCTTGTTGCTCGGCGGCTTCGGTCGCGCGAGCGCCTGGCGGATGTGCTCGCGCAACGCGTCGGACTGGCCGTTCATCTGCTGGAACGACTGGCCCGGCAGGACCAGCACGGTGCAGGGCGTGATGGCCTTGACCGTGAAGTCCCACGCCTCCTGCCCGCCGCCGAGCACCTCGCTGCCGAAGTGGTCGCCGTCCGCGAGTACGTCCATGACCTGGTCGTCGCCGTACTGGCCGGGACGCAGCTTGTTCGCCTTGCCGTGCGCCATCAGGAACAGCTCGCCACGTGCCTGTCCCGTCTGGACGATCAGGTCACCGGCGTCGTACTGCCGTTGCTCGAACCGGTTCGCGAGGGCGGCCAGTGCCTCGTCGGCGGCGTCGCCGGTGAACTCCCGCAGCAGCGGCAGCTCACGCAGCTCGGCCGGCACCACCCGTACTTCGGTGCCCTCGCTGATGAACGAGAGCCGGCCGTCGCCGACCGCGTAGCTGAGCCTGCGGTTCACCCGGTAGCTGCCGCCGGCGACGTCCACCCACGGCAGCATCTTGAGCAGCCACCGCGTGGTGATGCCGCGCATCTGCGGCTTGGACTTGGTGGTCGTGGTGAGGTTGCGTGCCGCCTCTGTCGACAGGCTCCTGCGTACCGCCACCCGGACCTCTGCCTCCACTGTGGACACCGCTCAGCCTTCCCGTCCCAGCTCGACGTTCTCCAGGATGCCGAGCGCGTCCGGCACCAGCACGGCCACCGAGTAGTACGCGCTGACGAGGTAGGAGATGATCGCCTGCTCGCTGATGTTCATGAACCGCACCGAGAGGCTCGGCTGGTACTCGTCGGGGATGCCGGTCTGCTGCAGCCCGATCACGCCCTGGCTCTCCTCACCGGTGCGCATCAGCACGATCGAGCTGGTCCGCTGCTCGGTGACGCCGATCTTGTTGCAGGGGAAGATCGGCACGCCGCGCCACGCGGGCACCCGGTTGCCGTTCAGGTCGATGGCCTCCGGGTAGATGCCGCGGCGGCTGCACTCCCGGCCGAACGCGGCGATCGTGCGCGGGTGCGCGAGGAAGAACCCCGGGTTCTTCCACACGGTCGCGAGCAGCTCGTCGAGGTCGTCGGGGGTGGGCGGGCCGGTGCGGGTGTGGATCCGCTGCGAGAGGTCGGCGTTGTGCAGCAACCCGAAGTCCGGGTTGTTGATCATCTCGTGCTCCTGGCGTTCGCGCAGGGCCTCGATGGTCAGCCGCAGCTGCTGCTCGACCTGGTCCATCGGCTCGTTGTAGAGGTCGGAGACGCGGCTGTGGACCCGAAGCACGGTCTGCGCGACGGAAAGCTCGTACTCGCGCGGGGACAGCTCGTAGTCGACGAACGTGCCGGGCAGCTCCGCCTCGCCGACGTGGCCGGACGCCAGCTCGATGTTGGCCTCGCCGTGCAGGTTCTGCGCGGCCGACTGCCCGGACTGGAACGCCTCGACCTGTGCGCGCAAGGTGTCCGAGCGGTCGAGCTGCTCGTCGAACGCGCGCTGCGGCAGCATCAGCACGGTACAGCTCGTCGCCGCCTTGACCGTGTACTCCCACATGCTCTGCGAGTCGACGAGCGTCTCGTCGCCGAAGTGGTCGCCGTTGGCGAGGGTGTCGAGCACGGTCTCGTCGCCGTACCGACCGGGACCGACCTTGGTGACCTTGCCGTGCGCGATGAGGAACGCCTCGTTGGACTCGTGTCCGAACTCGACGATCACGTCGCCGGCCGAGTACTCCCGCTGCTCGAAGCCGTTCGCGAGCGCGCCGAGCACGTCGTCGTCGCCGTACCCGCGCAGCAGCGGCAGCTCGCCGAGCTCCGCGGGGATGACGCGGATGTCCGAGCCGGTGCTCGTGAACGTCACCCGGCCGTCGCCGACCGCGTAGGACATCCGCCGGTTGACCCGGTAGGTGCCGCCGGAGACCTGCACCCACGGCAGCATCTTCAGCAGCCACCGCGAGGACACGCCCTGCATCTGGGGCACGGACTTCTTGGTCGTGGCCAGGTTCCGCGCCGCGGCCGTCGCCAGGCTCTGCTGCGGTCGCTCGCCGTCCGCGCCGACACCCGGCGCCACCGGTTCCGTCACCGTCACAACGCACACCACCAATCGCACATCAGTCAGGAGGGATTCTGGGCAGGACAAAGTAGGCCATTGCTGGCCGGAGACTTGGTCAGGGATTTGGCGGGCCGGAGACAATATGAAACATGCTGACGATTGGAAGCTAGCACCGGCCACAGAGGGCCACAGTCGCCCAAGAGAGTGACCGCTCAGTGGAATGAATAACCGAGAAACCAAGATTTTCTCACCCGAAACAGTTGTAACGACCTCGGGAGCAGTCATATGAGTAATCGGGCTTTGGGCCGAACGGGGTTCGCGTTGGGACGAACGTGTCCGCACTCACCCGACCGTTCGCGAGGTGATAGTGCTGCGGCCACCGTAATGGCCTAGTCCGTTCAGTCCTGTATCTACCCTACGTCTGCCATCGTCGGCCGTTACGAGGCGCCGATGAAATATTCCCCCGTGTGAGTCGGTCACCTGGATGGACGATGCGGTGCTCGTGCGCGTGGACTACGAGCTGGACGCGGTCGCGACAGCCGAGTTTGGCGAGCAGGTTTCCCACGTGTGTCTTCACCGTCGACTCGCCGACCGACATTCGGCCCGCGACTTCCGTATTGGACAGTCCACGTGCGACGAACCGCAACGTCTGGGATTCCCGTTCGGTCAACGCCGGCAGGGGTTTCGCCGGGCCGACGGGATTCGTCCTGGCGAACTCCGCGATGAGCCTGCGGGTCACGGCGGGTGCGACGAGCCCGGCACCGCCGGCCACCGTGTGCACCGCGGCGACCAGGTCGTCCGGCTCGACGTCCTTGAGCAGGAAGTCGCTCGCGCCGGCGCGCAGCGCGGCGAACACGTACTCGTCGAGGTCGAACGTGGTCACGACGAGCACGTCGGTCGGGGTCGGCGACGTCCGGTCCGGCGAGCCGCCGGGTCGCGGCGATGCCGTCGGTGCCGGGCATCCGGACGTCCATCAGTACGACATCGGTCCGGAGCCGTCGCGCGACCCGCACCGCGGTGTCGCCGTCACCCGCCTCGCCGACGACCTCGAGGTTCGGCTCGCGGCCACGGCATCGCCGGCATGCGCGAACGGGTGCGGCAGGCCGGCCGTCGGTCAGCGGGACCGCCCGGTCGCTGCTTGGTCCATTGTGGACGGTCGGGATCGCGTCCCGGACCACCACCGCGACGCGCGCGCCGGGGGCGTGCTGCCGCGCGTTCGCCAGTGCCTCCTGCGCGACCCGGTACGCGACGGCCGCAGTGGCGCCCGCGGTGTCGTCCAGCTCGACGGTCATGCCGGCGTGCCGCGCGGCCTCGACGAGCCGCACGAGCGACGGTTGTTCCTGCTCGCGCATGATGCCGACCAGCCCGCGCAGCGCCAGCAGCGTGCTCCGCCCCTGCGCGCGGATGGCCAGCTGCGTCTCCCGTGCGGCGGCCGGATCGCGGTCGAGCAACCGGTCCGCCGCGCCGGCCTGCGCGGCGATCGCGGACAGATCGTGCGCGGCGATGTCGTGGAGGACGCGGGCGATCCGGTCGCGTTCCCGCACGGCCACCTCCGCGACGTAGGCCCGCCGGGTCTGGACGTACAGCCCCAGCAGACCGGCCACCCCGTAGCTCGCGGCCGACGCGAGCACGAGGTCGAACCCGGAGTTCCCCGCGTTGCCCCAGTACGTCAGCGTCAGCGCGGTGTGCCCGCCGAGAGCGACGCGGCGATCCCGCCCGCCGCGTGTGCGGCCGCGCCGACGCCGAGCACCAGCGCGACCCGGCCGCGTGGCAGCAACGTGCCGACGGTGCACGCGAGCGGCACCGCAGGAACCCGACCAGGATCAGGGCGACGACCCTATCCGGGTCGGTCGAACGGATACCGCCCTCAGGCGCCGGCGGAGTCCAGGCGCGCCAGGTGTTCCCCGCTCAGTTTGATGTCCAACGCGGACAGTGCGACGTCGAGCTGCTCCGGCGTGCGGGGGCCGATGAGCGTGATCGGCGTCGGTTCGGTCTGGTGCAGCAGCCAGGCGAGCACGAGCTGGTTCGGTCGCACGCCGAGCTCGTCGGCGAGCGCGGTCAGCGCGGCGAGGCGGGCGTCGGAGTCCGGGCCGAGGTAGTCGGCCATCGCCGGGTGGCCGTCGCGCTTGGCGGCGTCGTCGTAGATGCCCTTGAGCATCGGCGCGTACGCGACCAGCGACACCGACGGGTTGTCCCGCAGGTGGTCGAGCTGCTCGTCGTCCACAATGGACAGGAACCGCGCGCCGGCGATCGGACGCAGGTAGGAATGCTGCTGCTGCACCGCGACCGGCGCCGGCCACCCGTGCCGCTCGCACAGCCCGAGGATGCGCTCCAGCCGCCAGGTCCGCACGTTCGACCAGCCGATGTACCGGGTCTTGCCGGCCGCGACGAGTCCGGCCAGCGCCTCCAGCGTCTCCTCGAGCGGAGTCGCCTTGTCGTCGACGTGCACGTAGTAGAGGTCGACGTGGTCGGTGCCGAGGCGCCGCAGGCTGCCGTCGAGCGCGTGGCGCAGCGTGTCGGCGCCCGCGCCGACGTAGGTCGGTCCGCCGGGGGCGCCCCTCGCCGCCTCCGGATCCGACACCCACGCGCTGCCCTTGGTGGACAGGAACACGCGCTCCCGCCGGTCGCCCACGGCGAACCACCGGCCGAGCACGTTCTCGCTCTCGCCGCCGGTGTAGCCCGGCGCCGGCCACCACGCATAGCAGTCCGCGGTGTCCACAAAGGATCCACCGGCGTCGAGGTAGCGGTCGAGCATGCGGTGCGCGGTGGGTTCGTCGGTGGTGGTGCCCATCAGCATGGCGCCGAGGGCGAGTTGGCTGACTTGTTCGCCGGTGTGGCCGAGTTGAGTTGTCTGCACGCCACCGACCCTAGGGACGGTGCGACTCATACGTCCAATGCGAAGATTCGACACGGCTGATACGCGGAGTGCATCATTGCCGGTCATGGAGCTACGGCACGTGCGCGCCTTCGTGGCGACCGCGGACGAGGGGCACGTCGGCCGCGCGTCCGGCCGGCTGCACGTCACGCAGCCGACGCTGTCCCGCCAGATCGCGGCGCTCGAACACGCGGTCGGCGTGCCGCTGTTCGACCGGGGTCGTCGCCGGCTCGCGCTGACCCCGGCGGGCGAGGTGTTCCTCGCCGGCGCCCGTGACCTGGTCCGCCGCGCCGACGACCTCGCGGAGGAGACCCGGCGCGCACACCGCGGCGAGCTCGGTGTGCTGCGCGTCGGGTTCGTCCAGTCCGCGACGTTCGAAGCGCTGCCCAAGCTCCTCGCCACGTTCCGCGCGGCGTGGCCGGACGTCACCGTCGAGGTCACGGCCATGACCACCATCCGCCAGCTCGACGCCCTGTCCGACGGCCGCCTCGACGCCGGTCTGCTCCGCACGACCATCGGGGTCTCCGCGCCGGACCTCGTCACCCGCACGCTCTCGGCCGACGCGTTGTTCGCCGCGCTGCCCGCGGGCCACCGCCTCGCCGCGGCGCCGACCGTGCGGCTGGCCGACCTCGCCGACGAGCCGTTCGTGCTCTACAAGCGCGACTCCGGCCCGGTCGTCCACGACACGATCGTCGGGCACTGCCTCGCCGCCGGCTTCAGCCCGAGGATCACCCAGGAAGCCGTCGACGTGCAGACGATCGTCGCGCTCGTGGCCGCCAACCTCGGGGTGTCGCTGCTGATCGCACCGACCCCGCACACCGACGAGGCCGCCGTCGTCTTCCGGCCGCTCGCCGACGAGCTGCCGCCGTGGGAGATGGCGCTCGCGTGGTCGCGGCGCAACCGCGCCCCCGTGCTGGCGCGGCTGCTGGAGACGGTCAGTCCGGACTGACCTCGTTCTCCTTGGGGTAGCAGGTGATCGCCAGGTTGAACGAGTCGCCGTCGGCGCCGCCGTAGCGGGAGAACAGGTCCTGCAACGTCGTGCGCAGCTCGTCGAAGAACTCCGCGCGGCGCTCCGGCGGCAGCGCGATCCGGCCGGACACCCCGAGCGTCGGCAGCTCGGGCCGGCTCCGGTCGAGGTTCGCGAGGTCGGTCTGCACCTCCTCGACCAGCTCGATGAGGTGGCCGAGGCTCAGCTCGTCGCGCACCCGGCGGCCGCCGATCGTGCCGACCAGCCGCGGCGAGAGCCAGTACGAGCGGGCCGCCGCCTGATAGATGCCCTCGACGATGCCGCGCACCCGCCGTTCCGACACCTGCGTCACGAGCCCGGCGTCGACCAGGCGTCTCACGTGGTAGTAGACGCGTTGCGGGGTCTGGTCGAGCTGGGCGCCGACCTCGGTGCACGAGTGCGGCTCGGCCAGGTGCCGCAGCACCTCGACCCGCTGCGGCTTGAGCAGTGCCTCGGCCTGTTGGAACCCCTCGACGTACAACAAGTCTTTCATAGTACGTTCGAGTGTTTACGTACAAGAGTTGCTTGTCAATGGCAGGTCAACGGGAGCTGATCGTATGCTCGCCACGATGAGCCACGCACCGAGCCGGGTCCTGGTCACCGGGGCGGCGGGCCGGCTCGGCAGTGCGGTGCTGCGCGTCCTCGCGGCGCGGGGCGCGGCCGCCGTCGGGCTCGACCGCCACGATCCCGGCCACACCGAGACCTTCTTCACGGGCGGCGCCGCCGACGTCGACCTGGTCGCGCGGGCCATGGCCGGCGTCGACACGGTCATCCACCTCGCCGCGATCCCCGCGCCCCACCTCGCCACGCCGGCGGAGGTGTTCGTCGGGAACGCGGCCGCCACGTTCGTCGTGCTCGACCAGGCCGCACGGGCCGGCGTGCGGCGCGCGGTGATCGCGAGCAGCCTGTCGATCACGGGCCTGCCGTTCGCGCCCGCGCCCGCGGCGCCCGACTACGTGCCGATCGACGAGGCGATGCCGCTCCAGGTGGCCGACCCGTACGCACTGTCCAAACAGGCCGACGAGGCCACCGCCGCGATGGTCGCGCGCCGCGACGGCATGGCCGTCGCCGCGCTCCGGTTCCCCAAACTCGGGACGCCGGAGTTCCTTGCGGAGGAGGCGGAACTGTACCGCCGCGACCCCGGCGCCGGTGCCGGCGAGCTGTGGAGCTATCTCGACCTACGGGACGCCGCGCTCGCGTGCTGGCTCGCCGCGACCGTGCCGCTGTGCGGCGCCCGTGCGCTCTATCTCGCCGCGTCGGAGACACTGTCGCCGTACCCGACCGAGGCTCTCCTCGACCGGTACCTGCCCGACGTGCCGCGGCGTGCGCCGCTGCCCGGCCGGCGGGTGCCGATCGACACGTCGGCGGCGGCCGAGCTGCTCGGCTTCACCGCGACCCACACCATCGACATCGCGCCGGCCGATCTTGGGGGCACACCGTGAGCTACTACGACGAGCACGCACCGCACGCCGGGCTGCGCGCGCCGAGGGCCGACCTCCACACGGACGCGCCGCGCCTCGTGCTCGACGGCGACTGGCGGTTCCGCCTCTCGCCGGTCGCCGACGCGCCCGTCGACTTCACCGCGCCCGACTTCGACGACGTCGGCTGGGACACCATCGCCGTGCCGTCCCACTGGCCGCTGCGCGGGCACGGGAAACCCTGGTACACCAACGTGGTCTACCCGTTCCCGGTCGACCCGCCACACCCGCCGGAGGAGAACCCGACCGGCGACCACCGGGTGGCGTTCGACCTGCCGGCCGAGTTGCGCGGGCCGGGACGTCGTGCTGCGGTTCGACGGGGTCGAGTCATGCGCGAAGGTGTGGCTCAACGGTGTCGAGCTCGGGTTCTTCACCGGTTCCCGGCTGCCGGCGGAGTTCGACGTGCGCGACGCGCTGCGCCCCGGCCGCAACGTGCTCGCCGTGCGCGTGCACCAGTGGTCCGCCGCGAGCTACCTCGAGGACCAGGACCAGTGGTGGCTGCCCGGCATCTTCCGTTCCGTGACACTGGCGGTGCGCGCCGGGCTCGACGACGTGTTCGCGCACGCGTCCTATCTGGACGGTCACGGCACGCTGCGGGTCGACGCGTCGGCCCCGGCGACGGTCGCCGTGCCCGAGCTGGGCATCCACGACCTGGCAACGGGAGCGGAGGTCACCGTCGCCGGTCGAGCCGTGGAGCGCGGAGCGGCCGCGGCTGTACGACGCGACCGTGTCCACGCCCGAGGAGACGGTCCGGGTGCGCATCGGCTTCCGCACAGTGTCCATCGTGGACGGTGTGTTGCGGTCAACGGCGTGCCATTGCAGCTGCGTGGCGTCAACCGGCACGAGTTCCATCCCGACCACGGGCGTGCGGTGCCGCACGAGACCATGCGCGAGGACGTGCTGCTCATGAAGCGGCACAACATCAACGCCGTGCGCACCAGCCACTACCCGCCGCACCCCGCGTTCCTCGACCTGTGCGACGAGCTGGGTCTGTGGGTGGTCGACGAGTGCGACCTGGAGACCCACGGCTTCCTCTTCGCCGGCTGGGAGCGCAACCCGTCGGACGTGCCGGAGTGGCGTGGATCCTATGTGGACCGCATGCGCCGCACGGTCGAGCGGGACAAGAACCACCCGAGCATCGTGCTGTGGTCGCTCGGCAACGAGAGCCACACCGGCGCCAACCTCGCCGCGATGGCGCGGTGGACCCGCGACCGGGACCCGTCCCGGCCGATCCACTACGAGGGCGACCTCGACTGCGCCTACGTCGACGTGTACAGCCGGATGTACGCCGACCACGCGGAGACCGACGAGATCGGCAGGCGGGCCGAGGAACCGCTGCCCGACGCGGAGCAGGACGCGCGCCGCAGGGCGATGCCGTTCGTGCAGTGCGAGTACGCGCACGCCATGGGCAACGGGCCGGGCGGGCTCGCCGAGTACGTCGCGCTGTTCGACCGGTACCCGCGCATCGCGGGCGGGTTCGTGTGGGAGTGGATCGACCACGGCCTTCGGCACCCGGAGCACGAGTACGCCTACGGCGGCGACTACGGCGAACCGCTGCACGACGGGAACTTCGTCATCGACGGCCTGCTCTTCCCCGACCGCACCCCGTCGCCGGGACTGCTGGACCTGAAGAAGGTCTACGAGCCGCTGCGGATGTCCTTCGCGGACCGCAAGGTGACGGTCGAGGAGCTGCGGCCGGTGCCCGCGCTGCGGTACGAGTGGGACGCGGGCGCCGAGTCCGGTGTGCTCGACGTGCCGGCCGGCGGCGGCGTGGTCGCACTGCCGACCCTGCCGGCTTTCGCCGAGGAGACCTGGCTGACCGTGCGTGCCGTGCTGGCCGGCGACGAGCCGTGGGCGCCGGCCGGCCACGAGGTCGCGTGGGCACAGCGCCGGGTGGCCGACGCGCCACCGCCGACCGCCGCCGGCACCCACCGTCCACAACGGACCAGCGACGGTTTCTCCTTCGGCCCCGCGGAGTTCGACCGCACCGGCCGGCTGCGGACCTTCGGCGGCCTGCCGGCCGGTCCGCCGCGCCTCACGCTGTGGCGCGCGCCGACCGACAACGACAACGGGTCCGGCGCGAGGTTGCGGGAGACCTGGCACGCACTCGGACTGCACCGCCTGACGCACCGGCTGGACTCGGTCGACGCCGGCGACACGCTGGTCGTGCGCGAGCGGGTCGCCGCCGCGGCGATCGCCCGCGGGGTGCGGGTCGCCTACGAGTGGGCGGCCGCCGGAGACGGGCTCGCGCTGACCGTGGCGGTCGAGCCGGACGGCGAGTGGCCGGAGCCGATCGCGAAGCTGGCGGTCACGCTGCCGCTGCCGGCCGCACTGGGCCGGGTGGCGTGGTTCGGCCGCGGCCCCGGTGAGGCGTACCCGGACACCGGCGCGGCGGCCCGCGTCGGTGTCTTCGAGTCCACAGTGGACGCCATGCAGACGCCGTACGTCATGCCGCAGGAGAACGGCCGCCGCGCGGACGTCCGGTGGGCGACCCTGACCGACGCCGCCGGCCGGGGACTGCGGGTCGACGGCCGGTTCGGACTGACCGTCCGGCGCTGGACCGACGCCGACCTGGCCGCCGCGACGCACCGCAACGAGCTGACCCCCGGTGACCGACTGTGGCTGACGGTGGACGCCGGACAGCAGGGCATCGGCACCGGATCGTGCGGTCCGGGGACATTGCCCGAGTACGCGCTCACGCTCCGGAACACCTCGTTCACGGTCGTGTTCTCTCCGTTGTCCTGAACCCTCGCGGTCTGCGAGGATTCGCGGTTATGGCATCGAAGCTGAACCCATACATCAACTTCGCCGGCAACGCGCAAGAGGCGATGACGTTCTACGAGCAGGTGTTCGGCGGCACGCTGGCACTGAACACGTTCAAGGAGTTCGACGACTCCGGCCAGGCGCCGGACGGCATCATGCACGCCCAGCTCGAGACGCCGAGCGGCTACACGATCATGGGCGCCGACATGCCGCCCGGCCAGCCGCTCGAAGCGGGCACCAACATGACGGTGAGCCTGAGCGGCGACGACGCCGACGAGCTGCGCGGCTACTGGACCAAGCTCTCCGACGGCGGCACGGTCACGATGCCGATGGAGAAGCAGATGTGGGGCGACGAGTTCGGCATGTGCGTCGACCGCTACGGCATCCCGTGGATGGTGAACATCTCGGCGCCGTCAGCCTAGGTCACCGGTCCGTCAGGGCGACTCGAGTCCGCCGTCCGGGCGGCGGACCCGGGCCGCCCACCGCTCGTGCTGGCCGGTCTCCGGCTCGTGCCGCGCCGCCGCCTTCTCGTCGAGGTCGACGCCCCAACCCGGCTCGTCCGACGGGTACAGGTAGCCGTCGACCGCGACCGGGGTGCCCGGGAACACCTCGTGGGTGGCGTCGTTGTAGACGTGGCCCTCCTGGATGCCGAACGCGGCGGTCGTCACGTCGAGCGCGATGTTGGCGGCGACGCCGACGGGGGACACGTCGCCAGGTCCGTGCCACGCGGTGCGGACCCCGTTCAGCTCGCACAGCGCCACCAGCTTCCGGCACGCGGACAGACCGCCGACCGTGGACACGTGCACCCGCAACAGGTCCACGGCGTGGGTCTGCACGAACCGGGCCGCGTCGGTCAGCGACGACAGCTGCTCGCCGACCGCGATCGGGACCGGCGACGCGGCCGTGACCTCCGGCAGCCGGTCGTAGTGCTCCGGCGCGACCACGTCCTCGAGGAAGAACAACCGGTACGGCTCCAGCGCCCTGGCCAACACCACCGCCTGTTTCGGGGTGAGCCGGGAGTGCACGTCGTGCATCAGCTCGACCTCGTCGCCGAGCGCCGACCGCGCCGCCTCCAACAGCTTGGGGGTGGCGGCCAGGTACCGGTTGACGTCCCAGCCGTCCGGGTACGGCGCGGACGGGTAGCCGCCCGGGGTGCCGGGCGCGCCGTAGGTGCCGAGGCCCGGCCCGCCGGTCTGCAGCCGGACGTGCCGGTAACCCTGTGCTGTCAACGACTGCGCGTGCTCGATCGTGTCGGCGACGGACGCGCCGGCCGCGTGCAGGTAGGTGTCGGCGGCCGCGCGGACCCGGCCGCCGAGCAGCTCGTACACCGGCATGCCGGCGCGCTTGCCGGCGATGTCCCACAGCGCCTGGTCCACACCGGACAGTGCGTTGTTCAGCACGGGACCGTTGCGCCAGTAGGACGACAGGTGCACGAGGCGGTTGATGTCCTCGATGTCGGCCGGGTGTCGGCCGACGAGCATCGGCGCGACGTGCCGGTCGACCGTGGCCGCGACCGCGTGGAACCGCTGCGTGAACGTCGCGCAGCCGAGCCCGTGGAGCCCCGGCTCCGACGTGTCCACCCGCACCACGACCAGCGGGATGCCTTCCGGCGCGGTCACGATCGCGCGCACCGAGGTGATCGCCAGCTTGTCGCGGCCCCGCCACGGCGCCTGCGTCTCGAGCATCACGGCGCCCAGCCTACTGAGCTATGCCGCCGGGACCGTCCACTTCTGGTTGGCCGCTCCGGTGCAGCTCCAGATCTGCAGCCGGGTCCCGTTCGCCGACGTGTTGTCGGTCGCGTCGAGGCACTTGTTCGCCGCGGTGTTGACGATGTCCCGCCCCGCGGTCACCTGGAAGGTCTGCGCCCCGGAACCGGTGCAGTCCCACAGTTGCAGCTTCGCGCCGTCGGCCGTGGACGCCGACGTGACGTCGAGGCACTTGCCCAGCGCGCGGATCGAGCCGTCCGTGCCGACCGTCCACTGCTGCGCGCCGGAGCCGTTGCAGTCGTAGAGCTGCACCGCGGTCCCGTTGGCGCTGCTCGCGCCCGCGACGTCGACGCACTTGCCGCCCAGTCCGGTGATCTGGCCGGTCCGGCCGCCACCGCCGCCGGAGCCCTGCGTGCCGGTCCACCGGAACGTGGCCGAGGTGCGCGCCGGCAGGTTGTAGGTGAAGGACTGGTTGCCCCAGTTCACCCGCGTGCTCTGCGTCGAACCCGTGGTGTTGTAGGCGATCAGCGCCTTCGAGCCGTCCGGGTTGCGCCACGCCACGTTCTTCACCGAGCCGTTGTCGTTCGACTGGATGCGCCGCGCCCCGACCTTCACGAACTTGGTCAGGTGGCCCATCGTGTAGTACTCGGTGGTGAAGTCGACCTGGCCGTGCCGGCCGTCTCCGTTGTGCACGGTGACGAGCCCGGTGCACACGTCGCAGCCGCCGTTGTGCGGATTGTGGTTCTGGTCGATCGCCAGGCTCCACTTGGTGACCGTGCGGCCCCAGTTGCGGGTGTAGTTGATGATGTTGTTCATGTCGTCGGAGTGCTGGTTGCCGACCCACGTGCCGCCGGACATCTCCGTGCCGTACTGGGGAATGCCGGGGTACTGGTTCTGCACGGCGGTCTGCTGCGCGACGTCGCCGCCGTAGCCGTGCCACGCGATGCCGCCGAAGTTCGGGTGGTTGCGGATCGCCGCGTCGTTGACGCTCGGCGCGCCGAACGAGGCGTACTGGTCCCAGTTCCAGTCCAGCGCGAGGACCTTCGTGGACAGACCGGCGCCCTGCAACGCGGGCAGCAGGTTGGTCTTCGTGAAGAACTGCAGCCCCGAGCCGTTCCACATGGTCGACGGGTAGCTCGCGCAGCACGTCGGCTCGTTGTTCACCGAGACGAAGCTGATCGGGATGCCCTGTGCGGCATAGGCCTGCACGTACTTCACGAAGTACTGGGCGAGCGCGGGGTAGTACTGCGACTCGACCCAGCCGAGCTTGTAGTCGTCGTTGTCCTTCATCCACGGCGGGACCGACCACGGCGAGCCCATCACCTTGATCGCCGGGTTGAGCTGGCGTGCCTGCTTGGTCAGCGGCACCACGTCGGCGAGGTCGTGGGCGATCGAGAACCGGCTCAGGCTCGGGTCGGTCTGCCCGGCCGGCATGTCGTCGTAGGTGTAGCTGAACCGCGCGAGGTCCGAGCCGCCCATCGGGTTGCGGATGAACGAGATGCCGATGCCGGCGTTCGGGTCGAACAGCTTGCGCATCGTGTCGTCGCGGGTGGCGGCCGACAGGATGTTGCTGGAGTTCATCAGCCAGGCCGCGGAGTCGGTGAAGGACGCGCCGCCGCCGTCGAACGGCTGGTACTGGACGTTCTCGTCGACGTTGATGGTGACCTGGCCGGTGCCGGTGCCCGCCGCGAAGTTGATCGGGGTCTGCTGCTGCAGGCCGCGGGTCACGTGCAGCCCGTCGGCGTCGTCGGTCGTCGTCAGCCAGATGTCGACCTGCTCACCGGCGGCCTGCGCCGGCACGGTCGGGATCATCAGGCCGGCGGCCGTGAGCAGGGTGGCGCCGAGCAGGGTGGTGGTGCGCCGCAACGATTTCCGGCGCGCTGAACTGGACATGGGTGCTCCTCGACAGCAGGTTTCGAGGGTGGAACGGCGACGGCGCCACCATTGCGGGGGCGGCGCCGTCGCCGGGTGCTACGAACCGGGGCTCAGCCCACGGTCCACTTCTGGTTCGCGCCGCCGCCACAGGTCCAGATCTGCAGCCGGGTGCCGTTCGCCGACGTGTTGCCGGTGGCGTCGAGGCACTTGTTCGCCGCGATGTTGACGATGTCCCGCGCGCCGGACACCGTCCAGCGCTGTGCGCCGGACCCGTTGCAGTCCCACAGCTGGACCTTCGCGCCGTCCGCGGTGGATCCCGAGGTGACGTCGAGGCACTTGCCGAGCGCGCGGATCGAGCCGTCCGCGTTGACCGACCAGTTCTGCGCCGCGGTGCCGTTGCAGTCGTACAGCTGCACCGGGGTGCCGTTGGCTGAGCTGGCCCCCGCCACGTCGACGCACTTGCCGCCGATGCCGGTGATCCGGCCGCCGCCACCACCGCCGCCACCGTCGTTGGTGACGCGGACGTAGTCGATCGTCAGCGTGTTCGGGAACGGCGTGCTGGCGTTGGGGTCACCCGGCCAGTAGCCGCCGACCGCGAGGTTGAGGATGAGGAAGAACGCGTGGTCGAACACCCATCGGTTGCCGTTGAGGTCCGACGGCGTCCTGGTCTGGTAGACGTTCCCGTCCACCGACCACACCAGCCGGTTCGGCGACCAGTCGACGCGGAACGTGTGGAACCCGTCCGCGAAGGGGTTGCCGATCGAGTAGCCGGCGCCGATGCCGCCCGCGCCCGAGTAACCGGGGCCGTGGATCGTGCCGTGCACGGTGTTCGGCTCGAAGCCGACGTTCTCCATGACGTCGATCTCGCCGGCGTCCGGCCAGCCGCCGCCGGTGCCGAGCATCCAGAACGCCGGCCACATGCCCTGCCCGCGGGACATCTTGATGCGGGTCTCGAAGCTGCCGTAGGTCTGGGTGAACTTGCCGGAGGTGTTGAGCCGGGCGGAGGTGTACTCGCAGCGGCCGTACCAGCAGTTGTAGTTGCCGGGGTTCTCCTTGCGCGCGGTGATGACCAGGTTGCCCTGGCCGTCGTGCGCCGCGTTGCTGGTGCTGTTCGTGTAGTACTGCCGCTCGTGGTTGTTGACGTTGTCACCGGTCTCCATGTTCCACTTGGAGCCGTCCACCGGCGTGCCGGCCGGTGCGTTGAACTCGTCGGCGAACGTGGTCGCCGCTATGCCGACATCCGGGGCCGGGGCTGTCGGGTTGGCCGAGGCCGGGCTACCCACTGCTGCCAGCGTGGAGAGCACGGTCGCGGCCACGGTCGCGAGGACCATGCCGAAACGGGGTCGTCGAGAGGGTCGCGTGGACATCTTTGTCACCGCCGACGTTCGTGTTTTGTTGTCCCTAGCAACAAAGGGTGCCATGGTCCAGACCACCACGACAAGAGGTCGCGGCCAATTTCTGGAACCGGTTCCGGAACCGGGACCGGCACCCGCTCCGTCAGCCCGCCGACCGCCACTCGTCGGCGAGGATCGCGTAGATCATCTCCTCGCGCCATTCGCCCTTCACGAGCGCGCTGTGGACGAAGTGCGCCTCGCGACGCATGCCCAGCCGTTCGAGGAGCCGTGCCGACGCCGTGTTGTGCGCGGAGCACCGCCCGATGACGCGGTGCAGGCCCAGCTCGTCGAAGCCGAGCCGCAGCACCTCGCGGACCGCCTCGGTCGCGAGGCCCTTGCCGTGGTGGTCGGGGTTGAAGACGTAGCCGACCTCGCCCTGGTGGTGTTCCTCGCTGAGCCAGACCAGCTCGACCTGCCCGACGACGCGGCCGATCTCCGGCCAGAAGACCGCCATGCTGAGACAGTCCCTCGCCTTGCGGAGCGCGACCTCGCCGGCCATCTCCTCGACCACGAGCCGCGTCTGCTCCCGCTCCCGCGCGGCCCACAGCATGTGCCGCGCGACCTCGGGCCGCCGCTGGTAGTCCCAGACGTCGTCCACGTCGCCGGCGGTGAACGGCCGCAGCACCAGGCGATCGGTGCCGAGCGGGAACTCGGGGCACAGCACCAGCCGACCGTATCCGAAGCGGCGCTCGGTCAGTCCGTGCCGGCGACGAGGATCATTCGCCCGTTCTCCACGGCGTAGACGCGTTCCGCGCCGGAGTCGGTGACGTAGAGCCGCCCGCGCCGGTCGACGCTCACCCCGACGGGGTTGGTCAGCTCGGTCGCCTCCGCGCGGTCGCCGTCGTCCGGGGTGCCGGACTCGCCGGTGCCCACCGCGGTCGTGATGATCCCCTCGGCGTCGACCTTGCGGACGCGGTGCGCGCCCTCGTCGGCGATGTAGACGGCGCCGTCGCCGTCGCTGGTCACGGTGACCGCGTCGGTCAGCTGTGCGGCCGTGGCCGGGCCGCCGTCGCCGGAGTAGCCCTCGGTCCCGGTGCCCGCGACGGTCGAGATCGTGCCGTCCTTCGCGACCGCGCGGACGCGGAGGTTGCCGAAGTCGGCGATGTAGACCGTGCCGTCCTCGGCGACGTGGACACCGGTCGGCGTGGCGATCTGCGCGCTCGTCGCCGGGCCGCCGTCGCCGGCGAAGCCCTCGTCGCCGGTGCCGGCGACCGTCGTGAGCACGCCGGCCGGGTCGATGCGGCGGATGCGGCTGGTGCCGTACTCGGCGACGTAGATGTCGCCGTCCTCGCCGAGCGCGAGGTCCACCGGGTTGCTCAGCTCCGACTTGTTCGCCGCGCCGCCGTCCTCGGAGTACCCGTCGCGCCCGACGCCGGCGACGGTCGTGATCGTGCCGTCCGTGTCGATCCTGCGGACGGCGTTGTTGCCGGAGTCGGCGACGAACACGACGCCCCGCGCGTCGATCGCCAGGCCGGAGGGGAAGTTGAGCTGGGCCTTCGCGGCGGGGCCGCCGTCGCCCGTGTAGCCGGTGATCCCGGTGCCGGCGATCGTGGTGATCACGCCGTCGCGGCCGACCCGCCGGATCCGGTTGTTGCTCGCGTCGGCGACGTACAGCACGCCGGCGCCGTCGACCTGCGTGATCTGCGGGTCGGACAGGAACCCCTCGACCGCGGGGTGCCCGTCGCCGGGGTAGTCGGGGCCGTCGCCGGCGATCGTGGTGATGACGCCGTCCGTCCCGACCCGCCGGATCCGCTCGTTGTACGTGTCGCCGATGTCGAGCGAGCCGTCCGCGTTGACCAGCAACGTGTTCGGCCAGGCCAGCTGGGCCTGCGTCGCGGGTCCGCCGTCGCCGGCGAACCCCGCGACGCCGGTGCCCGCGATCGTCGTGATGATCCCCTTCTGGTCGACGCGGCGGACCCGGTGGGCGCTGTGCTCGGCGATGTAGAGCGTGCCGGCGGCGTCCAGCGTGATGGCGTCCGGCGTGGTCAGCGCGGCCGCGGTCGCGGTACCGCCGTCGCCTTCGGTGCCTTCGGTCCCGTTGCCCGCGACCGTCGTGATGGTCCCGTTCTGGTCCACCCTGCGGATCCGGTCGTTGCCGGCGTCGGCGACGTACACCGCGCCCGCGTGCACGGCGATCGACGTGGGGAAGCCGAACTCGGCCTCCGTCGCCGGCCCGCCGTCGCCCCGGTCGCCCTCGGCGCCGGTGCCCGCGATCGTGGCGATCACGCCGTTCTCGTCGATGCGGCGCAGCCGCCGCCCGTCCGCCTCGACGACGTAGAGGACGCCGTCGTCGAACGCCACGTCGACGGGGGAGTCGAACCTGGCCCGCGTCGCGGGGCCGCCGTCGCCGTCGGACCCGGTCTCCCCGGTGCCGGCGACGGTCGTGATCACGCCGTTCGTGTCGACCTTGCGGATCCGGTCGTTGCCCGTGTCGGCGATGTAGAGGTTGCCGGCGGAGTCGACCGCGAGGCCGTGCGGGTAGTCGAGCTTCGCCTTGGTGGCCGGGCCGCCGTCGCCGGAGAAGCCGTCGCCGTCGCCGCCCACGACGGTGCTGATCCGGCCGTCCGGGGTCAGCTTCTGGACGTAGCTGTCCTCACGCATGGCCAGGTATCGGTTGCCGTCGCCGTCGGTCACCAACGCGCTGAGGTCGGGGCCGAGCCGGGTGTCGAGCGCGGACCGCGCGGCCGTGCCGTCGCCGGAGGTCGGCCGGCCCGGGATCGCCGGCCGCAGCGTCGCGGCGAACACCAGGCCCATGGTCACCACCAGCACCGCGGCGACGGCGAGGATCCGTTGCCACAGCTGTGGTGTCGGGCGCGGTGCTGCCCGCGGCTCGTCGGGCGGCGGCAGCGTCGCCTGGCTCGGGGTGGCCGACAGCGCCGGTTCCGGCTCGACGCCGGTCGCCGCGTCCCGCAGGTCGGCGACGAACTCCGCGCAGGTGCGGTACCGGTCGGCCGGCAGCTTGGCGAGCGCCCGCGCGAGGACGGTGTCGACCGCGCTCGGGAGGTGCGGCCGGCCCACGCTCACACTGGGCGGCGGGACGTGCATGTGGGCGGCGCCGACCTCGCCGGTGTCGCCGGAGAACGGTGGTCGGCCGGTCAGGCACGAGTAGGCGACGCAGCCCAGTGCGTACACGTCGACGGTGGCGTCGGGCGCGGCCCCGGTCCAGCGCTCCGGCGCGACGTAGGACGGGGTGCCGGACAGCAGTGATCGGGTCAGCTGGTCCTCGTCGGCGTCGAGCCGCAGCGCGAGCCCGAAGTCACCGACGTAGGCGTGCAGCAGCTGGTGCGGGATCCGCGCCGGCGCGACGAAGATGTTGGCGGGCTTGACGTCCCGGTGCACCAGCCCGGCCGCGTGCGCGGCGTCGAGCGCGTCGCCGACCTGGCCGAGGATCGCGCAGGTGCGCTCGAGGTCGAGGGGTCCGTCGTCGCGGATCAGCCGCGCGAGGTCCGGCCCGGAGACGTACCGCATGGCCAGGTAGAGCTGCCCGTCCGCCTCGCCGAAGTCGTACACCGACACGACGTTGGGGTGGTCCCGCAGCCGGGCCGCGAGCCGCGCCTCCCGCTCGAACCGGCGCCGCATGTCGTCCGCTGCCGCGAACTCCACCGGCAGGACCTTGAGCGCGACCGTCTGGTCGAGACTCAGCTGCATCGCCCGGTACACCAGGCAGCCGCTGCCGCCGCTGCCGAGCTGCTCATCGATGCGGTACCCCGCCACCACGGAGCCGACGTTGGGTAGCACAAGGTCAAGAATCGCACACGGTGCGAGTGGCTTCGGAGGGTGAGGTGCCTGGCTACGAGGTGCTCGTCGTGCGGCGACGTGGTGGCAGACAACTTGGCGACTTTGCTGCGCGACAGCAACCGGCCACTGTCACCTGTGGGATGGGTTGCTCGGCGTACGTTCGTTCCATCCGATCGGTTGCGGCGAACGGCGTTGCGTGTGGAACGCAGGAGGCCTTGTTCTGACTTGCGGACCTGGTCAGATGGTGGGGGATCTCGCGTCCCGCCATGCGTGTCGGCTGCACACGCCGGTTGTCCCCTCAACGAGCCGGCATTTGCTCCACTTCGGCGGACGCGGTGATCTTCTGCCGTGCGGGGTGTCGCTGAATGGCTTTATTCGCGTTGGTGCAGCAGGTTGCGTTGCGGAACCCGGTGAGGGGCGATCCACCGGGGCGGGATGAATTCCGGGAGCCCGATGTCGCTCATCCGGACTTCCCATTCCGAGTGGTGGATAATTCGATGATGCCGTCGGCATAGGAGTACCAGATTATTGAGGTCCGTTGAGCCGCCATCCAGCCAATGTTGGATATGGTGGGCGTCCGACCAGCGTGCAGGAAGTCCACAGTTCGGGAATGCGCAACCCCTGTCGCGGGTGTTCAGCGCGACTCGTTGTTTTGGGGTGACCAGTCGGCGGGTGCGGCCCACATCCAACGGCACCGACGCACCATTTAGCACCACCGGCACGACGCCGCAGTCGCAGGCGATCCGTCGGGCTGCGGCCGCCGAGAGCAGCGCGCCACCTTCGAGAGTGGCGCCGCCGATCCCGGCGAGTAGGTGGGTGTAGTCCATGGTCGCGTTGAGGTGTGGCTTCTCACCACCCCGCGCGGGCAGGTCTGGCGAGTCGATGGCGTGGTGGATCACGTCGCAGAAGGCATCGCCGAGCCGTTGGATTGGGTGCCGATCGTCGGCTGGGCCGTCCGGTTGGCGAGGGCACCCAGCATCGCGTCGAGTTCTTCGGCTGTTTCGGGTTCGATCGTGCCGGTGAAGTGCATCCAGCCGGCCTGGTCGCGCCGGCTGCGGAACACGTTCTTCGGCACTGCCATCGCCTCGTCGGCAGGCTGGTCGCCGTCCGGGTCGATCCGTGACAGCAACGTCTCGCCGTGGGAGCGCACCACTGACGGGTGCGCCACTCGGGCGGTCTCGACGAGGTGCTTCTCCACGATCTCCGGTGTGTTACCCGGCGCCCAGGCGGGGATCTTCTTCACCGTCTCGGCGATCGCATCCACGTGGTCCGGATCCAGTACGCCATCCCGCAGCGCGTCCCGCACCAACGGCAACACCGCCGGAGTGACATGCCCGGTGGGAGTCAACACCTCGGCCACCAGACCAGCCTGAGCGATCAACCGAGAGGCCCGACGCGGGGTGATCCGCACCAAATCCGAGACCAGCGCACTCAAACTCGAATAGCCCGCCGCACGAGCAACATCGGATTGTTCCAACTCGGCAATCACTGTCAATGCGGAACTGTGGAGCTTCCGCATCTGGGTCATGATCTCCACCAGATTCTGGGCAAGCTCCGGCAACCAGGGAGGGCTTTCCACGAAGCTCGACATAGCTCTTATTCTACCCATGAACCCCGATTATTTCGAACGCACGATCGAGCGAATTTTGATGACTCACAGCAACAAGCAACGACGTTTTCTTCGATCTGCGCAATCCGCCGCGCCTGGCCTCCGGCCCCCGATTTCCATGCTACGGCAAGGCACCGACAGTCTCGGGGTCTGACGGCGGTGGGTGTGGACAACTGTGTCGCTGTGGACAACCGCGTGCGCGACGGAGGCGGTGGCGGCGAGGGCGTGGGCTGCGCGTCGGTAGCCGCGGAGGATCTTCCAGGTCTCTATTGCCGATGCTTGCTCGACTCGTGCCCGGACGCGGTGGTGGACGGTGTTGAGTTCTTCTTGCCAGTCCGCGATCACCGGACGGCCGGCGAGCTTATGGTCATGCCGGACTCGCCATGGACCATGCAGTCGTTGCGGGCCGCCGGCCGCTCTCATCGCGTTCGGTCGTGGCGAGGTGCTGGACCGAACTCATCCTCGAAGCGGCTCAGTAGTGCGCTCAGCAGTGGGTTCAGCGCGGCGACGTCCAGTGTTCCGAAGAGCTCCCGTTCGTACGCGGTTCGTGCCGCGGTCGCGGCTCGCCAGCGGGCGTGGCCTTTTCTTGTCAGGCGGACCGGGCGGCTGCGGCCGTCGGTCGACGGGACCTGCTCCACGAGCCCCGCCCGCAGCAGCCTTTCGATGCGCACGCTGACCGTGCCCGAGGTGAGGCCCAGCGTGTCCGCGATGACCGTCGGGGTGCAGGTCGGGCCCGATCGGCGCAGTACGGACAGCGCTTCCCAGTCGCCGACGGTCATGCCGTGGTCCGCCGCCGCTCTGGCCAGCACCTGCTCGAACTGCCGCGAGATCCGGCCGATCCGCTGCCGGGCCGCCTCCACGCCCGCGTCGACGCCGGCCGGCATCTGTGCCAGCCACGTGTCCAGCTCGGCCGTCACCGAGTCCATTTGCCACTTCCTTGAGTATCGAGGTAGTTTGACTTGAGTATCAAGGTACCTGGAGGCGGCACGTGTCGAAGGTCTGGTTCGTCACCGGTGCGAGCACCGGTCTTGGGCGCGCGCTCGCAGAGGCTGTGCTCGCCACCGGCGACCACGTCGTGGCCACCGCGCGGGAGGTCGGCGCCCTCGACGGGCTGGCCGGCGCCTTTCCGGCCCGGCTCGACGTCACCGACGCAACGTCCGTGCGAGCGGCGGTGCACGCCGCGATCGGCGAGTTCGGCCGCATCGACGTCCTGGTCAACAACGCGGGCCACGGCTTGCTCGGCGCGCTCGAGGAGCTGTCCGACGCGCAGACGCGAGAGCTGTTGGAGACCAACGTTTTCGGCGTGCTCGCGGTCACCCGCGCGGTGCTGCCGCACATGCGAGCACAACGCAGCGGGCACATCGTGCAGATGTCGTCGGTCGGCGGGGTCGTCGGCAACCCCGGCCACGCCCTCTACGCCACCTCGAAGTTCGCGCTGGAGGGCATGTCCGAGGCCCTCGCCGGCGAAGTCGCGCCGCTCGGCATTCGGGTGTCCATTGTGGAACCCGGCCCGTTTCGCACCGACTTCGCCGGGCGGTCGATGACCGTCGCGGAGCCCATCGCGGACTACCGGGACACGCCGGCCGGCGCGCTGCGCGAGCGGTTCTTCGCGCAGGACGGCGTCCAGCCCAACGACCCGGCACGCGCGGCGGCCCTGATCGTCGCGGCCGTGGCGGACGAGACGTCCCCCTTGCGCCTGCCGCTGGGACCCGAGGCCGTCGACCGGATCCGCGTCAAGCTGACGAACCAGCTCGCGGACCTCGAGCGCTGGGCGCCGACGGGAATCGACACCCGCTTCCCGTCACAGAGCTGCTAACGGCGCCCACGGGTCGGTAGTGGTTGCCAGCGCGACGATCCGACGCCGCAGCGTCCACGAACCGCCCGCCGGGATCGTCACCTGCCACTGGCTCTGGATCCAGTTCCCGTTGCCGTACGCGGTGAAACCCGCCGACTCGTAGACAAGCCCGTACGTCTGCGCGTCGCTGCCGGTCATGCCTATCCATGGCCCGCCAGGGGCGTACGCGGCGGGGCTCGCGTACGGCGTGGCGATCGTGCCGTGGCCGGCCACGCCACTGCGCTGACCCGGCCCGTCGTGGTCGATCGCGTCGCCCAGCCACACGGACAGTGGCGCGGCGCCCGGGTTGGTGAACACGCTCGTGGCGGTGACCCACGGCTGACCGGCGGCCACCGAGTACGTGGTCGCGACCGACAACCCGCCGCCGGTGCCGGTCACCACGACCGTCGTACCCGAGACGTCCACAGTGGACGACGGAAACAGGCCCTGTTGCCACGCCTCGGTACCGGCAGGCTGCACCGCCGCGACGTAGGGCAGGTGCAGCCAGTCCAGCTGGTCCATCCTGCCGACCGCCGCGAGGTCCACCGGCTTGCCCAGCGTGGCACCAGGAAGTTGCGGGTCCTCGAAACCGTTCGACACCGCCATCGCGATGAGTTCGTTGCCCAGCACCACATCCGTCGCGCCGGCCTCCGCGTACGGGCCCGGCACCCGTCGGCCGGTGCCGGCGTACGGCGCGGACACCCGCGTGAGCACCACGTCCTCCTGCGCGCCGGAACCGACGACGACCTGGCGCCGCACCGACTCGTAGCCGGTCGCGTGCGCGGCGAGCGTGTAGGTCCCCGGCGGGACGAACGCGAGGTAGGCCCCGGTCGCATCCGTCCACACGCGGGTGCCGCCGAGCTCCACCTCCGCGTTCGCCAGCGGACGGTCCGAAGCGGACACTCGGCCGGAGACGCCGTCGCCGCCGGCGACCTGCCGCGCGCCGGGCACGCCGTCACGCACCTCGAACATCGCCAGGGTGCGGGACTGTTCGCC
The DNA here is from genome assembly GCA_963840275.1 of uncultured Actinomycetota bacterium. GTDB lineage: Bacteria > Actinomycetota > Actinomycetes > Mycobacteriales > Pseudonocardiaceae > Actinophytocola. The sequence continues at coordinate 1,064,422 of CAWIYK010000007.1, forward strand.
GACGACGATCCGCAGCGTCGAGCGCCACCGCTCCCGCGTCACCTCGCACATGACGTACCCGCGATAGGTTCCGTTGTACAGCTTGACATGCGGGTTCGCGGGCAGCCCCTGTCGCACGTCCGCGTCCCACCCGATGCCCGACGAGATCGACGTGCAGACGAACTCCGACGCGATCAACCCGGTGTCCGGGTGGACGATGTCGTTGACCCAGTGGGAGTGCCAGTCGCCGGAGACGATCACCGGGTTGCGCGGTTTCCATCGCGCGATCGTGTCCAGGACCCGTTTCCGTGCGGCGGGATAGCCGTCCCACTGGTCGAGGTTGTACGCGAGCCCCGGCCCGAGGTCGTAGTCGAACGGCGCCATGATCGTCTGCTGCGCGAGGACGGTCCACCGCGTCGTCGACCGGCGCAGCCCCTCGAGCAGCCAGATCTCCTGCTCCGGCCCGGTCATCGTGCGTGCCGGGTCGTACACCTCGGGGGTCGGCGGCGTGATCATGGCGTCGGACACCTGCGCATCGCGGTACTGCCGCGTGTCCAGTACCGAGAACTCCGCGAGCCGGCCCCAGCGGATCCGCTGGTAGATCGGCCAGTCCGCGCCGGCCGGCGCGGTGCGCATCGGCAGATGTTCGTAGTACGCCTGGAAAGCGTTCTCGCGGCGCTCCGCGAACGGCCGGCCGTCCGGGCTGGGCTTGTGGTTCGCGGCCCAGTTGTTCAGTACGTCGTGGTCGTCCCACGTGGTGATGAACGGGAAGCGCGCGTGCGCCGCCCGCAGGTCGGGCGACGTCTTGTACAACGTGTGCAGCCTGCGGAACTCCGCGAGCGAGCCGTCGACCGTCTCGTAGACGTAGTCGCCGAGGTGCACCACGAAGTCGAGGTCCTGCGTGGCCATGTCCTGGTAGGCCGGGTACGGCCCGCCCGCCCACGCCTGGCACGACGCGAACGCGAACCGCAGCACGCCGGGGTCGGCGTCCGGCGCCGGCAGCGTGCGGGTCCTGCCCACGCGGCTCGTCACCTCGCCCGAGGTGAACCGGTAGTGGTACCAGCGATCCGGCGCGAGGCCGGTCGCGATCACATGCACCGAGTGCGCCAGCTCCGGCACCGCGGCCACTTCGCCGTGGCACACCACGTCCCCGAACGCCTCGTCCCACGCCATCTCCCACCGGACCGGCACCGGCGTGTTCGGCATGCCGCCGCTGGCCGGGGCGAGCCGCGTCCACAGCACGACGCTGTCGTGGGTGGGGTCGCCGGACGCGACACCGAGGGTGAACGGGGAAATGTCGAGGGCAGTCACGCCAGCCACCGTAACCCCGGACGGCACAAGACAAAGCCGCTGATCGAGCGAAGGGTGCGCACACGCGACGTGCCCGGCTCGCGAACGGGCCGGGCACGTGCGGGTGAACTCAGAACGCCGGGGTCATCCCGATGAGCAGGGTCCGGCCGAGCTCCGCGGTGCGTGGCTTGCACAGCACGTCGTAGCGGCGGGCCACGAGCTGGCTTTGCGAGACGAAGTCACGCTGGCCGTGGGTGGCGCGATAGCGCACCGCGGCCGACGCGAGCCCGAACACGATGCCGGAGACCATGCCGATCAGGATCGGCGCGATGCCGCCGCCGGCCGTGAACAGGCTGAGCAGCAGCCCGACGAACAGGCCGAGCCACGCGCCGGACGCGGCGCCTGCGGACAGTACGCGGCCCCACGTCAGGCGGGCGGAGACCCGCTCGACCAGCATCGGCTCGACGCCGACGATCGTGACGTCCTGCACGGCGAACTCGTTGTCGGCCAGATGGTCGACGGCCCGCTGTGCCTCTTTGTACGTGTCGTAGGAGCCGATCGGCCAGCCGTCGGGCAGAGTCGGCAGGTTGGGTGTCGACCGGTTCGTCGCGAACGCTGCCGTCATGAGGGTCACCTCCAGTAGGTGTGCTTTCACCCCTCACAACGCGACCGAAACCCGCTATGTGCCCGGAACGACCGACTTCACAGCCACTTCTCAGGGGCGGGGCCCGATCTCCGTGCCGTCCTCGACCACCGTGATGGCCATCGCGGGGCACGAGTCGGCGGCGTCGAGCGCCGCGTCGTCGGGGGCGACCTCCGGGGTGAGCGGTCGTGCGGTCGAGTCCCCGAGCTCGAACAACTCGGGGGCGAGGGAGGCGCAGACGCCGGAGGCCATGCAGGAGCGGTCGTCGACGCGCAGTTGCCAAGTCATGCCGTCACCATCCCACAGGCATGGTGACGGGCCCGCGCACGAGCATCTCAGACTTCCACCGCACGTCGCCCGCGAGCCGCAGACCAGGCAGTTTGCCGAGCAGCGCACGCAACGCCTCCTGCAGTTCCATCCGCGCGAGGGCCGCCCCGAGGCAGTGGTGCACGCCGTGTCCGAACCCGAGGTGCTGGGTGGCCGCCCGGTCGACCCGCAGCACCTCCGCGTCGTCGAACCGCAGCGCGTCCCGGTTGGCGGCGCCGATCGCGACGATCACCGGCTCGCCCGCGCGCACCAGCACGTCGCCGACCCGCATGTCCTCGGTCGCGTACCGGGGGAAGCCGGCCCCGGCGCCCAGCGGCACGAACCGCATCAGCTCCTCGACGGCGCCCGTGACCAGTGTCGGCTCGGCACGCAGCCGAGCCAGCTGGTCCGGATGGTCGAACAGCGTCAGCACGAAGTTCGGGATCTGGCTCGCGGTCGTCTCGTGCCCGGCGACCAGGATGCCGACGCACAGGTCGACCAGCTCCAGCTCCGAGAGTCGGTCGCGTTCGTCGCGGGCCTCGATCAGCGCGGTCATCAGGTCGTCGGCCGGCTCCGCGCGGTGCCGCGCGATCAGGCCGCGCATGTACTCGCGCATCTCCTCCCTGCTCGCCGTGAACTCCTCGGCCGTCAGGCGGCTGGTCGACAGCGCGTCGTCGCTCCACCTGCGGAACCTCGTGCGGTCGGACACCGGGACGCCGAGCAGCTCGCAGATCACCGCGACCGGCAGCGGCAGCGCGAACGCGTCGACGAGGTCGGCCGGCGCGCCGGCCGCGACCATGTCGTCGACCAGGCCCTCGGCCAGCTCGCGGGCACGCGGGCGCAGCTCCTCGACGCGACGTACGGTGAACGCCTTCGCCACCAGCACGCGCAGCCGGGTGTGCTCCGGCGGGTCCATGGACAGGATCCCCGAGTCGGCCTGGCCGGCCCGCATCCTCGGCGCGTCGTGCGCGAGCGACTCGGCCCTGCTGAACCGCTTGTCGCCGAGCACGAGCCGCGCGTCGGCGTAGCGGGTCGCGAGCCAGGCCGGCTCGCCGTGGGGCAGCTGGACCCGGATCATGCCCGGTTCCCGCTGCGCGGCGCGGTAGTCCGCGTGCAGGCCGAGCGTCTCCGCGTCGTTGAACGGGTAGCTGACCGGAGTCGGGTAGGTGGCGGTCATGATGTCTCCCCAGCAGTTGTAAGCGTCTGCTTACAAGCTAGGAGCGGCTACGGAACGTGTCAAGGTGACTACGTCCGAGAGCGGCTAGTCTGTCCGCTTTGGAGGTTCCGTGACCGGAGAACCACGCCGTCGCGACTCGGCGGCGACGCGCCAGGCGCTACGGGACGCCGCCGTCGAGCTGTTCGCCGAGCGGGGCTACGACCGGACGACCGTGCGGGACATCGCCGCCCGCGCCGGGGTCAACCAGGCGCTGCTGTTCCGGTACTTCGGCTCCAAGGAGGCCCTGTTCGTCGAGGCCACCAGCAGGCACGACCTGAGCGCGGTGTCGCCGGGCCGGCTCGTCGGGGAGATGCTCGACAACCTGCTCGACCCCGAGTCGCCCACGCGGCGCGACCAGGTGCTGACCGCGCTGCTGCGCACGCTCGGCACCGACGACGAGGCGGCCGAGATCCGCCGCCGCCTCAACGCCGACTACGCCGACGTGCTCGCGGGCCTCACCGAGCGGCCGAACGCCGAACTGCGCGCCGACCTGGTCCTGGCATGGCTGTTCGGTATCAGCCTCATGCGTGGCGTCGCCGCGGCGCAGCCGCTCGCCGACGCCGACCCGGCGCTCGTGCGCGACCTCGTGCTGCCGGCCGCGAGGACACTGCTCGAGAAGATCGCCGACGGATAGCGACCGTCCTGTCGGGACAGTCCGGTCACTCGTCGACCGTCAGGCCGGCGCGGATCGCGAACACCACCAGCTGCGCGCGGGAGCGGGCCCGCAGCTTCAGCATCGCCCGGCTCACGTGCGTGCGCACGGTCGCCGGGCTGAGGCACAGGCGGCCCGCGATCTCGTCGTTCGACGAGCCCGTCGCCACCCAGGCGACCATCTCCCGCTCCCTGCCGGTCAGCTCGTCGAGCCCGCTGACCGGCGCCGTGGCGTGCCGCGCGAACTGGGTCACGACCCGCCGCGTGACGGACGGGGACAGCAGCGCCTGCCCGTCCGCGACCACGCGGACCGCGCGGACCAGCTCGTTCGGCGCGTTGTCCTTCAGCACGAACCCGGCCGCGCCGGCACGCAGCGCCTCGAACACGTACTCGTCGATCTCGAACGTCGTCACCACGATCACCCTGGTCGCCGGGGACACGCCGGCGCGGAGCACCGCGAGCCCGTCCAGGCCCGGCATCCGGATGTCCAGCAGCAGCACGTCCGGCGTGACCTGCCGCAGCAGTGTCAGCGCCGCGTCGCCGTCGGCCGCCTCGCCGACCACCGTCATGTCGTCCTCGCGCTCGACCAACACTCGCAGACCCATGCGCACCAGCGCCTGGTCGTCCGCGAGCGCGACCCGGATCATCGGCCGCCGCCGAGCGGAAGTGTCGCGGTGACAACGAAACCGCCGCTCGCGTCGCCGCGGGCCGCGAACCTGCCGCCCGCCGCCTCGACGCGGTCGCGCATGCCGGTAAGCCCGCGTCCCGGCTCCACAGTGGACGGCACGCCACGTCCGTCGTCGGCCACTCGCACCAGCAACTCCCCGTCCTGCTCGGTGATCCGCACCGCCGCGCGCGCCGGACCCGCGTGCCGCACCACGTTCGTCAGCGACTCCTGCACGACCCGGTAGGCCACCGGGGAAACCGGCGCGGCCACCTCGAGGTCGACCGGCAGCCCACCGGCCCGCACCTGCTCGACCAGCGTCGTCAGCTCGGCCGGGCCCGGCTCCGGGTGGAACGCCGTCAGCATGCCGCGCAGCTCGGCGAGCGACGCGGTGCTCGTGGCGTGGATCGCCTCCAGGGACCGGCGCGCCTGGTCCGGCGACTCGTCGAACACCAGCAGCGCGACCCCCGCCTGCATGGCGACCACGGCGAACCCGTGCCCGGCGGCGTCGTGCACCTCGGCCGCGACCTTCATCCGCTCCTCGAGCGCCACGCGTGCCACGAGGTCGCGCCGCGCGGTGTGTACGGCGTAGACCAGAGCGCCGAGCGACCACGGCAGCACGACCCACGCCGTCCACGCGATTCCCAGCACCACCGGCGAGTTGGCCGCCTCGAGGATGCTGGGCAGCACCGCCGTCGTCGCGGCCAGCGCGGCCAGCACGCACGCCGGCAGGGAGGTCCGAAGTGGACGTTGCCGCGCGAGCTCGAACATCGCGACCACCATGCACAGCTGCACCGGCCCGTACGGGTAGCCGAGACCGAGGTACAGGCACACCGCCGACATCGTGACGCCGAGCGCCCACCCCGGTGCGACCCGCCGCAGCGCGCCCGTCGCCCCGGCGGCCACCACGACCAACACGATCGCGCCGGCGTCGAGCGCCCCGAACCGGTCCTGCCGCATCGTGGTCGTGGTCAGGGTGGCGACCACGACGAGCACCGCGGCGGCGGCTCCGACGGCGAGGTCGGCGTGCGATGGCTTCCTCACCGCGCCAGACTACGAAAGCCCTCCTGAGAGAGTGTCAGCAAAGCGAAGGCCGCCGCACCGGTAGCGTGGGCGCATGCATCCACGGCCGCAGCTGACTCGGGCGAACTGGCAGGATCTGACCGGCGTCTGGGAGTTCGCCCACGACGACGAAGACGCTGGTGTGCAAGGAAAATGGTGGCTGGGGGACCGGTCGTTCGATCAGACGATCACCGTCCCGTTCCCGCCGGAGTCGGCCGCGAGTGGCGTGCACGACCCGACTCCGCACCCGATCGTCTGGTACCGCAGGACATTCGAGGCGCCCGCGGCGGAGCGCCTGCTGCTGAACTTCGGCGCCGTCGACTACGAGGCGCGGGTGTGGGTGAACGGCACGCAGGTCGCGTCGCACGTCGGCGGGCACACACCGTTCCGTGTGGACATCACGCACGCGCTGGTCGACGGTCCGTCGCAGGTGGTCGTGGTCCGCGCGGAGGACCGGCTCGACGACCTGACGCAGCCGCGCGGCAAGCAGAACTGGGAACCGCGGCCGGGGGCGATCTGGTACCACCGCACCACGGGGATCTGGCAGCCCGTGTGGCTCGAACCGGTTGCGGCCAGCCACATCGACGAGCTGGTGTGGACGCCGAACGCCGCGAGCGCGTCGGTCGGCGTGCGGGTGACGGTGACCGGCCCGACGCAGGACCTGTCCGTCCGGCTGCGGCTGCGAGCCGGCGACCGCGAGCTGGTCGACGACCGGTACCGCTGCGACGGCGCCCCGCTCACGCGGACGGTCGCGTTGCCGCCGGCACGCAACGGCGTCGACCACAGTCTCGAGTGGAGCCCGGCGTCGCCGACGCTGATCGACGCGACGCTGGAGCTGTTGCGTGGCGACGAGGTCGTCGACGAGGTGCGCAGCTACTTCGGGCTGCGCGACGTCGCCGTGCGGGACGGGCGGTTCACCGTCAACGGCGACCGGCTGTTCCTGCGGATGGTGCTCGGGCAGGGGTACTGGCCGGAGTCGCACCTGGCGGCGCCGAGCGAGGACGCGTTGCGGCGTGAGGTCGAGCTGATCAAGGAGCTGGGCTTCAACGGGGTGCGGATCCACCAGAAGGTCGAGGATCCCAGGTTCCTGTACTGGTGCGACCGGCTCGGGCTCGCGGTATGGGGTGAGATGGCGAGCGCGTACGAGTACTCGGCGGACGGCGTCGCGCGGTTCACGCGGGAGTGGCTCGAGGTGGTGCGGCGCGACGTCAGCCACCCGTGCGTGGTGACGTGGGTGGTGGCGAACGAGAGCTGGGGTGTGCCCGACCTCGCCGGGGACCCACGGCAGCGGCACTTTCTCGAGAGCCTGTACCACCTGACGCACGCCGTCGACGGCACGCGTCCGGTGATCTCCAACGACGGCTGGGAACACGCGACGAGCGACATCTGGACGGTGCACGACTACAGCCCGACCGCCGCCGGGCTGACGTCGCGGTACGGCACGCGGGACGCCGTCGCCGCGGCGTTCGGCGGGGAGTGGCCGGGGGTGCGGCGCATCCATCTCGGCGACCCGGTGCGCGCCGGACAGCCGCTGATGGTCAGCGAGTTCGGCGGGCTCAGCTACACGCCCGCGGCGGGCGAACGGTGGTTCGGCTACCAGACGGTGGCGAGCGAGGACGATCTCGTCGAGGCGTACGGCGCGCTGGTGGCGGCGTTGCTGGCGAGCGACCAGGTGGCCGGGTTCTGCTATACGCAACTGACCGACACCGAACAGGAGGTCAACGGCCTGCTGACGGAGGACCGCACCCCCAAGACCGACCCGGCCCGCATCCGTGAGATCAACACCGCACCCGCTGCGAGCGTCCCGCCCGAGGAGCTGCACCAGCTCATCGAGGCAGCCCACCGCCGAGCAAGAGGCGACTGACCCCGCCACACCGATCTCCGCGACCCACCCTCGCTGGCAACCCCGCGAGTCCCCCGTTCAGACCTAGTGAGTCCCCCGTTCAGGACTAGTGAGTTGACGGTTCGTGCTGAACGGGCGGTCGGCCCCGGACGGCGACTCGCTGGTCCCGAACGGGGAACTCGCGGGTTGTGAGTGTGCGACTCGCGGTCCTGAGTGTTGGACTCGCGGGTCATGAGCGTTGGACTCGCGGACCTGAACCGGGGACTCACTGTGTCTGAAGCGGGGACTCGCGGTGTTTGGGCGGGGGACTCGCGGGGTTCAGCTGGGGGTTTGCTTGTGGGTTTTGCGGCGGGGGGTTAGGCGGAGGTTGGGGAGGTCCGGGGCCGGGATGCGGTCGCCGTCGTGGCCGGCGACTGTGCCGAAGCGCGGCGCGGCCGACTGCCAGTCCGTGCGGGCGGCGGCGATCTCCTCGTGGCTTCTGCCGACGAAGTTCCACCACATGACCAGCTCGTCGGGGAACGGCTCGCCGCCGAGCAGCAGCACCCGCACGGCCTCGGTCGACGACAGGCGCAGCTCCGTGCGGCCGGTGCCGAGGTACAGCAGCTGGTTGCGTGCCAGCGAGACCCCCGCCACCGTCGGCGTGCCGGACACCACCAGCACCGCGTGCTCGTGGTCGGGCCGCAGCGGCAGCGTCGCCGACCCGGTGACCGTCAGGTCCGCGCCGACCAGCGGGGTGTGCGTCGTCGCGGGGGAGGTGGTGTCGCCGAGCGTGCCGAGCAGCACGGTGCCCGTCGCGCCCGGCGCGGTGAACACCGGCAGCGACACGTGCCGCTCGAACTCCGGCGCCATGTCCGCCCGGTCGGCCGGCAGCGCCACCCACAGCTGCAGCCCGTGCAGCGGCCCGGCGGGCTCCGACAGCTCCGAGTGCGACACCCCGCGCCCCGCGGTCATCAGGTTCAGCTGTCCCGGCCGCAACATCACGTCGCTGCCGAGGCTGTCCCGGTGCCGGATCTCGCCGGCCAGCGGCCACGTCACCGTCTGCAGCCCCGTGTGCGGATGCGGCAGCACCCGCATCGCCGTGTCGTGCGGGCCGAACGAGTCGAGGAAACACCACGCGCCGACCGTCGGCAGCCCGCGCTGCGGCATCACCCGGTCGACCTGGATCGCCCGCAGCCCACCGAGCGGCACCGCGCGCGGCTCGAACAACTCGGCCACCGCGTGGTCGTCGGCCTCGGTGTGACACAGGGTCATGTCGGGGCGGGTGTCCAGGTTGCTCATCGCGACGGGGCCTGCACGTGCCCGTCGTACCTGTCGGTCTTCTTGACGTAGCCGGCGATGAACTCACACATCGGGACGATCACCTTGCCGGCCGTGACGACGTCGTCGAGCGCCTCGCCGGCGAGCACCTTGCCGAGACCCTGTCCGCCGAACGCGCTGTCGATCTCGGTGTGGGTGAACACGACCCGGTCGCCGGTGCGGTAGTACTGCGTGAACCCGGCGAACCTGTCGTCGTCCGCGTACACCTCGTACCGCAGCTTCTCCTCGTTGTGAACCACCTTGGCCATCTGGCACCTTCTTTCCGCGTCACCCCACATGATCGTCGCAGAATCCGGCGCCCGCCGCTCAGCCCAGCCTGGCCGCCAGCGCGTCGTGGTCGGCGAGGAACCAGATGTCCCTGCCGCGGTTGATCTCGTGCACGAACGCGCGGAACGCCTCGCTCGCGTCGAGGTGCCGGGAGATGTCGCCGATGACGACGAGCCGGACGCGGTAGCCGGCGAACTTGCGGACCACGTCGCCGGCGACCCGGGTGCTGAGCGTGAAGAACGCGTCGGCCACCTTGTCCGCCGGCACCGCGACCACCGACGCCTCCGCGCCCATGGCCTCGCCGATGAGGTCGAGCGCGTCCTGCTCACTGGCGAGCGTGGCGCGGTCCGGCTCGCAGGTCAGCACCCGCAGCCCCCGCACCTCGGAGATCGTGTTCATCGACGCAGTCTCCAGGCGGCGACGCCCGGCCGCCACCGATAAACGGCGACCGCCCTGCTCATGAGCAGCGACAAGATCCTTGTGGGGCTGTGGCGGTGCAGGTACGGTCTGCGAACATCCTACGTCCGATCCACAAGGAGCGTGCCGGGAATGACCTCACTCGTGCGGGCCAGCCTCGGCCGGTTCGCCTACGGGGCGGACTACAATCCGGAGCAGTGGCCGGAGTCCACATGGGACGAGGACATGGCGCTCATGAAGCGGTCCAGGGTCACGATGGTGAGCCTCGGCATCTTCTCGTGGGCCGCGGTCGAGGCGCGGCCGGGCGAGTACGACTTCGGCTGGTTCGACCGGGCCATGGATCGCCTGTCCGACAACGGGATCGGCGTCTGTCTCGCGACGATGACCGCGTCCCCGCCGCCGTGGCTCGCCGCGCGGCATCCGGAGACGCTACCGCGCACTGTGGACGGAACCGTGCTCTGGCCGGGGTCCCGGCAGCACTACTGCCCGTCCAGTCACGTGTACCGCGAGTACGCCGGCCGGCTGGTGACCGCGCTCGCCGAGCGGTACGCCGAGCACCCGGCGCTCGCGTTGTGGCACGTCAACAACGAGTACGGCTGCCATGTGCCGGAGTGCTTCTGCGACGTGTCGGCGGCCGCGTTCCGCGACTGGCTCACCGCGCGGTACGGCGACGTCGACACGCTGAACGACGCGTGGTCGACGACGTTCTGGTCGCAGCGCTACTCCTCGATCGACGAGGTCCAGCCGCCGAGGACCGCACCGACGTTCCCGAACCCCGCGCAGGTGGTCGACTTCAAGCGGTTCTCCTCCGCCGCGCTGCTCGAGTGTTTCCTGGTGGAGAAGGAGATCCTGCGCCGCGTGACCCCGGACGTGCCGGTGACGACGAACTTCGTCGGCGCGTGGCACCGGGTCGACACCGCGGCGTGGTCGTCCCATGTGGACGTGGTGTCCTACGACTCCTATCCGGACCCGCACGAGCCGGACACGGTGGTGGCGGCCGCGTTCGCGTACGACCAGATGCGCGCGCTGCGGCGCGGCGAGCCGTGGCTGCTGCTGGAGCAGGCGCCGAGCGCGGTGAACTGGCGGCAGCGCAACGCGCCGAAGGCGCCGGGGCGGATGCGGTTGTGGAGCCACCAGGCGGTGGCCCGCGGCGCGGACGCGGTGATGTTCTTCCAGTGGCGGCAGTCGCGCGGCGGCGCCGAGCGGTTCCACTCTGCGATGGTCCCGCACGGCGGCCCCGACACCCGCGCGTTCGCCGAGGTGTCCGCGCTCGGCGCGGAGCTCGCCAGGATGTCCGGCGTGCTCGGCTCCACTGTGGACGCGTCGGTGGCGCTGGTGACGGACTGGTCGAGTGGCTGGGCGATGCAGGGGAACTCGCTGCCGTCCGCGGACCTCTCGCTCGAGGAGACGAACCTCGCGCACTACCGTCCACTGTGGCAGGCGAACCTCGCGACCGACGTCGTCGCGCCGGAGGTCGACCTGTCGGGCTACCGGCTGGTGGTCGTGCCGAACCTGTACGCGGTGGACGCGGCGGTGGCGGCGCGGCTGGTCGAGTACGTGCGCGGCGGCGGGCACCTCGTGATGTCGTTCTTCTCCGGCATCGTCGACGGCAACGACCGCGTGCACCTCGGTGGCTATCCCGCGCCGTTCCGCGAGCTGCTCGGTCTGCGCGTCGACGAGTTCTGGCCGCTGGCGCAGGACGCGACGATCGACCTCGCGCCGTCCGGCACCGGCACGCTGTGGTCGGAGTGGATCACCCTCGAAGGGGCGGAGGAGGTGGCCACCTTCACGACCGGCGACCTCGCCGACCGGCCGGCGATCACCCGACACCGCTTCGGCGACGGGATCGCCTACTACATCGGCACCCGACCGGACGAGTCCACGATGGACGCTTTGCTGCTGCGGGCCGCCACCGAGGCGGGCGTCGCGCCGGTGCACCCGCTGCTGCCGGCCGGGATCGAGGCGTCGGTCCGCGTGACCGACGAGGGCACGCGCTGGCTGTTCCTGTTGAACCACAACGACGTCGAGAAGACCGTGCGCCTGCCGGACGGCGCGCTCGACGCGATGGCCGGCCAACCACTGGCGGGCCCGGCGACCATCGAGCCGCGCGGCGTGCTGATCGCCGTGCTCAGTTGACGCCCGCGTAGGAGTGCAGTCCGGCCACCACCAGGTTCACGAAGAACAGGTTGAACAGCACGATCACGAGCACGTACTCCACCGCGGACAGCAGGGCCGCGAGCATGTACACGCCGACCGCGCTGGTGAACAGCCAGTCACTCGGCATCGCGGGCGGACCTCCGCAGCCACCACAGCCCGAGCAGTGGCAGGACCGCGGGGACGTACCCGTAGCCCTGCCCGTAGTCCGACCACACGGTGGCGTCCGGGAAGGCGTCCGGCAGCAGCAGGCTCGCGGTGCCGACCGCGAGCACGCCGACCAGCTCGACCACGATGGACACGGTCGCGACGCGGCGGGACGCGCGGTCGCCCCGTGCCAGGCACACGGTCGCGACGATGTAGACCACCCCGGCGAACGCGGAGAGCAGGTACGCGAGCGGCGCCAGGGAGAAGTGGGTGCCGAGCTGCACGGCCGACCGCGCGGTCGCCGCCAGTGCGAAGATCGCGTAGACCGCGATCAGCAGCCGGCCGGGGCCGGACCTGGTGCGTGCCGCCAGCTCAGACATGCGCTTCCCACACCTGTCGCAACCGGACGATGAGCACGGGCACCGTGAGGCAGCCGATCACCATCACGGCCGGTCCCCACCTGGTCCGCTCCGCGAGCGCCCACAAGGCGGCGAGCGGCAGCACCACCAGCGGGGTGATGAGATAGCCGATGAACGCCAACCCGTCGACCTGCCGGTCGTCGCCGATCATCTTGACGATCCCGCCGACCAGCTGGACCAGCAGGCCGACCTCGAGCAGCGCCACGACGCCGTAGAGCCACAGGCCGTGCCACTCGCGCAGCTGCACCGGCTTGTTGGCGACCACGAGCACGGCCGCCCAGACCGCGGCCGCCAGTGCGACGTACGTGAGCACCGTCGCGAGAATCTCGATCACTGCCGAGCCCCCATCGGGTCAACTACTACAACGTGTAGGAGATGGTAGGAGGTCACCACACGAGGAAGCTCAGTGGGGTGGACACCAGCGTCAGACCTGCGACGACGACGCTCCAGCGCAGCCACCACGGCAGCGGCGCGGCCGCGGCGGCCAAACGCGACAGTCGCGCGCGGACGGCCGCGTCGGCCATGCCGAGCGTGCCGGGCGGCGTCCCCGAGGTGAACCGGCGCAGCGCCATGGACAGCGACCGGGGGCAAGCGCTCTCGTCGGCACGCATCTCCACCAGCAGCGCCACCGCGTCCGCGACCGACCGGCAGAGCGGGCGCAGCGCGAGGAACGGCGCCAGCACCAGGTCGTGTCGTTCGCGGGCGTGGGTCTGCTCGTGCGCGAGCACGGCGGCCAGCTCGTCGGGGCTGAGCGCGGCCAGCGCGCCGGAGCTCAGCACGACGTGCGACCGCAGGCCGGGCAGGCAGTACGCGACCGTCAGCGGGTGGTCCAGTACCAGCACGCCGGGCACGGCATCGTCCGCGCGCGCGACCAGCGACAGGATCCTGCGATGCTGGCGGCGGGCCCGCAGCGTGGCGAGCCAGTGGTGTCCGAACACGGCGACGAGCGCCGCCGCGACCGCGCCGCCGAGCCAGGGCGCGACCAGGTAGGCCACGCCGCCGACGCACAGCACGACGGTCAGCGCGAGCAGCTGCCACAGCAGGATCCCGGTCCGCGGCGAGCGCCACACCCACCGCGCCCCCGCCAGCGGCCGCACGGCCAGCAGACAGACGGCCAGGGTCACCAGCAGGTGCAGCGCGGTGTTCATGGGCGTTGCTCGTCCTCGGGGCGGGCCTCCGCCAGCGCCTGGCTCAGCACCTCCGCCTCCGGGGTGCTGACCGAGCGCGCGAACCGGGTGAGCGCCGCGTCGCGGTCGCCGGTGAGCGCGAGCGCGTCGAGCATCAGCTGCGCGACGTAGCCGGCACGGCTGTTCGTCGGCTCGTAGCGCCACGCCCGCCCGTCGCGCTGGCGGCGCACGAAACCCTTCTTCGCCAACCGGTCCAGCACGGTCATCACGGTCGTGTAGGCCAGCTCGCGGCCGGCGAGCGCGTCGGCGACGTCCCGGACGACGACCGGCACGCCGCGGTCCCACAGGACCTCCATCACCGCGCGCTCGAGCTCGCCGAGGCTGCTCACCATGACCCGGATCGTAGTCACGCCGCGAGTGGGTCGCGAGTCCCGGCTGCTACACAGGATCAGTGACCGACGAGCGTTCGGAGCAACGCCACAACTTCGTGGTGCGGGGTGGGGTTCGCCGGGCACGGGTCGTCATCGGAGTGTGGGTGGTCATCGCCGCGGCGTGTCTTCCCTTCATGCTGCGGCTCGCCGGCGAGCTGACCACCGGCGGCGTGACCAACCCGCGCGGCGACAGCATCGTCGGGCAGCAGACGGTCGAGCGCGCGTTCCACGAGCCGCCCACGACCCTCCAGGTGGTACTGCACGACCCGGCCGGCGACGCGACCGCCGCCGTCGCCCCGATCCGCAAGGCGCTCAAGGCTTTCCCGGACGTCGTCGCGGTCACGCAGCGGCCGGAGTGGACGTCGGCCGACCGGCACACCACGTTCCTCCAACTCGGACTGCGCACCGGCAACGACGACACGCAGGACCTGCTCGGCGAACTCCGGGCGGGACTGTCCCAGGCGACTCGCGTCGAGGTCGACGTGACCGGCGCCGCCGCACTCGACCACGACCTCACCCGCCAGGTGCTCGAAGATGCCGCGACGGCCGAGCTGATCGCGTTCCCGCTGCTTCTCCTCGTGCTGCTGCTGGTGTTCCGCTCGGTCGTGTCGATGCTGGTGCCGCTCGTGCTCGCCGGCGTCGCGCTCGCGGCGGCCCGCGCCGGCGGCTACTTTCTCGCCCAGGCAACGGACATCTCGGTGATGTACACGTCCGCCGCGTCGATCATCGGGCTCGCGGTCGCCGTGGACTACTCGCTGTTCATCGTGAAGCGCTACCGCGACGAGCTCACCAGGACGGTCGACGAGCGCGCCGCGCTGTCCGTGGCGATGCGCACCGCCGGGCGCGCGGTCCTGTTCAGCGGGTTCGCTGTGATCGTCGCGCTCGTGGCGCTTTTCATCCCGCGCCTCGTGTTCTTCACGAGCATCGGGCTCGCCGGCATCGTCGTCACGCTCGTGTCGATGGCGATGTCGATGACGCTGCTGCCCGCGATCCTGCTGCTGCTCGGCCGCCGCATCAACGTGGGCGCCATCCGGTTCGGCGGTCGCGGCTTCGGCACCCGCGACGGCCCGGCCCGGCTGGTGGGGCGGCTCGTGCGCAGGCCGGTGCCGCTGCTGTTGGCCCTCGTCGCGTTCTTCTCCCTGCTCGCCTGGCCGATCACCGCGATCCGGATGCAGATCACCGTGGCCGGCACCGAGCTGCTGCCCGCCGACTCCGACGCGCGGCAGGGCGCGGACCGGCTCGCGGCCGACCTCGACCCGCGCGGGCTCTTCCCGCTGCAGGTCGTGCTGAGCGCGGACGCGCCGGAACCGTTGCTGGACAGCGTGCGGGCGGCCACGGCGTTCGCGGGACGGCAGGCGGAGTCGGGGACCGTGCGGTCGGTCGCCGGCCTCGACGCGCCCGTGCTCGCCGCGGGCGTCGCCGGGCAGCTGCCGCCGCAGGCCGCCACCGCGTTCGACCAGCTGTGGGCCCGTGACGGCGACCGGTACGTGAGCCGGGTGCTCGTGGTGCCGCGCGACGGACCGAACAGCAACGCCACTCACGACCTCGTGCGTGCGCTGCGCGACGGGCTGCCCGGTGTCGTCGCGTCCGGTGTGGACCAGCGGGTCACCGGCGCGACCGCGCAGGGCGCGGACTTCGACGACGAGATCGTCGGCTCGCTGCCGGCGATCCTCGGCACCGTCGCACTCGTGACGTTCGTGCTGCTGGCGCGGGCGTTCCGCTCGCTGCTGCTGCCGCTGTTGTCGTTGGCGCTCAACACGATGGTCGTCGGCGCGAGCCTCGGCCTGCTCACGCTCGTCTGCCAGCTCCTGCTCGGTCAGCCGATCAACAGCAACACCCCGGTGCTGCTGTTCGCGGTCATGTTCGGGCTGAGCATGGACTATTTGGTGATCATGATTTCGCGCATGCGGGAGCATTTCGTCGCCGAGAACGATCATCGGTCGGCGGTCGTCGACGGGCTCGCCCGCACGAGCGGGCTGGTCAACGGCGCGGCATTGATCATGGTCGCGGTGTTCGTGTCGTTCCTGACGGCCGAGGTCAACATCGTGGCGCAGCTCGGTCTCGGGCTCGCGTTCGCGGTGCTGCTGGACGCCCTGCTGGTACGACTGCTGGTGATGCCGGCCGCCCTGCTCCTCATCGGACCACGGGTGTGGGGGCGGGCGGCCCGGCCGCTACCCGAACGGGCGCAGCTGGTGACAGCGCGTTGACATTCCACTGGAAAATGAGCTGAACCAAGACTCAAGGCCCCTTTGAGGATATCAGCGGCATAATTATCTCGTGGCCGGAAATTCCGGGGAAACCCGGTCGGACACGGCTTCAGCACAAATCGGACCTAATTCTCGAAACATTTCCGAAAGGGTGGGCGAAGTGATCACACTCGATGAGGTGGCGACCCTGATCCGCGGCGAGCTGCGCGGCAAGCTGCCGGCCGACACCACGATCGACGAGGGCACGAAGCTGAACGAGCTCGGCCTGTCCAGCCTGCAGATCGCGGAGATCGTGTTCACGCTGGAGGAGGACCACGAGGTCGAGTTCGACCCGGCGCGGGCCGCCGGCGCGGAGACGCTCGGCGACCTGATCGCGCTGGGCAACGAGGCCGTCGTGGCCGCCTTCCCGGAAGCCGCCTGACCCTCCCGCCAGCGGGAAAGGACGAAGCATGCCCAGCCTCCGGCACCAGGTCGTCGCCGAGTTCGTGCGGCGCACGCGCGGTGGGGCGTACGCCTCGGCGCGCACGCTGCACGACAAGATCGGCCGCCAGCGGTGGGGCCGGGGGTTCGAGCCGCCCGCGTCGCTCGGGCGCCGGTGCGAGGTCCGGCGCGCGGACGTGGCCGGCCGGCCGTGCTTCACCGTGCGTGCGAGCCGGCAGCCGGCCGGGCGGCTGATGTACGTGCACGGCGGCGGGTTCGTCTTCGAGATCACCAAGCACCACTGGGCGTTCGTCGGCAGGCTCGCGGCCGCGCTGGACGTCGAGGTGACGGTGCCGATCTTCCCGCTCGCCCCGGAGCACACCCACCGGGAGACCCACCCGTTCCTCTCGGCCGTCCACGCCGCGCTGTCGCGGACGGACGGACCGCTCACGGTCGCGGGCGACTCCACCGGCGCCACCATGGCGCTGGGCACCGTCCAGCGGGCCGTCCGCGACGGTGTCGCGCCACCGGCGCACCTGCTGCTCATCTCGCCGCTCGCCGACCCGACGCTCTCGAACCCCGCGATCGCCGACGTGGCGGCTCGCGACCCGTGGCTGCGCGTCGACGGCCTGCGGGAGGGCATCCGCCTGTGGAGCGGCGGCGACGACCTCGCCGCGCTCAACCCGCTCGCCGGTCCGTTCGCGGGCCTGGGTGCCACCACCATCGTCACCGGCACCCGCGACCTCACCAACCCGGACACCCGCCTGCTGCGCGACCGCCTCGTCGCGCACGGGGTGCCGGTGCGCCACCACGAGCACGCCGGGTTGATCCACGTGTTCCCGCTGCTGCCCGTCCCGGAGGCGGCCCGCGTCCTCGCCGGGCTCGCCGCCACTGTTCCCCAGCCCGTGTAAGGAGAGTGCGATGAACTCGCAGAGCATTGACCAGCAGGTCCGCGAATTCCTGGAGGAGGAGCTGGGGGTGCCGCAGGCGGAGATCTCCGCCACCGCCGACCTCCGCGAGGACCTCGGCCTCGACTCGCTCGACCTCGTCGAGCTGATCACCGTCATGGAGGACAAGGTCGGCACGCGGATCGACCAGGACCTCCTCGTCGACGTGCGCACGGTCGACGACGTGTCGCGGGTGCTCGTCAGCATCACCGGCACACAACAGCAGCCGCGCGCGGCCGCGTAGTCATGGCCAGGACTGGGGTGGCCGTCACCGGCATGGGTGTGGTCAGCGCGAACGGCATCGGGCTCGCGGAGTTCCACGACGCCCAGCTCGCCGCGCGCAGCGGGGTCGAGGCGCTCGCGCGGTACGCGTGCGACGGTGACGCGGTGCGGATCGCGGGCGAGGTCACGCTGCCGGCCGAGCTGACGCTGGACCGCCGCGAGCAGGTGCGGGCCGACCGCTGCACGCAGCTCGGCGCGGCGGCCGCGCAGCTCGCGGTCGCCGACGCGGGCCTCGACGACGGCGCCGGCGGCGGCTGGCAGGCCGATCCGGAGCGGACCGGGGTGTCCATCGGGTCCGCGATCGGCGGCGCCAGCGCGCTGGAGAACAACTACCTGGCGTACTTCGCGTCGGGCCCGAGGGCGTTGCGCACCAGGGCGATCCCGATGTCGATGGCGAACGACGCGTCGGCGTGGATCGCGATCCGGTACGGGGTCACGGGTCCGTGCGTCACCGTGTCGACGGCGTGCGCGTCCGGCGCCGACGCGCTCATCGCCGGCTACCAGATGATCGTCTCCGGGGAGGCGGACGTGGTGCTGGCCGGCGGCGCGGAGGCGCCGGTGGTGCGCAGCATCGTGTCCGGGTTCGCGAAGATGGGCGCGCTGTCGATGCGCAACGACGAGCCCGCGTACGCGAGCAGGCCGTTCAGCAAGGACCGGGACGGGTTCGTGATCGCCGAGGGCGCGGCGGTGCTCGTGCTGGAGTCGGCGGCGCACGCGGCGGCGCGGGGCGCGCGGACCTACGCGCACCTGCGTGGGTACGGCCGGTCCTCGGACGCGCACCACGTGACGATGCCGCACCCGAAGGGGCTCGGTGCGCTGCAGGCGCTGCGGCGCGCGCTGTCCCACGTCGACGCGGCGCCGGCCGACGTCGGGATGGTCAACTGCCACGGCACCAGCACGGTGCTCAACGACAACGCCGAGGCGATGGCCGTCCGCGACGCCCTCGGCGGCGCGGCCGACCACATCCCGGTCACGGCGACCAAGTCGCTGATCGGGCACTCGCTCGGCGCGGCGGGCGCGATCGAGGCGGTGGCGACCGTGCAGGCGCTGCACAGCGGGCTCGTGCCGCCGACGGCGAACGTCGAGGACCTGGACCCGGAGGTCGACCTGGACGTGGTGTCCGGCACGGCACGCCGCCGCGACATGGACCTCGCCCTGTCGAACTCGTTCGCGTTCGGCGGGCACAACGTGGTGCTGGCCTTCGGCGCGGCGGCATGAGCACCGCGCTCAACCAGCCGGCGGAGGAGATTTCTCCGGGGG
This sequence comes from uncultured Actinomycetota bacterium, assembly GCA_963840275.1. Lineage (GTDB taxonomy): Bacteria > Actinomycetota > Actinomycetes > Mycobacteriales > Pseudonocardiaceae > Actinophytocola. Next base: position 1,083,471 of record CAWIYK010000007.1, read on the forward strand.
TCGTGACGGCCGACGAGGTGGCGGCGTTCACCTCTGCGACGTTGGCCTACGGGACCGCGGGGGTGCCGCCGCTCTACGCGGCGCGGCTGGCCGCGCCGGTGCTGCGGCGGGTGCTGGCCGGCGCGATCGCGGGCGGGCCGGTCATCCATGTCGCGCAGGAGCTGGTGAGTCACGCGCCGCTGGCGATCGGGCAGCTGGTGTCGGTGCGGGGGCGGGTCGCCGACGTGGTCGACTTCGGGTTCGCGCCGGCCATGGTGGTCGAGGTGGACGTCGCGGCGGCGGGTCGGCCGCTGCTGACGAGCACCTCGACCATGCTGCTGTACGGGAGGGAGCGGGTCGGGCGGTCCGTCCCCCGTGCGCGGCGGATGGCGGTCGGCGACCGGCTCGCGGCGACCGAGGTGGCGCTGCCGGCGGACCTCGCGGCCCGCTACGCGGCGGCCTCCGGTGACGACAACCCGATCCACACCGACGACGCGGCGGCCAGGGCGGCCGGGCTGCCCGGCGTGGTCGTGCACGGGATGTGCGTGCTGGCCGTGGCGTGGGCGGCGGCCGAGCGGATGCTCGCGCGGGCACCGGTCGCCGCGTCCTGCCGGTTCTCCCGGCCCGTGACGCCGGGTGCGGACCTCGCGGTCGGCCTGTGCGCGACGGGTTCTGTCGACGTGGTGGCGGCGCAGGTGTCCCAGCACGGGCACGCCGTGCTCAAGAATGCCACCTTCGAGTTTTCTTGATCGGAAAAACAGGACATTCTTTCGGCCGCCGGTCAAAGCCCGGTCGAGGTCATGTCCAGCAGGTTTGACGCCCGGAATGCCGGACGAGTTCAATGAGGATCGTAAATTGGGGCTAATTTCTGGCCCGCGGCGGGTAACTAGTCCCCAGCAGCCGGGACGAAATCGCGTAGCCGGGCTTCTTCGACGCTGCCCGGAAAAGATATCTAGGAGAGCGAATGCGCGCGACAGTCATTTTCGTGCACGGGGCCTTCATCAGTGACGCGACCTGGTGGTGGCACCTGGTGGCCGAGCAGCTGGAGAAGAAGGGCATCGCGAGCATCGCGGTGGACCTGCCGAGCACCTCGCAGACCTCGCCGCTCGGCGACCTGCCGGCCGCGGAGGCCACGCTCCACCGCGACGCCGACGCGGTCCGCGACGCGATCGCGGCCGCCGAGAGCCCGGTGATCCTGTTCGGCCACTCCTACGGTGGCGGCGTGATCACCGAGGCCGGCATGAACCAGCCGAAGGTGGCGCACCTCGTCTACATGAGCGCCTGCGTGCTGGACGGCACGTCGGTGCTGGAGAGCAACTTCACCAACCCCGACCACAACGCCACCTTCGGCTACCACGAGGACGGCACCGTGGACGAGGGCGAGGGCAAGACCAAGTCGAGCGTGCTCGGCGACCTGCCCGACCAGGAGCTGGCCGCCGAGGCGATCAAGCGGCTCACGAGCCAGTCGGCGTTCCCGTTCCTGCAGGTGCCCAACGGCGACGCGTGGCGGCACGTGCCGTCGACGTACTTCCTGTGCACCAAGGACGAGGACGTCGCGGTCGACGCGCAGCGCGCGCACGCGGAGCGCACCGGCGGGATCGTCGAGATCCCCACGAACCACTTCGCGCACCTCGAGCGCCCCGACCTCGTCTGCGACGCGCTGGTGTCCGTCGTGAACGGGTTCGGCATCAACGCGGCCGCCGCGTAGAGCAGGAGGATCCACAATGGACGGACGCGAGCACTACCTCTACATCCTGGTGTTCTCCATCCTGCCGTTCCTCGGCGTGACGGCCGCGGTGTACTTCCTCTGGAACTCGCTGGCCGGGCCGTCGGACATGGTGGCGCTGGTCGTGATGAGCATCATCACCGGCCTCGGCGTGTCCACCGGCTACCATCGGCTGCTGTCGCACCGGTCGTTCAAGACCAACCGCTTCATGAAGATCTTCTTCACCGCCGGCGGCGCGATGGCCGGCCAGGGCCCGCCGCTGATCTGGGTGGCGCACCACCGCCGCCACCACCGGATCGCCGACAAGCCGGGCGACCCGCACAGCCCGTGGTTCGAGGGCGAGGAGGGCGTGCGCGGCGCGATCAAGGGCCTGTGGCACTCCCACCTCGGCTGGCTGTTCGACACCAAGCTGACGTCGGACCCGGTGCGGTACTGCCCGGACCTGGCCCGGGACAAGGACATCCGGTTCATCTCGCGGTACTTCGTCGCGTTCGTGATCGCCGGGATCGTGCTGCCCGGCCTGATCGGTCTCGCGCTGACCGGCACGGTCGCCGGGTTCCTCACCGGCATGCTGTGGGGCGGCCTGGTCCGGATGTTCATCGGCAACCACGTGACCTACGCGGTCAACTCGATCGGCCACTACTTCGGCAACCGGCGGTTCGACACGCCCGACGAGTCCCGCAACGTGGCCTGGCTGTCGATCATCTCCTTCGGCGAGTCGTGGCACAACAACCACCACGCGTTCCCTCGGTCGGCGAACCACGGCATGCGTTGGTACGAGGTCGACCTCTCCGCACTCACCATCCGCTTCATGGAGCTGACCGGCATGGCGTGGGACGTCATCCGGATCGACCGGGAGCGCCAGGAGCGCCGGCAGGCCGGGCTCGAGAAGGTCGGCAGCGGCCGGTACGCGCCGTCCGCGCCGCCGACGCCGCTCGCGGAACGGGGTCAGGCCGCGACGAAGGACTCGGTCGCCATTGGTGTGGCCGATGTCGAATGACCTCTGGCAGCGGCTGACCGCCGACGCCAGCCGGTACCGCTCGTCGGCCCACTTCTGGGTCGACGGCGGGTACCGGGCCTCGACCTGGCCGGAGATCGTCCGGGACGCGGAGATGATGACCGCCGGCCTGCGCGCGGCCGGGGTGACGCCGGGCACGCGGGTCGCGGCCGTGCTGGCCAACGGCCCGCACACCGCCCGCGGACTGCTCGCGGTGTGGCTCGCCGGCGGGGTGGTCGCGTCGCTGCCCATGCGGGTGCGCGGCGTCGACGCGGCCGAGTACGCGATGCAGCTCAGCGCGATCTGCGAGCACCTCGACGCGGTCCTGCTGCTCGCCGACGAGGCGACGGTGGCGAGCCTGCCGCCGGAGCTGCGGCTGCGGTGCACGGTCCGCACCTTCGAGTCCTTCGCCGACACCGGGCGGGTCGACGCGGCGCCGCCCGGCGCCGACGAGCCCGCGTTCATCCAGTACTCGTCGGGCAGCACGAGCGCGCCGAAGGGCTGCGTGCTCACCCCGACGGCGATCGCGAACCAGCTCGACCTGCTCGCCGAGCTGGTCGACGCGCGGCCCGGCGAGGCCGGCGTCGGCTGGCTGCCGTGGTCGCACGACATGGGGTTGTTCGGCGGTCTGCTGACCGGGTGGTGGAACGACACGGCCGCCTACATCTCCACGCCGGAGCGGTTCATCTTCTCGCCGAGGACCTGGTTCGAGGACATGGCCCGGTTCGGCGCGACGATCACCGCCGGCAGTCCGACCGCGCTGCACCTCGCCGCGGTCGCCGCGGCCCGCTCGCGGAAGATGACCGGTGGGCTGAACGTGCGCACCTGCATCATCGGCGCGGAGCGGGTGCAGTGGGAGGTGCTCGACAAGGCGGTCGAACGCCTTGCGCCGCACGGGTTCCGCGCCGAGGCGCTGATGCCGGCCTACGGCCTCGCCGAGGCGACGCTCGCGGTCACCGCGACGCCCCTGCACGAGGCACCGAGGTACGTGACGGTCGACGGCATCGCGCTGGCCGACAGCGAGCTGGTCGAGGTGGCAGCGGACGATCCCGTCGCCACCAGGGTGGTCGGCGCCGGCCGGCCGTGCCGAGGCGTCTCGGTGACCGCGGGGGAGGCCGGCCGGATCGGGCAGATCCAGGTCCGCTCCGGCGCGCTCGCCACGGGCTACCACCGGGATCCGGAACGCACGGCGGCCGCCTTCCGCGACGGCACACTGCACACCGGCGACCTCGGGTTCCTCCGCGACGGCGACCTGTACCCGGTCGGCCGCCTCGACGACCTCATCTCGATCGGCGGCCGCAACGTGTACGCGCGGGAGATCGAGAGCGCCGTCGACGGCATCGACGGCGTGCGGTTCGGCTGCTCGACCCTGGTCGGCCACCACGAGGACGGCCGGTTCCGGCTGACGCTGTTCCTCGAGGTGTCGAGCAGGCGGGTGGACCACCGTGCGGTCGCCGAGCAGGCGGCCACGTTCGCGATGGCCAAGGCGGCGGTCGCCCTCGACGAGTGCGTCTTCCTCGAGCGCAACGCGTTGCCGAAGACGCCGAGCGGCAAGATCCAGCGCCACCGCTGCCGCCAGTTCCACCAGCTCGGCCGCTTCGAGCCGATCGCCACCGTCCGACTCGCGCCGGTGTAAGGGGTTTCGTCCAATGACACGCACTGTTCTCATCACCGGCGCGTCCGGGGTGATCGGCCGCGCCGTCGCGGAGGAGCTGTCCGACGACCACGTGATCGGGGTCGTGCACAGCGACACCGACCCGCCGCCGGTCGACGAGCTGCTCACCGGCGACCTGTCCCGGCCGCGACTCGGACTGTCCGAAGAGGACTGGCACTCGCTGGCGGAGCGGGTCGACGTGATCGTCCACTCCGGAGCGATGACCGCGTGGGGCCAGGCCCGCGAGCAGTACCAGGCCGTGAACATCGACGGCACCGCGCGGGTCATCGACCTCGCCAAGCGGGCCGGCGCGCCGATCCACCTGCTCAGCACGTGCTTCGTGCACGCCATCGAGCGGGACGCGCTGTCGCTGATGGGCGAGGACAACGTGGTCCGGCCCTACATCTGGTCCAAGCTGGAGTCCGAGCGGCTCGTCGCGGAGAGCGGTGTGCCGCACGCGATCTACCGGCCGACCAACCTGATCGGCGACTCGCGCACCGGCGCGAGCAGCCGGCCGCAGATCGTGCAGACCATGTCCGACTTCGTGTGTCGCGGCAAGGCGCCGTACTTCCCGGCGCACCCGGGGAACCTGGTCGACATCGTGCCGCTGGACGTGACCGCGCAGGCGGTCGCGCGGGCCGTGGTGGCCGACGACCTGCGGGGGCAGGTGTACTGGCTGACCTACGGCGACAAGGGCATGCCGGTCGAGGTGGCGCGCGAGATCCTCGTCGAGCACGCCGCGTCGATGGGCCGCGAGCTCGGCGACATCCCGGTCGTCGACCCGCGTGGCGAGCTGCCGATCCCGCTGGACCGCATTCCCGCGACGTCGCGGACGTTCCTCAAGGTGCTGATCGACGTCAGCGAGGTCACCCACGCCTCCGGCGGGATCCTGCCGACGTCCATGCCGGAGCTCGGCGAGCGGCACGGGGTGGCGGCGCCGTCGGACCGGGACGCCTACCGACTGAGCCTCAAGTACTGGGCGGACCGACGTGCCGCCGTGCGTGCGAGCCAAGGAGCTGTGTGATGGAACCGACCGGATGGGCCCCGCCGGACCTGAGTGACGCGGTTGCCGTGGTCACCGGCGCGAGCCGAGGGGTGGGGCGGGGCATCGCGCTCGCGCTCGGCGAGGCGGGCGCGACGGTGTACGTCACCGGCCGCAGTGTCCGAGGTGGACGGACGACCGAGGACCTGCCAGGCACGGTGGACGACACCGCGGACGAGGTCACCGCGCGCGGCGGCACCGGGATCGCGGTCCGCTGCGACCACACGGTCGACACGGACGCCGAGGCGTTGTTCGAGCGGGTCGCCGCCGACCACGGCCGGCTCGACCTGCTCGTCAACAACGCGTGGGCCGGCTACGAGCGGTTCGCCACCGAGGCGAAGTTCGACGCGCCGTTCTGGAAGCAGCCGCTGTGGCGCTACGACCAGTACGCCGGTTCGCTGCGCGGCCAGTTCGTCGCGAGCCGGCTCGCCGCGCCGCTGATGCTGGAGCAGCGGCGCGGGTTGATCGTGAACATCTCGTTCACCGACGGCGACGTCTACCTCGGCCAGATCGCCTACGACGTCAGCAAGACCGGCTCCGACCGGATGGTCGTCGGGCTCGCGCACGAGCTGCGCAAGCACCAGGTCGCCGCGGTGGCACTGCATCCGGGGTTCGTGCGCACCGAACGTGTCGCGGCGGCGTGGGACCTGGTCGGCGACGGGCCGGCCGCGGTCGTGCACTCGCCGGAGTACGTCGGTCGCGCGGTCGCCGCGCTCACCGCCGACCCGGACGTGTTCGCGCTGACCGGCGAGGGCCTCGCGGTCGGCGACCTCGCGCAGCGGTACGGCTTCTCCGATGTGGACGGTCGCCGGCCGCCCGCGTTCAAGCTCGAGGGCCGGATCACCCTGGCCGCCAGGATGGAGCGGCTCGGCCGGATCCTGCGTGCACAGGAGGCGGCGGCATGACCGGCGCCTCCGCCGCGGCGATCCAGCACCACTACGACGTCGGCAACGAGTTCTTCCAGCTGTGGCTGGATCCCACGCTGTGCTACTCGTGCGCGCTGTGGCACGGTGAGGACGACACGCTCCTCGCCGCGCAGCAGCGCAAGCTCGACTACCTCGCCGACTCCGCGCGGGCCGCCGGCCGCGCGCGGGTGCTCGACGTCGGCTTCGGCTGGGGCGGGCTGCTGCGCAGGCTCGTCGAGCGGCACGCCGTCGGGCACGTCACCGGGCTCACGCTGTCGCAGGCGCAGGCCGGGTTCGTGCGCGGCTGGGCCGACGACCGCTACGACCTGCGGGTGGAGAGCTGGTCGGACCACGAGCCGGAACAGGGCTACGACGCGATCATCTCGATCGGCGCGTTCGAGCACTTCGCCGACGCGGCGCTGAGCCGGGAGGAGCGGGTCGCCGGGTACCGCGCGTTCTTCCAGCGGTGCCGCGACTGGCTGCCGGTCGGCGGCCGGGTGGCCGTGCAGTCGATCGTCAAGGGCAACAACGTGGTCATGGACCGCGAGACGGTCCGGGACATGCTGTTCGTCAACCGGCACATCTTCCCGGAGTCCGAGGTGCCGTGGACCTCGGAGATCATCGAGGCGAGCGAGCGGATGTTCGAGGTCGTGTCCACCCGCCACGACGCCGACCACTACGCCCGCACCTGCGAGCAGTGGCTGCACTCCTTGCGGCACAAGCACGCCCAGGCCGTCGAGGCGGTCGGCGAGGAGCTGACCGCCGACTACGAGCGTTACCTCGCCGCGTCGGTCTCGGCGTTCCGCAAGCGCCACGTGAACCTGCTCCGCATCGTCTTCGAGCGCGTCTGACCGGGAGAGACACCATGACGCAAGCACAAGAGCGGCCGGTGGTCGGCGACACCGGTGTCAAGCACGAGATCTACTGGCGGGAGACCGAGCAGGTCGAGGTCGGCCCGCCGCTGCGCGGCAACATCCGCGCGGACGTGTGCATCGTCGGCGCCGGCTACACCGGCATGTGGACCGCGCACAACCTCAAGCTCGCCGACCCGTCGCTCGAGATCCACCTCGTCGAGGCGGAGTACGCTGGCGCGGGCGCGTCCGGTCACAACGACGGGTTCGTCACGCCGACCATCGGGCACAACCTGCGCGGGGTGCTCGAGGCGTTCGGCACGGAGCGCGCGGGGCACGCGTACGCGATGGTCGGCAGGTCCATCCTGGAGATCGGCCGGTTCTGCCGGAAGTTCGACGTGGACGCGGAGTACGAGCCGAACGGCTACTACTCGGTGGCGACGAGCGCGGCGCAGCTGGACCGGATCCACGCCGACCTCGAGCTGGCCGCCACCCTCGGCGCCAGGACCCAGCCGGAGATCCTCGGCGCCGCGGAGGCGCAGGAACGCATCGGCTCCACGGAGATCAGGGCCGCGGTGAAGGTCGGCGGCGCGTTGATCAACCCGCACAAGCTGGCGCGTGGGCTCGCGCGGACACTGCGGGCGCAGGGCGTGCACATCCACGAGCAGTCGTCGGCGACCTACGGCGGCCAGACGCCGGCCGGACACGTGATCAAGACCCCGCTCGGGTCCGTCACGGCCGAGCGGGTCGTGCTGGCCACCAACGCCTACCAGCACCAGTTCGCGCCGTTCCGCGCGAAGATCCGCCCGAGGTGGAGCTACGCGGCGGTGACCGAGCCACTGACCGACGAGCAGCTCGCCAAGGTGCACTGGCCGGAGCGCGAGGGGTTCGTCGAGGCACGCAACTTCATCCTCTTCGGCCGCCTCACCAAGGACAACCGCATCCTGGTCGGCGGCGGACCGGCGCCGTACTTCTACGGGCGGGACATGTCCGAGGCGCGGCACATGCGCAACGACAAGCTCACGACACACCTGCGGGACATGCTGAACCGGTACTTCCCGGTGTGGCGGGACGTGCGGTTCACGCACGCCTACGGCGGCTGCGTGGCGACCACTGCCGAGTTCGTGCCGCACCTCGGCGAGCTGCGGCCCGGCCTGTTCTACGGACACGGGTACTGCGGCAACGGGATCGCGGTCACGCACACGGCCGGTCGGGCGCTGCGGGACCTCGTGCTCGGCAAGCAGACGCACTACACGGACCTGGTGTTCGTCAACGGCCGTGAACGCGGGCTGCCGAGCGAACCCGTGTTCTACCTGAAGTCCAAGGTCCGGTCGGCGCTGCTCGACTGGCAGGACCGGCATCCCACGGTGATCAAGCGCTCGCTGTCCTGAATGGAGCATGTGGTGGCCGAGAAACCCGGAACTCTCGCCGAGCGCCTCGACGGGCGCCCGGCCGACGAGTGGCACGCGGTCGCGCTGGACCTCGTCGTCGGCGAGACCGCGGCGCTGATCGGGTGTCCGCCCGGCGACGTCGACCCGTTCCGGCCCTACCGCGACCTCGGCTACAACTCGCTCGCCGCGATCGAGCTGACCGCCATGCTGTCCGAGGCGAGCGGCATCGAGCTGGCCGTCACCATGCTGTTCGACCACCCGACGCCGGACGCGGTCGCCGCGCACCTGCTGTCGCACCTGAGCGACCTGGCGCCCGCGCCGGCCGCCGAGGTGGCCGCGGAGTCCTATTCGGACGGCACGGACGAGACGGACCCGATCGTGCTGGTCGGGCTCGGCTGCCGGTACCCGGGCGGGGTGCGCTCGCCCGCCGACCTGTGGGACCTGGTCGCCGCCGGGCGGGATGCGATCTCCCCGTTCCCCGGTGACCGCGGCTGGCACCTGGAGACGCTGTTCGACCCGGATCCCGACCACCCCGGCACGTCCTACGCACGGGCGGGCGGGTTCCTCGCCGAGGCGACGGACTTCGACGCGGAGTTCTTCGGCATCTCGCCCCGCGAGGCGCTGTCGATGGACCCGCAGCAGCGGCTGCTCCTCGAGGTGGCGTGGGAGACCCTCGAGCACGCGGGGGTGGACCCGAACTCGTTGCGGGGCAGCGCGACCGGCGTGTTCGTCGGCCTCGCGGTCGAGGACTACTCGTGGCTCGCGCGGGTCGGCCCGGAGGATCTCGGCGGGTACTGGGGGATCGGCACCGCGGGCAGTGTCGCGTCCGGACGGATCTCCTACACCTTCGGCTTCGAGGGCCCCGCGGTCACGCTCGACACCGCGTGCTCGTCGTCGCTGGTCGCGCTGCACCTCGCGGCCGACTCGCTGCGGCGCGGCGAATGCACGCTCGCGCTGGCCGGCGGCGTGACCGTGCTGTCGACGCCGACGCTGTTCGTGGAGTTCAGCCGGCAGCGCGCGATGTCGCCCGACGGGCGGTGCAAGTCGTTCGCCGCGGCGGCCGACGGCGCCGGCTGGTCGGAAGGGATCGGGCTGGTCGCCCTGGAGCGGCTGTCCGACGCCCGGCGCAACGGGCACCGGGTGCTCGCGGTGCTGGCCGGCTCCGCCGTGAACCAGGACGGCGCGTCCAACGGGCTGACCGCGCCGAACGGGCCGTCGCAGGAGCGGGTGATCCGCTCCGCGCTGGCGAACGCGCGACTGGCACCGTCCGATGTGGACGCGGTGGAGGCGCACGGCACCGGCACCACCCTCGGCGACCCGATCGAGGCGCAGGCGCTGATGGCGGTGTATGGCCTGGACCGCGACCCGGAACACCCGCTGTGGCTCGGGTCCCTGAAGTCGAACATCGGCCACAGCCAGGCCGCCGCCGGGGTCGGCGGGGTCATCAAGCTCGTGATGGCGTTGCACGGCCACCGGTTGCCGAAGACGCTGCACGTCGACGAGCCGACGCCGAAGGTCGACTGGTCGTCCGGCGCGGTGGCGCTGCTGACCGACGCGCAGCCGTGGGAGCCGGCCGACCGGCCCCGCCGCGCCGCCGTGTCCGCGTTCGGCATCGGCGGCACGAACGCACACGTGATCATCGAGGAGCCACCTGCCGTCGACCCGGCGACACCCTCGCCGGCGGCCGGTCCCGTGCCGTGGCTGCTGTCGGCGCGCGGCGGGCGGGCGCTCGCCGCGCAGGCCGGGGTGCTGCTCGCGCACGTCCAGGAGCACCGGGAGCTGGCGCCCGCCGACGTGGCACACACGCTCGCGCACCAGCGCGCGCACCTCGACCACCGGGCCGCCGTCGTCGGCGCCGACCGGACCGAGCTGCTCGCCGGACTGACCGCGTTGGTCGCCGAGGAGACCGCCGACGGGCTGGTCCGCGGCATCGCGGGGCCCGGGCACGGCAAGGTCGCGTTCCTGTTCCCCGGTCAGGGCAGCCAGTACGCCGGCATGGCCCGCGAGCTCGCCGAGCACCACCCGGTGTTCGCGGACCGGCTGCGGGAGTGCGCGGCCGCGCTGGACCCGCACCTCGACTACTCGGTCGCCGACGTGCTGTCCGGCGCACCGGACGCGCCGGGGTTCGACCGCGTCGACGTGGTGCAGCCGGTGCTGTTCGCCGTGATGGTGTCGCTCGCCGAGCTGTGGCGCGCGCGGGGTGTCGTGCCGGACGTCGTGGTCGGTCACTCGCAGGGGGAGATCGCCGCCGCGTGTGTCGCGGGTGGACTGTCTCTCGATGACGCGGCACGGGTGGTCGCGCTGCGCAGCAGGGCGCTGTCCGACATCACCGGCGCGGGCGGCATGGTGTCCGTGTCGCTGCCGGTGGCCGAGCTGGCGCCGCGACTGGCGCGGTGGGCCGACCGGCTGTCGGTCGCCGCGGTCAACGGACCGTCCACCGTGGTCGTGTCGGGCGAGAGCGCCGCGCTGGCCGAGCTGCTGGCCGACTGCGCGGCGGAAGGCGTGTGGGCACGGGAGATCCCGGTCGACTACGCGTCGCACTCCGCGTACATGTCCGTGCTCGAGGAGCCGCTCGCCGAGCTGCTGGCACCGATCGCGCCCCGCACCGGCGACGTCCGCTTCCACTCCACGCTGACCGGCGAGCCCGTCGACACGGCGGGTCTCGACGCGGGCTACTGGTACCGCAACATCCGCGAGACCGTCCGGTTCGAGCCGGTGATCCGCAGGCTCGCCGAGGAGGGCTACCGCGCGTTCGTCGAGGTGAGCCCGCACCCGATCCTGACCGTCGCGGTAGGACAGACGCTGGAGGCGGTCGGCGTCGACCCGACGCGGGTCGCGGTCACCGGCACGCTGCACCGCGACCAGGCCGACCGGGCCGCTTTCACCACCGCGCTCGCCGCCGTGCACACCAGGGGCGTCGCCGTCGACTGGACCGGGCCGGTCGCCGGCAACCCGGCGCCGCTGCCGACGTACCCGTTCCAGCCGCAGCGGTTCTGGGTCGAGCCGCCGGTCGCCGAGGTGGGCGACGTGTCGTCGGCCGGGCTCGTGCCGGTGGACCACCCGCTGCTCAGCTCGGCGCTGCGGCCCGCGGACGGCGCGGGCTGGGTGTTCACCGGCCGGCTCTCCCAGCAGACCTACCCGTGGCTCGCCGACCACGCCGTGTCCGACGTGGTCCTGTTGCCCGGCGCGGCTTTCGTCGAGCTGTCGGCGTACGTCGGCGGCCTGCTCGGCGCGGCGGTGGTCGAGGAGCTGACCATCGAGGCGCCGCTCGTCGTGCCGGAGACCGGCGCGGTCGCCATCCAGGTCGCGGTCGGCGAACCGGACGGCGAGGGCCTGCGGTCGATCACCATCCACTCGCACGAGGTGGCCGACCTGGTCGAGGACGTCGAGTTCACCTGCCACGCCACCGGGTTGCTCGCGGTCGCCGGCGCGGAGACGCTGCCGGAGCTGGACGTCGCGAGCTGGCCCGTCGACGGCGCGGAGATGCCGGTCGACGACCTCTACGACCGGCTGGCCGGGCAGGGTTTCGAGTACGGGCCGGCGTTCCAGGGGCTGCGGGCGAGCTGGCGCAGCGGCGACGAGGTGATCGCCGAGGTCCGGCTCGACGCGTCGCACCAGGCGCAGGCCGGCCGGTTCGGCGTGCACCCGGCGCTGCTGGACGCGGCGTTCCACGCGGTGGTCGTGCGGCTCGGCGAGCAGGTCGGGCACGCCAGCCTGCCGTTCAGCTGGAGCGGCGTGCGGATCCACCGGGGCGGCGCGTCGTCGCTGCGGGTGCGGCTCGTGCCGACCGGGCCCGACTCGGTCGGGCTGTTCGCGGTGACCGAGTCCGGGGCGCCGGCCCTGTCGATCCGTTCGGTGCTGGCGCGTCCGGTCACGCTGGAGCAGCTCACCGCCGCCCGGCGGAGCAGGAGCGACGGACTGTTCACAGTGGACTGGACGCCGACGAGCGTCGCCGCGGCCGTGCGGCCGGTCGGCCGGGTCGCGGTGCTCGGCGCGGCCGACCTCGTGCCGGACGCGGCACACCACGACTCGCTCGCGTCCGTCGTGGCCGACCCGCCGGACGTGCTGCTCGCGTTCTTCGAGGCCGGCTCCGGCGACCTCGCGGGCGCCGCGCGGGCGACCACGCAGCGGGCACTCACGCTCCTGCAGGACTTCCTCGCCGACGAGCGGCTGATCGACACCCGGCTCGTCGTGGTCACGACCGGCGCGGTGGCGCTGCCGGGCGAGCGGCCGGACCTCGGCGCCGCCGCGGTCGTCGGCCTCGCGCGGACCGCGCAGGCCGAGCACCCCGGCCGGCTCGTGCTGATCGACGTCGACGGGCAGCCGGCGTCGCGCCGGGTCCTGCCGGCCGCGCTCGCCGCCGGCGAGCCGCAGCTCGCGGTCCGCGCGGGCGCGGTGTCGGTGCCGCGGCTCGCGAAGGTCATCACCGACGATGCGCCGCCACCCGCGCTCGATCCACAGGGGACGGTGCTCGTCACCGGTGGCGCCGGCGGGATCGGCGCGGTCGTGGCCCGGCATCTCGTCGTCTCCCACGGGGTCTCGCGACTGCTGCTGCTCAGCAGGCGCGGCCCGGCCACCGAAGGCGTCGGGGTGCTGGTCGACGAGCTGACCGCGCTCGGCGCGACCGCGACCGTCGCCGCGTGCGACGTCACCGACCGGGCCGCGCTCGCCGAGGTGATCGCCGCGGTGCCGGCGGAGCACCCGCTCACCGCGGTGATCCACTCGGCGGCCGTGCTCGACGACGGACTGCTGGAGTCGCTCACCGCGGAACGGCTCACCAGGGTGCTCCGGCCGAAGATCGACGCCGCGCTGCACCTGCACGAGCTGACCATGGGCCACGACCTGGCCGCGTTCGTGCTGTTCTCGTCCGTCGCCGGCGTGTTCGGCGGGCCGGGGCAGGGGAACTACGCGGCCGGCAACGCGTTCCTCGACGCGCTCGCGCACACCCGGCGGGCGGCCGGGCTGCCGGCGACGTCGATGGCGTGGGGGCTGTGGGAGGACGCGAGCGACCTCACCCGGCACCTGAGCGCGGTCGACGTCACCCGCCTCGCCCGGTCCGGCCTCGCCGCACTGTCCACAGAGGATGGACTGCGGCTGTTCGACGCGGCGTGGCGGCTGCCCGACCCGCTGGTGGTCGCGGCCCGCCTCGACACGGCCGCGATCCGCGCGAAGGCACGGGCCGGCGACCTCGCGCCGATGTTCCGCGACCTGGTGCGGCTGCCCGCGCTGCCGCCGTCGGAGGCGGAGGAGACCCTCGCCGACCGGCTCGCCGAGCTGCCGGAGCACGAGTGGGACGCGGTGGTGCTGGACATCGTCCTGTCCCAGACCGCGGCCGTGCTCGGCTACCCGTCGCCGGACTCGATCGACGCGGAGCGGGCCTTCACCGAGTTCGGGTTCGACTCGCTCGCGGCCGTGCAGCTGCGCAACCGGCTGACCGCCGCCACTGGGCTGACGCTGCCGTCCGTGCTGGTGTTCAACCACCCGACGCCCGCCGCGATCGCCGGGCACCTGCGATCCCGGCTGGCGAAGAAGCAGCCGCGCGCGGCGCCGGACCTGGTGTCGCAGGTGGACCGGCTGGCCATCGCGCTCGGCTCGCTCGGCGGGACGGAGCGGGAGCCGCTGCTGGCGCGGCTGCGGACACTCGTGGCCGACCTGACGGAATCGACTACCGAGTCGACCGCTGAGTCGACCGCTGAGTCGACCGACGTGTCGACCGGCGACCTGATCCGGTCGGCAAGCGCAGAAGAGCTGTTCGACCTGATCGACCGCGGACTGGGAGCGTGAGGGATGTCTGACGAGGAGCGGGTGCTCGGCTACCTCAGGAAGGTCACCGCCGAGCTGTACGAGACGCGGGAACGGCTGCGGGCGGCGCAGGACCGCACGAGCGAGCCGATCGCGATCGTCGGCACGGCGTGCCGCTACCCGGGCGGGGTGCGGTCCGCGTCGGACCTGTGGGACCTGGTCGCGGCAGGCACGGACGCGATCGGCGGGTTCCCGACCGACCGGGGGTGGGAGCTGGAGTCGTTGTACGACCCCGATCCCGACCACCCCGGCACGTCCTACACCCGCCACGGCGGCTTCCTCGCGGACGCGACCGACTTCGACGCCGGGCTGTTCGGCATCTCGCCGCGCGAGGCGCTCGGAATGGACCCGCAGCAGCGGATCCTGCTCGAGACGGCGTGGGAGCTGTTGGAGGACACCGGGATCGACCCGGCCGCGGTGCGCGGCAGCGACACGGGCGTGTTCGTCGGCCTGATGTACCAGGACTACGCGTGGCTCGCGCGGTCCGGCCCCGCCGAGCTGGGCGGCTACTGGGGTGTTGGCACCGCGGGCAGCGTCGCGTCCGGGCGGATCGCGTACACGTTCGGCTTCGAGGGCCCCGCGGTCACCGTCGACACGGCGTGCTCGTCGTCGCTGGTGTCGCTGCACCTCGCGGCGCAGTCGCTGCGGCGGGGGGAGTGCTCGCTCGCGCTGGCCGGCGGTGTGACGGTGCTGTCGACGCCGACGCTGTTCGTGGAGTTCAGCCGCCAGCGGGGGTTGTCGGCCGACGGCCGATGCAAGTCGTTCGCGGGCGCGGCCGACGGCACCGGATGGTCGGAGGGGGTCGGGCTGCTCGCGTTGGAGCGCCTGTCCGACGCGCGCCGCAACGGGCACCGGGTGCTGGCGCTGCTGACCGGTTCCGCGGTGAACCAGGACGGCGCGTCGAACGGGTTGACCGCGCCGAACGGGCCGTCGCAGGAACGGGTGATCCGCTCCGCGCTGGCCGACGCGGGACTCGCACCGTCCGATGTGGACGCCGTCGAGGGCCACGGCACTGGCACGATGCTCGGCGACCCGATCGAGGCGGAGTCGCTGCTCGCCGTGTATGGCGCGGACCGGGAGCCGGATCGGCCGCTGTGGCTGGGTTCGCTGAAGTCGAACCTGGGGCACACACAGGCGGCGGCCGGCGTCGGCGGCGTGCTGAAGATGATCATGGCGCTGCGCAACGAGACGCTGCCCCGCACGCTGCACGTCGACGAGCCGACACCGAAGGCGGACTGGTCGGCCGGCGGGGTGTCGCTGCTGACCGAGGAGCAGCCGTGGGCCTCCGGCGGGCGGCGGCGCCGGGCCGGCGTGTCGTCGTTCGGCATCAGCGGCACGAACGCGCACGTGATCATCGAGGAGCCGCCCGCCGAGACGCGGGAGCCGGTGTCGCCGTCGGGTGGACCGGTGCCGTGGCTGCTGTCCGCCCGCACGCCCGCCGCGCTGGACGCACAGCTCGCCGCGCTGCGCGAGCACGTCGCCGGCACGTCGGTGTCGGCCGCCGACGTCGGCTGGACGCTGGCGACGACGCGGGCGCGGCTGGAACATCGGGCCGCACTGGTCGGCACGACGGTCGACGAGCTGCTGTCGGCGTCGCCGGTGGTGGGGAGTGTGACCAGGGGCCGGCTCGCGTTCCTCTTCTCGGGACAGGGCAGCCAGTCCGTCGGCATGGGCCTCGAGCTGGCCGAGACGTACCCGGTGTTCGCGGCGGCGTTCGACGCCGTCGGCGCGGAGCTGGACCGCCATCTCGCGCGCCCGCTGCGGGAGGTGCTGTCCGGTCCGGAGCTGGACGAGACGCAGTACACGCAGGCGGCGCTCTTCGCGGTCGAGGTGGCGCTGTTCCGTCTCCTCGAGTCGTGGGGCGTGACCCCGTCCGTCCTGTTGGGACATTCGATCGGTGAGCTGTCGGCCGCGCACGTGGCCGGGGTCCTGTCGCTGCCGGACGCCGCCCGGCTGGTGGCCGCGCGGGGCCGGTTGATGCAGGAGGTGCCGGCTCGGGGCGCGATGCTGGCCGTGCGCTCGAGCGAGGGCGGGCTGGGTGAGCTGCCCGCCGGCATCGACGTCGCGGCCGTCAACGGGCCGGAGTCGGTGGTCCTGTCCGGCGACGAGGACGCGATCGAGGCGTGGGCGGCGGCGTGGACCGGGTCCCGGCCGAAGCGGCTGCGGGTCAGCCACGCGTTCCACTCCGCGCACATGGACGGCATGCTCGCGGCGTTCAGGTCCGTGGCGGAGTCGCTCTCCTACGCGCCACCGAGGATCCCGATCGTGTCGACGGTGACCGGGACCGCGGTGTCCACAATGGACGCCGACTACTGGGTGGGACAGGTGCGGGCGACGGTCCGGTTCTTCGACGGGACGCGCGCGCTGGCCGACTCCGGCGCGACGACGTTCGTCGAGGTGGGGCCGCGCGGTGCGCTCACCGCGCTGGCGCGGGACTGCGTGCCGTCTGCCGTGCTCGTGCCGACCCTGCGCGCGAACCGGCCGGAGCCGACCTCGGTCGTCACCGCGGTGGCGACGCTCCACGTGCACGGCGTCCCGGTCGACTGGTCCGCGCTCGTGGCCGGCGTGCCGGTCCAGCTGCCGGCGTACCCGTTCGAACGCACGCGGTACTGGCTCGACGGCACGCCGACGGCCGCGCCGGTGCCGGTCGCGGCCGACCTGCCGCCGCTGGAGCTGGTCCGGCAGACCACCGCCGCGGTGCTCGGCCATACCGACGTCGACCCGAGCCGCACGTTCACCGAGCTGGGCCTCGACTCGATGGCCACGGTCGAGCTGCACCAACGTCTAGCGGTGGCAACGGGTCTGGACCTGGACCCGGCGATGGTCGTCGACCACCCGACCCCGGCGGCGGTGGCGGCGCACCTGGCGAGCCTGCCGGTGCCCGTGCCCGTGTCGATCCCGGTGCCCGTGCCGGCGATGGCCGTCGCCGCGTCGGGATCGACCACGGCCGAGTTCGCGGTGAGCGCCGAGCACGACCCGCCCGCCGCACCGGTCCAGCAGCCGGTGTCGCTGACCGGGGTGCCGGCCGCCGAGCGCCCAGCGGTGGCCCTCGAACTGGTTCGCACGATCACCGCGGGCGTGCTCGGCCACACCGACCTCGACGAGGTCCGTCCCACCCGCACGTTCGCGGAGCTGGGCATGGACTCGCTGGCCACGGTCGAGCTGCACCAACGCCTCGCCGCCGCGACGGGCCTGGACCTGGACCCCACGATGGTCGTCGACCACCCGACGACCGCCGGGGTCGCGGAGTACCTGGTCACCCGTGTGCCGAGGGCCGAGGCGGAGGTCGTGTCGATCGGGGCGCCCGCGGCGCCCGCGGCCCGTAAGGAGCCGGGCACCATCACCGGCCTCCTGCGCAACGCTTACGACCGCGGCACGCTCGCCGAGGTCGTCCCGGTGCTCACCGAGGCCTCCCGGTTCCGGCCGACGCACGCCGGCCGGTCCGACACCACGCTGATCTCGGGCGGGTCGCGGGAGCCGACGCTCGTGTGCGTGCCGTCGTTCCTCGCCGGGTCGGGACCGCACATGTTCGCCCGCGTCGCGGCGGCACTCGAGCCGCGCCAGCGGGTCGTCTCGCTGACCCTGCCCGGGTTCGGCAAGGGCGAGCCGCTCCCGGAGACCTGGGACGCCGCGCTCGACGTCATGGCCGAGGCGGTCCACCGCGCCGCGGTCGGGAACCCGGTGGTCCTCGTCGGGCACTCGATCGGCGGCGTCATCGCACACGACCTCGCCGCGCGGGTCGACCCACTCGGTGTCGTCATGATCGACACCTTCGAGGTCGACGGCACGGACCGGGCCAAGGTGTTCGAGTGGGCCATGGGGCTCATCCTCGAGCGGGACCGGGACTCGGTGATCGTCAACGACGACAACGTGCTCGCCATGGGCGCCTACCTGCGGCTGTTCCCGCAGCGGCGGCCGACCCGGCACACCACGCCGAGCGCGATGATCCGCGCGGAGCGGGCCGCGCCGTGGCCGACCTGGGCGGTCGCCGACGACACGGTGACCGTGCCCGGCGACCACTTCTCCGTCCTCGAGGACGACGCCGACGGCTGCGCGGCCGCGCTGCGCACCTGGCTCGACAGGAGCACCGATGCCTGACGCACGCATCCTCGTTGTCGGGGCCGGCCCCACCGGGCTGACGCTCGCCGCGCAGCTCCACCGCCACGGTGTGCCGTGTCGCGTCGTCGACGCGAGTCCACATCGGACCGAACGCTCGCGGGCCATCGGGATGTCCTCGCGCTCCATGGAGGTGCTCGACGAGCTCGGCGTCGCCGACGAGGCGGTCCGGCGTGGCGTGCGGTGTCGCGGCGCGACCTTCTACTCGCGCGGCAGGACCATCGGCCGACTCGACCTGTCGAAGGCCCGGGACACCCGCTTCCCGTTCATGCTCGCCCTGCCCCAGTCCGACACCGAGGCGGTGCTCGAGCAGGCCCTCACCAGCTACGGCGGCGCCGTGGAGCGCGGCGTCCGGCTCGACGGCCTCGGCACGGACGGCACCGACGGCACGGTGACGCTGAACGGCGTCCCGGCGACGTACGACTGGATCGTCGGCGCGGACGGCGCGCACAGCACCGTCCGCAAGCTCGCCGGCATCGAGTTCGCCGGCCGTGCCACCGACGACGTGTTCGTGAGCGTCGACGCGTTCGTCCACAACGGACTCCCGCGCGACGACGGCCACTACTTCTTCTTCCCCGGCGGGCTCGCGGTGATCGTCGCGCTGCCGGACGGTTCCTACCGGCTCACCGCGCTCCTGCGCACCGGCGACCGTGACGACGACACCGAGCTGGACCAGGGCGACATCGAGGCGCTCATCCGGCGCGGCATCGGCCGGGACCTCGGCATCCGCAAGCTGCGCAACGCGGGCTGGGGCATCGCGAAGGTCCGCATCAACACCCGCATCGCCGCGCGGTTCCGCGCCGGCCGCTGCCTGCTCGCCGGCGACGCCGCGCACATCTTCGGGCCGGTCGGCGGGCAGGGCATGAACGGCGGCATCCAGGACGCCCACAACCTCGCGTGGAAGCTCGCGCTCGTCGCCCGCGGCCGCGCCGGCGAGCACCTGCTCCAGTCCTATGAGGACGAACGGATGCCGGTGGCGCGGCACGCGAAACAGCACGCCGCGCAGCAGGCCACCCTCGCGACCGTCCGGCCGCGCGCCATGGTGGCGGCACGGGACGGCGTGTTCGGACTGCTGTCGCGGTTCGGCCTGATCGACTGGAAGATCGGCCCGTCGGTCACACAACTCGCCATCGACTACGGCCGGGGCGCCCGGCGGCTGTCCGACCAGGGCTCGCTCGACCGCGACAAGCCGTTCACGCTGCTCGCGCCGGACGACCTCGACGTGGTGACCGAGCGGTACGGCGATCTCGTCGCCGTGCACCGGGTGCCGGGCGACACGGCGACCCTCGTGCGGCCGGACGGGCACGTCGCCTACCGGGGCGCGAGCGACCCGGCCGCGCTCGTCCGCGCCATCAGCGCGTTCATCACCCCGGCGACCGTGGAACAGGCGGACCGACCATGACGCTCTCGCACGACCAGACGGTGTCCAGGAAGCTGGTGCACGTCCGGGCCATCTCGGAGATCTTCATCACCGACTCCGAGCAGGTCGGGCCGGACGAGTTCCTGCTCGCCACCCAGCTGCCGCGCGCGCACGTCCAGTGGTCCGACCGCCTGTCGGACCACCACGACCCGCTCGTGACCGTCGAGATAGGACGGCAGGCCGCGTTCCTGGTGGCACACCAGTACTACGGCGTGCCGACGTCGTCGCCGTGCCTGCTGCACCGGGTCGACCTGACCATCGACGACCTCGCCGCGTTCGCCGACGACGGCGTCCGGCCGCCGGAGGGCACGATCCGGGTCACCGTGCACAGCAAGCAGGAACGCGACGGCAACCTCGTCGCGCTCGGCTTCACGGGCGACCTGCGGCTCGGCGACTCGACCGCGGTCACCATGAACGGGGACATGGCCGTGTTCGAGCGGCCCGCGTACCAGGTGCTGCGCGCGCAGACGAGGGCACGCAAGGATCTCGACTCCGACCCGCCGCCGCCCCGCGAGGAGCGGATGGCGCCGACCAGCCTCGGCCGACGTGACGAGCGGAACGTGGTGATCCGGGAGTCCACCGTGGACACCGAGGACACCGAGGACACTGTGGATGATGCGGAGCACCGGTACACGCTCGTCGTCGACCAGTCGCATCCCGGGTTCTTCGACCACCCGCACGACCACGTGACCGGTTCGCTGATGCTGGAGATCTACCGGCAGTCGGCGGTGGCGGCGGCGCACCGCACCGGCCTGCTCGCCGAGCCGGTCGCGGCCGTCACCGGCTGCGAGCTGCGGTTCACCGGGCTCGGTGAGCTGGACGCGCGGGCCGAGTGCGTCGCGAAAATCCACGAAGGACCGAACGGGCGGGTGGTCGCGGACCTGCGGCTGTGGCAGCTCGGCACGCAGATCGCCGAGGCACGGCTCGAGCTGACCCCGTTGCCGCAGACCAGGATCGCACGCGCCGCGTGACCGAGGAACCGAGGGGAACTACGACGATGGACCAGCAGCGTCCGGTGAGCATTGTGGACTTCGGCAGCTATCTGCCGGGGCCACCGGTGGGGATCGACTACTTCCTCGCCGGTGCCGAGCCGATCGACGACCCGATGGCGAACCACCCGCTGTTCCGCAAGCCGACGACACGCCACCACGTCGGCCCGGACGAGCGGGCCGCCGACATGATCTACCAGGCGGCGAAGCCGATGTTCGACCGGCTCGGCATCCCGCCGGCCGGCAACGTCGACATGCTCATGACCAACGTGCTGTTGCCGGACCACCCGATCACCGGTTCCGGCGCCGAGGCCGCGCACCTGCTCGGCTGCGTGCCGGACTGGGTGGTTGACGTGCACAACGGCGGCTGTGCCTCGCTGCCGTACATGCTGAAGATGGCGCGCACGATCATCGGCAGCGGCGCGGCGAACAGCGCGCTGCTGTGCAACGTGCAGAACACCGGCGGGCAGGTGTTCACGCAGGACGAGATCCGCACGCAGGCGCACGCGGCGACACCGGGCGACGGTTGCGGGGTCGTGTACGTGACCGCGAGCGAGCAGTCGCCGATCCTCGGCGTCACGACGTACAACGACCCGGAGTGCGCGCGGGACTTCGGTTTCTCCGCGTCCGACCGGAAGTACTGGGAGCCGGGTGCGACGCAGATGGAGCTGAAGTTCGACGAGTCCAAGCTGACCGACATCATCGCGCGGGGCAACGGTCTCGTGCCGAAGGTGGTGACGGAGCTGTGTGTCGACCTCGGGGTGTCCACTTCGGACATCGACGTCTTCGTGACCAACCAGCCGAACCAGCTGTTCCTGCGCAACTGGCGCAAGGCGCTCGACCTGCCCGCGGAACGGCACATCGACACGTTCGACCAGCTCGGCAACCTCTACGGCGCGACCGTGTCGGTGAACCTCGACCGCGCGCTGCGGGCCGGGCAGGTGAAGAACGGCGACCTCGTGGTGATGGCGGGCTTCGCGCATGCCGGTGACTTCGCCGCGGCGGCGGCCGTTCGCTGGCAGGCGGCATGACCGAGGCACGGGAACGGCGGCTGCTCCTCGCGGGGCTGGCGTTGTACGTGGGTACCTACCTGTTGCACGGCATGGTCCACGTCGTCCGGCAGGTCACGCCGATGGTGACGGTGATGGCCGGGTGGGCGCTGCTCGCGGCGGCGGCCGGCCTGCTGGTCATCGGTGTGCGCGGCCGCCCGTCGGCGTCGGGGACGCTGCTGGTGAGTGTGCTCGGTGGCGGCGGGCTGGCGACCGTTCACCTGCTGCCCATCTGGGGTCCCTTCGGTGAGCAGTGGGACGCGCGGGTCCACTTCGTCTGGTGGATCTCGTTGTTCGTCGCGTTGTTCGGCGCGGTGTGGGCCGCGTCGGTGGCGTGTTACGTGTTGAGGTGCGAACGCACGAGGAGGCAGTCATGTACCTACGCTCCAACTGGTTCGCCCGCCGGGTGATCAACCCGGTAGCGATGCGGACCCGGATGGCGACCACGCTCGCGGTCCGCGCGCGCCGGACCGGTGACACGCAGGAGGTGCCGGTGAACGTGCTGGTGCACGGCGGTGTGTCCTACCTGGTCTCCGTACGCGGCGAGAGCCAGTGGGTCCGCAACCTGCGGGCCGCCGGCACGTGCGAGCTGCGGCAGGGCGGCCGCGCCCGCGAGGTGAAGGCCGAGGAGCTGCCGGCCGGCGAGCGGCAGCCGGTCATCGCCGCGTACCGCGAGAAGTGGGGCTACCAGGTGGCGCCGTACTTCCGGAAGCTCCCCGACGCGGCGGACCACCCGGTCTTCCGCCTGTACGAACGCTGACCGGGATCCCCGTCACGCCGAACGACGGACCACCAGCGAAGGCTCGAAGACGACGGCGCTGACCGGCGTCTCCGGATGTTCGATCTGGCGCACCAGCAGTCGCGCCATCTCCGCGGCCATCTCCTCGGTCGGCTGGCGGACGGTGGTCAGCGGCGGGTCGCAGTCGAGCGCGGCGCTGGAGTCGTCGAAGCCCACGATCGCCACGTCGGTGGGGACGTGGCGGCCTTCGCGGCGCAGGACGGGGATCGCGCCCTGGGCCATGAGGTCCGACGCGACGAAGACGCCGTCCACGTCCGGGTGGGCGGCGAGGAGTCGTTCCATCGCGAGCGCGCCGCTCCGCATGGTGAAGTCGCCCTCGACCCACGGGACGTCGGCGCCGACCGCGGCGCGGAAGCCGGTCAGGCGGTCCTGTCCGGCGGGCGTGTCCTGCGGGCCGGCGATCGTCGCGAGGCGGTGGCGGCCGGAGCGTTGCAGGTGGCGCGCGGCGAGGCCGGCACCCGCGGTCTGGTTCACGTCGACGTAGGTGATCGCGAGCGGCGTGGTGGGCCGGGCGGACAGGACCACCGGGAAGTGCGCGCTCACCAGCCAGCCGGGCAGCGGGTCGGCCGGCTCGGTGTGGATCAGGATCACGCCGTCCAGCCGACCGCGCTTGAGGTCGGTCAGCACCTGCTCGCGGGTGCCGGCCCCGGTGATCGTCAGCACGAGGTGCAGCCCGGCCGGTCCGGTCACGGTCATCACCCCGCGCACGACGCGCCCGAAGAACGGGTCGCCGAGGACCCGGCCCTCCTGGGGCAGCACCAGTGCGACGGCGTCCGCGCGCCGGGTGACCAGTGACCGGGCCGCGAGGTTGGGCAGGTAGCCGGTCACGGAGATCGCCTCCTCCACGGCGGCCCGGATGCTCTCGTCCACGCTCGTCACCCCGTTGACCACCCGCGACACGGTCGCACGGGACACCCCCGCGGCCCTGGCTACCTCCTCGAGGGTGACGCGTTTGGACACTGGGCGGCGCGGCACGGCCTCTTTATACCGCCAGCCGAACGCCGGGCCCGTCGGTTCGTGTTCGAGCACTCAGCCGAGCCCGTCGAGCGCCTGCAGTGCCGCGGCGCGCTCCCGCGCCATCGACTCGGCCGCCGTCCGCGTCTCCTCGTGGCCGACGGACGTGGTGCCGGACTGGGCCACTGTCACCGACTCCGTCAGGTGCGCGCGGACCAGCCGGACGAACTCCGCGTCGAAGCCGGCGCCGGCCGCCGCGAGCGCGGTCAGCTCGGCCTCGGTCGGCATGCCCGGCATGTCGTGGCCCGCGTGGTTGTCGACGTAGGACACTCCGGCCGTGTCGAGGATGCCGCGCAGCGTGGCCAGCTCACCGCGCCGCCGCGCGCCGAGGTCGCCGGCGAGCTGGCGCAGCGCGGGGCTCGTGGCCCGCGCGCCGAGATCCATCAGCTTCACGGCCTGGTCGTCGGTCGCGATGACCAGCTCGACGAACGCCCGCGCGGTCGCGTCGAAGGAACCGTCCGCGGCCGCGGTGGTCGCCGTGGCCGAGACGGCGTGATGGCCGGTGTGCGCCGGCGGTGGCGCGGACGCGGGGGCCTGCTGGCCGCACGCCGCGAGGGCGGCGGCCAGCAGAACCGTTCCGAGCAACCGGATCACAGCGGACGGCCGTCGTGGCCGCACTTGATCACCGGGTTGATGCAGTCCCGCACGCGCCGCTCCATCTCGGCCGCCGGCCACACGTTGAAGAAGTCGCCGTGCATGGTCCGGCCGTCCCCGGACGCCAGCCGCAGCACCGACGGGTCGCCGCTGACCGGGTACCGCAGCACCATGCGCAGCTTCGGCACCGGCACCGGGTGCGACGACGGGCAGTTGCCCGCCACCGGGTACGACATGTGGCTCTTGTGGTCCGCCGAGTCGAGCGAGCTGCCGTTCCAGCACTGCGGGAAGTCCAGGTAGGTCTCCAGCTGCGTGCCGGAAGGGCAGTTCACGAAGTTCTTCGACGGGTTGACGTGTCCGGCGTGCAGGCACGACCACCGCGCGATGCTGTCCGCGTCGCCGGTGGCCTTCGCGTTGCCCGCGACGATCTTCAGCCCGACCGGGGTCGGCCGGATCGCGCCGGGGTTGTTCACGCCTTCGCCCAGGTAGTAGAAGGTGACGCCGGTCGGCACCACGACCTGGTTGTTGCGGTAGAGGGTGGGCACCCAGTACGACGAGATGTCGACGGCCGGGTCGCAGTTGCCGGTCGCGCCGGCCAGCTGCTGGTGGGTGGTGGTGTTCGCGTTGGTCGCGTGGTTACCGAAGAAGTCGTGCGAGTGGGACGCGCCGGGCAGGTTCGGCAGCACGATCGGGTCGTCCGGCAGCCGGTGGCTGAGCGGGCAGTCCGCGGGGAACTCGGCCACGCGGATCACCGCCTGCGCCTTCTCCGGGTTGCCTGCCAGGCCGCCGCTGACGACGGCGCCGGCCGCCAGCATCGCCGCGAGGCCGAGTGTGAGCCATCTGATTCGTTTCTTCGCCATTGAAGACAAACTCCCTCGACGATTCCTGCAGGGGAACGAGAGAGCGCTCTCACAGCTGAGCATGACGGGGGTCACAGTGGCGGTCAACGGTTTTGTTCTGCGCAGGAACAAATAGGCCCCATTCGGCGCAGCCGGTAGCGCCGAACAGCCGTCGGTCTTGACACGAACCGCCCGAATCGCCACTCTCTGTTCCGGAGAGAGCGCTCTCACGCCTCCAGTTCCCCCTTGCTTCACGCCGACGGTTCGCGACCGGACGCGGCCCCGTCGCGTGCGAAGGAGCACGCATGAGATCGGTTCTCACCCGGCGGCCGAGCCGCCGTTTCCTGACGTTGGGAGTGGCCGCCGCGCTCGCGGTCACGCTCGTCCAAGCGACCGCACCCGCCGCCGCGGCCGGCGCGCTGCTCTCCCAGGGCCGCCCGGTCACCGCCTCCTCGACCGAGAACGCCGCCGCCTTCCCCGCGGCGGCCGCGGTCGACGGCAACACCGGCACCCGGTGGTCCAGCCAGTTCAGCGACGCGCAGTGGCTCCAGGTCGACCTCGGCGCCACGTACGTCGTCGACGAGGTGCGGCTGAACTGGGAGGCCGCGTTCGCGCGCGGCTTCACCGTCCAGGTCTCCGCCAACGCCTCCTCGTGGTCCACCGTGTACACCACGGCGACGGGAACCGGTGGCGCGCAAGTGCTTCCGGTCACCGGCACCGGTCGCTACGTCCGGCTCAACCTCACCGCGCGCGCCACCCAGTACGGGTACTCGCTGTGGGAGTTCCAGGTGTTCGGCACCCCGAGCGGCGGCGGCGACCCCGGCGCCGACGGTCTGCTGTCCTACAACAAGTCCGCGACCGCGTCCACGTTCCAGGACGACGGCGCGTGCTCCGGCTGCGTCCCGGCGCGGGTGACCGACTACGACCCGGCGACCCGCTGGGCGACCAGCCCGACGAACGGCTGGGTGGACCCGGGCTGGATCACGATCGACCTCGGCGCCACCGCGACCGTCAACAAGGTCGTCCTGCAATGGGATCCGGCGTTCGCGACGGCCTACCAGCTCCAGGTGTCGGCCAACAACACGAACTGGACGACGATCTACCAGACCAACGCGGGCCGCGGCTTCCGGGAGACGCTGACCGTGAGCGGCACCGGGCGCTACGTCCGGATGTACGGCACCGCGCGGTCGAACGGCTACGGCTACTCGCTGTGGGAGTTCCAGGTGTACGGCACCGGCGGCAGCCCGACGCCGCCGCCGTCACCGGCGCCCCCGCCGAACTTCACCCGGCTCGCGTGGAGCGACGAGTTCAACGGCGCCAACGGGTCCACACCGGACACGGCCAAGTGGAAGCCGGAGGTCGGCCCCGGCGTCAACAACGAGCTGCAGTACTACACGAACAACAACAACGCGCGGATGGACGGCGCCGGCAACCTGGTGATCCAGGCGCGGCGCGAGGTGACGCCCGGTTCGGCGTGCCCGCCGGACCCGTTGTCCGGCGGCAGCACGACATGCCAGTACACGTCCGGTCGCCTGAACACCAACGGGAAGTTCGACTTCACGTACGGCCGCGTCGAGGCACGCGTCCGGGTGTCGAGCGGCACCGGGCTGTGGCCGGCGTTCTGGATGCTGGGCAGCAACTTCTTCCAGGGCCGCCCGTGGCCGGCGTCCGGTGAGATCGACATCCTCGAGCACGTCGGCAAGGAGCCGAACAACGTCTACTCGACACTGCACGCGCCGGCCTACTTCGGCGGCGGCGGGTACGGGTCGCCGCTGAACCTCGGCCAGCCGGCCAACGCGGCGTTCCACGTGTTCGCCGTGGAGTGGGGCCCGACGCGGATGCGGTTCTTCGTGGACGGCAACAACTTCTTCACCGTCGACAAGGACACGCTCGAGACGACGCGCGGCCCGTGGGTGTTCGACCACCCGTTCTTCATCATCCTGAACAACGCGGTGGGCGGTGACTGGCCCGGTCCGCCCAACGCCGGCACCCAGTTCCCGCAGAACATGACGATCGACTACGTGCGGGTCTATCGCTGAGTGATGTTGATTCCTTCCTCGTTGCCGGGTTAAGTAGACATCCGGCAACGAGGAAGGACAACGATGTCTCTCGACAGGCGAACACTGTTACGTGGCCTGGGTGTCGCGGGCGTGACGACTCTGGTGCTGCCAGGCCTCGCGGCGGCGGATCCCACAGACCTCGCGTTCCGGATCCGGCACAAGTACCGTCCGTTCGACCTGATCGCGCCACGGTTCGTGCAGTACGACACCGCGGTGGCGCCCGCGAGGGCGCGGGACACGCTCGTCTCCACCGACGTGCGGCCGAGGGCGCCGTACGGGTCGGTGCTGGTCGAGGTCCGGTCCGGCACCGGCGTCGTCGCGGGGCTGGTCGGCGACGACGGCACGTCCGTGCTGGGCGCCTACGACAACGGCCGCGCCACCATCGAGGTGACCACCGGCGGCGCGACGACCGTCGTCAAGTCGGCGGACGTGGCGCTGACCGCCCCCTTCCGGTTCGCCGTGGTGGTCAACGAGAACGCGGTCACCGTGCTCGCCGACACCACCGGCACCGGCACCGGGTGGCAGCCGCTGCTGACCGAGCGCGCCGGTGTCAGCGCGCTCATCGACCTGCGGGACCCGCAGGTGCTCGGCAGGCTCAGCTACGGGTACGGCGGCCGTGGCGCCGCGCTGCTCGGCCGCGTCCAGGCCGGGTACTTCGGGCAGGCGGGCGTCCGCGACCCGCACGTCGTGCAGTACGCCGACGGGCGGCCCTACATCCGCGACAACAAGCTCTACCTCACGCTCACCAACGCCGGCCTCGGCTTCTTCCAGCAGGCGCACTGGGGCGTGTGGACGCTGGACCTGGCCGACCCGACCCGACTCGAGCAGGTGGCGAACCTGTTCTTCGCCCGCGACGGGGTGGTGCTCGGCGACCACGCGGGCCAGATCGTCGTCGACGGCGACGAGTTCGTCCTGGCCATGAGCTCCTGGGGCGACTTCGCCTTCGCGGGCGTGCACGTCCGGTACACGCGGACCAGGGCGAACGTCCTGTCCGGCGTGCACGTGCTCGCCACGGAGCCGATGCCGCTGCCGACCGACGTCAGCTCGTGGGACCCGGCCATGACGAAGATCGACGGCCGCTGGCATGTCGCGTTCGTCGAGAGTCCGGCCCAGTCGCCCGCGTTCGTGTTCCACCCGGCGCTCGCGCGGGGCCGCACCCTGGAGAGCCTGTCGCTCGTCGGCGCCGACCTGTCGGTCGACCAGACCGAGGGCACGATCATCCAGCGCTTCGACGGCGAGTGGTACGTGCTCGCCAGCGACGGCGATGCCCGCCTCTACAAGGTGTACGACCTGCGCATGCGTCTACAAGGGACACTCGACGCGCCCTACGGCACGAACATCCCGCATCCGGTGGTGGTGCCGGTGCGGGGTCGGCACTGGCTGCTCACCTTCGACGGCACCCAGTACGCCGAGCCGGTCCTCGGCTACGGCGGCCACGGCGACTTCATCGTGATGACCGCCGGGGGAGCTACGTAGGAAAGCGGCCGGACAGGCGCGCCAGCTTCAGGCTCAGGTGCAGCATCAGGCGTTCGTTGCCGTCCTTCAGGTCGGTCTCCGCCAGGGTCTCCACCCGCTGCAGGCGGTAGTACAGCGACGTGCGGTGCAGGCGAAGGGCCTTCGACGTCGCCACCACGCTGCCCGCGAGGTCGAGGTAGGTCTCCAGCGTCTCCACCAGCGGCCGGTGTTCCGGTGCCGACAGCAGGCGGGCGAGCCCCGGATGCACGGCGTCCGCGGGCATGGTCGCCAGCATTCGGTACACGCCAAGGGAATGCCAGGTCGCGGTGGGGGCGAAGCCGGGGACCGTCAACGCCACGACCGACGCGTGCAGCGCCTCCGCGTACGACGACGCCGCGTGCGCCAGCGGGCGGGCGGTGCCGACACCGACCACCACCGGCGCGGGGAAGGCCGCGTGCACCTCCGCCAGGTGCACCCGACCCGCGCACAGCAGCACGCCGTGGTCGTGGCGGACCAGGTGGCGGGCCGCGAGCTTCGTCCTGGCCGCCAGCAGGCCCTGCGTCATCGCCTCGCGGGAGAACGCGCCCGCCGGCCGCACCACCAGCACGGTCACCGGGAGGGACGGGAAGCCGCCCTCGTCGACGAGCACCTGCGCGCCGGTGGTGTCGTCGCCGAGCAGCACACCGGACACGGCCTCCAACTCGCGCTGCGCGGTCAGGCCCTCGGCGAGCGCGTCGTGCAGCAGCGACAGGGCCAGCGCGCCGGCCGCCGCCGACGCCGCCGCCACCGCGGTGTCCGGCATCGCCGGCTCGTCGATCAGCCACAGGAAGCCCAGCAGGCGGTCGCGGTGGCGGGCCGGGACGCACACCCTGGGGAGCACATCGGCGGAACCGGGAATCCGCAGCGGCCCTCGGGACTCGAAGATGCCGGCCGCGCGGAAGTGTTGGCGGACCGACGGCGTGGTGTGGCGGCGCAGGATCGAGTCGCGGCGGACGTCGTCCATCGGGCCGGTCTGCTCGCTGTAGGCGAGGACGCGTTGCGCGTGGTCCTCGAGGAGCACCGGGCGGCCGACGCGGACCGCCAGCTCGTCGACGGCCGGCTGTAGACGCATCGGACCTCCGCGTTTCGACAGATGTCGGAACCATCTGCTGCACGTTCCCTACATCGGATCGATGTCGTGGGTCAATACCAGAGCTAGCGTCCCGTCTGTGACTCGCCGCCCTGCCCTTGTGGTGACCGCCCTGTTCTCCGCCGCCGCACTCACCGCCGGGATCTCCGCCGGACCCGCGCTCGCCGCGCCGCCCGACGTCCCGGCACACCCGTGGCAGTACGACCACTGGCCTCAACAGCAGCCCTGGCAGCAGACCCAGGGCAACGCCAGGGTCGCCGCCAAGGCCGGGTTCCCGGACCCGATCGACCCGCAGAACTGGGTCAACCCCGACCACATGACGTGGGAGAAGGACTACAAGAAGGTTCCGGGCACCAACTGGGCCGATCCGTCGGTGCCCGGTTCGGAGCGCACCTTCAAGGGCGCGCTCGTCCTGCTGGACTACCCGAACCAGCCCTTCGTCGTCACGCAGCCGCAGGGCTCGACGGTGTTCGCGAACCCGAGCACCGAGGCGCACGACGTTCCTCGGGACCAGGTCGCCCAGTTCTACCAGGACTTCCTCAACAAGCCCGGTGACCTCAACCGCGGCCACACCATCCACGAGTACTGGATGGAGGACTCCGGCGGCCGCTACGGCGTCGACCTCACCGCGTTCGGGCCCTACACCATGCCCGGCAAGGACCACGAGTACGCGATGGAGTTCCAGGACGGCGCCGCCTGCCCGGCCGGGGACGACTGCGAGCGCAACATCCGCACCGACGGCCGCGCCGCGTGGGTCGCCGACCAGGGCCCCGAGGTGCCGGCCGGCTACGACTTCGTGTTCTTCCTCTCCGCCGGTCAGGACGAGTCCTCGACCTGGCAGGAGTTCGGCATGATGAAGTTCGCCGACAAGGAGGACGTGACCGACGAGTTCGGCCCGCCCGACGAGGCGCTGCCGAACTGGTCGCCGACCAGGTACGTGGACTGGACCTCCTGGGCGTCCGGCTCGACCATCTGGCCCAACGCGGGCGGTGGCTCCTCGACCCAGGCGGAGAGCTCCGGCATGGGCGTGTACGCCCACGAGTTCAGCCACATCCTCGGCATCGGCGACAACTACAACAACCCGTACGGCGTGCCGCCGCGCCGCGCGTACACCGGCATCTGGGAGATGCTGTCCCGCGGCTCGTTCAACGGGCCGGGCGGCCCGCACAGCCGGTGGATGATCCCGCCGACCGGTGGCGGTTCGATGGGCGCGCAACACATGCTGCGCAACAAGCTCGAGCTCGGCATGGTCGACGAGCAGAACGTGCTCCGGCTGTCCCGCGAGGCGCTCGGCGACTCCGGTCTGGTCGTCGCGAAGATCACCGCGCGGACCGTCCAACCGGGACCGAAGGACCTCTCCGGCGTCAACATCGCGCTGGGCACCGGTGACCTCGCGCCGCCGTGCGACGTCAACACCGACGCGTTCTGCGACGGCCGCGGCTACCAGAACTACACCGTCGAGGTCGTCGACCGGATGGGCGCCGACTCGTTCACGCCGGACGCGGGCGTGCTGCTCGCGAAGACGAAGAACGAGGACCGCGCGCCGTTCGAGTGGGTCGTCGACGCGAACCCGCAGGACATCGGGATGACCGACTACGTGCTGCCGGACGGCACCGAGGTGCCGATCACCATCGGCGACTACCGGCAGCTGTCCGACGCGCTGTTCCACGCCGGCACCGGCTCCGGCAGCGAGTACGAGTACGTCGACGAGGCCAACCGGCTGCACTTCTACGTGCTGAACGTCAAGCGGGACAAGGCGGGTCTGCTGTCCTACACGGTCGCGATCCGCTCCCTCGACGGCGCCGGCCCGCAGCGGCGGGGCGTCGCGGTGCTGCCGACGTTCGGGCTTCCCGACCGCGACGGCATGGCCACCTGCAGGTTCCCGCTCGTCAACACCGGTCGCGCGGCCACGCCGGCCGGCGAGCATCCTGAGGACGTCCGCCAGTACGTCGACGGTGACGTGTACCGCGTGTCGGCCACTGTGGACGGTCGCGGGTGGACGGTGTCGGTGCCGAACCAGCTGGCGACCGCGAACTTCGGCGACTACGTCAAGGTTCCGGTGCACGCGAAGAAGTCGGGCGGCGGACCGATCGTCGCGAGGGTGAAGCTCACGGCCACGTCGGAGAGCGACCCGTCGAAGAAGGCAACGGCCAGCTGCACGGTCGTCGGACGATGAGAACGCCGGCGGCGCTGGCCGCGCTCGTGGTGGCAGCCGCGGTCGTGGCCGCGCCGCCGGCGTCCGCCGCACCCGGGGACGCGACGGTCGTGCCGATCCAGGTGACCGGCGACCCGGCGAAGCGGTTCAACCTCGTCGTCATGGGTGACGGGTACACCACCGCCGACCTGCCGAAGTTCCGCGAGCACCTGGACAAGCACCTCAACGTGCTGTGGACGCTCGAGCCGTTCAAGTCCTACCGCAGCTACGTCAACGTGTACGCGGTCGAGATCGAGTCCGCGCAGTCCGGTGTGGACTGTGACCCGAACCTCGACTCCGGCGCGGTCGACACCCCGCTGGACATGGGTTTCTGGGGCGGCTGCAACCCGAACAGCGTGCAGCGTCTGCTGACCGTGAACGGCTCGGCCGCCAACACCTACGCCGACCTGGTGCCCGGCACCACACGCGCCAACCGCCAGCTGCTCGCGCTCGGCAACAGCGACACCTACGGCGGCGCGGGCGGCGCGAACGCCACCGCGTCGGGCGGCAACGCGCTGTCCGCGCTGATCACCCCGCACGAGCTGGGGCACTCGCTCGGCGGGCTGCAGGACGAGTACGACTACTACGCGCGCGGCGCGCGGGGCGAGCCGTACGAGGGCGGCGAGCCGGACTCGTCGCACCACTCGCTGCTGACCGAGCAGGAGATGGCCACCCAGCAACGGAAGTGGTGGCGCTGGCTCGGCGAGCAGAGCGAGTCCGGCGGCCCCATCGCCCGCTACGAGGGCGGCATGTACGCCGGCACCGGCATCTGGCGGCCGGCCGCGCACTCGATGATGAAGACGCTCGGCTACTACTTCGACCAGATCAGCCGCGAGCAGATGACGCAGCGGATCTCGGCGAAGACGACCATCCTGCAGGACGGCACCCCCGCGTCGGCCCCGATCGGCGCCGACCGCGTGGTGTGGGTCGAGACCGCCTACCCGGTGAGCCACCTGCTGGACGTGACGTGGACACTCGACGGCGCGCTGGTCGCCACGGGCGGCAGCCGCAGCCTCGATCTGTCCACAAAGGACCTGTCGCCAGGCCTGCACACGCTCGCCGTGACCGTGACCGACCCGACGGAGTTCGTGCGGGACCCGGCGATCCGGTCCTCCGCCGCGTTGACGCAGAGTCGCACGTGGACGGTCGACACCGCGCTGACCACCCCGGTCGTGCCGGTCGACGTGGTGTTCACGGTCTCGACGCCGACCACGCGACCGGTCGGCGCAACGGACGTCGTGTACGCGGAGGCCACGCATCCGACCGACCACGTGCTCGCGGTCGACTGGGCCCTCGACGGCGCACCGGTCGACACGGGCGGCAACGACCGGGCGGTCGACCTCGGGTCCCTCGCGCTCACCGGCACGCACACGCTCACCGCGACCGTCGGCGCCGACACCCGCACGTGGACCGTCGACGCCACCGGGCCGTCGGTCTCCCATGAGCTGTCCGAGCCGCTGCTCGCCGGGTCCACTTCGGACGGTCCGTCGTACGTCTACAACGGACCGTTCACCATGACGCTCGCCGGCGCCGACGACACCCCGGGCTACGTGGTCCGCGAGTTCCGCACCGACGGCGACGGCTGGTTCAACTACTTCGGCTGGCCGACGGACCCGGACGCGCCCTTCCTGTTCACCCCGCGGGGCACCGAGATCGACAGCCTGGTGTACGGAAAGCTCGGCGTGCCACGGCTGTCCCCGTGGGACGACGTGCCGACCAGCTACGGCCGGCACACCATCGAGTACCGGTCCATCGACCCCAGCGGCAACATCGGCGCGGCCGACGCGTTCGACGTGACGCTGCTGCCCGCCCCGCCCGCCTGCACCACCACGATCACCGGCCGGCACAACGGCCCGCTGACCGTCCGCGCCGGCGTGACATGCCTGTCCGGCGCCACGGTGTCCGGCCCGGTGACGGTCACGGGCGGCGCCCTGGTCGCGACCGGCTCGACGATCGCCGGTCCGGTCACCGCGAACCGTGCCGGCACGGTCGAACTGTTCCGCAGCACCGTCCGCGGCCCGCTGTCGGTGCGCGGTGTCGCCGGCGATGTGCAGATTCTCGGCGGCAGTGTGCACGGCCCGGTGACGCTGTCCGGGAACAGAGCGCCGGTGTTGGCCGGCGCCACGGTGAAAGGCCCGCTGAGCTGTATCGGAAACGCCACCGCGCCGGATAACCTGCGCATCCCGAACACGGTGCACGGCCCGACGACGGGCCAGTGCTGAGGTGCTGTCACCAAAACCGCTTCGCGTTCACGCGCGATTCGTGCGGTAGCGTTCCGCATCCACAGGCAACGCCGGGCGGTGCCACGGCGTCTTAGTGGACAAGTTCATGGATCAGTTTGGGGGCCCAGGTTGTTGAAGCCTGTCCGTGCCCGCGTCGGGGTCTTGGCGTTCGTCTTCGTCGCCGCCGCCGCGTGCAGCACCACCGATGCCGCGGAACCGCCGAGTCCGGATCTCGCGGACCGCGGCACCGCGATGACCACGGTGACGCCGACCCGTCAGGACCTGACGAACTCGGTGAGCCTGACCGGCAAGGTCACGATGAACCCGGTGTTCGGGCTGGTCGCGCCGATCGCCGGGCAGATGCGCTACCTCGACGTCGAGGCGCCGAAGAGCACGCCGACCAAGCCGACGCGCGTCGGCTCGGTGTGGGCCGACGGCAAGCCGACGGTGGTGGAGGTGCCCGCGGGGGCGACGTTCTCCGGCCGGCTCGTCGACGACCGCGCCTCCGTCACGGCCGGCATGCCGGTCGCGTCGGCGAAGCTCGCCGGCTACGGCATCGTCGCGGAGATCGACAGCGAGAAGGCCTACCAGATCGCGGACGGCCTCACCGGCGTCCAGGCGCAGATCAAGAACGGTCCCGGCCCGTTCCCGTGCGCGGTGCTCGGCACGATCGCCGCGCTGCCGGCCGGCACGGTGCCCGCGCCGCCGCCCGCCGAGGAGGAGCAGCCGCCCGCGGGTGAGCAGCCGCCTGCCGCCGGGCCCCAGAACCCCGTGGTGCCGCCGGAGCAGGAGGAGCCGGAGGAGCAGCCACCCGGCTCCGAGGCGTCCGGCCTGCGCCTGGTGTGCACGGCGCCCGCCGACACGAAGCTGATCAACGGCGCGTCCGCGACGCTCGAGGTCGTGACGCAGACCGCGGCGAACGCGCTCGTCGTCCCGGTCGAGGCGATCGCGGGCGGGCAGGGCAAGGGGAAGGTCGAGGTCGTCAAGCCGGACGGCACCCGACAGGTCGTCGACGTGGTCCTCGGGCTGACCGACGGCAAGGTCATGGAGATCAAGTCCGGGCTCACGGGTGAGGAGAAGCTCAGCGTGCCGGGCCCGAACCTGCCAGCAGCGCCGGAGGGTGAGGACCCGAGCGGGATGCCGGGGTCGAAATGACCGCGGCACCGGCGACGGCGGCGGAGCTGACCGCGCCCATGACGACGCCCCTGATCCGGGTCACCGGAATGACGAAGACGCTGAAGGGACAGGACGAGCCGAGGGTCATCCTCGACGGCGTCGACCTGACCCTCCACAGTGGTGAGAGCATCGCCGTGCTCGGTCGGTCCGGCTCCGGCAAGAGCACGCTGCTGAGCCTCATCGGGCTGTTCGACCGCGCGGACGGCGGGCAGTACCTGTTGGGTGACCAGGACATCACGCGCATCCCGGAACGCAAGGCGGCCGCGCTGCGCAGCGCGCAGTTCGGGTTCGTGTTCCAGCGGTTCTTCCTGCTCAAGCACCTGACGGCGGCGCAGAACGTGGCGATGGCGATGGTGAACGGCCAGGGCTGGCTGCCGCGCCGCAAACGCAAGGCGAAGGCGCTGGCCGCGCTGGACCTGATGGGCATCGCGCACCTCGCGAAGCAGAAGCCGCCACGCCTGTCCGGCGGTGAGCAGCAGCGGGTCGCGATCGCCCGCGCGCTCGTGCGGGAGCCGAGGATCCTGCTCGCCGACGAGCCGACCGGCGCGCTGGACACCGACACCGGCAACGTGGTCGTCGAGGCACTGCGCTCGGCGACCGACCGCGGCTGCGGGCTCATCCTCGTGACGCACGACCACGACCACGCGGCGAAGATGCAGCGGGTGCTGCACCTCGACCACGGCGTGCTCGCCCCGGCGGGGGTGCGCCCGTGATCGGACTGTCCGGTCGGCTCCGGTCGGCGATCATCATCGGCGGGCAGGGGATCCGGGCCCGCAAGCTGCGCACGTTCCTGTCCATGATCAGTCTCTTCCTCGGGGTGCTCGGCGTGGTCGCCGCGCAGGCCGGCCAGGTGATCGCGCAGCGCGCGCTGGTCGCCGAGATGGAGATGACACAGGGCAAGGACGGCACCCAGCAGGTCTACCTGCCCTCGCACGAGGACTCGTCGCGGATCGCGATGGACACGGTCGCCGGCCGGAACGACGTGGTGGCCATGATGAGCACCAACGCGATCATCGGTGAGCCGAACCTGAAGCCCGTCAACGAGGGCGGCATGCCGATCGACCAGATCGGCGGCGGCGGGTACGGCCCCGGCGCCTACATGGTGTGCGACGCCTCGGGCTACTGCACCGACCAGAACCCGAACCCGAACCCGGACCAGCCCGCGGGGCAGGCGATCGAGCTGCGCGTGCAGGCGCTCACCGCCGACGTGCGCCAGTTCCGGGCGCTGCGGCCGCAGAGTGGGCAGTGGCTGGAGTTCGACAGCGCGCCGCAGCTCGCGCCCCGGCTGGTGCTGAACGAGGAGGCGGCGAAGGCGTTCGCCGCGTACCAGGTGCCGGCGGAGATGCGGTTCCCGGGCGCGACCGCGCACTCGACGCCGAGGTTCATCGGCGTCGTCGACGACGGGATGGGCGCGCCGCAGGCATACGTGCGGTCCGACGAGCTGCTGAACTGGATGCCGGTGGACGCGCTCAGCGACCCGAGGTTCGGCCAGGTCGGAGATCCTCGCGGCCCCGACCGCGACGGACTTCGTCGACATCCTGCGCAAGAAGTTCGCCGCCATCGGTGGCGACCAGCAGCTCGACCAGCAGCTCTACGTCAACGTGATCAGCTCGGCCGACCAGATCCCGGACCAGATCGCGTTGATGCGCTGGGTGTTCCTCGGGGTGTCGATCCTGGTGCTGCTGATCGGTTCGGCGGGCATCCTCAACGTGGGGCTGGCGACGGTCGGCGAGCGCATCGAGGAGTTCGCGCTGCGCAGAGCCGTCGGCACGCCACGGCTGCTGCTCGCCGGCATCGTGCTCGCGGAGACACTGCTGACCGGCCTGCTCACGGCGGCCGCCGCGATCGGCGCCGGCATGGTAGGGCTGGCGGCGGCGAGCAGACTCCTCGGCGACGAGCAGCCGATGCTGCAGAACGTCGCGTTCCCTTGGGAGGCGGGTGTTGCCGGCATCGCCGCCGGGTTGATCGCTGGTGTGCTCGGTGGTTTGGTGCCGGCGGCTCGTGCGGCGCGGATTCCGATCGCGACGGTGATGCGGGCTTAGCTAGTCCGCCTCCCCGGATTTCATGTGTGGGTTACGTCCCGGCGCAGGCGCGGCTACCGAGGTGGATGGTGGCTGGGTGCCGTCACGTTCCCCTGAGGTACCTGTTGGTCAGGCGCAGACCCTCGCACAAAGATCCGAGGGACAAACCGTCTAGTTCGCCGCTCTGGCGTCGTACTCGGCGGCGACCTTCTTCGGTACCACCATGCGCCACGCGTCGGTGATCAGCTCGCGCAGCTCGTCGAGGTCGACGGCGTCGAGGTCGACGTGGATCCACCGGTAGCGCTGGTCGCCGACGCTCGGCATGGCGAACTTGTCCGGCTCGGCCGCGATCGCCGCGTCCCGTTCCTCCTTGGGGAAGCCGCAGCCCATGGTCCGCTCGTCGCGCGACAGTGCCACGTACACGATCTGACCGACGTTGAACTTCACGCGGTCGCGCACCAGCCGCTCCACGGTGCGCGGCAGATCCTTCGCTATCGAGCGGACGTCGTCGGCAGTCACCATGATTGTCATCATGTCAGCTGTCACCAGGGACGGGTTCTCGTCGTGGATCGCGTTGTACGAGCGGTTGTGGCGCACGCCCGGGACCGACGAGCTCGGCTCGCTCTTCACCGCCGACGCCACCTACCGGCACTCCCCGTACGAGGAGCCGGTGACGGGCCTCGCCGACCTGGCCGTCGACTGGGAACGCGGCCGCGACGGCGCCGACGAGGCGTTCACCATGTCGGCGGAGATCGTCGCGGTCGACGGGGACACCGGGGTCGCCCGGGTGCTCGTCCGGTACGGCGCGCCGCAACACCAGGAGTACCTGGACCTGTGGGTGGCGCGCTTCGACGACACGGGCCACTGCGTCGCGTTCGAGGAATGGCCGTTCTGGCCGGACCAGCCGTGGACGGCCGGGGCGCCGCGCGAGTAGGTCAGGGAATGAGGCGGCCGAGCACCCACGACACCCGGTAGGGCGGCGGGACCGCGACCTCCAGCGTCCCGGCCGGGGTCGTGACCGTGACGATCTCGCATCCCGGCGCGAGCGTGAACAGCTCCCTGCCACCGGGTCGCCTGCCGCGCGCGCCGGTCCCCACGACGTCGATCGACACCGGCTTCCTGCGCAGGAACCGCACCCCGCCGACGTAGGAGACGAACTCCAGCCGGCCGGGGCGCAGTGTCGCGAGCCCGCTGAGCCAGCCGGTGCGCAGCCCGTCGTGCGTGCCGCGCAGGACCCGCACCGCCAGCTCGGCCTTCTCCTGGAGCACCAGCCACTCGGCCCGCCTGCGTCGCATGCCGCGCGCGACTCCGGCGCCGGTCAGCGCACCCACCGCACCCCCGGCGACCTCCTCGAGCATGACGGCCTCCTCACGTGTGCGCCGCAGTCTGCCCGGGGTCGCTAACAACCCGCTAACCGCTCTGGAGACCCGCCGCGATCTCGTCCGGTGACGGCATCGCCGCGATCTCCTCGGCGATCCGCTTCGCGACGAGTCGTTCCGGCCCCTCGGTCAGCAGCGCCCCCACCGCCGCCTCGATCGCGCCAGGGACCTGCGCGTCGTTGGGCAGCGCGCGACCCGCGCCGCACCGTTCGATGGCCGCCGCGTTGAACGGGTGGTCCGCGCCCTGCGGGAGGAGCAGCTGTGGCAGCCCGTTGGCGAGCACGCCGAGCACCGTGCCGGCACCGCCGTGGTGGACGGCGAGGTCGACCTGCCGCAGCACCTCGGCCTGCGGCACGAACCGCTCGACCCGCACGTTCTCCGGCAGATCCCCGAGCAGCGCCGCGTCGCCTTCCGGGCCCACCGCGACCAGC
Source organism: uncultured Actinomycetota bacterium (assembly GCA_963840275.1). Classification (GTDB taxonomy): domain Bacteria; phylum Actinomycetota; class Actinomycetes; order Mycobacteriales; family Pseudonocardiaceae; genus Actinophytocola. The sequence continues at coordinate 1,122,705 of CAWIYK010000007.1, forward strand.
ACGTCCACGTCGTGGGCCGCCGTCTCGAGCACGGCTCTGCGCAGCACCTCGACGGCGCCGAACGACACCGTCCCGAGCGTCACGTACACGCGGGGCCGCCGCGGTCTTCGGCCACGGCGGCATCGGGACGGTGTCCGGCGCCCACGGCACCGTGCGGATCGGCAGCGACCGCGCCGGCAGCGGCACCGGGTTCTGCACCGACGCCGGCATCGGGTCGAAGTAGCCGCCCGGCAGGTCCGTCGCCGCGCCGGCCAGCGCGTACCAGCTCGCCAGGATCGGGTTCCACAGGCCGAGCCCGAACGCGATCGCCCGCACCCCGTGCCGCTCGGCCGCGAGCGCGGCGCCGATGTTCAGCACCTCGTGCACCACGAGGTCCGGCCGCACCGACGAGAACAGGGCGGACAGCACCGGCTCGGTGTGCCGCACGGTCGTCTCCCCGAACATGTACGTCGGCACCTCCAGGCCCGAGGCGTCCGGGTGGTTGCGGAACGTCTCCTGCTCGACGTCGTGCAGCTCGATGCCCTCTTCGAGTCCGCGCACGGTCGGCAGCGGCAGCGAGTCGAGGAACGGCTCGCCCGCCGCGACCGTCACCTCGTGGCCCGCCGCGGCGCACGCCACCGCGAGCGGCAGCATCGGGTACAGGTGCCCGTAGGCGGGCAGACTGGCGAAGACGATCCTCATATCTGTGAGTCGCCGCCGGCCCGGGAAACGCGACGCCCCCGGGCCGACTCGTCCGGAAAGGACAGTCCGAAACGGTCAGGAAGCGGCGGCGTAGTCCCGCGCGACCCGCAGCATCTCGACCAGACCCGCCGCGTACTCCTGGGACTCGGCGTGCGCCTCGGGGAACGGCGGCTGGAAGCCGACGCCCTCCCACTCGCCGCTCGTCGCGTTCCAGCGGTCGTTGCCGATCTCGAAGTCCCAGGCGAAGATGCCGTTCTCGTAGTACAGCTGGTCGGCGGAGTTGCCGGCCGCCGAGTACAGGACGTCGGCGACCGGGCCGGTCCGCGACGGCCACGTCACGGTGCCCCGGCTCGCCGCGATGGCCCCGACGATGCGCTTCGCGCTCGCCTGGAACAGCGCCGCCTCCTCGGTGGACGGCCGCGGCAGCGTGATCCGGCCCGGCATCGCGTACGCGCCGGGCGGCCACATGAAGTACCCGCCGTAGCTGTGCACGTTCATGCCGAACTTGATGTTCTGGTGTGCGGTCGCCAGCGCGATGACGTTGGCGCTCTCGGCCTCCGACAGCTCCGCGGTGCCGGCGTAGTTGCCGGACAGGCAGTTCGTCGACGTCGCGCCGACGTACCCGTCGAACACCGAGCCGACCGTGTAGTTGCGGTTGACGTCCACGCCCCACGAGTCCGCGTTGCGCGGGTCGCGCTGGGCGCCGGTGCAGTGGTTGGACAGGTTCTTGCGCTGGAAGCTCGCGTCGCCGAACGAGTAGTTCGCGCCGTCCGGGTTGACGGTCGGGATCACGAAGACCTCGACGTCGGCCAGCAGCTGGCGGGTGGCGGCGTCGGTCGCGTAGTTGGCGAGCAGCCGCTCGGCGAACTCCATGGTCACGAGCGGTGTCGCCCACTCACGCGCGTGCTCCTGCGAGTACGCGAGCACCCCGATCCGCGAGCCGTCCCGGTGCACGCCGATCCGCAGCGCCTGCACGGTCCACGGCTTGCGCGGCGCGGTGCCGTCGAGCCCGTCGTCGAGCGTCACCGGGCCGGCGACCGGCATCACCTTGCCGGCCGAGCCGTCCTCGACGAACGCGGTGAACCGCTGCGGGAACCGGGCCGCGATCAGCGCCGCGACCTGGTCGGTCGTGCTGATCACCGCGCCGGTCGCGTCGGTCGCCAGTGACACCGTGAGCACGCGGTCGCGCCAGGTCGCCTGCGCCGGCCGGTTCGGCCGGCCGGGGTCGACCGCGCGGGCCTGCCAGCCGTTGGCGCCCTGGTCGCCGAACCGCACCGACTCCACGACGACCGCCGCGGCGGCCGGGTCGCCGAGGTAGGCGGTCGCGGTCCGCCGGTAGCCCTGCGTCCGGTTCGGCAGGTCCACCAGGTCCACGAGGTCCGGGTACTGCCGCGCGAGGCGACCGAGGCGCGCCTCGATGTCCACCGGCGTCATGTACGCGTCGATGAAGTCCTTCTGGTAGCCGGCGGGCAGCTCCGGCGGGGTCGCGCCGGGCCACGCGGTCGGCTGCACCACGCGGGTCGCGCCGCCGAGGCTCGACGACGCGGTCACCGCCACCGGCTGCGCGGGCAGCGGCTGCGGCTCCGCCACGTGGTACTGGTACTCGCCGGCGTCCTCGAAGCGCTGCAACGGGAACGAGCCGGTGGTGCCGTCTGCGGTCTGCCACCGCACGGTGATCTCGACCTCCGGGTCGGTCACCGCGGTCGTCGCGACCTGCGTCTGCAGGAACGTCTGGCCGTCGGCGGCCCACCAGTACGCGGACAGGAAGTGCAGGGTGTCGGCGGCGGCCCGCTGCTCGCCCTGGCGCGACTGGGCGTAGCGCGTGGCGGCGTCGCCCTCGTGCTGGATGACCTGGACGGTGCGCGCGCCACGGGCGAGGAGCGCGTCGAGCTGGCTTCCGGTGAGCACGAGGTCGACGAGCACCGCGCCGTCATCCGTGCCGTCGTCCATGCGGGGCCGGGCGGCGATGTCCGCGCCGCTCGCGACCAGCTCGTCGAACATGGCCTCGGCCGGCAGCTCCACCCGCACGAGCGCCTGCTCGTCGGCCGCGACCGCCGGCGGCGCCGCGGCCGCGAAGGGGGAGGCCCCCACGGTGATCGTGGACAGCAGAACGACGGCGGCGGTCGCGAGACCCCATCCGCGCTTCGTCATGGCGCCTCCCAGGCGAATGGAATGACACGTGAATCATTCCCCATGACGTTGACGAGTCAAGTAGTTCCTGCCGCCGGATCTGGTTGGGTCGCCGGCCACGCCGCGGTCGCCACCGCGCGCTCGTGCCACACGTCCACCCCGACGCCGCCCGGCTCCCAGCTCGCGCAGAAGTCCGCCAGCTCGAGGCAGCGGTTGAGCATGGTCTTGTGGCGCACCTCCCACGGGGGCACCGGCCCGCCGTACGCGGCGAAGAACGCGCCGAGCGCGCCGACGTGCTCCGGGTGGTGGGTGCGCACCAGCCACTCGCACCACGCGAGGTCCTCGACCGGGTCGCCGAGGTGCGCGAACTCCCAGTCCAGCACGGCCGTGACCCGCAGGGCGCCGTCCTCGTCCTCGAGGAGCACGTTGTCCGGGCCGTAGTCGCCGTGCACGAGCACCCGCCCCCGGGTGTCCTGGTCGGCGCCGTGGATCTCGCGCAGCACGGTCCCGCACACGCGCAGCACCTCGGTCGCGTGCCCGGCGTCGATGAGGCCCCCGCCGTGCTCGCCGGCGACGAACCCCAGCTCGAGCGTCCGTCCGCGCACCGCGCGCACGGGCGGCAGCGGCACCCGGTCCCGCAGCCGGGTCAGCGCGGCCAGCTCCCGTCCGAGCCGCTGCTCGGCGTCCGGTCCCGCGTAGGTCTTGCGTACGACCCGGCCGTCGCCCACGGTCCGGTTGGTGTAGCCATGTCGCAGTCGTCGGAACTCCATTGAGGACCGCCTCCCCACCGGCGACCGTAGGTGAGCCGGCTAACTTCCGGCTACATCCAGCGCATAGCGGTGGATCAGGGCCGGCATGGTGTGCCGGTACGGCCCGCTCTGAGTAATCAGATGCAGGGCGGCGAGTCGGTCCACTTCGGGCCCGACGGTCGTGATGTCCTTGGCCAGCAAGGAGAACACGTGCCGCTCGACGGGCGTGAGCGCCGCGCGGGAGAGGTCCAGCGCCGCGCGGACGCCGACCATCGGGTCGCCGGCGACCGACAGTTCGGCGAGCGGGTCGCCCGTGCGCAGCGCCGCGACGAGGTCGGCGACCGTCTGTTGTGGTCTCGCGGACAGATTCGCGGCCGCTATCCGGAGGGCGAGGGGCAGGAAGTCGCACAGTTCCGCGAGCTCGCCGAAATCTCCTGGGCCGAGCACGTGCGCGAGCAGCGCGTCGGCGTCGGCCGACGGCAGCGGGCCCAGCGTCAGCCTGCGCACGCCGTGGGTCACGACCAGCCCGCGCAGGTCGTCCCGGCTGGTGATCAACACCTCGGTCGGCGACGGGCCGGGCAGCAGCGGCCGCACGTGGTCGGGGTCGCGGGCGTTGTCCAGCACCACGAGCAGCCGCCGGTCGGCGAGCGCGGTCCGGAACACCGCGGCGCGCTCGTCCTCGCCGTCGGGCACCGGCACGCCGAGCGCCTGCAGGAACCGTGCGAGCACGTCGGCGGCCGCGAGCGCGGGCCGCCGGTCGAAGCCACGCAGGTCGACGTAGAGCTGGCCGTCGGGGAAGCGGTCGGCGGCCTGCGCGCCCCAGTGCACGGCGAGCGCGGTCTTGCCGACCCCGGCGCCGCCGACGATCGCCGTCACGCCGTGGCCGATGCCGGCCAGCTCGGCCGCCCGCCCGACGAACGCGGGCGCGGGCGGCAGCTGGCGGGGCACGATCCGTTCCACCGGCGCCAGCAGCTCCTGGTGCAGCCTGCGCAGCTCGGCGCTGGGCTCCTCGCCGAGCTCGGCCATCCAGGTCCTGCGCACCCGCTGGAACGTGGCCAGCGCCTCGGCCTGCCGGCCGGTCCGGTGCAGCGCCAGCATCAGCTGCCGCCACATGCGCTCCCGCAACGGGTACAGCTCGACCTGCTGGGTCAGCTCGGCGACCAGCGCGGAGTCCCTTCCGCACGCCAGCTCGGCGTCCACAGTGGACTCCCACGTGTCGAGCCAGCGCCCGGTGAGGCGCTCGGCGGCGGTCGTCACCAGCTCGGTCGGCAGCACGTCGGACAGCGGGTTCCCGCGCCACAGCGCGAGCGCGCGGCGCAGCAGGTCGGCGGCGTCCTCCGCGTCGCCACGCCGCAGCGCCGCCCGGCCGCGCGCGGACAGCTCGTCGAACTCGCCGACATCGAGCTGCCGGTCGGTCACCTCGAGCCGGTAGCCGTGTTCGTCGGTCACCAGCAAACGGCCGCGTTCGTCGCCGAGCGCGCGGCGCAGCCACGACACATGGCCGTGCACCTGGGTCGCGGCGCTGCCGGGCGGCTCGGCGCCCCACAGCTCGTCGATCAGCTGCTCGACGCGGACCGCCTCGCCGGCGCGGATCAGCAGCGTGGCGAGCAGCGCGCGCCGCTTGGCGGAGCCGATGCCGTTCCACCCGCCGGAACCACTGGACACCTCCAACGGCCCGAGCATCCGGAACCGGGGCTCACTCGACATCCGCGCCGGGCCCGTCCAGTTCGTCCAACAACCGCAGCGCGCGGTCCGCGCCCGGCCGGTGCCCGGTGTCGCGGTGGGTGGCGAGCGCCTGCTCGGCGTGCCGGGCCGCCTCCGCGCGGTGCCCGAGCGACGCGGTCGCCTCGGCCAGCACGGTCAGCGCCTGCCCCTCGAGCACCCGCAGCTGGTGCTTGCTCGCCGAGGTCAGCGCCTGCTCGGCCCACGGCAGCGCCTCCGCCGGCCGGCCCCTGCGCAGCCGCAGGTCGGCGAGCCCCAGCAGCGCGTCGACGTGGCCGGCCGCGAAACCGGACGCGCTCGTCGCGTTCAGCGCCTCGGTGTAGCAGCGGCCCGCGCCGGCGAACTGGCCGAGCGCGGCGAGCGCGTCGCCGAGCACGTTCAGCGCGCCGACCCGCACATGGTGCTCGCCGCCGACCCGCGCGAGCGCGACCGCCCGGTCGGCGTAGCCGCGGGCCTCGGCGAACCGGTCCGCGTCGAGGTGCGCCGCGGCGAGCGCCCGCAACGCCTCGGCCTGCGCGTGCGGCCACCCGATGTCCGCGCCGAGCGTGAGCGCCTCGGACCGCGCCTCGAGCGGCTCGCCGGCGGGATCGGCGGGATCGGTCAGCCGCCGCACCAGGCCGAGGTTGTCGGCGACGAGGCACCGGCCCCTGCGGTCGCCGAGCTCCTCGTACAGCGTGAGCGCCCGTTCCTGGTGGTCGACGGCGTCGGCGAGCCGGCCGAGGCTCTGGTGCGCGAGCCCGATGTTGTGCAGCTCCCGCGCCTCGCCGGCGCGGAAGGAGATCGTGCGGTCGATCGCGAGCGCGTCGGCCAGCGTGCCCAGCGCCTCCTCCGGTCGGCCGAGGCCGAGCTCGGCGCGGCCGACGCCGCTCAGCGCGGTCGACTCGCCCTCCCGCCAGTTCGCGCGTTCGCTCCAGGTCCGCGCCGCCCGGTAGTGGCGCAGCGAGTCGGTCAGCCTGCCGTCGCACCACGCGAGGTGTCCGAGCGACAGGTGCATCGCCGCCCGTCCGGGGGCCGACTCCTCCGCGACGGCCACCGCGAGCCCCGCCTTCGCGGCCGCGGCCCAGTCCTCGCGCGGGAACCGGGTCGAGAAGTACCCGCGCAGCGCGTCCACCAGCCGCCACCCGCCCGGCGCGATCCCGACCGACGCCACCAGGTTCGCGCGCTCCGCGTCCAGCCACGCGAGCGCGGCGCGGTGGTCGGCCAGCGCCACCGGCGTGACCGGCACCGGCGGGCCCGGCACCCGCGCCATGTGCGGGCTGACGAACTGGGCGGCCCGCAGCGCGGAGGCGAGGTAGTGGTCGGCGAGCCTGCGCCGCTCCGCGCCGGAGCCGATGCCCGCGAGGTCGCGGGCGTAGCGGCGCAGCAGGTCGTGGCAGGTGAACCGGCCGGGCCCGGACTGCTCGACCATGTGCGCGCCGGCGAGCCGGTCGAGCACGGCGGCGGCCGCGACCTCCGGCACCCCGGTGAGCGCGGCGACCGTCGAGGCCGCGAAGTCCGGGCCGGGCACCACGCCGAGCAGCCGGAACGTGCGGCGCGCGGCTTCGGGCAGCGCCGCGTAGGACACGTCGAACGCGGCGCGGACCGCGGTGCGTCGGTGGGCCAGCTCGGTCAGGTGGTTGCCTTCGCGCAGCGCGGACACGAGGCTCGCGACCGGCGTCCGCGCGGCGAGCTTGCCGGCGGCGATGCGCAGCGCGAGCGGCAGGTGCCCGCACAGCGCGGCCAGCTCGGCGAGGTCCGCGCCGGCGGCGCCGAGGCCGCCGACACCGGCGCGGCCGAGCACCGCGACCGCGGCGTCCGGCGCCAGCACGGGAAGGCGCAGCAGGAGCGCGCCGTGCGTCGCGGTCAGCCCGCGCAGGTCGTCGCGGCTCGTGACCAGCACCAGACTCGCGGAAGGGCCGGGCAGCAGCGGCCGCACCTGGTCGGCGTCGCGGGCGTTGTCGAGCACGACCAGCACCCGCTTGCCCGACAGCCGCGAGCGGTAGAGCGCGCTGAGCGTGTCCTCGTCGGCGGGCACCTCGTCGTCCGGCACGCCGAGCGCGTGCAGGAACCTGGTGAGGACCGTGTGCGGCGGGACCGCCGGCCCGGTGGCGTAGCCGTGCAGGTCGACGTAGAGGTGGCCGTCGGGGAAGCGGTCGGCGGCGCGGTGGGCCCAGTGCCTCGCGAGCGCGGTCTTGCCGATCCCGGCCGGCCCGGCGACGGTCGCCACGACCACCTCGCCGCCTTGGGCCAGATCGGCGAGGGAGTCCAGCCTGGCGAGCTCGGCCTCGCGGCCGACCAGCTTCGCGACCGGCGGCACCTGCCGGGGGATGGGTCTGCGCAGATCGTCGTGCAGCCTGCGCAGCTCGGGGCCCGGCTCGATGCCGCTGTGGTCGACGAGGATCGCGCGCAGCCGCTCGTAGGCGCGCAGCGCGTCGGCGCGGCGGCCGGCGCGGTCGAGGGCGACCATCAGCTGACGCCACGACGTCTCCCGCAGCGGGTGTTCCTCGACGTGGCGCCACAGGTCGTCGATCACCTCGGCGTGCCGGCCGAGCGCGAGCTCCGCGTCGACCCGGTACTCCGTGGTGGCGAGGCGCAGCTCGGTCATGCGCCGCACGATGCCGGTGACCAGCGGCGTCGGCGCGACGTCGGCCAGCGCCGGGCCGTGCCACATGGCGAGGGCCTCGTCGAAGAGCTCCGCCGCGCGCTCGGCGTCGCCGGCTCGCAGTGCCGACCGCCCCTGTTCGGCCCGCCGGACGAACACGAGTGCGTCGAGGTCGTCGTCGCCGACGACCAGCCGGTACCCGGGGGCGACGGTCACGAGCGACTGGGCGCCGGTCTCGCCGAGCGCGCGACGGATCCGCAGCACGTACCCGTGGATCTGTGTGGGTGCGGTCCGCGGCGGCCGGTCGCCCCACAGCTCGAAGAGCAGCTGGTCGACCGGGAGCACGTCGCCCGTGCGGATGAGCAGGGCGGCGAGCAGGGAGCGGGGTTTCGCGGCGTCGACCTCGCGCCAGCGGTCGCCGTCGTGCACGGCGACGCCGCCCAGGATCCGATACCGCATACCGCTTCACCTCCCCGCCCCATTGTTCACACTCGGGAGGTTCGGAAGGTTGCCTTGACTCCTTTAGGCCGGGCGGTTCACCACCGTCGACGAGACCGCCGACGCCGGTCGGTTCGTCCGCTCATGGACGAGGCGAACGCGGTCCCCGAGCACGGCGGGATCCGTCGGTCCCCGATCGCCGCTTCGGGTTCACTGACCGGAAAACCGTGCTGGACGTGGGGGGCGGCACCGGCGCCGACACCCGTCAGCCGACCGGGTCGGTGAGCCTGCGGGCCGGGTCGTCGGCACCGACCCGAGCGAGGCGAGCCGCGGGAGGCGACCGGTCGGGACACTGGAGTTCCGCTTGGCAGACGTCCATGATCTGTCATTCCCAGATTCCCATTTCGGCGTTGTCCGGGCGCCTCCCGCGCGTCACCGCCTGCGCAGTGCCGGGTCGGTCAGTGCGGGTGGTGTGTAGTAGCTGTCCGCGCGGTTGAGGTCGGTGCCGGGCGGCACGATCTCGTCGATCCGGTCCAGCACGTCGGCGCTCAGCACCGTGTCGGCGCCGGCCAGGAGCCCGTCGAGCTGCTCCATGGTCCTCGGACCGATGATCACCGACGTCACGGCCGGGTGTGACAGCACGAAGCCGACCGCGAGGTGCGGCAGCGTCAGGCCCGCCTCGGCGGCGAGCTTGGCGAGCGCGGTCACGGCCGCGAGCTTGCTGGCGTTCTCCGGCAGCGACGGGTCGAACTTGTGCGCCTCGGTCACCACGCGCCCGCCCTGCCGCGACGAGATGTCCGACTCCTGCGTGTACCGCCCGGACAGCCAGCCCGCGGACAGCGGCCCCCAGGTCAGCACGCCCATGCCGTACTTCTGCGTGGTCGGCAGCACCGCCGCCTCGACGCCGCGCGCCAGGATCGAGTACGGCGGCTGCTCGGTGCGGAACCGCTGGTGGCCGCGCTGCGCGGCGACCCACTGGGCCTCCACGATCAGCTCGGCGGGGAACGTCGAGCTGCCGATGGCACGCACCTTGCCGGCCCGGACCAGGTCGGTCAGCGCCGACAGGGTCTCGTCGATGTCGGTGGTCGGGTCCGGCCGGTGGATCTGGTACAGGTCGATGTGGTCGGTGCCGAGGCGCCGCAGGCTGTTCTCGACCTCCCGCACCAGCCAGCGCCGCGAGTTGCCGCTGTGGTTGTCGTCGTCGCCCATCGAGCCGTGCGCCTTCGTCGCGAGGACGACGTCGTCGCGACGGCCCTTAAGCGCCTTGCCGACGATCTCCTCCGACTCGCCGGCCGAGTAGATGTCGGCGGTGTCGACGAAGTTGATGCCCGCGTCGAGCGCGCGGTGGATGATCCGCACGCTGTCGTCGTGGTCGGGGTTGCCCAGTTCGCCGAACATCATGGCGCCGAGCGCGTACTCGCTCACCGAGATGCCCGTGCCCCCGAGGGTCCTGCGCTTCATGAGACCTCCTGTGTGACTGCCCTCCACTCTGCGACCGCCGGGCGCCGGCCGCCAGGTACGGCTCAACCTGGGCCTGCCGGAACCACCCGGGCGGATAATGGGGTCATGGGACAGGTGGAGGACCAGATCACGCCCTTCCTGAAGGCACGCAGGGCCGCGCTCGCCCCGGCGGCGCTCGGTCTGCCGGACGGGGTGGCCCGGCGTCGGGTGCGCGGCCTGCGCCGTGAGGAGGTCGCCCAGCTCGCGGGCATCAGCGTGGACTACTACACGCGCATCGAGCAGGGCCGTGCGCCCGCGATCTCCGACGCGGTGCTCGACGCCATCGCCCGCGCCCTGCGGCTCACCCCGTCCGAGCACACCTACCTGCGCAACATCACCGCGCCGGGCCGCCGCGGCGGCGCCGGTGCCTGTGCGCGCGCCGACCGGCCGGTGGTCCGCCCGCAGATCCTGCAGCTGATGGAGGCGATGGGCGACACCGTGCCGGCCATGGTCTACGGGCCGGGCATGGACGTGCTCGCGTGGAACCGGCTCGCGAACCGCCTGACGTTCGACTTCGACGCGTTGCCGGAGAGCGAGCTGAACGCGGCCCGGCTGGTGTTCCTGCACCCGGAGGCGCGGGAGATGTACCCGGACTGGGAGCAGATCGCCGCCGAGCTGGTGTCCGCGCTGCGTGCCGAGGTCGGCCAGTTTCCCGACCAGGGCCGGCCGCACCAGGTGATGTGCGAGCTGCGGGACGTGAGCGGGGAGTTCCGGCGGTTCTGGGACGCCCAGGACGTACTCGAACGCGGCCACGGCGTCAAACGGATAACGAACCGGGAGGTCGGCGAGCTGATGGTGACGTTCGAGGCGTTCTCCGTGCCGAACGCGCCGGACCAGCGGTTCTGTACGTACTCCGCACCGAAGGGTTCGGAGACCGAACACCGGCTGCGGCTGCTTGCGACCAGAATCACCGCCGCCGTCTGAGTGGAACAAACCGCGGCCGTCGCAGGTTGTCGCCGACCATGGAACAGGCCACTCTGCACAGTCCATCCACAGTGGACCGTTCGGAGCAGTTGGCAGAGTCGCCGACCGGAGCCGCCAGAGTACGGATCATCCTCGTCCTCGGCGCGCTCATCGCTCTCGGACCCCTCACGATCGACATGTACCTCCCCGCACTGCCCGCGCTCGGCGCCGACCTCATGGCGTCGGAGTCGGCCGTGCAGCTCACGCTCACCGGCACGCTCGTCGGGCTCGGCCTCGGCCAGCTCGTGATCGGCCCGTTCTCCGACGCGGTGGGCCGGCGCACGCCGCTCATCGCCGGCACCGCCGTCCACGTCGTCGCCTCGGTGCTCTGCCTCGTCGCGCCGAACGTGGCGGTCCTCGGTCTGCTGCGCACGATCCAGGGCGTCGGCGCGGCCGCCGCGATGGTCGTCGCCATGGCCGTCGTCCGCGACCTGTTCACCGGGCGGGCCGCGGCGACCATGCTGTCCCGGCTGATGCTCGTCATGGGCGCGGCGCCGATCCTCGCGCCGTCCATCGGCGCGGCGATCCTGCTGACCGGGTCGTGGCGTGGCGTGTTCGCGGTGCTCGCCGTCCTCGGCGTGGCGCTGATGCTCGTCGCGATCTTCTTCCTCAAGGAGACGCTGCCGCCGTCCCGGCGGCGCACCGGCGCGCTCGGCCCGGTGCTGCGCACGTACCGCATGCTCGTCACCGACCGGCAGTTCGTGGTGTTGACGCTGGTCGCGGCGCTGGGCATGTCCGCGCTGTTCTCCTACGTCTCCGGCTCGTCGTTCGTGCTGCAGGGCCAGTACGGGCTGAGCCAGCAGGAGTTCGGGCTGGTGTTCGCGATCGGCGCGGTCGCGCTGATCGGCGCGTCGCAGTTCAACGTCGTCCTGCTGAACCGGTGGACGGCCGAGCGGATCGTGTTCTACGCCCTCGCCGCCGCGCTGGCGTTCGGCACGGTGCTGGTCGTGCTCGTCGCGACCGGCGTCGGCGGCCTGCTCGGGTTCCTGGTGCCGCTGCTGTTCCTGCTCGGCACGGTGGGCTTCGTGCTGCCGAACGCCCCGGCGCTCGCGCTGTCCCGGCACGGCGAGGCGGCGGGCACGGCGGCCGCCCTGCTCGGCGCGACGCAGTTCGGGCTCGGCGCGCTCATCGCGCCGCTGGTCGGCATCCTCGGCAACGACGGCCCGGCCATGGCGCTCACGATGACCGGCGGCGTGCTGGTCGCGTGGCTGGCGCTGGGCGCGACGAGGTGGCACGGCCGCAGGACCCTCGCGGTCGCTTGACATAGGCTCGGGGCATGCCCGAGGGGGACACCGTCTTCGCCACGGCGCGTCGGCTCACCGAGGCGCTCGCCGGTGTCCCTCTCGTGCGCGGGGAGCTGCGGCACCCTCGACTGTCCACTGTGGACCTCGCGGGTCGGGAGCTGGTGGCGGCCCGTTCCGTCGGCAAGCACCTGTTCCTGCGGTTCGACCGCGAGCTGAGCCTCCACTGCCACCTCGGCATGGACGGCTCCTGGAAGATCTACGACCAGTCCCGGCGTGCGCCCGTCAACCACCGGACCCGCGCGCTGCTGGGCACCGCGGACAAGGTCGCGCTCGGCCAGAGCCTCCTCGAGATGGCGCTCGTGTCCACTTCGGACGAACAGCGGCTCGTCGACCACCTCGGCCCGGACCTGTTGTCCCCGCGGTGGTCCGACGAGCTCGCCGCCACCGCGGCCCACCGTCTCACCGTCGACCCCGCGCGGGAGCTGGGGCTCGCGCTGCTCGACCAGCGGGTCATGGCCGGCATCGGCAACGTGTACAAGGCCGAGCTGTGCTTCCTGCTCGGCGTCTCGCCGTGGGCACCGGTGTCGGCCGTGGACGCGGCCGAGACCGTGTCACTGGCGCGGAAACTGTTGCTGTCCAACGCGTTGCGCACGATCCGGAACACCACCGGCGACCCGCGGCGCGGTCGCGAGCTGTGGGTCTACGGCCGCAGGACGTGCCTGCGCTGCGGCACGCCCGTCGTCGTGACGCGGCAGGGCGCCGGTCTGCGCGAGCGGGTCGCCTATTACTGCCCGCGCTGCCAGCCCGGGCCGGGACCGACCTAGGCCAGGTTGCGCAGCCCGGCGTACACGCGGTTTAGCAGGTCCATCGACGGACCCTGCTCGCCGGTGTGGGAGTTCTCGTGGACGAACAGCATCCCCAGGTCCACGACGTCGCCGATCAACACCCGCGCGGCCCCCAGTGGCAGGCCGAGCCGGGCGGCGACCTCCGCGGTCGACCGCGGCATCCGGCAGGCGACGCAGATGGCGCGCAGGTCGGCCCGCAGTGTGGCGACGTCGGCCTCCCGGCCCACCGGCGTGGACAGGAGCGTCTCCAGCTCCAGTCGGTGCGACTGCCGGGTGCGGCCGCCGGTGCGCGTGTACGGGCGGACGAGCTGACGCGGCTCGCTCGGCACGGGCGGCGGTGGGGGCGGTGGCGGCCAGGGACCTTCGTCGGCGAGCGGGCTGACGGGCTGCGCCGGCCATGAACCGGTGCGCTGTGTCGGCCATGCGCCCGTGTCGGCGGGCAGGCGCGGGCTGTCCTGTGGTGCCGGCCGCGATCCCGTGTCCGTCGGTGCGGCGCCGCGGGTGGCCGGCTGGGCGCTGTCCTCCGCGGGTGGCTTGACCGGAAGTGCCGGCCACGAGCTGCCGGCCGCCGGCGAGCCGGACCTGACCACCGGCCACGAGCCGCTGTCCGCCGGCGAGTCGTCGCGCGGCGGGGACGGCGGTCGGTTGTCGGGCGGCGGCACCGGGGTGCCGGTCAGCGGGTTGATCGGGAGCGCGGGCCAGGAACCGCTGTCCGCCGGCTGGTTGGACCTCGCGACCGGCCACGGGTCGGAGTGCGCCGGTGCTGGTGGCGGGGCCAACGGCAGCAGTCGGCCGCGCGAATCCGTTGGCGGAGTACGGGGTGGGGGGAGCGCCGCTCTGGAGGGCTCCTCCTCCTGCTCCGTGCCTTCCACCGAGGCACGTGGACGGAAATCATGATCAGCCCACGATTGGTAATCGCCCCAGCCACCGTAGAACACCCTGCTCACCACCTGAGGACGTCACAGGATGCGTCAGGCTACGTGGATTTCGCCTGTGTCAGCAAGGTTTCGTCAGGTGTGTGTCCGGCCGAACACTGAGCGTGGTCGCCACGAAACTGTTGACTCAGCGTGGCAGGTCCAGGTAAACAAAGAGATACACAGATGAAATGGTGGTAAATCCACATGTACGCAGAAGAGCGGCAGCAGTACATCGTCGACCGGGCCCGGCGGGAGGGCCGCGTGGACGTCGCCGAGCTCGCGGTCGAGCTCGCGGTCACGGGCGAGACGATCCGCCGCGACCTGTCCGTACTCGAACGCCACGGGCTGCTGCGCCGCGTGCACGGCGGCGCGATTCCCGTTGAGCGACTTGGCTTCGAGCCCGCGCTCGCCACCCGCGACGCGGTGCTCGGCGCGGAGAAGGACCGGATCGCCAAGGCGGCACTCGCCGAGGTGCCCGAGGAGGGCTCGATCCTGCTCGACGCCGGCACGACGACCGCTCGCCTCGCCGAGATCCTGCCGGTGGACCGCCAGCTCACCGTGCTGACGAACGCCCTGCCGACCGCGCTGTCCCTTGCCGGCCGGTCGAACTTCAACGTCCTGTTCATCGGTGGCCGGGTGCGGTCGCGGACGCTCGCGTGCGTGGACCCGTGGGCGCTCGACGCGCTCGCACAGTCCTATGTGGACGTCGCGTTCGTCGCGACCAACGGGATGTCCGTGCAGCGCGGGCTGACCACCCCGGACCAGGCGGAGGCCGCCGTGAAGAAGGCGATGATCGCCGCGGCGCGGCGGACCGTGCTGCTCGCCGACCACACCAAGCTCAGCTCGGACCACCTCGCACGGTTCGCCGAACTGGGCGACATCGACATGTTCATCACCGACTCCGGCCTCGACGAACGCACCGCCACCGAGATCGAGTCACACGGGCCGAGAGTGGTGCGGGCATGATCATCAACCGGTCTCGCGGCCTGGCCGAGCGGACCGCGACGGACGCTGTGTCGCACGGTCCCCGGGTGGTGCGCGCATGATCACCGCAGCCATGTTCATCGACCGGTCACACGGGCCGAGAGTGGTGCGGGCGTGATCGTCACCCTCACGCTGAACCCCAGCCTGGACCGCACGATGGAGGTCCCGGAACTGGTTCGCGGCGCCATGGTGCGGGCCAGCGCGACCCGTCTCGACCCGGGCGGCAAAGGGGTGAACGTGGCGCGGGCGCTCGCCGCGCACAAGCTCCCGACGTGCGCGGTGGTGCCGCGCAACGGACCCGACGGCGCGCAGCTCACGACGTTGCTCGAGGAGGAGGGCATCGACGTCTGCGCGGTGCCGGTCACCGGACACACGCGGTCGAACGTCAGCCTGGTCGAGCCGGACGGCTCGGTCACGAAGATCAACGAGCCGGGGGGCGAGCTCGGCGCCGACGACCTGGAACGCATCGTCGCGGCCGTGCTGTCCACGGCCGTCGGCGCGGACTGGGTGGTGGCGAGCGGGAGCCTGCCGCCGGGGGTGCCCGACGACTTCTACGGCCGGCTCGGCCGGCGGCTGTCCGGGCTCGGGGTGCGGTTCGCGGTGGACACCTCCGGTCCGGCGCTCGCCGCCGCGCTGGGTTCGGGCCCCGCGCTGGTGAAGCCGAACCGGGAGGAGCTCGCCGAGTCGGTGGGGTTCCGGATCGACACGGTCGCCGACGCGGTGCGCGCCGCGACGGCGATGCGTGCCGAGGGAGCGCAGGCCGTGCTGGCCAGTCTCGGCGCCGACGGCGCCGTGCTGGTCACCGGGCAGGGGGTGCGTTACGGCGAGTCGCCGGTCGACCGCGGCCGCAGTGCGGTCGGGGCGGGCGACGCGATGCTCGCCGGGTATCTCGCCGGTGGGGTGGCCGGCGGGGATGCCCTCATCGAGGCGTTGTCGTGGGGTGCGGCGGCGGTCCGGTTCCCGGGCAGCCGCATGCCGGGACCCGACGACGTGGACCGCGCGTCCGTGCGCGTCCACACCTCGGTCGACCTCACGCGGGCCCTGCGCGGGCCACAGCACGGGATGGAGCAGATCCGATGACGACAACGACGTCCGACCTGAAGCACCTGGAGGGCGACGGCTTCCGGGCCCGTGTCCAACGGCTTGGCGGAAACCTCGCCGGCATGATCATGCCCAACATCGGCGCGTTCATCGCGTGGGGCCTGATCACCGCACTGTTCATCCCCACCGGCTGGCTGCCGAACGCCACGTTCAACGAGCTGGTCGGCCCGATGCTGCGGTTCCTGCTGCCGATCCTGATCGGCTACACCGGTGGCCGGATGGTGCACGGGCAGCGTGGTGCGGTGGTCGGCGCCATCGCCACCATGGGCGTGATCATGGGCGCGGAGAACCCGATGTTCCTCGGCGCCATGATCATGGGGCCGCTCGCCGCGCTGTTGCTGAAGTGGTTCGACCGCCTCATCGAGGGCAAGATCCGCGCCGGCTTCGAGATGCTGGTCAACAACTTCTCCGCCGGCATCCTCGGCGGCGGCATGGCCCTGCTCGGCATGGCCGGCATCGGGCCGGTGGTCAAGGCGCTCACCGACGCCGCCGGCAACGCCGTCGACTTCCTGGTGGACAACAGCCTCCTGCCGTTGGTGTCTGTCATCGTGGAACCGGCGAAGGCCCTGTTCCTCAACAACGCCATCAACCACGGCGTGTTCAGCCCGCTCGGCGCCGAGCAGGCGCAGGAGACCGGCCAGTCCATCCTGTTCATGATCGAGACCAACCCCGGCCCCGGCCTCGGCGTCCTGCTCGCGTTCTGGTTCTTCGGGCCGCGCCGGATGCGGCCGAGCGCGCCGGGCGCGATCATCATCCACTTCTTCGGCGGCATCCACGAGATCTACTTCCCGTACCTGCTGATGAAGCCGAAGCTGATCATCGCGGCGATCGCGGGCGGCATGGCGGGCGTCGCCACCGCGATGATCACCAACTCCGGGCTGGTCGCACCACCCGCGCCGGGCAGCATCTTCGCCTACATGGCGGTCACGCCACGCGGTGGGCACGTGAGCGTCCTGCTGTCGATCGCCGTCGCCACGGCCGTCACGTTCATCGTCGCCGCCGCACTGCTGAAGTTCGGTCGCGGTGCCGACGCGGCGGACGCGGCCCCGGATCCCGCCACCCAGGAACCGTCGGCGGCCGCCGCCCCGGTCGCCGACGCCATACCGAGCACCACCAGCACTGGCACCGACACCCTGGCCCGGCCGGTCATCTCGGGCAGCGAGGTCAAGAGCATCGTCGTCGCGTGCGACGCCGGCATGGGGTCCAGCGTGATGCTCGCGTCCCAGTTGCGGACCCGGCTCAAGCCCTACGGCGTGACCGTGGAACACGTCGCGGTCAACGACATCCCGGCCGAGTCGCGGCTCGTGCTCACCCACACCGACCTCGCCGACCGGGCGCGGTCGACCGTGCCGCACGCCGTGGTGGTCGAGTTCCGGATGTTCCTCGGCGACCCCGCGTTCGACCGGCTCGAGAACGCGATCAAGGAAGGCAGCGAGATCCGTGGCTGACACAGACGTTCTCCCCAGGGACGGCATCCGACTCGGCCTGACCGCCGTCGACAAGTGGGACGCCGTGCGCCAGTCCGGCGCGCTGCTCAAGGAGCTCGGCGCGGTCGAGGACGGCTACCCGGACACCATGCTGGCACGCGAGAAGTCCGTGTCGACCTTCATCGGCGAGGGCGTCGCGATCCCGCACGGCACCGACGAGAGCCGCGCGCTCGTGCGCCGCACGACGCTCGGCGTGCTGCAGTTCCCCGACGGCGTGGACTGGGACGGCAACACGGTGCGGATCTGCGTCGCCATCGCGGCGAAGGGCGACGAGCACGTCACCGTGCTCTCCGCGCTCGCGCAGATCCTGATGGACCCGGCACAGGCGGAGCGGCTGCGGACCTCGGCGAGCGTCGAGGCCGTGTACGAGCTCCTCGAATCGATCGGAAAGGGCCTCGAGACATGAGGGTGGCGCGGTTCTACGCACCTGGCGACCTGCGGCTGGAGGACGTCGACGAGCCGTTCCCCGGTCTGGACGAGGTGAAGATCCGGGTGCGTCAGTGCTCGACGTGCGGCACCGACGTGAAGATCTTCAACCACGGCCACCACCACCTGGTGCCGCCGCGCGTGATCGGGCACGAGATCGCCGGCGAGGTGGTCGAGGCGGGCGCGAACGTGACCGGCTGGCGGGCGGGCGACCGCGTGCAGGTGATCGCCGCGGTGCCGTGCGGCACGTGTGCCGACTGCGAGCGCGGCCGGATGCCGGTGTGCCAGAACCAGACGTCGGTCGGCTACCACTACGACGGCGGGTTCGCCGAGTACCTGGTCGTGCCGCGCGCGGTGCTCGCGGTCGACGGGCTCAACCGGATCCCCGACGGTGTCGGCTTCGCGGAGGCGTCGGTGGCCGAGCCGCTGGCGTGTGTGCTCAACGGGCAGGAGCTGGCCGCGGTCGGTCCCGGCGACGACGTGGTCGTGGTCGGGGCGGGCCCGATCGGCTGCCTGCACGTGCGCCTCGCACGGGCCCGCGGCGCCCGCCGGGTGTTCCTCGTCGAGCTGAACCGGGCCCGGCTGGACATGTCGGCGGACGAGGTCGGCCCGGACGCGGCGATCTGCGGGTCCGAGGTGGACGCCCTGGATGCTGTCGACGAGGTGAAGAAGCTGACCGACGGCCGCGGCGTGGACGTGGTGATCACCGCGGCCGCGTCCGGCGCGGCGCAGGAGGACGCGTTGCAGATGGCGGCCCGCAGCGGCCGGATCAGCTTCTTCGGCGGCCTGCCCAAGGACCGGCCGACGATCACGCTGGACTCGAACCTCGTGCACTACCGGGAGCTGACGATCGTCGGCGCCAACGGGTCCAGCCCGGCGCACAACAAGCGGGCGCTGGAGCTGATCGCGTCCGGCCAGGTGCCGGTCGCGGACCTCATCACCCACCGGCTCCGGTTGTCGGAGCTGCCGGACGCCATCAAGCTGGTGGCGTCCGGTCAGGCGATCAAGGTGACCATCGAGCCATGACGGGCGCGGTCGAGGAGGACACATGCCCACGAGAGACGTTGTTGTCGGGTCGCGGATCGGCCTGCACGGCAGGCCGGCGGCGATCGTCGTGCGGACGGCGGCCGCGCAGCCGGTGCGGGTGAGGATCTCCACCGGCCAGCGCCCGCCCGTCGACGCGAGCAGCATCATCGCGGTGCTGGCGCTCGGCGCGCACGGCGGCGACACGGTCACCGTCACCGCGGACGGCGACGGCGCGGACGCCGCCCTCGACGCCATGGTCGCGGTGCTCGCGAAGGACCTGGACGCGCCGGAGCACGCGGATGCCTGAGGACCTGAAGGGCCTCGGCGTCAGTCCCGGCCTCACGGCGGGCCCGGTGTACGCCATGGGCAGTCCAGCCGTCCTGCCGGCGGTCGCGCCCGCGGTGGAGGACACCGAGGGCGAGGTGGAGCGGGCGAACGCGGCGCTGGCGTTCGTCGCGGCCGAGCTGAACCGGATCGCGTCCGAGGTCGACGGCGCGGCCGCCGAGGTGCTCGCGACCGAGGCGATGATGGCCGCCGACATGACGCTGGCCGACGGGGTGGCCGGCAAGATCGCCGAGGGCCGCCCAGCGGCGTGGGCGATCGCCGACGCGGTCGCCGACCAGCAGGAGCAGTTCGCCTCCCTCGGCGGCTACTTCGCCGAGCGGGCCGCCGACCTCGCCGACATCCGGGACCGCGCGGTCGCGTGGCTGCTCGACGAGCCGATGCCCGGCCTGCCCCATCCCGGCGAGCCGTTCGTGCTGGTCGCCGACGACCTGTCGCCGGCGGACACGGCGCTGCTCGACGCGTCGGTGGTCGCGATCGTGACCCGGCGCGGCGGGCCGACCAGCCACACGGCGATCCTGGCGCGGTCGCGGGGGCTGCCGGCGGTCGTCGCGTGCGCCGGCATCCTGGACGTGGCCGACGGCGCGGTCGTGTCGGTCGACGGCGTGTCCGGCGAGGTGTGCTTCATCGTGCCGTCCACGGCGCCGGACGTCCGGGCGATCGGCGCGGAGGCGCGGCGCCTGCTCGCCGAGACGACCGGACCCGGCCGCACGGCCGACGGGGTCGAGATCCCGTTGCTGCTCAACGTGGGCGGGGTCGCGGACCTGGCCGACGACGCGGCGGGGGTCGGTCTGTTCCGCACGGAGTTCCTGTTCCTCGGGCGGACGGCGGCGCCGACGGTGGCCGAGCAGGAGGAGGCCTACCGGGCGCTGTTCGACGCCGTCGGCGACCGCAAGGTGGTGCTGCGGACGCTCGACGCCGGCGCGGACAAGCCGCTGCCGTTCCTCGGGCTCGCGAAGGAGGACAACCCGGCCCTGGGTGTGCGGGGGCTGCGGACGTCCCGCGTCGACCCGACGGTGCTGTCGGACCAGCTGGCCGCCGTCGCCCGGGCGGCGGACGGCACCGAGGCGGACGTGTGGGTGATGGCGCCGATGGTGGCCACCGCGGCGGAGGCGGCGGCGTTCGCGGCGCTCGTCCACGAGGCGGGCCTGCGGTCGGCCGGCGCGATGATCGAGGTGCCGGCGGCCGCGCTGCGGGCCCGCGCGATCGTCGAGGCCGTGGACTTCGTGTCCATCGGCACCAACGACCTGAGCCAGTACACGATGGCCGCCGACCGCATGAACGGCGCGCTCGCCGACCTGCTCGACCCGTGGCAGCCGGCCGTGCTGGACCTGGTCGCGTCGGTCGCGTCCGCCGGCCGCGACACCGGCAAGCCCGTCGGCGTGTGCGGCGAGGCGGCCGGCGACCCGTTGCTGGCGCTGGTGTTCGTCGGCATGGGCGTCACCAGCCTGTCCATGTCGGCGCCCGCCGTGCCGACGGTCCGGGCCGCGCTCGCCGACCGCTCGATGGCCGAGTGCGAACGACTAGCGCAGCTCGCCCTCGACGCACAGGACGCGGAGTCGGCCCGCAAGGTGGTGGCGAACCAGTAGCTCGGCTGAAGGCCGGCCACGCAACCACGCCACCGGCCGCACCCCCGCAGGGCGAGCGGGGGCTTCGGGCTCCTCGAAAGCCACCCTCGGTCACCGGACAGAACGTGAATTTCCCACACGTCTAGAGGTGGAACTGCTCATCGAGCCAGTCGCCCGCCGGCCGGAACTACCCGCTGTCACAGCGCCGCTGACGACTCACTGATTCGGTCAACCGGTGTACTAACGGCACGGCTCCTGGGGACTCCAGGTGATCATCCAGCAGCAATCTGCCCCTCGTTACGCCATTTGGGCCTTAACTTTCGTCGCTCATCAACATAAGTTCGAGTCGTTTAGTCGGAAGCGGCAAAGTCCACGCCATCAGAGGGACGCCCGGTCACACCCCGGGTCGAAAGGCGAGGCAGCGTGACAACGGATGTCACCGCGAGCGGCGGCGTCACCGCCGCGTACCGAGGGCCACCCATGCCACGACGCGCCTCCGCACTCCGGTACCCACCCACCTCCCCGGCGGCACCGCGCCGCCACCTCCTCGTGCCCCCGAATGGAGATTCCCCATGGACAGTGCCGGCAAGCCGAAGCTGTCGCGACGTTCGATGCTCGCGGGCGCCGCGGCCGCGGGCGTCGTCGTTCCGGCGGTAGCGGCCAGCAGCGCCGCACTCGTGTCCGCGGCCTCCGGCACCACCGCCGCGCGGGCCGCGACGCTGCGCCAGATCACGATCTACGCCGAGCCGCTGCCCGGCACCAACCTGTTCGGTTACGCGCTCGAGCCGGGCAAGCCGACGATTCCCGGGCCCCTGCTCGAGATCTTCGAGGGCGACACCCTCGAGATCGAGCTGGTCAACAACACCACCCAGCGCCTGTCGATCCACCCGCACGGCGTCAACTACGACACCGCGTCGGACGGGTCGCCGCTGAACGCCTCGTTCAACAACCCCGGCGAGACCCGCGTCTACACCTGGAAGTCCCGCACCCAGTACGAGCGGGACGGCTCCTACCTGCCGGGCAGCGCGGGCTACTGGCACTACCACGACCACGCGCTCGGCACCGACCACGGCACCGGCGGCCTCGCGAAGGGCCTGTACGGCGGTCTGATCGTGCGCAAGCGCGGCGACCTGCTGCCCGACCGGCAGTACGTCGTCGTGTTCAACGAGCAGTCCATCAACAACACCGTCGCCCCGGACACCCCGATGTTCGAGGCGAACCAGGGCGAGCGGGTCGAGTGGCTCTGCATCGGCCACGGCAACCTGCCGCACACCTTCCACCTCCACGCCCACCGCTGGGCCGACACCCGCACCGGCATGCTCACCGGCGCGAACGACCACTCCCACGTCATCGACAACAAGAACCTGGACCCCGGCAGCTCGTTCGGCTTCCAGGTGCTCGCCGGCGAGGGCGTCGGGCCGGGCGCGTGGATGTACCACTGCCACGTCCAGTCCCATTCGGACACCGGGATGTCCGGCATCTTCCTGGTGCGCAACCCGGACGGCACCATGCCGGCCGGCGCGCAGGAGGCCATCGACCGCTTCCACGGCCATGAGCACACCGGTATGGACATGACGTCGATGGGCATGACGCCGGTCCCGACCGCCCCGCACGACGGCATCGCGCCGCTCGAGCCCGGCAACCCGTCGGCCAGGAAAGCCAAGAACGGCACGCCTGCTCCGCACGGCGGCCACAAGTGATTCCCAGCAATCGACCAAGGAAAGAGGCGCGAGGGATGGGGCGAAGAGTCTCGACAAGCTGGTTCCGCCGGCGACGAGCGACCCGAATGATGGTCGTCGGCGCGGTGATCGCACTCGGTGCGCCGCTCGCGGCCACCGTGCCGGCCACCGCGGCGGCGCCCGCGCCCGCCGCGCCCGCCGCGGCCGCGCCGATCAACGTGCTGGTGTTCCACGGCGCCGCCGCCGACCAGAAGGACCCGGTGCTGCGTGCCACCGACGCCATCGCGGCCATGGCCGGCCAGAACGGCATCACGGTCACGGCCACGTCGGACCCGGCGGTGTTCACGGCCGCCAACCTCGACAAGTACCGCGGCGTCGTCTACCTGTCCGCGCAGGGCATCACCCTGTCCCGCGACCAGGAGACCGCGCTGCAGAACTACATGAAGGCCGGCGGCGGCTTCCTCGGCATCTCCGACGCGGCCCGCGCGCAGGAGGAGTCCGACTGGTTCTCCGGCCTGATCGGCGCCCGGCCGGTCGGCAGCCGTCCGACCCCGGAGGTGGTCGCCGCGGTCACCGCGAGCGGCGAGAACCCGCCGAGCGAGACCAAGGAGAAGCTGACCGACGGCGACGACCAGACCAAGTGGCTGACTCGCTCCACCACCGGCTGGGTGGCGTACAAGATGGCCGCTCCCGTCGCGGTCTCCAGCTACTCGATGACCTCGGCCAACGACTCTCCCGGCCGCGACCCGAAGAACTGGGCCCTGCAGGGCTCCAACGACGGGACCACCTGGACCGACCTGGACACCCAGACCAACCAGGTGTTCGCGGACCGCTTCCAGGTCCGCAAGTTCGAGTTCACCAACACCACGGCGTACGCGAACTACCGGCTGAACATCACGGCGAACTCCGGTGAGCCGCTGATCCAGCTCGCGGACCTCGAGCTGTACAAGGACGGCTCGGAGACCCCGCCGCCGCCGGAGCCCGCTCCGCAGGCCGCGGTGATCGACGTGCTCGACCGCAACCACCCGGCCAACGCGGGCCTGCCGCTCAACTGGACCCGCACGGACCGCTTCCTCAACTGGGAGCAGAGCCCGGTCGGCCAGGTGCACACGATCGCGCAGGTCGAGGAGAAGTCCTACGACCCGGGTCAGGGCGCCAACGGCCCGTTCCACCCGATCTCCTGGTGCCGTGACTACGAAGGCGGCCGCTCCTTCTACACCGGCATGGGCCGGACGGAAGGCAGCTACGGCGAGGAGGCCTTCCGGGGCCACCTGCTCGGCGCGCTGAAGTGGACCACCGGCATGGTGCGCGGCGACTGCCAGGCGACCATCGCGGCCAACTACAAGATCGAGCGGCTGACCCCGCGCAACACGGCCGGCCAGCTCGACCAGATCGGTGAGCCGCACGGCCTCACCATCGCGCCGGACGGCAAGATCTTCTACATCGGCAAGGCCGCCTGCGCGGGCAACACCGTTCCCCAGCCCAACGACTGGACCAACCCGAACATCGGCCTCGGCTGCGGGACGATCCACCAGTACGACCCGAAGACCAAGCAGATCAAGCTGCTCACCACCCTCCCGGTGATGGGCAACCGCGGCAGCGGCGACGAGCTGGTCAAGAACGAAGAGGGTCTCGTCGGCATGACGCTGGACCCGAACTTCGCGGAGAACGGCTGGTTCTACGCCTACTGGATGCCCCACGACTCGATCAACCGGGACACCAGGATCGGCAAGCGCACGGTCTCGCGGTTCACCTACGACACGACCGCGCAGACCGTCGACCAGGGCACCCGCAAGGACCTGCTGTCCTGGGACGCGCAGATCCACAGCTGCTGCCACTCCGGTGGCGGGATGGCGTTCGACAAGGACGGCAACCTCTACATCGGCTCCGGTGACAACAACTCGTCGGAGGGCTCGAACGGCTACTCCGGCAACAACTGGACCAAGGAGTTCGCCGGCACGTCGTTCCAGGACGCCCGCCGCACCTCGGGCAACTCGAACAACCTGAACGGCAAGATCCTGCGGATCCACCCGGAGGCGGACGGCACGGCGACGATCCCGGAGGGGAACCTGTTCCCCGAGGCGAACGACGCCGGTGACAAGACGCGGCCGGAGATCTACGTGATGGGCGTGCGCAACATCGCGCGGCTCGCCATCGACCCGGAGACCAACTGGCTGACCGCCGGCTGGGTCGGGCCGGACGCGTCGTCGCCGAGCCCGGAGCTCGGCCCGGCGAAGTACGAGACCGCGACGATCATCACCGAGGCGGGCAACCACGGTTGGCCGTACTGCATGGGCAACAAGCAGCCCTACCGCGACCGCAGCAGCACCGACGCGGCCGTCCTCACGGGCTGGTACGACTGCGACAACCCGGTGAACACCTCGCCGCGCAACACCGGTCTGGTGAACCTGCCGCCGGTCAAGAAGAACATGATCTGGTACTCGCCGGACGGTGGCGGCCCGGTGTTCCCGAACCGCCCGAACACCGGCATCCCGACCTACGTCGCCGCGGACGCGACCTACACCCAGCCGTACCTGCGCGGTGGCGGCCAGGCAATCATGTCGGGTCCGACCTACCACTACGACAAGGTGGACGCCGGCAGTGGCGTCGCCTGGCCGAAGTACTGGGACGACAAGTGGTTCATCGGTGACGAGTCCAACTCGGCCAACCGCGTCGCGGTGACCGTGGACCCGGCCGGGGTGCCGACGCAGACGCCGCCGGCGTTCGCGGAGACGCTGCGGCAGATCATCCCGTCCGGCTCCGGGGACACCCGGATGCAGAGCTGGATGGACGCCAAGTTCGGGCCGGACGGCGCGCTGTACATGCTGGACTACGGCAGCGGCTTCTTCAGCCTGGACCAGAACCAGAAGCTGATCAAGGTCAGCTACACCGGCGGCGCCGCCACCCCGGCGCCGGCCGCGACGAACGTCGCGGTGCAGAACAAGCCGCTGACGTACGCGTTCAACGGCTCGAAGGCCGGTGGCGTGTCCTGGAGGTGGGAGTTCGGCGACGGCACCACCTCAACGGAGGCCAACCCGCGGCACGCCTACACCCGCACGGGTCCCTACACCGCGAAGCTGACGGTGACGTACGCGGACGGCGAGACGGTGACGACGCGGACGTCGGTGAACGTGGGCTGCGCGGTGTCCGATCCGAACACGACGGTGACGTACGGCGACACGGACACGACCGTGCAGAACAAGAACGTCGGCGGCGGCTGCAAGATCGACGACCTGATCGACGACGAGAGCACGTGGAGCACCCACGCCGGTTTCGTCAACCACGTCAGCGTCGTGGCGAAGAACCTGAAGCAGCTGGGCATCATCAACGCGAACCAGCAGGACAAGCTGAACCAGGCGGCGAAGGCGTCGAACATCGGCAACGCCGGTGTCTACGGCTACGACGCGATGTTCGACGGCACGACCGAGTCGTTCAAGAACTGGGCGATGGCCCCGTCCGGGAACTTCACGGTCCAGCCGGACGGGTCGCTCAGATCCGCGGGCGGTCTCGGCATGCTGTGGTACGCCAAGCAGTCCTACGCGAACTTCTCGGTGAAGATGCAGTTCCGGGACATCGCGCCGGAGGGCTTCCGCGCCAACAGCGGGGTCTTCGTCCGGTTCCCGGATCCGAGGACACCGCTGGAGCAGCGCCCGCCGGGCAGCTGTGGCACGGTCGGCGCCGCGCGGACGTCGCAGGCGTGGGTCGCGATCTACTGTGGACACGAGGTCCAGCTCTACGACGGCGAGACCGGAGAGCCACAGAAGACCGGTTCCATCTACAACTTCGACCCGCGCCCGCTCTCCGAAGCAGGCGCGACGCCGAAGAACCAGTGGAACACCTACGAGGTCAAGGTCGTCGGGCAGCACTACACGATCATCCGCAACGGCGTGGTGATCAACGAGTTCGACAACACGCCGGGACAGCAGTCGTCCCGGCCGGGTGACCCGTCGACGGATCTGCGGCAGTTCGCCGATGGCTACATCGGGCTGCAGAACCACAGTGACAACGATCTGATCGAGTTCCGCAACATTCGGGTGCGGCCGCTGTAGTCGGGTGGCCGGGCGACTGTGCGAACAGCCGCCCGGCCTTCCCCCTTTGGGAGGGCTTTCCTGATATGTCCCGACGATTCCTCGCCGCGCTCGGCGCGGCGTTGGCTGTGCTCGGGCTGGTGACGCTGCCACAGTCTTCCGCCGTGGCAGCGGCCCAGACCCTGACGTTCACGGCAAACGACAGCACGACCGAGTACGCCACGTTCCCCACCACCGCGGTGGCGGGGGAGACCACCATCGTCTTCGAGAACAGCGAGGCGACCGGCAACACGACCGGCATGTCGCACACGCTGACCTTCGACACGCAGACCGAGGGCTACAACCACGATGTCAGCCTGAACATCCTGGCCAACCCCTTCGACGCCAACAACGGCCGCCACGAGGCGACCGTGACCCTGACGCCGGGCAAGTACCGGTTCCACTGCACGATCCCCGGCCACAGCACCATGGTCGGCGAGTTCACGGTCGGCGGCGGTGGCGAGGACACCACGCCGCCGACGGTGACCGCCGAGGTCACCGGTGAGCAGGACGCCGATGGCAACTACGTCGGCTCGGCGTCCGTCGGGCTGACCGCGACCGACACCGGCGGGTCCGGTGTGGACAGTGTGGAGTACCAGCTGGACGGTGGCGTCTGGCAGACGTACTCGGCGCCGGTAGCGGTGTCGACCGTCGGTGACCACACGGTGCTCTACCGGGCCACCGACGCCGCGGGCAACACCTCGGCGGAGGGCACGTCGACCTTCACGGTCGTGGCCGGCGAGGGCGAGGACACGACCCCGCCGACCGTGACCGCCGAGGTCACCGGCGCGCAGGACGCCGACGGCAACTTCGTCGGCTCGGCGACCGTCACGGTGACGGCGGCCGACGAGGGCTCCGGAGTCGCGTCGGTCGAGTACCAGCTGAACGATCTCGGCTGGAACCCGTACACCGCACCGGTCGAGGTCACCACGATCGGTACGTACACGGTGTTGCTGCGGGCGACGGATGCCGCCGGCAACGTCGGCGACGGCACGACGCAGTTCACGCTCGTCGAGCCGTCCGACGACACCACGGCGCCGGAGGTCACCGCGGAGGTGTCCGGCACACAGGACGCCGACGGCAACTACGTCGACGTGGCAACGGTCACCCTGTCGGCCACCGACGCCGGTTCCGGTGTCGCGTCGGTGGAGTACAAGCTGGACGACGGTGCCTGGACGGCGTACACGGCGGCGGTCGCCGTGAACGCGCCGGGCGAGCACATGGTGAGCTACCGTGCGACCGACGCGGCGGGGAACGTGTCCGAGGAGGGCATGGCCCACTTCACGGTGGTGTCGCAGGACATCACGGCGCCGACGGTGTCGGCGTTGGTCGCCGGTGAGCAGGACGAGTCCGGTGCGTACATCGGGTCCGCGATGGTGACCGTGTCGGCCACCGACGAGGGTTCCGGTGTGGCGTCGACGGAGTACAAGCTCGACGACGGTGCGTGGGCCGCGTACACGGAGGCGGTGCAGGTGAGCGCGGAAGGCGCGCACACGGTTCTGTTCCGGGCCACCGACGTGGCGGGCAACGTGTCGGAGGAGGGCACGGTGACGTTCACGGTAGTGGCGGACTCGGGGGAGGACACGGTGCCGCCGTCGGTCTCGGCGCTGGTGTCCGGTACGCAGAACTCCGAATGGGCCTTTGTGGACGGTGCGACGATCACGATCTCCGCGCTGGACACGGACTCGGGGGTGGCGTCGGTGGAGTACAAGCTGGACGAGGCGGCATGGGCGGCGTACACCGACCCGATCGCGGTGGACGGTGCGGGTACCCACACGTTCGCCTACCGGGCGACGGACGTGGCCGGCAACGTGTCGGCGGAGCTGTCCGGCACGTTCACCATCGTGGAGTCGGGCCCCGGGCCCGGTCCGGACGTGTGCCCGAGTTCCGATGTCCGCGACACCGTCGTCATCGGTGACAACGACAGCCAGGTCGCGAACATCGACATCGGCAACGGCTGCACCATCAACGATGTCATCGACGAGGACGGCGACTGGGCGACACACAACCAGTTCGTGAAGCATGTCAAGGCGGTGACGAAGGAGTTGGTGCAGAACGGAGTCATCACGTCGGCACTCCGGGACCGCATCGTCACGGCGGCTGTCAACTCGGACGTAGGCAGTCCGGCTTCGCGCGTCTGACGTTGTGTGAATCCCCCCGCGTGGTCACCGCCCACGCGGGGGGATTTCTTTGTGCTGGTCCGGGTTCCGGTGGTCCGGTGGTGCGGGCTCTGGCGTTCTGGTCGGCCAGTACGGCGTGCCGGATCTGGTGACCGACCGCGCAGGGACTCGGCTGGCCGTACTCGATCGGGTGATTCTTGTTGGTGGGCAAGGGTTTTGGCGTGCGACCGGGTAGTCTGAACGTATGTTCGATGAAGGTCATGAGCTGCTTACCAGGGGTCTCGACTGTGCGCGTCGCGTGGCTCGGGAGTCGGCTGAGTTGTTGGACTGTCTCGCGCGGTTCGTGGCACTGCATCCGGGGACGATGGGGAGTTCGTGCCGTTGGAGGTTGCGGCGGCGTTCAAGTGGACGGTGTCGTTCGCGCGGAAGCGGATCGGGTTGGCGGTGGCGTTGACGTCCCGGCTGCCGGCGACGTTCGCGGCGTTGCGTGCTGGGGAGATCGATGAGTTCAAGGCGCGGCAGATCGCGGAGGCCACTGAAGTTCTGTCGGATGAGGATGTGGCTCGGGTGGAGGCGGCGATCGCCGCACAGGCTGGTGGTTTGAACCCGCGGCAGCTCAGTGATCGGTTGCGGCGTGCGGTGAACCTGGCGGATCCGGCGGCGGCCGCGGCGCGTGCGGCAGCGAAAACGGCGGCACGGCAGGTCATGCACGAGCACCTCGACGACGGCGCGGGGTTGTTCACGGTCATGGGTGACGTGGAGCGGACTCAGCTGGCGCATGATCGGGTGCGGGCGTTGGCTCGGCAGATCAAGACCGCTGGCGATGACCGGACTCTGGATCAGATCAGCGCTGATGTGGCGTTGGATTGCTTGGCGGGTAAGGGGTTCGGCAACGCGCAAGGTGCAGGTGCGGTTGACCCTGCCGGCCACGACCGTGTTGGGGGTGGATGACAAGCCCGGGTATCTGGCGGGGTATGGGTGGTTGCCGGCACAGCGGGCACTCCAACTCGCCGCTCAGCAGGACGCAATCTGGCAGCGGGTGCTCACCGATCCGCTCACCGGACACGCTGTCGATGTCGGACGCCGGAAGTACAGTCCACCGGCCGCGTTGCGTGACCACATCCAGGCCACCTACCCCACCTGCACCGGACCGGGGTGTGTCAAGCCGGCGCACTTGTGCGATCTGGATCATCTGACCGCGTTTCCGGTGGGTGGGACGGATGAGGAGAACGTGCGTCCCGCGTGTCGACCGCATCACCGGGCGAAGACGGTCGGGGGCTGGCGGGTGGAGAAATCCAGCGACGGTCGCGGGTTGACCTGGGTGACCCGACACGGCTTCCGCATCGCCCACGAGCCGGAGCCGATCGCCGATCCGGAGCCCGCGCCGTTCTAACCGAGGGATGGTGGGTGGTTACACGGTCAGACGATCGCCTACGGGCCGGGCCGGTGGGGGGTTGGGGCGATCGAGGCCGCGCCTTCGCCGGTACGTCTCGACCGGGGCGAGTCGGGTGCGGCGAAGACACGGCACCGAAAGATCGGGAGCTACCGCACGGGGTAACCAGGATGGCTGCGCCGCGCAGGACGACAAGCACTGGTGCGTGGTTGCACTGCGCGGGCTCGACTTCCCGGGGTTTCGTCCAAATCTTGTTGGCTTCAAAGCCTCTTTTCAAGCAAACAAGATGGGAAGAAAGGTAGGGAGTGTTCTTGTGGCCAGCGGGTCTCGCCCCGACCCGAAACGGGACAGGAACCTGAGTCCCGGGGGAAATTGACTCGGCGATCCTGGCTACGCAACCCCACTGCCCGGTGCCGTGCCTCGCCGCACCCAAACACCCCGTCGAGACCAGCGGCGAGGTGCGGCGTCGATCGCCCCACCCCGTGCCGCCGGGACAACAGCGCGATCGTCCGACCGCGTGTCCCATCCTGCGTCGCAAAAGAACGGGCCCGGCCAAGCGAGGCACGGCATCGCCCCCGTGACAACAGAACGATCGCGTATCCCATCCATCCTAGAGAAGCACCACGAGCTACCCGAGCCGAACAGGCAAAGCAGCAGCAGAGTTGGAAAAGAAGCTAGGCACCGGAATCAACTCACCAGGATCCACAGCAAGAGAAGCCCCAGGATACCGAGCAAAGAAAGCCGGCAAAGCCACATTCGCCTCCAACCGAGCCAGATGAGCACCGAGGCAGATGTGCGGCCCGCCACCGAAGGCGAGGTGTTTGGAAGGAGGCCGAGTGATGTCGAACTCGTTGGCGTCCGGTCCGTGGTGGGCCGAGTCGCGGCCCACGCCGCTGTACGGGGCCAGGATGGCCTCGCCGCGGGCGATCGGAACGCCGGCGATCTCGATGTCCGCCAACGGGTACCGGGCCGGGAAGTTGCCGATCGGGGCGTCCCAGCGCAGGGTTTCCTCAACGACGGCCGACCACATCGCCGCGTCGCCGGCCTTGGCCAGCTCCAGCTGCTTCGGGTGTGCCAGCAGCGCTCGGATGCCGTTGACGATCAGGCCGAGCGTGGTCTCGTGGCCCGCGGTCAGGAAGAGCCAGATCGTGTCGATCAACTCTTCCTGCGTCAACACGTCCTCGCCCTGCTCGCCGAGGTCGATCAAGGCCGACGTCAGGTCGGTGCCCCGCTCGGTCCTGCGCAGCTCGACGAGGCGGTTGAGCATCTCGTGGCGTTCCCGTTGTGTGGCAACGACTTCTTCCGCCGTGGTGTTCGTCCGGAAGATGCTGTCCACCAGCTCGCGCAGCCGCGGGCGCCATTCGACGGGCACCGCGAACAGCTCGCAGATCATCTGCATCGGCACCGGGTAGGCGAAATGCTGACGCACGTCGACCACCCCGTCGGCGGAGGCGTGGTTGGGCAGGGCGTCCAGCAACGCGGTCACGATCGTCTCCAGGCGCGGCCGCAGCTCCTCGACCCGCCCGCGGGTGAACGTGCGGGTGACCGGCCTGCGCAGCCGCTGGTGGGCCTCGGCGTCGGCGGTCACCATGTTCGTCACCTTGATCATGCCGACAAGTGGCCACTCGTCGGTGATCTCGCCGCTCTGGATCTTGCTCCAGTTGCGCCAGTCCTTGCTCACCAACGGGTTCGTCACGAGCGAGGCGACCAGGTCGTGCGACGTGACGGCCCAGACCTGCACGTCGCCGGGAAGGATGACGCGGACAACCGGGCCCAGCTCACGCATCCGGGCCGCTTCGCCATGGTGGTCGGTGCCCATGGGGTCGAGGTGGATGACGGGAACGTTGGCGGTGACCGAGTCGGTCATCGAAATGCCTCCTGCGCCTAGGAGTTAGTTGGTTGGCGGTGTGAAGCGAACCGGCAGGCTGGCGGGACATCGCGTCCATGGCGATGGCAGCAACATGACCTCGTCAGCAGGGATCGCCAACGAAACATCATGTAACCGGTGCAGCGCGGTGTCGACCGCTATGCGGGTGATCATGCGGCCCGGTCGTTGCGCAGGGCAAGCATGCGGGCCGGCACTCCACGCGAGGTGCGAGCGGTTGCCGATCTCGAGCCACGGGTCGCCGGTGTGCACCCGCGCGTCGTTGTTCGCCGACGCGAGGCCGAGGATCAGCGCGTCGCCACGCCGGATCGGCTGCCCACCGAGCTCGCAGTCCACGAGCGCGTACCGCGCCGGCATGTTCGACATCGGCGGGTCGCGCCACAGGACCTCGTCCAGCGCGTCGTCGATGCCGAGACGGCCACCGCGCAGCCGGCCCGCGAACCGGCGGTCGGTCAGCATCAGCCGCAGCGTCTGCGCGATCCACGTGGTGGTCGTCTCGTAGCCCGCGGAGATCATCAGCACCATCGACTGCTGGATCTCGAAGTCGTCGCGCAGGTTGTGGTGGCGCAGGAACGCGGTCGTCAGGTCGTCGGTCGGCACGTTCCGGCGCGCGTTCATCGTGCTGGACAGGATCCGCTCCAGGTTCTGCGCCGGGCCCTGCGAGTCCTCCGCGGAGGAGAACAACGCGATCAGCGCCGCACGCAGCTCGTGGCCCTGCTCGCGGCCGATGCCGAAGAACCCGGCGACCGTCAGCATGGGCACCACGGCCGCGTAGTCGGCCACCAGGTCCGCCTTGCCCTGACCCTCGAGGTCGCGGATCAGGTCGGTGCAGGTGGCCCGGATGAACCGCGCCATCCGGTGCTCGTCGAGACTCTCGAGGCCGTCGTCCAGCGGCGCGCGCAGCCTGCGGTGCTTGTCGCCGTCGGCGAAGTACGCGTTGTCGCGCGGGAACATCATCGGGCCGAGACCGGAGTCCGGCGCGACGACACCCTCGGTGAACAACCGCCAGTTGTTGGGGTCACGGGAGAAGAGCTGCTCGTTGCGCACCACCTGGCACAGCTCGTGGTGGCCCATGACCAGCCAGGCGTGGATGCCCGGCTCCAGCTCGACCGGAGCGACGAGGCCCCACCGGTCCTGCAGGTCCTGGTAGGCGGCCTGGGGGTCCGCGCAGATGGTCGTCGCCGTCAGCGGCGTGAGGCCGGTCATGTCCGA
The DNA here is from genome assembly GCA_963840275.1 of uncultured Actinomycetota bacterium. Lineage (GTDB taxonomy): Bacteria > Actinomycetota > Actinomycetes > Mycobacteriales > Pseudonocardiaceae > Actinophytocola. Next base: position 1,155,765 of record CAWIYK010000007.1, read on the forward strand.
CAGGCTGCGACGGTGTGTTGCTGGCATTTATGCGGGCGCCTTCTGCGATGCGGGGTGATGGAGGGCGTGCTCGACCAGCGTGATCAACGCGCCGGCCGACGATTCCTTGTGCCGGGCGTCGCACAGCACGATCGGGGTGTCCGGCAACAGGTCCAGCGCGACGCGCAGTTGTTCGGCGTCGTATCTCGGGGCGTCCGGGAACTCGTTGACGGCCACCGCGAACGGCATGCCGGTACGGGTCTCCAGCTGGTCGAACACCTCGAAGCTGTCCTCGATCCGGCGGGTGTCGACCAGCACGAGCGCGCCGACCGCGCCGTCGGCGAGGCCCTCCCAGAGGTCCCAGAACCGACGCTGGCCCGGCGTGCCGAACAGGTACAGCACGACCTCGGGGCTGACGGTGATCCGACCGAAGTCCATGGCGACCGTGGTGGTGGACTTGCCGTCCAGGTCGGCGAGCGAGTCGACGCCGACACTCGCGGACGTCATCGTCTCCTCGGTGCGCAGCGGCGTGATCTCGCTGACCGAGCCGATCAGCGTGGTCTTCCCGACCCCGAACGCGCCGACGACCAGGATCTTCACCGATTGCGCCACGGTCGGGGCCACGTACCGAGCCGGCCGGTTGGAGTCAGAGTCTGCGGAGACCATCTAGCACCTTCTCCAGAAGTTCGGCGGAGGGCAGGGAGTGGCGCGGCGCGGACCGGATCGACAGATGGCCGGAGTCGACCAGGTCCGACGCGATCACGACCACGAGGCTCACGGGCAGCCGCAGGTGCGCGGCCGCCTCGGCCAGCGACAGCATGCCGCGGCAGATGTCGAGCAGGGCCCGCTGCTGGCGGCCGGCCGTGATCGGTGACGGCATGTCCGGGTCGACCACCAGCAGCGTCTCGGGTCTGATGGTGTTGCGCGACGGGTGGGCCCGGCCCGAGGTGATGACGTACGGCCGCACCGGGTGGTCGCTGTAGTCGTCCACCGGCTCAGCCGCCGCGGGTCGGGGTCGACAGCGTCCGCTCTCCGATCGTCAGCACCTGCGCCTGCATCTGTTGCGCCACCAGCGCGGGGTCGATCACCGGGTCGGTGATCACCGCGAGCCGCGAGCCGTCGCCCGCGCCGCGGACGAACAGGAAGCCGCCCTCGAACTCGACCATCACCTGGCGGGGGCCCATGCCGGAGCCGAACTCCCTGCTGATGCCCTGGCCGAGCGCGGTCAGTCCGGCGCAGGCGGCCGCGAGCTTGTCTGCCACGTCCGGCGGGGTGTGGCCGGTGCGGACCTTGAGCAGGCCGTCGGAGGTGAGCACCACGACATGCCGGACCCCGCGCACCGTCCTGATCAACTCCAGCATCCAGCTGTTGTCGACGGGCTGGGTGGTCATCGTCGTTCCTCCGAAGCGCTGTTCTCTGGGTAGGACGGGTAGTCCGGGTCGCCGTAGTCCTCGCCGTGGTCCTCGCCGTGGTCCTCGCCGTTGGCCTCGGCCGCGCCGGTCAGGAAGGCGTTCATCCACTGCCCGGCCTGCGCCGGGTCCTCGTCCTCGTCCGGCTCGGCCGGCCAGTCGACGACCGGCGGCGCGACCACCTCGCCGCGCCGCGAGCGGCGGCGGGGCAGTGCCGGCAGGTCGTCCCCGCCGGTGGCGGTCGGCGGCGGCAACGGCTCCGGCTCCAGCTCGACCTGGCCGCTCTGGGGCTCCAGCTGCCAGTCCGGCTCCGGTTCCGGTCTGCGTGGCTCCGGGGTGGGCGGACGGTCGGCGTGGCGGTCGGTGTGCCGGTCGGCACGCCGACCGGACCGGCGGGCGAGCGCGTGCCCGCCCGCGGCGACCATGCCGGCCGGCGCGACCGCCTCGGTCAGCTCGGTCGGCACCAGCACGATCGCGCGCAGGCCGCCGTAGACGGACTCGGTGACGTCCACCCGAAAGCCGTGTCTGCGCACGTAGGCGCCCACCACCGGGAGGCCGGTCTGCGGGATCTCGCCGAGGTCCGCGAGGCCGACCGGACGCCGGCCGGACGCGATCTCGCGGGCCTGGTCGAGGCGCTTGTCGTCGAGGCCGACGCCGCCGTCGTCGATCTCGATGACCGCGCCGCGCTGGACCTGCCGCAGCGCGACCAGCACCTGCGTGGTGGGCGGGGACGACTGGGTGGCGTTCGCGAGCAGCTCGGCGACCACGTGGATCAGCGGCTCCACCACGCGGGCCGACACGGCGACCGCGGGGTCGCCGGACACCTCGACGCGCTGGTAGGCGGTGATGCGGCCGGCGGCGCCACGCACCACGTCGGCCAACGGCAGCGAATCGTGCCACTGCTGGCCCGGCCACTCGCCGCACAGCGCGGCGAGGGTCTGGGCGTTGCGTGCCTGCTGGGCGGCCGCGTGGTCGACCCGCATGCTGGTGTGGAGGACGTCCGGGTCGGTCGGGTGCTGCTGCACCATCCGCGCCGCCTCCTCCTGGATGCGGTGCGCGGAGGACTGGACCTTGCGGCCGAGCGCGACGACGGCCGCGGCGACCGCGTCCTGCCTGGCCAGCTGGTCGTCGCGGACCCTGGCGAACTGGATCGCGGCCTGGTTGAGCAGGCCGGCGGACACGTCGTCGTTGGACAGGTCGGGCAGCGGGGGCGCCGCGACGCCCTGCACGACCGCCGGCAGCTGCTGTTCGACGAGGCTCTCGAGCGCGATGTGCCTGGTCTCGGCCAGCGCGGCGAGGTTGTGGTTCTCGTCGTCGAGGCGGTGCAGCTCCTCGTCGTGCTCGCGGCCCGCCCGCGCCGTGCGCGCGGCGCCCGCGGCGACCACGCCGATCGCGATCGCGCCGGCGGCGAGCCACACCACCACCCACAGCGGTGACTCCAGCTCGCGGAAGATGAAAGGGGCGACGGCGACGAAGCCGGTGACACCGGCGATGCAGGTCCACGGGCCCGCGTGTCGCGGCGATGACGACACGGGCGATGAGGCTGTCATGATCACCTTATGGTCGAGAATCGGGGGGGACCGGTTCAGCGCGTGCTCACGCTCAGCGCTGTGGCGTAAGCAGCGAGACACGAGGTTATCCCAACGGTCAAGCTCGCGCAGAACCCGTGGTACGCACCGGACGCCGCCCGTCGAACGGGTAGTCGAACGGGTAGTCGAACGGGTAATTGCCTGCCGTGGCAGGGATTTGATATTGCCGCCATCCGGGCGACCTGCGCTTTTCCGCCGGGGCATTGCTGGCTACTCTCGATCACACGCGTCGAGGCGGTCGAAAAGGAGTGCGGGTGAGCCGAATTGCCGTCCGGCGAACAGGTCTCGCCCTGTTGTCGCTGGTGGCATTGGCCGTGGTCGTCGCCGCGGTACTGCTCGGCACGCACCGGGCGCGGGTCGAGCGGGACGGACTGCGTGTCTACTGCCTGGCACCGGCGCAGCACGAGCCGCTGGTCGCGGCCGCCGCCGCGCTCGGACTGGCCGAGCGGGCCGGTGACCGGGTGGCCGTCGGCGGCGCCGAGCTGACCCCGGCGCAGTGGCGGGACCGGCGGCCGGACGACTTCCTGCGCGCGTGCGAGGCGCTGTCGGCCGCGCAGCGCCCGCCGGGGCCCGGGGTGCTCGCGACCGTCCTGCCGTTCCTCACCGGTTTGACCGGCGCGCTCATCGCGTTCGGGGCCGCCACCTGGCGGGACCGGGTCACCAGGGGCCGCGCGCTCGCCGACGACCTCAGGGACGCGGCGCGGGCCTTCCGGCTCGCCGTCACCGCCTACCTCACCGAATGGCGACCGAACCAGCCAGACACCGACGTCGCCGCGCGTCGCGAGGCGTTGCTCGCCCAGCTGGCCCGCGCCAGGGCCGCGCTCCCCGGCCGGCCCGCGTTCACCGACGTGACCACATCGCTCGCCGGTGACCTGGGCCCCGCGCTCGCGGCGGGCTGGCGGACCGGCGAGGACTGGGAGCGGACCGACCGCGACCGCCGCGCCCGGCTCGCAGGCGAGCTGGACTCGTTGCACGACAGCGTCTTCCGCATCGCCGACGGGCTGGAGCAGCCGCTGCGGGCACGGCTGGCGAACTCATGACCCGCGAGCCGAGGAACCCGTTCGACCTCCCGGACTGGGGGCCGAACGTGCCGTTGTGCCCGTGGACCGACGCGCGCCACGACGACTATTACGTCCCGGTCGGCAACACCCAGGACATGTTCGACGAATTCACCCATGCGATGAACGTGACCACTCTTCGGCGCGCCGGGCAGCTCGTGCTCGCGACCGGTGAGTCGGGCTGCGGCAAGTCAGCCCTGCTCAACCGGTGCGCGGCGCACGCGCGGGCGCAGATCGCGAAGGGCGGTCAGGCCGACGTCGCGGATGTCGCCGACGTCATTGACTTTCGCGCGCAGCTCAAGGGGCGCGAGAAGCTCTCCGTCGAGCAGCGGCTGAGCCACATCGCGAATCTACTGCTCATCAAGCTGGACACCACGGGTGCGCTGAACACTGGGGCGATCGAGACGTTCGACAAGCATCTCGGCAAGCCGGACGAGATCTACCTGAACCTGCCGGACGCCTTGCAGGAGAACCGTTTCGTGATCGTCCTGTTGCCGACCTCGGAGCTCGCGACCGAGGTCATCCGCTACGGGAGCCTCGCGTGCCGGAGGGTCATGTTCATGATCGAGTACGCATTGTTCGACGGCCGGTACGCCGACGACGACGAGGACATCCGCGAGATGAGCCGATGGGCGCCGCCGATCACGCTGCGCGTCGGCGGACTCAAGCCCGGCGACGTGCACCGGTTCGCCCAGGATCGCTTCGATCGTCACTCCGCGGTGGGAATTTATCCCCGAATGAGTAAACAGACACTCAATTCGGCCGCTGAGCGGTTGCGGTCGGTCGCCCAACTGCAGTCAACTTTTCATGGCACCTATGATGCGAGGCTTCGCCGCGGCTTAAGGTACGACGACAAGCACTACGTCACCTTCGGTGATATCTCGACATATCTGCTGAACGAGATCCAGAACGGCCAGGGGGGACGCGGATGAGTGCCGACACCGAGCCACCGCCACCCAGGCCGAACCCGTTCTCGCCGATGGCCGTCGCGAAGATCACCGGGTTCGACGAGTCGGACGCGGTCGACCTGACGGTCGAGACCGAGTCCGTGCGGCAGGCGCGGGCCTACCTGTCCGGCTACCTGGCCGCCGAGCCGGCCGAGGGGGACCGGGCCGGCGAGGTCATCGCCGTCATCGGCGACTACGGCACCGGCAAGACCCACCTCGCGAACGAGCTGGTCCGCCAGGCCCGCCGCGAGCTGGCCGACCCGAGCCGGGCGATGTACGTCGACGCGACCTCCGGCACGTTCGTCGAGCTGCACCGCCGGTTCGTCGACAAGCTCGGCTTCGCCGGCGTGCGCAACCAGGTCAACGACTACTACGCGGAGATCGTCGCGGGCGCGCTGCTCGACGCCGGCCTCGGCAGCGACGTCGTGGAGTGGCTGCGCAACCGGGACGTGGTGCCGCAGCAGGTGGTCGAGCGGCTCGGGCTGATGGAGAGCGAGCTGCTGCGCGAGGTGCAGCGGACCCTGCGCAGGGTTACGCAGAATCGGGACTTCGCGACCGCCCTGACCTTGTTGCTGCGCACCGGTTATGACGACGTGGTGTGGCGCTGGCTCAACGGCGACACACCCGCCGAGGTGCTCGTCGAGCGGGGCATCACGGCCCCGATCGACACCGAGGTGGCGGCGCTCGAGGCGATGGGCGTGCTCGCGCTGCTCTACGGCGGCCGGCGGGCGAGCTTCGTGCTGGTGATCGACGAGCTGGACAAGCTGCTGTCCGGCGCCCGGCTCGACGAGGACATCGCGCCCGCGTTCGAGAAGCTGCTCGAGGTGTTCGCCGGCGCCGGCTCCTGTCTGGTGCTGTGTGTGTTGCCGGAGGCGCGTGGCGCGCTGCGGCCGAGCACGCGACAGCGGGTGTCGCGCACGGTCGAGATGGTGCGGCTGTCGGTCGACGAGATCTGCGCGTTCATCGAGAAGGCGCAGGGCGCCCGGCTCGGGCGTGCCGAGCTGGCGCCGTTCACCAGGGACACGGTCCGCTACCTGCGCGACCTCGCGGGCGGCAACGCGCGCAAGGTGATCCGCCTGTGCCACGACGTGTTCCGTGTCGTCGACGACGAGTCCCGCCGGACCGGGCGGCCGGACCTGCTCGTGACCGACCAGATGGTGCGCGAGGCGGAGAACGACCAGGTCGGCTCGTTCGGCGTCGAGGACGTGTCGGGCGTCGTGCGCAGGGTGCTCGTGAAGAACGGGTGGACCTACCGGCAGAACCACGTGCTGCCCGGCGACGTGGTCGTCGACTTCTGGGTCACGTTCCTCGACCGGGTCGGCGGCTGTGCGGTGCTCGTCGCCCCTTCGGTGCTGACCGACGAGGACTCGCGGCTGCTCGCCACGCGGATCCTGGCCGTGCGCACGGAGGCGCCGGACAGCGAGGTCGTGCTCGTGGTCACCGGCATGCTCGCCGAGCTGCACGTCGGCGGGGTCCGGGCGGCGCTCGACGCGGACCCGTTGCGCTACCTCGAACCCGGGTTCGACGAGAACCTCGCGACGTCGATCGGCGCGGTCGCCGCCCGGCTCGGGCAGGTGGCGCACCCGGACCCGATGAACGTGGTGCGGCAGCGGATCGAGCAGCTGACGCGCCAGCAGTCCTCGATCTACGACCACATCGACAGCCTCGCCGACCGCCTCGACGACGTCCGGGGCGGCGCGGACCGGCGGCTCGCGGCGATCCAGCGGGACATCGCCACCCTGGCGAAGGGTGCCGCGCGGGCCCCGGCCTCCGCGCTGCCGTCGGACGTCGACCGGCTGCTGCTCGGCGCCGTCGAGGCGCTCGACGAGCTGACCGAGCTCGAGCCGATGATGAACGAGGCGTTCGCGGAGCCGGGCGCCGTCGCGGCCGTGCAGCGGCGCGTCACGGCCGAGGAGCTGTACGACGCGTTCGGGGTGGCGGCGCTGACGAGAGCGGCGGTGCTGTCGTTCCGCACGGCCGTGACCAAGTGGTACACCGGCGACTCCGAGCCGCAGCGGCTCGAGTGGCTGTGCCAGTCCTACGACGACGTGGTGGAGTTCCTGCCGCTGTTCCGGCTGTGGCCGCTGACCAGGTCGGCGGCGTCGGGCCGGGCCGGCACCGAGGCGAGCCAGCTGTCGCTGCGGGAACGGGTGGAGGCCGCGGTGGGCAACCTCAGCCCGCGGGTTCAGCGCGCGCTGCAACGTTCGGTGTCGGCACGAGAGGGCTGACCTCGCGGGGGGCCGTGAAGTGGTCCCACGCCGCGTTGCACACGGCGTGCAACACGTTCACCGTGACGATGGCCGGCGCCACGATCGCGATCGTGCCGGGGAAGTTCGGTTCCAGCATCAGCGCGAGGACGATCGCGGTCATGCCGTTCTGCTGGCCGAGCGCGAGGCGCATCCGGTCGCCACGCCACATCTTCGGCAGCGTCAGCACCAGGGCCACCACGATCTGCGCCGCGTAGGCGGCCACGCCGAGTACGACGCCCTCCACCAGCGAGACGCCGGCGACCAGCACCAGCCCGACCGCGAACGTCGCCAGCACCACCGCGACCTCCGCCGCGCGGTCGACCCCGATGCGGGGCCGCAGGAACAACCCGATCAACGCCAGCGCCAGGTACAGCGACAGCCCGACCGCGACGAACGCGACCGCGGCCAGCCCGAGCGCCGCGACCGTCCACACCGCGAACCGGGCGGCGCGCGGCAGCTCGCCGCGGGGCCACAGCCGCCACATCACGTACACGCCGAGCGCCAGCAACGCGTTCCACAGCAACCCGAGCGCGAACGAGCCGAGCCCGGCGCCCACCCCGGTCCGCAGCGCGAACGCAGTGACCCACACGGTCAGCAGCACGGTGATCGGGTCGTCGAACGCGGCCCACGCCGACAGCAGCGCCTTCGCCGACTCCGACATCCGGCTCTTCGCACGCACGGCCGCGACCGAGAGCGGGTCGATCTGGGCGACCGCGATCGCGAGGATCGCGTGCGACGGATCCCGGAACACGAGGAACAGCGCGCCGAAGATGAGCGCCGCCTTGGCGAGCACGCCCAGCGTCACCGCGATCAGCACGGTGCGCCAGCGGACGCGGAACTCGCCGGTGTGGATGCCGGTGGCACTCGCGTACAGCCCGAACCCGAGCAGTGTCGCGACCGCCGCGGTGTAGGTGAACGACTCGTCGACCTCGGTCAGCCCGAAGATGGCCGCGACGACCACCCCGGCGCCGACCGCCGCCAGCAGTACCGCCGCCCGCAGCGCCATGTCACATCCCCCGGATCGACTCGGCCAGCTCCGCCATCCGGTCGTCGGCCTGCGACACCATCGACTGGTCGACCGTGACCCCGACGAGGTAGGTGCCGGCCCGCAGCCGGTAGAAGTAGACCGCGCCCTGCTCGACGTCGAGGACCATGCGCAGCAGCGAGCCGCCGAGCAGGCCCCGCACGGTCCGGCCGAGCGCCACCGCGAGCGGACCGAGCTCGCGGCTGAGGTCCTGGTAGTACTTGCGCCGCGCGGTCGCCGTGATCTGGGTGAAGAACGGGCCGAGCGAGACGTGTTCGAGCTGGTCCACGACGTAGGCGACCTCGCCGCCGGGGCAGTACGCGACGAGCTGGAGGTCGGCCGCGCGCACCGCGTCCCGACAGGCGTCGAGCACCGGCGCGTCGGCGGCGGGCGGCTCGGCGGGGATCGTCACGAACGGCTCGCCGCCGGCGCCGCGAGTCAACGCGACCGGCTGGTCCACGGTCTCCCAGCCGCCCGGGTTGCCGGACGACAGGCTGACCCGGCCGCGCAGCGTGGTGGCGAGCGCGGCCAGCGCCTGGTCGGTCTCGCGGACGGGTGGCACGTGCGGCAGCGGGTGGCCGGCGGACGGCTCGTCGAGCACCAGCCCGACGAGGTTCTCCTTCGGCACCACCGTGTTGCAGAACGCCGCGCCGCCCTCGGTGTGCAGCACCACGCGGATCAGCCCGCCGGTGCGGACCTCCTGGAGGTTGCGGTCGAGCCGGTTGACGGTGAAGCTCAGCGACCGCCCGAACCGCGCCAGCGCCGCGCGGTGCCCGGTGGGCAGTGCGTCGGGCTGCGCGGCCGGCTCGTCGAGCCGGTCGATGCCGAAGTCGTACACGCCGCTGCTGTAGTGGGCGAGGTAGTCCAGCGCCGGGTCGGCGTCGAAGGTCGTCCGCGCCTGCTCGATGGTGTGGTCGAACGAGCCGCCGAGGTGGCCCGCCCGGTCGACGTGGGTGCTTGGGCCGTCAGGTCTCGGGGATGTCGACATCGATCTCCCTCCACTCACCCTCGCCCGCCGCCACCCGCAGGTTGTGCGCGGTGATCCTGGTGTGGGGATGGTCGGCGCCGAGGAACTCGACGCTCTCCTCGTAGGTGGTCTCGAGCAGTGCCGAGGCGCCCGCCGAGCCGGCCGCGGCCAGCGCCCTGGCGTGGTTGACCGCCGCGGCGAGGGTCCACGGGTGCACGTCGCCGAGGCGGTCGCGCAGCAGCTCGTGCGCGGCGCCGGTGTTGGCCGTGCCGCGATCGCCCGCCGCCACCGCCGCCAGGCCGACGCCCAGCTCACCGAGCGCGAGGAACGGGTGGTCGGCCGGCAGCCCGGTCCGCTCGCGCAGGAGGCGCAGCGCCCTTGTCGCGACGTCCAGGGTCTGTGCCGGCTCGGCGCCGACCGCGCGGTGCGCGGCCGCGAAGCTCACCATGCACGCCAGCGTGTTCGGGTGGTCCGGCCCGATCAGCAGCCGGAAGTCCCGCAGCGCCTGTCCGGTCCGCTCCTTCGCGACCAGCGCGCGGCCCTGGCAGCGGATCGCGATGGCCTGGTGCCACCGCACGGCCAGCTCGCGCCGGTGGAGACCCGGCTGCTGCAGGTGCTCGCGTGCCTCGCTGAGCACCTTGAGCGCGTCGTCGTACTGGCCGAGCTCGCGCCGGTACACGCCGACCTGCGCGAGCGTGGTCCACGTCGTCGGGTCGTGCTCGCCGTAGAGCCGCAGCTTGCGCCGGTGGTTGCCGTCCGCGACGGTCAGCGCGCCGTACGGGTCGCCGGACAGGAACAGCGACGACGCCAGGTTGTTCGCGGCCATCTGCGTCTGGCGGTGGTCGTCGCCGAAGGCCTCGCGCAGGCCCTCCCAGGTGGCGCGGTCCTCCTCGAGCGCGTCCGCGAACAGGCCGAGGCCGCGCAGGTCGCCGCCCCGGCCGCGGGCGCTGATCAGCGTCTGCGGATGGTTGTGCGGCAACGACCTGCGGTGCTCGGCCAGCGCGGCGCCGTCGAGCCGCAGCGCCTGCTGGTGGTCGCCGAGCGCGCGGTGCAGGTTGGCGAGCTGCACCGCGAGGCGCAGCCGCATCTGGTCGCCGGCGCCGTAGCGCGACGTCCAGTCGTCGAGGAGCTTCTGTGTCGGGCCGAGTGCCGCCCGGTGCACGCCGGAACCGCCGCGCGTGAACAGGAACCGCACCTGGTTGACGAGCCAGCGGCGCACCGCGGCGTCGTCGCTGTCGACCGCGCCGGACGGGAACACGTGTTTCTGCAGCTCGCCGAACCGCTCCGGCGCGACGGCCGTGTTCTCCTCCACCTCGGTCGGCGCGAACGCGGCCAGCGCGGCGAGCGTGGCGCCCCTTCGCTCGTCCCTGGCCCGCGACGGCAGCGCGTCGCGCACCGCCGTCTGCACGATCCGGTGCACCCGCAACAGGTTCTGGGCGCCCCAGTCGACGCGGAACAACCCGTACCGCACGCCCTGCCACAGCGCCCGGTCCATCTCCCACGCGTCGACGAGCAGCCGGTTCGCCTCCGGCCCGCACACGGCGATCACCTGCTGGAACATCGCGTTCGAGCGGACCAGGTCGAGGCTGATCCCGTCCTGCGACAGGAACGCGGCCAGCTCCGCGACCGCCACGGCGATCCGGCCGGGCGGGGTCTCCCGCAAGGTCTCGGTCACCACCGCGACCACCCTGGACACGTCGGCCTGCCAGCCGGTCGCGGTCTCGCGCGTGCCGGACTGCTCCAGCCGGTCGAGGAACGACCGCACCGCCCACGCGGCCGCGTCCGCGACCGACGCGCCGGCGGACCGCTCGCCGAGCGCGGTCGCGGCGAGCCACGCGCCGGCCAGCTCGACGGCGATCGGCAGGTGGTGGGCGGCGCCAGCCGCGCGCACCGCGTCGTCGGCGGAGATGCCCGACACCCGCTTGCCGAGCAGCGCGACCGACTCGGCCTCGGTCATCGCGGCCAGCTCGATGTCGGCGGCCGCGGCCTCGCTGGAGGTGATGATCACGTGCCCGCGCCTGGCCGGCAGCAGCTCGCGCAGGTCGGACTGGTCCGCGACGTTGTCGTAGATCAGCAGGAACCGGCGGTAGTCGGCGTGGTCGGCCAGCCGCTCGAGCCCCGCGGTCGTGCCGAAGTTCGTGCTGCCGGCCGGGTCCAGCCGCGCGGCCAGCTGGGCGAGGCTCACCAGCACCGACTGCTCGTCGCCGGAGGGCACCCACCACACGAGGTCGTAGTCGCCGGCGAACCGGTGCGCGTACTCCAGCGCCAGCTCGCTCTTGCCGACGCCGGGCACGCCGCCGACGGTGAGCACCGCGCGGGTCTCCGCGCGGCCGGCGAACCGGTCCCGCAGCCGCTCCATGTCCTCGTCACGACCGACGAAGTGCGGGTGGCGGGGCGGCACCGTGAACACGCCCGGCCGGTCGCCCGGTCGGCGCATCTCCTGCGTGACCTCGGTGCTCGGCCGGTCGATCAGCTCGAAGTGCCCGAGCAGCTTCGTGACCAGCGCCGGCTCGGAGCCGTGGACGGCGGTCGACGTGACGTTCGCCGCGTCGGCGGGCGCGACGCCTTCGCCGTCGACCACCACGCGGAGCACGTCGACGTGCGCGCCAGCGGCCTCGGCCTCGGCCAGCAGCTCGGTGACCATCGTCAGCTCGGCGGACTCGTCGAACGCGGTGGAGGACACGACCACCAGCCCCGGCGGGTTGGCCGGGTCGATCGTCGCCCGGTGCTCGGCGAGCGTGCCGGTGCGGGCGCCGGCCCGCTGGAGCCGAGCGGTGACCCAGTCCGACCACGGCCGGTCCTGCGGCGTGTACGCCACCAGCACGAGGTTCGGGTCGGCTGGCGCGGCCAGCCCGAACACCCGTCGGTACCGCGCGCGGAACCCGGCCGTCACCGGTGACAGCTCCGCGGGGTCGACGTCGGCGACCGCGGCGGCCAGCTGCCAGTACCCGGCGTGCAGCGCGCTCGGCTCCTCGCCGGGCGGCGCCGGCTCCTCGACCATGATCGCGAGCAGCGGGTCGAACGTCTCGAACGGCCGGTTGGGGATCTCGATCGCGCCCGGTCCGCGCGGCAGGTCGGCGAACGCCGCCCGGATCGCGTCCCGGATCCGGTCCGTGCGTGGCGGGTAGCTGTCGTCGAAGGCGGTCGCGACCGCCACCACGTCGATGCCGATCGGGGCGTGCCGGCGCACCCGCGCGCCGAGCGTCGCCGCGTCCTGGATCGCGCGCGGCCGCGGCCGGAAGCACACCACGGCCGCCTCGCACAGCGTCGCGACCGACTCGAGGGTCCGTTCCGGGCCGCCGGTCGGCGCGTCGATCAGCACCTGGTCGTAGCCGGCTCTCGGCAGCTGGTTGCGCAGCGCGGTGACCGCGACGGGGTCCTGGCTGGCGACCGGGAACAGCTCCGCGCCGTCGTCGTCGACCATCGCGAGGACGTCGACCTCGCCGCCGGGCAGCTGGAACCGCGACACGGTCGGGGTGTCGCCGGCGCCGAGCCGGCCGGCGACCAGCACCTCCGCGAGCGGGCCGACGAGGTCGAACGTGCCGGCCTGGAACGGTTCGAGGTACTCGCGGACTCGTGGCGTGTCGGAGCCCCAGTCGACGATCAGCACCCGCCGGCCGGTGCCGGCCAGCGCGCACGCGAGGTTGGCGGCGGTGCTCGTGCAGCCGGTGCCGCTCGCGGCGGAGACGAACGCGACGACCCGTCCTGGGCCGCCCGTTGGATTGCTCATCACTGCTCCAGGTCGCGACCGTGACCCCATGAGTTACCGATTCTTACAGGGCATTGTCGAAAATTGTGTACCGCTCCGGCATGTCCACCCGTTCGGCCAGCACTCTCGCGAGCGAGGTCCGCAGTGCCGAGTCGGGCAATGCGGCCAACCGCTCGAAGTCGATGTCCGTGACATCGAGCAGGTCCGATTCCACGGCCACCTCGTCGTCCACCGCGACGCACCCCCTCGTCACATCGCACCAAACGGCTTCATCCCCGGTGCGCGACCCGTCATGATGAATGATATGCCCGCCGACGAGTCGTTTCCCTTTCGGCAGTTCATCCTCAAGTTGCACAGCCGGTGCAACCTGGCGTGCGACCACTGTTACGTCTACACCAAGGCGGACCAGCGGTGGCGGGCCCGGCCGAGAGTGATGTCGCGCTCGGTCATCGAGCAGTCGGCCGTTCGGGTGGCGGAGCACGTCCTGGCACACGGGCTGGCCGAGGTCGAGGTGGTCCTGCACGGCGGCGAGCCCCTGCTGGCGGGTCCGGACGCGATCACCCATCTGGTGACGACCATGCGCGCGACGGTGCCGGCGCGGGTGCGCGCGACCGTGCAGACCAACGCGACACTGCTGGATGTCGACTATCTGTCCCTTTTTCGTGCGCTGGACGTCGGTGTCGGGGTCAGCGTCGACGGCGACGAGCGGGCCAACGACCGGCACCGGGTGTGGCCGGACGGCCGGGGCAGCCACCGGGACGTGCGGATCGCGTTGGCACGCCTGGCATCCGAGCCCTACCGGGCCGGCTACCGCGGTCTGCTGTGCACGGTCGACCTCGACAACGACCCGGTCGCGACGTACGAGGCGCTGCTCGAGCACACGCCGCCCGCCGTCGACTTCCTGCTGCCGCACGGAAACTGGACCACACCGCCGCCCGGTCTGCGTCCGGGGGAGACCCGTTACGCCGACTGGCTCATCGCCGTGTTCGATCGGTGGTACGCCGCGCCGCGGCGGGAGACGAACGTCCGGTTGTTCTCCGAGCTCGTGAACGTGTTGCTCGGCGGGCACTCCCGCGCGGAGGGCCTCGGCCTCGCGCCGGCCGCGATGGTCGTGGTCGAGACCGACGGGATGATCGAGCAGTCGGACGTGCTCGCCGCCGCGTTCGAGGGCGCGGCCGCGACCGGTCTGCACGTCGCGACCGACTCGTTCGACGCGGCGCTGCGGCTGCCGCAGACGCGGGCCAGGCAGGGCGGGCTCGCCGCGCTGTGTGCGACGTGCCGGGCGTGTGCGGTGCGCACCGCGTGCGGCGGCGGGCTGCGCGCGCACCGGTACCGCGCGCCGGACGGGTTCGACAACCCGTCGGTGTACTGCGCGGACCTGTTCAAGCTCGTCACCCACGTGCGCAGGACGCTGGCCGGTGATCTCGCGACACTGCGCGAGGGGGCGTCGTGAGGACGCATCGGTTGGCGGCGCGGGACTTCGCCGCGCTCGCGCGGGGTGGTGGCGGCGCGGCGGTGCTGCGGTCGCTCGTCGCCGCGCGGCGCAGCAGGACGGTGTTGCTGCTGCGGCTGATCGCGGGCGCGGAACCCGCCGCGGTGCCGGCGTTCCGGGCGCTCGGCGCGGTCCGGCGGGTCGCGCCGGCCGCGGCCGACCGGGTGCTCGACCACCCGGCGACCGGCGCGTGGGCGACCAGGACCGCGCTGCGGCTGGAAGAGGGCCGGCCGGTGGACCTGGCGCCGCTGACCGGAGTCGCGGCCGCAGCGGCGATGCGTGGCCGCGTGCCCATGACATTGCCCGCGTTGCCCGCGCCGGACGCGACGCTCACGTTGCCGTCACTGGGAACCGCGGCGCTGTCGGGTCCGGTGACCGTGTCGGCGGACGGCGTGCTCGAGGGCGCCGAGCTGCGGCCGACGCCGCGGCTCGTGGTCGACGGCGCCGAGTTCCTGTTGGAGGCGTGGGAGTCCGAGATCTCCGAGGTCACCGCGGGCATGGCGCTGGTGTCGGAGCCGGACGTGGCGGCATGGCAGGAGATGACCGCCGCCGCGTGGGACGTGCTGGTCCGCTGGCACGGCTCGGTCGCGGCGGAGCTGGCCGCCGCCGTGTCGGTGCTGACGCCGCTGCGCGCGCCGTCGTCGGGCAGCTCGTCCGCGACCGTGGCGGACGCGCTGGGGTGCGTCTTCGTCTCCTACGGCCCGGATCCGGAGTCGATGGCCGAGTCGCTCGCGCACGAGCTGCGGCACACCAAGCTGATCGCGCTGCTGGACCTCGTGCCGCTGCTCGACGCCGTGCCGGGGGAACGGTTCTACGCCCCGTGGCGCGAGGATCCCCGGCCACTGCTGGGATTGCTGCACGGCACCTATGCCTATGCCGGGGTGACCGAATTCTGGCGGCAACAGCGAACGCACGCTTATTCGTCCCGTGCGGACGTGGAATTCGCGCGGTGGCGCGCGAGTGCGTTGGCGGCGACGGAAACTCTGCTCACGTCCGGCCGGCTGACCGACGCCGGCCGGGAATTCGTGTCGAATATGGCGGCGGTATTGGCGCGCCGTTGTGCGGAACCGGTCCCGGAGACGGCGTCGCGCGCGGCGGCCCGCCTGTCGACGGAGCACATGCGCGAATGGCTCGAGCGGTACCGCGCCGCCGGCGAATAGCGAGTCCTCAGCCCGACGCGTTCGCCACGAACTCCTCGGCCACCAGGTGCAGCTTCTTGTTGTCCGCCTGCGACCGGTCGACGAGCATGCGGAACGCGGCGTCCTCGCCGACGCGGTGGGTCGCCATGAGGATGCCCTTGGCCTGTTCGATCACCGCGCGCGTGCGCAGGGCCCGGTCGAGCTGGCCGATGAGGTCGACCGCACGCGAGTATCGGCTGGTCGAGCGGACGATCGAGCTCGCGACCGTGGTGTACAGCTCGAGGACCGTCACGTCGGCGTCGCGGAAGCCGTGCGGCCTCGAGCCGAACAGGTTCAGCGCGCCGGTCAGCCGGTCGTCGACGGCCAGCGGCGCCGCGAGGAAGCTGCGCACCCCGACCACGCCGGCCTCGTCGGCGAAGTCCGGCCACCGCGTCGCGTCGGTCGGCGTCGTGCCGCGGATCAGCTCCTGTGTGCGGGCCGCGGTGAGGCAGGGCCCGTCGCCCGCCGCGTACTGGCGGCGTTCGAGCCGGGTCGCGCGCGGGTCGGTGCTCGCCACGGTGCTCGGGCGGCCGCCGCGGTCGAGCGTCACACTCGCGAGGTCCGCGCCGGGCACGAGGCGCACGATCTGCTGGCAGACCGCGCGGAGCACCTCGTCGACGTCCTCGGAGCCGCCGAACGTCTCGGTGAGCGTGTGCAGCGCGACGGCGAGGTCGTCCAACTGGGTGGTGGGCTCCGTGACGGACATGGTCAGACCGCCGGTCTGAGGATCGGCGCGTGCTCGGCGAGGCGGTCGGCGAGACCGGCGGTGTCGAACACGGGTGGCGCGACCCGGCCGGTCGGTCGGCCGGCGACCAGGTCGGCCACGAACGACGCGACCGCCGCCGGCTCCGGCAGGACGTCGCCGCCGAGGTAGGCCACGACGAGCGGCTCGTCGCGCGCGCCCGCCTCGATGGCCGCGGACCAGCCGTGCGTCGGGTCCCACAGCAGTGCGGCGTCGCGGTCCGGGAAGCCGTGGAGCCGTTGCTCCAGCGGGAGGTACGCCGACACCGGCGCCTCCGTCTGCACCCAGAACGCCTCGCCGGAACAGCCGAGCTCGGCCGCGACGAGCCGCACGTGGTCACGGAGCCCTCTGGCCGCCGGGCTCCAGCTCTCCAGGTCCATGGGTCGTTCTCCGTCGTTCTCTCGGGTGCCGTCCCCCGGCCCGCGCGCGGCGGGCCGGGGGACGGGCCGACTCAGGCGTCGATCTGCTTGCGGTCGCCGGTCGATACCTCGATCCGGCGGGGTTTCGCCTTCTCCCGCACCGGGATGCGCAGCGTCAGCACACCGGCGGAGTAGTCGGCGGAGATGCGCGCGGTGTCCAGGCTGTCGCCGAGGAAGAGCTGGCGGGAGAACACGCCGAGCGGCCGTTCCGCGAGCTGCGTCTCGACCTCGCCGCCGTGCGTCACCGGGCGGCGTTCCGCCTTCACGGTGAGGACGTTGCGTTCGACGTTCAGGTCGATCGCCTCCGGGGTGACCCCCGGCAGGTCGACCACGACGACGAACTCGTCACCGCTGCGGTAGGCGTCCATCGGCATCGGCGTCGGCCGGGACCAGGTGCCGAACACCTGCTGGGCCACGCGGTCGAGCTCGCGGAAGGGGTCGGTGCGCATCAACATTGCTGCCCTCCTTCTCTCTTCGAATGGTCGTGTCAACGCGCTGCAACTGTTGTAACATGTCATCAGATCGATGACAAGTGTGACCGTCGTCTAGAGGATGACAAATGGCGGAACTGGCACCTGACCTGCAGATCAACCACGCGCTGGCCCTGGTACGTGCCACGCTCACCGAGACTCGCGGTGCCGACGACCGACCGAGCAGAGCCGAGGTGCTCGCCGCCATCGAGGTGCTCCGCCACCTGCGCGACGAGCTCACCGCGTGGGAGCCCGAACTGATCACGGCCGCCCGCGCCCGAGGTGCCAGCTGGGTCGAGCTGGCGCCGGCGCTCGGCGTCGCCAGCCGCCAGGCCGCGGAGCGCCGCTACCTGCGGCTGCGTCCGTCGGCCTCCGGCGAGGCCACCGGCGAGGGCCGGGTCCGCGCCGAGCGCGACAAGCGTGCCGGCGAGCGCGCGGTGGCGCTATGGGCGCGGGCGAACTCCGCGTCGCTGCGTGAGCTGGCCGGCCAGGTCAGCGCCGCGTCGGGCATGCCGGCCGACGGGCAGGACCAGGTCCGCGACGCGCTGGCCGACAACGATCCGACCGCGCTGCTGACCCCGCTCGCCGACGCGCAGCCCCACCTCGGCGACGACCACGCCACGCTGGCGGCCCGGATCGAGACCGTCACCGAACACGCGGAGCAGCTGCGCAGGAGCGCCCGCGACCACTGAAGTGCCGTTGGTTGCGATCTGGAACCGGAGTCCCACGGGGCGTGACGGGATGATCGAAAGGATCTATGGTACCCGGCATTGTCGTCGGTCACGCCAACAAAGAGGTAGGCCACATGTCGTCCGACAAAACGGGGGGCCGGGTCTCCGGGCTGGTGTTCAGCCCGTGGAACCTGCTGCTCCTCATCCCTTTCATCGTCCTGCTGACGCCCATCTACAACCGTGAGACACCAGAGCTGATCGGCATGCCGTTCTTCTACTGGTTCCAGTTCGCGGTGATCATCGTCGGCGTGCTGTGCACGGCCACCGTCTACCGGATGACGCGCAAGAAGCCGGTGTCCCGCGTGGTCGAGGAGCGCACCGACGTCGACCGGCTCGACGAGGGGAGCGCGGACTGATGCAGTGGACCGAACTGATCATCTTCATCCTGTTGTTCGGACTGGTCACCGTGCTCGGGTTCGTCGCCTCGCGGTGGCGGGCGGCCGCGTCGCTGGACCACCTCGACGAGTGGGGCCTCGGCGGCCGCAAGTTCGGCTCGTGGATCACCTGGTTCCTCATCGGCGGTGACCTCTACACGGCGTACACGTTCGTCGCCGTGCCGGCGCTGCTGTACGGCGCGGGCGCGATGGGGTTCTTCGCGCTGCCGTACACGATCATCGCCTACCCGCTGGTGTTCCTGCCGGTGCTGCGGATGTGGTCGGTGTCGCGGGCCCGCGGCTACGTCACGCCGGCGGACTTCGTGCGCGGCCGCTACGGCTCCCCGCTGCTCGCGCTGATCGTCGCGATCACCGGCATCGTCGCGACCATGCCCTACATCGCGTTGCAGCTCGTCGGGCTGGAGGCGGTGCTGAGGTCCATGGGGTTCAACGACGCCGGCATCCTCGGCCACCTGCCGCTGGTGATCGCGTTCGTGATCCTGGCGGTCTACACCTACCAGTCGGGGCTGCGCGCGCCGGCGCTGATCGCTTTCGTCAAGGACATCCTGATCTACATCGTCATCCTGGTGGCGGTGATCTACCTGCCGATGAAGCTCGGCGGCTGGGACGTGATCTTCGGCGCGGCCAAGGACAAGCTGACCGCGGTGAACCCGAAGACGGAGAAGCCGTTCGGGGACACCCTGCTGAACTCGAACAACCAGCTGCAGTACGCCACGCTGGCGCTCGGGTCGGCACTCGCGTTGTTCCTGTACCCGCACTCGGTCACCGGCGTGCTCGCGTCGCGGGGCCGGGACGTGTTGAAGCGCAACATGTCCGCGCTGCCGGCGTACTCGTTCCTGCTCGGTCTGTTGGCCCTGTTGGGGTTCGTCGCCATCGCGGCGGGCACCAAGCCGATCACGAACAACGCCACCGGTCGCCCGGACACCAACACGATCATCCCGGAGCTGTTCAACGGTCAGTTCCCGTCGTGGTTCGCGGGCATCGCGTTCGCCGCGATCGGCATCGGCGCGCTCGTGCCGGCCGCGATCATGTCGATCGCCGCGGCGAACCTGTGGACCCGCAACATCTACAAGGAGTACATCCGCAGGAACGCCACCCCGAAGGACGAGGCGAAGCAGGCGAAGGTCGCGTCGCTGGTGGTGAAGTTCGGCGCCGTGCTGTTCATCATCGGCATCGATCCGCAGTACGCGATCGACCTGCAGCTCATCGGTGGCGTGATCATCCTGCAGACGCTGCCGGCGGTCGCGATCGCCTTGTACACCAAGTGGTTGCACCGCTGGGCGCTCATCGCGGGCTGGGTGGTCGGCATGGGCTGGGGCATGATCATGCTCTACGGGATCCCCAACCCGGCGTCCGGGCGTGCGCACTTCGGTGGTTCCGCGCTGGCGCTGGACAAGCTGAACATCCTCGGCTGGCAGCCGTTCGAGGGTTCGCTGGTGCAGATCTACGTCGGTTTCGTCGCGCTGGTCGCGAACCTGTTGGTGGCGTTGATCGTCACGCTGATCGTCCGCAGGTTCAACGTCTCCAACGGGCGCGACGACACCGTGGGCGAGGACTACCACGTCGACGAGCACGACGAGGACCTCCGCCCGATCGCCGTGCACTGAGAGAGCACGTTCGACCGGGCGGCGTCGTCATCGCGACGGCGCCGCCCGGTCGACGTCGCCGACGACCTCCGGGATCTCGAACAGGTTCCCGGTGTCGCCGGTGTGCAGGAACGCGACCGCGCTGCCCGGCTCGACCTTGCCGGAGCGGATGTGGTCGAGCAGGCCCGCGAAGCCCTTCCCGGTGTAGACCGGCCCCATGAACACGCCCTCCGCCCGCGCGAGCTCGCGGATCGCCGCGACCCCTTCCGGTGACGGCACGGCGTAGTCCTCGCCGATGAACCGCTGGTCGACGTCGATCTCGGCGCGGATCACGTCGTCGGCGGGCACCGGCGCGCCCAGTGCGGTGAGGATCTCCCGCACCCGCGCGACGATCACGTCGACGTTCATCCAGTAGTCGTCGCGGTAGGAGCAGATGGCGATCGACCGGAACCGCACGGCGCTGCCGGTCGCGAGCTTCGCCGCGACCAGTCCCGGCAGGGCCGTCCCGGTGCCGGCCGTGTGGTAGACGTAGTCGAGGCGGGTGCCGCACGCCGCGCTCTGCTCGAGCATCTCGACGAACGTCAGCGCGTGCGCGACGAACCCGTACGGGTGCGCGCCGCCGGTCGGCACCACGATCGCCTTGTGCCCCAACGCGTCCAGCTCGGTCTTGCGCGCGTGCATCGCGTCGACCACCTGCTGCTGTTCCGCCGGGTCGTCCCAGTACGCGCCGCCGCTCGTCGGCAGGTAGTGCACCTCGACGTCCATGATCTTGTTCAGCAGCAGGTTGCCCCGGTGCTCGGTCAGCGCGCCGTGCCGGCTCTCGTCGCGGGTGAGGTAGAGGATCGGCGTCAGTCCGGCGGCGCGGCAGGCGGCCGTGAACTGCATGCCGGAGTTGGTGAGGTAGACGCCCTGGGTGATCACGTGCGTGACACCCTCGGTGAGCGCCTGCCCGATGATGAACTCGGCGAGCCGGGTCTTGCTGCCGCTGACCGTGCCGGGGCCGGCGAGGTCCTCGCGCTTGAGGAAGAGGTCGACGCCGTAGGTGGCGGACAGGTTGTCGAGGCGGTGGAACGGCGTCGGGTAGAAACCGATGCGCTTGCGCGGCAGTTTCGCGATCAGCTGGTCCAGCTCGGCGAGGTCCATGGCTCCATGGTCGGTTCCCGCTGTCGATAAGCACAAGCGGACGTTGCTCATGGGAGCATCAGCTGTGCTTATCGACCCCAGGCTGTTGGCGACGCTCGAGGCGGTGGTCCGGCTCGGCTCCTTCGCCGCCGCGGCCGGCGAGCTCGGCTACACGCAGTCCGCGGTGTCCCAACAGATCGCCGACCTGGAGCGCCGGGTCGGGCTGCGGGTGCTCGACCGCCGGCCGGTCCGTCCGACTGCCGCCGGCACGGTGCTGCTTGCCGCGGAGGGCGACGTCCGCGCGACCATGACCCGGGCCGCCGCCGAGCTGACGGCGCTGGACGACGGCCGGGCGGGGGAGGTGCGGCTGGCGGCGTTCGTGTCGGCGGCCGGGCGCATCGTGCCGCGCGCGCTGGCCGCGTTCCGCGCGTCGCACCCGGGGGTGCGCGTGACGCTGACCCAGCACGAGACGGCGACCGCGTACGCGGGGCTGTTGCGCGGCGACCTGGACCTCGCGGTCACCTTCGACTACGACCGCTACCCTCAGCCGGCGCCCGCCGGCCTGCGCAGAACCCCGATCGGCCGCGACCCGGTGCTGGTCGCCCTCCCGAGCGGCCACCCACTCGCCAGCGGACCGGTGCACCTGGCGGACCTGGCGGACGAGGCGTGGATCGGCACGCCGGTCACCGACCGGCGACTCAACCTCCTGGCGGAACTGGCGAGGTCCCCGGGCTTCAAGCCGGAACTGACCTTCGAGGGCGACGACTTCCGCACCGTTCTCGGCCTGGTCGCCGCCGGCCTCGGCATCGCACTCCTCCCCGCACTCGCGGTGGCCGACGCGCCCACCGGCGTCGTCGGGGTGCCCATCGTGGAGGAGCCGCTGGTCCGCTACCTGTACACCTGCCGCGTCGACACCACGAGAACCACCCGCGCGATCAGACAGCTGGAACAAGCCATCGCCGACACCGGCGAGTGATCTGCCGTGACGAAGTCAGTCCGCGGCGAGGCCGCGTAGCAGCGGGAGGTAGACGTCGTCGACCAGCTCGTCGATCGTCTCCTCCGAGACGGGTGTGTTGTTGATGACGGCCTCCCCGCGGACGAGGTCGAGGGGGAGGCGCAGGACGCGGGGCGGCAGGAGGACGGGCGGCAGCTCGCCTCTGTCGATGGCGCGGTCCACGATCGTCCACACGGCCGTCGCGAGCGGTGACGAGCCCAGTCGGTCGCGCAGCAGCCCGGCGACCTCCGGGTGGCGGAACGCCTCGCCCATGACGCCGGCGATCATCTCGCTCATCATGCCCTCCATGCGCCGCGCGATGCGGGTGAACAGGGCGTGCAGGTCGGAGCGCAGCGAGTCGGTGTCGGGGATGGCCGACTCGATCGGCACCTGACTGGACCACGCGGCGAGCACCAGCTCGGCCCGGTTCGCCCACCGCCGGTAGACAACCGGCTTGCTCGTGCCGGCTCTGGCGGCCACCCTCTCCATGGTCAGGCTCGCGTAGCCGACCTCGGACAGCTCGGCCCAGGCCGCGTCCAGGATGGCCTGCTCGAGCTCGGCCCCGCGTCGACGTGTCTGCGTCATTAAGATACGTTGCGTTTCTTATCGGAGAAGGAGTACCTTCTCCATGTTAGACACTGAACGTTTCTTCCCGGGGGGAAGTCTTGCTGACCCGCTTGTTGCGCACCCATCTGCGGCCCTACCGGCGCGAGCTCACCGCCGTGCTCGTGCTGCAGCTCATCGGCACGGTCGCGTCGCTGTACCTGCCGAGCCTCAACGCCGACATCATCGACAAGGGCATCGCCACCGGCGACACCGGCTACATCGTGTCCACCGGCGGCTGGATGCTCACCGTCACGCTGGTCCAGATCGTGTGCTCCGTCATCGCCGTCTACTTCGGTGCCCGTGTCGCCATGGCGTTCGGGCGCGACGTCCGTGCCGCGGTCTTCCACCGGGTCGGCGAGTTCTCCGCCCGTGAGGTCGCCGGGTTCGGGCCGCCGTCGCTGATCACCCGTACCACCAACGACGTGCAGCAGGTGCAGCTGCTGGTGGTCATGTTCTGCACGATGTTCATCGCGGCGCCGATCATGTGCGTCGCCGGCGTCATCATGGCGCTGCAGGAGGACGTCGGGCTCTCGTGGCTGCTGCTGGTCTGCGTGCCGGTGCTGGTGATCTGCATCGGGCTGATCGTGGCGCGGATGGTGCCGCAGTTCCGCAAGATGCAGGACCGGATCGACGACGTGAACCGCGTGCTGCGCGAGCAGCTCACCGGCATCCGGGTGGTCCGCGCGTTCGTCCGCGAGCCCGCGGAGACCCGCCGGTTCGCCGACGCCAACGCCAAGCTCACCGACACCGCGCTACGGGTCGGCCGGCTGCAGGCGCTGATCTTCCCGACCGTGATGCTCATCCTCAACGCGTCCAGCATCGCCGTGCTGTGGTTCGGCGCGCAGCGCGTCGACACCGGTGAGATGCAGGTCGGCGCGCTGACCGCGTTCCTCAACTACCTGCTGCAGATCCTGATGTCGGTGATGATGGCGACGTTCATCTCGATGATGATCCCGCGCGCGGCCGTCTGCGCGGAGCGGATCAACGAGGTGCTCGACACCGACTCGTCGGTGATCCCGCCGAAGAACCCGGTCCGCGAGGTGACGAAGAGCGCCGACCTGGAGCTGCGCGGGGTCGAGTTCCGCTACCCGGGCGCGGCCGACCCCGTGCTGCGCGACATCTCCTTCCGCGCGGAGGCGGGGAAGACGACCGCGATCGTCGGCAGCACCGGCGCCGGCAAGTCGACGTTGCTGTCGCTGATCCCCAGGCTGATCGACGTGACCGACGGCAGCGTCCTCGTCGACGGCGTCGACGTCCGCGAGCTCGACCCGGACCTGTTGTGCGCCAGGATCGGTCTGGTGCCACAGCGGGCGTACCTGTTCACCGGCACCGTCGCGAGCAACCTGCGCTACGGCAACCCGGACGCCACCGACGAACAGCTGTGGGAGGCGCTGGAGATCGCGCAGGCCCGCGGCTTCGTCGAGGACATGCCCGGCGGGCTCGAGGCGCCGATCGCCCAGGGCGGCACGAACGTGTCCGGCGGGCAGCGCCAACGCCTCTCGATCGCCCGCGCGCTGGTCCGCGGGCCGGAGATCTACCTGTTCGACGACGCGTTCTCCGCGCTCGACGTCGCGACCGACGCCCGACTGCGCGCGGCGCTCCGTCCGCACACCCGGCAGGCGGCGGTCGTAGTCGTCGCGCAGCGGGTCACCACCATCCTCGACGCCGACCAGATCATCGTGGTGGACAACGGAAACATCGTCGGCGTCGGCACCCACCGCCAACTACTCGACACGTGTCCGACCTACGTCGAGATCGTCGAGTCTCAGCTTGCCCCGGAGCAGGTCGCATGAGCCGACAGACAAGAATCTCCACTTTGCTTCACGCGAATGCGCGGCACGCCGAACGGAGAGAGGCCGGTGTTACCGCATGAGCCGACAGACAAGAATCTCCACTTTGCTTCACGCGAATGCGCGGCACGCCGAACGGAGAGAGGCCGGTGTTACCGCATGAGCACCACCACCACTAGCCGGCCCCGTCCCCCGATCGGTGGGCGCGGCATGCCCGGCATGGGCATGCCCGTCGAGAAGGCCAAGGACTTCAAGCCCTCCGCCAAGCGGCTGGCGCGGCGACTGCATCCCGAGCGCGTCACGTTCGCCGTGGTCGTCGTGCTCGGCGTCACCAGTGTCGCGTTCGCCGTCGCTGGGCCGAAGATCCTCGGGCACGCGACCGACATCATCTTCGACGGCGTGCTCGAGCGGATGCGGCAGGTGCCCGGCGCCGGCATCGACTTCGGCGCTCTCGGCAGCGTGCTCACGTGGGTGCTCGCGCTGTACTTCGCGTCGTCGGTGTTCGGCTGGATCCAGGGCCGGCTGCTGAACGGCGTCGTCCAGCGGGTCGTGTACCGGCTGCGCGAGGACGTCGAGGCGAAGCTGCACCGGCTGCCGCTGCGGTACTTCGACGGCCAGCCCCGCGGCGAGCTGCTCTCCCGTGTCACCAACGACATCGACAACATCTCGACGACGCTGCAGCAGACCCTCAGCCAGCTGCTGACGTCACTGCTGACCGTCATCGGCGTGCTGATCATGATGGTGACGATCTCGCCGCTGCTCGCGCTCATCGCGCTCGCGGTGATCCCGCTTTCGGTGTACGTCACCGCGCAGATCGGCAAGCGCGCGCAGAAGAAGTTCATCGCGCAGTGGAAGCAGACCGGCGCGCTGAACGCCCACATCGAGGAGGCGTTCACCGGGCACCACCTGGTCAAGGTCTTCGGTCGGCAGAAGGAGACCGAGGAGGAGTTCCGCAAGCGCAACGACGAGCTGTTCGAGTCGGCGCGGGGCGCGCAGTTCATCTCCGGGCTGATCATGCCGGCGATGATGTTCCTGTCGAACCTGAGCTACGTCGTCGTGGCCGTGGTCGGCGGGCTGCGGATCACGTCCGGCACGATGACGCTCGGCGAGGTGCAGGCGTTCATCCAGTACTCGAGGCAGTTCACGCAGCCGCTGACGCAGGTCGCGTCGATGGCGAACCTGATGCAGTCCGGCGTCGCGTCGGCGGAGCGGGTGTTCGAGCTGCTCGACGCGGAGGAGCAGTCCGCGGATCCCGCGGAGGCGTCCCTGCCGGCCGAGCGCAGGGGCCGGGTGGCCTTCGAGCACGTCGACTTCTCCTACCGGCCCGAGCAGCCGCTGATCGAGGACCTCTCGCTCGTCGCGGAGCCGGGGCAGACGGTCGCGATCGTCGGGCCGACCGGCGCCGGCAAGACGACGCTCGTGAACCTGATCATGCGGTTCTACGAGCTGGACGGCGGCCGCATCACCCTCGACGGCGTCGACATCACCGCGCTGCGCCGCGAGGACCTGCGGTCGCAGGTCGGCATGGTGCTGCAGGACACCTGGCTGTTCGGCGGCACGATCCGCGACAACATCGCGTACGGCAAGCCGGACGCGACCGAGGAGGAGATCCTCGCGGCCGCACGAGCGACCTTTGTGGACCGGTTCGTGCGGGCACTGCCGGACGGCTACGACACGGTGATCGACGAGGAGGGCACCAACGTCAGCGCCGGGCAGAAGCAGCTGCTGACGATCGCCCGCGCGTTCCTCGCGAGCCCGTCGCTGCTGATCCTCGACGAGGCGACCAGCTCGGTCGACACCCGCACGGAGTCGCTGGTGCAGCACGCGATGGCGGCGCTGCGGTCGTCGCGGACGAGCTTCGTCATCGCGCACCGGCTGTCCACGATCCGCGACGCCGACCTGATCCTGGTCATGGAGGCGGGCCGGATCGTCGAGCAGGGCACGCACGACGAGCTGCTGGAGGCGCGCGGCGCCTACCAGCGGCTGTACTCGGCACAGTTCGCCGCACCGGTCGACGAGGCCGAAGTGCCGTGAACACCGCGCTGGTGACCGGCGCCGGCCGTGGGGTCGGCGCCGGGATCGCCAGGACCCTGGCCGCTCGCGGCTGGGCCGTCGCCGTCAACGACCTGCCCGGCGGCGGCGCCGACCGGGTGGTCGCGGACATCGTGGCCGCCGGGGGCGCGGCGGTGGCGGTGGTCGGCGACGTCACCGACGAGCAGGGCGTGACGGAACTCGTCGACGAGGTCGTCGCGCGGCTGGGCCCGGTGCGGCTGCTCGTGTGCAACGCGACCGGTCCGCAGCCCGTGGTGCCGTTCGACGAGGTGACCTGGCAGACCCACCTGAACCAGCTCGACTTCTTCGTCAAGAGCCCGACCCTGCTGGCGCAGGCGGTCGTGCCCGGCATGCGCGCGGGCGGCGGGCGGATCGTGCAGATCGGGTCGGACATGGTCGACCGGGCGCTGCCGGGGTGGTCGTCCTACGTCGCGGCCAAGGCCGCACAGATCGGGCTCGCTCGGGTGATGGCCCGCGAGCTCGGTCCGTACGGCATCACGGTCAACGTGGTGGCCCCGGGGTGGATCCCGGTCGAGCGGCACGCCGACGCCACGGCGGCGGAGCTCGCCGACTACCTGTCGGAGGTGCCGCTCGGGCGGATGGGCGGGACGGACGACGTCGCGGCGGCCGTGGCGTTCCTCGCCTCCGACGACGCGGCCTTCGTCACCGGGCAGGTGATCCCGGTCAACGGCGGGCACACGGGTGCCCGGGTGCCCGGTAGAACTCACTCTCCGTAGAGGTCCCACGTCATCGTGACCGTCGTGCCCTCGTCGGAGGACGCGACCCGCGCCTCGGTGCCGAGCCCGTGGATGAGCACGAGCCCCCGGCCCCGACCGCCCGGGTCGGCTGGTGGCGTGCGCCAGCGCCCGCGGTCCGCGATCGTCACGGTCACCACGTGGTCCGCGTGGTCGGCGAACACGTCGACCAGGCCGGCGCCTGCTTCGCGGTAGGCGTGCTCGACCGCGTTGGCCATCGCCTCGTACCCGCTCAGCACGATCGCGTCGACCGTGTCCTCGTCCAAGCCTTCGCCGGCCGCCCAATCCGCGAGCAGTCGGCGCATTCGGCCCAGACGCCTTGCCGAGATCAAACCTCGGAAATGCACGTCGACTCCTTTGTCAGGCCTAGGCGAGAGGCTTACCCGGGATGGCGGCTCGCACACGTTCGGGGCGCGTGTGATTGTCCGACCGTCGCGCGGGGTAACCGTTGTGCCATGACTCGGGTCGCAGTTGTCGATGTGGACGGAACGCTGGTGGACACGAACTACCACCACTCCGTCGCCTGGTTTCGTGCGTTCCGGCGCGTGGGGGTGACAGTGCCGGTGTGGCGGGTGCACCGCGCCATCGGCATGGGTGGTGACCGGCTGGTGGCCGCCGTCGCCGGCGACGAGGTGGAGGCCGAGCACGGCGACGACGTGCGCGCGGCGTGGGCGGAGGAGTTCGCTCCGATGCTCGCCGAGGTCGCGCCGCTGGCCGGCGCGCGGGAGCTGCTGCTCGCGTTGCGTGACCACGACTTCGCGGTCGTGCTCGCCAGCTCCGGCAAGCCCGAGCACGTCGACCACTATCTGGACCTGCTGTCCGCCAAGGACATCGTCCACGGCTGGACCACCGCGGAGGACGTGTCGGACACGAAGCCCGCACCCGACCTGATCGAGGTCGCACTCGACAAGGCGCCCGGCGACGACGTCGTCACGATCGGTGACTCCGTGTGGGACTGCCGGGCCGCGGCCAAGCTCGACCTACCGACCGTCGCGGTCCGGACCGGCGGGTTCGGTGTCGACGAGCTGACCGAGGCGGGAGCGGTCGCCGTGTACGACGACCTCGCCGAGCTGCGGGCGCACCTGACCGAGCTGTAGGACTAGGTGCAGGCCTCCTGCAGGGCGTCGACCCGCTCCGCGTTGCGCTTGGCCCACTCGGTCACGACGGACAGGTCGTCGAACCGCTCCTGCTGCACCTCGACGTAGGAGTCGGCCATGGTGAGCAGCGAGGCGCGTACGTCCTGGTCAGCGACGTTGTCGGCCAGCTCGCGCAGCCGCTGTTCCTTGTCCTCGGCCCTGGCGCGGAGCCGGTCCGGGTCGACGAGCGGGTTGAGGTCGGCGAGGCCCAACGCCTCGGCGCACACCCCGGCCTTGTCCATGGTGGAGCTCGCCTCGTCGACGGCGGAGTCCACCTCCGCGCAACCGCCCAACAGCAGTACGGCGGCGAGCACGGTCGGTACACGTAGGTCCATACGACCCAACCTACTGATGGTCGCGCTACTGATGGTCGCGCCGGAACAGGGCCGCCAGGAGGAACGGTTCGCCGAAGCGGGGTGACTCCGGCTGCTCGTCGCGCATGGGCCGCAGCTCCACCTCGGTGAGATCGGCGAAGATCCAGCGCAGCGACTCGGGCGTGTAGGCGAGGCCGCCGTCGAGACGGGCTTTGCGATAGAAGTCGGCGTCGGACAGCTCCGAGCCCATCTCGCCCGCCGCGAAACAGGTGAGCGCGAGATGCCCGCCCGGCGCGAGCACGCGGTCGAGCAGCGCACGGTAGCTGACCCTGCGGTGCGGCGGCAGGTGGTGGAAGCAGCCGGAGTCGTGGACCAGGTCGTACGGACCGGTCAGCTCCGGTGCCGTGAAGGCGTTGCCGAGGACGAAGCGGATGTCGGCGCCGGCCTCGCGGGCCCGTTCGGTCGCCCACGCGACGGCCGTGGGCGACAGGTCGACGGCGTCCACGGTGAACCCCGCCTCGGCGAGGTGCAGCGCGTTGCGGCCGGGGCCGCAACCGAGGTCGAGTGCGCGGCCGGGGGTGAGCAGGCCGGCGTCGAGGTGGGCGACGAGGTTCTCGTCCGGCTTCGCCACGAAGAACGGCACGTCCCGGTCGCGGTCGGCGTAGAAGCTGTCCCACCAGTCGCCGGCGCCGGCCGTCCACCGGTCGGCGTCCGGCTCGAACAGTCCGTCGAGGAGCGTCAGCACGTCCTCCACGCTGCGGATGTCACGTTTCATCTCAGATCAAATTTTACCCGAGGAGCAGGTTTGCCCGCCCCTGGGGCGGGTACTACGACCAGGCGTTTCCTGTCCCCCCGGCTGTGTTCAGCCGCTCCCGAAAAGAGTGTGCCTGGTGATTGTCCTCGGCCTGATCCTTCTTGTAATCGGTTTGGTCGCCAATATCTCCATCCTGTGGACGATTGGCCTCGTGCTGGTAGTCGTCGGTCTCGTGCTCGCGGTCCTGGGCCGCACCGGCCGCAAGGTCGGCGGAAGAGCGCATTGGTTCTGATCGGCCTGTTCACAGCCATGTCTGGGCCGGGTTGCCGTCGACGACAGGGTCATGGTCGGTACTGACATGACCCGGTGGTCGGCGGCAACCTGCGGGTCACCGATTGCAACGAAACGATAACGACCACTCGAGGTGGCCATCCGCCTGCGGCCTGCTTCCGAATGCCGAGTATTCAAGGCTCGAAATACGGGCTCGGCAAATGGGAGTGATCACCTTATGAAGCGCAACATTCGTCGCGGCACGCTGGCCATCGGTGTCGCTTTCATCGCCTTCTTCGGTGCCGCCTGCGGCAGCTCCGACGAAGGGGATGCCAACGCGGCCGGCGACACGAGCTCGTCGGCCCCGATGACGGAGTCCGCCACCGAGGATGCGATGGCCGACCCGGCCGCCGACCTCGTCGGTCCCGGGTGCGGCGCCTACGCCGAGGCCAACCCGTCCGGCGGCGGCTCGGTGTCGGGCATGGCCGAGGACCCGGTGGCGGTCGCGGCCAGCAACAACCCGTTGCTGAAGACGTTGGTGGCGGCGGTGTCCGGGCAGCTGAACCCGAACGTCAACCTGGTGTCGACGTTGAACGGCAGTGAGTTCACGGTGTTCGCGCCGGTGGACGAGGCGTTCGCGAAGATCGACGCGGCGACGATCGAGAAGCTGAAGACCGACACCGACCTGCTCACGAAGATCCTCACGTACCACGTGGTGCCCGGCCAGATCGCGCCGGACCAGATCTCCGGTGAGCAGACGACCGTCGAGAAGGGCACCGTCAACGTCACCGGCGAGGGCGACGCTCTGAAGGTCAACGACGCCAACGTCATCTGCGGCGGCGTGCACACCGCCAACGCCACCGTCTACCTCATCGACTCGGTTCTCATGCCGACCATGTGACGGTCATCGAGAACTGTTGCGCGCCACGCTGTCGGCGCTCCTGTCATCGGGAGCACCGGCAGCTTCGGCGTGCCGGTCGGTGTGGACGGTGTGTACGGGGTGGACGATGAGGAGGACTCTGTGGACGGACTGCTGACGATGCTCGGGCGCGGTGTGGACACCGTGCTGGACCGCAGTGTGGTCGGCGGTTACCCGAGGTGGGGCCTCGCGCTCCGGCGGCGGCTGCCCGACTGGCCCGACGACGTCGCGCCGGACGCGATGGCCGGCCGGTCGGCGGTGGTGACCGGCGCCAGCTCCGGTCTCGGGACCGCCGCGGCCGCCGCGCTGGCGCGGCTCGGCGCGACCGTGCACCTCGTGGTGCGCGACACCGAGAAGGGCGAACGCGTCCGGGCGGAACTGGCGGCCGCCGTGCCGAACGCGACGCTGCGGGTGTGGCGCTGCGACGTGTCCGACCTCGACGACGTAACCCGGTTCGCGGAGTCGTTCGACGCCGTCGACGTGCTGATCCACAACGCCGGCCTCCTGCCGGCAGAACGCACGACCAGCAAGCAGGGGCACGAGCTGACGTTGGCCACCCACGTCCTCGGGCCGTTGCGGATGACCGAGCTGTTACGGCCGGCGCTGCGCGCGTCGGGGGACGCGCGGGTCGTCTGGGTGTCCTCCGGCGGCATGTACGGACAGCGGCTCCCGGTGGCGGACCCCGAGTACACCGAGGGTGAGTTCACGGGCGCGGCCGCGTACGCGCGCACGAAGCGGATCCAGGTGGCGCTGGCGCCGGTACTGGCCAGACGCTGGGCGCCGGACGGGATCGGTGTGCACGTCATGCATCCCGGCTGGGCCGACACCCCCGGCGTGGCCGGCTCACTGCCCGGCTTCCACCGCGTGACGGAACGAGTCCTGCGCGACGCCGACGACGGCGCGGACACCATGGTGTGGCTCGCGGCTGTCACTCCGCCACCCGCGAGCGGCCTGTTCTGGCACGACCGCGCACCGCGCCCGACACACCTGCTGCCGTGGACCCGACACGACGAGCCAGCACGGCAGGCGATGTTCGAGTGGTGCGCGGCGGCGGCCGGCCTCACGTCGTGAGCTGTGTTGCTCGCCCAGTACGGATGGCATGGTGTGGCTCGCGGCTGTGACTCCGCCGCCCGCGAGCGGCCTGTTCTGGCACGATCGCGCGCCGCGCTACTTGCCGACCCGCAGCACACCTTCGTCGCCCAGTACGGCGACCACCGTGAAGAGCTGCCCGTTGAGAATCAGCTCGTGCCCGGCCACCCCGGACGCGGACAGCGAGGAGCGGTTGCCCTGCCCGTCGTCGGTGCGGTTGGCGACTTCGAGCGCGTCGTCCTTGATGGTGACTTCGACCGTGCCGAGGTCGGGGCAGTCGAAGCGGTCGCCCGTCGCGACCTGGACCTCGCAGCGGCCGTCGGAGCACGCCGTGAGGTCCGTCCCGTCTGCCGCGGCGGGCAGCTCCTCGGCACCGCATGCCGTCAACAGGACCGCCAGCGACAGCCACGCGATACGTTTCATGCGTCCATACAACGACAACCGGCCACCGCATGGCGGGTGACGGCCGCAACCGGCCACCTTCAGCTGACGCGGAAGGACTGTCCCGCGCCGCCGTCGCAGGTCCGCTGTACCAGTTGGACACTGTCGGCCGTCGCGCCGTTCGGCACGGCGAGACACTTGGTGCTGTTGCGGTTCACGAAGTGGTAGTAGCCGCCGCCCTCGGACACCCACCGCCACCGCTGGTTCGCGCCGCCGCCGTAGGCCCACAGCTGCAGCGGCGCGTCGTCCGATGTGGACACGTTCGTCACGTCGATCACCTGCGTCGCGTCGAGGTTGCCGTTCACGCGACTGAACCCGCCGGACGTCGGCTGGAACCGGAACCGCTGCGCGGTGGTGCCGTTGCACGCGTACTGCTGGATCGCCGTGCCGTTCGTGGACGCCGCGGCCCGCGCGTCGACGCACTTGTCGTTCGCCTTGCTCGTCACGGCATACCACGCCGTCGGTGCGATCGTGTCGGGGTCGGGCGAGGTGGCGCCGCCGCCGAGCCACTTGAGACCGTCGAGCACGAACCGGTTCTGGTCGGCGCTCTCGAACGTCGACGACAGCGGGGTGTTCGTGTCGTAGTTCATCTGTTGTGACCGAAGTTGGCGTACAGCATGCGGAAGTTCTTGTTGCTCCACATGATCGGGTAGTAGCCGCCGTGCCACTGCTGGTTCGGGTCGTCGCCGACCGGGAACGTCGACGGGTCCAGCGACGCCAGGATCTGGATGTCGCCGTTCTGGCGCAGGTCCCGCTCCCGCGAGTACCACTCGCTGACCGACGACCGGATCGTCGCCGGCAGGTTCACCGTCGCCGGGTGCGTCCGGTCGTCGAGCCGCAGCGTCTCCGCCGTCGGGCCCCAGGTGTTCGTCGCGAAGCGGCCGGTGCCGAGGAAGTCGTTGTGGAACCAGTTCCAGGCTTGAATTAACTCAAGAAGCCACATGTGGTCTAGACCTCATGGCGCGACGCCGCCGGCTGCCCGGTGGGCCGCCCGCACCACGACGGGCCCGTCTGGGCCATGATGCAGGCATGGCAGGGACCGAAGGCGATCCGATCGCGAGCAACGAGCTGCTCAAGGACGAGCTGACTCGGGGAGACGCGGCGCTGGGCCGCACGGAGACCAAGACCAGCATTCTGCTGGCCGTGTTCAGCCCCATCGTCACCGCCGGGCTGGCC
>CAWIYK010000008.1:0-24312 GCA_963840275.1 uncultured Actinomycetota bacterium
CAACCCGGGCGGGGTTTCCACGAAGCTCGTCATAGCTTCTATTCTACCCGCGAACCCCGACTATTTCGAACGCACGATCGAGGGAATGTTGGTGACTATCAGCAACGAAACGTGAATTCTTCGTCAACAATGGAACGGCAGGGCCTTGGCCTCCGGCCCCCGATTTCCAGCCTACGGCAGCACACCGACAGAAATGAGCGCGGCGGACGCGGCTGTGGACAACCGGGTCGGTTGTGGACAGCTGGCCGTCACGTGGTCGGTCTCGTCGGTATCCTGGTCTACGCTGGAAATCGGGGGCCGGAGGCCAGCTACCCGGCGCGCACGCGGCTGCGGTACAGCAGCCACACGAAGTACGGCGCGCCGATGATCGCGGTCATCAGCCCCGCCGGCAGCTGGGCCGGCGCGATCACCGTGCGGCCGACCGTGTCCGCGACGCAGACCAGCATCCCGCCGAGCAGCGCTGCCACCGGCAGTGTGCGGGCGTGTCGGCGGCCCACGATCGCGCGGGCGGCGTGCGGTGCCACGAGTCCGACGAACGCGATCACGCCGACGCCGGCCACCGCAGCGCCGGTCAGCAGCACCGCGCACGTCAGCAGCAGCAACCGTGACCGCGGCACGTGGACGCCGAGCACCCGCGGCGTCTCGTCGTCGACGGACAGCAGGTCCAGCTCGCCCCGCGCGCGGATCAGCACCGGCACCACGATCAGCACCGCGAGCATCATCGGCACCAGGTGCTCGAACGACCGGCCGTAGGTCGAGCCGCCGAGCCACGTCAGCGCCTTCGTCTCGTTCCACGGGTCGGTCAGCGTGATCAGCAGCGTGATCAACGCCTTCGAGCCCGCCTGGACGCCGAAGCCGATCAGCACCAGTCGCTCGCTCGCGAAGCCGCCGCGGGCCGCGAGGATGAACACCAGCGCCATCGCGAGGGCCGCGCCGAGGCCCGCGAAACCCGCCTGTGTCCAGAACCCGACACTCGGCACGAGCGTGATCACGGTGACCGCGCCCAGCCCGGCACCGCCGGAGACGCCGATGATTCCCGGCTCCGCCAACGGGTTCCTGGCGACCGCCTGGATCACTGCGCCGGCCAGCGCCAGGGACGCGCCGGCCAGCAGCGCCGCGACGACGCGTGGCGCCCGGTTCTCCATGACGTTCGCTGACGATCGGACCGGCCTGGCCGGTCACCCAGTTGACGACGTCGCCGAGCAACAGCTTCGTGTCGCCGAGCAGCACGGAGCCGACCACGACCGCGACGGCGATCGTCAGCAGCACCACCAGGATCAGGCGGTAGCGGGCCGGGCTCACGCCACCGCGGGCGCCGGCCGCGGGCGGCTCCGCGGTCGCGCTCGTCACGCGGATGTTGCGTGCCAGCACGATGAGGAAGATCGCGCCGAGGATCGTCGTCACCACGCCGGTCGGCACCTCGAGCGCGCCCTGCGACCCGATCACCGCGCGCAGCAACACATCCGCACCGATGAGCAGCGCGACCCCCGTCGCGGCCGACACCGGGACGAGCGCCGCGTGCCGGTGCAGCCCCGGCACGGCACCGGCGAGCAGGCGGACCAGCGCCGGGGCGGCGAGCCCGACGAACCCGATCGGACCGGCGAGCGTGACCGCGGCCGCCGCCAGCAGCACCGCGAGCACGACCGCCGCCGCCCGGATCCGTCCCACGTGGACACCCAGCGTCCGCGCGTGGTCGTCGCCCAGGTACACGAGGTCGAGCCGGCGGGCCATCGCGAGCAGCAGCACCAGCGCGACGCCGACGAGCGGCGCGAGCGTCCGCACCCCGTCGAGCCCGTTCTGGTCCAACGAACCCGCGCCCCACGCGAACAGGCCCCGGGTCTCCTGGGAGAACAGCAGCAGCAGGATGTAGGTCAGCGAGGACATCGCCAGCGCGATCGCGGTGCCGGCGAGCACCAGCCGGACGATCCCGGTGCCGCCGGTGCCGGACAGCGCCAGCACCACCATCGCCGCCGCGAGCCCGCCGACGAACGCGATGCCGGCCGCGCCGAGCAGTGGCAACGACACCCCGAACGCGGCGACCGCGACGATCGCGAGGTGCGCGCCCGCGTCGACCGCGAGGGTGTCCGGCGCCGCCATGATGTTGCGTGCCACCGACTGCAGCACCGCGCCGGACGCGCCGAGCGCGACGCCGACGAAGACGGCCGCGAGCAGCCGGGGGAGTCGGGACTCGATGACGATCGCCTCGGTGCCGTCGGCACTCGCGCCGAACATCAGGCGCAGCACGTCCCACGCGTTCGTGCTCGCCGTGCCCTGCGTGAGGTGCACCGCCGCGCCGAGGACGATCAGCGCGCCGAGGCCGACCACGAGCAGCGTGAGTCGGCCGCGGCGCCGGATCGGCGCGACCGGTGGCGCCGGCCGGACGACCGTCATCGTGTCCACTGTGGAGTTACTTGTTCAGCGCGTCGACGGCCGCGTCGACGTACTGTGCCATCGACTTCGGGCCGCCGAACATCCAGTAGGAGTCCGGGAAGCGCTGCACCTTGCCGCTCTTCACGAACGGCAGGCTCGTCCAGATGGCGTTGTCGGCCAGCTCGTCGGCGTACGGGTCGCCGCCGTCCGCGGTGTTCGCCATGTACCAGAACCGCACGTCGCCGAGCACGGTCAGGCCCTCGACGTCGGCCTGCGCGAGCCCGTAGGCCGGGTCGCCCGCCATCGGCCACGGGTTGGTCAGGCCGATGCGCTCGAACACGTCGGACACCAGCGAACCCTTGGCGAACGGGCGGATGGCGACCGAGCCGGAGTCCACATAGGCGTCGGAGAACGCGACCGGCTCGCCGGCCGCACCCGCCTTCTCCACGGCCGCCTTGCCCTCGGCGAGCTTGTCGTCGAAGTCGGACTTCAGCTGCGCGGCCTTGTTCTCGGTGCCGGTCGCCTTCGCGATCATGCCGAGGCTTTCGAACATCGACCCGATGCTGTCCTTCGCGTCGCTGCCCTTGATGACGAGCACCGGGATCTTCGGCTCGATCTGCTCGAGCGCGCCCTCGACGAGGCTGTCGGTGACGATCACCAGGTCGAGGTTCAAGCCACCCAACGAGTCCATGCTCGGCTCGCCCCGGGTGCCGATGTCCTTCACGGTGTCGTCGAGCGGGGCCGAGCTCACCCAGTTGTCGTACCCCTTGATGTCGGACACCCCGACCGGCATGACGCCGAGCGACACCAGGTGCTCGGCGCCGTTCCATTCCGTCGCCGCGACCCGCTTGGCCGGCGCGTCGAGCCTGACCTCCTTGCCTCGGGAGTCGGTGACGGTGACCGGGTCACCGGACGGCGCGTCGTTGGCGGCGGCCGGCTCCTCCGTGGTGCCGCAGCCGGCCGCGAACAGCGCGGCGGCCACGGACAGGCCGATGATCACACGGGTGGTACGCATCGCTCTCCTAGGTTTGGTCACGCTGTGGTCGCGCGGAGGCCGGCGTCGTTGTAGCGACCGACCGCGCGGGTGTGGAGGTGGCCGTCGATCGGGTCGGTGTCGACCTGGACGCGGATGCCGTACGCCCGCGTGAGGTTCGTCGGCGTCAGCACGTCTTCCGGCGCGCCGGTGGCGGTGATCCGGCCGTCCTCCAACAGGAGCAGCCGGTCGGCGATCGCGGCGGCCTGGTCGAGGTCGTGCAGGACGACGCCGACCCCGACGCCGTGCTCGTCGGCGAGGTCGCGGATCACGTCGAGGATCTCGACCTGGTAGCGCAGGTCGAGGAAGGTCGTCGGCTCGTCGAGCAACAGCAGCGCGGTGTCCTGCGCGAGGCAGCTGGCGAGCCAGACGCGTTGCGCCTGCCCGCCCGAGAGCGCCTGCACCGGACGGTCGGCGATCGGGGTGAGGCCGGTGAGCGCCATGGCGCGTTCGATCGCGGCCGGGCCCT
Source organism: uncultured Actinomycetota bacterium (assembly GCA_963840275.1). Lineage (GTDB taxonomy): Bacteria > Actinomycetota > Actinomycetes > Mycobacteriales > Pseudonocardiaceae > Actinophytocola. The sequence continues at coordinate 3,873 of CAWIYK010000008.1, forward strand.
CGGGGTCGCGGCCGCCCCACCGGGAGCGGTGCGGGTGCCGGCCGAACTCGACCAGCTCTCGAACGCACAGCCCGCCGGGTGCGGTCCGCTGCTGGGACAGCATCGTGATCCGCTGGGCGAGGTCGCGGCCGGACAACGCGCGCAGGTCGGCGCCGTCCGCGAACGTCACCGCGCCGGCGACCGGCGGGTGCAGCCGGGCGAGTGCGCGCAGCAGCGTGGACTTCCCGCTGCCGTTGGGCCCGATCAGCGCCGTCACGGTGCCCGCGTCGAGCGAGATCGACGCGGCGTGCACGACGACGTCGCGTCCGTAGGCGACGTCGATCTCGGTGGCGGACACGCCGGTGGCGGCGGGCGGCGGGGTTGCTGGCACGACCCCACAGTAAAGACAGGCTTGCCTTACCTACAAGTCCGGGTGTGCGAGTCACCTCACGCGCCCGGTCGCTCACGCTAAGTGCGATGCCGTGGCGCTTGTAAGATCGAACGGCATGAGCTGCCGACTGACCGAACTGGTCCTCGACTGCATGGATCCGGTGGCGCTGTCCCGTTTCTGGTGTGAGGTGCTCGGCTACGTCGAGCTCAGCCGCGAAGAGCCGGAGGACGGCATCGAGATCGGCCCGGAGTCCGGTCGCGGCGGCGCCGCACCGACCATCGTGTTCAGCCGGGTCACCGCGTCCAAAAGGGACAAGCTGCGGCTGCACCTCGACGTGAACCCGGTGGACCGCGACCAGGACGCCGAGCTCGCGCGGCTGTTCGCGCTCGGTGCCCGGACCGCGGACGTCGGCCAGGACGGCACCGAGTCGTGGCACGTCCTGCAGGACCCCGAGGGCAACGAGTTCTGCCTGCTGCGCAGCCAGCTCCCGGAGCTGTAGAGCCCGTTAGCCGCGTTGCACGAACAAGCACATCCTGTGGTCGAAGAACGGGGTCACCTCGAGGGTGTCGGTCAGGGTGGCGACGTTCGACGTGGGGTCGGCCAGCGTGATGAAGTGGTACGTGCCCGCGGGCAGGCGCAGGCTCACCGCGGGACGGCCCGCCGTCGTCGGGCAGGTCTGTGACCCGTGACGGCTCATGCTCTCGAGGGGACCACGACGGCGCCGGGAGCGGTCCCGGGTCGGCCGGTTGTTGACATGAAACCCGGTTCCGGGAAGGGCGGGAACCGCGCGGCGTCGGCGGTGGTCCAACCCGGCATGTCCGCACGAACGGTCGCCGTGCTCGCGTTGGTGCTCCTGCTCGCCGGCTGCGCCACGCGGAGCCCCGGCGCGCCGGTGGCGGAGGACACCGTCGGCGTCGTCATGCCGGCCGACTTCGGCGGCACCGTCGACTACGGCAACGGCTCGCTCCCGCCGCCCCACCACTACGAGTGGCGGGTGACCATCGCCGAGACGACCGCCGAGGTCGAGTGGCGACCGGGCTACGACGAGGCCGAGCCGTGGCGCCAGACCGTCGACGTCACCGCGGCGCAGCGGGAACGCTGCTACGAGCTGCTCCGCGACGCCGGCGTGTTCGAGCTCGGCCCGGAGACCGACGAGGAGATGGTCGGCGGCCCGACCGGCTCGGTCGAGCTGGTCGCCGGCGGCCGGACCCACGACCCCGGCACGCTGGGCACCAGCCGCGCCGGTCAGGACGTGCTCGACGACGTCGTCGCCGCGATCGAGGAGCTGGTCCCGGCCGACGTGTGGAGCGGCTTTCGTGACCAGCAGGAGCAGTGGGCGGCAGAGCACCCCGGGTAGCGTTGCGGTGATCCGCAGCCGCTGAGACGAGGGAGCCCATGGCCCAGTTGAGCGCCGAAGAGACCGTCCAGGCCGCCGACCGCGTCATCCACGACGTCGGGACCGCCTGGATGATCCACGAGGACACCCGCGCGCGGGCCGTGGAGTACGGCTACGGCAAGCACCTGCCGTTCTACTTCGCCGGCCGGGGCGGGGTGCTCGGGAACGTGGACCCCGGCGTGGTCGTCGCGTCCTTCGGCTACTGGGAGCCGGGGCTCGTCCGGCTCATGTGGGGCCGGGGGCTCGCGGTCGCCAGCGCGCGGGAGGGCGCCCGCCGCTACGGGCAGGCGTGCGCGGCGTGGGCGAACGACCACCTCGCGGACTTCGCGCCGGCCGACCGGCTCGCCGAGCTGGCGGAACGCGTGGTCGCCGCCGCCGAGGAGGCGGGCCTGCCGCTGTTCGCCGGCTGGCGTGCCGAGCCGCGTGCCGAGTCCGGGCCGGCGCGGCTGCTGCAGCTCGTGCACGTCCTGCGGGAGTGGCGCGGCAACGTGCACGTCGTCGCGACGACCGCGGCCGGCCTCGGCCCGCTCGAGGCGATCCTCACCAACGAGGGCCCGGAGCAGGCGCACTTCTTCGGCTGGCGGGGCGACCTGCCCGACTGCGCGCACCTCAAGGACCGGCACGTCGTGGCGCAGGAGACCACCGACCGCCTGGTCGCGGACGTCTACGAGAAGGCGTTGACCCCCGAGGAACGCGCCGAGTTCGCCGAGCTGGTCGGCGCACTCGGCAGGGCCGTCCTGCGCTGAGCCGATTCCTTTCCCCCTCGACCCGGTGGCGATGGCGGGCCCGGACGTCGAGTGGCTGCAGCCGATCCCGGACGCGCTGGTCGCGTCGGACGACCCGGCCGCGGTCGCCGAGGCGCTGGACATGACCTTGAAGAGGAAGCCGAGCTTGAAGGTCCACTTGCGCATGCGGATCTTCCGCTTGCTGCCCGGCGCCAGGAACGGGCCGGCGCTGCCGCGTTTGGCGACCTTCGCGTAGCCGCGGAACCGGTCCTCGAGCCCGGTCGTGCCGCTACGTCACGTCGCGGCGGGTGCTCGTCACACCGGCGAGCACGGCCGCGACCGCCGCGTAGGCGAGGAACACCAGGCCACCGGCCCACATCGGCAGCAGGTCCCCGGCCACGGGCATCGCGTCGCGGGTCCAGCCCGACACCGCCTTCGCCGCGCCGGTCGGGGTCCAGCGCCCGACCGCCGGCACCATCATGACCAGGAACCACTCGGCGTAGAAGAACCACACGAACGCCACCACGACCGCCGCGGTCTGGTTGCGCACCAACGCGCCGAGCGCGCCGCCGAACACCGTCCACAGCGCGGTGCTCGCGACCGACCCGAGCAGCGCGAGCGGCACGCCCGCCGTGAACACCGGATGCCCGCCGGCGGCCAGCAGGACGGCCGTGGTCGCCGCGGTCACGACCGCGGCGGCGAGTCCGACAATGAGACCGACGATGCCGCAGGTCGCCAGCTTCGCGACGACCACCCGCGACCGCCGGGGGCTGACCAGGAACGCCCACGTGATCGTCTGGTGCCGGTACTCGCCGGCCACCAGCAGCACGCCGATGATCATCACGAACAGGAAGCCCTGCTGGGCCATGCTGTACGCGCCCTCGATCGCGCGGTCGTCCGGCCGGTCGCCCAGCCACACCAGCACGTCGACGACCGCCCACGCCACACTCGACAGCACGCCGACCGCGCCGAGCCACCACACCGACCGCGTCGCGCGCGCCTTCACCAGCTCCGAGTGGATCATCGGGTCCCCCGCACCAGGTCGAGGTAGGTGTCCTCCAGGTCGCCGCCGCCCAGCTCGGCCACCGTGCCCTCCGCGACGAGCCGGCCGTGGTTGACGACCACCACCCGGTCCGCCGTCCTGGCCAGCTCCGCGAGCCCGTGGCTGGACACCAGCACGGTCCGGCCGTCGGTCGCGAACGCCCGCAGGAACCCGCGCAGCCAGTGCACGCCCTCCGGGTCGAGGCCGTTCGCCGGCTCGTCGAGCACCAGCGCCTCGGGGTCGCCGAGCAGCGCGGACGCGAGCGCGAGCCGCTGGCGCATGCCGAGGGAGAAGCCGCCGACCCGCCGGTCCGCGGCCGCCGTCAGGTCGACGGTGTCGAGCACCTCGTCGACGCGGGCGCCGGGCAGCCGGGCGGCGAGGCACAGCGCGCGCAGGTGCACGCGGGCCGTGCGGCCGGGGTGGAAGGCGGTCGCCTCGAGCACCGCGCCGACGAGCGACGCCGGCGCCGGCAGGTCGGCGTAGCGGCGGCCGTCGACCAGCGCCTCGCCCGCGTCCGGCCGCACCAGGCCGAGCAGCATCCGCAGCGTGGTGGTCTTGCCGGCGCCGTTCGGGCCGAGGAAGCCGGTGACCTGGCCCGGTGGCACGGTGAACGACAGGTCGTCGACGGCACGCACCCGTCCGAACGACTTGCCGAGATGGTTCAGGGAGATCGTGGTCATGCCGGGAACGGTGCGCCGCGCGCGGTCCGGTGGCATGGGCCCACGGGTTGGGGCCGCGCCGTGCCGCCCCGGGTGGAGCACGCGCCCACCCGTGGGTGGAGGCGCGGGGCCCGCCGGCGGGTGACAATGCGGACATGGGTCGGTGGCGGTACGTCGTTGGCGTCGTGTTCGGGGTGTACCTCGTGTGGGGTCTCGCCGCGAGCCTGTACGCGGCCGCGGGCCAGGACGGCTGGTTCGGCGTCGCCGGCACCACGGCCCTGTTCTGCCTCGCGCTCGGGTGCGCGTGGCTGGCGCTGCGCCGCGTCCACGGCGGGGTGCTGCTCGGCGTCGTCGTGGTGATCGGGCTGGCGGCGCACCTGTGGGTGCCCTACACCGGGCTGACCGCGTTGTTCGTCGCCATGTGGCTCGCGCCGTTCCGGATGCCGCTGTGGCGGGCCGTGACGCTCGCGGTCGTCACGACCGGCGGGTTCGTCGGCGTCTCGATGGCGACCGACGTGCCGGGCAGCGCGACCGGCGGCATCGCGGCCGGGCTCGGCTGGTCGGTGTTCTTCGCGGCGGTGGTGAACCAGCTCGCCGTCACGAAGCGCCAGTCGGCCGAGTTGGCGGCGGCGCGGGTGCTCGCGGAGCGGCAACGCATGGCGAGGGAGATCCACGACATCCTGGCGCACTCGCTGTCCGCGCAGGTCGTGCACCTCGAGGGGACGCGGATGCTGCTCGAGCGCGACGGCGACCGGGCGCAGGCGCTCGAGCGGGTGGCGCGGGCCGGCGCGATGGCGCGGGCCGGGCTGGAGGAGACCAAACGGGCGGTCGCCGCGCTGCGCGGCGAGTCGACGCCGCTTGCCGAGGAGCTGTCCCGCCTGGCCGGCGAGTTCCGCGACACCACCGGCAACCCGTGCGTCGTCGAGGTGCTCGGCGACCCGGACGGGCTGGCGGCGGAGGCGCGGCTCGCGGTCGTGCGCACCGCGCAGGAGGCGCTCACCAACGTCAACAAGCACGCGCCGCGCGCGTCGGTCACGGTGACGCTGCGCTGCACCGGGGAACGCTGTGAGCTGGACGTGCTGGACACCGGTGGCCGGCCGGGCACGCTGGCCGACGCCGGCAACGGCTACGGGTTGGTGGGCATGCGGGAACGCGCGGAGCTGATCGGCGGCGACCTGACCGCGGGCCCGTGCGAGAGCGGTTACCGGGTGCTGCTGCGGGTGCCGGCGTGAACGAGCTTGCGAGTGAGCCGATGTCTGAGCCAATGTCATCGAGTGCCCGTGTGGTGGTCGTCGACGACCAGACGGTGGTGCGCGAGGGACTCGTGCTGATCCTCGACATGCTGCCGGACGTCGAGGTCGTCGGGTCCGCTGTGGACGGTGAGCAGGCGCTGCGGGTGGTGGCGGCGCAGCGGCCGGACGTGGTGCTGATGGACCTGCGGATGCCGCGGCTGGACGGGGTCGCCGCGACGCGCCGCATCCGCGCCGACTTCCCGGACACGCAGGTGGTGGTCCTGTCGACGTACTCCGACGACGAGTCGGTGTTCGCGGCGCTGCGTGCCGGCGCGCGCGGCTACCTGACGAAGGACGCGCCGAGCGCGGAGCTGGCGGAGGCGATCGCGACCGTCCGGCGCGGCGACGCCCACTTCGATCCCGGCGTCCAACGCAGGCTGGTGGAGACCGTGCGCCCGCCGGCGCCCGCGACCGCACTCACCCCGAGGGAGTGCGACGTCCTGCGGCTGATCGCCGCCGGGCGGTCCAATGTGGAGATAGCCCAACGGCTCTACATCACGCCGGCGACCGTGAAGTCGCACATCAACAACCTGTTCGCGAAGACCGGGGTGCGCGACCGCGCGCAGGCGGTGACGTACGCCTTCCGCCACGGCATCGTGTCCACACAGGACTGACGGGCACGCGGTTACCATCGGGGACATGGGGTTCTTGTCGGGGAGGTGCCCGGTCGACGAGCGGTCGCGGACGTGGACCGAGGAGTCGATGGCGTGGTTCCGCGCCGAGTTCGGCGACGAGCCGCTGCGCCGGCCGGTGATCACCCCGACCCGCGAGTTCTTCCCCGGCCCGTTCACCGGCGACGAGGAGGTGCGTGCGGTCGTGGACCTCGTGTGCTCCTACGCCGACGTCGACCCCGGCCGCGTCACCGTCGAGTTCTACGGCGACCACGGCGAACGCGAGCTGGCCGCCGCGACCGGCCTCACGTACCGCTCGGACTCGGCCGCCGGCCACTTCCGCCGCGAGAACGGCCGGGCGGTCATCGCCATCGACCGCACCCTCGGGGCCACCCCGGTCCGGCTGGTCGCGACGGTCGCGCACGAGCTCGGCCACGTCCGGCTCCTCGACGAGGAACGCGTGTCGCCGGACCGCCGCGACCACGAGCCGCTCACCGATCTGCTGACCGTCTACCTCGGGTTCGGCATCTTCACGGCCAACGCGGCGTTCGAGTACACCCAGACCCACGAGAGCCGTACCACCAACCGGCTCGGCTACCTGCCCGAGCCCATGTTCGGCTACGGCCTCGCGTGTCACGCGTGGCTGCGCGGCGAGCGGAGGCCCGCGTGGGCGGCCCACCTGGACACGAACCCGAGGACGTACCTCAAACGAGGGTTGCGTTACCTGGCCGCGTCGCCGCTTCGGTGAGTCAGGCCGCGCCGCGCTGCACGCCGCCGGGCGGCGTCACGTTCAGGATCGTGGCCAGGGGGATGATGCTCATCGTGTGCCGGAGTCTGCTCTCGGACATGCGGACGCCGACCCACGTCTCGCCGGTCACGGGATCGGGCTCCAGCGGGCCGACCACCTCGCCGACTCTGAAGCGCTCACCGTGCTCGTCCCGGAGAAGGAACGTCACCATCGACCCGCGGATCGGGCCCGCGTCTGTTGCTGACACCGTGCTCACCTCGAATACCGGCCAGGGGGGACACCGACGACGGGATTCCCCGAAAACCGGTGGACCAACCACGTGATGTTCGACACTCTGTGCCGCCCTGGTGACAAATTCGCCACAGCCGAGACACTGCTAACCGGTTGGTGCACAATTACCGGTGTGCGCGCCTCCCGCTGGCTGACCGTCGTCCTCCTGCTCGCCGGCTGCGCGGCACCGGCGGACGGGCCACCGCCGGTCGGCTTCGCCAGGGTCGACGTGCCCGGCACGCCCGTGCGGCTCGCGGCCGGACCCGACGGCGACCTGCTCGTCGCGGTCCGCGAGGACGGCCGCCCCGGGCTGGTGCGGCACGCGGCGGACGGCACGAACACCGACATCCCGCTCACCCCGGCGACCGAGTACGGCGCCGAGGCGCTCTGGTACTCGCTCACCTCGGCGGGCGACCGGATCCTCGCGGTCGGCGGCAAGCGCGGCGGCGCGCACGGCAACGTCCGCTGGAGCGTGTGGGACGGCGACCGGACCGGCATCGCCGAGCGGCCGCAGGCGTTCTCGACCTTCGGCGGACTCGGCGCCGGCGACCTCGTCGACGGCGTGCTGCCGACGACCGGCCCCCTGGTCGTCGGCACCTGGCAGAGCGCGAGCGCGGGCTCGGACGCGGCCGTGTGGACCTTCGACGGCACGACGTGGACCAGGCAGAGCTCGGCGGGCACCGCGCTGGAGAGCACGCGCGGAGAACTGCGGTTCCCGATGGCCGCCACCGCCCGAAGCGGCGACGTGCTGGTCGCCGGCTGGGAGCTGGCCGGCACCCACCAGCGGCCGATCGTGTGGACGCTGCGGGCCGGTACGGCGACCGCGACGACGACCGTGACGACGACCGTGACCGCCCTGCCCGACGCGGGCCGGGCGGCGATGGCCGTCGCCGCGAGCTGCGCGGACGACGGCTGCACGGTCGCCGGCAGGGTCGACGGCCGGCTCGCCGTCTGGCGGCAGCGCGGCGAGGCGTGGACGCGGGTCGACGGCCTGCCGGACGTGCGCGTCGGCGACACGGACCGGCCGGTCGCGCCGCTCGGCGACACCCTCGTGTACTCCGATCGAGGAATTGTCCGGATTGCTACCCTGGGTGGCGACGTTCGCGATACCAGTGGCCCCACCGGCGTGGTCACGGCGGTCGCACGGGTCGACGACACCACCTACGTGTTGGCGGGACCCACCACCGACGACCAGATATTGTGGCGCGCTGACTGACCGGTCGCGCGTCGGCTCGGGTTTTACTGAAGAACGGGTCACCTTCCCGCCAGGTGGAAAGCCTCGCCCTAGCGTGACTAGACTCGGTAAAGTCACCCTGGGCCGAGAGGCGCTGCAACGGACGGGGGTCCGCCACGCTCGGCCTGGCAGATCTCGTGAAAGGGCGCCTCCCACTAGCCCGGGAGGTTTCATGAGCAAGGACAAAGCCCTACGCGAGCTTTTCGACCAGCGCATCGCGGTGCTGGACGGTGCGTGGGGAACCATGCTCCAGAACGCCTCACTATCGCCTGCGGACTTCCGCGGCGACCGGTTCGGCGACCACACGCACGACGTCACCGGCGATCCCGACCTGCTGAACCTGACGCGTCCCGACCTCATCCTCGACGTCCACCGCCAGTACCTCGAGGCCGGCGCCGACATCACCACCACCAACACGTTCACCGCGACGTCCATCGGCCAGGCCGACTACGGGCTCCAGGGCCTCGTCCGCGAGATGAACGTCGAGGCCGCACGCCTGGCCCGCAAGGCAGCCGACGAGTTCGAGAACCGGTTCGTCGCCGGCTCCATCGGCCCGCTCAACGTCACGCTGTCGCTGTCCCCGCGCGTCGAGGACCCGGCCTACCGCGCGGTCACGTTCGACGAGGTCAAGGCCACCTACGCGGAGCAGATCTCGGCACTCGTCGAGGGCGGCGTGGACATCCTGCTGATCGAGACCATCTTCGACACCCTGAACTGCAAGGCCGCCGTCGCCGCCGCCCGCGAGGTCGCGCCCGACCTGCCGTTGTGGATCTCGGTCACCATCGTCGACCTGTCCGGGCGCACGCTGTCGGGCCAGACCGTCGAGGCGTTCTGGCGGTCCGTCGCGCACGCGAAGCCGCTGGTCGTGGGCGTGAACTGCGCACTGGGTGCCGAGGAGATGCGCCCGCACGTCGCCGAGCTCGCCCGGCTGGCCGACACCTACGTCGCCTGCCACCCCAACGCCGGCCTGCCCAACGCGTTCGGCGGCTACGACCAGACGCCCGCCGAGATCGGCGCGCTGCTCAGTGACTTCGCGGCCAACGGCATGGTCAACGTCGTCGGTGGCTGCTGTGGCACGACCCCGCCGCACATCGAGAAGATCGCCGAGGCCGCGCGGGGCAAGGCCGTCCGTGAGGTGCCGGTGGTCGCCGAGCGCAGCCGCTTCGCCGGCCTGGAGCCGTTCGAGATCGGCCCGGACACCGGGTTCGTGATGATCGGTGAGCGCACCAACGTCACCGGCTCCAAGAAGTTCCGCAGGCTCATCGAGGGCGACGACCACCAGGGCGCGGTCGACGTCGCGCTCGAACAGGTGCGTGGCGGCGCGAACCTGCTGGACGTCAACATGGACGCCGACCTGCTCGACAGCGAGCAGGCGATGACCACGTTCCTGAACCTGATCGCGACCGAGCCCGAGGTGGCCCGGATCCCGGTGATGGTCGACAGTTCCAAGTGGACCGTGCTCGAGGCGGGCCTGAAGTGCCTGCAGGGCAAGGGGGTCGTCAACTCGATCTCCCTCAAGGAGGGCGAGGAGTCCTTCCTGGACCAGGCGCGCAAGGTCCGCGACTACGGCGCGGGCGTCGTGGTCATGGCCTTCGACGAGCAGGGCCAGGCCGACTCCGCCGACCGCAAGGTCGCGATCTGCGGCCGCGCGTACGACCTGTTGACGCAGAAGATCGGCTTCCCGGCCGACGACATCATCTTCGACCCGAACGTGCTCGCGGTCGCCACCGGCATCGCCGAGCACAACGGGTACGCCAAGGCGTTCCTCGACGCGCTGCCCAGGATCAAGGAACGCTGCCCCGGCGTGCACATCTCCGGCGGCATCTCGAACCTGTCGTTCTCCTTCCGCGGCAACGACGTCGTGCGCGAGGCCATGCACTCCGCGTTCCTGTTCCACGCGGTGCAGCTCGGGCTCGACATGGGCATCGTCAACGCAGGCCAGCTGGCGGTGTACCAGGACATCCCCAAGGACCTGCTCGAACTGGTCGAGGACGTCCTGTTCGACCGCCGCGAGGACGCCACCGACCGGCTCGTCACGTTCGCCGAGAACGTGAAGGGGTCCGGCACCAAGCGGGTCATCGACCTGTCGTGGCGCGAGGCGCCGGTCGCGGAGCGGCTCTCCCACGCGCTCGTGCACGGCATCGTGGACTTCATCATCGAGGACACCGAGGAGGCCCGCCAGCTGTTCCCGAGGCCCCTGGAGGTCATCGAGGGCCCGCTGATGGACGGCATGAAGATCGTCGGCGACCTGTTCGGCGCCGGGAAGATGTTCCTGCCGCAGGTCGTCAAGAGCGCGCGGGTGATGAAGCGCTCGGTCGCCTACCTCGAGCCGTACATGGAGGCCGAGAAGGAGAAGCTGCGTCTCGAGGGCAAGATCGACACCGGCCGCGGCCAGGGCAAGGTCGTCCTCGCGACGGTCAAGGGCGACGTGCACGACATCGGCAAGAACATCGTCGGCGTCGTGCTCGGCTGCAACAACTACGAGGTGATCGACCTCGGCGTGATGGTGCCGGCCGCGAAGATCCTCGACACCGCGGTCGCGGAGAGCGCCGACGCGGTCGGCCTGTCCGGTCTGATCACGCCCTCGCTCGACGAGATGGTGTCGGTCGCCGCGGAGATGGAGCGGCGCGGGCTGAAGCTGCCGCTGCTGATCGGCGGCGCGACCACGTCCCGTCAGCACACCGCGGTGCGGATCGCGCCGGCGTACGAGAACCCGACGGTGCACGTGCTCGACGCGTCCCGGGTCGTCGGCGTGGTGTCGGACCTGATGGACGACACGCGGGCCGAGGTGTTGGCCAAGCGCAACAGCGAGGAGCAGGCGGTGCTGCGCGAGCAGCACGAGAACAAGCGGCGCCAGCCGCTGTTGACCGTCGACCAGGCGCGGGCCAACCGCGAGGTCGTGCCGTTCGACGACGTGCCGACGCCGGAGTTCACCGGCCTCCGCGTCGTCGAGCCGACGCTCGTGGAGCTGCGCGAGATGATCGACTGGCAGTTCCTGTTCCTCGCGTGGGAGCTGAAGGGCAAGTACCCGGCGATCCTGGAGCAGCCGGTCGCGCGCGAGCTGTTCGACGACGCCAACACGCTGCTCGACGAGATCGTCGAGAAGGGTCTGCTCACCGCGAAGGGCGCGTACGGCTTCTGGCCGGCGCACTCCGACGGCGACGACATCGTGCTGGGGTCGGGGGAGCGGTTCCCGATGCTGCGGCAGCAGACGCAGAAGCCGGCGGGCCGGCCGAACCGGTCGCTCGCGGACTACGTCGCGCCGGCCGACGACTACCTCGGCGGGTTCGCGGTGGGCATCCACGGCGCGGAGACGCTGGCCGCCGAGTACGAGGCGGACAACGACGACTACCGCGCGATCATGGTGAAGGCGCTGGCCGACCGGCTGGCCGAGGCGTTCGCCGAGTACATCCACCTCGCCGCGCGGCGCGCGTGGTTCGAGCCCGACGCGGAGCCGGTGCTGGCCGACCTGCACGCGGAGCGGTTCCGTGGCATCCGGCCCGCGCTCGGCTACCCGGCGAGCCCCGACCACAGCGAGAAGAAGCTGCTGTTCGACCTGCTCGAGGCGCAGTCGCTGAACATCGGCCTGACCGAGAGCTACGCGATGACGCCGGCGGCCGCCGTGAGCGGGCTGATCTTCCAGCACCCGGGCGCGAAGTACTTCACGGTGGGGCGCATCGGCCGCGACCAGGTCGAGGACTACGCCGTGCGGCGCGGTCTCGACGTGGCCGAGGTGGAGCGCTGGCTGCGGCCGAACCTGGCCTACGACCCGAAGTAGGCCGGGAAAAGTAAGGCGCCGGCCGGAGGTTGGGGGGAACCTGTCCGGCCGGCGTTCTGGTCGCCGGCGCAGCGAACCGGTCCACGTCGGGGATGCCCTGGGGGGTGACACCGCCGGAAAGGGCCTGTTCGTTCCTGGCTCAGGCAGCGACCAACCAGTACAACGGGCTGACCCCCGGATACGTTCCCGCTCCGACGTGCGCTCCGTCACGGCGCTGAGACGACTTCCACGCACCGCCTCATGTGGCACGATCGCGGGTGTGACCGGCAGACCCGACGCGGCGCAACGGCTGAGCGACCTCGCGCGGCTGCGTCGCGTCCGCGACCGGATCGACCGGGAGTACGCCAAACCGTTGAACGTCGAGGCGCTCGCGCGCGGCGCGCACATGTCGGCCGGGCATCTCAGTCGCGAGTTCAAGCTCGCGTACGGGGAGTCGCCCTACGGCTATCTCATGACGCGGCGCATCGAGCGCGCGATGACGTTGCTGCGGCGTGGCGACCTCAGCGTCACCGAGGTCTGTTTCGAGGTCGGCTGCGCATCGCTCGGGACGTTCAGCACCCGCTTCACCGAGCTGGTCGGTGTGCCGCCCAGCGTCTACCGGAGCGAGGCCGCGAACGCGACCGCGGGGATACCGCCGTGCGTGGCGAAACAGGTGACCAGACCGGTCAGGAATCGAGAAGCGCGGTCACAGACCCGCACCTAGTGTGACCGGCATGGACATCACCATTCACGCGACCTACCTCCCGCAGAACGACCCCGACGCCGCCCTGGCCTTCTACCGCGACACGCTCGGCTTCGAGGTCCGCAACGACGTCGGCTACAACGGCATGCGCTGGATCACGGTGGGCCCGCCCGGCCAGCCCGGCACCTCCATCGTCCTGCACCCGCCGGCCGCCGACCCCGGCATCACCGACGACGAGCGCCGCACCATCGTCGAGATGATGGCCAAGGGCACCTACGCCGGCATCAACATGGCCACCAAGGACCTCGACGGCACCTTCGAGAAGCTGCAGGCCAGCGACGCGGAGGTCGTCCAGGAGCCGACCGAGCAGCCGTACGGCATCCGCGACTGCGCCTTCCGCGATCCCGCCGGCAACATGGTCCGCATCCAGGAGCTGCGCTGAGCCGTCCGGCAACGCGCCGTCGCCTCGTCCCCGCCGCCTACCGGCCGGTCCTCGCCAACCGGGTGTTCCGACGGCTGATCCTCGGTTTCGCGGTCTCCTACCTCGGGGACGGGATGAGCTTCGTCGCGGTGGCGTGGCTCGCCATCGAGCTCGCGCCGCAGGCGACCGCGGGGCTGTGGGTCGGCGGTGCGGTGGCCGCGTACACGCTGCCGGGCGTGGTCGGCGCGCTGGTGTTGGGCCGCCGCCTGCGCCGGGTGTCGGCCAGACGGCTGCTGCTCGCCGACAACGTGGTGCGCGGCGTGTTCCTCGGCGTCGTGCCGCTGGCCTGGCTCGCCGGGGTGCTCACGCTGCCGCTGTACGTGGTGCTGCTCGCGGGCTCGTCGCTGCTGCACGCGTGGGGGAGCGCGGGCAAGTACACGCTGCTGGCCGAGCTGCTGCCCGAGGAGCAGCGGCTCGCCGCGAACACCGTCGTCAGCTCGCTCAGCTTCGCCGCCACCATCGCCGGGCCGGCGATCGCCGGCGTGCTCGTGGCGTTCGTCAGCTCGGCGCTCGTGCTCGGCCTCGACGCGCTCACCTACGTGTTCCTCGCCGCGCTCGTCGCCCGCACCCGGCTGCCGGAGTCACGCGACGTCGCCCCCGTCGACCAGGCCGCCGCCCGCGGCGGGTTCGCGTTGCTGCGGTCCCATCCCGAGCTGCTCGGGCTGCTGGCGCTCACCTGGTTCTTCTACCTGCTGTACGGCCCGGTCGAGGTCGCCCTGCCGCTGCACGTCACCGACGACCTGCACGCACCGGCCACGCTGCTCGGCCTGTACTGGATGCTGTTCGGCGTCGGCGCGGTGCTCGGCGGGCTCGCGGTCGGCGCGCTGCGGCAGCTGCCGCTGTGGCCGGTGACGGTCGCCATCGTGGTCGGCTGGGGGATCCTGCTGCTGCCGTTCGGGTTCGACGCGCCGACGCTGGTCACCATCGCGTGTTTCACGCTCGGCGGCGCGATCTACGGGCCGTTCGTCGCGCTCTCGGTGACGCTGATGCAGGCGACGTCGCCGCCGCGGCACCTGGCGGCGATGCTCGCGGCCCGCAGCGCGGCGCTGCTCACCGCGTCGCCGCTCGGCACCGCGCTCGGCGGACCGCTCACCACGGCACTGGGCCCACGAGCGACGCTCGGCTGGTCCGGACTCGCCACCGTGGCGCTCGGTGTCGTCGCGTGCGTCCTGCTGGTGGCCCGGCGCGGGAGCCGTTGAGCAGACCGGTCAGGAATCGAGAAGCGCGGACCCCACGGCCGTACCTAGCGTGACTGCCATACGAACCCCGACCTCAGGAGTGACCATGACCGCCGCCACCACCAAGACCACCACCAAGACGATGGCTTCCATCCAGTCCGTCACCCTCGAGGTGGCCGACCCGGCGGCTGCCACCGACTTCTACGCCGCCGCCTTCGGTCTGACCGATCAGGTGCGGCTGCGGGCCTCGGACGCACCCACGACCGGCTTCCGCGGTTTCACGCTGACGCTCACGGTCTCCCAGCCGGCCACCGTCCGCGGTCTCATCGGCTCCGCGGTCGACGCCGGCGCCACGCCGCTGAAGTCGGTCGCGAAGTCGTTCTGGGGCTGGGGCGGCGTCGTGCGAGCACCGGACGGGACGATCTGGAAGGTCGCGACCTCGGCGAAGAAGGACACCGACGAGGACACCGGGAAGATCGACGAGGTCGTGCTGCTGCTCGGCGTCGCCGACGTGAAGGCGACCAAGCGGTTCTACGTCGAGCGCGGCCTCGCGGTGGCGAAGAGCTTCGGCAGCAAGTACGTCGAGTTCGCCACCCCGTCGAGTCCCGTCAAGCTGGCGCTCTACGGGCGCCGCCACCTCGCCAAGGACGCCGGCGTCGCGCCGGAGGGCACCGGTTCGCACCGGCTCGTGCTCGGCAGCGACGGCGGGCCCTGCACCGACCCGGACGGCTTCGCGTGGGAAGCCGCACCGCGCTAGTCCCGGCCAGAACCCGACTATTTCAGGAGTGACCATGACCAGCTCTTCCACCCAGGGAATCAAGACCGTCCTGCACCCCGTCACCGATCTGGCGAGGGCCAAGGCGGTGTACGCCGCCCTGCTCGGCATCGAGCCGCAGAGCGACTCCTCCTACTACGTCGGCTTCGAGGTCGAGGGCCAGCAGATCGGGCTGGTGCCGGCCGGCGGGCCGCAGGACATGACCTCGCCGGTGGCCTTCTGGCACGTGTCGGACATCGAGGCGAAGCTCGCCGAGGTGACCGCAGCCGGCGCCACCGTGAAGGAAGCCGCGCACGAGGTCGGCGGCGGCCGCCTGGTGGCCACCTTCACCGACCCGGACGGCAACGTCCTCGGGCTGATCCAGGACCGGTGAGCGCACGGCCCGGCACGCCGCGTCGCCGGGCCGGGAAGTACTGGTCGAAGCTGGTTAGATCGGGCCAGGCGACCGAGACCACGCCTTGGACAAGATGGAGACACGATGAGCACGGCGAGCACGGCCACGAGGACGAAGAAGCAGGCGCCCGCACCGCACGCCGCGGATCGGCACGACCTGATCCGCGTGCACGGCGCCCGCGTGAACAACCTCAAGGACGTCAGCATCGAGATCCCGAAGCGCCGGCTGACGGTGTTCACCGGTGTCTCCGGCTCCGGCAAGAGCTCGCTGGTGTTCAGCACGATCGCCGCCGAGTCGCAGCGGATGATCAACGAGACCTACAGCGCGTTCCTGCAGGGCTTCATGCCGACGCTGGCGCGGCCCGAGGTCGACGTGCTCGAGGGCCTGACGACCGCGATCATCGTCGACCAGCAGCGGATGGGTGCCGACCCCCGGTCCACGGTCGGCACCGCCACCGACGCCAACGCGATGCTGCGCATCCTGTTCAGCCGGCTCGGCAGGCCCTACCTCGGCTCCCCCCAGGCGTTCTCCTTCAACGTCGCCTCGATCAGCGGCGCCGGCGCGGTCACCCTCGAGAAGGGGGGCCGGACCACGAAGGAGCGGCGCAGCTTCAGCGTCACCGGCGGCATGTGCCCGCGCTGCGAGGGCCGGGGCAAGGTCAACGACATCGACCTCGGCGAGCTCTACGACGAGAACAAGTCGCTCAACGAGGGCGCGGTCACCATCCCCGGGTACAGCATGGAGGGCTGGTACGGCCGCATCTTCCGCGGCTGCGGCTTCTTCGACGCGGACAAGCCGATCAAGAAGTTCACCAAGAAGCAGCTGAACGACCTGCTCTACAAGGAAGCGACCAAGATCAAGGTAGAGGGCATCAACCTGACCTACCTCGGTCTGGTCCCGCAGATCCAGAAGTCGTTCCTGTCCAAGGACGTCGACGCGATGCAGCCGCACATCCGCGCCTTCGTCGAGCGGGTGGTGACGTTCCAGACCTGTCCCGACTGCGACGGCACCCGGCTCACCGAGGGCGCCCGCTCCTCGAAGATCGACGGGATCAGCATCGCCGACGCCTGCGCGATGCAGATCAGCAACCTGGCCGAGTGGGCCCGTGGGCTCCGGGAGCCGTCGGTGGCGCCGCTGCTCGCGAAGCTGATCCACACCCTCGACTCGTTCGTGGAGATCGGGCTGGGCTACCTCTCGCTCGAGCGGCCCGCGGGCACGCTGTCGGGCGGTGAGGCGCAGCGCACCAAGATGATCCGCCACCTCGGCTCCTCGCTGACCGATGTCACCTACGTCTTCGACGAGCCCACCATCGGCCTGCACCCGCATGACATCCAACGCATGAACAACCTGCTGCTCCGGTTGCGGGACAAGGGCAACACGGTGCTCGTCGTGGAGCACAAGCCGGAGACGATCGTGATCGCCGACCACGTCGTCGACCTCGGCCCCGGCGCGGGCGCCGCGGGCGGCACGGTGTGCTTCGAGGGCACCGTGGAGGGGCTGCGGGCCAGCGGCACCATCACCGGTCGCCACTTCGACGACCGCGCCCGGCTCAAGAAGTCGGAGCGCAAGCCCACCGGCACGCTGGCGATCCGCGGCGCGACGGCGAACAACCTGCGCGACGTCGACGTCGACATCCCACTCGGCGTCCTCACCGTGATCACCGGCGTCGCGGGTTCCGGCAAGAGCTCACTCGTACATGGCTCGATCCCCACCGACGAGGGTGTGGTGGCGATCGACCAGACCGCGATCCGTGGCTCGAGGCGGAGCAACCCGGCGACGTACACCAGCCTGCTGGAACCGATCCGCAAGGCGTTCGCCAAGGCCAACGGCGTGAAGCCGGCGCTGTTCAGCGCCAACTCCGAGGGCGCCTGCCCCAACTGCAACGGCGCCGGCGTCATCTACACCGACCTGGGGATCATGGCCGGCATGTCCACCACCTGCGAGGTGTGCGAGGGGAGGAGGTTCGACGCCGCGGTGTTGGAGTACCGCTTCGGCGGCCGCGACATCAGCGAGGTGCTGGCCATGTCGGTCACGGAGGCGGAGCAGTTCTTCGGCGACGGCGAGGCGGAGACGCCGGCGGCACACCGCATCCTCGAACGCCTCGCCGAGGTCGGGCTGGGCTACCTCAGCCTCGGCCAGCCGCTCACGACACTGTCCGGCGGCGAGCGGCAACGCCTCAAGCTGGCGACCCACATGGGGGAGAAGGGCGGCGTCTACGTCCTCGACGAGCCGACCACCGGCCTACACCTCGCCGACGTGGAACACCTGCTGGCCCTGCTGGACCGCCTGGTCGACTCCGGCAAGTCGGTGATCGTCATCGAGCACCACCAGGCCGTCATGGCCCACGCGGACTGGATCATCGACCTCGGCCCGGGCGCCGGCCACGACGGCGGCCGGATCGTCTTCGAAGGCACGCCCACCGACCTGGTCGCCGCTCGCGCCACCCTGACGGGCGAGCACCTGGCGGCCTACGTCGGCGCCTGACCGGTATGGAGTTCTTCTGCTACCACCGTGACCGGCCGGGCTCCGTCGCGCTGCGCGAGGAGCTGCGAGAAGAGCACTGGTCCTACATGGACGGTTATGCGGCCGAACTGATCGCCAGAGGCCCAACCTTCACCGAAGACGGCATTCCCACCGGCAGCGTGCACATCGTGGACCTGCCAGACGCCGCCACGGCCCGCGCGTTCGCCTTCGAAGAGCCCGGCTACCAGGCGGGGACGTACCGCGACGTGCTGCTCCGCCGCTGGCGAAACACGCTGGGACGGACCATGTGGGACTTCCCCGGTGGGCGGGAAGGCGGCAACCGATACCTGGTGCTCGGCCTCGGCACGGGGGAGGCCGCCGACCTCGCCGCTGGCGACGACATGATCGCGTACGGCCCGCTGCTGTCGGACGATGGCACCGCTTGGCTGGGCACGGCGGCGCTGGTCCGCGCTTCGGATGCGGATTCGGCGCGCGCCGTCCTGACGTCGGACCGATATGCCGACATCGAGGTGCACAACTGGGAGTTCGGCGGCCGCCGCTAGCGGTGGCGCGCCGACTGCGTGTCGATCCACCGGCCGATCGCACGGGACGTCGCCGGCGCGAAACGGGTCGCCAGGGCGCCGATCTTGGCTTCCGGCGTGACCGGCACGACCACCCGCTTGTCGAGCACGGCCGCGACGATCTCGGTGGCCACCTTCTCCGGGCCGAACCCGCGCCGCTCGTACAGGGCGGCCGCGTTGGCCTGGGCCTCGCGCTCGGCGTCGGCGTCGAGGCCGGCGAACCGGGTGGTGCCGGCGATGTTCGTGTTGACGACGCCGGGACAGATGGCGCTCACGCCGATGCCGTCGCGGGCCAGCTCGCTGGACAGGCTCTGGGCGAGCATCAGCACGGCGGCCTTCGTCGTGCCGTAGGCGGTCAGGGTCGGGAGCACGACGTAGCCGGCGGCCGACGCGGTCACCACGACGTGCCCGCCCTCGCCGCGCTCGACCAGCGGCGGCACGAACGCGCGCAGCGTGTGGATCACGCCCCACAGGTTGACGTCGATGACGCGCCGCCAGTCGGCCTCGCTGGTGTCGAGGAACGAGCCGGAGACCCCGATGCCCGCGTTGGCCATCACCAGGTCGGGCACGCCGTGCTCGGCGAGGACGTGGTCGGCGAGCCGTTGCGTCGCCGCGCTGTCGGTGACGTCGAGCTGGAACGCGAGCCCGGGCTTCACGAGGTCGGCGGCGGTCCGCTCGGCGGCGGCGAAGTCGATGTCCACGCACAGGACGTCGACACCCTGCTCGCCGAGCGCCAACGCCGTGGCCCGCCCGATCCCACTGCCGGCGCCGGTCACCATCGCGAGCTGGCCCGCCAGGGCCCGCCGCTCCGCGCCGACGCGGGCCCGGGCAAGCTCCCGGGGCGCTGCCGAACCGTCGACGTGGTCGACGAAGTCGGTGACGAGCCGAGCCACCTTGGCAGGCTCGGACCGGACCGCCCAGTGCTCGGCGACCAGCTCGCGGCGCCACAGTTGGTCGCACCACGGGTCGGCGGACTCGAGCAGGGGCGGCGTGACGTAGGGGTCCTTGGTGAGCGCGATCTGCTGTACGGGTAACGAGGTGCGCCGGGGTTCCGGTGTGGACAGTCGGGACCGCATGTTGGCGCGGTAGAGCTGGACGCCGTTGCGCGCGTCGCGGTAGGTGGCGTGGAACTTCGTGCGCAGTGGGCGGATGCGCCAGACCAGCTCGGGCAGGACGGGGAACTGGAAGGCCCCGATGTACCAGGAATGCAGGAGCTGCCGAAGCACCCGCCGCAGGTGCCGCACGCCGCCCCGCCGCCGCATCCAGGCGCCGATGTGGTCGAGATCCGGCCCGGAGATGGAGGTGTAGGAGGCGAAGAGGTCCGTCAAAGCGGGGTCACTCACCGCGGGCCAGCACTGGATGGACCCCCAGTCATGGGCAACCAGGTGCACCGGCTGATCCGGGCTGGTGGCCCTGACAACGTGGGCAAGATCGTCGACCAGGACCGGAATCCGGTACCCGTCAAGCCCCTCCGGCGCCCCCGACTCACCACACCCGCGGACGTCGTAACGCACGACGTGGAACCGCTCGGCCAGCACGGCCGCGACCCCGTCCCAGACCGCCGAACTGTCCGGGTACCCGTGCACGAGCACCACGGTCGTCCCGCCGGCAGGCCCCTCCTCGGAGACCGAAAGCCGCACCCCACCCGACTCAACCCACCGTCGCCTCATGCGCTCACGGTAGCGGGGAGCCCATGCGCTAAGCTCTGCGAAGTCGCCGAGCGCGACCGGGCCCACGTAGCTCAGGGGATAGAGCACTGCC
>CAWIYK010000009.1:0-286313 GCA_963840275.1 uncultured Actinomycetota bacterium
CCACTGCAAACTATCCCTGACCAGCGGGTTTGACCTGCGATGATGGCCCCGAAGCTGATCATGGGTTACCCGGCTCTGTCCGGCTGGGACCGGCCGAATCCGGCTGTTCACTCCCCCCACGCTCCCCCGTTTCGCCCGTCCAGCCGAGCGCCCGCTCGATCCGCTCGTGGGCCGCCGCCTCCAGTCCGGCGATCACCTTCGCGTAGATCTGGTGCAGCACTCCCACAGAGTGACCAGCCCACTCGGCGCACTGGGTCGAGGGCACCCCGGCCGCGAGCCGTGACCCGAGGTCGAGGATGAGATGGGTTGGCGTCTTCGTGGAGTCAGGCCGTCGCTGTCCTTGATGTCCTTGAGTACTGCTGAATTTGGCTCTATGGGATCAAGACGTGCCGCCGCTGGCGGCGCGCTGCGCCCGTCACATGGGAACGTGGCCGGCATCCATCGCGGCACGGGCGGCTACCGCTCCGCTCACGCCGCCCGGCCTGCGCGGCGCAGCCCTCGGCCCTTCGACGGGTAGCGCCACCACCGGCGGCACAGGATCGACACGCTCATGTCCCCACTACGTAGGTTGCGTGTCGACTTCTTGGCATTGCAGTTGTGTCGGTCCGCATCGGATGGAGGCGGTCCATAGGGTGCGTCGCGTGCCAGCTCGCAAAGGCCACCGCGCTCCTCGACCACAGATCCGCACCGGGCCGTCCTCGGATGACCACCACGCGGTCGTCTACTTCAAGCGTCACCCTGACGACGACCCCAGCGAGACCGAGCCCGGCCGTGACTTCCTGCGCAACATCTGTCCCGCGGGCGTGCGCGCCAAGTTCAACGCCGTCCTCAACGCTGTTGCCGAAGCTCCGCCCAAGCGATTCGCAGGTGGCGGTGCCTGGGAGGCGATGCACGGTGACATGGTCGGCTGGTTCGAGGTGCGCAAGGACGGGCCTCGCCGGCACCACTACAGGCTGTTCTGCCTCCTCGACTACGAGGCCAAGGGACAGGACAAACCCCTACTGGTCGTCATCGACGGCCGAGACAAGCCCTTCCGCACCGAGCTGATCGACGCCGACTATGCCGCAGTCCGCGCACTCGGCGACGAATACCGGAGCCGCAACCCGCGATCACTCGCCTGAGCCGAGACTACGAGGCTTGAGCGCTCGCGAACTTCCGAGCCAGTTCCGCAGGGTCCTTCGCCGTCCCCGAGCGAAGGGGCTCCGCCACCTGCTCGCGTTCCTCATCAGTCATCGGTACCAACGCCACCTTCAGCCCCAAAGCGGCAGCGACCTCAGCGACCGTGCCGATGGTCGGGTTTCGCTGCCCCAGTGAAAGCAGGCGGCGGATCACAGCAGGCTCCGCACTGATCGCACGCGCAAGGTCGGCCTTGGACAACCCCAGGCGCTCCCGTGCCTCATCCAGATCCTGAACGAGCTGGTCGATGGTCGACACCCGCAGGCTCTCGGTGATGTACGAGCGCAGGAACTCCGGATCCTTCAGATCCTCGACCAGGTCATCCCAGTACGTCGTCGGTGCAGTCGCCACAACGCTCACCTCCACCTCTACGAGTCAACGGACGTAGCATATACGCTACGCGACTACCAGCTACCCAGCAACCCGGGCGGCCTAAGCGTTCTACTCAGCGCATCCGTGCAGGTCAGGGCCACGCCCGGCAGCGGATGCCGCCTCGATCCGCCGATGGCCGCCGCCTCCAGGCCGCTGTCTAGTCCCACCTGATGTTTGACAGCCGAGGGCCGGCTACACGCTTGTGCCGATGGCAGGTGGTCGTGCGTCAGTGCGCGGTGAGAGAGAAGAAGAGGAACTGGGCGTTGCGGGTCAGGTGTCGATAGGCGTCTGGCGCATCTTCGGCCATCTCTGGGCGCGGCTCCGGCTCGACGATGTCGTCGACTGCGAATCCCGATGCGGTGAACGCGGCCAGCATGGCCCGCAGCGGGCGATGCCAGAACCGCATGCGCATCGTCCGACCGTCTTGCGTCCAGTCCTCGGTAAAGCTGAAGGTGCCGAGGTAGTCGTCACTGCCGATGACACGCACGTCCATGAAGGGGTGGTGGGTCGACAACACCACCCGGCCACGGGGCACGAGTACCCGATGGAACTCGCGCAGCGTTGGCTCCCAGTCCGCCAGGTAGTGCATGACCAGCGAGGACAGCACCAGGTCAAACGTGTCGTCCGAGAAGGGCAGCGGCTGGCTCAGGTCGACGCGGTGCAACGGTACCTGCGGACCGAGCCGCTCACGCGCGATGTCGAGCAGGTTCCCGCTCAGATCCACCCCGGTGACGGTGGCCCCACGATCGACCAGTTCTGCCGCGTGCACCCCGGATCCACACCCCGCGTCGAGCACCCGCAGCCCGCGCACCCCGCCGGCAAGATCCAGGATCGCAGGTCGCTCGTAGAGCGCATTGAACGGATTCGTCTCGTTGCGACGCGCATACGCACCCGCGAACTCGTCGTAATCGTTGTACTTGATCTCCCCCTCGGTCACCCGGCCCACGTTAGACACCGCCGCTCGAGCAGCTCGACCCGGCTGACCTTCGTCGACGGTGTGCGCGGCAACCGGTCGAGCAGCAGGATCCCGTACTTGGTCAGCCGGGCGCGGCACAGGGCGGTCGTCGGCCATGCCGACGACGGCCGCCGCGGCGTGGGTCTCCAGCACCCGCTGAACCGTTCTTGGCTAGATCTTGAACCCACCACGCACGATCACGTCGTCGGTCCGGCCCTCGACCCAGAGGAAGCCGTCGTCGTCGAGCTTGGCCAGGTCGCTGGTGCGCACCCACTCGCCGGCGCCCCGCGCGGACTGGGCGGTGCGCACCTCCAGGTGGCCCACCTCGCCGGACGGCAGGGCGGTGCCCTCGTCGTCGGTCACCCGCAGCACCACGTCGCCGTAGGCGCGACCGGAGCTGCCCACCTTGCGGTCCCACCACTGCTCGTGCAGGTCGTAGGTCCAGCCGGCGACCGCGCCGGCGAACTCGGTGGCGCCGTAGGTGGTCAGCACGCGGATGCCGTACGTGCGGAAGAACTCGTCGGCGAGGCCGACCGGGCAGGCGGTGGCATCGGAGGTGATGAGCTTGACCGACGCCAACGCGCGCGGCGCGATCCCGGCGTCCAGCACGTCCCGCAGCGCGGCCGGCACCAGAAAGGTGGCCCGGATCCGGTGCCGGGCAACGGAATCGCTCCAGGCCTGAGCCTCGAACTTGCTCATCAGGACGATCCTGCGGCCCGCGTGCAGCGAGCTGAGCACGCCCCAGAGCCCGCCGATGTGCACCATCGGTGTGGCGACCAGCGACACCGCGGACGACAGCAGCTCCTCCCCCGGCGGCCGCCGGGAGGCCGCGGCGAGCGCCTGGTCGAGCTGGCCCTTGGTCAGCCCGGTGCGTTTCGGCGGCCCGGTGGTCCCCGAGCTCAGCATCTCGACCGTGACTCCGCAGGGCGGCGGCATGCACTCCGGCGGCGTGCCGCCGAGCACCCGCACCGCCGCGTCGTCGCCCAGCTCCACGACCAGGGCGTCGCTCTTCGCCGCGGCGAACACGGTCTCGTCGGCCAGCGACTCGGGGTCGCCGATCACCACCGCCACGTCCGCGTCCGCGATGGACGCCGCCAGCCGGTGTGCGGGCTGGAACGGGTCGAACGTCACCAGGCACCGCCTGGTCGCGATCACCGCGAGCAGCACCGCGACGTGCGCGGGCCGGTTCTGCACGACCAGCCCCACCCGCCCGCCCGGACAGACGCGCGCCGCGATGAGCATGTCGTCCAGTGCCGTGGCGCACGCGCGCAAATCACCCCACGTCCACCACGTGCCGTCGTGTTCGACGGCGTCGGCTTCGGCCGGAGCCTCGTGCAGCAGTCGCGCGAGGCGGTCGTCAATACCCATGGCACATTCCGTTCCTCGGCTGGATCGCTTGCTGCTGAAGGGTTCCCAAGTTGGCCATGGCGCCGCGCGAGCCCCACTCGATGCTCATCTGCCGGAACATGGGCGCGAGCAGCTCGTCCTGCGGCACCCGGCGGTAGCACCTCCGGGCTGATGTCGAACGCCGACCGCAGGCGCCCGATGATGCCGACTGCCCGGTGCGCGGTCGGCGGGCGCGGTGAGCAGTGCCTGCCGCACGCCCGGCCGCCTGGTCAGCACGGCCTCGACCCGATTGCCGTTGCTCTTGACCTGGAGTCGTCCCTGCCGAGGATCTCGATGTCCCCGCCGGGCAGGTACCGGCCGAGGTCGCCGGTGCGGTAGAGCCGTTCCCCGGTGACCGGGCTGACGACGAACCGCTGCGCGCTGCGCTCCGGGTCGCCCCAGTAGCCCGCCGCGACGCCGACGCCACCGATGTGGATCTCTCCGGTGGCCCAGGTCGGGCAGTCGGCGAACTTGTCGTCCAGCACGTGCAACGTCTGGTTGGCCAGCGGCTTGCCGTACGGGATGCTCGGCCACTGCTCCGGCACCTCGCCGATCGGGTAGCACACCGACCAGATCGAGCCCTCGGTCGCGCCACCGAGGCTGACGACGTTCAGCTCCGGGAAGTGCTCGCGGACCTGGCCGGGCAGCGTCGTCGGGATCCAGTCGCCGCTGAGCAGCGCGAGTCGCAGGGTGTTGCCGGGCGGGCGCGCGGCGCCCCGGAGGGACTCCACCCAGAGCCGCATGGGCGCGGGCACGCTGTTCCAGATGGTCACCCGGTGCCGGTCGATCAGCTCGGACCAGTGCGCGAGGTCGCTCGTGCGTCCGGCCGACGGGAGCACGACGGCGCCGCCGGCGCCGAGCACGCCGAAGACGTCGTAGACGGACAGGTCGAAACCGGTGGGCGCCAACGCGAGCACGCGGTCGTCCCGGCCGACGCCGAAGCGCTGGTTGATGTCCTGCACGGTGTTGCCCGCGCTGCGGTGGGTGATCATCACACCCTTGGGCTCCCCGGTGGAGCCCGACGTGAAGATCACGTACGCGAGGTCGTCGACGTCCTGCCGTGCCGCCACCGGGTCCGCGCTCTGCCGCAGCGTTTCCGGGTCCTCCCCGGTGACCAGGTGCACGTCGGCCGGCCAGCTGAGCGACTCGCGCAGGTCCGGCTCGGTGACCACGGCCCGCACGCCGCAGCGGGCCAGCAGCTTGTGCCTGCGCTGCTCCGGCAGCTCCGGGTCGATCGACACGTAGGCCGCGCCCGCGTGCAGCACCCCGAGCAGCGCGCTGAACAGCGCGGCGCCCGCGCGCATGGACACCGCGACGACCGAGCCGGGCTCCGCGCCGGCGCGCTCCCGCAGCCTGCGGGCGATGCGGTGCGCCTGCTCGGTCAGCTGCCGGTAGGTGACTTCGGCGCCCTCGTGGACGACCGCGACCGCGTCCGGGGTCCGCTCGGCGGCCGCCCCGACC
This sequence comes from uncultured Actinomycetota bacterium, assembly GCA_963840275.1. GTDB lineage: Bacteria > Actinomycetota > Actinomycetes > Mycobacteriales > Pseudonocardiaceae > Actinophytocola. The sequence continues at coordinate 5,351 of CAWIYK010000009.1, forward strand.
AGCTCCTGCAGGCGGACCGGCGGCAGGTCGGCGCCGGTCGCGTTGGCACGCCCGCGTTCGTCGGCCTGCGCCGCGGGCAGCTCCACCACCCGGTCGGTGCGCGTCCAGACGCTGTCCGCGCCGTCTTCGGCCCGCTCGTCGACCAGCCGGTCCAGCAGCGTCCGGTACGCGTGGAACATCGCGTCGAGCATGCCCGCGGGGAACAGGCCGGTGACCGAGTTCCAGGTGACGACCACGCCGCCGTCCCGGTCGTGGACCTGGTTCTCCAGCCACACCTGCGGGGTCTGGCTCAGCTCGTGCACCAGGTCGCCGAACAGGCCGAGCGCGTCGCCGCCCGCGCCGAGCATGCTGGTGAACATGACCGGCATGGCGGCGATGCGGCCCTGACGGCGGGTGAGCTCGCGCAGCACGCGGATGCCGCCGAACGTCTGGTGCGCGGCGTCCTGCTCGGCCCTCGACCGCACCGCGGCAGCGCGCTCGGTGAAGGTCGGCCCCGCGTCGCCCTCGACGGCGAGCAGGCTGGGCACGAGGAAGTTGCCGACGATGTCGTCCACGTCGGCGTGCAGCGGGAGCCGGTCGAGCTTGCTCAGCGTCACCGTGAAGTCCGTGCGCCGCGACCACGCCCGCAGCACCTCGCAGTACGCGGCCAGCAGCACCGACTCCGGGGTGAGGCCCCGGTCCAGTGCCGCCTCGGTGAGCGCCGCCCAGCGCGGCGCGGACAGCGTCGTGGTGCGGCGGCCGAAGCTCGGCCTGCCGAGCTGCTCCGGCGCGGTGGCGAGTGGGAGCTCCGGCGCGCCGGGCAGCTCGTCGAGGCGGGACAGCCAGTACCGCTCGGCGTGCCGGCCCACCTCGTCGGCCGCCAGCTCCTGGTGCGCCAGCACGTAGTCGCGGAACGTCAGCCGCGGCGTCTCCGGCGCGTACTCGGGGTCGTCGTAGTGCCGCCGCCACTCGCTCAGCAGCTGGAAGACGCCACGGGTGTCGATGAACAGCAGGTCGAAGCTCAGGTGCAGACGCATGCGGTCGTCGGCGAGCACGGTCGCGCGGATCTCGGGCCGCTCCGGGCACGCGGGGACACCGGCGACCGGCGGTTGCTCGCTGGCCGGGACGTGGTCGCCAAGCTCCGCGCGAAGCTTGGCGAGGTGGACGAGCTGCGCGTCGGGGGTCTGGCCGCGGAGGTCGGTCGTCTCGATGCGGTAGGGCGGCACCCGCTCGAGCACCCGCTGCCCGCCGTCCTCGTCGATGACGGGACGCAGCATGTCGTGGCGGGCGATCACCTTGTCCAGCGCCTCGCCGAGCCGCGGGACGTCGAGCACCGGACCCTCGAACTCGAAGTAGAAGTGGCTCGAGACACCGCCCAGCTCGAGACCACCGGTGCGGCCGAGCACGTACCCGTGCTGGATGTCGGTGAGCGGGAACGGCTCGTGCCTGCGTCCGGGGGAATCCGGGTGTCCCATGTCTGCACTCTCCCTTTCGCGCTTCACGGCCCATCCGTGCGGATCGCGCACGGAAGAAGTTGCGCAATGGCCGGACGCCACAAAACCCCGGCCCGGTGACTCGACGATCACCTGGCATGACAGCAGCGCCCGGCGTTGCTGTCAACAAAGAGAAATGGACGTATTGAATCGTGCTCGATCCGCAGCCCGCGATGGGCCGTTGGAGTGACATATTCGAGCGACCGAAGAAAGCGCGTATTGAAAGGATCGAGAAATCGGTGCACGCTGCTTTCATGAGCCAAACCCCACTGTCGCCGAGCGAGCCCAGGGTCCTCGTCGGCGCCACCGGCTCGATCGCCGTGACCGCGCTGCCCGCCTACCTCGGCGAGCTGCGCGGCCTGCTCGGCGGCACGTACACCGTGCTGATGACGCACACCGCCGCCACGTTCCTGCCGCCGACGACGCTGGCGATCCACGCCGAGCGGGTCGTCAGCGGTGAGTCGCCGGCCGACTGGCCGACGGACAAGCCGTCGCGGCTGGCCGCCGACCACGACATCGTGGTCGTGCTCCCCGCCACGGCGAACATGCTCGCGGCCGTCGCGGCCGGCGCGGCACCCAACCGGCTGACCACCGTGATCCTGTCCACGAGCGGCCCGGTGGTGTTCTTCCCGTCGATGGGCGCGGCGATGTGGGACAAGCCCGCGGTGCGGCGCAACATCGAGCAGCTGCGCGCGGACGGCCACCACGTCCCGGAGCCGGCGTGGCACGACAGTTACGACGTCTTGTCGCGCACCGTGTCGAACCACCCGACGATGCCGCCGCCTGCCGAGGTCGCCAAGATCGTCGGCGGCCTGCTGGCCCAGTAGTCCGCCTCCCCGGATTTTATGTGTGGGCCGCGTCCCGGCGCAGGCGCGGCTACCGAGGCGGATGGTGGCTGAGCGCCGTCACGTTCTCCTGAGGTAACTGTTGGTCAGGCGCAGACCTTCCCAAGGACAGGTCCTAGTCGACCTGGCCGTCGAGACAGTCCGCGAGGTCCTGCCAGGCCTTGGCGCACGCGTGCGCCAGCTCCGCCACGGTCGACCGGCAGTGCTCCGGCACGGCGTCGAGCAGGCCTCTGCGGTCTCGTTCGGTCAGCGTGTTGACGCCGAGCAGCCGGATCAGCGCGCGCCCCACCTCGGTGCAGCGCAGCGACGGGTCGTGCTTGAGCCGGCACAGCAGCTCGACGAGCTCGTCCTCACTGCGTTCCACCGGGGTCGCTTCGCGGTCGCGCTGACGCTGCCTCGGCGGCACCGGGTCCTCGCCACGGGCCATCCGCTCCCGCACGTCGCGCACGGTGCCCGGCGAGACCCCCGACGCCGAGGCGATCTGGCGCAACGAGTCGCTCGGACGTGCCGCGATGAGCGCGGACGCCTGACGTCTGCCCTCGGCGCCGCTGAGCGGGCGGACCCGGCCGTCGCGGCCGACCCTGCTGTGCGACTGCGGCGAGTCGCCGGTTGCACACCAGCGGATCGCGCCGACCGTCTTGGCCGACAGCCCGGCCGCGGCCGCGATCGCCCGGTCAGACCACCGCGGGTGGGAGGTGATGATCCGCATGGCCGCGACCCGCCGGTCGGCCAGCGACAACGGCAGGCCGTGCGTGACGTTCGCGCGCACGCCCAGCACGAACGCCTCGGCCTCGTCGCAGTCGAGGTACTGGACCCGTACGGTCTGCTCACCGCGCAGGCTCGCGGCCCGCAGCCGGTGCATCCCGTCGACGACCCGCATCGTGGCGCGGTGCACGAGCACCGGCGGCAGCACGGTGTCGGACTCGGCGAGCGCACGGACGTGGTCGTCGCTCTCGCCGGCCAGCCGCGGTGAGTCCGACGGCCGCAACGCGCTGATCGGCACCGTCACCGGCGGGCAGGGGGTAACCCGTTCTTCAGCCGCTCGACCCATTTTCGGCGTCGGATCTATGCCGATTCCACGCTCCACTGCAACAATCCTCCGATCGCCGCGTCAGCGCTCGGCCGAAATGGGCTCCTCGGGGCTACCGCCTTCCGGAAGATATGTCGTCCGGCTATCCGTGATCTATCGACGGTCTATCTTTCTATCCATCCGCGATCGGCCTCGACCGCGAGCCGGGTGCCGCCGCGTGGCGGCGGGCGACGCGATCGTGGTCGACGTCCGCCCGGCCGCAGAGTACGCCGCGGGCCACATCCCCGGCGCGCTGTCGATCCCGCTGGACGAGATGGACGACCGCCTGGACGTGCTGCCGGACACCGTCGAGGTCGTCGCCTACTGCAGAGGCGTCTACTGCACCTTCTCCCACGACGCCGTGCGGTTGTTGGCGGCCAAGGGACGCAAGGCCGTCCGAGCGTTAGCGGCCACCGGTCCATGGTTCGTCGTCGGAGTCACCGAGTATCGGGTCGAGGGTCGGGTCGTCCGCACGCGGCTCTTCCCAACGCTCGCGGTCGGGGGACGTGGGCTCGTCGAAGCCGGTGTCTGACGGCCGCACCCGACCGCGGCCGGCGCGGAAACCGCGGTACCGGTGGATTTCCTCGTCCCGGTTCCACGGCCGCACCGCCTGTACTCCGGGAACCCACCGTGCGATCCCCACCACACGGTGGCGTCCGCCTCCGCCTCCGCGTCAGCCTGCTCGGCCCGCTCACGCTGCCGCCGCCTGCCGAACCGCATGAGTCGACGGTACCGCCACCTCCGCACCGACACCTTCAGCCAGGTTGGAAGAACGCGAGCATCTTCCGGCTGGCGTCCGGTGCGGTCAGCATCTCCTGCAGGCGTGCGGACATCCGGGCGGCGGCGCTGGTGCGTTCGAACATCTCGCGTTCGTATTCCTTGACGGCGGCGGGAAAGTCGTCCGGGTACGCGGCCAGCGCGAGACCGAGCAGGGCGCCGTCGAGCAGCGCCATGTTGGCGCCCTCCCCCACCGGCGGCATCAGGTGCGCGGCATCGCCGAGCAGCGTGACATCTGGCGCCGACGGCCAGGTCAGGCCGATCGGGAGAGTGGTGATCGACCGCGGCACGACCGTGTCGTCGCAGGCCGCGATCAGCGCGGTGAACCGTGGGTCCCAGCCGGGGAGCAGCTCTATCAGCCGCGCCCGGGCGGCGGCCGGGTCGTCGAACGGGATCCCGCTGGTGGCGAACCAGTCCTCGGCGGTGTTGTAGAAGCTGAGGCCGATGCGGACGCGACCGTCGCCGTTGCGCTGCGCCGCGAAGGACAGTCCGTTGCCGAGCACCCAGTAGTTGCCGCGCCCGACCATCGCCGCGAGGTCGGGGTGCGTGCGGTCGATGTCGGGAATGCCTACCTCGACGACGTTCTGGCCGATGTGCGCCGGGCGGGCGTCGGTGAGCAGCGCGCGGACCCTGGACTGCGCGCCGTCCGCGCCGACCAGCAGGTCATACGTCGCACTGCTGCCGTCGGCGAAGTGCGCCACGCCGTCGTCGGTGTGTTCGAACGCGTGCCCCCAGCGCACCGCGTGTGCGGGGAGGGAGTCCAGCAGCAGGTCGCGCAGATCGGTGCGGTCGACCTCGGGTCGCTCGAGTGGGGCGTCGTCGGGCGTGTCCTCCTGGAGGAGCAGGGTGCCGTCCGGCTCGAGAAGGCGCAGGTCCTGACCTTCGCCGCGGGCGATCGCGTGGAACTGGTCGATCAGGCCGGCCTCGCGCAGCGCCCGCTGCCCGGAATGTATGTCGAGCATGCCGCCCTGACCGCGCGCGTGACGCGACGGCTCCCGTTCGTAGACGACGGCGTCGATGCCGTTCACGTGCAGCACCCGGGCGAGGGCCAGGCCGCCGAGGCCCGCTCCGACGATGGCGATGGTCATGGTTGCCTCTCCTTCGATACACTGTACTGGTCGATACACTGTATCGCTCGATGCGTTGTATTGTTAGCGCATGGTGGTGTGGGAGCGGCCGGAGCCGCCGGAACGTCCCGTGCTGGCCCCGCTGAGCCGGGAGCGGATCGTGCGCGCGGCGATCGGGCTGGCCGACGCGGACGGCCTGGACGCGGTGTCGCTGCGCAAGGTCGCCACCGCGCTGGGCGTCGGCCCGATGCGGCTGTACGGCTACATCGGCGGCAAGGAGGAGCTGCTCGACCTGATGGTCGACGCGGTCTACGCCGAGATCCGGCCGGCCGGGGACGGCTGGCGGGAGGTGCTGCGGTCCCATGCCGAAGCCACGCGGCACGCCGTTCACGAGCACGAATGGCTCGCCGATCTCCTGGGTGGCCGACCTCAGCTCGGCCCGCAGGCGCTGGCCAGCGGGGAGACCGTGTTGGCCGCACTGGGCGACATCGACGTCGACATCGTCATGCCGCTGGTCGCCGCGGTCAACGCGTACGTGATCGGCGCGGTGCGCCGGGAGATCGCCGAGCGACGTGCCGAACGGGCCACCGGGATGGACGAGAAGCGTTGGCAGGCCTCACTAGGGCCCTATCTGACACGAGCCTTCGCCTCCGGCCAGTTCCCGGCGCTGGCCACGGTGGTGCGCGATGCCGTCCACCTGAACGCCGACCAGACCTTCCACATCGGCCTCGACTGCCTGCTCGACGGCATCGAAGCCCGCATCTCGAGGTGACGCGCGGCCCGCGGCGCCTCTTGTCGGCGGATACCCCTAGGCGGTAGCTTGCATACCTGCTAGGGGTATCCGAGCCGTGGAGGAAGCAATGCCCTCAGACAGTTATCTCACTTGTGAGGGCGCGCGAATCGCCTACCAGTACAACGGTTCCGGCGCGCCGATCGGCTACGCGCACGGCGTCCCGCTCAGCCGGAAGGCGGTGCGCGGTCTCGACCTGTTCGACTTCGACGCGCTGGCGGCCGGGCGACACCTGCTGACCTACGACCAGCGCGGTCACGGCCGGTCGACCGGGCGTCCGGTCGCCGAGGACTACCACTTCGACACCTTCGCCCGGGACCTGCTGGCCCTGATGGACGCCCTCGAGATCTCCCAGCCCATGGACTTCGCCGGCTCCTCCCTCGGCTGCGACACGGCCCTGCGCGCGGCGATCGCCGCACCGGACCGCTTCCGTCGCCTCGTGCTGATGATCCCGCCGATCGCCTGGGACGGCGCCGAGCATGCGAAGCAGTGGTACTTCGACAGCGCGGACAGCATCGAGGAACTGGGCGCGAAACAATGGCGGGCACAGTGGGCGCTCTCCGAACCGCCACCCATCTTCGCGGACTACCCGCGGTACCGGTTCGACCCCGACGTGGCCGACGACCTGCTCCCCGCGATCCTCAGAGGCGTCGGCGCGTCCGACCTCCCGGCGCCGGCGGCGATCGCCACACTGCGACACCCCGCGCTCATCCTGACCTGGGACACCGATCCCCTGCATCCGGTGTCCACAGCGGAACGACTGCGCGACCTGCTCCCCCACTCCGAACTCCACGTGGCGACCTCGGTGGCGGACATCAAGGCCTGGACCGAACGCATAACGGACTTCGTGAACAACTAGTGAGAACCATGGAACGATGTGATCGCCTTCGTGACCCAGGTCGGGTCGTCGAGCCAGGGGAAGTGGCCGCCGCCCGGCAGGGTGGCGAACGTGACGTTCCGGAACAGTCCGGCGAGCTCGGCGACGGCACGTGGCGGGCTGTTCACGTCGACCTCGCCCGCGAGCAGTAGCACCGGCGCGTCAAGGGTGGCGATGGCCGCGCGGGTGGCGTCCGGCCGGAAGGCGCCCTCGGAACCGTAGATCCCGGCGGCCGTCACGTTCTGCCGCGCCTCGCCGGCCGCGTGGTGGGCCTGGGTCTCGGCGTCCCAGCGGCCGTACCTGAACGGGGTGAGTGCCGGCCAGTCGTCGTCGGTCGCCTGGCCCGAGTTGACCCGTTCGAAGGCCGCCGCCGAGGCGGCGAACCAGGGCTCGGACCCGCGCAGCCGGACCGTCTCGCGGCGCAGCTCGGTCGTGACGCCGATGCCTACGGCCAGCGCGCTCGGCGCCACCAGAACGAGGCAGGCGACGCGCTCCGGATACCTGGCCGCGTACGCCACCACGAGGTTCGTGCCGCCCGAGTGCCCCAGCAGGTTCATCCGCGCCAGGCCGAGATGGTCGCGCAGCGCCTCGACGTCGTCGACAAGTCGGTCGCAGCGGTAGGTCGCGGTGTCCGCCGGCGTCGCCGACCGCCCGGTGCCGCGATGGTCCACGAGGATCAGCCGGCGGTGCGCGGACAGGCCGCCGAGATCGTCCAGGTACGCGGAGTCCTGCATCGGACCGCCCGGCAGACACACGATCGGAGCGCCGTCCCCGCGCACGTGGTAGGCGAGCTCGGTCCCGTCGTTCGCGGAGAAGGTTGGCATGACCAGCGAGCATAGTTAGGCATCGATGGTGATCACGGTCATGCCGGGTTCGGTCGCCGGGCGGTCCATGGCGGCCAGCGCGGCCGGGGCGTCCGCAAGGCCGAGCACCGGTCCGACAAGCAGGTCCGGGCGCAGCGTCCGGTTCGCGACGAGCGCGAGCAGCGGCGGGTAGTCGGCCGCGGCCATGCCGTGGGTGCCGTGGACGGACAGCTCCCGCGCGACCACCAGGTCCATCGGGAGCGGTGGGGTCGCCGCCGGGCCGAGCAGGAGCCCGGCCTGCACGTGCCGGCCACGGCGGCGGAGGCCGCGCACCGACGCCACGGCGGTGCCGGGCGAACCGAGCGCGTCGACGGACACCGTCGCGCCGCCGTCGGTGAGCTCGCGGACGGTCCGCGCCGGGTCGGGGTCCGTCGCGGCGTCCACCAGGTGTTTCGCGCCGAGGGCGGCGGCGCGGTCGAGCGCGGCGGCGGCGATGTCGACGGCGATCACGTTGGCGCCCAGCGCCACCCCGATCATGACCGCGGACAGGCCGAGACCGCCGCACCCGTGCACGGCGAGCCAGTCGCCGCCGGCGAGGCGGCCGTGCACGGTCAGCGCGCGGTACGCCGTGGCGAACCGGCAGCCCAGCGACGCCGCGGTGACGAAGTCGACCGACCCGGGCAATGCGACCAGGTTCAGGTCGGCGGCGTGGACCGCCACGCGTTCCGCGAAGGAGCCGGGCCCGGTGAAGCCCGGTTGGGTCTGGTGTGGACAGACCTGCGCGTCCCCGGCGCGGCAGTACTCGCACGTGCCGCACCCGCACACGAACGGCACGGTCACCCGGTCCCCCGGCCGCCACCGCGTGACGCCGGCGCCGACCTCGGCGACCACCCCCGCCAGCTCGTGCCCGGGGATGTGCGGCAGCGCGACCGGGTCGTGGCCCCGCCACGCGTGCCAGTCCGACCGGCACACCCCCGTCGCGCGGACCGCCAGCACCACGCCGCCCTCCGGGCAGCCGGGCGCCGGCACCTCGGTCACCGTCGGGAGCGAGCCGTACTCGGTGTAGACGACCGCTCGCATGGCCGAAAACCTACCTGACCAGGGGACGGCTGACGGCGCGCGAAAGAACAAGACTGTTTCTTCGCGAGATCACACTGCATCCTTGGCGCGAGTGCTCACCGCGGCGAACGGCCAACGCCGCCTCTTCCGCCGACGTCTTGGGTCCGAGGGGCACCTTCACATTGGATGACAACGAGATCGACCGCGAGCAGGACTACCTCACGATGCTGTACGCGCGCGTCGACGACCTGCGTGCGAAGGCGGCCACCGCACCGTGGCGGGCCGCCGAGCTGGCTCGGCTCGAGTCCGTCGAGGACGGGCTGTGTTTCGGGCGGCTGGACCTCGCCGACGGCCGGCGTGTCCACATCGGACGAATCGGGCTGTTCGACGACGATGCCGACGAGCCGTTGCTGCTCGACTGGCGCGCGCCCGCCGCGAAACCCTTCTACACGGCCACCGCCGCCGAGCCGGAAGGAGTGCTGCGGCGCCGGCGCATCACCACACGCGGCCGCCGGGTCGTCGCGGTCGACGACGAACTGCTCGACTCCGCCGAGACCGAGGGGCTCGCCGGGGACGCCGCGCTGCTCGCGGCCGTGACCGCCGGCCGGACCGGGCGGCTGCCCGACATCGTGACGACGTTGCGCGCCGAGCAGCACCGGATCGTCCGCGACGACCGGCCCGGGGTGCTGGTCGTGCAGGGCGGACCCGGCACCGGCAAGACGGCCGTCGCGCTGCACCGGGTCGCCCACCTGCTCTACACCCACCCGCACCTGCGCACCCGCGGCGTCCTCGTCGTCGGCCCGAGCCGGCTCTTCCTCGAGCACATCGGCCAGGTGCTGCCCGGGCTCGGCGAGCACAACGTGGTGACGGCGACCGTCGCCGAGCTCATCCCCGGCGTCGACGCCCGGCGCGGCGACGCGCCCGACACCGCCGCACGCAAGGGACGGGCCGACATGGCCGCGCGGCTGGCGGCGGCGGTCCGCGGCCGGGTCACGATTCCCGACGAACCCGTCGAGATCGAGTTCGAGCAGCAGCCGCTGACGCTCGCGCCGGCCGACTGTCGTCGCGCCGCGACCCGCGCCAGGCGCACCGGGCTGCCGCACAACCAGGCCCGGCTGGTGTTCCAGCGCGACCTCGTCGAGGTCCTCGCGCGGCAGCTCACCGATCGTTTCGAGTCGCTCGTGCTCGACGAGTCCGGCGCGGCGCTCGACGGCGGCGACGTCGACGGCCGGCTCGGCGAGGCGGACCTGCGGGCGCTGCGGGCGGCGGGTGTCGTGGTCGACGAGCACACCGGACCGACGCACGTCCTCGGCGAGACCGACGCGGCGGACCTGCGAGCCGCGCTGCTCGCCGACGCCGGCGTCCGGGCGGCGCTCGACACGCTGTGGCCGCCGCTGCGCCACCTGCTCCGCGAACCGGCGCGGGGCTGGAGCACGGCCGACGTGCCGCTGCTCGACGAGGCGGCCGCGTTGATCGGCGAGACCGACGGCCGGACCTTCGGGCACGTGATCGTCGACGAGGCGCAGGAGCTGTCCGAGATGGCCTGGCGGATGGTGATGCGTCGCTGTCCCAGCCGGTCCATGACCGTCGTCGGGGACCTCGCGCAGACCGGCGACGCGGCGGGGGCGTCGTCGTGGGGCCGGGTCCTGCACCCGCACGTCGCGGACCGCTGGCGCCTCGCCGAGCTGACCGTCAACTACCGCACGCCGGCCGAGATCATGGCCGCCACCGCCGACCTGCTCGCCGCCCATCACCCGGGAGTCCGCCCGCCGACGTCGATCCGCTCGACCGGCACTCCCCCGTGGCGGCTGCGCACCACGCCGTCGGAGCTGCCGCGTGTCGTCGCCGGGCTGGTGGCGGGCTCGGAACGGCTCGCGATCATCACGGCGCCCCAACACCTCGACGCACTCGCGGCCGCGCTTTCCCTTGACTCACGGCCGGATCCGACCGAGCGGCTCGTGCTTCTCACCGCCGCACAGGCGAAGGGGCTGGAGTTCGACGCCGTACTGGTGGTCGACCCGGCGGCCATCCTCGCCGCCGCACCCCGTGGCCACAACGACCTCTACGTCGCCATGACGCGTGCCACGCGGCGGCTCGGCATCGTCAATCCGGGGCCGGTGCCCACGACGCTGGCGTCGATCGGTCAGTTCCGGTCGCCGAAGGACTGCTCGCAGGGGTAACCGTCGTGGTCCGCGTCCCAGTTGACCGGGTAGCCCTCCTGCACCCACGCGGTGTACGCCACCTCGTAGGTGTAGCCGTTCGCCCGCATCCACTGGCACGGGGTCTGGGTCGCGGCCGGTGGCACCGTGACGGTCACGGGCGGGCCGACGTAGACCGTCGCCGGCGGCGGTGCCGGTACCGTCACCGTCTGTGACGTGGCGATCGTGGCGACCGGGACGGCGGAGCCGGCGGTGGGGTGCGCGCACGCCGTGAGCCCGATGACGGCGAGGCCGGAAATCGTTGCGAAAACAGCATTAGAGGCCACAGTGGGCTCCGCCCGCGATCGGTACGAGACCTGACCTACTGACCGTCGCGCCGATCACGGAGAGTGTTACACGGACTTGCCCGAGCAGACGCAGCCACGGGTGAACCCGTTGGCGACGGTGGCTTCGCAGAAGCGTGCCGAGATCCGGTCGTGCGTGTCGCGGGGATGCGGGCAGACCGCGCACTGCTCAGTCGGTTCCGCCTGCTCGGTCTGGTCGACAGAGGTGTCGACCTGTGTGTCGATAGCGGCCATGGTCGCTCCAGTGTCCGTTGTGTGATCGCATCAAGCGGCGTCGGACACACCGGGAGACTTGCGAAAGCTTCGCACCCTCACGGTACGCGCAGTAGTCGCGGCGCGGGCACCTGGTCCGTGCCGTCGCGCTCGAGGGCGTCCGCGTGGTCGCGGGCCCACCGCAGCAGTCCGGCGACGTCGAGGCCGTGCGGCGGCGTGTCCCGGTAGGGCTCGACGTGCTCGGCGCCGCGGCGGAGCAGGGTGACCGCACCGGTCCGGTTGCCGCGCGCGGCGTGCGTCGCGCCGACGGCCAGCTGCGCCATTCCCTTCCACAGACCGCGTTCGCCGTCCGGGGACGACTTCCACGCGTCCTCCAGCACCTCGTGCGCGTGGAACGGCTTCCCGTCGTCGAGCAGCCGCTGCGCCTCGGCGATCGTCTGCTCCGGCGACCGGACGATCCCCTCCGGCTGCCGCTCGACCCCCGCCGCGCCACGCGGCAGCGGCCGGCCGAGCCCGTCGCGCGGTCGCTCGTTGCGGGCCCGGCCCTGTTCGTCCCGGTCGCGGTCCATCACCTCACTCTGCCAGCTGAGCCCATGTCGACCGAAGCTGCACGTCGTGCAATTTTGGTACGGTGGCGGTACCGCACGCTGAGCGACGCCCCGGTCACTCACCGGGGGCGAAGGGGGAACGGCGCATGGCCGACACCAAGACCAGCGAGAACACCGAACGCCTGCTCTTCAGGCTGCCGGACGAGCTGACCAGGCGCGACGGGTGCCCGTTCGACCCGCCGACCGGGCTCACCCGGCTCAACGAGGGTGGCGGGCTCCACCGCGTCACCACGGTCGACGGCGAGCGGACCTGGCTCGCCACCGGCCACGAGACCGTCCGGACGCTGCTCGCCGACCCGAGGATGAGCTCCGACCGCACCCGCAGCGAACGGCTGATGAGCAGGTTCTCCGACGAGGTCCGCGCGCGGATGCTCGACGAGAAGGCCCGCGCGGGCGGCTTCATCGGGATGGACGCGCCGGCGCACACCCGCTACCGCAGGCTGCTCACCGGCCGGTCGCGGCCGGGCCGCCCGCCGACCTCGTGCCCGCGTTCGCGCTGCCGGTGCCCTCGCTCGTGATCTGTGAGCTGCTCGGCGTCGCCTACGAGGACCGCGCCCATTTCCAGGAGCGTTCCGCGCGGCTGCTGAACCTGAACGTGCCGCTCGAGGACGCGCTGGCGGCGCTGGACGACCTGCGCCGGTTCATGCGCGACCTCGTGCTGGCGAAGCGCGCGCGGTCGACCGACGACATCCTGTCCGGCCTCATCGAGTCGGACGCCTCGCTCACCGACGACGAGCTCGCCGGCATCGCGAACCTGCTGCTCGTCGCCGGCCACGAGACGACCGCGAACATGTTGGCGCTCGGCACTTTCACGTTGCTCGAGCATCCCGACGAGCTGGCCGCGCTGCGTGCCGACCCGACGCTGGTCGCCGGGGCGGTCGAGGAGCTGTTGCGGTACCTGTCGATCGTCCACGTCAGCATCCTGCGCACGGCGCTCGCGGGACATCGAGGTCGGCGACCAGGTCATCGCGGCCGGCGACATCGTGCAGGTCTCCATCCCGGCGGCCAACCGGGACGCCCGGCACTACGCCGACCCCGACGCCCTCGACCTGCGCCGGCCGCGCGGCCCGCACGTCGCGTTCGGGCACGGCATCCACCAGTGCCTCGGGCAGCAGCTCGCACGCGTCGAGATGACGGTCGGGTTCACCGAGCTGCTGCGGCGGCTGCCCGGGCTGCGGCTGGCCGTGCCGGCGGCCGAGGTGCCGATGCGGACGGACATGGCGATCTACGGCGTGCACTCGCTGCCCGTGGCGTGGTGATCACGGCTCGCCGAAACCCTTGGCCAGCCTGGCGACCATGAGGTCGATCAGGTCCGCGAGGCCGTGCTCCTCGCGACCGTCGGGTCGGTCGTCGGCGTCGAGCCACAGCTCGAGGATCACGCGGATGGTGCCCATCACGGCGGCCGCGAACATCCGCGGGTAGACGTCGGTGTCCGGCTCGACGCCCACGCGCCGGGCAACGGCCGCGGCGAGCGCGCGTTCCTGCGCGGTGTAGGCCGCGATCTGGTGCGGCAGAAGGGAAGGAGTGCGTCGCAGGGCACGCAGCTGTGCCGCCCGGTCGCGGTCGAGGTGGTCGGCCGTGATCTCCACGAGTGCGAGCCGCAGCGCGTCGAGCACGGGCTCGGCCGCCGGGCGCCGCGTGAAGGCCTCGACGAACGCGGCCGCGGTGGCCACGTCGCCCGCGACGACGGCTTCCTCCTTGGAGGAGAAGTAGTTGAAAAACGTGCGGAGCGAGACGCCGGCGTCGGCGGCCACCTGCTCGACGGTCACGCCGTCGAACCCGCGCTCGACGCACAGCCGCAGGGCTGCGTCGGCGAGCGCGGTGCGGGTGGCGCGCTTCTTGCGCTCCCGCAGGCCACCGGGGCGATCCATGCGGACAATCTAGACAATCGCCACCCGACACCAACGGTCGACTCGCTAGGCCCGAACGGGCAACTCGCGGTTAGGCCTGCCTCAAGATCTTTGTGCGAAGGTCCACGCCTGCCCAACAGTTACCTCAGGGGAACGTGACGGCACTCAGCCACAAACCACCGGAGGTCCGCACCGTCCGCTGGGACGCGACCAACACTTTTAATCCCGGGGAGGCGGACTAGCGCACCGACTTGTGGCGGGACTGCGCGATGCCTTCCGCGATCCCGATCAGCAGCACCGCCGCGACGACCGCGAGGATGAAGCCGAGGACGTTGAGCTCCATGATGTCGCCGGTGCCGAGCAGGTTCGCGATCGTGCCACCGATCACCGAGCCGACGAGGCCGAGCAACAGCGTCATGAGGATGCCGAGCCGCTGCTTGCCCGGCTTGATCAGACGCGCGAGCGCACCGATGATCAGTCCCGCGACGATGAAGCCGATCATGTAGACCTCCTGTTGTCACCGCACCGGCGGGTTCGTCCGTATTGTCACGTAAGCGTAGTGGTCTGCCCTCCAGCGATACCCGGCCGGCGTCGATCACAAACCAGGTCGCGCCGTTGCGGCTAGGCTCGCGCCGGAGAGGAGTCCACTGTGGATGGTGTGCCGGACCCGGTCGAACCGATGCTCGCGACCGAAGGCCCGCTGCCGGTCGGCGGCGGATGGGCGTACGAGACCAAGTGGGACGGGTTCCGCTGCTGCCTGCGGGTCGGGCCGACCGGCGCGACACGGCTGACCAGCAGGCTGGGCAACGAGATCACGAACACCTACCCGGACCTCGCCGGCGTGGTGACCGACGCGCTCGGCGGCCGGGCCGCGGTGCTCGACGGCGAGCTGGTCGTGCTGAACGCGCAGGGCCGGCCGGACTTCGCGCTCATGCAGTCGCGCCACCAGCGCGGCCCGAGCGCCGCGCTGCTGCGTGCGGCACCGGTGACCTTCCTGGCGTTCGACGTGCTGCGACTCGGCGCCGACCTGCTGTTGAAGGCGCCCTACACCGAGCGGCGAGCGCTCCTCGACGAGCTCAAGCCGGAGAGCCACCACATCGCGATCCCCCGCTACTTCACCGACGACGACATCGATCCGGCCGATCTGTTGCAGGTGGTCGAGGAGCAGGGCCTCGAGGGACTCGTCGCGAAACGCCTCGACTCGCGGTACCACCCCGGCACCCGCACCCGCGACTGGCTGAAGCGGCCGCTGATCAAGACGCAGGACGTGCTGATCGGCGGCTGGCGGCCGGGCAAGGGCAACCGGTCGGGGCGGATCGGCGCGCTGCTGCTCGGCGCGTACGACACCGACGGCTCGCTCTGCTACGTCGGCGACGTCGGCACGGGTTTCACCGAACGCGCGCTGGACGACCTGCTCGCGCGGCTCGAACCGCTGACCCGCCCGACGAGCCCGTTCCGCGACCCGGTGCCGGCGGACCGCGCCCGCGGCGCGCGGTGGGTCGAGCCGAAGCTCATCGGGCAGGTCGTGTACCGCCAGTTCACCTCCGACCACCGCCTGCGGCACACCGCGTGGCGCGGTCTCCGCGACGACGTGACCCCTGAAAGCGTGGCACTTCCGTTGTCGCGTTGAATGAATTCCGTGGGACACAACGACAGTGACAACGGTGACAACAACAGTGACACCGACGCCATCCGTCGCATGGCCGGGCTGGCGACGCCGATGGCTCTTCGGGTCGCGGTGACACTGGGACTGCCCGACCGCCTGCTCGGCGACGGCGCCGCCGCCGACCAGCTCGCGGTCGAACTCGACGCCTCGCCGGTCGCGCTCGACCTGTTGTTGGCCCATCTCACGACGCTCGGGATCGTCGAACGGGTGTCCGGCGGCTACCGGACCACCGAGTACGGCGCGAACCTCTGCGCCGATGCCGACAACAACCTGACGAACCTCCTGCACCTGGACGCCGCCGGCGGCCGCGCCGAACTGGCCTTCGTCGACCTCGCGCACACCATCGCCACCGGCCAGGCGGCCTACCCGCGCCGCTACGGCCAGGACTTCTGGGCCGACCTCGCCGATCATGCCCACCTCCGGGACTCGTTCGACCGGCAGATGACCCAGCGGTTCCGCGAGCAGATCCCGCGGCTCGTCGCCGGTTTCGACTGGTCCCGGTTCGGCACCGTCGTCGACGTCGGCGGCGGCCGGGGCACCCTGCTCGCCGCGGTCCTGGCCGCCCACCCGCACATGCGCGGCCACCTCGTCGATCTCGAACCCACCGCCGCCGAGGCCAGGAAGACCTTCAGCGCTCACGACCTCGACGACCGCACGGAAGTGACCGCCGGCAGCTTCTTCGACCCCCTCCCGGCCGGGGCCGACGCCTACCTGTTGTTCGACATCCTCCACAACTGGGACGACGAGCACGCCGACCAAATCCTGGCCCGCTGCGTCGAGGCCGCCCACCCGGCCGGCCGGGTCCTCGTCATCGAAGCGGCCGGCGGACCGCGCGCCAACAGCGAGATGGACCTGGTCATGCTCGTGTTCTACGGCGGCCGCGAGCGCCGGATCGACGAGCTTCGCACGCTCGCCGCCGCGCATGGACTGGTCCTCGACACGGTGACCACGCTGACCGACGACCGCTGCCTACTGGAGTTCCACCGTTAGCGGTCGAGCACGCCGAGCTCGAGGCCGCGGAGCCGGTCCGGGTCGGCGACCACGTCGATCACCGTGACGCGGTCGTCGGCCACCGTGAACACGAGCACCACCGCGAGGCGGCCCTTCGGCGCCATCACCAGCCCGACCGAGCCGTCGACCAGCGCGAGCTGGGTGAACGGGGTGCGGGCCGAGGCGAGGCGCGCGCCCTTCGCCACGTTGGCGGCGCCGCGCAGCTCGACGGGCACCGGCGTCGGACCCGCGGCGCGGTCGGCGCGGAGCACGACGTCCGGGTCGAGTAGCGCGACCAGCGCGTCGAAGTCGCCGCCGCGGGCGGCCACCAGGAACGCGTCGACGACGCGGCGCTGGCCGGCCACGTCGGCGCCCGGCGCGGGCGCGCCACCGTCGACCCGCCGCCGCGCGCGGCGGGCGAGCTGCCTCGTCGCCGCCGGGGTGCGGTCGATCATCGCGGCGATCTCGTCGAACGGCACGGCGAACAGGTCGTGCAGCACGAACGCGATCCGCTCGGCCGGCGCCAGCGTGTCGAGCACCACGAGCAGTGCGAGCCCGACCGAGTCGGCGAGCAGCGCCTCCTCCTCGGGGTCCGGGCCGTCGGTCCGGTCGACCTGGTCCAGGTCGAGCGCCTCCTCGCGCCGGGAGTCCCGCGCGCGCAGCATGTTCAGGCACACGCGCGTCACCACGGTGGTCAGCCACCCACCGAGATTCTCGACGACGCTCGTGTCGGCCTTGCTGACGCGCAGCCACGCCTCCTGGACGGCGTCGTCGGCCTCGGTGAGCGAGCCGAGCATCCGGTAGGCGACGCCGCGCAGGCGGGTCCGGTGCTCGGAGAACTGCTCGGTCAGCCACACCCGCTCGCCCATCGGTCACGTTCCTCTCTGGGGTCTCACCTCAGTAGACCCGCGGGCGCGCACCGATGTGACCGCGACTCCCCGACGAAGTGACCTACACCTCGCGGCGGCACCCGTGCTCGCCCTGCAAGACAGCGGCGGCGGCTCGAATCACGAACGGTGCCCGTGTTGCCGAGTCCACGAACGGTCCGCGCCGGGTCCCGCGGTGGGCGATCACCCACCTCCGCAGCTGCGTGCGGCTCAGGCGTCCTCGAGGGCGGCGGCCAGTACCGGGTACACCGAGAGCAGGTTGTCCAGACCGGTCACGGTGATCGGGCGCAGTGTCTCGCGGGTGCCGCCGACCACGCGGACCTTCGTGTGCTCGCCGCCCGCTTCGTGGGCCGCGACGATCGCGGACATCGCCACCGACGCAAGGAACGTCACGCCGGTCAGGTCGATCACCAGCACGGGCGGACGGGTGGCAAGTGCCGAGGTGGCAGCCTCGGCGAGGCGCGGGGTGGTGAGCATGTCGAGCTCGCCCGCGACGCGCAGCACGACGGCCGCGCCGTGCTGCTCGACGGCGACGGTGACACCGAACTGGTCCCCTGGGGTCTCCGGGTCACTGGGCATGCACGTATCTTGCACGCCGCGCCCACGACGACGACAGTGACCCCGCTTTCGCGAAACCTTGCCGTGCCAACAGGTCAGTGTGGCCGGTTCGCGGCGAGCCGTGCTTGGGCCTCTTGGAGCAGCGCGGTCGCGCCCATCTGGTCGTCGGCGCCGAGCAGCGCCAACGCCTTCGAAACGGTCTCCTGCAAGGCGAGCCGGTCGACGGCCTGTGCGGTCAGCTCCGCGCTCTTGAGCCACAGGTCGATGAACACGGCGACCTTCGACCGCAGCACCCACGGGTCGAACGGCTTGGTGATGAAGTCGACCGCGCCGATCTGGTAGCCGCGGAAGGCGAGCCGCGCGTCGTAGTCGAGCGCGGTGAGGAAGATGATCGGGATGTGCCGGGTCCGCTCGCGCTGCTTGATGTGCGTCGCGGTCTCGAAACCGTCCATGCTCGGCATGCTCGCGTCGAGCAGGATCACCGCGAAGTCTTCCAGCAGCAACCGTTTCAGCGCCGCCTCGCCGCTGGTGACCGCGACCGTGTCGACCGGAAGTCCCTGCAGGATCGCCTCCAGCGCGACGAGGTTCTCCCTGCGGTCGTCGACGAGCAGCGCCTTGGCCGTTCCGACGGTCATCTGGTCACCCCGCCCCGCACGACCCACGACGACACCACGTCGAGCAGCTGGTCGAGGTCGACCGGCTTGGTCACGTAGTCGTCCGCGCCGGCCGCGAGACTCGCCTCGCGGTCCTCCGGCATCGCCTTCGCGGTCAGGAACACCACGGGTGTCTCGGCCCCGGCCGGCAGCGCGCGGATCGACCTGGTCGTCTCGTTGCCGTCCATGTTCGGCATCATCGCGTCCATCAGCACGATGTCTATCTCGGCATGCTCGCTGAGCAGCCGCACGCCGTCGGATCCGTTGTCCGCGTAGAGAACTGTCATGCCGTGCAGCTCCAGTGCGCTGGTGAGCGCGAACGCGTTGCGCACGTCGTCGTCGACGATCAGGACGGTGATCCCGGTCAGCTCGCGCGCCGCGCCGGCGCGCTCTGCCGACGCGGGACGCAGGATCGGCGCGCTCGTGAGCGACGGCAGCCCGTCCGCGGACTCGGCGAGCGGCGTCGACCGCGCCGGCGTGGCCACGTCGGCGGACATCACCGGCACGTACAGCGTGAACGTCGAGCCGACCCCCAGCTCGGACTCGACGGAGATCGCGCCGCCGAGCAGCCGCGCCAGCTCCTTGCTGATCGACAGCCCGAGCCCGGTGCCGCCGTAGCGCCTGCTCGTGGTGCCGTCGGCCTGCTGGAACGCCTCGAAGATCATCGCGAACTTGGCGTCCGGGATGCCGATCCCGGTGTCCCGCACGGAGAACGCGACCACACCGTCGGCGCCGTCGAGGGTCGGCGTGCCGAACCGCAGGTCCGGCGCGACCGGCGAGATGGTCAGCGTGACCGCGCCGGTCTCGGTGAACTTGACCGCGTTGGACAGCAGGTTGCGCAGGATCTGTTGCAGCCGCTGCGGATCCGTGACGATCGTCGCCGGCGTCCCGTCCACGACCAGGACTTCCAGCGCGAGGGCCTTCTCCTCGGCCTGCGCGCGGAAGTCGCGGCGCGCGTCGGCGGCCACCACCGCGAGGTCCACCGGGCCGGGGTCGATGTTCACCCGGCCGGCCTCGATCTTCGACAGGTCCAGGATGTCGTCGATCAGTGTGAGCAGGTCGGAGCCGGCGTTGTGGATCGTGTTCGCGAACTCGATCTGCTTGGCCGACAGGTTCTCCTCGGTGTTGTCGGCGAGCAGCCTGGCCAGCAGCAGCAGCGAGTTGAGCGGCGTGCGCAGCTCGTGGCTCATGTTCGCGAAGAACTCCGACTTGTACTGGCTCGCCAGCGCGAGCTGCTGCGCGTTCTCCTCGACGCGCCGCCGCGCGGCCTCGATCTCCAGGTTCTTGATCTCGATGTTGCGGTTCTGCTCGGACAGCAGCGCCGCCTTGTCCTCCAGCTCCGCGTTGGTGCGCTGCAGCTCGGCCGACTGGTTCTGCAGCTCGACCGCGAGCCGCTGCGACTGGCCGAGCAGCTCCTCGGTGCGCCGGTTGGCCTGGATCGTGTTGATGGCGACGCCGATGGTCAGCACCAGCCGCTCCAGGAACGTCAGGTGCAGCTCGGAGTACGTGGTCACCGACCCGATCTCCAGCACCCCGAGGGTCTCGCCCTCGACCAGCACCGGGAGCACGACGAGCGAGGTCGGCGCGAACGTGCCGACACCCGACCGGATCGGCGTGAAGTCGGCCCGCGAGTCGCGCATGACGATCAGCTGCCGCGTCTCGGCGGCCTGCCCGACCAGCCCCTCGCCCTTCCGGAAGGTGACCTGGGCGTCCGGGCCGAGCCCGTAGGCGCCGCACAGCCGCCACTCCTGCTCTTCTCCGTCGGTCTCGCTGTCGCTCCTGTAGTCCAGGAAGAACGCGCCGACCTGGCCGTTCACCAGCGGCACGACCTCGTTCATGATCATCTGACAGACGGCGGCGAGGTCGCGCTGGCCCTGCAGCAGGCCGCCGATCCGTGCGAGGTTGGAGTCGAGCCAGCTCTGGTCGGCGTTCTCCGCGGTCGTCTCGCGGAGTGTGACGATCATCTGGTTGATGTTGTCCTTGAGGTCGGCGACCTCGCCGCTGGCCTGGACGCCGATCTGCTGGGTCAGGTCGCCGCGGGTCACGGCGGTGGACACGCCGGCGATCGCGCGGAGCTGGATCGTGAGCGTGGAGGCGAGCTGGTTGACGTTCTCCGTGAGGTCGCGCCAGGTGCCGGCGACGCCGCGGACCTGGGCCTGCCCGCCGAGCTTGCCCTCGGTGCCCACCTCACGCGCCACCCGCGTCACCTCGTCGGCGAACGACGACAGCTGGTCCACCATCGTGTTCACCGTCGACTTCAGCGCCAGGATCTCGCCCTGCGCGTCCACGGTGATCTTCTGGCCGAGGTCGCCCTCGGCGACCGCCGTGGCGACCTGGGCGATGTTGCGGACCTGGCCGGTCAGGTTGGACGCCATGTAGTTGACGTTGTCGGTGAGATCGCGCCAGGTCCCGGCGACACCCTTCACCTGCGCCTGACCACCCAGCTTGCCCTCGGTGCCGACCTCACGGGCCACGCGCGTGACCTCGTCGGCGAACGACGACAGCTGGTCGACCATGGTGTTGACCGTGGACTTCAGCTCGAGGATCTCGCCCTGCGCGTCGACGGTGATCTTCTGCGAGAGGTCGCCCCGCGCCACCGCCGTCGTCACCTGCGCGATGTTGCGGACCTGGCCGGTCAGGTTCGAGGCCATGTAGTTGACCGTGTCGGTGAGGTCGCGCCACGTGCCGGCGACGCCGCGGACCTGGGCCTGCCCGCCGAGCTTGCCCTCGGTGCCCACCTCACGCGCCACCCGCGTCACCTCGTCGGCGAACGACGACAGCTGATCCACCATCGTGTTCACCGTCGACTT
Organism: uncultured Actinomycetota bacterium; assembly: GCA_963840275.1. Taxonomy (GTDB): domain Bacteria; phylum Actinomycetota; class Actinomycetes; order Mycobacteriales; family Pseudonocardiaceae; genus Actinophytocola. The sequence goes on from CAWIYK010000009.1 coordinate 26,848, forward strand.
CAACGCCAGGATCTCACCCTGCGCGTCCACCGTGATCTTCTGCGAGAGATCGCCCTCGGCCACCGCGGTCGCGACCTGCGCGATGTTGCGGACCTGGCCGGTCAGGTTCGAGGCCATGTAGTTGACGTTGTTCGTCAGGTTCCGCCAGGTCCCGGCGACGTCCTTCACCTGCGCCTGCCCGCCGAGCTTCCCCTCGGTGCCCACCTCACGCGCCACCCGCGTCACCTCGTCGGCGAACGACGACAGCTGATCCACCATCGTGTTCACCGTCGACTTCAACGCCAGGATCTCACCCTGCGCGTCCACCGTGATCTTCTGCGAGAGATCGCCCTTCGCCACCGCGGTCGTCACCTGCGCGATGTTGCGGACCTGCGCGGTCAGGTTGCCGGCCAGCCTGTTCACGCTCTCCGTGAGGTTGCGCCACGTCCCGGACACGCCCTCGACCTGCGCCTGCCCGCCGAGCGTGCCCTCGGTGCCCACCTCGCGGGCCACGCGCGTGACCTCGTCGGCGAACGACGACAGCTGGTCGACCATCGTGTTGACCGTGTCCTTGAGGGCCACGATCTCGCCGCGCGCGTCCACGGTGATCTTCTGCGAGAGGTCGCCCTTCGCCACCGCGGTCGTCACCTGCGCGATGTTGCGGACCTGGTCGGTGAGGTTCGCGGCGAGCTGGTTCACCGCGTCGGTCAGGCCCTTCCACGTGCCGGCCACGTTCGGCACGGTCGCCTGACCGCCGAGCCGGCCCTCGGTGCCCACCTCGCGGGCCACGCGCGTGACCTCGTGGGCGAACACCCGCAGCGTGTCGGTCAGCGAGTTGATCGTCTCGGCCAGCTCGGCGATCTCGCCCCGGGCGCTGACCGTGATCTTGCGGGACAGGTCGCCCTGCGCGATGGCGGTCGCGGCCGACGAGATGGACCGCACCTGGTTGGTCAGGTTGGACGCCATCGTGTTCACCGAGTCGGTGAGCGCGCGCCAGGTCCCGGAGACGCCGTGCACGTCGGCCTGGCCGCCGAGCTTGCCGTCGGTGCCGACCTCGCGGGCCACTCTGGTGACCTCGTCGGCGAACGACGACAGCTGGTCGACCATCGTGTTGACCGTGCGGCCGATGCGGTTGAACTCGCCACGCAGCGGCCGGCCCTCGATCTCCAGCGCCATGTGCTGGGACAGGTCACCCTCGGCCACCGCCGCGATCACGCGCGCGATCTCCGACGTCGGCCGCGCGAGGTCGTCGATCAGCGAGTTGACCGCCGCCGCGCCCGTTCGACCACGCGCCGTCGAACTGGTCGGAGTCCATCCGCTCGAGGATCCGGCCCTCGCGGCCGACGACCCTGCTGATCCGCAGCAGGTCGCGGTTGCGCCGCTCCAGCAGGTCGACCATCGAGTTGAACCCGTCGACGACCTGGCCGGCGACGCCGCCGCGGCGGGCGAGCCGGACGTCGAGCGTGCCGCGGCGGACCGACGTCATCGCCGCCAGCAGCTCGTCGAACAGCACGTCGGCGTCCGCGCCGCCGCCCGGTTCGGAGGCCGTGCCGCCGTCGGGAGCAGTCATGCGTCGCCTCCTGGGTGTTTCCGCTTGCGAAGAGTCTACGAGCGTGCTCGGTTGTACACGCCCAGTGGACGGGCGGCAGACTGCGAGCGTGCAGCAAGCGTTCGAACGGCGCGCCCGGTTCCCCGGCGACGTCGGCGCCCCCGCCGCGGCCCGTCGCTTCCTCAGGACGGCCCTGTCCGAGGCCGGGCTCGACGAGCTGGCCGACGACGTGGTGCTGCTGGCCAGCGAGCTGTGCGAGAACGCGGTGCTGCACGCCGGCACCGGCTTCTCCGTCGAGCTGGTCACGCTGGGCACCGAGCTGACGGTCGCGGTCACCGACAACGGGTCGACGCCGATGGAGCTGCGCAGGGCCATGCTGCCGACCCCCGGCTCGCGCCGCGACACCAACGGGCGCGGGCTGACGCTCGTCGACTCGGTCGCGGCCGCGTGGGGCAGCGAGCACGACGTGCGCGGCCACCGGGTGTGGTTCACGCTCCGCGCGACCGGTGACGCGCCGGCGCCGGAGGTGCCGGCCGCGCCGGCCACCTCCGCGTGGCCGGACCCGGCGACCGCCCGCTGGCTGTTGCACCTGCCCGGCCCGCGCGGGCCGCTGCCGGTGGTGGTCACCGAACTGCTGCGCAGGCTGTGCGACGTGCTGTCCTCCGACGGCGCCGCCGTGTGGTCTCGACGACGGCGTCGCCGAGACCGAGCTCGCGTCCTGCGGCCGGTGGGACGGCGAGCCCGAGCTCACCATTCGGCTCCCGCTCGCCGCGCCGAGGTCCGGGCGGCTCGCCGTGCACACCGCGAAGCCCGCGGTGGACGCGGCGGAGCTGGCCGGGCTGACCGCGCAGCGGGTCGCGCTCGCGATCGAGGCCGACCAGCAGCACAGCTCCGACCGCGAGCGCTGGCTGTGGATGACCTATCTCGCCGAGGCGTCGGAGATGTTCGGCAACTCCCTCGACGTGCGCCTGACCGCGGCGATCGTGCCGCAGGTGCTGGTGCCCCGGCTCGGCCGCTGGTGTGCCGTGCACCTGCTCGACGAGCGGGGCCGGCTGCGGCTGGAGGCGCTCACCCACGTCGACGAGAACGCGCTGCCGCTGCTGCGCGAGGAGCTGGCGCCGCTCGTCCGGCGCCGGCGGCGCGCTGAGCGTCCTGCTCGACGGCGGCGGCGAGGCGGCCGGGCTCGGCGCCCCGCTCGACGGGGTCGCGCTGCCGCTGCGGGTGGGCCGCACGGCGCTCGGCACGGTCATGCGTCGGCCGGCCGTCGAACCGCGCGCACCGAGCCGGAGGAGCTGCTGATGCTCAACGAGCTGACGCGGCGGGCGGCGCAGGCGATCGACAACGCGCAGCGCGACAGCGCCCATGTCGCGACGTCGCAGGCGCTGCAGCAGGCGCTGCTCCCCCGCGCGCTGCCGGTCGCCGACGGCGTGCGGTTCGCCGCCGCGTACCTGCCGGTGAGCGCGGGCGCGGACGTCGGCGGCGACTTCTACGACGTGCTGCAGCTCGCGGAGGGCCGCTGGCTCGCGGTCGTCGGCGACGTGTGCGGCAAGGGTCCGCGCGCGGCCGCGCGGACCGGCCTGGTGCGCGACGTGCTGCGCGTGCTGCTGCGCGACGGCCAGCCGCTCGGTCGGACGTTCGAGCTGCTCAACGAGATGATGATGGAGGCGGGCGACCCGTCGCAGTTCGCGACCGTCGCGCTCGCGTCGATCACCAGGCAGGGCACCGAACCCGCGTCGCTCGCGGTCGAGCTGGTGCTGGCCGGCCACGAGCAGCCCGCGCTCGTGCGTGCCGACGGGTCGGTCACCTACCTCGGGCGGCACGGCAGCGCGGTCGGGCTCGTGAAGAAGTTCGCCGTGCATCCGACCCGGCACGTGCTGCTCGCCGGCGACTCGCTGGTGTTCTACACCGACGGCGTCACCGAGCACCGCCGCGGCAACGTCCTCTTTGGACCTGAGCGGCTGGCGCACGCGCTGGAACGCGGCACGAACAGCTCGGCGGAAGGTCTGATCAGCGCGGTGCGACAGGCGATCGAGGAGTTCTCGCCGGAGCCGCACCGCGACGACATCGCGATCGTGACCGTGCGGGTGCCCACCGACGGGACGTAGCCGTGGCTGGCATAGAGTCCGCAGAGCCGCCGCGGTTGAGAGAACAGCCCTGGACGCGCGAACGTCGGTCCCCTTGGTTGTCGCGAGCCGAAGGAGCGGTGCCCGTGTCCGACCCCGTCCAGGTGCGCATCGCCCGACCTGCCCCCGACGTCGTCGTCCTGGCCGTGTTCGGGGAGATCGACATCGTCACGGCGCCCGATCTCGACGCCGCCGTCGCGCGCGCGCTCGCCGCGCCGGTCCGCCACCTCGTCGTCGACCTGTCCGGGGTGACGTTCTTCGGCTCGCTCGGTCTCGCCACGCTGATCAGGACCGCCGACGTCGTCGAGCGGCACGCGCTGCGGCTCTCCCTCGTGGCCGGTCGGCTCGCGCTGCGGACCATGGAGCTGACGAAGACCGTCGACCTGTTCACCCTGCGGGACTCGGTCGAGGCGGCACTCGCCGTCCCGGACTGACCGAACCTTCTCCCCAGGTGGTTTCGTTAGCCGAGAGGGGGCTATCCCTCAGGGTGACGAATATCGAGAGGGCGGGGCGGGGCCCGGCCACCAAGCGTGGGAGTAGCCATGCTCAGCCACGATGAAGACCGGCATCTGCGGGCGATCGAGCAGTGGTTCGAGGAGTCCGACCCTGCGTTCACCAGGATGCTCCGTGAGTACGAGCCACCGGAGCGCCGCCGCCAACGCGCCGCGGCCCGCATCGCCGTCGACATCACCGGCGGGGTCCTGTTCCTCATGGGCGCCGCCCTCGCGACCGCGATCCTGATGGTGTTCGGCGTGCTCGTCCTCGCCGTCGGCGCCTGCCTGCACCTCACCGCCAAGAAGTAGACGCGCTGCGGTCCCGCCGGCGGCGGGGCCAGAATGACGGTCATGGATCTCCGCATCATGACCGAACCGCAGCAGGGCGCGTCCTACGACACACAGCTCACGCTGGCCAGGGCGGCGGAGGAGCTGGGTTTCAGCGGCTACTTCCGGTCCGACCACTACCTCACCATGTCCGGCGACGGGCTGCCCGGCCCCACCGACGCGTGGGTCACGCTCGCCGGCCTCGCGCGGGAGACCTCGCGCATCCGGCTGGGGACGATGGTCACCGCGGGTACGTTCCGGCTGCCCGGGGTGCTCGCGATCCAGGTGGCGCAGGTGGACCAGATGTCCGGCGGGCGTGTCGAGCTGGGGCTGGGCGCCGGCTGGTTCGAGGCGGAGCACAAGGCGTACGGCATCCCGTTCCCGGCCGGCCGGCTCGCCCGGCTCGAGGAGCAGCTCGGCATCGTCACGGGTCTGTGGAACACGCCGGCCGGCGAGACGTTCAGCTACGAAGGGAAGTTCTACACGCTGACCGACTCCCCCGGCCTCCCGAAGCCCGCGCAGTCCCCGATCCCGATCATCATCGGCGGCCAGGGCCCGAAGCGCACGCCACTGCTCGCCGCCAAGTACGCGACCGAGTACAACGTCCCCTTCGCGACCGTCACGAACGTCGCCGCGGCGTTCGACCGCGTCCGCGCCGCCGCCGACGGCCGCGAACTGGTGTACTCCAACGCCGTCACCGTGTGCGTCGGCAAGAACGACGCGGAGGTGGCCCGCCGGGCGGAGTTCCTCGGCCGCGACGTCGCCGAGCTGAAGGAGAACGGCGTGGCCGGCACCCCGGAGGAGGCGGTGGAGAAGCTGTCCCGCTACGCGGAGGTCGGCAGCGCACGCGTGTACCTGCAGATCATGGACATGACCGACCTCGACCACGTGGAGCTGATCGCGTCGGAGGTCAGCCCGCACGTGTGACGCGCTGGCCGAGGGTGCCGGCTGCCACCGTCAGCACGGCGCGGACCTGGTCGACGATGTCGCGCTGGTTGGCTTCGAAGACCGGGTCCGTCAGCTCCGTCGTGTTGCCCGCGCCGAACTCCAGCACCGGCGTGTGCAGGTGCCCGCCCGGGATGGCGGCGCCGAGCGCGTCCCGCAGCAGGGTGGCCCGGTAGGCGATCTCGTTCGACAGGTAGTTGCCGCCGCCGCCCGCCCTGGCCACCGAACCCGGGGTGGGGCCGGTCGGGGACACCACGGGCTCGGTCCCGCCGGCGGGGATCTCCGTCACGGAGGTGTTGTCGAACACCGGGAAGCGGCCGGTCGGCGTGGCCACGATCGCCGCGTACGGCAGCGTCGTCGGGACGAACTCGGGGGCCGGCGTCACCGTCGGCACACCGGCCGGGATCGGGATCACCTCGGTGCGCGACACGTTGTCGTTGTCCGGGAAGCCGCCGCGCCAGCGGCCGTTGTACCGCTCGACGTCGAAGCGGCCGACGCGGCCCTGGCTGATCGTGGTGAACATGTCGACGCGGCGCAGCTGCGGCAGGAACGTCCGCTCCACCACGCCGGCCGCGAACGGGTCCCACAGCACCGGGAACATCGCCGTCTCGATCCGCGCCGGGCCCGTGGCCGTCTGGATCACCGTGCCGTCCAACGCGAGCGCCGTCGCGCCGGACGGGTTGCTCCGCCGGATGTCCTGGTCCAGCTGGAACGGGTCGAAGCCGCTCACCAGGATCCGCCGCATGCCACGGGAGTAGCGCACCGAGTCCTGACCGCGCGAGGTCTGCTCCAGCACGTCGACGAGCTTCGCCCGGCCGGCCGCGTCGAGCGCGAACGACGGCGTCCACTGCCGCAAGGCTCTCGTCAGCTGCAGCCGCGCCCAGTACAGCGGCCGGTCGTCGGTCACCGGCAGCGTGCCGGCCGGCAGCTTGCCGTGCGCCCGCGCCACCGCCGCCTCCCACAGCGCGCGCCCCTGCACGCCGATGGCCACGGACGCGACGCGCGCGTTCGGCAGCGCGCACAACGACGGCGTGAACACGCGCCCGAAGCGGTCGAAACCGGTGCGGCGCAGGATCTCCGCCGGCGCGGGCAGCGCGAGCCGCTGCTCCTCGACGGTCAGCGGCGCCGCCGGGTCCGCGCACGTCGGCGGCGTCGGTGCCGGAGTCTCCGCCGCCGCCGTCACGGTCGGCACGAGCACTCCGGCGAGTCCGAGCAGGGCGACGAACAAGGCACGCGCTTTCATGCGGCCATCCTTGCCAGTGCGCGCGGCGGACGGCAAGCCCACGGCGCGCCGCCACCGTTCCCAGCCGTTCACACCGGATACTTGATCACTCGACGACGAACTGGGGAGGGAGCGCCGCCGATGATGGGTCGCACGCACGCGCTGACCGGTTGGTGCGCGGGCCTCGCGATCGCACCGCTGGTCGGCGCCGGCACGGTGGAGCAGACGATGCTGTTCGCCGTCACGACCGCCGGGTTCGCGCTCCTGCCCGACCTCGACCACCCGCACGCCCGCGCCTCCAAGCTGCTCGGGCCGTTCTCGCGGGTGCTGTCGTGGCTGCTGCGCAAGATGTCCGGCGCGCTGTACCAGGTGACGAAGGGCCCGCGCGACGAGAAGCGCACCGGCACGCACCGCCACCTGTCCCACACGGTCCTGTTCGCGGTCGGGCTCGGCGCGCTCGCGAGTGCCGGCACCACGGCCGGCGGTCCGTACGCGGTCGCCGCCGTCGCGGTCCTCGGGCTGCTGCTCGCCGAGGACGCGCTCGGCGACTGGCTGCTGCTCGTGTCCGCGGGCGGGGTCGTCTGGTGGCTCTACCAGGCCGGCCCGAACCCGACCGCGCAGCTCGAGGAGCTGTCGGGCTGGCTCGGCATCGCCGTCGCGGCCGGCTGCTTCACCCACTGCCTCGGCGACGCGATCACCGAGTCCGGCTGCCCGTTCCTGTTCCCGATCCCCATCGCGGGCGAGACCTGGTACGAGCTGCGGCCGCCGAAGGTGCTGCGCATCCGCACCGGCAAGAAGGTCGAGCGACTGCTGATCTTCCCGGTCTTCACGGTCGTCGGGGTGCTGCTGGTTCCCGGCGCGTGGCAGCTCGGCGTCGACATCGTCGACCGGGTCTTCGTGCCGCCCGCGGCGGCTACGACTCCTTGAGCACCCGGCACGGGTTGCCCGCGGCGAACACCTTCGCCGGGACGTCCCTGGTGACGACCGCGCCGGCGCCGATCACCGCGTCGTCGCCGATGGTGATCGGGGCGCAGTCCATCAGGATGGCGTCGTAGTTGAGAAAGCTGTTGCGGCCGATGGTGATCAGGTAGCCGTAGTCGCACTGGAACCGTGGCATGACCCAGGAACCCTCGCCGAGCCCGCCGAGCAGCTCGCCGAGGATCGCACGCCGCTCGGCCTCCTGCGTCGAGGTCGTCGCGTTGAAACCGGTCGACCAGCGACTGACATCCGCGTCGGTCAGCCATCCGCCGCACGAGACGTTCTGCAACAACGTGGAGTCGATGTTCCACGTGCTGGACCTGGCCGGGCGGGCCGGGATCGGCCGGGTGGTAAGCATCTCCAGCGCGTCGGCGCTCGGGTTCGCGTGGTCGCGGCGGGGCGCGGCGCCGCGGTCGGTGCCGGTGACCGACGACCACCCCTATGTCGGCGACGACGTGTACGGGCTGTCCGAACAAGTGGGCGAGCTGGTCGCCGCGACCGCGAGCCGGCAGTGGGGCATGACCGTGGTGAGCCTGCGGTTCCCGTTCATCGGGTCGGGGCCGCGGCTGTGGCGACACCTCGCGCCGATCCACAAGGATCCCGGCGCGGACCGGGCCGGGCTGTGGGCGTGGCTGCACACGGCCGACGCGGCCCGCGCGGTGGCCGCCGCGCTGACGGAGCTCGTGCGCCGGCGCCACCCGGCTACTGTGGTGACACGGGCCCCGGTCGGCTTCGAGACGCTGTTCGACGTCGGCCGGGGCCACGACCTGCTCGGTTTCCGGCCAGAACACGGTTGGCGGTGAAGGTGTGCGAGTGCTCCTGGTGCGCGGTGGTTGGGAGGGCCACGATCCGGTGGCCACGACCGACCGGTACGCGGAGGTGCTGGCGGCACGCGACTACGACGTGTCCACATCGGACACTCTGGACGCCTACCTCGGCGACCTGTCCGAAGTGGACCTGATCGTGCAGTGCTGGACGATGGGCACGATCACGTCCGAACAGCTCGGCGGCCTGTCGGCGGCAGTCCGCGCGGGCACGGGGTTCGCCGGCTGGCACGGCGGTGTGGTCGACGCGTTCCGGGACCGGCCCGGCTACCACCTGCTCACGGGCGGCCAGTTCATCCACCACCACAAGGACTTCGTGCACTACGCGGTCCGCCCGGTCGCCGGACACCCGATCGTCGCGGACCTCGAGCCGTTCGAGGTGCACACCGAGCAGTACTACGTGCACGCCGACCCCGGCAACGAGGTGCTCGCCGAGACGGACTTCGTCGAGGATCCGGACCTGCCCGGCGTCGGCACGCCGACCATGCCGGTGACCTGGGTCCGGCGACACGGCGCCGGACGCGTGTTCGTGACGACGATCGGCCACCGGATGGCCGACCTCGAGGTGCCGGCGGTGCACGAGATGATCACCCGGGGGCTGGTGTGGGCGACCCGTTGAGGATCGGCATCGTCGGCATCGGCACGATCAGCGGCCAGTACCTGGAGACGCTGGCCCGGCTGCCGGACGTGCGGCTGGTCGCGGCCGCGGACCTGGACCCGGCGCGCGCGGTGCCCGGCGTGCCGACGATGACGCCCGCGCGGCTGTCCGCGTCGGACGACGTGGACCTGGTGCTGAACCTGACCGTGCCGGCGGCGCACGCGTCGGTCGCGCTGGCGGCCGTCGCCGGGGGAAAGCACGTGTACAACGAGAAGCCGCTCGCATTGTCCACTGTGAAGGGTGCGGCCGTGCTGTCGGCCGCCGCTGCCGCCGGGGTGCGGGTGGGCTGCGCGCCGGACACCGTGCTCGGCACGGGCACGCAGACCGCGCGGCGGTGTGTCGACGACGGGGTGATCGGCACGCCCGTCGCCGCGACGGCGTTCATGGTGACGCCGGGGCACGAGCGGTGGCATCCGGCGCCGGAGTTCTACTACCGGCCGGGCGGCGGACCGCTGTTCGACATGGGCCCGTACTACCTGACGGCGCTGATCACGTTGCTCGGGCCGGTCCGGCGGGTGACCGGCATGTCGGCCATGCCGCGCACGACCCGCACGATCGGCAGCGGTCCGCGCGCCGGGACGTCGTTCCCCGCCGAGGTGCCGACGCACGTGACGGGCACGTTGGAGCATGTCGGCGGTGCGGTCACCACGCTGATGATGAGCTTCGACGTGTGGTCGGCGACGTTGCCGCACCTCGAGGTGTACGGCACGGCGGGCTCCCTGTCGGTCCCCGACCCGAACGGCTTCGCCGGCGAGGTGCGGGTGTACACGGCCGATCGTGGCGAGTGGGCGGTCGTGCCCCCGTCGGCCGGCTACCCCGACGCCGGGCGTGGCATCGGGCTCGCCGACCTGGCGGCCGCGCTCGCGTCGAACACCCCGCACCGCGCGAACGGCGAGCTCGCGTACCACGTGCTGGACGTCATGGAGTCCCTGCTCCGCGCCGCCGACACCGGCCACGCGCAGGAGATCACGAGCACCTGCCCGCGCCCGGCCTCGGTGCCGACCCCTCGGGGCGCGTGAGCGCAGCACGAACCGGCAACTCGCTGTGCTTGAACGGGGAACTCGCGGGTTTGGGTGTCGAACTCACCGTGCTTGAGCGTTGGACTCGCGGGGTGTGAGCGTTGGACTCGCGGTCAGACGTGACTTGAGCGTTCGTAGGGTGAGGTGGCCGGCTGTCGCTACCACCACTCCTGTTGCGACCGCTGCCGGGACGCCCGCGTCCAGCACCGTGATCACCATGAAGGCGTCGAACAGTGCCACCAGCGTGAAACCGACGAGGTCGACGTGTCGTGGGGTGAGCCCCAACCCGCGTGCCCGCACGGCGAGCCGCACCATCACCACCCCGAGCCCGACGAACGCCGTGAACAACACGCGCGCCGCCACGTCGAGCGTGGCCCACTCCTCGACGACCGCCGCCGCGAGGAACACCACGGTCGCGACCAGCGACCAGAAGTAGACCGCGAACCAGCGCGGGCCGCGGTGCGCGCCGAGCCCCGCGAGCAGCGCCAGCACTCCGGTACCGGCGTGCAACCCGATCAGAACGCCATGCCACATGACCGACCTCCCACTGTGCTACGTCGAGCGTCGACCTAACACAGTGGAATGTCAAGAGTCGTCCGTCAGGCGAGCTTGTTCAGTGCGTCCTCGATCGCGCGGTGGAAGGTCGGGTAGGCGTAGATCATCTGGCGCAGGAGCTTCGTCGGGACCTCGGCGTGCACGGCGACCACGAGCGCGCCGAGAATCTCGCCGCCGGCCGGGCCCGCCGCGGTCGCTCCGACGAGCACGCCGCGGTCGGCGTCCTCGACGACCTTGATGAACCCGTCGTTGCCGAGCTTGTGGATGAACCCGCGCGAGGACGACGGAATCTCCGACACCCCGACGCGCACGGTGAGCCCCCGCCCGCGCGCCGCCGCCTCGGACAGACCGACCGAGCCGATCTCCGGGTCGGTGAACGTCACCCTCGGCGTCGCGCGGTAGTCGGCCGTCTCGGCGTCCTCCTCGCCGAGGATGTCCGCCGCCGCGATGCGCGCCTGGTACATCGACATGTGCGTGAACGCGCCCCTGCCGGTGATGTCGCCGATCGCCCACACGCCGTCGGCGGCGCGCATCCGCTCGTCGACCGTGACGCCGCGCGCGCTCTCGTCCAGGCCGACCGCACCGACGCCGAGTGCGGCCATGTCGGTGTGCCGGCCCGCGGCGACCAGCAGCCGCTCCGCGCTCACCACTTCGCCGTTGTCGAGTTTCACCGTGAACTGGCCGGACTCGAAGCTCACCCGCGCCGCGGAAAGACCGGTGCGCACGGTGATGCCCTCGGCCGCGAACACCTTCTCGAGCAGCTCCCCCGCCTCCGGCTCGTCCACCGGCACCAGGCGGTCCGCGTGCTGCACGACCGTGACCGTCGCCCCGAAGCGGGAGAACACCTGCGCCAGCTCGCAGCCGACCGGCCCGCCGCCGAGCACGATCAGCGAACCGGGCACCTCCTCGACGGCGACCGCGTCGCGGTTGGTCCAGTACGGCGTTTCGGCGAGCCCGTCGACCGCGGGCACGGCCGGGTCGGTGCCGGTGTTCAGCACGATCCCCTTGCGCGCGGTGAACACCTGCTCGCCGTCCGGCGTGGTGACCGTGACCTCACGCGGCGCGGTGATCCGGCCCCAGCCGCGGACGAAGCGGCCGCCCGCGCCCTCGAAGCGTTCCACCGCAACGGTGTCGTCCCAGTTGTCGGTGGCCTCCTCGCGGATGCGCTTCGCGACCGGCGCCCAGTCCGGCGCGACGTCGACCGTGCCGGCGAGCGGCGTCGCCCTGCGTGCCTCGCCGAGCGCGTCGGTCGCCCGGATCATGATCTTGGTCGGGACACACGCGTAGTACGGGCACTCGCCGCCGACCAGCCGGCCGTCGACCCCGACGACCTCAAGGCCCGCCCCGGCCAGCCGGGCGCCGACGTCCTCTCCCCCAGGACCCATCCCGACCACGACGACATCGACCTCGGCACCCGGCATGTACATCACTCCCAGCGACGGAACGGTTGGCGGCTCAGTGCACAGCTCAACATGCGCGTGAGCTCCTCGCAGCGGGGAACGGCCGCGTGGCGGTAACGTGCGCGCGTGACCGACGCGCGTACGTGCAGCAGCTGTGGCCGTCCGCTGGGGGACACGGTCGATGACGATGCCGTATGTGAGCGGTGCGCGGCTAGTCGGGGTGGCGCCGCCGTGCTCCCGTTTCCGGCCGGCGGACGGGAAGGGCTCGCCTCCGACGCCGTGTTCCGCCATCTGGACGAGGCGGAGCGGGAGGCGGTCGCCGTACTGCGGTCCGCACTGCCGGCCGGCGCGCCCGCCCCGGAGCGGGAGCTGGCCGCCGCGGCGGCTCGGCTGCGGATCGGTATCGGGGCCGCCGAATGGCCGTACCCGCACGTCGCGGCCGCGGCCGGCTGGGCGGGCGCCCCGCCTGCCGACGACCGCCGCTGCTGCGTCGAGGCGGCCGGCGGGCTGGTCGCGCTGCGCGACGAGAGCGGCCTCGGCGCCGATCGCGAGTCGATGCTGATGGCGCTCGATCTGACCGACTGGCTCGGCGCGGTGCTCGGCCTCGTGCGCGCCGGCGCCGGCGCGGGCGCGTCGACCCGCGACCTGGTCGGCTACCTCGAGGCGTGCGAGGAGGTCGACGGCCGGCTCGACCCCGACGAGGCGGACCTCGTGGAGTCCGCGTTCGACCTCGTGCTGGACGCGTGGCAGGCGGCCGGTGCCGTGTCGGCCGACCGGCAGTTGACCGTGCTCGGCGAGTGGCTGCTGCCGAGGGCGCTCGCGTGGGCGTGGGGCGCCGACTTCGACGCTTGACCTTGGAGCCGGGTCCAGGGTTTACCGTCAGGTCATGAGAGTGGCGGAACTGGCCGCGGCGGCCGGCGTCGGTCCGGACACGGTGCGGTACTACGAGCGGAGCGGGCTGCTGGCCGCGCCGCCGAGGACCTCCGGCGGGTACCGCTCGTTCCCGCCGTCGGCGCTCGACCGGCTGCGGTTCATCCAGGGCTGTCAGCGGTTGGGGTTGCGGCTCAAGGAGATCGGCGAGCTGCTGACGATCCGCGACACCGGCGAGTGCCCGTGCGAGCCGGCGGAGTTGTTGCTGCGCAAGCGGATCGAGGAGATCGACGCGGAGGCCGCCCGGCTGGCCGCGCTGCGCGCCGACCTGGTCCGCATGGTCGACTCGCTGCCCGAGAACCCCTGTGTCGACCCGGCGCCGGGGGCGTGGTGTCCCCCGGCCATGGCACCGGAGAGGAGGTGACCGACATGATCGACGACTGCTGCGACGAGACCGGCTGCTCCGCGGGTTGCTGCTGAGCCATGCTCCCCACCGGCGAGGCGCCCGCCGGTGGACCTGTCATGGCACGAGCACCGCCGCACCCGTGACCCGACCCTCCGCGAGATCCAGCAAGGCTCGGTCGGCGGTCTCGAGTGGATAGTCCGTTGTGGACACACGCAGCCGGTGTTCGCCGGCCAGCGCGAGGAACTCCCCGGCCTGAGCACGGGTGTTGGACGTGACACTGCGCAGCTGCCGGTCCTGGAACAGGTGTTCCTGGTAGTTCAAGGTCGGGATGTCGCTCAGGTGGATGCCCGCCACCGCCAGCGTGCCGCCCCGGTCCAGCGCGGCCAGCGCGCGCGGCACGAGCGAACCGGCCGGCGCGAACAGGATGGCGGAGTCCAGCGGTACCGGCGGCTCGTCCGGCCCGGCCGACGACGCGCCGAGGTCCAGCGCCAGTTGTCGCGCATCCGCGCTCCTGGTGACCACGTGCACGTCCGCGCCCGTGGCGATCGCCACCTGCGCCGCGAGGTGCGCGCTCGCACCGAAGCCGTACACGCCGAGCCGCCCGCCTTCCGGCAACGCGGCCCGCAGCAGCGCGTGGTAACCGATGATCCCGGCGCACAGCAGCGGCGCCAGCTCGCTGTCGGAGTACCCGGCCGGCAGGGGCAGCGCGAACGCCGCCGGCACGACCGCGTACTCGGCGTACCCGCCGTCGGCGTCCCAGCCGGTGTAGCGCGACGAGGGGCAGAGGTTCTCCCGGCCACGCACGCAGAACCGGCAGGTGCCGCAGGTGGACCGCAGCCACGCGATGCCCACCAGGTCGCCCTCGGCGAACCCGCCGGCCGCAGTGACGACCGTGCCCACCACCTCGTGCCCCGGCACCACGGCGGGCCGGTGGATCGGCAGATCCCCTTCGGCCACATGGAGATCCGTCCGGCACACGCCACACGCGCGTACCCGCACCAGCAGTTCGTCCTGCCCGGGCGCCGGCACCGGCACGTCCCGCGCCACGAGCGGCCCGGTCGCGGCGGGGCCGGTGCGCTCGACTCGCCAGGCGCGCATCACCGGTTCACCGTAACGCCTGGCAGGATCGACCCGTGGCACATCTGGGACTCGTAGCGCTGCTCGTGCGCGACTACGACGAGGCGATCGACTTCTACACGCGTGCGCTCGGCTGCACCCTCCGAGAGGACCTCCCGCAGGGTGACAAGCGCTGGGTGGTGGTCGACCCACCCGGCGGACAGACCGGCCTACTACTCGCCCGCGCGGCGACGCCCTCGCAGGAGGAGCGGGTCGGCGACCAGTTCGGCGGCCGAGTCGGCTTCTTCCTCAACGTCGAGGACTTCGCCGCCGCTCACACGCGGATGGTCGCGGCCGGCGTGCACTTCGAGGAGGAGCCCCGGCACGAGGTGTACGGCACCGTCGCGGTCTTCCGAGACCTCTACGGCAACCGCTGGGACCTCCTGCAGCTCACTTGATTCCGGCGCGGGCGACGATCGCCGCGGTGTCCACTCCGGACGGCAGCGTGCCGAACGCGACACCCCAGTCGCCGCCCAGGCGGGAGGCGCAGAAGGCGTCCGCAACGGCCGGGTGGCCGTGGCGGACCAGCAGGGAACCCTGCAGCACCAACGCCATCCGCTCGACGATCCGGCGCGCGCCGGACTGTGCGGCCACCGGGTCGGCGGCCAGCTCGCCGAGCGAGGCACGCAGCGCGGCAACCGCCGTGTCGAGCCGGCGGTCCGCGCCCGCCGCCGTGTCGACCTCCGCGAGGAACGCGTCGGTGCCGCCGGATGCCATGGCACGCAACACGTCCAGCGCCGCCACGTTGCCGGAGCCCTCCCAGATGGAGATCAGCGGCGCCTCGCGGTAGAGCCGCGGCATGCCGGACTCCTCGACGTAACCGTTGCCGCCCAGGCATTCCAGCGCCTCCGCCGCGTGGGTCGACGCCCGCTTGCACACCCAGTACTTGCTGACCGCGAGCCCGAGCCTGCGGAACGCGGACTCCTGCTCGTCGCCGGCGAACGCGTTGTCGGTGGCGCTCGCGAGCCGCATCGCGAGGGTGGTCGCGGCCTCGGACTCGAGCGCGAGGTCGGCAAGAACGTTGCGCATCAACGGCGTGTCGACGAGATAGTCGCCGAACGCCTGCCGGTGCGTCGCGTGGTGGACGGCCTGCACGAGCCCCACACGCATGCCGGCCGCGCCCGCGATCACGCAGTCCAGCCGCGTCATGTTGACCATCTGGATGATCGTGCGGACGCCCTGGCCCTCCTCGCCGACGAGCCACGCGACCGCGTCGTCGTACTCCACCTCCGACGAGGCGTTGGACTTGTTGCCCAGCTTGTCCTTCAGGCGCTGCAGGTGCATGCGGTTGCGGGCGCCGTCGGGCAGAATTCTCGGCAGCAGGAAGCACGACAAGCCGCCGGGCGCCTGCGCGAGCACGAGGAACAGGTCGCACATGGGCGCGGACGTGAACCACTTGTGGCCGGTGAGCAGGTAGCTGCCGTCGGCCTGGGGGCGCGCCAGCGTGGTGTTGGCGCGGACATCGGAGCCGCCCTGCTTCTCGGTCATCGACATGCCGGCGGTGAGGCCGCGCTTGGTGTCCGGCACGCGCAGGCCGGGGTCGTAGACCGGCGCCGCGAGCAGCGCCTCGTACCGTTGCGCCAGCTCGGGGTTGTGGCGCAGGGCGGGGACGACCGCGTACGTCATCGAGATCGGGCAGCCGTGACCGGCCTCGACCTGTGCCCACGCGTAGAAGCGGGCCGCGCGGGCGACGTGCGCGCCCGGCCGTTCGTCGCGCCACGGGGCGCCGTGCATGCCGTGCTCGACCGCGACGGTCATCAGCTCGTGGTAGACGGGGTGGTACTCGACCTCGTCGATCCGGTTGCCGAAGCGGTCGTGCGTGTGCAGCACCGGCGGGTGGGCGTTGGCGAGCCGGCCCCACTCCTGGGCCCGCTCGGAGCCGGCGAGCTGACCGAGCTCGTGCACCTCGGCCTCTGCCCAGCTCGCGCCGTGCCGGTGCAGGCCCTCCAGCAGGGCCGCGTCGGCGGCGGCGTCGTGCCCGACGAGCGGCGGGACCTGGTTCGAAACCACATGGGTAGCCGGCATGGGTCGATGTTACATTTATTGGACACGCGAGACCAGAGCGTAAGGACAATTTCGATGGTTCCGGGGTTGCGGCCGCTGACGGCCCGCTCTGCGGTGCTCAGCACCCTGCTCGGCGCGCACCCGCCACGGCTGCCCGCGCGGAGCCTCGTGCGCGTCGGCGAGCTGTTCGACATCGCGGAGGGCACGATCCGGGTGGCCCTCTCGCGCATGGTCGCGGCCGGCGACCTGACGCAGGTCAACGGCGACTACCAGCTGACGAGGCGACTGCGGGCGCGGCAGGCGCGGCAGGACCAGTCACGGACGCCGACGACCCACGAGTGGGACGGCACGTGGGAGATCGCGGTGGTCACGGCCGCGCGCCGGCCGCCCGCGTTCCGCACCGCCTTCCGCGCCGCCATGGCCGAGCTCCGGCTCGCCGAGCTGCGCGAGGGCACCTGGCTGCGGCCCGCGAACCTGTCCCGACCGCGCCCGGCGCTGGTCACCGAGCAGTGCACGTTCCTCGTCGGTCACCCGGAGCTACCCGACCTGGCGGCGGCGCTGTGGGACCTGCCGGGCTGGGCCGCGCGGGCCCGCGAACTGCACGCGGCGCTCGACGAGGCGGCCGACCTGCCGTCGAGCTTCATCCTCGCGGCGGCCGTGCTGCGCCACTTCATGGCGGACCCGCTGCTGCCGGCGGAACTGCTGCCGAGCGACTGGCCGGGCGCGGCACTGCGCGAACGCTACGAGCAGTTCGACCACCGGTTCCAGTCGGTGCTGAGAGCCCACCTGGGCATCGAATAGGGTTGTCCCGTGGATCTTTGTGCGAAGGTCTGCGCCTGATCAGCAGGTACCTCAGGGGAACGTGACGACACCCAGCCACCATCCACCTCGGTAGCCGCGCCTGCGCCGGGACGCAACCAACCCATAGAAATCCGGGGAGGCGGACTAGCGCCGTCCGTAGGGTGGCGGTGTGCTGTTGCGACCCGCTCGACCGGACGAAGCCGACCTGCTCAGTGACCTCGCCGTGCGGTCCAAGGCGCACTGGGGCTACGACGCGGGCTTCCTCGCCGTCAGTCGCGTGCTGCTGGCGGTGCGGCCGGACGACGTGGCGGAACGTCGGGTCACGGTGGCCGAGGTGGCCGGCGAGGTGGCCGGCTTCTACGCGCTCGAGGGCACCGCGGCGGACGCTGAGCTCAGCCTCATGTTCGTCGAGCCGGCGCGCATCGGGGGCGGGATCGGGCGGCGGCTGTGGGGGCACGCGGTGGCGACCGCGGCGGCGGCCGGCATCACGTCGTTCGCGATCGACTCCGATCCGTTCGCCGAGGAGTTCTACCTCGCCATGGGGGCGGTCCGGGCCGGCACCTCGCCCTCGGCCGTCGTGCGTGGGCGGGAGCTGCCGCGACTCACCTACGCGGTGCCGCGCACCTGACCCGCCCGTTGGGTAGCGTGCAGACCGTGATCGGGCTGCCAGACCACGTGACCACCTGCCTCTTCGACCTCGACGGCGTCCTCACGGGCACCGCGGAGCTGCATCGAGCCGCGTGGAAGGAGACCTTCGACCCGCTGCTGTCCGCACGCGGCCAGGAACCGTTCACCGAGGCGGACTACAACAACTACGTCGACGGCCGGCCGCGGTTCGACGGCGTGCGGGCGTTCCTGAAGTCCCGGAACATCGACCTCCCCGAGGGCGACCCCGACACGCCACCGTCCGACGACACGGTCCAGGGCGTCGGCAACCGCAAGAACGAGCGCGTCCAGCAGATCATCGCCGAGCGCGGCGTGAACCCCTACCCCGGCTCGGTGCGCTACCTCGAGCAGGCCAAGGCCGCCGGCCTGAGGATCGGCGTCGTCACGTCGTCGGCCAACGGGAAGGCGGTGCTGGCGGCCGCGGACCTGACGAAGTTCGTCGAGGCACGCATCGACGGCGTGGTGATCGCCGACCGCAAGCTCAACGGCAAGCCCGCACCCGACTCGTTCCTCGCCGGCGCGGCGGCGCTGGGCGCCGAGCCGGCCGACACGGCCGTGTTCGAGGACGCGCTGTCCGGCGTGCAGGCCGGCAAGGCAGGCCACTTCGGCTACGTCGTCGGCGTCGACCGGGTCGGTCAGGCCGCCGAGCTGCGCGAGCACGGCGCGGACGTCGTGGTCACCGACCTCGCCGAGCTGCTGGAGGACGCGTGAAGGGATTCCAGGTAGATCCCTGGGAGCTGCGCTGGAACTCGCTCGACATCGACGCCCTCGAGCGGACCGAGTCGATCTTCGCGCTGTCCAACGGGCACATCGGGATGCGCGGCTCGCTCGAGGAGGGCGAGCCGTGCGGCCTGCCCGGCACCTACCTCAACGGCTTCTACGAGCAGCACGCCCTCCCCTACGCCGAGGCCGGCTTCGGCTACCCGGAGGACGGCCAGACCATCGTCAACGTCACCGACGGCAAGATCATCCGGCTGCTGGTGCAGGACGAGCCGCTCGACATGCGCTACGGCCACGCGGTCGAGCACTACCGGGTGCTGGACTTCCGCTCCGGCACGCTGCGCCGCGAGACCGTGTGGGAGTCGCCGACCGGCCGCCGGGTCCGCGTCCGCACCGAACGCCTCGTCTCGTTCACCCAGCGCGCGGTCTGCGCGATCCGCTACGAGGTCGAGCCGCTCGACGGCGACCTGCAGCTGGTCGTCCAGTCCGACCTGCTCGCCAACGAGCCGATCGACTCCCACAGCAAGGACCCCCGGGTCGCCGCGACGCTCAACGCGCCGCTGGTCGCCGAGGACGCCGCGGCCAAGGAGTGCCGGGCCGTGCTCGTCCACCGCACCCGCAGGTCCGGCCTGCGCATGGCCGCCGCGATGGACCACGAGCTGGGTACCGACGACGGGCTGCGCACCGAGATCCACGCGGAGAACGACCTCGCCCGGCTGACCGCCGCGGTCGACGTGCCGGCCGGCTCACAGCTGTGCGTCACCAAGTACGTCGGCTACGGCTGGTCCGCGCGCCGGTCCGCGCCCGCGCTGCGCGCGCAGGTCGACGCCGCGCTGTCGGGCGCCATGCAGACCGGCTGGCAGGGCCTGCTCGACGAGCAGCGCGCGTTCCTCGACGACTTCTGGGCCAACTCCGACGTCGTCATCGAGGGCGACGCCGAGCTGCAGCAGGCGGTCCGGTTCGCGTTGTTCCACATCCTGCAGGCCGGCGCCCGCGGCGAGAGCAGGGCGATCCCGGCGAAGGGCCTGACCGGCCCCGGCTACGACGGGCATTCCTTCTGGGACACCGAGACCTTCGTGCTGCCGGTGCTCACGTACACCATGCCGGAGGCGGCCCGCGACGCGCTGCGCTGGCGACACTCCACATTGGACAAGGCGCGGGAGCGCGCGAGGGCGCTGGGGCTGCGCGGCGCCGCGTTCCCGTGGCGGTCCATCAACGGCGCGGAGTGCTCCGCGTACTGGCCGGCCGGCACGGCCGCGTTCCACGTGTCCGCCGACGTCGCCGACGCCGTCGTGCGCTACCTCGCCGCGACCGGCGACACGGACTTCGAACGCGACCACGCCACCGCGCTGCTGGTCGACACCGCGCGGCTGTGGCTCTCGCTCGGCCACCACGACCTGCACGGCGGGTTCCGCATCGACGGCGTCACCGGCCCGGACGAGTACTCCGCGGTGGTGGACAACAACGTCTACACGAACCTGATGGCGCAGCGGAACCTGCGGGAGGCGGCCGCGGTGTGCGCGCGGCAGCCCGACGCGGCGGCCGCGCTCGGCGTGACCGACGAGGAGACCGCCACCTGGCGGGAGGCCGCGGAGAAGATGGCCATCCCGTTCGACGAGATGCTCGGCGTGCACCCGCAGGCGGAGCGGTTCACCGAGCACGCGAAGTGGGACTTCGAGAGCACGCCGGTCGAGGACTACCCGCTGCTGCTGCACTACCCGTACTTCGACCTGTACCGCAAGCAGGTCGTGAAGCAGGCCGACCTGGTCATGGCCATGTACACCCGCGGCGACGCCTTCACGGCGGAGCAGAAGGCCCGCAACGTCGACTACTACGAGCCGATCACCGTGCGCGACTCGTCGCTCTCGGCGTGCCCGCAGGCGGTCCTCGCGGCCGAGGTCGGCTACCTGGACCTGGCCTACGACTACTTCGCGGAGGCCGCGCTCACCGACCTGCACGACCTGCACTCGAACGTGCGCAACGGGCTGCACATCGCGTCGCTCGCCGGCGCGTGGACCGTCGCGGTCGCCGGGTTCGGCGGCATGCGCGACCACGACCGCTCGCTGACGTTCGCGCCGCGGCTGCCGAGCGCGCTCACCAGGCTCGCGTTCCGGCTGACCTACGGGGACAGCCGGTTCGCCGTCGAGATCGACCAGGACGGCGCGAGCTACGAACTGCTCGACGGACCGCCACTGACGGTCGCGCACCACGGTGCGGAGATCACCCTGACGAACGCTGGACCCGTCCGCCGGCCAGTCCCGGCGCTGCCCGAGCGGGCGGCGCCGACCCAGCCGTACGGACGGGAGCCTCGCAGGCGCGAGCCCAAGGCCTAGAGCAGGACGACCTCGCGGGTGCCCTCCTCGCCGGTGAGCCGGAGCTGCTCACCGCGATCCTTGACGGCGCGGTAGACGAAGTCGCCGTAGCCGACGAGGCGCCGCAGCGCCTCGGTCAGCGTGACGCCCTCGCGTTCGATGACGTTCTCCAGCGCCCGGACCATGTCCGGGGAGATGGCGACGTTGATTCGCTTCGGTTCGGCGCTGAGGCGGCCGTGGGGAGCTTCCTCGACGACATCGACGCCGTCCGGGTGGTTACCCGACATGACCACATCCTGATCTGTGCGAAGACCCTGGGGGTGGGTCGAGCGCTGCATGGCACCCATAGCGAGCACTTCCTGACGAATCGGCCCTGTTGATCCCGCCCCGGACTCTCAAAGCCTCGGTAGGCCAGTGTGTCCGCCGCCTGCTGAAGCGACAGGTTCCAGTTTCGCACGCTGCATACACATAAGCAACATGTCCAGACCACACGATCACCGTTGTTTATGTGCCTATCTGGAGTTACTCTGCTCTATGGAGTGAATGTTCGCTATCCGAACACCCGCTCTCCGGTCCCGCTCCCGGCGGCGCCATGGTTCCGCCGGATCCCACGAAGGAACGGCGTCATGCGCGACACCAGTCCGGCGGCGAGCCAGCCGCGCGACGAGCCGGTAGACGGCCGCGCCGACGGCGAGCCGCGGGCCGAGGTCACGTGGTTCGAGGACCGCGACGACCGGCCGGTGGACGAGCCGCTGATCGCACTGATCCCGATCTCGGAACTGCCATGAGCTCGATGCGGAGGTTCTGGCGGCCGGCCGCCGGCGAGGTGACCGAGGACGGCACCTGGGTCGACCGGTCGCCGCCGGGCAACCGGGAGCTGATCGCGCGCGGCAAGGAGCTGGAGCTGCGCGCGCAGCAGGCGGAGATCGAGGCGAAGACCGCCGCGCGCAGGCACTACCTGCGGATGCAGACGTGGGTGCTCATCGGCGTCGGCGCGTTGATCCTGCTCACGATCGTCGCGCTGGTGCTCGGCCTGTGGCTCGGGGCGATCTCCAGCGCGTTCGCGACCGAGCTGGCGCGCACCACGCTGCCGATCCTGCTCGGCGCGTCGGCCACGATCGTCGGCGCGTTCTTCGGGGTGGGCGCGAACATCAACCCGAACCGGGACGGCTTCGAGACGCGCCGCGAACGGCGCAGGCGAGAAGCCGACCGCGATCAGTGACCTGCGATGTGCCGGATCGGCACGAGCAGGATGAGTGGCTCGTCCGGCGGCGGTTCGTCGCCCGTCTCGAACCACGTCCCGTCCACGGGTTCGATCCCGCTCACGACTATCGCGCTCGCCGGCCGGTCCACGCGCCGGCGGTATGCGGCAGAGCTGGTGTCAGGCATGTGCTTAACCCCTCCCCGGCGCCCGACGCTCCCTCGTACATCGGGTGCCGCAGCGGGCCGTCCGCCCAGGTCAGCACGGTCGGCCCTGCCTTGAGGATAACTCTCCGAAGGCAGAGTGACAACACTCGGTTAGTGTCTATTACGTGTAGTTTCCGTGTTGCATCAGCAGCCGCAACGCACATACACTTAACCCGAATGCCCGAACCTCACAACTGGATGTGACCATGTCGGCTAAGGGCGCGCGGACCGAGTCCGCTGGGCAGCAAACCACCCAGGCTAAGAGGATCAACGTTGCCGTTTCGCCCGATACCGTTCGCGCGTTGGAGAACGTCATCGAGCGCGAGGGGGTCACGCTCACCGAGGCGTTGCGCAGACTGGTCGGGTACGGGGATTTCGTGTATCGCGCGGTGCGTGAGGACCGGGAGCAGCTGATCGTCAAGGGTTCGGAGGGCAGCCGCGAGGTCGTGCTGCTCTGACCGAGTGACACGCGGTGACGGGTTACTCCGAGGTGAAGCTGGTGCCCAGCGCCTGCCAGTCGAGCACGGGAGCCGCCAGGTCGCGGATCGTTGCCAGCAGGCCGAGGCGCGCGGCGCGCAGGTCCGGGTCCTCGGCCATCACCAGGATGTCCTCGAAGAAGGTGTTCACCGGGCCGGTCAGGGCGGTGGCCGCCGCGACGAAGTCGGCCAGGGACGTGGTCTCCAGCGAGTCCCGCACCTTCTGGAGTGTCTGGTGCAGCGCGGTTTCCGCCGGTTCGGTGAGGCGGGCCGGGTCGTAGGCGGCCGACGTGTCGGCCGGGACGATCCTGCGGACCCGCTGCAGTGCGGCCACCAGGGTGGCGAAGTCCGCGTCGCCGACGCGCTGTTCGATCTGCCTCAGCGTGACTTCCGCGGCGGCGGGCGCCCCCGCCAGCGGCAGCACCGCCGCGACGTGGCGGTGGTCGTGGCCCGCGTCGAGTAGCTGCTGCTCGTAGCGGCGAACGACGAAGTCGGCCACCTCGGCCAGAGTCTCGTCCCTGACCTCGATGCCCTGTGCGCGCACGCGCTCCGCGGCCGCGGAAAGGCCGCGCCGCAACGTGATGTCCGACAGCTGGGGATGCGCACGCAGGATGCTGATCACGCCGGCCGCGGCCCGTCGCAGGCCGAACGGGTCGGAGCTGCCCGTCGGCGCGGCGCCCACCGCGAACAGGCCGACGAGCATGTCGAAGCGGTCGGCCAGCGCCAGCACCGCGCCCGGCACGGTCGCGGGCGGGGTGTCGCCCGACGAGCGGGGGCGCTCCATGTCGAACAGTGCCTCCGCGACCGCCTCCGACTCACCGGAGCGCGCCGCGTACTCGCGTGCCATGACGCCCGCGAGGCTGGTCAGCTCGACGACCATCTGCGACCCGAGGTCGAACTTGGCGAGTGCGGCGGCGCGCTCGAGCGTCGAACGGTCCGCTGTGGACAGTCCGGCGCCGAGATCCGTCGCCACCGCGGCGATCCTGGCCGCGCGGTCGGCCATCGAGCCGAGCCGCTCCTCGAAGGCGAGCCGCGCGAGGCCCGCCTTCATGGTCTCCGGGGCCACCTTCAGGTCCGCGCGCCAGAAGAAGCTCGCGTCCTCGTACCTGGCCCGCAGCACCGCCTCGTTGCCGGCGCGGACGGCGTCGTGGTCGCAGGAACCGTTGGCCACCGCGACGAAGTGGGGCAGCAGCGCACCGTCGGCCGTGCGGACCGGCAGGTAGCGCTGGTGCTTGCGCATCACCGTGGTCAGGATCTCCTGCGGCAGCTCGAGATAGGACTCCGAGAAGCCGCCCAGGATCGCGTTCGGCTGCTCGACCAGGTTGGTGATCTCGTCGACCAGCGCCGACTCGCCGTCGAGGTCGATCGTGCCGCCCACCGACCTCGCCAGGTCCACCGCCGCCGACACGATCATGTCCCGGCGGGCGTCGGCCGACACGGTGATCTCGTGCTGTGCGAGGAAGTCCAGGTAGCCCGCGGCCGTCGGGACCTCGACCACCGGGGCGGCGGCCGTGCGGTGGACGCGCGTGGTGCGGCCCGCCGCCAGCGACGACGCCACCACCGGCACCTCGAGGTCACCGAGCAGCGCCACCAGCCAGCGAACGGGGCGCGTGAACGACAGCTTTCCGTCGCTCCACCGCATGTTCTTGTCCGCGCGCAGCTCCGCCACCAGCTCGCCGAGCAACCCGCTCAGCACCTCGACGGCGCCGCGGCCGTGGTCGGTCTTCGTGACGCCGACATATTCGACACCGTCGACGTCCACGCGCTCCAGGTCCGCGGGGTCGATCTTCTGGCCACGCGCGAAACCCGCCGCCGCCTTGGTCGGGGCGCCGGCGTCGTCGAACGCGGCCGACGCGCGCGGGCCGCGGACGAACCGCTCCGCGTCCGGCTCCGCCGGCGCGACGTCCTCGACGAGGACGACGATGCGCCGCGGCGTCGCGTGCGCCGAGACGGCACCGTGGGCGAGGCGGGTGCCGGCGAGCTTTGCGGTCAGCGCCTCGCGGACCGCGCGGGCGCCGCGCGTCACCTCGTGTGGCGGCAGCTCCTCCGTGCCGATCTCGAACAGCAGGGGCGCCGGGGCGTCGACCGTCGCGAACGACGTCGGCGCGGGCGCGGGCGCCGGGGCAGCCGCGATGCCGAGCGGGTGGTCCAGCTCGGCACGCCGCTCCGCCCACAGGGCCGACACCTCGCGGGCCAGGCCACGCATGCGCGCGAACGCCTTCGCCCGCTCGGTCGTGGACACCGCGCCACGCGAGTCGAGCACGTTGAAGGTGTGCGAGCACTTCAGCACGTGCAGGTGCGCGGGGACCGGCAGGCGCGCGTCGAGCAGGCGGCGGGCCTCCGCCGCGTAGTCGTCGAACAGCCGCCGCTGCGTCTCGACGTCCGCGTCGTCGAGGTAGAAGCGGCTCATCTCGTACTCGGCCTGGCCGAACGCCTCGCCGTAGGAGATGCCCGGCGCGTACGCGATGTCCTTGAAGTGGCTCACGTTCTGCAGCGCCATGATGATGCGCTCGACGCCGTAGGTGATCTCCACCGACACCGGGTCCAGGCTCATCCCGCCGGCCTGCTGGAAGTAGGTGAACTGGGTGATCTCCAGCCCGTCCAGCCAGACCTCCCAGCCAAGGCCCCACGAGCCGGTCGCCGGGTTCGCCCAGTTGTCCTCGACGAACCGGATGTCGTGGGCGTGGATGTCGATGCCCAGCACCTCGAGGCTCGCGAGGTAGAGCTCCTGCGGGTCGCCCGGGTCGGGCTTGAGCACGACCTGGAACTGTGTGTGCGTCTGCAGCCGGTTGGGGTTCTCGCCGTACCGGGAGTCGTCCGGGCGCACGCTCGGCTCGACGTAGGCGACCCGCCACGGCTCCGGACCGAGCACCCGCAGGATGGTCGCCGGGTTGAGGGTGCCGGCGCCGACCTCGGTGTTGAAAGGTTGCACCATCATGCAACCGCGGTCGGTCCAGTATCGGGTCAAGGCGAGCAACGCGTCCTGCATGGTCAGCACCGAACGACTCTAATTGTCGCGGCTTGCGCGAGACTGGGCGGGTGCCACGGTCGCTGCTCTACGGCGCGGGCGCGCTGCTCGCCGTCGTCGCGCTGGTGCTGACACTCGCGTACGTGTTCCAGCGCCGGCTCGTCTACCTGCCCTCCGACGGCCCGGTGCCGCCGGCCGCGCGGGTGTTGTCCGGGGCCGAGGACGTGCGTCTCACCACGGCCGACGGCCTCACCCTCGGCGCGTGGTTCGTGCCGGCCGGCCACCCCGACCTCGGCCGGACGGTGCTGGTCGCGAACGGCAACGGCGGCGACCGGTCGTTGCGCGCCGACCTCGCGGCCGCGCTGCGCGACCGGGGGCTTTCGGTGCTGCTGTTCGACTACCGGGGCTACGGCGGCAACCCGGGCGACCCGACCGAGGATGGCCTGGCGCTGGACGTGCGCGCGGCGCGGGATCACCTGGTGGACGACCGGCGGATCCCGCAGGACCGGCTGATCTACTACGGCGAGAGCCTCGGCGGCGGTGTGGTCACCGAGTTGGCGACCGAGCACCCGCCGGCTGGTCTGCTGCTGCGGTCCCCGTTCACCGGGCTGCCGGACGTCGCGGCCGAGCACTACCCGTTCCTGCCGGTGGGCATGTTGCTGAAGGACCGGTTCCCCGTGGTCGAGCACGTCAGGCGGATCCACGTGCCGACGACGGTGGTCTACGGCTCGGCCGACTCGATCGTGCCGGCGGAGCAGAGCAGGGCCGTCGCCGCGGCGGCGGCCGGGGAGACCACCACCGTCGAGGTCCGCGGCGCCGACCACAACGACGCCGTCCTCCTCGACGGGAAACTCCTGGTGGACGCGGTGGTCGACCTCGCTAACCGGCTTCGGTGACCGGTGCCGCCTCCGCGATCGGCAGCCTCTTGCGATGGGCGTACGCGGCGCGCCGCTCCCCCTCGTCGAGGCCGCCCCAGATGCCGTAGGGCTCGTAGACCGTGAGCGCGTGGTGACGGCACTGCACGATGACCGGGCAGGCCCGGCAGATCTCCTTGGCCCGCTCGACCCGTTCCTCGCGCGCCTGGCCGCGTTCGGCCCTAGGGTGGAAGAACATGTCGCTGTTGCGGCCGCGGCAGGCAGCCAAGCGCTGCCAGTCCCACGTCTCGGAGATCGGACCGGGCAGGCGGGAAACGTCCACCATGGCTGGCTCCTCCATACGTTCGCGCTTGGCTGTTCGCGGAGGTGGTACCCGGGTTGTTCACCACGCAAACTTCCGCACACAGCAAGTCGCGGGCTGGTGCATAGTCGCTGGAAGGGGCCATGATGACCATAGCGACGAGACGGCCAGGTGGAGGGCAGTAGCAGTGGCGAGACCGATCTGGAGCGGCGCCATCAACTTCGGGTTGGTGACGATTCCCGTCGAGCTGTACAGCGCGACAGAGGACCACACGATCAGCTTCCGCCAGTTCGAGCGGGGCACGTCGGACCGAATCCGGTACAAGCGGATCAACGAGCGCACCGGCAAGGAGGTGGCGTTCTCCGACATCGTCAAGGGCGCCGACGTCGGCGGTGGCGAGTTCGTGATCATCGAGCCGGAGGAGCTGGACCAGATCGCGCCCGGCCGCTCCCGCACGATCGACATCAACACCTTCGTGGAACTGGACGACATCGACCCGATCCACTTCCAGAAGACCTACTGGCTGGCGCCGGCCAAGGAGGAGTACAGCAAGTCCTACAGCCTGCTGCTCCAGGCGATGAAGAAGACGAATCGGGCCGGCATCGCGACCTTCGTCATGCGCGGCAAGGAGTATCTGACCGCCGTCCGCGCGGGCGACGACCTGCTCGTGCTGAACACGCTGCTGTTCGTCGAGGACATCCGCGACCCGGCGAAGGAGCTCAAGTCGCTGCCGGAGCTCTCCACCGCCCGCGGCAAGGAGATCGACATGGCGGTGAGCCTGATCGACTCCATGACCGACGAGTGGCAGCCCGAGGAGTTCAAGGACACCTACACCGAGCAGGTCGAGAAGCTCATCGAGACGAAGCGCGAGGGCAAGGAGATCGTCGCCGAGTCCGAGCCCGCCGAGCCGACGAAGGTCGTCGACCTGTTCGAGGCGCTGTCGCGCAGTGTCGAGGGGCGCAAGAAGAGCCGCTCGGGCGGCGGGTCGGGCGGCGGGTCGAAGAAGAACGACGAGCTGGACGAGATGAGCAAGGCCGACCTGGAGAAACTGGCCAAGGAGCTGGACGTCAAGGGCCGGTCGAAGATGACGCGCGACGAGCTGGCGAAGGCGGTGGCGGACGCGCAGAGCGGCAACGCGGCGGCCGCGTCGTAACCCCGCGAACCCGCGAGTCCACCGTTCAGGCCTAGTGAGTTCCCCGCTGGGGCACAGTGAACTTGCGGTTCGTGCCGGTCCGGACTCTTGTGGCGCTCGTGGACGGCGACGGTTCCGGCGCGGTGGCCGACCGGAGGGCTGGCTCGTCTGGACGACCGAGGTGTGCACGAACCGCAAGTTCATGGTGTCTGAACGGGGGACTCACCAGTCCTGAACGGGGAACTCGCGGGTCAGCGCTTGTAGAAGGGCAGCTTCACCACGTCCACCGGCATCGCCTTGCCGCGGATGTCCACCGTCAGCTTGGTGCCCGGCTCGGTGAGCGCCGGCGGCACGTACGCCATGGCGATCGGGTGGCCGAGCGTCGGGGACAGCGCGCCGCTCGTCACGGTGCCGACCTCGGTCTCGCCGTCGAGCACCGGGTAGCCGTGGCGTGCGGCGCGGCGGCCGTCGCCGATGAGGCCCACCAGTACCCGCTCCACCGCGTCGCCCCGGTCGCGGCGGGCCTCCAGTGCCGCGCGGCCGACGAAGTCCGCCGCCTTGTCGAACTTGACGACCCGCCCGAGACCGGCGTCGAAGGGGGTCATGTCGGCGGTCAGCTCGTTGCCGTACAGCGGCATGCCCGCCTCCAGCCGCAGCGTGTCGCGGCACGCGAGGCCCGCCGGCAGGACCTCGTGCGCCGCGCCGGCGTCGGACAGGGTCCGCCACACGTCGGCGGCGTGCGGCGCCTCCGCGTAGACCTCGAAGCCGTCCTCGCCGGTGTAGCCGGTGCGGGCCAGGAGCACGTCGTGGCCGCCGATGCGGGTCGGCGTGCTGCCGTAGTAGGGCAGCTCCGACAGGTCGGCCGGGCTGACCGCGCCGACGATGTCGACCGCGCGCGGGCCCTGCACGGCGATGAGCGCGCAGTTCGCCGAGCGGTCGGCCACCTCGACGGTGAAGCCCTCCGCCCTGGTCCGCAGCTCGGCGGCCACCACGGCGGCGTTCGACGCGTTGGCCACGACCATGAAGTGGTCCTCGCCGATGCGGTAGACGACCAGGTCGTCCAGGACGCCGCCACCCGCGTCGCAGATCATCGTGTAGCGGGCCCGGCCCACCTTCACCGCGGAGAGCTTGCCGACCAACGCGTAGTCGAGCGCGCGGGCGGCCTCCGGGCCGGTCAGCTCGATCTCTCCCATGTGGGACAGGTCGAAGAGCCCGGCGGCCGTGCGGACCGCCTTGTGCTCGGCCAGCTCACTGCTGTAGCGGAGCGGCATCGACCACCCGGCGAAGTCCGTGAACGACGCCCCGAGCGCGGTGTGCACCTCGTGCAACGGTGAAGGAGTGCTCATGAGAGCGATCCTGCCCGCTGGGACAGCCGACCGAAACAACGGGGTGCCACCCGCGCACGGTGGCACCCCGTCCGGTCACCCGGTCGTCACGGGAACAGTGTCATCGCGGGATCGGAGCCGATCGCGACGAGCTGGTTGTAGTCCAGCGGCGCCTTGCCCGACGCGGGGACGATCCGGGCGCTGAGCATGATCAGCGTGCCGTCCTGCCGCAGCACGTAGGCCGCGTCGGCGGTGCTGCCGTCGTCCTCCTTCGACAGGAACGTGACGATGACCTCCCCGTTCGGTCCGGTCACCTCGTCGCAGTACGACTCGGTGTACTCGTCGCAGAACCCGCTCGGGTTCAAGGTGACGGCGGTCACGGAGACGTCGATGACGCTCTGGCCGCCGTCCGTGGTCGCCGCCGCGGCGAAACCGACATGCTTGCCACAGATGGGCTTGTTCGTCGACTCCGGCTCGTCCAGGAAGTAGTGGGCGAACTCGAGTGCCCCCGGCCCGTGCAACCCCTCGGACGGGTCGGGCGCGAGCAGCAGGTCCGGCCGCTGCTCCTGGACCGCTGCCCGCACCGCCGCGGTCAGGCGGGCGACCACCTCGGCCGACGACTCCAGATCGGTCCTGGCGCACGCCGCCGGGGGCATCTGCACCGCCACCGTCGTCCTCGACGTCGACGGGATCGGCTCCGACGTCTCGGTCGACGTGGGCCGGGCGCCGACCTGTGGCGAGCTCCCGTCGTCCCCCATCATGGTGAACGCGACGGCGCCGGTCACCAGCACCACCGCCACTCCCACCGCGACCACCGGGTTCGCCATCATGCGAAGCCGGGCCGCGCGGCGGCCGCGGGTCATGACCGCGTCCACGTCGACCGTGGACGGCGGCACCTCCCCGATCGCGTCGTCGAACAGTTCCTTGCGCATGTACCGCACCTCTCGCTAGTCGGCCTCGGCTGCCTTGGCGCGCAACGTGTCGAGCCCCCGCGCGGTCTGGCTCTTCACGGTGCCCACCGAGCAACCGAGGATCTCGGCGGTCTCCTCTACGGAGAGATCGCAGTAGAGGCGCAACACGACGGCCGCCCGCCGTTTCGGCGGCAGGCCGTCCAGCAGGTCGAGCAGCTGTGCCCGGCTCACGACCGCGAACTCCGCCACCGAGGGCAGGTCGGGCAGCTCCTCGGTCGGTTGCTCACGACGCCACGGCCGGCGTTTCTCGTCCAGCCACGTCCGCAGCAGCGCCTTGCGGACGTAGGCGTCGATGCCCGGCGCGGTGCCGACGCGCGGCCAGTGCCGGTACAGCTTGCCGATGGTGATCGACACCAGGTCGTCGGCCGTGTGCCAGTCGCGGCACAGCAGGTACGCCGTGCGGCGCATGACGTCCATCCGAGCCGTCACGTACTCCCGGTACGCGCTTTCCTCGGACCGCTTCACCCAGACCTCCCGTGTCGTGCCTCTATACCTGGAGAACGCGGCGAACGATCGACGAGGTTGCTCAGTCCAACCGAAAACCGAAAGGAAGTTCCAACCGGTGCGCGGCGAGCAGCTCCGTGTCGGCCAGCAGCTCGCGGGTCGGCCGGTCCGCGACCACCACGCCGTCGTCGACGAGCACGCTGCGCGGGCACAGCTGCAGCGCGTACGGCAGGTCGTGGGTCACCATCAGCATCGTGCGGCCCAGCGCCAGCAGCACCTCGGCCAGCTCGCGGCGGGCGACCGGCTCCAGGTTCGACGACGGCTCGTCGAGCACCAGGATCTCCGGGTCGCACGCGAGGACGGTCGCGAGCGCGACGCGGCGGCGCTGCCCGCCGGACAGGTGCAGCGGCGAGCGGTCGATGTGGTCGGTCATGCCGACCGCGTCCAGCGCGCCGCGCACCCGCGCGTCCAGCTCGGCGCCGCGCAGCCCGAAGTTCGCCGGCCCGAACGCCACGTCCTCGCCGACGGTCTGCATGAACAGCTGGTCGTCCGGGTCCTGGAAGACGATGCCGACGCGGCGGCGCACCTCGTGCAGCGTCGACCTGCCGACGGGCAGCCCGGCGACCTCGACACGGCCGGCGCCGCCGGCGAGCACGCCGTTGAGGTGCAGCACGAGCGTCGTCTTGCCGGCGCCGTTGGGCCCGAGGACGGCGACCCGCTCCCCCGGCTCGACACGCAGGTCGATGCCGTAGAGCGCCTGCCGCCCGTCGGGGTAGGCGAAGGCGAGGCGTTCGACCAGCAGGGCGGGAGGGTGGGTCACCCGGTCAATACTGCCGCGCCGAGCACCGTCGCCGTGACCAGCACCGGCGCGAGGCCGGCGAGCCACGTCGCGGGCCCGGCCGCGACGCCGCGGTCGGGCATGGCGCCGGTCCAGCCGCGCGACACCATCGCGAGGTGCACGCGCTCGCCGCGCTCGTAGCTGCGGATGAACAACGCGCCGATGCCGCGTGCGGTCGCGCCGACCTGCCAGAGGAACCTCGGGTCGTGGCCGCGGGAGATCCTGGCGAGCCGCATCCGCCGCGCCTCGGCCGCGATGACCTCCAGGTAGCGCAGCATGAGGGTGGCGATGGTGGTCAGCGCGGTCGGCGCCCGAAGGCGCTGCATGCCGACGATCAGCTCGCGCGGGGTGGTCGTCGCGGCGAGGGTCAGCGAGGTGAGCACGCCCAGCGTGCCCTTGACGAGGATGTTCCAGCCGGCCAGCGTGCCGGACTCGGACAGGCTCATGCCCAGCAGGTGGATCCGCTCGCCGCCGCCGACGAACGGCATCACCACGGCGATCACCACGAACGGCAGCTCGATCACGGCCCGCTTGGCGAAATGCCCGACCGGCACCCGCGCGATCGCCCAGACCACGCCGAGCAGCACCAGGTAGAGGCCGAACGCCCAGAACTCGGCGCGCGGCGTCGCGACGACGCAGATGACCGTGAGCAGCGCCGCGACGATCTTCACCTGCGCCGGCAGCCGGTGCACCGTCGAGGTGCCCGGCCGGTGCAGCACATGCGTTCCGGCGGCCATGGTCAGCCGCCGCCGCGCGTGTCCGCCGGGTCGGAGTCCCTCGACGTGGCGACCGGGCGCCTGCGCAGCAGCCAGAACAGGCCGCCGGCGAGGGCGGCCGTCGCGACGACCCCGAGGACGCCCGCGAGGCCGGTGAAGCGGTCGTCACCGCCGACCGCGTAGTCGGCGAGCGGGCTGTCCGCGAGCTGGTGGTCGCCCGCGTTCTTGGCGATGCAGTCCCCGGTCAGCACCTCGCCGCCGTCGGTCTCCACGACCTGGCAGCCTTCGAGGGTCGCGCTGTCCAGGCCGTCCGGGTCGGAGTCGGCGAAGTAGGACAGCGCGCCGGCGACGACCAACGCGACCAGGGCGAACCCGGCGAAGAACAGCCATGTCCGGTTCTTCACGACGCGCTCCCGTGGGTCAGCGGCGAGTCCCGCAGCTCGAGCGGCTTCGCCGTGCCGCGCAGCAGGTGGACGAGGTCGGGGCGGGCGGCGGCGACCGCCGTGACGGTCAGCGCGGTGATCACGCCCTCGCCGATGCCGATCAGCGCGTGCAGGCCGACCATCGTGCCGGTGACGCCGGCCAGCGAGAACGCCGGATCGCCGCCGAGCGCGAACTCCAGCACGAACCCGAGCGAGGCGATCACGGTGTTGCAGAGCGCCGCGACGAACGCGACCGCCGCGAGCCCGGAGCGGCCCCTGGTGGCGAGCGGCCGCAGCGCGACCGCGATCAGGTACCCGGCCGCGGTGCCGATCAGCGCCATGTTGGTGACGTTGGCGCCGAGCGCGGTGAGACCGCCGTCGGCGAACACGAGTCCCTGCACGACGAGCACGATGCTGACGCACAGCGCGCCGACCCACGGCCCGACGAGGATCGCGGCGAGCGCGCCGCCGAGCAGGTGGCCGCTCACCCCCGGCAGGATCGGGAAGTTGATCATCTGGGTGGCGAAGACGAACGCGGCGACGAGCCCCGCCATCGGCGCCGTCCGGTCGTCCAGGTCGCGGCGGGCGCCGACCATGGCGAACGCGATGCCGGCCACCGCGACCCCACCGAAGAGGATCGAGACGGGCGCGTCGATCAGGCCGTCGCTCATGTGCATGGCTACGGATTGGGACATCTCCCCACCCTAGATACCAAGGATAGGCAATCACTAGTCTGTTGCAATAACGAGTGCGCCTACTCTCTGTGGCATGACCTCGACGGTCTCGGTGACCAGCCGGCCGAGCAGCCGCCTGCGCCCCCTGCTGACCAGGGACTACGTGACGTATCGCCAGTCGGTCGCCGACGGCGGGACGTGGCTCGCGCCGCCGGACACCACCGTGACCGTGATCGTCAACCTGGCCGACGCGTTCGGCGGGCTGCCCCGCGCGTTCGCCGCCGGCCTCACCGACACACATGGGCTCGTCGACCAGACCGGCGCGTTCGAGTGCGTCGACCTGAAGTTCACCCCGCTCGGCGCGTACCGGCTGCTCGGACTGCCCATGTCGGAGCTGACCAATCGCATCGTCGACCTTGCCGACCTCGACCTCGGCCTCGGCTCGCTCGCCGACCGGCTGGCGGTCGCGGCCGACCCGTTCGAGGCCCTCGACGAGCTGCTGCTCGAGCGGGCGGAGGTGGGCCCGGAGCCGGCCGGCGAGGTCGCGTGGGTCTGGCGGCGGCTGCACGACTCCGGCGGCAACGCCGCGATCGGGGCGCTGGCGGCCGAGGTCGGCTGGAGCCGCCGGCACCTGGTGAACCGGTTCCGCGAGCAGGTGGGCCTGCCGCCCAAGACCGTGGCGCGGGTCGTGCGGTTCGAGGAGTTCCTGCGTCGGCTCGCGGCCGGGGGCGTCGTCGCCGAGCTCGCGGCCGCCTGCGGGTACTACGACCAGGCGCACATGAACCGCGACTTCCGGGAGTTCGCCGGCACCACCCCCACCGAGTACCTCGCCCGGTTCCCTTCCGTCCAATACCCGTGGGTCCCGGCGTCCTAGCCTCGAGCCATGAGCATCTACGCCGCCATCCGCTACGCCGACCCGAACGCCGCGCTCGAGTGGCTGTGCAAGGCGTTCGGCTTCGAAGAGGTCGCGGTGCACCGGGACGAGAACGGTGTCGTCGGGCACGCGGAGCTGTCCCACGGCACCGGCAAGATCATGCTGAGCGGCGCACGGCCCGCCGGCTGGCTCGGCGGCGCCGCGGCCGAGCCGCTCGCCTCGCCGATCAGCCTCTACATCGCGGTCGACGACCCGGCCGCGCACCACGACCGCGCGGCCGCCGAGGGCGCGACGATCGTGCGCGCGCTCGAGCACATGGAATACGACTCCGACGAGTACTCGGCGCGCGACCTGGAGGGCAACCTCTGGTCGTTCGGCACCTACCGGCCCTGAGTGGTGCTGACCCACAGCCACGCCTGCTCGGCGAACTCCCTCATCGCGACGTCGACCACCTGGAACCGGTCGACCGACAGCGGCACGTAACCGGGCCCGATGACGTCCCGGTGCACCGCGTCGAGCACCAGCACCACCAGGTCGGAGTCGGGGTTCTCGCGTGCCGCGCGGCGCAGCGGCCCACTGTCGACCAGCCTGCTGATGTTGACCACCAGCGGTCCGGCGAACGCGCCGACCACCCCCGACCCGACCACCATCCGCAGCCGGATCCGGTCCCGGTGCAGGTAGTTGTCCGCGGTCAGCCGCTCGACCGCGGACCGGAGCAGCTCCGGCACCAGCCGGCTCGGGTCGGCGCCGGTCGGCAGGAACACCACCAGCCCGTCGCCGGCCCCGCTGTCGTGGTCGACCTCGTCGAGGTCGCCGCCGACGTCCGCGACGACGTGCCGCAGCAGCGCCTGCAGCCGGGTCTGGAGCTGCTCCTGTGCGAGCGCGCCGCGCTCGCCGTAGCCGATCACGTCGACGACGAAGCCCACCCGGCTCGCCCGCTCGTCCGCGGGTCTTCGCGGCTGGGGCGCGATCGGGTCGGCGCCGTGCCGGTCCGGGACCGCCACCACCTCGCCGGCCAGGTCACCGAGGTTCTCGTTCACCGCGACTCCCCCACGCCGGCCACGAGCAGTTCCCGCACCCGTTGCCCCCTCGGCAACGGGTGCGCGATGACCACCAGGCAGCGCACCGTCGCGGCCGGCCGGCACCAGGCCACGACCTCGTCGACGAGCAACACGGTCAGCAGGGCGAACACCATGGCCACGGCCAACGGCGTCGGCATGACGTCGGCGCCCCTCGGATAGCCCGCGCCCGCCATGAGCACGTACAGGAACGCGAGCCCGACGAGCCCGCCGCCGACCACCGGCAGCGCGGACCGCGGCGCGTCGGTGCGACGGCCCCACAGGGCGGCCGGGACCAGAATCCCGGCCGCCCCCGTCGCACCGACGACAACCGCGACCACCACCCAGCTCAGCAGCGCGACGCCGGACATGGTGAACACCGCCCAGACGAACAGCACGAGCAGCAGCGCGTCCCGGAACTGGCGCCGGCCGCCGGCGATTCGCCTTGGCATCGTTTGCCTCGCGATCGGAGGTGAACTGGTCGATTTCGACAATAAGCCCCGTCGCGGTGAATTCCGGCACCAACCGATGGACGATGTCGTCAATATGTCGCACTTCCGCCGACGGACATTTCACGGACAAAGTTATCGGTGGACTCGACATTCCGGCGTCTGTAACGATGGGGTGGTGGCGGCGAGCACGTACGACGAGTTGATGGTTATTCATCGGGGGCGCGGAATGCTGGCCGATGACGTCACGGACCGGATCGGCGGCCGGCTGCGGATCGCCAGCGGTGTGACGCGCGCGGACTCCCCCGCCACCGTCCGGCGCAAGGTCGCCGGGCGGTTGATCGAGCTGTGCGGCCGCTTGCCCGGCGACGTGCGGATCTCGGTCCTCGCGGCGCTCGCCCTGCACCGCTCGGCCGACCACCAGTTCGTGCAGGACCGGATGAGCTGGGCCGCGCGGCAGATCAACCGCGACCACCCGCGTGCCGCGGTGCGGCGGATGAAGGTGGGGTTCCGCATCCTCGCCGAGCAGCTGGACGACCTCGTGGACGACCCGTCGATGAACCAGGGCTGGCACACCGGCATGGCACGCGCCCTGCTGCGGATGGACGTCGACCCGCCCGAGGTGATGGAGGAGCGGACGATCGTCGCGTCGGTCGACGACCTCAGCGAGATCGAGATCCGGTTCAGCGCCTCTGCCAACGGCGCGTCCGCCGACAGCCCGATCTCGGCGACCGTCGTGTACGGCGGCGAGATCGTGCGCGAGGAACGGGTCGCGCGCAGCCACCGCAAGTTCGTGGTCCGGCTGCCCGCGCCGCTGAACGCCGGCGACCGCCACGAGTACGGCGTGCGGTTCACCGCGTTCCCGCGCGCGCTGATGCGGCCCTACTACGTGCTGACGCCGCTGCAGCCGTGCGCGTCGTTCAGCGTGCGGGTGCGGTTCGGCACCGGGGCCGCGCCGGAGCGGATCTGGCGCGTGGACGGCATCCCGCCGCGCGCGCTGGACGACTACGAGCCGGCCGACGGCCTGCTCACCGCTGACCGGCTCGGCGAGGTCGCGCTCGAGTTCTCCCGACTGCAGCAGGGTTTGAGCTACGGCGTGCGCTGGTCGGCGTCGTGACCGCCGGGCCCGCGCCGGCGGTGGCCGGCTCGTGGCTGAGCTATCTCGCGCCCGCCGACCGCGACTTCCTGCTCGGCCGGGGCGTCCCGCGCACGCTGCCGGCCAACACCGCGCTCATGCACGAGGGCGACCCGACCGACCACGTGCTGGTGCTGACGTCCGGCTGGGTGCGCGTCTACTCGTCCACAAAGGACGGTCAGGTGGTCCTGTTCGCGCTGCGCGGGCCCGGTGACGTCATCGGCGACCTGGCCGCGCTGCAGGCGGACTGGACGCGGACCTCGACCGTCGAGACGCTGCAGAAGGTCACGTTCACGCAGTACCGCATCGAGGAGTTCTTCGCCTGCCTGCACGACCGGCCCGCGGTGGCGATCGCGTTGCTGCGGCAGATGACCGTGCGGCTGCGGGACGCGGAGGCGGCACGGGTGGACTTCGCGACCCTGGACGTCGCCAAGCGGGTGGCGCTGCTGCTGGTGCGGCTCGTCGACATGCACGGGCGCGAGGAGGAGGCCGGCCTGGTGCTGCGCTGGCCGCTCACCCAGCAGGACATCGCCGACCGGATCGGCGCGTCGCGGCGCGCCGTCGCCCGGGCGCTCGCGACACTGCGGGAGCGGCACATCGTCACCACCGGGCGCCACCTGTACGTCGTCACCCGGCCCGACGTCCTTCGGCTGTTCGCGGGCAATGTGCCAAATGGCACATAGTGGGTGTGCCGCGGTTCGTCGCGGCTGATCTCGTCCCGGCGCACTCTTCTCTCATGACCTGGGAGAAAGCGGGAAGCCGGACGGAGACTGACATGAAGTACTTCTGCACCGTTTCCACGACGGTGCGACTGGGATTCTGGTTGTTCGTGTCAGGAGTGGCTCTCGGACTGATTCTCGGACTCCAGGTCTGACCGAATTCCATTGTGGACCTCGGTCGAGGATCGCACCGAAAAGGAGAGAGAACATGGAGAGTCATCTGTTGCTGTGCGCCCTGTTCGCACTGCTGGGACTCATCTGAGGAACGGCCGCCGGCCCGGGGAGGGGGCGGGCCGGCGGCCCCGGGGGTCACACGAACGCGTTGATACCGGTCAGCTTGCGGCCGATCAACAGTTTCTGCACCTGGCTGGTGCCCTCGTACAGCGTCATCACGCGGGCGTCGCGGAGGATCTTGGCGACCGGGTACTCGTCGAGGTAGCCGTAGCCGCCGTACACCTGGATCGCGAGGTTCGCCGCGGTGACCGCGTTCTCACTGGCGTACAGCTTCGCCATCGAGGCCTCGGTGCTGAACGGCAGGCCGCGGTCGACGAGGTCGGCGACCCGCCAGACGAGCAGCCTGGCCGCGTCGGTGCCGACCGCCATGTCGGCCAGCATCTGCTGCACCAGCTGGAAACCCGCGATCGGCCGGCCGAACTGCTCGCGCTCCCCCGCGTACTGCGTCGACGCCTCCAGCGCGGCGCGCGCGAGCCCGACGCACCCCGCCGCGACCGACATGCGGCCCTTGTCCAGCGCCGACATCGCGACGCGGAAGCCCTTGCCCTCGTCGCCGAGCCGCGCGTCGTCGCCGACGCGGACGTCCTCGAGGACCAGTTCGCCGGTCGACTGGCCGCGCAGGCCGAGCTTGCCCTTGATCTCCCGGTGCGTGAACCCCGGCGTGTCGGTCGGCACGAGGAACGCGGTGACCCCGCGCGGGCCCGCCTCGCCGGTGCGCGCGAACACCAGCGCCACGTCGGCCCAGGTGCCGTTGGTGATGAACATCTTCGAGCCGGACAGCACCCAGCCGTCGCCGTCGCGGACGGCCTTGGTCGCGAGGTTGCCGGCGTCGGAACCGGTGTCGGGCT
Source organism: uncultured Actinomycetota bacterium (assembly GCA_963840275.1). Lineage (GTDB taxonomy): Bacteria > Actinomycetota > Actinomycetes > Mycobacteriales > Pseudonocardiaceae > Actinophytocola. The sequence continues at coordinate 65,682 of CAWIYK010000009.1, forward strand.
CGGTGAGGCCGAAGCAGGCGAGTGACTCGCCGGTGCAGAGGCGGGTGAGCCAGCGCTGCTTCTGCTCCTCGGTGCCGTAGCTGTGGATCGTCTTGCCGACGAGTCCCAGCGAGACGGACACGATGCCCCGGATGGCGGAGTCGCCGCGGCCGAGCTCCTCCATCATCAGGCAGTACGACAGGTGGTCCCCGCCGGAGCCGTGGTACTGCTCCGGGATCGTCAGCCCGAGGAAACCGACCTCGCCGAGCTTGCCGACGATCGCCCGGTCCACCTGCTCGGCCCGGTCCCAGTCCCGCACGTGCGGCACGACCTCGCGGTCGATGAAATCGCGCGCCAACTCCCGCAGCGCGGCCTGCTCTTCGGTGAGCGACAAGTCCATGACCAGCACCTTACGGTCAACCGGCGCACTCGACGCCGAGACGGTCACCACGCACGGCAAAGATCGGACGTTCCGCCCACCCGGCCTGTGCGCGCCGCACACCGGCGCGGGCGGTGCTCGGCGGGTCCGCTCCGCGAGCTACGCATATCCGGCGGACCGTAACAACCCGGCGTATCCCCCAGACGTCTTGTGTTGTACAGGGGATTCTCGAAGGGAGTCGAGATGTTACGAAGAACTGGAGTGTTACTGGCCGCCGTGGTCGCGTTCACCGGCCTGGTGCCGGCGACCTCGGTGGCCGCGGCCGCCCCGTACTGCGGCATCACGTGGGGTTCCGGCGCGAAGTCCGTCAACCCCACCCAACTCGGCAACGTCGTCGACATCCGTGCCGGCCGGCACGACTGCTACGACCGGCTGGTGTTCGACGTGACCGGTCCGGTCGACGGGTACTGGGTGTCCTATGCGGACCAGATAACGGAGGACCCGAGCGGCGCGCCGATCGCCGTCCGCGGCGGCGCCCGCATCGCGGTGACGATCCAGGCGGCGTCGTACCGGGACAACGGGACCCTGACCTACACGCCCGCCAACCGGTCCGAGCTGGTCAACGTGACCGGCTACCAGACCTTCCGCCAGGCCGTGTGGTCCGGCTCGTGGGAAGGCACGACGTCCATCGGGCTCGGGGTGCGAGCCCGACTGCCGTTCCGGGTGTTCACCCTGCCCGGCCGCGTCGTGGTCGACGTCGCCCACTTCTGGTGAGGAAGGCACGGTGCCGGCCTCTGCGTGGGCGTAGGTCCGGCACCGTCCCGGGTTGGTTGCCCGGTTCGAGGGTGGCCAGTGCTCGATAGATGAGGTCGAGCGGCACCCGGCGGTCGACCAACTGGTCCAGCACCTCCTCGTGGTCGGCGCACGGCAGGTCGAGTGCGCCGGTCGGCAGGACGACGCGGACCAGGAACCCCGCCGGGCGCACCGGGGACACGTGCACGTCGAGTACCTCCCGCTCGTCCGGCCGGCGAGTGGGAGCACAGCGGGCGCCCGTCTCAGCTCACCCCCGCGCCGTGCACCGCGACCCACCGGTCCATCGAGTACTCGACCATGGTGATCAGCGTGTTCTTCACCGAGTCGCGGTCCCTGGCGTCGCAGCGGACGATCGGCACGCCCTCGCCGACGGCGAGGGCGTCGCGGACCTCGTCGACGGCGTGGGACTGCTCGCCCTCGAAGCAGTTCAGGCCGATCACGTAGGGCAGGCCGCGGTCCTCGAAGAAGTCGATCGGCGAGAACGAGTCGGCGAGGCGCCGGGTGTCGGTCAGCACGATCGCGCCGATCGCCCCGCGCACCAGGTCGTCCCACATGAACCAGAACCGCTCCTGGCCCGGGGTGCCGAACAGGTACAGCACGAGGTCCGAGTCCAGCGACACGCGGCCGAAGTCCATGGCCACCGTGGTGGTCTGTTTACGCGGCGTGGCCTCGAGGTTGTCGATGCCGACGCTCGCCTCGGTCATCACCGCCTCGGTGGTCAGCGGCATGATCTCCGAGACCGAACCGACGAACGTCGTCTTGCCCGCGCCGAACCCGCCACCGACGACGATCTTGACCGACGTCAGCGTGGGACCGGGGGCGCCTGTGGCGTCAAAGCCGACGGAGTCCACTCAAAACCCTTTCCATCAACGTGAGATGTGCTTTGTTCGCGCCGCCGGTCGCTGTCCTGTGCACGATGACCAGCCCGAGGTTGGCCATGTCCCCCAGCAGCACCTTGGCGACACCGAGCGGTACCGACAGCAGCGTGGCGACCTCGGCGACCGACCTCGGCTCGTCACACAGCTCCGCGATGGAGCGGTGCTCGGTCTGTGTCAGGGCCTCGATGTTCTCGCCGTGTTCACTCGTGGACACCATGGTCTCGATCCGAAGGTCCATAGTGGACTTCGTGCGACCCCTGGTCCACGCGTAGGGGCGCACGATCGACGCGTCCGCGACCGGTTCCTCCGGCTCCTCGATCGGCACCGCACACCGCCGGGGCGGCGCGTTCGGCGTCGTCCACGACCAACCGGCCTGGTCGACGATCTCCTGACCGGACAACGGCGGCGGCTGCGCCGCATGCTCCACTGTGGACGGTTGGGGCACCTGCGGCTCGGCGTTCTTCCTGCGCTTGCGCCTACCGCCGCCGCCCAGTGTGAGCCCGTTGAACACGTCCGCGAACCCGTGCTCGTCCGGCGGTTGAGTGGTCACGCGGGCAGCCCAACCATCCTCCCGCCGGCGCCCTGGAGCTGCGCGCGAAGCTCCGGCGTGAGGATTTGTCCGACCCGGTCCACGAGCAGGGTCATCTCGTAGGCGACCTGCCCGATGTCACACAGCGGCGAGGCCAGCACGGCGAGGGCGGAGCCGTCGCTGATCGCCATCAGCAACATGATCCCGCCCTCCATCTCGACGATGGTCTCCTTGACAACGCCGGCCTCGAAGCACCGCGCGGCGCCCTGCGTGAGGCTGACCAGCCCGGACGCCACCGCGGCAAGCTGGTCCGCGCGGTCGATCGGCAGCCGGGCCGAGGAGGTGAGCAGCAGGCCGTCCGCGGAGACCACGACGGCGTGCGCGACGCCGGGCACCCGCTCTGCGAAGTCGTTGACCAACCATCCGAACTGGCTCGGTTGGGTGTGTGGCGAAGTCATTCACTCTCCTGTTGCTGCTTGTGGTCGTGCGAACCGTTGGCCGAGCCGCGCTCGGCCAGACTCCGGCGGCCGCGGGACAGCCCCATCTGGAGGCTGCCGAGCCGGCCGCGCATCTCCTCGGCGCGCTCGGCCCGCCGCGGCGGCGCGCCGGAACCGTTGCCGTTGCCGGTATGGGACACGCTGCCGGGCACCAGGTTCTGGCTCGGGCTGCGGCGCGGCAGGCCGCCGGAGGTGAAGTCCACCGGGGTGGCCGTGGACACCTGGTTGGCCGCGCGCCACCCGATGTCGGCGGCGAACCGCCAGCCGGCGCCGGTCAGGTCGAGCTGCGCGGTCTGCGCCGCCGACTCCTCCGGGGTGGGGTGGGTCGGCCGGGGGGTGGGTCGGGGCGGGGTCACCGGCGGAGCGCTTGGGTCGAGTGTCGGCTCGACGCTCTGCCGGTGATCCCGCGCCCTGCGGATGCCGTGCCGGTAGTTGCTCAGCTTCTCCCGCACGTCGTCCGCGTCGCGCCCGTGTCGGGGCGAACCGGCGGCAGCGCTCGGAGCGGCACTGCCGGGAACCAGGTTCTGCCTCGGACTACGGCGCGGCAGCCCACCCGAGGTGTAGTCGGCCGGCTCGGACTTCGACACCGCGCGCGCCGCGTCGAAGCCGGAGTCCGCGGCGAACTGCCAGGACTGCTCGTCCTGCCTCGGGGGCTGGGGTTTCATGGCCGCGGCGGTCTCGTCGTCCACCGCGGGGTCGCTGACGGCCCGGAACCAGGCCGACACCATCTCGTCGAAGATCGGCGTGGTCTCCTCGATCGCCGACCGGTCGGCGGCGGTGCCGGCGGTCCACCACCCGGTGGCCTTGTCGTCGCGGGCGGCCGGGGCGAACAGCCCGCCGGCCGGCAGCGACTGGCGGTCCGGCGGCTCGAACGGGCCGCGCTGCCGCGTGATGTCGCCCGGGCCGGGCGGCCCGACCTTCGGGCCGGGCATCCGGCCGCCCGGCGCCCGGCGCGGCAGCGGCATCCGGTCGCCGTCGGTCTTCTCCGGCTGCTCGGTCGTCTCCCGCGCCGCCGGCGCCTCGGTGGGTTCGGGCGTGGGTTCGGGCGTGGGTTCGGGCGTGGGTTCGGGCGTGGGTTCCGGCGTTGGTTCGGGAGTCGGCGCCGGCTCGACATCGCGGGCGGGGTCGTGGGCGGGGTCGCGGGTGCGGCGGGGCAGCGGTGCGCCGTTGGTGCCGGCGCCGTTGGTGCCGTTGGTGCCGTTGACCAACCCGTTGGCCGCGCCGTGCGACGAGCCGTTGGCGTGGCCGTTGGTCCCGTTGACGTGCGTGCCGTTGGTGTGCCCGTTCGTCCCGGTCCCGCCACCGAGGGAGAACGGCACCAGCAGGCTCGTGCCGCTCGGCCGCTGCCGCTCCCGCACAGGCGGGGGCGTCGGCTCGGCCACCTGGTGCACGACCACCTCGGGCGGGACCGTCACGGTGGCCCGGACGCCGGTGACGTCGTGGCCCCCGTTGAGCCGCACCTCGATGCCGTGCCGGCCGGCGAGGCGGCCGATCACGAACAGGCCCATCCGCCGGGAGGTCGACACGTCGATCGCGCCGGCGTCGGCCAGCTTGTGCGTTGGCCTCGTCGAGCTCGGCCTGGTTCATGCCGATGCCCTCGTCGAGCACCGCGACGCACAGCGAGCCGTCCTCGAACGAGTGGCTCGCGATGGTCACCTGGGTGTCCGGCGCGGAGAACACGGTCGCGTTGTCGAGCAGCTCCGCGATCAGCCGGACCAGGTCGCCGACGGCGTAGCCGACCACCTGCACCGACGGCGGCGGCAGCAGCACCACCCGTTGGTACTGCTCGATCTCCGACACCGACGCGCGCAGCAGGTCGGCGAGGCTCGCCGGGCGCTGCGTGCGCCTGCCGACCTCGCTGCCCGACAGCACCATCAGGTTCTCGTTGTTTCGCCGCATGCGGGTCGCGAGGTGGTCGAGCTGGAACAGCGTGGCGAGCTGGTCGGCGTCCTCCTCGTCGCGCTCGAGCCGCTCCAGCAGCTGCAGCTGGCGCTGCACGAGCCCCTGGCTGCGGCGGGAGAGGTTGACGAACACGCTCGAGTACTTGGCCCGCAGCCCCGCCTGCTCGGTGGCCAGGCGCAACGCCTGGCGCTGCACGGCGTCGAACGCGCGGGCCACCTGGCCGACCTCGTCCATCGAGCGGACGGGCACCGGCGCGAGCTCGATGGCCCCCGCCTCGTCGCCGCGGTCCCGGATGCGGGCGACCGCGTCGGGCAGCCCGCGCTCGGCGACGTCCAGCGCGCTGCGGCGCAGCGCCGCGAGCGAGCTGAGCAGGTGCCGGCCGACCACGAACATGACCGCGATCGCGACCACCAGGGCGACGAGCAGGATCACCGCGGCGAGCCCCGCGCCGTCGCTCGCCTCGTCCTGCAGTGCCGCGGAACGGTCGCTGAGGTCCTTGCCGAGCACGTCGGCGACGGTCGCGATCCGGCTCGCGGTCAGCGCGGAGCCGTCGTTCCAGTCCTGCGCGGTCGTCGGCATCGGCAGGCCGGGCGCGTTGCCGATGACAGCCGCGACCACGTTGTTGCGGCCGGCGATGCCGGTGCCGCTGACCGCCTCGTCGTACAGCCGGGCCCGGTTCGTGCCGGCGACCGAGTGGAAGTCGTTCATACGGTCGGCCTGGCGGCCCACCGACGCGGCGAGTGCGTCGACCTCCGGACCGGTGAGACTGCCGCGCACGATGCCGACCGAGACCACCGCGTGCTGGTACTCCACCTGCTCCTTGATGGCCTCGAGGTCGTAGAGCGCCGAGGAGGTGGCCGCGAGCGTCGCGTCGAGCGCCTCCGCCGACATGGTCCGGTCGAAGCGCAGCAACGCGTCGATGACCGCCGAGTAGCGGGTGATCGCGTTGGCCGCCGCGAAGCCGGGCTCGGCGACCTGCTCGCGCACGTCGGCGAGCTCGTCGAGCCAGGTCCGGACGTCCGCGTACCGCGCGGCGGCGATCTCGTTGTCGAGCGTGACGCGGCCGGCGGCCCGCTCGAACGCGGCCCGCGTGGTGTCGACCCCCGCCCGCTCGTCGGCGAGCTGCGCCACGAGGTCGGGGGCCCGCGCCGCGAGCAGCACGCCCGCCGTCTCCCGCTCGGCCTGCAGCGCGGCGACGAGCCCGCGCAGCTCCTGGTTGACGACGACCAGCCGGTCCACTCGCCGGTACGAGCTCGCCCTGTCGACCTGGTCGGAGATCTGCATGGTACCGAGCACGATCGCGAAGACGATCGGCACGAGTGTGACGGCGGCGAGCTTCACGGGCAGGTTCCAGTCCCGCCAGTTCGCCAGCACGCTCATCAGCGCCGACCACCGGGAGGTGGACTCGTCGGCGGATGCCGCGCGCCCGTACCCGGGTTCGGTGGACACGATGGGTGTCGCAGGTTTCAAGACAGCGCCTCATTTCGGAATGAGGAAACGACAGTTCGGTCGGGCACGCCGGCATTGACAGGACGCATGGCGACCTGATTGTTCGCCAAATGTCATGCCTGGTTCCCGCCGTGCCGGTTCAGGGCATTCAATTCGACCGTCGTGGCCGACTCCTGCCGACGGCGCGGACCCGGCGGGGCCGTTCCGCGACGGCGAGAACTGAGGACAGATCGTACCTCAGTCACCCGATCACGAAAGTATTCCGAAGCACGGTCGCTGACCTGCGAGAACCGGCCACAATGCGATCAAATAAGGCTACCCCTGCCCGCCGTCCGCGGATATTGGTCACGGCCTTTCTACTGTGAGTCTGGTGTGGACTTACTTGATAGCCCGAACGGGTTACTTGGCCCCAACGCGGGCCGGTTGGTGGGGGCGCGGACGATCAAGACACCGCGCCGGACGTCCACGCGTGACGATCGCCGTGACCCTCCGCGACGCTCCGAACAGCACAAACAACCCGTGTCCGAGCATCACCCGGTCGCGTGATACCCCTGGTGGGACGGTTGTCACAAGCACCGAACCGGCCCTTGTGGACCGTGCCGCGAACACGATCCGTGAAGTCGATCCTGCCGAGTGCAACTTTCGCGACGCAAAGTGACACCAAGGTTCACCGCTACGTGTGAACGTCGGCCGGCCGTTCGCTCGGTAGCGTCTACCTGTACTACTCGATCGCTGGAACATATGGCCAGATCACCGCCATCTCCACAGTTCGAGCGAAACTCGGCCACCACCCGGACCGTGGTCCCCGTTAGATGGCTATTAGGAGTTCACCCGGGTCGTGGTTACTATGACGCCGGCCGGATCTCCCCCCGGCCCCGTCTCCATATTGAAATTAGGCCACGTGTGCCTATGTTCAACGGAGGAACACATGACCCAGGTGGTTCACACCCCGATAACGACCCGAACTCCTGCGCATTCCGGAGCGGGCTTCGGCGGAATCACCCGACCACCGAGTTCGGCGCCCGACGTCCAGCGGGCGCCGAACTTCGCCGCCATCCACGACAGCCCCGAGTTCATCGCACTGCGGCGTCGCTTTCGGCGTTTCGTCTTTCCGATGGCCGCGCTGTTCTTCGCCTGGTACCTGACCTACGTGCTGCTCGCGGCGTACGCGCACGGCTTCATGAGCCACCGCCTGTTCGGCCTGGTGACCGTGGGGCTCGTGCTCGGCCTGCTCCAGTTCGTCTCGACCATCGCCATCACGATCGGCTACGTGCGGTACGCGCGGAGACACCTCGACCCGAGGGTCGCCGCCATCCGCGCCGGCGCGGGAGTCTCCGACAAATGACCATCATCTCCGCACAGTCCGAGTCGCTCGGCAGCCCGGTGCTCAACATCGCCGTGTTCGGCGGCTTCGTCGCGATCACGCTGTACCTGGTGTACCGGGTGAGCCACCGCAACACCTCCACCGCCGACTACTACGCGGCCGGCAGCGCGTTCACCGGCTCGCAGAACGGCATCGCGCTCACCGGCGACTACCTCTCCGCCGCGTCGTTCCTCGGCATCGCGGGCGCGATCGCCGTGCACGGCTACGACGGCTTCCTGTACTCGATCGGCTTCCTGGTCGCGTGGCTCGTCGCGCTGCTGCTCGTCGCCGAGCTGGTCCGCAACACCGGCCGCTTCACGATGGGCGACGTGCTCGCCTACCGGATGCGCCAGCGCCCGGTGCGCGCCGCGGCCGCCACGTCGACGCTCGTCATCTCGTTCTTCTACATGCTCGCGCAGATGGCCGGCGCCGGCGGGCTCGTCGCGCTGCTGCTCAACGTGCACGGCAAGGGCGGGCAGGCGCTGGTGATCTGTGTCGTCGGCCTCGTCATGATCTTCTACGTGCTGGTCGGCGGCATGAAGGGCACCACGTGGGTGCAGATCATCAAGGCGACGCTGCTGGTGCTGTGCGTCGTGCTGATGACCGTGTTCCTGCTCGGCAAGTTCGGGTTCAGCATCTCGGCGCTGCTCGACGAGGCGGCCGCGAACAACGCGAACGGCCGGGGCGTGCTCGAGCCGGGCGCCCAGTACGGCAAGACGGCGATCACGCAGCTGGACTTCATCTCGCTGTCGCTGGCGCTGATCCTCGGCGCCGCGGGACTCCCCCACGTGCTGATGCGCTTCTACACCGTGCCGAACGCCAAGCAGGCGCGCCGCTCGGTGGTGTGGGCGGTCGGCGCGATGGCCGTGTTCTACCTCGCGACGCTGGTGATCGGCTACGGCGCGTCCGCGCTCGTCGGCTCGGAGAAGATCCTCTCCTCCACCGGCAAGGAGAACTCGGCGGCGCCGCTGCTGGCGTTCGAGATCGGCGGCACGCTGCTGCTCGGCATCGTGGCCGCGGTGGCGTTCGCGACGATCCTCGCGGTGGTCGCGGGCCTGACGCTGACGGCGTCGGCGTCCTTCGCCCACGACGTGTACGCGAACATCTTCCGCGGCGGCAAGGCGGAACCGGCGGCCGAGGTCCGCGTCGCCCGGCTGACCGCGGTGGTGGTCGGCGTACTCGCCATGGTCGGCGGCATCCTCGCCAACGGTCAGAACGTGGCATTCCTCGTGGCGCTGGCGTTCGCCTTCGCGGCGTCGGCGAACCTGTCGACCCTGCTGTACTCGCTGTTCTGGAAGCGGTTCAACACCCGCGGCACGCTGTGGGGCATGTACGGCGGGCTGGGCTCGTGCCTGCTGCTGGTGGTCGTGTCGCCGGTGATGTCCGGCGCGCCGACGTCGATCTTCTCCGGTGTGGACTTCCACCTGTTCCCGCTGACGAACCCGGGGATCGTGTCGATCCCCATCTCGTTCCTGGCGGGCTTCCTCGGCACGGTCCTCAGCAGGGAGCCGGCCGACCCGGCCCTGCAGAAGGAGATGGAGGTCCGGTCGCTCACCGGTATCGGGGCGTGAGGTAGAAAGACCATGTGCACGATCCCCTGGCGGACCTGGCCGAAGTGCCGTGGCTGCGATTGCGTCACGCTCATGGCACAGCCAACGACCTGCCGGACCGGTTACGGATGCTGCGTTCGCCCAGTCCCACCACCCGTGGCACCGCGCTGACGTGGCTGTCGCGGGCGGTGTACCACCAGGGTGCGCGGTGGCCGGTGAGTGCCGCGGTGGTGCCGTTCCTGGTGGCGCTGGTCGACGACCCGAGCACCGCCGACCGGGAGTCGCTGCTCAGCCTGCTGCGCGGCGTCGCCGTCGGCGACGTGCCGCTGCCGTTCACAGAGGACTTCGCCGCCGGCGACGCGCTGTCCGACGCGGAGCTCGCCGAGGCGGCGCAGCGGCTGTACTCGTCCGGCGACGCGCCGGACGACGAGCTGATGGCGGCGGCCTCGGTCCGGTGGGCGGCGGACGCGTACCGGGCGGGTCTCGCCCACCTGCCGACGTATGTCCGGTGGCTGGCGGACCCGGTGGTGGCGGCGCAGACGGCCGAGCTGCTGGCGTACTTCCCGATGTCGCAGATGGTGGTCGACGCGCTGATCGCGTCGGCGGCGCCGGCGAGCGCGAACCTGACGCTGGCGTACGTGACGGGCTATCCCCAGGTCGACGAGCACCTGACGGCGGCGCTGGAGGCGCCGACGCTCGCCGTGCGGATGACCGCGGCGGTGGCGCTCGCGTTCCGGCAGGGTCCGGACCTGCCGCCGGTGGCGCTGGACATGCTCGTGGACGTCACCCCGCCACCCGCGCCGGCCGGCTGGGACCGGTCGATGCGTGGTTTCGTGGCGCTCGCCCTGCGGCGGGTCGGCCTCTAGAGGGCCTCGCCCGCGCGGACCTTCTGCGTGACCTTGCGCTCGGCGAAGAAGGAGCCGATCGGGACCACGCCCGACAGCATCACGAGGATCGTGCCCTTGAGCGACCAGCGGGCCTTGAGCGCGAGGTCGACGATGGCGAGCAGGTAGACGATGTAGAGGAACCCGTGCACCGGGCCCACGATCGCGCTGTACTGGCCCTGGTCGAAGAACCGGTTCAGGACCAGCGCGACGCAGAGCGCGAGCAGGCCGACACCGACGATGTAGGCCATGATCCGGAAGCGCCCGAGCGCGCCGCGGACGCCGGCGTCGCCGACGGCCTGGGCGGGATTCTCCTCGTCGGTGGTGACCGGGGACTCGGTCATCGCGTCGTCTCCTGCTGGTCGAGGGCGTTGAGCTGGGCGAGGTAGCGGTTGTACGCCGCCAGCTCCGGATCGTCGCTGTCATCCTGCCGGATTGGGGCAGGAATGTCCGGTTCGGGGGTCAGCTCCGGCTCCTGCGTCGTGGCCGTGGCCGCGCCGTGCTGGGCCCGCAGCTTCCGGAAGCGCCAGAACATGAACGCGGGGAACAGCCCGAACAGCGGCCACTGGAGCACGTAGCCGAGGTTCTGCCAGGTGCCCGTCGACGACTCGAAACGCTGCCACTGCCACCACGCCAACCCGACGCAGGCGACCAGGGAGAGCACACAGACGGCAACGATCCCCGCCCGGCGAGCCAGCACTCCGCCATTCACACCAAAGACGCTAACACTGGCCCGGCGGCCCCTCGCCGGAGGTCGTCGCCCGCAAACTCAGCGAAGACCGTCCGTGAGCGCCCCCGCGTCGGCGACCAAGTGCTTGACGAGGACCACCGAGTCCTCAGGACTCAGGGCACGCTCCCGCAACTGGGCGAACAGCCGCTTGGCGCGCGCGACCTCATCGGCGTTGTCGATGTGCAGTGCGCCGGTGACGTACGGGACGTAGAGGATGCTGGGATCGCCCGGATCCGCGTACTCCAGGACGACGAACGCGCCGTCCAGTCCGGGATGCGCGCCGACCCCGTTCGGCAGGACCTGTATCGACACGTTCGGCAGCCGCGCCAGGTCGAGGACGGTGAGCAGTTGCGCTCTCATCACCTCGTGGCCGCCAAGATTCCGGTGCAGCGCCGACTCGTCGAGAACGGCGACCAACTCGATAGGAAAGTCCGGATCGGTCAACCGCCGCTGCCGGTGGAGCCGAGCGGCGACCTCGTCGTCGAGACCCCGCTCGGTCCGCGACACCAGCCCGGAGTCGAACACCGCCCGCATGTAGTCCTCGGTCTGCAACAGCCCGGGGATGAAGCTGAGGGTGAACTCGAACGCGGTCGCGGCGCAGTCCTCGAGGCCGATGAAGCCGCGGTTCTCCTCGATCGGCCGGCGGAAGTAGATGGCCCACCACGGCGGTTTCGACGCCTCCCTGGCCAGGTCGAGCAGGTCCGGGTCGTAGTGGTCGTAGAGGTCCATCATCGAGCGGACCAGGTGCACGTCCGCGCGGCTCTGGCCGGTTTCGACGCGGCCGAGCGCGCTGCGGGTCTTGTCGAGCCGCGCCGCGGCTTGTTCCAGGGTCAGGCCCGCCTGTTCCCGCATCTGCCGCAGCCGGCGCGCCAGTCGACGCCGCCGGAACGTCGGCTTCGCCTGCACCCCGATTACCTCCCTCCCGCTGGATCACGGATCATCGCAGGTGAGAAGGCGCGAGTGGGAATCCCACCTACTGCGCGGCGTGGGCGTAGCCGTCGGCGAGGCCGAAGACCTTCTGGCCGTACGGCACGGAGTTGTTGTACGAGAACACCGCGGCCCACCAGTCGGCCGGGGTGGACAGGTCGCGGCCGCCCGCGCACAGGTACCGGCCGGCCGCCAGCGCGGCGTCGTCGATCTGCTGGGGGTCGCCGTTGCCGTCGAGGTTCGCGTCCGCGGCCCACTTCCGCCACGTCGACGGGATGAACTGCATCGGCCCGACCGCGCGGTCGGCCGCGGTGTCGCCGTCGAGGCGGCCGCCGTCGGTGTCGGAGATGGCCCGCACGCCGGGCGAGCCGTCCAGCGGGACACCGATGATGGGCTTCGAGGGCCGCCCGTCGTCCCGCAGGGTGGCGCCGCCGTACCGGCCGTGGTTCGACTCGACGCGCCCGATGCCGGCGAGCGTGGCCCACGACAGGCGGCACGACGGGTTGGCCGTGCGCAGCACCAGCTCGGCGTTGCCGTACGCCATCAGCGCCCGTGCCGGCACGTCGGTCGGCCCGGCGAGCCGCGTGGCCCACGTCTTGAGCGGGTCCTCGCCCGCGGCGCCGGCCTGTGGCTGCGGCTGGACCTGCGGCTGCGCCTGTTCCGGCACGACGGCGCCGGGCTCGACGTCGGCGACGGGCACCGACGCGGCGGGAGCGACCGGTCCGGGCTCTGGCGCGGTGGCCGCACGCAGCAGCCACACTCCACCACCCGCGACGGCGAGAACGAGAAGGACCACGCCGGCGCGCAGCAGGATGCCGCGCAGGGGCTGGTCAGGTAGCTGGCCGTCGGTCACACCAGGTCAACGACGGCCCCGCCACGACGTTACGAAACGCGAGTCAGGCAGAGCGCCGCTCGTTGGCGCGCTGCAGCCGGTTGACACACCACGCGGGGGCGCTGCCGCGCCGCAGGTGGTCGAGCACGGTCAGCGGGCCGAGGCGCCGCTTGAGGTCGGACGGCGCGAGGCCGGCCGCGCGGTAGTCGAGCGCGCGCTGGTCGAGCGGGCTGATGCCGGCGTCCCACCACTCCTTGGCCTCGGCGAGCCCGCCGACCATCTGCCACCAGCCGGCGGCCGCGGACAGCAGCTCGGCGGGGACGTCGGGCAGCCGCTCACGCATTGCCGCGAAGAACATCGGGTCGGTCGCCTCGACCGACGCCCACGCGCCGTTGCCGCCGCGAGCGCGCTGACCCGGGATCCCCTGCGGCTGCACCGGCACGTCCGCGAGCCACTCGGACGCGATGCGCTTGATCTCGTCCGACTCGGCGGACTTCGAGTGGTCCTCGGTCCACTGCCGCACCAGGTCATCCACGCCGGGATCGTCGAGCATCCTGCCTCCTCGAGAACTGCGGACTGCCCCGCGGAAAGTCGATGCGGGAACCGTAAAGGCCGGCACCGACAGTTCGCCAGACCTGATCTCGAGGAAAGGCTGCCAACAGGGCGTAATGGGCGAGAATCCACCCGTACGGTCCAATGTGGCTCGTGGTTCGAGCGAGCAACGTCACGTTCCGTGATCTCCACGAGGTGCGGACATGCGGAAGCGCCGCCCGGCGGTCTGCCGGGCGGCGCTTCGCGAGCTCGTCGATCAGGCGAACAGGTTCTTCATGAACGTGATGATCGCCTCGGCACCGTCCTTCAGCCAGCCGAGAATGCCCTGTACCGCCTCCGCGGCCTGCGTCGGCTGGGTGATGACATAGAACAGCACCAGCGCCACGCCGACGAGGATCATGGCCTTCTTCGCGTCCACTGCACTCTCCGTCCGCCGCTACCCCACCGGTTGCCTGCGTTGTCCGCGTGTCATCGTCCTCCACAACCACCGGGTCCGAGTCGAGGTTCACGCGGATGGCTGCACCCAGCTTACGGTGCGTACATCGCCACGCACAGCACCATACGGGACATCACCCGAACTCCGAGAGGACACGCAGATGATCGAGACGGTCCGTGTCGAAAGAACCGGTTCGGTGACAACGGTCCTGCTCAACCGGCCCGAGGCCAGGAACGCCGTGGACGGCGCGACCGCCGAGGCGCTGGCCGACGCGTTCCGGTCGTTCGAGGCGGACGACTCCGCCCACGTGGCCGTTCTCGCCGGGGTCGGGCCGTCGTTCTGCGCCGGGGCGGACCTCAAGTCGGTGGGTACCGATCGAGGGAATCGACTCACTCCAGTGGCTGACGGTGACGGCCCGATGGGGCCGACCCGCATGACACTGTCGAAGCCGGTGATCGCCGCGGTCGCCGGGCACGCCGTCGCGGGCGGACTCGAGCTGGCGCTCTGGTGCGACCTGCGGGTGGCGGACACGACGGCGGTCTTCGGGGTGTTCTGCCGGCGGTGGGGCGTGCCGCTGATCGACGGCGGCACCGTGCGGCTGCCTCGGCTCATCGGGCAGAGCCGGGCCATGGACCTGGTGCTGACCGGCCGCCCGGTGGACGCGGACGAGGCGTTGGCGATCGGGCTGGCCAACCGGGTGGTGCCCGCCGGGCAGGCGCTGGCCGCCGCGCAGGCGCTCGCCAAGCAGTTGGCCACGTTCCCGCAGACGTGCATGCGCTCGGACCGCGCGGCCACGCTCGCGCAGTGGGAGTCACCGGACCCGCTGGCCACCGAGTTCGCGCACGGCCAGGAGGCACTGACCGAGGCCATGGGCGGCGCGGCACGGTTCACCGCGGGCGCCGGCCGCCACGGCTCGTTCGAGTGACCCGGCCCGTTCGCACGTGGCCTGGAAGTCAGTGGCGGGCGGTCATGACCTGTCGCACGGCCTCGCTGGGGACCACTCTCAACGCGACGCCCCGGTCGGTGCACACGGACTGCGCGTGCCGCACCGCGGTGGTGGCCGCGTGGTCGCACGCCGACACGGTGCTCATGTCGAGGGTCAGCACGTCGATCTCGGACGTGTCTCTGAGCTCGAAGAAGTCCGTCACCGCGCGGTTCAGCTCCGCGACGGTGTAGGAGTCCAGCACGCCGGTGACGCTGATCCCCGACCGGCCGTCGACGAAGATCGTCACCGGCGAGGATTTCTCTGCCCCTGTGGAGGTCATGACGCAGAGACTATGTGGACACACAAGTACCCACATCCGGGTGTCACCCCTGAACTACGCAACGACACCATTCGTGCGCAAACGGTCAATATCGTCCTGCGTGTAACCCAGATCGGTGAGCACGGCGGTGGTGTCCGACCTCGGCTCCACCGGCGGGTTCGGCGGGTCCGCCGGGGTCCGGGAGAACTTCGGGGCCGGCGCCGGCTGCAGCTGTCCGTCGAGCGACACGAACGTCCCGCGCGCCACGTTGTGCGGGTGGGTGGCCGCCTCGGTCGGGTCCAGCACCGCGGTCAGGCACGCGTCGGTCCCCTCGGCGCGGGCGGCCCACTCGTCGCGGGTGCGCGTCCGGAACACCTCGGCCAGCCGCTCCCGCACGGCCGGCCACTGCTCGGGGTCGAGCCGGCCGGCGACCGACGACGGGTCGAGCTCGAGCACCTTCACCAGCTCGCCCCAGAAGCGCTCCTCGATCGCGCCGACGGCCACGTACTTACCGTCGGACGTCTCGTAGGTGTCGTAGAACGGGGCGCCGCCGTCGAGCATGTTCGACCCGCGCCCCTTGCTCCACAGCCCGATGTTGCGCAGGCCGTGCATGCCGGCGGTCAGCAGCGCCGACCCGTCCACCATCGACGCGTCGACGACCTGCCCCCGCCCGGAGACGCCGCGCTCGACCAGCGCCGCGAGCACCCCCATCGCGAGCAGGAGCCCGCCGCCGCCGAAGTCGCCGAGCAGGTTCAGCGGCGGCACCGGTCGCTCCCCCGCCCGTCCGATCGGCTCCAGGGCCCCGGACAGGCCGATGTAGTTGATGTCGTGCCCTGCGGCCTGCGCGAGCGGCCCGTCCTGACCCCACCCGGTGATCCGGCCGTAGACGAGCCGGGGGTTGCGCGCCATGCAGTCCGCCGGCCCGATGCCGAGGCGTTCGGTCACGCCCGGCCGGAACCCCTCGATCAGCACGTCCGCGTCCTCGGCCAGCCGCAGCACGATGTCGCGGCCCTCCTCGGACTTCGTGTCGACGCCGATCCACCGCCGGGTGCGCGTCAGCGGGTCCTTCTGGAACGCCAGCACGTCGAAACCCGGCTTGGCGCGGTCGACCCGGACGACGTCCGCGCCGAGGTCGGCGAGGACGGTCGCCGCGAACGGCGCGGGCGCGAGCCCGACCAGCTCGACGACCTTCAGCCCAGCGAGCGGTCCCATGGAGCCCCTTAATCACATTCGCGAGGAGGGATGTCACAGTGTGCGGGAGATGATTTCCTTCATGATCTCGTTGGTGCCGCCGAAGATCCGCTGCACCCGCGCGGACGTCCACGCCCGCGAGATCGGGTACTCGGCCATGTAGCCGTAGCCGCCGAACAGCTGGAGGCACTCGTCGGCGACCTTGGACAGCCGGTCGGTCGTCCACCACTTGACCATCGCGGCGCCGGTGACGTCCAGCTCGCCCTTCAGGTGCCGCTCTATGCACTGGTCCAGGTACGCCTTGCACACCGCGACCTCGGTGGCGGCCTCCGCGAGCTTGAACCGCGTGTTCTGGAACTTGAAGATCTCGCGGCCGAACGCCGTGCGCTCCTTGGTGTACTGGATGGTCTGCTCGACCGCGGCCTCCATGGCCGCGACCGCGCCGACCGCGATGATCAGGCGCTCCTGCGGCAGCTGCCGCATGAGCTGAACGAAGCCCTGGCCCTCCTCGCCACCGAGGAGGTTCTCGACCGGGACGCGGACGTCGTCGAAGAACAGCTCCGCGGTGTCCTGGCCGTGCATGCCGATCTTGTCCAGCACGCGGCCGCGGCGGAAGCCCTCCGCTCCCTCGGTCTCCAGCACGACCAGCGACACGCCCTTCGCGGCCTCGCCGGGGTCGGTCTTGGCGACCACGACGATCAGCTCGGCCTGCGCGCCGTTGGTGATGAACGTCTTCGCGCCGTTGAGCACGTAGTGGTCGCCGTCCCGGATGGCCTTCGTCTTCACGTTCTGCAGGTCCGAGCCGGTGCCCGGCTCGGTCATCGCGATCGCGCTCACCAGCTCGCCGGACGCCAGCTTCGGCAGCCACCGCTTCTTCTGATCGTCGGTGCCGCAGGCGTTGACGTAGTGGGCGACGATGCCGGAGTGCACGGAGTTGCCCCACGCGTCGTCGCCGGCCTTGGCCTGCTCCTCGAGCAGGATCGCCTCGTGGGCGAACGTGCCGCCGCCACCGCCGTGCTCCTCGGGGATCGACAGGCACAGCAGGCCGACGTCGCCCGCCTTGCGCCACAGCTCGCGGTCGACCTGCTTGGCCTGCGACCAGCGCTCGTGGTTGGGCGCGATCTCCTTCTGGCAGAACGCGTGCGCGAGGTCGCGGAAGGCGTCGAGATCGCCGTTGTCGTCTCCGTCGAGCCACGAGGAACGCTGGGTGAGCGGCATGAGGGCTCCAAAAACAATCCGGATGGCATGTAAAGTCTGCTCAGAATGTACATGCGTGCAGCTCTGCACGTAAAGCTGAGGAGCGCGGAGGCAACATGGTGACCCCTCCTGTCGCGCGCAAGCACCGGACGCAGGCAGAACGCAGCGAGCGCACCAGGGAGCTGCTGCTGGACGCGACGATCGAGTGCCTGGTCGAGCTGGGGTACGCGCACACGACCGTGCAGGAGATCTGTCAGCGCGCCGGCCTGTCGCGGGGCGCGCAGCAGCACCACTTCACGACCAAGGCCGACCTGATGACGAGCGCGCTCGAGCACCTGTTCGCGCGGCTGTCGTCGCAGATCCTGGCGGCGACCGCGCAGCTCCCGCCGGGCCAGGAACGCCTCGACCAGGGCATCGACCTGTTGTGGCAGGCCTACTCGGGCACGCTGTCGACCGCGGCGGTCGAGCTGTGGGTGGCCGCGCGCACCGACGCCGAGCTGCGGCGGAGCCTGCTGCCGGTGGACCGCGCGCTCGGCCACGCGACACTGCAGTTCTACCGCCAGATCGTGGGCACCGAGGTGGACGAGGCGCAGCTGGAGACGCTGCTGCTGTTGACCGTCAACCTCGTCAGGGGGCTCGCGCTGGACGCCATGATCGGCGGCGACGCGACCCGCAGGACGGCGTTGCTCGCCGAGTGGAAGTCGATGGTCCTCGAGCGCTACCGACGGAGCGCTGGTATGCGGTGAGCGGCCCGGCCCTCGCACGGGCCGCTCGCCGCACTAACTCAGAAGAGGGCATTGAACGCGAAAAGTGACGTTTGCACCAGCAACGCATTCGCCACGCTCAGTCCGCGCTCTGCCACATCTCGTCGGCGAGGTAGTAGTCGGCGACCTCCGAGGCGGCGATCCGCGCCTCGTCGCGCCACGGCCCGACCGAGTCCAGATCGTCGAGCGCGACCCACTGCGTGTCGTCGTAGCGGTACATGCTGGGGCGCGGGTCGCCGAGGTCGACGTCGAAGGTCATCTCGCTGGGGAACTGGCAGCGCCAGATCCGCAGGGACGCGTCGACCGACTCGTTGTCCGCGGTGCGCCACGACGTGAGCCTGCGGTCGCCGATGATCGTGTCGACGCAGCGGAGCGACACCCCGAACTCCTTGGTGAACTCGTCCTGCAGCGTGCCGCGCTCGTCGGCGCCGGAGGGCACCTCGTCGCCGGGCAGCTCCCAGAACCCGGCCATCGACGGAGGCTGCGACCGCCGCGCGACGAAGATCCGGTAGTCGCGGATGATCGCCGCGCCGAGCACGATGGTTTCGTCGGCCATGACCGCCGCCTTCTTGGTTGTGTTGCCCCAGTAGCTCAGTTCGCGGCGTCGGAGCCCAGCGGGGCGCGGGTGTCCTGACGGGCGCGGTGCGCCTCCCGTTCGGGCGACGAACCGGTCACCGACGGGCACTGGCATCATGCGCGTGTGACTCAGCCCGCACCCGGCTACCCGCCGTTCCAGCAGCCACCCCCGATGCAGCCCATGATGGGTGTCGCCGCGCCGCCGAAGCCGCCGCGCGGCGGTACGACCAGCCTGATCGCCGGCATCCTGTCGCTCGTGGTCGCGGGTCTGGCCATCGGTGGCTCCTTCGGGCCGATCACCAAGAACCGCAGCGAGTTCGCGTTCGACGGCCCGGACAGCGAGCCCACCGTCTACGCCGGCACCCGCACCTGGTGGGAGTACAACGACGCGGGCAGCACCGACCCGTCCGAGTCGGCGAGCTACCTCGCCGGGCTGGCGCTGGTGTTCGCCGCCGCGCTGCTCGTGCTCGGCGCCGGCTACGCGTTCGCCGCGTCCCGGTCGCGCACGTCCGGTCTCATCACCGCGAGCCGGTCCCTGATCGTCGCGGGCGCGTCGGTCACCGCCGGCGCCGTGCTGCTCGTGCTGTTCGACGTGCTCGACCAGATGAGCTCCTACAACGACCGGGAGCTCTCGGAGGGCGAGAGCATCGAGTTCACCGCCGGGCTCGGGCTGTACCTCCCGCTCGGCGGGGTCGTGGTCGGGATCGTCGCGGTCGTGCTCGCGCACGTCGGCCAGCGCCCGCGGGTGGCGCGCGTGGAGCCGAACACGCCTCGGATGGGCTTCGCGCAGCCCTACGGCGGGATGCCGCCCGGGTACCCGCAGCCGGGCCAGGCGCCCGCCGCCACCCCGCACGCCGCCGCGGCCGCCACCCCGGTCACCGGTACCGCGGTGCCGGTGTCGGAACGCCAGACGGAGGCGGAGCTTCCCCAGCCTCCCGCGACTCCCGCGGAAAGCAACCCGGACGACCCGGACGGCTCGGCCGACACGCAGGTGGTCAGCAACGCGACCGCCACGCAGACAGAGATCCCCGTGATCCCCGTGATCCCCGCGACCCCCGCGACCCCCGCGGGCGGGTCGCCGGACGCGGTGGCGGCCGCACTGGCCGGCGAACCCGGTCCGAGCGCCGCGCCGGAGGGTGCCGAGGAGCCGAAGCAGGATCCGACCCCGCTGAGCGACCTGCCGGCCGCTCCCCCGGCCCCGGAACTGTCCTCTTCGGACGAGGAGAAGAAGCCCGATTAGCCCTCCGCGCCGCTCGGGCGCACGGTCACCAGGGAACTTTCGGGCAGCGGTGCCCAATTGCTCTGTCCTGAGACCGCCGGCTGCGGGATGATCCTCACGTGTTCGACCCGGCGGGCGCGCGGCGTGTACCCGCCTCGCTCCTACTGCTCACTCTCGCGCTCTACGGGGTAGCCGGCTGGTGCATCTGGTCCCGGGCGGCGGCGCCCACGGACGGCACCACGGTCAGCCCCGCGAACAGTGCTGTCTCCATCGGGGAGATCGTGGTCTCCGACCGGGACCCGAACGGGCCGTTCGAGCTCGGGGACCGGGTGGTCTCGATCGACGGGCAGACGCTCGCGGAGCGGGCGGCACGGCTGCCCGGCGGCGTCCCCGTGACGGCCGGCGACACGCTGACCTACGAGGTGATCCGCGGCGGGAGCACCGAGATCCTGCACGTCACGCTGCACCCCTTCCCGCTCGTGACGAGTGTCGCCGAGTGGTGGCCGATGCTGGTGGTCACCGCGCTGCTGGTGGCCACGAGCTTCACCGTCTTCTGGGCCCGACCCCGCGACCCGGCGGCGCACGCGACGCTGCTGACCTCCGCGATCGGCATCGTCGCGATCATGGGGGCCGGGTTCTTCCCGCTGACCGCGCTGGACCTCGTCGCGGGCGACCAGTTCTGGCGCTACTACACGGGCCAGGTGGCGTTCGCGCTGCTGTGGGGCGCCGTGCTGCACTTCGCGCTCGCGTTCCCGCTGACCAGGAGCACCCCGCGCCGGCGGCTGCTGATCGCCGGCGGCTACCTCGGCCCGGCCGTGCTCTACGGACTCACGTGGCTCGTCGTCACCGCGACGCTCGACGAGCCGCTCGAACGGCTCTACCTCCTGGCCGTCCCGGTCATCGCCACCCTGTTCGTCTATCCCCCGGTGATCGCGGCCGTGCTGGTCCGCAACCTGCGTGTCCGCGGCGAGCCGTCGCGGCGGCCGATCCGGTGGCTGATCGCGGCGCTCGTCGGCAGCGTCATCGTGTACTTCGCGATCTGGGTCGTGCCGGTGATCATCGACGGGAAGCCCGCGGTGCCCTACGAGGCGCAGGCGCTGCCGTTCATGGCGACGCCGATCGCGATGGCGGCGGCGGTGCTGCGGTACCGCGCGCTGAACATCGAGGTCGCGGTCAGCCGCATGGTGGTCTACGGCGCGCTGACGATCGGCGCGGTCGGCCTGTACGTCGTGATCGTCAGCGGCTGGTCGCTGCTGTTCGGCCCGGTGCACGCGATCTGGGGCCAGGCCGCGGTGGCGGCGGTGATCGCGGTGCTGCTGCAGCCGGTGCGCTCCCGGCTCCAGTCACTGATCAACAAGCGGCTGTACGGCGACCGCGACGACCCGTACCGGGTGGTGTCGCAGCTCGCGTCCCGGCTGGAGAACACGCCGACCGCGTCGACGATGCTGCCGGAGATCGTGGAGACGGTGTCGGTGGCGCTGCGCCTGCCGCACATGGCGATCGAGATCCAGGCCCGCGGCCGCAGCGAGACCGCGGCGGTCGTCGGCACCCCGACCGGCGAGCTGTACCGGATGCCGCTGACGTTCCACGGCGAGCGGGTCGGGAACCTGGTGGTGGGGCGGCGGTCCTCGCAGCGGGAGCTGACCCGGCCGGACCGGATCGCGCTCGCGGAGGTCGCGCGGCACGCGGGCGCCGCCGTGTACACCGCGCGGTTGACCAGGGACCTGCGCCGCAGCCGCGACCGGCTGGTGCAGGCGCGGGAGATGGAACGCAGGCGGATCCTGCACGAGCTGCACGACGGCGTCGGCCCGACGCTCGCCGCGGTGGCGCTCGGTCTGGACGTCAGCCAGCGGACGGTCGGTGCCACCACGCCGACCGGCGAGCTGCTGGGGCGGCTGCGTGACGAGCTGCAGGCGGCGATCGTGGAGATCCGCCGGCTGGCGCACGGGCTCAGGCCGCCCGTGCTGGACCGGATCGGGCTGATCCCGGCGATCCGCGAGTACGCGGGCGCGCTGGCGAGCAGGACCGCGGGCGGCGACTCGTCGCTCGACGGGGTGACGATCGTGCTGGAGGTGCCGTCCAGCATGCCGAAGCTGCCGGCGCCGGTGGACGTCGCGGCGTACCGGATCATCTGCGAGGCGCTGACGAACGTGACCCGGCACGCGGCGGCGAGCTCGTGCGCCGTGCGGCTGTGGGTCGACGACGACCTGCACATCGAGGTCGTGGACGACGGAGTGGGCCTTCCGGCGGTCCCGAACGGGGGCGTCGGGCTGTCCTCGATGCGCGAAAGGGCGACGGAACTGGGCGGAGAGTGCCTCGTGGAAGCGGATCATGACGGTGGCACCCGGGTGTTCGCTACCCTTCCGTTGCCGAAGGAGGGCAGCTGATGCAGCCGTTGCCGGTGCCGCCGGGAAGCCCGACGCTGCGGGTGCTCGTCGTCGACGACCATCCGCTCTTTCGGTTCGGGCTGTGCACGGTGCTCGCGGCCGAGCCGTCGATCGTCGTCATCGGCGAGGCCGCCAACGGGCGAGACGCCGTCTCGGCGGCGCGCACGTTCGAGCCGGACGTCGTCGTGATGGACCTGCATCTGCCCGACATAGACGGCATCGAGGCGACGCGCCAGATAGTCGGCGAGCGGCAGCACACGGGCGTCATGGTGCTGACCATGTTCAACGACACGGAGTCCGTGTTCGCGGCCATGCGTGCAGGCGCGCGCGGGTACCTGCTGAAGGGGTCCGGGCAGGAGGAGATCATCCGCGCGGTGCACGCGGTCGGCCGCGGCGAGGCGATCTTCGGCCCGGACATCGCGACCCGAGTGCTGGGTTTCTTCAACAACGGGCCGGCCGCGTCCGACCCGATCTTCCCGGAGCTCACGTCCCGCGAGCGCGAGGTGCTCGCGCTCATCGCCGACGGCGAGAGCAACCCGACCATTGCGCGCCGACTGTCACTGAGCCCGAAAACGGTGCGCAACCACGTGTCGAGCATCTTCACGAAGCTTCATGTGGCGGATCGCGCGCAGGCGATCGTGCGGGCACGGAAAGCCGGCATGGGTGAAGGTTCGCACGGGCCGTAGTGGTGGGAGTCGGCCGCTGGCCCCCTCGAACCACGCTACGGCACGACACTGACAGAAATGAGCTCGGCGGCCGCGTCTGTGGACAACCGGGTCGGTTGTGGACAGCTGGCCGTCACGTGGCCGAGCTTGTCGGTGTCCTGCCGTAGGCTGGAAAACGGGGGCCGGAGGCCAAGGCCCTGCCGTTCCTTTGTTGGCGAAGAATTCAAGTTCGTTGCTGATAGTCACCAACATTCGCTCGATCGTGCGTTCGAAATAATCGGGGTCTGCGGGTAGAATATAAAGTATGTCGAGCTTCGTCGAAACCCCGCCTGGGTTGCCGGAGCTTGCCCAGAACCTGGTGGAGATTACAACCAAGATGCGGAAGCTCCACAGTTCCGCACTGACGGTAATCTCCGAACTAGAACAATCCGATGTCGCTCGCACGGCGGGATATTCGAGCCTGAGTGCGCTGGTCTCGGATCTGATGCGGATCACCCCGCGCCGAGCGTCCCGGCTGATCGCCCAAGCTGGTCTGGTGTCCGAGATGCTGACGCCGACTGGGCATGTCACTCCGGCGGCGTTGCCGTTGGTGCGGGACGCACTGCGGGATGGCGTGCTGGATCCGGACCATGTGGATGCGGTCGCGGATGTGGTGAAGAAGATCCCGGCCTGGGCGCCTGGTGACACGCAGGAGATCGTGGAGAAGCACCTCGTCGAGGCAGCCCGAGCGGCGCACCCATCGGTGGTGCGCTCGCATGGTGAGGTGTTGCTGTCACGGATCGACCCGGATGGCGACCAGCCTGCCGACGAAGCGCTGGCGGAACCGAAGAACGTGTTCCGCTACCGGCGTGACCAGACCGGGTGGATGCACTTCGCCGGGAAGATCGAGCCCGAGTCGGCCGAAGAGTTGGATGCGATGCTGGGCGCGCTCGCGAAGCCGGACGGACCAGCCGATGACCGGCACCCGACCCAACGACTCGGTGACGCGTTCTGCGACGTCATCCACCACGCCATCGACTCGCCAGATCTCCCTGCCCGAGGCGGAGAGAAACCACACCTCAACGCCACCATGGACTACACCCACCTCCTCGCCGGAGTGAGCACAGCGACCCTGGAAGGCGGCGCTCTCCTCTCGGCCGCCGCAGCAAGACGGATCGCCTGCGACTGCGGAGTCGTGCCGGTCGTGATGGGTGGCCAGTCGGTGCCGTTGGATGTGGGCCGCACCCGCCGCTTGGTGACTCCGAAGCAACGAATTGCGTTGAACACCCGAGATCGGGGTTGCGCGTTCCCCAACTGCGGACGTCCGGCGCGGTGGTCGGATGCACACCATATCCAGCATTGGCTGGATGGCGGCCCAACCGACCTCAACAATCTGGTGCTGCTGTGCCGGCGACATCATCGAATGATCCACCACTCCGAGTGGGAAGTCCGAATGAGCAACATCGGACTGCCGGAATTCATCCCGCCCCGATGGCTCGACACCAATGCCACTTACTTAAGGCCGTTTGGCTGGTCAGATGCTGTACGGAGCAGTGCTGCGCCGATGTCAAGACGTGCGTTCGACTCAGGACACGCTCGAGATGGATCGTTAACGATCCAGGTGGAGCTGATGTCCTGAGTCGGACTCCTTCTTCGACATCGGCCAGCACTGCTCCGTACGGCATCTCTGACCTGGCGCAAACGGCCCTTAAGTAAGTGGCATTGGGCTCGACACGACTCAGATTCCGCAACGAAATCTGCTACATCAACGCGAGTAAACCAATCCGTCAACTCGGAACAACGCTCACGACTCGCTATGCGCGAACGTGTCCGAAGCCGGCACCAGCAGATGATGCTGGGCAGGGCGAGAAAGCCGTGGTGGATGTCGGCGCACCCCGACACCGACAACTGCTGCCCGGCCTGCGCGAACATCTCCCCCACCGACCGCGACGTCACCGCACTAACCCGACCGCGCCGAGCGCCTGCCGGACGAGACGCCAAAGATTCTGTAGCGCCGTTGTAGCCAACTGCGTACACGACCGCAACGGGCCTCCGTCTCTAATGGGGGCATGAAGCAGAGTTCATCCCTGTCAGCATCGCCCCGCCATACGCGCAGGATCGTGCTCGTCGGCCTGGCGGTCGTCGCCCTCGCGGGCGCGATATTCGTCGTGTGGCGGCCGCTCATGATGGCCGCTCCGACGTGCATGACCGGGCGGTGGCACGGCTGCTTCGACACGATGAACGGTGTGCTGCTCATGATGTTGGTCGGGCTGCCGTTGGCCGGGCTGGTGGTCTGGGTGCTGGCGCGCCGCCGACGCGCCGCCGGCGTCACGTCGGCGTGGCGGACGTCGCTGGCCGAGGTGGGCATGGTCTACGGGACGGTGCCGTTCATATGGCTGACCACGATGCCGGGCTCGGGCGCCGGCATCGTCCGCGGCCGGGTCAGCCTGGTACCGCTGCGGGACCTGCTCACGATGGGACCACTCGGGATCGCCGGCAACCTGCTGATCTTCGCGGCGCTCGGGTTCTTCGCCCCGATGCGGTTCGCGGCGCTGGCGTCCCTGCCACGGATCCTGGCGCTCGGGGCGGGCTGCTCGATCCTGGTCGAAACCGCACAGTACGTCCTGCGACTGGACCGGGTGTCCTCCGTGGACGACGTACTGGTCAACGCCACCGGCGCCGTGCTGGCCGCGCTGGCCGCGCGCCGCTGGTGGCGCACCACACACGACAGTGGGCGGACTCCGAAACGGAACCCGCCCACTGTCGAAGAAACTCAGATCAAGCCCTCCCGCAGGGCATAGGCGACCGCGTGCGAACGGTTCCGCAGCTGGAACCGGTTCGTCACGTCGTGCAGGATGCTCTTCACCGTCCGCTGCGAGTAGCACAGCTTGTCCGCGATCTCCTTCGTGGACAGTCCGGACGCGACGAGGCGCAGCACCTCGGTCTCCCGGTTGGTGATGCCCGCGAGGTGCAACCCACGCGGCTCGAGCACGTGCCGCTGCAGCCGCGACACCCGGTTCAGCAGCCGGCCGAGCAGGTCGGGCGGCAGCGCCCCCTCACCGGCGGCGGCGGCCTTCACCAGGCGCACCAACACATCCGGCGTCGTGTCCGCGCGCCGCGCGACGGCGCACACGCCGCCCTCGACCGCGGTGAGGATCTCGGTGTCCTCCAGCTCGCCGGCGACCAGCACGATCCGGGTGAAGCCCCGGACCTGCAGCGTGCGCAGCAGCTGCGCGCCGTGGTCGTCGAACCGGTCGGTCACCACGAGTGCGACGGCCTCCGGGGACGCGGCGTCCTCGTCGACCAACCACACTTCCTGCCTCGTGCGCAACGCCATCTGGACGCCGCTCTGCAGGATCGGATCGGTCGCACGCACGACGACCGGGATACGGCTTTGCTCCAACATCGAACTTTCCGCTCTCTAGCACGCCCCCGACCCGACGCCCAGCACGTCGAAGCCCGCGCAGGAAGAAGGTTGCCCCATGGGGCGTCCCGGGCACATGGGACCGGTGTCCTGGGTTTGCCTGACCAGGCAAGACCGAAACGACGGACCGTGTCGGCCCGGTCGCAGCCCGACGCCGGGCTGGGCCGAACGGGCGATGCGTCACCCGAAAGACGGGTGTGGCCCCCAGGCGCGTGCCTGGGGGCCACAGTGGACGGCAGGGGTCAGCCGGCGGCCGGTCCGGACAGTCGGCCGGAGAACGACACCGACGGCGTGCACTTGCCGGTCGCGGGCGCCGGCGGGCCCGGCAGCTGGCAGCTCACCTCGACGGTCAGCGGCGCGTCCGGTCCGAACGTCCACGGCTCGAGGAAGTGGTAGTCCAGGTCGCGGAAGTTCGCGAGCCCGACCTCCAGCAGCACCTCGTCGCCGCGCTTGATCGCCAGCGTGCCGGTGTCGCCACGCGGGTTCTGCATGATGATGTCGGTGATCACCAGCGTCTTGTCCGCCGGGATCGTGTCGGCGGGCACCGGGAACGACTCGAACTCGGCCGGGTCCGCCTGCGCGTCCGGGTCGGCGGTGATGCGGAAGTCCACCGCGGAGCCGTTGGAGATGTCGACGCCGTTGGGCCCGGTCGTCGCGCCGCGGCCGCCCGCGCCGCCCGCGCCACCGGCGGCCGCCATGTCGTCGACCTTCTTCTCCGCGTTGACGGCCTTCTCCTCGGCCGTGGCCGCGCGCTTCTCCGCGAGGTCGACCTGCTCCATCATCTCGGCCTGCTCCTCCTTGGCCGCGGTCTTGCCCGCCTCACGCGCGGCCGTCTGCACGGTCGGCTTGACGAGCGTGAACCACAGCACGGTGAGCACGACAGCCGCGGCGAGCACCGCGGCGGCCACCGGCAGCAGCCACTTCGGCAGCAGTTGCTGCTGCACGACGGTGCCCTCGGTGGTGACCGGCGGCAAGTCGCCGGACACGGCGGTGACCTGGAACGGCAGCCGCTTGTCGGCGCCGCGCAGGAACCGGTCGTACGGCTTGGCCTTCAGCTTCAGGAACGCGGACGTGCCCGGCTGCACCATCAGCGAGCTGTGGTCCAGCGACAGCTTCAGCTGCTCGTCCGGGTCGTTCGTGATGACCTCGACGCCGATCGGGTAGTTGCCGGAGTTGTCGACGACTACCTCGTGCGCGGCCTTGGTGCGGCAGCGCGACGACTTCGGCGACAGCTCTACCTGCAGGTCCGTGAACGGCTCGACGTCGACGGTCCCCTCGACGACCGACCCGCCCGCGGCGTCCTCGCGCGAGAGCACCCGCACGCCGAACGGCATCTGCCCGGCCGGCACCGACGAGTTCCTCGGCGGCGAGAACCGGACGGTCGCCTCACCGTCCTGGCCCGGCATCAGGTTCATGATGCGGGGTTCGACCTCGGCCCATTCCCGAGAATCGCCGACTATGTCCATACTGAACTGGTCGACAAGCGTTCCGTTGTTCCGCACCAGGACCGTCGCCTCGACCGCCTGGCCCGGAGTCACGGACAGCTGCCTGCTCGCCAGCGACGTGGTAGCTCCCATGGACAAGTAGTGTCGAGAACTTCCCGGCGCGAGACAGCTTGCGGGAGGGAGCGTGGCAGGGCGGCCCCGGCTGCCCCATCGGGCGCGTCCGAGCGTCCACTACGCCACCCACGCGCCGGGGCCGGTCAGCGGCGAACCCCCATAACGTCAGGCGCGGTGAACACGCCTGGAGGTCCCGCCGTGCCCGTTACCTTTGTCCGCAGCAAGCGTTCCCTCGCGGTGGCTGTCGCCGCAACGGTGGTCGGCGTTTCCGCGGCCGTGCTGCTGTCCGGCCAGACGACCACCGCGCACGCCGCGGTGGCGCCCGGCTCCACCGTACGCGCGTCGGTCGCGGACGAAACGAACGCGCAGGCCCCCGACGGCGGCTCCGCCCAGGAGCTGTCGGCCGACGGCACCGCGGTCGCGTTCTCGAGCTACTCGCAGCTCGACGACCTCGGGACCGGGCAGTACTCGAACGTCTTCGTGCGCGACCTGCGGAACAACCGGACGGTGATGATCAGCCGCGGCCAGTTCGTCCGGCCGACGCCGCCGCCGCCGGACGTCCCGCACGTCGGCGCGGACCCGATGCTGTCGCTGAACGGCCGCCGCGCGCAGCCGGCGCCGCCGCTGCCGTTCGAGCAGGTGCCGCCCAACGGTGACAGCGACTCGCCGACGATCTCCGCGGACGGCCGGTACGTCGCGTTCGTGACGCAGGCCGACAACATCCTCGAGGCCGACGACGACTCCGACCAGGACCTGCTCGTCTGCGACCGGGATCCCGACGGTGACGGCACGTTCGACGAGGAGAACGACGCGGGCGCGCGGCTGTACCGGTACTTCCGGGTGAACGAGCCGCAGTGGTTCGAGAACAGCGACGGCCGCTACCGCACCGACTACCCGAGCTACCCGAAGCTGTCCGACGACGCCGGGCGGATCGTGTGGGAGGACGAGTACACCTCCCCGCAGGGCCAGTACCGCAACGTCGTGCGCACCGCCGTGCTGCGGCCGGCGACCGGCGGGGCGGTGGGCGCGCCCGTGACCACCGAGATCGTCGAGACCCCGCTGCCCGGCCCCAACGACCTGCTGCGCCAGGAACAGCCGGACGTCTCCGGCGACGGCCGCTACATCGTGCTGCTGGCCGACTACGTGCGGCGCGAGGGCTCGGTGGAGTTCCCCGACCGGATCCCCTTCCACGCGATCGTCCGCAAGGACACCGCGACCGGCGCCGTGCTGCGCGTCGACTGGGACGTGAACACGACACCGGAGCAGGTCGAGCCGCTGTCGGTGGACGAGTCGGTGCACCTCGACCAGCCCGCCATCTCCGGCAACGGCGGGGAGATCGCGTTCGTGGCGGAGGCGTACGAGAACTTCTGCTCGGAGGGCACCTGCTGGTACCCGGTCGCCGACCAGCCGATGGTGTTCGTGGTGCGGATCGCGCCGGACGGCACGCCGGTCGACTCGATCATCGCGTCGCGGGACAACGCCAACGAGATCATCAACGGTTTCGGGCCGGGACTGTCCGGCGACGGCCGGTTCCTCGCGTTCGGCACCGACAACCTCAACGCCCACGACGGCGTGGACACGCCGATCGATTCCGAGTCCTACAGCTGCGTCACCTACCAGTCGGACCTGACCGGCAAGCCGCTGCTGAACCTGTCCGGGCTGCCGCCGACCTCCGACGCGCGGGACGACCGGGCCGTCTGCCAGGTCGTGGTGCGCGACCTCGTCGTCGACCGCGAGCGGCTGGTCGACGAGGAGCCGAGGGTGCCGGGCACGCTCGCGTCGCCGGGCTCCGGCGCCGAGTGCGGCGACCTGCCGGAGGGCGCGACGTGCGGCGGCGACGACGACTCGCCGGCCTACGTGTACTCGAACGCACCGTCCTTGTCGCACAACGGTTCCACGGTCGCGTTCGACTCGAACGCGACGAACCTGGTCGCCGAGACCGACGACAACCGGCGGACCGACGTGTTCGTGCGGACGTTCCGGCCCGAGCTGCGGGCCGACCCGAACCCCGTCGAGTTCGGCGAGGTCGAGGTCGACGACACGTTCGACCGGACCGTGCGGTTCGACCACGTCGGCCTCGGTCCCCTCGCGGTGACGGAGATCGAGGTCGAGGGCGACGAGTTCGTGGTCGGCGCGCAGACGTGCGACGGCGAGGGTGTCGTGCTGCAGCAGACCGACAGCTGCGAGGTGTCGGTCGGGTTCACG
Source organism: uncultured Actinomycetota bacterium (assembly GCA_963840275.1). GTDB lineage: Bacteria > Actinomycetota > Actinomycetes > Mycobacteriales > Pseudonocardiaceae > Actinophytocola. The sequence continues at coordinate 95,792 of CAWIYK010000009.1, forward strand.
CCGGCCGCCGAGGGCGAGCGCACGTCCACACTGCTGCTGCGGTTGCGGGACGGCCGGGAGTTCACGGTTCCGTTGCGTGGCACGGGAACGAAGGAGCCGGTGGTCGACCCGGACGCGGCGCGGTTCGCCGCGGGACCCGACCCGGTCGGCTTCGGGCCGCGACTCCTGCTGTCGACCGGTGCCGAACCGGCCGTGACGGTGTCGAACCTCGGTGGGACGGCGCTGACCGTCAGCAAGATCACGATGGTGTCGGCCTTGGCGCCCAACGACTTCGCGGTCGCCACCGACACGTGCACCGGTGTGCCCGTGCCGCCGGGCGGCAAGTGCCAGGTGACGGTGCGCTTCGCGCCGACGGCGCCCGGCAACCGCGACGGTGTGCTGCGTTTCGAGGACAACGCGCCCGGCGGTCCGCACCTGGTCGGTCTCAACGGGGTCGGCAGCACGCCGACGCTCTTGGTGTCGCCCGCGGTGACGCAGCCGGGCCGCGTGATCACGGTGACCGGCCAGGGTTACGCCCCGAACCAGCAGGTGCGGATCTCGATGGCCGAGGCCGTGGCGACGACCATCGTGCAGACGGACCTCAACGGGGCGTTCACCAAGACCGTCCTGATCCTCCCGAGGTCGGCGATCGGCACCCGCAACGTGGCGGCCACGGTGGACTCCTTCCCGACGATCAAGGCGGAGAAGCCCGTGCTGATCGTCACCCCGTCGGTCGGCCCGGCTGAGTTCGTCATCCGCGGCTGATCTCCCACCCGGCGCGTCCTCGATGGGAGCCGAGGCCGCGCCGGGTGGTCCCGGCTGGCCAAGACCCGCGAGTCCACCGTTCAGACATGGTGAGTCCCACTTTCGTGGCGAACGAGCGTTCGCCACGAAACGCCAACTCACTGTGCGCGAACGGTGGACTCGCGGGTCGTGAGCGTTGGACACGCGGGGTTCAGGCCAGGAAGGCTTCCACTGCTTCCGCGAAGCGGGATGGGGACTCGCGGTGGATGTGGTGGCCCGCGGGGATCTCGACCACCTTCGCGGTCGGCATCACGGCGGCCGCCGCCGCTATCCGTTCCTGGTCGACGTGGCTCGTCGGGCCGCCGGCCAACCACAGCGTCGGCGCCGGGACCGACGAGAGCGCCGCCCACCACCGCGGCGCCGGCGTGCGGATCTCCCGGAAGATGGGCGCCACCACCGCCCAGTCGAAGTCCACCGGTTCCGGCGGCTCCTCGGGCGGCGGCGGCCACTGGTCGACCGGGGCGACGGGTGGCGGCGGCGCGTCCTCGATCACCATGCGGCGGACCAGTGACGGCTCCCGCGCGGCCATCAGCTGCGCGACGGCGCCGCCCATCGAGTGACCGATCACGTCCACTGTGGACAGACCGCGGGCCGCGAGCAACGCCAGCACGTCGGTCGCCATGAGGGACAGCGAGTAGGCACCCGGCCGGGACGACGCGCCGTGGCCGCGCAGGTCCAGCGCGAGACACGGCCGCGCGCACCCGGACATGAACACGTCCCACGTCCTGGCGGCGCTGCCCAGCCCGTGCAACAGCACCACCGGCAGGCCCGCGAGCCCGCCGGTGGTGCGACAGCCCAACCGGACGTCGCCGGCGACCTCGACGGAAGAGGTGATCACGCCGGCGACGATACCGTCACGTCTCCTCGTAGAACTCGATTTCGCTGATGGCCAACTCCGCTCCGGTGACCGACTTGAACGTCGACACGATGTGGACCTCCACGCTGTCCACGTCCTCGCCGTTCTCGACGTCGATGGTCTGCGGGTCGGGGCGGTCCTGAAGCGTCACGTCCGTCGTCTTGCCCGACGAGTACACCAGGTGCAGCTTCTGCGCGCGGTGCGTCGCCTTGAAGTCGGCGCCGTCGCCGTTGTGGACGATGATCTTCGCCAGGTCCACCTTGCGGTCGAACCTCACCACCATGTTCGGCTCGACCGCGCCGACGGGCGCGCCCCAGAAGCTGTCCGACTGCCCGTCGACCGCCATGTTCGGCGGGTGCTCGGGCAGCTGGGCCGACGCCGTCGGCGCCTCCGCCGCGGACACCGGCGCGTACGTCGGGAAGAACATCCGCTCGAACGTGCCCTTCGCCTCCGCGCCACGTTCGTTGACCCAGCCGCGGAACGGCGCGAACATGCCGTACGCGATGCCGCCGAGCACCAGCGCGACCGCGACGACCCGACGCACCACCTTGAACGTCGCCCCGACGAACACGCCCAGCTTCGACTTGCCGCCGCGGCCACCGCGCTTCGGCCGGTCGCCCGACTTGCGGACCTTCGCGCCGCGCCGGGGCAGCAGCTTGCGCCACCACGGCGTCTTGACCTTCTCGGCCTCGGCGAGCGACGTGCCACAGCGGCTGCAGAACTTCCGCGTGACGCTGTTGCCCTCCCCGCAGTCGCCGCAGATCAGGTCGCCCGGCTGCAGCTTGCGGGTCGGCGCCTGCCGGCGCACCGGCGCGGTCTTGCGCTGCGACTCCTGCGGCACCAACGCTTCCGGCTGGGTCGCGGTCGCCTTGCCGGTCACCGGCGCGACCAGCTCCTTGGCCTCGGCGGGTGTCGCGGCCGGCTTCGGCGGCTCCGGCAGCGTCGGTGGCGGCGGGGGCGGCTTCGGCGCGGGCGGTGGCGGCAACGCCGGACCGGCCGCCGGTTTGGGCGGCGGGGGCGGCGGCAACGCGGGCGCGCCGGGCGGCGGCGGCGGCTTCGGCGGCGCGGCGACCCCACCGGCGCCGGGCGGCGGCGGGGGTTTCGGCGCCCCAGGAGGTGGCGGCGGGGGTGGCCCCGCGCCGGGCGGCGGTGGCGGCTTCGGCGCACCGGGGGGCGGTGGCGGCTTCGGGGCGCCGGGCGGTGGCGGGGGACCGGCGCCTGGTGGGGGCGGTGGCTTCGGGGCCCCCGGGGGCGGCGGTGGTTTGGGCGCGCCGGGCGGACCGGGTGGCTTGGGCGGACCGGCGCCGGGCGGCTTAGGCGGACCGGGCGGCCCCGGCTTCGCCCCCGGCGGGCCGGCGGGTCCACCCGGCCGGCCGGGCATCCCGGGCTTGGCGGGCGTCTGCACCGGGTCCCGGTCGCCGACGTCGAGGTACAGCGCGGACTGGATCCGCGAGAGCCAGCCCCGCTTGGGCTGGGCCTCCTCTTCCTCCGCCGCCGGCGCGGCCGGCACGGGCGCCGGCGCGAGCTTCTCCCCCGTCCACTCCAGGAAGGCCCCGCACGATCCGCAGAACGCGTCGGTCTCCTTGTTGTGGAACCCACAGGACTTACACACGATCATGGCCGGTCCACCTCCACTCTGTGCACCACGTGCGCGGGTTTGGCGGCCGCCACCGCCGAGTCGACCAGGTCCATCGGCACGCTCGCCGGGTCGTGCACCCGGATCCGCACCGCGAGCCTCGGCGACGCCTCCCCCGGCATCCGCGCGCCCGGGGTTCTTCGAGTACCCGACACCGCCGCTGTCCGCGATCTCGACGCGGCCGCCGGTGAGCACCTGCAGGTTCGCGCGCAGCCCCGCGACCGTGCCGCGCATCCGGTACATCTCCACCGCGGTCGCGACGACGGCGCGCCGCCGCTCGATCGGCCAGCCCTCCTCGAGCTCGATGCCGACCCAGCCGGCCATCCACTCGAGGAAGTCCTCCGGCGCGAGGTACGGGTCGAAGTAGTCGACGATGCAGTCCAAAGTGGACAGGATGGGCGCGAGCACGTCGTCGAAGCCGCCGACGAACCGCTCGGTGAACGGGTCCTCCTGGTACACGGCGGGCAGCATCTCGATGAACGGCGACGCGTTCGCCATCCCGGTGACCATGCCGCGCATCAGTTGTCCTCCACCTTCACGTGGTGCTCGAACGAGAAGATGAGGCTGTGCCGGTCGACGTCGAGCCGCTGGCACTCCTCGCCGCGCTCGCCGGTCACCGGGTTCGCGCCGAACAGCCGCACGTCCTCGACCAGGTCGACGCCGCGAACCCGTTGCAGCAGGGCGTAGACGTCACCCGACTGGACCGGCCTGCCGAAGTCCCAGCCGCGGCCGTCGCGCCCGCCGCTGATCGGGTTCAGATACCGGTAGAGCGCCTCGAGGGCGTCCGCCCGCACCCGCGCCTTGTCCAGCCTCGGCCGCGCGACCACCCGCGCCACCACGGTCACGCCGCGATACTTCGGCGGCGACACCAGCACCCTGGTGCCGATCAGCCGCACCTCGTCGAGCCGGTTGGAGATCCGCTCCAGGGTCTCGTCGCCGGGCACCAGCTCCGCGAAGTCGATCTTGCCGGCGACCTCGGCCGCGGCCGGCACGATCAGCACCCGCACGGAGCCGGGGTCGGTGTCCTCGTCGCCGGCGGTGACGCAGCGGACCCGCGCCACGTCCGGCGCGGCCTCCTGCGTGATCGCCTCGTAGTCCTCCGCGGTGACCGCGCGGGAACGGGTGCGCAGCAGGATGGGCCCGCGCGCCTTGGCCTGGTCGACGCTCTCGCCGTCCACGCCGCCCCACGCCGCCTCCAGGTTCTCCACCTGGCCGACGAAGGGAATCGAGGACTTCAGCGTCTGGATCGCGCCCTTGCCGACGTTGCCGACCCGGCCGCCGCCGGTGGCGTACTTGCGCAGCCGGACGGTCGCGCCGTAGGGCGGCACCGCGCCGTACTGCCGCAGCCCGCCGTCCGGCTCGCGGATCGCGGGTCCGAAGTGGACGATGCCGGACTCGCCGTCGAGGATGTAGTGCCGGTCGTCCGGGCCGCTGCCGGCGAAGTTGTGGACGGCCGTCCACTCCACCCAGCCCTCCTCGGACGTGGTCTCCAGCATCGCCTCACCGGCGCCGATCACCACCGGCGCCCGCGACGTGCTGAACTGTTGTCCCGCAACGCCTTCCGAGTCGCCGAGCACCTCCTCCTCGATGATCTCGCAGTGGTTGGCCTCGACGGTGCCGCCGATCGTGCTGGCGGACAGCGCGGTCACCAGCGGCGACGCCTCGTAGGTCGGCCAGTCCTCTGCCACCTCGATCACGCGGGCCCGCAGCCACCCGGCCGCGTTGCCACCGCGCACCGCAGACTCGTGGTCGCCGGGCACGTGCAGGTGCACCTCGCCGTTCGCGTTCAGCGCGCCGGTGCCGTCCTTGCTGACCCGGCAGCGCCGCCACTCCTTGCCGTTCCACGCCTCCCACACCAGCGGCGGGTGGTCCGGGTGCACGCCGACGCCCTCGACCCGACAGTCGAAGTCGAGGCGCACCACGCCGTTGGGCACCGGGGTGGACAGGCCGACGAGCAGCGCGTCGTCGACGCGCGGCACGTCGGAGAACACCTGGAACGGCTGCCCCATCTTCAGCTCGTCCGTGCGGTCGACCTGTGCGTCCTGGTCGACGGTCCGGGTGGCGACGAAGTTGAGCGAGCACGGCACGATCTGCAGGTCCGCGCCCGTGGAGAAGACCACCGACTCGTCCTGCTCGGTGCGCAGCGTCGCGACGTTCGTGCCCATCGGGACCCCGACCGCGGTGATCGCCGGGGCGGACAGCCAGAACGTGACGTCGGCCTGCGCGGGCGTCGCCGGGATCAGCCGCAGCCCGATCAGCTCCAGGAACTTCACGTACAGCCGGTCCGGCACCTGGTTGAGCCGGAACAGCAGCTGGTCGGTCATGAACGCGAACGTCTCGATCAGCGTGACGCCCGGGTCGGACACGTTGTGGTCCGTCCACTCCGGACACCGGCGCATCACCATGCGCTTCGCGTCGTCGACAAGGTCCTGGAAACGGCGGTCGTCCAGGTTGGGAGCTGGCAGCGCCATCAGTAGTCACTCCCGTCCTCTGGGATGGTGTAGAAGGGAAAGACGAGGTTGCGCCGGTCGTTGGTGTCCTTGGGCCGGTACTGGATGTCGATGTAGAGCAGGCCGTCCTCGGACGGGTGCGGCGCCACGAGCACGGACTCGACCTCCACCCTCGGCTCCCAGCGCAGCAACGCCTCGCGCACCACCCGCGACAGCTCCGCGATCGTCTCCACGTTGATCGACCGGAACACGAAGTCGCGGATCCTGCTGCCGAACTGCGGGCGCATCGGCCGCTCGCCGGGATAGGTGGACAGGATCAGGCGCATCGCCTGCTCCAGCTCCACCTCCCTGCGCACCAGGGCGATGCCGCCCTGCGGCGCGACGCCGAGTGGGAACGCCCACCCCGCGCCGATGAAGTCCTGTTGTGTAGCCATAGGAAACCCCGCTCTAGTTCAGCTTGATCAGAGATCCCTTGACCTCGACCAGAGCACTGCTCTCGATCTTCACGCCCAACTTGCCGTGACAGGGAGAGCTGCCCGTCGGTCTCGACCTTGATGCCGCCCATCCCACCCTTGATCGTGATGCCGCCGAGCTTCCCGCACTCGATGGTCAGCGCGCCGTTGGGCGACTTGCTCTCCGGCGGCTGCGGGTTGCAGGCCAACGTGAGCGTGCCGGCGACCTGGTCGATGACGAGGCCGAGCTTGTCGTCCTTGGTGCCCAGCGCGATCTTCGACTGGATCGGCGGCAGGCCGGGCGGGCCCGGCGGCAGCTCGTCGGTGAACGCGACCTTGTTGCCCGCCGGTGTGGCGATCCCGCGCTTGGTGACCACCCCGGACCCGTCCACGGCCGAGGACATCTCGCCGTACTTCGTGCCACTGTTGATCAGTCCACCCAGGATGTACGGGCGCCGCGAGTCGCCGAACTCGAAACCCACCAACACCTCGTCGCCGACCGAGGGCAGGAACAGCGCCCCGCTGCGGGTGCCGGCGCCGAACTGCACGACCCGTGCCCAATCGGACTCGAAGTTCGGCGCGAGCCACGGCAGCGCGACCTTCACCCTGCCGAGCTTCTTCTTGTCCGAGACGTTCGTGACGATCCCGCACACCAGCCCGCCGAAGTCGGTGTGCTGGGTCTTCGCGCCGCCCGAGGTGAGCCCGAGCAGCGACCGGTTCTGCCGGCCGGAGACCCAGAAGCGGGTGTGGTAGCCGTTCTCGTGCGGGTCGAAGACGTGCCGCGCGTTCGTGACGAACCACTTGCCGCAGAACTGCTCCGGCACGCCGGCGATCTCCACCTCGGCACCCGCCTGGATCACCGGGTCGCCCTTGGCGTCCCCCTCTGCCTCGGCGAACGTGCTCGCGATGTGGTCGGCGACGCCCTTGGCCGCCGCCTCCGCCGCGGTGTCGGCCGCCGGGCCGACCCCGACCGGCCGGTTCACCACGAGGTAGGCGGTGTTGCTCGCCGGCAGCCCGAAGTCGATCTTGGGCAGGCCCGGGATGGACGGCAGCGCGGGCATCGACGGCAGCGAGATCAGCCCGTCGGTGAACGACTTCGCGAGCTTCGCGGGCTCCTGGTCCTTGATCGTCGCGGTGCCGGTCTTCGCCTCCGACTTGGCCACCGCGACCCGCGCGTCGAGCGGGTCCCAGACCCGCACCTCCACGTCCGGCGTGATGTTCGCGGCCGAGATCCTCGGCAGGAACGAACGCAGGTTGTCCTTGAACGTCAGCTTGCCGGAGCCGAGCCCGAGCGCGCTCGCCGCGGCCGAGACGACGTCGCCGACCACTCCGCCGAGGCCACCGCCCGAGTCCTTGCGCCCGGATGCCTTGCGGAAGAAGAACTTCCCGCCGACGACGCCGGTCTCGTAGCCGATCTCCTGTGCCCGCTGCTGCAGGAAGTCCCAGTCGGTCTGCGCGACCTGCGCGATGTGGTCGTGCGCGACCGAGGTCTCCTCGATCGTGCCCTTCTCGAGGCCGGCGTTCTCCGCGACCTGCGCGGCGATCTCGGAGTCCTTCATGTTCAGGAACGTCTTGGTGCGCTTGGCGCGCTGCAGTCGGTGCGCCTTCTCGTAGCCGCGCACGATCGAGAAGATCAGACCCTCCTGGCAGATCGCCTCGATCGACGTCACCTCGCCCTTGATCAGCGAGGTGGTCGAGTCGCTCTCCGCGGGGCCGGCCGAGATCTCGACGACGCTGCCGATCTTCAGCCCGGCGTCCTTCACCACGGTGCCCTCGATGTCGTGGAAGGTCAGCTCGAACATGTCCGGCAGGTGCAGGTGCGTGTCCACCACCGTCCGCACGAGGTGCGGCATCACCGTCGGCGACATCGGCAGCCCGATCGGCTTGCCGATCTTGACCGACGGCCAGACGAGCGCGTTCGCGCTGCCGCCGAGGAGCCCGCCGAGCGTCATCGCGCGGCCCCCTGGTCCAGCTCGTCGGGGTTCGGCAGGTACACGGTCGCGCCGGGGCGCACCCGCGTCGGGTCCTTGATGCCGTTGACCTCGGCGATCCGCCGCCACGCACCGGGGTTGCCGTAGTTGGTGGTCGCGATGGACTGCAGCGACTCGCCGTGCCCGACGGTGTGCGCGCGGCGTCCGGTCAGGCCGCCCGAGGTCGGGTTCTGCGGCAGGGTGCCGAGCATGGAGGGCACCTCGTGCATCGTGATGCCGACCTTGGCACGCACCGGGATCCCCGCGGAGGTGAACCGGTTGTAGGTGACCTTCACGCTGCTCAACGTCACGGTGTACATGAAGCCGACCATCGGCGGGCCCCACTGGAACGTGAGCTCCGGCGGCTGCGTCTTGAGGTTCTTGCCGGTCACCGCGGAGAGCAGCTGGCCGAGGAACCCGGCGTCCGGGTTGAGCCACGTGAGCAGCGTGTCGCAGCGCAGCTTGGTGTCCATGCCCTCGAGGATCAGGTCACTGAAGTTGATCTTGGTGGGCTCCACCTTCTGCTGCGTCTGCGTGCCACCGTTGTTCGCCGGCGACGCCTGCGTGGACTTCGTGCCGTTGCGCGTGAACGTGATCTCGCTCGGGTTGAAGTCGAAGTACACGAACCCGATGTTCGGCAGCGTCGTGCACCGCAGCGACGCGGGCACCCGAGCCCCGGCCAACGAGGCGATGCCGATAGCCGCACCCGCCGCGATGTTCGCGCCAGCACTGATCATGCCAATGCTCATCGTGCTGTCCCTTCTACTTTGAAGCGGGCCCCTGCGCAGTCGCCGCATGCGCGAGGGCTTTGAGTGAGCGGCCGCCGGCGTCTGGACCGACGCTCGCGCGCAGGCGCGCCAGCGCCGAGCACGGAGGAGGGAAGACGCCGGGTCCAGGCCGCGAATACGCGAGCGAAGCGAGCCAATGTCACGAGTGAGGGCTTGAGTGAGCGGCCGCCGGCGTCTGGACCGACGAGCAGCGCAGGGCCGCGAGCGAAGCGAGCCGCCCGAGCAGCGCAGGAGGGAAGACGCCGGGTCCAGGCCGCGAATACGCGAGCGGAGCGAGCCAATGTCACAGCCATCACAAGAAGCCCTCGTGTGCCAGCACCAACTGCTCGGTGGCGATGCCGAGTGTCATCGCGTCGAGGTCGGGGCCCTTCCAGCTGTCCGGGTACACGTTGCGCAGGATCCACCGCGCGACCTCCACCGCGTGCGCGTCGAACAGGATGATCTGCGCGGTGCCCCCGCCGCCGCTCTTGTTCGCGTCGACCCAGCCCGACGCGCGGTCCCGCAGCCACGCCTGCACCTTCGCGGTGTCCGCGGAGTTCATGGCCCGCGCGAGCGACACCGGCGGGTACTTGATCATGCCCGGCAGGACCGTCTCGTACTGGTAGTTCCCGCCCTCCTTCTGGAACTCGGGCTGGAACTTCACCTCCAGGCCCTGACACCGCGCCCAGCCCCCGAGGTCCACACCGTCGACGGACACGTGGAACCGCGTGGTGAGGGCGAGCATGGTGTTCATGCTGATGGGCATGACCGAACCTCACTTCGCGTTCGTTGGTGGTGGTCAGACGAGCTTGCGCTCGTCCTCGAGGAAGCCGCGGTGGACGAGCTCCAGGGTCTCCATCGACACCTGGCTCGCGCCGGCGTCGAACGTGCTGATCGACCACTTGCTCGGCAGCACGTCACGCAGCGTCCACTCGGTGACCTTCTTCGCCGCGGTCGTGAACAGCTGGATGGAGCCGGTGAAGACCTCCATCTCCCAGGAGTTCTTGGTGAGCCACTGCTTCACCTTCTCCGTCTCCTCGGAGACACCGCGGATCAGCTTGATGTTGGTGTACTTGGTGTTGCCCGGGAAGTAGAGGCGGTCGTTGCCGCCGTCGCCCATCCGGTACTCGGCGATGTCCCACGCGACGTCGAGGCCCTCCGCCTTGCTCCAGCTGCCGAGGTCGTACTCGGACTTGCCGGCCATGCTCACGACGAACCTGTTCGACAGGCCGATCGAGGACGTGTCGGTCAGTGCCATTGCTTTCTCCTAACGGAAATCGGTGAGCAGTCCGGCACGCTCACGGTCGACGAGCAGTTCGAGCCGCAGGCGGCTGCGCAGGCGGTCGTAGATCCGGCTCGACAGCTCGTCGAGGTCGATCCGGCTCACGTCGAACGACGACTGGTCCGGGTTGGCCTGGCCGTACTTCCAGTCGTCGTGGGCCGGCTTCGCGTCCGGGTTCTCGCCGGCCCCCGCGGCCGCCGGGGTCGTCGCGGCGGAGTCGTCCTGGTACCAGGTGTCGGTGTCGAACTGCGTGTCGGCCTCGGGGCTGGCGAGGCCGAGCCCGTCCGCCAGCCGGTCCGACAGGGGTCGCTTGTCGTTGGTCTCGCCGCCCCACCAGCTCTTCTCGCTGCCGACCGGCTCCCTGAAGCCCGTGATGCCGGACCCGTAGTTCATGTTCGCGCCCGTGAGCGCGTGCATCCACGCTTCCTTGGAGTTCTTCTCGTAGTGCTGCTCCGGCGGCCCGGTCTGCGCGACGGTGCCGCCGGCGCTGCCCTGCTCCGCGTCGAGCATCCGCTCGACCTGCTCCTCCTGCTCCGGGGTCAGCTCGGTCAGCTGGTCCCCGTAGCGGTCCTGGTTCAGGCCGGCGAGCGTCTGCGCGACGAGTGCCTGCTTGCGGGCGGCCCGGTCGAACGTGGGTGCGGTGGCCGTCGGCTGCGTGCCGGTCGGACTCTTGCCGGCCGGTGTGCCCGTGGCGTTGGCGCTCCCGGCGCCGGGAGCGCCCGGTGCGGCCTGCCCGCCGCCGGCGAGCTTCGGGTTGGTCCACTCGGCCACCACCTGCTTCGCCGAGTGCTCGGCGATCTTGCCGACCTCGGCCGTGGTCCGCTCGTCGAACGGGCTGTGCAGCGGCTGCTGCGCCGGCGCCGCGGTGGGCGTCGGCGGGTTCGCGAGCGCGGTGGCGAGCTGCGCGGCCGCGGCCAGGTCCGGCTCGTGCCGCTCGGCGGCCGGCGGGGGCGCCGGCATCGGCGCGTGGATCAGCGGCGCGGGTTCCGCCGCGCCGGACTCACCCGAGTAGTACCGCTCCGCGGCCTGCGCCTCGGCCTCCAGCAACTGGCCGTGCGCCGAGTCGGGGGCCGGCAGCATCGCGCCGAGGGTGCGCTGCTGCACGGCGTGCACCAGCTCGTGGGCGAGCAGCCCACGCGCCTTCCCGGAGTCGACCGGGCCGGCCTCGTCGGGCAGGAACACGGCGCCGCCGGACGCGAACGCCCGCGCGCCACGGGTCTTGGCCGCCTCGCTCACCTTCGGGCCGCGGTACACCGGCACGGTCGACACGTCGGCCTGCTGACGGGTCCGGACCGCGTTCGCCAGGTCCGGCGGGACCGCCTGGACGACCGTCGCACGCGGCAGGTCGCGGCGGCGCGGCGCCGGACGCAGCTCCGCCGTGGCGCGGTAGACCGCGGCCACGGCCCGCTTGCGTTCCGGCGGGGACGTCGACGGGGGTGTCGGTCGAACGGGTGGCGCGGGCGGGGGTGGCGATCCACCGTCGTCCGGTCCGTCGTCTGTCGAGTCGGCGGGTGGTGTCGGCGCGGGGGCGGGCGGCTCGACGGTCACCGAACGCGGAGGGGCCGCCGGTGCTGGCGGCGGCTCCTGTCGCGGTGCTGGTTCCGGCGCCGGCGGCGGCACTGGTTCCGGCGCCCGCTCTATGACTCCCTCGACCACCCTGGGTGGCTCCTCGGGATGGACGAGTGGCTCGCCCTCCGCATGCGTGATCGGCGCGCCGAGCCCGAGCCTGCGGGACTGGCCGAGGTTGGCCCGTCGCTTGCGGGCCTGTGGCAGCGCGGGCTCCGCGCGCGGCACCTCCGCCATCCTCGGCGGCAGCTCCGGGCGGGGCGCCGGTTCGGACCGCAGCTCCGGCGGCAGGAACGACGGGGGCGGGCCGACCGGCTCGTCCGGCACGCTCTGCGTCGGCGCCGGCAGCCCGGGGATCATCGGCTCGCCGGGCATCAGCCAGGTCGGGGCGTACCGCAGGAAGCCGGGCGCGCGGTGGGGTTCGGCGGGCTCACGCGGCTCGCCGACGTACTCGTCGGCCGCGTCGGTCAGTGTGGGCACCTCGACCGGCATCGGCCGGGCCGGGCGACGCACGGCCGGCGCCGGCAGCACCAGCTCGACCGGCGCGGAAGGTTGCGGCGCAACGGGTTCCGGTGCCGGCGCGGCCGGCCGCGCGAGACCGGTCACCCGGCCGAGCGCGGGCGCCACGGCCGGCGCAGAGCCGCCCCGGCCGCCGGGCCGCAGCGGTGGCAGCACCGGTGCGGGACCGGCCACGAGCGGTGCGGTGCGGGTGATCGTGACGGGGATCGCCGGCAGCGTCGCCCACTGCCGAGCCGGTGGCCGGGGCACCCCGGTGCCCCGGACCTCGGCCGGCGCGGCCGATGGCGCCGGCTCGGTCGTCGAGCCGGCGTCCTTCCGCCGAAATGGCCAGCGCATCTGGCTATCCCCTTCCGTGTGAGTCCGAACCGGACGGTTTCGTCCGATGTGGACTCACTCGCCGTCGAACCGGGTGTGGATCTTGCCGATCTCGGCGATCACCCGGTCCCGCACCGGGTGCTCGAGATCGAGGATCTTGTCCAGATCCCAATGCAGGTAGTAGGCGACGTACGCGACTTCCTCCCACACACGGTCGGCCGCGTACGTCACGATCCCCCCGGCGCATCACCGGCGATGTCCACCGCGAAGTCGTTGCCACAGTGCGGACAGCTGACCGCGACCTCGGTGTGTCCGTCGGCGTTGACGCGCCGGTACAGGTCCTGCAGGAAAGCCAGGTCGGACGCGAACAGGCTCTCGATGACGAACGTGTCGACCGCCGGCACGTCGCCGAGCGTGGTGACGGTCCGCTCGAGCAGCAGCACGGTCAGGTAGGCCGGGTTCTGCTTGGCCCGCTGGTCGGACTGCGTCTGGATCTCGTCGCGGGCCGTCGCCAGCCGCATGATCCCGTCGCGGTGCATGCGGCCGTGCTCGTCGACGTAGCCACGCGGCAGCGTGAACGGGTACTCGGTCCGCAGACCGGTCTCCGCGGGTGCGGCCGCCGTCACGCGGACACGCGCTGGAGGCGCTCGGCCACGATCGTGACCGTCTCCATCAGCACCTCGCTGGAACCGGCCTTGAGCGCGCCGACCTCCAGCTTCGACGGCCACGCGTGCTCCATGTGGTACCGGGCGACCGGCTTGCCGTCCGGCCCGTACATCACCAGCGAGCAGCTCTTGCGCGCGTTGATGATGTCGCCGTTGAGCACCGACTCGTGCCAGGCCCACAGCGCCATGTGGTCGGACTTGCCGCGCTTGAGCACGATCGTCGCCACCTCGGCCTTGCCCGGCAGCTTCTTGAGGATGATCTCCTTGTCGGTGGACTCGAGGTGCTCCACCGGCTTGACCTCGGTGGTGATGCCCTGCAGCTCGGAGAACGCGGCGATCTCGTAGCCGTCGATGGTGATGGAGAACCGTGCCGCTGTGATCGGGTCGGACGAGGCCATGGGCCTGGCTCCTTACGGGAGAAGGGAAATCGGAAGGACGGTCATTCCTCGAGACCGGCGCCCTCGGCGAACTGCGAGATCCGGAAGACCACGAACTCGGCCGGCTTCACCGGCGCGATCCCGATCTCCACGGTCAGGATCCCGACGTCTCGGTTCTCGGCCGGGTTGTTCTCCTCGTCGCACTTGACGAAGAAGGCCTGTGCCGGCGACTTGCCGAACAGCGCGCCGTCGCGCCAGACCCGGCGCAGGAACATGGTGACCGTGCGCTTGACCGAGTCCCACAGCTTCGGGTCGTTCGGCTCGAACACGACCCAGTTGGTGCCCTGCAGGATCGACTTCTCGACGTAGTTGAACAGGCGGCGCACGTTGAGGTAGCGCCACTCCGGGTCGCTCGACAGGGTCCGCGCGCCCCACACCCGGATGCCCTGGCCGCGGAAGCTGCGGATGCAGTTCACCGCGATCGGGTTGAGCACGTCGTGCTCGCCCTTGGTGATGTTGAGCTCGAGGGTGACCGCGCCGCGCACGACCTCGTTGGCGGGTGCCTTGTGCACACCGCGGCTGGAGTCGTTGCGGGCCCAGATGCCGGCCATGTGACCCGACGGCGGGATGAAGACCTGCTTGCCGGCCACCGGGTCCGCGACCTTGATCCACGGCCAGTACATCGCCGCGTACTTCGAGTCGTAGCCGGTGACGTCCATCCGCCACTCCTTGACCTCCTGGGCGTTGAGGCCCTGCGGGGTGTCGAGGATGGCGACGCGGTCGGCCATCAGCTCGCAGTGCGCGATCATCGCGAGTTGCACGGCCTTGACGTCCTCAGCGGACAGCGCGCCGCGCTGGTGCGCGGCCATCAGGTCCGGCACGCACAGCATGGTGATCTCGTCGACGGCCTCCAGGCCGCCGAAGCCGGTGCGGTCGGCCGAGTTGCCGACGTAGGCGTTCGCCTCGACCTTGACCGGCACGGGCGCCGGCGAGCCGAGCGTGACCTCGCCGGCGCGGGGCACCGAGAGCGCCTTGCCCTTGACCTCCTCGACGACGATCAGCTTCGACTGCTGACGCACCACGGTGGCGACGAAGTTCGGGCCGCGCTTGGCGGTGACGTTGTCGAACGTCTCGACGGTCTGGCCGCCCTGCTTGACGACGAGCCGGAAGTTGTCCTCGCCCTCCTCCGAGGCGGGCGCGATCTCGACGGCCAGGTCGCCGGCGTCGGCGGAGCGGGCCGAGATGGTGAGACCGGGCTTGGTGGCGTCCGGTCCCGCGGCGGGCAGTTCGGCAGCGGGCAGCGCGAGCTGGCCGTTGCCGTTGCCGTCCGGCGCGCTCTCGCCGCCGACCCGCACCACGTACGCGGTGCCGCCGCCGTTCTGGAAGTAGCCGTACACGGCGTGCGCGAGGTAGTAGCCCTCGACGAAATCGCCGAAGGCCTGCTTGAACTGCGTCCAGTTGGTGACGAGCACCGGCTCGTGGAGGGGGCCGCGCTCGGCGAATCCCACGAAGGCGGCAACCGCGGTTCCGACAGCCTCGATCGGCCGCGAACCTGAGGAAACCTCCTCCATGTACACACCGGGCGCGAGGTAACTGCTGGCCATCTCGGGTGTCTCCCTCGTTGCGTGGTGAGCGTTGCCGGCATGCGAGGTCGTGACCCCGCAGACCGGCGGCTGCACTGAGTTTGTTCTTTCCGCACCGGTGGACTCAGTCGTCGCGGGGCGGTGGGTTGGGCGACGGGGACAGCCCCTTTGGGCGGCCGGGGCGGTCCGCCCTTTCGGGCGGCCGGAGCGCGCTGAAAGGACGGGCGGCCGCGCGTGGGCAACAGGGCCGCCGGCCCGGACACTGGCAAGGTGATCACCGAGGTTGACGAGGCGTTGTGCGTGCTGCTCGGCCGTGCCCTCCCGGAGGGCACGATGGTGCGGCTCGATCCACCCAAGCCGACGTGGGAGACCGAGCGGCCCTCGAACGCGATCGACCTGTTCCTGTTCGGGCTGCACGACGACCCGAGCGGCCGTGAGTCCGGCTGGGCCGACGAGCGCGACGACCGCGGCGCCGTCACGTCCCGGCGGGAGCCGAACCGGCGGTGCTCGCTGTCCTACCTGGTGACCGCGCGGGCGCCCAAGATCAACGAGGAGCACCTGCTGCTCGGCGTCGCGTTGCGCACCATGCTGTTCACCGACTCGCTGCCGGTCGACTGCATGCCGGACGCGCTCGCCGCCGTCGGCGCCCCGGTGCTCATCAAGATCGCCGACACCGACCCCGGCGCGCTGTGGAGCAACCTCGGCATGCCGGCCCGCGCGGCGTTCGCGGTCACGGTCAGCGCGCCGTTCCTTCCGGAGCCGGTCACCGACATCGCGCCGCCCGCGGAGAAGCTGCGGCTCAGCTCGGGCCAGCAGGTCGAGCCGCCGGCCCGCGGCCCCCTCGCGCCCGCGCAGCCCAAGCGTTGGGTGCGCACACCGTGAGCGAGCTTGCGAGCGAACCAATGTCACAGGGCGACCGCGAGCGGCGGCACCGAGCCTGCGAGGAGGCGTCGTGAGCGAGCTTGCGAGCGAACCAATGACACAGGGCGACCGCGAGCGGCGGCACCGAGCCTGCGAGGAGGCGTCGTGAGCGAGCTTGCGAGCGAACCAATGACACAGGGCGACCGCGAGCGGCGTCACCGAGCCTGCGAGGGGGCGTCGTGAGTCCCGGCGCGAAGATGGGCGACAAGGTCGTCGGGACCGACATCCACATCATCATGATCCCCACCCCCGGCGGTCCGGTGCCGACGCCGCTCCCGCACCCGTTCGCCGGCACGCTCACCGGTGGCTGCAGCACGAACGTGATGATCGCCGGCGCCCCGGCCGCCACGCTGGGCAGCACGGCGACGAACGCGCCGCCGCACATCCCGCAGGGCGGGCCGTTCCAGCTGCCACCGACGAACCAGGGCACGGTCATGAAGGGCAGCGCCACCGTCCTGATCAACAACAAACCGGCGGCCCGCGCCGGTGACACGGTCATGACGTGCAACGACCCCGCACCCGCCCCCACCAGCTCGATCGTCGCGGTCAGCACCGTGATGATCGGCGGCTGATCGGGTCCTGTCGGCGTTTCCCGCGACGACGTAAGGGTTCGCGCACTCGGACCGCCCCTATCTCTGCCCCATCGGCCATCCGCGAGGTGATCAACCGGACCTACCGTCATTGTCTGGGGAGCGCCGCGTTGAAGGAGAGCCATGGCGAGTGAACCGGAGCTGCGCTCGGGCAGCAGCGGTGAGTGGGTGCTCTACCTCCAGCAGTCCATCAACCACCACTACCAGCAGCCGGTGATCGCGGAGGATGGCGACTTCGACGCCGCGCTCGAGGCGGTAGTGCGGCATTTCCAGCGGCAGCAGGACCTCGCGCCGACGGGTTCGGTCGACGGCGACACGTGGCTCGCACTCACCGGTGGCGCGAGTGCCGTGCCGGAGCAGCGGCCCTCGGTGCGCTACACGTGGCCGGACGTGCCGGTCGCCGCCGCGACGGTCGACGTCGGCGACACGGTCGTCGAGCTGGCGCTGACACTGACCGGCGACACGGTGGTGACGTTCCCGCCCGGCGCCGACCCGGCCGAGGCGGCGCCGGCGGCGGGCGCCGCGCTGGACGGTTTCGCGGGCGGGCTGTCGGTGGCCGACCTCGAGTCCTCGCCCGCCCTGTCCGCCGTGGGCACCGAGTTCGCCCCACCGGCCGCGGACTTCGTGGACGCGGGCCGGGTCGAGTTCGCCGGCGCGTGCGAGCTGGCGTACACGACACCGACCGCACTCGGCGACGCGGAGGTGACCGGCTCGCTGGGCTACCGCCTGGCGGTGGCGGTGGCGGCCGCGGCGCCGGAGATCGACTCGACGGACAGCTGGTTGACACACCACGGTCGCGCGCTGGCGGCCGTCGGAGTGGTCGTGCTGGCCGCCGCGTTCGCGATCGAGACCGGCGCCGCGGGTCTCGTCGGGCTCGGTGGCTGACGATGGCTCTCGACATTCCGGGTGGAGCGGTGGAGACAGGGGAGCACACAGTGGCGCAGACGGTGGCGGCGTCGCAGGAACCCCTACCGGCCGTGTTCCGGTACACGCTGCCGCCAGCACCCGTCGCGGGGGCCGCGGTGGACATCGGCCACGTGGCGGTCACCATCGAGCTGTTCCTGACCGGCAACCTCGAGGTGACCACGGACGCGGCCCCGTCGGAGGAGACGCGCGCCGGCGCGCTGACCGCGTTGCGCACCATGGCGAAGGGCCTCATGATCCGCGGCCTCGGCACGCCGACGGCCAGCATCTCCTCCACCGCGAGGCACCGCTTCACCCAGCGCCGCCACGACTTCCGCGAGCCGAACACCATCACGTTCGCCGGCGACTGCGCCATCGACTTCGGCCAGGGCTGGGAGGGCATGGCGGTGTCCGTCGCCGGCGAGGTCGCCTACAGCCTGGAGGTCACCGCGCTGCCCACCGCCGGAGACCTGCCCAGACCGGGCGACGCCGCGACCGGACGGGGCTGGTTCATCCACCACGACAAGGAACTCGCCTCCATCGGCATGGTCGTCCTCGTCGCCGCCCCGATCGCCCCGGCCCGCCTCACCCCCACCCCCACCTGACCCGAGCCACCTCACGACACCGGCGAGCGCGACCAGTTCCCGTCCTCCTCGAGACACGCCACATACCCGCGCGGCAGGTCGGCGAAGTCCAGGATGTGCGGGTGCTCGACGACGAGGTGGCGCAGGTGCACGAACCCGACCTCCGCCGCGGCGCGCCCGCCGAGGAACTCCCACGTCCCGTCGGCCGTGTGCACGACCCCGGTGATCGGGTCCGCGCCCGAGATCACCGAGCGGGACCCGAGCACCAGCGCGTCCGCGGCCACCCCGGGGAACGGCGAGTCGACGGCGTCGAGCACCCGCGTCCACACCCCGGGCGGGTGGTCGGGCTTGGGCAGCCACAGCGACGGCTGCGCGCGCCGGCACTGCTCGCCGGCCCCCGGCTCCCACGGGAACACCCCGTGCCGGTCCGGCCAGACCAGCTGCACCATCGGGAACACCGGCCGCCGGTGGAAGTCGATGGCGAACCCGAACAGGTCCGGGAACCAGGTGCCGTCGACCGGCCGCACCGCGAGCGGGTGCCCGTCGAGCACGCCGTGCACCAGCTCGCCGGGGCGTAACGAGCGCCCGAGCGCGCCCACCCTGTTGACCCACCAGTGCATGTCGCGCACCCGCAGCCCGAACATGGACACCTCGGGCGTGCCGAGCGTGTGCCACATCCCGATCGAGTACACCCACCCCGGCAGCTCGTGCTCCTCCGGGAGCGCGGTGACGTTCCACCCGTGCTCCTGGACGTGCACCGCGATGTTGCGCTCGTACTCGTCCCGCTCCGCCGGGTCCTCCCCCGCGCACAGCCAGCAGTCACATCTGTCGTTCACGAGACGGCACCCTAGGACCGGCCACCGACAATTTCAGGCGTGCTGCTCCTCCAGCAGCCCCCGGTCGTAGGCGATGGCCACGGCCTCGGCGCGCCGGGTGGCGCCGAGCTTCGCCATGATCCGCGACAGGTGGACGCTCACGGTCTTCTCGCTGATGAACAGCTCGTCGCCGACCTGGCGGTTGGTCCGGCCGAGGGCGACGAGCCGCAGCACCGTCCGCTCGCGCGGGGTGAACGGGTCGAGCGACTCGCGGGGCGCGGGACCGTCGCCGAGCACGACGCGACCGCGGCGCGCCAGCTTGCGGACGGCGTCGCGCAGCGGGCGGGCACCCAGCCGTTCCGCGACCTCGTCGACGTCGCGCAGGGCCACGGCGGCCTCGTCCCGGCGTTCCGCGCCGAGCAGCGCCTCACCGAGCCGCCACCGGCACACGGCCTGCTCGTAGACCGCGCCGTAGGAGAACGCGTCGACCGCCGCCTGCCACAGCGCGGGGTCGCTCGTCCCCGTCAGCCTGCTCAGCTCGGCCTCGGCGCGGGCGAGCCAGGCGGTGCCCTCCGGGCCGAGCACGCCGGTGCGCGGCCTGCCGTGCTTCGCGGTCTTGCGCGCGTGCTCGGCGAGCGCGGTGCCCTTCGCGACCGCCGCCGCCCGCTCGGCCTCGTCCTTGCGCCGGCCCACCCGCTCGGCCAGGTCCGCGTACAGCGACGCGCCGAGCGTGCCGAGCCGGATGCCGATCAGCGTCCACTGGCCGCCGACCCGCTCCGCCCAGTCCAGCGCCTCGTGCACGAGGACCGCGCCCTCCTCCGGCCGGCCCTGCCAGAGCGCGAGCTCCGCGCCGACGGCGCTCATGGCCGAGCCGATCTGGAAGTCGCGGTGCCACTCCGAGCGCAGCTCGGCCGCGAGCCGGGCCGCCTCGGCGAGCCGGCCCCTGCTGACCATGACGTAGCTGCCGACCGCGGCGAGCCGCGCGGACACCGTGCTCGACACCCGCGTGCCGGGCGGCTCCGCGGCCGCCTCGCTCTCGTCCCAGTCGCCGTTGGCGTACCGGACGATCACCTTCATGGCACGCAGCTCGAAGCCGTAGGTGCTCCAGGTCATCCCGGTGCTCCTGGCCCGCTCGACGCCTTCCTCGATGATCCGCACGGCGGCGGCGATGTCGCCCTGCTCATAGGTGTTGATGCCGAGGTAGTGCCGTGCGCGCAGCTCGACGCCGAGCGAGTCGACTGCCTGCGCGAGCCGCATCGCCTCCCGCAGCCGCTCGCGGCTCTCCGCGACCCGGCCGTTGGCCTCGTCCAGCCCGGCCAGGGTGATCAACGCGTCGGCGACGACCCCCTTCTCGTCGCACGCCCGCGCCTCCTGCACGGCCAGCTCCGCGAACTTGCGGGACTCGTCGTGCTCCCGCATCGACCGCAGGATCGACGCGTACACCGCGAGGACCCACGCCTTCTCGCAGCTCGCCGGGTGGTCCGCGATCAGGTCCCACGCCTGCTCGATGACCTTGCGCGCCTCGTCCTCGCGGGTCTCGACGACGAACAGCGTCGACGCGAGCCGCCGCCTGGTCATGGCGGCCACCTCGGCGTCGCCGGACTGGTCGGCGATCTTCACCGCGGACCTGGCGAACGCGACCGCGCGCTCCGGGTCGCCGGCCGAGCCGGCCACCCAGGACGCCCTGCGCAGCAGCTTGCCCTCGTCGATGTCGGTCGGCCGGTCGGCAGGCGCGACGCCGTCCCACAGCTTCAGCGCGCGTTCGAGCTGGTGCAGCGCCTCGGACGGGGCGCCGGAGTTCTTCGCCTCCTCCGCCGCGTCGATCGACGCGGCGAGCGCCTGCGGCAGCGCGTGGCTCTCCATGCTGTGGTGCGCGAGCGCGGCGGCGGCCCCGCGCTGGCCCTTCATGCCGGCGAGCTCCCGCGCGTAGGCGCCGTGCAGCCGGACCCGCTCGCCGGGCAGCAGGTCACCGTAGACGGCCTCGCGGAGCAGGGCGTGGCGGAACGCGTAGACGTCCATCCACTGCTCGTTCTTGGCCACCAGCACGTGGTGCTGCACGGCCTCGCGCAGCGCCTCCTCGAGCTCGGCCTCGGACAGCTCGGACACGGCGAGCAGCCGCTCGTGCGGCGCGCGCCGGCCGGCCACCGACGCGACCCGGACCACGCGCTGGGCGGCCTCGGACAGCCGCTCGACGCGCGACAGCAACACGTCGACCAGCGTGGCCGGCATGCTCTCGCCGTCCTCGGTGTACGCGGCGAGCAGCTCCTCGGCGAAGAACGCGTTGCCCTCGGACCGGCCGGCGACCTCGCGGACCAGGTCTTCGGGAAGCACCTCGTCGGCGAGCGCGGCGACGAACACGCGGGAGTCGTCGGCGCTGAACGGCGTCAGGTCCATGCGCTCGATCGCGGGCTGGCGGACCAGCTCGGCGAGCAGCGGGCGCAGCGGGTGCCTGCGGTGCAGGTCGTCGCTGCGGTAGGTGCCGACGATCATGATCCGCTGCGCGCGGAGGCGGGCCACGAGGAACGACAGCAGCCGCCGGGTGGAGCCGTCGGCCCAGTGCAGGTCCTCGAGGACGAGCACCACGGGCTGGGCGGCGGCGAGGTCGGTGAGCAGCGCGTGCACGGCGTCGAAGAGCTGCAGCTGGCCGATGTCCTGCTCGGGCCGGTTGCCGACCCGACCAGCGCCGGGCAGCGCGGCGCCGGCCGCGTTCATGCTGGCGCCGGTGCCCTCCGCGCCGCCGCCGGGCAGCGTGAGGTCGGGGAAGAGTCTGCCGAGCGCCGGGTGGGCGAGCACGGACTGCTCGCGGTCGGGCACCTGGGACATCGCCTCCGCGAACGGGAGGTAGGGCAGTCCGGTCTCGCCCGCGTCGAGGCAGCGGCCGGTCAGGACGATCGCGCCCTTGTCCTTGGCGACCACCGCCAGCTCGTCGGTGAGCCTGGTCTTGCCGACCCCGGCGTCCCCGGCGATCAGCATCGCGGTCGCGTTGCCCACCGCGGACTGGTCGAAGGCGGCACGCAACCTGTCGAGCTCCCGGTCGCGTGCCACCAGTGAAATTCCCGATCCCAAACGCGCCACGTCCTGCATACTGTCACGCCTCACGCGGCGGAGCGCGCACCATTTCCGGGGTGCTGGAGCCGCAGCCGCCGCCACCAGGACGGGTGCCGGCCGTCGGCCCGCAGCAGCGCGAGCCGCGCGTTGTCGCGCATGTCGCCGACGGCGCGCTCCACGCGGTAGTCCATCTCGACCTTGACGATCTCGGGCGCCCAGTTCATCTCGTGCTCCGCTCCGTGCCTGCTGGTTTCCGCTGTCTTCGCTGTCAGGAGGAACAGTCGTCCTGAGGCGGCGCGGTCGGCATCGGGAGGTCACGCAGTGCTGGGTGAGGATCCGCACCCGTACGGCGAACGACACGTAAGGGATGGGGTAAGGGGTGGCCGAGGCGGGCCGGAGGCCGCCGTAAGGGCCGGACGAGAAGGCGGTGCTCCGGGGTCAGGAGAGCACCTGGCTGCGATTCAAACACGGCCGGCACAGGAGTCCGGCGCAGCCGGGAGACACATCATGCGCTGCCGAGACGCCCCTCCTTGACGACACCCAGGAAGGCACTCCAGCCGTTCGTGGCGAACGCGACGTGGCCTGCCTCCGGGTTCTTGGAGTCACGCACCGCTGCGCCGATTCTGGCCACGACAAGCTCCACACAGTCGTTACCGGCGCCACTGCGGCTGCTCTTGCGCCACCGTGCGTCGGTAAGGTCAGAAGCGGTCACGCTCTGCTCCTCTCGAATTCACTAGGACAGCCGGTCGGCCGTCCTGTCGACCAGATCGACGGTGTCGTCGGGTTTCAACGCCGCCGCACGCAAATGGTCGAACATCAACGTATACCGGTGTACGTCCTCCGGCTGTTCCAAGTAGACGGCAGATGTCGTGTTCTCCACATAAACGACATCCGGATCGGCCTGTTCCGGGAACCCGAGGATGAGGAAGGGCGCCTCCATGCCGGCGTGCGCGCCGGCCGAGAAGGGCACCACCTGGAGCGTCACGTGCGGCAGGGTGGCCAGCTCGACCAGCCGCTTGAGCTGCTCACGCATGACCTCGGGACCGCCGACCGTGCGGTGCAGGACCGCCTCGTCGAGCACCGCCCAGTACTCCGGCGGGCTCGCCTCCTCGGTGAGCAGCTTCTGACGTTTCACCCGCCCGGACACCCGCAGCTCCACATCGGTCTCCGCGGCGTCCGGGCGGATCGCGCGGATCACCGCGCGGGTGTAGCCGACGGTCTGCAGGAGCCCCGGCACGAGCAGCCCCTGGTGGGTGTGGAGGAAGGACGCGTCGGACTCGAGGCCGACGAACGAGCCGGTGAACACCTCGTTGTACGCGTGCCACCACCCCTTCTTCCGCGCCTCCCTGGCCAGCTGCACCAGGGCCTCGCGCTCGTCGTCCTCGATGCCGAAGACCTCGAGCATGTCCCGGACGTCCCTCGGCGTCACGCCGACGTGTCCGGTCTCGATGCGACTGATCTTCGATGCCGAGCACTCGAGCCGGTCGCCTACCTCGTCGATGGTCAGCTCGGCGGCCTCGCGCAGCTCACGGAGCTTGGCCGCGAGTCGCCTGCGGCGGACCGTCGGGCTTGGACCTCGCGACATGGATCACCTCACTCTGGGTCGAATCGGTGTAGCCGAAACCTGATGGTCTCACCCGGACACTGGTTAGCCCGAGAATCCGAGAAAACCCGATCAGCGTGCATGCACAGAGTAGGCAATTTTCTTCGCCTCTAATGGCCTTCACCCGATCGTGTACTGCAACTTGCAATATGCGGGTCTCTCGACGCAAGCTGCTAACTAAGCCGGAGGCATAGCCAAAGGCCCGGCCGACCGACAGGCGGTCGAGTTGCAATTTGACGCCTCGCGCGTGATCCCGCAACTCGAGCCCGCGCAGGTTAGCCCCCGCTCGAGGCCCTCAACAGGAGTCACGGTGAGTAGTCCGATCTTTGGCCAGCTGGCGACCTCGCTGGCCGACTATCTGACCGACATCACGTACCGCGCGCAGTTCGGCGACGAGCGCGCCGCCGCGACCGTGGCCAAGTACGAGCTGCCGCGAGTCGTCGAGGCGCTCAAGGCCGTGCTCGACGAGCACTCGCCGGACGCGAACGGGCGCTGCCCCAGCTGCCGTACCAGCAGGTTCGGCCGTGCGCCCGCCCCGTGCCGGGCCTACCTCACCGCTCACCTCTGCCTCGTCGTCACCGAGGAGGAGACGCTCGAGGAGACCACCGCCCCCATGCGCAGGCAGGTGGCACTGACCGACCCCGCCTTCCGCGGGTACGCGTCCGGCTGACGCCGGCAGGAGACCACGAGCGGCGGGTGCTCCCCCCGACCCCGCGGCTCGTGTCGGGCGGGCCGTCTCCCCCCACTTTTCCCAGGTACCGCCCGATGAATGTGGCGGGTCCGGGGTCGTCCCCCGACAGATCCCGGACCCGCCGCTCTCATTGCGGAGACGGTCTCAGCAGGCCTTCACCCAGCTGCACTCCAGCTCCGCGGCCCGGCCGGCGTCGGCGTCGAGGCGCGGCGCGGGCACCACCGCCACCTCGGCGACCGACCCGCCCTCCGAGGCCAGCCGCACCGCGACCGCGTCCTCGACGCCCTTCACGTTGACCCCGATCGAGTTGTTCGTGACCATCGAGAACACCCAGCGCTCACCGCCGGTCGTGTTCACATATCCGGACAGACCACTCACACCGGTCAGCGAACCCGTCTTGGCGTGCACCGCGCCCTCCGCGGCGGTCCCCCGCATCCGGCTGCGCAGCGTGCCGCCGACGAGCCGGTCCGCCTTGCCGGCGATGGGCAGCGCCTCGTACCACGTGGGGAACCACGGCCGGTTCGCCGCCGCCCCGAGCAGCGCGGCCAGCTGGTCCGGCGAGATCTGGTCCATCCTCGACAGGCCGGACCCGTCCCGCAGCGACAGCTTCGCCGGGTCGATGCCGAACGCGGGCAGCCGCCCGGCGACCGCGGCCGTCCCGGCGGTCCACGTGCCCTGCCCGGACACCGCCCGGCCCATGGCCTTCACGAGGATCTCGGCGTGCAGGTTGTTCGACAGCTTCATGAACGGGACCAGCAGCTCGCTGAGCGGCATCGACTCGCGCGACGCGGCCACGGCCGCGCCGGCCGGGGTCGCGGCCCGCGTGGTCGCGCCGTCCACCCGCACCCCGTGGGCCCTGAGCGCGGCGCGGAACAGCGCCGCCGCGTACCCGGTCGGCTCCCACACGGCCATCCACTCCGACGTCGCCGCGCCACCGGCCGGGACGGACCCGGTCACGGTGAACACGTTCGAGCCGTGCGTGCGGTCGACCGAGATCGTGTTCGGCGAGCCGGCCGCGCCGGTCACCGCGGTGTTCGCGATCGTCACGTAGTCGGTCGGCGGCTCGGTCGTCACGACCGCCTTGCCGTCGGCACCCGGGGCGACGCGGACGATGATCGAACCGGCGTCGTAGTCGGTGTCCGGAGCGGCGGTCAGCGCGGAGACCTGCGCGGAGTAGTAGTACGGCTCGTCGTCCCACGCCCAGCTCGCACCGAGGCGGACGTCGTCGAACCACGTGTCGTCGGCGCGCAGGCCGCCACGCACCACTCGCACGCCGGAGTCGGCGACCTGCTTGGCGAGCGCGTCGTAGTCGGCGGCGAGCATCGTCGGGTCGCCGGTGCCCTTGAGGTACACGTCGCCGAACAGCACCGGCCCGACTCGGCGGCCGGTGGTGTGGACGGTGGTGTCGAACCGGTAGTCGGGCCCGAGCACCTCGAGCGCGGCCACCGAGGTGACGAGCTTCGCGTTCGAGGCGGGCTGCTGGCGGCCGTCGGCGCCGCGGCTGTACACGGTCTCGCCGTCGAGCGTCTTCACGACGAGGCCGATGTCGGTGCCCTCGAGCCCCGGCGACGCGAGGATGGCGTCCAGGTCGGCGCCGAGCGCGTCGCGGTCCTGGGCGGCGACCGGCGACACGAGGCCGGTGCCGACCACCAGCAGCACGCCGAGGACCAGGACGAACAGGCCGAAGATGCGAGAGGTTCGCGGAACGGATGAAGGCACGGGTGCCTCCCTGGGGATCGCAGGGATGATGGTGAGGAATCTTCCTACCCCACACACGTCCTGACAATCGCCAACAAGGCCTAGTCGTCGAGAATTCGGAGGAGCCCCTCCTGGACGACGGTCGCGATCAGCGTGCCGTCCTGGGCGAAGAACCGGCCCGTGGCCAGTCCCCTGGCGCCGGCCGCGCTCGGTGAGGCGCAGTCGTAGAGGAACCACTCGTCGGCGCGGAACGGCCGGTGGAACCACAGCGCGTGGTCGAGGCTCGCGCCGAGCACCCGGTCGAAGCCCCAGTACACGCCGTGGCGCACGAGGATCGAGTCGAGCAGCGTCATGTCGGAGGCGTAGGTCAGGACGCACACGTGCAGCAGCTCGTCGGCCGGCAGCGTGCCGTCGGCGCGCATCCACACCTGGCTGCGCGCCTCGCTGCCCTCCCCGCGCTGCTCCCACGGCGGCTCGGTCACGTACCGGATGTCGATCGGCCGCGGCGCGGTCGCGACCGGGCCGAGCTTGTCGGCGTACTTCGCCATGCTCTCGAGCCTGGTCGGCAGGTCGTCCGGCGCCGGCACGTCCGGCATCGTCTCCGCGTGCTCGATGCCGGGCTCGACCATGTGGAACGACGCGGACAGCGCGAAGATCGCCTTGCCGCGCTGGACCGCGATCACCCGGCGCGTCGTGAACGAACGACCGTCACGGATGCGGTCCACCTCGTACACGATCGGGATGCTCGGGTCGCCCGGCCGAATGAAATAGGCGTGCAGCGAGTGCACCTTGCGTTCCGATGGCACGGTCCGACCGGCGGCGACCAGCGCCTGGCCCGCGACCTGCCCGCCGAACACCCGGACGGGCGACTGCGCGGGGCTCACGCCGCGGAAGATGTTCTCCTCGATGCGCTCGAGATCCAGGAGCGCGACCAGCCGGTCGAGGACGGGCTGGCCGCGCAGTGCCTGGCTCTGCTCGAGGTCAGCGGCGGCCTGACGTGCCGCTTCGGTCATGGGACCACCCTTCGCGCCGGCGAGCCCGGCTCTCAGGCGTGGTCTTCCTCCCCGAGCCGGTGGACGCGGATGAGGTTAGTCGAGCCGACCGTGCCGGGCGGCGAGCCTGCGACGACCACCACAAGGTCGCCCGGCTGGTACCGGCCGATGGACAGCATCGACGTGTCGACCTGGCGGACCATGAGGTCGGTCGAGTCGACCTCGGGCACCATGAACGTCTCGACGCCCCAGGTCAGCGACAGCTGGCTGCGCACAGAGGGCTCCGGCGTGAACGCCAGGAGCGGCAGGTGCGTGTGCAGCCGCGCGAGCCGCCGCACGGTGTCACCCGACTGAGTGAACGCGACGAGGGCCTTGGCGTTGAGCCGCTCGCCGATGTCGCGCGCCGCGTAGGACAGCACGCCCCGCTTGGTGCGCGGCACGTGCGTCAGCGGCGGCACCACGACCGACTCGGCCTCGACCGCCTCGACGATCCGACCCATGGTCTCGACCGTCTCGATCGGGTACCGGCCGACACTGGACTCGCCGGAGAGCATCACCGCGTCGGCGCCGTCGAGCACCGCGTTCGCCACGTCGGACACCTCGGCGCGCGTCGGCCGGGAGTTGCTGATCATGGACTCCAGCATCTGGGTCGCCACGATCACCGGCTTGGCGTTCTCGCGCGCGATCTGGATGCAGCGCTTCTGCACCAGCGGCACCTGCTCGAGCGGCAGCTCGACGCCGAGGTCGCCGCGGGCGACCATCACGCCGTCGAACGCCAGCACGATCGCCTCGAGGTTGGAGACCGCCTCCGGCTTCTCCAGCTTCGCGATGACCGGCAGCCGGCCCTTGCCCATCCGGTCCATCACCTGGTGCACGAGGTCGATGTCGGCCGGGGACCGCACGAAGGACAGCGCGATGAAGTCCACGCCGAGCTGGAGCGCGAACTCCAGGTCCTCGATGTCCTTCTCCGACATCGCCGGCACCGAGACGTCCATGCCCGGCAGGGAGATGCCCTTGTTGTTGCTGACCTTGCCGCCCTCGGTGACCTCGCAGACCACGTCCTGACCGGCCACCTCGAGCACCGTCAGCCCGACGTTGCCGTCGTCCACCAGTAGGCGGTCGCCGGCCTTCGCGTCCCTGGCGAGGCCCTTGTAGGTGGTGGAGACACGGTGGTGGGTGCCCTCGACGTCCTCCACGGTGATCCGTACGACGTCGCCGACCCGCCACTCGGCGGACCCGCTGGCGAACGTGCCGAGGCGGATCTTCGGGCCCTGCAGGTCACCGAGGATGCCAACGGCCCGCCCTGCCTCGTCGGCAGCGGTCCGCACCAGGTCGTAGACCTGTTTGTGGTCGCTGTGACTGCCGTGGCTGAAGTTCATCCTGGCGACGTCCATACCGGCCGCGACCAGGGCGCGCACCTTCTCTGGCGTGGCCGTCGCAGGCCCCAGAGTGCATACAATCTTCGCTCGTCGACTCACGGTGTGGAAGCTTAGCGCTGCTCGCTGGAACGATCCCGAAATACTCAGCAGTAACAGGCGGATCGATCCAGAAAATTGGCCCGGAGTTCGTCTGGGACGGTGCCCGGCCGGCCGCTCGGACCCGCGGTCAGCGGCGCGGGACCTCGGTCACGCCAACGTGGTCGCGGGCCCACTCGTTGATCTCGCGCAGCGCGCGCCACGCCTTGCGGACCCGCGTGAAGCACTCGCGCTCGTGCAGCGCGTCGTCCGGCTCCCACACCCGCATCGCGTACAGGGACCGGTGCCGGAGCAGGTCGATGCGCGGGTGGTCCGCGTCGACGCCACGCGGCTTGGTCTTCAGCCGGTCGCCGCGGATGCCCCAACCCGCGCGGGACAGGCGGGCCACGATGTCGGCGAGCACCTTGCCGTGGATGTCCTCGGCGACCGCGGTGCGGAACCGCGCGAGCTGGTCGGACTCCAGGTGGAAACACCCGCCGCCGACGCGGAGCCCCTCCGGGCCGACCTCCACGTAGTACGCGCCGGCGCCGCGGCCGGGCTCGATCACGCCGCCGCAGTGCGTCTTGTACGGCGTCTTGTCCTTCGCGAACCGGACGTCCCGGTACGGACGGAACACGGTCGCCTTGCCGAAGTCCGTCGCGAACTCCGCGGTCAGCTCGGCGAGCAGTGCCTCCATCGGCGCGCGGACGTCCGCCGCGTACACGTGCTTGTTGTCTTCCCAGTAGGACTTGGAGTTGTCCGCGACGAGCCCGTCGTAGAAGTCGATGGCGTGCTCGCCGAACCCCGTGAAACCCATGTCCCGCAGTATGCAACGAGGGGGCGACCGCACGCGGCCGCCCCCTCGTCCCCGAGTCAGGCGGCCTGCGCCGAGTTGTAGAGGTTCTGCGCGTCCGCGCCGAAGTACGGACCGAACATCCACGTCGGGATGAGGTTGATCTTGTAGCTGTTCACCGAGTTCAGGATGCCGGTGCCGGCGGCCTCGTCGAACTCCAGGAACCACGGCCCGCCGCTGGCGCCGCCGGTCATGTCACACGTCATGCCGATGCCGTCGGACAGGAAGGCGTCGAACACCGTGCCACTGCAGTAGATCATCTTCGTGCCGTCGTACGGTGCGGCCGCCGGCCAGCCGAACGCGTACATGTCCTGCCCGCGGGCCTGGTTGAACGCCACGCCCTGGCCACCGACCACGTCGGTGAGGCTCGCGCCGTCGAGCTGGTTCACGACCGCGGCGCCGACGTCGTAGTTGATGTCCTCGGACGCCACCCACTGCGGCGTCGCCATCGTCTCGCGGGCGGTCCACGTGCCGTAGGGCGCGTTGCCGTTGTCGTACGCCGGCACGAAGGCCCAGTCGGTGTGGAAGGCGCCGTCGAGCTTCACGCAGTGCCCGGCGGTCATCACGACGCTCTTGTTGCCGCTGGTCACCGCGTTGCCGGAGCACGAGGCCTGCCGGTCCTGATAGGTGAAGAACACGCGGCCGGCCGTGGTGACGACCTCGCCGCCGCCGGTCCACGCGCCGCCGCCGGACGGGAACGCCATCGGCGCCAGGTCGTTCAGGATCTTCGCCGTCGGCGCGACGACCTGCGCGGCACCCTCGGCCACGTCCCGCGTGAGCTTCGAGGCGTCCACCGTGTCGAGCAGCTGGTCGAGCGGCACGGCCGCGCGCATCGCGGCCGGCGTCCACTTCGCGGCGACCGCGTCGGCCTCCGCCGCCGTGTCCGCGGCCTGGTGCACCGTCGCGGGCAGCGCTGCGGGCGCCGCCGTCGACGGGATCGAGAACGCCGTGATCGCCAGCCCGGCCGCGGCGAGCGCGACGGCGGACCGCCAGATCTTGTTGTTCATGAAGGAGACCTACCTTTCGTCTGACCCGATCGGGGTCAGCCGTGCAGGGGATAGGTTGTTGTCTGTCGACCGAATAACGAGCTAACCCGTGAGATGTTACCGGGAGTTGCCCTGTCAGAGACCCGCCATTCGAGGGGTGACGTTCCCGGTGGTGACTACTGTGGCGTGATGTTCACAGTGGACGGTCGGACCCTGCGCTGCGAGGACGTCCGGCTGGTGGTGGAGGAACAGGTCACGGTGACGGTCGACGAGGCCGCCATGCGCCGGGCCGAGGACGCGTGGCGGCTGGTCACCGACCTGTCCGCGCAGCGGGAGATCTACGGCCGCACGACCGGGGTCGGCGCGAACCGCGACCTCACGATCGACGAGGACTCCGGGCCGGAGCACGGCCGCCGCCTGCTGCGCAGCCACGCGGGCGGCGCCGGCGGGCTGCTGCCGGCCGAGCACGTCCGCGCGATGCTGCTGATCCGGCTCAACCAGCTGGCCGCCGGGGGCTCCGGCGTGCATCCGAGGCTGCTGACCGCGCTGGCCGGCGCGCTGACCGACGGCGCGCTCCCCCGCGTGCACGCCACCGGCGCGATCGGCACCGGCGACCTGACCGTGCTCGCGGAGACCGCGCTGACGCTCACCGGCGAACGGCCGTGGGCCGTCGGCGAGCGGCCGCCGGTGCCGCTGGACACCGCCGACGCGCTCGCGTTCATGAGCAGCAACGCGGCGACGCTCGCCGAGTCGGTGCTCGCGTTCCTCGACCTGGACCGGCTGCTGCGGGCGAGCCACGTGGTCACCGCGCTGTCGTACGTCGTTCTCGGCGGTTCGCCGGAGGCGTACGCGACCGCCGTGCACGCCGCGCGGCCGCATCCCGGGCAGGTGCGGTGCGCCGCGGAGCTGCGCAGGCTGCTCGGCATGCTCAGCATCCCCCAGCCGGGCCGGCGCATCCAGGACCCGTACGGGCTGCGCGCGTTCCCGCAGGTGCAGGGCCCGGCGCTGGACGCGCTCGACTACCTGCGCGGTGTGCTGACGATCGAGATCAACGCCAGCACCGAGAACCCGATGGTGTCCCTCGCCGCCGGGGACGTGTTCCACCACGCGCACTTCCACACCGCGTACCTGGCGGTGGCGCTCGACCAGACCAGGGCGACGCTGCACCACGTCGCCGAGCTGTCCGCGGCCCGGCTCGGCGACCTGGTCGAGCCGTCGTTCACCGACCTGCCGGCGTTCCTCGCGGACGGGCCGCCGGGCAGCTCCGGGGTGATGATCCTGGAGTACGTGGCGCACGACGCGCTGGCGATGCTGCGGCAGGCGGCGCTGCCGGTGACGCTCGGCACCGCCGTGGTCTCGCGCGGCGTCGAGGACCACGCGAGCTTCTCGACGCAGGCGGCCCGCCAGTCCCGGGCCGCGGCCGACGCGTACCGGCAGGTGCTGGCGTGCGAGCTGGTCGCGGCCGTGCGGGCACTGCGGATGCGGCCCGCGGACCTGATGGACCTGCCCATCCGCGACGCCTTCGAACTTGCCGACGCGACGCTCGACCCGAACACGGCGGACCGCCCGTTCTCCGACGACCTGACCAAGGCGGCCGCACTGCTCGACGCCATGGCAGACATCTGACCGGCCCGCACACCCGGGTCCGTCCGAACCCCTGCTCCCGGCTGGTGTCCTCGGCCGACAGCGAACGAAGCCGCCAGCGCGCGGCCCGTCGAAGTGCTACACGACGGCGAGCGGCAGCGCGGTCGGGTGCACCGGCGCGGGCAGGTCCGAGTGGCCGGTCAGGAAGGCGTCGACGGCGTTCGCCACCGAGCGGCCCTCCGCGATCGCCCACACCACAAGGGAAGCGCCGCGATGCGCGTCACCGCACACGAAGACGCCCTCGGCCCGCGTCTGCCAGTCCGGGCCGCACGACAGCGTGCCGCGCCGGGTCAGGTCCAGGCCGAGGCCCGGCAGCAGCGGCATGTGCTCGACGCCCTCGAAGCCGATCGCCAGCAGGACCAGGTCGGCCGGCAGCTCCTCCACGTGGTCGCCGACCGGCGACACCTCGCGCACCCCCGTCTCGGGATCCTTGCGCACCACGACTTCCCGCAGCCGGATCGCCTTCACCTGCCCGGCGCCGTCGTCCACGAACTCGTCGACCGCCACCGCGAACCGCCGCTCCCCCGCCTCCTCGTGCGCGGGGTAGGTCCGCAGGATCCACGGCCACACCGGCCACGGCGACCGCTCGTCGTCACGCATCGCCGGCGGCTGCGGGTACTGGTCGAGCTGCGTCACCGACACCGCGCCCTGCCGGGTCGCCGTGCCGTAGCAGTCCGCGCCGGTGTCGCCGCCGCCGATGACGATCACGTGCTTGCCGGCCGCGCTGATCGACGTCGGACCGTCGCCCGCGCACTCCTTGTTGGCCGGCACCAGGTGGTCCATCGCCAGGTGCACGCCGTTCAGCCCGCGACCGGGCAGGTCGGGCGCGTCGCGGCCACGCAACGCGCCGACCGCCAGCACGACCGCGTCGAAGGACGACCGCAGCGTCGCCACCGACAGGTCGCCCGGCTCCGAGCCGCCGACCTCGCAGCCGGTCACGAACCGGGTGCCCTCCTCCCGCAGCTGCGCGAGCCGCCGGTCCAGGGCCTTCTTCTCCATCTTGAACTCGGGGATGCCGTAGCGGAGCAGACCGCCGAGCCGGTCGTCGCGCTCGTACACGGTCACCTCGTGGCCGGCACGCGTGAGCTGCTGCGCCGCCGCGAGCCCGGCCGGGCCGGAGCCGACGACCGCGACCGTCCTGCCGGAGGACACGATCGCCTGCCGCGGCCGGATCAGGTCCTTCTCCCACGACACGTCCGCGATCGCCTGCTCGACCCGCTTGATCGACACCGCGCCGCCCGAGTCCGGCGTGATCGACAGCACGCACGCCGACTCGCACGGCGCGGGGCACAGCTTTCCGGTGAACTCCGGGAAGTTGTTGGTGGCGTGCAGGCGGTTGCTGGCCGACGCCCAGTCCCCCACCCGCACCAGGTCGTTCCACTCCGGGATCAGGTTCCCGAGCGGGCAGCCGGCCGAACCCGAGTGACAGAAGGGGATGCCGCAGTCCATGCACCGCGACGCCTGCGTGCGAACCTGCTTGTCCCGCTCCGCCGGCGCCTGGTCGGCGTACACCTCACGCCAGTCCGCCAGCCGGTCCGCCTCGGCCCGCTTGGGCGGCCCCTTGCGGTCGTGCTTGAGAAACCCACTGGGGTCAGCCACGCGAAGCCTCCATGACCGCCTCGTCGATGTCGCGTCCCTCGGCCGCGGCGAGCCGCATCGCCTCGAGCACGCGCTGGTAGTCGCGCGGCATGACCTTCGTGAAGGACGCCGCGCGTCGGGTCCAGTCGCCGAGCAGCGACGCCGCGACCGCCGACCCGGTGTGCCTGTGGTGCGCGGACACGATCTCCCGCAGCCACCGCTGGTCCTCACCCGACGGCCGCTGGAGGTCGACCATCGCCGTGTTGACCATCTTCTCGTTCAGGTCGAGCACGTAGGCGATGCCGCCGGACATGCCGGCCGCGAGGTTGCGCCCGGTCGGCCCGAGCACCACCGCCCGACCGCCGGTCATGTACTCGAACGCGTGGTCGCCGACGCCCTCGGCGACCGCGACGGCGCCGGAGTTGCGGACACAGAACCGTTCGCCGACCCGGCCGCGCAGGAAGATCTCCCCGCCGGTCGCGCCGTAGGCGATCACGTTGCCGCCGATCACCTGCTGCTCGGCCGCGAACGCCGAGTCCGGGTGCGGCCGCACGATGATCCGCCCGCCGGACAGGCCCTTCCCGACGTAGTCGTTCGCGTCGCCGACGAGGTCCAGCGTGATGCCGGCCGGCAGGAACGCGCCGAGCGACTGTCCGGCGGAGCCGGAGAGTCCGATGTGGATGGTGTCGTCCGGGAGGCCGTCGCCGCCGTAGCGGCGGGTGACCTCCGAGCCGAGCAGCGTGCCGACGGTCCGGTTCACGTTGCGCACCGGCAGTTCCAGCCGCAGCGGGTGCGCGTCCTCGAGCGCCGCCTCGGCCAGCTGGATGAGCGTGCGGTCCAGGGCCTGGTCGAGGCCGTGGTCCTGGGCACGCACGCGCCGCCGCGCCGTGCCGTAGCTGGACTCCGGCACCGCGAAGATCGGCGACAGGTCCATGCCGCGCGCCTTCCAGTGCTCCACCGCGTCGTCGACGTCCAGCAGCTCCGCGTGGCCGATCGCCTCGTCGAGGGTGTGGAAACCCAGCTCCGCCAACATCTCCCGCACCTCGTTCGCGACGAAGTGGAAGAAGTTGACCACGTGGTCGGCCTGCCCGGTGTACCGCTCGCGCAGCACCGGGTTCTGCGTGGCGACGCCGACCGGACACGTGTCCAGGTGGCACACCCGCATCATCACGCAGCCGGCGACGATCAGCGGTGCGGTCGCGAAGCCGTACTCCTCGGCGCCGAGCAGCGCGGCGACGACGACGTCGCGCCCGGTCTTCATGGCGCCGTCCACCTGCACGGTGATCCGGTCGCGCAAACCGTTGAGCATCAACGTCTGCTGGGTCTCGGCGAGGCCGACCTCCCACGGCGTGCCCGCGTGCTTGAGCGAGTTCAGCGGGGACGCGCCGGTGCCGCCGTCGTGGCCGGAGATCAGCACGACGTCCGCGTGCGCCTTGGAGACCCCGGCCGCCACGGTGCCGACACCCAGCTCACTGACGAGCTTCACGTGCACGCGGGCGTGCTCGTTGGCGTTCTTCAGGTCGTGGATGAGCTGCGCGAGGTCCTCGATGGAGTAGATGTCGTGGTGCGGCGGCGGGGAGATGAGCCCGACGCCCGCCGTCGAGTGCCGGGTTCGGGCGATCCACGGCCACACCTTGTTCGGCGGCAGCTGCCCGCCCTCGCCCGGCTTCGCGCCCTGCGCCATCTTGATCTGCAGGTCGGTCGCGTTGACCAGGTACTCGCTCGTGACGCCGAACCGGCCGCTCGCGATCTGCTTGATCGCCGAGCGCCGCTCGTCGTCGTAGAGCCGGTCGGTGTCCTCGCCGCCCTCGCCGGTGTTCGACCGGCCGCCGATGCGGTTCATCGCGATGGCGAGGGTCTCGTGCGCCTCCGCGCTGATCGACCCGTAGGACATGGCGCCGGTGTTGAAGCGCCTGAGGATCGACTCGACCGGCTCGACCTCGTCGAGCGGGATCGGGGTGCGGTCCTCCTTGCGCAGCTTGAACAGCCCGCGCAGGGCCCCACCGTCGCGGTTGAGCCGCTCCACCTCGTCCACATAGGACCGGTAGACGTCCTGGCGGCGCGTCTTCGTCGCGTGCTGCAACAGGAACACGGTCTCCGGCGTGAACAGGTGCAGCTCGCCCTCGCGGCGGTAGGCGTACTCGCCGCCCACCTCGAGTCGCCGGTGCACCCGGTCCGTCGGGTTCTCCGGGTGCGCCCGGTGGTGGCGCGCGGCGACCTCCTCGGCGATCACGGCGAGCCCGACGCCGCCGAGCTTGGAGCTGGTGCCGGTGAAGTACTCGTCGAGCACGTCGTGGGACAGGCCGAACGCCTCGAACACCTGCGCCGCCGTGTACGCGCCGACGGTCGAGATGCCCATCTTGGACATGATCTTGAGGACGCCCTTGACGAGCGCGCCGACGTAGTTGCGGATCGCCTGGCGCGCCTCGATGCCGGTCAGCGTGCCGCGCCGGATCAGGTTCTCGATCGTCTCGAACGCGAGGTACGGGTTGACCGCCGCGGCGCCGTAACCCAGCAGCAGGGCGACGTGGTGCACCTCACGGGCGTCGCCGGTCTCGACGACCAGCGCGACCCGCAGCCGCTCCTTGGTGCGCACGAGATGGTGGTGCACCGCGGAGACCAGCAGCAGCGACGGGATCGGCGCCATCCGGTGGTCGGCGTCCCGGTCGGACAGCACGAGCGTGCGCGCGCCGGCCGCGATCGCCTCGGACGCCTCCCTGCGGACCCGCTCGATCGCCGCCGCGAGCGCGTCGCCGTCACCGTCCACCTCGTACAGTCCCGGTAGGACGGTGCAGGCGTAGCCCGGCATGTCGCCGTCGTCGTTGACGTGGATGAGCTTGGCGAGCTCGTCGTTGTCGATGACCGGGTAGGGCAGCTGGATGTGCCGACAGGACGCCGGGTTGGGCGACAGCAGGTTCTGCTCCGGCCCCATGATGCGCGCCACCGAGGTGACGATCTCCTCGCGGATCGCGTCCAGCGGCGGGTTCGTCACCTGGGCGAAGTTCTGCTTGAAGTAGTCGTAGAGCAGCCGGGACCGCTTGGACAGCGCGGCCGGCGGGGTGTCGGTGCCCATCGACCCGATCGGCTCCGCGCCGTTCAGCGCCATCGGCGCCAGCAGGATCTTCAGCTCCTCCTCGGTGTAGCCGAAGGAGAGCTGGCGGCGCAGCACGGACTCGTTGGTCTGCACGACGTGCTCGCGGTCGGGCAGGTTCGCGACCTTCAGCAGCCCGGCGTGCAGCCACTCCCCGTAGGGCAGCTCGGCCGCGAGCTCGGCCTTGATCTCGTCGTCGTCGACGATCGTGCCGGCCGCGGTGTCCACGAGGAACATCCGGCCCGGCTGCAGGCGGCCCTTGGCGACGACGTTCTCCGGCGCCACGTCGAGCACCCCGGTCTCGCTCGCGAGCACCACGCGGTCGTCGGTGGTGCGCCACCAGCGGGCCGGGCGCAGGCCGTTGCGGTCGAGCACCGCGCCGACGAGCGTGCCGTCCGAGAACGTCACGCTGGCCGGGCCGTCCCACGGCTCCATCAGGCTGGCGTGGAACTTGTAGAACGCCCGGCGCTTCGGATCCATGATGGCGTTGTTCTCCCACGCCTCCGGGATCATCATCAGCACCGCGTGCGGCAGGGTGCGCCCGCCGAGGTGCAGCAGCTCCAGCACCTCGTCGAAGGACGCGGAGTCGGACCCCTCGGGGTCGCAGACCGGGTACAGCCGGGTGAGGTCGCCGGGGATCAGGTCCGACGCCAGCAGCGCCTCGCGGGCCCGCATGCGGTTGCGGTTGCCGCGGATCGTGTTGATCTCGCCGTTGTGCGCGACGAACCGGAACGGGTGCGCGAGCGGCCACGACGGGAACGTGTTGGTGGAGAACCGGCTGTGGACGAGCGCGATCGCGCTCGCGAGCCGCTCGTCGGTCAGGTCGGTGAAGAACACCGGCAGCTGCGCGGTGGTCAGCATTCCCTTGTAGACGACCGTACGCGCGGACAGCGAGGGGAAGTAGACCCCGCACCCGGCCGCGACGCTCTCGTGCTCGGCGCGCTTGCGCAGGCAGAAGGCCATCCGGTCGAGGTCGACGCCGGTCACGCGCGCGCCGTCGGCGGACGGGTGGGCCGCGACGAACGGCATCGCGAAGTGCGGCATCACCGAGCGCGCGGTCGGGCCGACGTTGGCCGCGGCCGGCGCGACCGGCACGTCGCGCCAGCCGAGGACCTCGAGGCCCTCCTCGTCGGCGATGCGCTCGACCAGCGAGACGGCTCTGGCTCGCTGGTCGAGGTCCGCGGGCAGGAACCCGATGCCGGCGGCGTAGGCGTGCGCGCCGGTTTCATCGGACTCCGGCAGAGGGAAGTCGACGGCCTCGCGGTACAGCTCGTCGGGCAGCTGCAGCAGGATGCCGGCGCCGTCGCCGCTGGTCGGCTCGGCGCCCGCGGCACCGCGGTGCTCCAGGTTGGCCAGCGCCACCAGGGCGTCGGTCACGATGCCGTGCGAGCGCCGACCCTGTATGTCGGCGACCATGGCCACGCCACACGCGTCACGTTCGGTGGTGGGATCGTAAAGACCCTGTGCCGTGGGGATGGCAGAAAAAATCACGCGTCGACCTCCCTCGTCGTCCTCGCGCTCAGTTGGTAGCTGGGCGCGGGACGGCGGTGGCCCGCGTGTTGACGTGAGCTTAACAGTCCCGAAACCCTCGAGCACGCATCAAAGGGCGGATTTTCCGCGTTGGGTGTAACGCTTTGGAAGATCCGCACGATAAGGCGCCCTTCGCCCTGGTGGGGACCTGTGCGCACCGGTCGTTCGCCTACTCCAGGGTAACCGACCAATACCGGGATGAGGCAACGGCTCCGCGTCATCAACTGTTGACAATCCGTTGTGAGAGCGCTTCCATAGCAGACGGCAATATCTGCGGCCATCAGAGGCACTCGGTTCCCCTGCCCCGAGCGTGACGAGGAGGTCACCGCTATGCCCGTTACCCCCACCCCAACCCGCCTACGAAGGCGCAAACTCGCCATCGGCGCCGCCGCTGCCGCGGCGCTGGTCGTCGCTCCACTGACCTACGCGGCCGAAGCGTCCGTGCCACCGCCCGACAGCGGCTGGACACAGGTCTGGGCCGACGACTTCAACGGTTCGGCGAACACGCTGCCCTCGTCGTCCAACTGGATCTTCGACATCGGCCACAGCTACCCGGGCGGCCCGGGCAACTGGGGCACCGGCGAGATCGCTGCCCACACCAACAACCCGGCCAACGTGAGCGTCGACGGCGGCGGCAACCTGCGGATCACCCCGCTGCGCGACGGCGCCGGCAACTGGACCTCGGCGCGCATCGAGACCCAGCGCAGCGACTTCAAGCCGCCATCGGGCGGCGTGCTGCGCATCGAGGGCCGCATCCAGATGCCGAACGTCGGCGGCAACGAGGCACTCGGCTACTGGCCGGCGTTCTGGGCGCTCGGCTCGCCGTTCCGCGGCAACTACTGGAACTGGCCGGGCATCGGCGAGTTCGACATCATGGAGAACGTCAACGGCATCAACTCCGTGTGGGGCGTGCTCCACTGTGGAGTCGCGCCGGGCGGGCCGTGCAACGAGAACAACGGCCTCGGCGCGAGCCGGGCGTGCCCCGGCTCGTCCTGCCAGTCGGCGTTCCACACCTACCGGTTCGAGTGGGACCAGAGCGTCTCGCCCAACCAGCTGCGGTGGTACGTGGACGGTCAGCAGTTCCACAGCGTCAGCCAGGGCCAGCTCCCGGCCGACACGTGGAACCAGATGACCAGCCACGCCGGCTACTTCATCATCCTGAACGTCGCCATGGGCGGCGCGTTCCCCGACGGCGTGGCCGGACGGGCGACGCCGGTCGCGGAGACGGTGCCCGGGCGGCCGATGCTGGTCGACTACGTGGCGGTGTGGAGCCGCGGCGGTGGCGGCCCGACCGACCCGCCACCCGGCGGCGGTAGCGCCTACAGCCAGACCCAGGCCGAGAACTTCCAGCAGCACGGCGGTCTGACCACCGGCGGCACCACCGACGCGGGCGGCGGCAGCTACGTCGGCTCGGCCGCGAACGGCGACTGGGCCCGCTACGACGACATCGACTTCGGCACCACCCCGGCGCGGCAGTTCGTGGCCAGGGTGGCGTCCGGCGCGGCCGGCGGCGTGAGCGGTCTCGTCGAGGTGCGCCTCGACTCGCGGTCCAACGCGCCGATCGGCAGCTTCGCGGTCGGCAACACGGGCGGCTGGCAGAGCTGGCGCACGATCCCGGCCAACATCTCCAACGTGACCGGGGTGCACGACGTGTTCCTCACGTTCACCAGCGGCCAACCGGCCGACTTCGTCAACGTCAACTGGTTCAACTTCGGAAGGTAGCAAGGAGTCGACCACCTCAAGACCGCGATCCGCGCGACCCGAAACAGGCCACGTGGAGTGTGGATCGCACCTGCCGGCCCCTCGCACCTCGTCCCAGGCGCGAGGGGCCGGCTTCGTCCGCAACGTCCCGGTTACAGGGTCTTGACACACCTGCGCTGACCAGAGATCCTTCGGAAACCCATGAGAGCGCTCTCACGCACGGCGGGCGCTGAGTGAAGCGACCAGTTCGACACCGTGGCCGGCGACCGGCCGCAGGAGGCCAGTTATGCGTAAGTCTGGGATCGTGGCGTCCCTCGTCGGGACCGCCCTCGTCCTCACAGCCTGCGGGGGCGGCTCGGACAGTGCGGACCAGAACGGCGAGGTCACACTGACGATCAACGTCTTCGGCGACAGCTTCTCGTTACCGGACAACCGTTCCCTCTACGACGAGTACGAGAAGGCGCACAAGGACGTCAAGATCGTCGAGAACCGCAGCGACTTCGGCACCCACCACCAGAACCTGCAGGCCCGGCTCACGGCGGGCTCCGGCACCGCGGACCTCGAGGTGATCGAGGTCGGCCAGGTGTCGGGCTACATCGGGCAGCCGGACAAGTTCGTGAACTTCAAGGAGAAGGACGTCGACACGGGCCAGTGGACCGAGTCCACCGTGCAGCGCGCGTCCACTCCGGACGGTGGCACGCTCATCGGCCTGCCGACCGACATCGGCGGCCTCGCGATGTGCTACCGCACCGACCTGTTCGCGCAGGCCGGCCTGCCGACCGCCCGGGACGAGGTGTCCGCGCTCTGGTCCACCTGGGAGGAGTACGTGGCCGTCGGCGACCAGTTCGTCGCGAAGGCGCCCGGCGTGAAGTGGTTCGACGCGGGCGGCCACCTGTTCACCGGCGTCCTCGGCGCCGAGAAGGAGACCTACTACAACGCCGACGGCGACCTGGTGGTCGAGAAGAACAAGGCCGTCAAGAACGCGTGGGACCTCACGGTCAAGGCGATCGAGGACGGCCAGTCGGCCGCGCTGCCGGAGTTCTCGCCGGAGTGGAACACCGGCTTCCAGCAGGGCCAGTTCGCGACGATCACCTGCCCCGCCTGGATGATGGGCTACATCCAGGGCAACGCGGCGGACACCAAGGGCAAGTGGGACATCGCGAAGATCCCCGGCGGGTCCGGCAACTGGGGCGGCTCGTACGTGACCGTGCCGTCGCAGGGCAAGCACCAGGACGCGGCGGTCGAGCTGGCCAAGTGGCTGACCGCCCCGGAGCAGAACGTCAAGCTGTTCAAGACGATCGGCAACTTCCCGAGCCAGCGGAGCACGTGGGAGCAGCCCGAGGTCGCGGACTTCGCCTCCGAGTTCTTCTCCGGCGCGCCGGCCGGCAAGATCTTCCCGGAGTCGCTCGAGAACGCGCCGGTGCAGGTCTACGGGCCGCAGAGCGGCGTCATCGGCAACACGTTCGCCGGCGCGCTCAACAGCGTCGAACAGGGCACCGACCCCGACGAGGCGTGGGAGTCGGCGATGAACGACATCAAGGCCGCCGCGGGTGATGGATGACCGCACAGCTCGACGACCGCGGTGCGCCGCCCGAGTCGGGGCGGCGCCCGCCGGTCACACCAGCTCGCCGGCAGGCCTGGCGCTCCCGGCTGTACCGCTGGGACGTCAAGGGCTCGCCCTACCTCTACGTCCTGCCGTTCTTCGGGTTGTTCGCCGTGTTCGGCCTGTTCCCGCTGGCCTACACGGCGGTCATCTCGACGACGTCGTGGAGCCCGCGCAAGCCCGGCAGCGAGGACGTCTCCGTCGGGCTGGACAACTACGCGAAGCTGCTGTCCGACGACAACTTCCACAACGCGCTGATCAACACGTTCGGCATCGGCATCATCTCGACGGTGCCGCAGCTGTTGCTGGCGCTGGGGATCGCGCACCTGCTGAACTACAAGCTGCGCGGGCGGCTGTTCCTGCGGATGGGGGTGCTGGTCCCCTACATCACGTCGGTCGCCGCGGTCGCGCTGATCTTCAACCAGATCTTCGCGCGGGACTTCGGCCTGCTGAACTGGTTCCTGCAGCCGTTCATGGACAACCCGCTCGACTGGCGGGCCGAGAAGTGGGCCTCCTGGCTCGCGGTGTCGGCGATGGTGACGTGGCACTGGACCGGCTACAACGCGCTGATCTACCTGGCCGCGATGCAGACGATCCCCTACGAGCTCTACGAGTCCGCGTCGATCGACGGCGCGAACAAGTGGCAGCAGTTCTGGCACATCACGATCCCGAGCCTGCGGCCGACCATCATCTTCACGGTCATCGTGTCGACGATCGGCGCGCTGCAGCTGTTCGCGGAGCCGTTCCTGTTCGACACGACCCGCAACAACAACGGCGGCTCGGAACGCCAGTTCCAGACCGTGGTCCTCTACCTGTACCAACAG
Organism: uncultured Actinomycetota bacterium; assembly: GCA_963840275.1. Taxonomy (GTDB): domain Bacteria; phylum Actinomycetota; class Actinomycetes; order Mycobacteriales; family Pseudonocardiaceae; genus Actinophytocola. The sequence continues at coordinate 138,122 of CAWIYK010000009.1, forward strand.
TTCTGGACCAACGGCCGGTACGGGTACGCGGCCGCCGTCGCCTGGACCCTGTTCCTCATCACCGTGGTGATCGCGCTGGTGAACTTCCTGCTGGTGCGCCGGATCCGATCGGCGGACGACTGACATGGCTGTGTTGACGGCAAAGGCAGCGACACCGGCGACACGGCGACGCCGCCGCGGCGCCGACGCCCGCCCGGCGAGGGCCGCTGGGGCACCTACGCGATCCTCCTCGGCATCATCATCTTCTCGATCTTCCCGCTGTACTGGTCGATCGTGGTGTCCTCGCGGGACCGGTCGGCCGTCGGCAGCTATCCCCCGCCGCTCGTGCCGGGCGGCTCGCTGTGGGACAACCTGTCCAAGGCGTTCGAGCAGGGCAACTTCGGGCTGGCGCTGACGAACTCGGTGATCGTCGCCGGCACGATCACGGTCGCGGTCGTGTTCACGTCCACACTGGCCGGTTTCGCGTTCGCCAAGCTGACCTTCCGCGGCCGCAACGGGTTGTTCGCCGCGGTGGTCGGCACGATGCTGGTGCCGACCCAGCTCGCGATCATCCCGTTGTACATCATGATCACGCAGTGGTTCGGCTGGGCCAACGACCTGCGCGGCGTGATCGTGCCGGCGCTCGTGAGCGCGTTCGGCGTGTTCTTCATGCGCCAGTACCTGTCCTCCGCGATGCCGACCGAGCTGCTCGAGGCCGGCCGCGTGGACGGCGCCTCGACCCTGCGGATCTACTGGAGCGTGGTGCTGCCCATCGCGCGGCCGGGTGCCGCGGTGCTGGCGCTGCTCACGTTCATCACGTACTGGAACGACCTGTTCTGGCCGCTGATCCTGCTCAACACGCAGAACCCGACGGTGCAGGTGGCGATCGCCAACACCGCGAGCGGCATCGAGGTGGACTACTCGCTCGTGCTGGCCGGCACGGTGATCGCCACCTTCCCGATGCTGATCGTGTTCCTGTTGCTGGGCCGGCAGATCATCGGGGGAATCATGCAGGGGGCGGTGAAGGGGTGAGCGGAGCTTGCGTAGCGAACCATTGGGCACAGGGCGACCGTGAACGGCGCCACCGAGACTGCGAGGGGGCGTCATGAACCGGCTCGAGTTCCCGAACGGTTTCGTGTGGGGCGCGGCGACGGCGGCCTACCAGATCGAGGGCGGGGTCAAGGAGGACGGTCGCGGACCGTCCATCTGGGACACGTTCAGCCACACGCCGGGCCGGGTGGCGAACGGCGACACCGGTGACGTGGCCGCCGACCACTACCGCAACTTCCGCGCCGACGTGGCGCTGATGGCGTCGCTCGGGCTGCCGGCATACCGGTTCTCGGTGTCCTGGCCCAGGATCCAGCCCGGCGGCCGCGGTCCGGTCAACGCCGCCGGGCTGGACCACTACGAACGCCTGGTGGACGCGCTCGTCGAGCACGGCATCACGCCGATGCTCACGCTGTACCACTGGGACCTGCCCCAGGAGCTGGAGGACCACGGGGGCTGGGGGGAACGGGACACCACGGCCCGGTTCGCGGAGTACGCCGGGCTCGTGGGAGAACGGCTCGGCGACCGGGTCCCGCTGTGGACCACGCTGAACGAGCCGTGGTGTGCCGCGTTCCTCGGGTACGCCTCCGGCGAGCACGCGCCGGGGCGCACCGACCCGGCGCTGGCGCTGCGGGCCGCCCACCACCTGCTGCTCGCGCACGGGTTGGGCACCCAGGCGCTGCGGGCCGCGCTGCCGGCGAGCGCGCAGGTGTCGATCACGCTGAACCTGTCCGCCGTGCTGCCGGCCGCCACCTCGCCGGCCGCGACGAACGCGGTGCGCAGGATCGACGGGCTCGGCAACCGGCTGTTCCTCGACCCGCTGTTCCGCGGCCACTACCCCGCCGACGTCCGGCGCGACACGGCCGCGCTGACCGACTGGTCCTTCGTCGAGGACGGCGACCTGGACGCGATCGCGGCGCCGATCGACCTGCTGGGCATCAACTACTACACGCCGACACTGGTCGACGCGGGGGTCGCGCCACCGGGCCCGTCGCCGTGGCCGGCGTGCGGCAACGTCGCGTTCGTGCGGCAGCCGGGCCCGGCGACCGCCATGGGCTGGGCCATCGACGCGCAGGGGCTGCGCAACGTGGTGCACCGCGTGCACGACCAGTACCGCCCGATACCGCTCATGATCACCGAGAACGGTGCCGCGTTCGACGACCAGCTCGGCGCGGACGGCGTCCGCGACGACGAGCGGATCGCGTATCTGCGGGATCACCTCACCGTCGTGCACGAGGCGATCGAGTCCGGCGTCGACCTTCGGGGATACTTCGTGTGGTCGTTGTTGGACAACTTCGAGTGGGCCTACGGGTACGCGAAGCGGTTCGGCATCGTCCACGTGGACTATCCGACGCAGGCGCGGGTCTGGAAGGACAGCGCCTACTGGTACCGACAGGTGATCAGCACGAACGGCATCGAGCTCGTATGACCGACGCGCGGCACAAGCCGACGCTCGACACCGTCGCCGCGGAGGCGGGGGTGTCGAGGGCGACCGTGTCCAGGGTGATCAACGGCTCGCCCCGGGTGTCGCCGGAGGTCAAGGTGGCGGTCGAGTCGGCGATCGCGCTGCTCGGCTACGTGCCCAACCGGGCCGCACGCAGCCTCGCGATGCGTCGCACCGACTCGATCGCGCTGGTCATGCGTGAGCCGGACGCGACGGTCCTCGCGGACCCCTACCTCGGCAACATCATCATCGCCACCAGCCAGACGCTCATCGGCACCGGCGTGCAGCTGGTGCTGGTGAACGCGCAGAACACCGCGGAGCACGCGCAGCTCGCCGACTACGTCCGCAGCGGGCACGTGGACGGGGTGCTGCTGGCGTCCATGCACGACGACGATCCCCTCCCCCGCATCCTGCTGGACGCCGGCATCCCGACGGTCGTCGGCGGCCGGCCCTCCCGCCACCTGCCCGGATTGTCCTATGTGGACGTGGACAACGTCGGCGGCGCGCAGCTCGCGGCCGAGCGGCTGCTGAGCGCGGACCGCCGCCGGATCGCGACGATCACCGGCCCGCAGGACATGACCGCGGGCCTCGACCGGCTCGACGGCTACCAGCGCGCGCTGACCGCCGCGGGCCGCAAGGCGGACCGCGTGGCGTACGGCGACTTCACCCGTGAGTCCGGGCAGCAGGCGATGGCCGCGCTGATCGAACGGCACCCGGACCTGGACGCCGTGTTCGCGGCCAACGACCTCATGGCGATCGGCGCGCTGCGCTCACTGCGGGACGCCGGCCGCCGCGTACCGGACGACGTGTCGGTGGTCGGCTACGACGACATCGAGATGGCCAAGCACACCGAACCTCCGCTGACGACGATCCACCAGCCGATCATCGACCAGGCCCGCACGATGACGGAGCTGCTGCTGACCCAGATCGGCGGCGACCCGGTCGCGGACCCGGTGGTCCTGCCGACGGAACTGGTGGAACGCGAGTCGGTGTAGCTAGGCCTCCTGGCCGGTGGGCGCGGCTGGCACGGTGGTGAATCGGGCCGCCGCCAACACCGGGTAGCCGGGAAAGCCGACGGCCAGCGTTCGCCCGTGCGCCGGAGTGCCGGCGATCCAGATCGACTCCGTCTGCCACGTGTTGGCGAGGACGTCGAGGTGCACGGACCGCAGGTCGACGGTGAACCGCTCACCGCTGGTGAGCCGGGCGGTGGCGGTGCCGTCGCCCCGGCTGTGGTGACCGGCCTCCCACGACGGCAGCGTGGCCTCGGCCCGCTGCCACTGGCCGACGTTCAGTAGCGCGGCGAGGCGGTGGGTGGCGCGCAGGCGCCACGCCGGGCGCGCCACCGCGCCGAGCCCCGCGACGGCGGCCAGCGGCACGAGCCAGCCGATCGGCGCAAGCGCCACGACCAGCACGAGCGCGGCCGCCCAGACCACGGTGAACGCGAGGTCGCCCCACTGCCGGCTGCCGAGGTGGCGCACCCACGCGACCATGGGATCGGCGAGCGGGCCGACCGGCGCCAGCCGTCGGTCGGTCGCGGTCGGGTCCGACCACAGCCCGTCGACGACTCCGGTCGGGCCCGCGGCGGGGAGCCGCACGCCGCCGGACTCGCCAGGGCCGCGCGTGGTGACCCGCGCCGGCCACGGCGTGTGCAGGCCGTCGACCCGCAGCGCCAGCCAGCCGGGGGTGTCCGGGCCGACCAGCCACACCCGGCCGGTCCGCGCGACCACGTCCCGCACCGCCGCCGGCATCCCCCACACCCGCACCCGCGTGCCGTCGCCGAGCTCGAGCACGCCGTCGCGCGCCGAGGCGACCCCCACGCCACGCCACGCCTGCTCCTCGAGCAGCCGCCGCGCGGGTCCCGGCCAGCGGGCGACCGCGAGCGCGGGACCGACGGCGACCTGCCAGCCGAGGAAGCACGTCAACACACCGACGAGCCCGCCGACCGGCGGCGACACCGACACGACCCAGCCGGTGACGCCCACCGCGAGGACGAGCGTGAGCAGTGCCCACGGCACTTCTCTGGCTCTGGTCGCCATGTGCGCGAACAGTTTCGCGGTCGTGTCGTCGTCGATGGCGGGTTCGTCGGTGCGTGGCGGGCGGACCACGTCCGCTACGCCGCCCGGAGCCGGGGTCATGTCTCTGCCTATCGTCGCGACGTGCCCGCCGTTACGGGTTCCGTACCGGGTGGTAGCGTCCGTCTGCTGGTCAGCCCCCCGCCGACCGGTGACGCGATGGTGGTAGCGAAGTCCGGTGCGATTCCGGCGCTGTCCCGCAACTGTCATAGCCAGGTCGCCTCCCCGCGCGTCGACGCCAACCGCCCCCGGTGCAGGGATGCGGCGTCCCCGGGTCTGTGCCCCGGGCCGCGACGTGCGCCGGCCGACGACCCGAGGTAGGTCCGTTGTCCTCCACCGCCAGGCGCCTCGCGGCGCTCACCATCGCAGCTGCGCTCTTCGTCGCCGGCTGCGCGAACCGTGAGCAGTCCGCCAGCGACCAGCCCACCAAGTCCGAGGGCGGGAGCCAGGAGTTCCCCGTCACACTCACGCCCGCCGAGGGCGAGCCGGTCACCATCGACGCCCAGCCGAAGCGCATCGTCTCGCTGTCGGCCAGCAACACCGAGACGCTGTTCGCGCTCGGCGCCGGCAAGCAGGTCGTCGCCGTCGACGACCAGTCGAACTTCCCGGCCGACGCCCCCAAGACCGACCTGTCCGGCCTCACCCCGAACGTCGAGGCCATCGTGGGCTACGACCCCGACCTCGTCGTGATCTCCGACGACTCGGAGAACCTGGTCGCGTCCATGAAACAGCTCGACAGGGCGGTGCTGACCGTCCCCGCCGCGGCGACGCTGGACGACATGTACGCCGGCATGGAGCTGCTCGGCAAGGCGACCGGCCACGCCGACGAGGCCGCCGACCTGGTCGAGCGGACGAAGTCCGGGCTGGAGAAGGTCGTCTCGGACACGCCGAAGCCGGCGAAGGCGCTCAGCTACTACCACGAGCTGGACACCACGCTCTACAGCGCGACGTCCAAGACGTTCATCGGCAGCGTCTACGACCTGTTCGGGCTCACCAACATCGCCGACCCCGCCGACCAGGACTCCGGCGGCTACCCGCAGCTGTCCAACGAGCACATCCTCCAGGCGAACCCGGACCTGATCTTCCTCGCGGACGTGCGGTGCTGCGGCCAGAACGCCGCGACGGTCGGCGCGCGGCCCGGCTGGAGCACGGTGAACGCGGTCAAGAACGGCGACGTGGTCGAGCTGGACGACGACCTCGCGTCCCGCTGGGGCCCGCGCGTCGTGGACCTCGCCACGGCCGTCGCCGACGCGGTGACCAAGGCGGGCGAGCAGAGCTGAGCGTGGCCGGCCCGACCCGCCTGCGCGCCGGCGTACTCGTCGTCGCGGTGGTCGCGCTCGCCGTCGTCGTGTCGGTGTCCACGCTGCTCGGCGCCGCCAACCTCGGGTGGACGCGCGTCGTGCAGGAGGTGTGGGCGCAGCTGACCGGCGGCACGTCGCCGCTGTCGGCGACCGAGGCGGCGATCGTGTGGGAGGTGCGCCTGCCGCGTGTCGTCCTCGCGGGTCTGGTCGGCGCGGCGCTGGCGGTGTCCGGCGCCGCGTTCCAGGGCGTGTTCCGCAACCCGCTCGCCGACCCGTACCTGCTCGGGGCGGCGGCGGGTGCCGGCATGGCGGCGACGATCGTGGTGGTCGCGGCGCCGTCGACCACCGGGTGGATCATCGGGCCGCTGCCGCTCGCCGCGTTCGCCGGCGCGGTCGGCGGCGTCTCGCTCACGTGGGTGCTCGGCCGGTCGGCCGGCGGCGGCACCGCGGTGCTGCTGCTGGCCGGGGTCGCGGTGGCGTCGTTCCTGACCGCGGTGCAAACGTTCGCGCAGCAGCTCAACACCGACACGATCAAGCAGGTGTACAGCTGGATGCTCGGCGGGCTGAACACGACCGGCTGGCACGAGGTGCTGATCACGGTGCCCTACATCGTGCTCGCCGGCGTCGTGCTGTGCCTGTGCGCACGGCTGCTGGACGTGCTCGCGGTCGGCGACGACGAGGCCGCGTCGCTCGGCATCAACCCGGGCCGGGTGCGGCTCGTCGTGCTGCTCGCGGCGTCGCTCGCGACCGCGGCGGCGGTCGCGGTCAGCGGGCTGATCGGGTTCGTGGGCATCGTGGTGCCGCACGTGGTCCGGCTGCTCGCCGGCGCGAGCTACCGGGTGGTGGTGCCGCTGTCACTGCTCGGCGGCGGGATGTTCCTGATCGTGGCCGACCACATCGCGCGGACCGCGTTCGCGCCGGCCGAGCTGCCGATCGGGGTGATCACGGCGTTCACCGGCGCGCCGTTCTTCCTGCTGGTGCTGCGGCTGAACAGAGGGCAGATCCGATGAGCGAGCCTGCGAGCGAATCAGTGTCACAGGGCGACCGCGAGCGGCGGCACCGAGCCTGCGAGGGGCCGTCGTGAGCGAGCCTGCGAGCGAATCAGTGTCACAGGGCGAGCTTGCGAGCGAATCAGTGTCACAGGGCGACCGCGAGCGGCGGCACCGAGCCTGCGAGGGGCCGTCGTGAGTGCACTGTCGCTGCGCGGTGTGAGCGCGCGGTACGGGGCCCGGGTGGTCGCGGCCGACGTCGACGTGTCGCTCGAGGCCGGCAGCTGGCTCGCGATCATCGGCCCGAACGGCGCCGGGAAGTCGTCGCTGCTGAAGGCGATCGTGGGGATCGTGGCGCACAGCGGCGAGATCCTGCTCGACGGGACGACCGCGTCGTCGCTGTCCAACCGGGAGCGGGCGCGGCGGATCGCGTACGCGCCGCAGACCCCGCAGCTGCCGGACCGCCTGACGGTGACGGACTACGCGCTGCTCGGGCGCACGCCGCACCTGTCACCGCTGGCGCGGGAACGGCGGTCGGACCTGGTGGTGGTGTCGGAGGTGCTCGAGCGGCTGGACCTGTCGGAGCTGGCGACGCGCGCTCTGCACACGCTCTCCGGCGGCGAGCGGCAGCGGGCCGTGCTGGCGCGCGTGCTCGCGCAGCAGGCGGGTCTGCTGCTGCTGGACGAGCCGACGACCGGCCTCGACATCGGACACGCGCAGGCGCTGCTCGACCTGATCGACCGGCTCCGCTACGAGGAGGGCGCGACGGTCGTGAGCACGCTGCACGACCTGACGCTGTCCGCGCAGTACGCGGAGCAGCTGCTGTTGCTCGACGGCGGCGAGGTGGTGGCCACCGGCCCGCCGACGACCGTGCTCACCCGCGAGAACATCGAACGCCACTACAGCGCGCAGGTCGAGGTGTTGAAGACCGAGCACGGCCAGTTGGTGGTGGCCCCGACGCGGGCCAGGACGGACCCCGGCCAAGACTAGAACGTGTTACATTTCTGCCCGTGATCCTCGACCGGTTCCTGGTGTCGGACCGAGTCGCCGTGGTGACCGGGGCGGGGCGCGGCATCGGCGCCGCCACCGCGGTCGCGCTCGCGGAAGCCGGCGCCGACGTGGTGATCGCCGCCCGCACGGCGAGCGATCTCGCCACGGTCGCCGACCGTGTCGCCGCGACCGGACGGCGCGCCGAGGTGGTCGTCGCCGACCTGTCCGACGTGGACGCCGTGGCCGGGCTGGCCGCCGTCGCGCAGGAGACGTTCGGCCGGCTGGACATCGTGGTCAACAACGTCGGCGGCACCTACCCGCGGCCGCTGCTCGACACCGACACCGCGTTCCTGGAGAGCGCCTTCCGGTTCAACGTGTCCACCGCGCACGCGCTCACCCGCGCCGCCGTCCCGCTGATGCTGGCGAACGACGGTGGCGCGGTCGTCAACATCTCGTCCATCCTCGGCCGGGTCGCCGGCCGCGGCTACCTCGCCTACGGCACGGCGAAGGCGGCCCTGTCCCACCTCACCGAGCTGTCCGCGCAGGACCTCGCGCCCCGCGTCCGCGTCAACGCGATCGCCGTCGGCTCGGTCGCCACGTCCGCGCTCGAGGTCGTGCTCACCAACGACGAGCTGCGCGAACGCATGGCGCGCGCCACTCCCCTGCGCCGCATCGGCGTGGCCGACGAGGTCGCCGCGACCGTGTTGTTCCTCGCGTCGCCGGCCGGTGGCTACCTCACCGGCAAGATCCTGGAGGTCGACGGCGGCCTCCAGTCCCCCAACCTCGACCTGGGACTTCCGGACCTATGAGAGTCGTGCAGTGGAGCACCGGCAACGTCGGCCGGCACGCGATCGCCGGCATCGCCGCGCGGCCGGACCTGGAGCTCGCCGGGGTGTGGGTGTCCACTCCGGACAAGGTGGGCCGGGACGCCGGTGAGCTGGCCGGCCTCGACCGTCCACTCGGGACACTCGCGACCGGCGACGCCGCCGCGCTGCTGGCCGACAGGCCGGACTGCGTCGTCTACACGGCGATGGCCGACGACCGGCTCGCCGAGGCGATCGCGGACCTGACCAGGATCCTGCGTGCCGGCGTCAACGTCGTCGCGAGCGGGCCGGTGTTCCTGCAGTACCCGGACGGCGTGGTGCCCGACGAGATGATCGCGCCGATCCGCGCGGCCGCCGTCGAGGGTGGCGCGTCCCTGTGGGTCAACGGCATCGACCCCGGCTTCGCGAACGACTGGCTGCCGCTCGTGCTGACGTCGGTGTGCGAGCGCGTCGACTCGGTGCGGTGCCTGGAGATCCTCGACTACGCGACCTACGACAACGCGAAGGTCCTGTTCGACATCATGGGTTTCGGCCGGCCGCTCGACGACACCCCGACACTGCTCGTGCCGGGGGTCCTCGCGCTCGCGTGGGGCAGCGTGGTGCGCCAGCTCGCCGCCGGGCTCGGGGTGACGCTGGAGGGCGTCGAGTCGTCGGCGGAGCGGCTGCCGGCCGAGGAGACCTTCGCCGTCGCCGCGGGCGTCATCGAGAAGGGCACGACCGCCGCGCTGCGGTTCGAGGTGCGCGGCATGGCCGGCGGGCGGCCGGTGTGCGTGCTGGAGCACGTGACGCGGCTGCATCCGGCGCTCGGGCCCGACTGGCCGCGGCTGCCCGGACACGGCGGCTACCGGGTGGAGATCACCGGGGAGCCGAACTGCGCCATCGACCTGAGCCTCACCGGCTCCGACGGCGACCACAACACCGGCGGCCTCAAGGCGACCGCGATGCGGCTCGTCAACGCCATCCCGGCCGTCGTCGCCGCGCCGCCCGGACTCCTGACCGCTCTGGACCTGCCACTGATCACCGGCCGCGGCCTGGTGCCGCGCTAGCTGTCGGACTTCGCCGAGGCGTCGGCCTTCTTCTCGGCATCGACGTCAGCCTCGGCGGGCTCGTCGGCCGCCTTCTTCTCGTCGACGACCTCGGACTTGGCCGGCTCGTCGTCGGCCTTCTCGTCCTCGTCGGCCGGCTCGTCGTCGGACTCGGCGTCGGTGTCCTTGTCGACCGCGTCCTCGGCGTCCTCGGCGTCCTTGTCGTCGTCGACCGGTTCTGCCTCGTCGCCGGGGTCGTCCAGCGGCGGGGCGTCCTTGCCGCGCAACAGCTCCGGGTCCTCGCGTTCGCCCTTGGACCGCGCCAGCAGGAAGTACGCGACCGCGCCGAGGAACACCAGCCCCGACACCCACACGTTGATCCGGACGCCGAACACGTGCGTCGCCTCGTCGGTGCGCATCAGCTCGATCCACGTGCGGCCCAGCGTGTAGCCGGCGACGTACACGGCGAACGCGCGCCCGTGCCCGAGGCGGAACTTGCGGTCCATCCACACGACGAGCCCGGCGACCGCGAGGTTCCAGAGCAGCTCGTACAGGAACGTCGGGTGGACGGGACTGCCGTCGATCGGGATGTGGTTGACGGCGACGCCGTTGAGGTTGTCCGCCGCGCCGTTCTCGTTGATGCGGCTGTACAGCTCCAGGCCCCACGGCAGATCGGTCGGCCCGCCGTACAGCTCCTGGTTGAAGTAGTTGCCGACCCGGCCGACGGCCTGCGCGACGACGATGCCCGGCGCGATGGCGTCGGCGTACGCGGGCAGCGGCACCCCCTTGACGCGGCAGCCGATCCACGCGCCGACGGCGCCGAGCGCGATGGCGCCCCAGATGCCGAGGCCGCCGTCCCAGATGCGCAGCGCGTCGAGCGGGTTCTTGCCCTCGCCGAAGTACCGGTGCCAGTCCGTGGCCACGTGGTACAGGCGCCCGCCGACCAGGCCGAACGGCACCGCGAACACCGCGATGTCGATGACCGTGCCCGCGGTGCCGCCACGCGCGATCCACCGCCGCTCGCCCCACCAGATGGCCAGGATGATGCCGGCGATGATGCACAGCGCGTAGGCGCGGAGCGGGATCGGCCCGAGCTCCCACACTCCGCGGTCCGGGCTGGGGATGTTGGCCAGGAAGACACTGGACGCCACAGTCACGCGCGTCACCGTAACGGGCGACTCCGGACGTGGACGCATCAGGTCGGCATTCGGGGTCGGAGCGCTCCCGGGGCCGTGGCACCATCGGCCGCGTGGTGACGCGAGAAGACGTGGTCCGGTGGGCCGGCGAGACGTTCGGGGCGCGGCACCGGCGACTACTGGTACGTCGGCTCGCACCCGGGCTCCCTCGGCGTCGGCTACGCGACGAACGAGCGGGAGCTCCGCCACGCGTTGCGCAGGGCCGGGCTGCGCCCGAGACGACCCGCGGGCCGGATCACCGCGGCGACCTCGGCTGGGCGTGCTCGGTGAGCACCGCGAGTACTAGCTGGTGACCAGGGGGCGGCGGACTCCTTCGGCCAGCTCCGCGGCCAGTGTCCGCACGGGGGCGACGCCGTCCGCCGCCCGGGACACGAACGCCGAGCCCACGATCACCGCGTCCGCGAAACCCGCCACCTCTGCCGCCTGCTCCCCCGACCGGACACCCAGCCCGACCCCGATCGGCAGCGACGTGTGTGCCCGCGCCCGTGCGACCAGACCGGCGGCGTCCACGCCGACCGCGTCGCGGGCGCCGGTCACACCCATCACCGCCGTCGCGTACAGGAAGCCCGTGGTCGCGGCCGTCGTCGAGGCCAGCCGCTCCTCCGTCGAGGACGGCGCGACCAGGAAGATCCGGTCCAGCCCGTGCTCGGTGGACGCCGTGAGCCAGTCCTGCGCCTCGTCCGGCACCAGGTCCGGCGTGATCATGCCCAGCCCGCCGGCTGCGGCCAGGTCACGGGCGAACCTGTCGACGCCGTAGCGGAACACCGGGTTCCAGTAGGTCATCACGACGGCCTGGCCGCCGGCCGCCGACACCCGCTCCACGACCGTGAACAGGTCGCGCAGCCGGAAACCGGCGGACAGCGCGGCCGCGGCCGCCTCCTGGATCACCGGGCCGTCCATCACCGGGTCGGAGTACGGCACGCCGACCTCGAGCAGGTCGCAGCCCGCGTCGACCATGCCGGTCAGCAGCTCGACGGACCCGTCGACCGACGGGTAGCCCGCCGGCAGGTAGCCCACCAGCGCGGCCCGGCCCTCGGCGCGGGTCTTCTCGAACACCGCCGACACACTCATGACGTGAACCCGAAGTAGGTCGCGGCGGTGTCCATGTCCTTGTCCCCTCGGCCGGAGAGACAGACCACGATCAGCCCGTCGGGGCCCAGCTCACCGACCCAGCTCGATGGCGCCGGCCAGCGCGTGCGAGGACTCGATCGCCGGGATGATGCCCTCGGTGCGCGACAGCAGCTGGAACGCCGACATCGCCTCCGCGTCGGTCACCGAGCGGTACTCGGCGCGGCCGGTGTCCTTGAGCCACGCGTGCTCCGGCCCGACACCCGGGTAGTCGAGGCCGGCGGAGATCGAGTACGCCTCGGTCGTCTGCCCGTCCTCGTCCTGCAGCAGGTAGGACATGGCGCCGTGCAGCATGCCGGGTGTGCCCTCGCTCAGCGTCGCGCCGTGCTCGCCGCTCGCGATGCCCTTCCCGCCCGGCTCGAACCCGACGAGCCGCACGTCGGCGTCGTCGATGAAGCCGTGGAAGATGCCGATCGCGTTGGAGCCGCCGCCGACGCAGGCCGCGACGGCGTCCGGCAGCCGGCCCGCCTTCTCGAGGATCTGCTCGCGGGCCTCCTGGCCGATGACCTTGTGGAAGTTCCGCACCATCATCGGGAACGGGTGCCCGCCCGCGGCGGTGCCGAGCAGGTAGTGCGTGGTGTCGACGTTCGCGACCCAGTCGCGCAGCGCCTCGTTGATCGCGTCCTTCAGGGTGCGGGAGCCGGTCGTCACGGGGATGACCTCGGCGCCGAGCAGCCGCATCCGGGCCACGTTGAGCGCCTGGCGCTGCGTGTCGACCTCGCCCATGTACACGACGCAGTCGAGGCCCATCAGCGCGCACGCGGTCGCGGTCGCCACGCCGTGCTGGCCGGCGCCGGTCTCCGCGATGACCCGCTTCTTGCCCATCCGCTTGGTGAGCAACGCCTGGCCCAGCACATTGTTGATCTTGTGCGAGCCGGTGTGGTTGAGGTCCTCGCGCTTGAGGAAGATCCGCGCGCCGCCCGCGTGCTCGGCGAAGCGCGGCGCCTCGGTGAGCAGCGACGGCCGGCCGGCGTAGTCGCGCAGGAGGCGCGTGAACTCGTCGACGAACTCCGGGTCGAGCCGGGCCTTCTCGTAGACGGTGGTCAGCTCGTCCATCGCCGCGATCAGCGCCTCGGGCAGGAACCGGCCGCCGTACGGGCCGAAGTGGCCCCGCTCGTCCGGGTCGTGCTCGTCCGGTTCGTGCTGGTCGTTCGGGGATTCGTCGTGCTCGGTCATCGGCTCGGGCGGGGGCACGCGGGGTGGGAACCGGCGGTGACCAGCTGGACCAGCGCCGCCTTCGGGTCCGGGGCCGCGACCAGGCTCTCGCCGACGAGCACCGCGTCGGCGCCCGCGCCGGCGTGGGTCATCAGGTCGCCGGGGCCGCGGATGCCGGACTCGGCGATCTTGACGGTCTCGAACGGCAGGCCCGGCGCGAGCCGGCCGAACACCTCGCGGTCGACCTCGAGCGTGTGCAGGTCGCGGGCGTTGATGCCCACGACCGACGCGCCGGCCTCGAGCGCACGGTCGGCCTCCTCGGCCGTGTGCACCTCGACCAGCGCGGTCATGCCGAGCGACTCGACCCGGTCGAGCAGCGCGACCAGCGCGTTCTGCTCGAGGGCCGCGACGATCAGCAGCACCAGGTCGGCGCCGTGCATGCGGGCCTCGTGCACCTGGTAGGGCGTGACCACGAAGTCCTTGCGCAGCAACGGGACGTCGACGGCCGCACGCACCGCGTCGAAGTCGTCGAGGGAGCCGCCGAAGCGCCGGCCCTCGGTCAGCACGCTGATGACCCGCGCGCCGGCGTCCGCGTAGTCCTTGGCGAGCGCGGCCGGGTCGGCGATGGTGGCGAGGTCGCCCTTGGAGGGGCTGCGCCGCTTCACCTCGGCGACCACGCTGATGTCGGACCCGCGCAGCGCGGACACGGCGTCCTTGGGTGGCGCGGCCTTGGCCGAACGCTCCTTCACGATCTCGAAGGAAAGTGCCGCCTCGCGCACCGCGAGATCCGCACGCACCCCTTCGATGATCGACTCGAGGACACTCACTGGCCACACTCGCCGGCGCTTGTCGGTCCCGGCTGTGGTGTGGCCGGCTCCGATGAATCGCTCGTGCTAATCGTCACCAGCCTTGCCCCTTCCCGCTTAAGGGATGCTAACCCCGCGCCGTATCAGCACTTCGTACGGGTCCTTCATGTTCTGTTCCCGTCCGCCGTGGGATCCTCGCCGTCGGACAGGCCGTCCCACAGGTCTTTGTCGGGATCGCCGGAACGACGTTCCGCGTCGACGCGCTCGTAACGGGCGCCCATCGTCGGCAGCACGGCCGCGTACCAGACGATCGCCGCGCCCGCCGCGAGGAACAGCAGACCACCGAGAAGAGCGAGGCCACGGCCGGTGAACAGGTCGAAGCCGCCCGCGGTGCCGATGGCCCGCCAGCACACCCAGCCACCCGCGACCACGATGATCGCGCCGAGCAGGCGGCGCATCCATCCGCCGATGGCGAACACGCCCGCGAGCGAGGCGACCGCGAGCCAGGCGACCGCGGTGAAGCTGGGCCGGCCGGGCTCGACGTCGATGCCCGGGCTCAGCAGCGCTTGTCCGTGCGGGTCCGGCGCGGGAGCCGGCCCGGCGGCGTCGGCTGTCCAGCTGAGCTCGGTGGCACCCCACAGCGCGGCCGCGGCGCCGAGCAGCAGGACCGCGATCATCCACAGTGGACGTTTAGCCATCGGCGGCCGGGCGCATCGTCTGGGCGGTGGCGATGGCGGCCAGCACCGCGCTCGCCTTGTTGACGCACTCGTCGTCCTCCGCGATCGGGTCGGAGTCGGCCACGATCCCGCCCCCGGCCTGCACGTACGCGGTGCCGTCGCGCATCAGCGCGGTGCGGATGGCGATGGCGGTGTCGGCGTCGCCCGCGAAGTCGAGATAGCCGACGACGCCGCCGTAGAGGCCGCGGCGGGTGGGCTCGAGCTCCTCGATCAGCTCCATGGCGCGGGGTTTCGGCGCGCCGGACAGCGTGCCGGCCGGGAAGCAGGCGGCGACCGCGTCGTAGGCGGTCCTGCCGTCGGCCAGCTGCCCGGTGACCGTGGAGACGATGTGCATGACGTGGCTGTAGCGCTCGACGCGGAAGAAGTCGACGACGTGCACGCTGCCGGGCTTGCAGACGCGGCCGAGGTCGTTGCGGCCGAGGTCGACCAGCATGACGTGCTCGGCCCGCTCCTTCTCGTCGGCGAGCAGGTCCTTCTCGAGCAGCGCGTCCTCGTCCGGGTCGACGCCACGCCACCGCGTACCCGCGATCGGGTGAGTGGTCGCCTGCCCGTCGCGGACCGTCACCAGCGACTCGGGGCTCGACCCGACGATGTCGAAGCCGTCGAGGCGCAGCAGGTACATGTACGGGCTGGGGTTGGTGGCGCGCAGCACGCGGTAGACGTCGAGCGGGTCGGCGTCGGTGGTCATCTCGAAGCGTTGGGAGATGACGACCTGGAAGGCCTCGCCGGCGCGGATGGCGGCCTTGGCGGTCTCGACGGCCTGCGTGTGCTCGGCCTGCGTGCGTCTGCGCAGGTAGTCGGGGGTGGGCCGCTCGTAGACGGCCGCGGTCGGTGGGGCCGCCGTGTGCAGACCGCGGGCCATCTCGTCGAGCCGCGCCAGCGCCGCGTCGTAGGCGGCGTCCACCCGCTCGGGGCTGTCGTCCCAGTTCACGGCGTTGGAGATGAGCGTGACGGTGCCCTCGTGGTGGTCCAGGGCGGCCAGGTCGGTGGCGAGCAGCATGACGAGCTCGGGCAGGTGGAGGTCGTCGGTGGTGAGGTCGGGCAGGCGCTCGAGCCGGCGGACGGCGTCGTAGCCGATGAAGCCGACCATGCCCCCGGTCAGCGGCGGGAGGCCCGGCAGCGGGTCGGTGTGCAGCAGCTCGACGGTCTCCCGGAGCGCCGCCATCGGGTCGCCACCCACAGGGAGCCCCACGGGTGCCGTGCCCGTCCAGACGGCTTCGCCGTCACGCTCGGTGAGCGCGGCGGCGGACCGCACCCCGATGAACGACCACCGCGACCAGGAGCGCCCGTTCTCGGCGGACTCGAGGAGGAACGTCCCCGGCCGGCCGGCCGCGAGCTTGCGGTACACGCTGACCGGCGTCTCGGCGTCGGCCAGCAGCCGCCGAACGACCGGCACGACCCGCCGCTCGGCCGCCAGCTGGTGGAACTCCGCGCGCGTGGGACTGACGACGCCGAGGCCGGCCTGCGCCGGGGCATCGATCACGGCATCGATCGCACTGACCATGCCCGCCATTCTGCCGGTCGCCCGTCGGGCTCCGGTCGGCCCCCGCGATCCACGCCCGCTGGCCCGCGTTCTTGGCAATGCACGTCTTGACTCGAGGCGTGTTCGGCCCCGGTTGGCCTCCGGCCCCCGGTTTCCAGCTTACGGCCCACCACCGACGATTTCGGAGCGCTCGAAGGGAGTTGTCCACACCCTCGACCGCCTGGTCAGGCTGGGGTTCGGGTGCGCAGTGCCGCCGTGAACCAGGTGAGCGCCGGGGTCAGCGGCTGTGGCGGCGGCCAGCCGTTGATCACTGCCAGCAGTTCGAGGTAGCGCTCCCGCGTCGGGTCGTTCGCCGTGGTCAGGCGGGTCAGGAGTCGGCGGCGCGTGGTCGCGTCGTCCGGGTCGGCCGTGAGCCGCGCGTGCTCGGCCACCACGCCGTCACGATCCTCGTCGCTTCCGCGGCCGTCGGGACACGTTCGCCGACAGGGCCGGCGCCACCTCGGCCACGACGATCGCCGTCGGGTCCTTCCGGAGGCCCGGTCGGTCACCGGCCTGGTGTGCCGCCATCTCGCCGACGGCCGTTCGGAAGTCCTCGTCCCGCGTCAGCTCCGCCAGCTCCACCTGCTCGGTCGTCGGGTTCTCGGGAAGCTCCGGGGTCAGCGAGCGCCGGATGCCCTCGAACCTCGGGTCGGCGGCCACCCCTGCGAAGGCGGCGGCCAGGAAGTCCTCGATCAGGATCCCGCGCTCTGGCGCCGAGAGCTTGGCCAGTTCGTGCATCAGCGGCGGCGCTGATCGAACAGAGGGCGTCGCCATCCACGTGACCAGCTTGACGGCTCCCCCGGCGGGAGGAGCAAGTCGCGGCCAGAAATTCATGCTTTGTTGAAATTTCGACCCGGGTCCCGCATGATGATGAGGTGACGGAGAAGACGACGCAAGGTCCTGCGCGGCGGCGGGGGCGCCGGCCGGGCGGCACCGACACCCGCGAGGCGCTGATCACCGCGGCCCGCGAGGTGTTCATCGAGCAGGGCTACGACGGGGCGACCGTCCGCGCGATCGCGGCCAAGGCCGGGGTCGACGCGGCCATGGTCAACCACTGGTTCGGCAGCAAGGAGGGCCTCTTCGGCGAGGCGGTGCTGAAGCTGCCGTTCAACCCGCAGGAAATCGTGGACATCCTGCTCGCGTCGGACCCGGACCACATCGGCGAGACGATCGTCAACACCTTCCTCACCCGGTGGGACACCACGGGCGGGGGCGTTTTCACGGCGCTGATGCGCAGCGTGACCAGTCACGACGAAGCCGCCCAGATGTTGCGTGACTTCTTCCTCAAGATCGTGTTCAAGCACGTCATCGGCAAGATGGCGCCCGACCACCGGGAGCTTCGGGCCACGCTCGTCGCCACCCAGCTGGTCGGCATGGGGATGGTGCGCTACGTCGCACGCTTCGAGCCGCTGGCCTCCGCCGACATCAAGACCGTGGCCGCGGCGATCGCACCCACGATCCAGCGATACATCACCGGCACCATCACCTAGAGCAACCGGTCCTCGTCGAAGCAGGTCGCGGCGCCCGTGTGACAGGCCGCGCCTTCCTGGTCGACCACCAGGAGCACCGTGTCGCCGTCGCAGTCGAGGCGGACCTCGTGGACCCGCTGCACGTGCCCGGAGGTCTCCCCCTTGACCCACAGGCGGTCGCGGCTGCGGGAGAAGTACGTGCCCCGGCGGGTCTCCAGCGTCAGCGCGAGCGCCTCGTCGTTCATCCACGCGACCATCAGCACCTCGTTGGTGCCGCGGCGCTGCGCGACAGCGCACACGAGCCCGTCGGCGTTGCGCTTGAGCCGGGCCGCGATCTTCGGGTCCAATGTGGTCATCGCACGGTCACCCCGTTGCCCCGCAAGGCATCCTTGACCTCGCCGATGCGCAACTGTCCGAAGTGGAAAACGCTTGCGGCGAGCACCGCGTCCGCGCCGGCGGACACCGCGGGCGCGAAGTGCGCGACGTCACCGGCGCCGCCGGACGCGATCAGCGGAACGTCCACTTCGGACCGCACCTTGCGGATGAGCTCGATGTCGAAGCCGGCCTTGGTGCCGTCGGCGTCCATCGAGTTCAGCAGGATCTCGCCGACCCCCAGCTCCTGCCCGCGGGCGGCCCACTCGACCGCGTCGATGCCGGTGCCCTTGCGGCCGCCGTGGGTGGTCACCTCAAAGCCGGACGGCGTGCCGGGCGTCCGCCGCGCGTCGACCGACAGGACGACGCACTGTGCCCCGAACCGTTGCGACGCCTCGGAAAGAAGCTCCGGCCGCAGGATCGCGGCGGTGTTGATCGACACCTTGTCGGCGCCGGCCCGCAGCAGTCGGTCCACATCGGACGTCTCGCGCACCCCGCCGCCGACGGTCAGCGGGATGAACACCTGCTCCGCCGTCCGCCGCACGACATCGAACGTGGTCTCGCGGTCCGAAGAGGACGCCGTGACGTCCAGGAAGGTCAGCTCGTCGGCACCCTCCGCGTCGTAGGCGCGTGCGAGCTCGACCGGGTCGCCCGCGTCGACGAGGTTGGTGAAGTTGACGCCCTTCACGACCCGCCCGGCGTCGACGTCGAGGCACGGGATCACCCGAACAGCAACTGGCATGCCACCGAGGATACTGATGGTGACCGACACCGAAGGAGCCAACGTGGCCGGCCGCCGCCCCGGACAGACGCAGACGCGCGAGGACATCCTCGCCGCGGCGCGCAGCCAGTTCGGCGAGCGCGGCTACGGCGGCGCGACGATCCGCGGCATCGCCGCCGAGGCCGGCGTCAATCCCGCGCTCGTGCACCACTTCTTCGGGTCGAAGGAGCAGATGTTCGTCGCCGCGCTGAACATGCCGATCAACCCGGCGATGCTCGTCGACACCATCACGCAGGGACCGCGCGACGAGATCGGCGAGCGGGTGCTGCGCCTGTTCCTCGGGTTGTGGAGCGCGCCGGAGACCCGGCAGACGTTCCTCGCGCTCGTCCGCTCGGTCGCGGGCAGCCCGAAGGTGGCGAACCTGCTCCGCCAGTTCATGGAGGACACGGTCCTCGCCCGCGTCGCCGCGGCCCTCGACATCCCGCCACTGCGCCTGACTGGTGCCGCGGCGCAGATGATGGGGCTGGCCGTCATGCGGTACATCGTGTGTGCCGAACCACTGGCGTCGGCCAGCGATGACGAGGTCATCGAGCTTGTCGGGCCCGTGTTGCAGCACTACTTCACCCGGTAGCGGGGTCGGCCCGACTTGGGACGGGTGCGCTTGTGTCGGGGTGGGCTTGCCACACGGCGACGCCGCCGCCTGGCGAGGACATCACCGGACGGAGCCGCAGCCGACAGTCGGGACGCCATCGCCACCGCGACACCCAGGAACGAGCCACCCGCTCGGGCTTGACTTCTTGTTCTCAACAGGCGCAGAATTAAACACATGGCTAATTACTCCGGCCACGCCGTTGTGGTTGAGGGGCTCCGCGTTCGCCGTGGGGCTCGGGTTGTGTTGCAGGACATCGAGTTCGCCGTGCCGCAGGGGTCCATCACCGGGTTGCTCGGGCCCAGCGGGTGCGGCAAGACGACCCTGATGCGGGCCGTCGTCGGGGTGCAGATCGTCGAGGCGGGCACGGTCACCGTGCTCGGCCAGCCCGCTGGCAGCGCCGTGTTGCGCGACAAGATCGGTTATGCCACCCAGAATCCTTCCGTCTACGCGGATCTCACCGTCGCCGAGTCGCTGCGCTACTTCGCCGCCATCCTCCGGGCGCCCGCCGGCGACGTCGCCCGGGTGATCGACGAGGTCGGGCTCGGCACGCATGCCGACCACATCATCGGGGAGCTGTCCGGCGGACAGCTCAGCCGGGCGAGCCTGGCCGTCGCGCTGCTCGGGCGACCCGAACTGCTCGTGCTCGACGAACCCACCGTGGGACTCGACCCGGTGCTGCGCGAGGAACTGTGGACCCTCTTCCGGCGGCTCGCGGACCGCGGCGTGACCCTGCTCGTGTCCAGCCACGTCATGGACGAGGCGGCCCGCTGCGAGCGCCTGCTGCTCATGCGCGAGGGCCTGCTCCTCGCCGACGACACACCGGAGGCCCTGCGCACGATGACCGGCGCGGACGACCTCGAGCAGGCCTTCCTCCGACTCGTGCGCCAGCAGGAGGCCCTCGCATGAACGTCACCTTCGCTCTGGTCACCGCCCGGCGCATCCTCACCCAGCTACGCCACGACCACCGCACCGTCGCGATGATGGTCCTGGTGCCGACACTGCTGATGGTGTTGCTGCGCTTCGTGTTCAACACCGAGCAGGCGTTCAGCGCGGCCGCCCCCGCGCTGCTCGCCGTCTTCCCCTTCGCGATCATGTTCATCGTCACCTCGATCACCACGCTGCGCGAGCGCACCACCGCGACCCTCGAGCGCCTGATGACGATGCCGATCGGCAAGCTGGACCTGCTGTTCGGGTACGCGATCGCGTTCGGTCTCGTCGCGGTGGCGCAGGTGGTCGTCGCCGCCGGCGTCTCGCTGGCCTGGCTCGGCCTGGAGATCGACGGCTCGATCTGGCTGCTGATGCTGATCGCCGTGCTCGACGCCCTTCTCGGCACCGCGCTCGGGCTCCTGGCGAGCGCCTTCGCACGCACCGAGTTCCAGGCCGTGCAGTTCATGCCGGCGATCGTGATGCCCCAGGTGCTCCTCTGTGGACTCTTCGCCCCTCGGGAGTCGATGACACCGGTGTTGGAATGGCTGTCGAACGTCATGCCTCTTTCTTACGCCGTGGACGCACTGGAGTCGACCACACGTTCGAATGAACTCAGTGGCACGTTGGTGCGCGATCTTGTAATCGTCGCAGGTAGCGCCCTTCTGGCACTGGTGCTCGGCGCCGCGACGCTGCGCAGGCGGACGCCGTGACCCGTCACTGAGAGGCGTCACAGCTACCGGTCGGTAGTCTTCCGGGTATGTCGGAGGTAGAGCGGCTCAGTCGCGGTAGTTACTTGCTCGTCACCACTTTCCGCAAGGACGGCACGCCGGTGCCGACCCCGGTGTGGGTCGCCCGCGAAGGCGACGACCTGGTCGTATGGACGCAGGCCACCGCCGGCAAGGTGAAGCGGGTGCGCAACAACCCGACGGTCGAGCTGACCGAGTGCGACCTGCGGGGCAGGCCACGCGGCGAGACCGTCAAGGGCACCGCGCGGATCCTGGACGCCGAGGCCACCGAACGCGGCCGCTCGGTGCTGACGAAGAAGTACGGCATCTCCGGCCGCGCCGTGATCGGCGCGAGCAGGCTCTTCCGAGGCCGCGAGGGCACCGTGTGCCTGGCGATCAGCCTCGACTGACCGCCGCGAGCGCCTCCGGCAGCGTGAACGCCTGCGCGTACAGCGCCTTGCCGACGATCGAGCCCTCGACACCGACGGGCGCCAGCTCGGCCAGCGCGAGCAGGTCCGCGATGCTGGACACGCCGCCGGACGCCACGACCGGCGCCGCCGCCCGACCGCACACCTCGCGCAGCAGCTCGAGGTTCGGGCCCTTCAGCGTGCCGTCCTTCGTCACGTCCGTGACCACGTACCTGGCGCAGCCGTCCCGCTCCAGCCGGTCCAGGACGGCCCACAGGTCGCCGCCGTCCTCGGTCCAGCCGCGAGCCGCGAGCCGGTAGCCGCCCACGCCGTCGCCGCGCACGTCGAGGCCGACGGCCACCTGGTCGCCGTGCTCCGCGATGATCTTCGTGCACCAGTCCGGGTTCTCGATGGCCGCGGTGCCGAGGTTCACGCGGGCGCAGCCGGTGGCGAGCGCGGCGGCCAGCGAGGCGTCGTCGCGGATGCCGCCGGACAGCTCCACCCGGACGTCCAGCTTCCCCACGATCTCGGCCAGCTGGGCGCGGTTGTCGCCGGTGCCGAACGCGGCGTCGAGGTCGACCAGGTGGATCCACTCCGCGCCGTCGTCCTGCCAGGCCAGCGCCGCCTCCCAGGGGTCGCCGTAGCCGGTCTCCGTGCCGGACTGGCCCTGGACCAGGCGGACGGCCTTGCCGTCGCGGACATCGACTGCGGGGAGGAGCGTGAACGTCACGTCGGCAGCGTAGCGAGACCCGGCTAGAGGTTCTTCACCCAGTTCGTGAGCAGGTGGGCGCCCGCGTCGCCGGACTTCTCGGGGTGGAACTGGGTCGCCGCGAGCGGCCCGTTCTCGGCGGCGGCGACGAAGTCGCCGCCGTGCGTCGCCCACGTCACGAGCGGGGCCGGCAGCGGCGGCTCGGGCGCCAGCTCCCACGTGCGCACGGCGTAGGAGTGCACGAAGTAGAACCGGGTGTCGGCGTCGAGGCCGTCGAACAGCACCGAACCGGCCGGCGCGCGGACGGTGTTCCAGCCCATGTGCGGCACGATGGCGGCCTCGAGCCGGTCGACCGTGC
The DNA here is from genome assembly GCA_963840275.1 of uncultured Actinomycetota bacterium. Taxonomy (GTDB): domain Bacteria; phylum Actinomycetota; class Actinomycetes; order Mycobacteriales; family Pseudonocardiaceae; genus Actinophytocola. The sequence goes on from CAWIYK010000009.1 coordinate 160,677, forward strand.
CCGGCCACTCGCCGCAGCCCTCGGTGCGCACGCCGTGCTCGATGCCGAGGTCGAACAGGATCTGCATGCCGACGCACACGCCGAGCACCGGCCGGCCGCCGGCGAGGCGCTGGCCGATGATCCGGTCGCCCGCGACCTCGCGCAGGCCGGTCATGCAGGCGGCGAACGCCCCCACGCCGGGCACGACCAGCCCGTCGCACTCGAGCGCCGCACGCGGGTCGCTCGTCACCTCGACGTCGGCGCCGACCCTGCGCAGGGCGCGCTCCGCCGACCTCAGGTTGCCTGATCCGTAGTCCAGTACGACGACTCGTGCCACCGCACCAGGCTACGAGATGTCAGCCAGGGATTTGTTCGTGCACCACGTTCGACTGCGGGCCGAACCGGTAGGCCCGCACCCGATAGGTGACGGCGCGTTCGCTCTCCTGGGTGATGATGCCCGCGGAGTTGACGTCCCGGTCGACGACGTAGACGACCTGGAAACCGCCGTCGACCTCGGCCTCGACGAGGTAGCCGGCCTCGTCGGCGGCGTTGTCGCGCCACGTGAGCAGCAGGCCGTCCGGCGCGACGGTCCGCGCGCGCAGGTTCGTCGGCGCGCCGCCGGGCGCCGGTTTCGCGGCCGGGTCGGGCACCGTGCTGGGCACGATCCAGTCCTCGTCCGCCGGGGCCACGTCGATCGGGACGGGCGTCGCCGGCGCCGCGGGCGTCGACGCCGGACCGGTGACCGGGCGCACGCGGTAGTAGAACGTGGTGGCCGGCATGAGGTCCGGGTGCTCGAACGTGCTCCGGTCGGCGGGGACGAAGTCGAGGATCGTGTACCGGCCGTCGGGCTCGGTGGCGAACTCGACGGCGACGCCACCGCGGTGGCCGTCCCACGTGAGGGTGACGTCGTCGCCGGCGAGCGCCGAGGACAGGTGGATGCCCGGCGCGTTCGCGTCGGCCGGCGCGCAACCGACCAACGCCAACGCCAGCACCGCTTTACTTGCGCCAGAAGCGAATGCCACTCCACACCACCGAGATCGGGCCGGCGCCGCTGTCGGTGCGGTAGCTGCCGAACTTGTCGTAGAAGCCGCCGGTGCCGCTGCCGACCGTGTGCTTCAGCGAGCCGTTGATATAGGTCCGATGTGTGCCGCCGACGTCGTGGACCGTGTTCACCCGGACCGTGGTGCCGACGGTCGCCCCGGTGGCCAGCGTCGTGCCGCCGTGGACGGCGTAGAGGCGACCGCCGCGCTCGACCGCGAGCATGAAGTACGCGCCGCTGCCGGTCTCGTGGAACGTCTGCTTGAGACTGATCCGACTGCCGGTCTGGCTCGTGATCCGGAAGTACCCCTCGAACTGCCGGGAGCCGCCGGTGTAGGTCGTGTACCGGCGCTCGGCGCGCTGGTCCCCGCTCGCGGTCGAGCAGGTCAGGGTGAATGTGAGGTCGTTGACGTCGCCGCAGCCGCGCTCCTGGACGCTGAAGCCGGGCGAGTAGGAGCTCCAGCCGCCGGGCTCCACCTCGGCGGCCGCGGACGGTGCCGCGGCGAGCAGGAGCGCGGCGGCCGCCGCGATGCCCGCGAGTAGACGACGCTGCATGGGCGCACCCCGATCAGGAAGTCAGGTTAACTAACCGTGGTCACTCGACCACGGTACGGGAAGATCACTTCCTGGTCTAGACCACATCCGCGATTCATCGGAGGAATTCGCGGACCGTGGTCGCGATGCCCGCCGCGTCCAGGCCGTGGACGGTGTCGTGCTCGGCCGCGGTGCCGTACGCGCGGACCTCGATGTCGCGGCGGACACCGAGCGCGCGGAGGCGGTGCGCGACGTCGTCGAACGCCGTCGCCACCTCGTGCGCGGACGTGCCGGCGAGGTAGGGCTCGACGAGGACGACGTCCGTGTGGCCGGCGGCCCGCAGCCCCCGGTGGTCGAACGGGCGCACGGTGCTCGCGTACAGGACCGTGACGTCGAGGTCCGCCGTGGCCGCGAGGACGTTGTCGAGCGTGGGCCCGACCGCGACGACCGTGCCGCGGGTTCCGTTGCGCAGCACGGAGAACCGGCCGGTGGCGGGGTGCGCCCGCACGTTCGCCCTGCTCGACAGCCGCAGGTAGACGCGGCCGTCGCCGGCGAGCGCGTCGCGCAGGAGCGGCTCGACCTCGTCGGGGTGGCCCGGCACGTGGATGGTCCAGCCGGGCAGGGTGTCGAGCAGGGCGACGTCGCCGGGGCCCTGGTGCGTGCGACCCCAGACCGGGTCGTCGTAGGAGGCGCCGATGCTCACGAGGACGGCGCCGACGTCCTGGTGGCCGAGGTCGAGCTTGATCTGCTCGAACGGCCGCTCGACCAGGAACGGCGTGTAGCTGTGCACGACCGGGCGCATCCCGGTGAGCGCCAGTCCCCCGGCCACGCCGACCATCGCCTGCTCGCGGATGCCGACGTTGATCACCCGGTGCGGATGTCTCGCCCGCGCCCTGCTGAAGGCGTCGCGGGAGATGTCGGCCGTGACGACGGCGAGCCGAGGGTCGGCGTCCAGTGTCGCGGTCACCGTGTCCACAAAGGTCTCTCGCACGGTTCAGCCCTCGTTCCGGATCGTGGCGACGACCGCGTTCGGGCCGTCGTGGCGCGCGGTGAGCGCGGCGTACAGCGCGTCGTGGTCGCGTCCGTCCACCGTGGTGGCGTGCCAGCCCTCGACGGTGAACCGGCTGGCGATGCCGCCGGGCCAGCCGTGGCTCGCCGAGCCGTTGTCGATGGCGATCGCCGTGAGCCGGTCCAGCCCGAGCCGGCCGGCGAGTGCGATGGCCTCGTGGTTGCTGCCCTCGTCGAGCTCGCCGTCGCCCACCAGCACGAAAACCCTTGGCTGGTGGCGGTTCTGGGCACGCAGGCCGAGGGCGGTGCCGACGGCGAGGCCGAGCCCGTGGCCGAGGGAGCCGCTGCCGATCTCGACGCCGGGCACCAGGTTGCGGTCCGGGTGCTGGCCGAGCGGCGAGCCGAACGTCGTCCAGTCGTCCAAAGTGGACGGATCGAGGAAGCCCTTGGCCGCGAGGACCGCGTAGTACGCCATCGGCCCGTGCCCCTTGGACAGCAGGAACCGGTCGCGGTCCGGGTCGGCGACGGTGTCCGGCGAGACGGCGAGCACGCGGTCGTAGAGGACCCACAGAACGTCCAATGTGGACGCGGCGGCCCACTCGTGTTTCTCGTCGCCGGTCATGCGCCCGAACAGCGCGGCGAGGTCGGGGGTGGTGGTCGTCGATGTCATGTCACGACCATGCAACTTCGAGCGCGGTGGAGGTCAAGGCGAATTCTTCGACCAAGGTCGAGGTTCGCGGTAGGGTCGGGGTCGTGCCGAAACTGCCCGACCATCTGACCATTGGCGAGGTTTCGCGGCGGAGTGGCGTGCCACACACCGCGCTGCGGTTCTACGAGGAGCGCGGGTTGATCGCGTCCGAGCGCACCGCCGGCAACCAGCGGAAATACTCGAGAGCGGTCCTGCGGCGGCTGGCGTTCGTCCGGACCGCGCAGCGGGTGGGGCTCAGCCTCGAGGAGATCCGCGACGCGCTCGCGACGCTGCCGGAGGGCCGCACGCCGACGAAGGCCGACTGGGCGCGGCTCTCACACGTGTGGCGGGGCGAGCTGGACGCGCGGATCGACGCGATGCAGCGGCTGCGCGATCGGCTGACCGCATGCATCGGGTGCGGGTGCCTGTCGCTGAAGTCGTGTCACCTGATCAACAAGGACGACCTGATGGCGACGTTCGGGCCGGGCGCGCCGCGGTTGAAGGCCGCGAGCGAGGGCGGGATCTGACCGGGGGTCGGCCTCCGGCCCCCGGGTTCGACGCTACGGCACACCACCGACAGTTTCGGCGGTCAGCCGCGCCACCTGTGGACAACCTCGTCGACGTCCAGCGGGCCGATGCCCAGTGGCGGGCCCGTCTGCGGGCCGCGGTGCACGGCGGTGATGCGGTCGTTGAGGTCCTCGACGATGGCGCGGACCTCGCGTTCGGAGTTGACCTTCTTCAGTCGCTCCGGCAGCGCGGCCACCTCTTTCGGCAGCGCGAGCGAGGGCGGCAGCAGCACGGAGGTGTCGTGGTTCTCCTCGCGCAGCTTCTGCGCCACCCACTCCATCGTGCCGCCCCGCCGGTTCGGCAGCGGTTTGCCGGCGCCCGGCAGGTTGTCCAGCTCGCCGCGCTCCTGCGCGGTGCGGATCTGACGCTCGACCCAGTCCTCGACTGGCATGGCCGGCGGTTTCCGTTCGGTCATGCCTCCATGATGCCCGAACGGCGTGGCCCGCTAGGAGACCATCCACACGACGGCGCCGCCGACCGCGACGACCGCGCAGATGCCCAGGATCATGGCCAGGCCCTTCGCCGTCTTGTACGTCGAGTAGACGCCGCCGACGAGGAACCCGGCGACCGCGATCAGGCCGATGACGATGACTTCCTTGGACATGGCGCCGAAGCGTAGTTCACCCCGTGTGGTGCACCGACTCGACGGTGTAGAGGTGCGGGTCGAACGACTCGGCCAGCGCACCGCACTCCCCCATGTGCTCGCGCGCCACCGGGTCGGCCAGCATCGCCTGGAACGCCTCAGCCGACTCCCACTGCGCGTAGTTCACGACCCGCGTGCCGTCGGCGCTGGCGTGGATGTTCGCCGCGACGAAGCCGGGCCGGTGGCACATGACGTCCTCGGTCGCGCGGGCCAGCAGGTCGACCAGCTCACGCTGTCGGGCGGGCTCGACGACGAAGACGTTGATGAGCGTGGCCACCGGCGCGTCGACGGTGATCGTGGTGGGCATGACGCCTCCCTTGTTTGTCAGGTTCCTTACATTATGTGTAAGGTTCCTGTCATGAGTCAAGTCGAGGCCAGGGTCGGCTACCTGGTCAAGCAGGTGGCCCACGCGTTCCGCGGCGCCTGCGAGGAACCGCTCAGGAAGCTCGGCCTCTCCATGGCCCAGTACGCCGTGCTGCGGGCGCTGGTCGACGTGCCCGGCGCGTCGAGTGCCGAGCTGGCGCGGCGCACCTTCGTCACCCGGCAGTCGCTGCGGGACGTCCTCAAAGGACTCACGGCGGCCGGGCTGGCCACCGTCGCCGACCGGCCCACCGCCGGGCGCGCGCTGCCGGTGACGATCACCGACACCGGCCGGGCACTGTTGGCGGAGGCGGACGCGATCGTGCTGGCCGTCGACGCGCGCATGATCGCCGGACTGCCGGCCGAGGAACTGGCCGACCTGCTCCGGGGCTGTGTGCGGAACCTGGGTTAGAGCGTGCCCTTGGTACTGGGGATGCCGGTCTGCCGCGGGTCCGCCTCGGAGGCGGCACGCAGCGCGCGGGCCACCGCCTTGTACTGGGCCTCCGTGATGTGGTGGGGGTCGCGACCGTGGATGACCCGCAGGTGCAGCGCGATGCGCGCGTGGAAGGCCAGCGACTCGAACACGTGGCGGTTGAGCACGGTCGGGTAGTTGTTGCCCACCACGAAACCGGTCATCATCTCCGGCTCGCCGGCCAGCACGCAGTACGGGCGGCCGGAGACGTCGACCGCGGCGTGGGCCAGGGTCTCGTCCATCGGGATCCACGCGTCGCCGAAGCGGCGGATGCCCCGCTTGTCGCCGAGTGCCTTGCCGATCGCCTCGCCGAGCACGATCGCCACGTCCTCGACCGTGTGGTGCGCGTCGATCTCGATGTCGCCCTTCGCGTCGACCGAGAGGTCGAACATGCCGTGCGCGCCGAACGCGGTCAGCATGTGGTCGTAGAACGGGACGCCGGTGGACACGTCGACCTTGCCCGCGCCGTCCAGGTCGATCTCCACGACCACCGACGACTCCTTGGTGGTCCGCTCAACGCGGCCGATCCGGTTCACCTGATCTCCTTGCTCGCGGCCAGGAACGCGTCGTTCTCCGCCGGGGTGCCGATGGTAACCCGCAGGTGACCGGGGATGCCGACGTCGCGGATGAGCACCCCGTGGTCCAGGTAGGACCGCCAGGTGTCCGCCGCGTCGGCGAACTGTCCGAAGAGGACGAAGTTGGCGTCGCTCGGCACCACCGAGAAACCCAAGCCACGCAACGACTCCATCACGCGGTCGCGCTCGTCGGCCAGCTTGTGCACCGAGGCGAGCGTCTCGTCCGCGTGTCGCAGCGCGGCGCGCGCGGCGGCCTGTGTCACCGCCGAGAGGTGGTACGGCAGCCGCACCAGCAGCAGCGCGTCGACCATCGCGGGCGCCGCGGCGAGGTAGCCGAGGCGGCCGCCCGCGAACGCGAACGCCTTGCTCATCGTGCGCGACACGATCAGCTTCGCCGGGTACTCGGCGAGCAGCGTGACCGCGCTGGTCTGCGACGAGAACTCCGCGTACGCCTCGTCGACCACGATGATGCCGGAGGCGGCCTCGACGAGGGCGCGCAGCTCGTCCAGCCGGATCGAGCCGCCGGTCGGGTTGTTCGGGCTGGTCACGAACGCGATGTCCGGCGTGCGCTCGGCGAGCACGCGCGCGGCCGCGGCCGTGTCCAGCGTGAAGTCCGCGCGGCGCGGCGTCGGCGCCCACTCCGTGCGGGTGCCCGCGGCGATGATCGGGTGCATCGAGTACGACGGCTCGAACCCCAGCGCCGTGCGGCCGGGGCCGCCGAAGGCCTGCAGGATCTGCTGCAGCACCTCGTTGGAACCGTTGGCGGCCCACAGGTTCGCGGTGCTCAGGCCCACCCCGGTCGACGTGGACAGGTACGCGGCGAGGTCGGTCCGCAGCGCGACCGCGTCGCGGTCCGGGTAGCGGTGCAGGTTTGCCGCCGCCGCCGCGACCGCTTGCGTGACGTCCGCGACCAGCGCGGGTGGCGGCGGGTACGGGTTCTCGTTGGTGTTGAGCCGGAACTCGACGTCGAGCTGCGGCGCGCCGTACGGGCTGCGGCCGCGCAGGTCCTCGCGCAGCGGCAGGTCGGACAGCGACACCGAGGAGCCGATGGGCTCACTCATCGCGGCCCCCGAAGCGCGCGGTGACCGCCTGGCCGTGCGCGGGCAGATCCTCGGCGTCGGCGAGCGCGACGACCTTGTCCGCCACCGCGCGCAGCGCGTCCGCCGAGTAGTCGACGACGTGGATGCCGCGCAGGAACGTCTGCACGGACAGGCCCGACGAGTGCCGCGCGCAGCCGCCGGTGGGCAGCACGTGGTTCGAGCCGGCGCAGTAGTCGCCGAGCGACACCGGGCTGTGCGCGCCGACGAAGACCGCGCCCGCGGCGCGCACCCGCGCGGCGACCGCCGCCGCGTCGACCGTCTGCACCTCGAGGTGCTCCGCGGCGTAGGCGTCCACGACGGACAGTCCGGCATCCACATCGGACACCAGGACGCAGCCGGACTGCTTGCCCTGCAACGCGGTCGTGACCCGGTCGGTGTGCTTGGTCGCCTTGACCTGGCGGACCAGCTCGGCGTCGACCGCGTCGGCCAGCTCGACCGACGGCGTGACCAGCACGCTCGCGGCGAGGGTGTCGTGCTCGGCCTGGCTGATCAGGTCCGCGGCGACGTGCACCGGGTCGGCGGAGGAGTCGGCGAGGATCGCGATCTCGGTCGGCCCCGCCTCCGAGTCGATGCCGATCATGCCGCGCAGCAGACGTTTGGCGGCGGTCAGGTAGACGTTGCCCGGCCCGGTGACCATGTCGACCGGGTCCAGCGCGGAGCCGTCGGTGTCGGTGCCGCCGTAGGCCAGCAGCGCGACCGCCTGCGCGCCGCCGACGGCCCACACCTCGGTCACGCCGAGCAGCTCGGCGGCCGCGAGGATCGTGGGGTGGGGCAGCCCGCCGAACTCGGCCTGGGGCGGCGAGCACACCACGAGCGACTCGACGCCCGCGGTCTGGGCCGGCACCACGTTCATGACGACGCTCGACGGGTACACGGCGAGCCCGCCCGGCGCGTACAGGCCGACGCGGCGGACCGGCACCCAGCGCTCGGTGACGGTGCCGCCCGGCACGACCTGGGTGGTGACGTCGGCGCGGCGCTGGTCGGCGTGCACGCGCCGGGCGCGGTCGATGGTCTCCTCGAGCGCCTCGCGGACGGGCGCGTCGAGGTAGGCAAGACCCGAGGTCAGCTCGCCGGCGGGCACCCGGACGCGCGCCGGGCGGACGCCGTCGAACCGCTCGGACAGCTCCAGCACGGCGTCGACGCCACGGGTGCGCACGTCCTCGACCAGGGGACGGACGTGATGCAGCACCGCGTCCACGTCCACCTCGGCGCGCGGCAGGATGGCGCGCAGCTCGGTCGGGGACGGAGCTCGACCACGCAGGTCGGTGCGGCTCAGCATCGGGGTCCTTCCGCGTGCGGGGGCAGTGCTGCCACCAGCCTAAGCGGTCCCACCTGCGCCCGAACGGCCCACTACCTTCGTCGGATGATCCAATCTTGACGCTGGGTTCCCGACCAATGACGGGTTGTCGACGCCCGACGGTCGGCAGAGGCTCAGCAAAATCACAAACTGAAGAATTTGGGAGCGAGAGCGACGGAGCGGACGCCGTCTGGACTGACGAGCAGCGCAGGGAGCTCGGCCACGAGCGAGCGAGCAGCGCAGGAGGGAAGACGGCGTCCTAGCGGAGGAGCGAAGCGACCAATTCAACACAGGGGAGGCGACAATGTTGACCAAACGTCGCGTGCTCGGGGCGGGCGCCGGCGTCACGGCGGCCGTCCTGGCACTGATCACCGGCTGGCAGGCCGGCGCGCAGGAGAACACCGCCGCGGCCACACCGGACCGCGGTCTGTACGAGGTGCACGGCGCGGACACCGCGACCGAGCGGACCGAGGTGGCCGAGACCGGCGTCGACGTGCTCGGCGTCCGGGACGGGGCCATGGAGGTCGTGGCGAGCCCGGCGCAGGCCGACACGCTGCGCGCTCAGGGCCTGACGCTCGACCTGACCGGCGACTGGGCGCAGCTGCTGTCCGACCGCAGCGGCGACGCGAGCGCCCGGGACGTCTCGGCGGCCGACTTCCCGGCCGGTGACGAGGGGTTCCACACCTACGACGAGATGACCGCCGAGGTGCAGCAGGCGGCGAGCGACCACGCGGCGATCACGTCGCTGTCGAGCGTCGGCAGCAGCTACGAGGGCCGCGACATCCCGGTCATCAAGATCAGCGACAACGCCGCGACGGACGAGGACGAGCCGGAGGTGCTGTTCACGTGCAACATGCACGCGCGTGAGCACCTCACCACGGAGATGTGCCTGCACATCGTGCAGCGCTTCACCGACGGCTACGGCACCGACCCGACGGTCACCGGGTTCGTCGACAGCAAGGAGATCTACGTGATCCCCTCGCAGAACCCGGACGGCTCGGAGTACGACATCTCCGGCGGCGAGTACCAGGGCTGGCGCAAGAACCGGCAGCCGAACAGCGACGGGACCGTCGGCACCGACATCAACCGCAACTTCTCCTACAAGTGGGGCTGCTGCGGCGGGTCGAGCGGCAACACCTCCGCGGAGGACTACCGGGGGCCGTCGGCGGCGTCGACGCCCGAGGTGGCGGCCGTGCAGGCCTTCGTGGACTCGCGGGTCATCGGTGGTGTGCAGCAGATCAAGGGGCACATCGACTTCCACACGTTCTCCGAGCTCGTGCTGTGGCCGTTCGGGCACACCTACGACACGGTGACCGAGGGCATGACGCAGGAGGAGTACACGCGCTTCCAGACGATCGGCCAGGAGATGGCCTCCTCGAACGGCTACACGCCGGACCAGTCGTCGGGCCTGTACATCACCGACGGTGACATCAACGACTGGATGTGGGGCTCGCACAAGGTGCTGTCCTACTGCTTCGAGATGTACCCGTCGGGCGGCGGCATCGACGGCTTCTACCCGCCGGACGAGGACATCGCACCGCAGACGAGCCGCAACGACGGCGCGGTGGACATCCTGCTGACGAACGCGACCTGACCGGGGCGAGGAAAGAGGGCGTCCGCCACTGCGTGGCGGGCGCCCTCATCGCGTTCGGGCCACCGAGGCGACGGCTGTGACGGCGGCGTCCAGCTGGTCCGGGCTGATGAAGTAGTGCGGCGAGGCGCGCACCACCTCGTCGAGGTTGCGCCGGGTCATGTCGTAGCGGGTCGACTCCACGCCGGACGTGTGCACGGTGACGCCGCGTTCGCGCAGCCGGTCGCGGACCGCGGCCGAGGCGACGCCGTCGACCGTGAACGTCACGATGCCGCACTGGTTGACGCCGAGGTCGCGGACCGTCACGCCGGGGATCCGCGCCAGACCGGACCGCAGGTGCGTCGCGCGGTCGCGGACGGCCGTCGGCGATGGCGTCGATACCGAGGTCCAGCGCGTACCGGAACGCGGCGATCAGCCCGAGCCGGTCGGCGACGTTGCTCTCCCACAGCTCGAACACCCGCGCGTCCGCGCGCAGCCGGTAGCGGTCGAGCGTCTCCCACTTGCCGCTGTGCAGGTCGACCTGCCTCGGTCGCAGCCGGCCGAGCACGTCGCGGCGCACCACGAGGAACCCGGTGCCCCTCGGGCCGCGCAGCCACTTGCGGCCGGTACCGGTGACGATGTCGGCGGTGCGGCAGGTGAGCGGCACCTGGCCGGCCGACTGGCACGCGTCGAGCAGCACCAGCGCGCCGACCTCGTGCGCGGCCGCGACGACCTCGTCGACCGGGTTCACCAGGCCGCCGTTGGTCGGCACGTGTACCAGCGACACGATCTTCACGCGCTCGTCGATCCGCCGCCGCAGCGCCTCGACGTCCACGGCGCCGTGCGCGTCCGAGGGCACCGGCTCGACGCTCGCGCCCACCTCGGCGGCGCGGCGCAGCAGCGGGATCGCGTTGCCGGCGTACTCGACCTCGGTCACCAGGACCCGGTCGCCCTCGGCGAGCGGGATCGAGTCGAACGCGGCCAGCCAGGCGCGGGTGGCGCTGTCGGTGAACGCGACCTCGTCCGGCTCGCAGCCGAGCGCGGTCGCCAGCACCGCGTAGCCGTCCTCGAGGTCCTGCTCCCGCTCCTCGGCCGCCCGGTAGCCGCCGATCTCGGCCTCGCGGTGCAGGTGGCCGATGACCTCGTCGAGCACCTGGACGGGCGGCAGCGACGAGCCGGCGCTGTCCAGGAACACGCCGCGGTGGCTGCCGGGGGTCTCCGCGCGGACGGCGGCGAGGTCGATCGCCCCGTGGGTCATCGCGGGGTCCAGCTCTGCACGTTCCACCACGCGCCCCAGGTGAGGTCGGCGTCCGCCGCGTCGACCACCGGCTCGTAGCCGTCCCAGTTCTCCCGCATGACGTAAGTGTGGTTGGGCGCGGCCAGGACCACCATGCCGGGCGCGGTCACCCAGGCGCGCTGGAACTTGCGGTAGGCGATGGCCCGCTCGGCCGGGTCGGTGGCCGTGCGGCCGGTGACCAGCGCGTCGTCGACGGTCGCGTCGCGGTACCCGCCGAGCGCGGCGCCGGAGTGCAGCAGCGGGTAGAGGTCGGGGTCGGGGTCGAACGGGTCGCCGAAGCCGACCACGGCCGGTCCGGCCGCGAGCGCCGCCGGGTCGGCCGCCTCGGTCGTGACCTGCACGCCGAGCGCCCTCGCGTCGGTCGCGAAGGCCGCGGCGAGTGCCTTGTCGAGCGAGTCGCCGGCCCGATAGCGCAGGGTGAACGCGGCCCGCGTGCCGCCCTTGGTGCGCACGCCGGCCTCGCCCGGCACCCAGCCGCTGGCGGCGAGCAGGTCGAGCGCCTTGGTCAGGTCGTGCTCGTAGCCGGAGTCCGGCTCCACGAACTCGGCGAGCACCTCGGGCATCGGCGTGTAGGCGACGCGGCCCATGCCGGTGAGCGGGCCCGCCACGAGCGCCTCGCGGTTGACCGCGTAGTTCAGCGCCAGCCGCAGGTCCGGGTCGCCGGTGACCGGGTCGCCGGCGGGCAGGACGACCGCGCGGACGTCGGCTGCGCTGTGCGCGACGACCCGGATCCCGTCGGTGTCCTCGAACTTCCCGGCGAGCGCGGGCGGCAGCGCGGCGCCGTCGAGCTTGCCCTCGCGGAAGCGGTCCGCGCGGGTGGCGTCGTCGGGGACGAACTCGACCGTGACCTTCTCGATCGCGGGCGGGCCGTCGAAGTAGGTCGGGTTGGCCGCGAGCACCATGCGCACGCCGCGCTGCCAGTCCTCGAGCCGGTAGGGGCCGGTGCCGACGGGGTCGGTCCGCGCGACCGACTCGCTCGAGACGATGCCGAGGACCAGCAGGTCGGGGAACGGCGCGTAGGGCGCCGACAGGTCGAAGCGGACGGTCAGCGCGTCGACGGCGACGACGTCCTTCAGCATCGAGAACCGTTGCCGCACCGGGGAATCGCGTGCGGGATCGAGCATCGCCCGGTAGGTGGCGACGACGTCGGCCGCCTCGAACGGCGAGCCGTCCGAGAACGTGGCGTCGGTCCGGAGCCGGACCGTCCACGAGCGACCGTCCACGGCGGGCTCCGGCAGGTCGGCGGCGAGCGCCGGGCGGAGCGCGAGGTTGGACTGGTGCTCGACGAGCCCGTCGAAGATCTTCGCGGCGCCGTGCTCGGCGTACCCGGTCAGCGGGTTGAGGTCCGCGGGCTCCTCGGCGACCGCGAGCACGATCGCGTTGCCGTCCGGGTCGCCGGACGCCGGCGGCGCCGGGTCGCCGGTGCAGCCGCCGACCAGCGCGACCGCGAACAGCGGCACGAGCAGACGCGACTTGGTGGGCACGAGGCCCGACCCTAGCCGGGCGACATATCCTCGCGTGGGTGGATCGGGTTTCTTCTTGTGGAGGGCCGTAGCTGTGCGTGTCGCGCTGAGCCAGATCACGTCATCGCCGTCGCCGTCGTCGAACCTGGAGCTGGTCGCCGAGCAGGTGAAGGCCGCCGCGGCCGACGGCGCGGCGGTGGTGTTGTTCCCCGAGGCGACGATGGCGTGTTTCGGCACGTCGCTGGGCCCGGTGGCCGAGCCGCTCGACGGGCCGTGGGCGTCGGCCGTCCGCGCGATCGCCGCGGACGCCGGCGTGCTGGTGGTCGCCGGGATGTTCACCCCGGCGCCGGACGGCCGCGTGTACAACACGTTGCTGGCCACGGGGCGGGACCGCCACGTCGGCTACGACAAGATCCATCTGTTCGACGCGTTCGGGTTCCAGGAGTCGCGGACGGTGGCGCCCGGGGCGGACCTGGTGGTGCTCGACACGCTCGGGCTCGCGACCTGTTACGACGTGCGGTTCCCCGCCGTGTTCACGGGTCTGGCCGACCGAGGGGCGTCGGTGATCCTGCTCGGCGCGTCGTGGGGCGCCGGGCGGGGCAAACGCGAGCAGTGGGAGCTGCTGGTGCGGGCACGGGCGTTGGACTCGACGTGCTGGGTGGTCGCCTGCGGGCAGGCCGATCCCGAGGTGCCCTCCACCGCGCCGACGGGCATCGGGCACAGCATGGTCGTCGCGCCGGACGGGTCGGTGCACGCGTCGGTCGGCGCCGCGCCGGAGCTGCTCGTCGTGGACCTGGATCTCGGTCTGGTCGAGAAGACCCGCGAGACCATCCCCGTGCTGGCGAACCGCAGGATCTAGCCGCGCGGGGTGGCGACGATGCGCGCGCCCCGCGCGGGCACGAGCGTGATGTTGCGTGGTTTCGGGAACTCCTCGCGCTGGCGTTCCGCGCGGATGTCGTACCTCGTCAGGGCTTCGCGCAGGACGGCGACCGCCTCCTGCAACGAGAAGCCGGCGCCGAGGCAGCGGCGCACCCCGCCGCCGAAGGGGATCCACGTGCCCGCTTCCGGCTGCTTGCCGAGGAACCGCTCCGGGCGGAAGCCGTCCGGGTCCTCGTGCACGGTGGCGTCGCGGTGGACGAGCGTGATGCTCGGCGCGACGACCGTGCCGGCCGGCAGGCGGTAGCCCGCGATCTCCGTCGGCTCGGTCAGCATGCGCGCCACGTTCTGGATCACCGGTCGGCGGCGCATGGCTTCCTTCGCCACGGCCTCGAGGTAGTTGGTGTCGCCGTCGTCGGCCGCCTGCTGTGCCTTGCGCTGGACGGCGGGCCTGCGGGCCAGCTCGTGGAACGACCAGGCGAGCGCGGTCGCCGTCGTCTCGTGGCCGGCGAGGAGCAGGGTGATCATCTGGTCGCGCAGCTCGGCGTCGGACAGCTCCGCGCCCGCGGCGTTCACCAGGCGCGACAGCACGTCGCCGCGGTCGGTCAGCTCGCCGGCCACGCCGGCCGCGCGCCGGTCCGCGATCTCCTCGTACAGCAGGCGGTCGGCGGCACGCAGGTTGTCCCAGTTGCGCTTCCACGGGCCGTACTTCGCGAGCTTCGGGTAGCTCCAGCCGAGGACGGTGAGCGGCCCGATCTCGGAGATCCGCCGGATGCGGGGCCGCAGGTCGGTGAGGCGCGGGCCGTCGGACATGCCGAACACCACGCGCAGGATGATCTCCAGCGTGACCGCGTTCATGCGCGGGTGCACGGCGAACGGGCGCCCCGTCGGCCAGTGCGCGACGTCGTCGACCGCGATCTCGGTCATCAGGTCGCCGTAGCCGCGCAGGGCCGCGCCGTTGAACGCGGGCATCAGCAGCTTGCGGGTGCGCAGGTGCTCGTCCTCGTCGGTGACGAGCACCGAGTGGTCGCCCATGACCGGCGCGAGCAGCCCGTTGCCCTCGCCGGCGTGGAAGATCGTCGGCGCGCCGGCGAACACCTGGCGGATGTGTTCCGGGCGGGAGAGCGTGACCACGAGCCGGCGGCCGGCGAGCTGGGACGTGAAGACCTCGCCGTAGCGGCGGCGCCAGAGCGCGTGGGTCTGGCGGCGGGCGGCGAGGAACAGGACCGTCTGCACGAGCGACGGCAGCTTCGAGCCGGGTGGCAGAGCGGTGCTTGGGTGCGCCTCGACCGTGGCCATGATGGTTTTATACGCGCGTATAGATCGGTTCACAAGTACGATCGGACGGTGGGCCATCGGGAACAGCTGCTCGCCGCGGCGAGACAACTGCTGGAGGACAAGGGATACGCGCACATCACCGCGCGCGATCTCGTCGCCGCCTCCGACACGAACCTGGCCTCCATCGGGTACCACTTCGGATCGAAGGCGGGGTTGCTGAACGCCGCGCTCGGCATCGTCTTCGCCGAGTGGACGACGCAGCTCGCGGAGATCGCGCTGTCCGACCCGGACGCCTCGCCCATCGAACGCGCGCACCTGACGTGGGCCGCGCTGCTGGACAACCTCAATGGTCGCCGCGCGCTGCTCGTGTCGTTCATCGAGGCGCTCGCCCAGGCCGACCGGGATCCCCAGCTGCGCGAACAACTGGCCGGCATGTACCGCGAGACAAGGGCGCGCGTGAGCCAGATCGTCGCCGGCGCCTTGGACACCGGGCCGGAGGACCCCCGCTGCGCCGCGGTGGCGAGCTGGGTCATGGCCGTGTGCGACGGACTCTCGATGCAGTGGCTGCTGGACCCGACCGCGACGCCCGCCGGCCCGGACCTGCTGCGTGGGCTGGCCGACCTGCGGGCGATCTCGGAGTAGTCCCGCGCCGGGAGTGGCTGTGGCTGGGGTGGCCTCCGGCCCCCGGTTTCCACGCTACCGCGCAGGACCGACAGAAACCGGCCGGCGGGGCCCAGGTTGTGGACAACCGAGTCGCCTGTGGACAACCGGGGTCGCAACGGCCAGCACTGTCGGGGGTAGCCGGTAGCGTCGACACCGGGGGCCGGAGGCATCCCGAGGTCGCGGTCGAGCGCATCAGCGCTCGGCGGTCAATGCAGGTCCAACCCCAGGTCCAGCGCCGCTGCGGAGTGCGTCAGCGCGCCGACCGAGAGGTAGTCCACCCCCGTCTCGGCGTAGACGCGCGCGTCCGCGATCTTCAGGCCGCCCGAGACCTCCAGCTCGGCCGACGCGCCGAGGTCGGCCACGCGTTGGACGGCCTTCGCGCAGAGCTCCGGCGTGAAGTTGTCCAGCAGCACCAGTTCCGCGTTCTCGGCGAGCGCCTCGTCGAGCTGCGCGAGGCTGTCGACCTCCACCTCGCACGGCAGCGATGGCGCCTGCGCACGCGCCGCCCGCAAAGCCACCCGCACCGAACCGGCGGCCGCCACGTGGTTGTCCTTGATCAGCACGGCGTCGCCGAGGCCAAGGCGGTGGTTGACGCCGCCGCCGCAGCGCACCGCGTACTTCTCCAGCAACCGCAGGCCCGGCAACGTCTTCCTGGAGTCGCGGATGGCGACACCGGTGCCGGCCACGGCCTCGACCCACGCGGCCGTCACCGTCGCGACGCCGGACAGGTGGCAGATCAGGTTCAGCGCGGTCCGCTCCGCGGTCAGCAGCCCCCGCACCTGCCCACGCAGCACGAGCGCCGCCTCGCCGGGCCGCACCCGCACTCCGTCCGCGCGCTGCTCGAGCACCTCGTAGGAGTCCATGACCTCGTCGAACACCGCGAGCGCGGCCGGCACCCCGGCGAGCGTGCCGAACACCCTCGGCGAGATCGACGCCGTCGCCACCGCGTCGGCCGGCACCGTGGCCGCCGTGGTCGCGTCGGGGCCGTAGCGCAGGTCCTCCTCGAGCGCCGTGGTCACCACGCGCCGCAGGTCGTCCATGTCGAGCTCAGTCACGCCGCACCTCTCGCCAACGCGGGTTCCGCGATCATCGGCTGCCCGGACGGCGTCAGCCGCACCGACCGGCTCCGCTGCCATTCCGTTGCCACGACAGGGAAGTCGTCGCGCACGTGGCAGCCTCGGGACTCCTGCCGTGCCGCCGCGGCCGCGATCAGCGCGCGGGCGGCCAGCGTCAGCGCCGCGTCCTCGACGAGCGCACGAGTCTCGAGTGGACGGTCCACCGCCGACACGTCCAGCACCGAGCCGACGACCGCGAGCCCCTCCGCGTCCCGGCCGATCGCCGCGTACCGGCTCATCACCCGCTGCAGCGTGTCGCGGTCCGCGACCGGCACGGTCGGCACCGGCTGGCACGCCGCGAGCCGCCGCTCCGCCGGCACGCCGAGCGCCAGGTCGGCCGCCACCGACTCGGCGGCCCGCGTGCCGACCACAAGCCCTTCGAGCAGGCTGTTGGACGCCAACCGGTTCGCGCCGTGCAGCCCGGTCCGCGCCACCTCGCCGGCCGCGTACAGCCCTGGCACCGCGGTCCGCCCGTCCACAGTGGACACCACGCCGCCACACGCGAAGTGCGCCGCCGGGGCGACGGGAATCGGGCTCACCGACGGGTCGACACCGACCGCGAGGCACGCCGCGAGCACCGTCGGGAACCGGCGCCGGAACGTCGGCGCGTCGAGGTGCGTCGCGTCCAGGAACACGTGGTCGTCGCCGAGTGCGGCCATCCGCCGCGTGATCGCCGCCGACACCACGTCCCTCGGCGCCAGGTCCGCCAGCGGGTGCACGCCCGCCATCACCCGTGCGCCGGTCGAGTCGACGAGCACCGCGCCCTCGCCGCGCACCGCCTCGGTCACGAGCGGGCAGCGCCCCCGCGCGCCCTCCCCCGTGTACAGCACGGTCGGGTGGAACTGCACGAACTCGATGTCCGACACCGGCGCGCCGGACCGCAGCGCGATCGCCACGCCGTCGGCCGTCGCCACCGCCGGGTTCGACGTCGCCTGGTACAGCTGCCCCAGCCCGCCGGTCGCGAGCAGCACCGCGGGCGCGACGAGGATGCCCGGCACGCCGGCGGAGTCGAGCACCAGCAGCCCGGCGACCTCGCCGGCGGGCGTGCGCAGCGTGTCGACGGCCGTGTGGTGCTCCAGCATCGGCACCCGGCCGTCCCGCGACGCGCCGAGCAGCGCCCGCTCCACCTCGGCGCCGGTCGCGTCGCCGCCGGCATGCACCACGCGGAACGCCGTGTGCCCGCCCTCGCGGGCCCGCGCGAGGCGTTCGCCGTCGGTCTCGTCGCGGTCGAAGGTGGCGCCCCTGGCCCGCAGCCGCGCGACCGCGGCCGGCCCGGCGCCGATGATCCGCGACGTCGCGACGGCGTCGCACAGCCCGCCGCCGGCGACCAGCGTGTCGTCGACGTGCCGGGCGATCGAGTCCGACTCGACGTCACCCAGCACGACCGCGACACCGCCCTGCGCCCAGCGCGTGTTGCCGCCGTCGGCCGCCTCCTTGGTCACCACCAGCACCCGCAGCCCCAGCTCGCGGGCCCGCAGCGCCGCGGTCAGCCCCGCGACCCCGGTGCCCACGATCACCAGGTCGGCCTGCGCCTCCCAGCAGGGCGTGGTCACTCGCCACCACCCGGCTTGCCGATCTCGATCATCCGCTGCACGGCGCCCTTGGCCCGCGCGGCGGTCTCGAGGTCGACGTGCACCTCGTCGGCGCCCTCGCGCAGCGACCGCAGCAGCGCGGCCGGCGTGATCATCTTCATGTACCGGCACGACGCGCGGTCGTTCACGGCGCGGAAGTCGATCTCCGGGGCGGCCTTGCGCAGCTGGTGCAGCATGCCGACCTCGGTCGCCACCAACACCGAGGTCGCCTTCGTCGACCGGGCCTCGGTCACCATGTCGCCGGTGGACAGGATCTTGACCTGCGACTTCGGCACGATGCCCTCGCCGGCCAGGTACAGCGCGGAGGTCGCGCAGCCGCACTCGGGGTGCACGAACAGGTCCGCGTCCGGGTCGGCGGCCGCGCGCGCGGCCAGCTCCGGGCCGTTGATGCCGGCGTGGACGTGGCACTCGCCGGCCCAGATGTGCAGGTTCTCGCGGCCGGTCTCGCGCTTGACGTGTGCGCCGAGGAACTGGTCCGGCAGGAACAGCACCTCCCTGTCGGCCGGGATGGAGCGGACGACGTCGACCGCGTTGGACGACGTGCAGCAGATGTCGGTCTCGGCCTTGACCTCGGCCGTCGTGTTCACGTACGACACGACCACCGCGCCGGGATGTTCGCTCTTCCACTCGCGGAGCTGGGCGGCGTCGATCGAGTCGGCGAGCGAGCAGCCGGCACGCTCGTCCGGGATCAGGACGGTCTTGTCCGGGGCCAGGATCTTCGCGGTCTCGGCCATGAAGTGCACGCCGCAGAAGACGATGGTGGACGCGTCGCTGGCGGCCGCGATACGGCTCAGCGCGAGCGAGTCGCCGGTGTGGTCGGCGATGTCCTGGATCTCGGGCAGCTGGTAGTTGTGCGCGAGCAGGACGGCGTCACGCTCCCGCGCCAGCCGCCGCACCTCGTCGCGCCACGCCGCGTCCGGCTCCACACCGGTGTAGGGCGTCAGGTCTACAACCTCGGCGGTCATGCGGTCCCCTCCTCGGGCTCGTTCCGCCACTCCCGTTTCCCATCCAGAGGTTTTCGCCTTAGGATCGAAAACATGGCCGATGCTACCACCGTGTTGACCGCGGCAGCCCACGAAGTACTGGCCGCGGTGCTCCAGGTGCGAGCGGGATCACTCCAGGTCCTGCTCTGGGAACGCGCTCAGGAGCCGCACGCGCACCGGTGGTCACTGCCCGGCGGACGGCTCGGCGCGGGCGAGGACGTGGAGACCTCGATCCGCCGCCAGCTCGAGGAGAAGGTCGACGTGCGGCAGTTGTCGCACGTCGAACAGCTCGCCGTCTTCAGCGCGCCGGACCGGGTGCCCGGCGAGCGGGTGATCGCGAGCGCGTTCCTCGGGCTCGTGCCGTCCGACAACGACCCGGTCCTGCCGGGGGACACCGCGTGGCATCCGGTCGCCGCGCTCCCCCGGACGGCGTTCGACCACGAGTCGATCGTGCGACGAGGCAGGGACCGGCTGCGGGCGAAACTGTCGTACACGAACCTCGGGTTCGCGCTCGCGCCGCCGACGTTCACGATCTCCGCGCTGCGCGAGCTGTACTCCGCCGCGCTGGGCTACCGGGTGTCCGCGACGAACCTCCAACGGGTGCTGTCCCGGCGCGGGCTGCTCGAGCCGACCGGTGACACCGCGCCACCTGGCCGAGCCGGCGGCCGCCCGGCCGCGCTGTTCCGGTTCGCCGAGCGGGGCATCGAGGTGACCGACCCGTTCGCGGTGCTCCGGCCGCCGAACCAAGCGCGCGGCGGCTCGCAGACCTAGCCTTAGGTCCGTGCCCCCGACACCGTCAGTGCCGTCCTCAGTGCCGCTGCCGCTGTTCCCGCTTCAGACGGTGCTGTTGCCGGGGGCCACGCTGCCGCTGCACATCTTCGAGCCGAGGTACCGGCAGCTGACCGTCGACCTGATCACCGGGACGCTGCCGGACAAGCGGTTCGGCGTGATCGCGCTCGCGCCGTCGTTCGAGGTCGAGGTGACGTCGCCCGATCAGCTGAAACCGGTCGGGTGCGCGGCGATCCTGCGCCAGGCCTCCCGGCTGCCCGACGGCCGGTTCGACATCGTGACGCTCGGCGAGCAGCGGTTCCGGCTGCACACGCTGGACCACGAGAGCGCGCCGTACCTGATGGGCACGGTCGAGTGGGTGCCGGACACGCCGGCCGTCATCCCGGGCCAGCGTTCGGTGTCGGACACGATCACCTCGCTCGTGACCTCGGCGCGCGCCGCGTACCGCCGCTACTGCCAGGCGGCGTGGAAACAGGGCGAGTGGGACGAGCCGGCCGACGACGTCGACATCGCCGCCCTGGCACACCTGCTGGCGACCGACTGCCTGCTGCCGCTGGACGACCGGCAGCGGATCCTGGAGGAGACCCGACCGCTGCACCGGCTGCGGATGGTGGGTCAGCTGCTCAGCAGGGAGGCCGGCATCCTGGCTACGCTGCGGGCCGTGCCCGCTCCCCCGGCCGAGGTGCTGCGCCAACGCGCGATAGAAAATTAGCCTAGTCGTCTACCCAGGTCGTCCATGCCGTTCATCGCCGCGAGGATGCCGTAGGCGAGCGCAGTCATCAGCGGCCACGCCATGATCCCCCACGGCGACTCCAGCACCGGCGCCGACGGCACCACGTCCAGTGGCCGCACGCTGGCCGGCACCGGCCAGCGGCCCTCCGCCCACGCCTTGCCGACCAGCATGGCGAGCCAGCCGCCGACGGCGGAGCCGACCACGGCCGCCGCCATGACCACGGGCCCGCGCCGCTCGCGCAGGTACCAGACCGCGACCCCGGTCACGATGCCCGCCGCGAGGCACAGGAACGTGAAGATCACCAGGTCGTCGAACCGGTGGTAGCTCTCGTCGGTCAGCGACGCGGCGGTGCCGTCCTGGGTGATCACCTTGCGCTGCGGCGGCGCGAGCACCGACCACAGCCAGCCGACGCCGAGCCCCAGCAGCGACACGCTCGAGATCACGCTGACCGCGGGCAGCAGGTCGGCCTTCACGACCACGCGCGGCGTCGGCGGGCGCCACGGGTAGGGCGCCGGGCCGGTCGCCGGGAAGATCGGATACTCGGGCCCCCGGTGCGGCGCTGGCTCCTCGCGTTGCGCCTCGACCGGTTGTTCCGCCACGCCGACCTCCCACTAGTCCACCTGGCCGCGTCGCAGCCCGTGACGAAAGACTAGTACCCGGCGTTCGCCGAAGAACGCTCACCGTGGCGGCTACACCGCGCGGACCACCCGGACGGAGTCACCTGCACGATCATCCGGCGCGCACAGTCGGGACAGAACCGCGGCGGGTCGAGGGCCGCCTGCGCACTCGAGCACCGCGCGTGGTCACCCTCGCCCGGCGGTTGTCCGCAGTGCGTACAAAACATCAGTGTTGAATGGTTCGCTTCGCTCACAGCATGTCGCCCAGTGCCTTTACCGGCATCTTCAGATCGGCCAGCATGTCGAGGTCCTGCTGCGCGGGGCGGCCGAGGTTCGTCAGGTAGTTGCCGACGATGATCGCGTTGATGCCGCCGAGCATGCCCTGCTCGGCGCCGAGGTCACCCAGCGTCAGCTCACGGCCGCCCGCGAACCGCAGGATCGTGCGCGGCAGCGCGAGACGGAACGCGGCGATCGTGCGCAACGCGTCCTTGCCCTCGACGATCTCGTAGTTCTCGTACGGCGTGCCGGGCTGCGGGATGAGGAAGTTCATCGGCACCTCGTGCGGGTTCAGCTCACCGAGCTGCGCCGCGAACTCGGCACGCTGCTCGATCGTCTCGCCCATGCCGATGATGCCGCCGCAGCACACCTCCATGCCCGCCGCGTGCACCATCCTCAGCGTGTCCCAGCGCTCCTCCCACGAGTGCGTGGTGACGACGGCCGGGAAGTGCGAGCGCGCGGTCTCGAGGTTGTGGTTGTAGCGGTGCACGCCCATCTCGACCAGCTCGTCGACCTGCGCCTGCGTGAGCATGCCGAGCGAGCACGCGATCTGGATGTCGTTGCCGTCCTCGCGGATGGCCTTGATGCCGTCGCGCACCTGGGACAGCAGCCGCTTGTCCGGCCCGCGCACGGCCGCGACGATGCAGAACTCGCTCGCGCCGGTGTCCGCGGTCTCACGGGCCGCCTTGACCAGGCCCGGGATGTCCAGCCACGCCGACCGCACCGGCGAGGGGAACTGGCCCGACTGCGAGCAGAAGTGGCAGTCCTCCGGGCAGCCGCCGGTCTTCAGGCTGACGATGCCCTCGACCTCGACCTCCGGCCCGCACCAGCGCATCCGCACGTCGTGGGCGAGTGCGAGCAGCTCCGGCACGCGGTCGTCGGCGAGGCGCAGGATCTCGAGGATCTGCTCCTCGCGGAGGCCTTCGCCGCGCTCGAGCACCTGCTCACGCGCCACCGCCAGCGGGTCTCCAGGCGCGTTGTCAGCCTTCGTCCGTTCGGCAGCTGCGGTCACGGTGCCTCCATGCGTCTCGTCGGTCGAGTGATCGGTCCGGCCCAGTCTGCCGCACGGACCAGCCGGTCGAGCGCGATGTATGTCACGCGTCCGAGCGATGCTCAACCGCGTGTCAGGCGGCGTGCTCGGCCGCGAACCCGTTCGCGTCGAACTCGCCGCCGAGCGACGGGGCGAGTGAGCGGCGGGCCATCTCGAGGAACTTCGGCCTGGTCAGACCGGCCGCGTTGGCCGGGAGCGCGCCGACCAGCGGGGCGTTCGCCACGATCGGCAGGTCGTCGAGGTTGCACCGGGCGGCCAGGTCCGGCACCGCGGGCCACGCGCCGACGACGACGCCCCCGCACTCGATCCCCCTGCGCTGGAGGGCCTCGGCGGTCAGGGCCGTCTCGTTGAGGGTGCCGAGGCCGGCGTGCGCGACGATCAGCACCGGCGCGCCGGCCGACCACGCGACGTCGGCGAGCGTGCCGCCGTGGTCGTCCATGCGGACCAGCAGGCCGCCCGCGCCCTCGACGAGCACCAGGTCGTGGCCGCGCGACAGCTCGATGGCGGCCGCGGCGGCCTGCGCGGGGGTCACGGGCATGACGTCGGCCCGCCGCGCGGCGGTGGCCGGCGCGAGCGGGTCGGGAAAGCGGGCCAGCTCCCACGTCGTGACGTCGTCACCCGCGAGGCGGTTGACCTCGTCGACATCGCCCGGCTCGCCTGGCGCGAGCCCGGTCTGCGCCGGTTTGAGGACCGCGACGCTGCGTCGCACGGACAGGGCCAGAGCGGCGACGGCGGCCGTGACGACCGTCTTGCCGACTCCGGTTCCGGTACCCGTGAGCACAATGAAACTCACGGAGCGTCAGGCTAGTCCCACCCGGTTGGCGCAACCGCACCCGCCCCTTGCTGGGTATGGTCTGTGCGTGATCGTGAGGGCCGAGGGGGCTGGTGGCGCCCTGGTGGAAGCGCTGACCACGGACCGGACCGTCGTGTTCGGCGCCGACTGGTGCGCCGACTGCCGCAGGGCCAAGTCGTGGCTGCGTCGGCACGACGTGCCGTTCACCGAGTACGACACGGACGCGGACCAGTCGGCCCGCGCCCGTGCGACGACGCTCGCGGGCGGGCGGAGCAACATCCCGGTGATCCTGACCCCCGACGGCACGGTGCTCGTGGAGCCGACGAACGTCGAGCTGGCGGCCACGGTGGGCACCCACAGCCGGCGGACCGGTCGGTCGCGCTGTCGCTGACAGGTTGTCGTGCTGCTGGCGCTGCTGCCGGTCGGGCTCGGTGTCTCCCCTGCACGGTCAGCGCATCAGTTCTTTGTGGATGGACCGGCTCCTTCACTGACGCCGGCGGCGTCAGGCCGCACGGACCCCCGCCAGCACGCCGCCGGTGATCGTCTCGAGGTCGGCGACCGTCGCGACGAACGGTGGCATCGTGTAGATCAGGTCGCGGAACGGGCGCAGCCATGCCCCCGCCGCGACCACGGCCTCGGTCGCCGCGGCCAGGTCCACCTCGTGGTCGAGCTGCACCACGCCGATCGCGCCGAGCACCCGCACGTCGACCACTCCCGGCAGGTCGCGCGCCGGCGCCAGACCCTCGACGAGCGACGCCTCGATCCGCTTCACGGCACCGCGCCAGTCCTGCGACAGCAGCAGGTCGATCGACGCCGACGCCACCGCGCACGACAGTGGGTTGCCCATGAACGTCGGCCCGTGCGCGAGCACCGGCACCGCGCCCCGGGAGATCCCCTCCGCGACCCGCGCCGAGCACAGCGTCGCGCCCATCGACAGGTAGCCGCCGGTCAGCGCCTTGCCGACGCACATGACGTCCGGGCTCACCGATGCGTGGTCGGCCGCGAACAGCTCCCCCGTGCGGCCGAACCCCGTCGCGATCTCGTCGAAGACCAGCAGCACGTCGTGCGCGAGTGTCAGCTCCCGCAACACGTGCAGGTACCTCGGGTCGTGGAACCGCATGCCGCCCGCGCCCTGCACGACCGGCTCGACGATCACCGCCGCCAGCTCGTCCGCGTGCTCCTCGACGAGCCGAGCCAGGTGTTCGACGTAGGCGTGCTCGAACACGGCGGGCGGCGCGTCGGCGAACACCTGCGCCGGCAACACCCCGCGCCACAGACTGTGCATGCCGCCGTCCGGGTCGCACACGCTCATCGGGTGGAACGTGTCGCCGTGGTAGCCGCCCCGCCACGTCAGCAGCCGCCGCTTCTCCGGCCGCTCGAGCGAACGCCAGTACTGCAGGCACATCTTCACCGCGACCTCGACCGACACCGAGCCCGAGTCGCACAGGAACACGTGCTCCAGCGGGCTCGGCGTGATCTCGACGAGCTTCGCGGCGAGGCGCACCGCCGGCTCGTGGGTGAGGCCGCCGAACATCACGTGGCTCATCCGGCCGGCCTGGTCGGCCAACGCCTTGTCCAGCACCGGGTTCCGGTAGCCGTGGATGGCCGCCCACCACGACGACATGCCGTCCACCAGCTCCCGCCCGTCGGCCAGCCGCAGCCGTACCCCGGCCGCGGAGTCCACCACCAGCGGGTCGACGAGGCCCGGCATCGGGCCGTACGGGTGCCAGACGTGTGCGCGGTCGAGTGCGACCAGCTCGGCGGGAGTCACGCTCGCAGGCTATATCTCGAGAACGATCTTCCCGGTGGTCCGGCCCGCCTCCCCCAGCTCGTGTGCCCTCGCCGCCTCGGCGAGCGGGAACACCGAGTCGAGCACGACGCGCAGCGCGCCCTTCTCGACGAGGTCGACCAGCGCCAGCATGCCGGCGCGGTCCGGTTCGACCAGCAGGAAGTCCGGCTCGTCCGGGTCGGCGAGCGAGACGAGCGTGCCGCCGGGGCGCAGCAGTCCCCGCGAGCGCGGGCCGTACTCGCCGCCGATCGTGTCCAGCACGACGTCGAGGTCGCCGGTCGCCTCGGCGAAGTCGACGGCCGTGTAGTCGATGACCTCGTCGGCGCCGAGGTCGCGCACGAAGGCGTGCTTCGCGGCGCGTGCCGTGCCGATCACGTGCGCGCCGCGCGCCTTCGCGATCTGCACCGCGAGGTGCCCGACGCCGCCCGCGGCCGCGTGGACGAGAACCCGTTGCCCCGGCTGGACGTTCGCGTGGTCCACAAGGGACTGCCAGGCGGTGAGCCCGGCCAGTGGCAGGCCGGCGGCCGTGACGTGGTCGAGCGCGGCGGGCTTGCGCGCGAAGTGCCTCGGCGGCGCGGTCAGGTACTCCGCGTACCCGCCGACGTGGTGCGGGAACAGCGGCATCCCGAACACCTCGTCGCCGAGTCCGCCGCCGCGGGCCCGGCCCTTCCAGTCGGTCGGGTTGACGCCCGCGGCGCGCACCGCACCAGGAGCTCCACCGGTCCCGGCTCCGGCCGGTCCAGCTCGACCAGCTCGGCCACCTCGACCGGCGGCCGGGTCCTACCGCAGCACCAGGATCGCGTCGCCGACCGGGCGTTCGCCGGTGGCGTCCGACGGCTTGTTGATCACCTGGTCGTGGACGACCATCGTGGTGGAGCCGCCGCCGTCGAGGTTGATCGCGTCCCGCATGCCCAGTGCGTCGGCGACCGCGGCGCTCTCCGCGATCGACAGGCCGAGGCTCGCGGTGCTCCGGCCGTCGATCGTGGCCAGCATGATCCGGCCGCGGTCGTCGACGCCGGCGATCGTGCGCGGGTTCCGCTTCGCGGCCCAGCCGTAGTAGAAGCTCGGGTCGCCGGGGCGGACCATGCCGTCTGCGTTCGGGGTCGCGTGCTGGCGGCCGTCCCGGACCAACTCGGGGCCACCGTTGAGGATCGTGTCGCCGCGGCGGCCGTCGAGGCGGGTCTTGACGGTCAGCCGGCCCTTGTCGGCGAGGCCGCGCAGTACGTCGGCCTGCGTGCCGGTGGCCTGCACGGAGGTGGCGCCGGCCGGGAGCGCGCCGCCGCGCGGCTCACGCAGCTCGAGGACGCGGCCGTGGCGGTCCAGCACCGCCTCGACGCCGGGGCCGGCGGGGGTGGCGGCGCCGTACTCGGCGGTGAAGGCGACGAGCTCGTCGGCGTCGGTGCAGGTGGTGTCGTGCAGCGGCCGGTCGGTCGGGGCGTCGCCGGTGCCGCCGCAGTTGCGGATGAGGCCGGGGACCCGGTCGACGCCGTCGAGGGTGAGCTTGCGGTGTCCACTCGCGACGGTGCCGGTCCAGGTGTAGCGGTCGACGGTGGCGTGCCGCGCGTCGGTGTCGAACACGAACGCGGGGCGGCGGTCGATGGTCTCGCTGAGCAGGCGGCCGTCGTACACGCCGACGCCCGCTGGGTCGCCGGGCGCGCCGGCGGCCGGGTCGAGCACGAAGAAGCCGGCGTTGACGGCGGCGGTCGCGCCGCGGGCGGCGCTCAGGACACTGGTCGTCTCACGGCGCTCGAGGTCGGGCCCGTAGTCGCCGACGAGGTCGCCGCGGAAGGTGCGCGGATCGATCGTCAGGACCTGCACGACCCACGGCCCGCGGTCGGTCGCGGCGCCGTCCCAGCCGGTGAACACGTTCGATGCCGTGAAGCCCGCGGCCCGCACCTGCGCGAGGGCGGCGTCGGCGTCCGCTTTGGTCGGGTGGTTGCCGACGCGGACCCGGAACCCGAGCGACCCACCGGCGAAGTCGGCGAGGCGCGGGGTGGTCACGTCCTCGACGCGCGGGGCGAACCCGGCCTGCGTGAGTCCGGCGGCGAGCTCGTCGGCGTGGGGGCGGTCGGCGATGGCGGTCGGCGGCGCGTCGGGGTCGGGATCGTTGCCACCGCCCGGGATCGCGACCTCGACGGTCCACGTGTTCGCCGGGTCGGGGGCGCCGCGGGTGATCGTCGTCAGGGTGACCCCGGGCTGGAGGGTCTCGCTGGTGCGGGTCTCGGTGAGGCCGCCCGGGCCGAGCGGGAGACCCCGGTCGCGGTCAGCGGCTGCCGGCGACTGGAGCGTGGCCCCGAGTAACGCGATCCCGGCGAGTACGGCCAACTTCCTGGTCCACATGTAACGCACCCCGTCCCTGGTCGGTGACCGGCTCACCTAACCACAGCGGGGTGGTTGCGCGGCAGGCGCGGCAGACGACTGATCGTCGAATTTTCGACCACTTCTGGCACACCGCGAGGGCGCCTCGAGCGCCTGCCGTCGGTACCGCAACACGCGGACCCTGCAACTCACCCAGTCCCGAAACCGCCACTCACCGGACGCAAACTGCGACACACGGATCCTGAGCGTGCGACTCGCGGGCCTCAGTGTGCAACTCGCGGGTCGTGAGTGTGCGACACGCGGGTCCTGAATGTGCGACTCGCGGGTCCCGAGGCCCGCGCCGCGCCAGCCTCGAAACCGTGACTCGCGGAGTTGGAGCGTGCGACTCGCGGGGACGTGCGGGTGGGGCTTGGGGTTAGGCGTCTACTGCTACTCCTGGGATTGCCTTGATCTCGCCCAGGAAGGCTGGCGACACCTTGATCGGGTAGTCGTCCAGGGCGAGGGTTACGCCGTTCTCCTTGTGCGCGAACTTGAGGTGCACCGGGGTGTCGCCGCGGTGTGCGGACAGCGTGTTCTTCAGCTCGCCGACCACCTCGTCGTTCAGCTTGATCGGGTTGCACAGCAACACGAACGGCGCTTCCTCGCCCGCGGGGACCAGCTCGGCGTCCGTGATGTCCAGCGGGATGAGCCCCGACCCGAACACCGACATCTTGTCCTCGCGCCAGTTGACCCGGCCCTTGACCGACACCGCGGCGTCCTCGATGAGATCCTGCGACAGCACCGAGTAGCTCTTCGCGAAGAACAGCACCTCGATCGACGCGTCCAGATCCTCGATGGTGCAGATACACCACGGCTCGCCCTGCTTGTTGACCCGGCGCTCCATCGCGGAGATCATCCCGGACAGGACGATCTCGCCCTCCTTCGGTGGGTCGGCGATGATCTCGGCGATCGGCTTCGGCGCGTGCTTGCGCAGCAGGCGCTCCGCGCCGTCGAGCGGGTGCGCCGACACATACAGGCCCAGCATCTCCCGCTCGTAGGCGAGCAACTGCTTGCGCGGCCACTCCTCCGCCGTGAACTTCAGGTGCGCCAACGGGGACGAGTCGCTCGACGCCGGCGTGGTGTCGTCACCGCCGAACAGGTCGAACTGGCCCATCGCCTCCTGGCGCTTGAGCCCGACGACCGCCTCCACCGCCTCCTCGTGCACCTGCACGAGCGACAGCCGGGTGTGACCGAGCGAGTCGAACGCGCCGGCCTTGACCAGCGACTCGACGACCCTCTTGTTGCAGCACACCAGTTCCGACTTGTCGAGGAAGTCGGTGAACGAGACGTAGTTGCCCTTCGCCTCGCGGGTCTTGATGATCGAGTCGACCACGTTCGCGCCCACGTTGCGGACCGCGCCCATGCCGAAGCGGATGTCCGTGCCGACCGCGGCGAACCGCAGGCCCGACTCGTTGACGTCCGGCGGCAGCACCTTGATGCCGAGCCTGCGGCACTCGGACAGGTACACCGCCGACTTGTCCTTGTTGTCCCCGACCGAGGTGAGCAGCGCGGCCATGTACTCGGCGCGGTAGTTCGCCTTCAGGTACGCCGTCCAGTACGACACCAGACCGTAGGCGGCCGCGTGCGACTTGTTGAACGCGTAGCCCGCGAACGGGAGGATCGTGTCCCACAGCGCCTTGACCGCCGCCGGCGAGAAGCCGCCCGGCCGCAGGTCGCTGGCCTTCATGCCGGCCTCGAAGCGCTCGAACTCCGCGTCGAGGACCTCCTGCTTCTTCTTGCCCATGGCCTTGCGGAGCACGTCCGCCTGTCCCATGGAGTAGCCCGCGACCTTCTGGGCGATGAACATGATCTGCTCTTGGTAGACGATCAGGCCGTAGGTCTCGGAGAGGATCTCCTTGAGCGGCTCCTCCAGCTCCGGGTGGATCGGCTTGATCTTCTGCCGGTTGTTCTTGCGGTCGGCGTAGTCGTTGTGCGCGTTCATGCCCATCGGGCCGGGGCGGTACAGCGCGCCGACCGCGACGATGTCCTCGAAGCCCGTCGGCTGCATGCGGCGCAGCAGGTCGCGCATGGGGCCGCCGTCCAGCTGGAACACACCGAGCGTGTCGCCGCGGGACAGCAGCTTGTAGGTTTCCTGGTCCTCCAGGCCGAGGGTGTCGAGGTCGATGTCCTCGTCCCGGTTGGCCTTGATGTTGTCGATCGCGTCGCCGATGACCGTCAGGTTCCGCAGACCGAGGAAGTCCATCTTCAGCAGGCCGATGGCCTCGCACGACGGGTAGTCCCAGCCGGTGATGATCGAGCCGTCGTCGCGCCGCCACAGCGGGATCGACTGCATCAGCGGCTGCGACGACAGAATCACCGCGCACGCGTGCACGCCCGAGTTGCGGATCAGACCCTCGAGGCCGCGCGCGGTCTCGAAGATCTTGCCGACCTCGGTGTCGGTCTCGATGAGCGTGCGGACCTCGGCGGCCTCCGCGTAGCGCTCGTGCTTCGGGTCGACGATGCCCGACAGCGAGATGTCCTTCGCCATGATCGGCGGCGGCAGCGCCTTGGAGATCCGGTCGGCGATCGCGAAGCCCGGCTGACCGTGGATGACCCTGGCCGCGTCCTTGAGCGCGGCCTTGGTCTTGATCGTGCCGAACGTGATGACCTGGGCGACCTTGTCGACGCCGTACTTGTCCGTCGCGTACGCGATCATCTCGCCGCGCCTGCGGTCGTCGAAGTCGATGTCGATGTCGGGCATCGACGCGCGCTCCGGGTTGAGGAACCGCTCGAACAGCAGGCCGTGCGGGATCGGGTCCAGGTTCGTGATGCCGAGCGAGTAGGCGACCAGCGAGCCGGCGGCCGAACCACGGCCGGGCCCCACCCGGATGCCCACCTTGCGCGCATGCGCCACCAGGTCGGCGACCACCAGGAAGTACGCGGGGAAGCCCTTCTGCGTGATCACGCCGAGCTCGAACTCGGCGCGCTCGGTGTACCCCTCCGGCACGCCGTCGGGGAACCGCCACGCCAGCCCGCGCATGACCTCCTTGGTCAGCCAGCTGGCCTGGGTCTCCCCCGCCGGCACCTCGAACACCGGCATCCGGTCGACGTGGGAGTAGACCTCCTCGTAGGACTCGACCCGCTCGGCGATCAGCAGCGTCGAGTCGGCCGCGCCGGGCACCTCGGAGTCCCAGTACTCCCGCATCTCCGCCGCGGACTTCAGGTAGTAGCCGTCGCCGTCGAACTTGAAGCGGTTCGGGTCGGACAGCGTCTTGCCCGACTGCACGCACAGCAGCGCCGCGTGGTCGGCGGCCTGGTCCTTGGTGACGTAGTGCGAGTCGTTGGTGGCGATCGGCGTGAGGTCGAGCTTGCGCGCGATGTCGAGCAGGCCCTCGCGGACCGACCGCTCGATCGGCAGCCCGTGGTCCATCAGCTCGAGGAAGAAGTTCTCCGCACCGAAGATGTCGCGGTAGTCGGCCGCCGCCTGGACCGCCTCGGCGGTCTGCCCCAGCCGCAGCCGGGTCTGCACCTCGCCGGACGGGCAGCCGGTGGTGGCGATGATGCCGGCCGCGTGCTCGGCGATCAGCTCCCGGTCCATGCGCGGCTTGCGGTAGTAGCCCTGCGTCGACGCGAGCGTCGAGAGCGTGAACAGGTTGCGCAGGCCGGTCGTGTTGGCGGCGAGCATCGTCATGTGGGTGTACGCGCCGGCGCCCGACACGTCGCCGCCCTCGCCGAGGTCGTCGGAGCTGCGCTGACGCGCCTCGCCCCAGAAGATCGGCTTCTTGTGGTAGCGGCTGGCCGGGGCGATGTAGGCCTCGATGCCGATGATCGGCTTGATCCCGACCTTGCGGGACTCCTGGTAGAACTGGTCGGCCCCGTACATGTTGCCGTGGTCGGTCATGCCGACCGCTGGCATGCCCAACCGCGCGGCCTCGGCGAACAGCGGCGCGACCTTGGCGGCGCCGTCGAGCATCGAGTACTCGGTGTGCACATGGAGATGAACGAACGAATCAGCCGCCACGAGGCACCACCCTACGACGAGATCTTCTCGGTCGGGGAGCACCCTGGCTGGCGTGTCTTCCTCGGTGCGCGCATGCCGACGTTCTACCGCGGGACACCGACAATTCCTGCGCTGTTGGCATGATCGGGGCATGCGTTTCCGACCCGTGTCCCCCGACCTGCTGGTCGAGGAGGTGGCCGAGACGATCCACACCCGGCCGGGCGAGGTGTGGACCAGCGTGGCCGTGGACGGCGCGCCGCCCGCCGACCCCGGCGGGTTCGCCGACGCACTGGCCGCCGCGCTGCGCCTGCGGGGCCGGGCCGTGCTGCGGGTGTCCGCCGCGGACTACCTGCGGCCGGCGTCGCTGCGGTTCGAGCGCGGCAGGACCGACCCGGACGCGCGCCACGACGACTGGCTCGACCTCGGCGGGCTGACCAGGGAGGTGTTCGCGCCGCTGGGGCCCGGCGGGTCCGGCCGGGTGCTGCCCGCGCTGTGGAACGCGGCGACCGACCGCGCGAGCCGGGCCTCCTATGTGGACCTGCCGCCCGGCGGTGTGCTGGTCGTCGACGGCGAGCTGCTGCTCGGCAGGGGGCTGCCGTTCGACCGCACCGTGCACCTGTGGCTCTCCGGCGCGGCGCTGGCGCGGCGCACGCCGGCGGCCGAGGCGTGGGCCCTGCCCGCCTACGAGCGCTACCACGAGACCGTGCGGCCGCTGCACACCGCGGACGTCGCGGCGCGCGTGGACGACCCGGCCCACCCCGCGGTGTTCGACGACTCCCCGGTGTGACCCCATCCCGGAAGTCTAATCGAACACCTGAGCGAGGAGGACTGGAGGGTCGCTAGCGATCGGGTCACATGCCGGAGCGGCTGTCGGCCGGTTGCGGCAGACTCTGACCGGCACTCGCACGTCCCGCTCCGAGGAGGACCACTTCATGGCAACCACCCGCACCGCGAACGCCCACTGGGAGGGCGCGTTGCTCGACGGCGCCGGCACCGTCTCGCTGGACTCGTCCAACCTCGGCAAGTACGAGGTGTCCTGGCCGTCCCGGGCGAACGAGGCCAACGGCAAGACCAGCCCGGAGGAGCTCATCGCGGCCGCGCACTCGACCTGCTACTCGATGGCGCTCTCGCACGGCCTCGCCGGCGCCGGCACCCCGCCGGAGAGCGTCGACACCAAGGCCGAGGTGACCTTCCAGCCCGGCGAGGGCATCACCGGCATCCACCTCACCGTGCGCGCGAGCATCCCCGGCCTCTCGGCGGAGGACTTCGCCGCGGCCGCCGAGGACGCCAAGAAGAACTGCCCGGTGTCCCAGGCGCTGACCGGCACCACGATCACGCTGGACGCCACGCTCGTCTGAAAACCACCGTCGTCCCTCGGTCGTGCCCGCGTACGGTGCTGGCATGACCGAGGGGATGCGGCTGCGGCCGGTGTTCGACGGCGATCTCACCGCGCTGGAGGACATGTTCAACGACCCGGACGGGATCGGCTTCTACAACTTCGGGGGCTTCCGCGACGGGTCGTACTGGCGCAAGCGCTGGGACGAGGACCGGCTGCTCGCCGATGACAAGACCTCCTTTCTCATCGTCGACCTCGACGGTGAGATGCTCGGGTTCGTCTCCTTCGCAAGGCGACCGACGTCGGCGTACTCGTTCTGCATGGAGTTCGGCATCAGCCTGCTGCCGGCCGCGCGCGGCAAGGGCCACGGCGTGACGGCACAGCTGCTGCTCGCCAGGTACCTGTTCGCGTACTCGCAGGTGAACCGGATCCAGGCGTTCACCGAGCTCGACAACATCCCCGAGCAGCGGGCGCTGGAGAAGGCCGGCTTCGTTCGCGAGGCCGTGCTGCGCGGCCTCACCCACCGGGGCGGCGCGTGGCGCGACGAGGTCCTGTACCGGATGCTGCGCTCGGAGCTACCGGTCGACGACCAGCCGGACCGCGAGCCCGCCGAAGATCGCCGCTGACACCCGGTTCAGCCACCGCCGCACGGCCGGGCGGCGCAGCAGCAGCGCGGACAGCGCGCCCGCGGCGAGCCCGACCGACGCGTCGACCGAGAAGCCGATCACGATCAGCAGCGCGCCCATGACCAGGAACTGCGCGGGCACCGCCCAGCCGCCCTCGGTCAGGAACTGCGGCAGGAACGCCAGGTAGAACAGGATGACCTTGGGGTTGGCGAGGTTCACGAGCGTCGCCATCACATAGGTGCGGCGCAGCGTCCGCCCGCCGAACCTGGCCGGTGCCGTCGACGCGACGTCCTTCGCCGAGCGCAGCGTCGTGACCGCGAGGTAGACGAGGAACACCGCGCCGACCAGGCGGACCGTGTCGAGGGCGACCGGGGCGGCCGACAGCAGCGCGCCGAGCCCGAGCGCGGCCGCGACCGTGTGCACGGCGAGCCCGGTCGACATGCCGGCCGCCGCGACGACGCCGGCCGCGCGGCCCCGCGCGATGCCGTTGGCCATGATGAACATCATGTCCGGGCCGGGCACGAGACTGATCACGGCGCAGGCGGCGGCGAAGGCCAGCAGGAGCGACGGGTCCATGGCGCCATACTCGTGCGCGCGCCGGCGTCCTGTCGTCGGGTTTTCGCGCCCGTCCGGATGGTGGGACCGCTAGTCTCCGCGGATGATCGACCTCGATCGCCAGCACATGGTCCGCACGATCGCCGCCCACCTCAGCGACCTGTCCGGCACGTGGACCGTCGAGGGCGAGGTGGTCCGCGGCGAGGGCTCGATCGTCATCGTGGTGACCGACCTGCACGGGGACGCCCAGGAGCCCAACCACGTCGACGTCGGTGTCGCGCTCAACCCGGACATGGCGGCGGCGCCGGTGATCTGGGACTGCGCGGCGGGCCACGGCGCCACCCCCGCGGAGGTCGCGGAGACCGCGGCGCAGATGTGGGTCGAGACGACCGGCAGCACCGTGCTCGAACTGCTCGTGCAGGACGGCCGGTTCGCGGCGCACATCCCGGCCGAGGATCCCGACGGGCTACCGGGCTTCCACGTGCTCCACGGCCCGGTGCTGCCCTTCGGCGCCGACCGCGAGCCGCTGCTGCGGTGGGTGCTGGACCACCCGCTGCTGCCGGCGCTGCGCGAGACGCTGCCGCGGCACCTGGACACGTCCGTCAACGGCGTGAAGCTGCTGTTCGGCGGCACGCCCGACCAGGAGACCGTCGAGGTGCGGGTGAACGGCGCACTCTGCGACGACGTGACCGACGCCGTGCGCGCGCTGCGGTGGCCGAGGGTGCGGCGGCCCACGTTCGTGAAGATGTTCCTGCTGGCCTTCGCCGAGGAGCAGAGCTGACTTACGCGGTCACGCGGGCCTCGCCGAGCAACTGGTTCGTCTCGCCGTGGTACAGCAACAGCCGCCCCTGATCCGGGGTCGCGGTCAGCGTCGCGCCGATCTCCGGTTCCTCGTGCTCCGGCACGGTGAGGCCGACCAGCGTGTCACCGGGGCACTCGATCGTCACCAGGGACGTCACGCCCAGGTTCTCCACGATGGACACCGTGCCCGTGATGCCGTCGGTCGACGGGCGTAGGTACTCGGGTCGGATGCCGGCCACCACCGGGGTGCCGTCGGTGAGCGCGAGGTCCGCGGGCGGCACGAGACGCGCGCCGGCCACCTCCACCAGGCCGTCGCTCACCGAGCCCGACAGCAGGTTCATCGGTGTGGAGCCGATGAAGTTCGCGACGAACGTGTCCGCCGGCCGCTGGAACACCTCCTTCGGCGTGCCGAGCTGGCGGATCTTGCCGTCGGACATCACGGCGATGCGGTCCGCGAGCGCGAGTGCCTCGGCCTGGTCGTGCGTCACGAACACGGTGGTGAGGCCGAGATCCCGCTGCAGCCGCTTGAGGAACGTGCGTGCCTCCAGGCGCAGCCGGGCGTCCAAGTTGGACAGTGGCTCGTCGAGCAGCAGGACCGTCGCCTCCATGGCGATCGCCCGCGCCAGCGCCACCCGCTGCTGCTGCCCGCCGGACAGCTGCGCCGGCCGGCGCTCCAGCAGCGCGGACAACCCGAGGCCCGCCGCCTTCGACTCGGCCGCGTCGGTCTGCGCCTGCCTCGACGCCCGCCGCACCCGCAGCGGGTACGCGATGTTCTGCGCCACCGTCATGTGCGGGAACAACGCGTAGTCCTGGAACACCATCGCGACGCCCCGCTGGCCGGCCTCGACCCTGGTGACGTCCGCGCCGCCGAGTGAGACCACGCCCTCGCTCGCCTGCTCGAGACCCGCGATCGTCCGCAACAGCGTCGTCTTGCCGCACCCGGACGGGCCGAGCAGCGCGAAGAACTCGCCGTCGCGGATGGACAGGTCCAGCGACGTCCACCGCGCGCACCCCGTTGGGATACACGGTCGACAGACCGGTCAGCTCGATTTCCGCCATCAGGCCTTGATCCCTCCATGGAAGCGGAACCCGTACCGCTTGCTGACGAACAAGTACAGCGCCACCACCGGGATCGCGTACAGCAGCGAGAACACCGGGATCACGGTCAGGTTCGCGCTGCCGCCCTCGTCCTTCAGCGTCCGCAGCAGCACCGCCGCCGGCTGTTGCTCGACGTCGCGCAGCAGCAGGAACGGCAACAGGAAGTTGCCCCACGCCTGCACGAACGCCCACACGAGGATGGTCGCGATGCCCGGCCGGGCGACCGGCAGCACGACGTGCAGCAGCACCTGCGTCGGCGACGCGCCGAACACCCGCGCCGACTCCTCGTAGGACCGCGGCACCGAGTCGATGAAGTCCTTCAGGATGAAGATCGCCGCGGGCAGCATGCCGCCCGCGATCACCAGCCCGGTCGCGTACTGCGAGTTGATCAGCCCGAGCTGGAACATCATCACGAAGATCGGCACCATGGCCGCCGTCCCGGTGACCACACTGGACAGCAGCAACAGCAGGTACAGCAACGCGTCGCGGCCGGGGATGCGCACCCGCGACAGCGCGTAGGCGGCCAGCGTGCCGAGCACCGTCGTCACCGCGGTCGCCACCACGCACAGCAGGATCGAGTTCACCAGCGAGCCGAGCGCGTACGGGTGGTCGAACGTGATCCGCCAGTTGTCGAGCGTCCAGTCCGGCCAGCGCAGCCCCAGGCCGGGGTCGCTGTCGAACGGCGCGGACGCGAGCCACAGCATCGGCACCGCGAAGAACGCCAGCACCACGGCCATGAACACGACGTAGACCGAGCGGCGGAGCATCTGCCGGAAGGTCATTTGGGCGCACGCCCCCTCAGCAGCAGGAGGTACAGCAGCGCGACCACCAGGTTCACGATCAGCAGCAGGAACGAGATCGCCGCCGAGTAGCCGAGCTCGCCGCTCGCGATCGCCTTCTGGTAGATGAACACCGGCAGCGTCTCCGACTCGTGGTTCGGCCCGCCGGCGGTCAGCAGGAACGGCGTGAAGTCGTTGGCCGTCCACAGGGAGATGAGCAGCGTGTTGGTCAGCACGTGGCCCCGGATGTGCGGGAACACCACGTCCCGCACGGTCTGCCAGCCGCTCGCGCCGACCGTGCGCGCCGTCTCCAGCTGCGACGGCGGCACCGCGGCGAGCGCCGAGCTGTACAGCATCATCGAGAACGCGGTGCCGCGCCACGTGTTGAAGATGATCAGGCACGCCATCGGGTACTCGACGAGCCACGCCGTGCTCCCGTTGCCCAGCAGCGAGTTCAGCGTGCCGCCGTCCCGGTCGAGCACCGCCGTCCACAGGTAGGCGACCACGACGCTGGGCAGGATCCACGACAGCAGCACGAAACCCTCGACGAGCCGCCGCAGCCACGGCCGGGCCGACCGCAGCAGCCACGCCAGCGCGAACCCGAGCACGTTCTGCCCGAGCACCGCGGAGCCGATCACGAACACGAGCGTGAGCCACAGCGCGTTGCCGAACAGCGCGTCGTCGAGCGCGTTCATGAAGTTCGACAGTCCGAGGAACTTCGGCGCGATCGACGACGTGCCGGTCAGCGTGTAGTCGGTCAGTCCGATGTAGATGGTCCACAGTGCCGGGAACACCAGGAACAGCCCGATGAGCAGCAGCGCTGGCGAGACGAAACCGACCGCCCGCGCCACCCCGAGCCCGGAGGTGTCCCGGGCGCTCGCGGCCCGGGACGCCCTCGACCGAGGTGCCTGTGGAGTCTGCGGTGGCGCGCTAACCACCAGCGACGTCTTCCTTGCCGACCGCGGCTACCAGTGCCTCCTGGTACGCGGCGGCCGCCTCGTCCGCGGTCTTGCCGCTGATCACGTCCGCGGTCGCCTGCTGCAGCGCGGTCGACACCTTCGGGTAGTCCGCGAGCCCCGGCCGGTACCTGGTGAGCGGCAGTACCTCCTCGGCCACGAAGCTCAGCATCGGGTCGCCCTTGAGGACCTCGGAGTTGACGTCGTCGCGCTGGGTGATCTGCGCGGTGTCGCCGAGCCGCGCCTTGGTCGCCTCCGCGGAGTTCATGAACTGCAGGAGCTCCCACGCCTGCTGCGGGTACTTGGTCTTCGGGTTGATCACCCGGATCGACCCGCCGGACATGCTGACGAAGTCCTGCTCGCCGACGCCGGCGCCGGGCTCCTTCGCGGGGATCTTCGCCCAGCCGACGGCGGTGTCGCGGTCGGCCATCTTCGCGACGCCGGTGGCCGGGTCGACGACCGAGCGCCAGAAGTAGTCGCTCTCCAGCAGGATGCCGAGCTTGTTCTGCGCGAACAGCTCGAAGGAGCGGTCCCGGCCCTTGGCCTCCTGCTGCAGCAGCGGATCGCCGAGGTTGCCGCGGTAGACCTGCTGGTAGAAGTCCAGCACGTCCTTGACCTGGCCGGTGCCGCCCTGCCACTTGTCGTCCTGGTAGATCTCCGCGCCGGTGCCGGCGAGCAGCGGCAGGACGCCCTGCATGGTCGTGGCCTCGGTCATGGCGGTGCCGGCGTTGAGCTGGAGCGGCGTGACGCCGGGCAGCGACTTCAGCGACACGGCCGCCGCGGTGATCTCCTCCCAGCTGGTCGGCTGCCAGTCCGCGGGCAGGCCGACCTGCGCGAACAGCTTCTTGTTGAAGAACAGCACGCGGCCGTCGGTGCCGACCGGGATGCCGTAGCGCTTGCCCTCGAACTCGCCGAGCGCCTCGACGGCGTCCGGGATCTGCTCCCAGCCGTCCCAGCCGCCGATCTTGTCCTTGCCGACCACGTCGTCCAGCGGCCGGACCTGGCCGCCCTGCGCGAACTCGCCGAGCCAGATGCCGTCGATCTCGACGATGTCGCCGCCGATGTCGGTGCCGAAGTCCAGCGCGATCTTGGCCTTGTAGTCGGCGTCGTCGACGCCGGTGCCGTCGTAGGAGACGGTCACGTTGACGCCCTTGGCCTTCTGCGCCTTGGTGAACTCGGGGATGATCCAGTCTGTGACCCAGCGCGCGCCGAGGTCGTTCTTGCCGCCGGCGACCGAGTTCGACGTGATCGTGAGGGTGACGTCCTTCGCGTCGGCGTTTCTGGCGGAGTCGGACTCCTGTTGCTGCCCTAGGCAGCCGGACAGGGCCAGGGTGGTGACAATCGTCGCGGTCAACGCCAGCCTGCGGCGTACGAGCATCTCGGCACCTCTCGTCGTCGAGTTCGTTGGCAAGATTTCACCAACCGCGGTCCGAACAGGACGGAGATTAGTGCGGCGTGCCCGCCAGCGCGAGCACAGATCCGTCGTGACCGCAGAGCACGTGCCCGTGCGGGCCCGGCGGGTCGAAGGTGTCGCGGTCGAAACGGACCTTGTGGGCGGCCTCCTGGCCGACGACGAGCGTGCCCGGCGCGTCGAGCGCGATGACCTTGCCGTCGACCGGCAGCAGCACCGGCCCGGTGCGGTCCGCGGACACCGCCGTGCGGCCGGCGCGCAGGCCGTCCAGCACGGCCGGGACCAGCTCGTCGGCGTTGCGCGCGTGCGAGTCGACGGCAACCCACGTGGTCGGGGCGCCGAGCCGGACGCCCTCGTCCGGGCGGTGCCAGTCGCTGCCGCCGATCGGGGTGGCCGCGCTGCCCCACGCCTGCCACCACGCGACCGGGCCGCCCCAGTTCCGCGCGTGCCAGGACGAGTGCCACACCTCCGCGAGCGGCGGATGCTCGGTCAGCGGGTGGCGCCATGCGCAGTCGCCGCCGAGCGGATGGTTGATCGACAGCAGGCCGCCGCGCCCGCGCACGGTCTCGACCCAGTTCGCGGCCGGCTCGCGGAAGTCGACCCAGCCGATGTCGCCGAACGCGTTGGCGTGCCCGAACTCGGTGGTGACCTCCTGGCCGGGGATCAGCGCGATCCCGTAGCGCCGGCCGACCTCGGCCAGCTCCGCGTGGTGGCTGACCGTGTTGTGGTCGGTGACCGCGAGCGCGTCGAGGCCGGCCGCGACCGCCTCGGCCGCCAGCTCCGCGACGGTCAGCGCGCCGTCGGAGTGCAGTGTGTGGGCGTGCAGGTCGACGGCCACCCACCGCAGGCCCGCGCCGGCCGGCAGGCCGCGTGTCCTCGGCTTCGTCGGCACCGGCGGGTTCGGCCGCGGCGGCTCGACCGTCGCGTCGCCGTCCGTGCGGACCGTCACCGTGACCTCGACGCCGGTGGCCGGCAGCCGGTGCAGGCCGAGCACGACGTGCCACTGTCCCGGCTCCAGCTCGCCCGGCACGTACCCGGGGGTGGCGGCGTCCGGGGTGATCACGTAGCGCCGCCGCGCGCCGCCCGACCACCCGCGCCAGCCGCCCGCGCCCTCGCAGCCGAGGTCGATGACCGCGCCCGACGCGGCGTCGAACTCCAGCTCGACGGCGACCGACCCGCAGCCCGGCGGCACGTCGAACGGCAGCTGCGGCCAGTGCTTGTCGAGACGTAAGTCGCGCGTCCAGAAGCCGCGGTGCACAGTCGTCGGGCTCATGACAGCCCCTCGCAAGCTCGGTACTGCCGCTCGCGGTCGCCCTGTGACATCGATTCGCTCGCAGGCTCGCTCATGCGCTAGATCCTGCCAGTAACGATCTCGCGGGCGGGGAGGAGAATCCATACGGTGGGCGCGGCTTCCGCCGCGATGATCGAGTGGACGGGGTAGCGTGCGAGCCGTGGTCGCGACGGATCCGGTAGACGCCCGCCTGCTCGGCGTGGTCGCCGAGATGGGCAGAGCAGCGGTGCACGAGGTCGCCGCCCGGGTGGGAATGGACCCCCGGGAGGTCGCCTCGCGCCTTGTCGCGCTCTCGGCCACGGGATTGCCCCTGCTCGTCGGCGTCGAGTGCGACCCGGCGCGGCTTCGACAGGCCGCGGCGGCCGCGATGGCGGCGTCGCCGCCCTACGGGGTCCATGGCACGCCGTCGGGGCCCTACCCGCAGCAGTCCATGCCGTATCCACCCTCCGGGCCGGTGCCGACGCACGGGCCCGGTCCCTATCAGGGCCAGTACCAGGGCCAGCCCGGTCCGCCGTCGGGACCGCACCAGATGCAGCAGGCGCCGATGCAGCAGCAGATGCCGCGCACCGGCCCGCCGAGCGCGCCGTTCCCCGCGCAGACCGGCCCGCCGAGCCAGCCGTTCCAGGCGCCGCCCATGCAGCAGCAACAGCAGCTGCCCCAGGTCGAGGCGCCGATCAGCATGTGGGGCCCGCCGCAGACGTCCACGTGGGCGCGCGGCGACGGCCCACCGCAGGACGTGACGCAGCCGACGGTCCGTGCCGAGCGGCCGGAGGCGGGTATCGCCGTCCGGCAGGGCAAGGTGGGTGCCGCGCTGCAGACCGAGGGGCTCGAGGGCGAGCGGCTGTCGATCACGCTCGTCGAGGTCGTCGACCCGGCGGACTACCTGTTCACCGCGGCCGGGTACCGGCTGCAGGAGGGTGAGCGGTCGGTCGTCGTGCACACCGAGCTGACCAACCGGGGCAACGTGGCGTTCCAGTCGCTGCCCGACCTGTATCTGGTGCTGGTGACACCGGACGGCAAGACGATCTCGAAGGCGCCGGTGTCGCTGTCGTCGCGGCCGCCGCACCGGATCGGGGTGCCGCCGGGCGAGACCGCCGGCGGGCACACGGTGTACGTGGTGCCGGAGCAGACCGAGGTCACGTCGGTGCGGTGGAGTCCGCGCCCCGACGAGGAGTCCCGGACGCTCACCTGGACCGTCGAGAACTAGCTAGTCAGGCAGTCGAAGCACCCTGGCCACCCACGACTTGCGCTTCTCCTGTGGCGCACGCACGGCCGCGAGGTGTGGCGCGGTGGGGATCGGCGCCGTGGGCGGTTCTCGGTACTCGGGCTCGTACTCCGGCTCGGCGTGCCAGGTCGCCTCGTCCTCCGGCTCGGCGCCGCCGCCGATCACCGGCGGCGCGACACCGTCCACGAGAAAGTGCTCGACCTGGTCGCCGCTGTTGCCTCTGCCCGACGCCTGATCCGTCATGGCACCACCGCCCTCGCTGGTTGTCGACCAAACTACGCGAAAGAAGCGGAAAGTTGGGCCGACTCACCCGGGAACATGTTGGTGCGGTCGGCAAAGCCGACCGTCGCACGCGGACGCGCGTGGTCAGCTCTCGGCGATGAGCTTGTCCAAGGCCGCACGGAGATCGTCCGGGTACTCGCTGGTGAACTCGACCCACTGGCCGTCCGCGGGGTGTTCGAAGCCGAGCCTGCGCGCGTGCAGCCACTGGCGGTTCATCTTGAGCCGCTTGGCGAGCACCGGGTCGGCGCCGTAGGTCAGGTCGCCGACGCACGGGTGCCGCAGCGCCGCGAAGTGCACACGGATCTGGTGCGTGCGGCCGGTCTCCAGCTTGACGTCGACCAGCGACGCGGCCCGGAACGCCTCGATCGTCTCGTAGTGCGTGACGCTCGGCCTGCCGTTCGCGACGACCGCGAACTTGTAGTCGTGCTTGGGATGCCGGTCGATCGGCGCGTCGATCGTGCCGGCCGACGGGTCCGGATGCCCCTGCACCAGCGCGTGGTAGCCCTTGTCGACCGTGCGCTCCTTGAACGCCCGCTTCAGCACCGTGTACGCGTGCTCGCTCTTGGCCACCATCATGAGGCCGGTGGTGCCGACGTCGAGGCGGTGCACGACGCCCTGGCGCTCGGCGGCACCGGACGTGGACACCCGCACGCCGGCCGCCGCGAGGCCGCCGATCACGGTCGGGCCCGTCCAGCCCGGGCTCGGATGTGCCGCCACGCCAACGGGTTTGTCGACCACGACGAGGTCGTCGTCCTCGTAGACGATGCCCATGCCCTCGACCGCGATGGCCGGCAGCGGCTCCGCACGCTCCGGCTCCGGCAGCGTCACCTCGAGCCACGCCCCCGCGGTCAGCCGGTCGGACTTGCCGGCCGTGCGGCCGTCCAGGCTCACGTCGCCGGACTCGGCGAGCGCGGCGACGACCGTGCGGGACAGGCCGAGCAGCTTGGCGAGGCCGGCGTCGACCCGCATGCCGTCCAGTCCGTCCGGCACGGGCAGGGTACGAGCGTTCACTTGTCGGCCTCTGTGTTCGTCGGCTGTTTGGTGGTGCGGGTGCCGTCGTAGTCGCGGCCGAGCAGCGCCATCAGGACGATCAGCGCGCCACCGCACACGATCGACGAGTCGGCGACGTTGAACACCGGGAACACGTCGCCGTTCGGCCCGAACGGCGACAGGAAGTCGACGACGTGGCCGTGCAGCGCGCCCGGCGCGCGGAAGAACCGGTCGGTCAGGTTGCCGAGCGCGCCGGCGAGCACCAGCGCGAGCCCGATGGCCCAGCCGATCGACCGCAGCTTCGGCATCACCCAGATGATGCCGATCACCACGGCGGTGGCGATGAGCGTGAGCACCCAGGTCATGCCGGTCGCCATGCCGAACGCGGCGCCCGCGTTGCGCACGATCTGGAGGTAGAACAGCCCGCCGAGCACCCGCACCGGCTGCTCGCCCTCGAGCGCGGACAGCGCCAGCTGCTTGGTGATCAGGTCGGCGGCCAGCACGACCGGCGCGACGAACGCGAAGAGCCACGCGCGCCGCGGCGGCAGCGGTGCCGCCGGTGGTGGTGGCTGCTCGGTGTCGGTGCCCGCGTCGGTGCTGGTCTCGTCGCTCACGGGCCCATTGTCCACGGTGGGGACACGCGGTCAGGGCGCGGCCAGGAATGCCGGCAGCGGACGGGGGTCGGCGACGGGCGCCCAACGGCCGTCGACCAGCTCGTACCGCCCCGCCGGACCGTGCGTGACCAGGCGCCGCAGGGCGCTGAGCAGGCGGTCGACGTGCTCCGCGGTGCTGCCGAGACCGAGGCTCGCCCGCAGCGCCCGCCCGCCGGCCAGCCGCGCGGTGGCGATGTGCGCGCAGAACGCGCCGTCCCGCACGCCGATGCCGTGCTCGGCCGACAGGTACGCGGCGACGAGACCCGGGTCGTGCCCCTCGACGACGAAGCTGACCACGCCGACGCGCGGCTGGTCCGCGCCGAAGATGCCGAGCTGGCGCAC
Source organism: uncultured Actinomycetota bacterium (assembly GCA_963840275.1). Classification (GTDB taxonomy): domain Bacteria; phylum Actinomycetota; class Actinomycetes; order Mycobacteriales; family Pseudonocardiaceae; genus Actinophytocola. Next base: position 204,466 of record CAWIYK010000009.1, read on the forward strand.
CCCCGGGATCGCGGCGAGGCCGGTGCGCAGCCTGGCGAGCAGCTCCTCCTCGTGCCCGACGATCGAGTCCCAGTGCCGGGACAGCGTCTCGCAGGCGACGGCGAGCGCGTGCGCGCCGACCACGTTGGGCGAGCCGGCCTCGTGCCGTTCCGGACCGTAGTTCCAGGACACCGCGAGCTGGTCGCCACGCGCCGACACCTGCTTGGTGGCGCCACCGCCCGCGAGGTAGGGGTAGGCGGCACGCAGCCAGTCCGCGCGACCGACCAGGGCGCCGGCGCCGAACGGCGCGTACAGCTTGTGCCCGGACAGGACCACGTAGTCGACGTCGAGTGCCCGCGCGTCGACCGGGCGGTGCGGCGCGAGCTGGGCGGCGTCGAGCACGATCCGCGCGCCGTGGCGGCGGGCGACGGCGGCGAGCCGGGCGACGGGCCACAGCTCGCCGGTGACGTTCGCGGCGCCGGTGACCACGACGAGCCGCGGCCCGGTCGGGGTGGCGGCCAGTGCCTCGTCGAGGTCCCGCTCGACGTTCGCGGTCGGGGTCACGCGGTGCACGTTCGGGCCGCGCCACGGCAGGATCGCCGCGTGGTGGTCGGTGTCGAACACGATCACCGACGTGTCCTTGGGCAGCGCCCCGGCCAGCAGGTTCAGCGCGTCGGTGGTGTTGCGGGTGAAGACCACCTCGTCGGTGTGGCGCGCGCCGACGAAGTCGCGGACCACGCGACGCGCCCGCTCGTAGACCTTCGTGGACACCTGGGAGGCGAACCCGGCGCCACGGTGCACGCTCGCGTACCAGGGCAGCAGCTCGTTCACCGCGTCCTGCACCTCGTCGAGACAGGGCGCGCTGGCACCGTGGTCGAGGTTGGCGTACTGGACGTGCCGGCCGTCGACGAGCGGCACGGTGAGCCGGCTGCCGGCCACCGACGGGATGGTCGTGTCGGGTGCTTCGACCGCGGCTCGGGCGTGGGGAATCGCGAGCGTCATGGGGTGCGCCTCCTGGGTCGGGGACCCCGCTCCCAGGGCCCGCGCTTGCCCTTCCGCGCCATCGCGGAGGGCCTGGTCCTCACCCGGGGCACCCCACCGCGGTAGGAGGGTTGCCGGCCAGCAAGCCGGGGCTTCGCAGTGTTACCTACAGCTGGCGCTCATGACCTTCGAGAAGAAACGGTAGCCGATAGTGCCGAAAACTGTCCATCCGATGTGACTATTGCCAGACTCGAGCCCATGAACGACGCGTATGACTACGACGTGCTGGTGCTGGGTTCCGGACCGGGCGGTCAGAAGGCGGCGATCGCGGCCGCCAAGCTCGGCGCCACCGTCGCACTGATCGAGCGCCGCAACATGATCGGCGGGGTGTGCATCCAGACCGGCACCATCCCGTCGAAGACGCTGCGGGAGGCCGTGCTCTACCTGACCGGCATGAGCCAGCGCGAGCTGTACGGCCAGAGCTACCGCGTCAAGGAGGAGATCACGATCGGCGACCTCACCGCGCGCACCACGCACGTGGTCGGGCGCGAGGTCGACGTGATCCGCAGCCAGCTCGCCCGCAACGGCGTCGCGCTGCTGCCGGGGCTCGGCCGATTCGTCGACCGGAACACGATCCAGGTGTCGGACGGCAGCGGCCAGGAACGCCAGGTCACGGCGGACAAGGTCGTGATCGCCACCGGCACCAGGCCGGCCCGCCCGGCCACGGTGGACTTCGACGAGCAGACGATCATCGACTCGGACAGCATCCTCGGGTTGGACAAGATCCCCCGGACCATGATCGTGGTCGGCGCCGGCGTGATCGGCATCGAGTACGCGTCCATGTTCGCCGCGCTGGGCACCAAGGTCACGGTGATCGAGCAGCGGATGCGGATGCTCGAGTTCTGCGACACCGAGGTCGTCGAGGCGCTGAAGTACCACCTGCGCGACCTCGCGGTGACGTTCCGCTTCGGCGAGACGGTGACCGCGGTGGAGCGCTACGCCAAGGGCACGGTCACGATCCTCGAGAGCGGCAAGAAGATCCCGGCGGACACGGTCATGTACTCGGCCGGCCGCCAGGGCATGACCGAGGGCCTGAACCTCGAGGCGGCGGGCCTGTCGGCGGACAAGCGCGGCCGGATCAAGGTGGACAGCTCGTTCCGCACCGAGGTGGACAACATCTACGCGGTCGGCGACGTGATCGGCTTCCCCGCGCTCGCCGCCACGTCGATGGAGCAGGGCCGCCTCGCCGCGCACCACGCCTGCGGCGAACCGGTCCACGAGATGCACGAGCTGCAGCCGATCGGGATCTACACGATTCCCGAGATCAGCTACATCGGCCGCACCGAGGACGAGCTGACCGAACAGCGAATCCCGTTCGAGGTAGGCGTTTCCCGCTACCGGGAGCTCGCGCGCGGACAGATCATCGGCGACTCCTACGGCGTGCTCAAGCTGCTGGTGTCCCCCGTGGACCGCTCGCTGTTGGGCGTGCACGTGTTCGGCACCAACGCGACGGAGCTGGTCCACATCGGACAGGCGGTCATGGGCTGCGGCGGCACCGTCGACTACCTCGTCGACACGGTGTTCAACTACCCGACGCTCGCCGAGTCGTACAAGGTTGCGGCGCTGGACGCCACCAACAAGATGCGGCAGATCAGCCTGTTGACCGACTGAGCACTCGAACGTCCCCGGCAGCTACTCGGCGCCGGTTTCGCCCCGCCACTTGGCGAACCTGCCGGCGCGGTCGACGGCCCGGATCCGGTGCTCGGTCTCCGACCGCACCTGCTCCGTGGCGACCACGAGCAACTCGTCGCGCTCCTGCAGCCGGGTGGTCGGCGCCGGCGTGTGCCCGACGCCCTCGCGCACCAGGAGGCTGACCGTCGCGCCGACCGGGAGGCGCAGCTCGGACAGATACACGCCGTGCAGCTTCGACCCGCCCGGGATGCGGAACGTCAGCAGCACGGCGCCGAGCTCGTCCAGCGGCGCCGCGTCGACGTCGACCTCGCGCGTCTTCTCCCCCGTGGAGAGGCCGAGCATCTTCGCGAACAGGCCGAGGGTGGTGCCCTGCACCACGGTCAGCACGATGACCAGCACGAACACGGCGTCGACGAGCTGCTCGGCGCCGGCGACGCCCTCGGTGATCGGGATCATCGCGAGCACGATCGGCACCGCGCCGCGCAGCCCGGCCCACGACAGGAACGCCTGTTCCCGCCACGGCATGCGGAACGGCGTCAACGAGATCGCGACCGAGATAGGCCTGGCGAGGAACGTCACCACGAGCCCGGCGACGAGACCCGGCACGATCGCCTCCACCAGCCGCCCCGGCGACATGAACAGTCCGAGCAGGACGAACAGCCCGATCTGCGACAGCCAGCCCAGCCCCTCGGCGAACGACAGCGTGTCGTTGCGGTGCGGCAGCTTCGCGTTGCCGAGCACGAGGGACGCGACGTACGCGGCGAGCAGCCCGGACGCGTGCGTCAGTGAACCGGCCGAGAACGCCAGCACCGACACCGCGACCGTCGCCAGTGGGTAGAGACCGGTGGACGGCAGCGCGGACCGGCGCAGCGCCTGCGCGCCGACCCAGCCCAGCCCGGCGCCGATCATTCCGCCCGCCACCAGCTCGTACACCGCCACAAATGGCGTCGTCCAGGTCGCGACACTGCCGGACGCGAGCAGTACGACCACCAGGTACGCGGCCGCGTCGTTCATGCCGGACTCGAGCTCCAGCGCGCCGACCAGCCGTCTGCTCACGGAGATGTTGCGCAGCACGCTGAACACCGCGGCCGCGTCGGTCGACGCGAGCACCGCGCCCCACAGCAGCGCGAACCGCCAGTCGAAGCCGAGAATCAGGTGCAGCGCGGTGCCGGTGACCGCGATGCTGACCGCGACCGCCACTGTGGACAGCACGATGCCCGGCCACAGCGACGTCCGCACCTCGGGCCAGCGGGTGGTCAGCCCACCCTCGGTGAGGATGAGCACCAGCGCGGCGAGTCCGAGCGACTCGGTGAGCGACGCGTTCTCGAACTGCACGCCGATGCCGGCCTCGCCGAGCAGCACGCCGATCGCGAGATACAGCACAAGGGACGGGAAACCGAGCCGCACCGACACCCGCACCGCGAGCACCGAGATCAGGAGGACAGCGGCGACGACCCCGAGCACTACCGACAGCTCGTGGGCCACACCTTCCTCCTACCGCCTCCGCGAAGTCCCGACGAACGAACCTAGCGTGCGCGCGGACCGGTTGACACGCTGGTCAGCGTCCCCATCGCACTGGAGTTGCCATGATCACTCGACGAACTCTCGCCGCCGTGGCACTGCTCGCCGCGACGACCACCGCGTTCGCGTCCGGCTGCGCCGCCCCCGGCACCGCCTCGGCGGCCGGCGCGGAGCCGAACCTCGTTGCGCCACAAGCGGCCCCGGACATCCCGGTCGCGGACGTCCAGGCGCACCTCGCGCAGCTCCAGTCGATCGCGGACGCCAACGGCGGCAACCGGGCGCACGGCCGGCCCGGCTACCGGGCCGGACTGGACTACGTCAAGGCCGCGCTGGACGGCGCCGGCTACACGACGGCGCTCCAGGAGTTCACGACCAGCGGCGGCACCGGGTGGAACCTGGTCGCGGACTGGCCCGGCGGTGACGAGAACGCCGTGATGATGTTCGGCGGCCACGCGGACAGCGTGTCGGTCGGGCCCGGCATCAACGACAACGGCTCCGGCTCCGCGGGCCTGCTCGAGGTCGCGCTCACCGTGGCCGAGCAGAACCTGGCGCCGGCGCGGCACCTGCGTTTCGCGTGGTGGGGCGCGGAGGAGCTCGGCCTCGTCGGGTCCACCGAGTACGTGGAGAGCCTGCCGGCCGCGGAGGTCGACAAGATCGCGGGCTACGTCAACTTCGACATGATCGGCTCGCCGAACCCGGGGTACTTCGTGTACGCCTCCGGCAGCCAGCCGCCCGGCTCCGACGCGTTCGAGAAGGTGCTGAACGACTACTTCACGTCGATCGGCGTGCCGACCGAGCCCGTCGAGGTCGGCGGCCGGTCCGACCACGCGGCGTTCGCCCGCGCCGGCATCCCGACCGGCGGCGCGTTCACCGGCGCCGAGGAGACGAAGTCGGCCGAGCAGGCGCAGAAGTGGGGCGGCACGGCGGGCGAGGCGTTCGACCCGTGCTACCACTCGAGCTGCGACACCACGGCGAACATCGACGAGACGGCACTGGACCGCAACACAGACGCGATCGCCAACGCGGTGTGGACGCTCACTGCCTAGTCGCTGAGCAGTTCCTGGAGCCGGTCGGGCGCGTCGGGTAGCTCGACCACCTTGTTCCGGCCGCGCTCCCCCGCCACGATCACCACGTCCTGCCGGCGGACGCCGAACGCCTTGGCCAGCGCCTTGCGTACGGCGTCGTTCGCCTTGCCCTCGACGGCGGGCGCCGCCACGGCGACGATCAGCGCGTCGTCGTGGGCGCCGCCGACCGAGTCACGTCTGGCGCCGGGCTTCACCCGGACGGCGAACCTCATGCCGGGTGCTGTGCCGCCGCTACCCGCACCGCGCGTCGGCCGACCTCGCGGTAGACGTACTCGTTGGAGTCGACCGCGTGGGCGAGCACCCACCGCACCACGACCCGCACCGGCGGCAGCCGCTGGTCGCGCACCTCCTCGGCCACGCCCTCGGCAAGACTGGCGACGCACATGTCGACGAGCTCGCGGTCGTCCACCTTGGTCACCGCGTCGACGACCTCGACCTCGGCAGCCGGTTCGACATCGACCCGCGCGATGGCGAGACCGCCACAACCGGTCTGGTTCCCGTACCGAACCTCGACATCCCGCGCGGCGATCATGCGGTCGATGGTAGTGGGGCGGTTGGCCGCCGGCCCCGGATTTCCAGCCTACGGCCCGACACCGACCGAACCGGCCACCGCGGACGACGTTGTCCACAGCGAACCGAGCTGTCCACAGGACGGCCGCCGGACCCCGATTCCTGTCGGTGGCCCCCGGTAGCGTGGAAACCGGGGGCCGGAGGCCAGCCGCCCTCAGACCTTCGCCACCGACACGGTCACGTCGATGCCGTCGCCCACCGTGCCGGCGAAGCCGTCCGTGACCGCGCCGTAGGACACCGACTCGGCCAGTGTCTCGCCCGCCAGGAACTTCTCGTACGCGCGAGCGGCGGTGACCACCTCGTCCGGGGCGGACACGGTCACGGTGATGCGGTCGGCGACGTCGAGACCCGCTTCGCGGCGGGCCTGCTGCACCACGCGGACCAGGTCGCGCGCCACGCCCTCGGCCTCCAGCTCCGGGGTGGTCGCCGTGTCCAGCACGACCAGGCCGGAGCTGGCCGGCAGCTCGGCCGTCGCGCCGGTGTCGGTCGCCACCAGCCTGCGCTGGAACTCGCCCGGCAGCAGCTCGATGCCGGCGGCCAGCACGGTGTCCCCGTCGGACGTCCACTCGCCGGCCTTCACCGCGCGGATCACCTTCTGCGTGTCCCCGCCGAGACGGGGCCCGCACGCCCGCGCGTTGACCACCAGCTCGAAGTGGCCGTGCGCCGCCACATCCGTGGTGAGCGACACCGACCTGACGTTCACCTCGTCCGCGATCAGGTCGGTGAACCGCTCGAGCGACGACGCGTCCGGCGCGGCGACCACCAGCGACGCCAGCGGCAGCCGCACCCGCAGCCTGTTCGACTTCCGCAGCGCGAGCGCCGCGGAGCAGACCTGCCGGACCCGGTCCATCGCCGTCACCAGCGCCGGGTCGGCGGGCAGCAGGTCCGCCGCCGGCCAGTCCGCGAGGTGCACCGACCGCTCGCCGGTCACCCCGCGCCACACCGCCTCCGCGGTCAGCGGCAGCAGCGGCGCCACCACGCGCGACACCACCTCCAACACGGTGTGCAGCGTGTCGACGGCGTCCTTGTCGCCGGACCAGAACCGGTCGCGCGAACGCCGCACGTACCAGTTCGTCAACGCCTCGAGGAACTCCCGCACCCCGGCGCACGCCCCGGACAGGTCGTAGCGGTCCATCGCCGCCGTCGTGTCCGCGACCAGCGCCTGCGTCTTCGCGAGCACGTACCGGTCCAGCACGTGCGGCGAGTCGGTCCGCCACGTGCCCTCCACACCCTCCGCGTTGGCATACAGGGCAAGGAAGTACCACGTGTTCCACAGCGGCAGCACGGCCTGGCGCACCGCGTCGCGGATGCCGCGCTCGGTCACGACCAGGTCGCCGCCGCGCAGGATCGGCGAGGACATCAGGAACCAGCGCATCGCGTCCGAGCCGTCGCGCGCGAACACCTCGTTGACGTCCGGGTAGTTCTTGCGCGACTTGGACATCTTCTGCCCGTCGTCGCCGAGGACGATGCCGTGCGCCACACAGTTGCGGAACGCCGGCCGGTCGAACAGCGCGGTCGCCAACACGTGCATGGTGTAGAACCAGCCGCGCGTCTGGCCGTTGTACTCGACTATGAAGTCGCCCGGGTAGTGGTGCTCGAACCACTCGCGGTTCTCGAACGGGTAGTGCACCTGCGCGTAGGGCATGGAGCCGGACTCGAACCAGCAGTCCAGCACCTCCGGCACCCGGCGCATCGTGGACGCACCCGTGGGGTCGTCCGGGTTCGGCCGGGTCAGCTCGTCGACGAACGGCCGGTGCAGGTCGGTGGGCCGTACCCCGAAGTCCCGCTCCAACTCGTCCAGCGACCCGTACACGTCGGTGCGCGGGTGGTTCGGGTCGTCCGAGACCCACACCGGGATCGGCGAGCCCCAGAACCGGTTGCGGGAGATCGACCAGTCGCGGGCGTTCTCCAGCCACTTGCCGAACTGGCCGTCCCGTACGTGCCCCGGCACCCAGTTGATCTGCTGGTTCAGCTCGACCATCCGGTCGCGGAACTGGGTCACCGCCACGAACCACGATGTCACCGCGCGCTGGATCAGCGGGTTGCCGCAGCGCCAGCAGTGCGGGTACGCGTGGTCGTAGGTCTCGTGCCGCACCAGCACGCCCGCGGTCTTGAGGTCGCGGATGATCTGGCCGTTGGCGTCGAAGACGTGCATGCCCTCGTACGGCGGGACCTGCGCGTCGAACTCGCCGTGCGGGTTCACCGGCGTCACCGGCGTGATGCCGGCCGCGTCGGTGACGACCTTGTCCTCCTCGCCGTAGGCGGGCGCGATGTGCACGACACCCGTGCCGTCCTCGGTGGTGACGTAGTCGGCGGCGAGGATCTGGTGCGCGTTCTCGGCGGCGGCGAAGAAGTCGAACGGCGGCGCGTACCTGCGGCCGAGCAGGTCGCTGCCCTTGTAGCGGGCGACGACCGACGGCTCCTCGCCGAGCTCGCGGGCGTAGGCGGCGACGCGGGCCTCGGCGAGCAGGTACTTCTCCCCGTTGGCCTCGACGGTCACGTAGTCGACGTCCGGGTGCACGGCCATCGCGAGGTTCGACGGCAGCGTCCACGGCGTGGTGGTCCAGATGAGCGCCAGCTCGCCCGTCTCGAGGCGGAAGCCGACCGTGACGGCCGGGTCCTGCCGGTCGAGGTAGACGTCGTCCATCTTGGTCTCGGTGTTGGACAGCGGCGTCTCACAACGCCAGCAGTACCAGAGGACCCGGTAGCCCTCGTACACCAAACCCTTGTCCCACAACGTCTTGAACGCCCACATGACACTTTCCATGAAGTCCGTGTCGAGCGTCTTGTAGTCGTTGTCGAAGTCGACCCAGCGCGCCTGGCGGGTGACGTAGTCGCGCCACTGGTCGGTGTACCGCAGGACCGAGGTGCGGCACGCGTCGTTGAACGCGGCGACGCCCATCTCCTCGATCTCGTCCTTGGTCTTGATGCCCAGCTGCTGCTCGGCCTCGAACTCGGCGGGCAGGCCGTGGCAGTCCCAGCCGAACCGGCGCTCGACGTGCTTGCCGAGCATCGTCTGGTAGCGCGGGACGACGTCCTTGACGTAGCCGGTCAGCAGGTGGCCGTAGTGGGGCAGCCCGTTCGCGAAGGGCGGGCCGTCGTAGAAGACGAACTCGTTCGCGCCGTCCTCGCCCGCCGGGCGGGCGTCGACGGAGGCCGGGAAGGTGCGGTCGGTCTCCCAGTAGTCGAGCACGGCCAGCTCGAGGTTGGGGAAGGAAGGCTGGGAGGCGACTCCCTGGTCTCCACCGAGCCGCGCCTTGGGGTATGCCATCGGATCCTCGTTCGTCATCGTCGTGTGCTGTCGTGATGCTGCCGTGTGCTGCCACACGGGGACGACGTGACGCCGCGGTACCACCCCGCTTGCCGACGCTCGCGCGTCGGCCGCTCGTTACCGGCTGTGACGGGCCGACCCGTCCGGTTCTACTGAGGCTGTCGACCCTGGCAAGCAGGTCCACTTGGCCCGTTCTTCCGGAGGCTCACCGGTGATTGCCGGTTCAACGCCTGTACGTCAAGGATGCCAGAGCTGGCAAGTCGGTTAGCGGGCGGCTCGGTGTGCCGCCGCGAGGCGGGCGTCCGGGCCGCAGCGGGCACACGGGGTGAAGCCGAGCTGGCGGGCCTCGGAGACCGCGATCGGGATGGTGGCGCGGGTGGCCAGCCACGCACAGCTCGCCAGGTGGTAGCGCGGGTGTTCGTCGACGACGCGGACCTCGACCCCCAGGCCGGAGACCACCAGCAGGTCGGACGCGTCGGTCGGCTCTTCCCCCGGTTCCCCCTGAAGCTCCTGTGTGTCGGCCGCCGGCTCGGTGTGTGCCGGTGCGGCCGCCGCCCCCTCGAAACCTGCCCCCTCGAACGCCGCCCGGTCGGGCGCGGCATCCGTCGACTTCTTGTCGAAGTCCCTGAAATCCCTGGAGTCCCTGGAGCTCGATCGGACGGTCCTCGTCGTCGAAGTCGACCTCGTCGTCAACTCCGACCGGCGCGGACGGTGGTGGCGCGTGGCGCGCGGGTTCCGGCGTCGACACCCGACGCCGGCCACGCAACCAGTCCGTCACGAGCAGCGCGGCCGCCACCACGCTCACGATCACGGAAAGCCACGCCCACAGCGTGTTCGCCGTGGTCAGCGCCGCGATGAGCAGCCCGAAGGCAGCCAGCACCAGCGCAAGGACGATGTACAACACGGGTTACGCGGGTGAAAGCTCAGCCAGCCTCGGCCCGTGGGCCGAACGCGTAGCCTGGCTGTCCCGCGGACCTGCCACCATCCGACCCCGACGACCCGGAGGACGGCGCGGCGGAACCGCGGTCACCCAGCTCGCGCAGGCTCGACTCGAGGAACGTCTTCAACCTGGTCCGGTACTCCCGCTCGAACGTGCGCAGCTCGTCGATCTTCTTCTCGAGCGCGGTCCGTTCCGCCTGCACCTGTCCGAGGACCTCGGAGTGCTGGCGCTGGGCGTCGCGCTCCAGAGCGGTGGCCTTGTCACGGGCCGAACGCTCGAGGGTCTCCGCGCGGGTGCGCGCGTCGTTGAGCATCGTCTCGGCGCGGGTGCGCGACTCGTTGATCATGGTGTCCGACTTGGCGCGAGCCTCGGACAGCAGCTGCTCGGACTTCGTGCGCGCCTCGGAGAGCATGCCGTCCGACTCGGCCTTCGCCTCGCCGGTGAGGCGGTCCGCCATCTCCTGGGCGAGACCGAGCACCTTGGCGGCCTGGACGTGGTGATCACCACCACTGGCGCCGGGAGAGGTCTGCTCGAGCGCGCTGGGCGGCGGCACCGGGGTCAGCCTGCGCGGCTCCTCCACTCGCTGTGGCACGGGTGCGACCGAACGCGCGTCCTCGATGTCGGCACGTGCCGACTCGAGCTGCGCGTCCAGCTGCTCGACCTGCGCACGCAGGTCGTTGTTCTCCTCAAGCAGGCGGGAGAGCTCAACCTCGACCAGGTCAAGGAAGGCGTCCACCTCGTCCTCGTTGTAGCCCCGCTTGCCAATGGGAGGCTTGCTGAACGCGACGTTGTGTACGTCAGCGGGGGTCAACGACATCTGATCACCTCACGCACTCATCGGCTGCGGTCCACCCAGGTCCCCGTCACCCGGGATAGGCCAGTCGCATCAGTATGAACACGACCAACAGCAGCACCATAATCGACAGGTCCAGCCCTACGCCTCCGATCCGCACCATCGGGATCAACCGACGGACCAAACGGACCGGAGGATCGGTCACTGTGTAGATGGTCTCCAGCGTTACCGCAACCCCGCCAGCCGGGCGCCACTCCCTCGAGAACGCGCGGACGAGCTCCACCACGACACGCGCGGTCAGGAACAGCCAGAAGACGAACAGTACCCAATACAAGACAAGCCGCACGGGATCCACGTGTCAACTCTGCCATCTCTCAGCTTCGGTTGAGCAACCCGCCCTCCGCTATGCGTCGTTTGTCCTCCGCGGTGGGGTCCTGGTTGGGCGGTGAGATCAGGAACACCTTGTTGGTGACCTTGTCGATCGACCCCCGCAGGGCGAACGCGAGACCCGCCGCGAAGTCGACCAACCGCCGCGCGTCCGAGTCGTCCAGCTCGGTCAGGTTGATGATCACCGGGGTGCCGTCCCGGTAGTGCTCGCCGATGCTCCTGGCCTCGGCGAAGCTCGTCGGGTGCAGCGTGACGATGCGCCCCATCGGGTAGCTCCCCGCGGTCGGCTTGGCCACCGGCTCCGGCAGCGGCCGGGGCCGCGCCGCCTGCTCCCGGCGAGGGTCCATCGCCAGCGCGCCCTGCACCGGCGGCGTGTCGTTCGACCAGGCGGAACGCGGCCGCGCGGCCGGTCGCTGGGCCAGGTCGACGCGGGCGGAGAGCTCGGTGTCGAACCGGTCCTCCTCGTAGCGCGGCGCGTCGTCGCGGTAGTCCCGGCGGGCGAAGACCCGACGGCGGCCGGAGTCCTGGTACGGGTCGTACTCGTCGTCCGGCGCCAGGTAGTCCGGGCGGCGGTAGGACCCGCCCCGGAAGTCGGCGCGGTCGTCGAACTCGTCCAGGTCATCGAGGTCGTAGCCGTCGTACTCGTCGGCGGGGACCATGCCGAAGTAGGCCTTCAGCTTCTGCAGCGTGCCCATACCCCTGCCCTCGTTACGAACGTCTACCGGAACGTGTTATGGCGAGGCTAGGCCACGTGTGCCCAGGAGCGCGGTTCCGACACGCACGCAGGTCGAACCGTGCGTAATCGCCGCTTCAAGATCATTAGTCATTCCGGAGGACAGCTCGGTGGCCTCGGGATGATCTTCACGCAGGCGTTCGGCGGCCCGCGCGAGACGCTCGAAGGCTTCTTCGCCGGTCATCGACATGGGCGCGACGGCCATCAGACCTCGCAACCGCAATTCACCCGAACGGGCGACATGATCGGCAAGCGGCCTCAGCGTGTCGAGCGGTGCGCCACCGCGTGTCGGATCGCCGTCGATGCTCGCCTGGACCAGAACGTCGAGCGGTTCGGTCCGGTCCCCCGCCTCCCGCGCGTTGCCGACCGCGCGGTCCAGCGCGTCGACCAGCCGGTCCGAGTCGACCGACTGGATCTCCGCGGCCCAGCGGGCCACCGCACGGGCCTTGTTCCGCTGCAACCGGCCGAGCATGTGCCACCGGACGGCCACGTCCGGGCGGAGTTCGCGCAGGTCAGCAACCTTGGGAGCGGCCTCCTGCTCGCGGCTCTCCCCGAGGTCGGTCATGCCGAGGTCGGTGAGCAGCGCGGCGTCGGTGGCCGGGAACGTCTTGGTGACCGCGATGAGCCGGACGGTCTCCGGAGCGCGCCCGGCGGCACGGCAGGCGTCGGCGATGCGGTCGCGGACGGCCGCGAGCGCGGTCTCGATCTCGGTACGGCGCTCGGTCATGCCGCGTCGTCCGGGTCGAGCCAGGTCAGAGCGGCCAATCGCCCAGTGGTCCCTTCCCTGCGGTGACTGAACAGTGTTTTGTCCTCCACCGTGCACCGCGGGTCGATGCCGATCTTGGCCACGCCCGCGTCGGCGAGCTGGCGCCAGAGGCCGGCGCGGAGGTCGAGGCCCGGGGTGCCGGCGCGGGTCTTGGACGCCGATGCCGGGCAGGTGCTTCTCGACGTCGGCCTGCATGGCGGCCGGGACCTCGTAACACTCTCCGCACACGGCCGGACCCAAGCAACACCTCGATCCGGTCGATGCTGGCGCCGGCCTGTTCCATGGCCTTGAGCGCCGCCGGCAGGACGCCGACGCGCGCGCCGACCCGGCCGGCGTGCGCCGCGCCGACGACGTTCGCCTCGGGGTCGGCGAGGAGGACCGGCACGCAGTCGGCGCACAACGCGACGAGCGCGAGGCCCGGCTCGGCGGTGACGAGCGCGTCGGTGGTCTCGACGGCGGCCGCGCGTGGGCCGTCGACGACCTCCGCGTTGCGGCCGTGGACCTGCTCCATCCACACGAGCCGGTCCCGGCCGAGACCGAGCTCGTCGGCCAGCCGGTGTCGGTTGGCCGCCACCGCCGCCGGGTCGTCGCCGACGCCGGCGCCGAGGTTGAACGACTCGTACGGCGGCTTCGACCGGCCACCGGCGCGGGTCGTCACCACCCGCCTGATCCGCAAAGCTCGTCTCCTCCAGCAGGGGTTGTGGTTACTCGGACATCCAACCCGACCCCCCGAACGACGACATCCCCCGGGGTGCGCCCCGGGGGATGTCTGGTCGTGTGCGAGATCAGCGTCGCATGAAAGGGGGTACGTCGACCTCGTCGTCCGGTTCGTCCGTCACCGGCACGGCGCGGCTCGGCAGGTTGCCGCCCGTGCTCTGGGTGCGCGGGCGGTTGGCCGCCGAGTTGGGCGGGACGCTCGCGTTGCCCATCGGGTTGGAGTAGCCGGCCGCTGCCTGCCGCGGCGGCGGCGCGGTCTGCTGCGACTGCGTGTTCTGCTGCGCCGGCTGGGTCTGGCTCGTCGCGGGCGGCGGGGTCGACTGCACCGGCGCGGGGGCCGGTGGGGTCGCCGGCCGCTGCTGCGCCGGCTGGCCCACCTGACCGGACTGCGCCGGCGCGACCGAGGTGCGTGAGCTGACCATGGTCGGGTCGAGCTTCTTGTGCGTCGGCGTGCCGCTGTCGAAGCCGGCCGCGATCACGGTCACCCGGACCTCGTCACCGAGCGAGTCGTCGATCACCGTCCCGAAGATGATGTTGGCCTCGGGGTGCGCGGACTCCTGCACCAGCGACGCGGACTCGTTGATCTCGAACAGGCCGAGATCGGAGCCGCCCGCGATCGCCAGCAGCACACCGTGCGCGCCGTCCATGGACGCCTCGAGCAGCGGCGAGTTGATCGCCTTCTGCGCGGCCTGCACGGCTCTGCCCTCGCCGCGGGCCGAGCCGATGCCCATGAGCGCGCTGCCCGCGCCGGACATGACGCTCTTCACGTCGGCGAAGTCCAGGTTGATCAGGCCCGGCGTGGTGATCAGGTCGGTGATGCCCTGGACACCCGACAGCAGCACCTCGTCCGCGGAACGGAACGCGTCCATCAGCGAGACGCCGATGTCGCCGAGCTGCAGCAGCCGGTCGTTGGGGATCACGATGAGCGTGTCGCACTCGTTGCGCAGCTCGGTGATGCCGTCCTCGGCCTGCTTCGCGCGCCGCTTGCCCTCGAAGGCGAAAGGGCGGGTGACCACGCCGATCGTCAGCGCGCCGAGCTTGCGGGCGATCGACGCGACGACCGGCGCGCCGCCGGTGCCCGTGCCGCCGCCCTCGCCTGCGGTCACGAACACCATGTCGGCGCCCTTGATGACCTCTTCGATCTCCTCGCGGTGGTCCTCGGCGGCGCGGTGCCCGACCTCGGGGTTCGCGCCGGCGCCGAGACCGCGGGTGAGCTCACGGCCGATGTCGAGCTTGACGTCGGCGTCGGACATGAGCAGTGCCTGGGCATCGGTGTTCACCGCGATGAACTCGACGCCCTTCAGGCCGACCTCGATCATGCGGTTGACGGCGTTGACCCCACCGCCGCCGATGCCGACGACCTTGATCACCGCCAGGTAGTTGTGCGGGGGCGTCATCGGTTCCGCCTTCCTGATCTGAAGCCTTGTGCTGTCTCCCCGAGCCGTCGCGAGACCGTGAAACCCTCAACCTCTACGAGAGACTTAGAGTTATGTCAAGCTCTGACGTCGAATCAGGACGGTAGGCATGGACCGTTCCCGTTTCCAGCCGCCACGCCGTGTAGTTGCGGTCTTGTGTGCCCCATTCACCCGGGGCTACTCTCCCGTGCTGCCGTCGAGAAGCTCTCGGAGCAGGTCGAGGTGGCCGGCGTGACGCCCGGTCTCCTCAATCATATGGATGAGCACCCAGCGCAGGTTCACTGGTTCCTTGCGCCCGTTGGAGCTCGTGTCGTCGAGGTCCAGCCGCGCCGCGATCTCCCTGCTCCGCCGGCACTCGGCCGCGTAGTCGGCGATCAGCCGCGGGAGCGGGATGTCCAGCGCGGCTCGGAACTCGGCGTCCTGGTCGATGGTGAACCGGTCCCGCCAGGCGTCCGGCTGGTGGTCCAGCACGACGCGGAACCAGTACTGCTCCACGTAGGTCAGGTGGGACACCAGCCCGGCGACGGTCATCAGCTCGGAGGGCAGCGGCGCGCGGCGCGCCTGCTCGTCGGTGAGGCCGGTGGCCTTCATCGTGACGGTGGCGCGGAGGAAGTCGAGGAAGCCGTTCAGTTGCTCGCGTTCCGCGCCGACCTTGGGCACCTCTGGACGGGTGGGCGCGGGCGTCTCAGGTGTTGCTGTCGAGGTCATGGCGGGAGTGTGCCGCACCGCGACCACCGGCTCCGACCGCTTTTCAGGAGACGGTCGGGAAGTCCGGCGTCGCCACGTCGTAGGTCGTGCCCGGGCGGGTCAGCAGCGGCGCGAGCACGGCGGCCTTGCGTGCGCTGCCCTGCGCGTTGCCCCACTTGACGACGCGGCCGTCGGACAGGGTGAGGCGGACGTCGCCCGGGGTGCCGGCCGAGACCTGGGTGACCTGGGCCTTGAGCTGCTTCGGGATCGCGCCGAGCACGGTGACCGCGGCCTTCGTGGCCGGGTCGTCCGGGCCGACGCCGCTGATCGCCAGGGTCGGCAGGCCGGACGGGCGGGTCTTCGCCGTCGCGTAGTCGAGGCCCGTGCTGTCCACCAGGTGCGCCGCCGCGCCGACCATCAGGACGGCGACCGGCGTCCGCTCGGTCACCAGGATCTCGACGGTGCTCGGCCAGGACCGTTCGACGACCACCTCGAACACCCTCGGCAGCGCCGCGACGCGGGCCGCGGCCTCGTCGGCGTCGAGCCGCACCATCGGCGTGCCCTGCTCGATGGCGGCCGCCTTCAGCACGTCGGCCTCGGGGATCTCCTTGACGCCGACGACCTCGACGGACCGGACGCCGAGCAGCGAGGTGAACATCACCAGGTACGCGACGGCCACCACGGTGAGGACGACGAGCAGCGCGATCCACCGGCGCGCCAGGTAGCGACCGCGCGTGGGGGCCCGCCGCTCCTCCGGCTCAACGCCGCGGCGGGCGGCCTCCGAACGCGGCCGGCCGCTCGAGGTCGTGCGGCGGGCGCGGTCGGTGCGCGGAGACCGCTCCGACCGCTCATACTCCGTGGACTGCTCGGTGCGCAGCAGCCGCCCGTGCCGGTCCCGGCCACGCCGGTCCCGGCCGGAGCGGCCATCGGAGCCACGCACCGTGCTGGTCATCAGACGCGGACCCGCCGGTCCAGCTCGGCGATCAGCTCCGGCCCCAGCATCGTCACGTCGCCGGCGCCCATCGTCAGCACCACGTCGCCCTCCGCGGCGAGCGACGCGACCAGCGCCGGCACCCGCTCGAACGACGGCTCGTAGTGCACCCGCTCCGCCGGCAGCGTGACCGCGTCCGCGACCAGCCGGCCGTTCACGCCGGGCTCCGGCTGCTCCCGCGCGCCGTACACGTCGAGCACCACGACCTCGTCCGCGAGCGACAGCGCCGCCCCGAACTCGGTGGTGAACAGCCGGGTCCGCGAGTACAGGTGCGGCTGGAAGATCACCACGAGCCGGCCGCCGTGGGCCGCCGACCGCGCGGCACGCAGCTGCGCCGCCACCTCGGTCGGGTGGTGCGCGTAGTCGTCGTACACCCGCACGCCGCCGGCCCGGCCCTTGAACTCGAACCGGCGCCGCACGCCGCCGAACCCGGCGATGCCCTCGAGCAGCCCCTCGAGCGGCGCGCCGAGCTCCAGCCCGGCGACGAGGGCGCCGATCGCGTTGAGCGCCATGTGCTCGCCGGGCACCGCGACCCGCACCTCGGTCTCGGTCCCGTCGAGCAGCACGCGGGCCACGCCGGCGCCGTCCACCGGCTGGTAGTCGGTCATCGTCACGTCCGCGGCGGCCCGCCCGTAGCGGCGCACCCGCACCCCGCGCGACTCGGCGAGCAGCGCGAGCGCGGCGGAGCCGGGGTCGTCGACGCACGCGACCAGCACGCCGTCGTCGGTGATGCGGGCCACGAAGGACTCGAAGATCGCGTGGTAGGCCTCGACCGTGCCGTGGTGGTCGAGGTGGTCGGCCTCCACGTTGGTCACCACCGCGACCGACGGCGTGAACGCGAGGAACGACCCGTCGCTCTCGTCGGCCTCCGCCACGAAGATGCCGCCGACGCCGTGGTGGGCGTTCGCGCCGGACTCGTTGAGGTCGCCGCCGATCGCGAACGACGGGTCGAGCCGGCAGCGCTGCAGCGCGACCGTCAGCATCGACGTGGTCGACGTCTTGCCGTGCGTGCCGGCCACACACGCGACGCGGTGGTCCGTCATGAGCGCGGCGAGCGCCTCGGACCGGTGCAGCACGGTCAGCCCGCGCGCCTCCGCCTCGACCAGCTCCGGGTTGTCCGGCTTGATCGCGCTCGACACGACGACCGCGGACGGCCCGCCGTCGAACAGGTCCAGGTTCGCCGCGGCCTGGCCGAACGCCACCCGCGCGCCCTGCGCGCGCAGGGTCAGCAGCGTCGGCGACTCCTTGGCGTCCGAGCCGGACACCTCGTTGCCGCGGTCGAGCAGGATCCTGGCGATGCCGCTCATCCCGGCGCCGCCGATCCCCACCAGGTGGACCCGATCGAGCATCTTCACGACCGTCCCTCGCAAGCTCGGTCCGGCCGTTCACGGTCGCCCGGTGACATTGGTTCGCTCGCAAGCTCGCTCACTTGCCGATCACCTCGAGCACCATCCGTGCCAGCACGTCCGCGGCCTCGCGGTGTCCGCTGCCCTCCGCGGCCGCGCTCATCTCCTTGAGGCGCAACGAGTCGGTCAGCAGCGGGACGACCAGCTCGGCCGCGCGCTCCGGCGTCAGCTCCTCGTCCTTCACCATCAGTGCGGCGCCGGCGTCCACCATCGGCTTCGCGTTCAGCGCCTGCTCGCCGTTGCCGTGCGGCAGCGGCACGTAGATCGCCGGCAGCCCGACGGCGGACACCTCGGCGACGGTCATCGCGCCGCAGCGGCACAGCACGGCGTCGGCCGCCGCGTAGGCGAGGTCCATCCGCTCCAGGTAGGGCACCCCGACGTACCGGGGCGCGCCGGGCACCTCCTGGACCGCGAGGGAGTTCTTGGGGCCGTGTGCGTGCAGCACGCCGATGCCGCGGTCGGCGAACACCCGCGCGCACGCGGAGATCGCGGTGTTGATCGAGCGGGCGCCCTGCGAGCCGCCGAACACGAGCAGCGTCGGCGCCTTGGGGTCCAGCCCGAAGTGCGCACGGGCCTGGGCGCGCAACGAAGCCCGGTCCAGCCCGATGATCGAGCCACGCAACGGAATGCCGATCACCTCGGCGTTGGGCAGGCCGGAGTCGGGCACCGCGACCGCGACCTTGGCCGCGAACTTGGCGCCCACCTTGTTGGCGAGGCCGACGCGGGCGTTCGAGTCGTGGACCACGATGGGGATGCGGCCGCGGGCGGCGAGGTAGGCCGGCAGGGCGACATAGCCGCCGAACCCGACGACGACGTCCGCGCCGACCCGCTCCAGGATCTCGCGGGTGGTCTTCACGGCGGACCGGACCTTGAGCGGCAGCTTCAGCAGGTCCACGTTGGGCTTACGCGGCAGTGGGACCGGCGGGATCATCTCCAGCTGGTACCCGCGTGCCGGGACGATCTGCTTCTCGAGGCCGCGCTCGGTGCCCAGCGCCACGATGCGGGCGTCCGGGCGGATTCTGCGCACCGCGTCGGCCAGGGCCAGCGCGGGCTCGATGTGCCCCGCGGTCCCTCCCCCGGCGACGACAACACAGGGCCCTCGGTTGGCAGGGGTGCTCAAGAACGTCCTCCTAGAGTGCGGCGCGGGGCCGGCTGTCGCGCACGGACCACGGCACGACCTGCAGAGCCTCGCTGCGGGGCGGGTGGCCGGACCGGCTTGCGCTTGACCGGCGGCTGGTAGGGCTCCGGAGCGGGCAGCCGCATCAGCCGACCGAACCGGCCCGGCCCCTGAGAGCGTAGTGCGGCCACCGCCTCGGGCTCATGCCGCGCACAGTTCGCGAGCACACCGAACACCAGGAGGGTCGTCACGACGGACGTGCCGCCGGAGGAGATGAGGGGCAGCGTGATGCCGGTGACCGGCAACAACCCCACCACGTAACAGATGTTGATCGCCGCCTGCGCCACCAGCCACACGGTCAGCGTGGCGGCCACCATCCGGATCCACGGGTCGATGTTGCGGGTCGCCACCCGCATGCCGGCGACCGCGAGCATCCCGAACAGCGCCAGCACCAGCGCGCAGCCGAGGAAGCCGAGCTCCTCGCCGATCAGCGCGAAGATGAAGTCGTTGTGCACGTTGGGCAGGTACTGCCACTTCGACGGCCCCTGCCCGAGCCCCTTGCCGAACAGACCGCCGTCGGCGAGCGCGTACAGCGCCTGGTTCGCCTGGTAGGACGCGTCGAGGTCGTCGCCGGGCCCGAGGAAGGACAGCACCCGGTCGAGCCGGTACCTGGTGCCGATGGCCAGCAGGAACACGCCGGCGATGCCGCCGAGCGCGAGCGCGCCGAACAGCCGCATCTGCGCGCCGGCGAACCAGAGCAGCGCGATCAGGACCACGCCGAGGGTGACCGTGCCGCCGAGGTCGGGCTGCAGCATGACCAGCGCGAACATCACCAGCGCCGCGGGCACCACCGGCACGAGCAGGTGCCGGTACTGGTGCAGCAGCCCCCGCTTGACCACGAGGATGTGCGCGCCCCACAGCGCGAGCGCGAGCTTCGCGAACTCGACCGGCTGGACGCTCAGCGGGCCGACCTTGAACCAGCTGCGGGTGCCGTTGATGGTCGCCCCGAGCGGGGTGAGCACCAGGATCAGCAGCAGCACGCTGACCCACAGGCCGATCGGGCTGAGCGCGCGGATCCGCCGCAGCGGCACCCGAAGGCCGATCCAGAACAGGACGAGCCCGACCAGCACGAAGACCAGCTGCTTGCCGAACACCGAGTACGCCGAGCTGCCCTGGTTCAGCGAGATGACCGACGACGCGGACAGGACCATGACCAGGCCGATCACGATCAGCAGCGCGCAGATCGCGAGGATCAGGTGGAACGAGGCGAGCGGCCGGCCGAGCCACGCGGTCAGCGCGCTGCGCGCGGCCCACAGCCGTCCGGTGCGCTCGCGGGTCCCGCGCGGCATGCGCTCCGGCTTCGTGGCTGCATTCGTGGCTGCCTTCGCGCCGGTCTTCGACCCGGACTTCGCGGTGTTCCTGGACTCTTCCAGTGCTGTCATCCGCACTCCGCCAGCACGGTGCGCACGGCCTCGGCGAAGGCGTTGCCGCGGTGCACGTAGCTGGCGAAGAGGTCGTGGGACTTGGCGGCCGGCGCGAGCAGCACCACATCGCCGTGACCTGCCATTGCGTTCGCCGCACGCACCGCAGAGAGCATGGGCTCATCGTCTCCCGAAGAGACCCGATGCACCGGCACATCCGGCGCGTGTCGCGCGAGTGCGGCGGCGAAGGGGGCCTGGTCGGCGCCCAGCAGGACCACGCCGCGCAGTCGGCCGGCGACCCGTTCGACGAGGTCGTCGACCTCGGCGCCGTGCAGCAGGCCGCCCGCGACCCACACGACGGGGTCGAACGCGCCGAGCGAGCCGAGGGCGGCGTGGGTGTTGGTGGCCTTGGAGTCGTTCACGTACCGGACGCCGCGGGCGTCGGCGACGAGCTCGACCCGGTGCGCCGGCGGGCTGAACGCGTTGAGCCCGGCCCGAACCGCGTCGGCCGGCACCCCGTACGCCCTGGCGAGCGCCGCCGCGGCGAGCGCGTTGGCGACGTTGTGGGGACCGACCGGACGGACCTCGTCGACGGGACAGAGCCGCAGGTCACCGTGTACGAGCCAGTCCCGCGCGACGCCGTACTGGCCCGCGGCGGGCTCGGCGAGGGTGAAGCTCACCCGCTCGACGGAGGTGGCCGCGAGCCGCTCGGACTCGACGTCGTCGGCGTTGTAGACGGCCAGGCCGGCGCCGGTGTAGATCCGGCCCTTGGCCTCGACGTAGTGCGCCATCGAGCCGTGCCACTCGAGGTGGTCCTCCGCGACGTTCAGCACGGCGGCCACGGCGGCGCGCATCGAGACCGGCGCTCCGCGGAGCTCTCGGTGTCGCAGCCAGTACAGCTGGTAGCTCGACAGCTCGACGGCGAGCGCGTCGTACCCGCCGAGCACCGCGTCGACCACCGGCAGCCCGATGTTCCCGCAGGCCACGGCCTTGACGTCGGCGGCGAGCAGTATCGACTGGAGCATGCCGACCGTGGTGGTCTTGCCGTCGGTGCCGGTCACCGCGAGCCACGCCGGCGGCTTCGGCAGCGCCGCGCCGATGCGCCAGGCCAGCTCGACCTCGCCGATCACCTCGACGCCGGCCGCCGCGGCGGCCACCAGCAGCGGCGCGGTCGGCGGCCAGCCGGGGCTGGTGACGACCAGGTCGGTGCCGGCGGGCGGCTCGGTCAGGCCGACGACCCGCGCGGCGCCGCCCGGGACGTCGGCCAGCCGGCCGGCGGCGGCGTCGGTGACCGTGACGTCCGCGTCCATGGCGAGCAGCGCCCGCGCCACCGACCTCCCGGTGACGCCGGCGCCCGCGACCAGTACCCGCCTGCCTTCGAACATCACTGGAACATCACCGGCTCGTCAGCTGCCGACCGCGGTCAGCCACTCCGAGTAGAAGAGGCCGAGGCCGAACATCGCGCAGATCCCGGCCAGCAGCCAGAATCTGATGATCACCGTGGTTTCCGCCCACCCGGCGAGCTCGAAGTGATGATGGAAGGGCGCCATGCGGAACAGGCGCCGCCGCGACGTGCGGAAGACCGCGATCTGCAGCACCACCGACAGCATCTCGACGACGAACAGCCCGCCGACGATCACCATCAGCAGCTCGGTGCGGGTGGTGATGGACAGGCCCGCGACCAGCCCGCCGAGCGCGAGCGAGCCGGTGTCCCCCATGAAGATCTTCGCCGGCGCCGCGTTCCACCACAGGAAGCCGATACAGGCGCCCATCGCCGCGGCGGCGACCACCGCGAGGTCCAGCGGGTCGCGCACGTCGTAACAGCCGACGGTCGGGGTGTCGCTGCCGCAGTTGTAGCGGAACTGCCAGAACGTGATGACCACGTAGGTGCCGAACACCATGGCCGAGCTGCCGCCGGCGAGGCCGTCGAGGCCGTCGGTGAAGTTCACCGCGTTCGACCAGCCGGACACCGCCAAGTAGCAGAAGACGACGAACCCGATGGTGCCGAACGAGATGATCGCGAGGTCCCGCACGAACGACATCTGGATCGACGCGGGCGTGAAGCCGTACTCGTCGGCGAAGTTCATCGCGAGCACCGCGAACACCACGGCGACGACCAGCTGGCCGACCATCTTCGCGGTCTTGTTGAGCCCCAGGTTGCGCTGCTTGCGGATCTTGATGAAGTCGTCGAGGAAGCCGACCAGGCCGAGGCCGGTGGTCAGGAACAGCACGAGCAGCCCGGAGGCGGTCGGCGGCTCGCCCTCCGGCGAGGACATGGCGTTGAACAGGTGCGCGACGAGGTAGCCGGCCCACATGGCGACCAGGATCGCGACGCCGCCCATGGTCGGGGTGCCGCGCTTGGACTTGTGGCCCGCCGGGCCTTCCTCGCGGATCTCCTGACCGAAGCCCTGCCGGGAGAACACCCGGATCAGGTACGGCGTGAACATGATCGAGACCATGAGTGCGATCGCGGCCGCGACCAGGATGCCGATCACGCGCGGCTCCCCAGCAGCGCGTCCGCGACCCGCCAGAGCGCGGCCACCTTGGAGGCCTTGACCAGTACGACATCGCCGGGACGCAACTCGGCGTCCAACAGGGCGACCGCCGCTTCGACATCCGGTACCAGCACCGGCACGTTTTCTCCTTCGTCTATCCCCTCGAGCCGCGCGCCGTGCTGGATGGCGGCTGCCTGCTCGTCCACTGCCACCAGCCGGTCGATCCGCAGCCGTGCGGCCAGCCGTCCGATCTCCTCGTGTGCCTCGGCGCCCGAGTCGCCGAGCTCCCCCATCACACCGAGCACCGCCCATGTACGGCGCTTCTCGTCGCCCGCCATCCTGGCAAGCGTGCGCAGGGCGGCGCCCATCGACTCCGGGTTCGCGTTGTAGGAGTCGTTGACGACGGTGACGCCGTCGGCGCGGACGCTGACCTCCATGCGCCGCCCGGACCGTCGGCGCGCACCGGACAGGCTGCGTGCGACGTCGTCGACCGACGCCCCGAGCTCGAGTGCGACGGCGGCGGCCGAGAGCGCGTTGCCGACGTGGTGCACGCCGTGCAGACCGAGCGTCACGGTGGCCGCGCCCGCGGCGGTGACCAGCCGGAACGTGGCCCTGGCCTGCTCGTCCAGCTCGACGTCGACCGCACGGACGTCGGCGTCGTCGGCCTCGCCGACGAGCACGACGCGGGCCTTGGCGCGGTCGGCCATGGCGCGGACCAGCGGGTCGTCGGCGTTGAGGATCACGACGTCGGTCGCCGCCTCGGCCAGCTCGCCCTTGGTCTCGGCGATGCCCTCACGGGAGCCGAACTCGCCGAGGTGCGCGGAGCCGACGTTCAGCACGACGCCGATCCGGGGCGGCGCGGTCTCGCACAGCGCGCGGATGTGGCCGGGGCCGCGGGCGGACAGCTCCAGGACCAGGTGCTTCGTGTGCTCGTCGGCCCGCAGGACGGTCCACGGGTGGCCGAGCTCGTTGTTGAACGAGCCCGGCGGCGCGACCGTGGGGCCGAGCGGCTCGAGCACCTGGCTGATGAGGTCCTTGGTGGAGGTCTTGCCGGACGACCCGGTGACGCCGACGACCGTCAGGCCCCGCGGCGTGAGCCGGTCGACGACCGCGCGGGCGATCGCGGCGAGGCCGGCCAGCACGGCGGCGCCGGAGCCGTCGGTGTCGCCGGCGAGCGCGACCGAGCCGACGTGCGCGTCGCGGACCGGCGGCACGATCACCGCGGGCGCGTCGACCTCGCGGGCTGCCAGCACGCCGACCGCGCCCGCGGCCGTCGCGACGGCCGCGAAGTCGTGCCCGTCGACCCGCTCCCCCGGCACGGCGACGAACAGGCCGCCGGCGCCGACGTGCCGCGAGTCGAACTCGACGGACCCGGTGACGGTCTCGGTGCCGTCGGCGCCGTGCAGCCGGCCGCCGGTCACGTCGGCGATCTCCCGGAGGGTGAGGGGGATCATCGCTTGCCGTCCTTCTCGAGTCTGGCCCAGATCGCGGCCCTCAGCTCGTCGTGGTCGGAGAAGGGGTGCACGACGCCGCTGATCTCCTGTCCGGTCTCGTGGCCCTTGCCCGCGATGACCACCACGTCCCCGGAGCGGGCGCGGTTCACCGCCTCGGTGATCGCGGCGCGGCGGTCGCCGATGTCGAGCACCTCGCCGCGGTCGCGGGGCGGGACGGCGTGCGCGCCGGCCAGCGCCTCGGCCCGGATCGCGGCCGGCTCCTCGGTGCGGGGGTTGTCGTCGGTGACGATCAGCACGTCGCTGCGGCGGGCGGCGGCCTCGCCCATCATCGGGCGCTTCTCGACGTCGCGGTCGCCGCCACAGCCGAGGACGACGATCACCCGGCCGTCGGTGCGGGCCCGCATGGCGTCGAGCGCCAGCGCGACCGCGGCGGGCTTGTGCGCGTAGTCGACGACCGCGGTGAAGTCCTGGCCGAGCGCGACCCGTTCCATCCGGCCGGGCACCTCGACCGCGCCGAGCCCGGCGGCGATGTCGGCCGGGTCGACGCCGACCGCGTGCAGGCAGCCGGCCGCGAGCAGCGCGTTCGCGACGTTGAACGCGCCGGGCATGGGCAGCGTGACGTCCATGGTCACGTCCGGGCCGTGGATGGTGAAGCGCTGCTCACCGGAGTACGTGGTGGTCAGGCCGGTCGCGGTCCAGTCGGCCCCGCCCGAGGTGGCGACGGTGACCGTGTGCGGCGTGACGAGGCGCTTGCCCCACTCGCCGTCGACGCACACCACCTCGGTGGTCGACCGGCCGTCGAACAGCAGCGCCTTGGCCTGGAAGTAGTCCTCCATGTCCGGGTGGAAGTCCAGGTGGTCGCGCGAGAGGTTGGTGAACCCGCCGACCGCGAACCGGGTGCCGTTGACGCGGCCGAGCGCGAGCGCGTGGCTCGAGACCTCCATCGGCACGTGGGTGACACCGCGCTCGACCATCACCGCGAACAGCGCCTGCAGGTCGGGTGCCTCCGGCGTGGTGAACGCGCTCGCGAGCCGCTCGCCCGCGATGCGGGTCTCGACGGTGCCGACCAGGCCGGTCCGGTGGCCGGCGGCCTGCAGCCCCGCCTCGATCATGTACGTGGTGGTGGTCTTGCCGGACGTGCCGGTCACGCCGATCGCGGCCAGGTGCAGCGACGGCTCGCCGTAGATCCAGGCGGCGACCGAGCCGAGGACGCGGCGGGGGTCCTCGTGCACGAGGACGGGGATGGCGGCGTCCCGCAGCGCGGGGCGCGCGGCGCCCGCCTCGTCGGTCAGCACACCGACCGCGCCGGCGCGGATGGCCGAGTCGGCGAAGTCCGCGCCGTGCACGCGGGCGCCGGGCAGCGCGGCGAACAGGTCACCGGGGAGCACGTGCTGGGCACGCAGCGTAGCGCCGGTGACGGGTGGGTCACCGGCGCTGTCGCGCGCGATCAGCCGCGCGTCCGCCCGCGCGACCAAGGTGGCGAGCGGTACGGGTTCGATCCTGGTGGGGCGAGGCGGTGCCGTCACAGCCTTGCCAACGAGCTTGGCGGGCACGTCGCGGAAGGTTACCTGCGCACGGAGGGCGATCACGGACACCCTGGTGCGGGCGGCCGTGTCGGGCTCGGCTAGTGCCAGAACGCTACCCGGGCGGGGGCAGGCCAGGGAGCGTGTCGGCGACGGCGTCCGGTTTGCGGCGCGGGGTGCGGACGACGAGCGCGGCGACCATGCCGCCGACCATCCCGGCGACGTGGCCCTGCCACGACACACCCTCGATGCCGAAGCCGACCGAGTTCCACATCGCGTACCCGTAGGCGAGCCCGATGCCGATCGAGATCACGACGTCCACCGGCCGCCGGTCGACGAGCCCGCGCATCAGCAGGTAGCCGAAGTAGCCGAACACGACGCCGCTGGCGCCGACCGTGATGCTGTCCGCCGGCGAGAACAGCCAGACGCCTAGCCCGCCGATCACGATCACCACGAGCGTCATCAGCAGGAACCGCTTCGGGCTGGGGATCGCCGCGATCACCCCGAGGCTGAACAGCGGCAGCGCGTTGCCGGCCAGGTGCTCGAGGCTGCCGTGCAGGAACGGCGAGGTGAGGATGTCGACGAGGCTGCTCGGGTTCCTCGGCAGGATCCCGCCGGAGGAGGCCAGCGAGTAGTCGGTGCCGGCGTTGACGAATTGCACGACCCACAGCAGCGCCAGGAAGGCGACCATCAGCGCGGCGGCCCGGCCCATGGGGCTGGCCAGGGACCCGTCGTCGGCGGCGACCGGCCGCGGCGCGCTCGGCAGAGTGCTCACCGGGACGAGTATGGATCGCCCACGAGGACACCGGAAGACGCGCGACGATCACGGTTCGAACGTGGCGACTCAGCCTCAGCCGCGGCCGGCGGCCTCGATGCCGTCGAGGAAGACGACGAGGCCGGAGCGGAACGTCTCCGTCGACGACTGCTCCTGGTACGGGGTGGTCTCGCCGTCCAGCGTGAAGCCGCCGGCCTGCGCGAGCCTGGTGACCATCGGGAACCGCGTGTCGAAGTCGGTCGCCACCTCCTGGAGCAGCGCGGAGCGGCCGAACCACCACTCGTCGTCGGCGGTGCCGGTGGCGGCCTCGGCGTCGCGGGCCTCGGCGATCGTCTGCGCCACCCCGCGCACGAACTGGAACAGGGCGCCGGTCACGCGCCGGATCTCGACCGGTTCGAGGTCGGTCTCGAACATGATGCGCAGCACGGAGTCGAGCACGACGTACTCGTTCGGCCCGAGGACCGGCCGCGCCTGCGACACCTGCAGCACCCACGGGTGGCGCAGGTAGAACAGCCACAGGTCCTCCGCCCACGCGGTCAGCGCCGGGCGCCAGCCCGCGCCGAGCTCCTGGTCGGCTGGCATCTCGGCGAGCACCGAGTCGTACATGAGGTCGACGAGCTCGCTCTTGCTCGGCACGTAGGTGTAGAGCGCCATCGCGGTGCAGCCGAGCCGCTCCCCCACCGCGCGCATCGACAGCGACCCCATGCCGTGCGAGTCGGCGACCTCGACGGCCGCGGCGACGATCGCGTCGACGGACAGGCCCGGCTTCGGCCCGGGGCGCACCTCGTCGGTGCCCGGCGTGCGCCAGAGCAGCGACATCGCGCGCCGGGCATCGCCCTGACCGGCGAAGACGACCAAGGTTGCAACTCCTTACACCGTAAAGTAGCGTGGCTCGAGCCATCACTTTACAGCATAAAGAGAGAGGCGGCGATGGGTCGATCACCGGCCGACAGCCACGACATGATCGAGGTGCGCGGCGCCAGGGCGAACAACCTGGCCGACATCTCGCTCGACATCCCCAAGCGCAGGCTCACCGTCTTCACCGGTGTCTCCGGGTCCGGCAAGTCCTCCCTCGTGTTCGGCACCATCGCCGCGGAGTCGCAGCGGCTGATCAACGAGACGTACTCGGCGTTCCTCCAGTCGTTCATGCCGAGCATGGGCCGCCCGGACGTGGACGCGCTGCGCAACCTGAGCGCCGCGATCCTCGTGGACCAGGAGCGGATGGGCGCGAACTCCCGGTCCACGGTCGGCACGGCCACCGACGCGCACACGATGCTGCGGATCGTGTTCAGCCGGGTCGGCGTCCCGCACGTCGGCCCGTCGACGGCGTTCAGCTTCAACCTGCCCGACGGCATGTGCCCAGCGCTGCGAGGGCATCGGCAAGGTCAACGCGGTCGACGTGGACCAGCTCGTCGACCGCGAGCTCTCGCTGCAGGAGGGCGCGATCACCGTGCCGAACTTCACGGTCGACTCCTGGTACTGGCAGTCGATGGCGTACTCGGGCTTCGTCGACCCGGACAAGAAGCTGCGGGACTACACCGAGCAGGAGTGGGACGACTTCCTCAACAAGCCGGCCACGAAGGTCAAGTACGGCACGATCAACTCCACGTACGAGGGCCTGCTGGTCAAGGTGCAGCGGCACGTTCCTGTCGAAGGACCGGGAGTCGATGCAGCCGCACATCCGGGCGTTCGTCGACCGGGCGGTGACGTTCAGCCGGTGCCCGGCGTGCCGGGGCGCGCGGCTGAACGAGGCGGCGCTGTCCGCGCGGATCGCCGGGCGCAACATCGCCGACTGCTCGGCCATGCAGATCAACGACCTCGCCAAGTTCGTCCGCGGGATCGACGACCCGTCGGTGGCGCCGCTGCTGACGACGCTGCGCGAGACGCTCGACTCGCTCGTCGAGATCGGCCTCGGCTACCTGTCAGCCTCGACCGCGAGTCGGGCACGCTGTCCGGCGGCGAGGCGCAGCGCGTGAAGATGGTGCGGCACCTCGGTTCCAGCCTCACCGACGTGACCTACGTGTTCGACGAGCCGACCGTCGGCCTGCACCCGCACGACATCGCAGCGGATGAACAACCTGCTGCTCCTGTTGCGGGACAAGGGGAACACGGTGCTCGTGGTGGAGCACAAGCCGGAGACCATCGAGATCGCGGACCACGTGGTCGACCTCGGCCCGGGCGCGGGCCCGGCCGGCGGGCAGGTGTGCTTCACCGGAGACGTGGCCGGCCTGCGCGCGTCGGACACGTTGACCGGCCGGCACCTCGACCACCGGGTGACGGTGAAGTCGCGGTGCCGGCAGGCGACCGGTCAGCTCGAGATCCGGAACGCGTCGCTGCACAACCTGCGGGACGTGAGCGTGGACCTCCCGCTCGGCGTGCTGACCGTGGTGACCGGCGTGGCCGGGTCGGGCAAGAGCTCGCTGATCCACGGCTCGCTGCGCGGCCGTGAGGGCGTCACGGTGGTGGACCAGTCGGCGATCCGCGGCTCGCGCCGCTCCAACCCGGCGACCTACACCGGTCTGCTCGACCCCATCCGGACCGCGTTCGCCAAGGCCAACGGCGTGAAGGCAGCCCTGTTCTCGCGCGAACTCGCGAAGGTGCGTGCCAGAACTGCAAGGGCATCGGGCTCGTGTACACGGACCTGGCGATGATGGCCGGCGTCGCGTCGGTGTGCGAACAGTGCGAGGGCAAGCGGTACACGGCGGAGGTGCTCGGGTACACGTTGCGGGGCAAGAACATCAGCGAGGTGCTGGCGATGTCGGTCGCGCAGGCGCGGGAGTTCTTCCCCAGCGGCCAGGCACGGGCCATCCTCGACCGGCTCGCGGACGTCGGCCTCGGCTACCTCGGCCTCGGGCAGCCGCTGACCACGCTGTCCGGCGGCGAACGGCAACGGGTGAAGCTGGCGATCCACATGGCCGACGGCGCGGGCGTCTACGTGCTGGACGAGCCGACGACGGGTCTGCACCTCGCGGACGTCGACCAGCTGCTCGCGCTGCTGGACCGGTTGGTGGACAACGGGAACACGGTCATCGTGATCGAGCACCACCAGGCGGTGATGGCGTACGCGGACTGGATCGTCGACCTGGGCCCCGGCGCGGGCCACGACGGCGGTGAGATCGTGTTCACCGGCACCCCGGCAGAGTTGGTGGCCACGGGCGACTCGCTGACCGCGCGTCACCTCCGCGAGTACCTGGCGCGGCCATGAGCCTGGTGGCGGAGGTCGAGGTCGAGTCGGTCACACGGATCACCCCGCGGATGGCCAGGGTGACGTTCACCGGCGAGGGGCTCGCCGAGCTGGCGACGTGGCCGGACCAGCAACTGAAGCTGCTGTTCCCGCCGCCGGGTCGTGAGCTGCGTCTGCCGGACGAGCCCGCCGAGGGCGACGGGATGCGCTGGTACACGGCCTACCAGGCGATGCCCGACCGGCCGACGATGCGCGGCTTCACGGTTCGGCGGCTCTCCGGCGGGCGGCTGGTGGTGGACTTCGTGCTCCACACCCACGGCGGCCCGGCCGCGACCTGGGCCGGCAATGCCAAACCGGGCGACCGGTTGGCCAGGTACGGCCCGGCGGAGGTGTACGCGCGGCCGTTGGACTTCGCGGCGGACTGGTTGCTGCTGGCCGGTGACGAGACCGCGCTGCCGGCGATCGGCTCACTGCTGGAGACGGTCGCGCCGAGCCGGGCGACGGTGTTGGTGGAGGTGGCGGACGCGGCCGAGGAGCAGGACCTGCCCGGGGTCCGCTGGCTGCACAGGGACGGCGCCCCACACGGCCGGCTGCTCGCGGAGGCGGTGCGGGCACTGGAGGTGCCGGCCACGTCGACGTTCGCGTGGCTGGCCGGCGAGGCGTCGACGGTCCGCCTGCTGCGCAGAGACCTGGTGTCCCGGGGAGTCCCCAAGAAGTCGATCGACTTCGCCGGGTACTGGCGCAGCACCCTCACACAGGACGACGCCCTGACCGAGGCCGACATGGCCGAGCTGCGGGAACGCCTGGCGGAGCTGGAGGAGGGCCGGTAAACGGCGTGGCGGTGTCGATCAGGAGCACGGTGTGCTGGCTGCGATCACAATCCCGCACGCCTCAGCTCATCCAGCAGAGCCGGTCGTCGCGTGTTCCCCGACCGCACCGCGGCGACGAACTCATCGAAGGCAACAGCCTCCCCGCAACGGGACGACACCAAGGAAAGCTCCCCCAGCAGCACGGCGGCCTCCCGATAGCAGTCCCGCCCGGATCGCTCGAGGCACTCCGTCACCAACGCCCGGTAGGCCGCCACCACGTCGGCGGGGTGCGTCTCCCCTCTGCGGCGCACGACCTCGACGCCCGCGTGGCCGTACTTGGCCGCCGCCAGCCACGCCTCCTCCACCTCGTCGTCGTCGAGCAGTGCGCCCACCAGCTCCGTCGGCTCACCGGCGGCGAGCACGTCCAGCGCCCAGGACCGCAGACCGGACCACACCTTCACCTCGACCGCCGTGTCCCGCAGCCGCGCGTAGCACAACCGCGTCGGGGCCGAGCGCAGCGCCGCCTTGCGCAGCTCCACCGCCTCGTCGCCGCGCAGTCCGTCCACATAGGACCGCACCAGCAGCTCCGTCAGCTCGAGATCCTGCGTCTCGTCGACGCCGCGTTCCGCCCATGTGATCGCCTCCGGCAACCGGCCGGCATGCCGCAGCACCCCGACGATCTCCCGGTACGCCTTCGGCTGCGGCAGGCTGTCCGACAACACGTCGACGAGCGCGTCCACGTCGCCCTCCGCCTTCGCCAGCTCGCTCCGCATCGCGCGCAGCGTGTCGGTCCGGTCGGAGTCGTCGGGCAGCGCCTGCCACGCGTCGCGGACCAGGGTGCGGTACGCCGCCATGCCGGTCTCGCCGAGCGGCTCCGCGAAGTCGGCGAGATCGACGGTCGGCCAGGTGGTCCACGCGAGCCGGAGCTCGAACAGCCACGTGGCGAGCTTCGTCGGGTTCGGGCGCGCGGCGGCACACGCCCTGGCGTACAGCTTGAGCGCCCGCCGGCAGACGGCGGCGACCGCGCCGGTCGAGTCGTCTACCCTGGTCACGGCGTCGGCCAACCGCTCGACGGCGTGCCGCGCGAGCGGCCGCGCCTCCGCGGCGTGGCCGGACTCGACCAGCTCGCGGACGGTGTCGAGCACGTCCTTGGCGCGCGCCGCGTAACCGTCGTCGACAAAACCGCGGACCCGCAGCGCGCCGTCGAGCTGCCGGCGCAGCACCGCGACCTGCGGCGCGCCCGTGGTGCCCGCGGCCCGCAGCGTCAGCCGCCGGTACAGCGCCGGGTCCCGGTTCGCCTGCTCCAGCAACAGGTTCGCGAGCTCACCGACGTCGAGCGAACGCAGGTACGCGCCGAGGTCGGCGCCCTGCGCGGGCGCGCCGTCGGCGAGCAGCGCCAGCCCGACGGCGACACAGTGCTTGCAGAAGTTCCCCTCGGTGCCGAACGGGCAGCCGCACTCACCGACCAGCGCGTCGTCGTCCCGTCCGAGCCACACCTCGTAGTCGTGGGTGCCGCGCACGGTCGCCCGCATCCCGTACACGGTCGGCTGCAGATCCCCCACCGCGTCGACGTACTCCCGACCGCGCCGGAAGGACGCCGCACCCGCGGCGCGGCTCAGATCGTCCTCGGTGAACCAGACCATCCGCCAATCCAAGCGCACCCCACCGACAATTCCGCAACCGCTCAGTCCGACAGCATGAACTTCGCGATCTCCGCGCCGAGCCGCGCGCCCGCGTCCTCCTGCAGGAAGTGGCCCGCGTTCTCGATCGTGGGGTGCTCGCGGCCCTCGGCGCCGGGGATGTCCGACCGGAGCAGCGGCGCCATCGGCCCGCTGATCGGGTCGCCGTCGCTGAACGCGACGAGGAACGGCTTGTCCCACGACCGCAGCACCTCCCACGCCGCGAGGTTCGCCGCCGACGCCGGGTCCTCGGGCGTCACCGGCACCAGGCCCGGCATCACCCTCGGCGCGACCTTGTACGACTCGTCCGGGAACGGCGCGTCGTAGGCGGCGCGCTCCGCGTCGGTCAGCCGGGTCCGGCAGCCGGCCTGCACGAAGCGGCCGATGTCCAGCGCCGGCGCGCTCTCCACGGCCCGCCGGAACTGCCACCACACGTCCGGCATCCCGTCCTTGCCGGTCGGCAGGCCGGTGTTGGCCGCGACGATCCGCGCCACCCGCGACGGGTGCTCCGCGGCGAGCCGCAGGCCGATCAGCCCGCCCCAGTCCTGGCCGACGACCGTGACGTCGCGCAGGTCCAGCGCGTCGAACGCCAGCGCGCGCACCCACTCGACGTGTGCGGCGTAGGAGTGCTCCGCGGCCACCGGCTTGTCCGACCGGCCGAACCCGACGAGATCCGGCGCCACGGCCCGGATCCCGGCGTCGGCCAGCACCGGCAACACCTTGCGGTACAGGAACGACCAGGTCGGCTCGCCGTGCAGCAGCAGAGCCACCGGACCGTCGGCCGGCCCGGCCGACACGTACGCCATCCGCAGGCCGCCGACCTCGGCGTAGGACGGCTCGTAGGGGAAGTCGGGCAGCGCGGCGAACCGCGACTCGGGTGTCCGCAGAACCATGCCGGACACCCTACGGCGCGATCAGCGGCACGATCGGGCTCTGCTCCTTCGACAGCGGGATGTTGTACCGCTGCGCGACATAGGAGGCGATGTCGTGGAACAGCGGCGCGGCGGACCGGCCCTCCGGCGGACCGCCGGAGTACGCGGGCTGGTTCAGCATGATCCCCACCACGAACCGCGGGTCGTCGGCCGGCAGGATCCCCGCGAACGTGATCCAGTACTTCGAGTCGCTGTACCGGTGGGTCACGTCGTCGATCTGCTGCGCGGTGCCCGTCTTGCCGGCGATCTGGTATCCGGTCAGCGCGGCCGCCGGGCCGGTGCCGCTGTTCTGGTGCGGCGCCTTCTGCACGACCGCGCGGAACATGTCGCGCACGGTCTTCGCGGTCTTCGCGCTGACCACCCGCACCGGCTCGGGACGCGGCTCGGCGATCCGCTGGCCGTCCGGGGTGATGCGCGCCGCGACGGCCCTCGGCGGCACCCGCACCCCGTCGTTGGCCAGCGCCTGGTACATCCCGGCCATCTGCAGCACGGTCATCGAGAGACCCTGGCCGATCGGCAGGTTGCCGAAGGTCGAGCCCGACCACTGGCCGCGCGGCGGGACCTGGCCGGGGCTCTCGCCAGAGAGGCCGACGCCGGTGCGCTTGCCGAGGCCGAGCTTGCCCAGCAGGTCGGAGAACTTGTCCGCGCCGCACTCCTGGGCGAGCATCAGCGTGCCGACGTTCGACGACTTCGCGAAGATGCCGGTCGTGGTGAGCTGCAGCGTGCCGTGCGACCACGCGTCGCCGATGGTCCGGTCCGCGACCCGGATCGAGCCGCGCACCTGGTGCACGTCGAGGGGCGAGGTGATGTTCTGGTCGATCGCGCACAGCGCGGTCACGATCTTGTTGACCGAGCCCGGCTCGTACGGGTTGCTGATCGCCGGGTCGGCCATCACCGACACGTCCGGCACCGGCTGGCTCGGGTCGAACGTCTTGTCGTTGGCGAGCGCGTAGACCTCGCCCGTCCTCGCGTCCAGGATCACCGCGCTGCCGCCCTTGGCCTGCGCCTTCGCCACGTAGTCGGTGAGCGCCTCCTGGAGGAAGAACTGCAGGTCCGCGTCGATCGTCAGCTGGATGTCCGAGCCGTCGACGGCCGGTCGCACGTCCCGTTCCGTGCCGGGGATGACGACGCCGTCGTTGCCCTCCTCGGTGGCCGCGATCTGGCGGCCGGGCGTGCCGGACAGCTGGTTGTCGCGCAACAGCTCGAGACCGCCGAGCCCGTGCAGGTCGTGCTTCTTGACGTCCGGGTCCTCCATGCGCCAGTTGGCGACGCCGATGAGGTTGGCCCCGTTGGACTTGCCCGGGTACTCCCGCTCCGCGCGGTACTCGGTGATCACCGAGGGGAACTCGTCCTGGATCGCGCGGGCGAGGGCCGGCTCGATGTTCCCGGTGAGGTACACGTAGGACTTGTCGGCGCGCAGGTTGGCGAGCAGGTCCGACTCCGACACGGCGCCGTCGAGGTGCCCGGCGATGCCCTTCGCGATGGCCTCGGTCTCCGTCCCGAAGTCGAGCGGCTCCCCCTTGACCTTTCCTTCCTTGACGTTCTTGTTGTAGGTGGCGATGTTCTTGCGCGCGATCCTCGGCTGGTAGGCGAGGCGCCGCGACTCCACGCTGAACGCCATCTGCACGCCGTTGCGGTCCACGATCGAGCCGCGGTTGGCCGGCAGGTCGATGTCGGTGGTGCGCTGCTTCTCCGCCTTCGCCGCCAGCGCCTCCGCCTCGAACCCCTGTACCTGGATCAGCTTGAGGCCCGCCGCGACGAGCGCCGCGATGAGCAGGAAGCGCACGGCGACGACCCGGATGTGGTGGTTGGCGGCGCGGGGCCGCTTCCGCGCGAGCCGGCGTGGGCCCGTGGTGGCACGGCGCGGCGGTGGGCCCGCGCGCCGGCCGGAGCCGTGCACGGCGCCGCGCGCCGGCACCCCGGAGCCGCCGACGCGGGGCACCGGCCGCCGGACGGTGGCTCCCGGCCGGCGGCCGGTGCCGCGGTAGTTCTGGCTGCCAGGTGGCATCAGCCGGCCCCTGGCGTGGCGCCCGACTGCTGCTGTCCCTGCCCGGCCGGCTGCTCCTGCCCGGCGGGCGGGGCCTGCTGGCCCTGTCCGGCCGGCGGCTGCTCGACCGGCGGCGCGGGCGCCACCGCGGGCTTCGGCTCGCCGACCACGACCACCGTGCCGTCCGGCTGGACGATCAGCCGGGCCGGGTCGCCGGCCGGGACCATGCCCATGGCCTTCGCCCGCTCGGCGAGCGAGGCCGCCGACTCCGCGTTGGTCACCTCGCGCTGCAGCACGGCCGCGCGCTCCGCGAGGTAGTCGGCCTGCTTCTTCGCGTCGTCGAGCCGGTAGGAGTCCGCGATCGCCTGCGTCGAGAGCCACAGCGTGGCCGCGACACCGACCGTGAGCAGCACGATGATCAGCACGACGAACGACGCGCGCCCCGCGGCGTGGTCGAGGTCGTCGTCCATCGGCCGCTCGACCCCGCGGCCCTCGCGGTGCGCGCGCTTGGCGTAGGCGCGCTGGGCCGCGGCGGACCGCGACCGGCCGGGTGCGCGCTCTGCCGGGCGCGCCGGCTCGGCCGGCTTCTGCTTCGTCCTGGTGGGCGTCTTCGTCGGCGACTTGACCGGCGACTTGACCGGCGACTTGGCCGGTGCCGTGGCGGTCTCGACCGTGCCGGCCGCCTCGTCCGCGCGGCGGGGCCGCTTCGTGCGTGTGCGTGCGGTCGTCGGCTCTGCCTGGATAGTCATGCCGCCTCCAGAATCCGCTCTGCCGCACGCAACCGGACCGAGGCCGCCCGCGGGTTGTGTTCCGTCTCCTGCTCGTCCGCCTGCTCCGCGCCCCTGGTCAGCAGCCGCAGCTGCGGCCCGTGGCCGGGCAGCTCGACCGGGACGCCCTCGGGGGTCCTGGACTTCGCCAAGCCGGCGAACGCCTGCTTGACCAGCCGGTCCTCCAGTGACTGGTAGGACTCGACGACGATCCGGCCGCCGACCCGCAGCGCGGTCAGCGCCGCCGGCAGCGCCGCGCGCAGCGAGTCCAGCTCGCCGTTGACCTCGATGCGCAGCGCCTGGAACGTGCGCTTGGCCGGGTGTCCCCCGGTGCGCCTGCTGGCCGCCGGCACCGCCTCGTACAGCAGCTCGACCAGCCGCCCGCTCGTGGTGAACGGCGCGACCGTCCGCGCCTTGACGACCCGGTCGACGATCCGCTTCGCGAACCGCTCCTCGCCGTACTCGCGCAAAATCCGGACCAGCTCGCCGGGCGGGTAGGTGTTGAGCACCTCGGCCGCCGTCAGCTCCGCGGTCGGGTCCATCCGCATGTCCAGCGGCGCGTCCTTCGAGTACGCGAAGCCGCGCTCGGCGACGTCCAGCTGCATCGAGGACACGCCGAGGTCCATGAGCACGCCGGCGACCCCGCCCTTGCGTGCGAACCCGAGGTCGGTGAGCACCTCGGGCAGCTCGTCGTAGACGGCGTGCACGAGGTGCACCCGGTCGCCGTGGCGGGCGAGGCGCTCGCCGGAGCGGTCCAGCGCGTTGGTGTCGCGGTCGAGGCCGACGAGGGTCAGCGCGGGATGCGCGGAGAGCAGGGCGTCGGCGTGGCCGCCGAGGCCGAGGGTGGTGTCGACGAGCACGGGGTCGGGGGCCGCGAGCGCCGGCTCGAACAGCTCGAGCACGCGCTCCAGCAGCACCGGCACGTGACGTGGATTGTTTTCCGGCACGCCGAATACACCCCCTCCCTATCGCTCCAGCGGATGCCGCCAGGTCTCCGCCCGCTCGTCGAACCTGGCGCCGGGGAAGGTGTGCCAGGGCCGAAAGCGAGCGGAACGGAGGCCTGGCGGCACCCGCGTCCATGCCCGGCTTGCGTTCTGTCTCCCGTCAGAACACGCCGGGCAGGACCTCCTCCCGTGCCTGGGAGTAGTCGTCCTCGTGCTCGTCCAAGTAGGTCTGCCACGCTTGCGCGTCCCAGATCTCCAGGCGGGTGATCGCACCGATGACCACGCACTCCTTGGTCAATCCGGCGTAGCGCCGGAGCTCCGGTGCGACCGCGATCCGCCCCTGCCCGTCGGGTCGCTGCTCGTCGGTTCCGGCGAACAGGTACCGCTGATAGGCGCGGACCGCCTCGTTGGTCAGGGGCGCCGCGGCTACCTTGCGTGCCATCTCCTCGAACTCCGCCCTCGGGAACACGTAGAGACAGTGATCCTGTCCCTTGGTGACCATGAGGCCGCCCGCGAGCGCGTCTCGGAACTTGGCAGGCAGCGTGAGCCGCCCCTTGTCGTCCAGTTTTGGGGTGTGGGTACCGAGAAACATCGGGTCCGCACCTCCCCACCAACCCCTACGGGCTAGCCATGGGACCCCCTTCTGCCCCACTTGCGGCCACCGTACCCCACTTTTCTCCACAGTCAACGGCGAATGAACGAGATCGCTCGCGAATTGGCCAGCGTTTCCGCAGGTCAACCACCAGGGGGAAAGGTGGGGCACCGTGGTGGGACTCCCCCATCCGGGTGCCCGACCGGGGCCCTACGGCGCCCTTTCGGGCGGCCGAACGGACTGATCTGCGGCGATCCGGGCCCGCGGAGGTTCGCGGTGGGACGAAGTGGGGAACTCCGGTGGGGCGAAGTGGTGACCGCGACCAGAACAGATCCCGGGGCAATAGTCCCGTCCGGAACACGCGAGCGCCGAATGGCGTAGAAGATAGGAAGAACACCCCCGCCCGAACCGTGCGCACCAGGGGTTGGGGTACTTCTCGCCAGTTTGACATGCTTCGGGGCAGGCTCTCTGAGCCGACGAAGTCCACAGGAGGTCGCGTGACGTCGAGTACCCCGCCATCGGCGCTGTCGGGCAACCCATACCCGGCACACGGCGGCGACCCCTACACACAGCACGCGACCGGCGCGCCGACCCACCAGCTCGCCGACGGTCAGCCTGCTCAGAACTCTCAGACCAACCACTACCGGCCGGCCTCGCCGCTCGACGAGCTCAACGCGACCGCCCAGCGGATCGCCGCCAACGTCGAGCGCGTGCTCGTCGGCAAGCCCGAGGTCGTGCGCATCGCGCTCGTCACCCTGCTCGCCGAGGGGCACCTGCTCGTCGAGGACGTGCCCGGCGTCGGCAAGACGTCGCTCGCGAAGGCGCTCGCGCGCTCCATCGACTGCACGGTCAGCCGCATCCAGTTCACCCCGGACCTGTTGCCCTCCGACGTCACCGGAGTGTCGATCTTCAACCGGCAGACCAACGACTTCGAGTTCCGGCCCGGCCCGGTGTTCGCGAACATCGTGGTCGGCGACGAGATCAACCGCGCGTCGCCCAAGACCCAGTCCGCGTTGCTCGAGTGCATGGAGGAGCAGCAGGTCACGGTCGACACGAACACCTACACGCTCGACTCGCCGTTCATGGTCATCGCGACCCAGAACCCGATCGAGATGGAGGGCACGTACGCGCTGCCGGAGGCGCAGCGCGACCGGTTCACCGCGCGGGTGTCGATCGGCTACCCGGACCCGGCCGCCGAGCTCGCCATGGTCGACGAGCACGCCGGCCACAACCCGCTCGCCGACCTGCAGCCGGTGTCGCACGCCGAGCAGGTCAAGCACCTGATCGAGACGGTCCGCGCGGTCAAGCTCTCCCCCGAGATCCGCCGCTACGCCGTCGAGCTGGTGTCCACCACGCGGCGGCTGCCGGAGATCCGCATCGGCGCCTCGCCGAGGTCCACGCTGCACCTGGTCCGGGCGGCCCGCGCGCAGGCGGCGCTGTCCGGCCGCGACTTCGTGGTCCCCGACGACGTGCACGCGGTCGCCGTCCCGGTGCTCGCGCACCGGCTCGTGCTCACGCCCGAGTCCCAGGCCGGCCGCCGGTCGACCGCGGAGCTGATCCGCGCGCTGGTCCAGCGGGTGCCGGTGCCGCAGGCCGGCCCGGACCCGCAGTGGCCGCACGTCGCACGCGGGAACAGGTAGCCCGACCATGGCGCGGCCGCTGAAGGGTGCGCTGTCGGGTCTCACCACGCGCGGCAGATGTCTGCTCGCCGCGGGGCTCGCGGCCGCGCTGTGCTCGGTGGTGCTGAACGAACGCGACCTGCTGCGCGTCTCCGTGTTCGTGGTGGCCCTGCCGATCCTCGTGTGCCTGCTGACCGCGGTGGCACGCGTCGGCCTGCACGCGCAGCGTCAGCTGAACCCGATACGGACCCCCGTCGGCGGGCGCGCCGAGGTGACACTGCACGTCACCTCGACCGGCCGGCTGCCGACCGGCGGACTGCTGATCTCCGACGGCGTGCCGTACTCGCTCGGCGGCAAGCCCAGGTTCGTCATCGAGCACCTGCCCCGCCACACCGGCACCCGGCTGCGCTACCACGTGCAGCCGATGCTGCGCGGCATCCAGCAGCTCGGCCCGCTGAAGGCGACCATCACCGACCCGTTCGGGCTCGCGGAGTTCGAGCGGGACCTCGCGCACACGTCCCGGCTGGTCGTGGTGCCGAGGGTGGTGAAGCTGGTCGGCGTGCCGGGCGGCTCCGGGCTCGGCTCCGGCGACGACGGCTCGGTCCGCCTCAACGCGGGCCAGGGCGAGGACGACGCGATCGTCCGCCCGTACCGGCAGGGCGACGACCTGCGGAAGGTGCACTGGCGCTCGACCGCGAAGCGCGAC
Source organism: uncultured Actinomycetota bacterium (assembly GCA_963840275.1). Classification (GTDB taxonomy): domain Bacteria; phylum Actinomycetota; class Actinomycetes; order Mycobacteriales; family Pseudonocardiaceae; genus Actinophytocola. The sequence continues at coordinate 244,404 of CAWIYK010000009.1, forward strand.
GAGATGATGGTGCGCGTCGAGGAGCGGCCGTGGCGCGGCGGCACCACCGTGCTGCTCGACCACCGGGCGGCCGCGCATCGCGGCACCGGCGCCAACGCGAGCCTCGAGTGGGCGGTGTCCTTCGCCGCCAGCGTCTGCCTGCACCTGCACCGGTACGGCCAGCGGATCCGCCTCGTCACCGAGACCGGCGGGCTGATCGTGCGGGACTCCGGCGACGGCCTGCACAACGACAACGCGGTGCTCGACGCGCTCGCCGCGCTGCAGCCGACCCCGCAGCGGGACGTGGACTGCCGCACCGACCCAGCGAACGGGCAGGAGCTGATCGCGATCCTCGGCGCGACCTCCGCGGAGTCGCTCAGCCAGCTGATCAGCCAGCGTTCCCGCGGTACCCGCAGCCTCGCGGTGCTGCTGGACACCACGGCGTGGGCCGCGGCCGGCGAGGGTGGCACGGACACCGACCTCGACGGCGCGACCGCCTTGCTGCGCGGTGCGGGCTGGGGCGTGACCGTGGCACAGCCCAACATCCCGATGACCGCGACCTGGTCCACCCTCTGCCGCACCCACGGCACCCGCTCCGACGCGATGATCACGGGATAGGCCACAGTGACAGCACCTCCCACCTACACCCGCCCGGTCCGCCGGCCGACGCCACCACCCCCGCCGCCTCCGCCGCCCGGCGGTGAGCTGTCGTCGGCCCAGTGGTCGATGACCGTGACACCGGTGGTCGCCGCGGTCACGACGCTGTGCGCGTCGCTCGCGCTGTCCGGTGTCATCGAGGGCCTGCGCTGGTGGGGCTACGCGGGGGTGGCGGTCACGGTCGTCACGGCGATCGGCCTCGGCCTGCGTGCGGTGCGGACACCGATCCTGCTCGTCGGGCTCGCGCAGATGTTCGCGATCATGTGCCTGCTCGTCTCGCTGTTCACCGACAGCGGCATCCTCGGCATCTTCCCCGGTCCCGCGTCGATCGCGGAGCTCGGCGGGGTCCTGCGCGACTCGGTCGACGTGGTGCAGACCGGCGTGCCGCCGGTGCCGGCGAACGCGGCCGTGCTGTGTCTCGTGGTGATCGCGATCGGGTTGGTCGCCGTCCTCGTCGACACGCTCGCGGTGTCCGCCGGCACGCCGGCGGCGTGCGGTCTCGTGCTGCTGTGCGTGTACGCGGTGCCGGCGTCGCTCGCCGACGAGATGCTGCCGTGGTGGGCGTTCGTGCTCGGCGCGGTGTCGTTCGCGGCGCTGCTCGCGGTCGACGGCGCGCACCGCCACCAGATGTGGCGCAACCGGCCGACGGTGCAGGGCACCGGCGGCGGCTTCGGCTCGCCGTCGGCCATGGTCTCCGGCGCGGTGGCGATCGCGTTGTTCGCCGGCGCGACGGTCACGGTGATCGGCACGGTCGGCCAGCTGCCCGGCGGCAACGGCGGCGGTGGCGCGGGCGGCCTCGGGCTGAACCCGTTCACGCAGCTGCGCGGCATGCTCGACCGGGAGGGCAACGTCGAGCTGTTCCGGGTGCGCAACCTCGGCGACGACCCGCGCCTGCTGCGTGCGCTGACGCTGCCCATCTACGACCGCAGCGGCGGCTGGGGCCGGGGCGACTCCAAGGAACTGCCGCGCGGCTACGACGCCAACCGGCCGCTGCCGCCGCCGCCCGGCCACGGCCCGACCGACGAGACCGGTGACATCCAAATCGAGCCGGTCAACTCGGAGGACTTCTGGGCGCCGGTGGTCGGCGTGCCGCTGCGGTTGCGCGGTCTGCCGGACGGCATGCGGTACGACCCGGAGAGCGGCATGGTCTACAGCGAGTCGTCGCAGACGCTGCCGGCGTACACCGAGGAGGCCGACCTCACCGAGCCGACCGCGGACGAGCTGCGGTCCGACGGGTACTTCACCTCGCCGGACCAGATCGACGACATCTACTCCCGCGACGACCGGCTCCCGCAGGACGTCGTCGAGCTGGCGAACAGGCTGACCGCCGGTCATTCGTCGGTGTTCGACCGGGTGCGGGCCATCGAGGACTACTTCCAGACGGACAACGGTTTCAAGTACGACACCCAGACTGCCGGCGGCAGCGACGAGAGCGCGCTGGAGGACTTCCTGTTCCGCAGCAAGTCCGGGTTCTGCGAGCAGTTCGCGTCGGCGATGGCGATCCTGCTGCGCGCGGCGAAGATCCCGTCGCGGGTGGCCATGGGTTACACCGGCGGCTACCGGAACGGTGACTACCGGACGATCACCACGCAGAACGCGCACGCGTGGGTCGAGGTGTTCTTCCCGAGCTCCGGCTGGGTGACGTTCGACCCGACCCCGCTGGCCGACGGCACGACCTACACCCCGCCCTACGTCTCGGAGTCCGGCCCGTCCGGCCCGGAGGACGATCCGGAGAACACGAACGAGTCCTCCGCGGCGCCGACCGCGCCGAACGCCCCGACCGACACCCCGACCGACGAGGAGACCCAGGAGGCCGGGGCCGCGGCGACCGGTCAGCAGGACGACTCCACCGCGCCGTGGCTCTGGTGGACGATCGGCGCGATCACGGTGGTCGCGGTCACGCTGACGGTGTTGGGGGTCGCCGGCGGCCGGAATCGGCGCAGAACACGTGGTGGCTCGTGGTTCGGGCCGCTGGCCATGGCCGCGTGGGCGCTGGTGCTGGTGTTCGGCGCGGCACTCGTGTCGTGGTGGCTCGCCGCGCTCGTGGTGGTGCTGATGGTCGCGGCCGCGCCCGGTCTGGTGCGGGAGCGGCGGCGGCTGAGCAGGCGGCACGAGGTGCACGCGAACGGCCCGTACGCGGCGACATCGGCGTGGTCGGAGCTGCTCGCGGAGTCGAAGGACCGAGGCGCGGAGATCAGCTCGACGGAGACCGTGCGGGTGGCCGCCCGCCGGATGGCCCGGGAGCACGCACTGGACGACGGCGGCAAACGCGCGCTGCGGACCGTGGTCAGCGAGGTGGAGCGCTCCTGGTACGGCGGCCACCAGCACCCGGACCCGACGCTGGCCCCCGCCTTCGACGACCTGATCAACGGACTGCGGCGCAGCGACCCACTCGGCTGGCGCGCGAAGGTGCTCCCCCGCTCAGTCCTCCGCCGCCGCTGACCAACTCACCTGGCCCGATCCGGACACCGGCCACACCCCGGACCGGCTGGCTGCCCGAGATCGAGCAGCCGGCCGGCACGACGGTGAGTCAGACCGACGGGTACCGGTTGTAGTCCGGGAAGTTGCCGTACAGCAGCTCGTCCTCGGGACCTTGCGTCACGGCGTGCACGAGATGCACGCCACCGACGAAAGCGCCCTTCCACGAACCGCCGCGACCGCCGAACGGCTCCTCGCGGTCACCACGCGACCGGGGCTTGTTCACGCCCACCTTGAACGCCTGCACGTGCTGCGCCAGGTCCTCCGCCAGCTCGGTGTCGTCGCACGCGATGCTCGCCACCAGCGCCCCGTTCGACGCGTTCATCTGCGCGAGCAGCTCGGCCTTGGTGTCGACCACGACGATCGTGTCCACCGGGCCGAACGGCTCCTCGTGCATGAGCCGCGACGCCCCCGGCGGCGCGAGCAGCGTCGTCGGCGCGACGTACGCGGACGTGTCCTGACCAGGCAGGAACCGGCCGTGGTCGAGCGAACCGCGGTACAGCGGCACGGCGCCGTGGTGCAGTGCCTCGTCCACCTTCTTGCGCAGGTCGGTCGCCTTGGCCGCGGAGATCATCGGGCCGAAGTCGAGCACCGGCAGCTCGCCGGAGTCGTCCACGGCGAGCGGGTGGCCGAACTTGATCGACTGCACCACCGGGAGGTAGGTCGCGAGGAACTCGTCGACGAGGCGCCGCTGCACCACGAACCTCGGGTAGGCCGTGCACCGCTGCTTCGCGTACTCGAAGCCCTTCTTCAGGTGCGCGGCGAGCCCGTCCCAGTCGGAGAACTCCCAGATGCCCCAGGTGTTCAGGCCCTCCTGCTCGAGCATGTGCCGCTTGCCGGTGTCGACGAGCTGGGCGGCGACCTTGCCGCCGTTGTCCCGCCCGCCGACGAACGCGAGCGCGCCGATCTCCATCGACCGCACCAGCGCGCCGGACAGCTTCGAGCCGTCGCCGGACAGCAGCGTGACGGGCAGGCCGGCGTCGTTCATGAGCGCGTGCGCGACCGTGAGGGAGTACGCGCCGCCCTGCGTCGGGGTCTTCGCGACCACCGCGTTGCCGGCGAGCAGCTGCACGAGCTCCGAGTGCACCAGCACCGACATCGGGTAGTTCCAGCTCGCGATGTTGCTGACCGGACCGGGCAGCGGGGTCCGCTCGAACGGGCGGCCCTGCACGTCGGTGCCGAGCATCTCCTCGATGTTCTCGAGGTACCAGCGGACGCCGTCGAGGGCACGGTCCACGTCGGCGCACGCGAGCTTCCACGGCTTGCCGATCTCCCACGCGAGGAGCAGCGCGAGGTCGTCGCGCGCGTCGGTCATCGCGTCGACCGCGGCCGTGACCCGCGCCTTGCGGTCGGCCAGCGGGACGTCAGCCCACTCGCGGTGCTGCTGGTGTGCGGCGGCGACGGCCTTCAACGCGGTCGGCTCGTCCACCTTCGACAGCTGGCCGATCGTCGTCTGGTCGACCGGGGTGATCATCGGCGACCGCTCGCCGCCGTCCTGCCACCGGCCCTCGTACAGGTTCCGCAGACGATCCCCGGCGAAGCCATCGGGCGCCAGCTGGGCTACCCGTTCCGCCAATCGCGTCCACTGTGCGTGCTCCGGGATGCGCAAACCCACGGCTAACCTCCATCAGTGTGACGAGTGCCATACCGATGGTGGCCCATGCCCGTAGAGAACACATCCATTCTGCGTCGGATATCACGCGCAGAACATGGCCGAGCGCCGCTCTGGCGCACGACTCACGTCGTCGGCGGGCCGTGGCCCGCCGACCTACGGTTCGTCTTCGAACCGTTTGCGGAAGCGGTCCTCCATGCGTTGCGAGAACGAGCTGCGGCGTGCCTTCGGCGTGCCGCCGCCCTCGTTGTCCTCGGCGCCCTCCTCACCTTCACCGCCGGCATGACGAATAGCGGAGAGCGTGAGCAAAGCACCGAAGAACATCACCAGGAAGCCGAGCAGACTGACTACCGGGACGCCGCCAGGCTTCAGCGGCAGGATGACTCCCAGGACCAGCAGAGCGACACCCAGCACAAACAGCGCGATGCCCTGCAGGCGCCGGCGCCGTGACGGGCGACGAAGTCGTGCGCCCCGCACGCTGGAAGCGAACTTGGGATCCTCGGCGTAAAGCGCACGCTCAATCTGGTCGAGCAGTCGCTGCTCGTGCTCGGAGAGTGGCATTCGTTCCTCCTCCGGCACAGCAATCGCGAGCGCCGGGCGATCACGGGTCATGGCCGCCGGACCCGGCGGGCGCCCCCGCTAAAGGGGCGTCACCGTCCAGGATACGAGCCGCGAGCCTCCGCGACTACCCGATCCGGAATCATGGTCGTATGCATGAGCAAAACCCGGCCGTTCACGAGTCTGTCACGAGGCGTGTCACAGCAAGTCAGGCGGGTTGATGGAGCCGGCACGGGCCCTGCGGCAGATCGCGTTTCTTCTGGAACGCTCGGGTGAGCCGACGCACAAGGTCCAGGCGTTCCGGCGGGCGGCCGGCGTCGTCGACGGACTCGCGGAAGGCGAGCTCGACGACCGGTTGCGCGCCGGCACGCTGACCGACCTGCCCGGCATCGGCCGCAGCACCGCGGGCGTCATCACCGAGGCCGCGCGTGGCGAGCAGCCGGCCTACCTGCGCAAGGCCCTCGCCAACGGGCTGGTGCCGGTGGCCGGCGGCGAGGCCATGCGGGCCGAGCTTCGGGGCGACTGTCATACCCATTCGGACTGGTCCGACGGCGGTAGCCCGATCCGCGAGATGGCCGAGACCGCGATACTCCTCGGCCACGACTGGATGGTGCTGACCGACCACTCCCCGCGCCTCACGGTCGCCAACGGGCTCACGGCCGAGCGGCTGCGTCGACAGTTGGACGTGGTCGCCGACCTGAACCGCGAGCTGGCGCCGTTCCGGCTGCTCACCGGCATCGAGGTCGACATCCTCGACGACGGCGCGCTCGACCAGCTTCCCGAGCTGCTCTCCCGGCTCGACGTGGTGGTCGCGAGCGTCCACTCCAAGCTGCGGATGGACGCCGCGCAGATGACCGACCGGATGCTGGCGGCCGTCTCGAACCCGCACACCGACATCCTCGGCCACTGCACCGGGCGCCGGGTGAAGGGCCGACCGCGCCCGGAGTCGGAGTTCGACGCCGCCGCCGTGTTCGCGGCCTGCCGGGACAACGGGGTGGCCGTCGAGATCAACTGCCGGCCCGACCGGCTGGACCCGCCCCGGCGGCTGCTGACCGAGGCGGTGGCGCTCGGCTGCGAGTTCTCCATCGACAGCGACGCCCACGCGCCCGGCCAGCTGGACTGGCTGAACTACGGCTGCGAGCGCGCGGAGGAGTGCGGCGTGCCGGCGGCGCGGGTGATCAACACGAAGACCCTGGACGAGCTGCTGGCCTGGACCGGCGCCGACTAGGGTGCTGCGGTGCTGGTCACCCCCTTCACCAGGAAACGCAGAGGCGTCACGTTCGGCTCGATCGCGTTCGTAGGTGTGCTGCTCGCCCTCGCCGCCGGGTTCGTCACCTACTGGGGCCTCGGCTCGGAGCGGGTGCGGCACTACGCGGTCGACATCGCCGTCCAGGAGGACGGGACCGCGCTCGTGCGCGAGACGATCGACTACGACTTCGGCAACAACGACCGGCACGGCGTCTTCCGCAACTTCCCCGGCTACGACCTCGACGGCGACCAGCGGGTGTCCGACGTGCGGGTGCGGTCGGCGTCCGCGCCGGACGAGGTCGAGCTGACCGACGACGTGCATGCCGTGATCCGGGTGGGCAGCCCGTCCGAGACGGTCTCCGGGCGACACCGGTACGTCCTCGAGTACCGGATCACCGGCGCGGTCGACGACGGCCGGCTCGCCTACGACGCCATCGGCACCGGCTGGGAGGTGCCGATCGACGCCGTGGACATCCGGCTCACGGCGCCCTACCGGCTCTCCGGCGTCGGCTGCTTCCGCGGCTACGAGTCGAGCGAGGCCCCGTGCGAGACGCTCGACGCGGGCGGCGACGCGATCACGGCGCACGTCGAGGGACTCGACGAGCGACAGGGCGTCACGATCGACGGCGACCGCGCCGGCGCGGTGACCGGGCCCGTGCGGACCGCGCTGCCGAGCGATGTCGAGCTGTCGCCCGGCGAGTCCTACTGGACGACCATCTGGCTCGTGCTCGGTTTCGGCGCCGTCGGCTTCGCGCTCGGCGTGGTCCCGCCCGTGCTGTGGGCGCGGCGGGTCGGGCGCGACCGGGCGTGGGGCGGCGGTGGGATCGATGCCGTGTTCGGCGGTCCCGGCCTCGAGTCGAGGCCGATCACGGACCTGGTCGCCGAGCGGCAGGTGACCATCCGGTTCGAGCCGCCGCGCGACCTCACACCGGCGCAGGGCGGCGTGCTGCTGACCGAGAAGGTCGAGAAACATCACCAGGTGGCGTGGCTGACGCAGCAGTCGCTCGACGGCTGGTTCGTCATCGAGAACGACGGCAAACGGTTGCGCTGGACCGCACCGGACGACCGGTGGGCGTCGGCGCCGGCCGCGCTGCGGGAGATGTTCAACCGCCGGCACAAGGTCAAGCTCGGTTCCTACGACCAGCGGTTCGCCGTCGGCTTCCGGATGGTGGCCGACGAGCTGACCGCGTGGCGGCAGAGCTGCGAGCTGTGGGACCACGGCGCCGAGCGGCGCAACCACCGCGTCGCGGCGTGGGTGAAGACGCTCGGGGTGCTGGCGGTGCTCGGCGGCGCCGTCGCGCTCCTGGTGGCGGCCTCGCCGGCGCCCGTGCTCGCCTACCTCGCCGCCGCCGTGTCCGGGTTCTTCGCCGGCGCGGGGACGAGCATGGCGATGAACGCCGACGAGCTGCCGATCCGCACGCCGGAGGGCTTCGCGCGGCGACAGCAGGTCGAGGGCTTCCGGCGGTTCTTCGTGGCGTCCGAGGGCCGGCAGGTCCGCGAGGCGGCCGAGCGCGGCGAGCTGCGGCTGTACTCCGCGTGGGCGGTGGCGCTCGGCGAGCTGGACCGCTGGAACAAGGCGATCGCGGCGACCGCGCTGCCGAGGGAGACGTCCGGCGTCGCCGAGATCACGAACCTCGTGGCGCTCAACTCGACCGTGCACATGGCGACGACCGCGCCGTCGTCGAGCGGCGGTGGCAGCGGTTCGTCGTCGGGCGGCGGGTACTCCGGCGGCGGCAGTGTCGGTGGGGGCGGCGGGGGCGGCGGAGGTGGCAGCTGGTGAGGGAGCCGGACGAGCTGACCGACGGGGCCGCCGTGATGGCCGAGGCGGCGCGGATCACCGTGCTGTCCGGTGCCGGCATCTCCACCGACTCGGGGATCCCGGACTTCCGCGGCCCGAACGGGTTGTGGACCCGCGACCCGGCCGCTGAGCGGCTGTCGAGCTTCCAGGCCTACCGCGACGATCCGGACGTGCGGCTGCGGTCGTGGCAGGCACGCCTGTCGCACCCGGTGTGGGACGCGTCGCCGAATGCCGCACACCGCGCGCTCGTGGACCTCGAGCGGGCCGGGCGGCTGGTGTCGATCCTGACGCAGAACATCGACGGGCTGCACCAGCGCGCCGGCTCGGTGTCGGTGCTCGAACTGCACGGCACGATGCACGAGACCGAGTGCCTGACGTGCGGGGACCGCAGGCCGATGCGGGCCGCACTCGACCGGGTGGCCGCCGGCGCGCCGGACCCGGAATGCCTGGTGTGCGGCGGAATCCTCAAGTCGGCGACGATCTCGTTCGGACAGCCGCTCGACGTCGACGTGCTGTCGGCCGCGCGGGACGCGGCGCTGGGGTGCGACCTCATGCTCGCCGTGGGCAGCTCGCTGTCCGTGCAGCCGGCAGCCGGGCTCGTCGGACTGGCCGCGCGAGCCGGTGCGGCTGTCGTTATCTGCAACGCCTCCGAGACGCCCTACGACGGTCTCGCCTCGATCGTGCTGCGCGGGCCGCTCGGTGAGGTACTGCCGGAGCTGGTCAGGGAACGCTGAGACCGGCCGTGCGCAGCGCCTCCTCGACCCGCAGCCGCTCGACCTCGCGGTCCACACCCTCCGGCAGACCGGCCAGCCGATGCGGCACGTCGACCGCAACGCAGGCCTGGACGAGCAGCGCGTCGTAGGCCTCGCGGGCCGCGCGTCGGCGTACCGCGGGGGTGCCGGGCGGGCACTCGGCGATGGACGTGTGCACGCGGCGTAGGTCGGCGGCGAGACGCTCGATGGGCGGCGTCGTGGGGGCCGGGCCGCGGCGTCTGCGTAGTCGCGCGCCGACGCCGTCGACGAACCTCGGTACGCGGACGATGACCCAGAACAGGATCGTGGGCGCGATCACGACGATCGCGACGAGGAGCAGGTTGCCGACGGGCACCATAACTGGGAATTCTAGCCTGTGGATCCTTAACGAAAAGCCGCTACAGTTTGTGACTATGCGTCGAGTGTTCGTCACCGTGGCCACCATCTTCGCCGTGCTGCTGACCGCCACCCCGGCCAGCGCCTACCCGAACGCCTTCTTCCATACCCAGAGCACCGGCAACCGGGGCGCGGACGTGCAGGCGATCCAGCACCTCCTCACCCACCACGGGCACACCCTGACCGCCGACGGCGTGTTCGGGTCCGCCACGAACACGGCCGTGCGGGCGTTCCAGTCGGCCCACGGGCTGACCGTGGACGGGATCGTCGGGCCCGCGACCTGGACGGCCCTGGTGCCGCAGATCAGCCAGGGCGCGAACGGACCAGCGGTGCGCGCGCTGCAGGTGGAGCTGAACGAGAAGCGCCGCCTCTCACTCGCGGTGAACGGCGTGTTCGACGCGGCCGTGACCACCGCCGTGCGGGACTTCCAGTCCCACGCCGGCATCGGCGTCGACGGGGTCGCCGGACCCACGACGTGGCGGAACCTGGTGTGGCACTACGGGTATCCGGACATGGCGGCCGGCCTCTGCGACAAGGACCCGGACGGCAACGGCACCGCGAACTGGGCGACCGCGGCCGGCGTGGCGCAGCTGGAGCAAGCGGTCCGCACGTTCGCCGGCACCGGCCAGGGCCAGGTCCCCATCGGCGACGCCGGCTTCGAGCACGGCGGCACGATTCCCGGCCACGGGAGCCACGCGGTCGGCATGGACATCGACATCTGGCCGGTCCGCACGGACAGCGCACAGTGCACCGCAGGCCGGATCACCTGGGAGTCCTCGACCTACGACCGCGCGGCGACGCGGTCGCTGGCGCAGGCCATCCGCAACGCCGCGCCCGGCCACGTGAAGCTGATCTTCTTCAACGACCCGGTCCTGATCAGCGAGGGCCTGACCACGCAGTACCCGAACCACGACAACCACCTGCACGTCCGCTACTGCGAACGCGTGCACCCGAACAGCCTCTACGCCTGCTGATCCTTGCGCACCACCTTCTCCCGGGCGGGGCCGCCGAGCAGTGTCGCCGGGCGGATCGCCGCGCCGCCGAACTTCGCCCTGGCCTGGTCGGCCGCCTGGTCGGCGTCGCGCCAGCCGCGTTCCGGGGCGTCGAGCAACAGCTGCTCCCCGCTCGCGCCGCCCTCGTCCAGCTGCTCCACGCGCACGCCGATCAACCGCACCGCGCCCGGCGGGGTCTGCTCGTCGAGCAGCCGGCACGCGGTGCGGTAGATCTCCTGCGTGCCGGCCGTGGCGACCGGCAGCGTGCGGGAGCGGGTGATCGTGGTGAAGTCGCCGAACCGGACCTTGATCGACACCGTGCGGCCGCGCAGGTCGCGCCGCCTCAGGGTGGTCGCCGTGCGCTCGGACAGCCGCAGCAGCTCCTGCTTGAGCACCTCGCGGTCGGTCTGGTCGACGTCGAACGTCTCCTCGGCGCCGACCGACTTCTCCACCGACTCCGGCACGACCGCGCGGTCGTCGTGCCCGTTCGCGAGCGCGTGCAGGTGCTCGGCGGTCGCCACGCCGATCGAGCGCCGCAGCCGGGCGAGCGGCATCGCGGCCACGTCGGCCACCCGGTTCAGCCCGATGACCGACAGCCGCTCGGCCGTCTTCTTGCCGACGCCCCACAGCGAGGACACCGGTAACGGGTGCAGGAACGGGAGGATGTCCGTGCGCGGCACCACCATCATGCCGTCCGGTTTCGCCAGCCCGGACGCCAGCTTGGCCACGAACTTGGTCGCCGCGACCCCGACCGAGCAGTTGATCCCCCAGTCCGCCGCGACCCTGGCGCGGACCTGCTCGCCGATCTGCCCCGGCGTCATCCGCAGCCTGCGCAGCGCACCGGAGACGTCGAGGAACGCCTCGTCCAGGCTCAGCGGCTCCACGAGCGGCGTGATCTCCCGGAAGATCGCCATGACCCCCGAGGACGCCTCCTGGTACAGCTCGAAGGTCGGCGGCAGGAACACGGCCTGCGGACACAGCCGCCGCGCGTGCGCGGTCGGCATCGCCGAGCGCACCCCGTACGTCCGCGCGATGTAGTTGGCCGAGCTGACCACCCCGCGCCCGCCCGTGCCGCCGACCACGACCGGCCGGTCGACCAGCTCGGGCCGCTCGCGGATCTCCACGGACGCGAAGAACGCGTCCATGTCCACGTGCAGCACCGGGCAGCCGGTGTCGTCCGGCCAGACGCCGTCCCGCGCCTTGTAGCGGTCCACCAGACCACGCGGCAGATCCCCGCTCCGACCCATGTCAGGAGCTAATCAGACGGCACCGACAATTTGCGCGAGACCGCGTGCAGGCGCGTCGCGATGTCGCGCAGCGGCACCGTCGCGGCGAGCCGCAGCTCCAGCTCGGCCAGCGCGTCCGAGGCCGTCGAGTCCTGTTCGAGGACCGAACCGGGCACCAGGTCGGTCAGTACGCCGAGGCCCTGCACGAGCTCCACGGCGAGGCCGGCGTCGGCCAGCAGCGCCAGGAGGCCCTCGGTGTCGTAGCGGCGCTGCAGCGGCTCGCTGGGCAGGCGGCCGGCCGGGTCCTCCGCGAGGCGGGCGGCCTCGCCGAGCCGCCCGGCGATCGCGCGGTGCAGCAGCGCCGCGGTCCGGTTGGCGACGAGCACCGAGACCGCGCCGCCCGGCGCGGCGGCGCCCACCATCGCGGCGACCGTGTTCTTCGGGTCGTCGACCACCTCGAGGAGCCCGTGCGCGAGCACCAGGTCCGCCGCGCCGGCCGGCACGACCTGACCGAGGGCGTCGCTGTCGGCCTGGACCGCCGTGATGCGGTCGCGCACACCGGCGTCGGCGGCGCGGCGGGACAGCGTCGCGAGCGCGTTGGGGTTCGGCTCGACGACGGTCACCACGCAGCCCGCGGCGGCGAACGGGACGGCGAGAACGCCGCTACCACCACCGACGTCGAGCACGCGGGGCGGTTCGTCGCCGCGGCGACGCCGCGCGTCGGCCAGCTCGGCGTCGAGCGCGAGGCGAACTGCATCCGGTCGCATGGTGCGAAACTGTAGGCCCCGTAGGGTGCATAGCGTGCAAACGGTGGCGGTGCTCAGCCTCAAGGGTGGTGTCGGAAAGACGACCATCGTGCTCGGCCTTGCCTCGGCGGCGCAGCGGCGAGGTGCGCGCACCCTGGTGGTGGACCTCGACCCGCAGTGCAACGCGACGGCCACGCTCGACCCGGACGACACGAAGGCGACGCTCGCCGACGTGCTCGAGACGCCGCGGCCCGCGGTGCTGCGGGACGCGATCGCGCGGAGCGGCTGGGGCGAGGAGGTCGACGTGCTGGTCGGCTCCGAGTCGGTGGAACTGCTCAACGACCAGGAGACGGACCCGAGACGGCTGGAGAACCTGTCCCGCGCGCTGGCCGAGCTCGGGCCGATGCTCGCCGAGGACGAGGTGCCCTACCAGCTCGTGCTGCTCGACTGCCCGCCCTCGCTCGGCCGGCTGACGAAGTCGGCGCTGCGGGCCGCGCACGGGGCCCTGCTGGTGACCGAGCCGACGCTGTTCGCGGTGTCCGGCGCGCAGCGCGCGTTCGAGGCCGTCGAGCTGGCCAGCGAGGAGAGCAACCCGGACCTGTCGCCGCTCGGCGTGGTCGTCAACCGGGTGCGCCCGCAGTCCTACGAGCACCAGTACCGGATCGCCGAGCTGCGCGAGCACTTCGGGACGCTGGTGATGCCGGTGGCCCTGCCCGACCGGCTGGCGGTGCAGCAGGCGCAGGGCGCGTGCGTGCCGATCCACCAGTGGAACACGCCGGGCGCGCGTGAGGTGTCGCTGGCGCTCAACCTGTTGCTGGCACGGGTGTTGCGGACCAGCGGCCGTGGCCGGCACCGCACGGCGGGCTGGCCGGGCGTGGTGGAGCCCGTGTACACCGACGAGGGCGACGACGACGCCAAGGTGACCCACGACCGCTGACCGCGGCGGCGGTCAGTCGATACAGATCAGCGACGAGCACGTGGTCGTGGTCGTCGTGGGCCGCGCGGTGGTCGTCGTGGTGTGGCGTGTGGTGGTCGTCGTGGTGGTGGGCGGGACCGTCGTGGTCGTGGTCGTCGTCGTGGTGGTCGTGGTCGTCGTGCTGGACGACGACGAGGACGACGGCACGCTGGACGTGGTCGTCGGGGTGGCGCTCGTCGACGACTGTCGCGCGGGTGGGATCGGTTCGACCGCGGCGCGTTCCGCCGGGTCCTCCTCCGTGCGCCCGTTCGCCTCGCCGGTCATGATCCCCGTGGCGAACAACGCGCAGGTGACGGCCCCCAGGACAGCACCGATAGCCAGTCGACCGTGACCGCCTTGCAGGGTGGACCCCATTGGTGTCCTTCGAGTGTTCCAGCGACCACTGGTAGTTACCGAAGAATCTACCATCCCCCCGTTCGGGGGAGTCACGCTTACACCTGACGTGTTCCCCGTTCGCCCGTGAGTTGAATCCCGCTAAATCTCTTTGCCGGTCCGCTCGGACGGCCGTAATGTCGGCCGTACACGAGAGAGGAGGTGGTCCAACGGTGATATCACATAGGACTCGTGAGGTGGCTGTCCGCTAAGGACCACCAACCGGACGGAATGGTTTGGCCGGCTGTGCAACACGGCTCACATCGGGTAATGCCGATGCCGTAGACGCGCGGTGTGGTCGGCGAATACCAGGCAGTCACCCAGCCCTCGGCGCCCTCGGGGACCTAGTCCGCCCCTGGGCCTGCGATCCTCGGATCTCGTATCCTCGGTTCGCAGGAGACGGCCCGGGGGCTGTTTCATTTTCCCAGGTCGTCCAGTTTCTTCTCGGCCTGCTGCACGAGCCGCCACGCCTGCCCGGCCCGCCGCTCGGCGTCCTTCACCGACCGGCTCGCCGACCCGACCCGCCGCCGCGCCTCCTTCTCCCGCGCCTCGGCGGCGTCCAGCTCCTCGTAGACCTTCCGGACCTGTGCGGTCGCCTCGTCGGCGGCCTTCTGCGTGTCGGCGAGGATGCGTTCCTCCTCGTTGCGGTCCGCCTCGGCCTCCTTGACCGCGGCCCGCGCGTCCGCCAGCTCCTGCTGCGCCGCCTCGCGTTTGCGGTCCAGCTCGGCCTGTTCGCGGGCCGGGCGCTCCTTCTTGGGCGTGCGCGCGGGGCGGGGCGCGACCACGCCGGTCGACTCCCCGGACGGCCAGGCGGCGGCCGCCGCGGTCAGGTCCTTCGCCGAGGCGAGCCGGCCCGCGAGGAGCACCCGCGCGACCTCCGCGTCGGCGATGGCGGTGGTGAAGATGTCCTCCAGCTCGCGGGTCACGCCCTCGGTCAGCGCGGCGCCGTTGTGCTTCGCGGCCTGCTTGACGAGTGTCGCGACGAGCTTGTTCCGCTGCTGCGACAACGACTTCAGGTCCGCACCGGACAGGTTCGCGTGCGCCTCGCGGAACTCGTCACCGAGCGAGGCGATCTCGCCGACGTCGGAGTCGCCGTCGCGGGCGAGCTGGTTGGCGAGCCATGCCGAGGTGGTCGGCTTGGCGAGCTTGTCGATGGCGGCGGCGAGCTTCGCGTCGCCCGCGGTCTTCGCCTCCTTGGCGAGCTCCTTGCGCCGGGGGGTGAAGTCCTCGCGGGCGCCGGCGTAGAGCTCGTCGGCGGCGGCGTCCAGGTCAGGCACACCCCTATCCTGCCGCCTCGGGGGCGATGAAACGATGCTCGGGTGGTGTACCAGCAGGTCGTGCGGCGCGCGTTGTTCCGGATCGGCGGCGGCGACGCGGAGGTGGCGCACGAGCGCACGCTCGGGATGACCCGCCGGTTGGGCGCGTTGCCGCCGGTGGTCGCCGGGCTGCGGCGGTACTTCGGGCGGTCGGCGCCGCGCGAGGTGTTCGGTGTGCGGTTCCCCGGGCCGGTCGGGCTCGCGGCCGGGATGGACAAGGACGGCGTCGCGCTGCGGGCGTGGCCGGCGTTCGGTTTCGGGTTCGTCGAGGTCGGCACGGTCACCTGGCACGCGCAGCCGGGCAACCCGAGGCCGCGGCTGTTCCGGCTGCCGGCGGACGAGGCCGTGATCAACCGGATGGGCTTCAACAACGGCGGCGCGGCGGCGCTGGCGGCGCGGCTCGCGGCGTTGGGGCCGCTGCGGGTGCCGCTCGGGGTCAGCATCGGCAAGTCGAAGGTGACGCCGGTGGAGGAGGCGGTCGAGGACTACCGGTCGTCGATGCGGGTGCTCGAGCCGCACGCGGACTACTTCGCGGTCAACGTCAGCTCGCCGAACACGCCGGGGCTGCGTGGGCTGCAGGACCGCGGGGCGCTGAGCGCGCTGCTCGCGGCGTTGGAGACGCCGGTGCCGGTACTGGTGAAGATCGCCCCGGACCTGACCGACGAGGCGATCGGCGAGCTACTGGAAGTCTGCGCGGCGCACGATGTCGCCGGCCTGATCGCGACGAACACCACCATCGGCCGCGAGGGCGTCGCGAACTCCCCGGTGGCCGCGGAGCGGGGCGGACTCAGTGGCCGCCCGCTGACCGCACGGGCCCTGGAGGTGGTGACCTTCGCGGCGAAGGAGACGGCCGGCACGCTGCCGATCATCGGCGTCGGTGGCATCCACTCCCCCGACGACGCGACCCGCATGCTGGACGCGGGCGCCAGCCTGGTGCAGCTCTACACCGGTTTCATCTACCACGGTCCCGGCCTCGTCCGCGCCATCAACCGCCGACTCGCCGGCGCGGAGCAGGCGACCCCCCGCCCCTGACCGCCTGCCGGGACGGCTCACCAATCTCGAAGAGTTGGCCAGCCACCGAACTCGCGAGTCCCCGGTTCGGACCTAGTGAGTCGCCGGTTCAGGCCTAGTGAGCCTCCCGATTGAGGCTGCGAGTGGACCGTTCACGCGCGGCGTTGGCGGCTCACCGTCCCCAACGCCAGACCACTGGCCCTGCACCGGGCGACTCCCCAGTCTCGAACCGGAGACTCACAGCATCGGCGCCTCGACCACCCTTGCCGGGCCCCAACCGCCAACTCAGTCTGTCTGAACGGGGGACTCGCTAGGTCCGAACGGGAGACTCGCGCATTTCCAGCCACCACCCGCCGGGCCCCAACCGCCAACTCACCCTGTCCGAACGGGGGACTCACTGGGTCCGAACGGGAGACTCGCGCGTTTTCGCCATCGGTCGCCTGGGCCCGACTGCCGACGGGGTTGGGTTAGTGGGGGTCGGATAGTTCTCTTAGGGCTATTGCCAAGCCGGCCAAGTGGTCGGTCGCGTCGGCCAGTTCCTGCTTCGGGCCTGCCGAGGAGCTTGCCGCCACCACGCGGCCCGCGGCGGCGACCAGGCTGCGGTAGCCGTCGAGGCCCTCGTCGAGTTGTTCGCGTAGTCGGCGGACGCCGTCGATGAGGGGGCCGCGTTCCATCGGCGGGGCGTGGTCGCGGGCCAGCTCGACGGCGGCGAGCTGCGCGGCCACCGCGCGCAACGCCTGCGCGGCCTCCGCGCCGGTCTGCTCCGCCTGTGCCACCGACTCCAGCGGCACCGACGCCGGCATGCCCTGCGTGCCGGCCAGCTGACGGACGAGCTGGTCCAACGCCGACTCCGCCTCCGACAGACGCACCATCGGCTCGTGAGCCGCCGAGCCCTTCGGGGGCATGGCGGGCCGTGGCGCGGCGGCGACGGCCGGCTTGTGCTGCCGGTCGAACTCGTCGCGGGCGCGTTTCAGCAGGACCATCCGCCGGGTCGACCTGATCGACAGCGCGCCCGTGAAGACTGCGGCGCCGATGCCACCCGCGATCATCGTGGCTTCCGGGCCCTCGTCCACCAGCCCGGCGATCGCCAGCCCGACGTAGGCGACGACGACGACCCACACGACCGCCCACGCCATGGCCCAGCGCGACGCCCACAACCGCTTGCGTTCGAGCCTGCGGCGCTGCCGTTCGATCCGGACCGTGTCGTCGGTCCGCCGCGCGAGTGCCTCCTGCACCTGCGCGACGACCGACGTCTTGGTCGTGTTGGTGTTGAGGTACTTCCCGACCATCTGGGTCAGCTGGTAGATGTCCCGGCCACGCGGCGCCATCGGCCCTCCCCTTCGGTCGAGGTCGACCTACCCGTCAGTTGCCCTGCGGGTTGGCCTTCTGCTCCTGCGCGACGCGCTGGGCGATCTCGGCCTGGATGTTCGACGCCGGCGACGGCGTCGCCGAGTTCGCGCCGCTGGTGACCTGCGGCGCCGAGCCGCCGCCACCCATGGAGGCGCGGATCTGGTCCAGGCGCGACTGCCCGGCCATCTCCGTCGTCGAGGCCTGGACCTCCATCATGCGACCCTGCACCGAGTTCTGCGCCAGCTCCGCCGACCCGAGCGCGGTGGTGTACCGCTTCTCGATCTTGTCGCGGACCTCCTCGAGGGAGGGCGTGTTGCCGGGCGCGGCCAGCTCGCTCATCTGGTTGAGCGACTTGGACACCTGCTCCTGCATCTTCGCCTGCTCGAGCTGGCTCAGCAGCTTCGTGCGCTCCGCGAGCTTGTTCTGCAGCATCATGGCGTTGCGCTCGACCGCGGACTTCGCCTGCGTCGCCGCCTGCAGCGCCTGGTCGTGCAGCGTCTTCATGTCCTCGATGTCCTGCTCGGCGGTGACGAGCTGGGTCGCGAACGACTGCGCCGCCTGCTCGTACTGCGTCGCCTTCGGCTCGTCGCCCTTGGACCTGGCCTCGTCGGCCAGCACCAGCGCCTGGCGCGCCGAGGCCTGCAGCTTCTCGACGTTGCCGAGCTGCCGGTTGAGCTTCATCTCCAGCTGACGCTGGTTGCCGATCACGGCCGCGGCCTGCTGGGAGAGCGCCTGGTGCTGCCGCTGGGCCTCCTCGATGGCCTGCTGGATCTGCACCTTCGGGTCGGCGTGCTCGTCGATCTTCGACGAGAAGGCCGCCATCAGGTACTTCCAAGCCTTCACGAACGGGTTGGCCATCTCCTCCGCCTGCCTTCTCCGCGCTGGTCGCTTCGCTACCGGTTGCCACACGAGCCGCTTCACCGGCTGATATGGCAACGCCCCGTCATCACTGTGGGTTCCATCGTGTCAGGTGTGCGGTGCTCCCCACCACCGGACCCCGCAGAAATCAGGAGCTATTCAGGGATGGCCCTGACCTGGCGGCCCGATCTCGGGGTCGGTCGCCCACCGCACCTCGACCGGGCCGTCCCGCAGATCGCCGAGACTACCCGGGAACCGATGAGCAGGCGAAACTCCGGGTTCGCACGTGAACCCGGAGTGTGGCCAAGCGGTGCCGACGGTCAGGCCGCGAAGATCGCGCCCGTCCGGTGCACCCCGAGCGACGAGTCGATCCGGTGGCTGAGCACCGGCTGGATCCGCAGGTCGGCCAGGTTGTCCCCGACGACGGCCGGGACCAGCCGGCCACCCTCGATAGACCCCACCGACGCACGCGGTCCGGAGCGCTCGGCCCCGACGTCCGCACGCTCCGCGGTCTCCGGCAGCTCCACCGACTCCAGCGCCCCGATGTCGGTCGCGACGTGGTGCAGCAGCACCGACAGCGGCAGCTCCAACGCGTCGCAGATGGCGGCGAGCAGCTCGCTCGACGCCTCCTTGCGGCCGCGTTCGACCTCCGACAGGTAGCCCAGGCTCACCCGGGCCGCTCGGGAGACCTCACGCAGCGTGCGTCGCTGGTTGGTGCGGGCGTGCCGGAGCCGATCACCGATCGCCTCGCGCAACAGCACGGTCATCGCGCGCCTCCCTCCAAGATCAACAGCCCGACGGGCCGGTCAGGCACAGTGACAACGTTACCGAGACCTCGCGATCATCGGCACCGACATCACGGTGCGTACGCCAAGGGCGAACGACCGAACTCACCTGAGTGTTCCCGACAAGTATGACAACGCCCCTGGCGTCCCGCTCGAGCTCAGACCTCGTCCGACTCGTCGACAAGGCCGCTGAGCAGGTCCAACGCCGTCCGGACGGCCGCCGCGCGGACCTGGTGGCGGTTGCCCTCGATCCCGATCGTGCGCACTTCCGAGGAAGTCGGGCCGGACACGCAGACGTGCACGACACCTGGCTCGATCCCATCCTGTGGGTCCGGTCCGGCCACCCCGGTCAGCCCGATCCCCCAGCTCGCGCCGCACCGCGACCGTGCTCCGGCGGCCAGCTGCTCCGCGATCAGGGGGTGCACGGGGCCGTGCGCGGCGAGCACGGCGGCGGTCACGCCGGCCAGCTCGGTCTTCAGCTCGGTCGCGTACACGACCAGTCCGCCGCGGACCACGGCGCTCGACCCCGGCACGCTCGTCAGCAGCGCGGCGACCAGCCCGCCGGTGAGCGACTCGGCGGTGGCCACCGTCTCTCCGCGTGTCCTGAACGTCCCGACCAGCGCCGTGAGCACGTCCGCCTCGACGCCGACGGTCTCGGCGAGCGGGTTCCTACCCACGCGCGGCCCGCAGCCGCAGCGCGCGCACCACGTAGTCGACGCCGGTCACCACGGTCAGCCCGAGCGCGATGCCCATCGCGCCCCACAGCACCGGGTCGAGCGCGGCCGGCAGCGGCAGCAGGTACAGCCCGATCGCGATGATCTGCGCGAACGTCTTCACCTTGCCGCCGTAGCTCGCGGCGATCACCCCGTACCGGATCACCCAGAAGCGCAGCAGCGTCACGAGGACCTCGCGGCCGGCGATGGTCAGCGTCACCCACCACGGCAGCTCGCCGAGTGCCGAGAGGCCGAACAGCGCGGCCCCGGTCAGCGCCTTGTCCGCGATCGGGTCGATGACCTTGCCGAAGTCGGTGACGAGCCCGAGCTTGCGGGCCAGCTGCCCGTCGACGTGGTCGGTGATCGACGCGATGGCGAACACCACGAACGCGACCATCCGCCACCCGGTCGAGGTGCCGCCGCCCGCGAACAGGGTCAGCAGGAACACCGGCACGAGCACGAGCCGGGTCACGGTCAGGATGTTGGCGATGTTGACCAGGGGCACGCGTGCGACCGCGGCGCCGAGGGCCTCCGACGGAGTCGTCCCGTCCGCCGGCGTCGCACTCACGTCGCCCCCTCGCAGGCTCCGTGGCGCCGCTCGCGGGCACCCTGTGACATCGACTCGCTCGCAAGCTCGCTCATGGGAGAACCTCCATCGGACGCACGACGAGATCGACACCCTCGGAGTCCACGACCTTGCCGCGCACGAACCGGCCGACCGCCGCGTCCGCGCAGTCCAGCAGCAGGCACTCGCCGTCGACCTCGGGGCCCTGGTGCGCGGCGCGCCCGGCCACCCCGTCCTCGTCGACGCGTTCGACCAGCACCAGCACCTCGTCGCCGACGCGGTCCTCCGCACGCTGCGCGGTGAGCTGCTCGACCAGCTCGGACACCCGCGTGACGCGCTCGGCGACCTCCTCCGGGTCGAGCTTGCCGCCCAGGTTCTCCGCCTCGGTGCCGTCCTCGTCGGAGTAGCCGAACACGCCGACCACGTCCATCCTGGCCTCGGTGAGGAAGTGCTCCAGCTCGGCCAGCTCCTCCTCGGTCTCGCCGGGGAAGCCGACGATCACGTTGCTGCGGATGCCGGCGTCCGGCGCGAGCGCGCGGATCTGCTCGACCAGCGCGAGGAACGACTCGGTGCCGCCGAAGCGGCGCATCCTGCGCAGCATCGTCGAGCTGGCGTGCTGGAAGGACATGTCGAAGTAGTCGGCGACGCCCGGGGTGCCGGCGATCGCGCGCAGCAGCGTCGGGCGGGTCTCGGCGGGCTGGAGGTAGGACACCCGCACCCGCTCCACGCCGGGCAGCGCGGCGAGGCGGGGCAGCAGCAGCGACAGCGCGTCCGGGCCGCCGTGCTCGCGGCCGAGGTCCTTGCCGTAGGACGTGGAGTTCTCGCTGACCAGGAACAGCTCGCGGGCACCCTCGCCGGCGAGCCAGGCGCCCTCGGCGACGATCTCGTCCGGCGTGCGGGACACGAACGCGCCACGGAAGGACGGGATCGCACAGAACGAGCAGCGCCGGTCGCAGCCGGAGGCGATCTTCAGCGACGCCACGGGCGCGTCGTCGAGCCGCTTGCGCAGCACGCGGGGCCCCCAGCCGTGGCCGGGGACCGACAGGTCGACCGGCTTTCGCTCGACCGGCGTGATGGGCAGCAGCGAGCGCCGGTCGACCGGCTGGTGCGACGCGACCGCCCGGCCGGCGACCACGTCGTCGAGCCGCTCCCCCAGGTTCGGGTAGTGGTCGAAGCCGAGCACGGCGGCGGCCTCCGGCAGGCTCTCGGCCAGCTCGGCGCCGTAGCGCTCGGCCATGCAGCCGACCGCGACCACCTTCGCGCCGGTGCCGGCGGCGTCGAGCAGCACGTCGACAGAGTCCTTCTTGGCCGACTCGACGAAGCCGCACGTGTTCACCACGACCACGTCGGCGCCGTCGCTGTCGTCGGTCACCTCCCAGCCGCCCGCGGCCAGGCGGCCGGCGAGCTCCTCGGAGTCGACCTCGTTGCGGGCGCACCCGAGGGTGAGCAGGGCGGCACGACGCGACGGTGGTGGTGTTGGCACGTGCTTCAGGGTAACTGCCCGCCTGACCGCTGCCGCACGTCAGCGGTGGTCGAGTTCAACCCGATGTGCTTCTGGCGCGGCGGACGTGGCAGGTTCAGTGCCGTGAGTGAGCCGGTGGCTGTCCGTCGCGCGCGGATCGGGGACGTGCGGACCATCAAGTCGATCATCGACACCTACGTCGGCAAGGTGTTGCTGACCAAGGAGCTCGTCACGCTGTACGAGGACGTGCAGGAGTTCTGGGTGGCCGAGCACGGCGGCGAGCTCGTCGGCTGCGGCGGCCTGCACGTGCTGTGGGAGGACATCGCCGAGATCCGGTCGATCGCGGTGCTCCCCCACGCCGCGGGGCTCGGCATCGGCGGGCTGCTCGTGGAGCAGCTCCTGTCGGTCGCCCGCGAGCTGGGGCTCGCGCGGGTCTTCGTGCTGACCTTCGAGACCGCGTTCTTCGCCAAGCACGGGTTCGTCGAGATCGACGGCACGCCGGTGAGCCCGGACGTGTACGAACAGATGCGGCGGTCGGCCGACGAGGGCGTCGCGGAGTTCCTCGACCTCCCCTACGTCAAGCCCAACACGTTGGGGAACGCTCGCATGCTGCTCGAGCTTTGAGCGCGTAGCACTATCGATACCGATCTACCAGTCGATCGGGGGTTCCCCGGGCACTGGCCGGCGGGCGTAATTGATCGGAGCCCGCGACCACGTGGGCTCACCCGCCTCATAAGGGAGAACCACCGTGGCCACGTCAACCCTGCGTCGTGCCGCCCGGGCAACCGTCGCCGCCTTCGCGGTCATCGGGACGCTGCTAGTAGGCGCCGCGACCGCACAGGCCGAACTCGACCCGGCGCAGCTACGTCAGGTCACCGACGAGTACCTGTTCAGCAGCAGCCTGAACAACTTCCAGACCATCCGAAGCCAGCAGCCGTACGGGGACCAGCTCGACTGGAGCTCGGACGGCTGTTCCAACTCGCCGGACAACCCGTTCGGCTTCGACCTCGTGAAGGCCTGCTACCGGCACGACTTCGGGTACCGCAACTACAAGCTGCAGGGCCGGTTCACCGAGCCCAACCGCCTGTCGATCGACAACAACTTCAAAACCGACATGTACGAGATCTGCAACGGCAACTGGGCCTGCAACCGGTTCGCGGACGTCTACTACGCGGCGGTCCGCCAGTTCGGCAACAGCTCGGTGACCACCGCGCAGGCGGTGGACCGGGCGCTCGCGACGCGCTGAGTCCGGTCGGGGCACGCCGGTCTTCCCGGCGTGCCCCGGACGGTCACCGCTGCTCGGGCTCGTCCGGCGGTTGTTGTTGCGGAGGCGGGTACTGCTGTGGTGGCGGGTAGCCCGGTTGCGGCGGGTAGCCGTACTGCGGCGGGTAACCCGGTTGGGGCGGGTAGCCGTAACCGGGCGGTGGGTAGCCGCCGTACCTGGCGGCGAAGGCCGGGTCGGCCACCGGCCCGAAGTAGGTCGCGGGGCCGAAGCCGAGGATCGCCATCCCGACGTAGGGCAGGAAGATCAGCAGCACGGCGAACCCGCCGTCCTTCCCGAACGCCTTCGCGAGGTCGATCATCACGAAGATCAGGAACACGATGTTCGCGATCGGGATGAAGAACAGGACCAGCCACCAGCCGGGCCGCCCGACGATCTTCAACAGGACGTACGTGTTGTAGAACGGAACGATCGCCGCCCAGCCGGGCTGCCCCGCCTTCGTGAAGAGCCGCCACATCGCGACGACGGTGAACACACCGAGTGCCAGGCCGATGACCAGACCGGGGATCATCGCCGCCAGGAACAGATCGGCGTCGAACTCCGGCTGCTGCTGTTCCATGTGGACACCTACTCGTACGTTCGAGAACGTGAGCCAGGACGCGAACCGGCCAACGCGGGCCGTGCGGCGGATAGCTCGGCGGCGGGTACTGCCGCGGGTACCCGGGCGGCGGGTAACGCGGGTGCTGGTAGCCGGGCGGGGGCTGACCCGGCCACTGCTGCCCGGCGGGCGGGTACTGCCGCTTCGCCCGGCGGTTCACAACCGCTCCCTCTGTGTCATCGAAGATGGTGAGAGCAGCGGTTCGGCGGACCGGTCGGGGCCGCCGCCCAGCCGGCTACCGCGACGGGTGCCCAGGCTCCCGCGGCGGCTGGCCGGAAGGCGGATACCCGGGCCCACCCATCGGCGGCGGACCGGGCTGCTGCGGATACCGCGGCGGCTGACCGAACGGCTGATGTCCCGGCCCACCCTGCGGCGGCCCAGGCGGATACCCGGCCGGCGGGTACTGCTGCTGATACCCCTGCGGCGGATATCCCGGCTGCTGATAGCCGGGCGGCTGACCCGGCCACTGCCCACCCGGCGGATGCCGCCGCTTCGCTCGGCTGCGCAGGACAAACCACAGCCCGACACCGAGCCCGACGAGCGGCAGCCCGATGATCAGCAGCTCCGGAACTCCGAGATTCCCCACAACCTTCTCCCGTCCGCGGTCGAACAGGTCGAGGGTAGCCCCCTCAGCAGTTGCTCGTCGCCGTTCGAGTGGTCGCCGGGCCAGTGGTTTAGACCACAACACGTAACTGGCCAATCACACGGGGCAAAGGCCTAAGCTCCAGCCATGAGGCGTGGTGTCGCGGTGCTGCTGGGGCTTTTCGCGCTGACCGGCTGCACGACCCCGCCCGCGCCGCTGACCGGCGCCGCCCCGGACGCCTCCTTCGCGACGCTGCGCCAGCTCGACGACCATCCACTGTGGACGATGCGGTACGCCGGCGGTTACGACCGGCTCAAGGAGATCACCACCCCCACGCCGACGGCGCCGTTCGGCTGCTCGCTGTTCGCCACGAACGACCCGGCCGACCCGCTCTTCGCGCGCAACTTCGACTGGGACCCGAGCCCGGCGCTGCTGCTGTTCACCCAGCCGCCGGACGGCTACGCCTCGGTGTCGATGGTCGACCTGTCCTACCTCGGCGTCGAGGAGCTGCCGGCCGACCGCGACCGGCTGGCCGACGCGCCGCTGCTGCCGTTCGACGGCATGAACGCCGAGGGGTTGGCCATCGGGCTGGCCGCGGTGCCCGACGCGCGGGCCGGCGCGCAGCCGTCGCGGCCGACGGTCGGCGGGGTGCGGATCATCCGCCTGGTGCTCGACGAGGCGGCGACCATCGACGAGGCCGTGGCGGTCTTCCGGTCGCACAACATCGACTTCTCCGACGGCCCGCCCCTGCACTACCTGATCGCCGACGCGACGGGGAAGTCGGTCGTGGTGGAGTTCGTCGACGGCGAGGTCGTCACGCAGCCGGCGCAGGCGGCGGTCAACTTCACGATGACCGGCACCGACGAGGCCACCCGCCTGGCCGACACCCGCTACCGCGCCGCGACCTCGGGCCTCGACAAGGCCATGAACTGGCGCGGCGCACTGGACCTGCTGAGCGACGTGCGCCAGCACCACACACAGTGGTCGGTGGTCTACGGCCTCAAGACGGGCCGGATCCACGTGGCGACCGACAAGAACTACGAGCGCGTGCACGACTTCACGCTGACCCGCTGACCCGCCGGCTCGGGCGTCAGCCCGGGTAGTCGTCGTCGTCGTCCTCGTCCTCGGGCGGCGGGCCGCCGCCGCGCAGGGTGTAGAGCACCGAGTCCAGCTCGTCCGGCTTGACCAGCACGTCGCGTGCCTTCGAGCCCTCCGACGGGCCGACGACGCCGCGGCTCTCGAGCAGGTCCATCAGCCGGCCCGCCTTCGCGAAGCCGACCCGGAGCTTGCGCTGCAGCATGGACGTCGACCCGAACTGGGAGGTGACGATCAGCTCCGCCGCCTGGACGAGTACCTCCAGGTCGTCGCCGATCTCCTCGTCGACCTCCTTCTTCTCGCTCGCCTTCGCGGCCGTCACGCCGTCGGTGTACTCCGGCTGCGCCTGCTCCTTGACGAAGGAGACCATCGCGTTGATCTCTTCGTCGGTGATGAACGCGCCCTGGACGCGGACCGGCTTCGACGCGCCCATCGGCAGGTACAGCCCGTCGCCCATGCCGATCAGCTTCTCGGCGCCCGGCTGGTCCAGGATGACCCGCGAGTCGGTCAGCGACGACGTGGCGAAGGCGAGCCGCGACGGCACGTTCGTCTTGATCAGACCCGTCACCACGTCCACGGACGGGCGCTGTGTGGCCAGCACCAGGTGGATGCCGGCCGCACGCGCCTTCTGCGTGATCCGCACGATCGCGTCCTCGACGTCGCGCGGCGCGGTCATCATCAGGTCGGCCAGCTCGTCGACGATCGCCAGGATGTACGGGTAGGGCCGGTACTCGCGCTCGGACCCCGGCGGCGCCGAGATCTCCCCCGACTTCACCTTCTTGTTGAAGTCGTCGATGTGGCGCACCCGGTTGACCTGCATGTCCTGGTAGCGCTGCTCCATCTCCTCGACCAGCCACGTCAGGGCGGCCGCGGCCTTCTTCGGCTGCGTGATGATCGGCGTGATCAGGTGCGGGATGCCCTCGTAGGGCGTCAGCTCGACCATCTTCGGGTCGATCAGGATCATCCGGACCTCGTCCGGCGTGGCCCGCGCCAGCAGCGACACCAGCATCGAGTTGACGAAGCTCGACTTGCCGGAACCGGTGGAGCCCGCGCACAGCAGGTGCGGCATCTTCGCGAGGTTCGCGGTGACCATGTGGCCCTCGATGTCCTTGCCGAGGCCGATCACCATCGGGTGTGTGTCCTTGACCGCGGTGTTCGACCGCAGCACGTCGCCGAGCCGGACCATCTCGCGGTCGGAGTTCGGCACCTCGATGCCGACCGCGGACTTGCCGGGGATCGGCGCGAGCAGCCGCACGTTGTCGGTCGCGACGGCGTAGGCGATGTTCTTCGTCAGCGCGGTGATCTTCTCGACCTTCACGCCGGGACCGAGCTCGACCTCGTAGCGGGTCACGGTCGGACCGCGCGTGAACCCGGTGACCTGCGCGTCGATGCTGAACTGGTCGAGTACGCCGGTGATCGCCTCGATCATCGTGTCGTTCGCGCGGCTGCGGGCCTTCGGCACGTCGCCCGCCTCGAGGAGGTTCGGGTCGGGCAGCGTGTAGTCGCCGTCGACGATCCGGGTCAGCGAGAGCTGAGTGGCCTCCTTGGCCTGCGGGATCTCCTTGACCAACGGCTTCGGTCGTTTACGCGGCGGCGGCGGGGGCTCGGGCGGCGGCGGGATCTCCTCGCCGACGCCGGTCTCGGCCAGGGGCGGCTCGTCGGCCATCGCGGCCTGCCTGCGGCGCGACGGGCGGCGCAGCTTGACCGGCTCCGGCTCCTCCTCCTGGCCGGGCAGGTCGAGGCCCTCCTCAACACCGTCGTGGTCCTCGCGGTCCTCCGGGTCCATGCCCAGCTCGCGAAGGCGGGTCGGGATGTCGCGGAACCGGGTGCCGGTGAACACGAGCACGCCGAAGCCGAGCACCAGCGCGAGCAGCGGCAGCGCGACCCACGCGGTGACGCCCTTGGCGAGCAGCCCGCCGGAGACGTACCCGAGCGCGCCGCCCGCGTACATCCGGCCCTCGTTGTCCTCCGGCAGGTCCGAGAACACGTGCAGGACGCCCAGGATGGCGAGCACGAACAGCAGCGTGCCGATGACGAGCCGCGGCCGCTTCTCCGGCTGCGGGTCCGACCGCATCAGCGCGACGCCGACGACCAGCAGCGTCAGCGGCAGCGCCATGGCGGCCGCGCCGACCACGGAACGCGCGCCGATCTCCAGGTGATGGCCGACCGGGCCGGCCGCGTGCCACCAGATGCCGGCGCCCGCGATGACGCCGAGGGCGATCAGGCCGAACGCGAGGCCGTCGCGCCGGTGCGCGGGCTCGAGGTCCTTCGTGCGGCCGACGGTGCGGGCGATCCCGCCGACGCCCTTGGCCAGCAGTCCCCATCCGCCGCGAAGACCGCGGACGACCGCGCGGCCGACCGAGCCCTTGCGGGCGGGCTTGCGCGCGGGTGCCCGGCGGGCGGCGGGGCGCGCGCCGGACCGGGTGCCGGACCGGGTCGCGGGCCGTGCGGAGCTCTTGGCGGGGGTTCTGGCGCCCGTGCGCGAGCCGCCCCCCGAGCCACGGCTCTTGGGAGACTTCGAGGCTGCTGTCCGGTTCGCCATACCCCACACGGTAGTCGGCTTCCACCACACGAGTCACTCTTGCCACACGAGCCCCGGAAATGACGTGATCCGCTGGCGCGGCCCCCGGGGGTCCGTGCGATGCTCCCGCTCATGGTCGCGCTGTCTCGCCGCACAACCGAGCCGACACGCCGGGCACGCCGCCCCCAACCACAGGAAGGGCGCGTCTCGCCGCTCTGGCGGGGGATGACCCGGCTCGACCGCAGACTGGTCGAGATGGTCGGCAACCTGGAGATCACCGGCGCGGTGCCGCACGAGCTGCGCCGCAGGCCGCTGCTGATCGCCGCCAACCACATCGGCATGTTCGACCCGTTCGTGCTGACCGCCGCGCTGCGCGAGGCCGGCGTGAGCCCGAGGTTCCTGCTCACCGGCGGCCTGCTGGACGCGCCGGTCGTCGGGTGGGGACTGCGGCAGGGCGGCAGCATCCGGGTGGACCGGGGCAAGGCGAACGTCGTCGAGGCGTTCGACCGGGTCACCAAGGCGCTGCAGGAGACGCCGGGGCCGGTGCTCGTGTACCCGGAGGGCCGGGTCAGCCGGGAGCCGGGCCTGTGGCCGGAGCGCGGCAAGAGCGGGGTGGCGCGGATGGCGCTCGCGGCGAACGTGCCGGTGCTGACGATCAGTCAGTGGGGCGCGCACGAGGCCGTGGCCTGGGGCACCGAGACGGTCACCGGCTGGCGGGACCTCGTGCCGGGCGCGACGTCGTTCGTCCGCGCGGTGCGCGCGCGGCCCACGTTCAAGGTCCATTTCGGCCCGGTGGTGCCGCTGTCGGACCTGTCGCCGAGCACGCCCGGCGACGCCATGCGTGCGCACAGGCGGATCATGCAGGCGATCACCGACAACCTGGTGCCGCTGCGCGCCGACGAGCCGGACATGCCGCGCTTTTACGACCCGACACGTCCGACGGACAGCACGAGTCCGTGGCGGCCCCGCCTACAGCCGTAGGGCCCTGGTCGGGATGGCCGAGCCGGTGCGGACCGGGTTGAGCACGAACTGGGTCCGGTAGTTGCGGACGTTGGGCGCCTGCGCGAACAGGCGCTCGGAGATCTCGTTGTAGTGCGCCATGCCGGAGGTCACCAGCATCGCGACGTAGTCCCACTCGCCGTAGACGACGTACAGCTGCTGCACCTCCGGCGCGGCGAGCAGGCGGCGCTGGAACGCGTCGTGCAGCCGCTGCGACTCGCGTTCGACGGCGATCAGGCACACGGCGAACACCAGGTCCGGGCTGTACTTCGGGTCGAGCACCGCGGCCGTGCGCGCGACGAGGCCGGTGGCGCGGTAGCGCTCCATCCGCCGCTGCACGGCGCTCGGCGAGAGCCCGACGAGCTCGCCGAGCGCACGCAGTGTGCGGCCGGCGTCGGTCTGCAGCTCGTCGAGCAGGCGGTGGTCGATGTCGTCGAGCACCAGCTCGGACCTCTTCTTCACGCAACAATTTTGCGTGATCCCGCGAAACTTTTCAATCGTGACTCGCGCCCGCTCGCTTACCGTGAACGACGGAAAGACCAGTGAGTGAAGGGTTCCACCGCCATGGCGAACACGGCACCGGCCGCGGTCACGCCGCCGGTCACCGGTAAGACGGATACGCGGGTTAGCCGCGGCACGCTGCTCATCGTGCTCGCGTCGGTCTGCTTCGGCACGTCGGGCCCGCTGGTGAAACCGGCCATGGACGCGGGCCTGTCGCCGCAGCAGGTCGCGAGCGTCCGCATCTGTGTGGCGGCCGTGCTGCTGCTCGTGTTCGTGGCGCTGCGGCGGCCGGCGCTGCTGCGGGTCCGGCGGCAGGACTGGCGTCTGCTCGTCGCGTACGGGCTCATCGGTGTCGCCGGTGTGCAGCTCCTGTACTTCGCCGCGGTGTCGCGCATCCCGATCGGCGTGGCGATGCTGCTGGAGTTCACGTCGCCGATCCTGGTGGCGCTGTGGGTGCGGTTCGTCCGGCGGGTGATCCTGCCGCCGAGGATGTGGGTCGGCACCGCGCTGGCGCTGGTGGGGCTCGCGATGGTGGCCGAGGTGTGGCAGGGCCTGCGGCTCGACGCGCTCGGCATGCTTCTCGGCATCGGCGCCGCGTTGTGTGCGGCCGCGTACTTCCTGATCGGCGAGCACGGCGTCACCACGCTCGAGCCGCTCGGCCTGGTCACGTGGGGCATGGTCGTCGGCGGCGTGGCGATCGCGGTGATGGCGCCGCCGTGGTCGCTGCCCGGGGAGATCCTCGGCGGCGCCGCGGACTTCGGCGGTCTCGCGGTGCCGGTCTGGGTGTTGCTGCTGACCTGCGCGGTCATCAGCACCGCGTTCGCCTACCTGCTGTCGATCAGCGCGATGCGGTACCTGCCGTCGAACGTGCTGAGCGTGATCGCGCTGTGCGAGCCGATCGTCGCGACCGCGCTCGCGTGGCTCGTGCTGGGGCAGGCGCTCACGTTGGTGCAGGTCGTCGGCGCGGTGGTGCTGCTCGCGGGCGCGACCGTGGTGCAGCTCGCGTCGCGCCCCAAGCCGGAGCTCAGACCTACGCAGGACACGGTTCACCCGCAGGGTTGACGACGTGGCGCCCGTCACAACGAGACGCTGTCAGCGATACATCAGCAAGCACGAGCGTCGAGTAGGTGACCGCCATGAACCAGCCCACCAGGCGAGAACAGCGCACCGCCCGCCGAGCCCTGCTGCGGCAGGTGTTCAGCGTCGGCTGCGCCCTACTGCTGGCGGTCGCGAAACAACGCTAGCTGTGTCATTGGCTCGCTCCGCTCGCGTATTCGCGGCCTGGTCCCGGCGTCTTCCCTCCTCCGTGCTCGGCCGCTCACCCACGCCCTCACTCACGGCGGTGACACCGGCTACACCGGTATGACAGTTGGCACGATCATCGGGCGGCGGCGGTAGGTGTCGGCCACCCACTTGCCGACGACGCGGCGTACGGACTGTGCGATCCGGTGCGTGTCGGTGATGCCCTCGGACTCCGAGTGCGACAGCTCCATCTCGACCAACGACACGACCTCGTCGAGCGCCTTGGGGTCGTCGGAGAAGCCGCGGCCGGAGATCGTCGGCGGCGCGACGGCCCGGCCGGTGGTCGAGTCGACGGCCACGGTGATCGCGATGAACCCGCCCTCGCCGAGGACCAGGCGGTCCGACAGCGTCGACTCGCCGACGTCGCCGACCGACGAGCCGTCCACGTACACGTGGCCCACCTCGACACGGCCGCTGATGGCGGCGCGCCCGTCGACCAGGTCGACGACGACACCGTCCTCCGCGATGACGACGTGGTCGGGCGGCACGCCGGTGGCCACGGCGAGCGCCGCGTTCGCGCGTAGGTGCCGCCACTCGCCGTGGACCGGCATCACGTTCGACGGCCGCACCGCGTTGTAGAGGAACAGCAGCTCCCCCGCCGACGCGTGCCCGGACACGTGCACCTTCGCGTTGCCCTGGTGCACGACGTTCGCGCCGAGCCGGGCGAGGCCGTTGACTACGCCGAACACGGCGGTCTCGTTGCCCGGGATCAGTGAGCTGGCCAGCACCACGGTGTCGCCGGGGTAGATCCGGATCTGGCGGTGCTCGCCCCTGGCCATCCGCGACAGCGCGGACAGCGGCTCGCCCTGCGAACCGGTCGACACGAACAGCACCTCGTGCTCGGGCAGCTGCATCGCCTCGTCCAGCTCGACGAGCAACCCCGGCGGCACCTGCAGCAGGTCCAGGTCGACGGCGATGCCCATGTTGCGCACCATCGACCGGCCGACCAGCGCGACCCGCCTGCCGTGCCGCGCGGCGACGTCGAGCACCTGCTGCACGCGGTGCACGTGGCTCGCGAAGCACGCCACGATCACACGCTGCTGCGCGCGGGAGATGACGCCCTCGATCACCGGGCCGATCTCCCGCTCGGACATCACGAAACCGGGCACCTCGGCGTTCGTCGAGTCTACGAGGAACAGGTCCACGCCCTCGTCGCCCAGCCGCGAGAAGCCCGCGATGTCGGTGAGCCTGCCGTCGAGCGGCAGCTGGTCCAGCTTGATGTCACCGGTGTGCAGGACCACGCCGGCCGGCGTGCGGATGGCGACCGCCAGCGCGTCCGGGATGGAGTGGTTGACCGCGAAGAACTCGCAGTCGAACTCGCCGAACGAGGCGCGCCCGCCCTCGGCGACCTCGACCAGGTTCGGGGTGAGCCGGTGCTCCTTGCACTTCGCGGCGACCAGCGCGAGCGTGAACCGCGACCCGACCACCGGCAGGTTGGGCCGGTGGCGCAGCAGGAACGGCAGCGCGCCGATGTGATCCTCGTGACCGTGGGTGAGCACGACCGCGTCGATCTCGTCCATGCGGGACTCGATGGCGCGGAAGTCCGGCAGGATCAGGTCGACGCCCGGCTGCTGGTCCTCGGGGAACAGCACGCCGCAGTCGACGATCAGCAACCGGCCGCCGTACTCGAAGACGGTCATGTTGCGGCCGACCTCGCCGATCCCGCCCAACGCGACGACCCGAAGCCCCCCGTCGGCCAGCTTTCCCGGTGCGGCCAACTTCGCTTTCGTCACTGATGAACCTGCCCAGCGCTGGTGTGAGTGGTGGTGGCTACGTATGCGGCGGCCGCGTCGGCCCTGGCGACCCGTGCGGCGGCCACGTCGGACGGCGGCGCGTCGGCCAGCGGCACGCCCGCGCCGCCGAGGTCGGACCCGATCAGCGCGATCTGCTCCCGGGTCGCGGGCGGCAGCGGCAGTCGCGGGTCGCCGGCGTCCTGGCCGCGCAGCCGCAGCGCGGCCTTCGAGAAGATGACGCCGCCGACCCGGCCCATCGCGCGGCACACCGGAAGCAGGCCGCGGTGGACGGTGCGGGCGGTGCTGACGTCGCCGTTCTCGTAGGTGTCCAGCATGCGGCGCAGGCGGCCGGCGACCACGTGCCCGATGACGCTGACGAAACCGACGCCGCCGACCGACAGCCACGGCAGGTTGAGCGCGTCGTCGCCGGAGTAGTAGGCGAGGTCGGTGCTCGCGATGACCTCGCTGCCCGCGAACAGGTCGCCCTTGGCGTCCTTCACCGCGACGATCCTGGGATGCTCGGCGAGCCTGCGCAGGGTGTCGACCTCGATGGGCACGACCGAGCGCGGCGGGATGTCGTAGAGCATGTTCGGCAGGCCGGAGGCCTCCGCGACCGCGGTGAAGTGCGCGAGCAGCCCGGACTGGGGCGGCCGCGAGTAGTACGGCGTGACGACGAGCAGACCGTGCGCGCCGGCCTGCTCCGCCTCGCGGGCGAGCTGCACGGAGTGCGCGGTGTCGTAGGTGCCCACCGACGCGACCACGCTGGCGCGGTCCCCGACCGCGTCGACGACCGCGCGGACCAGCTCGGCCTTCTCGTTGTCCGACGTGGTCGGCGACTCGCCGGTGGTCCCGCTGACCACGAGGCCGTCGTTGCCGAGGTCGACGAGGTGGTTGGCGAGGCTCTGCGCGGCGTCCAGGTCGAGCTTCCCGCTCGCGTCGAACGGGGTCACCATGGCGGTGAGCACCTGGCCGAACGGCCTCCCTGGCCTCGCAGTCGGGCACGTGTCCATGGGGAGGACGCTACTCCAGGGCGATGAGCGACTTCGTCAACTGGTCGCCGTCGGCGCGATAGAGCACGCAGTACAGCGTGCGCTGGTCGGTCCACGCCCGCTGCGCCGGGACCAGCGCGCGGAACCGCAGCTCGGCCTTGCGCTCGGCGTCGCCGGTGACCTTCTCGGAGTGGAACGCCATCGTGCACAGCCGCTCGGCGTAGGCGGCCAGGTCGGCGGCGCTGGGGTAGGCGACGTTCGGGAACTTGTCATACTCCCCCGGGATGGCGAACATCGTCCGGTACTCGTAGAACTGCAGGTCATGTGGTTTGTCGCACTCCACCTGCGCGCTGTCGACGAGCTGGCGGCCCCGGTCGAGGGTGCCGTTGAGGCAGTTGCCCTCCGGATAGCTGTCCCAGTTCACCTCGCCGATGAAGCCGCCGTCGCCGTAGGTGAGCGTCGCGTCCAGGTTGGCCGCACGGCCGCTCGCGGGGTCCGGCTCGGTGCCGAGCCGGGTGAGGAAACCGCCCGCGAACAGGGTGGCGGCCAGCACCGCGGCGGCGCCGACGACGAGCCCGCGGTGCGTGCGGCGGGGCGGCGGCGCATACCGGGCGGTGGCCTGTGCGAAGGCCGCGACCGGTGTGGTGAGGCCGGCGGGCGGGGTGTTGGTGGCCTGCCCGAGGAGGCCGCGGACCTGCTCCGCGGACGGCCGGGCGTCCGGATGCGTGTTCAGCAACCCCATGATCACCGAGGCGAGCGGGCCCTGACAGCGGGTGAGGAACGGGACCTCGTTGAGGATCGCGTGCATGGTCGCGGCCGTCGACGAGCGCTCGAACGCCGCGTACCCCTCGACGGCGAAGAACAGGACGGCCCCGAGCGCCCACAGGTCGGAGCCCGCGTCGGCGTCCGTGCCGCGAAGGCGTTCCGGCGCCATGTAGACCGGGGAGCCGACGAGCACGCCGCTGGTGGTCAGGCGCGGGTCGTCGACGGACTGCGCGATGCCGAAGTCGGTCAGCTTCACCCGGCCGTTGGGCAGCACCATGATGTTCGACGGCTTCACGTCGCGGTGCACGACACCGGCCGCGTGCGCGGCCTCGAGCGCCGACAGCAACTGCTCGGCCAGGCGTGCGACCACGTTCGGCGGCAGCGGCCCCTGCAGGCGCACCAGGTCGGACAGCGTGGTGGCCTGGATCAGCTCCATCACGATGAACGTGCCGCCGGCCTCCCGCACGACGTCGTACACGGTGACCACGCCGGGGTCGTTGAGCCGGCCCGCGGTGCGCGCCTCGCGCAGCACCCGCTCCTCGAAGACCGTGCGTTCGGCCTGGTCCACGCCGTCCGGCAGGTACAGCTCCTTGACCGCGACGCGGCGGCCGATCGTGCGGTCCTCGGCGAGCCACACGACACCCATGCCGCCGCGGCCGATCTCCTCCAGCATCGCGTACCGGCCGGCGACCAGGCGCTCACCGACCCGCACCGGCTCCTGCGTCACTCTGGCCTCCTCCATCCGGCTGTCACTCCGACCGGAAGAGAGGATCCTAGGTTCCCGCGATCGGTCACAAACCGCGGTCGAGCCCCCGGACGGCGGCGATCGAGGACTGCTCGCCGTCGAACTCGACCCGCACCGCGTCGCGGCCGAACGCGAACAGCAGCAGCTCCCCCGGCTCGCCGGCGACCGTCACGGTGTTCGGTCCGCGCCTGACCACGATCTCCGCGCCGTCCGGCCGGCGCAGCATCAGCCCCACCGGCGTCCTGCGCAGCGTCATCTTCCCGGCCCGCCGCAGTCCTTCCCACACGGCCGCGTCCCGCCGCTCGTCGGGCTTGCGCGGCTCCCAACCGAGCTGACCGCGGCGCGCGTCCTCGTGGTGGACGAAGAACTCGACGCTGTTGACCAGCTTGTCGACGACCCCGATCCTGGTCGGCCACCACACCGGCGGCCCGCCGCGGACCAGGCCGACGAGCTCGCTCCACGGCCGGCGGGCGTAGTCGTCCTGCACCCGCTTGGTGTGCCCGGCGAAGGGCTTCAGCAGGATGCCGGGCGCGGCGTCGGGCCGGTGCTCGCGGACCACCAGGTGCGCGGCGAGGTCGCGGGTCTGCCAGCCCTCGCACAGCGTCGGCTGGTCGGGGCCGAGTTCGTCGAACAGGTCGCACAGCGCGCTGCGCTCGTCCGTGGCAACTGACATGGCCCGAGACTACCGGCGGGTAGCTCAGTTCGTCGGGACGACCTGGTCGCTCAGCTGCGCGCGGTTCCGGTCCCTGAGCAGGCAGTACATCGACCGGTCGTAGTCCTCGGTGGCCTCCCACGACGCGCGCGTCGGCACCAGCGACACGTAGGTCAGCGCGTCGCGCCGCCGCTGCGGCACCACGACGTCGTTGGTGAACACCAGCGCGCACGTCCGCTCCGCGACGGCGGTGAGCGTGTCGACGCCCGGGTAGGCGAGCACGTCGGACGAGGCGAGGTCGAAGCTGTAGGCGACCTCGAAGTCGTGCGTCTCGTCGCACGTCACGCTCGTCGGGTACTCCCGGCCGGCCTCGATCGGCGACCCGCCGCAGTTGCCCGGCGACAGGTTGAAGTCCGAGATCTGGCCGTCCTCGCCGAAGGTGAACGTCTCGCCCTTCGCCGGGTCCACCACCGGCTCGACGAGTCCGGTGCGGCCGGCGAACCAGCCGCCCGCGAACGCGCCGGCGACCAGCAGTACGACGAGCGCCACCAAGGGCCACGGGTTGCGGCGCTTCCCGACCGGCCGCGGTCCCCAGGCGACCTGCGTGGCGCCCGGCGCCGGGTACATCGCGGTGCCCCCGGACGTGATCACCGTCTGCTCGCCGGTCGGGTGGCCCTGGATCGCCTGGGCGAGCAGGCCGCGCACCTGCTGGGTGGACAGCCGCGCCTGCGGGGTCGGGTTGAGCAGGCCCATGATCACCGAGGCGAGCGGGCCACGGCAGCGGGTCAGGTACGGCACCTCGCTGACGATCGCGTGCATGGTCGCGGCCGTCGACGAACGCTCGAACGCCGCGTTGCCCTCGACGGCGAAGAACAGCGACGCGGCGAGCGCCCACAGGTCCGACCCGGAGTCGGCCTGCGCGCCGCGGATCAGCTCCGGCGCGAGGTAGGTCGGCGACCCGATGAGCACGCCGCTGGTGGTCAGGCGCGGGTCGTCGACGGACTGCGCGATGCCGAAGTCGGTGAGCTTCACCCGGCCGTTCGGCGCCACCATGATGTTCGACGGCTTCACGTCGCGGTGCACGACGCCCGCGGCGTGCGCCGCCTCGAGCGCGGACAGCAACTGCTCGGCGATGCGCGCGACCGCGCCCTCCGGCAGCGGTCCCTGGTTGGCGACGATCGCGGCGAGCGTCGGCGCCTGGATCAGCTCCATGACGATGTAGGTCGCGCCGGACTCCTGCAGCACGTCGTACACGGTGACGACGCTCGGGTCGTTGAGGCGGCCGGCCGTTCTCGCCTCGCGCAGCACCCGCTCCTCGAGCACCTTGCGCTCGTCGAGCGGGACGCCGGCGGGCAGGTGCAGCTCCTTGATCGCCACGCGCCGGCCGATCGTGCGGTCCTCCGCGAGCCACACGACACCCATGCCGCCGCGGCCGATCTCCTCCAGCATCGCGTAGCGGCCGGCGAGCACCCGCTGCTGAGTCACCTGTTCGGGCTGCTGTGTCACCCGCAGGATGCTACTGCGCGCGATGATGGCCGTATGGCGGCTTGGGTACTCCATGTCGACCTCGACCAGTTCATCGCCGCGGTCGAGGTGCTGCGGCGACCGTCGCTCGCCGGCCTGCCGGTGGTCGTCGGCGGGCGCGGCGACCCGACCGAGCGGGCCGTGGTGGCGACCGCGTCGTACGAGGCGCGCGAGTTCGGCGTGCATTCCGGCATCCCGCTGCGGCTCGCGGCGAAGCGGTGTCCGGACGCGGTGTTCCTGCCGCACGACCCGCCCGCCTACGAGGCGGCGTCGGCCGAGGTGCAGGCCGTGCTGCGGTCGTTCGACGTGGTGGTCGAGATCCTCGGCTGGGACGAGGCGTTCCTCGGCGTGACCACCGAGGACCCCGAGGCGGTGGCGCGCGCGGTGCAGGCGGCGGTGCTCGAGCGGACCCTGCTGGCGTGCTCGGTCGGCGTCGGCGACAACAAGCTGCGGGCGAAACTCGCGACCGGGTTCGCCAAGCCGGCCGGCGTGTTCCGGCTGACCAGGGAGAACTGGTTCGAGGTGATGGCCGACCGGCCGACGACGGCGCTGTGGGGCATCGGACCGAAGACCGGCCGCAAGCTCACCGAACTGGGGTTCGCCACGGTGGCCGACCTGGCGCGGGCCGACGAGGAGGTGCTGGCCGCGCGGCTCGGGCCGCGCATGGGTCCGTGGTACCGGGAGCTGGCGCGGGGCGCGGGCAGCGCGGAGGTGACCGGCACGCCGTACGTGGCGCGGTCCCGCAGCAGGGAGACCACGTTCCAGACGAACCTGGAGTCCCCGGCGGAGATCGCGGACCAGGTCGCGGTGCTGGCCCGCCGCGTCGCCGACGACGTGGTCGCGGAGGGCCGTCCGGCCGCCCGCGTCGCGGTGAAGATCCGGTTCGCGCCGTTCTTCACCCACACCCGCAGCATGACCCTGCCGGCGCCGACCGCCGACGCCGCGCTGCTGGAGAAGGCCGCGCTGGCGGTGCTGGCGAGGTTCGACCTGGACCGCCCGATCCGCCTGCTGGGCGTGCGAGCGGAGTTCAACGCCGACGAGTGACCCGCCTGCGGACAACCGCCCGGCACGCTAGGCCTGCTCGACCTCGTGGCCCGCCTCGCGCAGCGCCCGCACCGCGCGGTCCAGGTCGGTCGCCTTCACCAGCACGTGGTCGGTGTCGAACGTGGACACCGCGAACAGGCTCACGCCCGCCGCGGCGAGCGCGCCGGCCAGCGCCGCCATGATGCCGGTCAGGCTGAACTCCAGCGGGCCCCGCACCGTCAGCAGCCGCCACCCGTGGTGGGCGTGCTCACTCTCGGGCGCGACCGAGGTCGGGCACACGATCGACACCTCGGTCGGCGTGCTCGTGACCGACACCAGCGCCGGCTCGGTGAGCGCGAACTCCGGTGTCGGGGTGTCCTTCGGAAGGCGGGCGACGGTGTAGTCCCCCGGCGCGATGTCGATCGCGAGCCGCTTCACCCGGCCTCAGCCTTCGGTGACGAACGGGCTGGACGCGACCTCGGTACCGTCCGTCAGCGTGGAGATCACGAAGTCGTCGAACACGTTCGTCGCGGCCTTCTGCAGCTGTCGCAGGCATTCCACGGCCAGCTCGCGGATCTCGACGTCGGCGTGCTCGCTCGCGCGCATCGCGATGAAGTGGCGCCACGCGCGGTAGTTGCCGGTGACGACGATGCGGGTCTCGGTCGCGTTCGGCAGGACCGCGCGGGCGGCCTGGCGGGCCTGCTTGCGGCGCAGCGTCGCGTTCGGCACGTCGGCGAAGCGCTCCTCGAGGCCCGCGAGCAGGTCGGTGTACGCGGCGACGCTCGCCTCCGCGGCCTTCACGAACTTCTCGTGCAGGACCGGGTCGCTCGCGATGACCTCCGGCTCGACCATGGCCGCGTTCCGCTCCGGCACGTACCGCTGCGAGAGCTGCGAGTACGAGAAGTGCCGGTGGCGGATCAGCTCGTGGGTCAGCGAGCGGGAGATGCCCGTGATGTAGAAGCTCACCGTGCCGTGCTCGAGCACGGAGAGGTGGCCGACTTCGAGGATGTGGCGCAGGTAGCCGGCGTTGGTCGCGGTGACCGGGTTCGGCTTCTTCCACGACTGGTAGCAGGCGCGCCCGGCGAACTCGGCGAGCGCCTCGCCGCCGTCGGCGTCGGTTGACCACGGCACGTCTTCCGGCGGGAAGAACTCCGTCTTCGCGATGAGTTGCACCTTGGGGGTCACCGTCTCGGTCATGCCCGAGAGCGTAGCCGGAACGGGTCGCTGACCAGGTCAGCAACACGTGCTGTCACCTCGACGCTTGACTGATGTCACTCATGACGTCATAGTGACATCATGGATCTCACACCGTATATCGCCTCGCTGCGGGAGGACCTCGCCACGGCGGCGTCCGCGGGCGACGAGAACACCCGCCGCACGGCGGAGGTGCTGGCCGCGGCCCTCGAGCCGGCCGCCCGCCTGGCGATCATGAACGCGCTGTCCGACCTGGCCGCCGAGGTCACCGCCTCGCTGGACGACCACGTCGTCGACGTCCGGCTGTCCGGCCGCGACGTGCAGGTCGTGGTGACCGGCACGGCCGCGCCGCACGACGACCCGCGCGGTGGCGACCTGCCGCCGGTCGACGAGACCGGCGACATGAGCCGGATGACGCTGCGGCTGTTCGAGCAGCTGAAGAGCAAGGCCGAGCAGGCGGCCGCGGCGCAGGGCGTCTCGCTGAACACGTTCGTGCAGCAGGCGGTCCAGGGCGCGCTGCACGGTCGCGGGCGCAGGGGGAAGGACTGGGCCGGCTGGGGCGGCTCCGGTTCGGAAGGTGCGGGCGGGCGCGGCTCGTCCCGGGTACACGGCTGGTACGAGGGGTGACGAGTATGACGACGTCAGAGGACAGTGTGGTACTTCGCAGAAGCTTCGAGTCCGACGGTCCGGTGGAGCTGGACCTCGGCACCGGGGGCGGCGGCGTCTCGGTGCGGCTGGTCGACGAGCCGGGGGTGCACGTCGAGGTACGGCACGACCCGGGCGCCGGCAGCGCGTGGACGCAGGGTGTCACCAATCTCATGAGCTGGGTCAGCACCCAGTTCGGCGGCCAGATCGGCGGGCAGTTCGGCGAGACCGTGCCGGCCGGGTCCAGCGCGGAGTCGGAGGCCGTGCGGCAGACACGCGTGGACTACACCGCGGGCCGGCTCGTCGTGCGGACGCCCAAGGACCTGCAGCTGCGGAACGTGCCGATCTCGGTGACCGTGCAGGCGCCGGTCGGGTCGCACGTCGAGGCCCGCAGCGGTTCCGGCGACGTCACGGTGACCGGCGGCGCCGGTCGGCTCAACCTGACCACCGGCTCGGGTCGGATCAGCGCGGACCAGGCCGAGGGCGCCGCGCGCGTCGACACGGGCTCGGGCACCGTGCGGCTCGGCCCGATGGCCTCGGGCCTGCGGGCGAAGACCGGCAGCGGCGACGTGGAGGTCACGGCCATCGGCGCGGCCAGCACGGTCGTGACGGGCAGCGGCGACGTCTGGCTCGGTGCCGTGACCGGGGACGTGCTGGCGCGGACCGGCAGCGGCCGGGTCACCATCGCCAACGCGGCGGCCGGCGAGCTCGAACTGCACACCGGCTCGGGCGCGATCCACGTCGGGGTCCGCGAGGGCAGCCCCGCGGAGGTCGACCTGTCGAGCGGTTCCGGTGAGGCCCGCAGCGACCTGGACCTGACCGTCTCGCCGCCCGAGACGAAGCCCGCGCTACGCATCCGAGGGCGGACCGGCTCCGGTGCCGCGCTCGTGACGCCTGCCGTGGACTGACCGGGGTGGTTCGAACGGCGTCTCCTGCTCGGGGAGGCGCCGTTCAGCCGTTTCGACCTCGTTGAGATGCGACCATGGGTCATGTGGACGCCTCCGATGAGCCCGAGCGGATTCACAACGAGCTGAGCGGGCATGCGGACGTGTCGATCCAGGCGGGCCACGTGCACGGCGGCATCCACATCAGCTATCCCGACAGCAGACGGCGACGCTCCGGGGATGCCGCGGTCGAGGTCGAATGGACGGGCAACAACCCGGTTACCGACTTCGCCCGCCGCAACTGGGCGTACGAGCTGCTCATGATCAGCTTCGCGCTCGCGTTCTGCGCCATGGGAATCTTCAACCCGGCCACCGGCGATGAACTGAGACCGCGCGGCTGATCGGTTTCGCGCTCGGTGCCGCAACCTACATCGCGTTCTGGTGCCAGGCGAAGTTGTACAGCATCCGCGTCCAGAAGCGGATGAGCCCATGGTCGCTGAGTGTCGGCCCACGCGGCATCGTCGCGGAGGTGATGGTCGGCCCGATCAAGGCCGACCCGCTCTACGAAGGCAACGCCGCATGGCCGTACGTCTTCGAGGGGCTCCATGTTCGGTTCGCGCCCCGCACGCCACTCCCGGAGGGTGAACCGCCGGCGGGGTGGCCCGTCTCCGGCGACCAGCCCAACGACCGCTCCGACGGGTGGTTCCCGATCTGCGTGCTCGGTCCACTACCGACGCCCAGCGCATGAAACTCCTCGCCGCGCTCCGACGCCCCGAGTAGGCGTTTACTCGCGTTGGTGTAGCAGATTGCGTTGTGGAATCTGCGTCGAGTCGAGCCCAATGCCACTTACTTAAGGGCTATTTGCGCAGGTCAGAGATGGTTTGAGCGGTAGCCGATGTCGAAGACGTAGTTCGATCGGACATCACTCCACCTGGGCGTTGGCGATCCATCTCGAGCCGGCGTCCTAAGTGGACGCCTTCTTGATCGGCGCAGCACTGCTCCGTACGGCATCTGACCAGGCCAAA
>CAWIYK010000010.1:0-1340157 GCA_963840275.1 uncultured Actinomycetota bacterium
TGTACGCCGCCAGGGACTCGAACCCCGAACCCGCTGGTTAAGAGCCAGCTGCTCTGCCAGTTGAGCTAGCGGCGCGCGCGGCAGTTGTTCTTCACCGCGACGGGCAGAACGCTATCACGGCCCCTCGCGGCTCCCGAAATCGGATTCCCTTTCGGGCGGACGGCCTGATCGACTGTCGGACCCATCCGGCACACTATGGGGTGACGGGCACGGGGTGCGGTAGATGGGGCGGTTCGGGATGACGTGGGCTGGTTTGGCTCGGCGGCGTGGGCTTGTCCTGGGGGCGGTGCTCGCGGTAGCCGTGTTGTCGATCACCTCGTGCACCAGCGAACCCGCTGCCGGGGAGGGGAACAAGCCGGAGAAGACGCCGGCCTCGTCGACCCGGCCGGCGCCGCCGAAGAAGCCGGTGCAGCTGACGATCACGCCGGCGAACCAGGCCGCGGACGTCGCGCCGGGCACGCCGATCACGGTGGCCGCGGTGGACGGCAAGGTCACGCAGGTCGCGCTCCTGAACGACGAGGGTGTGCAGGTCGCCGGGCAGCTGTCGCCGGACGGGTCGACCTGGCAGACGACGGAGCCGCTCGGTTTCGGGAAGACCTACACG
Source organism: uncultured Actinomycetota bacterium (assembly GCA_963840275.1). Lineage (GTDB taxonomy): Bacteria > Actinomycetota > Actinomycetes > Mycobacteriales > Pseudonocardiaceae > Actinophytocola. The sequence goes on from CAWIYK010000010.1 coordinate 605, forward strand.
GCCACGGCGACCGGTGAGGGCACCGACGGCAAGCCGGCGACGGTCACGTCGACGTTCTCCACGGTGCGGCCCCGGGTGAAGGCCGACCTGTCGATGAACCCGCTCGACGGGCAGACGGTCGGCGTGGGCCAGCCGCTGGCGTTCTACTTCGACGTGGCGATCGCCAACAAGGCGGCGGTGCAGCAGGCCATCCAGATCAGCTCGACGCCGGCGGTCGAGGGTGCCTTCTACTGGTATGACGACAAAGAGGTGCACTGGCGGCCGAAGACGTACTGGCCGGCGGGCACCAAGGTGTCGGTCAACGCGGCGATCTACGGCAAGGACTTCGGCAACGGCGTGTTCGGCAACGACAGCCGCACGGCGAACATCGCGGTGGGCGACGCGATCGTCGCGACGGCCGACGGCACCACCCACCAGATGACGGTGACGGTCAACGGGGCGGTCGCGCGGACGATTCCGATCTCGATGGGCAAGCCGGCGCACGAGACCCCGGTGGGCACGTACGTGGTGATGAGCGAGCACACGGACTACACGATGGACTCGAGCACGTACGGCGTCCCGGCGGACTCGCCAGCGGGGTACCGCACGCACGTGGACGTGGCGAGCCGCATGTCGAACAGCGGCATCTTCTACCACTCGGCCCCGTGGTCGGTGCGCGATCAGGGCAACCGCAACGTGAGCCACGGCTGCATCAACATGTCGACGGAAAACGCCGCGTGGCTACAGAGCATAAGCAACAAGGGCGACGTCATAGCGGTCCAGAACAGCGGCGGTCCAGTACTAGAACCGTGGGACGGCCTGGGCGACTGGCAAATCCCGTGGGACCAGTACATGACAGGCGGCAAAAAGTAAGAGCCCACCGAACAGGGCTCGCCACGGGTGAGTGACGGGACTTGACCCGCGACATCCTGGATCCCAGCCGTCTCGTGTCGATTTGGCTGGGAGCCCCTAACGCGTTGTTGTGCGGAGTCGTCGCCAGCAGATGATGCGGGGCTTGCGACGTGGGCGCCCGCGCCGGTCGTGGATCGGCGGGACCGCGTCCAGGAGCGGGATGAGCTGGGTGATGTCGTTGCGGTTGCCGCCGGTCGACATCACCGCGAGCGGGTCCCGCCGCCGTCGCAGATCAGGTGGTGTTTCGAGCCGGTCTTGCCCCGGTCGACCGGGCTCGGACCGGTCGCGGTGCCCCCCTTTCGCCCGCACGTGGGAGGCATCCCCGCACGCCCGTGACCAGTCGATCCGGCCCGCGGCGTTGAGTTCGCCAGCAGCGCCTCGTGCAGCCGGTCGAACACCCCGGCGGCTTGCCAGTCCCGTAACCGCCGCCAACAGGTCATTCTGGACCCGAACCCGAGCTCCTGGGGCAGGTCCTCCCACCTGCTACCACGCCAAGATCATCTCAAGTCAAGAGGCGGCGAGGGTGAGGAAGCCGCTGACGTGGTTGGCGGACGGTGATGCAGCGGGCGCGGACCCACTTGCGCAAGTCCGCGTAGTCGTAGGCCTTGTCGGCATGCAGCTTGCCGGGTTTGTGTCGCCGTGGTCCGCGGCGGAATCGCTCTGAGTGATCCGCGTCGGTCCTCAGTGTCGTCATCGTGAGACGAGGGACATGGTGTAGGACCGGGCTTCGCGGGTCTCGTCCTCGACGTCGTCAGGCGTCATGCCGAAAAGGATCTCGCGCACGTCGTGCTGCGACTTCTACCACACGCGATTGTGTAGGAGAACTGTAGAGGTTGTCGCTGTCGCGCCATGCAACCGGCCAATACGTTCCTTCTGTTCGATCGTCCGGCGCGGAGAATTGAAAGGAATGTCGGACGGATCCAGCCCAACTTGGAAGGTGCGTATTACGGTGACTCGACGAATCCGATTCCTCGGCATGCTGCTGGCGGCAGCGGCGCTGCTAATCACAGCGCCGAATGCGGCTGTGTCGGAGACCGCGATCTCCGACACAGCCGCACTCGCGCGGACGTCCCACTACATCAAGAACGCCTACACTGGAAACTGTCTTGAGGGACACCACGGCACGGGCGACACCGGCTGGGTCGGCGCGAGAAGTTGCCAGGCGACGTACTACCAGACGTGGAACTGGACTGGTGTGATCGGCCAGGGCTACACCACGCTCATCGGGAACGGTGCCCAGCGATGCCTGGACTCCAACGACCAGGGGCACGTCTACATGCTCGACTGCAACGGTGGGGGGAACCAGGCGTGGCGCGTCTACGTACCCGGTAGCGGGCTCCCCATCATCGTGAACTTCGCAACTAGCGATTGTCTCATGGAGTATCCACCCGGAACGATGCGCACGGCCGACTGTAATCTCGATCAACAATTGCAGCGGTGGCGCTTCGTAAGGTAGCCGATGAAACCAAGTGGATTTGGCTCGAGGTAATTACCCTGCACATGAGAAAGGCCGGGTCTCCGAACTGGGCCCGGCCTTTGGGGCCGCTGGTGCCTGGATTCACGCCGCACGGGCTCCGTGATGACAACTACGTGCTCCAAGCCGAACGGATGGAAACGAGGTGCCGGTATGCGCGACACGTAAGCTCACCCCACGCAGCCCAAGCAGACCCCCGAAGGCGAAGCCGAAGGAAGCGAAGGCGAAGCCGAGCCCGAGCGCAGCGAGGGCAAGAAAAACGCCCCCCAGGACGATCCGCACCGTGGGGGGCGTGGGGGGCTCGGCCCCCCAATACAAAGACGAACCCGCCCCGGGAAGGTGGCCCCCAACGGGGCCACCGAACAGGGCTCGCCACGGGTGAGTGACGGGACTTGAACCCGCGACATCCTGGACCACAACCAGGTGCTCTACCAGCTGAGCTACACCCACCATTGCCGCAACCGGGGTTGCGGGCTGGCTTATCGTAACGTGCCACTGCCGGGGGGTGGCAAACGGTTAGGGGTTGGGGGTCACGAGGGCCTCTGCCACGGCTTTCGCCTGGTCGCTGCTTGGGCCGGGCTGGGGGACGAAGGCGGTGCCCCGGTAGTACACGAGCTCGCGGATCGACTCCTTGATGTCGGCGAGCGCGCGGTGCGCGAGGCCCTTGTCGGGCTGGGCGTAGTAGATCCTCGGGTACCAGCGGCGGCACAGTTCCTTGATCGACGACACGTCGATCATCCGGTAGTGGAGGTGGCCGTCGAGTGCGGGCATGTCCCTGGCGATGAAGCCGCGGTCGGTGGCGATCGAGTTGCCGCACAGGGGCGCGGTGCGCGCGTCGGGGATGTGCTTGCGCACGTAGGCGAGCACCTGGGCCTCGGCTTCTGCGACGGTCACGGTCGACTCGCGGACCAGCGAGGTGAGCCCCGAGTTGGCGTGCATCTCCCGCACGACTTCGGGCATGGTGTCGAGCACGGCGTCGTCCGCGTGGATGACCACGTCGACGCCGTCGTCGAGGATGTTCAGTTCCGAGTCGGTGACCAGCACGGCGATCTCGACCAGGGCATCCTTGCTCAGGTCGAGGCCGGTCATCTCGCAGTCGATCCAAACCAGGTGATCCGTCACCGAAGCAGCTTAGCCCGGTAGTCTGGTTTGATCTCGCAGCTTGCGGGGGACTCAGGTGCGCGCGAGGCTTCACCGGACCGGATTCACCTAGTGGGGCGATGCGGATGGGCAAGGATGTCGAGCGGACCGAGTTCACCCGCGCGGACCGGCAGCGGTTCCGGCAGAAGGTTCGCCAGTGTCTCGACGTGTTCGAGCAGATGCTGTCCGAGTCGCGGTTCGACGCGGAGAACCCGATGTCGGGGCTCGAGGTCGAGCTGAACCTGGTGGACGCGGCGGGCGATCCGGCGATGCGCAACGCGGATGTGCTGGCCGCGATCGCGGATCCGGACTTCCAGACCGAGCTGGGCCAGTTCAACATCGAGATCAACCTGGCGCCGCGCGTGTTGGGGCCCGACGGCCTGGTCGGTTTCGAGGACAGCCTGCGCGCGTCGCTGAACGCCGCGGAGCAGCACGCGTCGTCGGTGGACGCGAACATCGTGATGATCGGCATCCTGCCGACGCTGCAGGACGAGCACATGAACGCGGGGACGCTGTCGTCCAACCAGCGGTACAAGCTGCTCGACGAGCAGATCTTCGCGGCGCGCGGCGAGGACCTCGAGATCAACATCTCGGGGGAGGAACGCCTGATCACGCAGGCCGACTCGATCGCGCCGGAGAGCGCGTGCACGAGCGTCCAGTACCACCTGCAGGTCGCGCCGGAGAAGTTCGCCGACTACTGGAACGCGAGCCAGGTGGTGGCCGGCATCCAGGTCGCGCTCGGCGCCAACGCGCCCTACCTCTACGGCAAGCAGCTGTGGGCGGAGAGCCGCATCGCGCTGTTCGAGCAGGCCACCGACACCCGCCCGGACGAGCTGAAGGCGCAGGGCGTGCGCCCGAGGGTGTGGTTCGGGGACCGCTGGATCACGTCGATCTTCGACCTGTTCGAGGAGAACGTCCGCTACTACTCGGCGCTGCTGCCGCTGTGCGACGACGAGGACCCGGCCGAGGTGCTGGCGCGCGGCGAGACGCCGCAGCTGGGCGAGCTGCGCCTGCACAACGGCACGATCTACCGCTGGAACCGGCCGATCTACGACGTGGTCGAGGGCCGCCCGCACCTGCGGGTGGAGAACCGGGTGCTGCCGGCGGGGCCGACGGTGGTGGACGTGATGGCGAACGCGGCGCTCTACTTCGGTCTGGTGCGCGCGCTCGCCGACCAGGAACGTCCACTGTGGACGCAGATGAGCTTCTCGGCGGCGGAGGAGAACTTCCACTCCGCGGCCAAGGACGGCATCGGCTCGCGGGTGTACTGGCCGGGCATCGGCGACGTGCCGGTGACGGAGCTGGTGCTGCGCAGGCTGCTGCCGCTGGCGCACACCGGGCTGGACACCTGGGGCGTGGCCCCTGACCAGCGGGACCGGCTGCTCGGCGTGATCGAGCAGCGCTGCATCAGCGGGCGCAACGGCTCCACCTGGCAGGTTGACACGGTGCGTTCGCTCGAGGAGACCCGATCGGTGTCGCGGGAACAGGCGCTGCGGGAGATGACGAGGCGGTACGCGACGCACATGCACACGAACGAGCCGGTGCATTCGTGGCCTGGGGTGTGAACGGGTGAACGGTCCGGTCGATCTCGTCGTACTTGATGTCGTGCGGACATCAACAAGGCGCCGAGCGGCCCGGTCAGCTCTCCGGGGTCTTGGAGGCGTCGACCACGGCGTCGCGCAGGGCGGCACGCAGTCGGCCGACGTCGAGCGGGTTGAGGACCGCGGTCTCGCCGGGCGGCGCGACGATCACCACCCGGCCCTGGCGGACGAACACCGTGAGGTCGCGACGCCGGCCCGCGACGTCCCGACACGTGATCGCCCATTCCTTATGGCTGGTCACATTCCCATCCTTCGGCCATCGGTGCGTCCGCCGTCGCAAGTTGTCGTTCGACACAGAGACGTCGCGGCGACGGGGCCGTGACGCGTGTTCGTCACATCTGAGAAAGGCATGATCGAGACATGGCTGATCCGCACCGCGTTGTGATCGTAGGCACAGGCCTCGCCGGGGCCGCGGCCGCCGGTGCCTTGCGGGAGCGGGGGTATGACGGCGACCTGGTCCTCATCGGCGAGCAGCGCCACCGGCCCTACGAGCTGCCCGCGTTGTCCAAGGGCATCCTGCTCGGCGACACGGAGGACCCCGACTGGGTGCACGACGAGTCGTTCTACGCCGAGAAGAACATCGACCTGCGGCTGGACACCCGGGTCGAGTCGCTCCGGCTCGGCGACCGCACGGTGGTCGACGCCGACGGCACGGCCCACCCCTTCGACCGGCTGCTGCTCGCGACCGGCTCGACGCCGCGCTCGCTGCGGGTGCCCGGCGCCGACCTGAAGAACGTCCGCACGCTGCGCAGGCTCGACGACGCCCGCGAGCTGCGGCAGGAGCTGACCGAGGGCCGGAACGTGGTCATCGCGGGCGCGGGCTGGATCGGCTGCGAGGTCGCGGCCGCCGCGCGCAAGCACGGCGCGAACGTCACGGTCGTGGACCCGCTGCCGCTGCCGTTGCACCGCGTGCTCGGCGACACGATCGGTGAGTTGTTCCGCTCGATGCACGCCAGCGAGGGCGTCGACCTGCGGCTGGGCACGGGCGTCGCCGAGTTCGTCGGCGCCGACGGTGCCGTGACCGGGGTCCGGCTCGCCGACGGCGCCGAGGTGCCGGCCGACCTCGTGCTGGTGGCGGTCGGCGCGCGGCCGAGAACCGAGCTCGCGCACGACGCCGGCCTCGAGCTGTCCGACGACGGCGGGGTCGACGTCGACGCCGGCCTGCGCACGTCCGCGCCGGACGTATATGCGGTCGGTGACATCGCCGCGCACTTCCACCCCCGCTACGGCACCCGGATCCGGGTGGAGCACTGGGCGAACGCGAAGGACCAGGGCACGCACGTCGCCGGCAACCTGGTCGGCGGGGCCGAGCCGTACACCGCGAGCCCGTACTTCTTCTCCGACCAGTACGACCTCGGCATGGAGCTGCGCGGCCGCGCGGACCCGTTCACCGACGAGCTGGTCGTCCGCGGTGATCTGGCCGGGCGCGAGTTCATCGCGTTCTGGTTGCGCGACGGCGCGGTGACCGCCGCGCTCAACGTCAACATGTGGGACGACGGGGACACGCTGCAGGCGTTGGTCGACGCCGGCGCGACGGTCGAGCCGGCGAAGCTGGTTGACGGCGAGCTGGCCGGGCTGGTGGGGTAAAGGCCCTGGTGGGAGGGGCGTATGGCGGACCCGATCGACTCGGTGCTCGTCCGGGCGGCGCGGCTGTCCGACGCGGGCCGGTTGCGCGCGGCGATCGCGGTGCTCGAGTCCGCGCTGGAGAGCTACCCGGAGCACTCGGCGGCGTGGTGCCGGCTGTCCGCGGCGTACCTGGACGTCGGCGAGGCGAGCGAGTCGCTGGACGCGGCGAAGCGGGCGATCACGCTCGGGGAGCGGTCGTGGGCGTTCCGGCTCGCGAGCCTCGCGCTGGTCGAATTGGGTCGCCACGACGAGGCGGTGGCGTCGGCCGGTGAGGCGGTGCGCCGCGACCCGGAGGACTGGCGCGGGCTCGTCACGTTGTCCGAGGCACTGGCCCACGGCGAGCCGGAGCAGGCGGTGCGGGCCGCGCGGGCGGCGGTGTCGCTGGCGCCGGACGAGGCGCGCACGCACGAGGTGCTCGGCGACGCGGCGATGCTCGGCCACGACTGGACGCTGGCCGAACAGGCGTACGGCGACGCCGCGCGTCTCGACCCGGACAACCCGGACGTGGTGGCGAAGCTGGCGCGGCTCGCGCGCCGGCCGGCCGCCGACCCGCGCCGGCGCAGGCGGCCGGTGCGGACCCGTGCCGCGCCGACGTTCGGCCGGGTGCAGCGGGTCGCGTGGTTCCTCGCGGTGCGCAGGCCGGCGGCGTGGCAGATCGTCGGGGCGCTGGCGCTGCTGATCGCCGAGCCGACGACGTTGGTCGCGTGGTTCGGGCTCGGCTTCGTGGTGTTCGTCGTGCTGCTCGCGTGGCGGCGCTGGGCCGGACTGCCGGAGGGGTCGGCGCGGCCGTCGCGCGAACTGTCCACAAAGGAGCCGCTGCTCGCGGTCGGGGTGTTGTCGCTCGGGGTGTCCGTCCTGTCGCTGCTCGTGTGGAACGTGTTGCTGGCACTCGGTTCCGTGGTCGGGTCCTTACTGGTCGTGGCGCTTTTCGCCGCCGTGGTAGCAGTTGCGAACAGTTCCTTCGGGCTGTGGCGGATCTGGTCGCGAAGTCGTTAGTGTTCGCGGAACCGTGCGGGGGCACGGCACGTCTTTCTTGGGTACTCACACCTTCCGAACGATGGGGACGATCGTGGTTCGTCTTGGCGGTTTCCTGGCTCTGTTCGGCTTCGGCTCGGCATTGCTGCATTTCACCGATGTCCAGTTCAAACTGCTGATGTGGTCGGAGCCGTACCAGCCGACGCTCGGCCTGATCGTCGGCGGGGTCGGCGCGCTGCTGATGCTGGTCCCGATCCTGATGAGCAAGGACCAGCCGGAGGTCGCCCAGCCCGCGGCCGCCTACCCACCGCCCGGCGCTCCTGCCGGCGCTCCGGCCGGCCCCGCGCCGGCCGGCATGTCCTACGGTCCGCCGTCGGGCCCGCAGCCGATGCCCGGCGCGATCCCGCAGCAGGGCCCGCAGTACGGGCAGCGTCCGCCGCAGGGTCCGCCCCAGCAGTGGGGACCGCAGGGCCCGCAGCAGTTCGGCCCCCGGCGCTGACCGGATCCTCACCGTCTCGCGCCGCCGGTGGGCGGCCGTGGAAGATGGGCACCGAACGAGCCTGGAGACGGTGAGGGAGCGGCACAGTGGCTGGTCAGTTCGGCGCGTACCAGAACGAGATCTACCTGCAGGGCCTCGGCGACCAGCGGCCGATGTTCACCACGGACGGGACGGCGCTCGAGGATCTCGCGCGTGCCAAGCTCGACCGCGGCCCGTACGGCTATGTCGCCGGTGGCGCCGGCTCCGGCTCGACCGTGGCCGCGAACCGGGCGGCGTTCGAGCGGTGGCGGATCGTGCCCAGGATGCTGACCGACGCAACGAAGCGCGACCTGACGACGTCGGTGCTCGGGATGGACATGCCGGCGCCGGTGTTGCTCGCACCCGTTGGCGTGCAGTCGATCGTGCACCCCGACGGTGAGCTGGCGACCGCCCGCGCCGCCGCGGCGCTGGACCTGACGATGATCCTGTCGACGGCGTCGTCGAACACGATCGAGGACGTCGCCGCGGCGAACGGCGCCGGGTCGCGTTGGTACCAGCTGTACTGGCCGAACGACAACGAGGTGACGATCAGCATCCTGGGGCGCGCGAAGGCGGCCGGCTTCTCGACGCTCGTGGTCACCCTCGACACGTGGACGCTGGCGTGGCGCCCGAACGACCTCGACGAGTCCTACCTGCCGTTCATCCGCGGGGTCGGCACCGCCATCCCGTTCTCCGACCCGGCCTTCCGCGCGAAGCTCGAGAAGAGTCCCGAGGAGGACCCGACCTCGGCGATCCTGCAGTGGATCCCGATGTTCACCGGCACCGACCGGCGCTGGGACCAGCTGCCGTTCCTGCGCGAGCACTGGGACGGCCCGATCGTGCTGAAGGGCATCCAGCACCCGGACGACGCGCGGCGCGCGTGCGAGGCCGGGATGGACGGCATCGTCGTGTCCAACCACGGCGGCCGCCAGGTGGACGGTGCCGTCGCGTCGCTGGACGTGCTCCCGGAGATCGTCGCCGCCGTCGGCGACCGCACCGAGGTGCTGTTCGACTCGGGCATCCGCACCGGCGCGGACGTCGTGAAGGCACTGGCGTTGGGCGCGAAGGCCGTGCTGCTCGGGCGTCCCTATGTGTACGGCTTGGCGCTCGGCGGCGAGGACGGGGTGCGGCACGCGGTGCGCAGCCTGCTCGCGGACCTGGACCTGACGCTGGCTCTGTCGGGCAACCGCACGCCGGCGGACCTGAACGCGGACACGCTGCGCCGCGCCTGAAGGCCCGAAGCCACTTGGCGTCGGCGAAGGTTGTGCTGCTGGGCCGGTCCTATGTGTACGCCCGGCGTTACTTGGCGTCGGCGTAGCAGTTGACCACCGTTGCCTCCAGGGGGAAACGGACCGGGGTGTCTCCGAAGACCAGCCGGGAAGCTTGTTCCGCCGCAACGGAAACCTCGGTGGCGACGAACGCCGCCTCCTCAGCGGGGCAGTGCACCATCACCTCGTCGTGTTGGAAGAAGACCAGTTGGGCGGACGTGCCGGCCAGGCGGGAGCGCAGCGTGGCCAGCAGAGTGAGTGCCCAGTCGGCGGCACTCGCCTGCACGACGAAGTTCCGCGTGAACCGGCCCCAGTCGCGGGCGGCCTGGCGGGAGCGCCGTTCGTCGGTGCCGCCCATCAGCGCGCGCCACGACTCGCTCGGTGGCGGGGACGTCCTGCCGAGGCGCGACCGCACCACCTGCCCCTCCTCGCCGGCGCGGGCGGCCCGCTCCACATACTCCACGGCCGCCGGGAAACGCTGACGCAGCTTCGCGAGCAGCGGCCCGGCACCACCACTGGTGCCGCCGTACATGGCCGACAACATCGCGATCTTCGCGTGGCCCCGGTCGCCGTCGAAGACCTCCGCCGCCAGGCCCGCGTACAGGTCGGTGCCGGTGGACACCTCGGCCAACCTCCGATCACCGGCCAGCGCGGCCAGCACCCTCGGCTCGAGCTGCGCCGCGTCCGCGACGACCAGCGCCCAGCCCTCGTCCGCGCGCACGGCCGTGCGCAGCTGCTTGGGCAGCTGCAGCGCGGCCCCACCCCGCGTCGCCCAGCGGCCGGACACCACACCGCCCACCACGTACTCCGGCCGGAACCGGCCGCCGGACACCCACGAGTCCAGCCACGACCACCCGTGCGCGACCCACAGCCGCGCCAGCTCCTTGTACCGCAGCAGCGGCGCCACCGCGGGGTGGTCCACCTCCCGCAGCACGTGCGCCCTCGTCGACGGCACGTCGACGCCCGCCCGGGTGAACGCCCGCACGACACTGGCCGGGTTGTCCGGGTTGACCTGGCGGTTCTCCGGCGCGCCGACCAGCCCGAACGCGGCCGTGATGTCCTCGGCCAGGTCCGCGAGCACCTTCGGCCGCACCCCGGGCGGGGTCTTCGCGCCGAGCAGGTCGGTGAGCAGCGCCGTGTGCACGTCGGCCCGCCACGGCAACCCGTGGTGGCTCATCTCCGCGGCGGCCAGCGCACCGGCCGACTCCGCGGCGACCAGCAGCCGTAATCGGTCCGGATGCGCGGTCGCCGCGATCCGGCGCTGCTGGTCGGCGTGCACGGCGACAGCCGCGTCCAGCTGGTCGGCGCCCGCCGGCAGCGGCTCGCGCTCCGCCTCGAACAGCGCAGGCTGCGTCGCCCGCACGGCCGGGCGCGGGTCGTCCGGCTCCGGCAGGTCGTGCATGCGCGCCCACGCGGCCGCCAGGTTGCGCGGCCGCCCCGGCCGCTCCTCGGCCGCCAGCAGGATCGACTCGGTGAGCGCGAGGTCGTGGCACCGGCCGAGCCGGACCCCCGCGCGTAAGAGGTCCGGATAGACGGCCTCGGCGGACGGCACGACCCACCGGGGATCGTGCGGCGCCATGCCCGCGACCCACCCGGCCAGGTCGTCGACCTTCTCCGGCACGCCGGGCACGCCGGGGCCGGCGAGCACCCGCACCCGCCCCGCTCCGTCGGCTTCCGGCACGACCACGACCTGCATGCCCGCATTGTGCGCCGACCCACCGACAATTCCGCGGTGGACCGCTAGTTAACCCTCGAGTAGGTTCGGGTGGAGCGACGACAAGGAGGTCTGACGGGTGCCGACCTACATGTCCAGGGTGCTCGGCGCGGCGGCACAGGTGCCGACCATGGTCCGTGGGCTCGACGTCCTCAGACGCGCCGGCCTGGTCCCCGTCACCCGTCCCGACCGCGCGCTGCGCTCCCTGGTCACCCTGCGCAGGCTCGGCCCCATCGCGGGCGCCGCGCAGGTCGCCGCGCACCGCGACCACGGCGCGGTCGGCATCGTCGACGACCTCGGCCCGCTCACCTACCACCAGCTCGACACCCGGTCCAACGCCCTGGCCAGGGCGTTCGCCGCCAACGGCATCGGCGCCGACTCGGTCATCGCGCTGCTCGCGCGCGACCACCGGGGCGCGGTGGACACGATGGTCGCGGCCGGCAAGCTCGGCGCCCGCCTGTTGCTGATGAACACCGGCTTCGCGAAGCCGCAGCTGGTCGACGTGGTCCGCCGCGAGCAGGTGTCCGCGGTCGTGTTCGACGAGGAGTTCACCGAGCTGGTGGCCGCGCTCGACGCCGACCTGCCCCGCTTCGCCGCCTGGGTCGAGGAGGACCACGACGACTCGGTGCCCACCCTCGACGAGCTGATCACCAGCACCGACGACCGCCCGGTGCCGCGCCCGCCGCACCCCGGCGGACTCGTGCTGCTGACCAGCGGCACCACCGGCACCCCGAAGGGCGCGCCGCGCACGGTCCGCTCGCCGCTCGCCGCGGCGCAGTTCCTCGACCGGATCCCGCTGCGCACCGGCGAGTGCACGATGATGGCCGCGCCCCTGTTCCACGGCACCGGGCTGTCCCAGTTCCTGCTGTCCTTCGCGCTCGGCTCGACCGTGGTGCTGCGTCGCAAGTTCGACCCGGAAGCGACGTTGCGGGCGATAGCGGACAACCGGGCGACCGCGCTCGTGCTGGTGCCGACGATGCTCCGCCGCATCCTGGACCTCGGCGCGGACGTGCTGGCGCGCCACGACACGTCGTCGCTGCGGATCGTGTTCTGCGCGGGCTCCGCGCTGCCACCCGAGCTGGGCAACCGCGCGACCGAGGCGTTCGGCGACGTGGTCCACAACCTGTACGGCTCGACCGAGGTCGCGGTGGCCACGGTCGCCACGCCGCGGGACTGGCGGTCCGCGCCGGGCACGGTCGGCCGCGCGCCGGTCGGCTGCCGGGTCGCGCTCTACGACGAGGACGGCCGCCGGGTCACCGCGCCGCACGTCGTCGCCAGGGTGTTCGTCGGCAGCATCCTGTCCTTCGAGGGCTACACCGACGGTCGGCACAAGGAGATCATCGACGGCCTGCTGTCCAGCGGGGACGTCGGCCACTTCGACGACGACGGCCTGCTTTTCATCGACGGCCGCGACGACGACATGATCGTCTCGGGCGGGGAGAACGTGTTCCCCGGCGAGATCGAGAACCTCCTGCTCGAGCACGACGCCGTGGCGGAGGTCGCGGTGGCCGGCGTGCCGGACGACGAGTTCGGGCAGCGGCTCGCGGCGTACGTGGTCCGGCGGCCGGGTGTCGACGTCGACGCCGAGACGCTCAAGGCGTACGTGAAGGCGAACCTGGCCAGGTACAAGGTGCCGCGCGAGGTGGTCTTCCTCGACGAGCTGCCGCGCAACGCCACCGGGAAGGTGCTCCGTCACCAGCTCGACCAACCAGCCTGAATCCCCATTATCATACGAATTTTCGACGCGCAAGGCCCCATAGTTTGGGATTCGTGCCGAAAAGGGCCCTATCTCGAATTGTGAGAACTCGAATTGATATCCGAAACATATTTCATTGCCGCAGATGCCGATTTGTCGGTGCAAATATGGCCGACGCGGTCACTGGGGAGCGTCTGAATGTGATAACCCCAGCTCAGCGAGGGTGTGCCCGAGGTTCTACCCACGGGTAACCCTAATCGGCAAAGCCGTCCGAACGACGAGGGCCGGCCATTCCCGGTTAGGCGAGCTGTTGCAACGTGATTAGACCGTTCGGCCTAGTTCTGGCAACTGGCAAGCGTTGCTCAAAGTTTGATAAGAGGGGTTGCATAACCATTGGACAACGGCGCTGAACGTTTCAACGGGGCACCTATTGCTGGCGCTGTTGGCCTCATTGGTCGGGGACAGAAAGGTACATATCGATATGACGCGCATGAGTCGGGGCCGGCTGATCGCCGGCGCTGGTCTCGCGGGAGCGGTCGCGGTAGTCACCGCGTTCGTCGCGATGCCAGCACAGGCGCAAGAAGGCCAGGTTCGCCTGGCGGGCACCGAGAACTCGGTGGCCGACAGCTACATCGTCGTGCTCAAGGACAACGTCAGGTCCGCGGCTGTGTCCGCCGAGGCCGACAGCCTGGCCGCGGAGTACGGCGCGCAGGTCAGCCGCACCTACTCCTCGGCGCTGCAGGGCTTCGCCATCCACGCGAGTGAGGCGCAGGCCAAGCAGCTCGCCGCGGACGAGTCGGTCGAGTACGTCCAGCAGAACCAGAAGTTCTCCGTGCAGGACACGCAGGCCAACCCGCCGTCGTGGGGCCTGGACCGGATCGACCAGCGCGACCTGCCGCTGGACAGCTCCTACACCTACGCCACGAAGGCCGACAACGTGACGGCCTTCGTCATCGACACCGGTGTGCGCGCGACGCACGCCACGTTCGAGGGCCGGGTCAGCGGCGGTTTCGACGCCATCGACGGCGACGACAACCCCGATGACGGCTACGGCCACGGCACCCACGTCGCCGGCACCATCGGTGGCGCGGAGTACGGCGTCGCCAAGGGCGTGCAGATCGTTCCGGTGCGCGTGCTGGACAACAACGGCAGTGGCACCACCGAGCAGGTCGTGGCCGGCATCGACTGGGTCGCCGCGAACCACAGTGGTCCCTCGGTCGCCAACATGAGCCTCGGCGGCGGCGCGGACGACGTGCTCGACCAGGCCACCCAGGGCGCCATCGCCTCCGGTGTCACGTTCGCGATCGCGGCGGGCAACTCCTCCTCCGACGCGTCCGGCTTCTCGCCGGCCCGGGTCGCGGAGGCGATCACCGTCGCCGCCTCGGACAACGCCGACGGTCAGGCCTCCTTCTCGAACTTCGGTTCGATCGTCGACATCTACGCCCCGGGCGTTGACATCACCTCGGCGTGGAACGACAGCGACACCGGCACCGACACGATCAGCGGCACGTCGATGGCGACGCCGCACGTGGCCGGCGCCGCCGCGCTGTACCTCGCGGCCAACCCGGACGCGGCTCCCGCCGACGTCGCGGCCGCACTGTCCGGCGCCGCGTCGCCGGACAAGATCACCAACGCGAGCCCTGGCACGCCCAACCTGCTCCTGTACACGGGCGCGTGAGCGAAGCGAGCAATTCAACACAGTGAGCTAGCTCATAGTCGAAACGGCCGCTTTCGGGATGTTCTGACATCCCGGAAGCGGCTTTTTCGGGTCTAGGGTTCGATGGGTGGACTTCTCGCATTCGGCCATGGCGGCCGACTACCTGCGTCGGGTTAGTGACTTCGTGCGAACGGAGATCGAGCCGGCAGAGCCCGAGTACCACCGGGCGCTGCATGCCGGCGACAACCCGTGGACGGTCCTGCCGGTCGTCGAGGAGCTGAAGGCCAAGGCCCGCGACCAGGGCCTGTGGAACCTCTTCCTGCCCGACACCGACCGCGGCGCGGGCCTGTCCAACGTCGAGTACGCGCCGCTCGCCGAGCAGATGGGTCGCTCGCACCTCGCGCCGGAGATCTTCAACTGCAACGCCCCGGACACCGGCAACGCCGAGGTCCTGGTGCAGTACGGCAGCCCGGAGCAGCAGGAGCAGTGGCTGGAGCCGTTGCTGCGTGGCGAGATCCGGTCGGCGTTCTGCATGACCGAGCCGGGCGTGGCGTCCTCGGACGCGACGAACATGGAGGCCACGGCGATCGTCAAGGGCGACGAGATCGTCCTCAATGGACGGAAGTGGTGGAGCACCGGCGTCGGGCACCCGAACTGCCGCTTCGCGATCTTCATGGGCCTCACCGACCCGGACGCCGACCGGCACCGCAGGCACTCGATGGTGCTGGTGCCGATGGACGCCGAGGGCGTCGAGGTCGAGCGGCTGCTGTCGGTGTTCGGCCACCGGGACGAGCCCTACGGCCACGGCGAGGTCAGCTTCACCGACGTGCGGCTGCCGCTGTCGACGGTCATCGCCGGCCCCGGCCGCGGGTTCGAGATCGCGCAGGGGCGCCTCGGCCCCGGGCGCATCCACCACTGCATGCGGCTCATCGGCCTCGCGGAGCGGTCGCTGGAGCTGGCGTGCCGGCGGGCCACCGACCGGGTGGCCTTCGGCAAGCCGCTCGCCAACCTCGGCGGCAACCGGGAGCGCATCGCCAAGGCCCGGATCGCGATCAACCAGGCGCGGCTGCTCGTGCTGCACACCGCTTGGCTGCTCGACACCAAGGGCCTCGCCGGCGCGCGCAGCGAGGTCTCGCAGATCAAGGTCGCCGTGCCGAGCATGGCGCTCGAGGTGATCGACATGGCCATCCAGCTGCACGGCGGCGCCGGACTGTCCGACGACTTCCCGCTCGCGGCCGCCTACTCCGGCGCCCGGTCGCTGCGCCTTGCCGACGGCCCGGACGAGGTGCACATGAACCTGGTCGCGAAGTTCGAGCTGGCCGCGTACCGGAATGACTGACCGGGTACTGGTCACCGGCGCGGGCTCCGGGCTCGGCAAGGCGATGGCGACCCGGTTCGCCGCCGCCGGCCGGCGGGTCCTGGTGTCCGATGTGGACGCCGAGGCCGCCGCGGCGGTGGGCAAGGAGCTCGGCCAGGAGTCGCTCGCGCTCGACGTGACCTCCGACGAGAGCTGGGCGGACGCGCGGGACTGGTGCGAGCGCGAGTGGGGCGGGCTCGACGTGCTCGTCAACAACGCGGGCGTCGGCGCGGGCGGCCGGTTCGAGAAGATCACCATGGCCGACTGGGACTGGATCTGGGAGATCAACCTCAAGGGCGTCGTGCGCGGCTGCCGGACGTTCGTGCCGGACTTCAAGGCACGCGGCTCCGGGCACCTGGTGAACGTGGCGTCCCTCGCCGGCATCATGAACCTGCCGGCCATGAGCTCCTACAACGTGACGAAGGCCGCGGTGATCTCGCTGTCGGACACGCTGCGGCTCGAGCTGGAGCCCTACGGCGTGCGCACCACGGTCGTGTGTCCCGGTTTCGTGCGGACGAACCTGGGGGACCGGTTGCGCAGCCCGGACCCGGCGCTCGTGACGATGCTGGACCGGCTCATGAAGTCGTCGAAGATCACCCCGACCGACGTCGCCGACCAGGTGTTCGCGGCCGTGGACCGGCGCCGGTTCCTCGTGCTGACCCACCCGGACGGCCGGCGCTCGGCCTTCCTGAAGCGGCACGCACCGAGGCTCGTCGACGGGCAGGTGCGCAAGTACTGGTCGCGGCTGCGGGCCGCGGTGGAACGGGAGGCCACGTGACGTCGCTGGCGGACCACCCCGGCGCGGTGCGCGACGAGGACGCGTTCGACACCGCGGCGGTGCACGAGTGGCTTTCGGCCACTGTGGACGGTCTGGTGGGGACCCCCGAGGTGCGGCAGTATCCCGGCGGGGCCTCGAACCTGACCTACCTGCTGCGGTATCCCGACCGGGAGCTGATCCTGCGTCGCCCGCCCGCCGGCCAGAAGGCGGCCTCCGCGCACGACATGCGACGCGAGTACCGGGTGCAGAAGCTGCTGCGGCCGGTGTACCCGTACGTGCCGCACGTGCTCGCGCTGTGCACCGACCACGCCGTGCTCGGCTCGGACTTCTACGTGATGGAGCGCATCGAGGGCATCATCCTGCGCGGCGACCTGCCGGCCGGGCTCACACTGTCCGAAAAGGACGCCAGGACACTCGCGTTCCGCACCTTCGACCGGCTCATCGAGCTGCACGAGGTCGACCCGGACGCGGCCGGCCTCGGCGACCTCGGCAAGGGCGCCGGGTACGTCGAGCGGCAGGTGCGCGGCTGGACCGAGCGCTACCGC
Source organism: uncultured Actinomycetota bacterium (assembly GCA_963840275.1). Classification (GTDB taxonomy): domain Bacteria; phylum Actinomycetota; class Actinomycetes; order Mycobacteriales; family Pseudonocardiaceae; genus Actinophytocola. The sequence goes on from CAWIYK010000010.1 coordinate 17,844, forward strand.
AAGGCACGCACGCCGGGCTCGCCCGACGGCGCCGAGGTGACCGCGTGGCTCGCCGCGAACCAGCCGGCCGACGTGCGCATCTGCGTGGTACACAACGACTTCCGGTTCGACAACCTGGTGCTCGACCAGCAGCTCGACGTGGTCGGCGTGCTGGACTGGGAGATGGCGACGCTCGGCGACCCGCTGATGGACCTCGCGGGCAGCATGGCGTACTGGATCCAGGCCGACGACGACGAGACCGCGCAGCTGTCGCGCCGGCAGCCGTCGCACCTGCCCGGCATGCCGACCCGCCGCGAGCTGGTCGCGCACTACTGCGACCGGATGGGCCTCTCGGCCGACAACTGGACCTTCTACGAGGTGTTCGGTCTGTTCCGACTCGCCGTGATCATGCAGCAGATCTACTACCGCTTCCACAGTGGACAGACACACAACCAGGCGTTCAAGGGCTTCCCGAGGTTCATCGCGTACCTGGACGAACGCTGCCGGCGTGTCATGGCGGCGGGGTAGATGGCGGCGATCTACCTGCTGCGCCACGGTCAGGCGTCGTTCGGCGGCGCCGACTACGACGTGCTCTCCGACGTCGGCCGCCAGCAGTCGGCCGTGCTCGGCGCCGAGCTGCGCCGCCGCCGCGTCGACGTGCGCGCGGTGTGGAGCGGCACCCTGCGCCGCCAGCTCGCGACCGCGACCGCGTGCCTCGCGGCGGCGGGCGTCGACCTGCCGGTGCGCCAGGACAAGCGCTGGGACGAGTACGACCACCTCGGGCTGGTGCCGAGCGGGCAGGCCGAGCCGGGCGCCGACCTCGCGGCGGCGGCGCGGGACTTCCAGCGGCTGCTCGACGACGCGATCGGCGCGTGGATCGAGCAGGGGCACCCGATCGGCACGAGCGGCACGTGGACCGCGTTCAGCGGCGGCGCCCGCGACGCGCTCGACGAGGTGTTCGCCGACCTGCCCAAGGGCGGCGCCGCGCTCGTGTTCACCTCGGGCGGCGTGATCAGCGCGATCTGCGCGCTGCTGCTCGACCTGCCGGCGACCGGCTACCTCGCGGTCAACCGCACGATGGCGAACGCCGGCATCACCAAGCTCGTCAGCGGCCGGTCGGGCGTGAGCCTGGTGTCGGTCAACGAGCACGGCCACTTCGAGGGCGACCACGCTCACCTCCGCACCTACCGTTAGGAGCGCCATGCGGCGTCCGAAGATCGACCCCGTGGTGTGGCGGCCGCCGTCCGCGCCGGGAAAGTCCACGAAGGACACGTTGCCGCCGCTGACGGTCGTGCCGGTCGACGGCGTCGGGCCGGAGGACGTGGTCGTCGACAAGGAACACGTGTTCACCGGCGTCGACGACGGCCGGATCCTGCGGCTCACGCGGGACGGCGGCCGGCTCGACACGATCGCCGACACCGGCGGCCGGCCGCTGGGCATCGAGCTGTACCCGGACGGCCGGCTGCTCGTGTGCGACGCCACGCGCGGGCTGCTGCTCGTGGACCGGGCGAGCGGCGCGGTCGAGGTGCTCGTGGCGAGCGGGCCGGACCTGCGGGTGTGCAACAACGCGGCCGTCGCCGCGGACGGCACCGTGTACTTCACCGACTCGTCGCGCCGGTTCGACCTCGACTTCTGGAAGGCGGACGTGCTGGAGCACAGCGGCACCGGCAGGCTGCTGCGGCGTGACCCGTCCGGTGCGGTCGAGACGCTGCTCGACGGGCTGCAGTTCGCGAACGGCGTCGCGCTCGCGCCCGACGAGTCCTATGTGGTCGTCGCGCAGACCGGCTCGTACGCGCTGGACAAGGTGCACCTGCCGGACGGCCGGCACGAGGTGCTCGTCGAGAGCCTGCCGGCGTTCCCGGACAACATCGCGACCGGCTCGGACGGGCTCGTCTGGGTCGCGATGGCGAGCCCTCGGATCGCCGCGCTCGACCTCGCGCACCGGCTCCACCCGGCCATCCGCAAGGCCGTGTGGGCGCTGCCGGAGCGGTTGCAGGTGAAGGAGAAGCGGGCGGTGTGGGCGCGCGCCATCGACGGCGGCACCGGCGCGACCGTGCACGACTTCCGCGGCACGAGCCCGGACTACCACATGGTGACCGGCGTCCGGGAGGTCGACGGCACCGTGTACCTCGGCAGCCTCGGCGAGCGCGCGATCGCGTACTTCGCGATCCCGTAGCAGTGCCGTGCCGTGACCGCGACCCGACCGGCGCCCGCTCTCGAGCACCGGTCGGGGTGCGGTCGGGTCAGCCGAGCCGCGTCCACACCTCGTCGACGAGCTCGGCGACCTTCTCCGGCTGCTCCGCGAGGTCGCCGGTCACGTGGCTGATCGTCACGGTGAGACCGCCGTCGGTGCGCAGGCAGCTGGTCACCACGCTCTCTCCCGACGTGAGGTTGCGGATCGCGCACGCCACGTCGCCGAACTCGCGCACCTCCTCGAGCGGTTTGTCGAGGCCGAGGTACTCGGGGTCGGAGTAGGGCACGTACTGCGGGAACGGGCTCGGCGCCCGCACCGCCTCCAGCGCGAAGCCGTTCTCGAACTCCTCGTTCGTGTACTCCTGCACGACCGCGCCGGCGCCGCCGTTGGCCGCCGACAGCCGCTCCGAGCTGTGCCGGTCGGCGTCCGCGTGCGCGTCGGCCACCTTCTTGTGGTCGGCGTTGCCCCGCATCTGCGGCACCGCCGCGAACCGGTAGTAGTCGCCGACCTGCTCGGGAGCCGAAATGGGCGACGACGAGCCGCCGCCATCGTTGCCGAAAAGCAACCATGCGCCGCCGACCACCGCGGCCCCCACGGCCAGGCCGACGATCCCGGCGACGACTGCGATCGCACGACCGTTCGCGCGGCCATTCGGCGGTGTCGGTGCCGGCATCCGGGTGCCGTGGGGCGGGGTCGGGACCTCTTCTCGACGACCGCCGAGCGGCATGTCAGTTGGCACCGGAACTCCTGTTCTCTCGATAACAATTGCGGGGTTGACACCCCTGCTGGAGCTGGTCCAGGCTTGGCCGCCATTGACCGATCAAGTTGGCGGAAGTGTGCCAGTGGTCGGCTATTCACAGCTAGGCCTGGTCCGAAATGGACAGGCGCAAAGGGAGTCGAGGATGACTCAGGTGGTGGTGCCGTGCGGCCGGGTGCCGGCGGTTCATCCCTTCGCGGCACGTGCCGTCGGTGTCATCGGGTCCCATTTCCGGTATACCGTGACCCGCCCCTGTTCCACGTGGCCCAACGTCCAGGGTGCGGTGTAGTTCCATTTGATCGACAGGAGTAACGAGATGATTGGTAAAGCAAGGGTGCGCGGTGCCGCCTTGCTTGCCGTCGCGGCGGTCGCGCTGGCCGGTTGTGGCGATAGCGGTTCCGACGACGCGAGCGGTAGCGGGAGTGGTGGTGTGCCGGCCCTGGAGGGTCGCGGTCCCATCAAGTTCGCGACCGGCAAGGACACGTCGGGCAACATGCAGAAGCTGGTCGACCAGTGGAACGGCGAACACCCCGACGAGAAGGTGACGATCACCGAGCTCCCGGAGTCGGCCGACGACCAGCGCAACCAGATGATCCAGAACGCGCAGGCGAAGTCCAAGGAGTTCACGGTCCTCAACCTGGACGTCGTGTGGACCGCGGAGTTCGCCGCGAACCGCTGGGTCGTGCCGCTGCCGGCCGACAAGTTCGAGCTGGACAAGTTCCTCGAGCCCGCGGTGAACACGGCGAAGTACCGCGACAACCTCTACGCCGTGCCGGTCTACTCCGACGGCGGGATGCTCTACTACCGCAAGGACCTGCTCGAGGCGGCGGGCGTCACGGAGCCGCCGAAGACGTGGGACGAGATGAAGGCGGCCTGTGACAAGGTCAAGGCCACCAACGCCAGCATCGGTTGCTACGCCGGCCAGTTCGACAAGTACGAGGGTCTGACGGTCAACTTCTCCGAGGCGGTCCAGTCCGCGGGCGGGAACATCCTCGACGAGTCCGGCAAGCCGACCGTGACCTCCCAGGAGGCCAAGGACGGCCTGAACTTCCTGGTCAACGGCGTCAAGACCCAGGAGATCCCGGCGGCCGCGGTCACCTACCAGGAGGAGACGGGCCGGCGCGCGTTCCAGGACGGTCAGCTGATCTTCCACCGCCAGTGGCCCTACCAGTACGCGAAGGCCAACGCGACCGACGGCTCGTCCACGGTCGCCGGCAAGTTCGACGTGGCCCCGCTGCCCGGCAAGGACGGCCCCGGCGTGTCCACCCTGGGCGGTCACAACTTTGCGATCTCGGCGTTCGCGGACAACAAGGCGACGGCGCTGGACTTCATCACCTTCTTCACCAGTGAGGAGTCCGAGCGGTCCAACCTGCTCGCCACCTCGCAGGCGCCGACCCGTGCGAACCTGTACGACGACGCCGAACTGCTCAAGCAGTTCCCGTACCTCACCACGCTGAAGGAGTCGATCCTCAACGCGGTGCCTCGGCCCCAGGCCGTGAAGTACGGCGATGTCACGGCGGCCATCCAGGAGGCCGCGTATGGCGCGATGAACGGTGAGATGAGCACCGACGACGCGCTGAAGGACCTGCAGTCGAAGCTCGAAGAGCTGACCAAGCAGTAGGCGTAGTCGCGTCGGCCGGGCAGGCCACCTTCGTGACCTGCCCGGCCGGTTCCTTTCTCAGCCCCGGGAGTTTGCCGTGACCACGACTACCGCGCCGCCGCCCACTGCCGCCGGCCCCCCGAAGTCGCCATCGAAATCGAAATCCGACCCGCAGAAGCACGGGCGTCTCGCCCTGATGCTGCTGGCCCCCACGTTCCTCGTCCTGGCGCTGGTGATCGCGTACCCGCTGATCGCGGCCGTGCGCGAGTCGCTGTACCGCAAGCAGGAAGGGGTGGACGCGGACGGCTTCGTCGTCGAGGGCGAGAACTTCGTCGGCGTCGACAACTACGCCGCGATGTTCTCCGGCGACACCGCGGAACGGTTCTGGAACGCCTTCTTCAACACCACCTTCTTCACCGCCACCACGCTGCTGCTCGAGATCGTCATCGGTGTCTCGATGGCGCTCGTGATGCACCACGCCCTGCGTGGCAAGGGGCTGGTCCGCGCCAGCATCCTCGTGCCGTGGGCGATCCCGACCGCGGTGTCCGCGATCATGTGGCAGTTCATCTTCCAGGCCGACGGTGTGGCCAACGAGGTGCTGAACTCGCAGATCCTGTGGACCACGGAGGGCTTCCAGGCCAAGATCGCGATCATCATCGCGGACGTGTGGAAGACGGCCCCGTTCGTCGGCCTGCTCGTGCTCGCCGGCCTGCAGATCATCTCGACCGACGTGTACGAGGCGGCCCGCGTGGACGGCGCCAACGCGTGGAAGCAGTTCTGGCGGATCACGCTCCCGCTGGTCAAGCCGGCGCTGCTGGTCGCGATCCTGTTCCGTGGTCTCGACGCGCTGCGCATGTTCGACCTGCCGTTCGTCATGATCGGCGCGCGCAAGAAATCCGTGGAGACGCTGTCGATGCTCGCCCAGGAGGAGGCACAACAGCTGCGGATCGGACCCGCGGCGGCGTACGCGATCATGTTGTTCGTCTACGTCGCGCTGGTCGCGTACGCGTTCGTCAAGCTGCTCGGCGCGGACGTGCTGGGTGAGGCGCGAACACGGGACAAAGAGGCCAAACAGAGGCAGAAGGCCGCGCCGGGGATGGTGACGACGTGAGTGACACCAAGGCGCCGGGTGGGCGCCGCTGGTTGCTGAACATCGGCGTCGCGATCATCGTCGTGTACTGCCTCATCCCGTTCTACTGGATGGTCGTCTCGGCGTTTCGCAGGCCGAACGACGTCGGTGACAACTCGCCGCTGCCCAGCCCGTTCTCGCTGGAGAACTTCGAGTCGGTGTTCAGCACGAGCGTCGGGTTCTGGCGCTCGCTCGGCAACAGCCTCGTCGTCGCCGGCACCACCACGATCGTCACGCTGATCGTCGGCACGTTCGCGGCGTACACGTTGGCGCGGCTGGACTTCCGGGGCAAGAACGTCGCCGCCGCGGTCATCATCGCGACCTCGATGTTCCCCGGCGTCTCGCTGATCGTGCCGCTACTGAAGCTGTTCACCGACATCGGCTGGATCAACACCTACCAGGCCATGATCCTGCCGAGCCTCTCGTTCGCGCTGCCGCTCGCGGTGTGGACGCTCGCCACGTTCTTCCGGCAGATGCCGAAGGAGCTGGAGGAGGCGGCGATGGTCGACGGGCTCACCCGCGGTCAGGCGTTCCGCAAGGTGATCCTGCCGCTGGCCGCGCCGGGCATGTTCACCACCGCGATCATCACGTTCATCGCGGCGTGGAACGAGTTCATCATCGCGCTGACCATGGTGAACGCCAAGGAGATGAAGACCGCGACGGTCGCGATCTCCCAGTTCACCGGCATTTCCGGGTTCGACAGTCCGTTCGGGACGAAGATGGCCGCCGGTGTGGTCGTGACGGTGCCGCTCGTGGTCGTGGTGCTGATCTTCCAACGACGCATCATCGCAGGCCTGACCGCAGGAGGCGTGAAGTGAGGACACGGCCGGTCTTACTGGGCTCCGTATCGACTGGGTCGCTCCGTCTCTTCGCTCCCGTGCTGGCTCTCGTCGCGACCGCGCTGGCGGTGCCGGCCAGCGCGGAGAGCAGATCGGACGAAGGCTTGGCCGGAGGTGCCTTCAACGGCAGGCATCCGGTCGAGCTGTCCGAGACGACGAGACTGGCCGACCGGCGGGCGCTCGTCACGGGTGACCGCACCATCGCGATGGGCGACGCCAACGGGTTGTACCCGGCGAGCGGCTGGCACATCCGCGGTGAGATGGGTGGCGTGTGGACGCCGCCCGTCAAGCTGCTCGACGGCATCTGGTTCGCCGTCGACGGTTCCTGGCTCGGCGCGGACACCCCGGCGGCGAAGTACACGACCGGCTGGGGCTACCAGCGGTTCGGCTACCAGCCGGCAGGGGTGTCCGTCGACCGCGTCGACTTCGCGCCGGACGGCGTGCGTGCCAACGTCATCGGGCTGACCCTGCGCAGCGACACGCGGCGCACGGTCGACCTCGCGATGGACGCGCACTCCGAGCTGATGCCCGCCTACCCGTGGGGCTGGACCACCCCGGGCGCCGCCGACGTGAACCTGCCCGACACCGGCGCCTATGCCCACGGCGCGTTGAACTTCCGTGAGCAGGGCACCTCGCCCGGCACCGGCGCGCACGACTACGCCGCGGTCGTCGGCGCGTCCGAGCGGCCGGTGAGCCACGAGCTCGGCGCCACCCACCGCGGGCCGCAGGACCCGGCCGTGGTCTGTCCTGCCGACGGCACGGCGCCGCCGCGCTGCGACGACTCGGCGTTCGGCAAGGGCACCGGCGGTCGGCTGAACTACTCGGTCGCGCTGAAGCCGGGCCGGGCCAGCACCGTGTGGTTCACGGTCGCCGGCTCCGACGAGGGCCCGGCCGCCGCGCGGGCGGAGTACGCGAAGGCGGCGAAGAACCCGGTCGCCGCCCTCCGGTCCAAGGTGGACAGTCGGCTCTCCGCCGCCCACAACACCGTGGTGGACCTGCCGGGTGACCGGCTGCTGCAGCAGAGCGTCGAGTGGAGCAAGCAGAACCTGGCCGACTCCGTGCAGGAGTCGCACGGCCTCGAGCTGCGCGACACCGACGAGGGCAAGGAGTACCCGGAGCCCGCCGGCACACTCGACGAGGCCCGCTGGTTCGGCGCCGGGTTCCCGGACTACCCGTGGCTCTTCGGCACCGACGGCGAGTACACCGCGTTCGCGGCGGTCGCCGCGGGGCAGTTCGAGCCGATCAAGGCGCACCTGCGCGGGCTGCGGGACATCAGCGAGATCGTCAACGCGGGCAGCGGCAAGCTGGTGCACGAGGTCGTGTCCACCGGTGACGTCTACTTCGGCGCGAACGACGACGCGGGCAACACCGACGAGACGGTGAAGTTCCCGAGCGCGGTCGCGCTGGTGTGGCGGTGGACGGGCGACAACGGGTTCCGCGACGACCTGTACGACTTCGCGGTCCGCAACCTGCGGTACGCGGACGAGAACCTGGACGCCGACGGCGACGGCTGGCTCGAGGGCCTCGGCAACGTCGAGCGGCCGGGCATGGGCGAGGAGAAGCTGGACAGCACCGCGTACTACATCCGCGGCCTGCTCGACCTCGCGGACATGGCGACGTCGAAGGGCGACACCGCCACGGCGACGTGGGCCACCGACCGCGCTTCCGCGCTGCGGGAGCAGTTCGAGGCGGTCTGGTGGGCCGGCGGCGACGCGAACGGCTACTCGGAGTCGATCGACGACCCGACCGACCCGGCGAACGACAACCGCCCGGTGTTCCAACGGCACTGGACCGGTGTGTCGCCGATGGAGATCGAGCTGCCCGGCGGCACCCCGCTCGCCTCGCAGGAGAACGGCACGACCGCGTTGGCGCAGCGGGAGAAGGACTGCTACACCGGTGAGTTCGGGCTCTACCACACGGGTTCCGGTCCGACGTCCGCGCCGGAGGGCAACCCGGGCCCGTCGTGCGACACGGTGGTGTCGACGGTGAAGAGCGAGCGGTCGACGTACTCGCTCAACACCGCGGTGATGGCGGTGGCGGAAGGCAACTTCGGTCGCCTCGGGCCGCAGTCGGTCTACACCACGGGCAACGCGCGGATCCAGCTCGACCCCGCGGTGTGGGAGACCCCCGGCGCGATGCCGGAGGTCGCGCCGTCGCCGGACTTCGTGGCGAACATCGACCGGCCGTTCTACGACCGTTCGATGTCGCTGCAGGCGTGGGGCACCTACGGCACGCTGTGGCCGGTCGTGCACCAGTGGCTCGGCGTCGCGCCGTCGCTCGGCGCCGGCACGCTCTCGGTGGTACCGCAGCTGCCGCCGAACCAGAAGTCGGTGTCCGGCAAGCACATCCGCGTCGGCGACCGAGGCTCGGTCGACGTGTCGGCCACGCTGTCGGGCAACCGGCTCACCACGGCCGTCCGCCTCGACCGGACGCGGGCCGACCTGACCGTCGGCGCGGTGGTCCCGGCCGGCAAGCAGCCGGCGAAGGTGACCTACAACGGGAAGACGGTGCGCTACGAGGTGGTTCAGACCACCCGGGGCGCCGAGGTGCGTGCCGAGGTCGGCAACCGGTCCGGCAGCCTGGTGATCACGCTTCGGTAGTACGACCGTGCACGGACGGCCCCGCTCGGAAATCTCGGGCGGGGCCGTTCCGTGTCGACGGAAGGTAAGCGAATGGTCACTTTCCCGACTATCGGGGGTTGACCCGCACTGATCATCGGTCATTACGTTGACGGTGTCCCGCAGTCAATGGAGAGGGCCCTGCGATGCGTGTGGGAAGAACTGCCTTCGTGGCTGTCACAGCCTCCCTGCTCACCATTCTCGTTCCCGGAGTCGCCTGGGCGGATCCGCCCCAGGCGCTGCCGGCCAGCTACGCCGAGGCGGACGGCAAGTGGCAGCCCGCCTTCGACTACGACGGCGACGGCTGTTACCCGACCCCGGCGATCGGCCCGGACGGCACGATCGCGCCGGGTCTCAACAACTCCGGCGCGTTGAACGGCAACTGCCACGACCAGTCCGACCTGGACAACACGAACTCCTACTCGCGCAGCAAGTGCAACAACGGCTGGTGCGCCTACCTGTACGACCTGTACTTCGAGAAGGACCAGGCGGTGGCGGGCATCGACTGCTGCGGGCACCGCCACGACCTCGAGCACGTGGTGGTGTGGGTGCAGAACGACCAGGCGCAGTACGTGTCCACGTCCGCGCACGGCAACTACTCGACCTACCCGCGCGACCAGGTCGGCTGGGAGGGCACGCACGCGAAGGTCGTCTACCACAAGGACGGCGTGTCGACGCACTGCTTCCGGATCGCGAGCATGACCGAACAGCCGGAGAACCACTACGGCACCTGGCAGTACCCGGACCTGGTGAGCTGGGACAACTTCCCGGCCGGCATCCGGGACAAGCTGGTTGGCGCCGACTACGGCAGCGCGAGCCTCGCCATCAAGGACAGCGCGTTCGCCGACAACCTGAACAAGGCCAAGCCGTCGGGCATCCCGTTCGACCCGTACGCCTGACCGGACACCGTGTCGCCCGCGGTCAGGACAGCTCGGCCGCGGGCGGCACGTCGTCACGGGCGATCGTGAACGTCAGCAGGAAGTACGCCGGCGCGTCGCAGTTGGTGTCCTCGCCGCCGGTCAGCTCCGCGGTGATCGTCTCGTGGCTGACGAGCAGCACCGCGCCGGTCTCGGCGCAGCCCGACCGCACGAACGCGAACCCCCGACGGCCGTCGGGCACCGGCTGCCCGAGCGCCGCCAGCGCGTCCTCGCTGCCACCGAGCCGCACGGCCATCGCCTGGGCGGCACCCACCCCCAGCTCCGCCGGTGCGATGTCGTCGAAGTCGCCCGTGCCAAGGGGGACGAAGTCCACCGGCTCGCCGGGTCCGGCCGCGGCGAGCGGTGTCTCGCCGTTGACGGTCGCCACGTCGCGCACCTGGTCCGTGCGCAGCGCGAGCAACGCGGTCGGACCGACGGCACGCACGCATTCCTCGCGGTCGGTCCCGCCGTCGAAGCTCACCTCGAGGTCGTCGCGCACCCGCCGCACCGAGACCGACTCCGGGACCCGGCACTTCGTCGAGTCGGTCACCGCGAGGTAGGTCGTGCCGGGCCGTGCGGGCACCGGCTCCGGCTCCGGCTCGTTGTCGTCGGTCGCCCCGCCGTACCAGCCGGCGAACGCGCGCAGGTCGATCGGCTCCTCGGACAGCGCGGCGAACCGGTCCGGCGCCGCCCCGTCGGCGTCGAGGAGCAGCACGTCGACGGTGAGCCGGTCGCGCTCCGGCGCGGGGGTCGGCGTGCCCACGGTGTCGCCGCCGCCGCAGCCGGCGATCGCGAGCACGACCGCGAGCATCACCAAGAACCTGGCCATGGTGGACAGACGTCGCCGCGGCGTGATCGGTTGCATAAAAGGACGCGGTGCCCACCGGGAGCCGGTGGGCACCGCGCCTACCCCGGACTCAGGTCGTCCGGCGCTTGAACAGGTAGCCGGACGCGGCCACCGACACCACGAGGATGCCGCCGCACCACGCGAGCGCGATCCACGGGCTGTTGCCGACCGGCACGTCCAGCATGAAGCCGCGCAGGGACTCGATCAGCGGCGTGAACGGCTGGTGCTCCGCGAACCCGTGGATCCACGTCGGCATGGTCTCCACCGGGACGAACGCGCTGCTCGGGTACGGCAGGAACATCACGAAGAACGTGAACCCGCTGGCCGCCTCCGGGGTCTTCGCGAGCAGGCCGACCGCGGCCGACGCCCACGACAGCGCCAGGATCGCCACCACCAGCAGACCGACGGCGGCCACCCAGTCCACGAAGGACGCCGAGGGGCGGAACCCGATCAGGAACGCGACCCCCAGCACCAGCATGGTCGACACCAGGTTGCGCGCGGTGCTGGCGGCCACGTGCCCGCCGAGCACGGACGCGCCGCGCACGTCCATCGACCGGAACCGGTCCATGATCCCGTTGGTCATGTCGTTCGTGACGGCCACTGCGGTCAGCGACGCGCCGAACGACGCGCACAGCATGATCACGCCGGGCACCACGTAGGTGACGTACTCGGTGCCGGTCTCGATCGCGCCGCCGAACAGGTAGACGAACAGCAGCATCAACATGATCGGCAACATCAGCGACGTCAGCAGCGCGTCGCCGTTGCGTGTGGTCAGCCGGGTCGCGCGGCGGACCATCACCATCAGGTCGCCCGCGCCGGACGCGGGGCGTAGTGCGAGGTCAGACACCGGCCGTCTCCTTCTTCTGGTTGGTCTCGTGTCCGGTCAGGGCGAGGAACACGTCGTCGAGGGTCGCCGAGTGCACGGCGAACCGCGCCACCGCGCGGCGGTCCGGGTCCAGCTCGTCCAGCAGCGCGCGGACGTGGCCCGCGCTGCCGTCGGTCGCCACCGAGATGGCGAGCCGCTCGCGTTCCTGGAGCAGTGCGCGGCCGTCGAGCCGGCGCGCCACGTGGTCGAACGCGTGCGGGTCGGCGAGCGTGAGGTCCAGCCGGTGTTCGGACACCTGCGCCTTGAGCTGCGCGGAGGTGCCCTCCGCGACGATCCGGCCGCCGTCGACGACCGCGATCCGGTCGGCGAGCCGGTCGGCCTCCTCCAGGTACTGCGTGGTGAGGAAGATCGTCACGCCGGACCGGGTGAGGTCGTTGATCACCTCCCACATCGCCGCGCGGCTGCGCGGGTCGAGCCCGGTGGTCGGCTCGTCGAGGAACATCACGGCGGGCCGCACGATCAGGCTCGCGGCCAGGTCCAGCCGCCTGCGCATGCCGCCGGAGTAGGTGCCGACGCGCCGCGTGCCGGCCTCGACGAGGTCGAACTGCTCGAGCAGCTCGGCCGCGCGGGTGGCGGCCTTCGCACGGGGGAGCCGGCACAGCCGGGCCATCATGCGCAGGTTCTCCGCGCCCGTCTGCAGTTCGTCGACGGCGACGTCCTGGCCGGTCAGGCTGATGCTGCGGCGGACGAGCGGCCGCTCGCGGAGGATGTCGTGTCCGGCGACCCGCGCGGCGCCGGAGTCCGGGGCGATCAGTGTGGTCAGGATGCGCACGGCGGTGGTCTTGCCGGCGCCGTTCGGGCCGAGCAGCGAGAACACGCTGCCACGGGGCACGCGCAGGTCGACGCCGGTGAGCACCTGCACCGAGCCGTAGGACTTCGTGAGGCCGGTAGCCTCGATGGCCAGCTCGTCGGGCATGGTTCTACCTCGGGTTTCGAAAGAAGCCGGTATTGCGTACGAGGTAAACTCTATTGCGTAGGACGTAAACAGTGCATCAGGGACATCCCTGATGATCGGGCTCAGGGTCGGGGTTGATGAACGGCGACGAAGAAGGCACCGGGCTCCCGGCCAGCTTCGAGATGGCCTGGGGTGTGCGCGAGCGGCCGAACAAGGGCCCGAAGCGCGGGCTGAGCCTCGAGCAGATCGTGGACGCCGGCGTGGCCGTCGCCTCCGCGGACGGGCTCGGCGCGGTGTCGATGAGCCGGGTGGCCGGCGAGCTCGGCACGTCGGCCATGTCGCTGTACCGGTACGTCGCGTCGAAGGACGAGCTGCTCGCGCTGATGGTGGACGCGGCGCTCGGCGACCTCCCGGACCCGCCGCTCGACGAGCCGTGGCGCGCCGGGCTGGAGTGGTGGGCGCGGACCGAGCTGGCCGCCTACCGGGCGCACCCGTGGGCGCTGCGGGTGACGGTGAGCAGTGCGCCGATCACCCCGAACTCGTTGCTCTTCCTCGACAAGGGGCTGCGGTGCCTGCGCGGCACCGGCCTCGACGAGGGCGAGAAGATGTCGGTGATGATGCTGCTGACCAGCTTCACCCGGAGCTGGGCGATGCTCAGCGCGGACATCGGGGCCGCGGTCGCCGACGGCACGTCCATGCACGCCAACCTCGACTACGGCGTCATCCTGGGCAAGCTGATCACGCCGACGACCTATCCCGCCCTGTCCGAGGTGCTCGCGGCCGGGGTGTTCGACAACCCGGAGGAGAGCACGGACGTCGAGTTCCTCGAACACGACTTCACCTTCGGCCTCGCCACGCTGCTCGACGGCGTCGAGGTGCTGGTGCGTGCGCGGGAATGACCGAAATGTCTTCTTACGGTTTTCACACCTTCGCTGGCTAGCCTCGAGGACATGTCCCCGAGGAGCGCGCTCGCGAGCGTCGTCGCGCTGGTGCTCGGCACCGTGCTGATGCTGGCGCTGCACCTGGTGCCGCCGACGAACGAGATCAGCCCGTACCGGCGCACGATCAGCGAGTACGCGCTCGGCCCCAACAAGTGGGTGTTCGACCTGGCCGTGCTGCTCGTCGCGCTCGGCTCCGCGCTGGCGTTCGTCGCGCTGGTGCAGCGGGGGCTCGTGCGGGCCTACGGGTTCGCCGCGGTGCTCGGTGCACTGTGGACACTCAGCCTGCTGGTGATCGTCGTGTTCACCAAGACGGACTGGACGGTCGGCCCGAGCATCGGCGGCACGATCCACCGGTACGCCAGTGTGGTCGGGTTCGTGTCGCTGCCGCTGGCCGTGCTTCTGGTGGCGCGCAGGGTGTTCCCGGACCGCCCGGTCTGGCGGTGGGCGGCTCGCGGGTTCGCGGTGGTGTCGCTCGGCTGGTTCGGGCTGATCGTTCTCGGCGTGGTGCGGATGGCCGCCGGCTACGGGCCGTGGTGGCGCTTCGTCCCGCTCGGCATGGTGGAGCGTGCGGTGGCGGTGAGCGCGGTGGCCGCGATCGCCACTGTCGCACTGGGTCTGGTGCTGGAGCGGCGGCGCGTGGAAACCGGGGGACAGGACGAGGAGCGGCGCCTAGTGTCGTCCGCGTGATGTCGCTGAGCCAGGTTCTCGCGTTCGCGCTGCTGTCGCTGGTGCTGATCGTGGTGCCGGGGCCGAGCGTGCTGTTCACGATCGGCCGCGCGCTGACCGTCGGCCGCCGCGAGGCGCTGCTGACCGTCGTCGGCAACGCCATCGGCGTGTACCTGCAGGTCATCGCCGTGGCGATCGGCATCGGCGTGCTCGTGGAGCGCTCCGCCGCGGTGTTCACGGCGATCAAGCTCGTCGGCGCCGCGTATCTCGTGTACCTGGGTGTCCATGCCATCCGGCACCGCCGCAAGGTGACCGAGGTGCTCGCCGCCGGCGCCCCGGTGGTCATCCCGTCCCGCCGCGCCCTGCGCGACGGTGTCGTCGTCGGCCTCGCGAACCCGAAGTCGATCGTGTTCTTCGCGGCCGCCCTGCCGCAGTTCACCAACCCGGCGGCCGGACACGTGCCGCTGCAGATGCTGCTGCTCGGGACGCTGTTCCCCTTGCTGGCGCTGGTGTTCGACAGCGTGTGGGCGTTCGTGGCGGCCACCGCGCGGGCGTGGTTCGCCCGCTCGCCGCGTCGCCTGGAGCTGGTCGGCGGCACCGGTGGGCTGATGATGATCGGCCTCGGCGCAAGCCTCGCGGTCACCGCCCGGCGGGACTAGAAGCCTGTCCCCCCAGATCTTTGTGCGAAGTCTGCGCCTGACCAACAGTTACCTCAGGGGAACGTGACGGCACCCGGCCACGAGCCACCTCGGCACCCGCACCTGCGCCGGGACGCGACCCACACATAGAAATCCGGGGAGGCGGACTAGTCGGGTAGGTCTTGCCACGCCTTGCCCGCCAGGGTCCTTGCCGCCGTGCACGCGTCGACGCCGCCGGTCGGGATCGCGACCCGCAGTGCCGCGTACTCCTTCGTCCCGAGCCCCGGCCGGAAGTCGATGTGCTCGGTGAGCACGGTGCACACCGTGAGGCTCTCGGTCGTCGTGTCCACCACCCACGACTGGCGGCCGCCGATCGGCTCGAGCGCGGCCGAGTCCGGCACGCCCGCGTCCTGCGGGGTCTCGACCACCGGGAAGTCGAGCTTCGCGGTCGGCGTCTCGCCACCGGCGCTGCCCCACCGGCACTGGTGTCCGGCCGGGTAGACGTACGAACGCGCCGAGGTGTCGCCGATCGCGGCCGCGACCTCCTCGTCGTCGAGCACCTCGCACGCCGCCACGCGGCCGAACGAGTTCCTCGGCAGGTCGTCCCAGTGCTCGACCCGGCCGCCGGCCGCCACGTCGTGGACGCCCCGCGCGGCGCCCTGCGTGAGCCCGCACAGCACGTCGTCCGACGGCACGACCGTGCCCGACGCTTCCACCGACGTCAGCACCACGCCACCGTCCCCGAGCACGAGCGCCATGTCGCAGTCCCGGCCGACGTGCACGATCGACGTGCCGTCGTCCAGGGTCGCGACCACGCTGCGGCCCTCCGGCAGCGCGTCCTCGGTCTGCCACTCGCCGAGCCGGACGGTCACCCGGCCCTCGTCGGTGGCCACCTTGACCGCGCACTCGTCGAAGGTCGGCTTGCCCGGCATGGTGGCGATGCCGTACTCCTCGAACGCGGCCGGCCCGGTCAGGCTGCACGGGTCGACCGTGGACAGGTCGTCGAACATGTCGATGTTCAGCGCCTCCGCCGGCGCGTCGGACCCGACCGGTCGGCCGCCGACCCGGGTCGAGCAGCCCGCCAATACCAGCACCACACCCGCGACGCACAGGCCGACCCGGACTTTCCCCATGACGGTCGGACGCGATGATGCGACCGGCGGTTCCCAACCCCGCTGCGGATGCGGATGGCGAACGCATGTTCTAATATCGCGTCCCGCAGCGTTTCCCTGAAGAAGGAGCGTGATGGTGTCCCCAACGAGCGAGGCCAACACCGACGTGCAGCCGGCCGCCGAGCCGACCGTCGAGCCCGGTGCCGAGGCGGCCGCCCAGCCGACCGCCGATGCGACTGTCGAGCCGGAGGCGCCCCGCAAGCGCGGCCGCAAGCCGGGCAGCACGGCGCGCAAGACCCGCACCGTCGAGCTGACGCTGACGGTCACCGGCACGATGGAGGGCGAGTGGCAGGCCGACCTCTCGCACGCGGGTAGCCGCGTGCTGCAGGGCCTGTCGATCCCGGCCGCCGCGGTGTCCCGGGCGGCCGCCGAGCTGCACGAGGACATCTCGAAGGCCATCGAGTCCGTGCTCGACGTGGCGCGCGAGCAGCACCAGAGCCGGCTCGCCGAGCTGGAGGCGGAGCTGTCCAAGGTCAAGCAGGCGCTCGCCGACCTCCAGGAGGGCTAGCCGATTCGGGCTGCGCGATCCAGGATCGCCGGCAGGGCACGCGCGAGCGTCGCCCCGCCGGCGAGGATCGCGAACAGCACGAACAGCACGGCGAACGTCCTCGGCTGGGGCACCCGGACCAGGTCGAGCAGGCCGCCGGGGTTGGTCACCAGGTCCCACGAGTTGAACCGGAACACCCGGCCGACCACGATCCCGACCGCGCACAGCGCGTGCAGCGACAGGTCGACGGCGAGCACCCGGCGCCGCGACACGCCGTGGTCGGCGAGCCAGCGTTCCAGCCGAACGAGTGACAGCACGTACGCGACGAACCCGACGCCGAACAGGCACAGGTACTGGCCGAGCAGCGCCGCGGCGAGCCAGTGGTCGCCGTCGGTGCCGGCCAGCTCGCCAGGCAGATGCAGGGCGTCGGTCAGCACGTAGGGCGCGTTCGGCAGGAACGCGACGAACACCGCGCCGCCGGACCACAGCAGCCAGCGGGGCCGCTCCCGGTAGCCGAACAGGTACCGGGCGAGGCCGAGCGGGACCAGGGCCAGGACCAGGTTCCAGCCCATCCATCCGACGTTGTCCACCAGCTCGGACATACCATGCACCGTACCCGCGAGGAGAAGATCGAGGAGACGCGAAAGCATGAGCACGCCGCCCGCCTACGGTGCCGCCGCGGACCGCTACGACCACCTGACCTACCGCCGCGCCGGCGAAAGCGGGCTCGTCCTGCCGGCGGTCTCGCTGGGGCTGTGGCAGAACTTCGGCACCGAGGTGCCGCTCGAGCAGTGCCGCGCCATCCTGCGCCGCGCGTTCGACCGCGGGGTCACGCATTTCGACCTGGCCAACAACTACGGCCCGCCGTACGGCTCGGCCGAGGCCACCTTCGGTCAGGTCATGGCGCAGGACTTCCGCCCGTACCGCGACGAGCTGGTCGTGTCCACGAAGGCCGGCTACGACATGTGGCCCGGCCCGTACGGCCAGGGCGGCGGGTCGCGCAAGTACGTGCTCGCGAGCCTCGACCAGAGCCTGTCGCGGATGGGCCTCGACTACGTCGACATCTTCTACTCGCACCGCTTCGACCCGGACACGCCGCTCGAGGAGACGATGGGCGCGCTCGCGTCCGCGGTGCAGCAGGGCAAGGCGCTCTACGTCGGCATCTCGTCGTACTCGCCGGCGAAGACGCGGGAGGCGCACGCGCTGCTCGCCGGCATGGGTGTGCGGCTGCTGATCCACCAGCCGTCGTACTCGATGCTGAACCGGTGGATCGAGCCGGACCTGATCGACACCCTCGGTGAGCTCGGCGTCGGCTGCATCGGGTTCTCCCCGCTGGCGCAGGGCATGCTGACCGACCGCTACCTGGACGGCATCCCCGCCGACTCCCGCGCCGCGCGGGACGGCTCGCTGTCGAAGGACATGCTCAGCGACGAGAACCTGGCCCGGATCCGCGCGCTGAACGAGATCGCGTCGTCGCGCGGGCAGTCCCTCGCGCAGCTCGCGCTGGCCTGGACCCTGCGCGACGCGCGGATGACGTCCACCCTGATCGGCGCCTCCAGCGTGCGGCAGCTGGACGACAACCTGGCCGCGGTGTCCGGGCTGGAGTTCACCGACGCGGAGCTGGCCGAGATCGACAAGCATGCCGTCGAGAGCGGCATCAACCTGTGGGCGAGGTCAAGCGCGGAATGATCGCGGTCGTCGGGAGCTGCAACGTCGACTTCGTCGTCCCGGTGGCCGAGCTGCCGGCGCCAGGGGAGACCGTCCTGGGCCGCGACCACCTGCGCGCGCCGGGCGGCAAGGGCGCCAACCAGGCGGTGGCCGCCGCGCGCCTCGGCTCGGAGGTGGCGTTCGTGGGCCGCACCGGCGACGACGAGCTGGCGGCGACCATCGGGGACGCGCTGAGCGAGGCGGGCGTCGCCCTCGACCGGCTGACCAGGACGCGGGACACCCCGAGCGGCATCGCGCTGATCACGGTGGCCGACGGCGGCGAGAACACGATCGCGGTCAGCCCCGGGGCCAACGCCCGCCTCTCGGTGTCCGACATCGAGGCGGCCGCCCCGCTGCTGTCGTCGGCGGCCGTGACGTTGGCACAGCTGGAGATTCCTCTCGAAACCGTGAGCGCGGCGATCCACGCGGCCGGCGGCACGGTGCTGCTGAACCCGGCCCCGGCAAGGTCGCTGCCGGCCGACCTGCTGGCCGAGGTCGACGTGCTGATCCCGAACCGCTCGGAACTAGGCGTGCTGGCCGACGCCCCGGAACCCACGACGATCGACGCCGCCGCCTCGCTGGCCGCGTCGCTGACCGGCCCGGGAGCGGTGGTCGTGACGCTGGGCGCGGACGGCGCGCTGGTGGTCGAGGACGGTCACGCCACTCATCTCCCGGCGGCGGTGGTGGACGCCGTCGATGCCACGGGCGCGGGTGACGCCTTCTGCGGTGCGCTGGCCGATGGTTTGGCGCGGGGTTCGTCGCTGCGGGAGGCCGCCGAGTGGGCCGTGCGGGTGGCGGGCATCTCGACGACTCGCCGTGGTGCGCAGACGGGAATGCCCACGCGCGATCAGGTCGGCTGAGTAGGCGGGCCCGGTCTTGCCGGCCACTTCCGGCCGCTTCGGTGGTGGTGGCGTCTTCTGCGGCGCGGTGGCCTGCGGCTGGCCAGGCGTTCAGGCGAGTACGCGGCCCTGTTTCACGAGTCGCGTCAACCGGTCTCGCCACCAGATGACCCGCGCGGGGTCCGTCATCTCGTATCGCTCCAACAGCTCCGCGGCAGGCGTCGGCGTCACGGGTGCCACCGGCAGGTAACCGTCGACCGGGGTCAGGGCCCGGGCGGGACCCACCACGTCCCCGGTCAGCAGCGACAGCGTCCCCAGCCCGCACGCGAAGTCGAGCTCCGGCAGCGCGCCGGCCAGCGCGAGACCCGCGCTCAACCCCACGCTGGTCTCCAACGCCGACGACACCACGCACGGCAGCCCGCACGCCTCCGCCACCCGCAGCGCCCGCCGCACCCCGCCCAGCGGCGTGCACTTGATCACCGCGATGTCGGCGGCCTCGGCGACGGCCACCGCGAGCGGGTCCTCCGCGCGGCGGATCGACTCGTCCGCCGCGATCCGCACGTTCACCCGGCGCCGCACGGCCGCCAGCTCGTCGATGGTCGCGCACGGCTGCTCCACGTACTCGAGTCCGCCGGCGGCCCGGTCCAGCAGGGGGATCGTGGTGACGGCGGTGTCCACGTCCCACACGGCGTTGGCGTCGACGCGGACGGCGCCGTCGCCGAGGGCGTCGCGTACCGCCTCCAGCCGGGCGAGGTCCTCGGCCAGCGAGTCCGGGTGGTCGGCGACCTTGACCTTCACGGTCCGGCAGCCGGACGCCGCGGTGATCGCGTGCGCCTGCTCCGGCCCGACGGCGGGCACGATCGCGTTGATCGGGATCCGGCCGCGCACCGGGTCGGGCCAGCCGACCGTGCACGCCTCGATGGCGGTGGTCAGCCAGGAGGCGGCCTCGCGGTCGTCGTACTCGGGGAAGGCGCAGAAGTCGCCCCACCCGGCGGGCCCTTCGATGAGCATGCCCTCGCGGACGTCGATGCCGCGGAACCGCGTGGTCAGCGGGATCGCGTACGCCCTGGCCTGGTCAAAGTCGATCATGGTCTTCATCAGACCTCGAAGCTACTCCACGGCGGCGTCGACGATCTCGTCAACCGGCCGGTCGAGGTCGAGCACCAGGCCCCGCTCGTCCGCCCCGAGCGGCTCGAGGGTGGCGAACTGCGACGCGACCAGCGACTCGGGCATGAAGTGCCCCGGCCGCGCGGCGACCCGACGCCGCACGGTCTCCCGATCCCCGTGCAGGTGCAGAAAAGTGACGTCGGGCGCGACCTCGCGCAGGACGTCCCGGTAGGCCCGCCGCAGCGCGGAGCAACTGACCACCGCGCCACCCTCGCGATGCGCGGCCAGCCACGCCCCGATCGACCGCAGCCACGGCAGCCGATCGTCGTCGTCGAGCGGGGTGCCGGCCGACATCTTCGCGACGTTGGCCGCGCTGTGGAAGTCGTCCGCGTCGCCGAAGGGCACCCGCAACCGCTGCGCGAGCGCGACCCCGACGGTCGTCTTCCCCGACCCGGTGACCCCCATGACAACGATCAGCGGCATGGTCCCCATGCTGTCACTCCTCGACGAGCGAAGCTTGCCGACGCATCCGGGCCTCGACGAACTGCCGCAGCTTCTGCGGCTCGGCAGCGTCGAACACCAGCACACCCCCGGGCAACGTGATGCCGACGACCTCGCCGGGCGGCAGTGCGAGGGCCTGCTCGTCCTCCCCGGGAATCGCCCACTCGGTGTGGTCGCTCTCCGTCCAGACGGCGACCGACTCGACGTCGGCGAGTCGATAGGGGCGGTGGAACCGGTCGCTCCCACCGCCGTCGTCGTAGATCGCGAGTGCGTCCGGACCGACCGCCAGGACATAGTCGCCCTTGTCCCTGCCCCGGAACTTGATGATCAGCGAGCTGTCCACGACGTCCCGCATGAGGCGGGAGAGCACCATCTTGCGAGCACGGAACGGGAGAAGGAAGGCGATCGTCGCGATCACGAGCACGGTCGCGCCGGCAACGAGCTGGACCGTCCCGTCGCCGTCCGCGCCGAGTTCGGTCGTGGCGACGATCAGCCCGATCGCGAACACGCCAGGGGCCCCGACGCTCGGCCAGGTCTGCGGGTCGTTCCTGGAACCGCGGAAGGGCCACAGCCCGAGGAGTGACAACCCCACCAGGATGCCGCCGACCATGAGGAGGTCGTCGGAGCTGAAGGTGCCGCCGTCCCTCGTGGCATGCCACACCTGGTAGGCGGTGAGCAGGAGCGGAGGTGCGAACGCGCCGAGCGCGAGCAACCGCCGCGCCGTGCGGAGGGTCCCGTTCGATGGCACGGCTACAGCGTTCCCTTCCTGGTCCACCAGTCCTCGGTCTCCTGGAAGCCGGGCGGCGTCTCCTCGATCCCGTCTGGGTTCTTGGCCGCATCGGTCGTGACCTGCTCGTTCACGCCGGCATCGTGCTGGCGGTGGCGTTCGTCCACCCGGTCCTGGTTCAGGCCGGTCTGGTTCGACCGGGTCTGCGTGTGGTCGACCTTCGTCTCCTCCCTGGCCCAGTCCAGACCGAACTTCAAACCCATACCCACCACGTTGGGCAGCAGGGTGCCGTGTCTGACCACGACGTTGGTCTCCGTCCGGAGGGTCATGCCGAGATACCGGTCCACGAGTCGCCCCAACTTGCTCAGGGTCGTCGAGATCTCGGTGAGCCGGTTGAGGAGCTTGGACAGCACCCGGCCGATCTTCCGCAGCACGTCGCTCATCCTGATGACGGCGTTGACGACGAACTCGGCCATCGAGGCGCCGAGCGTGAACGGCGCGACGGCGAGCTTCGCGATCGCCTTCTGCACCAGTTCCCACACGTATCCCGCGATGAGGTCACGGATGACACCGCGTGCCGCGGCGACCCACGTGCCCGCGCCGGCGGTCTGCTGTGCGATGGCGACGCACGCCATGCTGGCACCGTAGATCTGGTCCGACCGGAACGTCATCACCTCGGCGCAGCCGGTCGCCGACGGGGTGCCGCCGTTGATCCACGTGGGGGCGTACTGCCCCGGCGCGGTCCTGAGCTTGCCGGCCAGCGTGTCGAGGCCGACCGCGATGTCGTTCCAGCCCTCGGTCGCGTTCTGCACGCCGTCCGGGTCGCCGGTCGTCCAGTCGAGCGCGGCGCGCAGCGGCGCGAGGTGCTCGATGACGAACGCGATCGCCGAGGAGCCCAACGCGTCGACGGGGTTGGCGATGAAGGCGAGTGCGTCGAGACCCACCGCGGCCGCGTTGATCGCGACATCGCCGAGATCTATGTGCTCGTCCGCGTTGCCGGCCGCCTGTACGGTTTCGGCGATCGACTCGAGTAGACCGCCCCCGGCAACGTCAACCATGGTCGAGCCCCCGGAAGCGGTCGGTCTGCGCCTGCTCCGTGGTCTTGAAGTCGCGTGCCGAGGCGGTGACGGTGTCCGCGTCCGCGTCGACGTTGCCGGCGAGGGCCTGGAGACCGGCGACCGTCCGGGCAGCGGTGTCCCCCGCGCCGTTGGCCGCGGCGGCGCCGAGCAGACCGAACACGTTGACGTTGTAGTCGATCGCGCTGGCGGCCGCAGCGGCGGAGGCGATGACGTCGGAGTACCCGTGCACCTGCGCCGCGAGGTCGTTCATCTCGTCGAGGTTGAACTCGCTGTCCATGTCGTCCTCCTCAGCGCAGCAGCGAGCCGGGCCCGTCGTCGTCCGGGCGACGGCGTGGTGGTTGCGGTGCGGGTGCGGCTGCGGTCGGGCCGCCAGGGCGTTTGCGGAGCACCTCGCCGCCGAGGTCGTCCGGATCACGTTCCGGTCTGGTCGGCTCTGCCTCGGGTTTCGGCATGAACTGGGTGATGAGGTCCATCGTGTCCTGGTCGCCGAACTGGGCGGCCAGCGACGCGGTCACGCGGTTGGACACCTCGCGCTGCGCGGCCCGCACGGTCTTCATCACCAGCGGGCCCAGCGCCTCGGGTTTGACGCTCGACGCCTTGGCGGAGAAGGTGATGTCCTGCAGCGCACCGGTCGGGGACAGCGTCACCGTCACGGCACCGTCGGGGGACGTCGCGGTGGCGGTGGCGGTGGCCAGCTCGGTGCGCAGCCTGCTCGCCTTGTTCTCGAGGTCGTCGGCCTGCTGCTGCAGCTCGCGCAGCATCGTGTCGGGGTCGAGGCCCTCGAAGGGGTTTGTCGGCACTGCGGTCCTTTCCTGGGGCTGCGCGAGCAACTCGCCAGGCAGGTTATCGCACGCCGGTGACCGCGCGTGGTGGAATGTGTGGAATCAGTGACGACCGGCACCGCCGCCGAGTGTGGCGGCGGTGCCGGTGACGCTGTCTACCTCTGCCTACCTCTGTCTACCTACCCGATCCGTACAGCTCCGCGACCTCGGCGTCGGGCAGCGCGCGGTCGTACACGTGCACCTGGTCGATGGCGCCGCGCCAGAAGTCCACCTGGCTGCCGCCGTACTGCGCCCGGCCGATCACCGTGTTGCCGGCCGCCGCCGCGCCCGTGCACGCCGAGGTGCTGCCGGCGAGCTCACCGTCGACGTACAGCTTCAGCGTGCCGGCGGCCGCGTCGCGGACACCGACGAGGTGGTACCACTGACCCGCCGTCGGCGGCTGGGGCGCGAGCGCCCGCGCGCCGACGAAGCTGAACGCGAACCGGTTGTCCTGCCCCGAGTACTGCAGGAAGTAGCCGCTGTTCGCCGCGCCGTCCTGGCTGACCGCCGTGGCGAACCCGCCGAGGCTGTCGAGCTTGACCCAGGCGGCCACCGTGTAGTTGTTCAGCGTGGTGTCCACCAGCGACGCGCCGGTGTCCACATAGGAGTTGTCGAACTGCAGGGCGTTGCCGGACGTGCCGGTCGTCCACGTCGGACCGTCGACCAGTGTCGCGTCGTGGTCACCGACCTCGTCGGCGGTCGTGGTGCCGGCACCCTCGCTGAACGGGTAGTACGCGATCCCGTCCGGGCCGGGGGTGCCCGGCGGCGGCTGGGTGCCGCCCCCGGTGCCGTCCGCGCCGGCGATGATCTCCTCGTTCACCGCCTTCACCTGGGCGAAGTCCATCTTCCTCACCTGCCGGTCGTAGGTGAAGAAGCCGTTGACCTCGTGCTCGACGTCGGTGATCTGCGTGTAGACGGCACCGCTGATGCCGCAGTCCCGCGCCGACTTCAGCACGTCGCGCTGGTTCTCCACGTACCGGCGGGTCAGGGTGGCGGAGTCGGGCGTCATCTCGTACGCGTGCCCCTCGCCGAACCACATGTGGTCCTCGACCTCGAGGCCGAAGCCGCCGTGCTCGCCGTCGGCGGACACCCGTTCGCCCGTCGGCACCGGCCCCGCCGGCCCGACGTAGGCGTGGTGGTCGATCATGTCGCCACGCCCGGAGTCCCCTTTGGACGCACAGCAGTTGACGCCGCTGTGCGCGTTCACCAGTCGGCTCGGGTCCTGCGCCTTGACGTCGTCGGCGATGCGGCCGGTCTCACCGCGGTCCCACTCGCCCCAGCCCTCGTTGAACGGCACCCACACCACGAGCGACGTCCAGCTGTCGTGCTGGTCCACCATGGTGTGCAGCTCGCGCTCGAACTGCGTGCGCGCCGCGGGCGGCGGCACCTCGCTCGACGTCTTCATCGCCGGCATGTCCTGCCACACCAGCAGACCCAGCTTGTCCGCGTGGTAGAACCAGCGGTCCGGCTCCACCTTGATGTGCTTGCGCACGGTGTTGAAGCCGAGCACCTTGTGCTGCTCGAGGTCGAACCGCAGCGCGGCGTCGGTCGGCGCGGTGTGGATGCCGTCCGGCCAGAACCCCTGGTCCAGTGTGGACATGTGGAACAGGATCTCGCCGTTCAACGTCATCCGCAGCTTGCCGTCCGCGCCGGTCGCGGTGCCGATCTCCCGCATGCCGAAGTACGAGCCGACCTGGTCGACCTTCTTGTTGCGGTCGTACAGGGTCACCTTGAGGTCGTAGAGGAACGGCGAGTCCGGTGACCACAGCTTGGCGTGTGGCACCGGCACCCGCAGCTCCTGGTTCGCCGGCCCCCGAACCTTTCCGACGACCCGGCCCTTGTCGTACGCGACCGCCTCGACCGTGCCCTCGATCGGCGACCGCGCGGTCAGCCCCAACGTGCTGTCCGACAGCCGGGGCGTCATGTCGAGCTTCGTGAGATGCCGTGCCTGCACGGGTTCCAGCCACACCGTCTGCCAGATTCCCGAGCTGCCGGTGTAGAAGATGCCGCGGTCGGGCACCTGCCGCTGCTTGCCGAGCGGCTGCCACGTCTTGTCCGTCAGGTCCTCGACGCCGACGACGATCTCCTGCGGGCCCTTCTTCTTCAGCGCCGCAGTGATGTCCACGGAGAACGCGTCGTAGCCGCCGCGGTGCGTGGTCACCTGCTTGCCGTTGACCCACACCCGCGTGTCGTAGTCGACGGCCTGGAAGTTGAGGACCAGCCGGTCCTTCTTCCACCTGGCCGGCACGTCGAACGTGCGCCGGTACCACATGCGCTCCTCGGTGCGCTGGACGCCGGACAGCGCCGACTCCACCGGGTAGGGCACGAGAATGCGTTCCGGGAGCGTCTCACCGACCGGCGGCGCCTCGCCCTCCGCCGCGCCGGCGAACTCCCAGACACCGTTGAGGTTCTTCCAGTCCGGCCGCGTGAGCTGCGGGCGGGGGTACTCGGGCAACGCGTTGTCCGGACCGACGAGATGGGTCCACGGGGTGGTCAGTGGCGGGGTCCCGGGCTGCCAACCGGGATCCGCGCCCGCGGGCATCGCGGGCGCCAGTGCCACCGCGACCACCGCGGCGGCGAGCGCGCCGACTGCTCTTCGCCTCAGGGATGTCATCGACAACATGCAGGGCTCCTAGTGCTAGGGCAAAACTCTTCACCGCCGCCCGCCACGCAGGTACGCGCGGCTCAGGTATGCCTGTACGGCAACGACAACGGCGAGGAACGCGCCGCTCACCACCGACTGGTAGTGCGACGACAGCGTGCCGATCTGGTTGATCACGTTCTGGATCACGCGCAGCAGCAGGACGCCGGCGAGCGTTCCGCCGACGGTGCCGGCGCCGCCGGTGAGCAGCGTGCCGCCGATGACGACCGCCGCGATCGCCTCCAGCTCCAGGCCCTCGCCGACGATCGTGACGCCGGAGGCCGAGTACGCGGCGGCCAGCGCGCCGGCGAGCCCGGCCGCCAGCCCGCTGCCCAGGTACAGCAGCATGGTGTTGCGCGCGACCGGCAGGCCCATCAGCGTGGCCGCCTCGCGGCTGCCGCCGATGGCCAGCGTGCTGTGTCCGAAACCGGTGCGCTGCAACACGACCACGCCGATCGCGAACAGGATCACGGTGATCCACACGGGTAGGCCGAGGCCGAGGAACGTGCCCTGCCCGAGCTTGGTCAGCCAGTCGTCGCGGGGCATCAGCCTGGTCGTCGAGCCCTCGTCGGTGATCGCGAGGAGCAGCCCGCGCGCGCCGAGCAGCGTGGCGAGCGTGACGATGAACGGCGCCAGCCGGCCGTACGCGACGAGCACCCCGTTCAGCAGGCCGATCGCGCCGCACACCACTAGCGGCAGCAGCAGTCCGACCAGGCTGCCCCACTGGATGCCGTACGCGGCGAGGACTCCGCCGAGCGCGTACACCGACCCGACGGACAGGTCGATGCCGCCGGAGATGATCACGAACGTCATGCCGAGCGCGACGATCGCGAGGAACGAGCTCTGGATGGCGATGTTCTGCGCGTTGCCGACGGTGGCGAACGAGTCGAACGAGAACGACGCGACCAGCACGACGACCGCGAGCACGACGATCGAGCCGCGGCGCTGCGCGAGGGCGGCCAGGCGTTCGCGGTTGGTCAGCCTGCCGCTCGCGACCGACTGCTCCTCCGCTGTGGCAACCGCCGTCATGACCCACCGCCCGACCGGGATCGCTGCAGGTACACCGCGAGGACGATGATCGCCGCCTGGACGATCTGCGCCGCGGAGTCCGGCAGGTTGTGCTTGATGAGGGTCGCGGTGATCAGCTGCATCAGCAGCGCGCCGGCCACCGTGCCGAGGATCCGCACCCGGCCACCCGACAGCGGCGTGCCGCCGACCACGACCGCGGTGATCGCGGACAGCTCGATCAGGTTGCCGATGGCCGACGGGTCCGACGCCGTCAGCCGGGCCGTGGCGACGATGCCCGCGATCGCCGCGAGCACCCCGCTGATGACGTAGGTGAGCATCAGGACCCGGCGCACCGGGAGCCCGGCGAGCGCGCTCGCCGACCGGTTGCCGCCGATCGCGACCAGCTGCCGGCCGAATGTCGTGTACCGCACCAGGAGGAACACGAGCACGGCCAGCGCGGCGGCGATCAGGACGATGTAGGGGATGCCCAGTGCCTTGCCGGAGCCGAGGTCGAGCAGCTCGGCGTTGCGGATGTCCTTGAGCTGCCCGTCCGCGAGCACCAGCGCGAGCCCGCGGCCGCCGACCAGCAGCGCGAGGGTCGCGACGATCGGCTGGATGCCGACGACCGCGACGAGCGTCCCGTTCGCGAGCCCGCACACCGCGCCGGCGACGAGCGCGAGGCCGATCGCCGGCAGCAGCCCGTAGCCGAGGTACAGCGGCAGGATCGCGGCCGCGATCGCCATCACCGAGCCGACCGACAGGTCGACGCCCTCGGTGCCGATCACCAGCGCCATGCCCAGCGCGACGATCAGGATCGGCGCGACCTGCACGAGCTGCGTGTTCAGGTTCGCGACGGTCGCGAAGTTGTCGGTGAAGGCCAGGTTGTAGACCACGAGCACGACGATCGCCGCGTAGACCCCGTTGTCCCGCAGCCAGATCCGGGTGTTCTGCCGGGAGAGCGTCTCAGTCATCGCCGCCCTCCTCCGCGAGTGCGGTGAGCAGCGCGGCCTCGTTGACGTCCGCGCCGTGCAGTTCGGCGACGACCCGGCCCTCGCGCAGCACGACGATCGCGTCGGCGCCCTCGATGACCTCGTCGAACTCCGAGGAGATCAGCACCACCCCGAGCCCCTCCGCGGCCAGCTCGTCCACCAGCGACTGCACCTCTGCCTTCGCGCCGACGTCGATGCCGCGCGTCGGCTCGTCGAGCAGCAGCACCTTCGGCTGCATGCACAGCAGCCGTGCGAGCAGCACCTTCTGCTGGTTGCCGCCGGAGAGGTCGCCGACCCGCTGGTAGGGGCTCGACGCCTTGATGCGCAGCCGTTTCATGAACGTGGCGACGATCGCGTCCTGCCGCTTCCGCGACACCACACCGGCACGCGAGAGCCGGGGGAGCGCGGCCAGCACGATGTTCTCCCGCACGGACAGGTCCGGCAGGATCCCGTCCGCCTTGCGGTCCTCGGGCAGCAGCACGACCCCGGCACGCATCGCGACCGCGACGGAACCGGTCCGCAAACGTTTGCCGCCCACGGTGACCGTGCCGGAGTCCAGCGGCAGCGCGCCGGCGATCGCCATCGCGGTCTCGCTGCGGCCCGCGCCGAGCAGCCCGCCGAGCCCGACGATCTCACCCGGCCGGACCGTGACGTGCACGTCGTCGAGCCGGTGTTTGCTGGTCAGCCCGGTCGCGGCGAGCACCGGCTCGGTGTCGGCCGCGGTCCGCTCGCCCTCGAACTTGGTCGCGCCCTCGCGGCGGACCTCCTCGAGGTCGCGGCCGAGCATCATGGCCACGAGCTTCAGCCTCGGCAGCTCGGCCATCGGTCCACTGTGGACCAGTCGACCGTCGCGCAGGACCGTGACCCGGTCGCAGATCCGGTACAGCTCGTCGAGCCGGTGGCTGACGTACAGCACCGCGACGCCGTCGGCACGCAGCCGTTCGACGATGCCGAACAGCGTGTCGACCTCGCGCGGCTCCAGCGACGACGTCGGCTCGTCGAGGATCACCACCCGCGCGGCGGTCGCCGCCGCCCGGGCGACGGCGACCATCTGCTGCACGCCCATCCCGAGCGTCCGGAGTGGACGGGTGACGTCGACCCGCACGCCGTAGGAGTCGAGCAGCTCCCGGGCCGCGGTGTTCATCGCCCGGAAGTCGATCAGCCCGAACCGGCCGCGTGGCTCCCGGCCGAGGAACAGGTTGCTGGCCACCGACTGCAGCGGCACCAGGTTGACCTCCTGGTACACCGTCGAGATGCCGGCGTGCTGCGCGTCGGCCGGCCGGCCGAACCCGACGACCGAGTCCTGGTAGCGCAGCGTGCCGGCATCCGGCGTGTACACCCCGGTCAGCACCTTGATCAGCGTCGACTTGCCGGCGCCGTTCTCGCCGACCAGGGCGTGCACCTCACCGGCGGACAGGGTCAGGTCCACATCGGACAGCGCGACGACCCCGGGGAAACGTTTGCCGATCGCGGTGGCCGTGAGCACCGCGCCGTTGGCGTCCATGGAACGAGGAGCTCCGTGTCGTCAGTACGCGTTCGCGACCTCGGCCGTCGCGTTGTCCTTGCCGTACAGCTTGTCGCTGATCACGACGTTCTGCGAGACCTCTTCGCCGGACAGGAACTTCGTCAGCGTCTCGAACGCCAGCGGCCCGAACCGCGGGTTGGACTCGACCACCGCGTACATCTCGCCGTCGACGATCTTCTGCACGGCGTTGCGGGTGCCGTCGATCGACACCACGTGCACGTCGGTGCCCGGGGTCTTGCCCGCGCTCTTCAGCGCGACCAGCGCACCGAGCGCCATCTCGTCGTTCTCCGCGTACACGCCGGTGATGTCGGGCTGCGCCTGGATGATCTGCTCCATCACCTGCTGGCCCTTGTCGCGGGCGAAGTCACCGGTCTGCTGCACGGCGATCTCGACGTCCGGCGCGCTGGCCTTCATCTCGTCGACGAAGCCCTTGGTGCGGTCGGTGGTGACGTTGTTGCCGGAGGAGCCGAGCAGGATCGCGACCTTGCCCTTGTTGCCCATGGCCTTGGCCATCTGCTGCGCGGCCTGCTTGCCCTGCTCGACGAAGTTCGAGCCGAGGAAGGCGACGTAGTCCTTGCACGGCTCGGAGTTCACCTTGCGGTCGACCGTGAGCACCGGGATGTTCTTGGCCCGCGCGGCGGCGAGCGCCGGCTCGAGGCCATCGGAGTTGAGCGGCGCGACGATCAACGCCTGCGCACCCTTGTTGATCATGTCCTGGATGTCGGAGATCTGCTTGCTGAGCTGGGAGTTCGCGTTCGTGGTCAGCAGCTCCTTGACGCCGACCTTGGCTGCCTCGTCCTTGATCGACTGGGTCTCCGCGATCCGGAACGGGTTGGCCTCCTTCTCCGACTGGGAGAACCCGACGACCGCGTTCTTCAGGTCGATCTTCTCGCCGCCGTACTGCTCGAGCGTGCAGGTCGGACCGCTCGTGTCGTCCTGTGCGACCTGTTCACCGCCGGTGCCGGGGCTCGACCCGGCGTCCGGATCCTCCGACTTGGTGCA
The DNA here is from genome assembly GCA_963840275.1 of uncultured Actinomycetota bacterium. Classification (GTDB taxonomy): domain Bacteria; phylum Actinomycetota; class Actinomycetes; order Mycobacteriales; family Pseudonocardiaceae; genus Actinophytocola. The sequence goes on from CAWIYK010000010.1 coordinate 48,355, forward strand.
CGAGGTCAGGACGAGAGCCGCGCACACCGCGACGGCGCCGACGAGACGGGCAGGGCGAAGCTGACGTGCTGCCGACATTGGCACACTCCTGGCCGATCAGGGAGGTCGCACCCTCACCGGCGGCCTCACCGATCAAATTCAGTCACAACCGAAACTTATCTGTCAAGAGTCCGCCAAAGTTGACACAACTTCGTACACGCGGGCTACGACGACTTGGACCTCGGCGCGGCCGGCACGGGCGCCACGTGGACCGTGATCCCCAGGTCGCGCAACGCATCCAGCTCGGCGGGGTCGGACGCGTCGTCGGTGACCAGGTGTCGGATGTCCTCGGCCGCGACCGTTTGGAGCAACGCCTCCGTGCCGATCTTGGTGTGGTCGGCCAGCACGACCACCTCGGCGGCCGCCGCCGCGAGTGCCCGGTCCACGCCGGCGACCGTCAGGTTCGGCGTCGACAGCCCGCGCGCGGCGGTCAGCCCGTTGCCGGAGATGAACGCCCGCGTGCCCTGCACGGTCGCGAGCGCCTGCTCGGTGGTGCCGCCGACGAGCGCGTGGATCGACCCGCGCAGCGTCCCGCCGGTCACCACGACGTCGACGCTGGTCCCGGCGAGCCCGGTCGCGACCAGCAGGGAGTTCGTCACGACGGTCAGCTCGGTGTGCCGGGTGAGCTGCGCGGCGAACGCCTGCGTCGTGGTGCCCGCGCCGACGACGATCGCGTCGCCGTCGCTCACCAGCGCGGCCGCGAGCTTCGCGATCGCGGCCTTCGCGTCGGCCGCCACGAGCGCCTTCTCCGAGTACGTCGGCTCGTGCGACAGGCCGCCGGGCAGGACCGCGCCGCCGTGCCGCCGGTCGAGGAGCCCCTGTGCCTCCAGCGCGCGCAGGTCGCGGCGGACGGTCACCTCCGAGGACTGCACCTGGCTGGCGAGCTCACGCAGTGAGATCGCTCCACTGGACCGAACCATTTCGAGGATGCGCTGACGACGTTCCGCGGCGAACACCAGACGACCCTAACTTGCCCTCGCCGGCGAACCGGGCCGTCGCGGCCTACCTCGGCCGGGTGGCGTCCACCTTCGTCGCCGCGTTGCCGAACGCGTAAGGGTGCGGTTCGCACTCGGCGATGAAGTCGTTCGGGAACCCGGGATCGAAGTCCGCGGCCGCCTCCAGCCGCGTGATCGCGTCGGGAGTCAGCGTCAGCTCCAACGCGGCCAGGTTCTGCTCCAGCTGCCCGACACCGCTCACACCGACCAGGGGGAGCACCGCGGGCGACTTGCTCCGCAGCCATGCCAGCGCCACCTGCGCCGGCTCGACGCCGAGCTCGTCGGCGACCGCGCGGACCGCCGTCGCCGCCGCCCGGTCGCGGGCGCTGAGCGTCGCCGGGTCGACCCTGGTGGTGGAGCCGGACAGCACGCCGCCCGCGAGTGGCGCCCAGGCGGCCACGCTCATCCCGAACGCCTCCGCCATCGGCAGCAGCTCGCGCTCGATGTCGCGCTTCAGCAGGTTGTACGGCACCTGCAGGCCGGAGAACGGGGTCCAGTCACGCCACCGCGCGAGTGTGTTCGCGTGGGCCACCACCCACGCCGGCGCGTCCGAGATGCCTACGTACAACACCTTTCCCGCGCGCACGGCGTCGTCGAGCGCGCGCATCGTCTCCTCGGTCGGCGTGTGCCGGTCCCACAGGTGCACCCAGAAGATGTCGACGTAGTCGGTGCGCAGCCTGCGCAGGCTCTGTTCCAGCGAGCCGACCAGGTTCTTGCGGTGGTTGCCCGACGCGTTGGGGTCCTCGTGGTCGCGGGAAAGCGTGTACTTCGTGCCGATGACGAACCGGTCCCGCCGCTCGACGATCGAACCGAGCAGGGTCTCCCCGTCGCCGTACGCCGACGCCGTGTCGAGGACGTTGCCGCCCGCGTCGGCGTACGCGTCGACGATGCGCCGCGCCTCCGTCGCGTCGTCGAGGGTCATCGTGCCGAGCAGGAGCTCCGAGACCCGCAGCCCGGTCTGCCCGAAAAGTCGATACCGCATGGTCGACAGCCTGTGGCACGCCGCGCGTCGGAGGGAGGCCGTGGCAGGGCCCCCTAAACTCGACGCATGGCTCTCGGTCGCTTCCTCCGTGCCCGCCGAGAGGGGACCACCCCGGCCCAGGTCGGTCTGCCGGCCGGTGGTCGCCGGCGCACGCCCGGGTTGCGCAGGGCCGAGCTGGCCGACCTGGCGGGGATCAGCGTCGACTACCTGATCCGCCTGGAACGCGGCCGCGACCGCCACCCCTCCGGCCAGGTGCTCGGCACGCTTGCCGACGCCCTGCAACTCACGCCCGACGAGCGCGCGCATCTGCATCGCCTGGTCAAGGCGGGTACCACGTGCCCGCAGGCCGGGGCCGCGGTGCCGGAGCTGCGGGCCACCGTGCGCGCGCTGCTCGACCGGCTCGAGCCGGCGCCCGCGTTCGTCGCCGACGCGGCGGGCGACGTGCTCGCGCACACCGAGGGCTTCCGGCTGCTGGCCGAGCCGATCGGGCTGCTCGACGGCGACCCGCCCAACCTCGCGCGGTTCGTGTTCACCGATGCCAGGTCCCGCACCGCTTTCCCGGACTGGGACCAGGTCGCCGACGAGCGGGCCGCCGCGTTGCGCGCGGCCGCCGACCTCGGCGACTACTCGGCGGCCATGCTCGCCGACGAGCTGTCCATCACCGTCGGCCGCGAGTTCGGCCGCCGGTACGCGGCCGCCGCCGTGCTGCCGGCGTGGACCGGCGTCGAGCGATGGGCGCATCCCACGGCCGGCATGCTGTGCCTCGCCTACGAAAGTCTCGTTCTGGCCGGCGCCGACGAGCATCGCCTGGTGGTGTACCTGGCGGCCGACGCCGCCACCTCGGCCGCACTCGCCGCGGACCCGCGGCTGCAGCCGGTCAACTGAACCAAACCCCGCCGGGAAGCCTTGCGTCCGGCGGGAGCGCGTCTGTAGGGTCAGGAAAGCGCTTGCCGGAAAGCGCTTTCCTGACCGCATTCTTCCCCCCAAGGTGGTGGGCGAAAATGTCAAAGTCGAGACGGTGGCTGGTTGCGATCGCCGGTTCGGTGCTCGCGGTCGGCCTCGCTGTGCCGCCGTCGGCGGCAGCACAGGCCGACGAGCCGATCCAGGATCCACTACCCGATCCCGTGCCTTCGAGCCTCGGCCTCACGGTCGAGGAGTTCGCGCAGCTCCCCAAGACCGAGCCCGTGCCGCCGCCGACCGACCCCCGGCTCATGCGGCACGCGCGCATCAACCACCTCGGCGAGGTGCCGGACGGCTCCGACCGCCTGTACGTGCCGGACCTCAACGGCAAGGTCTACCTGATCGACCACGGCGTCCAGCACGTCTACCTCGACATCGGCACCCTGTTCGCGCCGGACTTCTTCTCCGGCCGCGGCCTCGGCACCGGCTCCGGGTTCGTCGCGTTCCACCCGGACTTCAAGAACAACGGCAAGCTGTACACGGTGCACAGCGAGAACGGCGCCGGGCTGACCGAGCCGACGACGTGGCCGTCGCAGCCGACGCCGATCCTGCACGCGTCGATCACCGAGTGGACGGCGTCGGACCCGAGCGCGGACACCTTCAGCGGCACCCACCGCGAGGTGGTGCGGATCGGCTTCCGCGGCCAGGTCCACGCGATCCAGCAGATCGACTTCAACCCGACGGCCCGCAAGGGCAGCAGGGACTACGGCAACCTCTACATCGCCTCCGGCGACGGCGGCCAGGGCGTTTCCACGACGCAGCCGCAGACCCTCGACAACCCGTACGGCAAGCTGCTGCGCATCAACCCGTTGGGCACCAACGGACCCGGCGGCCAGTTCGGCATCCCGAGCGACAACCCGCACGTCGGCGTGCCCGGCGCGCTCGGCGAGATCTACGCGGTCGGCATGCGCGATCCGCACCGGTTCAGCTGGGACCAGGCCACCGGCAGGATGTACCTCGGCCACATCGGCGAGCACCGCATCGAGGCCGTCTACGAGGTCAAGGCGGGCGACAACTTCGGTTGGAGCGAACGGGAAGGCAACTTCACGTTCAAGCGCGGCGACCCGGTGTGCGGCGTGTACCCGCTGCCGCCCGACGACGCCCAGTTCGGCTACCAGTACCCGGTCGCCCAGTTCGACCACAACCCGCCGCCGGGGCACCCGCTGTGCTCCGACTCCGGGCACGCGATCAGCGGCGGTTTCGTCTACCGCGGGCACGACATCCCGGAGCTGCGTGGGAAGTACGTGTTCACCGACCTCGTCGACGGCCGCATCTTCTACACCGAGGCGAACGAGATGCGCCGCGGCCGGCCGGCCGCGACCATCCACCAGTTCCAGGTCTACGACACCGCCGGCGAGCGGACCACCATGCGGGAGCTGGCCGGCGACACCCGCGTCGACCTCCGGTTCGGCAGCGACCGCGACGGCGAGCTGTACCTGCTGGCGAAGGCGAACGGCAAGGTGTGGCGGGTGACCGGCACGCAGCGGTTCGCCGACTGCCGGGTCGGGCACACCCGTGTCGCCGGCAACTCGGCGCGCGACTGGGCTCCGGTCACGCCGGCGAAGTGGCAGTTCCGTGGCGGCCAGGCGATCCTGGCCGAGGCCGGCGAGGCGCGGCCGGGTCCCCGGCGGCCGTTCGAGTACGCGGTGCTGGACAAGGGATCCGCGTTCGGTGACGTCCACGTCGACGCGTCGGTGCGGCTCGACACACCGGTGGAGATCACCAACCGGGACGTGATCATCGTGTTCGGGTACCGGTCGGACACGGAGTTCTACTACGCCCACGTGTCGACCGACAACACGATCTACCCGCACAACGGGATCTTCGCGGTGAACAACGCGGACCGGCTGCGGATCGACGACCAGTGGGACGAGGCGCAGTCGAGTGGCGCCCCGCCGGCGATCACCGACGCGGCGTGGCACGACGTGAGCGTCACGCACTGCGCGTCGTCCGGTGAGATCGCGGTGCGGGTCGACGGCGAGCTGCTGATGACCGCCGTGGACACCACGTTCGACAGCGGTCGCACCGGGTTCGGCTCGTTCGACAACATCGGCCGGACGCGGGACTTCCGCGCCACCGGCACGGCCGAGCGGGGATGACGGCGATGCGTCGAATGGTGGTCGTGCTCTGCTGCGCGACGCTCGCGGCGCTGTCCGGTTCGGTGCCCGCCGCCGCTTCGGCGGCGGGCCACCGGCCGGGCGTGTTCCCGTCGCTGACGCGGAACCTGGTGGCGTACTACGACTTCGAGCACCCGGCGGGCGCGGTCGAACGGGACCGCGGCCGGTCGGGGACCGACATCTCGCTGCTGAACGGGGCGACGCGGGTCCGCGACGGGTTCCGGCACTCGCTGGAGACCGGCCAGGTCGGCACGGTCGCGGGCAACGACGACCGGAAGGCGGGCGTGTACTCGCCGACCGGGGTGCCGACGCTGGGGGCCTACGCGGGCGCCCGCGAGGCGACGGTCATGGGTTGGTTCAAGACGACCGGCGTCAACCCGAGCCTCAACACGAACACCGCGAACCCGACGGATCTGTACAACGCCGTGGGGTTGGCCGGGGTGCTCACCGGTGACTCCGACGGGCACGCGGTGCGCGCGCTGCTCGAGGTGATCAACGTCGACGGCTCACTGAAGGTTGTCGCGTTGGGCCGACGCGTGGACGGCGGCGCGTCGCAGACGTTCGCCGCGTCGGCGGACTGGCAGACGGTGCTGCCGCCGGGCGAGTGGGTGAACCTGGCGGCGACGTTCGACTTCGACACGGGCGCCATGGCGTTGTACCGCAACGGTCGCGCACTCGACGGCTTCTACACCGTCACGGGCGACCCGTGGCTGCTGGCCGGCGAGCCGGAGCCGGACGTCACGTCGGCGACCGACCCGCGCGGCATCAAGATCGGCGGCAGCTTCCCGCAGAACACGGGGGAGCAGAACCCGTGCAACTGTCGGATGGACGAGCTGATGTTCCTCGACCGCGTGGCCAGTCCAACGGAGGTATGGCTGCAGTACCACTGGACCCGGGCACGGGGCTGATTTGACGCGGCGGTCCGCACCCCAGCCGCGGACCGCCGCCCGCCCACCCCGCGAGTCCAACCCCCACAACCCGCGAGTTCCCCGTTCGGAACTAGTGTGTTGCCGGTTCGGACAGACGGAGCTTCGGTTCGGCTTCCGTTCGCCGACCTTCTCAGCGGAACGGCGTGGCCTCCGGCCCCCCGAAATCCAGCCTACCGGCACCCACCGACAGTTTCCGGTCGTCAGCCAGTGGTTGTCCACAGTGTTCACGACAGTGTCAGGAGTTCTCGCACGATCTCCTCGATTCGGCCCGAACGGTGCCACAGCTGCTTTTCCTCATGACCGTCCACACGTTTCAGGCGTGACGCGATCGCCCATTGGTCCCACAGTTGGACGTTGTCCTCCAGGTCGCCGTGGGTGTGGAGGCCGAAGAGGGCGTCCACGACCCCGCGGGTGGTCGGCGCGGCGAGTGTGGTGGACAGGAAAACCCAGCCACGGTCCCGTAATGGCGCGACCAGACCCATGAGTCGCTCGTGCTCAGCGCTCATGGGTTCCTCACTGTTCGGGGGGCGGGCGGCACGACGGAGCGCATACGGGGAGGACCGCTCGGACGACGTGCCGCCCGCCGGGTGTGCCCGGGCCGCTGAGGGGGACCGGGCGGGTCGGTGCCAAGATTGCACGGATTCACGTCCGCGCCGCAAGTTTCATGGCCGTGGAATTTCCATTAGTACCCGATTGGGCGACTGGTGTAACTTTCGGACATCTGCGTAGCATTCCGTTGTTCTGAATTCCCTGGAATGGACCACTGCCTTGCCAGACACATACTCGCCGAGCGTCCGGGTGCGCCGGATCGCCCGTGCGCTACGGGGTTGGCGCGAACGCACCGGCGAGCAGAGCGGCGCCATCGCGCGTCGGGCCGGCTGGTCGGCCGCCAAGCAGTCTCGCCTCGAGACCGGCGGGCAGACCATCACTCCGGCCGACGTGATGACCCTCGCGCTCATCTGTGACGTCGCCGAGGACGAGCGCGGCGCCGTGTTCAACGCCGCGCTCACCGCCCAGGAGAAGGGCTGGTGGGAGGAGCTCGCCACCGGCACGCTGACCGACGACGTCTTCGACTACGTCGAGCTGGAGTCCGAGGCGACCGGCCTCAAGACCTTCAAGATCGACCTCGTCCACGGCCTGTTCCAGACCCCGGAGTACGCGGCGGCGCTGATGCGGGCGTTCGTCCCGCGGGCGGACGAGGACACGACGCGCCGGCGGGTCGCGGCCAGGGTGCGCCGCCAGGACCGGCTCGTCGGCGACGGCGCGATCGAGGCTGAGGCGGTGATCGCCGAAGGCGCGCTGCACATGCGGATCGGCGGGCCGAAGGTGATGCGGGCGCAGCTCAACCGGCTGCTCGACCTCGGCGACCTGCCGAACGTCCGCCTGCGCGTGCTGCCGAACTCCGCCGGCGCGCACACGACGATGGGCGTCGGCTACAGCATCCTCACCTTCGGCGGTGACAGCGACAGCGGCGGTGACAGCGGCGGTGACAGCGGCGGTGACAGCGACGTGGTCTACCTCGAACTCCCGCACAAGGGCGTCTACGAGGAGGGCCCTGCCGTAGCTCCTTATAGGCTCAGGTTCGCAGGAGTGCGGGAGATCGCGCTGGCCGAGAAGGAGTCCGCGGCGCTGATCGCCAAGATCGCCCGCACCATGAGGACATGAGGAGTTGAGCCGATGACGTTCGCCCAGGAGGCGTGGCGGAAGAGCAGCTACAGCGACGGCGCGGGCGGCGAGTGCGTCGAGGTCGCGCGCGCCGCCGACGTGGTGGGGGTACGGGACTCGAAGAACGCGGCCGGGCCCGCGCTCGTTCTCGGACCGTCCGGTTGGGACGCGTTTCGCCGCACGGTGCGGGGGGCATCGCCCAGGGTCAGGTGAGCGGCTCCGCGCGCATGGTGAACCGGGAGTCCAGGTGCGCGGTGTCGTTGAACCGCCGGACCAGCCAGCGCGAGCCCCACACGACGAGCTGCGTGATCGACGCGTTGTCGCCGTCGATGAACGCGAACGGCCGCGCCCCGGTGGCCATCGACACGATCTGGCCGATGGTGCCGCCGTGGCTGAACACCGCGATCCGCCGGTCGACGTGCGCGGCGGCCAGCCGCTCGGTCGCCTCGCGGATCCGGTCGGCGAAGGACTCCGTCGACTCGGCGCCCGGGATGACGTCCCAGCGCTCCTCGGTGAACATGCGCAGCGCCACCGGGTCCTGGTTCGCGACCTTGATCCGGAAGAGCCCACCCTCCCACTCGCCGAGCATGATCTCCCGAAGCCCCGGCTCGACCACGGGCGTGATGCCGAGCCGCTTGGCCAGCGGCTCCGCGGTCTGGTGGGTGCGACGCAGCGACGTCACGTAGATGGCGTCGAGCTCCTCCTGCTCGAGGCGCTTCGCGACCAGTTCCGCCTGGCGTTCGCCCTCTGCCGCGAGCGGCGGGTCGCCCTGCCCGTCGACGAGCGGGAACGGCCGGTCCTGCCGTGCCGGCTGGGACTCGCCGTGCCTGACCAGCAGGATCTCGGTCGCGCCCTGCGGGAGCGTGAAGCGGAACTGGCGGTACTCCTCGGATGTCGTCACGACGACCATTCAACACTGGCTTACGCGCGAATACTCGATCCCGAGTATTGCGGCTAAGGTGGGCGCATGGGCAAGCGCAAGGTCTCCAACCCGCTCGCGCTCGCGGTGCTCACCCTGCTCGCCGAGAAGCCGATGCACCCGTACGAGATGTCGAGCACGCTGCGGGAACGGGCCAAGGAACAGAGCATCAAGCTGAACTACGGCTCGCTGTACTCGGTGGTCGAGTCGCTGGTGCGGCACAAGCTCGCGGAGGTGCAGGAGATCGTCCGGGAGGGCAGGCGCCCGGAACGCACCATCTACGCGATCACTGACGCCGGCCGGATCGAGTTCGTCGACTGGCTGAGCGAGCTGCTGGCCATCCCGGTCAAGGAGTACCTGCAGTTCGAGGCCGCGCTGTCGCTCATGCCGACGCTGGCGCCGGACGAGGTCACGCGGCTGCTGGAGGTGCGGCTGATCCGGCTCGACGCGGAGATCGCCGCGATGGACGGCGTCATGTCCGGGATGGCCGACCACGGCATGCCCTACCTGTGGTCGGTCGAGGTCGACTACGTGCAGGTGCTGCGGCGGGCTGAGCGCGACTTCGTCAGCGGCCTGCTCGACAAGATCAGGAAAGAGGACCTGCCCGAGATCGCGGCGTGGCGGCACGCGCACGAGGCGGCGGAGGGCGACGTGCCCAACGAGGCCGACTGGGAGAAGGCGCTGGGAGAGCTGCCGAGGTTCCCCGACCTCCAGTGACAGTCAGCGTGACGTCACTATTGACGTCACCTTGACATCACTACATACTCGACTTCGGATATTACGTCCTCGAAGAGTTTCGAACACAGCGCTGGCCGGGTGCGGCAACACCCGGCCAGCGACAAGAAACCCAGGCTCGGCCCGTACGGCAGCACCTAGGCGCACCTTCAACGATAGCTGTCGCGCGGATCGACCTGGCTCACTCACCGATCCAGGGAGGAACACGGTCATGACCGTGCCAACCGGGCGAGCCACGCCCACCCGCGCGTCCGCGCGTGCGAACGACGACCCGCCGGCAATCGAGGCGGTCGACCTCGTGAAGAAGTACGGGGAGGTCACCGCGCTGGACGGGCTGAGCTTCTCGGTCCGTCCCGGCACCGTGTTCGGCCTGCTCGGCCCGAACGGCGCCGGCAAGTCGACCACCATCAAGATCCTCACCACGCTGTCCCGGCCGACCAGCGGCGCGGCGACGGTCGCCGGCATCGACGTGCTGGCGCGGCCGAACGACGTGCGGCGCGCGATCGGCGTCGTCACGCAGGGGGCGGGCACCGACCGCCAGGCGACCGGGCGGGAGAACCTGCTGCTCGCCGCACACATCCAGGGGATGCGGGGGCGTGCGGCGAAGCAGCGGGTCGACGAGCTGCTGGAGCTGTTCTCGCTGACCGACGCGGCGAAGCGGATCGTCAAGCAGTACTCGGGCGGCATGCAGCGCAAGCTCGACGTCGCGATGGGGCTCGTGCACCGGCCCGCCGTGCTGTTCCTCGACGAGCCGACCACCGGCCTCGACCCGCAGGCCCGCGCCGAGATGTGGGCGGAGATCGCGCGGCTGGCACGTCAGGAGCGCCTGACGATCCTGCTGACCACGCACTACCTCGAGGAGGCCGACCACCTCGCGGACCAGCTCGTGATCGTCGACCGGGGGCGGCTGGTCGCGCAGGGGAGCCCGGAGGAGCTGAAGAGCGAGCTGCGCGGGGACGCGGTGGTGATCGACCTGTCACCGGACGCGCCGGTCGAGGTGGCACGCACGGCCATCGAGGGGTTGGCCGGCGCGCGGGAGATCACGGTGTCCGGCCGGACGATCCGCACGCGCGTCGACCACGGCGCCTCCGCGGTGCCGGCGGCACTCGCCGCGCTGGAGAAGGCGGCGGTCACGGTGGCCGCGGTGACGGTGGCGCGCCCCGCGCTCGACGACGTCTACCTGCGACACACCGGCCGGACGTTCGCGTCGGCGGAAGCGGCGGTGAACCGATGACCACCCTCGCGCCCCACACCGGGTACCTCACGAACCGGATGATCATGGCCACGCTGCGCCAGCCGGCGTTCGTGGTGATCATGCTGATCCAGCCGATGATCTGGCTGCTGCTGTTCGGGCAGCTGTTCAAGCGCATCGTGGAGCTCCCCGGCTTCGCCACCGGGTCCTACATCGACTTCCTCACTCCCGGCGTGGTCGTCATGACCGTGCTGTTCACCAGCGGCTGGGCCGGCATGTCGTTCATCGACGACATGGACCGCGGCGTGATGGACCGGATGCTGTCCTCGCCGGTCAGCCGCGGCGCGATGATGCTCGCGTCGGTGCTGAACCAGGCGGTCACGATCGTCGTGCAGGGCGTCGTCGTCGTGGTGGTCGGGCTGCTGCTCGGCGCGTCGTTCCCCGGCGGGATCCTCGGCGTGCTGGTGATGCTGCTCGCGTCGGTGCTGCTCGCGGCCGCGTTCGCCAGTCTCTCCAACGGGATGGCGCTCATCGTCCGCACGTCCGAGTCGCTCATCGGGTTCTCGACGATGCTGACGCTTCCGCTGTCGTTCCTGTCCTCGGCGATGATGGCGCGCGAGGCGGCGCCGGAGTGGATCCAGACGGTGTCGTCCTACAACCCGGTCGACTGGACGGTCGTCGCGGCGCGGGAGGCGCTGTCGGCCGATCCGGACTGGTCCGCGGTGCTGTTGCGGCTCGGCGGGCTGTTCGCCGTCGCCGTGACGATGGGGTGGATCGCTACGCGGGCGTTCCGGTCATATCAACGTTCGCTATGACCGGTCATAGCCCGAGTGCATGACGTGGTGCCCTGCTGGTGGCTAGCCGCCGGCGGGGCGCCGGGTCATCCTCGTGGTGTGCTGTTCCCAGGACTGGCCGTCGTGGCCGTGGCGACCGTCGTCGGTCGGGTGATCGGCTCGTACGTGCCGGCCGCTAGCGCGCTGGTGGTCGGGATCCTGCTCGGTGTCGCGTGGCGGTCGCTCGTCGGCGCCCGGGCGGAGTTCGCGCCCGGACTGCGGTTCGCGCAGACGTGGCTGCTGCGCGGCGGGGTGATGCTGCTGGGACTGCAGCTGGCCGTGGCCTCCGTCGTCCACTTCGGACCGCTGGTCATCGCGGTGGTGCTGCTGTCGGTCGGCGCGACGTTCGCGTGCACGTGGTGGCTCGGCCGCCGCCGGCTCGGCCCGGCCAGGTCCCTGCTGCTGGCGACGGGGGTGTCGATCTGCGGCGCGTCCGCGGTGGCGGCGGTGAACACGGTGGCGGACGGCGACGAGGAGGACGTGGCGGCGGCCATCACGGCGGTGACCGTGCTCGGCACGCTCGCGATCGGCGTGGTGCCGCTGGTGGCGTGGGCGCTGGGACTGTCCGACCAGGACTTCGGGATCGTCGCCGGCGCCAGCGTCCACGAGGTGGGCCAGGTCGTGGCGATCGGCGGCGCGGCCGGCGGGCTGGTGCTGCAGGTGGCGGTCGTGATCAAGCTGACGCGGGTGGTGCTGTTGGCCCCGCTGGTGGTGGGCCTCGGCGTGTACCGGCGGCGGCTCGTGCCGGCCGGCGGCCCGGCGCCCGAGGTGGCCGCGCCCCGCCCGCCGCTCGTGCCGTGGTTCGTGACCGGTTTCGTCGTGCTGGTGGTCGTGCGCGCGCTCGGCGTCGTGCCGGCGCCGGTCGTGTCGCTGTCGGCGGTGGTGACGAACCTGTTGCTGTGCGCGGGGATGTTCGGCCTCGGCGCGGCGGTCGACCTTCGTGCCGTGGTGCGGACGGGCGGCCCGTCGCTCGCGGTGGCCGGTGCGGGCAGCGTCGTGCTGCTGATGCTGACGACGACCGGCGTGCTGCTGGTCGGGTGACCTCGGGGTGACCCGGGGCGGCCGCCGGCCCCCGGAATCAACTCTACCGAGGGGTACCGACAGTTTCGCTGCCTCCGGCGCCGCCCTGTGGACAACCGGACGGACGCCGGTGGACAACCGAACGACTGTCCACAGGGCGCAACGACTGTCCACAGGGCGCAACGCGCGGCCCCGAGTTTGTCGGTCCTGCCCGGTAGGCTGGAAAACGGGGGCCGGAGGCCAGGCCGACCCGTCAGATCACCTGCAGCAGCGTCGCGGCCGGCCCCGTCAGCCGCCGGCCCTTGGGCCACACCGCGCGCAGCCGCCGGTCCAGCTTCAGGTCCGACACGGTGATCGCCACCAGCGTGCCGGACGCCAGCTCCGCCTCCACCGCGTGCCGGCTCAGCACGGCGGGCGCGATGCCCGCCACGGCCGCCCCCTTCACCGCCGCGTTCGAGCCCAGCGCGAGCTGCGGGGTTACCGGGTCGTGCCGCGACAGCACCCGGTCGAGGGTCTCCCTCGTGCCGGACCCGGCCTCGCGCACCACCAGCGGCGTCGCGGCCAGCGACGCCGCGGTCAGGGTCCTGCGCCGGCGCGCCCACGGGTGCGTCGGCGTCACCACGACTATCAGTTCGTCCGTGCCGACGACGCGGCTCGCCAGGCCGTCCAGCACGCCGGGCCCCTCCACGAAACCCAGATCCACGTCGTCGGAACCGAGCACCAGGCGGGCGACCTCCGTCGAGTTCGTGACCGTCAGTCCGACATGGACGGATGGCTCCTGGCGGCGGAGGTCGTGCAGCCAGCGCGGCAACAGCGCCTCGGCGATGGTCATGCTCGACGCGATCCGCAGCGTCGCGGCCCGGTTGGTCCGCAGCGCGGCGAGGCTCGTCTGGAACTCGTCGGCCGCGCCGAGCAGCTTCACCGCCCACGCCACCACGAGCTTCCCGTCGTTGGTGAGCACCGAACCCTGCGGCCCGCGCACCAGCAGCGGCAGCTTCGCGCGCCGCTCCAGCGCCGCCAGCCTCTTGGTCGCCGACGGCTGGGCGATGCCGGTGGCCCTGGCAGCCTTGCCGACGCTGCCCAGCTCCGCCACCTGCACCAGCAGCCGCAGCGACTCGAGGTCCGGTTGAACGGTCATGCCGCAAGGCTATGCCCTTGCGCGCGATGGCAGCATTGGTGACCACATGAGGAGCGGAGGCCGAGTTGCCCCTTGAGCTGAATGCGTTGCGGCAGCACCTGCTTGCCCAGGTGCGGGAGCAGGGGGGCGCCGTCGATCCCCTCGTCGCCGACGCACTGCGCACCGTCCCGCGACACCTGTTCCTGCCCGACCTGCCGCCGGACAAGGTGTACCTGGACGAGCCGATCGTGACCAAACGCGACGGCGACGGCCAGCCGATCAGCTCGTCGTCGCAACCGACGATCATGGCGATCATGCTGGACCAGCTCGGCGTCGCCCGCGGCCAGCGCGTGCTGGAGATCGGCGCCGGGACCGGGTTCAACGCCGCGCTGCTCAGTCGCATCGTCGGTGAGCACGGCAAGGTGACCAGCGTCGACCTCGACGGCGACACCGTCGAGCGAGCGCGGGAGAACCTCGACGCGGCCGGCTGCGCCGACGTCCTCGTCGTCACCGGCGACGGCGCGCGCGGGTACGAGAAGCGGGCGCCCTACCACCGGATCATCGCGACGGTCGGCGTGTGGGACCTGGCGCCCGCGTGGCTCGAGCAGCTCGCGCCGGACGGCCGGCTCGTCGTGCCGCTCGACCTGCGCGGCGTGCAGCGCTCCGTCGCGTTCGAACGGGACGGGGACCACTGGACCAGCCGGTCTGTCATGCCGTGCGGCTTCATGCGGATGCGTGGCCCCTTCGCCGGCCCGGAACGCACCCACGTGCTCGACACGCGGTCCTCGCTCACACTCAGCCTCCCGCAGGACCGCGACATCGACGGGGCCGCCGTGTTCGAGGTGCTCACCGAGTCGCCGTCGTCGCGGCGGACCGGCACCGCGCCGACCCCGGACCAGCTGTTCGACGGGCTCACCCTGTGGCTCGCGGTCCGCGAGCCGCGCTGGTGCTCACTGTCCGAAAAGGCCGGCGCGTCGAACCCGCTGCTCGGCCAGGCGCCGCTGCGGGCGCCGGAGTCCGTTGTCACGGCGGGGATCCTCGGCGACGACGGGGTCGCGCTGCTCAGCTCGGTCGACGGCGAGGTGTGCGTGCTGGGGTACGGCAACGACGCGGTCGCCGACGAGCTGGTCGCCCACGTCCTCGCCTGGGAGTCCGCCGGACGCCCCGGCACCGAAGGCATGCGCATCGACGCGTACCCGGCCGGCGTGCCGGCAGAGGACGGCGACTTCGTGATCGAGAAGGGGACCTGCCGGCTCGTGCTCTCCTGGTGAGTCTCGGACTGGACTCGATCCGAAACCGACCGTAGGGTCTGCGAGCAATGGCGAAAACGTCTCACATTCCTGTCGCGGACCGGTTGTCGGTCCGAGTGCGGTCCGGTTACGCCCTCGGCTCGCTGTCGACCGGCGCTTTCGGCACCGTGCCGGGACTTCTGCTGCTGCCCTACCTGACCGACACGCTCGCGGTGTCCGCGTCGGTCGCGGGGCTGCTCGTGCTGCTGCCGAAGGCGTGGGACGTCGTGTTCAACCCGGTCGCGGGCCGGATCAGCGACCGGACCACCGGCCGCCTCGGCGCCCGCAGGCCGTACCTGCTCTTCGGCGGCATCGCGCTCGCCGTCAGCTTCGCCGCGATCTTCGCGGGCCCGGACACCGGCTCGGCGACCGTGGACGCGCTCTACGTCGCGGTCGCGTTCCTGTTGTCCGCGACGGCCTACGCGTTCTTCCAGGTGCCGTACAACGCGCTGCCGGCCGAGCTGACGCAGAGCCCCAAGGAGCGCACCAGCCTGACCGCGTGGCGGATCGCGTTCCTCGCGGTCGCGATCCTGATCAGCGGCGCGGGCGCGCCCGCCGTGCGGGACGCGGTAGGCGGGCTGGCCGGCTACCGGGTCATGGGGATCGCGGTCGGCGTGCTGATCCTCGTCGGCTCGATCGGCGTCTTCCTCGGCACCGCGCGGACCAGGGTCGCGCCGCCGCTGCCGTCGGTGGCGAACTGGCGCGAGACGTTCGTCGCCGTGCGCGAGTGCCGGCCGTTCCGGATCCTGCTGACCGCGTTCGTCATCCAGGCGGTCGGCATCGGCACGCTGCTCGCCGGCGTCGACTACCTCGCCCGCGTCGCGCTCGGCGACAAGTCGTTGCAGCCGCTGCTGTTCGTCGCGTTCGTCGCGCCGGCGCTGCTCGTGATGCCGGTGTGGCAACGGGTCGCGGCGCGGTACGGCAAGCGGCACGGCTACGTCGTCGCCACGCTCGTGTTCGCCGCCGGCGTGTTCGGGGTGCTCGGCGCGCGGGTGTTCCCGACGGGGCTGACCGTGGTGTTCGTCGCGGCGGCCGGCATCGGGTACGCCGGCCTGCAGGTGTTCCCGCTGTCGTTGCTGCCGGACGTGATCAGCGCGGAGGAGCACCGCACCGGCCAGGTCCGCGCCGGGGTGTTCGCCGGTGTGTGGACCGCGGGCGAGACGTTGGGTCTCGCGCTCGGCCCTGCCCTGTACGGGCTGATCCTCGCGTTCGGCGGCTATGTGTCCTCCGCCGGCACGACGGTCGGCCAACCGCCGAGTGCGATCACGGCGGTGGTCGTCGGGGTCGCGCTCGTGCCCGCCGTGTTCGCGCTCGCCGCGCTGCCTTTCCTGCGGCGCAAGGTCTTGGAGGCGAGTGAATGAGCCTGCCCACCGCGGGGCTGCCCGCGGACCAGGTGCTCGACGAGCTGCGTGCGCTGCGCTCCGGCGACCTGCCGACCCACGGCGGCCGCACGCTGGCGTACGTCTACGACAGCGGGCTCGGCGGGCTCGACGACCTGGCAGCGGGCGCGCACGCGCTCGCCAGCTCCGCCAACGGGCTCGACCCGACCGCGTTCCCCAGCCTGCTGCGCATGGAGAACGAGGTCGTCGCGGCCGCGGCCGGGCTGCTCGGCGGCGGCCCCGCGACCGTCGGCACGGTGACGTCCGGTGGGACCGAGAGCTGCATGCTCGCCGTGCACGCGGCCCGCGCCGCGCGACCGGAGGTCACGCACCCGAAGATCGTGCTCGCGTCGACCGCGCACGCCGCGTTCCACAAGGCGGGGCACTACTTCGGCATCGAGGTGGTCGCGGTTCCGGTGTCGGCGGGCACTTTCCGCGCCGACCCGGACGCGATGGCCGCCGCGATCGACGAGCGGACCGTGCTCGTCGTGGTCAGCGCGCCGTCCTACGCGCACGGGGTCGTCGACCCGGTGGCGCCGATCGCGGCGGAGGCGGCGCGGCGTGGCGTGCGGTGTCACGTCGACGCGTGCATCGGCGGGTGGGTGCTGCCGTACTTCCGCGCGCTCGGCGTGTCCATGCCGGACTTCGACCTGTCGGTGCCCGGCGTCACGAGCCTGTCGGTCGACCTGCACAAGTACGCCTACTGTCCCAAGGGGACGTCGGTGCTGTTGCACGCGAACGCGGAGCTGCGCCGGTCGCAGTTCTTCGCGAGCGCGGCGTGGCCGGGCTACACGATGCTGAACTCGACGCTGCAGTCGACGCGTTCCGGCGGGCCGCTCGCCGCGGCGTGGGCGGTGCTGCGGCACGTCGGCGACAACGGCTACTCGGCGCTCGCCGCGCAGACCCTCGACGCCGTCCGCGCGCTCCGGGCCGGCATCGACGCCGTCCCCGGCCTGCGGGTGCTCGGCGACCCGCAGGCGACGCTGCTCGCGGTCACGGCGGACACCGACGAGTTCGACGTGTTCACGGTCGCCGACGAGATGACCGAGCGTGGCTGGTACCTGCAGCCGCAGTTCGGCTTCGAGTCCTCGCCCGCGAACCTGCACATGACGGTGACCGCGTCGAACAACGGCGCCGAGTCCGCGCTGCTCACCGACCTCGCGTCGGCGGTCACCGCGGCCCGGCGCAGCGGCCCGGTGACGCTGCCGCCGGACCTGGTCGCGGCCATCGCCACCCTCGACCCGTCGACGCTGACGTCCGACCAGTTCGCCGCCCTGCTCGCCATGGCGGGCATGGAGGGGACCGGCACCCCGAAGCGCATGGCCGAGGTCAACTCCATGCTGGCGGTGGCCCCGGCCCCCCTCCGCGAACGCCTGCTGATCGAGTTCCTGAGCGTCATGTACACCCCGTAACCCGCGAGTCCAACGCTCAGACACCGCGAGTCCACCGTTCAGACCCACTGAGTTGGCGTTTCGTGTCCATCGAATTCGCTTCAGCAAATCTGGTAACAGTAGTTGTCAGATACGCACTGTGCTGTCTACTGTGCGGTAGGTCTCGGTGACTACGGACAACGGAGGGCAACGATGCCCCGTACTCGCAAGCTGGCGGTCGGACTGCTGACCGCCGCACTCACCCTCGGCACCGTCGCGGGCGCCCCCGCCGGCGCCGCCACGATCGCACCGCCCGCGGAGGACCCCTTCTACACGCCGCCGGCCGGCTTCGAGCAGACCGCGCCCGGCACGGTGCTGCGCGAACGCGCGGTCACCGTCACCGGCCTCGGCATCCCGATCCCGGTGCGCTCCACCCAGATCCTCGTGCGCTCCAACGACACCCGCGACAACCCGGTCGCCGTGGCCAGCACGGTCATGGTCCCGCTGACGCCCTACCCCGGCCCCCGCCCGCTGCTGTCCTACCAGCAGGCCATCGACAGCCTCGGCGACCAGTGCAACCCGTCGTACACGCTGCGCACCGGCACCATGCAGGAGCTGCCGCTCCTCGCGCAGGGCCTCCTCAGGGGCTGGGCCGTCGTCACCACCGACTTCCAGGGACCGCGCAACGCCTACGGCGCCGGCCGCATGGCCGGGCACGCCGTGCTCGACGGCATCCGCGGCGCGCTGACCAGGCCCGGCTTCAGCGCCGGCACACCTGTCGGCATGTGGGGTTACTCCGGCGGCGGCCAGGCGACCACGTGGGCCGCGGAGCTCGCGCCGGCCTACGCACCCGAGCTGCCCATCAAGGGCGTCGCGGCGGGCGGCGTGCCGGCCGACCTCGTCAAGGTGATCAACAAGGTCGACGGGACGCTCTTCTCCGGCGTCGTGTTCGCCGCCGTGTTCGCCACCGCGCGGGAGTACCCGGAGCTCGCGACCCTGTTCAACGACAACGGTCGCGCGACCGCGGAACGCATCAAGGACATGTGCCAGGCGGAGCTGGCCGTCACCCTCACCGGCCGCAGGCTGACCGAGTACACCAGCTCGCCCGACCCGCTGAACGAGCCGGTCGCCCGCGCGGTCCTCGACGACGACGCCCTCGGCCGCCACGGCGCCCCGACCGCGCCGATCTTCCTGTTCCACGCGTACTTCGACGAGCTGATCCCGGTCGACGTCGGACGGCGGCTCAAGGCCGACTACTGCGCCGCGGGCACGAAGGTCAAGTACTACGAGGACTACGTCAGCGAGCACATCAGCCTCGACATCACCGCCGCGCCCATCGCCGTCGCCTACCTCGGCGACCGGTTCGCCGGCCGTGCCGCGCCGACGAACTGCTGAGAAGGGGAGCACGTGAACCACGACCGGCCGGCCACCGTCGGCGAGCTGTCCGCATGGGCCGCGGCCCGGTACGGCGACACGATCGCCGTCCGGCACGGCGACCTCGAGTTGTCCTATGTGGAGCTCGACGAGGCGGTGCGCGAGGTGGCGGCCGGACTGGCCGGGCTCGGCGTGCGGCGCGGCGACCACGTCGCGCTGCTCGCCGAGACCCGTCCGGAGTGGACGGTCTGCGACCTCGCGATCGCCACGCTCGGCGCGGTCTGCGTGCCGGTGTACCCGACGAGCTCGGCCGACGAGTGCATGTGGGTGCTGAGCGACTCCCGCGCCTCGCTCGCCATCTGCGAGAACCGGTCCCATGTGGACCGGGTCGCGGCGGTGCGGAAGTCGTTGCCCGCCTTGGGCACCGTGGTGTCGATCGAGGAGGTCGCCGAGGTCGCCGGGGTCGTCTCGCTCGCCGAGCTGCGGGCGAAGGGTGGTGAGCCGCTCCTCGAACCGGTGGCTCCGGCCAGCCCCAACACCATCGTCTACACCTCGGGCACCACCGGCCCGCCGAAGGGCTGCGTGCTGTCGCACACCAACTGGCGCACCTCGCTCGACGCCATCGAGCAGGTCACCACGCTTGGACCGGGCGACGTGATCTACGTGTACCTGCCGCTCGCGCACCTGTTCGCGCGGATGGTCCAGCTGACGACGTTCGAGTGCGGCGCGACGCTGCACTACTTCGGCGGCGACATCCGGAACGTGGTCGCCGAGCTGACCGCGGTCGCGCCGACCCACCTGCCGTCGGTGCCGAGGCTGTTCGAGAAGGTGTACCGGATGGTGCTCTCGACGGCGGCGGGTGCCGAGGGCGACGGCGTGGCGAAGGTGGCCGCCGCGGTCGAGGTCGGGCTGCGGGTGCGGCAGGCGCTCGCGCGCGGCGCCGAGGTGTCCGAAGTGGACCGAGAGGCGTTCGCGCACGCCGATGAGCGGCTGTTCTCTTTGGTGCGCAACGCCTTCGGCGGTCAAGTGCGAGAAGCGCTCACCGGTGCCGCGCCGATCGCCGCGGAGATCCTCGAGTTCTTCTACGCGTGCGGGGTGCCGATCTACGAGGCGTACGGCATGACCGAGTCGTGCGCGTTGATCTCCGCGAACGTGCCCGGCTCGGTGCGGTTCGGCACGGTCGGCCAGGTGCTGCCCGGCATCGAGGTCCGTATGGCGGACGACGGCGAGATCCTGGCGCGCGGCGCGAACGTGTTCGGCGGCTATCTCGACAACCCCGCAGGCACCGACGAGATGATCGGCGACGGCTGGCTGCACACCGGCGACCTCGGCGCGCTCGACGACGACGGCTTCCTCACCATCGACGGCCGCAAGAAGGACATCATCATCACCGCGGGCGGCAAGAACCTCACGCCGGCGAACCTGGAGAACGACCTGCGACAGAGCAGGTGGATCTCCCACGCGGTGCTGGTCGGCGACCGCAGGCCCTACCCGGTCGCGCTGATCACGCTCGACGACGAGGAGATCGCGTCGTGGGCCGCGGCTCGCGACGTGCCGGTCGACCCGGCGCACCCGGACGTCCGGCGGCTGATCCAGGACGAGGTCGACCGCGCCAACGACAGGTACGCGCCGCCGGCGCGGATCCGCCGGTTCGCCGTGCTCGGCCGCGACTTCAGCCAGGAGACCGGTGAGCTGACCCCGACGCTCAAGGTGCGCCGCAAGGTGGTCGCCGAGCTGTACGCGGACGTGATCGACACGCTGTACGCCTAGCGCGACCAGCCCTCTGCCTCGCTGGCGTGGAGGAAGTCCTCGACCGGCGGCTGGACCGGCCGGCCCTCGAACTGGGTGGACAGCACGACCGACGAGCGCATCTCGCCGTGCTTGCCGATCCGCTCGAACAGGCCCTCGAGGTGCGCGAGCGACGCGGCCCGCACCTTGATCATCGTGCAGTGGTCGCCGCTGAGCTTGTGGACCTCGACGATCTCCGGGTAGTCGTCGGACGTGCTGGTCTTGAGCAGACAGTTGCCGAGGCTGCACTGCATCTGCACGAACGCCATGATCGGGTACCCGGCCCGCCGTCCGTCGACCGTCGCCCGGTAACCGGTGATCACCCCGGACTCCTCGAGCCGCCGCACCCGCTCGGCGACCGCGGGCGCGGACAGGTTGATGCGCCGCCCCAGCTCCTTGTACGACAGCCGCCCGTCGGACTGCAGCTCGTCGACCAGCCGCCAGTCGACGCTGTCCAGGTCCTTTTCCGATCGAAAGGTCATCGGGCCCACATTCCTTTCGAAGTGCCGGTCGACCGCTCACTATGCCACTCGTCGGCCATTCGGTTGCCGCGTCCGCGTGCCTAACATCAAGTGTCGTGACCAGACGACGATCGACCGGATCCCTGTTCGCCGGCGTTGCGGCGATGAACACCGCGATGGCGGGCGCGAGCACGGCCGCCACCCTGATCGCCTCGCACGCGGTCGGGCCGGGATGGAGCGGCGTGCCCGGCGCGGCCGGCGTGCTCGGCACCGCGCTCGGCACGTTGAGCGCCGGCAACCTGATCTCGCGGCACGGCAGCAGAAGGGTGCTCATCGGCCTGTACGGCTGCGCGGTCACCGGCGCGCTCGTGGCGTTCGCGGCGGCCGTGAGCACCACGATGGTCGTGCTCCTGCTCGGGATGTTCCTGCTGGGCCTCGGCAACGGCGCGGCACAGCTGTCCAGGTACCTCGCGGCCGAACTGTACCCGCCGGAACGCAAGGGTTTCGGGCTGTCGCTGATCGTCTGGGCCGGCACGGTCGGCGCGATCGTCGGGCCGACGCTGATCGCGCCGGGCGCGCACGTCGCGTCCTGGCTGGGGTTCCCCGCGCTGGCGGGTCCGGTGCTGGTGGCCGTCGTGATGACGGGCGCGGCGGTGCTGGCGAGCACCGTGCTGCGGCGCACCCCGGCGCCGCCGGCCCGCCGCACGTCGTTCGCGGCCCTGCGCAGGCCGGTCGTGCGGGTCCCGCTGGTGTCGATGGTGTGCGCGCAGCTGACCATGGTCGCGGTGATGACGATGACGCCGCTGCAGGTGGAGGCGCACGGGCACAGCCTTGAGGTGCTCGGCGTCGTGCTGTCCGCGCACCTGATCGGCATGTTCGCGCTGGCGCCGCTGTCCGGCCGGCTCGCCGACCGCTGGGGCGGCCGGGCGACGATCTACCTCGGCGTCGGTCTTCTCGTGGTGTCGGCCGTCGCGGCGTTCGGGTCGACGCGCATGACCGGGCTGTCGCTGTCGATGTTCCTGCTCGGCTACGGCTGGAACCTCGTGTTCGTCGGCGGTTCGAGCATCCTCAGCCGGGAGTTGCCGGCGGAGGAACGGATCCAGCTGCAGGGCGCGGTGGACGCGGTGGTGTGGGGGACGTCCGCGTTCGCGAGCCTCGGCGCGGGCGCGTTGTTCGGGCTGGGCGGCTACTCGCTCGTCGCGGTCGTCGGCGGGGTGCTCGCGGTGCTGCCGGTCATCGTGCTGTCCCGGCGGCCAGCGCCAGTCGGACAAGAGCCGCCCCCGCCGCCTGCATCGGGAGTCCCGCAACGGCTTCCTCGGTGAACGGCCGGGCGGTGACCGCGCCCTCGGCGTTGACGGACACCCACGCGCCGAACAGCTCGTCGAACACCGGCGCGTCGATCACCACGGACACCAACAGGTCGGTGGCGAACGTCAGCGGGTCGACGCCGAGCCCGAGGCAGTGGGCGGTGATCTCGTTGGCACGCAAGAAATCCGTCATGGCGACGGCGAACGGCCACGTGTCGTAGTCCGGCGCCTCGACCTCCGGCACACCGAGCAGCTCCTCCGCGTACTCCCGCAACAGGAAGCGCCACAGGTCGAAGTCGCCGGGCCCGGACGTCTGGAACACCCCGACCGGCATCACCTGGTACAGCCCGCCCGCGTGTCCGACCTTCGCGGGATCCCGCCAGTGCAACAGGAACGTGTCTCCTGCCGGGTCGCGCCGCACGGTCAGCGCGCTGATCGCGAGGTTCGCCGGGCGCCGGTCCAACGCGCACGGGTTGCCGACCGCGTCGCGCAGCGGTGTCGGTCCGCCAGCGGCGTACTCGTGCGCGGCCGCCTCGCCGGTGTCGATGCTGTCGAAGTACCAGCCGTCGCCGAACACCAGACGTGGCGCGGGATCCGCCAGGTTCGCCGCGAGTAGCCGCCAGGTCGGGCGGTTCTCGAACACGGTCGGCGCGTCCAGGGCGGCCATCGCGGCGGAGTAGCCCGGGTACGCCGGATGGCCGGACGCCGACGGCAACGCAACGGCCGGCGTCGGTGTCAGTAAGATGTCCACATCGGACAATGGGACTGGTCGAGGCGGGATCCACAGTGGATCGGTGAGCAGCGGCGTGCCGGCGACCTTCGGCACGTCCGGGTACTCGTCCGCCGCTGCCACGGCCAGCGTGTACCGGTTGTCCCGCAGGCGTTCCCGCACCCGGAGCCAGGTCATTCGACCGGCCGCCAGAACTGCTTCTTGCCGTCGTCGCGCACCAGGACGCCCAGCTTCGCCAGCTCGGCACGCAGCTCCTTGACGTCGTCCGTGTCGGAGCTCTTCGCCCGCGCGACGAGAAGTGCGTCGGCGCCCGGCGGCAGACCCGGCATGTCCGGCACCCACCTGCGGTAGGCGTCGGCGTGCGGATCGCCGTCGCGCCACGGATAACCGTGGTCGCGGAACGCGGCCGCCAGCCGCGTCCGGTCCAGTTCGGACGGTCGGCGCGCCAGCTCGCCGGTGTCGGTGCCGAGCAGCACGAGGTGGTTCTTCTCGACGAACACGGCGGAGACGTCGGCACGGTCGAACGACGCGTCGTACTCGTCGCCCTCCAGCCGCAGGTGGTCGTCGCGCACCGTGACGGCGAGCCGTTCGCCGTGCGCGACGAACGAGAACACCAGCCCGCCGAGCAGACCGACCCCCAGCGCGCCGAGCGTCGCCCACGGCTCCGGGATCGAGTCGACGAGCCTCATCGGCCCCTTGAACGGCACCCACGGCAGCGTCACCAGCCAGCCGATCAGCACCTTCAGCAGCCAGACCACCGCCGCGCCCGCGACCGGCAGCCCGACCCACCTGACCAGCGCGACGCTCGTGCTCTCCGTGACTCGATCTTCCCCCATGCGCCTCATTGTGCCCGACCGTTTTGTGGCTCCGTGAAATAACCCCGGCTATTCCGCCTGGGTGAAAACTGGCCCGTTGACCCCTCCGACCCGCGGTTCCACGATCGGAACAGAGCCCAGCCGCCGAGGGAGCAGCGATGAAAGCCGTACGGCTGCACGAGTACGACAAGCGTCCGGTCGTCGAGGAGGTGCCGGAACCGGAGGTGAGCGGCCCGCTCGACGTGCTGGTCGAGATCGGCGGGGCCGGGTTGTGCCGCACGGACCTGCACATCGTCGAGGGCCAGTGGGCGGAGAAGTCCGGCGTCGGCCTGCCGTACACGATCGGCCACGAGAACGCGGGCTGGGTGCGGGCGGTCGGGGCCGCGGTGTCCAATGTGGTCCCCGGCGACACCGTGATCCTGCACCCGCTCGTGACGTGCGGGCTGTGCCGCGCGTGCCGGGCCGGCGACGACGTGCACTGCTCCGATTCGCGGTTTCCCGGCATCGACACCGACGGCGGCATGGCGGAACTGTTGCTCACCAACGCCCGTTCGGTGATCAAGCTCGACCCGTCGCTGCGGCCCGAGGACGTCGCCGCGCTCGCCGACGCCGGGCTGACCGCGTACCACGCCGTGCGCAAGGCCGTGCCGCTGCTGTATCCCGGCACGCGGGTCGTCGTCATCGGCGCCGGCGGGCTCGGGCACATCGGCGTGCAGTGCCTGTCGGCGATGGTGCCCGCGGAGGTCATCGTGGTGGACCGGTCCGCGGCCGCGCTGGACCTCGCGAAGGGGTACGGCGCGGCGCACACCGTGGTGGCGGACGGGAAGCACCGCGACGCGGTCGCCGACCTCACCGGCGGCGAGGGCGCCCACGTGGTGCTGGACTTCGTCGGCGAGCAGGGCACCGAGGCCGACGGCGTGTCGATGTTGCGGCGGGCCGGGTCGTACTTCGTCATCGGCTACGGCGGCCACGTCGACATCCCGACGATCGACATCATCTCCACGGAGATCAACGTGATCGGCAACCTCGTCGGGTCCTACAACGACCTCGACGAGCTGATGACCCTTGCCGCACAAGGAAAAGTCTCGCTGCACACGAAGACCTACCCGCTCGACGCGGTCAACGACGCCATGGACGACCTCGACGGCGGTCGGTTGCAGGGCCGCGGCATCCTCGTTCCGGAACGGAGCTGACATGTACGAAAAGGACGGTCAGAAGTACTTCATCGTCGACGGGCACATCCACTTCTGGGACGGCAGGCCGTCGAACCAGGCCAACCGCTACGGCGAGGGTTTCATCAACTGCTTCTACGACTACCACCGCAACCTCTCGCCGGAGTCGGAGGTGTGGACGCTGGAGGAGTTCTGGCAGCAGTCCGAGGAGCGGATCCTGCACGACCTGTTCGAGGTCGGCTATGTCGACCGGGCGATCTTCCAGCCGACGTACCTGACCGACTTCTATGTCAACGGTTTCAACACCACCGAACAGGACGGCGTGCTCGCCGAGAAGCACCCGGACAAGTTCATCGTGAACGGCGCGTGGGACCCGCGCGACGGCGAGGCCGGTCTCGACAAGCTCGAAGCCCTTGCCCACCGGTGGAACCTGAGTGGCGTGAAGCTGTACACCGCGGAGTGGAAGGGCGACTCGAAGGGCTGGAAGCTCACCGACCCGTGGTCCTACCGGTACCTGGAGAGGTGTCAGGAGCTGGGCATCAGCAACATCCACATCCACAAAGGACCGACGATCTACCCGCTCAACCGGGACGCGTTCGACGTCGCGGACGTGGACGAGGTCGCGTCCGCGTTCCCGGACCTGCGGTTCATCGTCGAGCACGTCGGGCTGCCGCGCCTGGAGGACTTCTGCTGGATCGCCACGCAGGAGCCCAACGTCTACGGCGGGCTCGCGGTCGCGCTGCCGTTCATCCACACCAGGCCGAGGTACTTCGCGCAGATCATCGGCGAGCTGCTGTACTGGCTGGACGAGAACCGGATCACGTTCGCGAGCGACTACGCGATCTGGACGCCACGCTGGCTGATCGAGCGGTTCGTCGACTTCCAGATCCCCGAGGACATGCTCGGCGAGTACGCGCCGCTCACCACGGAGATCAAGAAGAAGATCCTCGGGCTGAACGCCGCGAAGCTGTACGACATCGAGGTGCCGGCCGAACTGGCGCTCGCCGACACGCCGGCGGACTCCGGCGACGCGGTGGGGTCCGCGCCAAGGGTGCCGGCGTGAACCTGTGGGAGGCGCTCGGCACTGTCGTCGACCCGGAGCTGGACCAGCCGATCACCGACCTCGGATTCGTCAGCGAGGCGGTGGTCGTGGACGGCTGCGCCCGCGTCCGACTGCGGCTGCCGACGTACTTCTGTGCGCCGAACTTCGCGTACCTGATGGTGGCCGACACGTACGACGCGGCGCGGGCGCTGCCGGCGGTGACCTCCGTCGACGTGCGGCTCGAGGACCACTTCGCCGCGGGGGAGATCAACGCGGGCGTCGCGGGGGAGGCCGGCTTCGCGGGCTCCTTCCCGGAACAGGCGACCGACGAGCTCGACGACCTGCGGATGATCTTCAAGCGCAAGGCGTACCTCGCGAGCCTCGACCGGTTGTGCGTGCGGCTGGCGACCTCGCCGGTCGGACTGTCGCTCGGCGAGGTGCCGGAGTCACCGGAGCGGACGTCGTTGCTGCGGCGCAGGGCGTCACTCGGACTGCCCGGTATGGACGACTCGCCGCTGCTGCTCGACGAGCACGGGTCGCCGATCTCGGCGGCCGAGGCGCCGCTGAAGCTGCGGTTCGCGCGGTCGGTGCGGGTGAGCATCGAGGGCAACGCCGGCTTCTGTCGCGGGCTGCTGCACACGAGATACCCGGAGGCGGTCGGCAACTAGATCGTTCTACATATTTGTGAATACCCGCCAGGGTGATGTCAGACCTGTTGCGCGGGGGAAGTCTGACGTAGTGTCGGCAGGGCGGCGCATGATGCGGTGCGCCACCCATGTCGGCTTGGGGAGGTGCGTCGGTGTCCGAGCCGCGCGACACCAGCGGGCTGATCGGTTCGGCGCAGCGCGCGTTGCGGGTGCTGGACATCGTCGGCTCCGCGGGCGACGGAATCACCGCGAAGGCGGTCGCCAGACGCGCCGGCTACAACCTTTCGACCACCTATCACCTGCTGAACACGTTGGTGCACGAGGGTTATCTCATCCGGCTCGGTCACGGGCGCGGGTTCGGCCTCGGCTACAAGGTCGGCAGCCTGTACCACCGGCTGTGCGCCGAGCTGGACGTCGGGCAGGAGCTGCAGGACGAGCTGCACCACCTGCATCTCCGCGCCGAGGCGGCCGCGTACTACACGGTGTTCCGCGAGACCGACATCGTCGTCGCGGCGGTGGCCGACTCGACGGAGTTCCCCCGCGCGACCCCCATCGACTTCGGCTTCCACGAGGCGGCCCACGCGACGGCGTTCGGCAAGGTGCTGCTGGCGTCGATGCCGCGCCGCCAACGCCGCGACTACCTGGCGGGCGCCGGCATGCCGAGACTCACCTCGCACACGACGGTGCGGTCGGTCGACCTCGACACCGAGCTGGAACACGTCGAACGAGCCGGCATGGCGCTGGAGATCGAGGAGTTCCAGCCGGAGCTGGCGTGCCTGTCCGCGCCGGTGCTGGACGCGCAGAAGCGGGTGACGGGCGCGGTGGCGTTCT
This sequence comes from uncultured Actinomycetota bacterium, assembly GCA_963840275.1. Classification (GTDB taxonomy): domain Bacteria; phylum Actinomycetota; class Actinomycetes; order Mycobacteriales; family Pseudonocardiaceae; genus Actinophytocola. Next base: position 76,063 of record CAWIYK010000010.1, read on the forward strand.
CGGTGCCGGCGGCGGAGTTCCACGCGCGGCGATGGCACCTCGAGCGAGCGGCCCGCGCCGGCGCGGCTCGGTTCGCGCATCTGTTGGCCACTCGGCCTTCGCTCGTCTCCGGGGTCTGATCGCGGCGGCGGTCTGGCCTCCGGCCCCCTCGAACCACGCTACCGGACACCTCCGACAGTTCCTTGCGCACAAGATCGTCGACGGCGTGGTTGTCCACAGCGGCACCACTTGTCCACACCTCAGCCCCGCGTGTGCCGTGACTGTCGGTACCCCGCCGTGGGCTGGCAACCGGGGCCGGAGGCCAACCCAGGTGGCCACCCTGCGGGCGCCGCCTGGCTAGGCGCCGAACACCGGGGGATAGGCAGGCGGCATGTCGTCGAACAGGTCGAGGCCCTCGTCGTACTTGTTGAGGTGCTCCCCGGTGTCCAAGTAGGGCGCGAACATCATCCCGACCATCTTCATGCAGAGGGACGTCTCGTCGACGCCGGGGATGTCGGCCGCGTCGGCGACCCACGCGCCGAGGTCTCGCGACGAGTCGGCGAAGCCATTCATGTACGCGCTCACTGAACGGGCCTTCCGGTGTGGGGACTCAGGTACTCGAGCAACGCATGACCACCTCGGCCGGTTCCTCCGCGGCCGAAGCCGCGACCGCCTATTGACAAAAAAATCTGTCAAATGCCACCATGGTGCCGTGGCCAGCACGATCACGTACCTCGACGAGCCGGAGAAGGTTCGGCAGGCGCTCTCGCCCATTCGGCGTGAGCTGCTCACCCGGCTCCGGGAGCCGGCGTCCGCCACGCAGCTCGCGGCGGTGCTGGACCTGCCTCGGCAGCGGGTGAACTACCACCTGCGCGCGTTGGAGGACGCCGGTCTCCTCGAGCTCGTCGAGGAGCGGCCGCGTCGCGGGTGTGTCGAGCGGATCCTGCGCACCCGGCCCGGCGCGCTGGTCGTCAACCCGACGGTGCTCGACGCCGAGTTCACACAGATCCACGACCAGTACGCCGCCGAGCACCTCGTCAACGTCGCCGCCGCGACCGTGCGGGACGTCGCCAGGATGCAGGCCAAGGCGGCCGACGCGGGTAAGCGGCTGCTCACCTTCACCGTCGAGGCCGAGGTTCGGTTCGCGGCGCCCGGCGACATGCACGCCTTCACCGACGAGCTCGCCGACGCCATTCGCGGCGTCGTCGCCAAATTCGACAGCCCGGGGGGCCGCCGGTACCGGATGGTCGCCGGCGGGCACCCCGCCACGGAGCGCAAAGGAACGTCATGAGCGACGAAACGCCTCGGATCGAGGTGACGATCGCGGCCCCCGTCGACGAGGTGTGGGACGCGTTGCGGAACAAGGACAAGATCCGCCACTGGCACGGCTGGGAGTGCGACAGCCTCGAGGACGAGATCGACCTCATCTACTTCACCCACTTCACCGAGGACGCCGAGGCCCGCACACTGGGCGTCCAGGACGGCGACCTGATCCGGCTCGAACCGGACGGCGACGGCACCCGCGTCACGCTCACCCGCGCGCCGCACGGCGTGAACCCCGACTGGGACGCCTACTACGACGACATCACCGAGGGCTGGACCACCTTCATGCACCAGCTCCGGTTCGCCATCGAGCGGCAGCCCGGCGTGCCGCGGCGCACCGTGTTCCTCGGCGGGCACAACAAGCACGGCCGGTCCCTCGTGGACGACCTCGGGCTCGCCGGCTCGCCGGTCACCCTGGTCGGCGAGGATGCCAAGGCCGAGGTCTGGTACCGCTCGGACCACCAGCTGGGCGTCGCGCTGGACATCTGGGGCAACGGACTCCTCGTGGTCGTCAGCAGCGGCCCGACCGAGACCAAGCCGGAGGGGATGGCGATGCTGGTCCTCAGCACCTACGGGCTCGACGACTCCACGGTGGACTCGCTCACCGCCCGGTGGCGGGAGTGGTGGACGCCACGGTACGGGCCTCTACCGGAGTGACGCCGAAGTCCTTGCCGTGCAACACGTGCGCGAGCACCTCGGCGCCGCGCACCACGCGCGGTCCGGGCCGGTTGTAGTACGCCGGGCCGTCGAGCACCCACACGTTCCCCGACCGCACGGCCGGCAACGCCGACCAGCCGGGCAGTTCCGTCAGCAGGTGCAGTTCGCGCGTCGTCCGGTCGGGCGGGAAACCGCACGGCAGCAACAACAGCACGTCCGGTCGTGCGTCCACAACGGACTGCCAGTCGATCGGATGGGTGTGCTCGCCCGCGGTCGCCAGCAGTGGGACGCCGCCCGCGATGTCGATCTGCTCCGGCACCCAGTGGCCCGCCGGCCACACCGGGTCCAGCCACTCGATCGCCGCGACCCGTGGCCGGCGCAACCCGGCGACGGCGCGCCGCACCGTGTCCAGTCTGGACTCGAGCGCGGCGATCACGTCGGCCGACGGCGCGGCGAGCGCGTCGCCGACCGCGCGCAGGCAGTCGAGCACCTCGGCGATCGTCCTCGGCTCCAGGCTCATGACCCTGGTGCCGGCGTCCATGGCCCGCACCGCGTCCGACACCCGCCGGTAGGACACCGCGCACACCTCGCACAGGTCCTGGGTCAGCACCAGGTCCGGCGCGAGCGTCGCCAGCAGCCCGGCGTCCAGGCCGTAGAGCCCCGACCCGCGATGCCGCGCCGCCGTCGAGATCTCCCTGCTGGTCCAGTCGCCCGCGACCTCGCTCGACGTCACCACCGGCACCGTCGCGACCTCGGCCGGCCAGTCGCACTCGTGGGTGCGGCCGACGAGGTCGGGCAACCGGTCCAGCGCGGCCACGATGTCCGTGGCCGCCGGCAGCAGCGACACGATCCGCACGACTTCAGCCTACGGCCCGCGAGGCCCGGACACGGACCATGGGGCGCATTCGAGACCTGACGAAAACCGTGACGGAAATGAGTGTGCTGACGATCACTGCTTCACCCGTTCGTGGACGATTTGGATCACCCGATCGGGTTTTGGTGTTGCGAAATTGCAGGTGAACACGCACTCGACGTATGCATGTGCAGCTGCATCATCAGTACATCGGTCGGAAGAGTGCGCACGGTCCATTCATCGATTTCTACGCACCGTTCATCGCTTCCGCGGTGGGTCACAGCCGGGTAACAAGATCAATAAGCGAGAATGGACGGGCGCCTGGGGGCCCGGGCCGACTCATCCGAACGTGGCTCCCTGCGGGAACAGGGAGCCACGCGACCGCCTCGTGCTCCAGGCGAACCACGTCCTAGCGAGAACGATCGAGAGAGCACGAAACGGTGACCAGGATAAGACCCAGGACCGCAATGACACCAGAAGAGAACGCGGCGAAACACACATCGAAACCCGGCCGACGCGTCGTGCAGTTCGCGGAGCCCGCCGAGCTTGCCGAACCGACGGAACAGGTGCCGGCCCCGCGCGCGCCATCGGACGCGCCCCTGCCCGTGCGGCGCGACCGTTGGTTACGTGTCGCCGAGCTGGTGGTCGGCGACTGGGCCCCGACGCTGCGCGAGGCGCTGCTGCGGGTGGTCCTCTTCGTACTGGTGCTGGTCGCGCTCGGCGTGCTGTTCGGCGCCGGCATCTCGTTGCTCGGGGCGGTCATCGGGGCGCTCATGTTCTTGGTCGGCAGGCGAAAGACGGACCCGACGGCCTAGTCCGCCTCCCGGATTTCAGGTGTGGGTTGCGTTCCGGCGCCGCGCGGCAATCGAGGTGGCTGGGTGCCGTCACGTTCGCACACGCCACTGGCCCGGTCTCCGCGGTTGCGGGCCGGGCCGGTGGTCACGCCTGCTCGGTGCGGCATCGAGCTAGGCGAACAGGGCGCGAACCTTGGCGTTGCGCAGGTAGAGGCCGGCCCAGACGGCGATGCCGACGTAGACGGGGAACAGCGTCGTCGACATGAGCGGCGACTCGACGCGGAAGTGCGCGCAGACCGCGCCGCCGAGGTAGCCGGTCAATATCACCGCCCCGAGCACCGACGTCCTGGGGACGAGGTACAGGGCGAGGCAGGCCAGTTCGAGGACGCCGATCGCGAGCGCCTGGCCGGCGGGGAAACCGAGGTCGCGGAACGACTCGACGACGGGCTCGATGGCGAGCACGTGGAGGACGGCGTCGAAGAGCAGGAAGGCGCTGACCAGGACGCTGATGACCTGACCGGTTCTGGCGGCGCGGTGGGTGACGGCGGGGGCAATCGCTGTGGTGTGCATGGGAGAACCTTCGCATCCGACAATCAAAGTTGTCAAGACAAAAAAGGTTGTCGGTGCTCGTCATGTCGTGAGATGCGCGTCCGCCCACTCGGCGAACCGGTGCCAGCCGAGGTCGGGGTAGTCGCGGCGGAGGCCCTCGACGTCGACGGTCATGCCGACCGAGCCGAACCAGCGGAACATCGCCGCGAGGTCCGGGGAGTACGACTCCGCGACGGAGATCGGCGCCTCGACGTACCGCAGACCGTGGCCCAGCGCGGCGCCCAGCGTGCCGGCGATCTCCGTCGGGGTCAGCTCGTCCGACGCGATGTCGATGCGCCTGCCGGCGAACTCGGCCGGGTGCGTCAGCACGTGTGCCGCGAACGCGCCGATGTCGGCGGCCGCGATCAGCGCGAGCGGCTTGTCCGGCGGCAGTGGCACGCTCAGCACGCCGCGTGCGTAGGACGACCGGTGCCAGGAGCCGGCGTACTGGTCCATGAACGCCGCCGGCGCGATCACCGTCCACGGCACGGCCTGCGCCGCGAGGTGCCGCTCGATGCGGAACTTGCTGTCGAAGTGCGGGATCCCGGTGTCGCGGTCGGCGTTCGTGGCCGACGTGAACACGATGTGCCGCAGGTGGGCGGCGGCGTCGATCATGGTGATGCCGTCCTCGACCTCGGCGGCCACCGACGACTCGAACGGGGTGGTGACGGCGAACAGCGTGTCGACGCCGTCGAGTGCGGCGTCGAGCGAGGCCCGGTCGCGGAAGTCGGCGTACACGACCTCCGCGCCGAGCTCCGCGAGCGCGGCGGCCGCGGCCGGGCGGCGGGTCAGTGCCCGCACGCGCTGGCCCGCGGCGAGCAACGCGCGGGCGGTCGCGCCGCCCTGTACGCCGGTAGCGCCGGTGACCGCGTGGTAAATTATCTGCGTCATGCAGACAACGTAGAGCGCAATATCTGCGTCACGCAACTAATTATGAGGGTGGTCATGCGGCGCGCCGATCGGTTGGCCGAGCTGGACCGGGTGTCCCGGCAGTACCTGGCCTCGTACGTCCTGTTCAACCAGACCGTCGCCGACCGGCTCGGGATGCACCCGACCGACGTGCAGTGCCTCGGCCTGCTGGCACAGGAGTCGGCGCCGCTGACCACCGGTCAGGTCGCCGAGCTGACCGGACTCACGAGCGGCTCCGCGACGCGCCTGGTCGACCGGCTCGAACGCGCCGGCTACGTGCGCCGCGAACGCGACACCGACGACCGCCGCCGGGTGCTCGTGCACGTCGAACCGGCCAGGTTCACGGAGTTCACCGCCATGTGGGCCGACCTCAGCGAGGGCTGGGACGCGATGTTCGACGACTACACGGAGAAGGAGCTGGCGCTGCTGGTCCGCCACATGCGCCGGACCATCGAGCTGAGCGTCACGCAGCGGGCACGGCTACGCGGGTAGCCGTGCCCGCCACGCGGACTTCGTCAGTTCGGGTTCTGCGCGTGGGTCAGCGTCTGCCACGACACGAAGAGGCTGTTCGTCCCTTGTGGACGGATGCGTTCGGTGAACGTCCTCGTGTTCGGCATGACGATGCCCTGCCTGGTGTTCAGCTGGTTGTAGCCGACCTCGGTCACCGGCCCCAGTCCGCGATGGACGGTGCCGCCGCACAGCCACGACGGCGGCCCCTCCAGCTCGTAGCGGGACTGGAAGCCGAGCGCGGTGCGCAGCCGGTCGCCGATCTCGGGGTACAGGCTCTGTCCCTGGATCCTGGTCGTCTCGGCGAAGTTCGCGATCGACGCGATGCCGTAGCCGGTGTGGGTGAAGTCCCGGCACGTCTCCTGCGTGAGGCCCTCGGAGAACGTGCTCTGCCCCTGCCAGTAGCGGATGATCTCGTCGCGGGTGTCGATGCCGCTGCCCGGCGGGGCCTTCGGCAGCGCGCCGTCGCTCGCGAGGTACACGAACGCCGGCACGCGGGTGCGGTACTTCGCGACCGCCCGGTCGTAGGTCGCGCGGTCCTCGAGGAACACCGAGATGCCGAGCGTCGCCTCCATCATCGTCAGCTCCCAGTTGCCGTTGCTGGTCGCGTTCCCGTTGACGATCTCGGGCAGGTAGACGCCACGCAGCATGGTGCCGAACCGTCCCGAGTCGGGCCAGCTGCCGTAGGCGTACTTGATCAGCTCCGCTGCCTGCGCCCACGAGACGCCCGACCACGCGGACTGCAGCGGCGCGTTGCTGTTGGTGTGGTCGGTGATCGTGTTCGACCACGCGTCCATGATCTGGATGGATTTGGTGGCGTAGCGGGAGTCCCGGGTGAAGTACCACATCAGCGCGAGCGTGTACGCGGCGATCGCGTCCTGGCGCTCGTCGGTGCAGCCGAGGTTCGGGTTCGAGTAGGGCCCGCACTCGACGACCGCGCGTGGCTTGGGTGTGCGGGTCAGCGACGCGTAGGAGCTGGCGGCCATCTGGTCGTAGGCGGCGCGCCACGGCTGGGCGTTGGCGTTCACCTGTGTGCGGGCGAAGTCGAGCATCGGCCGGCTGACCAGCACGCCGGGGTGGGTGAATGTCGGGGGAGCGGCGGTCGCGGGCACCGACTGGGCGCTGAACACCAGCAACAGAGCGGAGAACGCCACGAAGAGCCGCTTGCGGAGGGCGGACATGGGTTCATGGTGTGTGGTCTAGACCACAGGGGTCAATAGACCGTCTGGTCGACGCGGACGACTACTGGCCGTATCAATTCACCTTCACCCGGTGAGACGAGGGTTGACAGCGCCGCGGACGGGGTACGTGCTCCGTTGAGACAGGGCTCATTAGGAGGTGCAGGAAGCATGCTGATCCTCGGCTTGCTGCTGGTGGTGGTGAGTGGCGCCGCTGGAGTGCTACTGATCGCCTACAACAACGGTGGCGCGGAGCAGACCGTAACCATGTTCGGTCGGGACCTCGGGGACTTCACCATGATGCAGGCGTTCATCGCCGGTCTGGTGGTGGCTCTCGTGTTCACGCTGGGACTGTGGATGATCATGTCCGCGGGTCGTCGTGCCAGGGAGAACCGGGCGAGGTACCGCGCCGCACGCAAGGAGGCCAAGGCCGCCGCCGCGGAACGCGACGAGCTCGCCGAACAGCTTCACCGCGAGGAAGAGCACCGGCACGAGCCGGTGGCCAGCAACACCGACACGATGGTGACCCCGCCGGCCGGCACCCCCGTGACGCGGGATGGCCGCACCCAGGTGTCCGGCGCCCCTGGCGAGGGCCAGGTCGGCGCGCCGCCCCAGCCGCGGCACGCGGCGCCCATGGGGCAGCAGCCGGTGATCACCAACATCAAGCCCGGTAACTCCCCCACCAGGTAACCGGGCAGCGAAAGCGCGGCCGGTCACGACTGACTCCACGCGTATCGGTTCTCTGTCCCCCGGTGAACCGGTGTCGCAAGTCGTGGCCGGCCGCGCGCGCGTCCGCGTCCGGCACACTCGACGCCATGGACGGGATCGGACTTATCTTCGACGAGGTCGCCGAGCTGTACGACCGGGTGCGTCCGCGCTACCCGGCCGAGCTGTTCGCCGACGTCGCCACGCTCACCGCCGCGCCGCCCGGCACCCCGGTGCTCGAGGTCGGCTGCGGCCCCGGCCAGGCCACCCTCGACCTGCTCGCCCTCGGCTGGCGTGTGCACGCGGTCGAGCCGGGAGCCGCGATGGCCGCACGGGCCCGCGCGAACACCGCCGGCCAACCGTTCACGGTGGACGTCAGCCGGTTCGACGACTGGGACCGCGCCGGCCGCACGTACGACATGCTGTTCTCCGCCACCGCCTACCACTGGGTCGCGCCGGAGGTGCGGTGGCAGCTGGCCGCGGCGGCGCTGACGCCGGGTGGCTCACTCGTGCTCGCCACCAACCGCACGGTCGAGGGCGGCACCTTCAACGACGTGTACCGCGCGTCGATCCCGCTCCACGAGCGCTACGCGGGTGAGATCGAGGTCGGCATGTCGCCGTCCGCGCGGACGGTCCTCGACCAGCTCCACGCCGCGCCGAGGGATCTCGGGCCCATGTGGCAGGCGGTGGAGGACAAGTCCGCGGCGAGCCTCGCGGGCGACCTGTTCGAGCCGCCGGAGATCCGCTCGTACGAATGGGACACCACCTATGACGCGGCCGACGCCAAGGCCCTGCTGTCGACGTACTCGCCGTATCTCCGCATCCCGCCGGAACGCCGCGAGCCGCTGCTCGACGGCATCGCCGAGCTGATCAGGACGGAGTTCGGCGGCACGGTCGCCCGGCGCTATCTGGCGGTGCTGGCCGTGGCGAAGAAGGCCGAGCGGTAGCAGGATCGGTGCGGTGACCGACATCGACCTGACCGCGACCGCGGCGCCGCTGCACGGCTCCCAGCCACTGCACGCGGTGCTGGCCACCCCGGCGGGCGCCGGCCCGTGGCCGGGCGTGGTGCTGGTGCACGAGGCGTGGGTCTCGACGAGGAGATGCGCAAGCACGCGAGGCGGCTGGCCGCCGGCTACCTCACCCTCGCCGTCGACCTGTACAGCGCGGGCGGGGCCCGGTGCTGCCTCGTGTCGACGATGCGGGCGATGCGGGCGGGTGAAGGTCGGGCGTTCGCGGACATCGAGGCCGGTCGCCGCTGGCTCACCGGGTCGGCGGACTGCACGGGCCGGGTCGGGGTGATCGGCTTCTGCATGGGCGGCGGGTTCGCGCTGCTGACCGTCCACTCCGGGTTCGAGGCGGTGTCCGCGAACTACGCCTTCCTGCCCAGACAGCTCGACGACGCGATGGCCGACGCGTGCCCCGTCGTCGCGAGCTACGGCGGCCGCGACCGCGCGCTGCGGGGTGCGGCCGCCAGGCTCGACGACGCGTTGACACGAGCCGGCGTGGTGCACGACGTGCGGGAGTACCCGGAGGCCGGGCACGCGTTCCTGAACGAGGAGGAGAGAGCGGGCCGCGGTGGCTGCGCCCGCTGCTCCGCGCCACCCACTCCGGGCCGGAGCCCGTCGCCGCCGAGGACGGCTGGCGCCGGATCGAGGCGTTCTTCGCCGAGCACCTCACCGGTTCTTCAGATAGAAGTTCCTGAGCACGGCTGCGAGGGCGGGCACCGGGACCTCGTGGAACCCGCCGTCCATGCCGATGCTTTCGGCGTTCGACGCGACCTTGCCGACGGCGATGGCGCCCGCCTGGAGCCAGTCCGGGCTCCCGGTGCTGTGGACGGCCAGCGTCGGCACGTCGAGCGTCGACAGCAGCTCCTCCGGCAGCGGGCTCGCGTCACCGCCCATCGCTCGTGCGTCGTAGGCCAGCGTGTGGGCCATCTGCTCGAGACCGGCCCACATCGGCAGCTTCTTCGCCTCGTCGACCGCCTCCTGGGGCTGCCCGACGGCCTGCGTCATGAAGTACGCGACGGCGTCGCCGCGCCGGCCGGTGCTCGTCAGCTCGACGATCGTGTCCGTGTAGCCGTCCGGCGGCCGCGGCGCGTCGGCGCCGATCCGGTACGGCGGCTCCATCGCGGACACCGCGTCGACCGGCGAGCTCGCGGCCGCGGTCAGGCACAGTGCGCCGCCGGAGGAGATGCCGTGCAGGAACGCGCGGTCGCCGAAGTGCGCGGTCAGCGCCTGGATGTCCTCGACCTCGCGCCGCACGTCGTAGGGCAGGGTGTCGCCGCTCTCGCCCCGGCCGCGCCGGTCGTAGGAGACGGCCGTGAAGTCGCCGGCCAGCGCGTCCGCCAGCTCGGCGGTGGCGGTGTGGTCGCAGAACGCCACCGCCGACGAGTACCACGGTGGGGCCGGCACCGACCCGCTCGTACGCGATCTCGGTGCCGTCCTTGGAGATGACCTTGTCCATGGCGTGTCGCCTCTCCGTTGCCTGCCTGTTCGTCGAACCAGGGCAGGGCGGATCGACACGGATCGACACGGATGGACACGTTCGTGGCCGGCGATGCGAGCCACGTCACAGTGCTGCTGCGGAGCTCCTAGTCGACCGTGTCCCGGTGGCTGGGCACGTGCGGCTCCTGGAAGAGGTTCTCGTAAGCCGGCTGATTGGTGGCGTGACCAGTGGCTTTGCCGTTGGCGGCCTCGGCTGCGGGGTGGCTGAACAGCGACGGCATCGATGCCGACTCGTCGTTCTTCGTGGTACTGGTAATGGCTCGTGGTCCTTTCTGGACAGGCTGGGAGCGCGTTACTGCGCGGAAGGAGCGGGTCGGCTCGACGGGGGAATCCCGGTGCCGCCGCTGGTCTCGTCTCCCCGGACGAGGTGCTTCCCAGTTGCCATCACCGTACACCGCGACGCCGTCGTGGGGGAGCACATTCCGCTCGCGGTCACATCACGTCGTCCGTCGCGTCCGCGCGCCGGGGTGTCGCCGGGGCCTGCTGCCCAGGTTCGCCGGGCAGGGATCAGGTCCGAGCCGCGGTCACGCGGGCAGCGTCCTGTGCCCCGGCGACCGTGTGCTCGTCGCCGGGGGTGCCGCCGCGCCGGTGGCGCGCGGTTTCGACTCGCGCGACGCGGGCGTGTTTCCACACCACGCGCCGATCGGCGTCGTCTCCCGGTTTTCGTCCAACCGTGGGAATTCAGCTCTTCTTCGCGCGGGTGCGGCGCTTGGCGGGAGCCTTCGCGGGCTTCTGCTCCGCGTCCGCCTTCGCCTGCCGGTAGGCCTCGACGACGTGTGAGGGGATTCGGCCGCGACCGGACAGCCCGAATCCGTTCTCGTTTGCCCACGCCCGGACCAGCCCGGCGTCGTTCGCCGCGCCGGAACCGTTTTGACCCGCCTTCGAGCCGCGCTTGATGCGACCGCCGACACGCCGCCCCGACTCGACGAACTCGGCAAGGCTGCCGCGCAGCCGCTCCGCGTTGTCCTCGGTCAGGTCGATCTCGTAGGTCACGCCGTCCAGACTGAAGAGGACGGTGGAAACATCCGAAGAAGTCGTGCCGTCCAGATCGTCGACTAGCTGAACCAATACCTGCTGTGCCATCGTGCTGCTCCTGAGACGCCGTGCACGGGGATTCGTGCATACCCGCTGGTTTGTATCGCAACTTAGCAAATAATCAGCGGAAGAGTTCGAAAACGCAAGTGACCTGGATGTTTTAGTAGGTCACGAGTGGAACTCAGGGTGATGACGCCGAGACGCGCCGTCGAAATACTGAGAGCAACATCTCTAGGCAACCATCGATTACCTGCTCCAGGTCGCGCCGGCGAACAGTTTCGCGCACGACGGTCCGGCAAGGTCCAGACCACTGTACGACCGGTCGGCCCGGACCGTCCCCTTCGGACCGTACACAGTGGGCGACCACGCTGCGTCACGCTAGGTTTCTTAGCGTGACACCGTAGTTCACTCGCGTTTGGCGTCCTATTTGTCCGTGGGGTGTGGCGTTGGGCTGCCGGATCTGCTTACTTGTGCTGGACCGGGTTCCCGTTCCGTTCCGAAAGTCGGGTGACGTCAGTCGTGGATCTCACAGTCGAAGCGGATACCGACCGCCCCGCCCCATCGCGCGAGGCCAGGCCCATGCACGGGCCGCCCAGGGGCCTGTGGCCCCAGATCGGCACCTACTTCTTCATCCTCGGTCCGTTCGCCGCGCTCGTCGCCGCGGTCCCGCTGACGTGGGGCTGGGGCCTCGGCTGGCTCGACGTCGCGCTCGCGGTCGCCTTCTACACGGCGACGTGCCTCGGCGTGACCGTCGGCTTCCACCGCTACTTCACCCACCGCGCGTTCAAGGCGACCCGGGCGCTGCGGGTCGCGCTCGCGATCGTCGGCAGCATGGCGCTGCAGGGCCCGATCACGCACTGGGTCGCCGACCACCGCCGCCACCACGCGTTCTCCGACCGCGACGGCGACCCGCACTCGCCGTGGGCGTTCGGCACCGGACCGGTCGCGCTCGTCAAGGGCTTCTGGCACGCGCACATGGGGTGGCTGTTCGACCGCAACCTCACCAACGCCGAGCGGTTCGCCCCGGACCTGTTGGCCGACAAGGACATCGTGCGGGTGCACCGCCAGTTCGGCCTGTGGACGGCGGTCACGCTGCTCGCGCCCGCCGTGCTCGGCGGCCTCATCGCGTGGTCGTGGTGGGGTGCGGTGACCGCGTTCTTCTGGGCCGGGCTCGTGCGGGTGTCGTTCCTGCACCACGTCACGTGGTCGGTGAACTCGATCTGCCACATGGTCGGCTCGCGGCCGTTCGCCGCGCGGGACCGGTCGGCGAACTTCTGGCCGCTCGCGATCCTGTCCATGGGCGAGTCGTGGCACAACCTGCACCACGCCGACCCGACCTGCGCGCGGCACGGCGTGCGGCGCGGGCAGATCGACGTCTCGGCGCGGCTGATCTGGTTCCTCGAGAAGTTCGGGTGGGCCACCGACGTGCGGTGGCCGACGCAGAAGCGCCTCTCGACCCTGGCCGCCCGCCGCTGATATCACCGCTCGTGCCCCGGCTGGGGCGCGCCGGCGCGTCTGACGAACGTCGACAGCGCGTAGGGAACGAGGTCGTGGCCGCGGCGGACCAGCCACGGCACGCCCTTGAACACGAGCCAGCCCCAGCGGGCGACCCGGCCGGGCGTGCGGCCGCCCGCGCACCGCAGCGACACCTCGCGGTGGACCCGGGTGCCCGCCTGCGCGAGCCGGTCGGCGATGGCGCGCGCGAGCAGCCGGTGGCCCAGCTCGGACGGGTGCAGCCGGTCCACCGCCCACGCGTCCAGCCGGTAGATCCCGGGCAGCTGCCCGAGGTCGATGACCGCGACGCCGTGCCGGGCGCCGACGGTGTCGAAGATCTCGTTGAGCGCGGCGATCCGCGACGCGAGCGCGCGGCGCAGCGGTCCGGGGAGCCGGAAGACGCGGTGGTGGTCGTGGTACCGCACGGTGATCACCGTGGGCCCCGCCGCGACGAGTGTGCCGACCACGTGGTCGAAGTCGGCGAGCAGGCGTACGGGGTCGAAGTCCGAGCGCATGGTGTCGTTCATGCCGACCAGCAGCACGGCGACGTCCGGCCGCGCCGCGAGTGCCGCGGGCAGCTGGTTCTCCAGCACGCCACCGACCCGGGAGCCGCTGACCGCGAGGTTGGCGAGTCGGGCGCCGCCGAGCGCGTCGGCGAGCATCGGCGCGAACCCGCGCCATCCGCCGCCGCGCGCGGGATCGCCGATGCCGACGCCGATGGAGTCGCCGAGCACAGCAAGAACCAGCCCCGTCGGGGCAGCGTCTACCAGCACGGCTCGCATCATCCGTGCGGCAGTCGCACAGCCGGTGAGAACGCGGTGAGCGGCGGGTGGCGGCTCGGCGAATTCGCCTGTCCGGCAGCGGGTTCAGCCGGGCGCCACGTCACTTGCCGATGCTTGTCGCCCAATGCGTTGGCCGCAGGAGAATGTGCGGGAAGGTTGTCGACTCGTCACCTTGCGCGGAGTTCAGCTGGAACTGTGTGAGGAACAACGCGTCCGTCAGGTTCGCGCCCCGCAGGTCGGCGTCGCGCAGGTCGGCGCCGATGAGGTCGGCGCCACGTAGGTCGGCCTCGCGCAGGTCGGCGCCGATCAGGTATGCGCCGCGCAGGTTCGCGCCCCGCAGGTCCGCACAGCGCAGCCGTGCGCCGACCAGATCCGCGCCGCGGTGGTCCTTCTTCCTGCGCACCTCGGCACGCAGCAGCTCACTGGTGCGCGCGAGCAGCGGGCGCACCTTGTGGCGCAACGCATCGAGGTCGGTCGACAGCAGGGTGGCCGCGTCGGCGTGCGTCAGTTCGTCGACCTCGACGCGGAGCGCCGCGAGGTCGTCCGCGGGGGACCTGGTCTCGGCTTCCGTGAGGTACCAGAGGATCTCGTGCAGCTGCCGCATCACCGCGAACACGTCGAACATCTCCCCGGCCGTGTCCGGCGCGTCCCGCCAGCTGCGGCCGCCGTAGGTGACCTGGGCGACCTTCTGGCCCGCACCGTGGCAGTCGAACACCGTGCAGCCGGCAAACCCCTGCGGGCGCAGGGTTTCGTGGATGCCGCAGCGGAAGTCGGCGAGCAGGTTGGGACACGGCGTGCCCGCCGGCTTGTCGATGGCGAAGTCCGAGGACGCCGCGAACGCCGGTGCCACGCAACACAAACCGAAACAGTTCGCGCAGTCGGCTCGCAGCGTGGTGGCCATGGCCGACACGGTAGCGTGTGCGCGTGATCATCAATCGCAGGTCCGCACTCGGCCTCGGCACCGTCGCGACCGCTGGAGCGGTCCTCGGTACCGCCGCCACCGCCAGCGTCGCCGCCGCGTCGGCGGCACCGGCCGCGTCCGCGCCGGACGCCGCGCAGGCCGCACGTCGCGTCGCGCGGGCGTACGCGCGGGAGACCGAGCGCGCGGAGGGCGTCTGGTCCTCCTACCTGACCGTCACCGGCGCGGACGGCGCGCAGCTGGTGGCCGTCGAGGAAGGCGCGGACACTGTCGTCGAGGCCTACAGCGTCAACAAGCTCGCGGTCGCCACCGCGGTGCTCGACAAGATCGACCGCGGTCTGCTCACGCTGGACCAGCGGGTCGAGGTCAGCGCCGACATCGTCATCCAGGACACCGACGGGATCTTCGCGCTCGACCGCGCCTACCCCAGCTCGATCACGCTCGGGCACGCGATGGCGAACCTGCTGACCGTGTCGGACAACACGGCGGTGCGGCTGTGCGGGCTGGTGTGCCCGGCGCTGGAGCTGAACGAGATCCTGCGCGGCAAGGGTTTCGTGCACACGCAGGTCGTCCCGGTGTCCAACCCGAACCGGTTCTTCCTCGGGCAGACCACGCCGCGCGAGACGCACACGCTGCTGTCCCGCCTCGTCGCCGGCGAGCTGCTGTCGGCCACGTCGACCGACTACCTGCTGAACACCATTCGCTCGATGGCCGCCTTCGCCGACGGCATGCGGCTGAACCTGACGACCCCGCAGCGGCTGCGCGTGGCGACCAAGGCTGGCTGGTTCGACTCGAGCCGCAACGAGGCGGGCGTGGTCTTCGCGGCCGACGGCCGCGCGAGCGCGGTCTACTCGCTGTTCGCGACCGGCCCGTTCGTCGGTGACGCGGCGGTCAACGACGCCGACTTCGGTGCCCCGCACCCGGCGCTGCGGGCCCGCCAGGCACTGGGCAAGGCGCTGTTCGACGCGGTGGAGGGCCTGCCGACCGCGGGCACGCGCGTGCAGCGGACCCCGAGCTACCGCCCGTCCAACGGCGGCTGAGACGGCAGCACTGAGGGGCGGCGGCGTCCCTCAGTGCTCGCTGACGCGGGCCAGGTCCGGGCGTTTCGGCAGCATGCCGTCGCCCGGCTGGCGCCCGATCACGCGGTTGCGGACCGTCTCGTGGACGGCCGGGTACACGTGGTGGCGCACCCACGTCCAGTGCCGGGCCGCGACCCGCCAGTACGGCTCGCGGGTCGCGGGCGGCAGCGGCGCGAGCCACTCGTCGACCACGGGCGCGCCGAGCGCGGCGAGCAGGTGCGCGGCGACCCTGCGGTGGCCGAGCTCGCCGAGGTGCAGCCGGTCGGGGCCGTAGAGGCGGTCGTCGTGGCAGGACGGGTCGTCGCGGACGTCGATCAGCAGCGTGCCGTACTTCGCCGCGGTCGCCGCGATGAGGCCGTTGAGCTGCTCGACGCGGGGGCGCAGCCGGCCGAGACCGGGGAGCCGGGCGATGTCGGGCAGCGTGAACAGCACCATCGTTCGCGCCACGGCCGACATCGCGGCCACCGTCGCGTCCAGCGAGTCGGCCGTCGTCTGCCAGCGGGCCTGCAGGATGTCGTTGCCGCCGCCGAACAACGTCACCAGATCCGGCCGCAGGTCGACCGCGAGCGGGACCTGCTCGGCGAGGATCTGGTCGAGCCGCCTGCCGCGCACCGCGAGGTTCGCGTACCGCAGCGTCGGTTCGACCGCCGCGAGCCGGGTCGCGGTCAGGTCCGTCCAGCCGCGGTAGCCACTGCCGTCGGGGTACGGGTCGTCGAGGCCTTCCGCGCAACTGTCCCCGAGCGCGACGTATCTGCGGTACATCTCTCCGACGTTAAACTCCTCGGGTCTCCTTCCTGTACACCCGTAGTTCATCTCACGTCGAGTCGTGGCCGCGGCGCAATGACCCGCGAGTCGAACGTTCGCGACCGGTGAGTCGCACATTCGCCTCTATCGGCGATAGACACGAAACGTCAACTCACTGGGTCCGAACGGGGGACTCGCGGGTTCTGAGCGTTGGACTCGCGGGCTCAGACCAGGCCCGCGTCGTGGATCAGCAGCGCTATCTGCGTGCGGTTGCCCGCGTCCAGCTTCGTGAGCACCCGGGTGATGTGGGACTTCACCGTCGCGATGCTCACGTGCAGCTCCGCGGCTATCTCGGCGTTCGTGCGGCCCTTGCCGACCGCCACCGCCACGTCGTGCTCCCGCGCCGACAACCCCGCCAGCGCGGTACGCGCCCGCGCGTACGCCCCCGCCTCCGTCGCCGCGCGGTCCATCAGGCGGCGGGTGATCCTCGGCGACAGGATCGGCTCGCCGGCGGCCACCCGCCGGATCGCGGTCGCGATCTCCAGCGGCGGCGAGTCCTTCAGCAGGAACCCGCTCGCGCCGGCGCGCAGCGCACGCAGCACGTTCTCGTCGGTGTCGAACGTCGTCAGCACGATCACCTCCGGCGGGTTGGCCCGCGCCCGCGCGCGCTGCGTCGCCACGATGCCGTTGACCCTGGGCATCCGGATGTCCATGAGCACGACGTCGGTGGGGTGGGCGTCCAGCGCCGCGGGGACCTGTTCTCCGTCGCCCGCCTCGCCGACGACCCGCAGCCCGTCGGCGCCGTCGAGCATCATCGTCAGCCCGGAGCGCACCAGCGCGTCGTCGTCGACTACCAGCACCCTGATCATGCCGGCCACGGTAGCGACGCCGACACCAGGAACTCCGTCGCCGTCGCCTGGTGGTCGAGCTGGCCGCCGGCGAGCCGCACGCGTTCGGTGAGCCCGACCAGCCCGCTGCCGGTACCGGGGATGGCCGACGACCGCCCGAGCGGGTTCGACACGCAGATCCGCAGCAGCGCACCCGGCGTGCCGTCCAGCGCGATCGACACCGGCTGGCCCGGCGCGTGCTTGCGCGCGTTGGTGAGCGCCTCCTGGACGACCCGGTACGCGGTCCGCGCGGTCGCGCCCGGCACCGACGCCGGGTCGGACACCTCGTCGCGCACCTCGACCCGCGTGCCGGTCGACCTGGACTCCGCGACCAGCTCCGGCAGGTCCGCGAGCGCCGGCACGGGCCGGGCCAGGTCGTCGGAACCGTCGTCGCGCAGCAGCGCGATCACGTCGCGCAGCTCGTTCAGCGCCTGGTGCACGGTCTCCCTGATCACGCCGGCCGCCTGCGACAGCCGCTCCGGCGCCTGGTCGGGCCGGTACTCCAGCGCGCCGGCGTACGTCGCGAGCAGCGACAGCCGGTGCGCGAGCACGTCGTGCATCTCGCGGGCGATCTTCGCCCGCTCCGCGGCCCGCGCCTCGGCGACCCGCCTGCCCTGCTCGGCCTCCGCCCGCAGCGCCCGCTCCTCGAGCGAGGTGATCACCGCGGCCCGCGCGGCCGCCAGCGCGCCCCACCCGACCAACCCGGCGTGCAGCACGACGATCAGCGTCAGCCACCAGTTGTAGGACAACCCGCTGGTCGGCTGCCACAACCCACGCGCGGCGTGCGCCGCGATACCGGCGAGCGCCATCCCGATGGCATGGGGCAGCGGCCGGCAGCGGGCGACCTGCAGCACGCCGATGTTGGCGAGCGGGGTCG
The DNA here is from genome assembly GCA_963840275.1 of uncultured Actinomycetota bacterium. Taxonomy (GTDB): domain Bacteria; phylum Actinomycetota; class Actinomycetes; order Mycobacteriales; family Pseudonocardiaceae; genus Actinophytocola. Next base: position 93,877 of record CAWIYK010000010.1, read on the forward strand.
CGGTCGGCGCCAGCGCGGCGAGCAGCACGAACACGATGCCGGTCGCGACCGGCCAGCGGAACATCAGCGGGAACAGCGCGAGACCGACCACGCCGACCGCGATCTCCATGGCGAGGAACGCGCCACCGGTCCCGGTGCCGTACTCGCCGTACACGATGGCCGCGACGACCATGCCGACCACGATCATGGTCAGCAGGACTCGGCGCGAGCAGAACAGTTCGGACACGCCACGAGCGTACGAGCCGACCGGCACGTGGGCCTATCGACCAAAGTCGACATCCACACAGCCGTCTGGTTGATGTGGCTGACCCCCGAGCGCGGCGAAGCTACCGCCATGACCACGACAGTCCCGCGAACCTCGTTCTGGCCGGCGCTCGTCGGCTCGCTGCGCGGCACCGTCCTCGAGATCGGACCGGGGACCGGTTGCAATTTGCCGTACTACCACCGGGAGGTGCGCTGGCTCGGCATCGAGCCGAAGGCGTCGGCCCGGGCCAGCACCCGCGCGGCCGCCGACCGGCTGGGCAGGCGGGCGCAGGTGCTGCCCGGCCGCGTGGAGGACCTGGAACTGGCGGACGGCAGCGTCGACGCCGTCGTGTGCTCGTTCGTCCTGTGCTCGGTCGGCGACCAGACCGCCGCGCTCGCGTCGCTGCACCGGGTGTTGGCGCCGGGCGGGCGGTTCGTGTTCGCCGAGCACGTCGCCGCGCCGGCCGGCACGTGGGTGCGCAGGGCACAGAGCACCGTGGCCGGCCTCAGCGCGCTGGTCGGCGTGCGCTGCCGGCCAAACCGGGAGACCGGACCGGCGATCGAGCGTGCCGGCTTCGACATCGTGGACCTGCACCGGTTCGACCTGACGGGCGCGTTCGGCGTCCGCATCCCACAACTCGTCGGCGCGGCCACGCGCCGGGACGTCCAGAAAGGACACCACTCATGACCGACACGGCCACCGAGACCGTCGAGGTGCCCGCCGCGGGCGCCTACCGCATCGACCCGACCGAGTCGACGATCTCCTTCACCACCAGGCACATGTTCGGCCTCGGCGGGGTCCGCGGCACGTTCGCGCTGCGCGCGGGTCACGTGCACGTCGCCGACCCGACGCAGGGCTCCGCGGTCCGCGCGACGATCGACGCCGCCAGCTTCGACACCGGATCGTCCATGCGGGACAACACGGTCCGGTCGAAGCAGTACCTGGAGACCGACCGCTTCCCGGACATCACGTTCGTCTCGACCGGACTGTCGCGTGCGGACGGTTGGGTCCTGCACGGCGAGCTGACCGTCAAGGACCGGACGCACCCGCTCGACGTGCGGGTCGACGAGGTGCGGGTGGTCGGCGACAAGCTGCGGCTACGCGCGTCCGGCGTGGTGGACCGCTACGCGTGGGGTGTCACCGCGATGAAGGGCATGACCGGCAGGCGCCTGCGGTTCACCCTCGCGCTAGTCGCCACTCACGCGCGGTCGATGGCGTAGGCCTCGATCTCGATCTTCATGCGGGGGTCGATGAGGGCCGAGACTTGCACGATCGTCCCCGCGGGACGGACGTCGCCGAACATTTCATGGTGGGCTCGGGCCACCTGTTCGAACTCGGCGATGTCGGTCACGTAGGTCACCGTCCGCACGACGGCGGCCGGTGAGCTGCCGGCCTCGCGCAGCGCGGCCTCGATGATCGAGAGTGCCGAACGGGCCTGCTCGTAGGTGTCCGCGCCGTCCAGGTGCGGGTCGCGGGCGGTGGTGCCGGCGACGTGGATGTGTTCGCCGACGCGGACGGCGCGGCAGTAGCCGTACACGTCCTCGAAGTCGCCGCCGGAAGGGATGTTCACGCGCATGGTGTTCCTTCCTGCCCGATCAGGGCCGGCAGCCGGCCGGCGATGTCTTCTGGGGGTGGCATCGCCGCGATCTCGGCGGCGAGCCGGCCCGCCGCGGCCCGCACCGCGTCGTCCGCGAGCAGCGCCCTGGCCGTGACCGTGACGGTCTCGGCGCTCAGCTCCGCGGGCAGCAGGCGGGCGCCGGCGTTCGCGGCGACCACCGCCTCGGCGTTGGTGAACTGGTCCGCGCCCTGCGGCAGCAGCAACTGCGGCCGGCCCGCCGCGAACGCGCCCAACATCGTGCCGCTGCCGCCGTGGTGCACCACCAGGTCGACGTGCGGCAGCACCGCGGCCTGCGGCACCCACGCCGCGACCCGCACGTGGTCCGGCACGGCCCCGAGCGCGGCCGGGTCGAGCGCCGGTCCCGCCGCGACGAGCACGTCGACCGGCAGCGCCGCGAGCCCCTCGACCGCCTGCCGCAGCACGGCCGCGGTCGCGAACACCGTGCCGAGCGTCAGGTAGACCAGCGGCCGGCCGGGCGTCCGCTCGACCAGCGCGCCGCACTCGCTCCACGCGACGGGGCGCAGCGGCACGCGGTCCGCCTGGTCGAGAAAGTGTTGTGACTGCACGGACTTCGGGCAGATGTCCAGCACGGGGCCGGCCGTGAGCGCCGCCGGGTCGAGCCCGAGCTCGACGGCCAACGCGTCGAAGGACGAGACGATCGACTCGGACAGGACGTTGGCGAAGATCCGTCCGAACGTGTGGCCGAGCGCGGGGATCCCGGCGACCGCGGCGGCGATCGGCGCGCCCAGCGTGGCGACGTCGTGGACCACCGCGTCCGGTCGGTGCTCGGCCAGCAGCGGCGCGAGGTCCGCGGCCATCCGGCGGGACAGCACGTCACCCACCACGCGGCCGACCTGCTCCGCGTCGGGCGCCACCCCGGCGAACGCCTCCGCCATGCTCATGCCGGCCGGCTCCGCCGCGAGGCCGGCGCGGCGCAGCGTCGGCAGAAACTGTTGTCCCGCAACGAAGACGACGTCGTGTCCGGCGTTGCGGGCGGCGAGTGCCAAGGGGATCGAGGGATAGGTGTGACCATGGGCTGCGAGCGCAGCGAACATCAACCTCACTTCTCAGCATAACGCTTGACCTGGAGTTCGCTCCAGCTCATATGGTGCGCGCGCCAGACAACGCAACCAAGGGGAGACGACACCGTGCGCTATCGCGTTCTCGGCGGCACCGGCATCGAGGTCAGCGTCCACTGCCTCGGCACCATGATGTTCGGCGCGGTCGGCAACCCCGACCACGACGACTCCGCGCGGATCATCCACGCCGCGCTCGACGCCGGCATCAACTTCGTGGACACCGCGGACATGTACTCCGCCGGTGAGTCGGAGGAGATCGTCGGCAAGGCACTGGAGGGGCGGCGCGACGACGTCGTGCTCGCCACGAAGGTGCACTTCCCGATGGGGGAGGGCCGCAACCGCGGCGGCAACTCGCGGCGGTGGATCCTCAAGGAGGTGGAGGACAGCCTGCGGCGGCTGCGCACCGACTGGATCGACCTCTACCAGGTGCACCGGCCCGACCACCGGACCGACATCGAGGAGACGCTGTCGGCCCTGACCGACCTCGTGCGCGCGGGCAAGATCCGTGCGTTCGGCTGCTCGACGTTCCCGGCGGCGGACATCGTCGAGGCACACCACGTCGCGGAACGCCGTGGCCTGCACCGGTTCCGCACCGAACAGCCGCCGTACTCGCTGCTGGCGCGTGGGATCGAGACGTCCGTGCTGCCGACCTGTGAGCGGCTCGGCATGGGGGTGCTGACATGGAGCCCGCTCGCGTCCGGCGTCCTGTCCGGCCGGTACCGCAAGGACCAGCCGGTCGACATGACCACCGGCCGGGCCGCGCTGATGCCGGTCCGCTTCGACCCGACGCTGCCGCACAACGTGGCCAAGTACGACGCCATCGAGCAGCTGGTGCGGGTGGCCGACGACCTCGGCTGCACGCTGCCGGAGCTGGCCGTGGCGTTCCCGGTCGCACACCCGGCCGTCACGTCGGTGATCACGGGCCCGCGCACGATGGCGCACCTCGAGTCGCTGCTGAAGGGCGCCGCGGTGACGCTGGACGACGCGACGCTGGACCGCATCGACGAGATCGTGGCGCCGGGCACCGACCTGTACAAGGCGGACGGCGCGTGGACGGCCCGCGTGCTGACCGAGCCGACGCTGCGCCGCCGACCGGTGGCGGACCGCGCCGCCGCCTAGAGACAGTCGGCGCGGCGGGCGGGCCGTGCACCATCGCGCCGGTGACCAGTGCACGCACCGAACGGTCCTGTTCGGACAGTGGCGCGGTGTGGCCGTCGGTGACGAGGCCGCCGCCCTTGTGGATCGTCCGCGCTGCCCGGCGGCCGTAGCATCGCGGCCATGACACGGGTTGTGGTGCTCGGCGGGACCGGGCACATCGGCGGCTACCTGGTGCCCCGGCTGGTCGCGGCCGGCCACGACGTCACGGTGCTGACCAGGGGCACGGCGACGCCCTACCGCACGCACGCCGCGTGGTCGGCGGTGACGACGGTGACCGCCGACCGGACCGAGGAGGACGCGGCCGGCACGTTCGGCACGCGGGTACGCGACCTCGAGCCGGACGTGGTGATCGACCTCATCTGCTTCGAGCCGGACAGCGCTCGCCGGCTCGTCGAGGCGCTCGCCGGGCGGGTGCAGCACTTCCTGCACTGCGGCACGGTCTGGGTGCACGGCCCGAGCGCGCAGGTGCCGACCACCGAGGACGCGCCCCGCCGCCCGTTCGGCGAGTACGGCACGAAGAAGGCGGAGATCGAGGCGTGGCTGCTGGACCGGGCCCGCCGCGACGGCTTCCCCGCGACCGTGCTGCATCCCGGCCACATCTCCGGGCCGGGCTGGGTGCCGGTCAACCCGGCGGGGAACCTCGACCTCGACGTGTACCGCAAGCTCGCGACCGGTGAGGAGCTGACGCTGCCCAACCTCGGCATGGAGACCCTGCACCACGTGCACGCCGACGACGTCGCGCAGTCGTTCACCGCGGCCATGGCCAACCGGTCGGCGGCCGTGGGCGAGAGTTTCCACGTGGTGTCGCCGGCCGCGCTCACGCTGCGCGGGTTCGCCGAGGCGGTCGCCGGTTGGTACGGCCGGGAGGCGCGGCTGGGGTTCGTCGGCTGGGACGAGTGGCGGCGGACGGTCGCGCAGAACGACGCCGGCGTGACCTGGGACCACATCGCGCACAGCCCCAACGCCAGCATCGCGAAGGCGACGCGGCTGCTCGACTACCGGCCGAGGTACAGCTCGCTCGAGGCCGTCCGCGAGGCGCTGGAGTGGCTCGCCGAGAAGGGCCGGGTGCCGGCGCTAATGTGATGCCGGCCACATTCGAGGCGAACTGTCGAAGCGGGGTTCGGCGGCTCCGACGTCACCGGCGAACGGCACCACGGGGTGCCGTCCGGTAAGGGAGACAGCAATGAAGTACATGATCCTTCTCTACGCCTCGCAGGCCGACTACGACGCGATGGCCGGCAAGAGCACCGCCGACCACCCGGCGTGGCAGCCCGACGAGGTCGCCGCGATGGGCGAGTTCATGGCGAAGTGGAACAACGAGCTGGTCGAGTCCGGCGAGTTCGTCGACGCACGGGGCCTCGCCGCGCCGGTGCACACCCGGCGGCTCGGGTCGAAGGACGGCGTCAGCGTGGTGACCGACGGCCCGTACGCGGAGACGGCCGAGGTGCTGGCCGGCTACACGATCGTCGAGTGCGAGAGCTTCGACCGCGCCACCGAGATCGCCGCGCGGCTCGCCGACACGCCGGGGCCGGACCACGCGCGGGGCCGGGCCTACGCGGACGTGCGGCCCATCGTCGACGGCCTGTCCGACCTCGAGGCATGACCGACCCCGCCGCCGACGGCCTGCTGCGTGTTCTCGCGCCGCAGGTCCTCGGGGCGGTGGTCCGCCGGTACGGGCACTTCGACACCGCCGAGGACGCGGTGCAGGAGGCGCTGATCGCGGCCGCCGCCCAGTGGCCGCGCGACGGCGTGCCGGAGAACCCGCGCGCGTGGCTGATCCGGGTCGCCGCGCGCAAGCTCACCGACCTGCTGCGCGGCGAGCAGGCACGGCAGCGGCGGGAGGACGCGGTCGCGACGTGGACGGTGCCGCAGACCCACGTCGACCGGCCGGAGGACGCGGACGACACGCTCATCCTGCTGTTCATGTGCTGCCATCCCGCGCTGCCGCCCGCACAGCAGATCGCGTTGACGCTGCGGTCGGTCGGCGGCCTGACCACGCAGGAGATCGCCCGCGCCTTCCTGGTGCCGGAGTCGACCATGGCGCAGCGCATCAGCAGGGCCAAGCAGCGCGTGAAGGCGAGCGGGGCGCCGTTCCGGATGCCGGCGGCCGCCGAGCGCGCCGAACGGACCGCCGCCGTGCTCCGCGTCCTGTACCTGATCTTCACCGAGGGCTACGCGAGCACCGCGGGCCCGACCCTGTACCGCGCCGACCTGTCCGCGGAGGCCATCCGCCTGACGCGGGTCGTCCACCGCCTGCTGCCGCGCGACGGCGAGGTCGCGGGCCTGCTGGCGCTGACGCTGCTGACGGACGCCCGCCGCCCCGCGCGCACCGGGCCGGACGGGCGCCTGGTCCCGCTCGCCGCGCAGGACCGCGGGCTGTGGGACGCGGACCTGATCGCGGAGGGTGTCGCGTTGATCACCGCCGCGCTGCCGGTCGGCCCGTCGGGCCCGTACCAGCTGCAGGCGGCGATCGCGGCCGTCCACGACGAGGCCGCGTCGGCGGACGACACGGACTGGCCGCAGATCGTGGCCCTCTACGAGGTGCTCACGCGGGTGTCGGACAGCCCGATGGCGGCACTGAACCACGCCGTCGCGGTGGCGATGGCCGACGGCCCGGCCGCGGGTCTCGCGCTGGTCGCGGACCTCGCGGAGGACAAGCGTCTCGCCGACCACCACCGGCTGCACGCGGTCCGCGCGCACCTGCTGGAGCAGGCCGGCGACGTCGAGGGCGCCCGTGCCGAGTACCGGTCCGCCGCCGCGCGCACGCACAGCCTTCAGGAACAGCGCTACCTGAACGACAGGGCGGCCGGGCTCGGCGTGCCAGGACCGGGCTAGGACACGCTCAGCGCGAGCGCCGCCACGTCGTCGTCGACGGTCAGGCCCGCCAGCAGCTCGACGACGTCCGCGACCAGTTTCGGCGCGGTGGTCGGCGCGCGGGTCTCGGCGAACTCCAGGAAAGCGTCCTCGCCGAAGCGGTTGCGTGCCGTGTCGACGCGTGCCTCGGTCAGGCCGTCGGAGTACAGCAGCAGTGTGTCGCCCGACGTGAGCGACACCGTGGTGGTGACGAAGCGGGCGGCGGGCAGCATGCCGACCAGCTGCCCGCCCGGCGTGTCGCGGTACTCCGCGGTGCCGTCGGCGCGCAGCAGCAGCGCGGGCGGGTGGCCGCCGCTCGCCAGCTCGACGTCCCAACCGCCCGGTGCGGGCGTGAGCACGCCGAAGACGACCGTGCAGAACCGTGTGTCGGCCGTGAACTCCTGGTGCAGAACGGTGTTGAGCATGCCGAGCACGGCGACCGGCGACTCGTCGAACACCGCCGCAGACCGCAGCGTGTACCTGGTCAGCGACGTCACCGCGGCCGCCGTCGCGCCCTTGCCGCACACGTCGCCGAGGAACAGCCCCCAGCGCCCGCCCGCCAGTGGGAACACGTCGTAGAAGTCGCCGCCGACCTGGTCGGCCGACTCGGGGTGGTAGTGCGCGGCGAGCGTGAGGCCCGGCACCGAAGGCAGTCGTGGCGGCAGCAGCGTGCGCTGCAGCGTGGTCGCGAGCTCCTGCGCGCGTTCCCGCTCGATCTCGGCCGCGCGGCGGGCCCGCAGCAGCTCCTGCTCGTAGGCCCGCCGGTCGCGGGCGTCGAACACCGTGGTCCTGATCAGCAGCGGCCGGCCGTCCGCGTCGGCCTTCACCACCGACGTGACGAGCACCGGCAGCCGCTCGCCGGTCGCGGTCGCCAGCTCGAGCGCGACACCGCGCAGCTCGCCCTGCATCCGCAGCAGCGGCGCGAAGTGCGTCTCGTGATAGAGACGGCCGCCGACGGTCAGCAGGTCCGAGAACCGCAGCACGCCGACCACGTCCTCGCGGGCGGGCCCGAGCCAGCCGAGCAGCGTGGCGTTGACCTTGACGATCCGGCCGTCGAGCGTGGTGGACAGGTACCCGCACGGCGCGTGCTCGTACAGGTCCTCCGCACTGTCCTCCAGGAGCGCGGCGAGCTCGGGATCGCCGGTCACGGTCAGCTCCCGGTGAAGGCGGCGATGGCCTCCGCGGTCGGCTCCGGGTCGCTGAGCTGCGGGCAGTGTCCGACCGCGTCGAGCGTCACGAGTGCGCTGCCGGGGATCTGGTCACACACGAACTCGCCGACCTCACGCGGCGCGATCGCGTCCTGCGAGCACTGGACGACCAGCGTCGGCACCGTGATCCGCGCGAGGTCCGCGCGGTTGTCGGACAGGAACGTGGCGCGGGCGAACACCCGCGCGATCTCGGGGTCGGTGCGGCAGAAGCTGTTGGTCAGCTCGGCGCCGAGCTCCGGACGGTCCGGGTTGCCCATGATCACCGGCGCCATGGTCGCCGACCAGCCGAGGTAGTTGCTGTCGAGCGACTCCAGCAGCTCGTCGATGTCGGCCGCGCTGAACCCGCCCCGGTAGTCACCGTCGTTCAGGTAGCACGGCGACGGGGTGAGCAGCACCAGCCGCGCGAACCGCGCCGGGTCCGCCGCGACCGCGAGCACGCCGATCATCGCGCTGACCGAGTGGCCGACCAGCGTCACGTCGCGCAGGTCCAGCTCCCGGCAGATGGTCAGCACGTCGTCCGCGTAGCCGTCGAGGGAGGCGTAGCGCTCCGCCGACCACGCGGACAGGTCCGACTTGCCGGCGCCGACGTGGTCGAACAGCACGACACGGTGGTCGCGCGCGAGCCTGGGCACGACGAGCCGCCACAGGTTCTGGTCACAGCCGAACCCGTGCGCGAGCAGCACGACCGGGCCGTCCACCGGTCCGGTGACGACCACGTTGTGTTTCGCGACGACATCCACGCCGGACATCTTGTCACTTCTTCGGTGCGGCATTACGATCCGCACCGGGTCGGATTGAAAATCGGAGGACATCGTCATGCGAGTAGTGGATTTCGATCACCTGGTGCTCAACGTGTCGGACGTGGAGAAGGCGCTGGAGTTCTACTGCGGACCGCTCGGGCTCACGCCCATGCGGGTCGAGGAGTGGCGGGCCGGGAAGGTGCCGTTCCCGTCGGTGCGGATCACCGAGCGCACCATCATCGACCTCGTGCGCAAGGATCGTGGGGAGTCCAACGTGGACCACATCTGTCTCGTCGTGGCACCGCTGGACTGGCAGGAGGTCATCGACTCCGGCACGTTCGACGTGCTCGAGGGGCCGGTCGGCAGGTTCGGCGCGCGCGGCGAGGCGACGTCGGTCTACGTGCGCGACCCGGACGGCAACACGATCGAGCTGCGCTGGTACCCGCAGGACGTCACCGAGAACACCGCCCGGTGAGCCCCGGCCGGCCGAGGGACGCGACGATCGACGCGGCGGTGCTCGACGCCGCCGTCGCCCTCCTGCGCGAGCGCGGCTACTCCGGCTTCGCGCTCGAGACGGTCGCGGCACGGGCCGGCACCACGAAGGCCGCGATCCGGCGCCGGTGGCCGGTCCGCCAGCGTCTGGTCGTCGACGCGCTGGCGGCCCTGCTGGTCACGCCGCCCGCGCCGGACAACGGCTGCACCCGCTGCGACCTGGTCGAGAGCGTGTCCCTGCTCGCCGAGGCCCTGCACCACCGGCTCCCGCCCGGCGTGCTCGCGCCGCTGGTGGCCGACTGCGCCGACCCCGAGCTGAACCGGCACCTGGTCGACACGCTGGTGCGGCCGAGCAGGGAGGCCGCGATGGTCGCGGTGCGCCGTGCGGTCGACCGGGGCGAGCTGCGGCCGGACGTGTCGCCGGACCTGCTCGTCGACCTGCTCGCGGCGGCGGTCTACCAGCGCGCGCTGTTCGGCGACGCCCCGGTCGACGAACGCACGCTGGTGGACGTGCTGCTCCGGGGCGTCGCCGTCGACTTCGACCGGCTGGTGTGGATCAGCCAGCAGCCCCGGGAGCTGCGACACCGGCACTGAGCCGCGTCCACGCCGGGTCGCGGCCGGTCATGGCGAGGATCCGGTCGAGCGTCGGCGCGTCGGCCGGCACGGCGACCTCGGGTCCGTAGATCCCCATCTGCCGGCCCTGTTCCGCGCCGGCGGCGACCTCGGGGAGCAGGTAGGCGAGCAGGTCGCCATCCAGGTCGCCATCCAGGTCGCCATCCAGGTCGTCGTCCAGCTCGACGGTCTGGCCGGTGGCGCGCGCGAGGTCCCAGCCGTGCACGACCAGCTCCCCGACGAGCATCCCGCCGATCACCGCCGCCGGGAACTCCGTCGGCCCGCCCATCCGGGTGGTGCCCTCCCACGCGGACGGCGGCGCCCACGCGTCGGCGACGTGGTCGAGCAGCGCGGTCAGGTCGCCGGCCCAGTCGCCGGTGGTGAGGTCCAGGTCGGACTCGGCGCCGGCCGGCGGCACGGACTCCTTGCGTCCGGCGCCTTCCAGCGACGGGCCCCAGAAGAGCAGGTGGTGCACGACCCTGCGCACGTCGAACTCGGCGCACGGGGTCGGGGCGGAGAGCTGGTCGGGTTCGATGTCGCGGACGGTCGCCGTCAGCGCGGCGGCCGCGCGGGCCATGAGATCGGACATGGGCGTCAAGGTAGGGCCGGCACGCGGGCGCCGTATTGAACGAACGCGACATAGACTCGGCCGGGTGACCAGGGATGTCCGCGAGCTGGGCGGCGCGTGGACGAAGTACCAGCGGCACGCGTTCCCGAGCCCGTCGCCGGCGCTCGCCCCGCACGTCGCGCGCTACTGGGTCGTGTCGTGGGACTACGCGGAGCCGTACCGGCAGCTGATCGTCCCGTACCCCAACGTGCAGCTGACCTTCGGCGACGGCGGTGTGAGGGTCAACGGGGTCGTGAGCGGGCATCAGGTGAAGGTGCTCGACGGCGTCGGCGGCGTGTTCGGGGTGGCGTTCCGGCCGGGCGCGTTCCGGCCGTTCCTCGGCGTCGCGGTGTCGACGATCACCGACCGGGTGGTCGACGCCGCGACCGTGTTCGGGCCGGACCTGCCGGCCGCGCCCGATGTCGAGACGGTCGAGCGGTTCCTGCTGGACCGGCTGCCGGAGCCGGACCCGCGCGCCGGGGAGGCCGCGGAGATCGTCGACACCGTCGTCGCCCGGCCCGAGCTGACCACGGTCGAGGCGCTGGCCCGTGACCTCGGTTCGAGCGTCCGGCAGCTGCAGCGGCTGTTCGCCGAGCACGTCGGCATCGGGCCGAAGTGGGTGATCCGCCGGTACCGGCTGCACGAGGTGACCGAGCGGCTGGCGGCCGGTGTGGCGATCGACTGGGCGGCGCTCGCGGCTGACCTCGGGTACGCCGACCAGTCCCATTTCGCGCGCGACTTCAAGCACATGTTCGGGGAGTCGCCCAGCCGGTACGCCGCGCGCTACTGAACACTTTCGGCCATGCGGGTGGAGATCGGTGTCGAGTCGGTGGCCGGTGCGCGGGCCGCGGTCGCGGCGGGGGCGGACCGGGTCGAGCTGTGCGCGGGGCTGTCCGACGGCGGTCTCACGCCGAGTGCCGCGCTCATCGAGCTGGCCGTTGGCGTCGCCGAGGTGCACGTGCTGATCCGGCCGCGGCCGGGTGACTTCCGGTACTCGCCGGACGACCTCGCGGTGATGACCCGCGACATCGCCGTGGCCCGCGACCTCGGCGCGACGGGTGTCGTGGTCGGCGCGCTCGACGACGACGGAGCCGTGGCCGCGGCGTGCGCCGGGTTCGTCGAGGCGGCGCGGGGCATGCAGACCACGTTTCACCGGGCGGTCGACGTCAGCGCGGACTCGCGTGCCGCGGTCGACCGGATCGCCGAGCTGGGGTTCACGAGGGTGCTCACGTCCGGGCGGCGGCGCTCCGCGCTCGACGGCGCGCCCCTGATCCGGGAGCTGGCCGAGCGGGCGGCGGGCCGGGTCGAGGTGATGGCGTGCGGCGGGGTCCGCGCCGCCAACGCCGCGCGGGTGCTCGCCGCGACCGGGGTGCGGGACCTGCACGCCGCGCCACGCGTCCCGGTCCCCGGTGCGCCGGGCGGCGACGTGTCGTACGCGGGCGTCGGCGTGCCCGCCGGCCACGACCACTTCGAGACCGACGCCGCCGAGGTCGCCGCGCTCTGCGCGGCCGCACGTCAGACCGGCGACTAGAGCCTGCCCCCAAGATCTTTGTGCGAAGGTCTGCGCCTGACCAACAGGTACCTCAGGGGAACGTGACGGCACTCCGCCACCATCCACCTCGGTACCCGCGCCGACGCCGGGACGCAACCCACACATAAGAGTCCGGGGAGGCGAAATGTCCGTTGACGCCGGCGGCGTCGGTTCGGATGATCGTCGTCCATGCGACCGGGAAAGATGCACGCCGACGAGGCCGACATCGACGTGCCACTCGTGCGACGGCTGGTGGCCGCGCAGTTCCCGGACTGGGCCGATCTGCCGGTCGAACCGGTCGCGTCCGCGGGCACGGACAACGCGATGTTCCGTCTCGGCGCGGACCTCGCCGTGCGTCTGCCGAGGATCGCGGGCGCCGTGCGCACCATCGCGGTGGAACAGGAGTGGCTGCCGCGCCTGGCCGGTCGGCTCCCGGTCGCCGTGCCGATGCCGGTCGGCGCGGGCGTGCCGGCCGACGGCTACCCGTGGCCGTGGTCGATCTGCCGCTGGCTGCCCGGCGAGAACCCGTCGACCGGCGGTCCGGGGCTGGCCAAGGAGCTGGCGGCGGTCGTCACCGCGCTGCGGGGGATCGACCCGGCCGGCGCCCCGCGCTCGGGCCGAGGTGTGCCGCTGGCCACCCGCGACGCCCCGACGAGAGCGGCCATCGAGGCGTCCACCGGTCTGATCGACGTCGACGCGGTGACCGCCGTGTGGGAGGACACGCTGCGGCTGCCGGAGTGGCAGGGCCCGCCGACCTGGGCGCACACCGACCTGTCACCGGGAAACGTCCTGGTCGCCGACGGTCGTCTCACCGCCGTGATCGACTGGAGCATCGCGGGCGTCGGCGACCCGACGGTCGACCTGATCGTGGCGTGGAACCTGCTGCCCGCCACAGCGCGCCCGACCTTCCGGGCAGCGCTGGCGGTCGACGACGACACGTGGCTGCGCGGGCGGGGCTGGGCGCTGTCGATCTCGCTGATCCAGCTGCCGTACTACCAACACACGAACCCGGTACTGGCGGAGAACTCCCGGCACGTGATCAGAGAGGTGCTCGCCGACGCGACGTGACCGTGGGGCCGCAGGCAACGAAACCTGACTGATGGCGATTCATCGTCAGAGAGTCTTCTGATGAGGTGCGGTCACGAAAGGGAGCCAATGGGAGGCGGCGGAGCGGGCTTCTCCCTGAGCGCCGGGTTGATCCCCGCGCTCATCGTGGGAGCGGTTACCTTGATCGTGGGTGTCGCCATGGCCAGACGGTATGGCGAGTACACCACGTACTCGGCAATAGGACTCGCCGCGGCGGTCTTCTCGGCGAGTTTCGCGGTGTTGAACGTGGCCCTTCAACTTACCGCCATAGATGGCCGGTTTCTGACTGGTGAGATCGCATCAGGACGCCTGGCGCTGCGAGTGACGTCGGTTGTCGTCCTGGTTGCCTTTCTTCACATCATATTGGCGCTGCGCTCCGAAGAAGCAGAGCCCATGCCGTGGTCTTGGGACTTGTACTCCGAATTCGAGGAATGGCACAACAGGGCGAAGGGGTGGCCGCTCGCGCTCGTCGCCTCACAAGCGACCCTCCTCGTGTTCGCGCTCGCGATGATCTGGTCGTTCACCATCAGTGGGAGCGCATCGCTCATAGTTGTCGTACTCAACTGGTCATTCGCGTTCATCTGCGACGACTTCTTCCTGGCGGCAAGCTATCGACGAAAGTTGGGCGTGCCCCCGCCGGTCTTCGACAAATGGCGGATCTTCACCTTTCGCCTGGCCGTTGTAGTACTGCTGCTGACGGCGACAATCAGCGAGTACGCGGACTGGGTCGCATACGTTGTCATAGGTGTGATCGTGTTCTTCTACATCATGGTTCCGGTGCGACGATGGTGGAACCAGGGCGGACGCCTCGCTCTGGAGAGCATCGGAGTGATGCCAGAGTCCTACAGTGGCATTCATGTGAAGGATCTGAAAGACGCGGTGGTTCGCCTGGAGCAGGTCTATTCCGACGTTGACCGTTATGTCGTCCTGGCGAGCCAGGATGGCGCGGCGGCGGCCGACTTGAGCGAGATCACCGGCTACAGCCGGGAGAGAGTCGACGCGTTGCTCGCTACGGCACGAACTCGCAGGGATCCGGAGAGTTAGGGCGTCCGGCCGACCGTTGGACCCGCACACCGGACTGGGTCCGGCGAGACGTCTGCCCCGGTTGGACGTGGCGGGCTGGACCGTTCGGCAGATCGCCGCCACTTCGGTCACGATCGGATCTCGACGAGCACGTGGACCGGCCCGCGGCCGGGAGGGAAGCACGGCGGCGATGCCGGAGAGCCCGCCGAAGAAGACGGGCAAGAGTCGGGTTGATCACGACGACGAGCCGTGATCAACCCTCTGACCTGCGCTGAAGCGCCCCCGACAGGACTCGAACCTGTGACCCAGAGCTTAGAAGGCTCCTGCTCTGTCCGCTGAGCTACGAGGGCATGGCCAGCCACACTGCCGAAGCAGATGGCTGTCCCAGTGGGTCTGATCGTTCCTAGGCGCTCGGTCGTTTCTCCTTTTGGCCAGATCGGCCAAAAGTCACACCGCTGCGGCCGTCGAGCCGCGCACCTGCAGATCGACCTCGATGGTGACCGGTCTCCCGGGTCTCGCACCGTCCAGCATGCGTAATGCCAGCTCGCCGGCGCGTCTGCCCTTCGCGACGAGGTCCTGTCGCACGGTGGTCAGCGGCGGATCGCTCCAGCTGGCGGCCGGGGTGTCATCGAAGCCCACGATGGACACCGCCTCCGGCACCGACAGGCCGAGTTCGCTCGCCGCGCGGATCGCACCCAGTGCCAGCTCGTCGGACATGCAGAGCACCGCGGTCGGCCTCGGTTCGAGCCCGAACAACCACCTGGCGCCCTCCCTGCCCAACTCCCGGCCACTGCCCGGCGCCTCCCAGAGCGGCACCGCATCGGCCACGATACCGTGTTCAGCCAGGCCTTTCAGGTATCCCGCAAACCTGTCGAGGGTCACTCGGAAGTGAGCCGACCCGACCCGCTCCGCGTCCGCGATGCCGTGCCGGCCGTCGGCACTCAGACCGAAGCCGAGCACGGCGACGCGGCGGTGCCCGAGCGCCGCGACGTGCCGGGCGGCAAGGCACGCGCCGCCGAAGTCGTCCACCTGCACCCGCGCCGAGTTCGGCACCACCGGCTGGTCGACGACCACGAGCGGCAGGTTGCGCTCCCGCACGGCGGCGAGCGCCGGCGCGTCGTCCGGCAGGGAGTACGCCACGACCACGTCGGTCTGCGCGCGGATCACGCTCTGCGCCCTCGGGCCGGAGTCGCCGATACCGGGCAGGAGCAGCAGCGACCGCTCTCCGCTGTCCACTGTGGATGACAGGGCGTCGAGCATGATCGACAGCGCCGGGTCGGAGAACGCCGAGGACAGCCCGTCGCACAGCATGACCGCCACCGAGCCGGTCCGCTGCGTCGCGAGGCTGCGCGCGACCGGGTCCGGGCCCGCGTAGCCGAGCTGCTTCGCCGTCGCGATGATCCGCTCCCGCAGCGCCGTGGAGAGCTGGTCGGGCCGGTTGTACGCGTTCGACACCGTGGCCCGCGACACTCCGACCTGCTGGGCGACGGTGTCCAGAGTGGGGCGGCGCACCCGGTCCTGACTCACCTGTCAAGCCTAGAACCACGCGTCGGCGAAATTCGTGGCGCTTCCTGAAGCGCTTCAGTAGGATCGGGTGCGAGGGCTACGGGAGGAGACAGCAGGTGCGTTCGGGGCGGTGGTCCGTATTCATCGTGTTCGCGCTCAACGGCACGGCCCTCGGGTCGTGGGCGCCACGCATGCCGACCGTCGCCGACCAGATCGACGCGAACTCCGGCGTGCTCGGCCTCGCGCTGCTCGGCGCCAGCATCGGCATGATCGCCGCGGCGTCGATGGCCGGCCGCTGGTGTGCCAGGTTCGGCGCCCGCGTGATGGTCCTGTGCTCCGCGCTCGCCACCGCCGTGGTGCTGCCGATCCTCGCGAACGTCGGCTCGCCGCTGGAGCTGGGACTCATCCTGATCCTGCTCGGCGCCTCGGTCGGCGTGCTCGACGTCGCGATGAACATCGCCGCGGTGACCGTGATCCGCCGCACCGAACGCCCGCTCATGCCGGTCTTCCACGCGGGCTTCAGCTTCGGCGCGCTGGCCGGCTCGATGGGCGCCGCGTTCGCCGCCGGCCACGGGCTCGGCCTGGTCCCGCACTTCCTGATCGTCTCCGGCGTGGTCGTGGTGGTCACCGGCGTGCTGATCCGGTTCGTGCCGCGCGAGGAGGCCGTCGCCGCGACCGAGCAGCGCACGGCGCCGGACCGCCGCATGCTGCGCCGCCCGGTGCTGTGGCTGCTGGGGCTCGTCGCCCTGTGCTCGGCCATCGTGGAGGGCGCGAGCGGCGACTGGTCGGCCCTGTTCGCGGTCCGCGAGCGCGGCCTCGACGAGGCGGCGGCCGCGGTCACCTTCTCGGTCTTCTGCGTCACCATGGGTTTCGTTCGCCTGGTCGGCGAGCACGCGGAACGCCGCTTCGGCGCGGTCCGGCTGCTCGTCGGCGGCGCGCTGGTCGCCGGGCTCGGGCTCATGCTCACGGCGTTCGTGCCGGTCGCGTGGCTGACCTACGTCGGGTTCGCGCTCGCCGGCGGCGGCCTCGCGTTCGCGTTCCCGGTCGCGCTCGACCTCGCCGGCGCGGTCGGCCGCAGGGACGACGGCACCGGCGGCGAGCGCGAGATCGGCTTCGTCACCACGGTCGCCTACAGCGGGTTCCTCATCGGACCGCCGATGATCGGCGGGGTCGCGCAGTTCACCAACCTCGAGGTCGCCATCGGTTTCGCGGGCGTCATCGCGGTACTGATCGCACCGGCGGCGCTCGCGGCGGCCGCGGCGCGCCGCCGGGAGGACGAGCAGACGTCCGAAGAGCAGGAAGAGGCGGTCGCTCCGGCGAAGATCTAGCGGGCGATGACTACGCTCATGGCGTGTCCGTCGACAGCCCACCGAAGATCCCGGCGCGGACCGGCGCCACCCCGGGCGTACTGCCGCTGATCGTCATCGCCGTCCCGTTCGCCGCGCTGGTCGCCATCGTGCTGCTGAGCTTCACCGCGGCCGACGTCGACCTGGACGTGAACCTCGGCGCCGCCGTCCGTGTGCTTGCCGAGGCAGGCGCGGTCCTGACCGTCGGCGCGCTGCTGTTCGCGGCGTTCCTGGTGGCGCCGCAGAAGTCGGGCATCCTCGCGGCCGGCGGGTACGCGGCGCTGCGCACGGCCGCGTGGTCGGCCCTGCTGTGGTTCCTCGCGGCACTCGCGTCGGTGCCGTTCATGGTCGCCGACGCGCTCGGCAAGTCGGCGGGGGAACTGCTCGCCGACCCGAGAAGCCTGTTCGCGATGGTCGGCTCGCTCGAGCAGGCCAAGGCGTGGCTGCTCACCGCCGCGATCGCGCTCGTGATCTCCGTCGCCGGGTTCGTCGTGCTGTCCTGGGGCTGGACGACCGCGTTGTTCGGCATCGCGGTGTTCGGCGTGCTGCCGGTCCCCGTCACCGGCCACTCCTCGTCCGGCGGCCAGCACGACATCGCGACCAACAGCCTCCTGTACCACCTGGTCGGCGCGTCGCTGTGGGTCGGCGGGCTGATCGCGCTGATGGTGTTCGCGCGGCGCTTCCCGAGCGGCGAGGCGCTGCGCGTCGCCGCGACCCGGTTCTCCGCGACCGCGCTCGTGTGCTGGATC
The DNA here is from genome assembly GCA_963840275.1 of uncultured Actinomycetota bacterium. Taxonomy (GTDB): domain Bacteria; phylum Actinomycetota; class Actinomycetes; order Mycobacteriales; family Pseudonocardiaceae; genus Actinophytocola. Next base: position 111,729 of record CAWIYK010000010.1, read on the forward strand.
GTGATGGCCGCGTCCGGCGTGATCAACGCGTGGGTGCGGGTGCCCGTCGAGGTCCTGTTCACCGAGCCGTACGGGCTGCTGGTGGTGGCCAAGATCGGCGCGCTGGGCGTGCTCGGCGCGTTCGGGTACGCCCACCGACGCAAGAGCGTGCGGGCGATCACCGACGGCGGCAGCGGCAACCTGCTGGTCCGGCTGGCCGCCGTCGAGGTGCTGGTCATGTTCCTCACCATCGGCATCGCCGTCGCGCTCGCGCGGACCCCGCCGCCGCAGCTGGACTACCAGCCCGGCCAGGTCGAACTGCAGCTCGGCTACCCGCTCGACGGCGCGCCGACGCTCGTGAACCTGCTGACCGGCTGGCGCTTCGACTACATCTTCGGCACGGCGGCGATCGTGCTGGCCGTCCTGTACGTGCTCGGCGTGCGCAAGCTGCTGGCCAGGGGCGACGCGTGGCCGGTCGGCCGCACGGTCGCCTGGCTCTGTGGCTGCGCGGTGCTGCTCGTCGCCACGTCGTCGGGCTTCGGCCGGTACGCGCCCGCGATGTTCAGCGTCCACATGGAAACCCACATGATGCTGTCCATGCTGGCGCCGGTGCTGCTGGTGCTCGGCGGGCCGGTCACCCTCGCGCTGCGGGCGCTGCCGGTGGCCGGCAGGAACGGGACGCCGGGGCCGAGGGAGTGGTTGCTCGCGCTGGTCCGCTCGCCGATCTCCCGGTTCCTCACGAACCCGGTCGTGGCGCTCGTGCTGTTCATCGGGTCGTTCTACCTGCTGTACTTCTCCGGCCTGTTCGACTGGGCGCTGGACAAGCACTGGGCGCACCTGCTGATGAACGCCCACTTCCTGGTCGTCGGGTACGTCTTCTACTGGCCGGTGATCGGCGTCGACCCGGCGCCGCGACGGCTGCCGCACATCGCGCGGCTCGGCATGGTGTTCGCGTCGCTGCCGTTCCACGCGTTCTTCGGCGTGATCCTGATGGGCATGCAGCGGGTCGTCGGCGAGCAGTTCTACCAGCGCCTCGGCCTGCCGTGGACCGCCGACCTGCTGGCCGACCAGCGCCTCGGCGGCGGCATCGCGTGGGCCGCCGGTGAGCTGCCGCTGCTGATCGTGCTGGTCGCGCTGCTGGTCCAGTGGGCGAGGGCCGACGACCGCGAGGCCCGGCGGTCAGACCGCCGGGCCGACACGGAAGGCGACTCCGATCTCGACGCCTACAACGCAATGCTGAAGAAGCTCTCCTAGTCCGCCTCCCCGGATTTTCAGACCTTTCGCACAAAGATCCAGGGACGGGCCCTAGACCGCGAGCGGTCGTCGGAAGCCGCGGACCGCCGCTACCACGCCGACCACCAGCAGCCCGAGGCTCGCGGCGAGCGCCGCCGCCACCCCGCCGCCGACCGGCATGGCCAGCGCGAGGTTGCGGGACGCGTCGACCGCGTAGGTCAGCGGGTTGACCGTCGCGATCATCCGCAGCCAGGTCGGCAGCCCGTCCACCGGCACGAACGCGCTGGAGGCGAACATCAGCGGGAACATCGCGAGGAAGCCGATCGTCTGCATCGACTCCGCGCTGCGCACCCAGGCGCCGACCGCCAGGAAGATCCACGACAGCGCCCAGCTCACGGCCAGCGCCAGCAGGAACGCGGGCAGCACACCGAACAGACCGCCCGCGGGGGAGAAGTCGAACAGGACCACGGCGCACGCCAGCAGGATGACCAGCTGGATCGCGGTGCGGATCAGGTCGGACAGGCTTCTGGCGACCAGCACCGAGCTGGCGCTGATCGGCAGCGAGCGCAGTCGCGCCAGCACGCCGTTCTTCATGTCCGACACCAGCCCGACCCCGGACTGGAGCGCGGCACCCACGCCGGTGGTGACGAGGATCGCCGGCATCAGGTAGTCGATGTAGGTGATGCCGGCGGGGAAGTCGGCCGTGCCGGCCATGCCGCTGAAGACCTGGCTGAACAGCAGCAGCATGATCAGCGGCTGCAGCACACTGAAGATCACCAGCTTCGGGTCGCCGAGCAGCGCCCGTAACGACCGGCCGGTGAGGATGCCGACCTGCTGGAGGATGCCGGTGCCGCGCCAGCGCGGCAGGGTGAGCGTCGGTGCGAGGGTGGTCATGGTGGCTCCTTACGCGGCTTTGTTCTTGGCGAGGGCGAGGTAGACGTCGTCGAGGCTCGGCTCGGTCAGTGCGAGTTCGGACACCTCGACGTGCACCTCGTCGAGTGCGCGGACCACGACCGCGAGGTCGGCCGACGTGTCGACGGGGGTGCGCAGCTCGGCACGCGGCTCGTCGAACACCGGCTGCAGGCCGGCCCGCTCGAGCGAGCCGAGCGCGGCGGGCGCGTCCAGCGGGCTGGTCAGCGTGACGTGCACGGCGCGCTTGCCGACCTGGGCCTTCAACTCGGCGGCGGTGCCCGACGCGACGACCCGGCCCGCCGACAGCACGGTGATCGCGTCCGCGAGCCGGTCGGCTTCCTCCAGGTACTGGGTGGTCAGCAGCACCGTGGTGCCGTCGCCGACCAGCTCCTCGACGATCTCCCACATGCCGATCCGGCTCGCCGGGTCGAGGCCGGTGGTCGGCTCGTCGAGGAAGATCACGTCCGGCCTGCCGACCAGGCTCGCGGCGAGGTCGAGCCGGCGCCGCATGCCGCCGGAGTAGGTCTTGGCGAGGCGCTTCGCGGCGTCGGTCAGGTCGAACAGCGCCATCAGCTCGTCGGCGCGCTCCCTGGCCTGCTTGCGGCCCGCGCCGAGCAGCCGGGCGATGAGGATCAGATTGTCGGTGCCCGACAGCTGCTCGTCGACGGACGCGAACTGGCCGGTGAGGCCGATCCGGCCGCGGACCTCGTGCGCGTCGCGGACCACGTCGTGCCCCGCGACCGTCGCGGTGCCGCTCGTCGGCGGCAACATCGTGGTCAGGACGTTGACGAGCGTGGTCTTGCCGGCGCCGTTGTGGCCGAGAAGGCCGAGCACGGAGCCGCGCGGGACGTGGATGCTGACGCCGTCGAGGGCGGTCACGTCGTCGAACTTCTTGGTGACGTCGACGGCTTCGATCATGGTTTCGGTCATGGCTGGTTCCCCTCTTCTGTGCGGATGACGCCGTGCAGGAACAGGTCGACGATCTCCGCCGGGTCGTCCGTTGCCTGGCCGAAGCCGGGGCCCTGCATGCGGTTGCTGAACACGAGGCCGAGCAGCATCCGGACCGCGCGCTCCCGGTCGACCCGCAGCTCGTCGCTCGGCTCGTCGAACAGGCCGCCCATCGCGCGGGAGACCCGGACCAGCTCCTTGGGCGGGCCGGGCTCCTCGGCGGACTCGCCGTCCTCGTGCATGCGGTCGTGGGCGTGTTTCTGCATGTCCTCGCGGGAGATGCCGGCGGCCTGCAGCGCCTGCCCGACGGACCAGATGCGGTCGAGGTAGCCGCTGATCGCGCTGACGCCCTCGACCAGCCGCTCCTCGAGCGGGCGGGTGCGGTCGATGCCCTCGATGCGGGCGATCTCCTCCTCGGAGTTCATGCCGGCGGTCATGCAGGCCAGGAGGAGGTCCGACTTGTCCTTGAAGGCACGGAAGACGGTGCCCTCCGCGATCCCGGCCGCGGCCGCGATCTGGCTCGTGGACACGGTGCCACCGTGCTCGATGAGCAGGGGGAGCGTGCTGCGCACGATCGACGCCCTGCGCTCGTCCTGGCTCATCGCCGGTGCCCGGCGCCGCTTCTCTTCCTCGGTCATGGCGCAAGCATATGAGTGAGCACTCACTCACGTCAATGAGTGAGCACTCACTCATTGACGTGACCGTCGCCACTACCACCCGACACCGACACTTCCGCCCCGCGCGGTGGCCCGCCGCGGCCGGTTGTCCACAACCACCCCGGTTGTCCACAACCCGCTGGTAACTTCCCCCGCCGGCCGGCGTCCCGGGGCACGGTGGACCCATCACGGCGCACCCGACGCGCTCCCCGCTCCGGAAAGGACCGAGCCCATGTTCGAGACCCCGATCACCGTCATCGGTCGCGTGATCACCGACGTCGCCACCCGCCACACCACGGCGGGCGAGAAGGTCGTCGGCTTCCGGCTCGCCTGCCAGGAACGCCGCTTCGACAAGCACCTGTCGACCTGGGTCGACGGCGACCGCATGTACCTGGGAGTGAGCTGCTGGCGCCGCCTCGGCGACAACGTGGCCACCTCACTGTCCAAGGGCGACCACGTGGTGGTCAGCGGCCGCCTCCGGATCCAGGAGCAGATCTCCGACGACGGCGAGCGAAAGACGTTCCCGGAGATCGACGCGCGCACGGTCGGCCCGGACCTCTCCTGGCACACGGTGATGGTCAACAGGTCCAGTTGGCAGGCGCCACCCGGCCAACTCGAGCTGGTGGATCCACCCGACACGCAGGAGGAGGCCGCCAAAGCCGCCTGACCTCGCAGCGGCGGCGCCGCTGGGCGAGCAGTGCCAACCGTTGACCGCGCCGCTCGGCGCGCGGTCGGCCGTGTGGTTCGGCGACCCGGTCGGGCGGGTGACGCGCGCCGGCGCGTCGCGGCACACGTCCGCCACCCCTGCGAGCCCGTCGATCCGCTGAACCGCGGACGCGGCTGCCTATGACCCCAGCGGGTCGGTGACCTGCCGACCCGGTGACCCGTCCACCCGCGGCAGCTCGCCGCGACCGGTGCCGGCAACCACCGTGCCAGCGGGCCTCGGCCGACCCGTCCCCCCGACCCGGAAAGGAGTTGATCGCACGATCCCAAGCCCCGAAAGCGGACCAGCCTCCCCCTGCCGGAGGATGTCGCCTGACTTGACAGGGTCAGGGAACCGCCCAACCCGATGTTCGGCCACACCGCGGTCATGTCCCGGTACGGACCGCTCTACGATCGCGGCCATGGCCGAGTTCATCTACACCATGAAAAAGGTGCGCAAGGCGCACGGGGACAAGGTCATCCTTGATGACGTCTACATCCAGTTCTACCCCGGCGCGAAGATCGGGGTGGTTGGCCCCAACGGCGCGGGAAAGTCCAGCGTTCTCAAGATCATGGCGGGGTTGGACCAGCCGAACAACGGCGAGGCATTCCTGTCTCCCGGGTACTCGGTAGGCATCCTGCAGCAGGAGCCGCCTCTCAACGAGGAGAAGACGGTCCTCGGCAACGTCGAGGAGGGCGTCGGCGAGATCAAGCAGACGCTCGACCGGTACAACGAGATCGCCGAGCAGCTGGCCACGGACTACTCCGACGCGCTCATCGAGGAGATGGGCAAGCTCCAGGAGGTCCTCGACCACGCCGACGCATGGGACCTGGACTCCCAGCTCGAGCAGGCCATGGACGCGCTTCGGTGCCCACCGCCCGACGCGGACGTCACGGTGCTCTCCGGTGGGGAGCGGCGCCGGGTGGCCCTGTGCAAGCTGCTGCTGTCCAAGCCGGACCTGCTGCTGCTGGACGAGCCGACCAACCACCTGGACGCGGAAAGCGTGCTGTGGCTGGAACAGCACCTGAAGCAGTACCAGGGCGCGGTTCTCGCGGTCACACACGACCGGTACTTCCTCGACAACCTGTCGCAGTGGATCCTCGAGCTCGACCGGGGACGGGCACACCCGTACGAGGGCAACTACTCCACCTACCTGGAGAAGAAGGCCGAGCGGCTCGCGGTCCAGGGCAAGAAGGACCAGAAGCTGCAGAAGCGCCTCCGGGACGAGCTGGCGTGGGTGCGGTCCAACGCGAAGGCGCGGCAGACCAAGTCCAGGGCCCGGCTCGACCGCTACGAGGAGATGGCGGCGGAGGCGGAGCGCACCCGCAAGCTCGACTTCGAGGAGATCCAGATCCCGCCGGGTCCCCGGCTGGGCAACATCGTGGTCGAGGTCGACAAGCTGCGTAAGGGCTTCGGCGACCGGGTGCTGATCGACGGCCTGTCGTTCGACCTGCCGCGCAACGGCATCATCGGCGTGATCGGGCCGAACGGCGTCGGCAAGACGACGCTGTTCAAGACCATCGTCGGGCTCGAGGAGCCGGACGACGGCGAGGTCAAGGTCGGCGAGACGGTGAAGCTGTCGTACGTGGACCAGGAGCGTGGCGGGCTCGACCCCAAGAAGAACGTGTGGGAGGTGGTGTCGGAAGGGCTGGACTACATCCACGTCGGACAGGTCGAGATGCCGTCCCGCGCCTACGTCAGCGCGTTCGGCTTCAAGGGCGCCGACCAGCAGAAGCCGGCGGGCGTCCTGTCCGGTGGCGAGCGCAACCGGCTCAACCTGGCCCTCACGCTCAAGCAGGGTGGCAACCTGATCCTGCTGGACGAGCCGACGAACGACCTGGACGTCGAAACCCTTGGCTCGCTGGAGAACGCTCTCGAGCAGTTCCCCGGCTGCGCTGTGGTCATCTCCCACGACCGGTGGTTCCTCGACCGGGTCGCGACGCATATCCTCGCGTGGGAGGGCAGCGACGACGACCCGGCGAAGTGGTTCTGGTTCGAGGGCAACTTCGAGGGCTACGAGAAGAACAAGGTCGAACGTCTCGGCGAGGAAGCCGCCCGCCCGCACCGGGTCACCTATCGCAAGTTGACCCGGGACTAGGTTGGGGGTGCGGTGGCGGCGGCCTGGAACGACTTACCGGCGACCGGTGGGCTGGACGAGTGCGGTGCGCTCGTTCGCTCAGCGGAAGCGCTCGACGTGAGCGCGCCGGAGCTGGCCGTTCAGCTCGCCCGCCGCGCACTGCTCGTCGGTGCGATCGACGGCTCCGCCTCGACCGCGGGTCAGGCCAGGTCGCTGTCCCTGCGCGCGCAGGCGGTTCTCACGTCCGGCCTGGTTCGGATCAGCCAGCACGCCGGTGCCGTCGAACCCGGGTTCGCGGCGCTGGCGCTGGCCGAGTCGGGTGGCGCGCCGGAGGTCGCGGCGCACGTTCGGCTCGATCTCGCCGCGTGCGCGCACGAGGTCGGTGAGCCGTTGCTCGGCGGCGCGCTGCTGCGGCCGGTGCTGGAGGCCCAGAACGTGCGGCCGTCGGTGCGGGCCGCCGCGCTCGGGCGGCTCATCGGCTGCATCGCGCACGTCGCACGCCGCGACGATGTCGAGGACGCACTCGCCGAGGCCGACCGGCTGCTCGCCGCCGACGACGGGCTGAGCCCCGACGCGCGGCGGATGGAGCGGGCCCGGCTGAGCGTGCGGTCGGCCGCGTACCACCGGTGGTACGGCGACAACGAGGACGCGGTGACCGCCGCCCGCGACGGGCTCGGCCTGCTGGACAGGCTGCGGCGGGAGCTGCGCTCGGAGAGCGATCGGCTGCGCGCGCGGCTGGTGCTGGAGCTGGTGTGCGCGCTGCTGGACGAGGGCGAGCTCCGGGACGCCGAGGCCGCGGCGAGCCCGACGGTCGACGAGCCCGTGCGGGCCACGTCGGCGGCGTCGGTCGGGCAGCTGATGCTCGCCATGGCCACTCGGGTGCACCTGCCGGCCGGACAGGTCGACCGGGCGCGGAGCCTCCTGGACCAGGCGGCGTGGGTCGCCGAACGGCACGGCCTCGACTCGGTGCTGGCCGACGCGCTGACCGAGGTGTCGCGCCTCGACGAGCAGGCCGGCCGGACGGCGGACGCGCTGCAGGCGTTGCGTGCCGCGCGGGCGGCGGAGCAACGCAGGCTGCGGTCGGTGGCGCGGGCGGTGCGGCTGGTGCTGACGGAGGTCGGCGCGGGTCAGGGCGTGAAGGACGTGAGCCAGCAGTCGGTCACCGCGTTGCTGCGGCAGCTCGCGCATCCGGCCGGCGTGCCGGTCGCGATGGCGCCGCCGCACGTGCCCTCGCCGCTGCCGCCACCGAGGGTGTCGCCGGAGCCGCGCGCGCCGGCGCCGGACTCGGGTGAGCTGACCGGGTCCGTCGAGCCGCCATCCGCCGACGAGGTGCCTGTCGACGAGGTGTCCGTCGGCAAGAGGTCTGTCGACGCGGTGCCCCTTGGCGCGGCGTCGTCCGACGCCGGGCGGAGCGCTGGTCTGCTCGACCGTGAGGGCTTACTTCGGCGGCTGCGGTCGGTACGCAAGGGCGAGCGGCCGGTGGCGCTGACGCTGCTGCGCTTCGAGCCGAACGGCGATCCGACGGACGCCGGAGGCGCCGCCGAACGCGGCCCGGACACGGGCATCATGGCCGGCCTCGCCGACAAGGTGCGCGGCATGGCGCCGGACCACGCGGAGCTCGCGCGGTCCGACGGCGGCGAGCTGGCGGTCCTGCTGCCGCACACGACTCGCGACGAGGCGGAGGAGTTCGCGGCGACGGTCCGGGAGACCGCCATCGAGTCGGACTGGCTCGCCGACGCCACCGGCAAGGACATGAGCATCAGCACCGGCGTGGTGCAGTCCGGCCCGCCCGCCACCGACGACGACACGCAGGTCGACGGCGCCGGCATGCTCACCGCCGCGCGGGACGCGCTGACACCGGCCGGCGCGACGGACGGCGCGACAGCTGGCACGACGACTGGCACGACGACGGAAGCCGGCTCGCTGGCCGACACCGCGGCCGCACTGAACTCGGCGCTGGCGAAGGAGACCCCGACGCGCCCGCGTCCGGCGCCCGCCGCCGCGCTGACGGAAGAGACCCCGACGACGCCGCTGAACCTCGCGCAGGCGGGCGAGGCGCTCCCGGTGGGCCGGTCGATCCTCAGTTCGCTGACCATCCCGAGCGGCAGCGGCGGCCGCCGACGCGCGGGCGGCGAACCGCCGCCCGGCACCAAGGCACGGTGGCCCGCCGAGCCGGCCGAGGCGCCGCGCTGGACGAAGGCGGAACGAGACAAGCCGGGCGACACCACCTGGCCGACCGAGCCGGCCACAGAGCCGGCCACAGAGCCGGCCACAGAGCCGGCCAGCGAGCCGGCCACCGCGACGGGCTGGCCGGCCGAGCCGGACATCTCCCAACCCCTGCGCCCCACCGCGTACACCGCGCGCACCACGGACCCCGCGGAAACAGAGCTGTCGGACACCCCGCGCCCGGCGCAGCTCCAAGCCTTCGGCGAAAGTCACCGGGCACACCGAGCCGAGCCACCGTCCGACCCGAAGCCGGACACCGACGAGACGGCGGCCGGCTGGCCGGTCGGTCCGAGCGAGCCGCCGGCCTTCGAAACCACGTCCTCGTCCGACACGACCGCTTCGGAGCCGGATGCCGTCGCCGCAACGGAGATGTCGGCGGGTGCCGAGAGCCCGGGCGGGACCGCGGGAGGGCTCACGGCCGAGCAGCGGTCCTCCTACGAGGAGACCAAGGCCGAGCTGGCGCGCATGATGTCCAAGCTCACCGGCGGCTCACTACAGGTGTCGCCGGAGGTGTCACCGGGCGGTGAGAGACGCAACGGTGCGGCGCCCCGACAGTCGATCCCGACGCCGCCGGAGCCGGACGACATCCCGGAGCCAACACGTAGACCGGAGATCCCCGAGCCGCCGGAGCCCGACCCCATCCCGCCGGCCCCGCCGGAGCCCGGGCCGATCGCGCCCGACGAGCCCGGCCCGGCCGAGCCGCCCCGCACCGCGCTGATGTCGGCGTTCGACGTGCTGACCTCGCCGGGGCCGGTCGCTGAGCTGCCGTCCCGGAAGCCGCGCAAGTCGTGGCAGGAGATCGAGTCCAGCGCGGTCGTCGAGTCGCCGGCGGACCGGCTCTTCGGCAGCGAACCGGCCGAGCCCGCCGAGCCGACCGCGCCGCCGCCGAGGACGCCGTTCAAGTCCTCCCTCGGCGCCGCCTTCGAGTCGTTCGGGCTGCCGGAGACACCGGAACCCGCGCCGGCGAAGGAACCTGAGCCGGCACAGACCTACGACGTCCCGCTCGGGCCGCAGCCGCGGCCGCCGGGGGAGCCGTCCCGCCGGGACCGTTCCGACTCGACGACCATCGCCGGGCTCCTGGCCGAGGCACTGGCCGCATATCAGTCCTCCGCGGAGGACGACGAAGAGAACAAAGCGCCCGAACCGCCCAGGAAACCCGAACCGGAACCCTTCGACCGGTTCGACGACTTCCTCAGCGACCCGCGCCAGTCGGGTGTCACAGGGCGGCATCGATCCCCAGAATGAGCCCGTCGTAACCTTGCGCGGACGGACCCAATGTGCTGTCCGAATGATCGCTTAACCTGTGTGCTGAATGTGGCACACCGTCGTGCCGCCAATCGTGGAGTCGCGTGAGATGACCTCGACCGGAACCCGGACCCGCACGGGCAGAACCGCTGGGAAGGACCGGCCAGACACCCCCGAGGTGAGCCCGGAGCAGATCCGGGACGAACTCATCGAACAGGCCGCCGCGGCCGCGCAGGACATGGCGGACCTGATCCGCCTCTACTACCGGTACATCCCGCCGGAGGAGATCCTCGACGAGGAGCCGGTGGACCTCGTCGGCACCGTGCGCAGCCACCGCGGCCTGGCCGCCCGCCGCGTGCCCGGCCGGCCCGCGGTCCGGGTCTTCAACCCCGACGCAGAGGCCGACGGCTGGCGCACCGCGGGAACCGTGGTCCAGCTGGTCACGGACGACATGCCCTACCTCGTGGAGTCCGTCTCCGCCGAGCTGGTCCGCGGCGGCCTGCAGGTCCACCGCGTGGTGCACCCGATCGTGGTGGTCAGCCGGGACGTGACCGGCGGGCTGCGCGACGTGCTGACCGACGCGGAGGCCGACGACCCGCCGGCGGAGGCGCTCGCGGAGTCGTGGATGTCGATCGAGGTCGACCTGATCACCGACGCCGACCGCAGCCGCGAGATCGAGAACCGGCTGCTGAGCGTGCTGAACGACGTCCGCGAGGTCGTCGAGGACACCGATCGGATGGCCGGCACCGCCCGCGCGCTCGCCGACCAGCTCGAGACGACCCCGCCGGTCGACGAGTCCCAGTCCTACGAAGGCGCCGCGCTGCTGCGCTGGCTCGCCGACGGCCACTTCACGTTCCTCGGCTACCGCAACTACGACCTGGTCCGCGACGGCGACCAGCGCGCGCTCAAGGCGGTGCTCGCGAGCGGCCTCGGCGTGCTCCGCCAGGACAGCCTCGCCTCCCGCAACCTCACCGACGGCGCGGACGCGGGCGTCGACGCCCTCTCGCCCGACCTGCTCGTCCTCACCGAGGCCTCCGCGCCCTCCTCGGTGCACCGCTCGACCTATCCGTACTACGTCGGCGTCAAGACGTTCGACGAGAACGGCACGGTCACCGGAGAGCACCGCTTCCTCGGCGTCTTCACCATCAACGCGCTGCACGAGGACGTCCTGGACATCCCGGTCGTCGGCCGCCGCGTGCGCGAGGTCATCCACCGCGCCGGCTTCCCCCTGGAGTCCTACACCGGGCAGAAGATGCTCGAGGTCATCCAGAACTGGCCGCGCTCCGAGCTGTTCTCGACCAACACCGACTCGCTGTACCAGACGACGACCGGCGTGATCGCGCTCGCGGACCGCCGCAGGCTGCGGCTGTTCCTGCGCCGCGACCCGTACGGCCGGTTCTTCTCCTGTCTCGTGTTCCTGCCCCGCGACCGGTACACGACCACGTCGCGCCTCGCGATGCAGGAGGTGCTGATCGACGAGCTCGGCGGCACCGACCTGGAGTTCTCCACCCGCATCGGCGAGACCGCGCTCGCGCAGGTCCACTTCACGGTGCACACCGACCCCAGCAGGGACACCGACCTCGACGTCACCCGCATCCAGGAGCGGATGACCCAGGCGGTCCGCACCTGGGAAGACCGCATGGTCGAGGCCGTGTTCGCCGAGCAACGCGAGAAGCTCGACATGCCCCGCTCCCGCGACCAGGACGACATGGTCGCGGTCGGCGCGGAGTCCGCGACCGAGCAGGGTCAGCGTTTCGCGAGCGTGTTCCCCGAGGCGTACAAGGAGGACTTCAACGCGGTCGAGGCCCTCACCGACCTGCGCCGCCTCGAGAGCCTGCGTGCCGACGGCGACCTCGACATGTGCTTCTACCGGGCGGAGGACGGCGAGCCAGGCGAGCGCCGCTTCAAGCTGTACCTGGCCGGCGAGGGCGTCACGCTGTCGCAGATGCTGCCGGTGCTGCAGCAGATGGGTGTCGAGGTCGTCGACGAGCGGCCCTACGAGCTGCGCCGCGAGGACGGCACCCGCTGGTGGATCTACGACTTCGGGCTTCGCGTGGACCCGGCCGTCGTCGAGGATCTCGGACCGGAGCAGCAGCTGCGCCAGCGCACCCTGTTCCAGGAGGCGTTCGGCGCGATCTGGCGTGGCGACGCCGAGTCCGACCGGTTCAACTCGCTCGTGCTGCGGGCCGGCATGAGCTGGCGGCAGGCGAGCCTGCTGCGCGCGTACTCCCGCTACCTGCGCCAGGCCGGGGTGCCCTACGACCAGGAGGACATCGAGTCCGCGGTCCTCAGCCACACGGCCGTGGCGACCGCGCTGGTGCGGCTGTTCGAGACCCGGTTCGACCTGCAGAAGCCGGACGAGGCCCGCGACCGCGCGATGGAGTCGCAGGTCCGGGAGCTCACCGCGATGATCGACGAGGTCACGAGCCTCGAGGCGGACCGCATCCTGCGCAGCCTGCTCGCGCTGATCAGGGCCACGCTGCGGACCAACTACAACGTCCGCGACGAGCACGGCGACCCGCGGTCCTTCCTCGCGGTCAAGCTGGACCCGGCCGGCGTGCTCGACCTGCCGGAACCCCGGCCGCAGTTCGAGATCTTCGTGTACTCGCCGCGGGTCGAGGGCGTGCACCTGCGCTTCGGCCCGGTCGCGCGTGGCGGGCTGCGCTGGTCGGACCGCAGGTCGGACTTCCGCACCGAGATCCTGGGGCTGGTCAAGGCGCAGGCGGTGAAGAACGCGGTGATCGTGCCGGTCGGCGCGAAGGGCGGGTTCGTGATCAAGCGCCCGCCGGCGGGCGACGACCGCGACGCCTACCTGACCGAGGGCATCGCCTGCTACCGCATGTTCATCTCCGGCCTGCTCGACCTGACCGACAACATGCGTGGCGGCCAGGTCGTCCCGGCCAGGGACGTGGTCCGCTACGACGGCGACGACACCTATCTCGTGGTCGCCGCCGACAAGGGCACCGCGAAGTTCTCCGACATCGCGAACGAGGTGGCGAAGGGCTACGGGTTCTGGCTCGGCGACGCGTTCGCCTCCGGCGGCTCGGTCGGCTACGACCACAAGGCCATGGGCATCACCGCGCGCGGCGCGTGGGAGAGCGTCAAGCGGCACTTCCGCGAGCTGGGCAAGGACACGCAGACCGAGGACTTCACGGTCGTCGGCGTCGGCGACATGGCCGGCGACGTGTTCGGCAACGGCATGCTGCTCTCCGAGCACATCCGACTCGTCGCCGCGTTCAACCACATGCACGTGTTCATCGACCCGAACCCGGACGCGGCCAAGTCCTACGCGGAGCGCCGCAGGCTGTTCGACCTCTCCGGCTCCAGCTGGGACGACTACGACCGCTCCCTGATCAGCGAGGGCGGCGGCGTGTGGCCGCGCTCGCTCAAGTCGATCCCGATCAGCGAGCAGACCCGCGTCGCGCTCGGCCTCGACGAGGGCGTCACGAAGCTGTCGCCGCCGGAGCTGATGCGCGCGATCCTGCTCGCGGAGGTCGACCTGCTGTGGAACGGCGGCATCGGCACCTACGTGAAGGCGGTCGCGGAGACCCACGCGGACGTCGGCGACAAGGCCAACGACGCGATCCGCGTCGACGGCGCCGAGCTGAAGGTGAAGGTCGTCGGCGAGGGCGGCAACCTCGGTCTGACCCAGCGCGGCCGCATCGAGTTCGCCAAGGCGGGCGGCAAGGTCAACACCGACGCGCTGGACAACTCGGCCGGCGTGGACTGCTCCGACCACGAGGTCAACATCAAGATCCTGCTCGACCAGCTGGTCATACACGGCGGGCTCGCGGAGGAGCAGCGCAACGAGCTGCTCGCGGAGATGACCGACGAGGTCGCGCACCTCGTGCTGGCCGACAACTACTCGCAGAACTCGGTGCTCGGCGTGAGCAGGGCGCACGCGGTGCCGATGCTGACGGTGCTCGCGCGGCTGGTGGCCCACCTCGAGGAGCGCGCCGGGCTGGACCGGCGGCTCGAGGCGCTGCCGACCAAGGCGCAGTTCCGCGACATGGACAAGCGCGAGGAGGGCCTGACCTCGCCGGAGCTCGCGACGCTGCTCGCGCACGTCAAGCTGAGGCTCAAGGCCGAGGTGCTCGACAGCGAGCTGCCGGACGCGGACGTGTTCGCGCGCCGGCTGCCGGAGTACTTCCCGACGCAGCTGCGCGAGCGGTTCGGCGAGGCCATCCCCAAGCACCCGCTGAGCCGTCAGATCACCACGACGCTGGTGGTCAACGAGGTGGTCGACGGCGGCGGCGTCTCCTACGCGTTCCGGCTGGCCGAGGAGATGAACGCGACCGCGACCGACGCCGTGCGCGCGTTCACGGCGGTCACCAAGATCTACGACCTGAAGGCGCTGTGGCGCGACATCGAGGCGCTCGACAACGTGGTGGCGACCGACGTCGCGAACGGCATGGTCCTCGAGACGCGCAGGCTGCTCGACCGGGCGTCGCGCTGGCTGCTGTCGAACCGGCCGCAGCCGCTCGCGGTCGGCGCGGAGATCAACCGGTTCCACAAGGTGATCTCGGACATCGCACCCGACGTCGCCATGTTCCTGCGCGGGTCGGAGCGCGAGACGGTCGTGCGGGAGGCGGAGAAGCTGGTGGCCGCGCGCGTGCCGACCGATCTCGCGCGCCGGGTGGCGTCGCTGCTCGACTGCTACCCGCTGCTGGACATCACCGAGGTGTCCGAGCTGGCCGACCGCGACTCCCTGGACACCGAGCGCAGCCCGAGGGAGACCGCGGAGCTGTACTACGCGCTGTCCGACCACCTCAGCATCGACTCGATGCTGACATCCATCAGCGGGCTGGAGCGGGGCAACCGCTGGCACGCGCTGGCGCGGCTCGCGCTGCGGGACGACCTGTACGCGTCGCTGCGGGCGATCACCCTGGATGTGTTGCGGCAGAGCGATCCCGGCACGTCCGCGGACGACAAGATCGCCAACTGGGAGCAGATCAACGCGCGCAGGCTGTCGCGGTCGCGGGAGTCGCTCGCCGAGATTCGCCGGGTCGGCGCGGTGGACCTCGCGACACTGTCGGTCGCGGCCAGGCAAGTGCGCAGTATGGTCCGCTAGTGGGAGTTTTCATCGCCGAGGTCCGGCCACGCTGGTCGGACATGGACGCGTACGGTCATGTCAACCACGCCAACACGGTGACGCTGCTCGAGGAGGCCAGGGTCGCGCTGCTGTTCAACGAGGCGGCACTCCAGGGCACCGACGGCATGGCGCGCGGGGTGGTGGTCGCCAGGCTGGTCGTGGACTACCACACGCCGCTCGTGGCCAACGGCAACATGGTGCGGGTCGCCATGACCGTGCGGGAGATGCGGCACGCGTCGTTCACGCTGGACTACGAGGTCCACTGTGGACCGTCGGAGTCGGATCCGGTGGCCGCGACCGCCGAGACGCTCCTCGTGCCCTACGACACGGGCACCGGCCGGCCGCGCCGGCTCTCCGAAGGCGAGCGGGACTTCCTCGCCGCCTACCGCAGCGGAGGAGCGGCATGAGCCGACTCACGTTCGACGACCGGTCCGAGCGCGACGACCTCGGCGCCTTCGTGGCGCGCGCCGTCCGCCTCGACGCGACGACCGTGGTGCGGCTGCGCAACCGCGACGGCGGCCGCATCGACTCGTGGGTGGCGACGCCGTTCGACGTGCTCGCCACGCGGACCGTGCTCGGCGGGCTCGACCCGGGCGACATGACCGTGTCCGGTAACGAGCTGCTCGCCGCGCTGGCGGTGTCGCGGGCCGAGACCGTCGATCCCGGCCGGTCGGTGGACATGCAGTGGCGTTCCGCGCTGCCGCCGACCGCGCACTGGCAGGTCGTCGAGCAGCTGCCGGCGAAGGTGGTGTCCGAGCTCGCGGACCGCGGGCTGGCGCTGGCCAGGGAGAACACCGGGCCCAAGGGCTCGCCGCCCGCGTCGCTGCTCGACCAGACCGTGCTGACCGTCTCGGGCGACGGGCTCGACGTGAAGATCCCGCTGCGGTGCCTGTTCGCCATGTCCGGCATGGGTTTCCTCGGCAGCGACGACGACGAGCGGGTCCGGATCACGGCGACCGACGCCTGGTTGCGCATCGATGCCCGTTTCGGCGCGGTGGTACGTCGACGGCACGCATTGCTGCCGCTGCTCGTCTGAGGTTCGATGCACTTCTCGGAAGGAGAGCGGCATGAGCGACCCAGACGACGACCCGACCCGTGGCTTCCTGGACCAGACGGTCCCGAGGCACGACGAGTGGACCGGCCGTGAGCCCGAGGAGGGCCCGGCCCGCCCGAGGCACGTCCAGTACCCGAGCGAGCCCGTCGAGCCGCTGAGCGCCAAGGAGCGTCGCGCCAACACGGTCCGGAGCGCGGTGTGGGGCGTCGGCTCGGGTGCCGCGTTCGTCGCGGGCGCCGCGCTGTCCGACGACAGCGGGGACGGCGGCGGTGAGGGCCGGCTGAACAGGCCGGAACCACGGCCGGAACCCGAACCGGAGATCGACTACAACGACTACTCCGGTGACTACTCCGGCGGCTACGGCGACGCGGGCAGCGGCCTGTAGGCGGCGCTCAGACCAGCCAGGCGGCGGTGTCCGGGGGCAGGTGCCGGTCGGCGAGCGGGCCGCTCGCCAGCAGCACGTCCCCGGGCGGCAGCGGCACCGGCGCCTCGGACGTGTTCAGCACGCAGATCAGGCCGCCGCCCTTGCGGCGGTAGGCGAAGCAGCCGGCCGGCGCGCCGTACCACTCCAGCTCCGACCCGGCGAACGCCACGTGGGTCTTCCGCAGCTCGATCGCCTCGCGGTAGAGCGACAGCGTCGAGTCGGCGTCCTCCAGCTGGCGCTCGACCGTCAGCTCCGCCCACTCCAGCGGCATCGGCAGCCAGGTCGACGTGCCCGGCGAGAACCCGAACGGCGGCTCGGCGCCCTCCCACGGCAGCGGCACCCGGCATCCGTCCCGGCCGCGGACCTCGCCGCCGGACCGGAAGTACTTCGGGTCCTGGATGGCCCAGTCGGGCAGCTCCACGTTCGGCAGGCCGAGCTCCGCGCCGTTGTACACGTACACCGCGCCGGGCAGCGCCAGCTCCACCAGCGCCATCGCGCGGGCCCGCCGCGCACCGACCTCGTCGTCGCCGTAGCGGCTGACCTCGCGGAACACGTCGTGGTTCGACAGCGTCCAGGTTGGCGGCACCCCGGCGGCGGCCGCGGTCGCGAGCGACTGCTGGATCGCCGTGCGCACCGCCTCCGCGTCGAACTCGGTGAGCACGAGCCGGAAGTTGAAGCCGAGGTGCAGCTCGTCGGGCCGCAGGTACTTGGCGAGGCGCTCGTTGTCGGTCACCCAGATCTCGCCGACCGCCATGGTGCCCGGGTACTCGTCGAGCACCTTGCGGATGAGCCGGTGGATGTCGTGGACGCCGTCGTCGTCGAAGCGCGGGTCGTACAGGTCGTGCTGGCCGATCTGGTTGCCGGCGTTCAGGTCCATGTCGGGCAGGTCCGCGGGCTTGGCCATGCCGTGCGCGACGTCGATGCGGAACCCGTCGACGCCGCGGTCGAGCCAGAACCGCAGCGTGCGCTCCAGGTCGACGCGGACCTCGTCGTTCGCCCAGTTCAGGTCCGGCTGCCGGACGTCGAACAGGTGCAGGTACCACTGGCCGTCCTCGACCTGGGTCCACGCGGACCCGCCGAACACGCTGATCCAGTTGTTGGGCGGCTCGTCCCCCCGGCCCTCGCGGAACACGTACCGCTCGCGGGCCGCCGAGTACCGGCTGTCCCGCTGGGCCTCCCGGAACCACGCGTGCTCGTCGCTCGTGTGGTTGGGCACCAGGTCGATGGTCACCTTGATGCCGTGCGCGTGCGCGTCGTCGACCAGCCGGTCGAACGCGGCGAGGTCGCCGAACAGCGGGTCGACGTCCCTCGGGTCGGCGACGTCGTAGCCGTGGTCGGCCATGGGGGAGCGGAAGAACGGCGTCAGCCACAGCGCGTCGACGCCGAGCAGCTCCAGGTACCCGAGTCGGGACCGGATGCCCTCGAGATCGCCGACGCCGTCGCCGTCGGAGTCCGCGAACGAGCGCACGTAGACCTGGTAGAAGGTCGCGTCGTGCCACCAGTCGGCGGCAACTCCGTCTCGCGGGGTTTCCCCGGCTCTGCGCACAGTCGATCATCCTGCCAGTTGTTCGCCGAGGCGCAGACAGGAATCCGGCGGCTCGGGCGGGGCTAGACCCAGCTGTTCATCATGCTGTTGGCGGCCATCTCCAGGTAAGCCCACAGCTGGCGCCGATGCTGGTCGGACAAGTCCGCCTCGTCTACCGCTATTCGCATGCATCGCAGCCACGCGTCGCGCTCGAGCGGCCCAATGGAAAACGGCGCGTGTCGCATTCGTAGCCGAGGGTGGCCGCGACGCTCGCCGTAGGTGTGCGGGCCGCCCCAGTACTGCATGAGGAACAACCGCAGCCGCTCCTCGGCGGGACCGAGGTCCGGCTGTTCGGGGTAGAGGGGCAGCAGGATCTCGTCCTTCGCCACCTCTTCGTAGAACCGGGCGACGATGCGGTGGAAGACCTCCTCACCGCCGACCGCGTCGTAGAAGTTCGCTACGTCCTCAGGTGTCGCCACGTTTCCATCCTGCCATCCGTGCGGTCACACTTCCGACGGCGGGAAGCCCCGCACGACCGGGCCCTGGATGCCGGCGTCCTCGAACCCGCCCATGATCCGCGCGCGCAGCGACCGCTGGACGGCCCACTGCCGGCCCGGCCGCACCTTCACGGTCAGCCGCATGGTGATGCCCTCCGCGGCCGACACCCGCTCGATGCCGAGCACCTCCGGCGGCTCGAGCACGTCGGCGGAGAGCGGCTCGGACTCGGTCGCCTCGGTGGCCACCCTGCCGAGGATCGCCACGGCCTGCTCGACGTCCGCGCCGTAGCCGATCGGCACGTCCACCACCGCGACCGCGAAGCCCTGGCTGGAGTTGCCGACCCGCAGGATCTCACCGTTGCGGACGTACCAGACGGTGCCGTTCATGTCCCGCATCGTGGTGATCCGCAGGCCGACCGCCTCGACCGTGCCGCTGGCCTCGCCGACGTCGACGACGTCACCGACGCCGTACTGGTCCTCCAGCATCATGAACACGCCGGACAGGAAGTCCTTCACGAGGTTCTGCGCGCCGAACCCGATCGCGACGCCGAGGATGCCGGCGGAGGCCAGCACCGGCGCGAGGTCCACGCCCAGCTCGGCGAGGATCATCATGAAGGCGAGCCCGAACACGATCACCGACGTGATCGACTTGAAGACCGAGCCGATGGTCTTCGCCCGCTGCTCGCGACGCTCGGACAGCAGCGTGCCGAGCGCCTGCGGGGCCCGTTCGCGCAGCGGTCGCAGGAGCGTGGGGACCTTCCCGCCGGAGGCGCGGGTCAGCCGGTCGATCAGCCGCCGCGTCAGCGCACGCAGGATGAACGCGCCGAGCAGGATCAGCAGGATGGTGATCGGCTTGGCGACCAGCCAGTCCGCCGACGACGCGAGCCAGTCGTTGCCGGTCAGCCGGTAGACGGTGTCGCACCAGCCGCCCTCCTCCACACAGTGCGGCGGCTGCAGGTCGAGCTCGATGGCGACTGGGTCCAGAACGGTCACGGCCCGACGATAACGACGGCTCCGACGGGTCGAGCCAGGGGCCGGTGTGACGGAAATCGCCACGGCACTCGTGTGAACGCCCCCGCGCGATGCAGCCCCCACCCGATCCCGGGGGCGTCCCGCCTTGCCATTCTACCGGCCTGAGCACCTCGAACGGGCGATGTCGATCTTGCCTGTGGACAACTTCCCCGGGACGTCGGGTCACCGATCCGCCCACAGTGGCCTGTCACTGTGCGCAACACACGTGCGCTTCGGGGGTGATCTGTGGTCTGCTATGGCTGCCGCATCCGGTGGAGGTGGTCGCGTGCCCGACCGACATCCGACTCCGATCGGCGCCGCCCGAGGGCCGGCGTCGCGGACGCCCGTGCGTCCGCAGCCGACCACGTCGGATGGCGGCGCTCCTGAGCCGTCCAGCGGAGCCCCACCGTGGGGCCGCCGTCGGGTACTCCTGCTCAACACCACCTTCGAGCCGCTGACCGCGCTGCCGCTGCGTCGCGCGATCGTCCTCGTGGTGTGTGGCAAGGCCGAGGTCGTCCACGGCGATCCCGCCGGGCTGGTCCTGCACTCCGCCGCGGACAGTGTCGTGGTGCCGTCGGTGATCCGGCTGTCGAGCTACGTCCGCGTGCCGTACCGGGCGCGGGTGCCGCTGACCAGGGCCGGGCTGATGCACCGCGACCGGCATCGCTGCGCGTACTGCGGGGGCCGGGCCGAGACGATCGACCACGTTCTGCCGCGCAGCCGCGGCGGTGAGCACACCTGGCAGAACTGCGTGGCCTGCTGTGTGCGGTGCAACCACCGCAAGGCCGACAAGCTGCTCTCGGAGCTCGGCTGGCGGCTGCGGGTGGTGCCGAGGGCGCCGCGCGGGGTGCACTGGCGCCTGCTCGCCGGTGTCATGGACACCGATCCCCAGTGGCTGCCTTACCTTGGCGAGCCGGCCGCGTAGCGACCGGCGCCAGGTTCCTCTTCCTGCTTCAGGACGCGGTGACGCGCGTGCCCGCGGTCACCCTGGTGCCGCGCGTGACGCGCGTGCCACGGGTGACTCGGGTGCCGGCGGTGACTCGCGTGCCTCGGGTGACCCTTGTGCCGCGCGTGACGCGGGTACCGAGCGATGCGACGGACTGGTCCGATCGGGTGAGAATCGTCACCTGGGTTGTCGTGATGCTCGCGTGCATGACGGGATCTCCTAGGCGATTCGGGCACGGAGAGTGCCGGGGAAGAGGACCGCAAGAGCCGTACAGGTGAAAGCTAAGAGACAGAACTGTAGTCGACAAGACGTGAACTGTGACGATGCGATGTCATCAGGTGAGATACGACCGTTCACCTCGCCAAGGTGGGCCTGATGCAGGAGCCGGCCCGCGAACGCTCGGCGCAACCGGCTACCGGGCCCGCAGTAATGATCACGTGACGTGACGCGACCGTGTTCCCGGCTTGCCGCTTGTCGGGATGTCAGCGGTGGTCGGTAGGGTGACGCGCGTGAACGTCGTGCAGACCATTCTCGTCTACGCGGTGATCCCGCTGGCCATCTACGGCGTGGTCGCCCTACTGACGATGCGGGACAAGGTCGCGCGGGCACCGAGGTACCGGCCGGGGCAGTCGTGGGACTACCCGCCGGTCTGGTGGACCGCGAACCCGGCGGGGGCCGAGGCCACCGCCGTGCCAACCGGTGGCGGCAAGGCGCGCCCCACGGCCAAGGGAGGCGCTCGTGGCAGCTGGTGAGGTCGTACTGCACGGCAGGCCGGGCGATGTCGTTTCGGAGGACGTGGACCACGGCTACGGCGCGGTCGTCACCGCGAGCGGTCGGGTCTCGGTCGCCAGGGAGTTCTCCCCGACCGCGCCGGAGGTGCCGTTCAACGCGGTGCAGCTCGCGCGTCTCGACGAGGCACTGACGCTGTCCGCCCGCACCACGGGCCTCGGCTTCAGCGTCTACCTCGGCGATCTCGGCGCCGACACCCGCGCCACGGCCGAGTCCCTGCACGCGGAGTCCGGCGAGGCCGCCTCCGCCGCGGTGCTCGTCGCCGTGTCGCCGGGCCAGCGCAGGGTCGAGGTCGTCACCGGCGCCGACTCCACTCGTCGGCTCCCCGACCGAGCCTGCAACCTCGCGGTCATGAGCATGGTGGCGTCCTTCAAGGAGGGCGATTTGATCGGTGGTTTGGTGAGCGGTCTCCGCATGCTGACCGACCAGGCCGGGCCCGCCAAGCGCTGATCTCCGTCTTTTCGAACGCCGCGTCTCTCTCTTCGGGGGCGCGGCGTTTGTTCGCTCGTGTGTTGTGGGTTCGGGGGCGGCGGGTTTTACAGGGGCGGCCCCCGCGAGCCTCCGACGCCCTGGTTCAGGCGGTAAGGGCAGGCTGGCGCCTGCCCTTACCGTGCCCGCCGCCCCCGAACCGCGAATGCGTGGCCGGCCGGTGGCGACGCCGTGAAGGACCCCTTCACAGCGCCACCCTCGACCCGCGCGTCCCCGGGGCGCTGTTGCTACTTGAGGCCGTCGAACTCTCGGGCTGCCAGTGCGCGCACGATTCCTGCCCTGCCTTCCGAGACAAGGCGGCGCAGGGCCGGTGGGTGGTTGTCGTCCGCGAGCCAGGTGTCCGCGGCCTCCACGGTCGCGCGGTCGACGGCCCACGACGGGAACAGGCCCAGCGCCACCGGCTGCGCCCGCTCGCTGGAGCGCCGGTCCCACACGTCCGCCACGTCCGCGAAGTACGTGTCCACGTACCGCGCCAGCAACTCCTTCTGGCTCGGGTGGTTGAACCCCGCGATGATCGCCTCGTTGATGGCGTTCGGGAGGTCGTCGTCGTGTACTGCGCGGCGCCATGCCTCCGCCTTGACGTCCTCGCTCGGGCGCAGCGCCCGGGTGCGCTCCGCCTGGCGCTGGCCCGTCGCGGTCGGGTCGGCCGTCAGCGTGCTCTCGATCTCCTCGACATCGGCCGCGCCGTGCGCGACCAGCGCCTGCAGCAGCCGCCAGCGCAGGTC
Organism: uncultured Actinomycetota bacterium; assembly: GCA_963840275.1. Taxonomy (GTDB): domain Bacteria; phylum Actinomycetota; class Actinomycetes; order Mycobacteriales; family Pseudonocardiaceae; genus Actinophytocola. The sequence goes on from CAWIYK010000010.1 coordinate 134,260, forward strand.
GGTGTCCACGACCAACCCGTCTAGCGGCGTGGACCCGTCGAGCCAGCCGCGCACCACCGCCAGCTGGTCCTCGGCCAGCATCGACCCGGTCAGCGCGTTGACCAGCGCCAACTGCTGGTCGGACGCCGTCGTCGGGTCCGCGGCCAGCGACATCAGCCGGTCGGTGAACATGCGCCAGCCTTCCGGCGCCCACCCCGGGTCGGCGTAGGAGTTGATCGCCGTCTGCGCCTGCAGCAGCAGCCGCTGCACCACGCCGACCTCGGTCTCCGCCGGCAACCCGTGGCACACGAGCGTCACGAAGTCCCGTGCCTTCAGCTCGGCCTCGCGCGTCATCTCCCACGCCGCCGACCAGCACAGCGTGCGCGGCAGCGGCTCGGTGACGTCGCCGATCCGGTCGATCAGCGTCGCGAGCGAGTCCGGGTCGAGGCGCATCGTGCAGTAGCTGAGGTCGTCGTCGTTGACCAGCACCAGCTTGCCGCGCCCGGCGCCGACCAGCTCCGGCACCGGCGTGCGGTCACCGGTCACGTCGATCTCCACGCGGTGCGTGCGGACGAGCTTGCCGCCCTGGTCGTCGTAGATGCCGACGGCCACCCGGTGCGTGCGCAGCTCGCCGGCGCCCGGCTTGGCCCCGCCCTGGACGATCTCGAACGACGTGAATCGCCCGTCCGTGTCTACCTCGAACGAGGGACGCAGCGAGTTGAGGCCGGTGGTCTCCAGCCACTGGGCGCTCCACCACGACAGGTCGCGGCCGGACGCCTCCTCCAGCGCGCTCAACAGGTCCGCGAGCGTCGCGTTGTCCCACGCGTGCTTCGCGAAGTACACCCGCAGCCCGGACAGGAAATGGTCCTGCCCCACGTACGCGACGAGCTGCTTGAGCACGCTCGCGCCCTTCGCGTAGGTGATGCCGTCGAAGTTGACCTCGACCGCCTGCAGGTCCGGGATGTCCGCCGCGACCGGGTGCGTGGAGGGCAGCTGGTCCTGCCGGTAGGCCCACGACTTCTCGATGTTCGCGAAGTTCGTCCACGCGTGCTCGTACTCGGTGGCGTCGGCCTGCGCGAGGACACTCGCGAACGTCGCGAACGACTCGTTCAGCCACAGGTCGTTCCACCAGCGCATGGTCACCAGGTCGCCGAACCACATGTGCGCCATCTCGTGCAGCACGGTCTCGCAGCGCCGCTCGTAGGCGTACCGGGTGACCCTGCTCCGGAACACGTAGTCCTCGAGGAACGTGACGCAGCCCGCGTTCTCCATGGCGCCCGCGTTGAACTCGGGCACGAAGCACTGGTCGTACTTGCCGAACGGGTACGCGACGCCGAAGTTGCGGTGGTAGAAGCCGAAACCCTGCTTGGTCTCGGTGAACAGCCGCTCGGCGTCCATGTGCTCGGCGAGCGACGCGCGGCAGTAGATGCCGAGCGGGATCGTGGCGTGCTCGTCGGAGAACTCGTCGAGCCACTCCGCGTAGGGGCCGGCCACGAGCGCCGTCACATAGGTCGACATCCGTTTGGTGGTCTCGAACACGTGGCGTACCGCGCCCTCGGGCGTCGCCTCGCTGGACTCGATCGCCGCGTTCGACATGACCTTCCACGACTCCGGCGCGATGACCGTGAACCGGAAGGTGGCCTTGAGGTCGGGCTGGTCGAAGCAGGTGAACATCCGCTTCGCGTCGGCCGTCTCGAACTGCGTGTACAGGTAGACGTTGCCGTCGACCGGGTCGACGAACCGGTGCAGGCCCTCGCCGGTGTTCATGTACCGGCAGGTCGCGCGCACGGTCAGCTCGTTCTCCGCCGCGACCGAGGGCAGCGCGATGCCTTTGTCCTCGCGGTAGTCGGACAGGTCGACGGCGGCGCCGTTGAGCGACGCCTCCTCGACCGACGCGGCGATCAGGTCGATCCAGGTGGCCGCGCCGGCCTCGCGGCTGCCGAACCGCACGGCGGTGTTCGAGGCGAAGGTGGCGTCCCCCGGCTTGCCACCGCCGTCCGTCAGGTCCAGCTCAACGTCGTAGGACCGCACGTCCACAAGCGCCGCGCGCTGTTGTGCTTCGTCACGGGTCAGGTTGGGCGGGGCCACAGGTCACCTCAGGTCGTTGTTCGGTACTGACAATCGCGTTCAACCGCATCCAATCACCCGCGGCATCGGTTTGGTCCACCAGGCGGGAAAGAACGGGAAGAAGTCTTCGGATTCGTGAGTTGTTCGGAGTATGACTGCACCCAGCAAGACGAAGATCGACTTCTATTTCGACCCACTTTGCCCGTTTGCCTGGATCGCGTCCAGGTGGATTCTCGAGGTCGAGCAGCAGCGCGAGGTCGACCTCAGCTTCCGTGTGATGAGCCTCTCGGTGCTCAACGAGGGCCGGGACCTCGACCCGGGCTACCGCGAGATGCTGGACAACGGGTGGGGCCCGGTGCGTGTGGCGATCGCGGCCGCACAGCACCACGGCGACAAGGTCCTGCGCGACCTGTACACCGCCATGGGCACCCGGATCCACAACCAGGGCAACGACGACCTGGACGCGGTCATCACGGAGGCGCTCGCCGAGGTGGGCCTGCCGGCCGAGCTCGCGGCGGCCGCGCACGGCACCGACTACGACGACGCGCTGCGCAAGAGCCACCACGAGGGCATGGACCCGGTCGGCATGGACGTCGGCACGCCGACCATCCACGTCGACGGCAACGCGTTCTTCGGGCCGGTGCTGAACTCCATCCCCAGGGGCGAGGACGCGGTGAAGGTGTTCGACGGCGCGGTCGCCCTCGCGAGCTTCCCCAACTTCTTCGAGCTGAAGCGCACCCGCACGGGAGATCTCAGCTTCGACTGACCCACTTCGGTGTGACAGGGTGGTGGCGAACCCCGCCACCCGCGTCACATCCGGAGGATCGATGGCCGCCCCGACCACCACCACCGCCCATTTCGTCAACGGTGCCTTCACCGACGGTGCCGATGCTGCCGGCGAGCGGATCGACGTGGTCAACCCGGCCACCGAAGAGGTCATCGCGTCGGTGCCCGCGGGCACCGCGGCGGATGTCGACGCGGCGGTTCGTGCTGCCGCGTCGGCATTCGAGGCGTGGGCCGCGACGCCGCTCGCCGAGCGCGTCGCCGCGGTGCGCCGCATCAACGACGGCCTGCGCGCCCGCGCGGGTGAGCTGGCCGCGACCATCACCGCGGAGGTCGGCACCCCCATCACCTTCTCGACGAAGGTCCAGGTCGTGAACCCGGTCGCCATCACGGACGGCGTGCTCGCCGAGATCGAGGCCGGCGCGCTGGACCCGGTCGAGCTCGGCAACTCCACGGTCGTGCGCGAGCCGATCGGCGTGGTCGCCGCGATCACGCCGTGGAACTTCCCGCTGCAGCAGATGGTCGCGAAGGTGACCCCCGCGCTCGCGGCCGGCTGCACGGTGGTGCTCAAGCCGAGCGAGGTGGCGCCGCTGACCGCGGGCCTGCTGGCGTCGGTCATCGCCGAGGCGGGCCTGCCGGCCGGCGTGTTCAACATGGTGCACGGCACCGGTCCCGTCGTCGGCGAGGCACTGGCCGAGCACCCACTGGTGGACATGGTGTCGTTCACCGGTTCCACGCGCGCGGGTCGCCGCGTGGCCGCCGTCGGCGCCGAGACGATCAAGCGCGTCGCGCTGGAGCTGGGCGGCAAGTCGGCGTCGGTGGTCCTGGACGACGCGGACGTGGTCCGTGCCGCCAAGATCACCGTGGCGAACTGCTTCATGAACAACGGACAGGCGTGCAGCGCGCTCACCCGCCTGCTGGTCCCGGCGGACCGCCACGACGAGGCGGTCGCGGCGGCCGCCGCCGCGGCGGCCAAGTACCAGCCCGCCGACCCGGCCGACGAGTCGACCCGCATCGGCCCCGCGGTCTCCGCCGCCCAGCGCGACCGCGTGGTCGAGCTACATCCGCAAGGGCGTGGCCGAAGGCGCGACGCTCGCCGCGGGCGGTCCGGAGCCGGTGGGCGAGCGCGGTTACTACGTGCGGCCGACCGTGTTCGGCAACGTCAAGCCGGACATGGCGATCGCGCAGGAGGAGATCTTCGGCCCGGTGCTCGTGGTGATCCCGTACGCCACCGAGGACGAGGCCGTCCAGATCGCCAACGGCACCCAGTACGGCCTGGCAGCGGGCGTGTTCGGCGGCGACGCCGACCGCGCGTACGCCGTCGCGGGCCGGCTGCGGGCCGGTCAGGTGGACGTCAACGGCGCCTCCTTCAACACGAAGGCGCCCTTCGGCGGCTTCAAGCAGTCCGGCAACGGCCGCGAGTTCGGTCGCTACGGGCTGGAGGAGTTCACGGAGCTGAAGTCGATCCAGCGCTGAGTCCGGTGCGGACGAGCTGAGCCGTCAGGCCTGAGCGCTCAGCTCGTCCCGCTGCCGCCGCACGAACTCCGCGTCGACCGGGTCCCCGTGCCCGGGCACCACGATCGCCGGCTCCAGCGCCAGCAGCTTGTCCAGCGCGCCGGGCCAGTCCGACACGTGCGCGTCCGGCCCCACCGACGGCGGCGCCCCCTGCTCCACCAGGTCCCCGGCGAACACCACCCCCGCGTCCGGCACGTGCACGAACACGTCGTGGTCCGTGTGTGCCGGCCCGGGGTGCACCAGTGACACCGAGCGCCCGCCGAGGTCGAGTGACACCGCGTCGGTGAACACCTCGTTCGGCGCCACCAGCTTCGCCACCGCGAGCCGGTCCGCCTGCTCGCCCTTGCCCTCCGACCGGAACCGCGCCGTCCACGCCCGCCGCTGGAGCTCGCCGTCGGCCAGGATCTCGTCGCGGCAGCGGGTGTGGGCGATCACCGAGCACGGCTGGAACACCGCCGTGCCGAAGAAGTGGTCGAAGTGGGCGTGCGTGATCACCACCGACCACGGCAGCGGCGTAACGAACCGGACGGCCGCCGCCATCGACGCCCCGTGCACCTCGTCGGTGCCGGTGTCGATCACGAGACAGTGCGTGTCGCCGACGACGAGGCCCAGCGTCTGGTCCAGCTCGACGTACCGCCGCGCGAACACGCCCCCAGCGACTTCCATCCACCGGCCGCTCACGACGCCCCCTCGCAGGCTCCGTGGCGCCGCTCGCGGTCGCCCTGTGACATCGATTCCCTCGCAAGCTCGGTCATAACGCGAACACACCGGCGGACAGCATCGGCACGACCGTGCTGGCGTCCACCTCCGACGCCAGCGCCACGTCCTGCGCCACCCCCGCGGTGACCAGCTCCCGACCCGACACCGACGCGGCCAGCAGCTCCGGCACCTGGCCCGCCGCCGACTGGTACGCCATCGCCGCGAGCGACGCCTCCGGGGACGGCGCCGTGCGGCCGGTCACCGCCGCCGCGACGGCGCCCGCGCCGAGGTAGTCCTCGATCGACGGGCGCAGGGCGTCGACGGGCCGCCACCGTTCACCGCCCGGCACGATTCCGATCGGGCGGTCCTCGGCCAGGACCGACGCCGCCGCGGCGACCGCCGACGCGTTGCGCAGGCACGCCGCCAGCACGATCGCGCCGGTGTCCGCGGCGGCCGCGCACAGCGTGCCGCCGTTCGCCGACGCGATCGCGAGAAACGTGTCCGCCGGGACGTCCACCAGCGACGACGGCCGCAGCGTCCAGCCGCCGGGGGCGGCGACGACCCCCGTCTCGTCGGCGCGCGCCAGTCCGGTCGTGGTCAGCACCGCCCCCGCGGCGCCGGCCGCCGCGGCCGCCCGCTCGTCGTGCCACGGCAGCGGCAGCACCCGCGCGCCCCGGCTGAGCGCGATGTCCACCGAGGTGGTGAACACGAGCACGTCGATGATCACAAGCACCGCGCAGTGGGGACCGAGCGCGCGAACACCGTCCAGGCCCCACTCGACGCGAAGGTCGTAGCCGTCCTGTTCGAAGACCGTCACCGGGCACATGCTTCCAGAACTGGCAGAATGCGCGGCGTGCGTGTCTACCTGGGATCCGACCACGCCGGCTTCGAACTGAAGGCGCATCTCGTCGAGCACCTTCGCGGGGCCGGTCACGAGGTCGTCGACGTCGGCCCGGCCACCTACGACGCCGACGACGACTACCCGCCCTTCTGCGTCGACGCGGCCCTGCGGGTGGTCGCCGACAGCGGCAGCCTCGGCGTCGTGATCGGCGGCTCCGGCAACGGCGAGCAGATCGCCGCCAACAAGGTGCCCGGCGCCCGCGCGGCGCTCGCGTACAGCACCGAGACCGCCTCGCTCGCGCGTCAGCACAACGACGCGCAGGTCGTCGCGGTCGGCGCGCGCATGCACAGCCTCGCGGAGGCGACCGAGATCGTCGACACGTTCCTCGCCACCCCGTTCTCCGGCGCGGCGCGGCACGCCAAGCGGATCCGGCTGCTGGCCGAGTACGAGCGCACCGGCGTGCCGCCCGCGCTCCCCGCCTGACCGTGCCGGAGGGACACACGCTGCACCGGTTGGCTCGCCTGCACCAGAAGCGGTACGGCAAGCGGCCGGTGCGGGTCACGAGTCCGCAGGGCCGGTTCTCGTCGTCCATCGTGGACGGTCGGGTGCTGGTACGTGCTGAGGCGTACGGGAAACACCTGTTCCACGTGTACGGTCCGGACGCCGTCGTCCACGTCCACCTCGGCCTGTACGGCACGTTCAGCGAGCTGCCGCTGCCGACGACGCTGCCGGTCGGTCAGGTCCGGATGCGCATGGTCGGCGAGACGCACTGGACCGACCTGCGCGGTCCCACCCGCTGTGAGGTGCTGAACACCGCGGAGCACAAGGAGGTGCTGTCCCGGCTGGGCCCGGACCCGTTGCGCCGCAACGCGGATCCGACGGCCGCCTACGACCGCATCACCCGCTCGAGGCTGCCGATCGCCGCGCTGCTGATGGACCAGAAGGTGCTCGCCGGCGTCGGCAACGTCTACCGCGCGGAGCTGCTGTTCCGGCACAACGTGAACCCGATGGTCCCCGGCCGGACCGTGGACCGTGCGCTGTGGACGGACCTGTGGACGGACCTGGTGGCGCTCATGAAGGACGGCGTGCGCAAGGGCCGCATCGACACGGTCCGCGACGAGCACCTGCCGCACGTCACCGGTCGCGCGCCCCGGGTCGACCGGCACGGCGGCGAGGTCTACGTCTACCGGCGGACCGACATGCCGTGCCTGGTGTGCGCCACCCCGGTCCGCAAGGCGGAGCTGGTCGCCCGCAACCTGTACTGGTGCCCCACCTGCCAGCCGTAGCGACGACGGCGGGGCGCCCCGTCCGGGACGCCCCGCCGTGTCGGTTCACTCAGAAGCCGCCGAAGTCGCCGCCGCCGAAGTCCCCACCGCCGAAGTCGCCGCCACCGAAGTCACCGCCGCCGTAGTCTCCGCCGCCGTCGCCGTAGTCGCCACCGGCGTCCCCGCCGGCATCACCACCGTCGCCGCCCTCGGCCGCGTCGGCCTGGCCCGCGTCGTAGCCGCTCTCCCACGCCTGCGCGTCCGGAATGCCGTACATGCCGGAGAACATGGCACTGAACAACAGCATCGAGCCGACGCCCCACGCGCCCGCGACGAGCGCCGGCTTCCACCACGGCTCGCTGTACCAGCCCTGTGGCACCGGCCGGCCGGCGACGCGACCGCCGGGGTAGTAGTGCGGGGTCGAGTCGCTCGGGTCGGGCGACGCCTCGAAGTCGCGGCCCTCGACGTTGACCCTGCGGTCCTCGGTGACCTTGCCGGCGCGCGCCATGTCCGGGTCCGCCGGCAGCTCCGGGCCGGGGTCGAGTCCCATCGCGGACCGGGCGGCGCGCACGTAGTACAGGCCTTCCATGGCGGTCTTGGTGACCAGCCTGCTCTGCTCGATGGTCGCCGCCTGCTCCATCTGGGAGCCGGCCGCGGTGTAGCGCTCCGACGCGTCGGCGATCGCCTGTTGGGAGGCTTCGTTGGTGCCGACCAGGTTCATCACCTGTCCGCCGAGCCGCTCCACCCAGCGCCGTGCCTCGGTCTTGGCGTCCTCGAGCTTGTGCTGCTTGGCGTTCGCCTGGTTCTTCATGTAGGTCAGCCCCAAGGCGACCACGGCGAGAATCAGCACTATGACCACGATCGTCCCGGCCATGGCACACCCTTCCTAAACCGGACCCTTTCCCCGTCAACGGGGACGCTACGCCCGGAGTTCCATGCCCGATCAGCGGGTGACCGATCACTCACGGCCCGAATCCCTCTCATCTGCGGCGGAGCGGTGTCGCGGGTCACTGGTCTGACCTATTGTTGGGAAATGTTGTTCCGGGACCGGATCCGGTGGGGTGGATGATGGGACGGGTCGACGCCCCGCTGCTGGTGCGGGAGGCCACGGTCGCCGACGCGGGGGCGATCGGCGAGGTGCATGCCGAGGCGTGGCGGGTCGCGCACCGCGACCTGGTCGAACCCGAGTGGCTGCGCCGGTTGGTCGAGGAGCGGCGCGCGCGGTGGGCCGACCTGATGTCGAGCCGCGAGTTCGCGCGGAACACGTTGTTGCTGGCCGTCCGCGACGATCGGGTGGTGGCGTTCGTCCACTTCGGTCCGCACTCCGACGGTGTGCCGGACGGCGAGATCTTCGATTTCTACGCGCTCCCCGCCGTATGGGGCGGCGGTGTCGCGTGGACGTTGATGGACAAGGCGTGGGAGCTGCTGTGCGACGCCGGGTTCCGCCGCGTTCGACTGTGGACGATGGCGGGCGCGAACCGCGCGCGGCACTTCTACGAGTCGTTCGGTTTCACGGAGACGCGGCACACCCGTGAGCACGACTTCGGCGACGGCCGGCCGGTGCTCCAGGTCGAGTACCTACGCAGAACTCGCTAACGCGGCGCGGATGTCCTCGGGCATCGGCTTCTTCGCGAGCGAGGTCGGGTCGACGAACACGTGCCGGATCACGCCGTCGGCGACGGGGCGCCCGTTGACCCGAAACACCGGATGAATCACGAGACTGGTCGTGCCGAGGTGGTGCACCGGCATGTCGATGTCGAGCTCGTCGTCGAAACGCGCGGCCGCCCGGTAGCGGATGGTGGCCTCGGCGACCACGACGTCGAAGCCCCGCGACACCATCTCCTGGTAGGTGCCGACCCGGTCGCGCCACAGCTCGTTCAGCGCGACGTCGTAGTAGAAGAGGTAGTGGCCGTTGAACACGACGCCCTGCTGGTCGCACTCGCTGTAGCGGACGCGGAGCCGGTGGGTGAACAGCGTGCTCATCGCTTGTCGACGGACCCTTCCGCGAGCTGGTTGGCGATCTTGTCCCCGCCGGCGAGCCGGGTCAGCTTCGCCGCCGTCTGAGGGGCGACCTGGCTGAGCATCGCGCCGGCCTTCATCACCGGGTCGGCGACGTCGATCTCGGCCTTGTTGCGCCGGATCGCACGGACCACCGCGGCGGCGACGTCGTTCGGTGTGCGCGGCCGGAACCCGGCGGGCAGCGCGCCGCCCGCCTCGTGGAACATCCCGGCGGCCTCGATCGGCCCGGGGTTCACGCACGAGACCCCGACGCCGAGTGGTTCCCAGTCCTGCCGCAGCGCCAGCGCGAACCCCCGCAGGCCGAACTTGGTGGCGTTGTACATGGAGGAGACGGGCGTCGCCGACTTCCCGGACAGGGAGGAGACGAGCACGACGTGCCCGGTGCCGCGCGCCAGCATCCGCTCACCGAGCAGCCGCGCCAGCACGATCGGCGCCCGCAGGTTGACGGCCAGCACCCGGTCCACCTGCTCGATCGTGTACTCGGTGAGTTCACCCGTCCCGGGCAGCCCCGCGTTCGCGACGAGGATGTCGACGTCCCCGCAGTCCCGCGCCACCCGTTCGAGGTCACCCTGATCGGACAGATCGGCGACGACCGCCCGGCCCCCGAGTTCCTCCGCAACGGACTCCAGCACGTCCCCACGCCGCCCGGTCAGGGTCAACGAACACCCCTCGACCCGCAACCGACGCGCGATCGCCTGCCCCAGCCCGCCCGTAGCACCGGTGACAAGAACCGACCTCCCGCGAAGTTCCATGCGCGGATGGTAATCGCCACCCCCGACAGAACCCGCGCCATGGTCGGCGGTCAGCCTGGGAGGTCCACCGTGGATGAGCAGGTCAACGAACAGCATGCCCGGACGTGCGGCACCGCCGGTCGAAGTAGCCGGTCCCGAGGGCTGCCGAACTGCCCGGCCCGAACTGGGGAGACGACTGCCCGCGGCGGCTGCGAGCGGTTCAGCAAGCCCCTCGCCGATCTCATTGCGAGACACGTCAACGAGGTCACACAAGTACGAGGATCTCACCACGGGGTACCAGGTGCGCGGCGAGTTCGCCGACTACGGCATCCGGGTGGACCGTCAGATGGTCGGCTTCATCGAGGTCAAGCGCTGCACGCAGAAGCTGGGCGCCCGCCATCTGCGGCAGGTTCAGTCGTACGCGGTCAACGAGGGCGTCGAGTGGATGATCCTTACCAACGGCCAGGTCTGGCAGGTGTGGCACCTGACCGGCGGGCTGCCGGTGGTCGTCGACCTGACCATGGAGGTCGACCTCCTCGGCGACGACCCGCTCGGCAGCAAGGCGGACGCGCTGTTCCATCTCAGCAAGGAGGCCATCAAGCACCACCTCCTGGACGAGCTGTGGCAGGCCAAGGCTGCCACCTCGGCGCGCTCGCTGGCGGGGATCATCCTGTCGGACAACGTCGTGGAGTCGATCCGCAAGGAACTCCGCCGGCAGACCTCCTACAACGGGGAGGTCGACGAACTGGCGCGGATCCTGAGGTCGGAGGTCCTACGCGCCGAAGTCCTCTGAGCCGACCGCGAAGCGGTACCCGAGCATGCGGTACTCCCCGATGCGCGGATCGTCCTGCCGGCAGTGTCCATCCGCGACCCACCCGCGGCTGGTGTAGAACGCCCGAGCCCGCTCGTTGAACTCCCATGCCCACAACCGAACTGCGGCCACGTGCTCCGACCGCCAGACATTCGCTGCTGTTGCGTGCAAAGCAGACCCGATGCCACTGCGAAACCGTTGTGGCTCAACCTGAATCTGGTACAGCTCACGCGTGACCACGGGATCCGGATCCGGCAGGTGACAGGGGCCGATGATCACAAACCCGACAATCGTGTCGTCAAGCTCGGCGCACCAGACCCCACGCTGCTCGATCGCACGGACATAGCCGTCGGTCGGCCGATCATTCTCCTTGGCGATGAGGTCGTCGGACAGAAAGCCGCGATAGTAAGTGGTGCGAGCCCGCACATGCAGGTCGAGAATGGCGCGGGCGTCCTCGACACGAGCGCTTCTGATGTGAACCATTCCCCAAAGACGCGCGACCGCGCTCAGCGGTTGGGCCGGCGGCGGAAGTCACCCAGATATCGGCGGACGGCTGTGGGATTGTCCTCGAACACCTCATGTGCGGCATCGGGAATGACGCCCAGGCTTGCCTGCGGCCGGGCACCGCCTCGGTGATTTCGGCGGCCAAATGAGCGGGTCATGTTCGCCGACGAGGACAAGGGTCGGGCACCGGACGTTGGTCAGGGCCGCCCGTAGATCCATAGTGTGGGCCTGGGTCATGAAGTGGCGGTTGACGTCCATGTGGTCGTGCGCGCCGCGCGCAAAGCGGCCGTGGTCGGATCCGGTACGGGCAGCCGCGACAGCAGCGGGGCGCACACACGTGACCATTCCTGGGCGGTCTGCGGGCTCGGGTCCGTCCAGTCGCGGCGCGCCACGTCGGCAGCGCCGTCACCGCCGACCCGCCACTACCGGAGCATGCAGGCTCGCGAACACCGAGCAGATCGGACCGTCGAAATCGAGTAGCAGTACCTCTGTCTCGGTCAGAATGCGGTCTACGATCATTGACGCGCGGTCAGCTCGGCGTCGCGGTCCTTGGCTGGACGTCGGCGGGAGGCCCACACGCCCAGCAAGATCACGGCGACGCCTAGCAGCGATAGAAGCGGTACCGACTCACTGAGGAACGCGACGCCGAACGCTACCGATGCCACCGGAACCAGGTATGTCACGACCGACGCGCCTACCGGTCCCTCGGTCCTGATGAGGGCGTAGTTGATGATGTAGGCCAGGCCGGTGCCGAGTACGCCGAGGATCACTAGAGACAGCCACGGCAGCCAAGACCACTTAGGCGGTCCGGCTGTGTCGAGCGGCAGTATCAGCGCGGTCAGCACGCTGGCGGCCATGAGCTGGCTCGTCGACAGCACGGTCGGCGACAGCTGACGCAGGGTCAGGTACTTGCTCATGTACAGGTAGCTGACGCCGTAGCTGAGCGCCGCCAGCAGGCAGTACAGCGCACCCAACGCGTCGACTCCGCCCGCGTCCCACGGCGTGAAGATCAGCAGACTCCCAGCAAATCCCAGCACCAGGCCGGCCACTTGTAGAGCATTCAGCCGTGATGACTGCCGGACTGCGAACGCCAGTGCCAGCGTCCACAGGGGAGTGGTCGCGTTGAGCGCTCCCGCGATGCCCGAATCAACTCGGGTCTCACCGATCGCGAATAACAAGTACGGCGCGACATTCGCCACCAGCGCGGCCACGAACAGGTGCCCCCACGTCGACAGGTCGCGCGGCAACCGATCCCGGCGAATCGCGACGACCGCCAGCAGGACGAGCGCGCCGAGAACCATACGGGCGAACGTGAGCTGAATCGGGCTGAACGCGTCGAGCGCGACTTTGATCCACAGGAAGTTCGAGCCCCACACCAGCGCCAGCGTGGCAATGAGGAGTGTTCCGCGGCTCGACGTGGTCACTCAGTTCTCGATGTCGAAGTTGTAAACCAGTCCGGACCGGTCGGCGCGGTGCACGAATCGGGTGACCTCGAACGCTTCGCCGCTCTGGTTGAAGCTCGTGTGCAGGACGTCGAGCACGGGGACGCCGGCCGGGGTCTGGAGGAACTGCGCTTCCTCGTGGGTCGGCATCCGCGCTGTCACCTCGTCGCGGCCGGTTGTCAGTACGTGGCCTTTGTCCTCGAGCCGGCCGTGGATGCCGCCGGGACCTGTCTTCGTCTCCAGGAGGAGCGTGCCTTCTGCGTCTGACCAGCGCAGATACGTCGTCACGAGCTGTACGGATTCGTTGTCTGCGCGGTACTCGTTCAGCCGGCGGACCACTGATTCCTCGTCGGCGGGGACGTTCAGGCGTTCGGCCACGTCGTGTGGGGGAGTGATCCGGTCGATCGCCACTGCCTGGATGCTTGCTGTCTTGCCTCGGCGTTGCATCTCCAGTCGGAATGGCGTCAGCCCGGTATCGCGGTAGGACTTGCGTGAGTAGCGGTCGTTGCCCCACCGGAACAGGCGTTGCTTCTCGCGCACGAACACGCCCTTGCCGTGCTGCGGCGTGACCAGCGCTTCCTCGGTCAGTAGGCGGATCGCTTCGCGGGCGGTGTTGCGGGCGGTGCCGAACCGGCGCGCCAGTTCACGCTCGGACGGCAGCTTGTCCCCCGGCGCCAGCTCACCCGACGTGATCAAGTCACGCACGGCATCGGCGATGCGGCGGCTCGGCAACTGGCCGGCATCCACGCCGTCTGAGGGGCTCATGCCAGTCAGCATACAACTGGCTTAATCCAGTTGGTTGCTCTGCCGGTGGCATGTGCTTCACTGGCTCAAGCCAGTTGAATGAGGAGGACACCATGGCTGTTCCATCCGATGTGGGCGTCTACCTGGTCTTTCCACAGGGCGCGTACATCGTGAGAGAGGTTGCGCGGGTCATCGAGTACTGGGCGCAGGAGGGCAAGGGGCGTAACTCCTCAGCCAGGTCGGCTGCGGTCTGAGTGGGGACACGTGTTCACACTGACTTGTGCGCCAGGCCGCGGGGCCGTCGCCGACGTCCGGCACGTCGGGCCCGGCTGGCTGTCCCTCGTCCTGTCGATGGATCCGGGTCGAGTGGTGATCGACGTGCCCTCGGTGAGCGGCGGCGGCATCATCCTCGCCCGGTTCTGCGTCGACCTCGCTCAAGCGCCTACCCGCGTCGCCGCGGATCTCGACGAGAGCAGTCACGGCGGTGGTCGGCCATGACTTTCAACGTGACGTGCTCGCCCGGCCAGGACGCGGCCGCCGGCTACATGCGACTGACCGAACACCTGCCAGCGCTCGTGATCTACCTCGATCCGGTGAACGTGGCCATCCAGTTGCCGCCGTTCCCGCGCGGCGAGTTGGTGTTGGCGAAGTCCTGCCGGGAACTGGCGCGGGAAGCGATCAAGCTCGCCGCTGCGGTCGATCCGGCTGGGGAGGTCACTGTGACGGGTGGGCCTCGGCATCGCATACGAGGACGAGTGCGTGGTGGATCGGGACGAACACGGTGTTCTGTGGTCTCGCACGCCGTCGCGGCCCGGGTGCGGTCGACCGGACTTCGGGCGGGTGCATCCCTTGCGGCAGCGGCACGCCATGCGCCGACTCCGGTGTCAGGTGTGTGCTTGTCCTGCCGACCGTATCGACGGTGGCGTGCTGTGGTTGCTCAAGGATCACCGCGCCGACTGGCTTGGGTGGCCCAATCACATGGTGTCTCCGAGCCGCCGATCTGTGTGTCGTGCGTGCGGCTCTCGGTGCGGGTGTGTCCGGCACTTCGACAACGCGCCGTCGCCATCCGGGCCGGTAGCTACCCGATCGCGGGCGTGAACGGCGTGTTGTACCGGTGCAAGGGCATGGTTCCCGCTGCGGTGGGGCAGGTGATGGTGGAGTACGGCGATCCGCGCACCCGGTGGATTCGCGCCGCGCATCTGATCCGGCGGTTGAGCGACTGCGTGACCGTCCCGTTGGAGTCGCTCGTCGGTGTCCAACCGCCCAGTGTGAGCAGTAGGACGCCCGGCCAAGATCGTCTCGGTGACTGAGGCCACGGGACCGGAGGGGTGCTGTCCGAGACAGGATGACACCCGTCTGACCTGCCGGGGAGAGATGGAGCGGGTGACGGGAATCGAACCCGCATGACCAGCTTGGAAGGCTGGGGCTCTGCCATTGAGCTACACCCGCACGGCGCCGAGAGCCCGGCGCGCGAGGACAGCCTAGCGTGCCGCGATACGCTGTCCGGGCATCCCTCGAGGTGTATGGCGGGCTGTAGCGCAGCTTGGTAGCGCATTCGCTTTGGGAGCGAAGGGTCGCAGGTTCAAATCCTGTCAGCCCGACTCGGCTGGCCGGCCTGTGGTACGACACCGCAGGTCGGCCCCGCCCGCCTCGCTACCTCGCGAGTTCCATACACTCGCGAGAGCCCAAACCGGTCAACCAGCTAACCAGGAGATCACGTTGAAGAGCACCGTCGAGCACCTGAGCCCGACGCGGGTCCGGATCAACGTCGAGGTGCCGTTCGACGAGCTCAAGCCGAACTTCGACCGCGCGTACCGCAAGCTCGCTTCGCAGGTTCGCATCCCCGGGTTCCGCCCCGGCAAGGCGCCGGCCCGCGTGATCGAGTCCCGCATCGGCCGCGCGCCGATCCTTGACGAGGTCGTGAACGAGGCGATCCCGGCCAAGTACATGGAGGCGATCACCGAGGGCGAGGTCCGCACACTGGGCCAGCCGGACATCGAGGTCACGAAGCTGGAGGACGGCGACCTCATCGCGTTCACGGCCGAGGTCGACATCCGCCCGGACATCACGATCCCCGCCTTCGGCGAGCTGTCGGTCACGGTGGACGACCTGGAGCTGACCGACGACGAGGTCGCGGAGCAGCTGGACGAGCTGCGCGCCCGCTTCGGCACCCTGACCGGCGTCGACCGCGCGGCCGAGAACGGCGACTTCGTCTCCATCGACCTCTCGGCGACGGTCGACGGCACGGAGGTCGAGGAGGCCAAGACCACCGGCCTGTCCTACGAGGTCGGCTCCGGCGAGATGATCGAGGGCATCGACGAGGCGATCACCGGCGCGAACGTCGACGAGGACAAGACCTTCACGACCAAGCTGGTCGCCGGCGAGCACGCCGGGCGCGACGCCGAGGTCACCGTCACGGTCCGTTCGGTCAAGGTCCGCGAGCTGCCCGAACCGGACGACGAGTTCGCCCAGCTGGCCTCCGAGTTCGACACGATCGACGAGCTGAAGGCCGACCTGCGCGAACGCCTGACCCGCGTCAAGAAGATGCAGCAGGGCGTCCAGGCCCGCGACAAGGTCCTCGAGGCCCTCCTCGAGGTCACCGAGGTCCCGCTGCCGGACACCGTGGTCGACTCGGAGATCGAGGTCCGCAAGCACGACGCGGTCCACACCTTCGACCACGACGAGGCCCGCTTCGAGGAGTTCCTCACCACGCAGGGCAAGACTCGCGAGGAGTTCGACACGGACATCCGCGAGGAAGCGGAGAAGGCCGTCAAGACCCAGCTGATCCTCGACTCGATCGCCGACGCCGAGAACGTCTCGGTCGACGACAACGAGCTGACCGAGCGGATCATCTACCAGGCGCAGCGCTTCGGCATCAGCCCGGACGAGTACGTGCAGCGGGCGCAGCAGTCCGGCCAGCTCGGCGCGATCTTCGCCGACGTGCGCCGCGGCAAGGCGCTCGCCTCGGTCGTGCGGCTCGCCACGGTGACCGACGCGTCCGGCGGCTCGGTGAACCTCGAGGAGCTGTTCGGCGCCCCCGCCGCTGACGCGCCGGTCGAGGAATCGCCGTCAGACACCGAGGAGAAGGCAGCTCAGTGACGCTCTGAGCGAACTCGGGCGGTGTCGGGCATTCGATGCCGCCCGCCTTCGTTAGTGTCGAACATGAGACCAGATCAACGTCGTATCCAGCGCCGCTGCGGTGGTGGACAGAGCGGAGAAGGCAGGCAGACGTGACGCATCCACGGCAGACGCCCGACATGCGGTCGGGCACCGCAGGGCTCACCCTGAACGACTCGGTCTACGAGCGGCTGCTCCGTGAGCGCATCGTGTTCCTCGGTTCCGAGGTCGACGACGAGATCGCGAACCGGATCACCGCGCAGCTGCTGCTGCTCGCCGCGGAGGACCCCGAGAAGGACATCATCTTCTACATCAACTCGCCGGGCGGTTCGGTCTCGGCGGGCATGGCGATCTACGACACGATGGAGCTCATCGAGCCCGACGTGCAGACCTGGGCGATGGGCATGGCGGCCTCGATGGGGCAGTTCCTGCTCTCCTCCGGTCAGCCGGGCAAGCGCTATGCCCTGCCGCACGCGCGGATCATGATGCACCAGCCGTCCGGCGGCGTCGGCGGCACCGCATCGGACATCGCGATCCGTGCCGAGGTGCTCGCGAAGTGGAAGCTCGAGATGGCCGAGCTCACCGCGGAGCAGACCGGGCAGACCGTCGACAAGGTCACCCAGGACGCCGACCGCGACCGGTGGTTCACGGCAGAGGAGGCCAAGGTCTACGGCTTCATCGACCACGTGGTCACCCGCGCAAGCCAGACCCCCAACGGCAGTAACTGACGGGGCCGGCCCCAGACCTGAGGAGACACCCACCATGAACGATTACTCTCCACAGTCCCGGTACGTGCTGCCGTCGTTCGTCGAACGCACCAGCTACGGGGTCAAGGAGTCCAACCCGTACAACAAGCTGTTCGAAGAGCGCATCATCTTCGTCGGCGTGCAGATCGACGACGCGTCGGCCAACGACGTGATGGCGCAGCTGCTGTACCTGGAGTCCGTCGACCCGGACCGGGACATCACGATGTACATCAACTCGCCTGGTGGCTCGTTCACCTCGCTGATGGCCATCTACGACACCATGCAGTTCGCCCGGCCCGACATCCAGACCTTCTGTCTCGGCCAGGCGGCCTCCGCGGCCGCGGTGCTGCTGGCGGCGGGCACCCCGGGCAAGCGGTTCGCGCTGCCCAACGCCCGCGTGCTGATCCACCAGCCGGCCATGGAGGGTGTCTACGGCCAGGTCTCCGACCTGGAGATCCAGGCCAACGAGATCCAGCGGGTGCGGCGCCTCATGGAGTCGACGCTGTCCCGGCACACCAGCCTGGACGCGGAGCAGATCCGCAAGGACATCGAGCGGGACAAGATCCTCACCGCCGACGAGGCCAAGGACTACGGCATCGTCGACGAGGTCTTGGCATACCGGAAGCTTTCGGCCAACAAGCCCTGAGCACGTCGGGCAGGTGGCTCCGGACCGTGGTCCGGAGCCACCTGATCGGCCGAATCCGACAACTCGGCGGTCAGGTTCTCCCATTCAGTGGGGGTTGGCAGGTACCGTCGAGGGCAACAGGCACGACCGGGCCTGGAGTGCGGTGCGGGACACTCGTCACTCAGGGCCCGTTCCAGGCCACAGATCCAGGCGTGTTCTCGAGCACGCCGGAGGGGACAGAGGTCAGCGGTCATGGCGCGTATCGGTGACGGCGGAGACCTGCTGAAGTGCTCTTTCTGCGGAAAGAGCCAGAAGCAGGTGAAGAAACTCATCGCCGGCCCCGGCGTGTACATCTGCGACGAGTGCATCGACCTCTGCAACGAGATCATCGAGGAAGAGCTGGCCGAGGCCGGCGACGTCAAGCTCGACGAGCTGCCGAAGCCCGCCGAGATCGACGAGTTCCTCGACCAGTACGTGATCGGCCAGGACGACGCCAAGCGATCGCTGGCCGTGGCCGTCTACAACCACTACAAGCGCATCCAGGCCGGTGACCGTGCCCGGCCGGAGACGCGCGAGGGTCGTGAGCCCCGCGAGGAGACGGTGGAGCTCACGAAGTCCAACATCCTGCTGCTCGGGCCGACCGGTTGCGGCAAGACCTACCTCGCGCAGACGCTCGCGAAGATGCTGAACGTGCCGTTCGCCATCGCCGACGCCACCGCGTTGACCGAGGCCGGCTACGTCGGCGAGGACGTCGAGAACATCCTCCTGAAGCTGATCCAGGCCGCCGACTACGACGTCAAGCGCGCCGAGACCGGCATCATCTACATCGACGAGGTCGACAAGATCGCCCGCAAGTCCGAGAACCCGTCCATCACCAGGGACGTCTCCGGCGAGGGCGTGCAGCAGGCGCTGCTGAAGATCCTGGAGGGCACCACCGCGTCGGTGCCGCCGCAGGGTGGTCGCAAGCACCCCCACCAGGAGTTCATCCAGATCGACACCACGAACGTGCTGTTCATCGTGGCCGGCGCGTTCGCGGGCCTGGAGAAGATCATCCAGGACCGGGTCGGCAAGCGTGGCCTCGGCTTCGGCGCCGAGATCCGCAGCAAGGCCGACATCGACAACGCCGACTTCTTCTCCGACACCATGCCGGAGGACCTGATCAAGTTCGGGTTGATCCCGGAGTTCATCGGCCGGCTGCCCGTGGTGGCGTCGGTGACGAACCTGGACAAGCCGTCACTGGTGCAGATCCTCACCGCGCCGCGGAACGCGCTGGTCAAGCAGTACCAGAAGCTGTTCGAGATGGACGGCGTCGAGCTGGAGTTCACCGACACCGCACTCGAGGCCGTCGCCGACCAGGCGATCCTCCGTGGCACCGGCGCCCGCGGGCTCCGGGCGATCATGGAGGAGGTGCTGCAGCCGGTGATGTACGACATTCCTTCTCGTACCGATGTCGCGAAGGTCGTCATCACCGAGCAGACGGTCCGGGAGAACGTCAACCCGACGATCGTCGCCCGCCAGCCCTCTCGGCGGGAGCGTCGGGAGAAGTCCGCCTGATTCGTCCCTAGGCCAGAAACGGGTCTGCTGCCTGCCTGAACGCCGCCGGCTGCTCCATCCACGGGAAGTGGCCGCGGTCGTCGGCGACCCGCCGGGGGCCTACCTGGTCGACGTGCCGTCGGACGCGGACAAGATCGCGCGACACCCGCGCGGGCGAGCCGAGTTCGAGGCGGCGTTGGCGGCGGCGCGATCCGCCGCCGGCGCCAGAACGAGCGGTCCGACCCGCGCCGCTCACGTCGTGGCGGAGCCCGGTTCCGTCCGCGACGCGACAGGTCGGCACGCCTCGCCTCGACGATGCGAGGATTACCGCATGCCGTACGTCCTGCTTCTCCACGGGCACACCGGGTCCGGTCCTTCCCACTGGCAGAGCTGGCTCGCCGGCGAGCTCGCCGAGACCGGCTGCGTGGTCGACATCCCGCAGCTGTCCGAGCCGGACCACCCCAAGCTGGACGTGTGGCTCGACGAGCTGCGGCACCACCTGCTGGCCGCGCCGGACACCGAGGAGCGGATCCTGCTCGCGCACTCCTGCGGCGCGTCGCTCTGGCTGCACCACGCCGCCCAGCTGGTCGACGAGGAGCGCCATCCGCTGCGCTTCGACCGGGTGCTGCTCGTCTCGCCGCCCGGGCCGCGGTGGCACCACCCCGACGTGCACGGCTTCCACCCCACGCCGCTCGACGCCGCCGGGGTGCGGCGCGCCGCCGGGTGGACGCAGCTGGTCGTCGGGGACGACGACGAGGCGTGCTCGGTCGACGAGGCCGTCGACATGGCCGCCGCCCTCAAGATCGACCTGGACGTCATCCCGGGCGGCGCGCACCTCAACACCGACGCGGGCTACGGCCCGTGGCCCGCCGTGCGTGGCTGGGTCGAGGACCGGCACACCAGGATGGTCACTAACCGGTGACGCGCTCGGGGTGCGTGTAGACGTTCATGCTCGTGCCCCGCAGGAAGCCGATCAGCGTGATGCCCTGCTCGTCGGCCAGCTCCGCGGCCAGCGACGACGGCGCCGACACCGCGGCCAGCACCGGGATGCCCGCCATCGCGGCCTTCTGCACCAGCTCGAACGACGCCCGGCCCGACACCATCAGCACCGAACCGGCGAGCGGCACGCGGCCGTCCAGCAGCGCCCAGCCCGTCGCCTTGTCGACCGCGTTGTGCCGGCCGACGTCCTCGCGGACCACCAGCAGCTCGCCGGCCGCCGTGAAGATGCCCGCCGCGTGCAGGCCGCCCGTCGACTCGAACACCCGCTGCCGCTCGCGCAGCAGGTCGGGGAACGTCACCAGGGTCTCCGGCAGCACCCGGCAGTCGTCGGCGGCGGGGGAGAACCGGGTCTTCAGCTTCACCGCGTCCAGCGCCGCCTTGCCGCACACCCCGCACGACGACGTCGTGTAGAAGTTGCGCTCCACTCCGACGTCCGGCGGTTCTACGCCGGGCGCCAGCGCCAGGTCCAGCACGTTGTAGGTGTTGCGGCCGCTGTCGTCGACGCCTTCGCAGTAGCGGGCGGTGCTCACGTCCGCCGCGGCGCCGATCACGCCCTCGGTCAGCAGGAAGCCGTGCGCCAGCTCCACGTCGTGGCCGGGGGTGCGCATGGTGACCGCGAGGGCCTTGCCGCCCACCCGCAGTTCGAGAGGTTCCTCCGCCGCCAACGCGTCCTGACGACGCTTGACGCCGTCCTCCGAGAGCCGCAGAACCTGGCGGCGAACGGTCACTCGTCCCATGTATACAGCCTACAACCGTGCATAACAAGAACTCTTTAGAAAGGACTCTTGCGCAAGAAACGCTTAGCAAGCTATCTTGTCATCATGGCCGACGAACGCAGGCAGATCACGGACCCGAAGGCGCTCCGGGCGCTCGCCCACCCGCTGCGGTGGAAGCTTCTGGAGGTCATCGGCCGGGAAGGCGCCGCCACCGCGACGCTGTGCGCGCAGGAGACCGGCGAGAGTGTCGCCAACTGCTCCTACCACCTGAACATGCTCGCGAAGTACGACTACGTGGAGCAGGCGGAGGGTGGTCGGGGTCGTGAGAAGCCGTGGCGCCTCGTCAGCCAGAGCCAGGGTTGGAGCGATGTCGGCGCCGACCCGGAGACCGCGCTCGCCGCGCAGGCCGCGTCCGGTGCGTTCCTCGACCACGCCCTCACCCAGATCAGGGAACGTCAGCTGACCGCGGCGATGGAACCGGAGGACTGGCGGGACGTGGTCGGGGTCGACAACAGCAACGACTTCATGACCCCGGCCGAGGTCGAGGAGCTCCGCGAGGCCATCCGGACGATCATGAACCAGTACCGGGAGCGGCGCACGAAGCCCGAGCTGCGCCCGGCGGGCGCCCGGTCGGTGAACGTCTTCCTCTCGACCTCGGTCGCGCCCAAGTAGTTCCGCCCACACTCCCAGGCTGCCGGCGACGACAGCCGTCTTCAACCTGCCCAAAAGGAGATCGATCATGGATGTGTACAGCGCCTACGCCATCGCCAGCACCCGTCGCGACGACCTGATGCGGGAGGCCGACCAGTCGCGTCTCGCGCGGCGGTCGCGCGACACGCACGACGAGTCGTCGCCCGCGCCGCGGCCGGCGCCGAGAGCGGTGCGGGCCCGCAGACTGGGGGTTGCCCGGTAGCGTGATCGGCGTGACGCAACGCTACGACGTGGTGGTGGTTGGCGGTGGCCACAACGGACTGGTCGCCGCCGCATACCTGGCTCGCGCAGGCAGGTCGGTACTCGTGCTGGAACGGCTGGACCGGGTCGGCGGGGCCGCCGTGAGCGCGACCCCGTTCCCCGGGGTGGCCGCGCGGCTGTCCAGATACTCGTACCTGGTGAGCCTGCTGCCCGGTCAGATCGTGGCCGACCTCGGACTGCGGTTCGCGCTGCGTTCGCGTTCCGTCTCGTCGTACACGCCGACCGAGCGCTCCGGGCGACCGGAGGGACTGCTCGTCGAGCGCACACCGGGTGAGGCGACGGCGGCATCGTTCCGAACTCTTACCGGATCGGATGACGAGTTCGCCCGATGGATGTCGTGGTACTCCTCGCTCTCCGCGATGGCCACCGCGCTCGCGCCGACGATGCTCGGCCCGCTGCCGACGCGTGCCGAGGCGCGGTCCCGGGTGGTCGAGGCGGCGGGGGAACCGTTGTGGCAGCAGGTATTCGAGCGGCCCATCGGGGAAGCGATCGAGGAGACGTTCGCCGACGACCTCGTCCGAGGTGTCGCGGCGACCGACGCGTTGATCGGCACGCACACGTCGCTGCGGTCGCCGTCACTCCTGGCGAACCGCTGCTTCCTGTATCACCTGATCGGGGACGGTACGGGTGAGTGGCGGGTGCCCGTCGGCGGCATGGGTGCCGTGACGGGTGAGCTGGAGCGGGTCGCCCGCGCGGCGGGCGCGACGCTCGTGACGTCGGCCGAGGTCGAGCGGGTGGACGCGGACGGCGCGGTGGCGGAGGTCCGGTACGTGGCGGACGGCGTCGAGCGGACCGTGGCGGCGTCGTACGTGCTGTCCGGGGTGGCGCCGGCGGTGCTGGACCGGTTGCGCGGCCGTGCGGCGACACCGCCGGCCGGCTCGCAGCTGAAGATCAACGTGCTGCTGTCCCGCCTGCCTCGGCTCCGCACCGGCGTCGACCCTCGGCAGGCGTTCGCGGGCACGTTCCACCTCGACGAGTCCTATGTGGAGCTGGAGAACGCTTACGAGGCAAGTATTTCCGGTGACATTCCGACGCCACTGCCCGGTGAGATGTACTGCCACACGCTGACCGACGAGTCCATTGTGGACCCCGCGCTGGCCGGTTGGCACACGCTCACGCTGTTCGGCCTGCACGTGCCGGCACCGCTGTTCGCCGACGACAACCAGGGTCGTCGGGCGGACCTGGTGGCGCGCTACCTGGCCGGGCTGAACCGCTACCTGGCCGAGCCCATCGAGGACTGCGTCGCGACCGACGAGGACGGCCGACCGTGTATCGAGGCGCGGACCCCGCTGGACCTGGAGGAAGAGCTGGCGATGCCGGGCGGCCACATCTTCCACGGCGACCTGTCGTGGCCGTTCGCGGAGGACGGCGAAAGCGGCTGGGGCGTGGAGACGGATGTGGCGAACCTGCTGGTGTGCGGGAGCGGCGCGCGGCGCGGCGGCGGGGTCAGCGGCCTCGGCGGCCACAACGCGGCACACGCACTCCTGACGCGCAAACCCCGCGAGTCCCCCGTTCAAGCACAGTGAGTCCCGCGTTCGAGCACACCGAGTTGGCGTTTCGTGCAGGGTCAGAACCGGCACGAAACGGGGACTCGGTGTGTCTGAACGGGGGACTCGCGGGGCCGGGGGCCAGTCGCGGGTCAGTTCAGCAGTGCCTTCACCTGCGCGAGAGTGGGGTTCGTGAGCGCCTCACCGTTGGGGAAGTGCACAGTCGGCACGGTCTGGTTGCCGCCGTTCACCTGCATCACGAAGTCCGCCGCGCCGGGCACGCGCTCGATGTCGATCTCGGCGTACTCGATGCCCTCGCGGTCCAGCTGTGACTTCAGGCGCCGGCAGTAGCCGCACCAGGTCGTCGAGTACATCGTCAGCTTCGCGGGTGCCTGGGTCATCACCACTCCTGCCAGGAAGGACACGGTCGACAGATACAACGCCGTGCCAGCGCAGAACATGCCCGATGTGAGCAAGGCGACTCTAGGCCTGGCACCCGCCGACGGGTGGCAGCGGCGCGGTCGCGTCGAAGAAACCGCCCGGTTCCTGCGGCGGGTCGGCCGACACGGACCGCTCGGTGGCGGCCGGCGCGAGGAAACCCTTCCGGTACGCGTCGCAGCCGATGGAGTAGCCGAAACCGGTCGCGTCGTCGTACCAGAGGCCCCGGCTGCCCGGCGTCCAGCGCTCGCCGGCGCGCAGCACGTAGTCGACATCGGCGCGGACCACGACGATCACGTTCATCGCGTCCACCAGCCGGGTGGGCTGGGGCGGCTGGAACGCGTACACGAACACGTAGTTGGTGTGCACGACCAGCTCACCGGCCTCGCCGGGGGTGACCGTCATCTCGCCGTCGACCTTGGCCTCGACCGGCAGCAGCGTGCTCCCGTCGGCGACCATGCTGACCAGCGACTGCACCTCGGCCTCGCGACCGTCGCCGAACAGCGGCTCGAGCGTCCGGCGCGCGTCCGGCGCGAGCAGGTCCAGGTACGCCACGGGGTCGTGCTGGGTGAGCATCCGGGGGTCCAGCCGGCTCGCGGCCAGCGCGTCCCGCACGAGCGCGGTGGCCGCCGCGACCTCGGCGGCGGTGAACCCGTTCATGTCGACCGGGGGCGGCGGCACGATGCCGGCGACCCCGTCCGGCCAGTGCGCGGCCGGCGTCGACTCGAACGGGCGTGTCATGTCCAGCATCGGGACGCGCCGGTCGGCCGTCGAGACGGGGGGATTGCCGCGGTCGGTGGAGCCGGCGACCGGCTCGAACACGCTCGACTCGACCAGCAGCGTCACCACGGCGCCCACCGCGAGCACCACGAGCCCGCCCGCGAACCAGCGCCCGCGACGTCGCCGCCGCGCCACGCGCAGCATCTCGTGCACGTCGGCGGTGGCCGCCTGTGCCACGCTGCCCGCCCAGTCGTCGACCGCGATGGCCGGCTGGGGGTCGCGCTGCCGAGACTTCACCCGCTCCCACCTGACAAGGGTCTGGTTGATCCGACTACCGGCCAAAACACGAACTGTCCGGTGCTCAGATCATCGATCCGACCGAGCGTGGTGTTAACAAGGTGTGGGGTGCGGAACTCGAATGCGAGCGCGTGATGACGGTTCGTAGACTCTTCGAGCGTGACTGACACCTCATCGCAGCAAAGCTCCGCACTCCCGCCGGCATGGGAGCCGGCGACCGTAGAGGCGGAGCTGTACCAGCGGTGGGTGGACGCCGGTTACTTCACCGCCGACCCGACGAGCGACAAGCCGCCGTTCTGCATCGTCATCCCGCCGCCGAACGTCACCGGCAGCCTCCACATGGGACACGCGCTCGAGCACAGCCTCATGGACGCGCTCACCCGGCGCCGCCGCATGCAGGGCTACGAGGTGCTGTGGCTCCCTGGCATGGACCACGCCGGCATCGCCACCCAGAACGTGGTGGAGCGCGAGCTGGCCGGTGAGGGCAGATCACGCCACGACCTGGGGCGGGAGGCGTTCGTCGACCGGGTCTGGCAGTGGAAGGACGAGTCCGGCGGCAAGATCCTCAACCAGATGCGGCGCATGGGCGACGGCGTCGACTGGAGCCGCGAGCGGTTCACGATGGACGACGTCCTGTCCAAGGCCGTCCAGACGATTTTCAAGCGGCTGTTCGAGGACGGGCTGATCTACCGCGCCGAGCGGATCATCAACTGGTGCCCCCGCTGCCACACGGCGCTCTCGGACATCGAGGTCGAGCACTCCGACGACGACGGCGAGCTCATCTCGATCCGGTACGGAGACGGTGACCGCTCGATCGTCGTGGCCACCACGCGCGCCGAGACGATGCTCGGCGACACCGCGGTCGCCGTCCACCCGGACGACGAGCGCTACCGGCACCTGGTCGGCACCGAGGTCGAGCTGCCCCTGACCGGCCGGATGATCCCGGTCGTGGCCGACGAGCACGTCGACCCCGAGTTCGGCACCGGCGCGGTCAAGGTCACGCCGGCCCACGACCCGAACGACTTCGAGATCGGCAGGCGGCACGAGCTGCCGATGCTGACGATCATGGACGAGCGCGCGGTCATCACGGCGCCGGGCCCGTTCGAGGGGCTCGACCGGTTCGAGGCGCGGCCCGCGGTCGTCGCGGCGCTGCGCGCGCAGGGCCGGATCGTCGCGGAGAAGCGGCCCTACGTCCACGCGGTCGGGCACTGCACCCGCTGCGGCACGGTCGTGGAGCCCCGGCTGTCGCTGCAGTGGTTCGTCAAGGTCGAGCCGCTCGCCAAGGCCGCCGGCGACGCGGTCCGCGACGGCCGCACCACGATCCACCCGCCGGAGCTCGCCAAGCGCTACTTCGACTGGGTCGACAACATGCACGACTGGTGCATCTCGCGGCAGCTGTGGTGGGGCCACCGCATCCCGGTCTGGTACGGCCCCAACGACAAGGTGATGTGCGTCGGCCCGGACGAGGAGGCGCCGACCGGCGACGAGTGGACGCAGGACCCGGACGTCCTCGACACGTGGTTCTCCTCCGCACTGTTCCCGTTCTCGACGCTCGGCTGGCCGGAGCAGACCAGGGACCTCGAGCGGTTCTACCCCAACCATCTGCTGGTCACCGGCTACGACATCCTGTTCTTCTGGGTCGCCAGGATGATGATGTTCGGGCTGTACGCGATGGACGGCGCGCAGCCGTTCGACCACGTCTTCCTGCACGGGCTGGTGCGGGACGCGACCGGCAAGAAGATGTCCAAGTCGCGCGGCAACGTCATCGACCCGCTGGAGTGGCTGGACCGCTTCGGCGCCGACGCGACCCGGTTCACGCTGGCGCGCGGCGCGAACCCGGGCAGCGACATGGCGATCTCCGAGGAGTGGGCGGGCGGTTCGCGCAACTTCGGCAACAAGCTGTGGAACGCCACCAGGTTCGCGTTGATGAACGGCGCGACCACGGCCCGCCCGGTGCCGGCGCGGGACGCGCTCACCGACGCCGACCGCTGGATCCTCGACCTCACCGACGCCGTGGTGTCCGAAGTGGACGGCCAGTACGAGGACTACCAGTTCGCGAAGCTGTGCGACGCGCTCTACCACTTCACGTGGGACGAGCTGTGCGACTGGTACCTGGAGCTCGCGAAGGTCCAGATCGCGGAGGGCGGCGAGCGGGCCGACTCGACGCGTGCCGTGCTCGGCCACGTGTTCGACGTGGTCCTGCGGCTGCTGCACCCGCTGATCCCGTTCGTCACCGAGCGGCTGTGGACCACGTTGACCGGCAACGAGTCCCTCGTGGTCGCCGACTGGCCGAGCGCGTCCGGCGCGGCGGCGGACACCGGCGCGGCGCGGCGGATCGACGGCGTGCAGAAGCTCGTCACCGAGATCCGGCGGTTCCGTTCCGACCAGGGTGTCAAGCCGGGGCAGCGGGTCCCGGCCCGACTGTCCGGTGTGGACACCGCGGGGCTCGCCGCGCACGCGGGCGCGGTGTCGGTGCTCGCCCGGCTCGAGGAGGCCGGTGACTCGTTCACGCCGGGCGCCTCCCTCGAGGTCGCGCTGCCGGACGGCACCGTGCACCTCGAGCTGGACCTGTCCGGCACGGTCGACGTCGCGGCGGAGCGCAAGCGGCTCGCGAAGGACCTCGCCGTGGCGCAGAAGGAGCTGTCGAGCTGCGACGCGAAGCTCGGCAACCCGAACTTCACCGACAAGGCGCCCGCCGAGGTGGTCGCCAAGATCACGGCGCGGCGGGACGCGGCGGCCACCGAGATCGAACGGCTCACCGCGCGGCTGGAGTCCTTCGGTGGCTGAGGACACCGTCGACTCCGCCATGGACGACCTGCGTCAGGTCGAGTCCGAGCTCAACACCCGTTGGCCGGAAACGAAGATCGAGCCGACGCTGCAGCGGATCTCGGCGCTCGTCGACCTGCTCGGCGACCCGCACAAGTCCTACCCGGTGGTGCATGTGGCCGGCACCAACGGAAAGACGTCGGTCACCCGCATGATCGACGCGCTGCTGACCCGCATCGGCCTGCGCGTCGGCCGGTACACCAGCCCGCACCTGCAGCTGGTGACCGAGCGGATCGCGCTCGACGGCGCGCCGATCACGCCGGCGCGCTACGTCGAGGTGTTCCGCGACATCGAGCCGTACGTCGCGATGATCGACCGCGGCGCCGAGGTGGCCATGAGCAAGTTCGAGGTGCTCACCGGCATGGCGTTCGCGGCGTTCGCGGACGCGCCGGTCGACGCCGCCGTGCTCGAGGTCGGGCTCGGCGGCAGCTGGGACGCCACGAACGTCGCGGACGCGAAGGTCGCGGTGGTCACGCCGATCGAGATCGACCACGTCGAGTACCTCGGCTCGGACATCGCCGGCATCGCGAAGGAGAAGGCCGGGATCATGAAGCCCGGCTCGATCGCGCTGCTCGCCGAGCAGCGGCCCGAGGTGGCCGAGGTGCTGCTGCGGCGTTCGGTCGAGGTGGATGCCACGGTCGCCCGCGCCGGCCTGGAGTTCGGCGTGCTGCGCCGCGACGTCGCGGTCGGCGGGCAACTCCTGAAGCTGCAGGGCCTCGGCGGCGCCTACGACGAGATCTTCCTGCCGCTGCACGGCACCCACCAGGCGAACAACGCGGCGCTCGCGCTCGCGACCGTCGAGGCGTTCTTCGGTGCGGGCGCACAGCGGATGCTGGACCAGGACGCGATCCGCGAGGGCTTCGCGTCGGTGGCCGTGCCGGGACGGCTGGAGCGGGTCCGGTCGGCGCCGAGCGTGTTCGTCGACGCGGCGCACAACCCGCACGGGGCGCGGGCGCTGGCGACCGCGCTGGACGAGGACTTCGGGTTCCGCAACCTCGTCGGCGTCGTCGGCGTGATGCGCGACAAGGACGCGCGCGGGATCCTGTCGGCGCTCGAGCCGGTGCTGAACGAGGTGGTCGTGACGACCAACTCCTCGGAGCGGTCGATGGAGGCCGAGGAGCTGGGCGAGGTCGCGCTGGAGATCTTCGGCCCGGACCGGGTGGAGGTGCGGCCCCGGCTCGACGACGCCATCGACACCGCGCTGGGGCTCGCGGAGGCGGACGCCGCGGAGCCGCTGTCCGGCGTCGGCGTCGTGGTCACCGGCTCGGTGGTCACCGCCGGCGAGGCGCGGGCGCTGTTCGGCAAGGACCCGGCATGACCACCAAGCGGCCCGACCCGATGCGCTCGTTCGCCGGTGTCATGGCGCTCACGCTCATCCTCGAGGTGATCGTGGTCCTGCTGGCGATACCGGTGATCGCGAAGCTCGGCGACGGAATCGCGACGTGGCAAGGGGTGCTGGTCGGTGCCCTCGCGCTCGCGTTGGTGGTGACGTGCGCGTTCCTGCGGCGGCCGTGGGGCATGTGGGTCGCGGCCGGGCTGCAGGTGGTGATGATCGCGTGCTGGTTCGCGGTCGTGGCGCTCGGCGTGCTCGGGCTCGTCTTCGGACTCGTGTGGGCCGTGCTGCTGTGGATGCGCTGGGACGTGGCGAAACGCATGGCCGAGGGCAGGCTGCCGAGCCAGCAGCAGCCGACGCAGGACTGACGGCACCGGTGGCCTAGGCTCGCGCGCAAAAGTTCCCCCATGAAGGAGTACGGACAGTCGTGAGCGAGCGCACCCTGGTCCTGGTCAAGCCGGACGGCGTCAGCCGTGGTCTGGTCGGCGAGGTCATCTCCCGCATCGAGCGCAAGGGCCTCACACTGGCCGCCCTCGAGCTGCGCAAGGTCGAGCGGAGCGTTGCCGAGCAGCACTACGCCGAGCACGCCAGCAAGCCGTTCTTCGAGTCGCTGCTCGAGTTCATCACCTCGGGCCCGGTCGTCGCGATGGTCGTCGAGGGCGAGAGCGCGATCGCCGCGTTCCGCCAGCTCGCCGGCGCCACCAACCCGGTGCAGTCCGCCAACGGCAGCATCCGCGGCGACTTCGCGATCGAGGTGCAGTACAACATCGTGCACGGTTCGGACTCCCCGGAGTCCGCCAAGCGCGAGATCGACCTGTGGTTCCCCGGCGTCTGACGTGCCCGACCTAGGGGGCATCCGCCGCGGTCTGCTCAAGGGTGCCCCCGCGGCGGAGCCGGACGAGCCGCCGCTCGCCGACGAGCCGGCGGACCACGCGGACGCGTCCGAGGTCCGCGAGCTCGTCGAGATGTTCCAGCGGCTGCTGGCCGGCCGCAGGCCGGCGCCGGGGCCGATCGAGTACGAGTGGGCCTTCGGCGTCGGGGACGTGTTCGCGGAGCACCCGAAGGTCCCCAAGCGCGTGCGCGGCCTGGTCACCAGGCTCAACCGCTTCGGCGGCCTCGCCTACTCGCCGCGGGAGATCACCTTCGACGGCGAGGACGTGCCGTGGGAGAAGATCACCGAGGTGCGCACGCGCCACGTCGTGGACTACCTGCTCGGCGACGCCGTCCAGCAGCAGGTCGAGAACCTGCCGATGCCGTGGTTCCCCGGCCGCAGGCGCTTCCTCGACGCGTTCGGCCAGGCGCTGCTCACCGTCACCATCGCCGCCGCCAGGGACCAGCTCGAGACGCTCGACCTCGACCTGCGGGTGCCGGCCGAGATCGAGTACCGCGCGTCGTTCGGCCGCACGAAGGAGCTCAACGCGGGTGTCCTGTCCGCGCTGGTGCTCGCCGACCCGGCCGTCAACGCGTCGGTGCTCGCGACCGCGCGGGCCAACGGCGTGCCGGTACGGACCACCGCGGACGAGGGGCTCGCCGACGCCGGTCAGCGCGCGGCCGCCATCCGCGACAAGGTGGCGGCGCTCGAGGCCGAGCTGGAGAAGTTCACGAAGCGGTTCGGCCGCACGGGTTAACCGGGTTCCGCTCGGCCGCGCGGGCGTTACGCTCCGTGTGTGGGTGATGCACTGGTCGCGGCGCGGGGGCTCGTCAAACGGTTCGGTCGTCTCGAGGCGGTCCGTGGGATCGACGTCGAGGTGATGCGGGGCGAGGCCTTCGGTTTCCTCGGTCCGAACGGCGCGGGCAAGTCCTCCACGATGCGCATGATCGGCTGCGTCTCACCCCGTTCCGGCGGCGAGCTGACGGTGTTGGGCATGGATCCGGAGCGTGACGGACCACACATCCGGGCCCGCCTCGGTGTCGTGCCGCAGCAGGACAACCTCGACACCGAGCTGACCGTCCGCCAGAACCTGCACGTCTACGGCCGCTACTTCGGACTGTCCAAGGCACACGTCCGCGCGAAGGCGGGCGAGCTGCTCGACTTCGCACAGCTCACCGAACGCGCCGACGACGAGGTCGAGCCGCTGTCCGGCGGCATGAAGCGCCGCCTCACGATCGCCCGCTCGCTGATCAACGACCCGGAGCTGCTGCTGCTCGACGAGCCGACCACCGGCCTCGACCCGCAGGCCCGGCACCTGCTGTGGGACCGCCTGTTCCGGCTCAAGCAGAGCGGCGTCACGCTCATCGTCACCACCCACTACATGGACGAGGCCGAGCAGCTCTGCGACCGGCTCGTGGTGATGGACGGCGGCCGGATCGCGGCGGAGGGCAGTCCGGCCGACCTGATCCGGCGCTACTCCACGCGGGAGGTCGTCGAGCTGCGGTTCCCGCCCGGCGAGGACACCTCGTCGCTCGAGGGCACGTTCGACGGGCTCGCGGACCGGGTCGAGGCCCTGCCCGACCGGGTGCTGCTCTACGCCGTCGACGGCGAGGCCGTCCTCGCGGCGGTCCACGGCCGCGGCGTCAACCCGATCTCGAGCCTCGTGCGGCGCAGCACGCTCGAGGACGTGTTCCTGCACCTCACCGGCCGCACGCTGGTGGACTAGCGGGGTTCGGTCCCGCTCGCGGGTTATGGTTTCGGGGTTCGTCATGGTCGGGGAGGCCAGGGGGAGGGGCGGTGTCCGACGGAGACATCACGGAGGTCCCGGACCTCACGGACATGACGCGGGTGCCGAGACCGGCGACCGGCCGCGCGGTCGGTCCGGTCCGTGCCGCGCTGATCGTCGTCGAGGGGATGTGGACCTGGTACCGGCGCAACTGGCGCGCCACCGTGGTCTCCAGCGTGGTGCAGCCGGTGCTGTTCCTGCTCGCGCTGGGGTTCGGGCTCGGCTCACAGGTCCGGCCGGCCGAGGCGACCGGCGGCCTCGAGTACGTCGTGTACCTCGCGCCCGCCCTGCTCGTCGCCACGTCCGTGCAGATCGCCGCGTTCGAGTCGACCTACCCGATCCTCTCGGCGTTCAAGTGGCAGCAGACCTACCTCGGCATCGCCGCGTCCCCGATCACCCCGGCGCAGATCGTCGGCGGGCACCTGCTGTGGGTCGCGCTGCGGCTCGGCGTGTCCGGCTCCGCGTACCTGCTGGTGGCGGCCGCGCTCGGCACGCTGACGAGCCCCGGTGTGGTCCTGTCGCTGCTGGCGTCGGTACTGGCCGGGCTCGCGATGTCGGCGCCGATCGCCGCCTACTCCGCGACCCTGCAGACCGAGGGGCAGCAGTTCAGCGCGCTGTTCCGGTTCGTCGTGATGCCGATGACGCTGTTCGCCGGCACGTTCTTCCCGGTCGACCAGCTGCCGGTGTGGCTCCGTCCGGTCGCGTGGCTCACCCCGCTGTGGCACGGCACCGAGCTCAGCCGCGGCGCCGCGTTCGGCGGGCTGTCGCCCCTCGCCGCGGCCGGGCACCTCGCGTTCCTGCTCACGCTGCTCGGCATGGGCGCCTGGTTCGGCGCCCGCAACTTCACCAGACGGCTCGCGGCGTGACGGCGGCTCAGGGCGGGCTGCTCCTGCGGGTGCTGCCGACGGGCATGTACGCGGGCCGGGCGCGGGTGCTCGTCGAACGGTCGCTGCTGGTCAACCGGCGGGCCTGGCTCGCGGTCGTGTCCGGGTTCTGCGAGCCGCTGTTCTACCTGTTCGCGATGGGTGTCGGGTTCGGGAAGCTGGTCGGCGAGGTGGCCGGGCCGGGTGGCGAGACGATCAGCTACGTCGCGTTCGTCGCGCCCGCGCTGCTCGCCGCGTCCGCGATGAACGGCGCCGTGTACGACGCGACGTTCAACATCTTCTTCAAGTTCAAGTACGCCAAGCTCTACGACGCGATGCTCGCGACCCCGCTCGGTCCGATCGACGTCGCGGTCGGCGAGATCGCGTGGGCGCTGCTGCGTGGCGGCCTCTACTCGGCCGGCTTCCTCGCGGTGATGCTCGGCATGGGCCTGATCGCCTCACCCTGGGCGCTGCTCGCGCTGCCGGCGGCGCTGCTCGTGGCGTTCTCGTTCGCCGCGGTCGGCATGGCGTGCACGACGTTCATGCGGTCCTGGCAGGACTTCGACCTGATCCAGCTCGCGCTGATGCCGATGTTCCTCTTCTCGACGACGTTCTTCCCGCTGACCGTGTACCCGGAGGCGATCCGCGTCGTCGTCCGGTGCCTGCCGCTCTACCACGCGATCGAGCTGATGCGGAACCTGTGCGCCGGGTTCGTGGACGTCGCGATGCTCGGGCACGTGGCGTACTTCGCCGCGATGGCCGGGGTCGGGGTGGTCGTGTCGGCGCGGCGGCTCGGCGTGCTGCTGCTGCGCTGACGAACGCGCCGGACCGTCGGCGCGGGACGAGGCCGGGCGGGCCTGCGGGTTACCCTTGGGCCACTATGAGCGTTGAGTCCGTGTTTTCTCGGCTGGAGCCGTTGCTGCCCAGGGTGTCCAAACCGGTCCAGTACGTCGGCGGTGAGCTGAACTCCACCGTCAAGGACTGGGACGCCACCGCGGTCCGCTGGGCGCTGATGTACCCGGACGCCTACGAGGTCGGGCTGCCCAACCAGGGCGTCATGATCCTGTACGAGGTGCTCAACGAGCTGCCCGACGTCCTCGCCGAGCGGACCTACGCGGTCTGGCCGGACCTCGAGGCGCTCATGCGCGAGCACGGCGTGCCCCAGTTCACCGTGGACGCGCACCGCCCGCTCGGCGCGTTCGACCTCCTCGGCGTCAGCTTCGCGACCGAGCTCGGCTACACGAACCTGCTGACCGCGCTGGACCTCGGCGGGATTCCGTTGCACGCCGAGGACCGCACCGACGAACACCCGATCGTGGTCGCCGGCGGGCACGCGGCGTTCAACCCGGAGCCGATCGCCGACTTCGTCGACGCGGCGGTGCTCGGCGACGGCGAGGAGGCCGTCCTCGAGATCACCGCGCTGATGCGCGCGTGGAAGGAGGAGGGCTGCCCAGGCGGCCGCGACGAGATCCTGACCCGCATGGCGGAGACCGGCGGGGTGTATGTCCCGCGGTTCTACGACGTCTCCTACGCCGGGGACGGCGCGCTCGAACCGATCACGCCCAACCGCGACCGCGTGCCGGCGACGGTGGCCAAGCGCACCACCATGGACCTCGACGCCTGGCCGTACCCGAAGCAGCCGCTGGTGCCGCTCGCCGAGAGCGTGCACGAGCGGATGAGCGTCGAGATCTTCCGCGGCTGCACGCGTGGCTGCCGGTTCTGCCAGGCGGGCATGATCACCCGCCCGGTGCGCGAGCGCTCCATCGAGGGCATCGGCGCGATGGTCCACAAGGGACTCGAGGCGAGCGGGTTCGAGGAGGTCGGCCTGCTTTCCCTGTCCAGCGCGGACCACTCCGAGATCGCCGAGATCACCAAGGGCCTCGCGGACCGGTACGAGGGCACCAACACGGGCCTGTCGCTGCCGTCGACCCGGGTCGACGCGTTCAACATCGACCTCGCGAACGAGCTGTCCCGCAACGGAAGGCGCTCCGGTCTGACGTTCGCGCCGGAGGGCGGCAGCGAGCGGATCCGGCGCATCATCAACAAGACCGTGTCCGAGGCGGATCTCATCAGGACGGTCAGCGCCGCCTACGCCAACGGGTGGCGGCAGGTGAAGCTGTACTTCATGTGCGGCCTGCCGACCGAGACCGACGACGACGTGCTGCAGATCGCCGCGATGGCCCAGGAGGTCATCCGCGCGGGCCGCAAGGCCAGTGGCCGCAAGGACATCCGCTGCACGATCTCCATCGGCGGGTTCGTGCCCAAGCCGCACACGCCGTTCCAGTGGGCCGCGCAGTGCGATCCGGACACTGTGGACAGTCGGCTGCGCAAGCTGCGCGAGGCGGTCAACTCCGACCGCTCCCTTGGCCGCAACATCGGGATGCGTTACCACGACGGCAAACCGAGCCTCATCGAAGGACTGCTGTCCCGAGGGGACCGGCGGGTCGGCCGCGTCATCGAGCGGGTCTGGCGCGAGGGCGGCCGGTTCGACGGCTGGAGCGAGCACTTCTCCTACGAGCGCTGGCTTTCCGCCGGCGCGGAGGAGCTGGCGCCGTTCGGGGTCGACGTCGCCTGGTTCACCACGCGGGAGCGCGCCGAGGACGAGGTCCTGCCGTGGGACCACCTCGACTCCGGGCTGGACAAGGCGTGGCTCTGGGACGACTGGCAGGACGCGCTGAACGAGGAGGAGCTCGACGACTGCCGCTGGACGCCGTGCTTCGACTGCGGCGTCTGTCCCGCGATGGGCACCGACATCGAGATCGGCCCGACCGGTCGCAAGCTGCTGCCGCTCAGTCCGGTCTGAACACTCAGTTCATGCTGACCGCGGCGGCCGCGTCGACCAGCCCGTGACCGTAGAAACCGTTGTAGGGCTGGTAACCCGTGCAGTACGCGTCCTGCGCGCCGGTGTCGTCGAGGTCGTAGTCGGCCGGGCAGGGCAGTGACTCCGCCTGTGTCGTGAGCATCTTGGTGAGCGTCTGCGGGGACGCCTCCGGGTGCTCCGACGCGAGCAGCGCGGCCACCCCGGACACGTGCGGTGTCGCCATCGACGTGCCGCAGAACCGGTCGTAGCCGCCGGGCACGGTCGACAGCACGCACGACTCGTCCTGCTTGGTGCCGGAGGGGTCGTAGCCGGTCGGCTTGGTCTCGCCGCCCGGCGCGGCCATGTCGACGACGCCGAGGCCGTAGGAGCTGTAGCTCGCCTTCAGCTCGTTGCGCCCGACGGACGACACCGCGACCACGCCCCGCAGCCCGGCCGGCAGCACCTTGCAGCTCGCGTCCAGCGTCCTGCGTTCCGCCGACCGGTCGTCCCCCGCGGCCGCGGCCGGGTCGTCGGCCGTCCGGCCGCTCGGGTCGGCGAGGTCGGCGCCCTCGTTCGTCGCCGCGGCGACGGTCAGCACCCCGTTGCGGCTAGCGAAGTCCACCGCGCGCCGGACCGACTCGTAGACCACGTGCTCGCTCTCGCGGTCGCACGTCATCAGCCACGGGTCGACGAAGTAGCTGTTGTTGGTCACCTTCATGTGGTTGGCGGTGGCCCACATCAGCCCGCACACCGCGTACTCCGGGAAGATGTAGCCGTTGTCGTCGACCACCTTCACCGACGCGATCCGCACGCCGGGCGCCACCCCCGCGGTGCCGTGGCCGTCGTCGGCCGCCGCGATCGTGCCCGCGACGTGCGTGCCGTGCGGCGACGCCGTCGGCTCCCACGCGGCCGGGGTCTGGTCGGCCTGGCCGGACAGGCAGCCCGCGGACCGGGTGGGGTCCAGCGCGGCCGCGAGGTCGGGATGGTTGGGGTCCACCCCGGAGTCCAGGACGCCGACCACGACGTCGGAGTTGCCGGGGTAGATCGACCGCGCGCGGTCCGCGCCGATCATCGTCATGTCCCACTGCTCTGTCGTGCGGTCCGCGGTGGACACGGCGGCCGGGTCGGCGGTGACGTCCGCGCCGGCGCCGGTCTCGTCGGCCTTGCGCGGGCCCTGCTGGCCCCGCAGCACCCGCTGGGCGCTGAACGCCCGGTCGATGCCCATCCGCTGCGCGAACGCGGCGTCGGCCGAGTTGGCCACCCCGACGGCGATCTCGGGGTAGTACACGGTGAGGGCCCCGCATGCCTGGGTGATCTCCGCGGCGGCGTCCGGCTGGGCGGTGCCCTGGTCGAACACGACGAGGTACCGCAGCTCGGCGATGCTCGCCGAGCACGCCTCGTGCGGTGGGTCCTGGGCCTGGGCGCTCGCACTCCCACCGGTCGTCACCAGCGTTGTCGCGAGTACCACGGCACTGACCGCTGCCGCCGGCACACGGCGCAGCGCAGGCACGGGGTGACCTCCAGTTGTTGGGGCGGCCGGTTCGGGGCGTCGGCAGTCCAATAGCCGGACGGTAGCCAGACAGCCACCACCCAGACAAGCTCAGTGCCGGAATTGGACCTGGGGGTACGGTGCCAGCAGCCGCAAGTGAACACCACCGGAGTAGCCGGAGACCACCAGAAGGAGTAACGCTGACCCGCGACGATCGTCCGAACCCCTCCGCCGCGGCGGTGCAGAAGCTGCGGCTTCGCTACGCCAAACGCGGGCCGCTTCGGTTCACCTCGCACCGGGACGTGGCCCGAGCCTTCGAGCGCGCGCTGCGCAGGGCGAAGGTGCCGATGGCGTACTCGCAGGGCTTCAACCCGCATCCGAAGGTCTCCTGGATCGGCGCGGCGCCGACCGGGGTCGCGAGCGAGGCCGAGTACGTGGAGATCCAGCTGGTCGAGACGGTCGAGCCGGCGGAGCTGGTCCGCATGCTGGACGTGGCGATGCCGCCGGGGCTGGACCTGCTGGAGGCGGTCAGCGTCATGATCGGGTCCGACGGCGGGTCACTGGCCGACCGGATGGAGGCCAGCAGGTGGCGGCTCGAGCTTCCCGGCGTGTCGTCGGACACGTTGCGGACGGCACTGGACCGACTCCTCGCGGCGGACGTCGTCGAGGTCGAACGCCTGACCAAACACGGTATGCGCACGCTCGATGCACGCTCCGCAGTCGTCTCGGGATGGGTCGAGGATGACCCGGACGGGTCGGCATCGGAGCCACCGGCGCAGCCATGTGGGATACTCATCGTGGTTGTCCGGCAGCTGACACCTGCCGTGCGACCGGACGACGTGCTGAGCGCGCTCCGTGTCGTCGCCGCTCTGGAACCGCCGGTGCCCGCGAAGGCGACCCGGATGGCCCAGGGACGGCTAGACGATGGTGGAGGTCTGTCCGACCCGTTGGCCCTGGACCGGGCCGCACGGGCCTCGGCATCCGGCTGACGCCTGGCGCGTCGTTGTGACTGACCTGCCGTGGTCTTCGGGCACCCGCCCGGAGCCTGCGGCGAGAGGCGAGGATTCCCGCCGCCCCGCGGCGGAATTAGGCAAACGCGCTTCACCGTAGGAGCACGGTGGAGCTGGACAACTAGGCCCCTGTGTGGCCGCGTCCGAGAGTGCCGGTGCCATGGCGCCGGTTCGTTGGACGCGCCCGGGGGCGAAGGAGCTACATGTCGGATATGTCCACGCCTGCCGGAAACTCCGGCGGGGACACCACCGCACCCATCACGGCCGCACTGGCCGCGCTGCCGCCCCGGATCCGGGTGCACGCGCTCGCGAAGCTGCTCGGCCGCAGCAGCCGCGAGGTGCTCGCGGCGGTCACCGGCCTGGGGGCCGACGGCCGCAGCGTGCAGTCGAGCATCGACCGCGAGCTGGCGCTGCGGGTCGCCGAGTCGCTCGGCGTCACCGCGGCGGAGGCCGCGCCGGAGCAGGTCGCCGCGTCCGAACCGGAGCCGGAGCCCGTCGCCACCCAGCGCACCAGGGTCATCCCGCCGACGCCGGTGTTCGCCTCCGCGTCGCCGCTGTTCCTGCCGCCGGAGCCGCCGCCCGCCCCGCCGAAGGCGGCGCCCAAGTCGGCGCCCAAGCCGAAGGACGAGCCGGAGCCGGTCGACGACGAGGCGGACGAGGACGGCACCGACGGCTCTGACGGCGACGGTGGCGACGGTGGCGACGGCGGCGACGGCGGCGA
This sequence comes from uncultured Actinomycetota bacterium, assembly GCA_963840275.1. GTDB lineage: Bacteria > Actinomycetota > Actinomycetes > Mycobacteriales > Pseudonocardiaceae > Actinophytocola. The sequence continues at coordinate 173,009 of CAWIYK010000010.1, forward strand.
TGACGGCGACGAGGGCAGGCCGCGCAGGCGCCGTGGCCGTCGTGGCCGTGGCCGGGGCAAGGGCGGTCAGGACGACGGCGGCGCCGACGAGGCCGAGGACGAGCAGAAGCCGGCCGCGAAGTCGGACAAGAGCGAGAAGTCGGACAAACCCGGCAGCAAGCGTGGGAAGGCCAAGGCCGAGGAGGCCGAGGCGGAGGACCGGGACGCGTCGGACGGCCAGGACGCTCAGGACGATGGCGACGGCGACGACGCGGCCACCCGCAGGCGGCGGCGCAGGCGCAGGCGGCGCGGGGGCGACGGCGACGAGAGCAACACGACCGAGGACGACCCGCCGAACACGGTCGTGCACGTCCGCGAGGCGCGTGAGGAGAAGCCCGAGTCCGACGGCCGCGACGAGGTGCGCAGCGTGCGCGGCTCGACCCGGCTGGAGGCCAAGCGGCAGCGCCGCAGGGACGGGCGCGAGGCCGGCCGCAGGCGGGCGCCGATCCTGTCCGAGGCGGAGTTCCTCGCCCGCCGCGAGGCCGTCGACCGGGCCATGGTCATCCGTGAGCGCGGCGACCGGATCCAGATCGGCGTGCTCGAGGACGGTGTGCTCGTCGAGCACTTCGTGACGTCGTCGGGCTCTGGCTCGCTGGTCGGCAACGTCTACCTCGGCCGCGTGCAGAACGTGCTGCCCTCGATGGAGGCCGCGTTCGTCGACATCGGCCGCGGTCGCAACGCCGTGCTCTACGCCGGCGAGGTCGACTGGGACGCCGCCGGTCTCGAGGGCAAGGCCCGCAAGATCGAGCAGGCCCTGTCCACCGGCGACAGCGTGCTCGTGCAGGTCACCAAGGATCCGGTCGGGCACAAGGGCGCCCGGCTGACCACACAGATCTCCCTGCCCGGCCGCTTCCTGGTTTACGTGCCGGGCGGCGGGGCGACGGGCATCTCCCGCAAGCTCCCGGAGAACGAGCGGCGCCGGCTCAAGGACGTGCTCAAGCGCGTCGTGCCGGAGGACGCCGGCGTGATCATCCGGACCGCCTCGGAGGGCATCGCCGAGGAGGAGCTGGCCCGCGACGTGCGCAGGCTGCAGGCGCAGTGGCAGGTCATCAGGGACAGGACCGAGGGCACCAACGGGGTGCGCAAGGTCGGCTCGCCCTCCCTCGTCTACGAGGAGCCGGACCTGCTGGTCAAGGTCGTCCGCGACCTGTTCACCGAGGACTTCTCCGCGCTGGTCATCGAGGGCGCGACGGCATGGGAGACGGTCGACGCCTACGTCCGGCACGTGGCTCCCGAGCTCACCGACCGGGTGCGCAAGCACGTCGGCAACACCGACGTCTTCGCCGAGTACCGCATCGAGGAGCAGCTGCTGAAGGCGCTCGACCGCAAGGTGTGGCTGCCATCGGGCGGCTATCTGGTGATCGACCGCACCGAGGCGATGACCGTCATCGACGTCAACACCGGCAAGTTCACCGGCTCCGGCGGCAACCTCGAGGAGACGGTCACCAGGAACAACCTGGAGTCGGCCGAGGAGATCGTCCGCCAGCTGCGGCTGCGCGACATCGGCGGCATCATCGTGATCGACTTCATCGACATGGTGCTGGAGTCCAACCGCGACCTCGTGCTGCGCAGGCTGACCGAGTGCCTCGGCCGGGACCGCACCCGGCACCAGGTCGCCGAGGTCACGTCGCTGGGGCTCGTGCAGATGACCCGCAAGCGGGTCGGCACCGGCCTGCTCGAGGCCTTCGGCAGCACGTGTGAGCACTGCAAGGGCCGTGGCGTCATCGTCTCGACGGAGCCGGTCAGCAAGCCGGGCGGCGCCTCGAACGGCCACGCCGAGTCGCAGCGTGGCAGCAGCAGCTCCCGCCGCTCCCGTGGTCGCGGTGACGACGACAGCGGCGGGCAGAAGGAGTCGAAGGACTCCGGCCGCGGCGCCACCAAGGACACCTCCAAGGACGCGGCGAAGGAAGCGGCCGCCATCGCGGCGAAGGAGGCCGTCCGCGACATCGCGAAGGCCACCAAGGTCGCCGACGTGGTCGAGGACACCAAGCCGGCCGAGGCGCCCACCGAGTCCCGCCGCTCCCGTCGCAACGAGTCGAGGCGTGCCGCCAGGTCGGCGGGCGCCCCCGAACGCGCCGCGGCGGCAGCTGCGGCCGCCGACGCCGACACGACGCAGGCGGACACCGCCGCCGACCCGGCTCCTGCGGTTGCGTCCGACGTGTCCGACTCGGGCCACACGGACTCCGGTCGGGAGACCGAGGCCGTCACGAGTCAGGACACCTCGGCCGACACCGGCCCGACGTCCGACTCGACGCCCGAGGCCGCCCCCGAAGCCTCATCTGCCCCCTCGCAGACCGGGTCCGACGCGTCCGCTGAGCGGTCCGCTGGCGATGCGGAGCGGTCCGAGGGCGGTGTGGAGCCGACCAGGGCGTCGCAGGGCGCTCAGGAGCACACGAACGGCCGCAGTGGACGGTCCGAGCACGAGACGGCCGAGGAGGAGCCGTCGGTGCCCGCGCCGGCGAGCCCGCCACGGCGTCAGCCACGGCGTGCCGCGTCCCGTCCGGCAGGCCCCCCGGTGTCGGCCGGCCACGATGGCTGACCCCGGTTTGACCCTCATTCCGGCAGGCACGTAATCTGTAGGTCGGCCCGCCGCGTTTGGTGGGCCGACTCGTGCGCGAGCCCGGTGTTATCTTGCCCGGTCGCCGCGTAGCCCCAAGGTTTTCCGAAGCAGTCGAGTAGCAGGAGAGTTGCGTCCGATGTACGCGATCGTCAAGACCGGCGGCAAGCAGTACAAGGTCGCCGTCGGCGACATCGTCGAGGTCGAGAAGCTCGACGGAGCCCCGGGCGCTGAGCTCACGTTCCCCGCGCTGCTCGTGGTGGACGGCGACGACGTCACCACCGACCTTGAGGCCCTGGCCAAGGTCTCGGTTTCCGGCGTGGTCGTCGAGCAGACCAAGGGCCCGAAGATCCGCATCCACAAGTTCAAGAACAAGACCGGCTACCACAAGCGGCAGGGTCACCGGCAGAAGCTGACCCGCGTCGAGGTCACCGGCATCAAGACCAAGTAGGAGCTGAACAGATATGGCACACAAGAAGGGTGCGTCCAGCTCCCGCAACGGACGCGACTCGAACGCCCAGTACCTCGGCGTCAAGCGCTACGGCGGACAGGAGGTCAACGCCGGCGAGATCCTGATCCGCCAGCGTGGCACCAAGTTCCACCCGGGCGTCAACGTCGGTCGCGGCAAGGACGACACGCTGTTCGCCCTGGCCGCGGGCGCGGTCCAGTTCGGCGAGAAGCGCGGTCGCAAGACCGTGAACATCGTCCCGGTCGAGGGCTGAAGCCCGCGATCGGAGCAAGACCCCATGAGGGGCGGGCCGGCGACTTACGCGGCCCGCCCCTTCTTTGCGTTTCAGGAAGGTTTCGCAGTGTCCCGATTCGTTGATCGCGTGGTCATCCACGCGGCCGCAGGCAGCGGCGGCAACGGCTGCGCCTCGGTGCACCGCGAGAAGTTCAAGCCGCTCGGTGGCCCGGACGGCGGCAACGGCGGCAACGGCGGCGACATCGTGCTCGTCGTCGACTCCGGCGTGCACACGCTGCTGGACTTCCACTTCCGCCCGCACGCGCGGGGGACGAACGGCAAGCAGGGCCAGGGCAACAACCGCGACGGCGCCGCCGGCGAGTCGCTGGAGCTGAAGGTCCCGGACGGCACGGTCGTGCTCACCGAGGACGGCGAGGTGCTCGCGGACCTGACCGGCGTCGGCACCCGGTTCGTCGCCGCACGCGGTGGCCGGGGTGGCCTCGGCAACGCGGCCCTCGCATCGAAGGCCCGCAAGGCACCCGGTTTCGCGCTGCTCGGCGAACCCGGCGACGAGGTCGACCTGGTGCTCGAGCTGCGGTCGGTGGCCGATGTCGGGCTGGTCGGGTTCCCGTCGGCCGGCAAGTCGTCGCTGATCTCGGTGCTGTCCTCGGCGCGGCCGAAGATCGCGGACTACCCGTTCACCACCCTCGTGCCGAACCTCGGTGTGGTCACCGCCGGCGAGCAGACCTTCACGGTGGCGGACGTGCCGGGCCTGATCCCGGGCGCCAGCCAGGGCAAGGGGCTCGGTCTGGACTTCCTGCGGCACATCGAGCGCTGCGCGGTACTCGTGCACGTGGTCGACTGCGCGACCTTCGAGTCGGACCGCGACCCGGTCTCCGACGTCGACGCGCTGGAGCTGGAGCTGGCCCGCTACACGCCGGGCCTCGGCGGCAGCCTCGAAGAGCGCCCGCGGGTCGTGGTGCTCAACAAGATCGACGTGCCGGACGCCCGCGACCTCGCCGAACTCGTGCGCGCCGACCTCGAGGCGCGTGGCCTGCCGGTGTTCGCCGTGTCCACGGCCAGCCGAGAGGGCCTGCGCGAGCTGTCGTTCGCCCTGGCCAAGATCGTCGAGGAGGACCGCGCGAGCCGCCCCATCCTCGAGTCGAGCCGGATCGTGCTGCGCCCGACCGCGGTCGACGACGTCGGTTTCACCGTCGTCGAGGACCCGGACCAGGAGGACGGCTTCATCGTCCGCGGCGAGCGCCCGGAACGCTGGGTCCGCCAGACGGCGTTCGAGAACGACGAGGCGGTCGGCTACCTCGCGGACCGCCTGGCCCGCCTCGGCGTCGAGCAGGTGCTGGCCGCCAAGGGCGCGAAGCCGGGCAGCCCGGTCACCATCGGCGGCATGACCTTCGACTGGGAGCCGACCACCCCGGCGGGCGTGGACCTGCTCATGCACGAGCGGGGCCACGACCCGCGCCTCGACCGCAACGACCGCACCCGCGCCATCGAGCGCAAGGCGGCGAAGATCGCCCGCCGCGTCCCGTCCGCCCCGGGCGACCAGGAAACAGAAGAGCAGTCGTGACCGGCGTGCTGTCCGCGACGAGGTCGCAGGTGGCGGCGGCTCGACGGATCGTGGTCAAGGTCGGCTCGTCGTCACTGACCTCGGCGGCGGGCGGCCTCGACCCGGCCCGGCTGGATGCACTGGTCGATGCCCTCGCGGCCCGCCGCACCGCCGGCAGCCAGGTGGTGCTGGTGTCCTCGGGCGCGATCGCGTCCGGACTCGCGCCGCTGGGGATCAGCCGCCGCCCCAAGGATCTCGCCACCCAGCAGGCGTCGGCCAGCGTCGGTCAGCTGGTGCTAGGTCATGCGTACGTGTCGTCGTTCGCCCGCTACGACCTCCAGGTCGGCCAGGTGCTCCTGACCTCCGACGACGTCGTGCGGCGGTCGCACTACCGCAACGCCCAGCGCACCCTGTCGCGCCTGCTGGCGCTGGGGGTGGTCCCGGTGGTGAACGAGAACGACACGGTGGCCACCGAGGAGATCCGCTTCGGCGACAACGACCGTTTGGCCGCTCTGGTCGCCTACCTGGTGGGCGCCGACGCCCTGGTGCTGCTGTCGGACGTGGACGCCCTGTACGACGGTGACCCCCGCCGCACCGACGCCAAACGCATAGACGAGGTGGCCGACCACTCGGACGTGGCGCACGTCCAAGCGGACGAGTCGGGCTCCGACCTGGGCACCGGCGGCATGGCGACCAAGCTGGCGTCGGCACGCCTGGCGTCCGCAGCCGGCGTCCCGGTACTTCTGGCAGCGGCGGCAGACGCGGCCCACGCACTGGGCCCGGCCGACGTAGGGACCGCGTTCGCCACCGGCGGCCGCCGGCTGACCCCGAGGCGCTTCTGGCTGGCCTACGCCGCGGACCCGAACGGCAAACTCCAACTGGACGACGGCGCCGTCCGCGCCGTGGTGGACCGTCGCCGTTCGCTGCTGGCGGCGGGAATCACCTCGGTAGCCGGAGACTTCGAAGCCGGCGACGTGGTCGAGCTGACAGACCTCCAGGGCAACACGGTGGCCAGGGGAGTAGTCGCCTTCGACTCGACGGAGCTGCCAACCCTGATAGGCCACTCCAGCCGAGACCTGGCCCCAGAACACAGAAGAGAAGTAGTACACGCAGACGATCTGGTCCCACTCCGCCACTAACCCACGCGCGGGTTCGCCTGCCGCGGGTTGGTCGCACGGGCACAGATGCTCCCGCCGACGCAGCCACGCATCCCCCGCTGCCACTCGGACTCCCACGCCGACCTCCCGCGCCAACAACCCACGCCCACGCTGACCGCCCGCATCAGTCGGACTCCTGGCCTCTGCGCCGCCCTGCCCGCCCAGCCGCCAGCCGGTTCCTGAGGCAGCCCTGCCTACCTGATGTTCGCCACGGGCCATCCGAGCCCTCCGAGCGCTCCCCTTCAGGCGGCTGTCCGCTCTCCGCCCGTCCCGCTCCTCACCAAGGTGTCTGCCGCTGGCTAAGCGGTCCCGCATGGCTGCCGCCGATGGTTCCCAGCCCGACTGCCTGCCGCCGGCTGCCCCATTCCTGGCGACCCATCTCTGGCAGCTCCTTCCCCGTCTGGCTACACCACTAAAACTGACGGTCCCATTCGGCCGCCGCTCATGGCTCCGGTGCCGACCTATCTGCCTGCCCCCGGCTTGTTCGGCTGTGTTCCCTGGCGCTGCTCGCCGCTCCTGCGTGGCCGCCTGTCCGCTCGTGCCTGGCTGCCGCCGCCGGCGCCACTCCGCAGACGCCAGGCTCTCCGCTTCCCGCTCAGTTGCCCATCGCAGGGCTGCTCGTTCCCGGCTGGCTGCGTCTCGCTGGCTGACAGTTTGCCCGGCCGCCGCTTCATGGCACCCGCGTCGATTACCCGCCCCGCTCCGGCTTGTCCGGCCGAGTGCTCCGCGGCCCTCGGCTTCACCACCCCTTTGCTCGCGCCCCTTTGCCCGCTGCCCGGCTTCGCCTCGCCTGCTGAGCCGGCTCGCACACTCCAGGCTGAACCGGCCGTCTGTCCGGTGACACCCGGCCAGTGCCGTTATCTCGACCGTTTCGTCTGCCCGTACCGGAGCCGCGACAGCTCGGCCGTGCGGGTTCGCTACTCGGCGGCCGGCTTTGGCGTTGTCAGGTGGCGGACCAGTATGCCGAGCTGGTCGGCGTAGTGCCTCGTGAAGTCCTCGTCGCTGGTGTTGTTGTCTCGGACCGCGGCGGTCACCTTTGGCAGGGTGATCGTCGCGCTGGCGGCCGAGAGCAAGGCCAACAGGACACACACCGGGTCCAGGTCTGTGGGGAGTTCGCCGGCCTCCTGGCGACGGCGCAGGCCCGCCACCTGCTCGCGGAGGAACTCGTCCTCCTGCAGCGCCGTCTCGGGGCCGTCCTGTGCGGTCGCCAGGTTCGACCACACCATCAGTCGGGCCCAGTCCGGGTCGTGCAATGAGCTCATCGCGAAGCCCGCGACCACCTCGTCCAGCGGGCGGTCATTTCCGGCCAGCTCGTTGCTCGTCTGCTGCCACCGGCTGGCGAGCTCGGCGTAGAGGCCCTCCTTGCCGTCGAAGTAGTACGAGATGAGCTGCTTGTTCACCCCGGCTCGCTCGGCGATGTCACTGACCCGCGCCCCCGCGAAACCCTTCGCACCGAACTCCACCTTGGCCGCCTCGAGGATCCGTGCCCGCGTGCGCTCGGGGTCTCGTTGCCGCTCGCTGGGACGCGGTGAGCGGCGCGGTTGTCGGGTGCCGGCCATGCGCCAACCGTAGCTGGTCAACGTTTCGGCTGACACTTTCATCTCGAGATTTGACCTAGTCATATAGACAGTTGATTATTGCTCTGCCACGATCAACGAGTCGGAGGGATCGACATGTCCAGTCAGTTCCGGGTGGGGATCATCGGCGGCGGCACCGGCGGCCTGTGCCTGGCGCAGGCCCTGCTCAAAGCCGGTGTCCAGGTGGCCGTCTACGAACGCAGCGGGGTCCGCACGGATCGGTTACAGGGCTACCGGGTCCACATCAACCCCAAGGGCTCGCGTGCCCTGCACGAATGTCTGCCACCCGACCAGTGGCAGGCGTTCGTGGAGACCTGCGGCTCCCCGGGCGGCGCCTTCGGTTTCGTCAACGAGCAGTTGAAGGAACTCCTCCTGATCGACGACGACCTGACCTCGGGCGCCGAGCGCGACCCGACCCGGTCGCACCACTCGGTCAGCCGGATCACCCTGCACCAGGTGCTCTCGGCCGGACTGGCGGACGTTCTGCACCTGGACAAGGAGTTCACCCGATACGAGCGCGCCGCCGACGGCACCATCACCTGCCACTTCGCCGACGGCACCACCGCGACGGCCGATGTCCTGGTCGGCGCCGACGGTGCGAACTCCCGGGTCTGTCGCCAGTACCTGCCGCAGGCGCGGCGGATCGACACGGGAATCCGGGCGATCGCCGGCAAGCTCCCCCTCACCGACGAGACCAGGAAGCTCCTGCCGGACCGGCTCCAGGCCGGCGCCAACAATGTCCTGCCGCCGTCGGGTTGTGGGATGTTCATCGCCCCGCACGATCTCGCCGGCAGCCTGCTTTCCACCGGGAACGGCGTCGGCGGCAACGACGCCACCGCGGAACACGGCGCGCACTTCGACAACACGACCAGCTATGTCATGTGGGCGTACGCCGCGAACCGCGGCAAGTACCCGTGTTCGGACGACGAACTGTCCATGTTGGACGGCAGCGGGCTGCGCGAGCTGGCCGGCCGGCAGATCGCCGGATGGCATCCCGGTCTCCGGCGAATGGTCGCCGAGACACCGATGGAAACCGTGACGCTGCTACCGATTCGCACGTCGGTGGCGGTGAAACAGTGGGAGACCACCAACATCACGGTGCTCGGCGACGCGATCCACAGCATGACTCCGTTCCGCGGCATCGGCGCGAACACCGCACTCCGGGACGCGCAGTCCTTGGCACGCAACCTGATCGCCGCTGCCGAAGGACGGCAGGAGTTGGTCGCCGCGATCCGCGACTACGAGACCCAGATGATCGACTACGGCTTTGATGCCGTCCGGTTGTCGCTGCGCACCGCCGAGCAGACCATCTCGAACAACTGGATCGGCCGGTCGATGTTCAAGGCCGCCCTGCGCCTCTTCGCTGTGGTACCTCCTCTCAAGCGCAAGGTGTTCGCCGACCTCGGCAACGACTGATGCCGACCCGCGACGTCGCTGTGTGGTTGTCAAACTGCGTGCGACGGCCGTGCCGCCTGTCGGTTTGGTCGGCGCCCGGACCGACGGGGATCGCCGGTCCGGGCACCGCCACCTCCACCGCGCGCTCGGAAGGGGACGGCACGTCCACGAGGCATGCGGGGCGAAGTGCGCCGACTCGGCGCTTGCCCGCACGACGTCTCGTGGCGCGGCGCGCCGGATGGGGATGCCCAGCCCCATCCGTGTCCGCGTGTGCCGCGCGCCGCCAACCACCCCGCGGAGCTACCCACTCCGGGGGATCGGGTTACGTGCCCAACGTGAACCCGTTGGCGGCGCGCTCGAGGCGCGATCCGGAGGCGGTCTGTGGGGTCCATTCAGTTGTCGCCACCAGCGACGGTCGCTCACTGGGGCTCGTGGCCCGCGACGGCGCTGGGTGGACGCAGAGGCGGCCGCGTCGGCGGGGTGGGCCGACGGTCGCGCGGCTGCCCTGGTGGTGCGGGTCGCCGCCGAGCTGATCGACGCATGCCTTTGGCGCGGCGTCGTGGGAGCTGACCGGGAACTCGCCGGTGTCCAGCGCGCGCTGGACGCCCACGACGCCGGTGGTGACTCGGCCACCGCCGTTCGCACGGTCTCCGCTCGGCCCATGACCGACACCTGCGGCCGCCGGCTTCCGAGGCGGCTCGGCTTTCCATGCCCAGCGGGTTGTCCACGCTCCTGGTGATCGCCAAGAGCGTCGGCCCGCGCGCCGCCGTGGTTCAGCTCGTAGTGGCCAGCACGAACGGGAGCACCGCCGGTGCGCCGGACTCCCGCAGTAGCTTGGTTGCCACGGTCATGGTCCAGCCCGTGTCGAGCCGGTCGTCCACCAGCAGCACCGGACCGTCCACAGTGGATAACCGGTCGGCCAGTTCGGCGTCGATGCTCAGCGAGCGCCACACCTGCGCGAGGCGTAACGCGCTGTTGGCGTTGTGCTCACCCGACGTCGAGCTGCCCATCTCGCCGAGGAATGACAGCCTGCCGATCGTCGCGAGTCGTTCGCCGAGGCTCGCCACCAGCTTCGGCCTGCTCCGCGAACCGATGGTGACCACGCCGACCGGTCGGTCCTGCCAGTCCCACGACGCCAGCACCTGTATGCACGCGTTGAGCATGTCGTCCGGCACCGGACCGTCCTGGACCTCCGCCGACGGTGCGAACAACTCGCGCAAACGGTTGCCCCAGCCGACATCCGTGAGCCGGCCGAGCGCCCTACCCGGTGCGGCGATCACGTCGGCGCCGATTCGACCCGAAAGCGGAACGTCGAGCGCCGCCATACCGCTCGGCCACTGACGACGAGCCTCGACCTCGATACCGGGACGACGTAAGCGCTCGGTCGCCTCCGTAACCCGGTCCAACGACACCTCGGTGGTCCACCTGGGTCCGGCGCAGTTGTCGCACCGACCACACGGCGCGGCGTGCGGGTCGTCGAGCTGGCGGAGCAGGAACTCCATCCGGCACCGGTCGGTCTCCTGATAGTCGATCATCGTCTGCTGCTCGGAACTGCGGGCCTCCGCGATGCCGCGGTAGCGCTCCGCGTCGTACTCCCAGCCCTGCCCGGTCGCGAGCCAACCGCCCCGCACCCGCTGTACCGCGCCGTCCACGTCCAACACCTTGAGCACCATCTCCAGCCGCGACCGCGACAGGTTGCACCGCGGCTCCAACGCCACTGTGGACAGTGGCCGGTCGGAGTCGGCGAGCGCGTCGACGACCTGGCGCACCGTCGGCTCCGGCGGGAACGCCAGCGACGCGAAGTACCGCCAGATGTCCTTGTCCTCGGTGCCCGGCAACAGCAACACCTCCGCGCGCTCGACGCCGCGGCCCGCGCGACCGATCTGTTGGTAGTAGGCGATCGGCGACGACGGAGCGCCGAGATGGATCACGAAACCCAGGTCCGGCTTGTCGAAACCCATGCCCAGCGCGGACGTGGCCGCCACGGCCTTGATCCGGTTGGCCAGCAGGTCGTGCTCGATACGTTCGCGCTCAGCCGGATCGGTCTTGCCGGAGTAGGCCGCCACCTCGTACCCGTGGTCGCGCAGGAACGACGCCACGTCGTGCGCCGCGGCGACGGTGAGCGTGTAGATGATGCCCGAGCTCGGCAGCTCGGCGAGCCGCTCCGCGAGCCACGCGAACCTGGCCTGCGCCGTCGGCAACCGCAGCACGCTCAGGTGCAGACTCTCCCGGTCCAGCTCACCCCGCAGCACGAGCGTGTCCCGCGCGCCGAGGTCGAGCTGGTCGGCGACGTCGCGGACCACCCGGTCGTTCGCCGTCGCCGTGGTGGCCAGCACCGGCACGCCTGCTGGCAGCTTGGTCAGCAGCGTACGCAGCCTGCGGTAGTCCGGTCGGAAGTCGTGGCCCCAGTCAGAGATGCAGTGTGCCTCGTCGACCACCAGCATGCCGGCCGACGCGGTCAGCTCAGGCAGTACGGTCTCACGGAACTCCGGGTTGTTGAGACGTTCCGGGCTCACCAGCAACACGTCGGTCCTGCCGGCCAGCACGTCGTTCTGGACCTCCTGCCACTGGTCGAGGTTGGCCGAGTTGATGGTCGCCGCGTGCACGCCCGCGCGGCCGGCGGCGTCGATCTGGTTGCGCATCAGGGCCAGCAGCGGCGAGACGATCACCGTCGGCCCGGCGCCGAGCTCCCTTAACAGCGCCGTGGCAAGGAAGTACACGGCCGACTTGCCCCATCCGGTGCGCTGCACGACGAGGGCTCGTCTGCGGTCGACGACCAGCGCCTTGATGGCGGTCCACTGGTCCTCCCGCAATGAGGCGTCCTCGCCGGCGAGGGCGCGGAGTCGGCGTTCTGCTGAGGTGCGTAGTGCTTGCTCGTCCACGGGACCCACGATGGCGCATGGCGGCGGTCGGGGCCAGGAGAAGGCCGAGCGAATGGGACTTTCGCTCGGGGAAGTGGTGGGTGAAACATGCCTGCCGATGCCGCTGCACGTACGCTGACCAGCTATGACGGGTCGTCGGATCGGGATCATGGGTGGCACGTTCGATCCTGTGCACCACGGGCACCTCGTCGCGGCCAGCGAGGTCCAGGCGAGCTTCGGCCTCGACGAGGTGGTCTTCGTGCCGACCGGCGAGCCGTGGCAGAAGAGCAACCGCAAGGTCAGCGCCGCGGAGGACCGCTACCTGATGACGGTGATCGCCACCGCCTCCAACCCGCGCTTCTCGGTCAGCAGGGCCGACATCGACCGGGGCGGCACCACCTACACCATCGACACGCTGCGCGACCTGCGCGCCACCCATCCCGACGCCGACCTGTTCTTCATCACCGGGGCCGACGCGCTCGAGCAGATCCTGTCCTGGCGCCAGGTCGAGGAACTGTTCACCCTCGCCCACTTCGTCGGGGTGACCAGGCCGGGCTACCACCTCGCCGACGAGCATCTGCCGACCGGATCGGTGAGTCTCATCGAGGTTCCCGCGATGGCGATATCCTCGACCGCGTGCCGGGAGCGGGTCGCGTCCGGTCTCCCGGTCTGGTACCTGGTTCCCGATGGCGTGGTCCAGTACATCTCCAAGACCGACCTGTATCGGGACGCGTGACCCGAACGGCTTCCGCACGGGTAGTCTCTCAGGGTTGAATAGCCGGTTTCAGTATGTATGCACCGATAGAGGAGTGACGTGGCCGCAACGCACGATGCACGCGAGTTGGCGCTGGTCGCCGCCAATGCGGCAGCCGACAAGAAAGCCAGTGACGTGATCGTGCTCGACGTGTCGGACCAGCTGGTCATCACGGACTGCTTCGTGATCGCCTCCGCGCCGAACGAGCGGCAGGTCGGCGCCATCGTCGACAACGTCGAGGAGAAGATGCGCGACGCGGGCACCAAGCCGGTGCGCCGCGAGGGCGCGCGCGAGGGTCGCTGGGTCCTGCTGGACTTCGTCGACGTCGTCGTGCACGTCCAGCACGCCGAGGAGCGCGCCTTCTACGGCCTCGAGCGGCTGTGGAAGGACTGCCCGCGCATCGACTTCGACGCGGCCGCCGCTGTCGGTGAGTCGAACGGCGCAGAAGGCGGTCCGACGTGACGCTTCGTCGGCTCGTCCTGTGGCGCCACGGCGAGACCGACTACAACGCGTCCGGCCGCATGCAGGGGCAGCTGGACTCGGTCCTCACCGATGTGGGGCGCAACCAGGCCAGGTTCGCGGTGCCCGCGCTCGCCCGGTTCTCCCCGGACATCGTCGTGGCCTCCGACCTGCGCCGCGCCACCGACACGGCCACCGTCTTCACCGACGCCACCGGTGTGCCGCTGCGGTTCGACAAGCGCCTGAGGGAGACCAATCTCGGTCTGTGGCAGGGCATGACCGAGCGCTCAGGTCGACGAGCAGTGGCCGGGCGCCCGGCAGGTGTGGCAGACCGACCCGACGTGGACCCCGCCCGGCGGCGAGGCGCGGGTCGAGGTCGCCGCCCGCGCCTATGAAGTGGTCGCCGACCTCGACGAGACCAAAGACGACACCGCGGTCCTGTGTGCACACGGCGGGTTGATCACGGCCCTGACCGGCTATCTGCTCGAGCTGCCGGTCACCGTCTGGGCGAAGCTGGGCGGCATCGGCAACTGCCACTGGGTGGTGTTCGCTCGCCGCGGTTCGAGCGGCCTGGCCTGGCGTTTGATGGTGTACAACGCCGGGATCACCGGCTGAGCCACATGCCGACCCTGTTGATGTTCGGGGACTCGCTGAGCTTCCACGGACCGGAAGGGCCCCACCCCGCCGACGACGAACGGCTGTGGCCGAACCGTGCGGCGGCCGCGCTCGACGGCCACACCGAACTGTTCGCCGGCCTGGGCTGGACCGCGCGGGACGCGTTCTGGGCACTCGCGGGCGACCCGAGGGTGTGGGCGCAGCTTCCCAAGGCCGACGCGCTGGTCCTGGCGGTCGGCAGCATGGACACCCTGCCGTCGCCGCTGCCGACCTACCTGCGGGAAGGGCTGCGCTACCTGCGCCCCGACCCGCTGCGGCGCTGGGTCCGGGAGCGGTACCTCACCGCCCAGCCGTGGTTGGCCAGGGCGACGCGCGGCCGTCCGGTGGCGTTGCCACCGGCGCTGACCGTCAGTTATCTGGACCGCCTGCTCGGCTCGATCCGCGCGCTGCGTCCCGACCTGCCCGCCGTGGGCGTGCTGCCGCCGGTGCACGTGGCCAGCTCCTACGGGCTCGTGCACACCGGTTGGGCGGCCGCCACCACCGCGCTGCGGGCGTGGGGCGACCGTGCCGGGGTGCCGCTGCTCGACCTCACCGCGCTGGTTGGGGACCACGTGCGTGGCGGGCGGGGCAACCCGGACGGCATCCACTGGGGCTGGGAAGCACACGACCTGGTGGGCAAGGCCCTCGCCGACGAGATCGGCGCGCTGCTCGGCCGGCCGCGATGACGCCCATTTCGGTCCTGAGCACGTAGGCTCTGCGACCGTGCCGGTCGCCGTGGTCACCGATTCCAGCGCGTACCTGCCGGACGGTTTCGCCGCCCGGCACGCGGTGCATGTCGTGCCGCTGCACGTCCTGATCGACGACCGGTCCGGGTTGGACGGAGTCGACATCGGCCCGGCCGAGGTGGCCGCCGCGCTCGCCGGACGACACACGGTGACGACATCGCGACCCAACCCGGACGAGTTCGTCCGCACCTACCGGCGGCTGCTCGACGACGGCGCCGACGGCATCGTTTCGGTACATCTGTCCCGCGAACTGTCCGGCACCTGGGAGTCGGCCCGGCTGGCCGCACAGGAGATCGGCGTGGACCGGGTGCGGGTCGTCGACTCCCGCACGGCCGTGATGGGTCTCGGGTTCTCGGTGCTGCGTGCCGCTACGGCGGCGATCGGCGGCGAGTCGGGTGCCGAGGTGGAGAACGCGGCCGTCGCGGCCGCGTCGCGCACCACGACCTTCTTCGTGCTCGAGACGCTCGAGTACCTGCGGCGGGGCGGACGGATCGGGTCCGCGGCCGCGTTCCTCGGCACCGCGCTCGCGGTCAAGCCGGTGCTGCACGTGAAGGACGGGCACATCGTGCCGCTGGAGAAGGTGCGCACCACCAACCGGGCCGTCGCGCGGCTCGTCGACCTCGCGGAACAGGCCACGGACGTGACCGGCGCCGACTCGGTCGAGCTGGCGGTGCATCACCTCGCGGCACACGATCGCGCGGTCGAGCTCGCGACCAGGCTGGACGAGCGGATCTCGCCCGCGTCCGGCTGTGTCGTGTCCGAGCTGGGTGCCGCCATCGGTGCGCATACGGGTCCGGGCATGCTCGGCGTGGTGGTCTGTCCCGCGGAACGGTAAATCCGCCAGCTTGCCACGACGCACCGACAGTTCCGTGATCCCGACGACCCGTCCGGACGGAGTTGTCCACAGCTGCTGAGTTGTCCACAGCGAGCGCCTCGCCGACCCGGCCGCGGGGTGCTCGGGCATAGCGTCGGAGCCGTGATCGACACGACTTCACGACACGACCGAAGAGTCGACGAGACCGAGGGACCGCCTCGCCTCCCTGATGAGCCAGGCGCGTGCGGATCCGCCTCCGGAGACGGTCGAGCTGCCGGCCGACCAGCGGTGGGAGGATGTCTCTGCCGATCCGCCCGATCCGCCGCCGCGCGAACCGTGGTGGCGCCGCGGGCTTGCCGGACGCCTGGTGGAGCACTGGGCGCCCGGCACGGTCGACGTCGGGCGGCGACGGCTGGTCGCCGCGGTGCTGGTGGGCGGGCTCGTGCTCGCGGTGCTGATCGCCGTCGGGGTCGCGATGTCGTCGCCGGGCACCGAACACGAGCCGCCGCCGGTCCTGCCGATGGCGGCCGCGGCGACCGCGTCCACTCCCGTCGCGGAGTCGATCGTGGTGAGCGTCGTCGGTCGGGTCACCAAGCCCGGGCTGGTGACGTTGCCGGACGGGGCCCGGGTCGCCGACGCGCTGCAGGCCTCCGGCGGCGCGGTGGCCGGCGTGGACCTCGCCGGACTCAACCTTGCCCGCAGGCTCGCCGACGGCGAGCAGCTCTACGTCGGCATCCCGACACCCGCCGGGGCCGAACCGGTGGGCGCGGCGTCGGCCGGGTCGCCGGGCGTGGCGGAGAAGGTCGACCTGAACTCGGCGACGCTCGCCGCGCTGGACACGCTGCCGGGTGTGGGTCCGGTGACCGCGCAGCGGATCGTGGACTGGCGGACCGAGCACGGCCGGTTCGACAGTGTCGAGCAGCTGCGGGACGTCGACGGCATCGGACCGGGCCGGTTCGAGAAGCTCAAGGACTCGGTGGTGGCCCGATGACCGTGCCGGCGGTGGCGCAGTGATCGGCAAGCTCGGGATGGACGACCTGAATGCCGGCCCGGACTGGCGGTTGGTGCCGGCGGCGCTCATGGTGTGGCTCGCGACCATGGCCGGGTTGTTGCTCGACTGGCGGTGGTCGGCGGTGGGTGGGCTCGCCGGGGTCGTGGTCGGACTGGTGGTGCTCGCCCGAGCGCGAGGCCGGCCGACGGTCGTCCGCTGGTGGCGGCTCGGGGTGGCGTGGTCGTTGCTGGTGTGTGGACTGGTCGTGGGTGTCGTCGGCACGCCGCGGTTGCGGGCCGCGGCGGAGGATCCGCTGCGTGGGCTCGCCGGCGAGGGCGCGTCCGGGGTGTTCCGAGTCGAGATCACCGAGCGTGCCAAGCCGGTGTTCTCCGCCGGGTTCGGTGGCCAGCAGGGCGGCGTGCGGGCGGTGCTGTTGCCCGGGCGGGTCGTGTCCGCTGTGGTGGCGGGTCGCGTGGTGCGCTCGTCGGCCGCGGTCATCCTGGTGGCGCCGGCGGACCGGTGGCGAAAGCTGTTGCCAGGGCAGGACGTCACCGCGACCGCGGCGATGGCGCCCGCCAAGCCGGGGGAGCTCACTGTCGCGGTCCTGCGCGTGCGAGGGCCGCCGGCCGAGGTGAGCGACGCGGCCGTGTGGCAGCGGGTCGCGCAGACGCTGCGGTCCGGGCTCCGCGACGCGGCGGGTGTGCTGGGTCCAGAGCCGGCGGGGCTCGTGCCGGCGCTGGTCGTGGGGGACACCGACGACCTGTCGCAACAGGTGGTCGACGAGTTCCGGGCAGCGGGACTCGCTCACCTGCTGGCCGTCAGCGGGACGAATCTCGCCATCGTGTGCATCGCGATGTTGTTGCTGCTGCGGGCGATGCGGGTCGGGCCGAGGGGTGCCGCCGCCGGCGCGATGGTGGCACTGGTCGGGTTCGTCGTGTTGGCCGGGCCGGAGCCGAGTGTGCTGCGGGCCGGTGTGATGGGGGCGGTCGGGCTGATCGCGCTCGCGGTGGGCCGGCAGCGGGCGACGTTACCCGCGCTGGCCGCGGCCGTACTGGTCCTGGTGCTGTGGGATCCGGCGATGGCGGTGAGCATCGGGTTCGCGCTGTCTGTCCTCGCGACCGGCGGGTTGGTGCTGATCGCGCCGCGGTGGGCGGAACGGCTGGCCGGGCGGGGCGTCCCGCGCGGGCTCGCGGAGGCGCTCGCCGTGCCGGCGGCCGCACACCTCGTCACCGCACCCGTCGTGGCGGGGTTCACCGGCGGAGTGAGCGTGGTGGCGGTGGTGGCCAACCTGGTGGTGGCGCCGGTGGTCGCGCCGGCAACCGTGTTCGGCGTGCTGGCGGCGGTCGTGGCGCCGCCTGCGCCGTGGCTTGCCGAGCTGTTCGTGCGGCTGGCGGGGCCGGAGGCGGACTGGCTGATCTTCGTCGCGCGGCGGGCGGCCGGAGTGCCGGGTGCGGTGCTGGCGTGGCCGAGCGGGTGGCTGGGCGGGCTGCTCCTCGCCGGGTGCCTTGTGCTGCTCGTGGCGGCGCTGCGGCGGCGACGCCTGCGGGTGCTCGTCGGAGTGGTGCTCACCGGGTTGCTGATCGTGGTGATACCGGTGCGGATCATCGCGCCGGGATGGCCGCCGCCGGGGTGGGCCGTGGTCGCCTGCGATGTCGGTCAGGGTGACGCACTGGTCCTCGCGACTGGCGACAGCGGGCGTGCGGTCGTGGTGGACACCGGGCCGGAGGTGGCGCCGCTGACCGCGTGTCTGGACCGGCTCGACGTGTCACGGGTGCCGTTGGTGGTGCTGAGCCACCTGCACGCCGACCACGTCGGCGGGCTGGACGCGGTGTTGGCCGATCGTGCGGTCGGCGCGGTGGGAGTGAGCCGGGCGCGGGTGCCGCGCTGGGCATGGGAGGAGGTGGCGGGAAAGGCGCGGGATGCCGGGGTGCCGGTGGTCCAACTCGAGGCGGGTCAGCGGCTGACGTGGCCGGGACTCTCGATCGAGGTGCTGGCACCCGACGCGGCGGAGACGTTGCAGGCGGACGAGTCGGACGGGACGGAGATCAACAACGCATCGCTGGTGCTGCGGGCGGCGACGACGGCAGGGCGGGTGCTGCTGAGCGGGGACGTGGAGTTGGCCGCGCAGGCGCGGTTGCTGGATGCGCGGGTGGACCTGTCCGCCGATGTGATCAAGGTGCCGCACCACGGGTCGCGTTACACGTCGCCGGAACTGTTCGAGGCCGTGCGGGCGCGGATCGCGCTGGTGAGTGTGGGGCCGCACAACCGGTACGGCCACCCGAGCCCGCTCACGCTCCGGGCGCTGGCACAGACCGGGACGCTGGTGCTGCGGACGGACCTCGGAGGTGACACGGCGATCGTGCCGACCGAAACCGGTCCGCGGGCGGTCACCCGCGGCGCGGCGAGGTCTCCTCCGAAGGCGCGGTCGGCCGGCCAGACCCGCGCCTCGGTAGGGACGGCACGCTGCCGGCTGACGGCCAGGACGACGAACGCGGTGCCGACTGGCTGACCCACACCCACACCACCGCGGCGGTGCCCGCCGTCGCCGACACCGTCGGCGCGCAGACCATCCCGCTCGAGAAGCTGCGCGGGCGCTGCGCGGAGCGGCTCGACTCCGAGTTCGTGATCGACCGGCTCGCGTCGATCGGTGTGGCCGCCATGGGCTTCCCGTGGCAGATCAACCGGATCCGGCGTGGCACGGACGAGCTGTTCGTCCGCGTGGTCACCGACCCGGCCGGCACCGTGTCCGCCGGCCCACGCGGTGATCAGCGTGCGGCTGCGAACCGGCTCCACCGACATCGTCGTGGCCCGTCTCGACGGGCTGCGCAACGGCGTGCTGGACGGTGACGTCGGCGCCCCGGCCAGCCCACGGCGGCTGGCGCACCGGCTAGGTCGGGGTATGCGGGAGATGAAGTTCTTTGATGCTGCCGATGCGGAACTGTGCGTTCTGCGGAACGGGGTCTTTGTGTAGATGTTGCTGTAGCCAAGCATCGTCACAGCCGCGTGCGGTCGACTGTCTCAGCGGCGGCGCGACCCGGTGGCGGTCACAGGGTGTCAGGACATTAGCTTCGGCCTGTGTTCGACAAGCTGCGCAAGGCCGCGCTGGGCGCGGACCTGCCCACTGAGCCGGTCGTAGTCCGGACCCAGCACGCCGGGTTCGGCACGTTCACGGTGGTCGGTGAGTGGGACCCACGCGTGGTGACGATCACCGGGCCGTGGCAGGCGAAGGTCACGCTGAGCGCGCCGCTGAACGTGCCGGAGGCGTTGAAGCGCCGGCTGGTGTTGATGATCCGGCCGCCTCGTATCGAGCCCACCAACCGGAGCGCCGTCACGCTGACGATCGACGGTCAGCAGGCGCCGCTGGACTGCGGGCGGCGTGCGATGCGCCGGTCCACGTACAACGTGCGCGCCACCGTCGCCGGTCGCGAGTACCGGCTGCGGCAGGAGCGGCGGTGGTGGGCGCGGCTGGAACGCGACGGGCAGAAGGTGTCCCAACTGTCCACACCGGACAGAGGGCTGACGTTGCTCGCCGACTACCAGCCCGGTGCGGACGCTGTCGACGCCACGATGGGCATCGCGCTCGGCATGACGTTGGGCGTCGGTGCGCGTGGCTTCATGGCGAACCTGGTCGCCCAGCTCTGACCGACCGCGGCGGACCACGGCCGGTCAGGCGGGATCGGCGTTAGTCGGCGAGAGCCGCGCGCACGGCTGCCACCGACGGCGGCACAGTCGCGCGGGGGCCTACCTTGTCCTGCACTGCGTCGAGGGTCTTCAGGCCGTCGCCGGTGATCAGGAGGACCGTCTCGGCGTCCGGGTCGAGCTGGCCGGACTCGATGAGCTTCTTCGCCGTGGCGACAGTGACGCCACCGGCGGTCTCCGCGAAGATGCCCTCGGTCCTGGCCAGCAACCGGATGCCTTCGACGACCTCCTCGTCGGACACGCTCTCGACGGCGCCGCCGGTGCGGCGCACCACGTCCAGCACATACGGGCCGTCCGCGGGTGCACCGATCGCCAGGGACCGCGCGATGGTGTCCGGCTTGACCGGCGTGACCACGTCGTGCCCGGCCTTGTACGCGGTCGCGACCGGGGAGCAGCCCGTGGCCTGGGCGCCGAAGACGCGGTACGGCTTGGCATCCACGAGCCCGAGCTCGGTGAACTCGCGGAAACCCTTGTCCACCTTGGTCAGTTGGGAGCCGGAGGCGACCGGAACGACGACCTGGTCCGGCAGCCGCCAGCCGAGCTGCTCGGCGACCTCGAACGCGAGCGTCTTCGAGCCCTCGGCGTAGTAGGGACGGACGTTGACGTTCACGAACGCCCAGTCCTCGTGCTCGGCGGCCAGCTCGGTCGCAAGGCGGTTCACGTCGTCGTAGTTGCCGTCGACGGCGATCAGCGCGCCGTCGTACACAGCGGTGGTCAGCACCTTCGCCCGCTCGAGCGACGACGGGATCAGGACCACCGACTGCCAGCCGGCGCGTGCCGCCGCGGCCGCGACCGCGTTGGCCAGGTTGCCGGTGGACGGGCAGGCCAACACCCGGAAACCGAGCTGGCGCGCGGCTGCGAGCGCGACACCGACCACCCGGTCCTTGAACGAGTGCGTCGGGTTGCCGGTGTCGTCCTTGACCCACAACGACTTCACGCCGAGCGCGGCGGCCAACCGGTCGGCCTTCACCAGCCGAGTGAGCCCGGGGTCGGTGTTCGCATGAGCGTCCACATCGGACGGGACGGGCAACAGCTTGCGGTAGCGCCAGATGGACTTCGGGCCGGCCTCGATCTCGGCGCGCGTGATGTCGCCGAACTCGTAGGAGACTTCGAGGGGGCCGAAACACTCGGCGCACGCGAACTCCGGTGCGAGCGGGATCTGGTTGCCGCACTCCCGACAGGTCAGGGCGCGCGCGGGCCCGAGGTCGAGCGTGGTGGTGCCGGAGTCGGCAGTGATCGTCATCGCGAGGTATCTCCTCATCTGTCCCGCGTGCGGGTCGGAATTGGCACCGTGGACGTCGCCGTTATCGCGGGCGCGATTCGATGTGGCTGACGCTGGTTGCCGGGGCTTCTTCGGGCCGTTCCCTCTGCCCCTCTGGATGAGCGGTATTCAGTTGTATGCCGAACACGTTACGGCACGACCCAGTGGGTCGGCCAATGTGAGGTCCATCATTCGAGAGCCCCGCCAGCGTCGCTCTATATTCGCCTTCGTCCAGGTCCGACCGGTGGCCGCCGGCCCGGCCGGATGATGCGAGGATGGCGGGGTGAAGGCGCCTGCCGTGACCCCGCCAGCCCTGGAACTCGTGCTCGGCGAGGAGGAGCTGCTGGTCGAACGCGCGGTCCAGGCCGCGGTCGAGACCGCGAAGCTCGCCGACCCGACCGCGGAGACCACACGTGTGAAGGTGACCGATCTGACCGCGCCGGAGTTGGCCGAGCTGGTCAGTCCGTCGCTGTTCGCCGAGCGTCGGGTGATCGTTCTCGAGGGCGCGCAGGAGGCCGGCAAGGACATCGCCGCCGCCATCGCGTCCTATGTCAAGGAGCCCGCGGACAGCGTGCAGTTGGTGGTGCTGCACAACGGCGGCGGGCGCAAGCCGGGCAAGGACCTGATCGCGGCGATGCGGTCGGCCGACGCGCAGGTCGTCGACTGCCCCAAGATCACCAGGCCGGCGGACCGTGAGTCGTTCGTGCGCAACGAGATCCGGCGGGCCGGCGGCAAGACCGACGCGGACGCGGTCGGCGCACTGATCGATTCCGTGGGCTCTGACCTGCGAGAACTGTCCGCTGCGGCGGCGCAGCTGGTCGCCGACACCGGTGGGCAGGTGACCAGCGACGCGGTCCGGCGCTACCACCGGGGCCGAGCCGACGTGACCGGGTTCGCGGTCGCGGAGAAGGCCGTGACCGGCGACGTGAGCGGGGCGCTGGAGATGCTGCGCTGGGCGATGCTGCTCGGCGTGCCGCACGTGCTGGTGGCCGACGCGCTGGCCGACGCGGTGCGCACGGTCGCGAAGGTGTCCGGCGCGGGGCGGGCCGACCCGTTCCGGCTGTCGAGCGAGCTTGGCATGCCGACCTGGAAGGTGCGCAAGGCGCTGGCGCAGTCGCGGGGCTGGCACCCGGCCGGGCTGGTGGTCGCCATGCAGGTGGTGGCCGAGGTCAACGCGGACGTGAAGGGCGTCGCGGTCGACGCGGGTTACGCGCTTGAACGAGCGGTGCTCCGCCTGGCAGCGGCCCGACGCAGGACCTGACCCACGCCAGGAGATCAATCGCCCGACGCCAGCAGGACTGCGGCTAACGCGACAGCCACTTTCGCCGAAAGCCCCGCGCGCGATGCAGCCCCCACCCGATCCCGGGGGCGGCCCAGTGCCCAGTCTACCGGCGCCTACCGACAGACCCGGGGGTGTTGATCTTGCCTGTGGATAACTTCATGGGTTGTGGATGGCGGGGTCTGGAAATGACTGAGGGCGCGCCGGCTGGTGCCGGCGCGCCCTCAGTGGTGCTCAGGTCAGAGCTGGTTCGCGCGCTTCGCCATGGCGGACTTCTTGTTCGCCGCCTGGTTGGCGTGCAGCACGCCCTTGCCGGCCGCCTTGTCGAGCTTGCGGCTGGCGTCCTGCAGCAGCTCCGCCGCCTTGGCCTTGTCGCCTGCGTCGGCCGCCTCGCGGAACTTGCGGATCGCGGTCTTCACCGAGGACTTGACGGACTTGTTGCGCACTCGCGCCTTCTCGTTCGTCTTGATCCGCTTGATCTGCGACTTGATGTTTGCCACGTGGAACTACTCCTCGATGTCGATCACGGAAGTCGTGTGCCGCATTTCGGTGGCCCCGCAGTGCGGGTTTCCTCCTGGGCGGAATGCCACACGGGCACGACCGACGTAGCTTAACAGCGGGTGACCGGCCCCCGGTCAGCGGCCACCCAGGATGCTCCTGGTCAGTGCCTGTCGCTCGTCGAGCAGCTCGGCGAGCGCGCCGTGCAGCGTCTCGTCGTCGAGCGGCCCGCCGTCGGCCACCTGACGCAGCACCGCCCTGCGCACCAGCTCCTTGATGAACGACGCCGTGACGCCCTCGGTCGAGGTGACGACGTGGCTCGCGTCCGGCAGGTCCAGCGCGGTGCTCGCCGCGTACAGCCGCAGCAGCCGCTCCCGGCACTCGGCGTCCGGCTTCGGCACCTCCACGGCCAGGTCGACGCGGCCCGGCCGCTCGGTCAGCGCCACCTCCATCGTCTCCACCCGGTTCGTGGTCAGCACGAACGTGACGTCCGCCTCCGACCCGATGCCGTCCATCTCGTTGAGCAGCTCGAACAGCACCGGGTTGCCGTCCGACGACCGCGACCGCTCCTGCGCGACCAGGTCCACGTCCTCGACCACGATCACCGACGGCGCGAGGCGGCGCGCCAACGCGGTGGTGGCACGCAGGTACCGGATCATCGCGACACCGCTGAGCACGAACACCGTGCACTCCGGCAGCCGGCTGAGCAGGTACCGCACCGTGTGCGTCTTGCCGGTGCCCGGCGGCCCGTACAGCAGCAGCCCCCGCTTGAGGTGCTGCCCGTGCGCCTTCAGCGCCGCCGTCTGCTCGTCGGTCCGGACCACGTGCCGTTCGATCGAGGTGAGCACGCCATCCGGCAGCACCACGTCCGAAGCCAGCAGCTTCGGCCTCGGCAGGAACGTGAGCAGCTGGTTGCTGCGGTGCTCGCTCCTGCCGAACGACAGGACCTTGTTCCGGAACACGTCGTGCTCGCGCATCAGCCGCTCGAGCTCCTCGCGGACCGTGGCGGCGGTCGCCCGGTCCGCGGCCAGCAGCTGCAGGTGGCAGCGGTCCTCGCCACGGTCCTCCTGCGCGCCCTGGACGGCCAGCACGACCGGCGTCCCGTCCGGCGCGGTCGTGCACACCAGGCCGAGCTGGACCGCCTCGGTCGAGATGGCCGGGCCGGTCGCGACCGTCGTGTAGTCGACCGCGCCGAGCTGGTAGGACCGGTTGTTCGCCGCCTCGGCCAGCATGTCGATCACCGTGCTGAAGTGTCTGTTGCCGGCGATGCCGAACCAGGCCGCGTCCGGGCTGTGTGCCGCCAGGTACGCGTCCACGCCGCGCTGCAGGTTCGCGTGCTCGAACGCCGGCAGGTGGAGCGCCACGTTCGGGACCTCGGTCAACGGGCAGCCGAGATGGTCGGTGATCCTGCTGATCAGCGGCGAGTCGGCGGCATCGTTCAGTGCGTGCTGCGCGGACTCGAGCACTTCTTTCATGGCATGGGCCAGCGCACGTGCATCGGAGACGTTCACGCCTCCAGAGTGCCTGCGTCGTCCGGCTACTCGCTTCCGGGATCTTCCTTAGGGGGGCGCCCCCGCCTCGGCAGCCGGCCCGCGTCGTCCGGCAGGCGACCCGCCTGCGACAACGCCCTGCGCAGCAGGAACTCGATCTGCGCGTTGGTGCTGCGCAGCTCGTCACCCGCCCACCGCGCGATGGCGTCGTGGACCGCGGGATCCAGACGGAGGAGGACCTTCTTGCGTTCCGGCACGGAGACTCAGTGGTAGAGCGAGCCGGTGTTGACCACGGGCTGAGTCTCGCGGTCCGAACACAGGACGACGAGCAGGTTGCTGACCATCGACGCCTTCCGCTCCTCGTCCAGGTCGACCACGTCCTGCTCGGCGAGCTCCTGCAGCGCGAGCTGCACCATGCCGACCGCGCCCTCGACGATCCGCTGCCGCGCCGCGACCACCGCGCCGGCCTGTTGGCGGCGCAGCATCGCGCCCGCGATCTCCTGCGCGTAGGCCAGGTGCGTGATGCGCGACTCGATCACCTCGACGCCCGCGGCCTCGACCCGAGCGGCGATCTCCAGCGACAGCTTCTCGGTGATCTCCGACGCGTTCTCCCGCAGTGACAGCTGGTTCTCGCCGTGCGCGTCGTACGGGTAGCTGGTCGCGATGTGCCGCACGGCCGTCTCCGCCTGGATGTTGACGAACTGGTCGTAGTCGTCGACCTCGAACACCGCGCGGGCCGTGTCGGTGATCCGCCAGACCACGACCGCGGCGATCTCGATGGGGTTGCCGTCCGCGTCGTTGACCTTGGTCACCGCGGTCTCGTGGTTGCGGATCCGGGTGGAGATCTTGCGCCGGAACGTGAACGGGTTGATCCAGCGCAGGCCGTCGGTGCGGACCGTGCCGACGTAGCGGCCGAGGAACTGGACCACGCGGGCCTCGCCGGGCGCCACCATGATCAGCCCGCCGGTGAGGATGCTGGCGGCGACGAACAGCAGGGCCCCGAGCACGACGAGGACGATGCCGGGCATCGGGGCGTCGCCTTCGCCGCCGGCCAGCCGGAAGACACCGATGAGCACCAGTGCGAGCGACGCGAGGTAGGCGAGGATCGCGAGGCCGAGCACGGGGAGGCCGGAGCTGCCGAAGGCAGCCTTCTCGCGGACGTGCGGCTCAGGCATGGTCGGGGTCTCGATGACGACGTCGGTGGTGTTCATGGCGCTTCCCCTCAGAGGCACTCATCTAGCAAAGTGATATCACTTTAGCAGACGGATGAGGGCGTGGTTGAGGCGGGAGAGAAGGGCGGGACCAGTGGGCGCGAGAGACGGCTCGGGCGAGAGGCGCGGGGAGACAGCGCGGGTGTGGCAGCCGGGGCGCTGGTCTGGCGGGTCTCGGCGCTTGGTGTCAGACGCGCAGGTGGGCGACTGCTTGCCAGCCTGGGTCGGGGTGTGGGTGTGTCTTGACCACACCCTGTTGCCAGCCTCGCACGGCTACGCGGAGTTGGTCGGCCGCCGGGGTGGTGCCGTCCACGTACGCGTGCAGTACCCGGCTGCCGGCGCGGGTTTCGTGTGCCACCACCCTGCCGCTGCCGCCTAGGCGGTCGCGTAGGTGGTCCTCCAGGTCGCGTAGCGCTTGGAGTGACGCCGGGCCCGGGAAACCACCCTCGTTGCGGTCGGTGAACGGGACGACGACGGCTACATGCGTGTCCAGGTGCGGCGCGCTCGCCGAGGACAGTGGCACCTGGGCACTCGCCATGACCGGCACGCCATCCTCGCCCTCGCCGTGTAGTAGGGCCCAGCTCGGCTCGCCGTCGTCGGCTGTGTTGCGTGCCGCCAGCTCCTCGACCATGGCGGGCAGGGCCGCCAGCGGCACGGCCTCCGGCGGGACGGTCTCGGCCACGGCGATATCGCCGATCCACATCTCCACGGCGGCCTCGCCGAGCGCCGCGTCCAGCAGGAGGTACGCCGCCTGGGTACGTGCTTCCTCGGGCATCTTGGTGAACGACGGGTGATGTAGTCGCACGTGGATCGCCGTCTCGGTGACCTCGGTGGCCGCTACGACACCAGCCACGTCGACGCGGTGGCCGGCCAGCTCCAGCGCCAGGTCCGCCGGGTTGGGCGCGGGCAGCCGGAAGTCCGAGTACTCCCAGGTCGCGTCCGCCGCCGGTGCGGCCATCCGCCACCGCCGGGCCGCCGCCCGCAGGCCGGGATCGCCGTCCGCGGTGACGATCAACGCGTGCTCACTGGACCGGCCCGCCGCCAGCTCCCACGCCAGGCCGGCCGACACGGCCCGCACCCGCCTGCTCAGGTCGCCGACGACCCGCCGGGGCTCGCGGTCGGCGAGAGCGGCCGCCGTCGCCGACGCGCCCGATTCTGCCCACCATGCCCAGAACCCGGCTACCGGCTGTCTCCTGCGGCGCAGAAATCCCATGGCGCATTGTGGGCCGGATGGCAGGGTGACGCGTGTGCACCCCGCCGCGATCGTCCTCGTCCTGACCGCCGCGGTCGCCCACGCGGGCTGGAACCTCTCCGCCAAGCGGGTGCCCAACGGCGGCGCGCTGTTCGTGTGGCTCGGCGCCGTCGGCGGTGCCGTTCTTCTGCTGCCGGTCGCGATCGTCGTCGTGCTCCAGAACGGGATGCCGGGTATCTGGTGGCTCGCGTTCGGCATCAGCGGCGTCGTGCACCTCGGCTACTTCGTCCTGCTGCAGCGCGGTTACCGCGTCGGCGACCTGTCCGTCGTCTACCCGCTCGCCCGCGGTACCGGACCCCTGCTGTCGGTCGTCGCGGCCGTCTGGCTCCTGCACGAGCGGCCCGGGCCGGCCGCGCTCGCCGGGGCGGCCGCGGTGGTGTGCGGCGTGCTGGTCATCGGCGGCCTCGGGTCGGCGACGAGCGGCGGCTGGGCCAGCGGCATCGGCTACGGCCTGGCGACCGGCGCGACCATCGCCGTCTACACGCTCTGGGACGCGCACGCCGTCACCGCGCTGGCGGTACCGCCGCTGATACTCATCACCGGGTCGGTGGTCACCGAGTCGGTCCTGCTCGCTCCGTACGCGATGACCCGACGCGCCGAGATCCGCCAGCTGTGGCGCGACCACCGGACCCCGATCGTCGCCGTCGCGGTGCTCGCGCCGCTCGCCTACGTCCTCGTGCTGTTCGCCATGCGGCTGGCGCCGGTCAGCCTCGTGGCTCCGGCGAGGGAGCTGTCGATCGTCGTCGGCAGCCTCGGGGCGTGGCTGCTGCTCGGCGAACCCAACCCCGCCCGCAGGCTGACCGGGTCCGTCATCGTGCTCGCGGGGGTGGCGGCGATCGCCGTCAGCTGAGTAGTTTGCGCAGATGGAGAGATCAACCCGCGCGCGGAAGCCACCAGCCGGCCGCGCCGGGGAGCTGTTCGACGGCTACCTCGACCCCAAGCGGCCGCACGCCGGCGCCTACGACGAGATGTTCGCCGCCGACCAGACCGTTCGCCCGGCCTACCGCCGCCTCCACGAGTCGCTCGCGCCGTCCCTGCCCGCCGAGCTCGGCGCCCGTGCGGAGGCACTCGACCGCGCGCTCGTCGACCAGGGCATCACGTTCTCGCTCTCCGGCCAGGAACGGCCGTTCCCGCTCGACCTGATCCCGCGCGTGATCACCGCGGCGGAGTGGACGCGGCTCGAACGCGGCATCGTGCAGCGGGTCCGCGCGATGGAGGCCTTCCTCGCCGACATCTACGGCGACCAGCAGATCGTCCGCGACGGGGTGCTGCCCAAGCGCCTGATCACCTCCTGCGCGCACTTCAACCGGCACGCCGCGCGGCTGCAACCGCCCAACGGCGTGCGCATCCACGTCTCCGGCATCGACGTCGTGCGGGACGAGGACGGCGTGTTCCGCGTGCTCGAGGACAACCTGCGCAGCCCGTCCGGGGTGTCCTACGTGATGGAGAACCGCCGCACGATGGCGCGGGTGTTCCCCGACCTGTTCGCCAAGCACCGGGTCCGCGCGGTCGGCGACTACGCCGTGCACCTGCTGCGCGCGCTGCGGGCCGCCGCCGCGGCCAACGTCGCCGATCCCAACGTCGTCGTGATGACGCCCGGCGTGCACAACTCGGCGTACTTCGAGCACTCGCTGCTCGCGCGGCAGATGGGCGTCGAGCTCGTCGAGGGCCGCGACCTGTTCTGCCGCGACAACAGCGTCTACATGCGCACCACGCAGGGCGAGCGCGCGGTCGACGTGATCTACCGCCGCATCGACGACGAGTACCTCGACCCGGTCCACTTCCGGTCCGACTCGGTGCTCGGCGTCGCCGGGGTGCTCAACGCGGCACGCGCCGGCAACGTGGTGATCGCGAACGCCGTCGGCAACGGCGTCGCGGACGACAAGCTCGTCTACACCTACCTGCCGGAGATCCTGAAGTACTACCTCGGCGAGGCCCCGCTGCTGCCCAACGTGGACACGTTCCGCTGCTGGCTGCCCGACGAGCAGCAGCAGACGCTGGACCGGCTCGACGAGCTGGTCGTCAAGCCCGTGGAGGGCTCCGGCGGCTACGGCATCGTGTTCGGCCCCAACGCGAACGCCCGCGAGCTCGCGGCACTGCGGCGGCGGATCAGGAGCGACCCGCGCGGCTGGATCGCGCAGCCGGTCGTGCAGCTCTCGACCGTGCCGACCAAGGTGGGCCACCGGCTCAAGCCGAGGCACGTCGACCTGCGGCCCTTCGCCGTCAACGACGGCAACGCCGTGTTCGTGCTGCCCGGCGGGCTGACCAGGGTCGCGCTCCCGGAGGGCAGCCTGATCGTGAACTCCTCGCAGGGCGGCGGCTCCAAGGACACCTGGGTGCTCGCCGCCCGGTCGTCGACCGAGGACTCCGAGCTGAGCGGCCACGGTCTCGCCGGCGCGCCGACCCAACTGCCGGGCGAGCTGGCCCCGGAACGCGGTCCCGAGCTGACCATCGGCCAGCAACAGCAGCAACAACAGCAGCAGGAGGCGCATCGTGCTGGCGCGTAACGCCGAGTCGCTGTACTGGATCGGCCGCTACGTCGAGCGGGCCGACGACACCGCGCGGATCCTCGACGTGTCGGTGCACCACCTGCTCGAGGACGCTACGGTCGACCCGGACGCGACGAGCCGCCAACTGCTCAACGTCCTCGGCATCACCCCGCCGGACGGCGCCGAGCTGGGGGTGCGGCCGCTGACCGACCTGGTGGCCTTCTCCGGGGAGCACGCCGGTTCGATCGTGTCGTCGCTGTCCAGCGCGCGGGAGAACACCAGGGTCGCGCGCGAGGTGGTGTCGACCGAGCTGTGGGAGTGCATCAACGCCACGTGGAACGCGGTGCCGGAACGCCAGCGCGCCGCGAAACGCCTCGGCCCGCACGAGTTCTTCTCGTTCGTGGAGGACCGGGCCGCGATGTTCGCCGGCCTCGCCGACTCGACCATGAGCCGCGACGACGGCTGGCGCTTCCTCGTGCTCGGCCGCTCCGTCGAGCGCGTCGACATGATCGTGCGGCTGCTGATGTCCCGCGCCGGGGACAAGCCGTCGTCGCCGGGCTGGGTCACGGTGTTGCGGTCGGCCGGCGCGCACGACACCTACCTGCGCACCTACCGCGGCGCGCTGGACGTCGGCCGGGTGGTGCAGTTCCTGTTGCTGGACCGGCTCTTCCCGCGCTCGGTGTTCCACGCGCTGCGGCAGGCCGAGTCGTGCCTCGAGCACCTGGACCTGAGTCCGACCGCGCGGGTCGGCGCGAAGGCGGAGGCGTCGCGGCTGCTCGGCAGGGCTCGCAGCGACCTGGAGTTCCTGCGGCCGGCGGAGCTGCTCGACGACCTGACCGACCGGCTGCAGTCACTGCAGAAGACGGTCCGCGACGTCGGCGAAGCCGTTGCGCTGCAGTACTTCCACTCGGTGCCGTGGGTGGCGTGGACCAACGCGGGGGTGTCGCTGTGAGCGGAGCTTGCGGAGCGAACCATCAGACACAGGGCGACCGTGAACAGCGTCCCGGAGCCTGCGAGGGGGCGTCGTGAACTGGCGAGTTCGTGTCGTGCACACCACCGGGTACCGCTACAAGGCGCCGGTGACGCAGTCCTACAACGAGGCCCGCCTCACGCCGCGCAGCGACCGCAAGCAGAACCTCGTGGTCAGCAGGCTCGAGACCACGCCGGCGACGCGGTCCTACCGCTACACCGACTACTGGGGCACCGAGGTCACCTCGTTCGACCTGCACGCGCCGCACACCGAGCTGAAGATCGTGTCGTCCTCGGTCGTGGAGACCGGCGAGGGCGCGACCCCGGTGAACGCGGTGAGCTGGGTGGAGCTGCGCTCCCGGGACGTCCTCGACCGGTACGCGGAGTACCTGGAGTGGACCGAGTACGTCCCGCGCAACCGTGAGCTGGTGTCGCTGGCGCGGGAGCTGCGCAAGGGCCGGCGGCCGGTGGACGCGGTGCTCGCGGTGTCGGAGTGGGTGCACGACAAGCTGACCTACCAGCGCGGCACCACCGGCGTGCACTCCTCTGCGGTCGACGCGTGGCACGCGCGCGAGGGCGTCTGCCAGGACTACGCGCACCTGACGCTCGCGCTCCTGCGTTCGATCGGCATCCCGGCCCGGTACGTGTCGGGCTACCTGCACACGAAGCCGAACGCCGCCATCGGCGAGACCGTCAGCGGCGAGAGCCACGCGTGGATCGAGGCGTGGACCGGCGGCTGGTGGGGTTTCGACCCGACCAACGACGTCGAGATCGGGCCCCGCCACATCTGGGTGGCGATCGGGCGGGACTACGCGGACGTGTCGCCGCTGAAGGGCACCTACTCCGGTGGCGTGGCGACGGCCATCGAGGTGACCGTGGACGTGACCCGGCTGGCCTGATACCCCACGAGGAGTACGTCGGCGGTCGGTTTTACCCCGTGGCGCGTACGCCAGGTCCCCTCACGTGTCCGACGTAATTCGGTCGGCGCGCGTCGACCATGGACTCATGACTGAGACCAGGAATCGACGGTATCTGTGGCGGGCCGGCCTCGCGGTGGCGGTCGTCGGCGCGGTGAGCGTCGGCGCGATCGGGATCGCGGCGGCCTCCGACGACACGGTGCGTGCCGCCGGGCAGCCCACCTCCGAGCCGGCGCCGGACAAGGACGGCGACCACGAGGGCTGGGGTCCCTGGCGCGGCGGCTGGGGCGGCGGCTGGGGCGGAGCGTGGGGCGGCCTCGACGGGATCCTCGGCGAAGGCGCAGACCTCGGCGACATCCTGCACAGCGAGATCGTGCTCGCCAAGGAGGGCGGCGGCACGCAGACGGTGCTGGTGCAGAAGGGTGCCGTGACCGAGGTGAGCGCCACGGCGGTGACCGTGAAGAGCGCCGACGGCCACACGAAGTCCTACGCCGTGAACGGCGACACGAAGGTCAAGGCCGACAAGGACGAGATCGGCGCGGTCGCGGCCAACGAGGAGGTGCTCGTGGTGGCGCCGCAGTCGGGTGACAAGCAGACCGCGACGGTCCTGCTCGACCTGACCGACCTCGGCTGGAAGTAGTGCCTCCACCCGGCCGGGAGGTGCACGCACGTCCCGGCCGGGCGGTTCGTGGTCACCGCAGGTCAGCTCGCTCGGCACGGCGGCGGGCGCGGCGTCGGGCGCGGTGGCTGACTACCGTTGGGCGCATGCCCGACGTGCGCGCGACCTGGTCCACGAGCCGTATCCACGCCACCGTGTACGACTTCGGCGTCGAACGGGAGTGGCTGGCGCGGCCGGCCGGCGCGCTGTTGTGGGGCACCGACACGCGGCTGCTGTTCGAGTCGATCCGCGCGATCGGCGACCTGCCGGCCGGCGCCGCCCTGCTCGACGTGCCGTGCGGTGGCGGGGTCGCACTGCGTGGCGTTCGTCGGGACCAGGACATCCGGTACGTGGCCGCGGACATCTCGCCCTTCATGCTCGACCGGACCCGCCGGCAGGCCGCCCGACTCGGCCGGACGGTCGAGCTGACCGAGGCCGACGTCGAGCGGCTGCCGTTCGCGGACGAGGAGTTCGACCTCTGCGTGAGCTTCAACGGCCTGCACTGCCTGCCCGACCCGGCGCTCGCCGTGCGGGAGATCGCCCGCTGCCTCAAGCCGGGCGGCCGGTTCGTCGGCGACACGATCGTGCTGCGGGCCGGGCTGCGCCAGGATCTCGCGATCAGCGCGTTCCGCCGCATGGGCCTGTTCGGGCCCGGCGGCACCGCGGTGGCGCTCGAGCACTGGCTCACCGACGCCGGCCTGCGCGTCGACCGGCTCGACCGGTCCGGCGCGGTCGCCCACTTCACGGCGACCCGCTGAGGCTCAGCCGTCGACGAGGAGGCCCCGCAGTGGGCCCTGCAGCCGGCCGGCCCGGCGGGAGACCTGTGGGAGCAGCGTGAGCCGGTGGGTGCGGTCCTCGCCGCGGGCCTCGCGGGCCGCCTGTTCCTCGGCGATCGGGCGCCACAGCTCGTCGACCACGGTGGTCGGGTCCCGCGTCAGCTCGGACTCCGGGTGTTCCAGGTGCTCGGCCCACAGGCGCAGCCGCGTCGACCGGATCAGCTCTCGGTCGTCGGTGGCCACGTTGACCTCGGTGTCGTTGAACAGCGAGTGCTCGTTCAGGTTCGCGGAGCCGATGGTCATCCATTCGTCGTCGACTATGCCGAGCTTCGCGTGCACGTACACCGGCGCCGACGACGACCCGTCGTGCGTGCTGAGCGTCGTGGCGAGCAGCCGTCGGTTGCCGTCGTCGGCGTCGAGCAGCCTGCCGAGCTGCCCTCGGGTGGTGTCGGCGCCGTTGCTCGGCTTGCGCGGCAGCAGCAGGACCACCCGGAACCGGTCGTCCGGCGGGTCGCACAGCTTGTCGATCAGCACGTCGGCGATCTCCGGCGACCACAGGAACTGGTTCTCCAGGTACACCAGCCGCTGAGCCGACCGCAGCGCGCGCAGGTAGGCGTCGAGGATCGCGAACTCGCCCTTCGGCGCGAACTCGTAGGTCTTGTCCGGCACCGTCCGCAGGAACTGCACCGTGGTGTTCCCGGCCGGCGCCGGCGGCGTCGGCTCCGGCAGGTCCTCGTAGGCCACCTCGGTCCACCGCTGCCGGAAGTGGTTCGCGACGTCGGCCACCACCGGCCCGCGCAGCCGCACCATGAGGTCGTGCCAGCAGATCGGGCGGTTGGGCTGGTGCTCGCTGCTGTCGTGCCGGTCACCCTCCAGCGCGGTGAAGTCCACGCCGCCGACGAACGCCGTCGTGTCGTCGACGATCACCAGTTTCTCGTGGTGGCAGTGCATGGTGCGCTCCCGCGCGTCCAGCTCACAGCGCACCGCGGAGTTCTCGGTGAACTTCTTCTGCTGGGCCCGCACCAGCCGGCGCGTCGGCTGGAACGCGGGCAGCGGTGGGCCGGCCCACAGCAGCAGCCGCACGTCTACGCGCTGCGCGGTCGCGGCGAGCAGGTCGCGCAGCGTCAGCGCGTCCGGCTCGCGGGTCAGCCGGAAGTCGGGGCTCGCGTGCCAGTTGGCGATGTGGACGTGGGACCGCGCGCCGCGGATCGCCGCCTCGATCGCCGGCAGCGCCTCCTCGCCGTCGACCAGCACCTCCACCTGGTTGCCGGGCCGGACCGGGGCCCGCCCGGCGAACCGGTCGGCGCTCGGTTCCAGCACCTCGCCCCAGCCGAGGCGGCGTAGTCGGCGCTCGTGGTGCGCGCACAGCAGGTGCTCGAGCCCGTCGCCGACGCGTTCGTCCACCTTGTCCAGAATCGACCGGAACTTGTTCACCTCTACCATGTCACTACAGATGGACGTGGTTCGCTGAACAAGGACGTGGCGGCCCCCGAGGCACATGGGACGATGTGTCGTACCCGTATGACACCGCGAGGAACCTGAGTGACTACGTTCGCCGACACGACCTTCACCAATCCTGAGCTGATCAGGAACTTCTGCATCATCGCGCACATCGACCACGGCAAGTCGACCCTTGCCGACCGGATGCTGCAGCTCACCGGCGTCGTCGAGGCGCGGGCGATGCGGGCGCAGTACCTCGACCGCATGGACATCGAGCGCGAGCGCGGCATCACGATCAAGGCGCAGAACGTCCGGCTGCCGTGGCAGGTCGGCGGGCAGGACCACGTCCTGCACATGATCGACACGCCGGGTCACGTGGACTTCACCTACGAGGTGTCCCGCGCGCTCGAGGCGTGCGAGGGCGCGGTGCTGCTGGTCGACGCCGCGCAGGGGATCGAGGCGCAGACGCTCGCGAACCTCTACCTCGCGATGGAGAACGAGCTCACGATCATCCCGGTGCTCAACAAGATCGACCTGCCGGCCGCGGATCCCGACAAGTACGCCGAGGAGCTGGCACACATCGTCGGCTGCGAGCCGACCGACGTGATGCGTGTCTCGGCGAAGACCGGCATGGGTGTCCGCGAGCTGCTCAACGAGATCGTCCGGCTGGTGCCGGCCCCGGTCGGCGTCGACGAGGCGCCGCCCCGCGCGATGATCTTCGACTCGGTGTACGACACCTACCGAGGCGTCGTCACCTACATCCGCGTGGTCGACGGCAAGATCACCCCGCGCCAGCGCATCAAGATGATGTCGACCGGCGCGACCCACGAACTGCTCGAGGTCGGCATCATCTCCCCGGAGCCCAAGCCGAGCACCGGGCTCGGTGTCGGCGAGGTCGGCTACCTGATCACCGGCGTGAAGGACGTGCGCCAGTCGAAGGTCGGCGACACGGTCACCGCGGAGAAGCGTGGCGCCACCGAGCCACTCGCCGGCTACCGCGAGCCGAGGCCGATGGTCTACTCGGGCCTCTTCCCCGTCGACGGCTCCGACTACGCCGACCTGCGCGAGGCGCTCGACAAGCTGCGGCTCAACGACGCCGCGCTGAGCTACGAGCCGGAGACGTCCGCCGCGCTCGGGTTCGGCTTCCGCTGCGGCTTCCTCGGCCTGCTGCACCTGGAGATCGTGCGGGAGCGGCTCGAACGCGAGGCCGGCCTCGACCTGATCTCGACGGCGCCGAACGTGGTCTACCGCGTGGTGCTGGACGACGGCGGCGACCTGACGGTGACCAACCCGTCGGACTGGCCGGAGGGCAAGATCGCCGAGGTGTACGAGCCGGTGGTCAAGACGTCGATCATCGCGCCGAGCGACTACATCGGCGCGATCATGGAGCTGTGCCAGTCGCGACGGGGGCAGCTCGGCGGCATGGACTACCTGTCGAGCGACCGCGTCGAGCTGCGCTACACCATGCCCCTCGGTGAGATCATCTTCGACTTCTTCGACACGCTGAAGTCCCGCACCCGCGGCTACGCGTCGCTGGACTACGAGCCGGCCGGCGAGCAGTCGGCGGACCTCGTGAAGGTCGACATCCTCCTGCAGGGCGAGCCGGTGGACGCGTTCTCGGCGATCTGCCACCGCGAGGCCGCGTACGCCTACGGCACCAGGATGGCGTCGAAGCTGCGTGAGCTGATCCCGCGCCAGCAGTTCGAGGTCCCGATCCAGGCGGCGATCGGGGCGCGGGTCATCGCGCGGGAGACCGTGCGCGCGATGCGCAAGGACGTGCTGGCCAAGTGCTACGGCGGTGACATCACGCGTAAGCGCAAGCTGCTGGAGAAGCAGAAGGAAGGCAAGAAGCGCATGAAGATGGTGGGCCGCGTCGAGGTCCCCCAGGAAGCCTTCGTCGCCGCACTGTCCACAGACGACTCGGCGGACAAGACGAAGAAGAAGTAGCGGGTCACAGGAGACGAGCGGTGTACCCGGCGTCGACGAGCCGGCGATAGGCGGCGTGGACGGCTTCGGGTACATCCTGCGGGATCGCCCAACCCTGCTCCGCGTACACCCACAGGCGTTGGGTGTCCCCGACGAGCATGGTGATCACGAGGTCGACATCGCCGATGGCGGCCACGTAGTCGTCGAACGACAACGGCAGCGACGCGCAGACCACGTCGACCTCGGGCCAGTGCCTGCGGCAGATCGCGTAGGCGCGCCGCTGCTGGTAGGGCTTCGACACGAGCATGACCGAGGCGATTTCCTGCCGCGCGAGGATTTCCTTCGTGAACACGATGTTCTCGACGGTGTGCCGGGCGCGGGGCTCGACGAGGATCGCGCCCGCCGGCACTCCGCGCGCGATCGCGCGTTCCCGGTAGTGCACCGCCTCGCCACGGGGGAACCGATCGATCGTCGTGGGCGCATTGGCGCCGGTGAACACGATCCGAGGAAACAACCCCCGCCCGAACAGCTCCGCGACACGGTCTGCCACCCCGAGATCGTGACTACCGAGCCCGATCCCGACGTCAACCCTGCGCGACTCGTGGCCCATCTGGTTGAAGTCCCACAACGTCCGCACGTCGGCATCGATCACAGGCTCACTCTGGAATCGATTGTGTCGCGGTGCATCGTTGGGGATCTGGGAGTTCCTCCAGCGCGACAAGCCGTTGCCGCACCGGGCTCGGTTGGCCGACGCCGCCAGGGTGTGGGTCCGCCACCGCTTGGGTCAGTAGGTGATGCCGTGCGCCAAGTAGTAGATGCGGCCCTCTTCCCGGGGCATGGTGCGCCGACGCGGCGTCGCAGCCGTGGGATGAGCCGGTCGATGGCCTCGGCGGGCGGAAGGAAGACGTACGACTCCAGCCGCTCCGGTTGCAGGCGGATCGCGGCGATGTCCGTGCCGGACAGGGTGCCGCCGTCGAAGACGAAGAGCACCCGGTCGCCCTGTTCGGGGTGCGGGGCCCAGTCGACGACGAGCAGGCGGCCCGGCTCGCGGTCCAGGCCGAGCTCCTCCGCGATCTCACGCGCGCAGCCCTGCGACGGGGTCTCGCCGACCTCGACGACACCGCCCGGGATCTCCCAGTGGTCCTTGTAGTTGGGCTCGACGAGCAGCACCCGGCCGGCCTCGTCGAGCATCAGCGCCCCTGCCGCGCTGAGGATGGTGTTACTCACGGGACCAGTGCACCATGAGTCCATGGGGCGGCCGTTCACGGTGGACGATCTCGAGTTCATGCCGGACGACGGCAATGTCTACGAGCTGATCGACGGCGTCCTGATCGTGAGCCCGACGCCGGGCCGGCGACACCAGCGCGCCCTGGTGCGCATGGCGGAGCTGCTCGACGACACCTGTCCCGACGAGCTCGCCGTGCTGTGGCCGCCGTTCGTGGTGCGGACGGCCGACCGCACCGAGCTCCGCCCGGACGT
Source organism: uncultured Actinomycetota bacterium (assembly GCA_963840275.1). Classification (GTDB taxonomy): domain Bacteria; phylum Actinomycetota; class Actinomycetes; order Mycobacteriales; family Pseudonocardiaceae; genus Actinophytocola. The sequence continues at coordinate 210,603 of CAWIYK010000010.1, forward strand.
GCAGGTCGTCTGGGACGAGGACATCCGCGGCGAGCTGGTGGTCGACGCGCCGCTGCTGGTCGTCGAGATCCTCGAGCCGAGCACGGTCATCAACGACCTCAACAACAAGAAGGCCGCCTACGAGCGGATGGGCGTGCCGAGCTACTGGCTGCTCGACCCGGCCCGCCCGAGCCTGGTCGTCTACGAGCTGGACGGCCACTACCGCAAGGTGGCCGAGGTGTGCGCGGAGGAGGAGTTCGAGACCTCGACGCCGTTCCCGGTGCGTGTGGTGCTCACCGAGCTCCTCGGCCGCCCAACCTGATCTTGTCGGTGCCGCACGCTCCACTTGGACCCGACAAGAAAGGGAGGCACCATGAGTGTCATGACCGCAACAGGCTCGGTTGGCATTCCACACGGTCGCCCATTCACGGTGGACGATCTGGAGGCCATGCCCGATGACGGGAACCGATACGAGCTCATCGACGGGATGCTGGTCGTGAGCCCCGCACCCGGACCGCGGCACCAGAAGATGGTGACGAAGCTGACCGTCGCGCTCGACACCGCCTGTCCGGCGGACATGCACGTGTTCGCGGCGTCGTTCGCGGTCCGCACCTCGACGTCGACCGAGCTGCAGCCGGATGTCCTGGTCGCGCGGGACGAGGATCTCACCGAGAAGCTGCTCCCGGTGGCGCCGGTGCTGGCCGTCGAGGTGCTGTCGCCGAGCAGCGTGATCAACGACCTGAACAACAAGAAGGCCGCGTACGAACGCATGGCCGTCGAGAGCTACTGGGTGGTCGACCCGCAGGCGCCGTCCATCGTGGTGTTCGAGCTGACCGACGGCTCCTACCAGCAGGTCGGTGAGGTGAAGGACGGCGACGTGCTCGAGGTCGAGCGCCCCTTCCCGGTCCGGGTGACGCCGCGCGACCTGCTCGGCACGCTGGCATGACTCCGCTCGACCAGCTGCGCGCCCTGTGCCTCGCGTTACCGGGGACCACCGAGAAGCTGAGCCACGGCGAGCCGACCTGGTTCGTGCGCAAGCGGACGTTCGTGATGTTCGCCGACCACCACCACGACGACCGCGTCGGGTTCTGGTGCGCGGCGCCGCCGGGGGCGCAGGAGGCGATGGTCACGCTGGCCAATGGCAAGCGCTACTACCGGCCGCCCTACGTCGGGCACCGCGGCTGGCTCGGGGTCTACCTCGACGTGCCGGTCGACTGGGACGAGCTCGCCGAGGTCGTCGAGGACGCCTACCGCGTGGTGGCGCCGAAGACGCTAGTCGCCGAGCTTCCGCAGCGCTGACTCGTACTTGGCGCGCAACCGCTCCTGCGTCGCCGCGTCGAGCCGCGACAGCCGCTCCGGCGACATGTTGTCCGCGATGTCCGCGCGCTTCACCGCGAGCGCGATCGGGTTCGCCGCCACCCTCGCCAGGTAGGCGTCCTGGTCCTCGCCCGGTTGCTTGCTGACCGCGGCGACCGCCGCGAGCACGTCGGCGGGGCAGCCCGCGTCGGTGAGGTCGGCGAGCGTCACGGTCGTGTCCTCGATGACGTCGTGCAGCACCGCGGCCATCCGCTCGTGCTCGTCACGCAGCGCGCCCATCACCCGCAGCGGGTGCGCGATGTAGGGCCGGCCGGACTTGTCCAGCTGACCCTCGTGCGCCCGCCGGGCGACCTGGATGGCGTCGTCGAGGGTGAACGTGCGCTTCATCGGGTGAAGACGATCTTGCCGGCGGTCTCGCCTGCGAGCATCTGCTCGAACCCGTCCTTCGCGTCGGTCATCGGCAGCTCCGCGCCGATGGTGGGCCGGATGCCCTGCAACGAGCAGAACGCCAACAGGTCGGCCAGCTCGTCACGATTGCCCATCATCGAGCCGACCACACGAATCTGCATGAAGAACAACCGCTGCAGGTCCGCGTTGGCGTCTGGGCCACTGGTCGAGCCGGACACCACGATGGTCCCACCCGGCTTCACCGATCGCATCGAGTGCCCCCAGGTCGCCTTGCCGACCGTCTCGAACACCGCGTCCACGCGCTCGGGGAGCCGGTCGCCGGAGGGGAACGTCGCGTCCGCGCCGAGCGAGGACGCGAGGGCCCGCTTGTCCTCGGACCGGCCGGTGACCCACACCCGCATGCCGGCCGCCTTGCCGAGCGCGATCAGCGCCGTCGACACCCCGCCGGAGGCGCCCTGCACCAGCATCGTCTGGCCCGGCCGCAGCCCGGACCTGGAGAAGAGCATCCGGTACGCGGTCAGCCACGCCGTGCCCATGCACGCCGCCTCGGCGAACGACAGGCTCGCCGGCTTCGGCAGCACGTTGCGCGCCGGCACGATCACCGTGTCCGCGAAGCTGCCCTGGTGCTTCTCGGTGAGCAGGTTGCGCTTCGGGTCGAACGTCTCGTCGCCGAAGGATGTGTCTCCGATCACACCGTGCACGACGACCTCGGAGCCGTCGGCCAGCACGCCGGCGCCGTCGCAGCCGAGGATCATCGGGAACTGCTCGGCCTTGATGCCGACCCCGCGCAGTGTCCACAGGTCGTGCATGTTCAGGCTGGCGGCCCGCACCGACACCGCCACCCAGCCGTCCGGCGTCTCTGGGTCGGGGCGCTCGCCCACCCGCAACGCGTCGAGCGGACTCTCCGGGTTCGGTTCTGCTGCGTATACGGCGAACATGTCCACCAAGTTACCCAGTTCGGGGATCCGGCGGATCTAGTGAAGTGGTGCAGGTCTACTCTCGAAGCATGGTGTCGGAGTGGTGGAACGGCGTCGAGCTGTGGGTGCTCGGCCTTGCCTTCCCGCTCCAGTTCGCCCTCGTGATCGTCCTGCTCGCGCCGCTGTGCCTGGTCGTGGCCTGGGCGATCGACCGGATCGTGGACCACGCGTCGGCGCTGTTCGGTCCCGCGCCGGGCGAGGAGGAGCCGCTCGGCGCCGAGCCGGCGGCCGAGTCCGACGAGCGCAGCGAGGATCTGGTCGACTCGACCTCGAGGTGACTTCCTAGGCTGACCCGGTGGGGTCATCGCGTCGCATCACCGTCGCCCTGGTCGGGCTTGTCGTGCTCGTGCTCGCCGGCTGGTTCGTCCAGTCCCGGGTCGCGGGCGACGACCCGGCGCCGGCGGGGCTCACGGAGCGCCCGCTGTCCGAGCTGCCCGCCGAGGCCGCGGACACGTGGGAGCTGATCGAGCGCGGCGGGCCGTTCCCGTACCCGGACGACGACGGCTCGGTGTTCCGGAACCGGGAGAAGCTGCTGCCCGCCGAGGACCCGGGGTACTACCACGAGTACACGGTCGAGACGCGCGGCAGCCGCGACCGGGGCGAGCGCAGGCTCGTCACCGGGGCCGAGGACGAGGTGTACTACACCGAGGACCACTACGAGTCGTTCGTGCGGGTGGACGTCACCCGTTAGGCACCCAGTTCGGCTTGCGCTTCTCGGCGAACGCGCGGATGCCCTCCTGGCCCTCGGCCGCGGCGAAGAACCCGGCGGACAGTTCCAGCATGTCGGCGAAGTCGTCGGCGAGGTCCGCGGCACGGGCGCGGCGGAGCATGTCCTTGGTGGCGGCGAGTGCCGTCGGGCCGCCGAGCGCGAGCATGCCGGTGTAGCGCGCGACCTCGGCGTCGAGCCGGTCGGCCGGCACCGCGGCGTTGAGCAGGCCGACCTCGACGGCCCGGCCCGCGTCGAACTTCTCGCCGGTGAGGAACAGCTCGTGCGCGGCGCGGGGGAGCAGCCTCGGCAGCACGGTCACGGAGATCACCGCCGGCACGAGCCCGAGCCGCACCTCGGTGAACGCGAAGGTCGCCGAGTCGACCGCGACCGCGATGTCCGCCGCGGCGACCATCCCGACCCCCCCGGCGCGCGCCGGCCCGGCCAACCGCGCGACGACGGGCTTCGGGCTGGTCCAGATCCGGGTCAGGATCTCGGGGAACTCGTTCACGCCGGCCGTGCTGGAGTCCGGGCTGCCGGCCTCCTTGAGGTCCATCCCGGCGCAGAACACGGGCCCGGTGTGATCGAGCACGATCACCCGGACGGTGTCGTCCTCGGCCGCCGTGGCCAGCCGGTCGCGCAGCTCGCGCCGAAGCTGGGCGGAGAGGGCGTTCCGATTGTGCGGCGAGTCCAGGGTGATCGTCGCGACCCCGTTGTCGACGGTGTAGTGCACCAGCTCGTCAGCCATGGCCAAGAGACTAGCCAGCCGGCTCGTAGCGGATGGGGACGTAGGTGTATTCGCCTGGTGCGCCCCACAGGTAGACCTGATGCTTGACCGGCGTCGCGCCGAAGTCGTAGGCCAGGTAGCTGGTGCGGGTGGCGTCGGTCCAGTGGTCGAAGAGGCGAACGTGCCGGCCCCACGCGAGTAGCGCGTCGCCGGTGCGGAGTTGCTCCTTGGTGATCACCCGGGAGACGTCTGTCAGGTCGTGTGCCAGGCCGTGGCGCGGGGTGGCGTAGCTGACTGGCAGACCCCAGACCATCGACACGAAGCCGGAGCAGTCGGTGCGGTACGCCGGTTGGTGGCAGCCGCCGAGCACGCCGTTCCAGTCGGTGCGCGAGTAGCCGTCGTCGGCGGCGTAGCAGCGGTCCTGGTCGTAGACGGGCTGCTGGTGGAGCCACACGTCGGCGCGCGCCATCATCGGGCCGACCAGTGCGGTGAACGGTCTCGCGTCGGCGGCGGCCACGGCGCCGAACAGCACTACGGCGACCAGACCGGCCACGGTCCTTCCCCAGGTCATGGTGCGAATCGTAACGACGCGACAAGGCGTTCCCCCGCGCCGTTGCGGGGGAACGCCTCATCGCGCCCGGAAGGGGTTGCTCAGCCGATCGCAGTCGAGGTGAGCACCGGGTTCGGGTTGGGGAAGCACGACGTCGGAGCGGAGACGTCGCCGAGGAACGTCGACACGACCGCCGTGAAGTTCAGGCCCGCGTCGTCGTAGCTCGTGCCGTACAGGGTCGCGTCGATCGAACCTGAGGCCCCCGCCGTCAGGTGCGCGGTGATGGTCGGCAGCTCGAACGTCGCGCCGCCGGCGATCGGGCCGGCGAACGTGACGGTCACGATGCCGCCGGACTCCGCCCACGTCGGGTCCGAGCCGAGGCCCGAGCCGCCCGTGAGGTCGACGCCGGTGAGCGTGGCGTTGGTCGGCACCGGCACCTTCAGCGTGAACGTGTGCACGTTCTTCACCGTGTAGCCGGCCGCCTCGCTCGGCACCTGGTTGGGCGCCGGGTCGACGACCACGTCGAGGGCGCCGCCGGGTGCGACGGTCGCCGGCGCGGTCGCGTCGACGGCCTGGTTGAGCGACAGGCTCTCCGCACCGAGCGGGGTGTCTGCCTGGCAGTCGTAGACGATGTCGGTGGCGGCGGACGCGACCGGGGTGCCCACGACGGCCAACGCGGCCGCGGCCAGCACGGTCGTACCGGCCTTGCACAGGGCGAACTTCATTGTCCTCACCTCGGGAAACGTTGCAGGGAAAGAGGTTTCCGGCACCGGTGAACGTCGCGACCTCTCTGTGTCTACTGTCGGGTAAGGATCACGTCAAGCGTTCACGGTTACCGCTAGTGCGCGCTTGGTTGCTTTCCCACCGACGGCCGAATGGTCGAACGGGCGTGACTGAGCGGAGTAACGCCAGGTGAGCAAGGGCCTTCAGGAGTAGCGCAGGCCCATCGGGACGGTGGCCGCCTCCGTGTACCGGTCCAGCACCAGCGACGCCATCTCCGGCGCCGGCCCCAGCGGCTCGGCCACCAGCGCCTCGGGCCCGGCCAACGCGGCCACCCGGTCCGGCAGCCGCCCGGGTGCGAGGAACCACGACGCCACCGCGATCCGGCGCGCGCCGCGTGCCCGCAGCGCGGCCACGGCGGCCGGCACGTCGGGGGCCGCGCTCGACGCGAACGCCGCCCGCACGCCGGCGACCCGGAACCGGCTCGCCCACGACGCCGCGACCGCCGACACCGCCGCGTTGGCCGGCGCGTGCGAGGAGCCCGCGCCGGCCAACACGATCCCGAGCGCGGCGTCGTCGAGCGACGCGCCCGTGGCGACGAGACGGTTCAGCGCCGCGTCGGACAGTCGGTCGTCGGGTCCGAGCACGTCGGACACCGACGCGGACAGCCGAGGCAGCCTGGCGTGCGCCTCGGACACCATCGCCGGCAGGTCGACCCGCGCGTGGAACGCGGAACCCAGCAGCAGCGGCACGATCACGACGTCCCGATGTCCCTCGGCGTGCAGCGCGGCCAGCACGTCCGGCAGCCGCGGCACGGACAGGTCGAGGAACGCCGCCCGCACGTCCAGCTCCGGTCGCCGCGCCCGCACGACGCCAGCAGCGACGTGACGCACGCCGCGGACCGGGGATCACGACTGCCGTGTGCGACGGCGACCAGGGGCGGGGCCATCAGAGCGCGCCCGTCAGACCACGCGCACGCAACACCGAACGCTCGAGCGGCCGGAACACCAGCAGCTCGATGCCGATGCCGACGAACAGGATCAGGATGATCGCGGCCAGCACCATCGACATGTCCGACAACGACATCCCGTTGTGCAGGAACTGCCCCAGCCCGACGCCCAGCTGCGGCGACGTCGCGATCAGCTCGGCGGCCATCAGCGACCGCCACGAGAACGCCCAGCCCTGCTTGAGACCGCCGAGGAAACCGGGCAGCGCGGCGGGCAGCAGGATGTGCCGGGCCGACGCCAACCGGCCGGCCCCCAACACCTTCCCGACCCGCGGCAGTATCGGCGGGATCTGGTCCACACCGGACACGAGCCCGTTCGCGATCGACGGGACGGCGCCGAGCAGCACCACGAAGTAGATCGACGCGTCGGTCAGGCCGAACCACAGCACGGCGGCCGGCACCCACGCGACCGACGGCAGGCTCTGCAGCCCGGACACGAGCGGCCCGATCCCCCTGCGCACCAGGCTGAAGTTCGCGATCAGCAGCCCGAGCGGGATGGCGACGGTGACCGCGACCACGAACCCGATCACGGCCCGGTGCACCGACGTCCACAGGAACCCGAGGATCTCCCCGTTCGGCACCCGCTCCCAGATCTGCGCCCACACGGCCGCCGGCGCCGGCAGCTGGTACTCCGGCCAGAACGCGGCCGCCCACAACGCCTGCCACACCGCGACGATGGCCACCAGCGCCACGATCGGCGGCGCCACCTTGCCCAGCACGCGCCGGGCCCGGCCCCGGGCGTCCGCCCCGGCGCCGCCGACCGGGGTGTCGAGCGCGTCGAGCCCGGCGCCGACCGCCAACGAGTCGGTGGCGTCGGAGTCGGGCACGACCGTGCCCTCAACCGGTCGCATGGGTGCTGATCACTTCGTGCAGTCTCGCGTTGATCTCGTCGACGGCCGCGGCCTGCTCGGCCGCGGGCAGGTCACCGACGTGCCACTCCTGCACGACCCGGCCCGGCCGCGACGACAGCAGCACCACCCGCTCGCCGAGCCGCACCGCCTCGCGCACGTCGTGCGTGACGAACAGCACCGCGGTCCGCGTCGCGCGCCAGATCCGCACCAGCTCGCCCTGCAGGATGTCACGGGTGATCGCGTCGAGCGCGGAGAACGGCTCGTCCATGAGCAGCAACGAGTTCGCGTCGCCGTCGACGGCCGACGCCAGCGCCCGGGCCAGCGCGACCCGCTGGCGCATGCCGCCGGACAGCTCGTGCGGCCGCTTGTCGCCGACCCCGCCGAGCCGCACCAGGTCCAGCAGCTCGCCGGCGCGGGCCCTGCGGTCGGCACGCTTCACCCCGGCGAGCCGCAGCGGCAGCTCGACGTTGCGGCTCGCGGTCAGCCACGGCATCAGCGCGGCCTCCTGGAACATCACCGCGGGCCGCGTGGTGTTCAGCTCGATGTCCCCCGCACTCGGCGCGTCGAGGCCGGCGACCAGGTTGAGCACGGTCGTCTTGCCGCAGCCGGACGCGCCGAGCAGGCACACGAACTCGCCGGGCGCGACGTCGAGGTCGACCCCGTCGAGCGCGGTGACCGCGCGGCGGCCCTGCCCGAACGTCTTGCCCACCCCCGACAGGCGCACGGCGTGATCACTGCCGGTGCGCGTGACACCTGGCTCGAGCGTCGCGGTCATGTCAGCCTGCCTTCTGTGCCGGGGAAAGAGGTCACTTCTTGTCCAGCCCGCCCGCGTCCACCTCGGGCTCGCCGGCTTCCTTGAGCGCCGCGTTGAGCTCGGTGAGGTCGGCGTACCCGGCCACGTCCGGCGCCTTCTCGGCGATGCCCGCGGTGACCTGGTCCTTCGCGAGTTGCGGGAACTGACCCGCGATCGGGTCGAAGGTCAGCGTGATGTTCGCCCACGCCCGCTCGGTCACCTCTGGCGAGAGCGACTTGCCGGTCAGCTCCTCGAGCTGCTTGTTCACCACGGCCTGCGCGTCGGCCTCGTTCGTGTTCGCGTAGCCGATCGACGCGATGAGCCCGCGCAGGAACGCGCGCACGGTCTGCGGGTGCTCCTCGAGGAACTGGGTGCGCACGATGAGCACGGTGGTCGGGAACTTGCCGTCCGGCCACAGGTCCTTCTCGTCCAGCAGGACCTTCGCGCCCGCGTCCAGCACCAGCCGCGAGGACCACGGCTCCGGCAGCCACGCGGCCTGCACCGAACCGCCCCGGAACGCGTCGAGCGTCTGCGCGTTCTCCAGGTTGGCGACCTCGACCTTGCCGGTGAGCTTCTCCTCCGCCAGCCACCTCTTCAGCGACACGTCCTGGGTGTTGCCGAGCTGCGGGGTGGCGACGGTCTTGCCGACGAGGTCCGCCGGCTCGGTGATGTCCGGCGCCACCACGAGCTGCGCGCCACCGGACGTGACGCCGGAGATCAGGCGCACCGCCTCGCCGTCGGACTTCGCGTAGGCGTTGATCGCGGGACCCGACCCGATGAACCCGATGTCCAGCGAGCCGCCGAGCAGCGCCGACACCTCGGTCGGGCCGGCGTTGAACTCCTGCCTGGTCAGCTTGGTGTCGCCGAGCTCCTTCTCGAACAGGCCCTTGTCGAGCCCGATCAGTGCGGGCGCGTGCGTGACGTTCGGGAAGTAGCCAAGCCGCAGCTCGGCCGCCGGGCCCTTGTCCCGCGCCGCGGTGTCGGACTCGCCGGCGCCGCTGTCCGCCCTGGAACACGCCGTGGCCAGCAGCGAGAGCGCGGCGACCGTGGCGGTGAGCAAGCGGGTTCGGGTTCGCACAGGTAAGCCCTTTCTAGTTCTTGTCCAGCAGGGGGAGCGGGGCCCCGACAAGTCCCGCTGCGAGCGTCGTGCCGTCGGCGGGGTCGATCACCAGGAAGGCGCCGGTCCGGCCGTGCGTGGTGTAGTCGTCGACCGGCACCGGCTCCGCCGTGCGGATGCGGACCTGGCCGATCTCGTTGAGCGACAACGTCTCCGGACTGTCCGTCATGGACAGTCGTTGCTCGTCGAAGCGGGTGCGCAGCTCGGTGACCAGGGCCGGCACGGTCCGCGCGCCGGACTTCACGAGCACCTTCTGGTTGGGCCGCAACGGCTTGTCCGCGAGCCAGGCGAGGGTCGCGGACAGCTCGTCGGTGACCGTCGGCGGGTTGGCCGCGGACGCGATGACGTCGCCGCGCGAGATGTCGATGTCGTCGGCCAGCACCAGCGTCACGGAACGCCCCGCGGTCGCCTCCGGCAGGTCGCCGTCCGGCGTGTCGACCCGTTCGACGAGCGTGCGCACCCCGGCCGGCAGCACGACGACCTCGTCGCCGGGCCGCACGGTGCCGGCCGCGACCTGGCCCGCGTAGCCGCGGTAGTCCGGGTGCTCCGGAGTGCGCGGCCGGATCACGTACTGGACCGGGAAACGGAACGGCTCGCCGTGCGGATCCGGGTCCACCGGGACGTTCTCGAGGTGGTCGAGCAGCGTCGGCCCGGCGTACCAGGGAGTGTTGGCCGACCGCTCCACCACGTTGTCGCCGCGCAGCGCGGACAGCGGGATCGCGAGCACCGCGCCGGCGGGGTAGCCGAGCGTGGCCGCGTGGCTCGCGAACTCCTTCGCGATGACCTCGTAGGTGCCGTGGTCGTAGTTCACCAGGTCGATCTTGTTGACCGCGAGCACGAGGCGCGGCACGCCGAGCAGCGCGAGGACCGCCGCGTGCCTTCTGGTCTGCTCCAGCACTCCCTTGCGCGCGTCGACCAGCAGCACGGCCAGCTGCGCGGTCGACGCGCCGGTCACCGTGTTGCGGGTGTACTGCACGTGTCCTGGCGTGTCGGCGAGTACGAAGCTCCGCTTGTCCGTCGCGAAGTAGCGGTACGCCACGTCGATCGTGATGCCCTGCTCGCGCTCCGAGCGCAGCCCGTCGACCAGCAGCGAAAGGTCCGGTGTGGACAGTCCCTTGTCGACGCTCGCGCGGTTGACCGCCTCCAGCGTGTCGGCCAGCACCGACTTCGTGTCGTAGAGCAGGCGCCCGACGAGCGTGGACTTGCCGTCGTCGACGCTGCCGGCGGTCGCGAGCCTCAGAAGATCACCGACGCCGATGTTCGCTCCGCAAGCTCCGCTCATCAGAAGTATCCTTCGCGTTTGCGATCTTCCATGGCCGCCTCGGAAAGGCGGTCGTCCGCGCGGGTCGCGCCGCGCTCGGTGAGCCGGCTCGCGCCCACCTCGGCGATCACCTCGTCCAGGGTCGTCGCGGTCGACTCGACGGCGCCGGTGCACGAGCCGTCGCCGACCGTGCGGTAGCGGATCGTCTTGCGCACCAGGGTCTCGCCGTCGCGCGGGCCGCCCCACGGCCCCTCGGCGAGCCACATGCCGTCGCGGGAGTACACGTCCCGCTCGTGCGCGTAGTAGATCGACGGCAGCTCGATGGCCTCCCGCTGGATGTAGCGCCACACGTCCAGCTCGGTCCAGTTCGACAGCGGGAACACCCGGACGTGCTCGCCGGGCCGGTGCCGGCCGTTGTACAGGTTCCACAGCTCCGGCCGCTGCCGGCGCGGCTCCCACTGGCCGAACGCGTTGCGCAGGCTGAAGATCCGCTCCTTGGCGCGGGCCCGCTCCTCGTCGCGGCGGCCGCCGCCGAACACCGCGTCGAACCTCTGCTCGGTGATGGAGTCCAGCAGCGGCACGGTCTGCAGCGGGTTGCGGGTGCCGTCCGGCCGCTCGGTCAGCCGCCCGTCGTCGAGCCAGTCCTGCACGTGCGCGACGACCAGGCGCAGCCCGTAGCGCTCGACGACCCGGTCGCGGAAGGAGATGACCTCGTCGAAGTTGTGCCCGGTGTCCACGTGCAGCAGCGGGAACGGCACCGGCGCCGGCCAGAACGCCTTGACCGCGAGGTGCAGCAGCAGCGTGGAGTCCTTGCCGCCGGAGAAGAGGATCACCGGCCGGTCGAACTCGCCGGCGACCTCGCGCATGATGTGGATCGCCTCGGACTCCAGGCGCCCCAACGCGTCCAGCGTCGTCACGGTGGCCGGCGGCAGCAGTGCCTCGCTCATCCGTGCAGCCCGCACTCGGTCTTCGACCGACCCGCCCAGCGGCCGCTGCGCGGGTCGGCGCCCGGCACCGGCTTCGCGGTGCACGGCGCGCAGCCGATCGACAGGTAGCCCTCGCCGACCAGCGGGTTCTCCAGGATGCCGTTGGCGGCGATGTAGCCGTTGAACTCCTCGTCGCTCCACGCCGCGATCGGGTTGACCTTCACGAGCCCGTTGCGGTCGTCCCACGCCACGATCGGCGTGTTCGCGCGGGTCGGCGCGTCCACCCGCCGCACGCCGGTCACCCACGCGTCGTAGTTCGCGAGGGTCTTCCGCAGCGGCTCCACCTTGCGCAGGAAGCAGCACTGGTTCGGGTCGGTCCTGTTGAGCAGCCCGAACTCCGCCTCCTGGTCGGCGACCGACTGCTCTGCCGCCGCGTTGACGATCCGGATCTCCGGGTAGGTCAGCGCGACCGCGTCGCGGGTGCCGATCGTCTCGGCGAAGTGGTAGCCGGTCTCCAGGAACAGGACGTCGATCTCGGGCCTGGCGCGGACGGCGAGGTCGATCAGGACGGCGTCCTGCATGTTCGACGCGACGATGAACTTGTCGCCGAACGTCTTCGCCGTCCACTCCAGCGCCTCGGCCGCGGTCGCGTCGGCCAGCTCGGCGGCCGCCGTCTCCGCGAGCCGCTTGAGGTCCGTTGTCGCGGTGGTCATCCGGTCGCCTCCGCAGTCTCGTGCGCAGTCTCGTGTGCGAGGTTCAGTCCGACGAACTTCACGGTGAACACCCGCCGGCAGCCGGTGCACAGCCACGCGGCGTGCGGCTCCTCCTGCGGGCGCAGGTCCTCGTCGCCGCAGTAGGGGCAGTAGAAGGGCGTCGCGCGCTCGGTCACTTCAGGTCACCCTCGTCCGCACGCGCCACCCACTGCGCGAACCGCTCGTCGTGCTCGCGGTTCTTCACGTAGTTGCGCACCACCCGCTCCACGTACTCGGGCAGCTCCTCGCCGGTGACCTTGTGGCCACGCAGCTTCCTGCCGAACCCGGCGTCGAGGCCGAGCCCGCCGCCGAGGTGCACCTGGAAGCCCTCGACCTGCCGGCCCTCGGCGTCGGTGACGATCTGGCCCTTCAGCCCGATGTCCGCGGTCTGGATGCGGGCGCACGAGTTGGGGCAGCCGTTGATGTGCACGCTGATCGGGGCGGTGACCTCGCCGGTGATGTCCTTGAGCCGGTCCTCCAGCGTGGCGACCAGGTCCGCGGCGCGGGCCTTGGTGTCGACGATCGCGAGCTTGCAGAACTCGATGCCGGTGCACGCCATCACGCCGCGCCGCCACGGCGACGGGTCGGTCTGCAGCCCCAGCCCGGCGAGCGCGGTGCGCAGACCGTCCACTTCGGACTCCGCGACGTCGAGCACGATCAGCTTCTGCAGCGGGGTGAACCGCACCCTGGCCGAGCCGGCGGCCTCCGCCGCCTTCGCGACCGCGATGAGCGTCGTGCCGGACACCCGCCCGGCGACCGGCGCCGCGCCGACGTAGAAGTTGCCGTCCTTCTGCCGGTGCACGCCGATGTGGTCGTGCGCCTCGGCCGGCACCCGCGGCGCGGGGCCGTCGATGAGCTTCCGCTTCAGGTACTCGGTCTCCAGCACGTCGCGGAACTTCGCGGCGCCCCAGTCCTTCACCAGGAACTTGATGCGCGCGCGGTGCCGCAGCCGGCGGTAGCCGTAGTCGCGGAAGATGCTGATCACGCCGGCCCACACGTCCGGCACCTCGTCGAGGGGCACCCACGCGCCGAGCCGCTGCCCGATCATCGGGTTGGTGGACAGGCCGCCGCCGACCCACACGTCGAAGCCCGGCCCGTGCTCGGGGTGGTCGACGCCGACGAACGCGACGTCGTGCACCTCGTGCGCCACGTCCGGCAGGCCCGAGACCGCGGTCTTGAACTTGCGCGGCAGGTTGGCGAACGCCTTGTCGCCGACGTAGCGGCGCTTGATCTCCTCGATGGCCGGGCTGCCGTCGAGCACCTCGTCCTCGGCGATGCCGGCGACGGGCGAGCCGAGGATGACGCGCGGGCTGTCGCCGCACGCCTCCATGGTGGTCATGCCGGCGTCCTCGAGCTTCGCCCAGATCGCGGGCATGTCCTCGACGCGGATCCAGTGGTACTGGATGTTCTGGCGGTCGGTGATGTCGGCCGTGTCGCGTGCGTAGGTCTCGGAGATCTCGCCGATGACCCGCAGCTGCTCGGTGGTGACCGCGCCGCCGTCGATGCGGATGCGCAGCATGAAGAACTCGTCGTCCAGCTCCTCCGGCTCGAGCGTGGCCGTGCGGCCGCCGTCGATGCCGGGCTTGCGCTGGGTGTAGAGGCCGAACCAGCGGAACCGGCCGCGCAGGTCGCCCGGGTCGATACCGGCGAACCCGGTGTGCGCGTAGATGTTCTCGATCCGGTCGCGGACGTTGAGGGGGTTGTCGTCCTTCTTGCCGCGCTCGTTGGGGTTGAGCGGCTCGCGGTATCCGAGCGCCCACTGGCCCTCACCGCGGCGTGCGTGCGCTCGCTTGGGTGTGGTGGGAGTTGACACCCGTCCGACCTCCGGGGTCCGGGGCGCTCGCGCGCGCCGGGGCAGCCCTGGGAACGGGAACTGGCCGGCGCACCCGGGCGCCGGCTGTGCAAAGCAAATAGCGGCGGCGGGTTACCGCCGGCAGATCGCGCTGGAGACGCGAACGAAGTCCACGTGGCGACGTGCCACGAGGAGAAGCTCGGTAACAGCGGACATGGGCCTCAGCGTGCCACGCGTCCACGGGGTGGTCCACCGCGATCCGCATCGTGAGACGCGGTGACGAGGGTCATGCCACGTGCTAGCGACCCACGACCGCCAGGAGAGCGCGACGGGAGACGATCAGATGCCCGTTACCGGGCCGTTTGCTGTCCCGCACCGCGATCAGGTCGGCCGGCAGATCGGCGACTTCCACGCACATCCCGTTGTCGGTGCTGTGACTGCTCTTGCGCCATCCGGCGGGCAAGTTCGCGACCTCGACGCATTCGCCGTTGTCGGCGCTGAAGCTGCTCTTGCGCCAAGCGAGGCCGGTAGGGAGCGGGCTGGCCATGGCGCGCCTCCGTGCTACTTGAGCATCGTTCTCAGCAGCGCAGCGGACTTCTCCGGGCCGAGCGCGACGCGTTGGAGATTCTCTGCCGACAGTTTATAGGAGCGGACCTGCTCCTGGTCCTGTAGATAGACCGCGCCGTCGTGCATCTCGTTGTAGGCGATCGGCAGCGCATCTTCGAAGTCCAGCAGGATGAACTTGCCGCTCGTCGCGGTGTGGAAGCCGTCTTCTGGGCGGATGATCTGGATGGTCACGTTCGGCAGTGCGGCCATCTTGATCAGATGTTTCAGCTGAGCGTTCCGCATCTCAGGAGATCCCACCGCCAGGCGAAGTGCGGCCTCGCCGATCACCGCGTGCAGCCGCAGCGGCTGGTCCTCGTCGGTGAGTCGGTTGGCGCGGGCCAGGCGGAAGTTGACCACGCGCTCACCGTGGTCCGGGCGCACTCGCGGAGTCTCGGCGGTGATCGCGGTGGCGTACTCCGCCGTCTGCAGGAGGCCGGGCACGATCATCGGCTCGAAGATGAACTCGGCCTCCGCCAGGCCTTCCAGGCCTACGAAGGTCTTGAGCCAGTCCGGCAGGACGTGTGCCCACGGCGCCCACCACGTGGTCCGGTCGGCGCACGTGGTCAGCGCGGTGAGCCGGTCGACGCCCCGCGCCTCCACGTCGTAGAGCGCGAGCAGGGTCGCGATGTCGTCGGGGTCCTGCTGCTGGAAGCCGGTCTCCAGATGGCCGACCTTGGCGCGGGACATGCCGGCCCGATCGGCCACCTCGGACAACGACATCCCGGTCGCCTCGCGGTAGCGACCCAGCTCGACACCGATGAGCCAGCGCAGCGGGGACGGGTCGCGACGGGGAGCCATGAGGTCATCTTTGCGCACATGGCGTGTACGTGGCATCGCACGAAAGGGTGATTGCGATTGTGAGACGTCTAACCATGCTGCTTGTATCGAGGTGACGAAAGGAGCGCGTGATGACCGTGCCGGACCCGAAGGGGTTGCCGCCGCTGTGCGGCGCGGAGGAGTTCGCGGAACTGACGGCGGAGATGGTGACCGACCACGCGCCCCGGGTGTTCGCGGTGGTGCAGGAGTACGGCGACCGGGTGGACGCCCGCGTCGCGGCCTGGGGGCTGGCCCACGCCGACCACGTGGACATCATCGGCGTGGACGGCACCATCCTCCTCGGCGCGGCCGCGCCGGAGATCCTCGCGCGCCGCTTCGGACGGGACCACGTCTCCGCGCACGTCATCTGGCCGTCCGGCGCGCGCGAGGACATGCGCGACCCGGCCGCCAATTGACAGCATCGCATCGCGCCGTGGCGTTACGCTGCGCCTGATGATCGACGGCCGAAGGAGCGTCGCCCTGAGCAGGGCGACGCCGCGGGGTCAGCGTTGACGTCGTGGCGTCGTCGAACGATGCGTCGGTGGCGAGGCGTGCGTAGGCGCGTTGGGCCGCGGTGACCGGGAGTTGGCGGTCGACCGGTTGGTATGGCCGTCCGCTCGACTCCATCTTGGCCTTGCGGTCGGCCAGCACCTGGGCCCATGCCGGCGGCCTTGATCACCGCGCCGTTCTCCGCGAGGTTGCCGTGCAGGACCGCGAGGCCGCCTTTCGCGGTGTAGGCGTGCTCGACGTCGTGGCTGCAGCCGTCCGCTGCGTCCGTGTCGACGGCCTTTGCCGTGGCTTCCGGTCGGCGCCGATCGGAACTGTCGCGATGAGGGTTGTTCGGACGACAACGCGATCCCGCGAGCGGCACTACGGTCCACCTGCCGGGCGATACACGGGCGAGGGGAGTTGGGGAAATGCCGGAGGATCCCCTGGGTTTGGCGAAGCTTCGCCAAATCGGGGCGCGGGCCGGAACAGTTGCCAGGATTCTCGACGAGGCCCCGGTCGCGGCCTCTTTCGAAGGCGAGGACGAGACCGGCGCGGTGCGTGCCGTGGTCGACCAGAGTGGAATGGTGACCGAGGTTCGGCTGGCCAAGGACTGGCGCAGAAAGATGCACCGGAACGATCTCGGCGCGATGGTGCTCGCGGCGATCGACGCGGCCGGTGGAAAAGCGCTGTCCGCGGAAGCGGAACGGATCGTGGGCGCGGTGAACGCGGCGGGGACCTTCCCGGAAAGCCCGGCCACCGATCGGCCGCCTGCCGAGTTCGCCCCTGATCTCGGTGTCGGGAAAAGGCTGCGGTATCTGGTGGATCGGGCGAGCGGCGAGCAGTCGGCCGTGGCGCGGAACGCGACGCCCGCTTCGGTCGTCGGCACCAGCGGCGGCGGACACGTCACGATCCTGTTCTCCGGCACACAGGTCGTCGGCGTCGACATCGAGGACCATGAAGAGTCGAACTGGACCGTGATGGCGAACGCCGCGGAAATCGAAAGCGAGCTTGCCGACGCGTTGCGCCACGGCTACGCCGCGGCCGCCGCGCGGAACGTGGAACACGCGGACGCGACCGCCGAACTGTGGACACTCACCGCGGATGCGCGGGCGTTCGTCGACGAGTTGTTCGGCGCACGCCGGTCCGACCGGAACGGGGGATGAATGGCTCCGACACCAGAAGAACTGAAAGCCGCGTTGGACGCGCTGCGCGCCGACGCCGACGTGTGGGACTCATGCTCCGACACCGTGGGGGGCCTCCAGTCGGAGGCGGAGAGTTGTCAGCTCGACCCCGACGACTTCTCCCTGCTGGGCAGCGCGCTGGGCGTCAGCGCGGAATACCAGGCGTTGCAGAACAAGATGGCCGGACTGCTCAAGGAAGGCCAAGCGGTCATGGCACACGTGGCGTGGTCACTGCGGCAGGCCGCCGACATCTATGAAGAGGAAGAGCGGCGAGGCGTGCACCGGATGAAGAACGTTTGGTAGGGGGTCGAAAATGGAAGAGTTCGACGAGATAATCAGGTTGATTCTCGCAAAGCTCAAGGAGATCGACCAGGCACATACGAACCTGGTCAACGCCGCCCGGGCCGCCGTGGCGAAGTTCTTCCAACACCTCGCCCAACAGTTCGAGCAGGCGATGGCCGATTTCGCCAGCACCCTCGCCATGGTGATGGCGGCGATCGGCAAGGCGATCGAACAGGCCGGCGACCCGATGAAGCTGCACCAGGCCGGCGAGAAATGGTCCAAGACGATCGGCGCGACGGCCAGCACGACAGGCGGCTCCTTCGACCCGAGCACGTTGCCGACCTACGACCAGTGGGGTGGGATAGCCGCCGAGGCGTACCAGAGAATGGTCGTCCCACAGAAGAACGCGCTCGACGAGACGAAGGTGGTCGCGGACAAGGTCCAGAACGTCCTCGACAACTTGGCGACGGGGATCGTCACGGCCTGGAGCGGGGTGCTCGTCGCCGTGACCTCGTTCGCCACCAAGATCTTCGCGGCGGCCGTCACGGCGGCCACCGGCGTCGGCGCTCCCGCCGCCATCGGCCTCGCCGTGGGGGCGGTCACCGAGTTCGCCGGGCTGATCACCACGATCTTCACCACGCTCGGCACCTACATCGGTGGAACGGTCGTCCCGTCGGTGCGGACCCTGAACCAGACGGTGACGGACAACGCGAAGTTCCCGAAGGGCGCGTGGCCGACCACGATCTCGGTGCTCAACGACTCGAGCTACCGGGACGTCGAGAAGAACGAGCCGGAGTCGCGCATCAAGTGGCACATGAAGAACGCATGACTCAGATGTCGTCCACGTCCACCAGGCCGTCCTGGATGGCGCGGGCCAGCAGCGCCGCCTTGGTGGGGGCGGGCCGGCCGACGTTGGTGTACTTCACCCGGATCCGGTCCAGGTAGGTGCCGACGGTCCTCGGCGTGATCCGCATGCGGTCGGCGACCAACTGCTTCGACTCGCACTGGAACCACAGCGTGAGGACCTCTCGTTCGCGATCCGAGAGGTGCGGCTGCTGCGGCTGGCGGTTCGCGGCCATGGCCCCGGCGAGCGCGGGCGGAAGGTAGGGCCGGTTCTCGGCGGCGGCGACCGTCGCGGCCACCAGATGGTCGTGGCCCTCGGCCTTGGTGACGTACGCGCACACGCCGAGGTCCAGGCAGGCGAGCGCCACGTCCTGGTCGTCCTGCATGGTGTAGACGATGACCTTGCGGCCCGCGTCGACAAGGCGGCGCACGGTCGACTTGTAGGAGATGGCCTCGTTCTCCTCGACGTTGAGGTCCAGGACCACCACGTCCGCCTCGTCGCCGGGGGACGTCCAGGCGCACTTGACCGACGTGCCGGCGGCGACGACCCGGATCGGCGGCTCGGCCTCGGCGAGCCACGCACGCACCCCGGCCAGGATGGCCGGGTGGTCGTCGACGATCGTCACAGTGATGGCCATGAGGTCTCCAGCCATAGTCGTCCGCCGTCGACCGAGGCGGTGCAGTCGATCTCCTCGGCACCCGATGGGGTGACGGGCGGGTCGGGTGCCGTGCACAACACGCTCAGCCGGACCCGGTCCGGCGCGTACACGACGGTCAGCCGGGCCGTGGACCCGGCGGTGACCAGCGCCTCCGCGACCGGCGCGAGCAGCTCCCGGCGCACCGGCTTCGGCACGTCGATCGGCGCACCCCGCACCGAAAGGTGGACCGTGGCGCCGTGCCGGTCCGCGATGTCGATCACGGCGCCCAGCTCGTGGAGCAGCCGGTCGTCGGCGGCGTCGGTCTCGCTGAACAGCCTGCGCATGCGGCTCGCCTCCACCGCGCACCGCTTGCGCACCACCACGTCGTGCGGGTCCAGGTCGCCGCCGGCCAGCCCGGCGAGCAGCGGCAACGTCGTCGTGCGCAGGTCGGCGTACCGCCGCTCGCGGTGCCGGGCCGCCGCTGCCGCGGCCTCCTCGCGCATGATCAGCCGTTCCTCGGCCGCCGACGTCCGTGCCGCGCCGTCGGCGATCGCCCGCACCAGCCGCGCGCTCAGTGCGACCCCGAGCTGGAAGCCGACCACCGCGACCACGACGACCGCCATCGCCGCCAGGTCCCGCGCCGAGGCGCCGGCCGTGACCGCGGGCCACGCGAACACGGCGACGTGCGCCACGCAGAACCCGACGAACCACCACAGCGAGACGTCGAACAGCAGCGCGAGCGCGTGCCAGCCGATGACGCTGAACGACCAGTGCTCGGCGAGCTGCACGGCGTCCGGCGGCAGCATCGCCGCCGTGGCGACCGAACAGCCGACGAGCAGGGCCGCGCCGACCCAGCGGACCGGGGCGGGGGTCCGGCCCCGCACCGCGAGGAACACGGCGCCGCCGAGGCCCGTCACCGCGAGCACCAGGTAGACGACGACCTCGCTCCCGAGGTCGCGCCACCGCGTGAGGAACAGGTGGCCGTACACGCCGAACTGCATGGTCAGCGCGACGGTCAGCAGCACGGCCCGGATCGTGACCAGCAGTCGGTCCCGGAGGTAGGTCGCCCGGCCGGCGTCGAGGTCAGCCACGGGCCCAGCGCCAGGTCACCACGGTGCCGCGGCCCGGGGCGGCACAGATGTCGGCGGTGCCGCCCGCGGCCGCCATCCTGGCCACGATGGACTCGGTCAAGCCGCGCCGGTGCGGCGGCACCCGCGTCGGGTCGAACCCGCTGCCTCGGTCGGCCACCCGCACCTCGACCTGGCCGTCGTTCTCCCGTGCGGACATCGTCGCGGTCCGCTCACCCGCGTGGGAGTGGACGTTGCTCATCGCCTCGCGAACACCGTGGTAGATCGCCAGGGCCGGTTCCGACGGCATGGTCAGCGGCCCGCGCAGCTCCGTCCGGACGTCCAGACCCGGGTAGTCGGCCAGCATGGTCAGCAGCTCGGCGAGGTCCATCTCTCTCGGCGGGGACCATTCGGTGCTCAACAGTTCGAGGTCCTGGCGCGCCTGGTCGGGCAGCCATCCGAAGTCCCGGGTCGCGCCGGTGGACACCATGAGGAACGTGGTGCTGGCCGTGTCGTGCAGCATGGCGAGGTACGCGCGTTCGGCCGCCTGCTGCGCCCGTGCCGCCGCGGCGGCGCTGCGCCGTCGGGCCAGCCGCCTGCTCAGCGCGTCGTACAGCCGCGCCACCCGGTGGATCATCACGATCCCGAGGAAACCAAGCAGCGCCTGCACGACCATCCGTCCGGTGGGCAGGGCCGGCAGGGCGGCCCCGGCGAGCACGCAGCCCGCGGCGTAGGCCGCGACGGTCAGCGCCGCGACCGCGTGGGCGAGCACCGGCCGGTCCGGCCACTCGAAGTAGCAGGTGATCGACATGACGGACGCGGTCGCCACGATCCAGCCGCTGAACGGCTGCGGTCCGAGGAGGAGCTGGGACAGGCCGACCCCGGCGGCCACCACGACGTTCGCCGCGAACGCACCGGCCGGCGCGCGGGTCCGCAGCCACAGGTGCGCCGCGCACAGCAGCGTGAGGGCGGCGACCACGCAGGCGGCGGCCACCACGGTGCCGCCCTCGTACGCTCCGAGCCCGAACATCCCGCACAGCGCGACCACCGCCGTGCGCAACCACAGCGCGCCCCGCGCCGAAAGGTCGTCGAGGTGACGCTCGCCCGGTCCCCGGCGGGCAGCCGTCGCGCCGTTCACGGTTTCGGAACATATCAGGACTGAACTGCCGGAATTGGCGGACCGGTGACATCGGGTAAGAGTTCGGTCGCGGGATGTGGGTCGTTCGGACGACACCGGGCCGGTTCACGGCCGGGTACAACTGTCGCTGCGAGGGAGGGGCAGGGACATGTGTAGCGATTTCATGTTCGATCCGGTCGAGTTCGCGGCCATCGAGCGGGAGTGGGCGGCTCTGCGGGAGCGGATGGAATCCGTGCGGGTGCAGTTTCAGAACGTGTACGGGATCTCGTCCCAACCGCCGTTCGCACAGGACGTGGCCAGCCAGGGATTCCTGGGCCGCGCCGGCTTCGCCGTGGACGCCGCGCACGACTCGAACGCGGCGCTCCGTACCTATATGGACGAGTTCCTGGGAAAGCTGAAGCGGACGGCGTCGGGATATGTGGGCGCGGACGGCGACAATGTCGAGTTGCTCGACAAGATGCCGATTCCGGGTGACCGACCATGAGCATGACACCGGAACAGATCTACGTGAACTTCCACCACGGCAATTCCGCGCCGTTGGCCGCGACGTCGGACCAGATGGGGACGATGATCACCGCCTATCGCGACCTGGCGACCGATTTCGCGCGACTCCGCGGCCGGATCTCGGACGCGTGGACGGGGGACGCGGCCGTCGCCGCGACCGGCAGGCTCGACCCGGTGATCGACTCGCTGACCGACTCGGCCGATCTGCTCGGTTCGTGCGTCCGCTCCCATGACGCGCAGACCGCCGCCTTCGACACCGCGCACGACGCGGTGCGGGAGGTCCCGCCGGCGCCGGAGAAGCCGGACCCGCTGGACCTGGTGAAGGACATCGCCGTCAACGGCCCGACCGCTCCGTTCGAGCGGATGGCGGACTACCGGGACGCGATGCAGGCGCACAACGAGGCGGCGCTGCACAACCTGGACGTCATGGACGGCTACTACTGGTCCTCGGTCGACAACCAGGACATCCCGGCCGACTACCCGACCCCGACGCTGCCACCGGAGAACGGGACGGACGCCGACGGCGAGGTCGACGGGCTCGGTGGGATCGACTTCACGCCGTGGGTGAAGGAGTTCAAAATCGAGGAGGGCGGCGGGGGCGACGGGGACGGGGACGGTGGCGGCGGGGGGTCGCACTCCGGCGGCGGATCGTTCCCCGGGGGCGGATCTTTCCCCGGAAGCGGTGGGGCCTCGGGGCTGGCGGGCGGCGGGAACGGTGCGATCGACGTGCCGTCGGTGGCCGCGGTGCCGGACGGCCCGCCGCCGGTCGCCGATCCGCCGCAGGGCTTCGACCACACGTCACCGAACTGGTCGGTCGGCACGGCCAACCCGGAGCCGCCCCCGATCGTGGAACCCGACCGCAACCCGCCGCCGCGGGTCCCGGCCGACCTCAACCCGGTACCGGCGAACCCGCTGCCCGGCGGCCGGGAGCCCGGCCGCGCCCCGGCCGGGAACCGGACCCAGGCCGCCGCGGTCACCGGTGAGCCGGGGACGGCCCAGCTCGGCTGGCCGCTCGGCGGCACCCCGGACCGGGCCGGCGACCAGGCGCTGTCCGGTGGGGTCCCCGGCCGGGGAGCGGACGGGCCGGGCGGGGCGGGCGGATCTGGTGGGTCTGGCGGCGGTCGGTTCGGCGGCCCGGTCCCGTCGGGCACGTCGGGTACCTCGGGGTCGAGAGTTGGCGGTGCGGGCGGCATGGGCATGCCGGCGGCGTCCTCGTCGCGGGACGAGGACAAGGAGCACACCCGTCCGGAGTACCTGGTCGAACCTGATCCGAACGAGATCTTCGGCAGCGCGGAACGGGCGTCCTCGCCGGTGATCGGCGCGTCGTGGAAGGCCGAGGAGTTCGAGTAGCGCCATGACTGACATCCGGACCGAGCCGGTCGAGCTGCCCACGTTCAGCCTGGCCGCACTGGTCGAGTGGGAAGGGGTCGGTGAGCCACACTTCGCGCTGCGGCCGGCGCCCGTCTGGCGGGAACCGGCCGAACAGGCGGCGCTCACCGGCGCGGCGCTCGAGGCGTTGGCCGGGGCCGGGGTGCTGACCGGGCCCGGTCAGGTCGACCAGAACCTGCGGGACCTGCTGCCGCTGCTGGCCGCCCCCGCCACCGAGTACCACGGCTGGTTCACGGTGGACGGCCGCACGACGGCCGTACTCGCGGCAGCCGGCGGCTTCGACGCGGTGCTCGCCGTGCGTGACGGTGACACCGTGCGGCTGGAGCAGATCGCGCCGGACCGGCTGCTGCCCGCGCTGCTCGCCGAGCTGCCCGAGGTCGCGCCCCACCCCGTCGGGTCGCTGACCGTCACGGCGGCGGACCTCGCGGAACTGCACGCCCCGGCGGAGGCGACCGAACGCCGGGTGCCCCCGCACGTGACCGAGCTGCTCCGGCTCCTCAACCAGCCCGTACTCGACGGCGGCGAGCTGTACACGGCGAGCCGCGACCAGCTGGGGCGCTGCGTCACCCGAGGACCGGTGCGATACGCAGACACCGCGCGTGGCCGGCACCTCAACTACACGCTCGGCACGGGCGACCACCTGCGGATCATGATGGCGTCCGCCACTCCGGACAGTCTGGCCGCGGCGCTCCAGGCCGTGGGTGCGGTGCGTTCCACGAGTCATTCGCGGAGGCGGGACTCGACCCGCTCAGGCCCGACCGCCTCCCGCCGCGGCTGACACCAGAGATCGCGCGCATCCAGCCCGCGGCACGATCCCGGTGATCAGCGGCCAGCCGAGGTCCCCGCCCCTACCGTCAGCGGTTGACGTCGCGGACGGCGCCGAAGGACGCGTCCGTGGTGAGGCGGGCGTAGGCGCGCAGGGCCGCGGTGACCGGGCGCTGGCGGTCGACCGGCTGCCACGGCCGTTCGCTCGACTCCATCTTCGCCCTGCGGTCGGCTAGGACCTGGGGGTCGACGAGCAGCTCGAGCCTGCGTTCGTGGACGTCGATGCGGATCCGGTCGCCGTTCTCGACCAGGCCGATCGTGCCGCCGCCGGCCGCTTCGGGGGAGATGTGGCCGATCGACAACCCGGAGGAGCCGCCGGAGAAGCGGCCGTCGGTGATCAGCGCGCACTTCTTGCCCAGGCCGGCGCCCTTCAGGAACGCGGTCGGGTGCAGCATCTCCTGCATGCCCGGCCCGCCGGCTGGCCCCTCGTAACGCACGACCAGCACCTCGCCGGGCTGGATCTCTTTGCCGAGAATCACCGATACGGCCTGCTCCTGGCTCTCGACGACCCGCGCGGGGCCCTCGAACCGGAACAGCTCCTCGTCGATGCCGGCGGCCTTGATCACCGCGCCGTTCTCGGCGAGGTTGCCGTGCAGGACCGCGAGCCCGCCCTCCGCGGTGTAGGCGTGCTCGACGTCGTGGATGCAGCCGTTCGCGGCATCCGTGTCGAGTGTCGACCAGCGGTTCTCGGTGGAGAACGCCTTCGTGGTGCGGACCCCGCCCGGCGCGGCGTGGAACAGCTCGACCGCCTCGGCCGACGGCGCGGCCGCGCGGATGTCCCACTCCGAGAGCCACTGCGCCATGGACGGACTGTGGATCGTCGCCACGTCCTCGTTCAGCAGGCCGCCACGCCACAGCTCGCCGAGGATCGCGGGGATGCCGCCGGCCCGGTGGACGTCCTCCATGTGGTAGTCCGAGTTCGGCGCGACCTTCGACAGGCACGGCACGCGCCTGCTGATCGCGTCGATGTCGGCGAGGGTGAACTCCACCTCGCCCTCGCGCGCGGCCGCGAGGATGTGCAGCACGGTGTTCGTCGACCCGCCCATGGCCATGTCGAGCGCCATCGCGTTGACGAACGCGTCCCGCGTCGCGATCGACCTCGGCAGCGCCGTCGCGTCGTCGGAGGCGTACCAGCGCCGCGCCAGCTCCATCACCGTCGTGCCGGCGCGGGAGAACAGCGCGCGCCGCGCGGCGTGCGTCGCGAGCGTCGAGCCGTTGCCCGGCAGCGCGAGGCCGAGCGCCTCGGTGAGGCAGTTCATCGAGTTCGCGGTGAACATCCCGGAGCACGACCCGCAGGTCGGGCACGCCGAACGCTCCACTTCGGACAGTCCGAGCTCGTCGACCTTGTCGTTGGCCGACGCCGAGATCGCGGTGATGAGGTCCGACGACGGGTGCGCGACACCGTCGACCACGACCGCCTTGCCGGCCTCCATCGGCCCGCCGGACACGAACACGGTCGGGATGTTGAGCCGCATCGCGGCGTTGAGCATGCCCGGCGTGATCTTGTCGCAGTTCGAGATGCACACCAGCGCGTCGGCCGCGTGCGCGTTGACCATGTACTCGACGCTGTCGGCGATGATCTCCCGCGACGGCAGCGAGTACAGCATCCCGCCGTGCCCCATGGCGATGCCGTCGTCGACCGCGATCGTGTGGAACTCGCGCGCGGTCCCACCGGCGGCCTTGACCGCCTCGGCCACGATGTCGCCCAGGTCGCGCAGGTGCACGTGACCGGGCACGAACTGGGTGTAGGAGTTGGCGATCGCCACGATCGGCTTGCCGAAGTCGCTGTCGGTCATGCCGGTCGCGCGCCACAGCGCGCGGGCGCCCGCCGCGTTGCGGCCGTGGGTGGTGACGCGGGAACGGAGCTCAGGCACGGCTCCTCCAAGTCCTACTCGGTGTCTTCGGTGGGAACGTCGACCGGCTTCTCCGCCTCTTCGGCGGGCGCCTCTGTCGGATCTTCCAGCCGGCCGCCGCTGATGAGCGCCAGGGCCGGAAGATGGCGGGTGCGCACGGTCGGCAGCGGGAGTTCTTTCCCGTCGGCGACCACGGCTCGCACCCAGGACCGCTCGGACACCCGCAGCGCGCGCACGTCCGACCACGGCAGGACGCGGCGGCCGAACAGGGTCCGCGCCACGAGCTTGTCGGCGTCGGCGGTGGTCCGCAGCCGCAGGACCCACACGATGGCGACGAGCGGCACCAGGTAGATCACGAACAGCCACGGCGCGGCGAACGCGAACGGCGTCGCGGCGACCGAGAACAGGAGCGCGCCGAGCACCGCGGTGGACGGGATGCGGAACACGAGGCGCGTCGGCACCTGCTGAACGGTCACGATCCCTATCGTGCCACGCGGTCGAGCGGGCCCCGCCACCCCGCGTCCCGTCCAGCATCCGGGATCACAATCCCGCAGAGTTGACGCTCATACTGCAAACGCACTAACGTCTGCCGCGTGCCCCAGCAGACCGGTCTCGTACTTCCCCAGCGCGTTCGACGCTGAGGAAGTCAGCTGCGTCGAACGCGCGACCCTCGTACGACCACCTGGTCGGCGGGGGTTTTTTCATGCGTGTGCGGCGTCTGAGAGCCTGTAGAGACCACGACAATCGAGGCTGAAGCCGATGACCAGTGCGACACAGCGACCCACCCAGGTCGCCGCCAACCCCGGGCCGCGTCCCGGGGCCCGTCCCAAACCAGCGCCGCCGACCGGTACCCCGGTCCGGGTGACGGGCGCGCAGTCGCTCGTCCGGTCGCTCGAGGCGGTAGGCGTCGAGGTGGTGTTCGGCATTCCGGGCGGCACCATCCTGCCCGCCTACGACCCACTGCTGGACTCCACGAAGGTCCGGCACGTCCTCGTCCGCCACGAGCAGGGCGCCGGCCACGCGGCCACCGGGTACGCGCAGGCCACCGGCAAGGTCGGGGTCTGCATGGCGACCTCGGGGCCGGGCGCCACGAACCTCGTCACGCCGCTGGCCGACGCCAACATGGACTCCGTGCCGGTGGTCGCGATCACCGGTCAGCAGTCCAGGGCGCTCATCGGCACCGACGCGTTCCAGGAAGCCGACATCTGCGGCATCACGCTGCCGATCACCAAACACAACTTCCTCGTCACCGATCCCGCGGACATCCCGAGGACGATCGCCGAGGCGTTCCACATCGCGGGCACCGGCCGACCCGGCCCGGTGCTCGTGGACATCCCCAAGGACGTGCTGCAGGAGACCACCTCATTCTCCTGGCCGCCCGAGATGCGGCTGCCCGGCTACAAGCCGACGACCCGGCCGCACGGCAAGCAGGTCCGCGAGGCCGCGAAGCTCATCGGCGCGGCGAAGCGGCCGGTGCTCTACGTCGGCGGCGGCGTCCTCAAGGCGCAGGCGTCGCCCGAGCTGGCCGAGCTCGCGGAGCTGACCGGCATCCCGGTGGTCACCACCCTGATGGCCAAGGGCGCGTTCCCCGACTCGCACCGCCAGAACCTCGGCATGCCGGGCATGCACGGCACGGTCGCCGCGGTGGCGGCCATGCAGCGCTCCGACCTGCTGATCGCGCTGGGCGCCCGGTTCGACGACCGGGTGACGGGCCAGCTCTCGACGTTCGCG
The DNA here is from genome assembly GCA_963840275.1 of uncultured Actinomycetota bacterium. Taxonomy (GTDB): domain Bacteria; phylum Actinomycetota; class Actinomycetes; order Mycobacteriales; family Pseudonocardiaceae; genus Actinophytocola. Next base: position 237,847 of record CAWIYK010000010.1, read on the forward strand.
CCGGACGCGCAGATCGTGCACGCGGACATCGACCCGGCGGAGATCTCCAAGAACCGCAGGGCCGACGTCCCGATCGTGGGCGACTGCAAGGAGATCATCGCCGAGCTGAGCGCCGCGGTCCGTGCCGAGCACGGCACCTCGGGCCCGACGGACCTGACGAAGTGGTGGCAGCAGCTCGACAGCTGGCGGGACACGTTCTCGCGCGGCTACGAGTGGCCGAGCGACGGCGCGCTGTCGCCGCAGTACGTCATCGAGCGGATCGGCAAGATCGCCGGCCCGGAGGCGATCTACACCGCGGGCGTCGGCCAGCACCAGATGTGGGCCGCGCAGTTCATCGACTACGAGAACCCCGCCACCTGGATCAACTCCGGCGGCCTCGGCACCATGGGCTTCGCGGTGCCGGCGGCCATGGGCGCCAAGTTCGGCATGCCGGACAAGGTGGTCTGGGCGATCGACGGCGACGGCTGCTTCCAGATGACCAACCAGGAGCTCGCGACCTGTGCGATCGAGGGCGCGCCGATCAAGGTGGCCGTGATCAACAACGGCAACCTCGGCATGGTGCGGCAGTGGCAGAACCTCTTCTACTCCGAGCGCTACTCCCAGACCGACCTCGGCACGCACAAGCACCGGATCCCCGACTTCACACTGCTCGCGGAGGCGCTGGGGTGCGCGGGGCTACGCTGTGAGTCCAAAGAGGACGTCGACACGGTGATCAACCGCGCGATGGAGATCAACGACCGGCCGGTCGTGATCGACTTCGTGGTCGGCAAGGACGCGCAGGTGTGGCCGATGGTCGCCGCCGGCACGGGTAACGACGAGATCATGGCCGCGCGCGGCATCCGCCCGCTGTTCGACGAGGACTGAGCCCCATGAGTACACACACTCTCAGTGTTCTGGTGGAGAACAAGCCCGGTGTCCTCGCGCGGGTCTCCGGTCTGTTCTCCCGTCGTGGCTTCAACATCGAGTCGCTCGCGGTCGGTCCGACCGAGCACGCCGACGTCTCCAGGATGACGATCGTGGTCGCGGTCGACGAGCTGCCGCTCGAACAGGTCACCAAGCAGCTCAACAAGCTCGTCAACGTCATCAAGATCGTCGAGCTGGACCCGCAGGTCTCGGTGCAGCGCGAGCTGCTGCTCGTGAAGGTGCGCGCGGATGCCACCGTCCGCACCCAGGTGCTCGAGACCGTGCAACTGTTCCGCGCCAAGGTGGTCGACGTGTCACCCGAGGCGCTCACGGTCGAGGCGACCGGCACGGAGGACAAGCTCGAGGCGCTCCTGCGCATGCTCGAGCCCTACGGGGTGCGGGAGATGGTGCAGTCCGGCAGGGTCGCCATCGGCCGCGGTCCGCGCTCCATCACCGCGACCGGCGTCAGGTAGCCGCCCGCCTCCCCGCACTTGGAAGTGTTGGTCGCGTTCCAGCGAAGGTGCGGTTGGCAGGGCGGTTGGTGGCCGGGTCGCGTCACGGTACCCCTGGGGTTCTGTTTGTTTCTTTGCTCAGTCTTGTTCACAGGAAAGGAAGTATTTCCAGCATGGCAGTCGAGATCTTCTACGACGACGACGCGGACCTCTCCGTCATCCAGAACCGCCGTGTCGCGGTCATCGGCTACGGCAGCCAGGGGCACGCGCACGCGCTCTCGCTGCGCGACTCGGGCGTCGACGTCCGGATCGGACTGCCGGAGACGTCGAAGTCGCGGGCGAAGGCCGAGGAGGAGGGCCTGACCGTCCAGACGCCCGCCGAGGCGTCCGCGTGGGCCGACGTGATCATGGTCCTCGCGCCGGACACCAAGCAGCGCACCATCTACGCGGAGGACATCGCCCCGAACCTCAAGGACGGCGACGCGCTGTTCTTCGGGCACGGCTTCAACATCCGCTACGGCCTCATCACCCCGCCGTCCAACGTGGACGTCGCGATGGTCGCGCCGAAGGGCCCCGGCCACCTGGTGCGCCGGCAGTTCGTGGACGGCAAGGGCGTGCCCTGCCTGATCGCCGTCGAGCAGGACGCGACCGGCAGCGCGCAGGCGCTGGCGCTGGCGTACGCGAAGGGCATCGGCGGCAGCCGGGCGGGCGTCATCAAGACGACGTTCACCGAGGAGACCGAGACCGACCTGTTCGGTGAGCAGGTCGTCCTCTGCGGCGGCACGACCGCGCTGGTGCAGGCCGGTTTCGAGACGCTCGTCAACGCCGGCTACGCGCCGGAGGTGGCGTACTTCGAGTGCCTGCACGAGCTGAAGCTCATCGTCGACCTCATGTACGAGGGCGGCATCGCGCGGATGCGCTACTCGATCTCCGACACCGCGGAGTTCGGCGACCTCACGCGCGGGCCGCGCGTGGTCAACGACGCGACCAAGCAGGAGATGGGCAAGATCCTCGCGGAGATCCAGGACGGTACGTTCGCCCGCGAGTGGGTCGCCGAGGACGACGCGGGCCGGCCGAACTTCACGAAGCTGCAGGACGCCGGCGAGCAGCACCCGATCGAGGAGGTCGGCAAGAAGCTGCGCGGCCTCATGTCGTGGGTGGACCGGCCGATCACCGAGACCACCTGATCGGGTGAACTCCCGCCCCGGTGGACGCCGTGTGATGTCCACCGGGGCATCGGGTATACCTAGTTGCCATGAGTGACGACCCGAACACGCGTGCGGCGGCGCCGATCTTCGACGACAAGGCCCACGTCCGCGGCAACCTCGACCTGACCGGCGCGGAGTGGCAGCGTGCCGCGGAGCCCGACGCCGACCCGGAGGGCGAGTACGTCGAGATCGCGTTCGTCCCGCACACCGACGGCAAGACCTACATCGCCATGCGCAACTCCAAGTTCACCGGCCCCAAGGACACGGTCCTCGTGTTCACCGAGTCGGAGTGGGACGCCTTCGTGGAGGGCGCGAAAGCGGGCGAGTTCGACGAACCCTGGTAACTCGCCACGACAGCCGCCGCGGTCGTCGATAATCATGTGGTGAGCCGACCGCCGCGACCCGTGCTGTCCGTGGTCGCCGCCGTGTGGACCCTCTGGTGGTCGGCGTGGTCACTCATCTTCGTCATCCTCGCCGTCTCCAAGGGCATGAGCGAGGACGTGAACCGCGGCAACGGTGTCCTCGGCGGGATCGTCCTCGCCGTCCTCACCGCCATGCTGGCCGGCGCCGGCGTGGTCGTGTTCCGTGCGCGCCGCCGCCCGGCCGCCGTCGCACCCGCCGAGCCCCGCCCGGCCGTGCCCGCCCCGAACAGGTCCCGGCTGCCGGGCAAGAAGTCGGCCGCGCGGGTGCCCATGCAGCGGCTCGCCGAGGCGGAGACGGCGTTGCGTGAGCTGCTGGCGCAGCTCGGCGCGGCCTGGGACATCGGCAGCGGTCCGTCGGTGCCCGGGGACGTGGTCGACGATGCCTGGCGCACCGCGACCGAGACCGCCGGCCGGCTCCGCGCGATCGCGGCCAGGGTCCAGGCGGTCGAGGCGGCGGTCGCACACGCGCCCGCCGACCAGCGCGCCGCGCTCGAGGACGGCGCGCACAGCCTGCTCGCCCACCTCGACCGGGGGCTCGACGGTTACCGGGAGCTGATCGCCGCGGCCGGACAGCTCGTGCTCGCCGACACGCGGGACCCGCTGACCGACGAGCTGGTCGAGGCCACCGACCACCTCGCGGGGCTCGCCGCGGCCCTGAGCGAGCTGTCCGGCGGGCAGTGAGTTCTCACCTATCGAGTGAACCTCGCTGTCGTACCGCTGTCGGCTGGCTCACCACCCGGGGAAACGATTCAGCGAACCTCCTAGACTGCTCTCGGTTGGTTACAGCGCTGTAACCGCGCCCCCAACAGCCGCGCAATCTTCTGGAGCTCGCGTCGTGACCCAGCAGCCTCGCCCCGTTGTCCTCATCGCCGAGAAGCTGGCGGCCTCGGTACTCGACGTGTTCGGAGACGAGGTCGAAGTCCGACACGTCGACGGCACCGACCGGGCGGCCCTGCTGTCCGCGGTCGCCGGTGCCGACGCCCTGCTCGTGCGTTCTGCCACCAAGGTCGACGCCGAGGTGTTCGCCGCCACCACCAGACTGAAGGTCGTCGCCCGGGCCGGTGTCGGGCTCGACAACGTCGAGGTCCCGGCCGCCACCGCCCGCGGCGTGCTGGTGGTCAACGCGCCGACGTCGAACATCGTCTCCGCCGCCGAGCACGCCGTCGCGCTGCTCCTCGCCGTCGCCCGCCGGGTGCCGGCCGCCGACGCCAGCCTGCAGGCCGGCGCGTGGAAGCGCAGCTCCTACTCGGGTGTCGAGGTCAACGGCAAGACCGTCGGCGTCGTCGGGCTCGGCAAGATCGGGCAGCTGTTCGCGCAGCGGATCGCCTCGTTCGGCACGCACCTGATCGCGTACGACCCGTACGTCTCACCGGCGCGCGCCGCCCAGCTCGGCATCGAGCTCGTCGCACTCGACGAGCTGCTCGCCCGCGCCGACTTCGTCTCGATCCACCTGCCGAAGACCCCGGAGACCAAGGGTCTGATCGGCGCCGACCAGCTCGCCAAGGCCAAGCAGGGCGTGATCATCGTCAACGCGGCCCGCGGCGGCCTCGTCGACGAGCAGGCGCTCGCGGACGCGATCCGCGGCGGCCAGGTCGGCGGCGCCGGTATCGACGTGTTCGTCACCGAGCCCACCACGGAGAGCCCGCTGTTCGGGCTGCCCAACGTGGTCGTCACGCCGCACCTCGGCGCGTCGACCGCCGAGGCGCAGGACCGCGCCGGCACCGACGTGGCCCGCTCGACGCTGCTGGCGCTGCGCGGCGACTTCGTGCCGGACGCCGTGAACGTCGCGTCCGGCGGCGCGGTCGGCGAGGAGGTCCGGCCCTACCTGCCGCTGACGCAGAAGCTCGGCATCGTGCTGTCCGCGCTCAGCAGCACCGCGCCGTCGTCGGTCGCGGTCGAGGTCCGCGGCGAGCTGTCCAACGAGGATGTGACCGTGCTGCCGCTCGCGGCGCTGCGCGGCGTGTTCTCCGGCGTCGTCGAGGACCAGGTCACGTTCGTCAACGCGACGCGGATCGCCGAGGAGCTCGGGGTCGCCGTGACGCTGACGAAGGAGTCGGAGAGCGCGAACCACCGCAGCCTCGTGACGCTGCGCGCGGTCTACCCGGACGGCGACACGCTCACGGTCGGCGGCACGATCACCGGCATCGCGCAGGTGGAGAAGCTCGTCGAGGTGTACGGCCGGTCGTTCGACCTGCGTGCCGAGGGCGTCAACCTGCTGCTCGAGTACGAGGACCGGCCGGGTGTCATGGGCATCGTCGGGACGCTGCTCGGGAAGGTCGGCATCAACGTCGAGGCGGCGCAGATCAGCCAGACGAGCGACGGCGAGGACGCCGTCATGTTGCTGCGCGTCGACCGGGCGGTGGACCACTCGGTGCGGGAGTCGATCGGCGCCGCGGTGCGTGCCAGCATCATCCGCATGGTGGACTTCAGCTGAGCGACACCACCTAGACGGGTGGCCAGCCCAGGACATCGGACGTCTTCCCGGTAACCTTCACGCACTACTAGAGGCCCGATACTCCGGGAGGTATGCATGCGGCTCGCGGTGATCCCAGGCGATGGGATCGGGCCGGAAGTGATCGCCGAGGCGCTCAAGGTGCTCAACGAGGTGGTGCCGGACGTCGAGATCACGAAATACGATCTCGGCGCGTCGCGGTGGCACTCGACCGGCGAGCTGCTGCCCGAGTCGGTGCTCGGTGAGCTCAGGCAGCACGACGCCATCCTGCTCGGCGCGGTCGGCGACCCTTCGGTGCCCAGCGGCATCCTCGAGCGCGGCCTGCTGCTGCGCCTGCGGTTCGAGCTCGACCACCACGTGAACCTGCGTCCGGCGCGGCTGTACCCCGGTGTGCAGAGCCCGCTCGCCAACCCCGGTGAGATCGACATGATCGTGATCCGGGAGGGCACCGAGGGGCTGTACGCCGGCAACGGTGGGCTGCTGCGCAAGGACACCCCGCACGAGATCGCGACCGAGGTCAGCGTCAACACCTCCTACGGGGTCGAGCGGGTGGTGCGCGACGCGTTCGCGCGTGCCGTCGCCCGGCCGCGCAAGCATCTGACGTTGGTGCACAAGACCAACGTGCTCACCCACGCCGGCTCGCTGTGGTCGCGCGTGGTCGAGGAGGTGTCGCTGCAGCACCCCGACGTCACGGTCAACTACCAGCACGTGGACGCGGCGACCATCCACATGGTCACCGACCCGGCCCGGTTCGACGTGATCGTCACGGACAACCTGTTCGGCGACATCCTCACCGACCTCGTGGCCGCGGTGACCGGCGGCATCGGGCTGGCGGCGAGCGGCAACATCGACATCACGCGCCGCAACCCGTCGATGTTCGAGCCGGTGCACGGCAGCGCGCCGGACATCGCGGGGCAGGGCATCGCCGACCCGACCGCGGCGGTCCTGTCGGTCGCGCTGCTGCTCGACCACCTCGGCGAGCACGAGGCGGCCCGTCGCATCGAGGCGTCGGTCGCGTTCGACCTCGCCACGCGCGACCACCCGTCGCCGGGCAACACGTACGCGATCGGCGACCGCCTCGCGGCCCTGGTCTCGTCGAACACCCCGACGACGAACGTCTAGCTGGCTTTTGCTCTCGAGAGCGCCGGGACCCGAGTGGGTCGCGGCGCTCTCGGCGTTTGAGGGTCTGGCCTCCGGCCCCGGTTTCCAGTCTGCCAGCGAGGGCCGACAGTTTCGGGCGCCGCAGGGCCGGTTATCCACAGGGGGGCCGGTGTCCACAGCCGGCCTTGGCGGCGGCCGATTCTGTCGGTGCCCGCCGGTAGGCTGGAAAACGGGGGCCGAAGGCCAAACCCGCTCGGTCAGACGACCATTGGCCCGGCGGTCTGCCCCGACCCAAACGGCGGTTTGCCCCACCCGACGGCGAGGCCCTCCCGCCGGGGTGCGTCCGATCCGGACCACGGCCCGCATCCCACTGCTTAGGACAACCTGCCCGCGAGCTGGTACCCGCCGATGCCGTGTGGCACGATGCGAGCGTGACCAACTCCGTTGTGATCATTATCGACGAGCGCGTCGGGTAGCTGAGCTACACGCCCGACGCGCTGACCTCTCGCATGCCTGCGGGAGGTTTTTTTGTTGCCTGACAACCAAGAGAAGGGCACCGTCGTGACTCGCACGACCCCGGCCGGCACCCCGCTCGGCGACTCGTTCCACGTGTTCGACACGACCTTGCGGGACGGGGCACAGCGCGAGGGCATCACGTACTCGGTGGCCGACAAGCTCGCCGTCGCGCGGCTGCTCGACGAGGTCGGGGTCGGGTTCATCGAGGGCGGCTGGCCCGGCGCGATGCCGAAGGACACCGAGTTCTTCGCCCGCGCCGCCGCGGGCGACCTCGAGCTGCGGCACGCTGCGCTCGTCGCGTTCGGGTCCACGCGCCGCGCCGGCACGACCGCCGCGCGGGATCCGCAGGTGCTGGCCCTGCTCGACTCGCGGGCGCCGGTCGTCACGCTGGTCGCCAAGTCCGACCGCCGCCACATCGAGCGGGCGCTGCGCACCGACGTCGCCGAGGCGTGCGCCATGGTCCGCGACACCGTCGCGTTCCTGCGCGGCGAGGGGCGGCGCGTGTTCGTCGACGCGGAGCACTTCTTCGACGGCTACGCCTTCGACCCGGACTGCGCGCTGCGGGTCCTCGCCGCGGCGGCCGAGTCGGGCGCCGACGTCGTCGTCCTCTGTGACACCAACGGGGGACAGCTGCCGCTCGGTCTCGCGGACACCGTCGGCGAGGTCGTCGCCCGCACCGGGTTCCGCGTCGGCATCCACTGCCAGGACGACACCGCCTGCGCGGTCGCCAACAGCGTCGCCGCCGTGCAGGCCGGCGCGACGCACGTCCAGTGCACCGCCAACGGCTACGGCGAGCGTGCCGGCAACGCCGACCTGTTCGCGGTGGTCAGCAACCTCGTCGTCAAGCTCGGCATGCCGGTGATCCCGGCGGCGTCCGTGCCTGAACTGTCGCGGGTCTCGCATGCACTCGCCGAGATCGCGAACATCGCACCCGACACCCACCAGGCCTACGTCGGGTCGTCGGCCTTCGCCCACAAGGCGGGGCTGCACGCGAGCGCGATCAAGGTGGATCCGTTGTTGTACAACCACATCGATCCCACCGTCGTCGGCAACGACATGCGGGTGCTGGTGACCGAGATGGCCGGCCGGGCCAGCCTCGAGCTCAAAGGACGTGAGCTCGGGGTCGACCTGGCCGGCCAGCCGGTCGCGCTCAACTCCGCGGTGCGCAAGGTGAAGGACCTCGAGTCGCGGGGCTGGTCGTTCGAGGCGGCCGACGCCTCGCTGGAGCTGTTGCTGCGCAACGAGGTCGCCGCCGCCGAACAGTCCCGTGTGGACTCACCGCCGTTCACCCTCGAGTCCTACCGGGTGATCCTGGACCACCGGCTGGACGGCGAGATCGTCTCCGAGGCGACCGTCAAGGTGCACGTCGCGGGCGCCCGCGTCATCGCGACCGCCGAGGGCAACGGTCCCGTGCACGCGTTGGACGCCGCGCTGCGCGAGGCACTCAGCCCGCACCTGCCGTGGCTGGACGAGGTGCGCCTCTCCGACTACAAGGTGCGCATCCTGCCCGGCACCGCCGGCACCGACGCGGTCACCCGCGTCCTGGTCGAGTCGACCGACCACGAACGCGAGTGGACCACGGTCGGCGTACACGGCAACATCGTGGAGGCGAGCTGGCTCGCCCTGTGCGACGCGTTGGTGCACAAGGCGATGCGGCTGCCTCAGCCGGTGATCAGCGCCAGCCCGTAGGCGGACAGGATCGGGTTGACCGGGAAGAAGTAGCTCGTCCCCGGCGAGGGGCAGTTGTTGGAGCCACCGCCCAGCGGCACGCCTTGCGCCTGGTCGCCGGTCACGTAGACGATGCTGCGCGGCGGCGCGCAGATGTCGGTCTCGGTCAGACCGGTGACCGTGCCCTCGGGGAACGAGACCGTCACGTTCTTGGCGATCACCGTGCCGCACTGGATTCCCGTGGTGTGGCTGAGCAGGCACACGCGCCCACCGACCGGTGTCTCCGCCGACCCGCCGATCGGGTACTTGCCGCCGGCGGCGTCGATCCAGCCGACCACGTCCCACGCGGCCGTGTTGGTGACCGCGACGACCACGTACCCGCCGTTGAGCCCGCCCACGACGGGTCCGACGAGGACGTTGTTGCCGCTGTAGAGCTGCGTCGACGGGGTCGCGCCGCAGCCGCCGCCGGCGACCAGGTAGTCGCGGCCGCCGTCGGTCGCCGCGAACGCGACGACGCACTGGTTCGCGGTGCCGCCGGCCGGGTTGAACAGGATGCTGCCGCCGCCGATCGGTGTCGGCGCCGCGGCCGCGGTGGCCGGTAGGCCGAAGAGGCACGCGACCAGCAGGGTGAGGATGGCGATCAATCGCCGCATGGGGTACTCCTTTGTACGCAGGGTGTCTTAGACACAACCAGGAGTGCTGGCCGATGCCTAGCCGGCAACCGGGCGACGTGCTCAGTAGGCTGCCGTCGTGCGTATTGCTCGAGTTGCTCATCCAGGAGGGGTCGCGTTCGTCACCGTCGAGGGCGACGGGGACGATCTCGTCGCGCGCGAGGTGGCCGACCACCCGTTCGGCACGCCGACGTTCACCGGCAAGACCTGGCCCATGGCCGATGTGCGGGTGCTGGCGCCGATCCTGCCGTCGAAGGTCGTCTGCATCGGCAAGAACTACGCCGACCACGCCAGGGAGATGGGTGGCGAGGCGCCCGCCGACCCGGTGATGTTCCTGAAGCCGTCGACGTCGGTGATCGGCCCCAACGCGGCGATCAAGCTCCCGCCGGACTCGGCGCGGGTGGACTTCGAGGGCGAGTTGGTGGTCGTGATCGGCCGCCCGTGCCGCGACGTCCCCGCCGCCAAGGCAGCCGACGTCATCCTCGGCTACACCATCGGCAACGACGTCACCGCCCGCGATCAGCAGAAGGCCGACGGCCAGTGGACCCGAGGCAAGGGCCACGACACGTTCTGCCCGCTCGGCCCGTGGATCGACACCACCGCCTCGCCCGCCGACCTCGCCATCAGCACCTCGCTCGACGGCGCGGTGCAACAGGACTCGCGCACGTCACTGCTCCTGCACGACGTGCCATCTCTGGTGGAGTGGGTCTCTCGGGTGATGACTCTGCTGCCCGGGGACGTGATTCTGACCGGGACTCCGGCGGGGGTTGGGCCGATGATCGCTGGGCAGACTGTTTCTGTGTCCATCGAGGGGCTCGGCACTCTGTCCAACCCGGTGGAGGCTCGGTAGCTTTCGCTGGGTGGTCGATGTTCGCCGGCCTGTCTGGCCACAGCTGCGCAGCGTCAACCCGGTCGTCCTCTCGGTGATCGTCATCGACTCGCTGCGGTCGTTCGACGTGGTGTGGGCGATGACCAAGGGCGGGCCGTACCACAGCTCCGAGCTGCTCAGCACCTACATGTACGCCACGGCCTTCCAGTCGCTGCGCCTGGGCTACGCGGCCGCGCTCGCCGTGGTGATCTTCGTGCTCGCGTTCGGCGTGATCGTCGCCTACCTGGTCCGCGCGTTCCGGGAGGATGACAGGTGAAACGCAAGGCGTTCGCTTTCCACGCGGTCGCCGGCACGCTGTCGGTGCTGTGGCTGCTGCCGATCGCGTTGGTGCTGCTGACCGCGATCCGCACGTTCGACGACATCGCCGGCAACGGGCTCGGCGCCATGCCCAGCTCGTTCAGCCTCGACTCGTTCGGCGCGGCGTGGAACGCGGGCGGCCAGTCGCGCGCCATGCTCAACAGCCTGCTCGTCACGGTGCCGACCGTGCTGCTCGCGCTGGCACTGTCGGCGATGGCCGCGTTCGCGCTGAGCCGCTACGACATCCCGTACCGGCGGGCGGTCCTGCTGTTGATACTCGCCGGAAACCTGCTGCCGCCGCAGATCCTGCCGGTGAGCCCTGCGCTGCTCGGCCTGCAGGGGCAGTATGTGTCCAACTGGAACGTCATCGCGGCCGGGCCGGTGATCGCGGCCATCCCGACCGTGGGGGTGTTCCTGCGGTTCCAGAAGCACTTCATCTCGGGGTTGGCGATCGGAGCGGTCAAGTGACGACACGGCGGACGCTGCGGCTCGCCACCACCACGTACACAGTCGACGTCGGTCCACACTGGCCGGAGCTGGTGGCGTGGGGACCCGCCGGGGTCGAGTACGGGCCCTCGCCCCTCGCCAACCACGGCCGCGTGCACTTCATCACCGAGGCCGACGCGGCGCCGGTGGAGTACGCGCCACGCGGGCAGCGGGCGTTCTTCGGCGCGGACCTGATCGTCGGGCGGCGGGGGGAGCCGCGCGAGTCGTGGTGGGAGCTCGTCGAGGACAAGTCGACGGTCCAACAGATGCGGCTGATCTACGTCGACAAGGTGACCGGGCTGGAGGCCGTGCTGCTCTACCAGTGCGTGCCCGGCACGGACGTGCTGATGCGGCAGGTCGAGCTGACCAACACCGGCGACACACCGCTCGAGGTCGAACGGCTCGGGTCCGCGGGCGTGTGCCTGCCCACCAACGGGGCGCGGATCACCTACCTGTCCGGGCAGTGGGCGCAGGAGTTCCAGCGCCGCACCGTCGACCTGCCCGCGGGCGAGCTGCGCATCGGCAGCCGGTACGGCGTGCCCGGCCACAACTACGCGCCCTGGCTCGCGGTCCAGGACCAGCACGGCGAGCAGGCCTGGGGTGTCTCGGTGGTGTGGCCCGGGTCGTGGGAGATCGCGGCCGAGGTCGACCCGACCGGCATGACCCGCGTGCGCGCCGGCCGCCTGCCGCACCCCGGACCGCTGGTGATCGAGCCGGGCGAGATGCTGATCGCGCCGAACGTCGCGCTCGCCTACAGCCCGGACGGCCTCGACGGGCTCGCCCGCGTCTGGCACCGCTACGAACGCCACATCAGGCGCGACCGGACCCGGCGGCCGGTGCTCTACAACTCCTGGGAGGCAACGGGTTTCGCGGTCGACGCGCAGAGCCAGCTCGAGCTGGCGAAGGTGGCCGCGGACGTCGGCGCCGAGCTGTTCGTGGTCGACGACGGCTGGTTCACCGGCCGGCACGACGACACCGGCGGGCTCGGCGACTGGACGCCGGACGAGTCGAAGTTCCCCGGCGGCTTCGGGAAGTTCGTGGACGACGTGCGTGCGCTCGGCCTCGACTTCGGCCTGTGGGTGGAACCCGAGGCCATCAGTCCCAGGTCACGGCTCTACGCCGAGCACCCGGACTGGGTCTGCCGGATCGACGGGCGGCCGCAGACGCTGATCCGCAACCAGCTACTGCTCGACCTCGGCCGCGAGGACGTCTACGAGCACGTCTGGTCCGTGCTCGACCACCTGCTGTCGACCTATCCGATCGGCTACCTCAAGTGGGACATGAACCGCCCCGCCACCCCGCGCGGGCCGGGGGTGTCCGATCTGGACGCCGCGTACGTCCACCACTACAAGCTGCTGCTGATCCGGTTGCGCGGCAGCCACCCGAACGTGCTCCTCGAGGCGTGCGCGGGTGGTGGTGGCCGCACGGACATCCAGACCATCGCCTACTCGGACGTGGTGTGGCCGAGCGACAACACCGCGCCGCTGGACCGACTGTCCATCCAGGACGGTTTCCTGCTCGCGCACGCGCCGCACCTGATGAGCAGCTGGGTCACCGACGCGCCCGGCATCTTCGACAACCGGCCGCGCTCGCTGCGGTTCCGGTTCGTGCTCGCCATGGCCGGGGTGCTGGGCATCGGCGCCGACGTCACCAGGTGGACCGGGGAACAGCGCGCCGAAGCCCGCGCACTGGTCGCCCTGTACAAGCGGATCCGTCACATCGTGCACACCGGCGAGGTGTACCGGTTGCCGGACGCCGTGCAGTACGTGACACCCGAGACGACGGTGGTACTGGCCTGGAACACCGGCACGCTGCCCGGCATCCCGGACGTGCCGGGTCGGCCGGTCCGCCTGCCCTTGAAGGCGTTGCGCGACGGGGTCTATGTGGACCGCGAGTCGGGTGCCCCCTACTCGAGCGCGCACCTGACCCACGTCGGCCTGCCCGTGCACTGGACGAGGGACCACGACGCGGACGTCGTGGTGCTCGACCATGTGGCTACCTGACGAGCACGCAGGTCGGCGTGCCGGTCTGGTAGCGGACCGCCGCGCCGCCCGTGCGTGGGAACGCCACGACCGCGTCGTCCTTCTGTGCGGCCACGTAGATCGTGTCGTCGGCGATGGTGAAGTGGCGCGGGAACGTGCCGCTCGGGTGGTCGGCCAGCGCGACCGGCTCCTCGGCCGAGATGTCGAACTCCGTGACACAGTCCGGGTTCCGGTTCGACAGGTACAGGCGGTCGCCGACGATCTCCAGGTGCGCCACCCAGTTCGGGTCGTCACCGGTCCACGGCTCCTTGGTGGCCGGCACGACCGTGACCGGCGTGAACGTGCCGGGCGGGCCCTCGCGGACCACGACCAGCGTGCCGTTGACCTCGCCGGCGACGTACGCGAGGTCGTCGCGCCCACGGTGCAGCTCACGTGGGCCGGTGCCGTCCGGCACGGCCGAGGTCGCCAGCGGGTCGAGCTTGCCGTTCTCCGCCAGCTCGTAGCCGCGGATCTCGTCCGTGCCGAGGTCGACCACGCTCACGATCCGGTCGCGCACGACCGCCATGTGGACGTGCGCCGCCTCCTGCCGCTCCGCGTTCGGTCCGGAGCCCTCGTGCCGCACCAGGTCGGTCTGCCTCTCGATCCGGCCGGCCGCGTCCAGGGCGAACACCGACAGGCTGCCGCTGGAGTAGTTGCTGCACAACAGGTACCGGTTGTCGGTGGAGAGTGCGAGGTGGCACGGGTCCGCGCCGCCGGAGGAGACGGTGTCGAGGATCTCCAGGTCGGTGGACACGGTGGTGATCGTGCCGTCGGTCAGCTCGTTCGCCGCGTACACGACCGGCGCGGTCGGGTGGGCGGTCAGCCACGACGGCGACGGCATGGCCAGCTCGCGGTCGGGGACCAGCTCGCCGCTGTCGGAACGGCGGAACGTGCTGATGCCGGCCCCGTTGCCGCCGGTGGCCGACGTGTAGCTACCAACCCATACGTCCATGCGCTGCACCGTAACCCATCAACGAAAGGTGTTCGGCATGCCAAGACCCCTGCTGACTGTGGCCGCCGTCGCTCTCACGCTCGCCGCCGCGATGGTGTCCCCGGCCGCCGCCGCGCACCGGGCACCCGTCGAGCACGCCGGGCTCGACCAGGGCGCGCCCGCCTACTACGACTCCGGGATCGCCCGCACCCCGTACATGGGCTGGAACACCTACTTCGCGGTCGGCGCCGCGTCCGAGGAGAAGGTCACCGGCGTCGCCGACTTCCTCGTCTCCAGCGGTCTCGCGAAGGCCGGCTACGACATCGTGTGGATCGACGGCGGCTGGAACGCCAGCCCGCCGCGCGACGGCGCCGACAAGCTCGTGCCCGACCCGGCGCGGTTCCCGTCCGGGTTCACGACGCTGGTCGACCGCCTGCACGCCAAGGGGCTGCGGGCCGGCATCTACACCGACGCGGGCGCGTGGGACGGCGTGAACTGCGCGGCCGGCAGCGGCGGCGGGTACTACGAGGCGGACGCGAAGCAGTTCGCCGACTGGGAGTTCGACGCCATCAAGATCGACTTCCGGTGCGGGATCGCGCAGGACATGGACCCGGCCGTCGCGTTCACCGAGTTCTCCGACGCCGTGCGCGAGGCCGGCCGCACGATGATCCTCACGTTCGTCTCGGTCCGCACGCAGGACGACGCCGTGTGGTTCCGGCAGCGGACCGCGGACGGCTGGTCGGCGTGGACCTCGCTCGGTGGCGTGGTCAGCGGCAGCCCGACGCTCGTGGCGAGCGCGGACCGGGTCTACCTGTTCGCCCGCGGCAGCGACTACACGCTCTGGCAGCAGAACTTCGTCGACGACGCATGGGGCGGCTGGTTCAAGCGGGACCAGTACGCCAGCAACAGCATCGTCGGCGCGGTCGGCGCCGCCGAGGGCGCGAACGGGTCGGCGTGGCTCGCGGTGCGCGGCCCGGACCACGCGGTGCATCAGGTGGTCCTGTGACACGGTGTGCGGTGGTGACGGGCGCGGCGGCCGGGATCGGCGCCGCGACCGTCACCCGGCTCGTCGCGGACGGGTACGAGGTGATTGCTGTCGACATCGCGGACATGGCCGCTTCGGAACACGTCCACCCGGTCGTCGGCGATGTGTCCGATGAGGACACCTGGCAGTCCGTTGTGGACATCGCGGCGCCGCTCGGCGGGGTGCGGGCGTTGGTGAGCAACGCGTTCACCGTCACCGTGCGGCCGCTGCACGAGCAGGACCGCGCGACCTGGGACCGGCAGCTGTCCGTGAACCTGACGGCCGCTTACCTGGGGTTCCGTGCGTGCCTGCCGGCGTTGCGGTCGGTCGTGCTCGTGTCGTCGGTGCACGCGAGGTTCGGGCTGCCGGGACATCCGGCGTACGCGGCGACGAAGGGCGCGCTGGTGTCGTTGGCGCGGCAGCTCGCGGTGGAGTACGCGCCGGCGGTGCGGGTCAACGCGGTGTTGCCCGGGCCGGTGCTGACCGCCGCGTGGGATCGGGTGAGTGCGGTGGACCGGGCACGCAGCGCCGGGGCCACACCGGCCGGCCGGCTCGGTGAACCGGCCGAGGTCGCCGAGGTGATCGCGTTTCTGCTGTCGCCGTCCGCGTCGTTCGTGACGGGGGCGGAGCTGGTGGTCGACGGGGGTTGGTCAGCGGCAAAGGACTCGTCCTGAGGGGAGACCCAGTGAAGATAACCAACATCGAGACCTTTCTGGTCGCGCCGAGGTGGCTGTTCCTCAAGGTCTCGACCGACGAGGGCGTCAGCGGCTGGGGCGAGCCGGTGGTCGAGGGCCGCGCGGAGACCGTGCGCGCGGCCGTCCACGAGATGGCGGACCTCGTCGTCGGGCAGGACCCGCTGCGCATCGAGGACCACTGGCAGGTGTTGCGGCGCGCCGGTTTCTACCGCGGCGGGCCGGTGCTTTCCAGTGCCCTCTCGGGTTTCGACCACGCGCTGTGGGATATTGCGGGGAAGGTGCGGCAGGCGCCCGTGCACGAACTGCTCGGCGGCCCGGTGCGCGACCGGGTGCGGGTGTACTCGTGGGTCGGCGGCGACCGGCCGGCTGGTGTGTACGACGCGGTCGCCGCGCAGGTCGAGGCCGGGTTCACCGCCGTGAAGATGAACGTGTCCGGTCCGATGAACGCGATCGCGTCACCGGCCGACGCGTCCGCCGCACTCGACCGGGCGCGGGAGGCGCGGGCCGCGTTGGGGCCGGACCGGGACCTCGCGATCGACTTCCACGGCCGCGTCTCGCCGGCGATGGCACGCAGGCTGGTGCGGATGCTCGAAGAGGTCCAGCCGATGTTCGTCGAGGAGCCGATCCCGCCGGAGACGCAGGGTCCGGCGCTCGCGTCCGTCGTGGCGGCGTCGACGCTGCCGATCGCGCTGGGCGAGCGGCTGTACTCGCGGTGGGACTTCAAGCCCGTGCTCGACGCCGGGGTCGCGGTGGTGCAGCCGGACCCGGCGCACGCCGGCGGCATCTCGGAGCTGCGTCGGATCGCGGCGCTCGCGGAGGTGTACGGGGCGTCGCTCGCGCCGCACTGTCCACTTGGGCCGATCGCGCTGGCGGCGAGCCTGCAGGTCGCCTTCGCCACGCCGAACTTCCTGATCCAGGAACAGAGTGTGGGCATGCACTACCACGACGGCGGCGTGGAGATGAGCCGGTACCTGGTCGACACGGCGCCGTTCGCGTTCGTCGACGGGTACGTCACGCGGCCGACCGGTCCGGGGCTGGGCATCGAGATCGACGAGGCCGCGGTACGGGCGGCGGCCGAGACCGGACACGCGTGGCGCACCCCGGTGTGGCGCCACGAGGACGGCGGCCTGGCCGAGTGGTGACCGGGTTGTGGCTTGACAACGGGATCGTGCGGCTCGGGTTCGTGCCGGAGTCGGGTGGGCGGCTGCTCTCGGTGCGGGTGGGGCCGGTGGAGTTGTTGTGGCGCAACCCGTTGCTGCTCGACGACGACCTCACCCCGGTCGGCGGACACGTCCTCGCCCCCAACGACGGGCGGATGGGTGACTGGGTCAACTACGGTGGCGACAAGACGTGGCCCGCGCCGCAGGGGTGGGACGGGCCGCACCAGTGGGCGGGTCCGCCCGACCCGGTGCTCGACTCCGGTCCGTACACAGTGGACGCAACGCAGGACTCCGTGACTTTGACCTCCGGCGACGACCCGCGCACCGGGTTGCGGCTGACACGCCGGTTCTCGTTAACCCCAACGGGTACCGGCTCGAGCTGACCGCGCAGAACGTCAGCCCCCGGCCGGTGCGGTGGGCGCTGTGGAACGTCACGCAGTTCGCCGGTGGTGGTGAGGTGTTCGTGGCGCTGCGGGACCACCCGCCGCTGAGCGACCTCGTGCCGGGGGCGCGCACCTCGCTGACCATCGATGCTGACTTCAGAACCACCAGGTCGACGGCCCGATGACGGTGAAGTCCAGCGAGTCGTAGAGGGCCTTGCCGGCCGTCGCCGCGGTCAGCGTCACCGGGCGGTCGCCGGTGCGCGCCAGCACCGCGTGCATGAGCTGCCGGCCGACGCCTCGGGAGCGGTGTGCCGGCACCGTGGTCACCCAGTAGATGCCGGTCACCCCGTGGTCGGTGATCGTCAGGCAGGCGCCGGCCGGTTCGCCCTCGCGCTCGATCAGGTACAGGTCCACCTCGTCGCGGGACAGCAGCGCGGGCGGGAACGCCTCGCCCGCCGTGTACGGCTGGAAGTCCGCCAGCTCGAAGCCGTGCACGACCATGTGCTCGACCGGCTCGAGGCGATCCACACCGATGCGCTCGACCGGCAGCACCGCCGCCGGCAGGGCCGGACCGCGATCTCGGATCATGACCGGAAGCTGCCGCGACCGCAGGCCCGCGACGGCCATGTCGACCGTGCCGAACGCGTCCTCCACGACCACCCTGTCCGCCGCGCGGGCCAGCTCGACGACGGCCGCGACGTCCTCGGGCGACGGGTCGGGCGACAGCATCACCACCCGCAGGCCGGCCCGCCCGCCGGACACCGCGAGGTACCCGGGCGTGCGGACCACCTCGTTCCCACGTGCGGCCGCGAGGGCGCTCCAGAGCCCCGCCGCGTTGCGAGCGGCCAGGTCGAGCGGGGTGCTCACCTCAGTCATGCGGCCAACCATAGGTCGCCTGTGGACCGGTGCCGAAATCCATTTCCCGCATGACCGGACCGGCCCACTGCCCCGGCGGGGTCCGCACGTCGGCGAGCCATTCGCGCACCTCGGGACGGCCGAGCATGGCGATCACGGCGAAGCCGAGCGCGATGTTCGCGATGCCGGCCGGCGCGCCGGCGGTCAGCAGCGAGACCAGTCCGCTCACCATGCTGAGCGCCTCGACGCCGACGATCGGGTACCGCGCCCAGGGGTTGCGCAGCACGAGGAACAGCATGCTGACCGCGAGCACGACCGACGCCAGCAGCGAGAACCAGACGACGAAGTACAGCAGCCCCGTGTCGGGCAGTCCGCGGGCCGAGCCGAGTGCGTAGAGCAGCACGGTCCCGCCGAACACGTTCAGGATGATCTGGACGAACAGGATCGCCAGCACCAGCCACAGGTACATCGGCAGCGCGCGTTTCGCCATGCCGGTGAACCTACGACGAATCGGCGTGGACCGGTCCCTTGACCGTGCCCGCGACGGCGTCGACACTGTTGCGTATTGCTCCACGAGTTGTGCAAGAAGGAACGACATGCCGAAGGTCGTCATCATCGGGGCCGGCATCGTCGGCTGCGCCCTCGCCGACGAGCTGACCGAGCGCGGCTGGACCGACGTGACGGTGCTCGACCAGGGCCCCCTGTTCGCCACCGGCGGCTCCAGCTCGCACGCGCCGGGCCTCGTCTTCCAGACCAACCCGTCCAAGACGATGACCGAGCTCGCCAGGTACACGGTCGAGAAGTACACCGAGCTGGGGTGCCACCGGCAGGTCGGCGGCATCGAGGTCGCGACCACCGGGGCGCGCTGGGCCGACCTGCACCGCAGGCACGGCTGGGCCACGTCGTGGGGTGTCGGGTCGCGCCTGCTGTCGCCCCGCGAGTGCGCCGAGCTGCACCCGCTGCTCGACCAGGACCGGATCCTCGGCGGCTACCACGTGCCGACCGACGGCCTCACCAACGCCGTGCTGGCCGGGCAGACGCAGGCCGAGCGGGCCGCCGCCCGCGGCGCCCGCTTCCTGGAGCGGCACGAGGTCGTCGACATCCGGCAGGAGAACGGGCGGGTGACCGGCGTGGTCACCGACCGGGACACCTTCGCCGCCGACGTCGTCGTGTGCTGCGCCGGGTTCTGGGGGCCGAAGGTCGGCGGGCTCGTCGGGCTGACCGTGCCGCTGCAACCGCTCGCGCACCAGTACGCGACCACCCGTCCGGTGCCCGCGCTCGCCGGGCGCACCGAGGAGGCGACCGCGCCGATCCTGCGGCACCAGGACCGCGACCTGTACTTCCGCGAGCACGCCGACCGCATCGGCATCGGCTCCTACGCGCACCGGCCGATGCCCGTCGACGAGTTCGCGACCACCGGCATGCCGAGCAAGCTGGCGTTCACGCCGGAGGACTTCGCACCGTCGTGGGCCGACGCGGTCGACCTGCTGCCCGCGCTCGGCGAGTCCGATGTGGACGACGCGTTCAACGGCATCTTCTCCTTCACCACCGACGGGTTCCCCCTCATCGGCGAGTCCCGGGACGTGGCGGGGTTCTGGGTGGCCGAGGCGGTGTGGGTGACGCACTCGGCCGGGGTCGCGAAGGCCACCGCCGAGTGGCTGGTCGACGGCCGCTCGCCGACCGACCTGCACGAGTGCGACCTGCACCGGTTCGAGGACGTGCAGCTGGCGCCGGACTTCGTGACGGCACGCGGGAAGCAGAACTTCGTCGAGGTGTACGACATCGTGCATCCGTTGCAGCCCATGGCGGAGCCGCGACCGCTGCGGGTCAGCCCGTTCCACGTGCGGCAGCGCGAGCTCGGCGCGTACTTCCTCGAGGCGGCCGGCTGGGAGCGGCCGCACTGGTTCGAGTCGAACCCGCCGGGCGAGGCGCCGAAGCGCGGCGAGTGGGCGGCCCGGTACTGGTCGCCGATCGCCGCGACCGAGTCGGCCGCCACCCGCGAACGGGTCGCCCTGTACGACATGACGCCGCTCAAGCGCATCGAGGTGACCGGGCCGGGGTCCCTCGACCTGTTGCAGCGGTTGACCACCAACAACCTCGCGAAACGGGTCGGGTCGGTCACCTACACGCTGCTGCTCGACCACGCGGGCGGGGTCCGCAGCGACCTGACCGTCGCGCGGCTCGGCGCCGACCACTTCCAGGTGGGCGCCAACGGAAACCTCGACCTCGACTGGCTGCTGCGGCATGCGCCGGACACGGTGTCGGTACGGGACATCACCGGCGGCACGTGTTGTGTCGGCGTGTGGGGGCCGCTCGCCCGCGACCTCGTGCAGCCGTTGTCCACACAGGACTTCTCGCATCAGGGTCTCGGCTACTTCCGTGCCGCGAAGGCGTATGTGGGGCACGTGCCGGTGACCGCGCTGCGGGTGTCCTATGTCGGCGAGCTGGGCTGGGAGCTGTACACGAGCGCCGAGTACGGGCTGAAGCTGTGGGACACGCTGTGGGACGCGGGGCAGCCGCTCGGCGTGGTCGCCGGTGGGCGGGCGGCGTTCAACAGCCTGCGGCTGGAGAAGGGCTACCGGCTCTGGGGCGTGGACATGACCACCGAGCACAACCCGTACGAGGCCGGCGTCGGCTTCGCGGTGAAACTGGACAAGGGCGACTTCCTCGGCCGCGACGCGCTCGTCGACCTGCCCCCGCCGACGCGGAAGCTGACGTGTCTGACCATGGACGCGCCGGAGTCCGTGGTGCTCGGCAAGGAACCGGTGTGGCACGACGGCCGGCCCGCCGGGTACGTCACGAGCGCCGCCTTCGGCCACACGATCGGAAAGCCCATCGCCTACGCCTGGCTGCCGGTGCTCGACCCCGGCACCCCGGTCGAGGTCGAGTACTTCGGCGAGCGGCTCGCCGCGACGGTCGCGGAGGAGCCGCTGTTCGACCCGAAGATGACGCGCATCCGGCGCTAGTTCCAGGGACCGGACCCGCCCACCTTGGTCACCTCGACGCGCGTGACGAAGCCGGCCGGCGGGTCGTCCATCGGCGGGAACGTCGCGCCCGGGCCGATGTAGGTCTGGGCGAGGTCGTGCAGCAGCTCCGGCGCGCCGCCCTCGGTGACCCTGGCGTTGCCGTGCACCACCAGGTAGTCGCGCATGCCGATGCCGTTGTCCCCGCTGCCCTCGAAGGAGATCACCACCCTCGGGTCGCGGCGGATGTTGCGCAGCTTGCGCTGGCGGCCGTCGAGGTGCCCGGCGACCAGCTCGTCGCCGTCCAGCTTCATCCACACGACCGCCACCTGCGGCGTGCCGTCCTCGTTGATCGTGACCAGGTGCGCGAGTGCCGCGGAGGAGATCAGCTCGCGCGCATTGGCGTTGAGCAGCGTCATGTCCGCACGCTACCGTCCGGTGCGTGACTGCCTACCGCCCTTCGGCGTCCGACGCGGACGTCGCGCGCATCCGGTCCTGGCACGACGCCGCCTACGAGTCGATGCGGTCGGCCGACGAGGAGGTCGTCGAGTACCTCGGGCTCGAGATCCTGGTGCCGCGGGGGGTGTTCGGGCCGACCGGCACGTCCGACCTGCTCGGCACCGTGGTGCGCGACGAGGTGCGGGAGTCCGACCGGGTGCTGGACATGGGCACCGGGTCGGGGATCAACGCGATCCTCGCCGCGTCCCGGTCGACCGACGTCACCGCGGTGGACCTCAACCCGGCGGCGGTGGCCGCGGCGGCCGCGAACGCCGCGCGCAACGGGGTCGCGGAGCGGATCACGTTCCTCGAGAGCGACGTGTTCGCGGCGGTGCGCGGGCCGTTCGACCTGATGATCTTCGATCCGCCGTTCCGCTGGTTCGCGCCGAGGGACCTGCTCGAGGCGAGCATCGCGGACGAGAACTACGGCGCCATGACCCGGTTCCTGCGCGAGGCGGGCGACCACCTCGCGCAGGACGGCCGGATCCTGATGTTCTTCGGCACCTCCGGTGACCTCGACCACCTGTACCGCCGGATCGACGAGAACGGCTTCGCACGGGAGATCGTGGCGAGCCGCGACCTGGTGCGTCAGGAGATGACGGTCACCTACCACACGCTGCGGATCACCCGGCGTTGAACGGGATGTTGGCCGTGAGGCAGAACGGGTGGCCGGCCGGGTCGAGGAGGATCCGCCACTCGTCCGGCCGCGGTTGGTGGCCGGACCTGGCGGCCCCCAGCCGCAGTGCCTCGGCCTCCGCCTCGTCGAGGTCGCGCACCGCGAGGTCGAGGTGCATGTGCTTGGGTGTCGCGCCGCCCGGCCAGGTCGGCGACTCGTAGTCCGGCACCCGGATCGTGCCGATCATGAGGGTGTCGGTCCGCACGACGGACACCCGTTCGTCGCTCACGAGCACCGTGCCGTCGAGCAGCGCGGCCCAGAACTCCGCCAGCGGGACGGGTTCCGCGCAGTCGAGCGACACCATCGCCATGCGTGCCAATGCCATGCGCAGGAGGCTAGGCCGCCTCCCCGGCCTTTTGTGTGTTGGTTGCGGGCCGGCGCCGGCACGCTACCGAGGTGGATGGTGGCTGCGTGCCGTCACGTTCCCCTGAGGTACCTGCTCATCGGGCGCGGACCTTCGCACCAAGATCCACGGACAGGGCCTAGCCTGTTCGTGCCGGCAGTGGCAGCGGTAGCGCGGGAAGTCCGTCGATGCTGGCGCGGTTGTGCGGTTTGTTCGCGCAGTACGTCGCGAACTCCTCCTCGGACTTGCGGCCGAAGTGCTGCGCGTGCTGCGAACGCTCCTCGCGGTAGTCCATGAACGGCACCGCGAACCCGCAGCTGTCGCTCACCATGACCGCCGAGACGAGGATGATCGCCCGCGCGCCCGGCCCGTCCGCGAAGTGGCCGATCAGCTCGGCCCAGCGCGGGTCGTCGCGGAAGATCGGCTCGCCGCGGCCGTGCACCCGCAGCACCTTCGGCGGGCCGTCGAACGCGCACCACATGAGCGCGATCCGGCCGTTCTCCCGCAGGTGCGCGATGGTCTCCGCGTGGCTCCCGCCGAAGTCCAGGTACGCCACCGTGTGCTCGTCGAGCACGGCGAGCGTGCCGTCGCGGCCCTTGGGTGACAGGTTGACGTGCCCGTCCCCGGCCAGCGGCGCGGACGCCACGAAGAACACCTTCTGCTTCTCGATGAACGTCCGCAGCCGCGGCTCGAGCCCCTCGTACACCTTGCCCATGACTACGAATGTACTGACGTCAGCTCCTCGGACAGCGCCCACAGCCGAGCGGCCGAGTCCCGCACCCCCCAGCCCTTCTCCTCGGTGTTGTTCGGCTCCGCGACGTCGACGTCCTCGCAGTACAGTCCGCCGAGCCCGGCCAACCGCGGCGACGTCGCCGCCCACACCTGGGTCGCGGCGCCCTGCTCCGGCGACTCGAACGTCGGGTCGACGAGGGTGCCCCGCTCGTCGATCCAGCCCAGGGCGAACGCCTGGAGGCCGAGCTTGTTCAGCCGCACCGCGAACAGGACGTTGGCGGCCTTGGACTGCCCGTACGCGACGGACCGGTCGTAGCCGCGCGCGAAGTGGAGGTCGTCCCGGCGGATGTCGGAGTGCTGGTGGCCCGCCGAGGACACCGACACCACCCGCACGTCGTCGGCGAGCGCCGGCCGCAGCCGGTTGACCAGCGCGAAGTGACCGAGGTGGTTGACGGCGAACTGCGACTCCCAGCCTGGGCCCACCCGTGTCTCCGGGTTCGCCATGACCGCCGCGCTGTTGATCATGAGGTCGACGCGGCGGCCGGTGGCGAGGAAGCGGTCGGCGAACTCGCGCACGCTGTCGAGGTCGCCGAGGTCGAGCGGCGCCACCTCGGCGTCGACGTTCTGCCGCGCCAGCTCCGGCCGGCGCGCGGGCACCACGACATGCGCGCCCGCCCTGGTGAGCGCCCGCGTGGTGGGCACCCCGATGCCGGAGTACCCGCCGGTCACGATCGCGAGCTTGCCCGACAGGTCGATGCCGGCCAGCACGTCGTCCGCGGTGCTGTGGAAGCCGAACCCGGACCCGATCTTGTGTTGAGGCATGGCCCCGACGCCAGGTCCTGGAGCGTGCTACAGGTCAACCGTCACTTCTTGTAGCCCGCGCGCCGCAGGGCCTCGGCCATGGCGCCGCTCGCGCCGGATTCCTGCCGCTGCTGCCCGCCGCGGCGTTGCTGCTGCTGACCCCCGCCACGTTGCTGGCCGCCACCGCGCTGCTGCGGACCCCGCTCCCGCTGCTGCGGGCCGCGGTCGCGTGGCGGCGCGGCCTCCTCGTCGAGGCGCAGCGTCAGCGAGATCCGCTTGCGGGGCAGGTCCACCTCGAGCACCTTCGCCCGGACGATGTCGCCGGACTTGACCACCTCGCGCGGGTCCTTGACGAAGTTCCGCGACAGCTGCGACACGTGCGCGAGCCCGTCGCAGTGCACGCCGATGTCGATGAACGCGCCGAACGCGGCCACGTTGGTGACCACGCCCTCCAGCACCATGCCGACCTTGAGGTCGTTGAGGGTGTGGACGGCGTCGTCGAACGTGGCCGTCTTGAACGCGGGCCGCGGGTCGCGGCCGGGCTTGTCCAGCTCGGCGAGGATGTCGGTGACCGTCGGCAGCCCGAACTTGTCGTCGACGAACTCGGTCGGCCGCAGCGACTTCAGCGTCTTCGTGTTGCCGATGAGCGACGCGAGCTCCAGCCCGGTCGCCGTCACGATCCGGCGCACCACCGGGTACGCCTCCGGGTGCACGCTGGACGAGTCGAGCGGGTCGTCGCCGTTCGGGATGCGCAGGAAGCCAGCACACTGCTCGAACGCCTTCGGCCCGAGCTTCGCGACGCTCTTCAGCGCGGACCTGGACCGGAACGGCCCGTTGCCGTCCCGGTGCGCCACGATGTTCGCCGCGAGCGACGACCCGATGCCGGACACCCTGGTCAGCAGCGGCACGGACGCGGTGTTGAGGTCGACGCCGACACCGTTCACACAGTCCTCGACGACCGCGTCGAGCGAGCGGGACAGCTTCAGCTCGGAGATGTCGTGCTGGTACTGCCCGACGCCGATCGACTTCGGGTCGATCTTCACCAGCTCGGCGAGCGGGTCCTGCAGCCGGCGCGCGATCGACACGGCGCCACGCAGCGACACGTCCAGCGACGGCAGCTCCTGCGTCGCGTAGGCCGACGCCGAGTACACCGAGGCGCCCGCCTCGGACACCATCACCTTGGTGAGCTTGAGCTCCGGGCTCTTGGTGAGCAGCTCGCCGGCGAGCTTGTCGGTCTCGCGGGACGCGGTGCCGTTGCCGATCGCGATCAGGTCGACCTTGTGCGCGACGGCCAGCTGGTGCAGCTTGACCAGCGACTCGTCCCAGCGCCGGGCCGGCGCGTGCGGGTAGATCGTGTCGGTGGCGACCACCTTGCCGGTCGCGTCGACGATCGCGACCTTCACGCCGGTGCGCAGGCCGGGGTCGAGGCCCATGGTGGTGCGGCTGCCGGCCGGCGCGGCGAGCAGCAGGTCGCGCAGGTTCGCGGCGAACACGCGCACCGCCTCGTCCTCCGCGGCCTGGCGCAGGCGAGCCCGCAGGTCGATGCCGAGGTGCACGAGGATGCGGGTGCGCCACGCCCAGCGGACGGTGTCGCCGAGCCACTTGTCGGCGGGGCGACCCTGGTCGTCGATGCCGAACCGGGCCGCGATCCGCACCTCGTAGTCCGACGGCCCGGGCGGCTGCTCGGCGTCGGTGTGCGGCTCCAGCACCAGCTCGAGCGCGTCCTCCTTCTCGCCGCGGAACATCGCGAGGATCCGGTGGGACGGGAGCTTGGTGAACGGCTCGGAGAAGTCGAAGTAGTCGGAGAACTTCGCGCCGGCCTCCTGCTTGCCGTCGCGGACCTTCGCGACGAGGCGGCCCTGGTTCCACATGCGCTCGCGCAGCGTGCCGATCAGGTCGGCGTCCTCGCCGAACCGCTCGACGAGGATCGCGCGGGCGCCGTCCAGCGCGGCCTGCGCGTCGGCCACGCCGTTCTCGGCGCCGGTGGCCGCGTCCGTGAACACCGCGGCGGCCGCCTGCGGGTCGGTGTTCGGGTCGCCGAGCAGGCCGTCGGCGAGCGGTTCGAGACCGGCCTCGCGGGCGATCTGGGCCTTGGTGCGGCGCTTGGGCTTGTAGGGCAGGTAGATGTCCTCGAGGCGAGCCTTGGAGTCGGCCGCCATGATCTGCGCGGCGAGCGCGTCGTCCAGCTTGCCCTGGCTCTTGACCGACTCGAGGATCGCGGCGCGGCGCTCCTCCAGCTCACGCAGGTAGCGCAGGCGTTCCTCCAGCGTTCGGAGCTGTTCGTCGTCCAGCGCGCCGGTGACCTCCTTGCGGTACCTGGCGATGAACGGGACGGTCGAGCCGCCGTCGAGCAGCTCCACGGCCGAGCGCACCTGGCGCTCGGCGACGCCGAGCTCTTCGGCTATGCGCTGGTGGACGGAGGGGGGAGTGGCCGTGGCTGTCACGGGGGAACATTCTGCCCGCCACCACCGACAGCCGAGCGCCCCGGCCGTGGGTTTCACTCGAACTACCGACGGGTAACCGCCGCGGCCGCCGACCAGACTGTTCTCGACGCCGCCAACGCCGCAGGTCAGGGCGCGAGGGTCCGACTGTTCGGTTCACTGTGGACGAACACCGATGTCTCAGAACTCTCAGGTGGCCGGCGCTACCCTGAGATGGCAGCCACGCCCGACCTGAGCCTGCGATCGACTCGTCGCTTTCTGTCACCAGAACGCACGTCGATTACGCCGAACTGCGTAGTGAGACTCCGGCCACAGTCACTTGCAGTTAGTTGCGTGCGTGCGATGATTGTACCGTGCAACTAACGCCGCTCGGCTCCGTGGAGGCTGTCACCGATGAGGTGATGGCGTTTCTCTCGCGGCTGAAGAAGAGCGGTGAGGCGCACATATTGGGTGTCGCGCGTGGACTCGATCTGTCATTCTCCCAAATGCGTGCCCTGTTCGTGCTGTCGGACAGCCAGGAGGAACTGGCCGTCCACGAGCTGGCCGGGCTGCTCGGACTGTCGATGGCGACGGCCGGGCGAGCCGTGCAGGGGCTCGCTCGGGCCGACATGGTCACGCGCAGGGAGGACGAACAGGACCGCAGGGTCAAGCGGGTCCGCCTGTCCGAGCACGGCCGCGCGTTCGTGGCCGGGCTGACGCAGGCGCACCGAGCCGCCGTCCGCGAATGTCTCGAGTCACTGAGCGACCACGAGCGGGAACAGCTGTCCCATGCTCTGGCGCCCATTCTCGCTCGGGGGGACCTGCCCAACATCACAACCGGCTGCTAGAGGGGAAAGCTAGTGACTGAAGCCATTCCGCCGACGAAGACGGGCGGAAGCACGGAGAAGCTCGACCGAAGAATTCTGATGATCGGCTCGGTGGTCGTCCTCGGCGCGATCATGGCGATGCTCGACATCACCGTCGTGAACGTCGCGCTCAGCCATCTGATCGAGGAGTTCCACTCCGACCTCGAGACGATGCAGTGGATCGCCACGGGCTACACCCTGGCGCTGGCCACGGTCATCCCGCTGAGCGGCTGGGCGGCCGACCGGTTCGGCACCAAACGGATCTACCTGGTCGCGGTGTTCCTGTTCATGGTGGGCTCCGCGCTCGCCGGCATGGCGTGGGACCCCGCGTCGCTGATCTTCTTCCGGGTCCTGCAGGGCCTCGGCGGCGGTCTGCTGATGCCGCTGGGGATGACCATCCTCACGAAGGCGGCCGGGCCGGAGCGCGTCGGCCGCGTGATGGCCGTGATCGGTGTGCCGATGCTGCTCGGCCCGATCATCGGCCCGATTCTCGGCGGCTGGCTGGTCGACGACGTCTCGTGGCGCTGGATCTTCTTCCTGAACGTGCCGATCGGCATCGTGACGCTGTTCCTCGGCTCGCGGATCCTGGAGGCGGACGAGCCGCAGCCGACCCAGAAGCTGGACGTGCTCGGCCTGCTGCTGCTGTCGCCGGGGCTCGCCGCGCTGATCTACGGGCTCGCGAAGGTGCCGGCGAACGGGGGCTTCGGCGCCGCCGAGGTGTACCTGCCGGCCGGCGCAGGCGCGATCCTGGTCGTGTTGTTCATCTGGCACGCGCTGCGCACCCCGCACGCGTTGATCGACCTGAAGCTGTTCAAGGACCGGGGTTTCTCGGTCGCCTCGGTGACCATGGTGCTGTTCACGGTCGCGTTCTTCGGCGCCATGCTGCTGTTCCCGCTGTACTTCCAGCAGGTGCGGGGTGAGGGCGCGCTCGCGGCGGGCCTGCTGCTCGCGCCGCAGGGCATCGGCGCGATGATCATGATGCCGATCGCGGGCGCCATCGTGGACAAGGTCGGCTCCGCGCGGATCGCCCAGCTGGGCATCCTCGTGATCGTCGGCGGGATGGTCCTGTTCACCCAGCTGGAAGCGGACACGTCCTACCTGGCGATCGGCATCTCGCTGTTCGTGCTCGGCATCGGGATGGGCATGGTCATGATGCCGGTCATGTCGGCCGCGCTGAAGACGCTCAAGCAGGCGGACGTCGCTCGTGCGTCGACCAGCCTGAACATCGTCCAGCAGGTGGCCGCGTCGATCGGTACCGCGATGCTGTCGGTGATCCTGTTCAACGGGATCAAGGACCGGCTGCCGCCGGCACCTCCCGGCGCGCCGGCCCAGTCGACGTCGATGCAGGACCTGCCGGAGAACATCCGGCAGACTGTCGCGCCACTGTTCGCGGACGCCTACTCGTCCACGTTCGTCTGGGCGCTGATCCTGCTGGCCATCTCGATCCTGCCGGCGCTGCTGCTGCCGCGCGGCAAGGATGCGGCAGGCGGCTCGCACGAGACGCCGATCGACCCGGAGACCAACGAGCCGGTGGCCGAGAAGGTCGCCGACCTCAAGTAGGCAACCGCACACGACGAAGGCCCCGTTCACGAACGGGGCCTTCGTCGTGTCCGCTCAGCCGAGGGTGAGCACGCCGACCGCGCCCTTCGCGCCCGACGCCCAGCACGCGCCGTCGTAGCCGCAGTCCACCGAGTCGAAGCTGCCGTCGTAGAACTGGCGCCAGCGTCGGCCGCCGTCCAGGCTCACGTCGCTGCCCGTCGGGCCGACGGCGAACAGCACGGTCGGCAGGTACGGGTGATAGACGACGGCCGAGCGGTAGCCGGCCGGCGCGGTCGCCGGCAGCCGCCACGTGCTGCCGCCGTCGCCGGTGAGCGCCAGCGCGTCCGCGCCGTTCGTCGGGTTCGCGTAGTCGCCGCCGATCGCGATGCCGGTGCGCGGCGTGCGGAACGCCACCGCGAACACCCCGGCGCTCTCGCTGCTGACGAGCGGCGTCTCGCTCGCGGTCCAGGTTCGGCCGCGGTCGGCCGAGTGCAGCACGCGGGCCACGGTCGAGCCGCCGGTCGCGAGCCACGCGTCGCGCTTGCCGGCCACCGTCACGCACTGGCCGCTCGCCGAGAACTCGTACTCACCGTCGAGTGCCGGCGGGATGCCCTCGCCGGGCACCCTGGTCCACGACCGGCCGCCGTCCGAAGTGGACAGGATGCGGAACTCGCCGGCGACCGGGTCGCCGACCGCGAGGCCGTTGCGGGAGTCGAAGAACGCGACACAGTTGTAGAACGCGGCCGGCTCGGTGTTGCGGAACGACTCGGTCCACGTCTTCCCGGCGTCGGTGGTCCGGTAGATGCGGGAGTCCTCGCCCTCGCCGATCGACAGGATCACGGCCGTCCGCGCGTCGATGGCCTCGATGTCGCGGAAGTCGAGCGTCCCGGTGTCCGGTGGGCCGACCTGTTGCCAGCTGCGGCCGCCGTCGACGGTTCGCAGCACCGTGCCCCGCGCGCCGCTCGCCCACGCGACCTTGCGGCTGACCGCGGACAGGCCGCGCAGCTGCGCGTCGGTGCCGGTCGGGGTCAGCTGCCAGGACAGCGTGGTGGCGGTCGCGCCGCCCGGCGCGGTGAGGAGTGTGGCCAGGACCAGCAGGGAGATCATCAGCGCACGCTTCATGGGTGGGGAAGATAGCCGGGAATGTCAGCCGATGGAATGACACCCGAAACGGTCTTCGGGCCGACGCACGCGCACGCCGGCGTCGCTACCGTGACTCGACATGGAGCAACAGGTGCGACTGCGTCCGCCGACCAACAAGGTGGACCCTCGGGCGATCCGGTACTGGATGACGAGCGAGGCGATCACCAACGGGATCGTCGCGGCGGTGCTCGCGGTGCTGGCGTTCCTCATCGAACCGGCGCGGTTCTGGCTGCTGCTCGCACTCGGGGTGGTGCTGGTGATCGCGATCCCGTACACGGTCGTCATGCCGCTGTGGCGCTACCGGGTGCACCGCTGGGAGGTCACCGAGGACGCCGTCTACACGCGGACCGGCTGGCTGTGGCAGGAGTGGCGGATCGCGCCGATGTCACGCATCCAGACCGTCGACACCGCCCGTGGACCACTCGAACAGGCGTTCCGGCTGTCCAGCGTGACCGTCACGACCGCGTCGGCCGCCGGGCCGATCAAGATCAAGGGCCTCGACCACCAGGTGGCTGCCGACCTCGTCGAGCGGCTCACCGAGGTCACGCAGGCCAACCCGGGAGACGCGACGTGACCGCCGTCGAGCAGGGCTGGCGACAGCTGCACCCGCGCACGGTCGCGGTGACCGTGCTGACCGTGGCCGGCATCCTGGCCGGCATCGCGATCCCGATCATCGTCGGCGTGCTGGACGACGGCGACGCCATCGTGCCGGTCCTGCTGATCGCGATCGCCGGGATCGTGGTGATCTCGGGGATCGCGGCGGTCGTCGACCTCATGCGGTACCGGCACACCACGTACCGGGTCACCGACGAGCGCGTCGAGCTGCGGTACGCGTGGGTGCTCCACAAGCTGCGGTCGGTGCCGCGCGAGCGGATCCGGACCGTCGACCTGACGGCGAACCCGCTGCAACGGCTGTTCGGGCTGGCGAAGGTCAAGATCGGCACCGGGCAGCAGACCACCGACAGCGGCAGCCACCTGACCCTGGACCCGGTGGACAAGGCGGTCGCGGAGGAGCTGCGGCGGGTGCTGCTGCGCCGCGCGGCCGTGCCGTCGGTCGAGAAGGAGACGCCCGGCGAGATCGCCACACTGGACTGGCGGTGGATCCGGTACGCGCCGATCTCGGTGACCACCCCCATCCTCGGCGCGGCCGCGTTCGGCGCGATCATGCAGGTGTCGGAGTGGTTCAACGCGCAGGGCGCGGTGTTCCGGCTGGTGCGGTACCTGTTCGACGGGCTGCCCATCGTCGGGCTGATCGCGGCGCTGGTCGTGATCGGCGTGGTCGTCGGGATCGTCGGGTCGCTCGGCCTGTTCGTCGAGATGTGGTTCCGGTACCGGCTGACCCGCGAGGACGGCAACCTCGCGATGACCCGAGGGCTGCTGACCACGCGGTCGCTGACGCTCGAGCAGCGCAGGCTCCGCGGCGTCGAGCTGATCGAGGGGCTCGGTGCGCGGCTGGTCGGCGCCGCGCGGGTGGACGTGGTCGCGACGGGCATGAGCCAGAAGGCCGACAACGACAAGACCGACCCCAAGACCGTGCTGCCGGCCGCGCCGTTCGAGGTCGCGCGCCGGGTGGCGACCGAGGTGCTCGGCTCCCCGGCCGCCACCGCGACCTCGCTCGTCGGACATCCGCGCGCGGCCCGGTCCCGCCGGCTGCGGTGGGGCCTCTGCACCGTCGCCGCGCTGGTCGGCGTGCTCGCGCTGCTCGGCTGGTTGCTCACCACCGTGCTGCTGCACCTCGCGTGGATCACGGCCGTGGTGGCGACACCGATCGCGGTGCTCCTCGCGCTGGAGGCGTACCGCAACCTCGGCCACGGCCTCGCGACCGACCATCTGGTGACCCGGCACGGGGTCGGCGCGCGGCGGACGGTCGCGCTGCTGCGCACCGGGGTCATCGGGTGGACGATCACCCGCTCGCCGTTCCAGCGCAGGGCCGGCCTCATGACGATCCACGCGACGACCGCGGCGAACAAGGGCGCCTACCCGATCTACGACGTCGACGAGGGCGACGGGCTGCGCTTCGCCGCCGACGCGGTGCCGGGACTGCTCACGCCGTTCCTGGCGCCACCGCGGTGATGTCGGCCGCGGGCGGTGGGGCGGCCGCGGAGTCGTTGTCGAACTGTCCCTTTCGGACGGCCTGACCACGCGGCCCCTGCTCGGTTACCGCAGCGAACGCGGCAGTGGCGGCGGCACCACGCTGCGGTCGGCGGACAGCACGCGTGCCAGCTCGACCCACTGGTCGACCCGCACCTCCGCCACCGACTGCGTGCCGAGCAGCCGATGCGCGACTTTCCGTGGCACCACACCGTGCAGCGCGACGCGGGCCGGGTCCCTCGGCCGCGCGTAGGCCGCGTCGAGCAGCACCCACAGGATCGCCGCCACCCGGGTGTCCACATCGGACCGGCGGCGCACCGCGAGGTGTGCGGCGTCGACCTTGGGCGCCGGTGAGAAGCAGCGGGCCGGAATGCGGCGCCGGACGGTCAACGCGAAGCGTGCGGCCCACCACGCCGACTCGAGGTCCCTCGGCCGCCCGGCCGTGAGCCGTTTGGCCAGCCCCCACTCGACGACCAGCTCGGCGCGGGCGAAGCCGCCGACCGCGGGGGTCAGCAGCCGACGCAGCAGCGGTGTGGACACCGCGAACGGAATGCTTGCCACCACGGCGAAAGCGCGGCGCGGCAACCGGAAGGAACGCACGTCCTCGTGCACCACGCGTACCGAAGGACGGTCGACGAAGCGGCGGCGCAGCGCCGAGACGAACCGGGCGTCGCGCTCGACCGCGAGTACCCGCGAGCCGGTGCGGGCCAGTGGCGCGGTGATCGTGCCGGGCCCGGCGCCGAGGTCGACGACGAGGTCACCGGCGCCGACGCCGGACGCGCGGACCAGCTGGTCGATCACGGCGGGACAGGACAGGAAATGCACACCGGGAGAGGTGTAGGACATGAGTGTCTGACTCCAGGCACAGGAGGAACAGGGTGCTTGGAGACAGCGGCGCGCACGCCGAACAGAGCCCTACGGAAGGAAAGGGGAGGCCCGCCGCTGTCAGCGACGGCGCAAACGTATCGACGCACTCATACCCACGACGCTAACGACCGGGGCAACTCATTTGTGCGAAGCTCACGGCATGGTTGATGTCCTGGTCGTCGGCGGCGGCATCGCGGGGGTCTCGGTCGCCTACGAGCTCGCCGCGCACGCGTCCGTCGTCCTCGTCGAGTCCGAGCCGGAGCTGGCCCGCCACACGACGGGCCGCTCCGCCGCGATCTACGCGCCGAGCTACGGCGGGCCGGTGGTCCGCGAGCTGACCGCGGCCAGCGCCGCCGGGTTCGCGCGGCTGCGGGGGGAGCTGGACACTCCGGAGCTGCTCACCCCGCACTACGCGCTGTGGATCGCGGTCGACGACGAGGGCGTCGAGCACCTCGACCACATCGAGGCGGAGCCGCTGACGCCCGGACAGGCCGTCGAGCTGTGCCCGGTCCTGCGCCCGCCGCTGGCGGCGTCCGTCGACCGGACCGCCATGGACATCGACGTCATGGCGCTGCACAGCGGTTACGTGCGCGGGCTGCGGCGGCGCGGCGGCGTGCTCCACACCGGCCGCCCGGTGACCGACATCCGCCGCGACGGCGCGGGCTGGGTGGTCGACGGCCTCCGGGCCGACATCGTCGTCGACGCGGCAGGCGCGTGGGTCGACGAGATCGCGAAGCGCGCGGGCGTGCCGCCGATCGGCATCGAACCGAGGCGCCGCACGATCGCCCTGGCCACCGGCCCCGTGCCGATCGACCCGGCCTGGCCGCTGGTCGCGGACGCCGCGGACCGCTTCTACCTGCGCCCCGAGAGCGGCCACGTCCTCATCTCTCCGGCGGACGAGACACCCAGCGAACCGTGCGACGCCAAGCCGGACGAGCTGGACATCGCGCTCGCGATGGAGCGGGTCAACGCCGCCACCACGCTCGGCCTGCGTTCGGTGCACACCGCGTGGGCCGGCCTGCGTTCTTTCGTCGCCGACCGCGAGCCGGTCGTCGGCGCGTGGCCCGATCATCCCGGGTTCGTGTTCTTCGCCGGGCAGGGCGGCTACGGCATACAGATGGCGCCCGCACTGGCCATGGCGGGCGCGGACATCGCACTGGGGCGAACACCGGCACGGGAGGTCATGTCGCCGAGGTGAGGCCCGGGCGGAGCGCAGCGGCCCGGCGTCGCAGCAGCGGGCGCTGGCGCGGAGGCGGCAAGGCCGTGTACGGAGGAGGGGAGACGGCGTGTTGGGGAAGGAACGCAGCGACCCGTGACACGGCCAACTAAGGTTGCTCTGACCCAGGGCGGGAGGAGTCCAATGGCGGACATCGCGGCACGGCTCGAGGAGATCGTCGGGGCGGGGCATGTCCTCACCGGCGACGCGGTCGGCGAGGACTACACCCACGACGAGACGCTCTCGGCGTCCCCGAGCGCACCGGCCCACGTGGTGCTGCCGGCGACGGCCGACGAGGTCTCCGCGGTGCTCACGCTCGCCGCCGAGACCGGCACCCCGGTGACCGCGCGCGGCAGCGGCAGCGGCCTTTCGGGCGCCGCGGTCCCGCGGCCGGACGGCATCCTCGTGTCGTTCGAGCGGATGAACAAGATCCTCGAGATCGACACGGTCAACCACGTCGCCGTCGTGCAGCCCGGGGTCACGCTGACCGAGCTGGAGGCGGCCACCGCCGAGGTCGGCATGGTCTACCCCGTCTACCCGGGCGAGCTGTCGGCGAGTCTCGGCGGCAACGTCAGCACGAACGCGGGCGGCATGCGAGCCGTCAAGTACGGCGTCACCCGCCACCACGTCCTGGGGCTCCAGGCCGCGCTGCCGACCGGCGAGGTCATCCGCACCGGCGGCAAGTTCGTGAAGTCGTCCACCGGCTACGACCTCACCCAGCTCATCGTCGGCTCGGAGGGCACGCTCGCGCTCGTCACCGAGGCGACACTGAAGCTCCAGCCGCGGCTGTCCGAGCAGGCCACCGTGCTCGCCCCGTTCCCCGACCTGGCCTCGATCGCGACGGCGGTGCCGAAGGTCGTCGGGTCGGGGCTCGGGCCGCTGATCCTCGAGTACATCGACGCGCTGACCATGGGCGCCATCACCTACAGCGCCGACCTGCAGCTCGGCATCCCCGACCAGGTAAGGGAAACCGCGCAGGCCTACCTGGTGGTCATGCTCGAGTCCAACTCCACGGCACGCCTCGACGAGGACGTCGAGGCGGTCGGCGAGCTGCTGTCGGGGCTCGGCGCGCTCGACGTGTACGCCCTGCCCGGCGGCGCGGCCCGCAAGCTCATCGAGGCGCGCGAGAAGGCGTTCTTCACCGCGAAGGGCGCGGGCGCCGACGACATCATCGACACCGTGCTGCCGCGCGCCGCGCTGCCCGAGTTCTTCGCGAAGGTCATGGCGATCGCGCAGGAGAAGCAGACGTTCGTGGTCGGCTGCGGCCACGCCGGCGACGGCAACGTGCACCTCGCGGTGTTCCAGAAGGACCCGCTGATCCGCTACAAGGTCCTGCACGAGCTGTTCGCCGCCGGCATGGCGCTCGGCGGCGCGATCTCCGGCGAGCACGGCATCGGCCGCGAGAAGATGCGGCACTTCGGTGAGCTGGAGGACCCGAACAAGATCGAGCTGATGCGGCGGATCAAGAAGGCGTTCGATCCGAGGGGCATCCTCAATCCTGGCGTGCTCTTCGACTGAACGTAGCTTGCGGAGTGAACATCGTCACTGAGGGGACACACATGAACGGCGCCAACGCGCTTCTGCGGACACTCGTCGACGGCGGTGTCGACGTCTGCTTCGCGAACCCGGGCACGTCCGAGATGCACTTCGTCGCCGCGCTCGACGCCGTGCCAAGGATGCGCGCGGTGCTGAGCCTGTTCGAGGGGGTGGTCACCGGCGCGGCCGACGGGTACGGGCGCATGGCCGACCGGCCTGCGGCGACGCTGCTGCACCTCGGTCCCGGCATGGCCAACGGCCTCGCCAACCTGCACAACGCGCGTCGCGCGCACACCCCGATCGTCAACGTGATCGGCGACCACGCCAGGTACCACAAGGGTTTCGACGCGCCGCTCGAGTCGGACATCGACGCGCTCACCGGCTGGCTGTCCGGCTGGTCGCGCACCTCCAAGGCGACCGAGGAGGTCGGCGCCGACGCGGCCGCCGCGATCGCCGCGGCCATGCGGGCGCCCGGCCAGATCGCGAACCTGGTGCTGCCGGCGGACGTGTCGTGGACGGACGGCGGCGTCGTCGGTGAGCCGGTCGCGCCGACCGCCGCGATGCCGGTCGACGACGACCGGGTCGCGGAGATCGCGAAGGTGGTGCGCGGCGGCGAGCCGGTGGTGCTGTTGCTCGGCCACGGCACGACCCGCGAGCGCGGTCTCGTGGCCGCCAGCCGGATCGCGGCCGCGACCGGGGTGAAGCTGTTCGCGGAGACCTTCCCCGCCCGCATCGAGCGCGGCGCCGGCCTGCCCAACGTGGAGCGGCTCGGCTACCTCGCCGAGCAGGTGCAGTGGCAGCTCACCGACGTCAAGCACCTGGTGCTCGTCGGCGCGAAGTCGCCCGTGTCGTTCTTCGCCTACCCGGGCAAGCCGAGCGAGCTGGTGCCCGACGGCTGTCAGGTGCACGTGCTGTCGGTGCTCGGCGAGGACGGCACCGGCGCGCTGGAGAACCTCGCGGACCTCGTCGCCGCGGACGCGGCGCCGGTGTTGCAGGAGGCGTCCCGGCCGGGGGTGCCGACCGGCGAGCTCACGCCGCAGAACTGGACCGAGGTCATCGGCGCGCTGCTGCCCGAGGGCGCGATCGTGTCCGACGAGGCCAACACGTCCGGTCTGATGATCCCGATGACGACGGCGGGCGCGCCCCGCCACGACGTGCTGACGATCACCGGCGGCGCCATCGGTCAGGGCCTGCCGGTCGCGGTCGGCGCGGCCGTCGCGGCGCCGGACCGGCCGGTCGTGTGCCTGCAGGCCGACGGCAGCGCCATGTACACGGCGTCCGCGCTGTGGACGATGGCGCGCGAGGGCCTCGACGTGACGACCGTGCTGCTCAACAACCGCGCGTACGCGATCCTGCGGATGGAGCTGTCCCGCGTCGGCGCGGAAGGGGCCGGTCCGAAGGCGCAGGAGCTGCTCGACCTGTCCGGCCCGGACCTCGACTTCGTGTCGCTGTCCAACGGCATGGGCGTGCCGGCGACCAGGGCGCGGACCGCCGAGGAGCTGGCCGACCAGTTCGCGAAGGCGCTCGCGGAGCCGGGTCCGCATCTGATCGAGGCTATGGTGCCGCCACTGCTCTGAGTTTTGTGTTCCTCCTCAACGGCGAGTAAGGATCTCCATGCTGGTACAGAACTTGGCGGTGCTGGTGTTGGCCGGCTTCGTCGGTTTCGCGGTCATCTCCAAGGTGCCGAACACGCTGCACACCCCGCTCATGTCCGGCACGAACGCGATCCACGGGATCGTCGTGCTCGGCGGGTTCATCGTGCTCGGCCTCGGCGCCGAGGGGGTGCTCAACAAGATCCTGTTGGTGGTGGCCATCGCGTTCGGCACGATCAACGTGGTCGGCGGGTTCCTGGTCACCGACCGGATGCTGGGCATGTTCAAGGAACGCAAGTGAGCGAGCTTGCGAGCGAACCAATGTCACAGGGCTGGCTACAGGATCAGGCCGTTATTCAGAGCCTGTACATCGTCGCGTTCGCCCTGTTCATCTACGGCCTGATGGGGCTTACCGGGCCCAAGACGGCCGTACGCGGAAACATGATCGCCGCGGCGGGCATGGCGGTCGCGGTGGCCGCGACGCTGCTCACGCCGGGGCTCGGCAACTGGTGGCTGATTCTGCTCGGCGTCGCGATCGGCACGGCGGTCGGCGTGCCGGCGGCCCGCCGCGTGAAGATGACCGCGATGCCGCAGATGGTGGCGCTGTTCAACGGTGTCGGCGGCGGCGCGATCGCGTTGGTCGCGTGGGTGGAGTTCCGCAGCAGCGCGGGGTTCGACCACGAGGCGGCGTACGTCGCGGTGGCGTCGCTGTTCGCGGCGATCGTCGGGTCGGCGTCGTTCTGGGGTTCCACCGTGGCGTTCGGGAAGCTGCAGGAGCTGGTGCCCGGCCGGCCGATCACCATCGGACGGCTGCAGCAGCCGGTGAACCTGCTCGTCCTGCTCGCCGCGGTCGGGCTCGGGGTCGCGATCGTGGTCGGCGGTCGCGACGAGTGGCTGATGATCGGCCTGCTGGTGACGTCGTCGGTGCTGGGGCTGCTGGTGGTGCTGCCGATCGGCGGCGCGGACATGCCGGTGGTGATCTCGCTGCTGAACGCGGCGACCGGCTTGTCGGCCGCGGCCATGGGGCTGGCGCTGGACAACACCGCGCTGATCGTCGCGGGCATGATCGTCGGCGCGTCCGGCTCGATCCTGACCAACCTGATGGCGAAGGCCATGAACCGGTCGATCCCGGCGATCGTGGCCGGCGGCTTCGGCGGCAACGGGTCCGGCGGCGTCGTCGACGCGGGGGACCGGTCGGTGCGGCAGACCAGCGCCGCGGACGCCGCGATCCAGATGGCGTTCGCCCGCCAGGTGATCATCGTGCCGGGGTACGGGCTCGCGGTCGCGCAGGCGCAGCACGCGGTCCGGCAGCTCAGCGGGGTGCTGGAGAGCAAGGGCGTTTCGGTGTACTACGCGATCCACCCGGTCGCCGGCCGCATGCCGGGGCACATGAACGTGCTTCTCGCCGAGGCGGACGTGCCGTACGACCGCCTCAAGGAGATGGACCTCATCAACGGCGAGTTCACCCGCACGGACGTGACACTCGTGATCGGCGCCAACGACGTCACCAACCCGGCGGCCCGCACCGACCCGGCGTCCCCGATCTACGGCATGCCGATCCTCAACGTCGACGAGAGCCGCTCGGTGATCGTGCTCAAACGCTCGATGCGCCCCGGCTTCGCGGGCGTCGACAACGAGCTCTACTTCGACGCCAAGACCGCCATGCTCTTCGGCGACGCGAAGTCGTCGGTCTCGGAGGTCACCGAGGAGCTGAAGGCACTCTAGTGCCGCGTCAAGCTGATAGGGGGAGGTAATCGGGTTGGCGGATCTTGGATCCGATGGCGAAGTGTCGTTTGGGCTGGGCGTGCTTGTTGCGCCAGCGGATGTAGCGGGCGATCGCGGCTTCTTGGGCGGCGTGGGATGGGTAGTCGGTGCCGTCGAGGGTGAAGTAGCGCAACGCGGTGAACTCGCATTCGACCCAGTTCAACCACGACCCGTTCGATGGGGTGAACACCAACTCGATGTCGTGGGTGGCGCACCAGGTGGCGACCTCGGCCTTGCCGTGGGAGCCGTAGTTGTCGCAGACCAGGTAAAGCCGGCCGGTCGGAAAGCGGCGGCGGAGCTGCTTGAGAAATCCGAGGAACTCTCGCCAGCGTTTGCGGTCCCGGAACCGGTAGAACATCTCGCCGCTGGACAGGTCCAGGGCGGCGAACATGTGTCGCACCCCGCCGGTGCGGTTGTAGGTGGCGCGGAAGCGTTTCGGCCGCTTGTGCGGGAACCAACCCTTCCCTGGCCGCGGTTGTAGGTTCAGCGGCCCGAACTCATCCACGCACAGGACTCGGCCATCAGGTGGCGGATGGTCGTAGAGCTGCAGGATGCGGTCCTTCTTGACGGTGAACTCCGGATCACGTCGAGTGCTTCCAAGTCTTGGTGTTCTGCCAGGAGATCCGCGCGTCCTTGAGTATCTGCCGGATCGCCTCCCGAGACAGGCGGATGTGCTTGTGCTCAGCGAGATAGTTCCGCAGTTTGGTCAGGCTCCAGCAGGTGAACGGGCACCCCAGCCGAGCGGGGTCGGACTTCGCGGTGCGGCAGATCTCCTCACGTACCGCTGGGCCGATCTTCGGCATCGACCCACGGTGTCCTTTTGGGTCCAACGCCGCGAACCCCCGATCATTGAACACCGAGATCACATCTCGCACCGTCTGTTCCTTCGCCGCGAACATCACCGCGATCTCCGGCGCCGACCGACCCTGCAACGACGCCAGCACCATCCCCGCCCGCCGCAACCGCACCCGATCCCTCGCCGTCCGCGACACCCTGACCAGGCGTTGCGCCTCCTCC
Source organism: uncultured Actinomycetota bacterium (assembly GCA_963840275.1). GTDB lineage: Bacteria > Actinomycetota > Actinomycetes > Mycobacteriales > Pseudonocardiaceae > Actinophytocola. The sequence continues at coordinate 278,045 of CAWIYK010000010.1, forward strand.
GGATCCAGCTCCCGCACGAAAATCTCCGGCCTACGCGCCATCACCGACCACCTCCACAGCCAGCATCACGCGCCCAACCGGCCGAACCAAGCCGACCCGCCGATTACATCCCCACATCACGTAGACGAGGCACTAGAACTGTCGGCACCTGTGGATAGGCGGCACAGCGGGGCCGGAGCCGCTCTGCCCTTCGTCGGGTAGGTCGCATTGTTGGTTGGTTGGGTTTTACTCGCGTTGGTGTAACAGATTGCGTTGCGGAATCTGCGTCGAGTCGAGCCCAATGCCACTTACTTAAGCCGCTTGGCGGGTTAGCCGGATTTTCGGCGGGTTCGCGTACTTGGCTTGTCTGTGGTTGGCTCGTTTGATGAGTTTGTCTCCCACTTGCCGTCGTTTGACAACGCGCGGGTAGCCGCGTAGTCGTCGTTTCAGGTTGGGTCGCTCAGCGATTTCGCGTAGCGCCTCGGCGAGAAGCTCGTCAGCCTGCCGCGGGGGGAAAATCCCCGTCGTTGGCGACACTTCGCCGAACGACGCGGAGGCTGCGGATGAAGGAGAGTCGGTCTTCGTCGATATCGATTTCGTCGGCGGCTTGATGCATCAGCCTTCGTATTGCGTAGTGGGTGATGAGCAGACCCCATATCTCTTGTTCGACCAGGTCCGGTTTCTTGGATCGCAGGACTCGGTAGTTTGCTATTTGATGGGTTTCGATCTCGTCGAGGCCCATCTCGAATTCCCAGCGTTTCGGCGTAGAGTGCGGCCAGCTCTGCGGCGGGAGCTTCTCTGTGGTCGAGGATGGTCGTGACGAGGCGGATGGTTTCCGGTGATTTGCGGTTTCCTATCCTGTATTCGATGACGCGTACCGGGATCCGTGCTCCTTCCGGGACGCGTCGTTTCATTCCTCTGTTCAGGTCGGTCTTCAGTTTATTGGGCAACAATTCCGACAGATATGAGCCGTCGGAATGCTCGTCCAGTACTGGAAGTCGGATCGATGTCACGACGCGCCAGACCAGGGCGGCCCCGGTATCGCTGGCCTGCTTCCACAGGGCGTAGCTGAAGAACCCGCGGTCGGCCAGGACCAGCATGTTTGGTTCGAACTGGTCCAGCAGGCGCTCAGCAAGCTCGCGTTCGTAGACTCGCCAGGAGTCCACTTCCGCCGCTACCATGGCGTGTGTTCCGCATTCGATCAGGCCGACGACCCGCACCTGCGGGAACGCGCTCTCGCCGTTCTTGTGTTCTTTCCTCTCAAACCGCTCGACATTCTCGTCTGTGTCCGGGGCGTCCAGGATCACACCGTCGATGGCCATGACCCTGCGGTCGTGGTACCACGCTCCGCACGTTCCGGGCGTGGCGATCGGAACACAGATCCGGAAGAACAGTTCCTTGAGCGGTTCCGCGCCCAAACGGATCCGGGCCTTCGAAATCGCCCCCGTGGTAGGGACTTCCCATTCGGTTCGCCAGGCACGCAAAAACCTGAGGCCGTTGACCAGTTTGCGCATGACCTCTTCGTAGGCGTCACCATAAAACAGTGTCAGCGCCAACACGTAGTATACGACAACCCGCGCCGGCAGCAGACGTGACCGTTTTTCGTTCTTCCCAGTGGAATTCAGAACCTCATCAACCAGGTCACGTGACACGACTTGCGTCATAACGCCGAGGCCAACATGATCCGTCAGGCGATCATCCGATTCCTTCAGCACGACTCGCAACACGCTCATGCATGAATTAAATCATCACCAATAGACAACAGGGACGGTGACACGCCGATTAGAACAGAATGGACAAGAAGAACACCGGCAACGTGACGTAGGGCCACTGGCTACCAACCAACGATGATCTTTAACTCTTTGGGCTACTCGTTCAAGCCGGTGACAAGGTTGAGTGGCAGCCGATGTCGGACACCTGGTTCGATCGAAAGTCGTCCACCTGGGCGTTTAGTGATCGATCCCGGAGCCATGCTGTCCTAAATGGACGAACATCTGACCAGTGCATCGCGGCTCCGTACGGCGCCTGACCAGGCGAAACAGCTTAAGTAAGTGGCATTGGAGTCGAGCCACCGGGGCGGGATGAATTCCGGCAGCCCGATATTGCTCATCCGGACTTCCCATTCCGAGTGGTGGATCATTCGATGATGTCGCCGACACAGCAGCACCAGGTTATTGAGGTCCGTTGGGCCGCCGTCCAGCCAATGCTGGATATGGTGGGCATCGGACCAGCGCGCGGGACGTCCACAGTTCGGGAATGCGCATCCCTTGTCTCGGGTGTTCAGTGCGACTCGTTGTTTGGGGGTGACCAGGCGGCGGGTGCGGCCCACGTCCAACGGCACCGACGCACCGTTCATCACTACCGGTACGACTCCGCAGTCGCACGCGATCCGTCGTGCCGCTGCTGCTGGGAGCAGTGCGCCGCCTTCCAGGGTGGCGGTGCCGACTCCGGCGAGTAGGTGGGTGTAGTCCATGGTCGCGTTGAGGTGTGGCTTCTCCCCACCTCGGGCGGGCAGGTCTGGTGAGTCGATGGCGTGGTGGATCACGTCGCAGAACGCGTCACCGAGTCGTTGGGTCGGGTGCCGGTCATCGGAGGGGCCGTCCGGTTTGGCGAGCGCGCCGAGCATCGCGTCCAACTCTTCGGCCGACTCGGGTTCGATCGTTCCGGTGAAGTGCATCCACCCGGTCTGATCTCGCCGGCTGCGGAACGTGTTCTTCGGTTCTGCCAACGCCTCGGCGGCAGGTTGGTCGCCGTCGGGGTCGATCCGTGACAGCAACGTCTCGCCGTGGGAGCGGACCACCGCGGGGTGTGCCACTCGGGCGGTCTCGACGAGGTGTTTCTCCACGATCTCCGCGGTGTCGCCTGGCGCCCAGGTCGGGATCATCTTCACCGTCTCGGCGATCGCGTCCACATGATCCGGATCCAGCACACCGTCTCGTAGTGCGTCCCGCACCAACGGCAATGGCGCCGGGGTGACGTGGCCGGTTGGCGTCAATACCTCGGCCACCAGACCAGCCTGCGCGACCAGTCGGGACGCTCGGCGTGGAGTGATCCGCACCAGATCCGATACCAGTGCGCTCAAACTCGAATATCCCGCCGCGCGAGCGACATCGGATTGTTCTAGTTCGGCGATCACTGTCAATGCGGAACTGTGGAGTTTCCGCATCTGGGTCGTGATCTCTACCAGGTTCTGGGCAAGCTCCGGCAACCCGGGCGGGGTTTCCACGAAGCTCGACATACTTTGTATTCTACCCGCGAACCCGATTATTTCGAACACACGATCGAGGGAAAGTCCGGTCACTAACAGCAACGAACTTGTATTCTTCGTCAACAAGGAGAAGTTGTCGTACGGTCCACAGGACCGCCGCTCGCCAAGCCTGGCCGACTGGCGGGATCCGGCGTGTCCGCCGCCCGGGTCGCCCGCCCGCCACAACTCACGGTCCGCGGGACCCCGTTGGCCTCCGGCCCCCGATTTCCAGCCTACCGACAGGCACCGACACTTTCGGTTGCGTCGCAAGGGGTTGTCCACAACGCGCGAGTTGTCCACAGGAGACACTCGGCGCGGCTCGCGTTGTCGGTGCCTTCCGGTAGCGTGGTTCGAGGGGGCCGGAGGCCAAGGGCCAACAACGCCTACAGCCGCAGCGCGAGCCGGGTCGCCTGCTCGATGGCCCGCTTCGCGTCCAACTCAGCGGCGACGTCCGCGCCGCCGACCAGATGCGCGCCGGGCAGCGCGGCGGACAGGTCGCGCAGTGGTTCCTGCCCCGCGCACACCACCACGGTGTCCACGGGCAGCAACCGCGCCCGCCCGCCGACCGTGAGGTGCAGCCCCGCGTCGTCGATGCGGTCGTAGGTCACGCCGGTGATCGTCGCGACGCCCTTCGCCCGCACGGACGCGCGGTGCACCCATCCGCTGGTCTTCCCCAGTCCGGCGCCGGGCTTGGAGTCCTTGCGCTGCAACAGGTACACCGTCCGCCGTGGCGGTGACACCGCGGGCGCGGTCAGTCCGCCGTCCGCCGCCACACCCCACTCCGCCCGCCACGCCGCCGCGTCCAGCTCCTCGGACACCAGGAACTCGCACACGTCGAACCCGATGCCGCCCGCGCCGATCACCGCGACCCGCGCGCCGACCGGCGCGCCCCGGATGACGTCCACATAGGACAGCACGGAGGGATGGCCGATGCCGGGAATCGCGGGCGTGCGCGGCAGCACCCCGGTCGCCAGCACCACCTCGTCGTAGGCCCGCAGGTCGGCCGCCGCCGCCCGGCTGCCCAGCTTCACCGTCACGTCGAGGAGTTCCAGCTGCCGCGCGAAGTACCGCAGCGTCTCCGCGAACTCCGCCTTGCCGGGGATCCGCTTCGCCAGGTTGAACTGCCCGCCGATCTCACCGGCCGCCTCGAACAACGTCACCCGGTGCCCCCGCCGCGCGAGGTTCGTCGCCGCGGCCAGCCCGGCCGGCCCGGCGCCGACGACCGCCATCCCACGGGGCGCCGCCGGCCGCGCCACCAGCTCCAGCTCGCGGCCAGCCCTCGGGTTGACCAGGCACGACGCCGGCTTGTGCCGGAACACGTGGTCGAGACACGCCTGGTTGCACGCGATGCACGTGTTGATCTCGTCGGCGCGCCCGGCCGCCGACTTCGCCACCCACTCCGGGTCGGCCAGGAACGGCCGCGCCAGCGACACGAGGTCCGCCTCGCCGCGCGTCAGCACCCCCTCGGCCACGTCCGGCATGTTGATCCGGTTCGACGCGACCACCGGAATGCCCAGCGACGGCCGTAGCCGGCCGGTGACCGACGTGAACGCCGCACGCGGCACCGACGTCACGATCGTCGGCACCCGCGCCTCGTGCCAGCCGATCCCGGAGCTGACGATCGTCGCGCCCGCCGCCTCGACGGCCTGGCCGAGCGCCACGATCTCGGCCCAGCTCTGGCCGTCCGGCACCAGATCCATGATCGACAGTCGGTACACGATCACGAAGTCCGGCCCGACCGCCGCCCTGGTCTGCCGCACGATCTCCACGGGCAGCCGCGTCCGGTCGGCCCACACGTCCGTGCGCCGGTTCGTGCGCGAGGTCAGGAACTGGTTGACGAAGTAGCCCTCCGACCCCATGATCTCGACGCCGTCGTAGCCGGCCTCGCGGGCGAGCACCGCGCAGCGGACGAACGCGTCGACCGTCCGCCCCACCCCGCGCGTCGACAGCGCGCGTGGCCGGAACGGGGTGATCGGCGATTTCACGGCGGACGCGGACACCGAGAACGGGTGGTAGGCGTACCGCCCCGCGTGCAGCACCTGCAGGACGATCTTGCCGCCGTGGGCGTGCACGGCGTCGGTCAGCACCCGGTGCTTCGCGGCCTGACCCCTGGTGAGCAGGGCGGACGCGAACGGCAGCAGCCATCCGGACCGGCTCGGCGCGTACCCGCCGGTGACGATCAGGCCGACGCCGCCCTTCGCGCGCTCGGCGTAGTAGGCGGCGAGGCGGTCGACGTCGGCCGTCCGGTCCTCGAGACCGGTGTGCATCGATCCCATCAGGACCCGGTTGCGCAGCGTCGTGAACCCCAGGTCGAGCGGGCTCATGAGCAGCGGGTAGGCCATCCACCCAACCTACTCCAGAGTAGGTAATTGTGCGAGCAGCTCGTCCGTGGTCACGACCTCGCCGAACCCAGGGAAGACGTACTCGACCCCGAAGTTCGTCGCGATGCCGCCGGGCACGACCGTCTCGATGTCTCGCGTGCGCAGCACGTCGTCGATGCCGCTGGACGGGAACGCGCCGATGGCCTTCTTGACGACCATGACGTCGCCGTCGGCGGGCGTCACCGCCAGCTCGCTGCCCGCCGGCTGCTCCGCGACCCCCGGCCGCTCGACGATCACGGACACGACGAGCGCGCCGCGCTCGCGGAACGCGCCGGCGAGCCGCTGCCCGCGTGCCAGGACGTGCGCGCCGGTGTGGGGCGCGGTCGGCAGCGCGATGATCCGCGGCATCAGATCCACCAGGACCAGTGCTGTGCGGGTCATGTCGAGGTTCAATGGACTCATGGTGAGCGAGCTTAAGGAAGCGAACGACCTCGGCTTGTTCGGTCCGGACTCGGTCAGCTGGCAGCTGCACGCGGAGCCCGCCATGTGGCTCGCCGGCATCCGCAGCCTCTACCTGCAGGCACTGCACCCGAGGGCGGTCGCCGGCATCATGCAGAACTCCGACTTTCGCGCCGACCCGCTCGGACGGCTGGTGCGCACGGCGAACTTCGTCGGCGCGTCGACGTACTGCCCGCGCGACGAGGTCGAGCGGCTGGCCGCGCGGGTGCGGCGCACGCACCGGGAGCTGCGGGCGGTCGACCGGGACACCGGCAGGTCGTTCCGGATCGACGAGCCGGAGCTGCTGCTGTGGGTGCACTGCGCTGAGGTGTCGTCGTTCCTGAGCGTCACCCGGCGCGCGGGTTTCCCACTCACCGCCGCGCACGCCGACCGGTACCTCGCCGAGCAGCGCGCCGCGGCGGCACTCGTCGGGCTCGACCCGGACGAGGTGCCGGGCTCGGTCGCGGAGATGACCGAGTACTTACGCGGGGTCCGGCCGCTGCTGCGCCGGACCGACGACACCGACGCGATCTACGAGTTCCTGCACCGCCCGCCGGTCGGCGGCAAGTTGGCACTGGGGCTGAAGGTCTACGAGCCGGTCGTGGGGCACCTCGCGTACTCGCTGCTGCCGGGGTGGGCGGTCCGGCTGTACGGGCAGCGCGCATACCCGGGGCCGGTGAGCACCGCGGGCATGCGCGCGCTGGCGGAGACGTTGCGAGCGCTGCAGAAGACCGTGCGCACGCTCGTGAAGGAACCGAAGCTGGGACCACTCGTGCCGCACCCGGTCCTGGCCGTGCGGAGACTCGGTAAGTGGGCGACCCCGTCCGCCCGCCGACTACCGAAGTAGCGACGCCAGACCGCTCACGTGTGAGGGCGTGGGTGAGCGGCCGCCGGCGTCTGGACTGACGCTCGCGCGCAGGCGCGTCAGCGCCGAGCACGGAGGAGGGAAGACGCCGGGTTCAGGCCGCGATTACGCGAGCGGAGCGAGCCGATGACTCAGTTGTGGGCTTCCTGGAACCGGATTACTAGTGCCTGGGGTACGCGGCCGCGCTCGGCGACCGTCTCGCCCTGACTGCGGGCCCATTCGCGGACCGCCTGCGTGTCCGGCCTGCCGTTGCCCGACTTCGGCGCCGTGGCGACCACACCGCGCTGCTTGCGGCCGCCGGTGCGGCGCGCGTGGCCGACGTACTCGGCGAGCGTGTCGCGCAGGCGGGCCGCGTTGTCGGCGGACAGGTCGATCACGAAGTCGACCCCGTCGAGGGCGAAGGTCACGGTCTCGTCCGCCTGGCCGCCGTCGAGATCGTCGACCAGCTCGAGAATGGTCCGCTGCGCCACAAGGTCCTCCGAATGGGGGGTTGATCCGAACGTTGCCGAGGATAACGGTCCGGTCTCCGGCACGATGGCCGGGCACGCGGCGTGGCGGCAGACTTGAGACATGGACCTCACCTCGTTTCCCCGGCTGCCGCTCGGGGACTGGCCGACGCCGCTCGACGACTGCCCTCGGCTGAGCGCCGCGCTCGGCGCCACCGTCCTCGTCAAGCGGGACGACGTGAGCGGGCTCGGCGGGGGCGGCAACAAGGTGCGCAAGCTCGAGTTCACGCTCGCCGCCGCGGTCGCCGACGGGGTGGACACGGTGATCACGTTCGGCGGCGTGCAGACCAACCACGGCCGGCTCACCGCGGCCGCGTGCGCGCGGCTCGGCCTGCGCTGCGAGCTGGTGCTCAACCGCGCCGTCCCCCGGGCCGGCGAGGCCTACGACCGGTCCGGCAACGTCGCGCTGGACCACCTGTTCGGCGCGCGGGTCCACGTGTGCGCCGACGACGAGCAGGCCAAGGCCATCGCGGAGGACCTGGCCAACGCGACGAGCGTCACGCTGCCGGTCGGCGGGTCCAGCGGGCTCGGCGTGCTCGGGTACGTCGCCGCGGCCGCCGAGCTGCGCGACCAGCTCGCCGGACGCCACGTCGACCGGATCGTCTGCGCGGCCGGCACCGGCGGCACGGTCGCCGGCCTCGCGCTCGGCTGGCAGCTGCCCATCACGGCGGCGAGCGTGTCCCGTGGCGCGGGCGCGGCGATGGCCGAGATCGAGCGACTCGCCGGGGAGGCGGCCGCGGTCCTCGGCGTGTCGCCGCCGGCGGTGGACCACGTCACCGTCGACGACGGCGCGCTCGGCGCGGGCTACGGCGTGCCGACCGCGGCGGTCTGGTCGGCGCTGCGGCTGTTCGCGCGCACCGAGGGGATCGTGCTCGACCCGGTGTACACGGGCAAGGCGGCCGCGACGCTGGTCGCGGACGTCCGTCCGGGTGAGACGGTCGTGTTCGTGCACACGGGCGGCATGCCGGCGCTGTACGGCTACGCGACCGAGTTCGTCGCGGAGGCGAGCCGCTCCAGCTAGGCCGGGGCGGGGATCTCCAACGCGCTGGTGGCGAGCTTGTCAAGGGCCTTGTCGTCCGGTGTGGACGGTTGGCCGATCCACACGGCCTGCACGAGCTTGAGGCTGTTGCCCTCGCGGCCGCTGGCGAACGCGGCCGACTCGAAGAACGGCTTGCTGCTGCCCGGCCACGGCTTGCCCTCGGTCGAGGCGTCCGCGATCGCGCCGCTGCCCGGCTGGTCGGCGATGGTGTGCAGCTCACCCGCGAGGGGGGTTTCCGGGAACCGCAGCACGGCGACCAGTATCGCGGCCCGCTTGCCGTCCGATGTGGACTCGTAGCGGGCCCGGACCAGTTCGGTGCACCGGTTGCGCTCGAGCCAGACCTGGACGTCGCCGTACGCGTGGGCCGCGCAGTCGGTGTCCGAGACCGCGCCCTTCGGCTCGAACGTCATGCCGTCGACCTCGACCCCGCTCGCCTCGGTCCGCGTGGTGCTCGTGTCCTTCGGCGTCTCCTCGGACGAGCCGGCCGACGCGACCGCGTACACGATCCCGGTCAGCAGCAGCAGCGCGACCAGCACCGCGGCGCCGGCGGGCAGCCAACGCACCGGCTTGCGGCCCGGCGCGCGTGCGGCGGCCGGCTTGGCCGGGGCCGGCTCGGCCGGGCGCACGCGGGGGATGAGCGTGGTGCTCGCGGCGGCCATGTCCGGCTTGACGGTGTCGGCGAACCCCTCGCCGGTCAGGTCGAACTCGGTGTCCGCCGGCGCCAGCGCGGCGAGGATCGCGTGCGCCTGCGCGACCGTGCAGGGCCGCTGGTGCACGGCGAGCTCACGGGCCGCGGTCAGCAGCGTCTTGGGCTCGGGGTGCAGGATCCGCACGCCGCGCAGCAGGTCCGACGTCGGCTGGTGCACCTGCGACACGTACGGCCCGACCGCCACCACGGTGCCGACCGGCAGCGGCTCGACCCGCGCCTCCTCCAGCTTGCGGCGGATCACGTCGACCGTCGCCACCGCCTCCGCGGCCGGGTTGACCGCGCCGTCCGGCCGCACCAGCGGCCAGCCGTCGGTCTTCCACTGCCCGGACAGCGGCGCGTCCAGCCGCACGGCGGGGTCGGGCAGGTCGACGCCGACCACCACCAGGACCCCGCGCGGCAGCACCACGACCGCGTCCACCGGGCTGTCACAGCCCGCCGGCTGGACGCCGACCAGCGCGACGCCGCCGACGACCGTGTCGCCCCGGCCCCACGACGCCAGCGCGGCCCGCACGTCGGCGCCGACCGCCGAGGTCTCCCCGCCGACTCGAACCACCCGCACCGCGCACCCCCTGACAGAACGCATGGCGGACCGCGAAAGTCTGACCGGCCCGGCACCCCAACGGTAGCCAAGGCCCGATAGTGTGGCGTAACTGCCCGTGCACAGGGCACAATGGACCCGCGAGTCAGTGTTGGCCGTTCGTGACGAGGACGTAGGGGAAGACGAATCCTCGTCGAGCAGCGGAGGTCAGCAGTGAGCACTCGTGGCGTTGTGTACGTCCACTCGTCGCCGTCTGCGGTATGTCCGCACGTCGAGTGGGCTATTTCGGGCACCCTTGGAGTTCGGGCGAACTTCCAGTGGACCGCGCAGCCGGAGGCCGCCGGTCAGCTTCGTGCTGAGTGCGGCTGGACCGGCGACCCCGGCACCGGCGCCAAGCTCGTGACCGCGCTCAAGGCGTGGCCGATGATTCGTTTCGAGGTCACCGAGGAGCCGAGCCCCGGCGTCGACGGTGAACGCTTCTGCTTCGCGCCCACCCTCGGGCTCTGGCGCGCCCGCACGAGCGCCAACGGCGACATCGTCGTCGGCGAGGACCAGCTGCGGGCCATGGCGGCCGGCGCCCGCGCGGGTGAGCAGTTCGCGCACAAGGTCGACGAGCTGCTCGGGGCGTCGTGGGACATCGCGCTGGAGCCGTACCGCCGGGCCGGCGACGGCGCGCCGGTGACCTGGCTCCACCGGGTCGGGTAGCCATGGCACGCTAGACGCGTGTCCCAGGGATCGAGTCGGCAGCTGTGGCTGGTGCCGGTGCTGCTGATCACCGTGATCGCCACCGCGCTCGGCGGGCTGCTGACGCGTGACCTGTACGCCGACTCCGCGCCGGCCACGCCCGCGCCGGTGCTGCCGGGGACGCCGTCGTCGATCCCGCCGAGCCAGCAGCCGGGGCCGGTGAACGTGCAGGGCACGCTCGACGCGACCACGCACCCGCTGTACGAGACGTTCCGCGGCCTGTTGCAGAACTACTTCGAGGCCATCAATCTGAAGGACTACCAGCGCTGGGCCGACACGGTCACCGAGGAGCGGCTGACGTCCCAGCCGGAGGAGAAGTGGCAGGCCGACTACTCGACCACGCAGGACGGCAGCATCGTCCTGTACCGGATCGAGTCGGGCGCCGACGACACCGCCCGGGTGCTGCTCCGGTTCACGAGCACGCAGTCCCTCGACAAGGCGCCGCCGGAGCTGCAGGTGGAATGCATCCAGTGGAGTGTGGTGTGGGCTTTCGCCCGGCACAGCGGGGAGTGGAAGCTCGCCGCCGGTTCGGCGAGTGCCTCTCCGCAGCACGAGGAGTGCTAGACCGGCCTGGTCGGAGGTGAGGCGCCTTGGTCGGACGTGAGTCGCTGGTCGGCTTCGGTCGGACGTGTGTCACCAAGTCGGCTTCGGACGCGGCGCGGACTCCGCGGCGCATGGCGTGGCCTCCGGCCCCCGGTATCGATTCTTCCACGCGACACCGACAGTCTCGGGGTCGCGTGATCGACAGCGGACCGGTTGTCCACAGCCCGGGTGGTTGCCCACAGGGCACCTCGACGGCACCGGTTCGTGTCGGTGCCAAGCCGTAGGCTGGAAAACGGGGGCCGGAGGCCAAGGCGGTGTCGCCGTACACAGGAACGGCGACGGGATGTCGCCGCACACCGGGGTCGGTGAGTGCGCCCGGCGTTGTGTCCCGCTGAGTTGCGGTGACTGGTTCGCGATCATGGCGAAGGCCTGGCCGCCGAGTAGGCGAAGACCCACCACGGTGTTCGGGCCCCACAGCTTCCCGAACACCACCGCCCCGCGGCGAGCAAGCCCCAGAAGCCTCAGGCCGCGGTGAAGACGAGCGCCACGTTGTGCCCGCCGAAGCCGAACGAGTCGTTCATGGCGGCGTTGAGCTCCAGCTTGCGCGGCTCGCCGGCCACGACGTCCAGGTCGACCTTCGGGTCCTGGTGTTCCAGGTTGCGGGTGGCCGGGATGATGCCGTGGTAGATCGACAGCAGGGTCGAGATGCTCTCGACCGCGCCCGCGCCGCCGACGAGGTGGCCGAACGAGCTCTTCGGCGCGGTGATCACCACGTGGTCGCCGACGGCCTTGCGGATCGCGACCGCCTCGCCGATGTCGCCGACCACGGTGGACGTCGCGTGTGCGTTGACGTGGCCGATGTCGGTCGGGGACAGGCCGGCGGCCCGGATGGCCTGCGTCATGGCGTTGATCTGGCCGACGCCCTCCGGGTGGTTGCCCGTGATGTGGTAGGCGTCGGAGGTGATGCCGCTGCCGGCGAGCTTGCCGTAGACCCGCGCGCCGCGCGCCTTCGCGTGCTCCGCCGACTCCAGGATCAGCACCCCGGCGCCCTCGCCGAGGACGAAGCCGTCCCGGTCGACGTCGAACGGCCGGGACGCGCGGTCGGGCTCGTCGTTGCGCAGCGACAGCGTGCGGGACTGCGCGAAGCCGGCCACCGTGATCTGGTGGATGCACGCCTCCGCGCCCCCCGCGATGACGACGTCCGCGCGGCCGGACCGGATCATGTCCGCGCCCATCGCGAGCCCCTCGGCGCCCGAGGCGCAGGCCGACACCGGGGTGTGCACCCCGGCCCGTGCCCGCATCTCGATGCTGACGTGCGCCGCGGGACCGTTCGGCATGAGCATCGGCACCGTCAGCGGCGACACCTTGCGCAGCCCGTGCTCCTCGAGCAGGTCGTCCTGGTCGAGGAGGGTGACCGGCCCGCCGATGCCGGTGCCGATCGCCACCCCCAGCCGGTAGGGATCCACCGGCTCGTGCTCGTCGGTCGGCACCTCGTACCCGGCGTCCGCCCAGGCCTGCCGCGCCGCGATGACGGCGATCTGCTCACACCGGTCCATCCTGCGCAGCTGCACCCGGGGCAGGACCTCGGACGGGTCGACCGCGAGCGGCGCGGCGAGCTTCGCCGGCAGGTCGAACCGCTTCGTCCACGGAGCCTCGTTGATCTTGACGCCGTTGCGACCGGCGATCAGCCCGTCCCACGTGGACGTGACGTCCCCGCCGAGCGGAGTGGTCGCTCCCATTCCGGTGACGACTACTTCGACCGTGCTCATGGCCTCTCCGTGATCCTCGAGGTGCAACTGTTCAGTACGTGTCAGGCGTTCTTGGAGACGTAGCTCACCGCGTCGCCGACCGTCTTGAGGTTCGCGAGCTCCGCGTCCGGGATCTTGACCTCGAACCGGTCCTCGGCCTGCACGGCGATCTCCACCATCGACAGCGAGTCGATGTCCAGGTCGTCCACGAACGACTTGTCGGCGGTGACCTCGTCGGCCTCCACGCCGGCGACCTCTTCGACGATCTCCGCGAGGCCGGCCAGGATCTCCTCGTCGGTGGGCTTCTCTGCCATGCTGCTTCTCTCCTTTGTTGACCGGGACCGGTTGGCCCGGAAGTTCTTACGGGCAGACGACGACCTGTGCCGCGTAGGACAGGCCGGCGCCGAACCCGACGAGCAGTGCGACGTCGCCGGAGTGGACCCGCCCGGCCGCCCGCATGTGGTCCATCGCCATGGGGATCGACGCGGAGGAGGTGTTGCCGGAGTACATGACGTCGTCGGCGACGACCATGTCCTCCCGCGCGCCCTTCTGCCGCAGCTTCTTCGCGATCGCCTCGACGATCCGCAGGTTCGCCTGGTGCGGGATCAGCACGTCGACGTCCTTCGGCTCGACCCCGGCGAGCTCCAGCGCCCGCATCGCGATCGGCGCGATCTTCGTGGTGGCCCAGCGGAAGACCGACTGGCCCTCCTGGAAGATGTGCCGCCGCTCGGTCATGCCGATCATGTCGACGAGGTCGCCGGCGCTGCCCCAGGCGACCGGGCCGATGCCGGCGTCCTCGGACGGTCCGACGACCGCGGCGCCCGCGCCGTCGGCGAAGATGATCGCCGTCGAGCGGTCGACCGGGTCGACCACGTCGGTCAGCTTCTCGGAGCCGATCACCAGCACGCGGCCCGCGGAGCCGGCGCGCACCAGGTCGGAGGCGATGCCGAGCGCGTAGCAGAAGCCCGCGCACGCGGCGTTGAGGTCGAACCCGCCGGCCTGCTTGATCCCGATGAGGTCGGCGACCTGCGCGGCGGCGTTGGGGATCGGCGCGGTGGTCGTGCAGTTGGCGACGATCACCGTGTCGACGTCGGTCGGGGAGATCCCGGCGGCGGCGATGGCCTTGGAACCGGCCTCGACGGCCATGCTGACGACGGTGTCGTTCTCGCCGGCGAACCGGCGCTCGATGATGCCGACCCGTTCGCGGACCCACTCGTCGTTGGTGTCCATGAGCTTGGACAGGTCGTCGTTGGTGACGACCCGCTCCGGCTGGGTGCTGCCGATGCCGAGGATCCGCGTCGCCGCGGCGCCCTCGGCCAGTCGCAGTTCGGTCATGGTGCGGACACTCCTCCATCTGGAGTGGACAGTGCGGCGGCCACCTTCGCCAGGTCGGCCGGTGTCTTCAGCGCCGCGGTCGTGACACCGGCGAGCTCGCGTTTGGCGAGTCCGGTGAGTGCGCCTGCGGGCGGTAGCTCCGCGGTGGCGTGCACGCCGAGGGCGGTCATGGTGGCCATGCAGGAGTCCCAGCGGACCGACAGGGTGACCTGGTCGACCAGGCGCGCCAGCATGTCGGTGCCGGACGTGACGACCTGGCCGTCGGCGTTGGACAGGAGCGTGCGGGTCGGGTCGGCGACCGTGATGTCCTTGGCGCGCTCGCGGAGCGCGTCCTGCGCGGGGGTCATGTAGTGGGTGTGGAACGCGCCGGCCACCTTCAGCTTGATGACCTTCTTCACCCAGTCGGGCTTCTCCCCGACGATCTTGTCGATGGCCTCGACGGGCCCGGCGGCGACGATCTGGCCGGCGCCGTTGCGGTTGGCGGCGCTCAGGTCGAACTCGGCGAGCCACGCGACGACGTCGTCGGGCTCCCCGCCCATCACGGCGGCCATGCCGGTCGGCGCGAGGTCGCACGCGGCGGCCATCTCGCGGCCGCGGACGGCGGCGAGGGCGACGGCGTCGTCGGCGCTGAGCACACCGGCGACCGCGGCCGCGGCCAGCTCACCGACGGAATGGCCCGCGACGACGAGGTCGGCGGGCAGCTCGTACTGCTTGGCCAGCTCCTCGAACGCGAGCACCGACAGCGCCACGACCAGCGGCTGGGTGATCGCGGTGTCCTTGATGGCGTCGGCGTCGGCGACCGTGCCGAGCTCGACGAGGTCGAGGCCGGTGAGCTCGGACCAGGCGGTCACCCGCTCTCGGGTGCCGTCCAGCTCGAGCCAAGGGGAGAGCATGCCGGGAGTCTGGGAGCCCTGTCCGGGCGCGAGTAGCGCGAGCACGTTGTCCACTGAACACGTAGGAGGGCATCCGGGGTGATGCTGAGGCTGACCAAGTCGGGGCGATCGATTTGTAGAAACCCTACAAAGGTTGCCGCAGCATGAACGGTACAGGCGCGTTCGCTTAGTGTGATCGCTACCAGATTCCGCGGGATCTGGCGAGTCGGCCGACCGCGAGTGCGATGCGTAACACAAGCGCGTCTCGAGGTGAGCTGGCGCTGTGCCCGGTCAGTTCGGCGGCTTTGCGCAGCCGGTACCGCACGGTGTTCGGGTGCACGAAGAGCAGCCGGGCGCACGTCTCGAGCACGCCGCCGGCCTCGAGGTAGGTCTCGACGGTCTCGAGCAGGGCGCCGCCCGCGTTCTCGAGCGGCCGCGCGATCTGGTCGATGAGCTGCCATTCCGCCTCGGGATCGCCGGCGAGTGCCCGCTCGGGCAGCAGGTCGGTGGACCGCACGGGGCGGGGCGCGGAGGGCCACGCGACGACGGCACGCAGGCCGGACAGCGCGTCGGCGGAGCTGCGGTGCGCGTCGGCGATGCTGGACACGGTGGGGCCGGCGACGACGGCGCCGTCCCCGAACGAGGTGGCGATCTTGTCGAGCGCGTCCGGCGCGTCGGTGTCGCCGGCGAGCACGACGACCAGCCGGGAGCCCTGCACGCCGAGCAGCACGGGCCGGTTCGCGCGCGCGGCGCGGCTGCGGACCTCGTAGACGACGGTGGGCGGGTCGTCGGAGGGTGAGTTGCCGACGAGGACGGTCGCGGGTTCGTCGAGGTCCCATCCGAGCGCGGCGGCCCGGCTGAGCAGGGACTCTTCCGCGTCGCCCCGGACGATCGCGTCGACGACGGAGGCTTCGAGCCGAGCGTCCCATGCGCCGCGGGTCTCTGCGGCGGAGGCGTAGGACATGGCGGAGGTGAAGGCGACCTCGCGGCCGTAGCGCAGGACTGCTTCGGTGAGGACCTGCCGTTCGGCGTCGTCGGCGGCGAGGTCGGGGATCTCCCGTTCGATCACGTGCACGGCGACGCGGACCAGTTCGACGGTCTGCCGGAGGCTGATCCAGCGGGAGAGGTCGCGTGGCGCGGACCGGAAGGCGTCGGTGGTGAGCCGGATGGCTTCGCGTTGGTCGCGCATCCACGCGGTGAACCCGGCGGCGCCGGTCTGCGCGATGAGCAGGACGGAGGCACGCTGGTCGGCGGGCATTCGGCCGAACCAGGGGAACTGCTCGTCCATGGACGCGAGCGCGGCGGAAGCCAGCTTGCCGGATGCGCGGTCCAGCGCGGCAAGCGTCTGCTCGGAAACCCGACCCACGTGATGACCCTAGTCAGTTGTCGTTCGGTGGTGTGCGGTGTGGGTTTCGGCGGCTTCGCCACCCGTGACACGCGAGCCTCCGCCACCCTGGTTCAGGCGTTACGGGCAGGCTGGCGCCTGCCCTCCGTGGTGCCCGCCGCCGCCGAACCCACTGATGCCAGTCGCGGCCGCCGGCACGGTAGCGACGCAGTGAAGGACCCCTTCACTGCCGGTCAGGCATCGCCGACCGCGAACGCAAAGGGGCAAGCCGGCGCAGCCGGCAAAGCCAAAACCAAACCACGCTGGGTCAGGCGCCGACCGCGCCGTGGGGGTACGGGGGCTCGGCCCCCGGGGGCAAGGAACGGCCGAGACACCGGGAAGGTGGCCCCGGACACCGAACAGGGGTACCGGTCGAGGCCGCCCGGCGCGGCGGTGCGCACGCCGCCGGGCGGCCCCTCTCCCCGGTCCCCACCGGTTCTTCCACTATGGACGGTGCGGGGAGAGGGTGCCACCTGGGTCCCCCGATCGTGCTACTGATTCATCAGCGCAGGTCAGGGAGGCTACTGAGAGTCAGGCATCGCCTGGGTCGGAGGTTTGCGGGCCGGCCGCGGAGACGTCGTCGATGCGGTACTTCCTGGCTGCTTCGACGACGGTCGCCTGGGGGATCTCGCCGCGGCGGGCCAGTGCGGTGAGCACGCCGACGATGATCGACTCGGTGTCGACCAGGAAGTGTCGGCGGGCGGCGGGGCGGGTGTCGGACAGGCCGAACCCGTCGGTGCCGAGCGTCAGCATGTCGGTCGGCACCCAGGGGCGGATGAGGTCGGGCACGGACCGCATCCAGTCGGAGACGGCGACGACGGGGCCGCCGGTGCCTTCCAGCGCGGTGGTGACGTAGGGCCGGCGCGGCTCCGCCTCCGGGTGGAGGAAGTTGTGCCGGTCGGTCTCGACGGCGTCGCGACGCAGTTCGGCCCACGAGGTCGCGGACCAGACGTCGGCGCGCACGCCCCACTCGTCGGCCAGCTTCTCCTGCGCGCTCAGTGCCCACGGCATGGCGACGCCGGACACGAGGATCTGGGCACGTGGCCCTTCGCCGTCGGCGGCGGGCCGGTACCGGTACAGGCCGCGCAGGAGTCCCTCGACGTCGAGGTCCTCCGGCTCGGGCGCCTGCACGTACGGCTCGTTGTAGACGGTCAGGTAGTAGAAGACGTCCTCCGCCTGCTCGCCGTACATCCGGCGCAGGCCGTCCCGCACGATGTGCGCCAGCTCGAAGGACCACGCGGCGTCGTAGGCGAGCACGGCCGGGTTGGTGGACGCGAGCAGCAGCGAGTGGCCGTCGTTGTGCTGGAGGCCTTCGCCGGTGAGCGTGGTCCGCCCCGCGGTGGCGCCGAGGACGAACCCGCGCGCCATCTGGTCCGCGGCCGCCCACAGCCCGTCGCCGGTGCGCTGGAACCCGAACATCGAGTAGAAGATGTAGATCGGGATCATCGGCTCGCCGTGGGTGGCGTAGGACGTGCCGGCCGCGGTGAACGACGCGGTCGACCCGGCCTCGTTGATGCCCTCGTGCAGGATCTGGCCCTGCTCGCTCTCCTTGTAGGACAGCATGAGCGACGCGTCGACGGACGTGTACAGCTGCCCGTGCGGGTTGTAGATCTTCTGCGTCGGGAACATCGAGTCCATGCCGAACGTGCGTGCCTCGTCCGGGATGATCGGCACGATCCGGTGGCCGATCTCCTTGTCCTTCGCGAGGTCGCGGACGAGCCGGACGAACGCCATGGTGGTGGCGACCTCCTGCTTGCCCGACCCGCGCCGGACCGCCTCGTACGCCTTGTCGCCGGGCAGCACGAGCGCCTTGGTCTTGGCGCGCCGCTCCGGCACGAACCCGCCGAGCTGACGGCGTCGCTCCAGCAGGTACTGGATCTCCGGCGTGTCGGGGCCCGGGTGGTAGTACGGCGGCAGGTACGGGTCCTGCTCGAGCTCCTTGTCGGAGATCGGGATGTGGATGCGAGTCCCGGAACTGCTTGAGGTCGTCCAGGGTCATCTTCTTCATCTGGTGCGTGGCGTTGCGCCCGGCGAAGTGCGTGCCGAGGCCGTAGCCCTTGATCGTCTTCGCGAGGATCACCGTCGGCTGGCCGTGGTGCTCGGTGGCCGCCTGGTAGGCCGCGTACACCTTGCGGTAGTCGTGGCCGCCGCGCTTGAGGTTCCAGATCTCCTGGTCCGACATCGGCGTGACCAGTTCCTTGGTGCGGGGGTCGCGACCGAAGAAGTGCTCACGGACGAACGCGCCGTCGTTGGCCTTGTACGTCTGGTAGTCGCCGTCGGGGGTGGTGTTCATCAGGTTGATGAGCGCGCCGTCCCGGTCGGCGTGCAGCAGCGAGTCCCACTCGCGGCCCCAGATGACCTTGATGACGTTCCAGCCGGCGCCGCGGAAGAACGCCTCCAGCTCCTGGATGATCTTGCCGTTGCCGCGCACCGGGCCGTCCAGGCGCTGCAGGTTGCAGTTGATGACGAACGTGAGGTTGTCGAGGCCCTCGTTCGCGGCGACGTGGATCAGGCCGCGCGACTCCGGCTCGTCCATCTCGCCGTCGCCGAGGAACGCCCACACGTGCTGGTCGGTGGTGTCCTTGATGCCGCGGTCGTGCAGGTAGCGGTTGAACCGCGCCTGGTAGATCGCGTTCATCGGGCCGAGGCCCATCGAGACCGTCGGGTACTCCCAGAAGTCCGGCATGAGCCGGGGGTGCGGGTAGGACGGCAGGCCGGCGCCGGGGCCGCCGTGCGATAGCTCCTGGCGGAAGCCGTCGAGCTGGTCGGCCGGAGAGCCGGCCCTCGAGGAACGCGCGCGCGTACATGCCGGGGGAGGCGTGGCCCTGGAAGTAGACCTGGTCGCCGCCGCCGGGGTGGTCCTTGCCGCGGAAGAACCAGTTGAAGCCGACCTCGTAGAGCGTCGCGGAGGACGCGTAGGTCGAGATGTGCCCGCCGACGCCGACGCCGGGGCGCTGCGCGCGGTGCACGGTCATCGCCGCGTTCCACCGGATCCACGCTCGGTAGCGGCGCTCGGTCTCCTCGTCACCGGGGAACCACGGTTCCTGGTCGGTGGGGATGGTGTTCACGTAGTCCGTGCTGGTCAGCGCCGGTACGCCGACGCGGCTCTCCCGGGCGCGCTCCAGCAGTCGCAGCATGAGGTAGCGCGCACGCTGCTGGCCGCCGGCGGTCGAGCATGGCGTCGAAAGACTCCAGCCACTCCGCGGTCTCGTCCGGATCGATGTCCGGAAGGTGTGCGGCGAGACCGTCGCGGATGACCCGTACCCGCTCCGGCTGTTTCCTGCTGTTTTCGCTGTTCTGCGTAGCCAAGGGGTCTCCAGTGCCTGCGCTCATACCCGTAACTCTGCCATCGTCGTCTCAATGGGCGCTCAGGTCATCGTTACCGGCGAGTAAGGTCCCGGTTTCGGGATGGGCCGTACAGGGCAAACCCGGCGTGGGTGGTTGCGTAGGTGGGGCACGGTCAGTGTTCGCTGTGCCAATACCGTTTCGCGGGGGTCGAACGAATCTCTGCGATGGCGTTGAGGAGGAGTGGAAGCCGTGGTCGCCGCGGGAGACGCTGGCAAGGCCGGCGTCGCCGAGAGGCTCGGAGTCGAGCCGGGGATGGTCGTCCAGGAGATTGGCTGGGACGAGGACGTCGACGACGGCGTTCGTGCCGCCATCGAGGAACAGATCGGCGGTGACCTGCTTGACGAGGACGCCGACGATGTCGTCGATGTGGTGCTGCTGTGGTGGCGGGAGGATGACGGCGACCTGGTCGACGCGCTCATGGACGCCATCAGTCCGCTCGCCGACAACGGTGTCATCTGGGTCCTGACCCCCAAGACTGGTCGGGACGGCCATGTCGAACCGAGTGAGATCGCCGAGGCCGTGCCGACAGCCGGGCTCGCGCTGACGTCCAACGTCAGTGTGGGCAGCGACTGGTCGGCAACGCGTCTCGTGTCCCCCAAGTCCGCCAAGTCCAAGCGCTGAGCCCGGTCCGTCAGGCTGGCCGGGCTAGCGCTCGACATCGGGAGTCGGACGGCGGAGGAGTCGGGATGGTCGACGTCGGTGCCAAGGCGCCGGAGTTCACGCTCAAGGACTACAACAACCAGAAGGTGTCGCTGTCCGCGTACCGCGGCGCGTCGAACGTCCTGCTGGTCTTCTACCCGTTCGCGTTCAGCGGCATCTGCCAGGGCGAGCTCTGCCAGCTACGCGACGAGTTCGCCGACGTTCGAGACGCCGGCGTCCAGGTGCTCGGCGTGTCCGTCGACACGCCGTTCAGCCTCAAGGCGTGGGCGCTGCAGCAGAGCTACCAGTTCCCGCTGCTGTCCGACTTCTGGCCGCACGGTGCGGTCGCCAAGACCTACGGCGTCTTCAACGAGGCGGCCGGCCTGGCCAACCGGGGCACGTTCCTGATCGACAGTCGGGCGTGGTGCGCTTCGCGGAGGTCAACCAGCCTGGCGAGGCCCGTGACCAGGACGCGTGGAAGAAGGCGATCGCCAGCTTGTGATCGTGGTCCGGCGCGGGTGCGGCGCCGGACCGAGGGCACATAGCTCAGCGGAAGAGCACTCGGTTTACACCCGAGCGGTCGTAGGTTCGATCCCTACTGTGCCCACCAAAGAGATCTGATCGACTGACATTTGATGGCCCTTCCGGACGCCGCGCAGGGCAACGTTCACTTCCTGGTCCTGCCGTTCACCGTCGCCGCCCGTCCGGAAGCGTCGGGGCCCTACACATGCGTCTACTCGTCGAGATCAAGGGACACCAGGTTCCAGGTGTCGTCGCCGCTGTCCTGGATGGTGCAGACGTACTCGGTTCGGATCATCGCGCCGAACCCGTTCTGAGAGTCCACCGACGCTGTCACCTCATACTGGTCATCCCCCAGCGGAGTGACAGAGTCTGCGCCGGCGAACTCCGCCGACGAAGGTGATTTGAGTCGGTCGGTGACGAACTCCTCGCACATAACCTCCGCCATGCCGGATCCGTCCTCGCTGTCGTCGCTGCTGCTTGCGCTGGTAGCGCAGCTGTAGACGACGGTGACAAAGAGAATCCCGAGAAGGACGAGGGCGACCACACCGCCAGTGGACATCGATTGGGGTTTGCCGCTGCTAGCGGTCATGTTTCAGCTGCCGTCTTATCTAGTGGGGAGGGGCGGAAGGGCCTGGACTGCGGCCTCACTCACAGCGTTGTTGTGACTGTGGCTGTCAGTACGGCGGTCGGCGAGTCTGTCTGGATCATCTGTTCGCTTGGTACCGAGACCTGTGAGCCCGTGATCGTGAAGCGGTCGGTCTGGGGTTCTGAGCCGCCGGTGACGTCGTAGACGGCCGTGAATGTCTTTGTCGGGTCGGGTAGTTGTGCGCCGAGGTAGGTGACGGTGACGCGGAAGGTGACGTTGCAGCCTGCGGAGCCGAAGCACTTCTCCTCCAGCGTGATCACCTCGAGGGAGAAGTCGCCGGGGGCGGGGGCGTAGCCGGCGGGGTCGGCGATGGCCGGTTGCGCTGCCGCGGCGGATGTCTCGGTGGTGCCCAACGAGTCGAGCTCGGTGCCGATCTGGTCCAGTTTCTCGCCCAGCTCGGTTTGGGCGACCACCGTCAGCACGACCGCGGCGCCGCACAGGAACACCCCGAACCCGGACATGAGCGCCCTCGACCGCCAGATGCCGATGAAGCCCAGCACGAACCCGACGACCGCGCCCGCGGCCGTGAGGTTGTTGACGATCGGCATGAAGGACAGCACGACGCCGACGATGCCGAGGACCAGGCTGGCGACGGCGAAGCCCGCGGGCTGCTTCCGTGCGGGGGCCGGGTGGTAGTAGCCGGTGACCGGTTGCTGCTGCATGGTGGTGGCCTCTCCAGGGTGGCGTCAGGCTGCGTTCGTGATGATCAGGTCCAAGCCGTCGTTGGGGTGGTAGGTCCACGTGACCTCGTAGTCGGACCAGGTGGTGGACTGCATGCCGTCCAGTGCGCGGGTCGACTCCATCTGTGCGATGACCGCCTGCGGCGAGTGCAGCTCGCCGAGGACGCACAGGACTTCGTCGATGGCCACGGTGCCCGAGCCGGGCTCTTCGCCCGCCATGTCGAGTACGAGGGTGTGGTTCTCGTCCGCGAGGGTGCCGGCGCCGCAGGCCTTCGCCGCGTCCTGCAGTGGAGCTGTCGGCGCGAACGCTGTCGGTGCGAACAGGCTGTCGATGCCGACCGCAGCCGAGCCGTCGTCCTTGCTGTTGTCTTTGTCGTCGGTCAGGAACATCACGGAGACGAGCACCGCGGCGACCACCACTGCCGTCACCGCGGCGAGTGACACCCACATGTGAGTCTGGCCGCGGCGATTTTGCTGGTGCTGGGGTTCGTAAATCTGGGTCACGGTTTCTCCGAGGTGATGTCGTGGGCGCAGCCGTCATCACCTGGAAGATTTCCGTGGGTGCTCAGCGCGAACTAACCGCCTGCGCGGTTGACGACTTGTGGTTTTTTGAGGAAGGTGCCGGCGACGGTCAGCTCCCGGGCCGTGACCGTCGCTCTGGGACGGTCTGTGCGGGTTGGTTGGCCCTGGTGGCTCTGAGTGTCGCGGCGCCCTCGTTCCCTCAGTGTTCCTTCGCGGGGGACATCGGAGCGCTGTGACGCTGTGTTACAAGGTTCAGGCGTCAATCACCCATGGAAATGGGTTGCGGGGTAGCGGCTGCGGATCGGTCGCTTTCCACCGGTTCGTCACCGCAATGCCGAGGGCGGTCACTACCAGGCACAACCAGGCAAACCAGTGGCCTAGACGGTTGTACACGGTTTGGCCGGGCGCCGGCTGGGCAGCGTCCGCCGTCCGTGTCACTGTGGATGCGTCGGTCCGTACCGACGCCACCGTCCGGCCCCAACGCGTCCGCGGCGCAGCACCGTGCCGCGCTGGGCTGCCCACGCCGCTCCGGCGCCGTTCTCGACTCCGCGCAGTAGCGCGGTCCTGGCTGTGCTGCCACCCGTTCACGTCCTCGTCCGAGGCCGGGAGCGCGACCAGGTCGGCGCCGTCCGTGCGCGTAGTCGCGGAACGGGTTCGCGAAGTTGACGTCGCCGCACACGACCATTCCCACGTCCGTGTTCGGCAGGTAGCGGAGGTCGTGACCTGCGACGATCTTCTTGGTCCCCTGTCGTGCCATTTGTCGTAGACGACCGGCGGATGCGCATCGGTAATGGCTACCGCTGAATTCTGGTGTTTGTTCAGTACCACGCCTACGACGATGGTCGCGTGCTTTTCCGCGGCCATCTGGGTCAGTGGTGCTACCAGCGTGGGCAACGAATTGTCAGTCGCGGCGAACGCGCCTTCCGGGAGTACCACCAGATCTGCGGTGGTCTGCTCGATCGCTCGGACATAGCCGGCGATCTTGCGTTGTCCGTCCGGCGTGGTCACGTCCGTGGCCCACTGACCCTTCGCGTTGCCGCCGATCAGCGCCACCCGATAGTGCGACTCGTCCGTCGGCGGTGGCGAGACGGAACGTGCCCGAACGCCACGTGCGCCTAGCACCAGCTGCTGCCGGTCACCGCGGTGATGCGTAGCCGGTGCGGTGCCGGGGGTCAGCAGCGCGCGCGGCTGCCGCCGCGTATCAGCATCAACAGGTAGTCCACGCCCAACGCACCCGTCAGCGACGGCCACCTGCAACACCACCGGCACGTCCGCCTGTCCGGTCGCGAGCGTGCCCATCATCGCCGGCCGGGCTCAGCACCGACGCCAGGTACCAACCCGACACGTGCACGGCGGGCGCCGACGAACACCGCCAACAACCAGAGACCACGCTGCATCAACGCGCGGAACAGCAGCACACGACGGCCGTGAAGATCAGCGCCGTGCCCACGACGATCACCGCCGCCATCGGGATCGGGACGTCCACCGAGTCCGCGTACAGGACCCACGCTGTTCGTCGTGCCGAGTGTGAACGCCAGGAACGCGACCGCCGGCCGCCGACCATCCGCCGCCGATGCGAGGTGCCAGCCACAGCACGGGAATCGGCGCCAGCACGGCGACGCTCGGCGATCGGCGTCAGGCCGGTGCCGAGGTAGAACAGGGCGCCGGACACGAGTACCGCCAAGGGCGCTAGCTCGCCAGCCCATCGAGGACCCTCCCGACGCAGCGGTGGACAGAGTGCTACGGAAGTCCTGCTCCGGCAACGCGATCCGGCCGCTCAGGTACAGCTGCACCAGTCCCTGCACCTGCGACGACAGCGTCATCGCGACCTCGACCAGGTCGTCGGTGCGGAACACGCCGGTCAACATGCCATGGCCCGATCGCCTCCATCAGCCGCCCGAACGACGTGGACTGACCGGCCCGGAAGTCCTCCGGATAGGTGCGTGCCTCCGCCCGCCGCTCCACGACCAGGAACGTGTACAGGTGCGGCGTCTCCAGCGCGAAGCTCGAGGTAGTCGTCGAGCAGCTCCATCAGCCCGCCCGAGCGAGTCCTCGACGATCTCGCCGGGCGCCCAGCGTTCCGTCAGCTCGGCGAAACACTCGTCGGCGACCGCGGTGAGCAGTGCCTCTCGGTTCGCGTAGTGGCGGTATGTCGCCATCGGGGTGACCCCCACCTCGGTGGGGGCCACCCTGGCGGGATGCTCACCGCGGGTGCGCCCTCCGCGACCAGGATCGCGCGCGCCGCCGCACGGAGGCGGGCGGCTGTGTGCGAACTCATGTCTACACCGTACACGTTCTGCGTCTACGGCGTACACATCGGTACCGTCGGGGGCATGTATCGGCAGCGGGTTGAGTCTTCTGCTGTTCGGTCCGTGGGTTACGACAAGGGGCGGCGGGTTCTCGAGGTCGAGGTCGCCGGTGGTGCGGTTTACCAGTACCTCGACGTGCCCGCGCGGGAGTACTTCGCGCTCGTGGCGGCCGACAGTGTCGGGCGGTACTACAACCAGCAGATCAAAGAGGCCTACGAGTTCCGCAAACTCTGATCTCTCCTCGTGTGGTTGAAGAACACGTTCAGCAGGATCGCCGTGACGCACCCCGCGCTGATGCCGGACGACATGACAGTGCGGAACCACAACGGGAACTGGTCGTACACCGTGGGCACGGCGACCGGGATCAGGCCGATCCCCAGCGACACCGCCACCACGATCAGGTTTCTGTGGTCGTCGAACGGCACTGCGGTCAGGGTGCGGATGCCGCTCGCCGCCACCGTGCCGAACATGGCGATACCGGCGCCGCCCAGACCGGGGTCGGGATCGTCGCCACGATCTCGCCCAGTATCGGGATCAGGCCCAGTACCACCAGGATGCCGCCGCCGAAGGCGACCACGAACCTGCTTCGCACGCCGGTCAGGCCTACCAGGCCCACGTTCTGCGCGAACGCGGTGTACGGGAACGTGTTGAAGATGCCACCGAGCATTGTGGACAGTCCGTCCGCGCGGAGGCCGTCGGACAGGGCTCGTGGGGAGACCTCGCGGTCCACGATCTCGCCTACCGCGAGGATGTCGCCCGTCGTCTCGGTCATCGTCACCAGCATGACGACCGTCATCGACAGGATGGCGGCCCACTCGAACGTCGGGGAAGCCGAAGTGGAACGGGGTGCTCACGCCGATCAACGCGGCATCGCCGACGCCGGAAAAGTCGGTGAAGCCCAACGGGATCGCTGCTAGCGTCCCGAGCACTATGCCCAGCAGCACGGCGATTCGGCTCAGTGCGGGGGGTGCGAACCGTTGGATCAGCAGGATCACAGCAGCACGGCGCCCGCCAGTGCCAGGTTGCTCGGCGCCCCGAAGTCATCCGCGCCGACGCCGCCCGCGGCCCAGTTCACCGCCACCGGCAGCAGCGAGATGCCGATGATCGGTGATCACCGTGCCGGTCACCAGCGGCGGGAAGAACCGCAGGAGTCTGCCCCACAGCGGAGACAGCGCGATCATCAGCACGCCGGACACGATCACCGCGCCGTAGATCGCGGTCAGGCCACCGCCCGTGGTGCCGATCAGCACCATCGGGGTCACCGCGGCGAACGTGCAGCCCTGCATGATCGGCAGCCGCACGCCGAAGCGCCAGAAGCCGAGGCACTGGATGAGCGTGGCGACGCCGGACACCAGCAGGTCCGCGCTGATCAGGTACGCCGATGTCGGCGGCGGACATGCCCATGGCCGAACCGACGATCAGCGGCACCGCGACGGCCCCCGCGTACATCGCGAGCACGTGCTGCAGACCCAGCGCGGCGAGCTGCCCGAACGGTGGCACCTGGTCGACCGGATGCTTCGAGATCATGTGACGGACACAACTCCGCGGTCGCGGTGGGTGTCAATAGGGAGCACAGAATGACACCGACGGAGACCGCGCTGATCGTGCCCGTGCCGGCCCTGGAACCCCTGGTGGGGGAGTACCGCAGACGCCTGGACCACTCGGCGGGCTGGGGCGTGCCGCCGCACGTGACCGTCTGCTACCCGTTCGTCCCGCCAGAAGCGGTCGACGCCGAGGTCCTCGCGGCGCTGCCACACGTGCCCGCGTTCGAGTGCACCTTCCGCGCGATCAGGTGGTTCAGCAACGACGCGGTGTGGTTCGCGCCGGAGCCGGACGAGCCGTTCCGCGCCCTCACCGCCGAGGTGCTGCGACGGTTCCCGGACCACCTGCCCTACGGCGGTGAGTTCGACGACCCGATCCCGCACCTGACCATCGGCAGCACCCGCGCCGCCAAGCTCAGTGACCTGCGGGCCGCCGACCGGGCCCTCGCGCGGCACCTACCCGTGACCGTCACGATCGACCGGCTGCTGCTGATCGCCGGCACGGACGCACCCGACTCCTGGCAAACGGTGGCCGAGGTGCCGTTCTAAGCCGGCTCGAACTCCGGGTCGGCGTCGTCCGGGCGGCTGGGCTGGGGCCTGGCCGGGACCTGCTCGACCACGGGGACTGCGCGAGCGGCACGAGGGCCGCGGCCCTGGCCTTCGCCTTCTTGCGGCGCTTGCGGACGAAGACCATGACGATCAGGGCCAGCACCAGGCCGCCGATGACGAACAGCGCCGCCCGTGGTGATGATGCCCTCGATCCGCTTCGCGGCCTCGCCGAGCGCGGCGCCGAGCGCGATGTGCATGGCCGACCAGCAGGCGGCGCCCGCGACGACCGCGGGCAGGAACTTGCGGTACGGCAGGCCCGACGTGCCCGCGGCGGCCGGCGTCAGCGTGCGCACCACCGGCAGGAACCGGGCGAAGAACACCGCCCAGGCCCCGCGTTTGCGCAGGATGCCGGTGGCCTTGTCCCAGCCTTCGGTGCCGTACTTCTGGATGATCTTGGTTTCGCGTAGCGCGGGCCCGAACCGGCGACCGATGGCGTAACCGATCGAGTCACCGAGGCCGGCGCAGACGGTGACGACCGCCCACAGGATCAGGAAGCGGGACACCGAGTCGACCGTGGTCGCGGCGATCAGCAGGCCACCCTCGCCCGGCGCGATGAACCCGAGGCCGATCGTGCATTCGCGCGAAGACCAGCGCCCCCGTGGCCCCCACCAGCGCGGGCTGCGGCAGCGCCTGCAGCCACTCCAGGACATCGGTCAGCAACGCCACGATCGGCTCCCCTCAGGACTTTCCCCCTGGCCGCGCCAAGTCTGGCAGTACGACCGAGGAAATCACATCCGGGTTCCCCCGGACGTCACCCTGGAGCTGATTCGGGGTACGACCTTCGGCTGAGGACCGAGCTGATCTCCTGGCTCGCCGGGCCCGCCTGCCGCGAGGTGCGCGCAGCGCCTCGGGGACGTCCTCGCCGCGGTGCGCGATGGCCTGCGCGTACAGCCGACCCGCGCGGTACGACGAGCGCACCAGCGGACCCGGCCATGACGCCGGCGAAGCCGATCGCCTCGGCCGACTCCTTGTGCTCGAGGAACTCCTCCGGCTTCACCCAGCGGTCGACCGGGTGGTGGCGCAGCGAGGGCCGCAGGTACTGGGTGATCGTGATGATGTCGCAGCCCGCGTCGTGCAGGTCCTGCAGGGCGGTGGTGACCTCTCGGGCGTCTCGCCCATGCCCAGGATCAGGTTCGACTTGGTGACCAGGCCGAACTCGCGAGCCTGGGTGATCACCTCGAGCGACCGCTCGTAGCGGAACGCCGGCCGGATCCGCTTGAAGATCCGCGGCACGGTCTCCAGGTTGTGCGCGAGCACCTCGCGGCCGCGACTCGAACACCTCGGCCAGCTGCTCGGGCTCCGCGTTGAAGTCGGGGATCAGCAGCTCGACGCCGGTGCCCGGGTTGAGCGCGTGGATCTGGCGCACGGTCTCGGCGTACAGCCACGCGCCGCCGTCGGCCAGGTCGTCGCGGGCGACGCCGGTGACCGTCGCGTACCGCAGGCCCATCGCCTGGACGGACTCGGCGACCTTGCGCGGCTCCTCGCGGTCCAGCGCGGCCGGCTTGCCGGTGTCGATCTGGCAGAAGTCACAGCGCCGGGTGCACTGCTCGCCACCGATCAGGAACGTGGCCTCCCGGTCCTCCCAGCACTCGTAGATGTTGGGACAGCCGGCCTCCTCGCACACCGTGTGCAGGCCCTCGCGCCGCACCAGGCTCTTCAGCTCGGTGTACTCGGGGCCCATCTTGGCGCGCGTCTTGATCCACGACGGCTTCTTCTCGATCGGCGTCTCGGCTGTTGCGCACCTCTAGACGCAGCAGCTTTCGCCCCTCCGGAGCGATCGTCACGCCGTTCAGGTTACGCCCCTTGACGCAGGCCAACGCCGACCGTTAGGTACGTCCCACCCTGCTAACACTGGAGGCAGTTCGTGCACGTCAAGCGAAGAGTTCTGGTGGCGCTGGCCACCGCGGCGCTGGCCGTGACCGGAATCACCGCCCCGCACGCGTCCGCCGCGCCGAACCGCAGCGTGCCGCACGACTTCGGCAACGGGCCGGACCGCAACGAGGTCGCCGCGACCGACCCCGGCGTGAGCGCCCGTGGCGCCGGGCCGACCGGTGAGAACAAGGTCGGCGTCCGGCAGGGCTACCCGAGGAAGACGCAGCTGCGGGTGTACCCGGAGGACGCGACCGACAAGTCGATCAAGCTGGGGCTGACGCCGTACCACGCGATCGCGCCGAAGCTGAACGCGCTGCAGAAGCGCAGCAACCGGATCTCCGTCGAGGTCGTCGGCCAGTCCGGTCTCGGCCGCGACCTGTACCTGGTCACGCTCACCGCGCCGGAGCGGGCCGGTGAGACCCGCCAGCAGGACGCCTGGCGCGAGCTGATCGAGAACGACCCGGCCCGCGCGGCGCGCGACCACCACCTCGACCGCGACTACAAGGCGCCGGTGTGGATCAACAACAACATCCACGGCAACGAGTGGGAGGGCACCGACGCCGCCCTTCGCCAGATCGAGTACCTCGCGACCACCAACGACCCGGCGGCGAAGCGGCTGCTCGAGCACAGCCGGGTGTACTTCAACGTCACCGCCAACCCGGACGGCCGCGCCGCCGGCACGCGGCAGAACGCCAACGGGTTCGACATGAACCGCGACTTCGCCACGTCGTCGCAGCCCGAGAGCCGCGCGATGCGGGACATGCTCATCGACACGCAGCCGGTGGTCACGCTGGACGAGCACGGGTACGTCGACGGCACGCTGATCGAGCCGACCGGCCCGCCGCACGGCCAGAACTACGACTTCGACCTGTACATCAAGCACGGCTACGCCAACGGGCTCGGCATGGAGGCGGCGGTCAAGGGGCTCGGCTACCCGGAGGCGCAGGACGTCGTGGTGCCGTTCCGCGACCTGCCGCCCGGCGAGTGGGACGGCTGGCCGCCGATCTTCACCGCGCAGTACGCGATGTACCACGGCGCGGTGTCCTACACCGTCGAGATTCCCTTGCAGGTCAACAACAGCGCGTACGACTCGCTGCCGGTCGAGGAGCTGCGCAGGCGCTCGGCGATCAACACCGACGTGTCCGAGGCGACCATGCGGTCGACGCTCAGCTACCTCGGCGCGCACCGGGTCGAGCTGGTGGACAACCAGATCGAGATCTTCCGGCGCGGCGCGGCCGGTGAGAGGCAGCGCTACATCCCGGACGGTTTCGTGCCCGGCTTCGGGCCGGAGGACCGGTTCACCACGTCGTTCCCGCGTGCCTACGTCATTCCGGCCGGCGCGACGCAGCGTTCGGCGACGGCCGCGGCGCGGCTGGTGGACCACCTGGTCACGCACGACGTCCGGGTGACCCAGGCGACGCGCGGGTTCTCGCTCGGCGGGCGCGCCTACCCGTCCGGGTCGTACCTCGTGGACATGCACCAGCCCAAGCGCGGACTCGCGAACGTGATGCTCGAGGCGGGCAAGGACCTGTCGGCCGACGCGCCGCAGATGTATGACATCGCCGGGTGGAGCCACCGGTTGCTGTGGGGCGCGTCGGTGGACATCGTGCGGGGCGGCGACCTGCGGGTGCCGAGCCGACCGGTGGCCGCGGCGTCGCCGACCGGTGGCGTGGATGCCGCGCCGGGGCGGGACCTCGCGCTCGCGGTGCGCGACGGCAAGGACGCGAGCGCGGTCAACGACCTGCTCGGACGGGGCATCGCGCTGTCGCGGCGCGCGGACGGGACGGTGGTCGTGCCGGCGTCGGCGCGGGCTGCCGCCGGTGAGGTCGCGGACCGCTACGGCGTGCGGTTCACCGTCGCGCCCCCGGGTGCGCCCGGCACCGTGCTGACCCGGCCGACGATCGCGGCCGCGGTGGCCGCCGACGAGCTGTTCGCGTTGCGGGACATGGGCTTCGACGTGCGGCCGGTGTCGACCGCGGTGCTCAACGGCGGGTTCGACCTGTCGCGGGTGGACGTACTCGTCGTGTCGGCCGGGCTGCGGTACGACCAGCTGACGCCGGCCGCCAGGGTCGGTGTCGACGCGCTGCTCGCGCGCGGCGGCGTGGTCACCAGAGGTGCGACCGGCTCACGGTTCAACGCGGACGCCGCGTTGCTGTCCGTGACAGCGGTGCCCGGCCGCGGCGACGCGAACGGGATCGTGTCGGTGGACAACTCGGGCGCGGCAGTGCTGACCGGCGCGATGCCGGAGTCCTTCGTGTACTCGCCGCAGTGGTTCACCGGGTTGGGCGCCGACGTGCGGGTGGAGCAGCGGTACGGGCCGGGCAACCCGCTGATCGCGGGGCACTGGCTGCCGAACGACGACGGCTCCGGCGGGCCGTTGCTGGCCGGCGGGCAGGCGGCCGTGGTGTCGGGCGTGTCCGCCCGCGGGGCGCGGGTGCTGATGTTCGGCACCGAGCCGTTGTTCCGTGCGCATCCGAAGGGCATGTACGCGCAGGTGGCGGCCGCGATCTTCTGGGGGGCGGCTGGGTAGTGGTTGGCCTCCGGCCCCCGGTTTCCACGCTACCGGTCGGCACCGACGGTTTCGGGGACCCGGGGGCGGGGCTGTGGACAACTCCGGCGTCGTCGGCTGTGGACAACCACCGTCGGCGGCGCCGGTTTTGTCGGTGGGTGGCGGTAGCGTGGGATTCGGGGGCCGGAGGCCAAACCCCGTCAGGCCGACGGCATCAGCCGTCGAAAGAGACGTCCCACGGGGTTCGCCCGCGCGCCCGGCGCGGTGCGTTGCAGCGCCACGAAGGCGGCGCCGATCGAGGCGACCTCCTCCGCACTGTCCGACGGCTCGGCGAGTCCCGCCGCCGTCGCCAGCATCCGGTGCTCCTCCTCGACGTACGAGCGCAAGCCACCCGCGTGTGCGTCCAGCAGTTCACGCAGCGCGGCGTTGTCCTCAGCGGCCCGGCGCCACGCGAGGCCGACCGCGTCGACCAGGTCGGTGTCGCGGTCTGCCTCGACCGTCGCCAGTTCGACCCGCGCGGACAGACGTTGCGTCCAGCGGTGGTGCAGTGCGAGCAGGAGCTCACGCTCGTCGCCGAACACCTCACCAGCCCGCAGTTCCCCCTGCTCGACCGCCGCGTCCAGTGCGTCTCTCCGCCGGTAGAAGTCTTGCCACCCCATGATTTCCCCTCGGCTCGTGGCCGTGATCTCGGTCATACCGCCGGTCTTCGACATACCGTCGGTATGGCCGCACAAGGCCAACGTACCACCGGTATGTGCCGGCCATGTGTCGTACGGTTGTGAGCGTGGTGACAATGCGGTCAAGGCGCGTGGACTACACCGAGTCGACCAGGGAAGCTCTGGTGGACTCGGCGCTGGAGCTGTTCACCAAGCGGGGCTACTCCGCAACGTCGCTCGACACGATCGTCAAGCGCGCCCGCGTCACCAAAGGCGCGCTGTACCACCACTTCAGCGGCAAGCAGGCGCTCTTCGAGGCCGCGTTCGACCTCGTCGAGACGCGGGCGATCGCGCGGCTCACCACCGTGGTCGACGGCGACGGCTCAGCGTGGGAACGCGCGATGGCCGGCGTCCACGCCTACGTCGACGTCTGCCTCGACCCCGCCTACCAGCGGATCGTCATCCACGAGGCCCCCGTCGTGATGGGGTGGGAACGCTGGCGCGAGGCCGAGGAGCACTTCAGCTACGGCCTGGTCCGCGCGACCGTCGAGGCACTCGTCGACGGCGGTGAGATCGCGCCGCTGCCGGTGGAGGTCACCGCGCGCGTGCTGTTCGGCGCGCTGTCCGCCGGCGCGGAGGCGATCGCGGGCTCGTCGGACCCGAAGAAGACCGCCGCCGAGGTGACCCGCACCATCACCGCGGTCATGACGGGCATGCGCCGCGCGACGTGAGCACCCTGAGCTGGCCGACCGAGGCCGACGACGACCTGCGCGCGGCCGTGTTCCGGGTGCTGCACGACGTGGTCGCGGCCGGCGGCGCGGTCGGCTACCTGACACCACCGACGAGAGCGCAGGCCGACGACTGGCTCGACACCGCGCTCGCGGCCGTCCGCGCTGGCGACGCCGCGCTGGTGCTCGTCCTCATCGACGGCCGGGTCGAGGCCATGGGGACCTGGCGCCGCGACCCCGCGCCCGTGTTCCGCCGGTCCGCGGAGCTCGCCAAGATCATGGCGCACCCCTCGGCGCGGGGCCTCGGCCTCGGCCGACGCGTGGTCACCGCCCTGGTCGAGAACGCGCGGCACGCCGGGCTCGAGACGCTGACGCTCGGCGTCCGCGGCAACAACCACGGGACCATCGAGCTGTACGAGGAGCTCGGCTTCCACGTCTGGGGCCGGCTGCCGAACGTCATCGAGGTCGGCGACGAACGCTACGACGACGTGCGCATGACGCTGTCGCTCGGCCACGCGCCGGGCGTGCGGCTGCGCGGGTCGGCACCCGGCGGACCGGGCTCGAGCCCGTCGCGGGTCAGCCGCGGGCCAGTTCGAAGTTGACGCCGGGGCTCGCCGGCGCCCAGCGGGGGAGCCAGCGGTCCGCGACCGGCAGCGCGCCGCTCAGCGCTGCCAGCACGTGCCGCGTCGCGAGCGGCACGACCTCCGCGACCGACACCTGACGGCCCAGCTCCGCCGACAGCGACGTCACGCCGGCGTCGCGGATGCCGCACGGGACGATGCGGTCGAACGCGGCCAGGTCCGCGTCGCAGTTGATCTCGAAGCCGTGCATGGTCACGCCGCGCTGGACGCGGATGCCGATGGCCGCGATCTTGCGTTCCGGGCGGCGGTCGTCGGCCGGCAGCCAGACGCCGCTGCGGCCCTCGACACGGCCGGTGCGCACGCCCAGCTCGTCACACACGGTGATCAACGCCTGCTCGACCCGCCGCACGTACTGCACGACGTCGACCGGGTCCGCCAGCTTCACGATGGGGTAGCCGACGAGCTGGCCGGGCCCGTGCCACGTGATCTTGCCGCCGCGGTCCACGTCGATGACAGGGGTGCCGTCGTCCGGGCGCTCGGACGGGTCGGTGCGTTTGCCGGCTGTGTACACCGACGGGTGCTCCAGCAGCAGGAGGGTGTCCGGCCCGGTCTCGTCGGCCCGCGCGGTCGCCACCTCACGCTGCAGCTGCCACGCGTCGAGGTAGTCGATCGAGCCCAGCTCGCGGACGGTCACGGGAGCGCCTGACGCGCGACAGGAGGTCACCACCCAGACCCTACGCCGTCGGCTGGAGACCCGGCAGAGTCCCGGTTGTCACCGCTTGAGCAGCGCGGACAGCGTCTCGTCGACCGTCTGGTACCGGTGGGTGAACCCGGCGGCCGACAGCACCGCCGGCACCATCCGCTGGCTGTACAGCGCCTCGCCGAGGCTGTCGCCGACCGCCAGCTTGAGCGCGGGCGCCGGCGCGAACCACGGCGCCGGGCGGCCGACGGCACGGCCGAACGCGGCGGTGAACTCGGCGTTGGTCACCGGGTTCGGCGCGCACACGTTCACCGCGCCCGACACGTCCTGGCGCTCGATCAGGTACCGGATCGCCGCGGTCTGGTCGTCGACGTGGATCCACGGCATGTACTGCCTGCCGTTGCCGAGCCGGCCGCCCAGCGCGAGCTTGAAGAGCGGCTTCATCATGCCGACGAGACCGCCACGCTCCGCGAGGACGTGGCCGGTGCGCAGCCGCACCACCCGCGCGCCCGCGTCGGTCGCACGCTGCGTGGCCGCCTCCCAGTCGCGGCACAGGTCGGCGAGGAAACCGGCGCCGCGGGGCGCGGTCTCCTCGACGACCTCGTCGCCCTTGTCGCCGTAGTAGCCGGCCGCGGAGGCGTTCACGAGCAGCGGGATGCCCCGCTCCGCGACCTGCGCGGCCAGCACCTCGGTCGGCTCGACCCGACTGTTCACCAGCACCTGCCGGCGCGAGTGGCTCCACCGCCGGGTCGCGATGGGCGCGCCGCACAGGTTCACCACCGCGTCGGCGCCGTCCAGCGCGCCGTCGTCGATGCGGCCGGCCGGCGGGTCCCAGCCCCGCTCGTCCGGCTTGTCCGGCGTGCGCCGGACGAGCCGGACCACGTCGTGGTCGGCGGCACGCAGTCCGTCGACCAGTGCCGTGCCGATCAGGCCGGACGCGCCGGCGACGACGATTCTCACAAGCCGAGGTCGCCCTCGAAGTTGCCCTCCTGCAGGCGGTTCTTGACGGTGGTCAGGAACCTGCCCGCGTCCGCGCCGTCCACCAGGCGGTGGTCGTAGGTCAGCGCGAGGTAGATCATCGACCGGATCGAGATCGTGTCGTTGCCGTCGGCGTCGGTGACCACGACCGGCCGCTTCACCACGAGCCCGGCACCCAGGATGCCGACCTGCGGCGGCGCGATGATCGGGGTGTCGAACAGCGCGCCCTGGCTGCCGAGGTTGGTCAGCGTGAACGTGGCGCCGAACAGCTCGTCCGGCGTGACCTTGTTGGCCCGCGTGCGGTCGGCGAGGTCCGCGATCTTGTGCGCGAGGCCGGCCACGCTCAGGTCACCGGCGTTGTGGATGGCCGGCGTCAGCAGGCCGCGCTCGGTGTCCACCGCGATGCCGAGGTGCTCGGCGCCGTGGTAGGTGATCTCCTTGGTCTCGTCGTTGATCGACGCGTTCAGCTTGGGGTGCTGCTTGAGCGCCTCCACCGCGGCCTTGGCGAAGAACGGCAGGAACGTCAGCTTCACGCCTTCGCGCTGCTCGAACGCACCCTTCGCGCGCGAGCGCAGCTTGGCGATCTTGGTCACGTCGACCTCGAACACCTGGGTGAGCTGGGCGGCGGTCTGCAGCGACTCGACCATCCGCCGCGCCACGGTCTGGCGGAGGCGGCTCATCTTCTCGGTCTTGCCACGCAGGTCCGACGCCGGCGCGGCGGACGGGGCCGGCCTCGACGCGGCCGCCGCGGGCGCGGGGGCCGGCTTCTTCGCGGCCTCGGCCGCGGCGAGCACGTCCTGCTTGCGGATCCGGCCGCCGACCCCGCTGCCCTTGAGGCTGCCGAGATCGACGTCGTGCTCGGACGCGAGCTTGCGCACCAGCGGCGTCACGTACGGGCCGTCGCCGGAGGGCTTGCTGTCGTTGGTCGCGGCGGGCGCCTGCTTCGGCTCGGGCTTCGGCGCCGGCTTGGGCTCCGGAGCCTTCTCCCGCTGCTTCGGGGCCTCCTGCTCGGGAGCCTCCTGCTCGGGGGCTTCCTGCTTCGGCGCCTCCTGCTTCGGCTGCTCCTTCTTCGCGGGCGCGGAGCCGGAGCCGATGACGGCGAGCTGGCCGCCGACCTCGACGGTCTCGTCCTCGCCCGCGGTGATCTCCAGCACGGTGCCGGCGACCGGCGACGGGATCTCGGTGTCGACCTTGTCGGTGGACACCTCGAGCAGCGCCTCGTCGACCTCGACCGTGTCGCCGACCTGCTTGAGCCAGCGGGTGACGGTGCCCTCCGTGACGCTCTCGCCGAGCGCCGGCATGGTCACCGGGGTGCCGTCGCCGGACCCCTCGGAGTCACCGGAGTCCTCGGAGTCGCCGGAGTCGTCCGAAGTGGACGCCTCGGCCGGTTCCGGCTCCTCGGCCTGCTCGGGCTCCGGCTCGGCCTCGGGCTCGCTCTCGGCCTGGCCCGAGTCGCCGGAGTCCGATTCCTCGGAGTCCCCGGAGTCCCCGGAATCACCGCCCTCGGCGGCGTCGCCGATCACCGCGAGCTCGCCGCCGACCTCGACGGTGTCGTCCTCCTCAGCGGTGATCTTCTGCAGCACACCGGCCGCGGGGGACGGGATCTCGGTGTCGACCTTGTCCGTGGACACCTCGAGCAACGGCTCGTCGACCGCTACGGTGTCGCCCACCTGCTTCAGCCACCGGGTGACGGTGCCCTCGGTGACACTCTCGCCGAGCGCCGGCATCTGGACGGAGAACGCCATGGTTCGCTGACTCCTTGAACTTGTGTACCGGACAGCCTTAGCCGTGCACGTGCAGTGGCTTGCCGGCCAGCGCGAGGAACGCCTCTCCGAGCGCCTCGGTCTGGGTGGGGTGTGCGTGGATGAGCGGCGCGACGTCTTCGGGGTACGCCTCCCAGTTGTAGATCAACTGGGCCTCGCCGACAAGCTCGCCGACCCGCTCGCCGACCATCGTGATGCCGACGACCGGGCCGTCGGGCGCCTTCACGAGCTTCACGCCGCCCGTGGTCTTGAGGATCTGGCTCTTGCCGTTGCCGCTCAGCGCGTACGTGTAGGTGTCCGCGCCGCCGAACTTCTCCTTGGCCTGGGCCTCGGTGAGACCGACGGAGGCGACCTCCGGCTTGCAGTAGGTGACACGCGGGATGCCGGCCTCGTCGACGGGCCGGGGGTCGAGCCCCGCGATCTCCTCTGCGACGAAGATGCCGTGCTGGAAGCCGCGGTGCGCGAGCTGCAGGCCGGGCACCAGGTCCCCGACGGCGAAGACGTTGTCCAGGTTGGTGCGGAGCCGGTCGTTCGTGAGCACGAAGCCGCGCTCCATGGTGATGCCGGCCTCCTCGTACCCGTGGCCCGCGCTGTTCGGGCCCCGGCCGACGGCGACCAGCAGCGTCTCCGCCTCGATGGTCTCGCCGGACTCCAGCGACACGGTCACGCCACCATCGGAACCGTCGGACTGCGTCGCGCCGGTGAACCGCACCCCGGTCTGGTACTTGATGCCGCGCTTGCGGAACGCCCGCTCGAGCTGCTTGGAGGCCCACTCGTCCTCGAGCGGGACGAGCCGGGGCAGCGCCTCGACGATCGTCACCTCGGCGCCGAAGGACGCCCACACGCTCGCGAACTCGACGCCGATCACGCCGCCGCCGAGCACGACCACGCTCCGCGGGATGTAGTCGAGGTGGACGGCCTGGTCGCTCGTGATGATCCGGCCGCCGATGTCCAGGCCGGGGAGGCTCTTGGCGTACGAGCCGGTGGCCAGCACCACGTTCGTGCCGGTGTAGCGCTGCCCGTCGACCTCGACCGCGTTCGGCCCGACGAAGGTGCCCTGCCCCTCGACGATCTTGACCTTGTTGGCCTTGGCGAGCCCCTGCAGACCCTTGTAGAGGCCGGCGACCACGCCGTCCTTGTAGGAGTTGACGCCCGCGATGTCGATGCCCTCGAGCGAGGACTTCACCCCGAACTGGTCTCCCTCGCGCGCGAGGTCGGCGACCTCGGCGG
The DNA here is from genome assembly GCA_963840275.1 of uncultured Actinomycetota bacterium. Lineage (GTDB taxonomy): Bacteria > Actinomycetota > Actinomycetes > Mycobacteriales > Pseudonocardiaceae > Actinophytocola. Next base: position 316,206 of record CAWIYK010000010.1, read on the forward strand.
CGTGCAGGAGCGCCTTGGTGGGGATGCAGCCGCGGTGCAGACACGTGCCGCCCAGCTTGTCCTTCTCCACCAGGATCACGGACAGGCCCAGCCCCGCCGCGCGGAACGCGCAGGCATAGCCACCCGACCCGCCACCCAGGATCACGAGGTCAGCGGAGGTATCAGTCACGGGTACTCCTCGACATGCGACAGCAGCCTGTGCGGTGACACAGGCACCACACATCATCTTGTCACTACGTGCGGCAAGCTTGCGAGGTGGCCGGACAGGCACAATGAAGCGGACATATTTCTCAGACGGAGGTAAACCGCCGTGGGTCTTTTCCGGAAGCGCAAGGGCGGACAGGGGCAGGTGCGCACCGCGAAGAAGCAGGACACCGCGCATCTCGACGAATGGGCCTCCGCTCGCCATGGCGTAGAGGCGTTCCTCGAGCCGCGCACACACGTGACGGAGACCACGGTGCTGCTGGTCGCCCACGACGGCGAGTGGACCCGGCGGCGGATCGCCGACGCGGACGCGGCCCACGACTTCGCGAAGAAGCGCTCGATGCCGTTGTACGAGGTGGAGCGGGTCGGCTACCCGAAGCGGATGCGGGAGTACCAGGAGCGGCAGCGCAAGTCGCGCGGCTGAGCCGTGTCCCCTTCCAGCCAAGTCGGCTTTTGGGGCTCCCGCCAGGAGGGTTGGTCTGACAGGCTGTCTCGCACCCCACCTGGTTGATCGAAAGGCCCGGCGTGAGCTTGGTGACCGCTGTCGTCGACATCGGCAGCTCTCATACCGTCACCGTGGTGCACGTGGCCGGGCGCCCGCCGCGCGTGGTCACCGTCGACGGCGCGCCCCTCGTCCCGTCCGCCGTGTTCCTGAACAGGGACGACCAGCTCGTCGTCGGGCACGACGCGCTGCGGATGGCCGCCACCGATCCCGCCCACCTCGAGAGCCGCGCCAAGGCCAGGATCGGCGAGCGCGAGGTGCTGCTCGGCGACACCGTCCTGCCGGTCACCACGCTCGTCAAGGCGGTGCTGGTCAAGGTCGTGCGTGCCGCGTCGGCGCTCGCCGGGGACGCCGTCGGGCACCTCGTGCTCACGCATCCGGTCGGCTGGGACGAGGCACGCCTCGGCGCGCTGGTCGCCGCCGCGCGCGGTGTCGCGCCCCGCGTCAGCACCATCGCGGAGCCGGTCGGGGCCGGCGCCTGGTTCGCCACCCGCGGCGAGGTCGGGGTCGACGGGGCGGAGCGGCTGCCGCTGGGCGGGGTGCTCGCCGTGCTCGACGTCGGCGGCGCGACCTCCGACGTGGCCGTGGTGCGCCGCGAGCCGTCCGGGATCGCTGTGATCGGGCACGACTCCATCGCCGACCTCGGCGGCGGCGACCTCGACCAGCGGGTCGTGGACCACCTGCGCGCCACGGTCCCCGGGCTCGCGGAGCGGCTCGTGGACGCGTCCGCGCCAGGACGGGTCAGCCTGGTGCAGCTGCGCGAGCTGGTCGCGTTCCGGCGGGAGGTGCGGCGTGGCAAGGAACTGCTCTCCCGGCACCAGCGGGTGGAGCTGGCGCTGCCGGACGGGCTGCCGGCCGCCACGCTCACCCGCGCGGAGCTGGACGCCGTGGTCGGCCGCGACCTGGACCGGCTCACCGCGTTCACGCTGCGCACGATCGTGCGTGCCGGGGTGGAGCCTGCCGAGCTGACCGCGGTCCAGCTCGTCGGCGGGTCCGCGCGGATCCCGCTGCTGCTGCGGCTGCTCGCCGAGGTCGTCCCCGCGCACATCCAGCTCGACGACCAGCCGGAGGCGGCGGTCGTGCTCGGGGCGTGCGCGGTCGCGGTGTCGCACAGCGAGCCGGCTCCGCCTGTGTCCCCGCCCGTGGCACCGCCCGTTGCCGCACCCGTTTCCTCGCCGCCGGTCGCGGCTCGGCGGTCGAGGACCTTGGTCGCGCTGGTCGCCGCCGTCGCGGTCGGGGCGGCGCTGCTGGCCTACGGGTTCCTCACGCCGCCGGAGTCGATCCGCGGCGGGGCGGCCGCGACCACCGAGCGGTTCACCCTCGACACGCCGGTGCGTGGCGACGCGCTGGTCGGCGCGGGCGTGCCGGCGGACGGCATGATCACCGGGACGCTCGGGGGGCCCGCGCGGATGTTCGACGGGGTCACCGACGTCGACTGGACCGTGTCCGGACTGCTCGACCCCGCCACCGCCGAGCTGGTCGCCGCCGGCGCGCCCAAGCCGCCGCCGGAGGCCCGCTGGGTGCTGGTCGACGCGTCGATCCGGGCGCGGGCCGCGGTGTCGGCGCCGTACTACCTCGCCGACACCTACCTGCTCGACGACCGCGGCCTGCTGATCTCACCGGCCAGGGACGTCGCGATGCCCAGCACGTGCCCGACCGTGGCGCCGCCCGCGCTCGCCGCCGGCAAGGTGGCCCGGCAGTGCCTCGCGTTCCTCGTGTCGGTGCGGACGCCGGTCACGGCGGTCGCGATCAGCGCGGTGTCCGGTGGGCGGCAGTCCGGCGTGCTGGTGCCCCTCACCGGTGGTCCGGTGGTCGCCGGGCCCGCGCCGAGGGGACCGACGGTGCCGCTCGGCGTCCTGCGGCCGTTGCGGCTGAGGGACGCCACCGTGGCCGCCGCGATCGTGGACGTCGTGACCGCGCCGGGCGCCTACGTCGGCGCCGACGTGGTGGTCCGACCGGGGTCGCGAGCCGTGCTGGTGCGCGCGGTCGCGCGGACCGACCGCGAGGTGTCGGTGTCCGAGCTCGCCGCGCACGTGCTTCTCCGCGACGACCGCTACCAGCCGGTCCAGGCGCTAGCGGCGTCCGGCCGGCACGGCTGTGACTCGGGGAAGGCGTCCGGGCGGGTCGTGGTGTGTGCCGTGTTCGCGGTGCCGGTCGGGATGCCGCTCGGCACCGTGGCGTGGGCCGGTGACGACGCGCGGCCGTTCTTCTGGCAGCTGCCATGACGTTGGTGATCGACTTCGGGACCGTCAACACGGTCGCCGTGCTCGACGGCCGGCTGGTCACCGTGGACGGGGCGCCGTGGATCCCGTCCGCCGTCTACGCCGGCGACGGCGGTGTCGTCGTCGGGGTGGACGCGCTCGAGCTGGCGCGGGGCGGTGGCGCGGAACGGCTGGTCACCGGGTCGGCCGACGCGGTGTTCGCGCGGGTGGTGGCGGCCGCGCGTGAGCAGGGCGTCGTCGACGAGCTGGTGCTGACCCATCCGGCCGGGTGGGGCCCGGACCGCGTCGGGGAGCTGGTCGCCGCCGCCGGCGGGCTCGTGCCGCGGCTGCGCACGGTGCCGGAGCCGGTCGCGGCCGCCGCCGGTCTCGGTCTCGTCGTCGGCGAGTCGGTGCTGGCGGTGGACGCCGGCGGCGGGACGTGCGAGATCGCCGTGGTGCGCAGGGATCCCGGCGGTTTCGTGGTGCTGGCCGACGGCGTGCTGCCCCTCGGCGGCGACGACCTCGACCAGCGGATCGTCGACCGGGTGTCGCCGTCGCTGCGCACGCCGGCCGACGACCCCGGCACGCGGCTGGCACTGCGCGACCAGGCCCGGGCGGGCAAGGAGTTGCTGTCGCGGCACGACTCCGCGGAGATCGTGCTGCCGGACCACCGCGCAGTCCGCCTCCACCGCGACGAGTTCGAACGCCTCATCGCACCGGACGTCGAGGACCTCGTCACGCTCGCCGCCACCGTCGCCGGGCAGCTGTACTTCTCGAAGATCCTGCTGGTCGGCGGCACCAGCCGCGTGCCGCTCGTCGCACGCCGTCTCGCGGAGGCGAGTGGCCGCCCCGTGGTCGCCGACCCGGAACCGGAGACCGCCGTGGCCCGCGGCGCGCTGCTCGTGCCGCCTGCTTTGGTGCGGGAGCCGGCCAGTGCTGTGCCTGTGGTCGGTGGTGGTCTGGGTGCCCCTGTTCGCGACGCCGAGCGTTCCCGACTCGTCGAGGACTCTCGACGCGCGTAGTCGCGGGCCTACCGCTGGTCGGTGCCGGAGCTGCATACCGCACAGGCGGCCGGTCGCAGGCCGGCTCGGTAGGCCTGAGGGTCAGCCGTTCTCGGCGATGTCGGCGAGCACGGCGGCGAGGGTGCGGACCGGCACGCCGGTGCCGCCCTTGCCGGTGTAGCCCCACGGGCCGCCGTTGTTGAACGCCGGGCCGGCGACGTCCAGGTGCACCCACGGCACACCGTCGGCGACGAACTCGCGCAGGAACACGCCCGCGGCGAGCATTCCCGCCCACCGGTGGCCGGTCACGTTCGCCAGGTCCGCGAGGCGGGAGTCGAGGTCACCGCGCAGTTCCTCCGGCAGCGGCATCGCCCAGCCGCCCTCGCCGGTGGCCCGCGCGATCCCCGCCACGCGGTCGCGGAACTCGTCGGAACCCATGATCCCCGGGGTGCGGCGGCCGAGCGCGACGATCTGCGCGCCGGTCAGCGTGGCCGCCTCGATGAGGTAGTCCGGCTCGTCCTCGCACGCGCGCACGATCGCGTCGGCCAGGATCAGCCTGCCCTCGGCGTCGGTGTTGAGCACCTCGACGGTCTTGCCGCCGTACATGGTGAGCACGTCGCCGGGCCGGTACGCGGCACCGGAGGGCATGTTCTCCGCCATCGGCACGGTCGCGGTGATCTCGAGCGGGTACTTGAGCTTCGCGGCGAGCACGACGGTCGCGACGATCGCCGCGGCGCCGGACATGTCCGACGTCATCTCTTCCATGTTCGCGGCCGGCTTGATCGAGATGCCGCCGGTGTCGAACGTGATGCCCTTGCCGACGAGCGCGACCTTCTTGCGTGCCTTCGGGCCCTTGTAGGACATCCGCACCACGCGCGGCGGCCGGGCCGAGCCCATGCCGACGCCGAGCACGCCGCCGAAGGCGGCCTTGCGCAGCGCCTTCTCGTCCAGGATCTCGACCTCGACGCCGGCCGCCTTGCCCAGCACGGCGGCGCGGTCGGCGAACGACGCGGGGAACAGGTCGTTCGGGGGCGTGTTCACGAAGTCGCGGGCGGTCCCGACGGCCTCAGCGATCGCGGTCGCGGCCTTCAGCGTCGCGCGGTGCTCCTTCGCGGCGCCCTCGGCCGGGCTCACCACGTCCATCCGCTCGAGCGGGGCGTCGCCCGGCTCGGACCGGTACTCGGTGAACTTGTACGCCCCCAACAGGGTTCCCTCGACGGTCGCCTGCAGGTCCACAGTGGACAGTGTGCTGAGCGCGCGCTTCGTGCCGGCGAGCGCGCGGGCCGCGGCACCGGACGCGCGGCGCACCTGCTCCGCGGTCGGCCCCGCCTCGTCGGACCTGCCGAGCCCGGCGGCGACGACGAGCCCGGCCGCCACCTTGCCCATGCTCGGGATCTTCACGACCTCGTCCTGCTTGCCGGTCGCGCCGACGGTGCGCAGCACCTCGGCGAGCGTCCCGCCGAACGCGGCGTCGACCCGCTCGCTGCCCGGCGCGAGCCCGAGGCCGGCCTCGTCCTGCACGGTGCCGATGATCACCGCGTCGACGCCTGCGTCGTCCGCCGTGGTGTTGGTCAGTGCCAGCTTGGGCGCGGTCAACGAAAGCTCCTGTCGGTCGAGTTGCTGACGCATGCTAACGACTTGTTTCTTCCCTGCCCACCGTCAGGTGGCCGTGACCGGGTCTGACACCGTTGGGCCCGTGCTCGAACCGGTACGGACCGTTGATCGCCTCGCGGGCGGTGTGGTGTCGACGTTCGGCGCCGGGCTGTTCCTCGGGCTCGCACCCGCCGCGTCGCTCGCCGGCTGGTGGCTGGTGGTCGGCATGGTGCTCGCCGCCGCCCTCGCCGTCCTCTTCGCACTGTCCACACCGGAGCAGGCGCCGGCCGCGCCCCTGGTCGGCATTCCCGCCCGGCTGGCCGTCGCGGTCGCGGTCGCCGGCACCTTCGGCCGGTACGTGCTGCCGGACCGTCCGCAGGTCGCGGCGGTCGGGCTCGTCGTCGTGGTGGCGGCACTCGTGCTGCTCGCGCCGCCGCTTCCCCTGTTCGTCGCGCGGGTCGCGGCGGTCGTCGTGCTCGCCGTGCTGGTGGTCGTCGCGGTCGCGTGCTTCACGATCACGCCGGTCTCCCTCGCGGTCACGCCGCCCGCGGACAGCCCCGGCACGGACGACCCGCTCGGGCTGCTGCCGGCCGCCGCGCTGCTCTACGTCTGTTTCGCGGGCGCCCCGAGCGGCGGCCGCCGGTCGCGGTTCGGCGTGGTCGCGGCCGTGCTCGCGGTGTGCCTCGCGGTCGGCGTCGGCGCGCTGCGTCAGCTCGGCGGCGAGCGGCTCGCGCTGTCGCGGGTGCCGCTGCTCGACGCGCTGGCCGCCGCGGACGCGACGTCGCTGTCCCTGCTGCTCGCGCTCGGGGTGACGGTCGGCTGCGCGTTCGCGCTCCGCGGCGCCCTCGGCGACGTCCGCGACCTCGCGCCGGCCGGTCGCCCCGCGAACTTCGTGGTCGGGCTCGCGGCGGGCCTCACCGCCCTCGGCGCGGTGCTGCTCGACCCGGTTCACGCCCTGGTGGGGGCAGCCGTCCTCCTACTGGGTGAGGCCGGGTTCCGGATGCTTGCCGGGCGCCGGGATCGGGCATAGTAGGACGCCAAACAGTCCGATTGCCGATTCTCTGAGCGGCTCGTCGAGAGTTACGGTGCTCACATGACACAGTCATTCACGAGGACTCCCCATCCCGCGCCGGCGACCCCGGAGCGGATCGCGGAGGTATTGGCCAACCCGGGCTTCGGCCAGCACTTCACCGACCACATGGTGACTGTCCGCTGGAACCGCGCCGACGGCTGGCACGGAGCGACGGTGGAGCCGTACCGGCCCATCGAGCTCGACCCGGCGGCCATGGTGCTGCACTACGGTCAGGCGATCTTCGAGGGCCTCAAGGCCTACCGGCACACCGACGGCTCGATCGCGTCGTTCCGGCCCGAGGCGAACGCGGCGCGGTTCCGGTTGTCCGCGCGCCGACTCGCGATGCCGGAGCTGCCGGACGAGCTGTTCCTCGACTCGCTGCGCGAGCTGCTCGCCGTCGACGGGCACTGGGTGCCGGAGCAGGACGAGGAGTCGCTGTACCTGCGGCCGTTCATGATCTCCACCGAGCGCGGGCTCGGCGTGCGCCCCGCGTCGGAATACCTGTACGTGCTGATCGCGTCGCCGGCCGGGTCGTACTTCGCGAGCGGGATCAAGCCGGTGAGCGTGTGGCTGTCGACGGAGTACGTGCGCGCGGCGCCCGGCGGCACCGGCGCGGCCAAGTTCGCCGGCAACTACGCCGCGTCGCTCGTCGCGCAGGCGCAGGCCGCGGAGCAGGGCTGCGACCAGGTGGTGTGGCTGGACGCGGTGGAGCGCCGGTGGGTCGAGGAGATGGGCGGGATGAACCTGTTCTTCGTCTTCGGCTCCGGGGCCGACGCCCGCGTCGTCACGCCGGAGCTGTCCGGCTCGCTGCTGGCCGGCATCACGCGTAACTCGTTGCTGACGCTCGCCTCCGAGCTGGGGTACGCCGTCGAGGAGCGGCGGATCTCCACCGAGGAGTGGGAGAAGAAGGTCGAGTCCGGCGAGCTGAGCGAGGTCTTCGCGTGCGGCACCGCGGCCGTGATCACGCCGGTCGGGTCGGTCAAGCACGCCGAGGGGTCGTTCTCGATCAACGGCGGTCAGTCCGGCGAGGTGTCGATGCGGCTGCGTGCCGCGCTGACCGCGATCCAGCGCGGCACCGCGGCGGACTCGCACGGCTGGATGACCACGCTCAGCTGAGGACCACCAGCACGGTCGTGGTGGCGAGCTCACTCGCGGCGCCGAGCACGTCGCCGGTGACACCGCCGAACCGTGTGCGGGTGTGCCGCACGAGCAGCAGGACGAGCCCGGTGGCGACGGCGATCGCCACCGGGCCGCGCCATCCCGTGACCAGGCTCGCGGCCGCGAGTGCGCCCAGCCACGCGGCGGGGACCACGGCGCGTTGCGTGCCGGCGACGAGTGCGCCGAGCCCGTCCGCCCGCGCGGCGGGAACACCGACGTGGCAACAGATCCCGAAGACGGCCCGGCCGGTGGCGACGGCGAGGAGCAGTGCCGGCCACGTGTCGATCGCCGCCGCCTGCGCGCCGAGGACGAGGACCAGCACGACGACCCCGAACGGCCCGACGGGCCCGTCCCGCATGATCGCCAGCGCCCGGTCGGGCGGGCCGTAGGAGCCGAGGCCGTCGGCGGTGTCGGCGAGCCCGTCGAGGTGCAGCCCGCGGGTGCAGGCCGCGAGGAACCCGACGACCAGGATTCCGGCGAGCAGCCGGTCGACGCCAGCGAGGTCGAGCAGGACGAGCAGCCCGGCCGCGGCGGCCCCGAGGAGCAGCCCCACGAGCGGCGCCATGGCGATGGCCCGCCGCGCGACGTCCCGGTCGACGTGCCCCACCCGCACGGGCGCCACCGTGAGCCACGACACCGCGAGCCGCAGCGCGGCGGTCATCAGTCGGTGGGTGGTGAGTTGGTCTCGCCGCTGGTGGCCGGTTTGGTGCCGGCCGCCGGCTTGGTGGCAGGTTTGGGGTCGGCTGCTGGTTCGATGGTTGTGGTGTCGGGCTCGCCGCTGGTGGCCGAGCTGGAGCTGGCGGCTGGCTCTGCGGCGGGTGGGACGGCGTCCGCTTCGAGTCCGGCACCGGGTTCGGCGGGATCGGTCTCGGTGCTGGTGGCTGGTGCGGCGTCGGGCGCCGGTGGGACTGCGTCCGTTTCGAGGCCGGCGCTCGGTTCGGCAGACGCGGTGTTGGGCTCGGTGCTGGGGGCGGGTGCGGCGTCGGATGCCGGTGGTACCGCGTCCGCTTCGAGTCCGGCGCCTGGCTCGGCCGAAGCCGCTTCCGTCGTGGTGTGCGGGGCGTCGGTACCGGCCGCTGACTCCGCGGCCGTCGACGCGTCGCGGTCGGTCACGCCCGCGGTCTCGAAGGTGGCCATCTCCGCCAGCACCCGCACCGCCATCGCGAGCAGTGGGATCGCGGCCGTGGCGCCGGAACCCTCGCCGAGGCGCATGTTCAGTTCCAGCAACGGTTCCAGGTCCAGCTGCGCCAACACGAGCGTGTGCGCGGGCTCGGTCGACCGGTGACCGGCCACCCACCACGCACGCGCGCCCGGCGCCAGCTCCTCCGCCACCAGGGCCGCCGCCCCCGACACCACCCCGTCCAGCACCACCGGGGTCCTGCGCACCGCGGCCTGCGCCAGAAACCCCGCCATGGCCGCGATGTCCGCGCCGGCCACGGTCCGCAGCAGCGCCACCGGATCGGCCGTCACCGGCTTCGCCCGGCGCAGCGCGTCGCGGATGGCCGCGGTCTTGCGCATCCACGTCCGGTCGTCGATTCCGGTGCCGCGGCCGACGACCGCCACCGGCTCGGTGCCCGTCAGCGCCGCGACCAGGACCGCGGCCGGCGTCGTGTTGCCGATGCCCATGTCGCCGGCCACCAGCAGGTCCGCGCCGGAGTCGACCTCCTCGTCCGCGATCGCCCGGCCGGCCGCCAGCGCGGCCTCGACCTCGTCGCGGGTCATCGCGTCCTCGACGTCGATCGAGGCGGACGACTGCCGCACCTTGTGCTCGCCGACCGTGGTGTCGACCGCGACGGAGATGTCCACCACGCGCACCCCGGCGCCCGCGATCCCCGCGAGGACGTTGATCGCCGCGCCGCCGGCCTGGAAGTTCGCCACCATCTGCGCGGTGACCTCGCTCGGGTACGCCGACACACCGCGCCCGGCGACGCCGTGGTCACCCGCGAACACGACCACGCGCGGCCGCCGCAGCGGGTGCGGCGGGCACTCGCCCTGACACGCCGCGAGCCACGTGCCGAGCTCCTCGAGCCGACCCAGCGCGCCGCGCGGTTTGGTGAGCTGGTCGTGCCGCGCCTCCGCCGCCTGTCGCACGGCCTCGTCCGGTGGGCTGACGACCTCGAACTCCACGGGGCATTCCTCCAGTCAGCGCAGTCGCAGCGGGATGCCGGCCACCAGCAGCACGACGGAGGCGCACCGGTCGGCGAGAGCGGCGTTGAGCGCACCCAGCTGATCGCGGAAGAGCCTGCCAGAACGCGTCGCCGGCACCACGCCGAGGCCGACCTCCGCGGACACCAGCACGACCTCGGCACGGCACGCGCCCACCGCCGCGACCAGCCGGTCGCACTCGGCGTGGACCGGGGCGAGCGCGCCCTCCCACGCCGCGTGGTCGTCGAACACCGAGGTCAGCCAGGTCGCGACGTCGTCGACGAGTACCGGCGTCCCGGCCGGCGCGTCGGTCAGGAACACGGCGAGGTCGGTCGGCTCGACCGTGTCCCACGTCGCGGGCCTGCGGGCCGCGTGCGCGGCGATCCGCGCGGCCCACTCCGCGTCGGTCGGGTCGACGCGCGCGGTCGCCACGTACGTCGCTCGGTCGGCGGGCAGCAGCCCCTCGGCGTGCGCGGACTTGCCGGACCGCGCACCGCCCAGGACCAGCGTCGTCACGGTCGTCACGGCCGCACGCTATCTTGTGCGGCCGTGGAGTACCGCTGGAGTCACGACGGGTCCCCGACGTTCGCCGACCGGGAAGAGGCCGAGGCATGGCTCGGCGCGACCTGGCAGGACCTTGCCGACCGCGGCGTCGACGAGGTGACCCTGCTGTGCGACGGCGAGGTCGTCTACGGCCCGATGAGCCTGCACCCGCCGGAGTAGCTCAGCCCGTGTGCTTCGGGTCGCGCTCCACGACGCCCTCGAGCACCTCGTCGATCTTCTTCAGCACGGCCGCGTCCAGCCGCACGCCGGCGGCCTTGACGTTCTCGGCGACCTGCTCCGGCCGGGTCGCGCCGATGATCGCCGACGCCACGTTCTGGTTCTGCAGCACCCACGCGACCGCGAGCTGGGCCTGCGAGAGCCCCACCTCGTCGGCGATCGGCTTGAGCTGCTGGACCTTCTCGAGGATGTCGTCGCGCAGCAGCCGCGAGATGAAGTTCTTGCCGCTCTTCTCGTCGGTCGCGCGCGACCCGGCCGGCGGCGCCTGGCCCGGCAGGTACTTGCCGGTCAGCACGCCCTGCGCGATCGGCGACCAGACGATCTGGCTGATCCCGGCCTGTTCGGACGCCGGCACGACCTCGGACTCGATGACCCGCCACAGCATCGAGTACTGCGGCTGGTTCGAGATGAACGGCACCTTCAGCTCACGCGCGAGCTCGGCGCCACGCGTGATCTGCTCGGCGTTCCACTCCGAGACCCCGACGTAGAGCACCTTGCCGGCCCGGACCAGATCCGCGAACGCGAGGAACGTCTCCTCGAGCGGGACGCTGTCGTCGTAGCGGTGGGCCTGGTAGAGGTCCACGTAGTCGGTCTGCAGCCGCTGGAGCGACGCGTTCGCCGACTCCATGATGTGCTTGCGGCCGAGGCCCCGGTCGTTGGGGCCGCCGGGCCCGGTCGGCCAGAACACCTTCGTGAAGATCTCGAGACTCTCCCGCCGCTGCCCGGCGAGCGCCCGCCCGAGCACCGACTCGGCCCGCGTGTTGGCGTACACGTCGGCGGTGTCGAAGGTGGTGATCCCGGCGTCGAGCGCGGCCTTCACACAGGCCAGCGCCTGCTCCTCCTCGACCTGGGAGCCGTGCGTGATCCAGTTGCCGTACGAGATCTCACTGATGTTCAGGCCACTACGGCCAAGACGTCGAAACTCCATGCCTCAAACCTAATGCTGGAGCAACTCCAGCTCCCCGACCGCCGCGTGTCCAACGCTCGCGATGCGTGAGTCGAACATTCGTGGCTATCGCCGATAGGCGCGAGTGTTCAACTCACCGGTCCTGGGCGTTGGACACGCGGGGTCTGGGTGTTGGACTCGCGGGTCAGCGGCGGAAGCCGCCCTCCGTGTTGATCACCTGACCGGTGATCCAGCGCGCCTCGTCGGTGACGAGCCACGCGATCAGCCGCGCCGGGTCGTCCGGCGCGCCCCAGCGGCCGGCCGGGAACCGCGCCGCCACGGCCGCGTGCAGGTCCGGCGGCGCGTAGCCCGTGTCGACCGGGCCCGGGTTGACCGTGTTCACGGTGACGCCCTGGTCGGCGAGGTCGTCGGCGAGCGTCGCGGTGACGGCGGCCAGCGCGCCCTTGCTCGCCGCGTACGCGACCTCCCCGCGCATCGGCCCCTCGTTCTGGCCCGACGTCATGAAGACGATCCGACCGGGGCCGCCCAGCGCCGCGAACGCGCGCGCCAGCAGGATCGACGCCCGTGTGTTGACCGCGTAGTGGCGGTCGAGCCTGCCGGCGTCCATCTCGGACAGCCGACCGTCCGAACCGGACAGCGCCTGGTTGCACACGAGGATGTCCAGCCGGCCGAACGCGGCCACCGCCGCGTCGACCACGCGTGCCGGGGCGTCGGGATCGGCGAGGTCCGCCGACAGGTCGCGCACCGAGGCAGCCGGGTCGGCCAGCGCCTCGGTGATCCCGGCGACCACCGACGCGGGGGAGTCCGCGCCGTAGGACTGCTCCGCGTCGTGCGGCGCGAAGTGGTGTGCGAACACACTCGCCCCGTACGCCGCGAGCCTGCGGCAGATCGCGTAGCCGATCCCCGCCCGCCGCGACGCGCCGGTGACCAACGCCACCCGGCCGCGCAGCGGCAGGGGATCTCGCCGCAGGTCCACGTCAGATCTTGTCGCCGGGGCGCACGCTCGGCTTCGGCACCCGGAGCTTGCGCAGCTGCGACGCGCGGATGAACGCGTACCAGCCGACCGACAGCCCCCGGACCGGCTCCTTCGGGAACCGCTCCCGCACCTGCCGGGTGATCCGGCGGCCGTTGAGCACGCCCTCGAAGACCATCGCGATCAGCATCAGCAGGCACAGGAGCGTGGTGAGGCTCTGCACCTGGGGCGCCGGCACGAGCAGCGCCACGAAGATCAGGATCGCGAGCGGCATGAACAGCCCGAGCAGGTTGCGGCGCGAGTCGACCGAGTTCCGGATGAACTTCTTGACCGGACCGCGGTCGCGCGGCATCAGGTACTGCTCGTCGCCCGCCATCATGCGTTCGCGCTGCTTCGTGCGGATCTCCCGGCGCTTGGCCGCGAGCTCCTTGCGGTCGTCCTTGTTGCCGCGGGCGCGCTTCATCGCCTCGCGGGTGGTGCGCGGCGGCGGCGCGACCGGGCCGCGGCGCTTCTGCTCGGCCTCCCGGCGCTTGGGCGTCGGGCGACCCTTGCCCGGCGTGTGCGCCTTGTTTCTGGCGTCGTCCTCCGCCGACACCTCTGGCTCGATCTCGGCGTCGGTGATCTCTGCGTCTTTGCGGCGAAGGAACCTCACACGCCAAAGGGTAAAGGAGGTACAACTACGCTTTGACCATGCGGGTCCTGATCGCTCCTGACTGCTTCGGTGGGACGTTGACCGCGCCGGAGGCCGCCGAGGCCATCGCCGCGGGCTGGCGCGGTGGCGCGCCGGACGACGAGCTCACCCTCTGTCCCCTCGCCGACGGCGGTCCCGGCTTCGTCGAGGTGCTGCACTCGGCCCTCGGCGGGCACCTCCACCACCGGTCGGTCGCGGGGCCGCTGGGGGCCTCGGTCGACGCCGTCTGGCTCGAGCACGACGGCACCGCCTACCTCGAGTGCGCCCAGGCCTGCGGGCTGACGCTGGTGCCGAAGGAGGAGCGCAAGGCACTCGCCGCCAGCACGGTCGGCGTCGGCGAGCTGGTCGCCCACGCGCTCGAGTCGAAGGTCCACACGATCGTCATGGGACTCGGCGGGTCGGGCAGCACCGACGGCGGCGCCGGCATGTTCCGAGCGCTGGGCGCCGTGCCGGTCGACGAGCACGACGAGCCCCTGCCGCCCGGCGGCGGACCGCTGGTCGACACCGCGCGGCTCTCCGGCAAGGTCAACCTCGGCGACGTCAAGCTGGTCGCGGCCTCCGACGTGGAGAACCCGCTGCTCGGCAAGCTCGGCGCGGCCCGGGTGTTCGGCCCGCAGAAGGGTGCCGACGACCTGGCCGTGCGCAGGCTGGAGCGGTCGCTGACCCGCTGGGGCGACGTGCTCGCCGAGGTCGCGGGCCGGGACATCAGCGAGGAGTCCGGCGCGGGCGCGGCCGGCGGGCTCGGCGCGGCGCTCATCGCGCTCGGCGCGACGGTGGAGTCCGGCGCGGGCGTGGTCCGGCGGCTCACCGGCCTCGACTCCGCACTCGACGACGCGCAGCTCGTCGTCACCGGCGAGGGCAGCTTCGACTTCCAGTCGCTGCGCGGCAAGCTCGTGACCAGGGTCTCAGGTGCGGCGGCCGAGCGCGGCACGCCGTGCGTGGTGCTCGCCGGGCAGGTCAGCGTGGGCCGGCGGCGCGCGGCGACGGCCGGGGTGTCCCACGCGTACTCGGTGTCCGAGCACGTCGGGTCGCCGGAGGCGTCGCTGGCCGACCCCGCGGGTACGCTCACGGCACTCGCCCAGCATGTGTCGGCACAGTGGCGGCTGTAACAGCCAGTCTCGACCAGCATGTGTCACCATAGGTGTCGAGGACGGGGAATAAAGACGGGCCAGCCCGGTTGTCCCCAGGTAGTTGGAGTCCGAAAGGTCGAGGGAGAACCATGACGACCGCCCAGGAGAACACCACCGAGACGGAGACGCACGGCGTGCTCCTGTCGGACGCGGCCGCCAGCAAGGCCAAGGCCCTGCTGGACCAGGAGGGGCGCGACGACATGCACCTGCGTATCGCCGTCCAGCCAGGTGGCTGCGCCGGCCTGCGCTACCAGCTCTTCTTCGACGAGCGATCGCTCGACGGCGACCTGTACCGGGACTTCGGCGGCCTCAAGGTCGCGGTGGACCGGATGAGCGCTCCGTACGTGCAGGGCGCCACGATCGACTTCGTCGACACCATCGAGAAGCAGGGCTTCACGATCGACAACCCCAACGCGGGTGGGTCGTGTGCGTGCGGCGACTCGTTCCACTGACGAGCCCATAACGTGAGGAAGGGCCGCGACCTCGCCGAGGTCGCGGCCCTTCCTGTCTGTCCTACGCGTACTCCTCCAGGCCGCTGACCTGCGCGAAGCATGCCTCGTCGACCTCCCAGCGCGCCGCGTCGCGCGGGCCGGGCAGGTCGTGGTCGCCGACGCGCAGCGCGTCGGGGATGTCGGCGCAGTCCGCGATCAGCTCGGCGAAGGATTCTGGATCAGTGGTAGTCACACAGTCGAACATAGGTCGAGAGACCTGGACCGCACACCCTTACCGGCCGGTAGTCTCGACGGGTGTCCCCACGCGGGTCATGGCGATCGACGGCTACTAACGTTGTCGACTTCCGTTCACTCCAACTGACGACCACCAGACAGGGGATTCCCTCGTGCCAGTCGCCGTCTCCGGAAGCATCGCGACAGACCATCTCATGCACTTCCCCGGCCGGTTCGCCGAGCAGCTCGTCGCAGAGCAGCTCCACCGGATCTCGCTGAGTTTCCTCGTCGACGACCTCACGGTCCGGCGTGGCGGGATCGGCGCCAACATCGCGTTCGGGATGGGTGTGCTCGGCGGCTCCCCGGTGCTGGTCGGCTCGGTCGGCGAGGACTTCGGCGACTACCGCTCGTGGCTCGAGCGGCACGGTGTCGACTGCTCCGGCGTGCGGGTGTCGTCGACGGCGCACACGGCCCGCTTCGTCTGCACGACCGACGACGACATGTGCCAGATCGCGTCGTTCTACGCGGGTGCCATGGCCGAGGCGCGGCTCATCGAGCTGGCGCCGATCGAGGCCCGCGTCGGCGGCTTCGACCTGGTCCTGATCAGCCCGGACGACCCGGACGCGATGCTCCGGCACGCCGAGGAGTGCCGTCAGCGCGGGTACGCGTTCGCCGCGGATCCCTCACAGCAGCTCGCGCGCATGACCGGCGAGCAGATCCGGTCGTTCGTGGCCGGCGCGAAGTACCTGTTCAGCAACGACTACGAGTGGGAGCTGCTGCGGCAGAAGACCGGCTGGTCGGAGCAGGACGTCCTCGCCCAGGTCGGCATGCGGATCACCACGCTGGGTGAGAAGGGTGTCGAGATGGTCGACCGTGCCGGCACCGCCATCCACGTCAGCGCCGTGCCGGAGACCCACAAGGCCGACCCGACCGGCGTCGGCGACGCGTTCCGCGCCGGGCTGCTCGCCGGGATCGAGAAGGGCCTCGGGCTGGAGCGCGCCGCGGAGCTGGGGTCCTACATCGCCGTGCTCGTGCTCGAGACCGTCGGACCGCAGGAGTGGGAGCTGGACCGCGCACTCGCGCTGACCCGCATCGGTGCGGCGTACGGGCCGGAGTCCGCTGACGAGATCGCCGCCATCCTCCCTGCGTAGGTACCGGTTCCCGACCGGTTCTGGTAGCTGTGGTCACTGTGCGCATACTCGCGGTGACTGCGGTGTCGTTGTTGCTTTTCGCCGGTAGTGCTGTTGCCGCCGGCGCGTCGACCGGGCCGTGGCGCCCGGTCGGCTCCGACGTCGCGCGGCCCCTGGACGAGAGCCAGGGGCTGGCGGTCGTCGAACGCGACTCCGGGACGGTGGTCCGGTACACGGGGATCGGCACCGTGCCGCCCGACCTCGCGTCGCGCGGCTGGAACCACGTCGGCGACCCGGGTGCCGGCCACGGCTTCTACGTGGAGCCCTACCAGCGCGACGACCGGGGCGCGAAGCTGTTCCGGGTCGAGTCGCCGTCCGGTGCCTGGGCGGAGTACCAGCACGCGCTGGAGTCGTGGGAGGCGTCGAACAACTCGTTCGCGGCCGTCTCGCCGGACGGCCAGTGGCTGGTGGCGGGCGAGTGGGGGACCTCCGACCGGCTCCTGGTGCACCCGATGCCCGGCGTCGCGCACACGGACCCCGCCGCGAACCTGCCGCTCGCGTCGGTCATCCGGCTCGACCGTCCGATGCGCGACGTCCAGGGCTGCGACTTCGTGACGGCCACACAGCTGGTCTGCTCGTCGGACGACCCTGACGGTTCGCTGTTCGGCGTCACCAAGCCGCTGCTGCAGGTGGACCTCGGCGCGCCGGTGGGCGGATCGGACGTCACCGGGGCGGTGAGCCTGCTCGGTCAGCTCCCGCTGGAGAGCGCCTGCTCCGGCAACTTCGAGGCCGAGGGCATCGACTACGACGAGCGGGACGGCACGTTGCGGGTGGTCGTGTTGTCGCCGAGCGTCTGCGTCGCCTTCGACAGCAAGACGTGGCGGTTGCAGCGTTAGCAGCAAGACCGGCGTTCGGGTTCGGCGGCGGGCACACCGGAGGGCAGGCGCCAGCCTGCCTTATCGCCCGCAAGATCCGCCGCCGCCGAACCACTCTGCGGGAGAGTGAACCAACCCGCGAGGGGCTAGAGCTTCACCGGGTAGTGCGGCTCCGGGATGCGCGGGTGGATGCTGCGTTCCACGAAGATCCCGTGCCACAGCATGTACACCAGCAGCGCCCAGATGCGGCGGCTGTGGTCGACCGTGCCAGCCCGGTGCTCCTCGAGCAGCCGCAGCACGGCGTTCTTGTCGATCTCCTCGTCGGTCTGGGACTTGAGGACGATCTGGCGGGCCCAGTCGTACATCTCGTCCTTCAGCCACAGGCGGATCGGGACCGGGAAGCCCAGCTTGCGGCGGTTCAGGACGTGGGCCGGGACGATCTGGCGCAGCGCCTGACGTAGCGCGTACTTCGTCGTCTCCTTGGTGATCTTCTCCTCGGTGGGGATCTTCGCCGCCACCTTGAAGACCTCGGCGTCCAGGAACGGCACCCGCAGCTCCAGCGAGTTCGCCATCGTCACCTTGTCCGCCTTGACCAGGATGTCGCCGCGCAGCCACGTGAACAGGTCCACGTGCTGCATGCGGGTCACCGGGTCCCAGTTCTCCGACTCGCGGTACGGGCCACCCGTGATGTCCATGTGGCTGATGGCCGGGTCGAACGTCCTCAGCACCGACTGCATCTGGTCGTCGCGGAAGATTCTGGCGTTGCCGTAGTAGCGCTGCTCCAGCGAGAGCGCGCCGCGGCGGAGCAGGTCCTTGCCTCGGGTGCCCTCGGGGATCTTCGTCGACAGCGAGCCCATGGCCTTGCGCAGCGCGCCGGGGACCTTCTCGAAGGCGGCGAGGGAGATCGGCTCGCGGTAGATGGTGTAGCCGCCGAACAGCTCGTCCGCGCCCTCCCCGGACAGGACGACCTTCACGTGCCGCCGCGCCTCCCTGGCGATGAACCACAGCGGCACCAGCGCCGGGTCGGCCACCGGGTCGTCCAGGTACCAGACGATGAGGGGCAGCGCCTCCATCATCTCCTGCGGCGACACGTTCCTGACCACGTGCTTCACGCCGATGGCCGCGGCCGACTCGGCGGCCACGTCGACCTCCGAGTAGCCCTCGCGCTCGAAACCGGCGGTGAACGTCACCAGGTTCGGGTTGTGCTCGCGCGCCAGCGCCGCGATGGCCGTCGAGTCGATGCCGCCGGACAGGAACGACCCGACGGTCACGTCCGCGCGCATGTGCTTGGCGACCGAGTCGCGCATCACTTCCGCGATCTCGTCGTACAGCTTCTCCTCCGCGCCGCGCACCGGCGTCGGGCGGAAGGTGTGGAAGAAGTACCGCTCGGTACGCAACCGGCCGCCCGGCGAGATGGTGAACGACGTGCCCGACTCGATGCGGCGGATCTCGCGGTGCAGGGTCTCGGGCTCCGGGACGTACTGCAGGGTCAGGTAGTGCTGCAGCGCGGTCCGGTCGAGGGTCTGGGGGACGTGCAGCCGGGGCGCCAGCTCGAGCAGCGACTTCTTCTCGCTCGAGAACGCGACCCCGCCGGGGCCCGCCGAGTAGAACAGCGGCTTGATGCCGAACGGGTCCCGCGCGCCGAACACGCGGTGCTGGCGCCAGTCCCAGATGAGGAACGCGAACATGCCGCGCAGCTTGGAGACGGCCTCCGGGCCGAGGTAGTGGTACAGCGCGACGATGACCTCGCCGTCACCGTGCGTGCGCATGGTGGCACCATGCTTCTCGATCAGTTCCTGGCGCAGCTCGAGGTAGTTGTAGATCTCGCCGTTGAACAGCAGCGTGTAGCGCTCCTGCGCGTCGTCCGGGCTCCAGTGCAGTGGCTGGTGGGAGTGGTCGACGTCGATGATCGACAGCCGGTTGAAGCCGAACACCACCTCGTCGCCCGCCCACGTGCCGCTCTCGTCCGGGCCCCGGTGCCGCTGACAGCGCATGGCGGCCGCGACCGCGTCCCTGGTCGCGCTGGCTTCCGATTCAGTTGGGCAGACCACGCCAAGCAGACCGCACACGTCTCCGGCACAACCTCTCCTGTCGAGTGCTCGTCGGAAGCCAGTATGGCGGCACCGGAGACCCCTGCCCCTAAGCGGTGTGGCCTCGGCCTCTGGGCTACGCTCCCGTCTGGATCACTGGTCTTCCAAGGAGGGGTCGCGCAGTGGGCAATACGGGGCGCACGCGGGCATCGCGGCTGACCACCATAGGTGGGCTCGTCGGGCTGGTCGCCGTCACCGCGACCGGATGCTCTGGCAGCGAGGTCCTCCGTTTCGGGTGGCCGGAGGCCGTGACTCCGCAGGCCGCGCGGATGCGTGACTTCTGGACGTGGTCGGTCGTCGCGTCGCTGGTCGTCGGCGTGATCATGTGGGCGCTGATCCTGTGGCCGGTGATCGCGCACCGCAAGAAGGGCGACAAGCTGCCGAGGCAGTTCCAGTACAACCACTTCCTCGAGTTCATCTACACCGGCGTGCCCTCGATCATCGTGGTGATCCTGTTCTACTTCACGGTGACGACGCAGAACTACGTCCTCGCCGAGGAGCCGGAGGACCGGGTCGACGTGAACGTCGACATCCTCGCGTTCCAGTGGAACTGGCAGTTCACCTACAACGAGTACGTGACCGCCGAGGGCCGCACGATGGTGCCGCGCACCTCCGACGGCGAGCTGGTGACCACGACCGGCAGCACCACCGAGATCCCGCTGCTGGTGCTCCCGTCGACCAAGACGATCCACTACGAGCTGCGCGCCCGCGACGTCGTCCACTCGTTCTTCGTGCCGGAGTTCAACTTCAAGCGGGACGTCTTCCCGTACCCGGAGAAGAACCAGCAGGACAACACGTTCCAGAACTCGATCGACCGCGAGGGCGCGTTCGTCGGGCGGTGCGCCGAGCTGTGCGGCACCTACCACTCGGGCATGAACTTCGAGGTCCGCGCGCTGAGCCCGGAGCGGTTCGACGACTACATGCGGCTGCGGGTGTCGACCAACGAGACGACGAACGCGCCGTACACGGCCGCCGAGGCGCTGACGCAGCTCGGCAAGGACGACCCGTCGTGCGGTGAGCTGTGCTCGCCGACCGCGGTGACCACGTCCCCGTTCAACAGCGACCGCACCGCGCGGACATCGTCGAAGTGACTGTCGGACTGACTTCGGGTTCGGATTCGGAGAGGGTGCACTGATGAAGGTCGAGGCCAGGCTCTTCGACGTGACGACGGCGTTCTTCTTCATCGCCGCGGCGATCTACGGCATTTGGGCCAAGGAACCGGTCGGCACCGTGGGGCTCATCCTGTCCGGCGGGCTCTCGCTGATCATCGGCTCGTACTTCCACTTCGTCGCCCGCCGCGTCGAACGGCGTCCCGAGGACAACCCGGACGCCGAGATCAGCGACGGCGCCGGCGAGATCGGCTTCTTCTCCGCGGGCAGCTACTGGCCGGTCGCGATCGCCGCGTCGGCCGCCCTCGCCGCGTTGTCGCTGGCGTTCTGGCAGGTGTGGCTGCTGGTGCTCGCGCTGGCGATGGTGCTCGGCGCCGTGGGCGGACTGGTCTTCGAGTACCACACCCGCCCGAACGCCACCGACTGAGCGAACGTCACGGAAGGCCGGTTCCCCATGGGGGACCGGCCTTTTTCATGTCGAGCCAGGTGCGAGCCCGCTGTTCTACGGTCGCGCGGTAACTGTGTGCGAGATCCGAGGAGGACGCTCATGAGACGTACTGGGGCTGTGCTGGTGTCGATCGCGGTCATGCTGGTGGGCACGCCGGTCGGGGCGGCGGGTGCCGTCGAGACGGCGGCCGCGTGTGTGCCGACCGCGTTGTCCGTCCCACCGGGGGCTGCCGACGTGGGCGGGTCGGCGACCGCGATCCTCGACGCCAGCACGTTCCTCGGCTGGGTGGACGACCCCACCCAGGGGCGGATCTGGCGGAGCGGTGCCGGGTCCGTGGTGGGGATGAGCCCGCACGCGGTCAACGCCTCCGGGCTGGCCGTCGGCTCGTCGACGAGCGGGGCCAGGAGGGCGGTCCGCATGCGGATCGGCGGGGCCCTGGAGTACGGGCCCTACGACTCGTCCATGAGCGACGTCAACGCCGGCGGCGACGCGGTGGGCAGCCTGTTCACCGTCCCCTTTCCCCGGCGGAACGCGCTGTGGTGGCGGGCCGGCGACGCCGCGCCGACGAACCTCCCCGGCCCGCCGTACACCGGCGCCTGGGCGATCGACGACCTCGGCTACAAGGTCGGGTACGGCGAGACCGCGCAAGGTGAGCGGCGCGAGCTGATCTGGGGTCCGAACGGCCAGATCGTGCGCCAGTTCGGCCCCTACGCCGCGGGCGACACCAAGATCTACCCGAGGGACGTCGACAACGGCGTCGCGCTGGCCACCCGCCGGCAGCCGAACGGCGGTGCCCGGGACCTCGTCCTGGTCGACGTGGTGACCGGGGCGATCACCCCGCTCGCCGGCACGAACGGCCTCGACGCGGAGCTGTACAGCGACGGCTGGGTCGTCGCCAGCAAGGACATCTCGACGCCGATCCTCTGGCACAACGGCGTGCGGCAGAACCTGCCGGCCCTGCCGGGCACGACGCCCCGCCTCGTCGACGACCTGAAGGTCATCGGCTCGACGGCCGTGCTCGCCGGCTTCAGCTACCCGGAGTCCTCCGGCTGGTTCCAGACCCCGACCATCTGGAAGTGCTCCTGACGTGAGCGACTGGGCCGCGACGCGATGTCGCGGCCCCAGCCCGCTCCCGCAAACCCGCGAGTCCCCCGTTCGGACCTACTGAGTTGCCGTTTCGTGCACTGCTCGTGGCGTGCAGAGCGGTGCTTGACCAGGGCGTTTGGCCTCCGGCCCCCGATTTCCAGCCTACCGGGCACCACCGACAACGACGGCTGCCACGAGCGCAGTTATCCACAGCAGGGACCAGCCCCGACCACGTGGCGGACCAGCGGCGGCTCGTGGCGACAACGCCAGCGACCCAGGACCGGCCACGCGGCACCCGGCGGCGGTCAGGTGGCGAAGTTGTCCACAGGCGGGTCGGGCCACGGCCCGGTTTCTGTCGGTCCCCTGCCGTAGCGTGGAAACCGGGGGCCGGAGGCCAGCCTCAGGCGTTCGCCAGCGGAGCCTTGCGCAGCGAGTTGGTCAGCTCGATCCACCGCTCCAACAGCGCGGCGGCACGTCCGGAGTCCACCGCGACGGCTGCTTCCTCGAGTCCGGCTCGCAGTGCGGTCGGGACATCCCCGGAAAGGCCACGGAACGCCGCGATCGCACCCGCCGCGTTGAGCAGCACCGTGTCGCGCACGGCACCCTGCTCGCCGGCCACCAGCGCCCTCAGCACCGCCGCGTTCACCGCCGCGTCGCCGCCCGTCAGGTCCTCCGGCGCCACCGGGGCGACGCCGAGCTCAACCGGGTCGATGGTGGTCTCCCGGACGACACCGCCGGAGGCCACCCACGCCGAGGTGGTGGTCGTGGTGGTGATCTCGTCGAGCCCGTCGTCGCCGCGGACGACCAGTACCGAGAAGCCCCTGGCGGCCAGCACCTCGGCCACGATCGGCGCCAGCCGGGCGTCCGCGCAGCCCACCAGGGCCGACGTGGGCTGGGCCGGGTTGGTCAGCGGTCCGAGGAGGTTGAACGTCGTGGGAATGCCGAGCTGCGACCTCGTCGGGCCCGCGTGCCGCAGCGCCGGGTGGAACGCCGGCGCGAAGCAGAACCCGATGCCGATCTCGTGCACGCAGGTGGCGACGGCCTCCGGCGACAGCTCGATGACGACACCGAGCGACTCCAGGACGTCGGCCGCCCCGCAGCGCGACGACGCGGCCCGGTTGCCGTGCTTGACCACCGGCACGCCGGCGGCCGCGGTCACCAGGGCGCTCATCGTCGAGATGTTCACCGTGCCGGACTGGTCGCCGCCGGTGCCGACCACGTCGGCCGCCGCCGTGTCGAGCGACACCCGCTTGGCGTGCGACAGCATCACCGCCGCCATGCCGGCCACCTCAGCGGCCGTCTCGCCCTTCGAACGCAGGGCGACCGCGAACCCGCCGATCTGGGAGTCGGTCGCGTTGCCGGACATGATCTCGTTCATGGCCCACGACGTGTCGTCCGCGGCGAGGTCCACCCGCGCGACGAGCCTGCCGAGCAGGCGGGACCAGGTCTGGGCGCCCTCAGCCATCGGATCAGCCCTGGACGACGGGCAGCGGCTTGTTGCGCAGCACGTCGGCGACCGTCTCGGCGGCGGTCAGCGGGTCCAGCGGGTGCACGATCACCGCGTCGGCCTGCGACCAGGTCGCGAGCCAGCGGTCGTCCTTGCGCCGGATCGCGATCACGATCGGGGGACACTCGTCGATCTCGTTCTTGAGCTGCCGGCACAGGCCGATGCCGCCGGTCGGCTGCGACTCGCCGTCGAGAATCGCCAGGTCGACGGTGCCGCCGTCCATCTCCATCAGCACGTCGGAGATGGTGGCCGACTCGTGGTAGACCACCCGGCCGATGTCGGCGGCGGGCCGCCGCCCGACAGCTGTGACGATCCTCTCCCGAACCTCCGGGCGGTGGCTGAACACGAGGATCTTCAGCGGCGAGCTCATGACGGTGGCCTCCGGCGGATGAAATGGGGCAGGTCCGGACACCGCGATGCTATCCGGCACACCGTGATCGGCTACAGGTGCCCGGCCCGCGCTCGACGATCTCTCGAGACACCCGGCGCGCCGTGGACCCGATCGGCTGACCGGCCTCGCGACACGCCATAATGCCCGCGTGACGACAGCAGCGCCCTCCATCAGCCAGCGTGTGCATTCGCTGAACCGCCCGAACATGGTCAGCGTCGGCACGATCGTCTGGTTGGCCAGCGAGCTGATGTTCTTCGCCGGCCTCTTCGCCATGTACTTCACGGTCAAGGCGCAGAACGACACCGAACACTGGCCGCCGCCGCCGACGCATCTCGACGTGCCTTACGCGCTCGTTGTCACGATCGTGCTCGTCGCCTCGTCCCTCACCTGTCAGATGGGTGTGTTCGCGGCGGAGCGGGGCGACGTGTTCGGACTGCGGCGTTGGTACGCGGTGACCTTGGTCATGGGCCTCATCTTCGTGCTCGGCCAGGCCAACGAGTACCGCGCGCTCATCTCCGAGGGCACGACGATCCCCTCCTCGGCGTACGGCACCGTGTTCTACCTGACCACCGGCTTCCACGGGCTCCACGTGACCGGCGGTCTCATCGCGTTCGTGTACCTGCTCATGCGCACGAAGATGAGCAAGTTCACCCCGGCACAGGCCACGTCCGCCATCGTCGTGTCGTACTACTGGCACTTCGTGGACATCGTCTGGATCGGACTGTTCACCGTGATCTACTTCGTGCCGTGACGCGAGCCGACCGCCACCGGCCCGCCGAGCCCGAACTGACACCAGGGGTTGCCGCACAGATGACCAAGAAACTCAGGGCACGCACGAAGATGCGGCGTCGCATCGCCGGTCTTCTGGCGCTGGGCATCGCCTTGATCGGCGTCGGCGCGCTGTACAGCGTGCTGGTTCCCGAGCCGCAGACCGCCCAGGCCGCCCAGGACCCGGTCATGGTGCGCGAGGGCGAGAAGATCTACAACAACACCTGCATCAGCTGCCACGGCGCGAACCTCGAGGGTGTCGAGGACCGCGGCCCGAGCCTGATCGGCATCGGCGAGGCGGCGGTGTACTTCCAGACGTCCACCGGCCGCATGCCGGCCGTCGTGCAGGGCGCCCAGGCCAAGAAGAAGCCCGCGGTGCTGACCCCGGAGCAGGTCGACCAGATCTCGGCGTACATCCAGGCCAACGGCGGTGGCGTGGAGATGCCGGAGGAGCGCGGCGAGGCGCTGCGGGGCCCGGACCCGGCGCGCGGCGGCGAGCTGTTCCGCTACAACTGCGCGTCGTGCCACAACTTCACCGGCCGGGGCGGCGCGCTGTCCTCCGGCAAGGCGGCACCGGCGCTGGACGGCGTCGACGAGGCGGCCATGTACTCGGCCATGCTCTCCGGCCCCCAGAACATGCCGCGGTTCTCCGAGCGTCAGCTCACGCCGGAGGAGAAGAAGGACATCATCTCTTACGTCAAGTCGGTGACGGACGGCAACAACAACCCGGGTGGTAGCCCGATCGGCGGCCTCGGTCCGCAGTCGGAGGGCTTCATCGCGTTTGTCGTGGGGATCGTCGCCTTGCTCGGCATCACGTTGTGGATCGGGGCTAAAGCATGAGCACGGACAAGCCGGAGGAGCTGCCGAGCGAGGAGGAGCTCGCGGCCATGAACCGCGACCAGCTCGTCGAGCTCGGCAACAAGCTCGACGGCGTCGAGCTGGTCGAGTACCCGGACCCGTGGCCGGTCAAGGGCACCAGGGCGGAGAAGCGGGCGGAGCGCCAGGTGGCGTTCTGGTTCGCGCTGTCCGGGCTGTCCGGTCTCGCCTTCGTCGCCGCGTTCATCTTCTGGCCGGCGAAGTACAAGGCGTACAACGAGCCCGGTCACGTGATGTACCTGCTCTACACGCCGGTCATCGGCGTCACGCTCGGCCTCGCGATCCTCGCGGTCGGCATCGGCGTGCTGACCTACACCCGGCGGTTCATCCCGCACGAGGTCGCGATCCAGCAGCGGCACGACGGCGGCTCGAACGAGCTCGACAAGGCCACCATCCTCGCCAACCTGGCCGACGCGGGTAACCGCAGCACGATCGCCCGGCGTCCGTTGATCAAGCGCTCGCTCGCGTTCGGCGGCGGCGTGCTCGGCCTCGCGCTCACCGCGCTGCCGCTCGGCAGCCTGCTGCGCAACCCGCACGCGCAGTCGAGCAACAAGGACGGCCTGCTGCACACGCCGTGGCAGCACACCAGCAAGGACGAGAAGGTCTTCCTGCGCAGGGCCACCGGCCACGCGGAGGAGGTCTCGCTGGTGCGGCCCGAGGACCTCGACGCCGGCTCGATGGAGACGGTGTTCCCGTTCCGGGAGTCCGAGCGCGACGACCACGAGGCGCTGGTCAAGGTGCTCAAGCGTGGCGACAGCCCCGTGATGCTGATCCGCCTCCGGCCGCAGGACGCGGCCAGGGTGATCAAGCACGAGGGCCAGGAGGACTTCAACTACGGCGACTACTACGCCTACACGAAGATCTGCAGCCACGTCGGATGCCCCACCTCGCTCTACGAGCAGCGGAGCAACCGCATCCTGTGCCCGTGCCACCAGTCCCAGTTCGACGCGCTGCAGTACGCCAAGCCGGTCTT
This sequence comes from uncultured Actinomycetota bacterium, assembly GCA_963840275.1. Taxonomy (GTDB): domain Bacteria; phylum Actinomycetota; class Actinomycetes; order Mycobacteriales; family Pseudonocardiaceae; genus Actinophytocola. The sequence goes on from CAWIYK010000010.1 coordinate 342,481, forward strand.
CGGCCCGGCCACCCGCAAGCTCGCGCAGCTGCCGATCACGGTGGACCCCGAGACCGGCTACTTCATCTCGACCGGTGACTTCATCGAGCCGATCGGACCCGCATACTGGGAGCGGAAATCGTGAGTAGCGTCGATCGCACCGCGGCACGTGAGATGACTACAGCGCGCGCACTTGCCGACCGGCTCCGCTATCGGGGCGGCGGGGCGCCTTTCTCGGAAAGGTGGCTGTCCATGGGAATGTCGCGCCCCGGCGACACGATCGCGGTCGTGCGCGGACTCGCGGAGGTGCTGGCATGAGTGGTATGACCACCCCGACCAAGCCGGACAACCTCGTTCTGCGTGCGGCGGGCGGCGCGGCGAAGTGGGCCGACGACCGGTACCACATGGCCGGTGGCATGCGCCGCCAGCTGAACAAGGTCTTCCCGACGCACTGGTCGTTCCTGCTCGGCGAGATCGCGCTGTACAGCTTCATCGTGCTGCTGCTGTCCGGCACGTACCTGGCGCTGTTCTTCGACCCGTCGATGGCCGAGGTCACCTACCAGGGCTCGTTCGCGAACCTGCGTGGCCTCGAGATGTCGCGGGCCTACGAGTCGACGCTGTACATCACGTTCGACGTGCGCGGCGGCCTGTTCGTGCGGCAGGTGCACCACTGGTCGGCGCTGCTGTTCATGCTGTCGCTGACGGTGCACATGTTCCGCACGTTCTTCACCGGCGCGTTCCGCAAGCCGCGTGAGGTCAACTGGGTCATCGGCATCCTGATCTTCCTGCTCGGCTGCTTCGAGGGCCTCGCGGGCTACTCCCTGCCGGACGACCTGCTTTCTGGCGCCGGCCTGCGGATCACCTCCGGCCTGACCATGGCGATCCCGGTGATCGGCACCTGGGCGAACTGGTTGCTGTTCGGCAGCGAGTTCCCAGGGACGGAGATCATCCCGAGGCTCTACACGGCGCACATCCTGCTGATCCCGGGCATCCTGCTCGCGCTCATCGGTGTGCACGTCGGTCTCGTCTGGTACCAGAAGCACACCCAGTTCCCCGGTGTGCGGCGCAAGGAGAGCAACGTCGTCGGCGTCCGCATCATGCCGACGTTCGCGCTGAAGGCCGGCGGCTTCACGGCCGTGGTCATCGGTGTGACCGCGCTGCTCGGTGGTCTGTTCCAGATCAACCCGGTATGGAACTTCGGGCCGTTCTCCGCGGCGCAGGTGTCCTCGGGCACCGTGCCCGACTGGTACATGGGATGGACCGACGGTCTGGTCCGACTGTGGCCGGCGTGGGAGGTCTATCTAGGGAACTACACGATTCCCGCCGCGTTCTTCCCCTTCATGGCCGGGCTGCCGATGCTCACCGGCGTCGCCGCCGTCTATCCATGGCTCGAACGGAAGTTCACAAAGGACTACGCGCACCACAACCTGCTGCAGCGGCCACGGGACGTGCCGGTCCGCACCAGCCTCGGCGTCATGGCGATCACCTACTTCATGGTGTCGCTGCTGTCCGCCGCGAACGACGTGCTGGCCGACAAGTTCGACATCTCGCTGAACGCGACCACGTGGATGGGTCGTATCGGGTTGCTGGTGTTGCCGCCGCTGGCGTACGCGATCACGTACCGCCTGTGCCTCGGTCTGCAGCGGTCCGACCGGATGGTGCTGGAGCACGGTGTCGAGACCGGCATCATCAAGCGGCTGCCGCACGGCGAGTTCATCGAGGTCCACCAGCCGCTCGGCGGGGTGGACGAGCACGGCCACCCGATCCCGCTCGAGTACCAGGGCGCGCCGGTGCCGAAGAAGATGAACAAGCTCGGCTCGGCCGGCGAACCGGTGGCCGGGTCGCTGCTGCGGCCGGACCCGCCGGAGGAGACGGCCGCTCTCGCCGAGGCCCGTGCCCGGCAGCACGGTCACGGCGCGGAGCTGGAGTCGGGTGAGACCGAGACGGGCACCTCGGTGGCGAAGTCCCAGGACGACCCGTCCAAGAAGATTTGATTTCCCGAGGCCGGTTACTGGCGGCCGCCGCGATCGTCGCGGCGGCCGCCATCGGCGTTGCCGGGTGCGGCTCGCCACCCGCGCACCTGGCGGCCGGGCACCTGTCCAGCCGGTCCTCCTCGGCACCGGCGCCGCTGCCGTCGTCGTCGGCTCCCGTGCCGACCACGACCACGACGGTCGCGCCCCCGCCGGCCCCAGCAGAGGACTGCCCGTTGCCCGACTCCGGCTTCGACTGCGACTTCCAGCAGCGGTTCGGCGCCGTGCAGGCGTACCTGGACTCGCGGCCGGGCACCGCGGGCGTGGTCGTGCACGACATGCAGACCGGGGCCGTGTGGCACAACAACCACTCCGCGGACCTGACGTGGACCGCGTCGACGATCAAGCTCGCGATGATCGTGGACCTGTTCAACCGCGACCGCGCCGGCGAGATCGCGCTGACCGAAGAGGACCGCGGCCTGATCGCCGCGATGCTCCACAGTTCGGACGACAACGCCGCGGACACCCTCTGGTTCCGCTACGCCGGCGACGACCACATGACATTCAACAACAACTTCCCGGCGTACGGGTTGACGTCGCTGCAGCCGCAGAAGGGCTTCACGAACTACTACCCGTACTGGGGCTTTCAGAAGTGCACGCCGGAGGACCTGGACCGGTTGATCCACTATGTCCTGACCGAGCTGCCGGGCGACGAACGAACCTACATCCTCGGTGAGATGCGGTCGGTCGACCCGAACCAGCAGTGGGGCGTGTGGGGCGCCGGCCCCGCCGCGCGGCCCGGCAACAAGAACGGCTGGTCCGAGGAGCAGGGCGGCTGGGTGATGAACACAGTCGGCTTCGTCGGCGACGGCGAACGCTACACGCTGGCGGTCATGAACAACCTCCGCGGCGAGGGCGGTTACGACACCGGCCGCGAGACGGTCACGCACGTGTCGGAGCTGCTGTTCAACGGCCGTTTCTGAGGGTGCGGTGGCCTCCGGCCCCCTCGAACCACGCTACCCGCTACCCCCGACATTCCATGCCCGCTCGACGACGTTGTTGTGGACTACTTCGCGGTTGTGGACAACTGCTCTCGGTGCGTCCGCGATTGTCGGTGTTGGGTGGGAGACTGGATACCGGGGGCCGGAGGCCAGCGGTGGCAGGGCGTGTCTGGTTGAAGAAAATCAGCGGTAGAACGGCAGTCGCTCGTCGAGTTCTTCCGACTCCCACGTCTCCCGGATCCAGCCGTGCGCCGGGTCGTCGCTGATGAGCCACTCGCGGGTGGTGCCGGGGCCCGCCATCACGTTCAGGTAGTACAGGTCGTAGCCGGGGGTGGCCATCGACGGGCCGTGCCAGCCGTGGGGGATGAGCACGACGTCGTCGGTGCGGACCTCGGCCAGTACGTCGATCGGGCGGTCCTCCGTGCCGTACACCCGCTGGTAGCCCATGCCGCCGCGGGCGACCTCGAAGTAGTAGATCTCCTCCAGCTCGCACTCGCCGTCGCGTACCTCGTCGTGTTTGTGTGGCGGGTAGGACGACCAGTTGCCACCAGGGGTGAGGACCTCGCACGCGATCAGCTTGTCCGCCTCGAACGCCGCCGGCGTGCAGAAGTTGTTGACCTGCCTACTGCACCGGCCCGCGCCGCGTAGCTCCACCGGCGTGTTCGCGGCCGGTACGTAGCGGGCCGGCAGCCGCCGGGTGCACACCGCCGACGGCAGCGCCAGCTTCGCACCGTCCACACTGGACACCGACGCGGTCGCGTCGCGGGGCAGGTACACGAAGTCGGTGTTCGCCGCGAAGACCGACGGGCGGCCGGCCACCTCGAACGTCTCGCCGTCGACCGACACCGTGCAGCCGCCCGCCAGCGGCAGCACCAACGTCTCCGACTCCCCGGTGGCCACCGTGCGCGACTCGCCCGGCGCCAGCGTGCACACGGTCAACCCGCAGTACGTCCAGCCGGCCGACGCCGGCGTCACCTCTACCTGGTTCACAGTAACCCCGCCGCGGTGTCGACAGCCGCCACGACGTCCCCGTCGGGCGGGTACAGCAACGACCGACCCACCACCAGCCCCCGCACGGTCGGCAGCCGCAGCGCGGCCGCCCACCGGGCATAGGTGGCCTCCTGGTCGGCGGCGACCTCGCCGCCCAGCAACAGCGTCGGCAGGGTCGTCGCGGCCAGCACCCGCGCCATGTCCTCGCCGCCGTCGCCGATCACCGGGACCTTCAGCCACGTGTACGCCGACGTGGCGCCCAACCCGGCCGCGATCGCGACGGCCGTGGTCGCGGCCGGCACCGACAGGTCGTTGTGCAGCCGGCCGTCGGTGCGCCGCGACACGAACGGCTCGACCATCGCGATCAGCCGCTCGTCCGCGAGGGCCCCGACCGCCCGCGCGCACGCCTGCAGCGTCGGCGCGGTCCGGTCGTCGGACAGGTCGATCCGCAGCAGCATCTTCCCGCCGTCGAAACGGGACCGGAGGATCGACGTGACGTCGTAGCCGGTGAACCGGTCGTCCAGCTCGAAGCTCGCGCCGGCCAGGCCGCCGCGGTTCATCGAACCGAACACGCTGCGGTCGTGCAGCGCGCCGAGCAGCAGCAGGTCCTCCAGGATGTCCGCCGTGCCGAGCACGCCGGTGACCCCGGGCCGGGCCAGCGCTACGCACAGCCGCATCAGCAGGTCCGCGCGGTCGGCCATGGCGAGCGGGTCCGCGCCGACCCGCAGCGACCCGCGCGCGGGGTGGTCCGCCGCGATGATCAACGCCTTGCCCCGGTCGCCGAGCGGCGACACGCGCCGCGTGCGGGCCCGCGCCAGCTCGGCGATCGTCTCCGGCCGGCGCACGCGGGTGTCGGTGATCTCCCGCAGTGTCGCCTCCAACACCTCGGTGGACGGCCACTCAGCCGGCATCGGCCACCACCGCGTCGACCTCGGCCGTGGTCGGCATCGCCGAGGAGCACGACAGCCGGGACGCGACGATCGCGCCGGCCGCGTTGGCGAACCGCATGATCCGTTCGGTGTCCCAACCGGACAGCAGTCCGTGGCACAGCGCGCCGCCGAACGCGTCGCCGGCGCCGAGCCCGTTGACCACGTCCACCGGCACCGGCGGCACCTCGACGGAGCCCGCGTCGTCGACGGCAAGCACCCCGTCCGGTCCCTGCTTGACGATCGCCAACGTGACTCCCTTGTCCCGCAACGCTTTCGCGGCCTCGTGCGGATCGCGCACGCCGACCGCCGTCTCGCACTCGTCGAGGTTGCCGACCGTCACCGTGACGTGTTCGAGCGCCTGCCGGACCCAGTGTCCCGCCTCCTCGCGGGAGGGCCAGAACGCCGGCCGGTAGTCGAGGTCGAGCACGGTGAGCGTGCCGGGGTCGCGGGCCCGCAGCGCGGCCAGCGTCGCGGAGCGGCTCGGCTCCTGGCACAGACCGGTCCCGGTGACCCACAGGATTCGCGCGGCGCGGATGGCGTCGAGGTCGAGCTCCTCGGTGTTGATCACCAGGTCGGGCGCCTTGGGGTAGCGGTAGAAGTAGATGGGGAAGTCGTCCGGCGGGAAGATCTCGCAGAACGTCACCGGCGTCGGCAGGTCCGGCACGGCGGTGACGTACCGGTCGTCGACGCCGAACTCGCGCAGCGCGCGGTGCAGGTACTCGCCGAACGGGTCCTCGCCGGTGCGGCTGACGAGCGCCGTCGCTCTGCCGTGCCGCGCGGCCGCGACCGCGACGTTGCCCGCGGTGCCGCCGAGGTACTTGGCGAACGTCTCGACGTCCGCGAGCCCGACCCCGGTCTGCTGTGGATAGATGTCCACCCCCAGCCGGCCCATCGCGATCACGTCGAACGGGTCGCCCATTCGGTCACCTCCGTGGTCCGTGCCGCGTCCGCCCTGGTCAGCCAGCCGCGCCAGCGCGCGGCGGCCATGGCCGGCTCCGTCCACGGCTGTGAGCATCGAACCATCCTGGTGCCGGGCCGATCCAGCCACCGCAGGACCACGCCGACCTCCTCGGCCGGCGCGCCGCGTAACGGGCCCGGCCCGGGTAACACTGTCTCGGCCGACGCGGCGAGCATCTCCACCACCGGCATGGGCGGCACGCCGCGCCGCGCGACCCCCGCCGACGCGAGCCGGCCGTGCCGCACCACCGCGAACTCCCAGCCGCCCGTGCCGTCCGGCCGCGCCGCGATCAGCTCCGGCACGGCGGCGAGCGCGGCGAGCCGCTGACCCCGGTCGAGCGTGCGCACCAGGACGCTCAGCCGGTCGCGGTCGAACCTGGCCTGCTCGTACCGCTCCGCGGCGGAGTGCGCCCGCAGCCGCCGCTCGAGCACCTGTAACGGCTCGAGGTGGTGCCCGGCGACCAGCGTGTCGAACGCCGACACCGACGGCAGGTACTCGACGACACTCTGGCGACCCGCGCACGGCGCCGCGCACCGGTGCAGCTCGGCGAGCGCACACGGCTTCGCCGACGCCCGCTGCGCCGGGATCCGCACCGTGCACGGCCGGATGCCCGTCGCGTCCTGCAGCGCGACCATGGCGTCCTCCGCGACACCTCTGGAACGGAACGGCCCGAGCGCGCCGTCGCGCGGCACCCGCACCAGCGACAGCCGGGGGAACGCCTCGTCCGTCAGCGTCAGCCACCACGCCTGCTTCGGGTTCTTCGACCGCCGGTTGTACGCCGGCTTGTGCGCCGACAGCAGCCGCAGCTCCCGCACCTGCGCCTCCAGCGAGTGCGCGCACACGACGTGGTCGACGCGCACCGCGAGCGCCACCATCTCGCGCAGCCGCCGCCGGGTCTCGCTCGCCGTGAAGTACTGCCGCACCCGCCTGCGCAGGTTGCCCGCGGTGCCGACGTACAGCACCTCCTCGCCCGGCCCCCGGAACAGGTACACGCCCGGCTCGGCCGGCAGGTGCGCCGCCATCGACCGCTTGCGCCGCTGCTCCGGCGTGACGTCCGGGATGTAGTCGCGCAGCTCCTCGAGCGTGTGCACGCCGAGGTTGCCCACCCGTTCGAGCAGCGAGTGGAACACGTCGACCGTCGCCCGCGCGTCCGCCAGCGCCCTGTGGTTGGGGTAGGTGCTCGAGCCGAGGAGCTGCGCCAGCGCGGACAGCCGGCAGCTCGGCGCCTCCTCCCTGGTCAGCACCCGCCTGGCGAGCTGGACCGTGCACACCACCGCCGGTTTGGGCCAGCGGTAGCCGTGCCGCTCGCACGCCTTGCGGGCGAAGTTGGTGTCGAAACCGGCGTTGTGCGCCACGAGCACCGCGCCGCTGATGAACTCCAGGAACGCCGGTAAGACCGCGTCCAGACGGGGCGCGGAGTACACCATCGTGTCGGTGATCCCGGTCAGTGCCACCACTTCCGGGGGAATTCCGCGGCCGGGGTCGACGAGCGTGGCGAACTCGCCGAGCACCTCGCCGCCCCGCACCTTCACCGCGCCGAACTCGGTGATCGTGTCCTCGTCGCTGACCCCGGTCGTCTCCAGGTCGAACACGACGAAGGTGGTCGAGCGCAGTGGGGTGCCCAGCTCGTCGAACGCGAGCTGACCACTTGCCCCCGGATTCGTCATGCCGGGGAAGCTAGCCGAGTGCACCGACAAAAGCCGGTCGGTGGCCTCGCGACCAGCCGACTAACCTGTTGGGATGGCACCGTCCATCCAACCGGTGGGACCGGTCGAACCCGTCCCGCCAGAGCCGTCCGGTGAGGACGGCGACGGGGACGTGCCCGACGATGGCGCCACGCGGTCCACTGTGGACTGGACGACACTGCCGGACGCGGTGCGCACCCGCGTCGCCGAGCTGGCCGCCGAGGCGCTCGGCACGCTGCCGAAGGTGGACGTGCCACAACAGCTGCGCGCGGTCGCCAGGTTCACGCCGGCGAAGCGGGCCCGGCTCGGCGGCGGCGCGATCATCGCGAGCCTGCGTGACTCGGTCGCCTTCCGCACCGCCGTCGTCGAGTGGTGCCGCGAGCACCGGCCCACCACGCTCGACCTGACCGGCGACGACCCGGCGGCGGTCGCGGCGGCGGCCGTGCTGCTCGGCGAGGACACCGCCGGGCACTACCTGGAGCTGGTCGCCCGCCGCGCGTCCGACGCCGGTCTGCGGTCGCAGCGGGACTCCGCGGTCGTGCGTGCAGAGCGGGCCGAGACGGAGCTCGCGAAGCTGCGCGGCGAGCTGGACGCCGTGCAGGGCGCGGTCGACCGGGTCCGCGCGGAGGGCGAGGTCGAGCTGGAACGGCTGCGCAAACGCCTGCGGGAACAGGGCGTCCGGGTCCGCACGGCCCGCGACGAGGCGGAGCGGGCCGGCAGCGAGATCGAGAAGATCCGCGCGGAGGCGGCGACCGAGGTGGCGGCGCTGACCGAACAGCGCGACCGCGAGCACGAGCGCGCGGAGACCGAGCGGGCCCGCGCGGAGCGGGCCGAGGCGGACGCGGAGATCGCACGGCAGTCGGCGCGGGAGGCGCGGCAGGCCGACGAGGTCCGGCTCGCGCTGCTCGTGGACACCCTGGACGGCGCGGTGACCGGGCTGCGGCGCGAGCTCGCGCTCGGCGGGTCCGGGCCCCGGCCGGCCGACCTGGTGCGTGGCGCCTCCGAGGCGCACGGCGCGGTCAGCCGCGTCGAGGACCCGCAGGCGCTGGAGCGCCTGCTGTCGCTGCCGTCGGTGCACGTGGTCGTCGACGGCTACAACGTGACCAAGACCGGCTACCCCGACCTGTCGCTGTCCGACCAGCGCGAACGCCTGATCCGGCAGCTCGCGGCACTCGCCGCGCGCACGTCGGCCGAGGTGACGCTGGTGTTCGACGGCGCCGGTGTCGTCGCGGTGCCGACGACCGCGCCGAGGGGCGTCCGGGTGCTGTTCAGCGACCCCGGCGTGCTCGCGGACGACGTGATCCGCGCGCTCGTGACCGCCGAACCGGAGGGGCGACCTGTGATCGTGGTCACCTCCGACCGGGCGGTCGCCGACTCGGTGCGCAGGCGGGGCGCGCATCCGGTCCCTTCCGCGGTCCTGCTCGCGCGGCTGGGCCGCAGCTGAGCGACCGCATCCTTCCCGGCGGCGCGGCGTTGTACGCGGTGGGACGGCCGATGGAGGTGGGCGCGTGCGTGGTGCGGTGGGGCTGGTGCTGTCCGCCGTGCTGCTCGCCGCGCCGCAGGTCACGGCCGCCCAGCCGGTCGAGTCCGGCCCGCCCGGCGCGTCGGTCGACCCGCGGCCGGGTGCCGCGTTCGCCGATCCCGAGGTCGCCCGGCTCCAGCGCACCGCTGGCGACGTCCAGCGGGACCTGACCGACCTCGCCGGGCAGATCCACGCCGCGGAGGCCGAGCTGACCGCGGCGACCGACCACGCGGCGACCCTCAGGGCGCAGCGGGCGGCCGCGGACGAGGTGGTCGCGGCGCAGCAGGCGGAGGTGGACGGGTACTCGGCCGCGGTGTTCTCCTCGCTCGCCCAGCCGTCCGAGCTGCGGGCGCTGCTGTCGGCCGGCGACCCGAGCGAGTTCCTCGACGGTTCCGGGCTGCTGGAGCGCCTGCGTGCCGACCAGGACGAGCGCCTCGCCGGCGCCGTGCGCAGGCAGAACGCGGCGGCGCGGGCCGAGTCGGCGGCCGAGGCGACCGAGGACGCCGCGGGCCGGCGCAAGGCCGACCTCGACCGGCGCAACGCCGACGCGAGCAACCGGGCCGCCGCCGTGTCCTCCGAGCTGCGCGGGATCGTCGCGGACACCAACGCGGCCGTCGTCGAGCAGCAGCAGGCCCAGCAGCGGCGCAACACGACGACCGCGGGGAACTGGCAGACCTACCTCGACCGGCTGGCGGCGGCCGGGATCACCCCGCCGCCGGCCCGTGACCTGCGGGATCCGGTTCGGCTGCCGGCCGGGCTCACCGCGTTGGCGCTGGGCGGGGCGGCACAGCGGCTCCTGCCCTCCGGCGAGCGGCTCCTGGTGCTGCCGGCCGAGACGGTCGCGGCGGTCACGGCCGCCGTCGGCGCCCTCGGCAAGCCGTACGTGCCAGGTCAGGACGGTGTCGGGCCGACGGCGTACTCGTGCGACGGGCTGGTGCGCGCGGTCTTCGGCGCCGACACGCCGGCGGGGGTGGCGGAGCAGTTCGCGGTGCTCGCGCCGGTGTCGCGGGCTGACGCGCAGCCCGGTGACCTGGCGTTCCTCGGGCCGGAGCGGTACGGCGTCCAGGGGGTCGGCATCGTCCTGGACGGCAGGACCATGCTGACGGCCGACGCCCGGCTGGCGGGGGTCGTGGTGACCGATCTGCCGGCCGACGTGCTGGGTTTCGCCAGGCCGGCGCTGCCGCACGTGCCGGCGCGCGCGGTGCCGAAGGCGACCGACGGCGGTCTGGCGTGGCGGTGCGGCGGCGTCTCGGTGCCGCCGAGGGCGGCCGGTGAGGCGGCCGGCGCGTGGGGCGGGTACCCGAACGGTTTCATCCCACCGACCGCGCTGTGCCCGCTCGGTGTCGGCGCGCACCTGCTCCGGTGCGACGCCGCGGCCGCCTTCGCGGCGCTGGACCAGGCGTACGCGGCGGCGTTCGGGCAGCGGATGTGCGTGACCGACTCGTACCGGACGTTCGTCTCGCAGGTCCGGCTGTACGGACAGAAGCCGGCGCTCGCGGCCGTGCCCGGCACGAGCAACCACGGGTGGGGCCTCGCGGTGGACCTGTGCGGCGGCGCGCAGTCGTTCGGGTCGCCGCAGTACGCGTGGCTGGCGGCCAACGCCCCGGTGTTCGGCTGGTCGAACCCGCCGTGGGCGCGGCCCGGCGCGGGCCGCGAGGAGCCGTGGCACTGGGAGTTCACCCGATCCTGAGATCGTCGCCGGAAGGCGACGGGCGGTCGGTGAGCTGCGGTTCGGGCGGTCGGCGCCGCCTGTGACCCGCTGTGTCCGCACGTGTCCCCGTTGTTGGCCGGCGCGGTCGCTCGGACGCGTTCTGAGGCGCTTTGTGACCTTTCGCGGCAGGGGCCGCGCGAGTCGGCGAAGCGCGTCTTTCCCGCACTGGATTCCGGCGTATTTCCGAAGGGCGTCATGGTGGCGGCCAGGGCGGGGAAACACCGCTTCCCTGCGGCGCAAAAGCAGGCAGAACATAGCTCTGACCTGGGCAAACGTCGAAATTGTCGGTGCTGTCGCATAACCTCCGCAATGCGAGGCCGAAACGACGTAGGGAGCCCGGGATGATCATCGATTGCGACAGCTGCGTGGTGCGGGGACTGGCCTGCGGAGACTGTGTCGTCAGCGTGCTGCTGGGGGCGCCGCCGAGCGTGGAGCTGGACGTGTCCGAGCAACGCGCCATCGACGCACTGGGGCGCGCCGGGATCGTGCCCCGGCTGCGCCTCGAGCCGATAGACAAGACAGCGTGACACGTGCGGCCGATAACGCCGGTCGCCGAGTGGTCGACCTGCGTCGCCGAGCGGCGAGCGCGCCATGACACAAGCCGGTGAACTGAGGTGTTGTCGCGGTCACAGATCGGAGTTACCACTGCTCCATTGGTGCGTGAGGCGGTCTGAACCATTTTTTTCGGCTGGTCAGGTAGACGCATCGGCTCACGTTTCGTAACCTGTCCGAGATCTCGCGGCCGACAGTGGCCCACCCCGAGGCGACTACGCGGGATCGCCGCCGAAGTCAGCCTTGTCGGGGGGCTGGACCGGATTCCCCCACGGTGGGTGGAGCACTGACGAAGGACCGTCGCTGTTGCGGTAGTCCATTGTCGAAAGGGCGCCATCCGATCGGCGGTTCGGACGTAAGGGAGACACGCGCGACGTGGCGTCGCTACGAACGAAGCGCGGACTCCGTGCCGGGTTGAGTGTCACCGCCGCAGCGGCTCTGTTGACCCTCATCCCCGGGCCGGCGTTCGCTCTTCCCCCCGCCCATCAGCAGCCTCCGCCGCCAACCAACGCGTCGGACGCCCTCGCTCAGTACCAGCAGCTCTCGGCGCAGGCCGAGCAGGTGAACGAGGATCTGCTGGCCGCAAAGACCGACCTCGACAAGAAGAACGCCGCGTTGGCCCAGGCCACCACGGACCTGAACGCGGCCCAGGCCGCGCAGGCCCAGGCCGCCGCCGACCAGGAAGCCTTCCGGGGACAGGTCGACAACCTCACCAACGCCTCCTTCCAGGGCGCGCGGTTCAACAAGCTGTCCGCGCTGCTCACCGGGTCCTCGGCGGAGGACTTCCTGGAGCGCGCCTCGGCGCTCGGCGTGATCGCCTCCGACAACGAGGAGGCCCTCTCCAAGCTCACCGGTGCGGTGAACCTGGCGGAGGACGCCAAGGACAAGGCGGCGGACGCCCAGAAGCGCGCGCAGGACGCGACCACGGCGGCTCAGCAGCTCACGGACAAGGTTTCCAAGACCAAGACCGACCTGGATGCCCAGATCGACCAGGTCAAGGACGCCTACGACGAACTGTCCGGCGCCGACCAGGCCACGCTCGGAGCCGGTGACGACTACGGCGTCTACCTCGGCCCCGCCGGCGCGGGTGGTCAGGCGGCTCAGGCCGCCATGTCCCAGCGCGGCAAGGACTATGTCTGGGGTGCGGCTGGTCCGAACTCCTACGACTGCTCCGGCCTCACCATGTGGGCGTACAAGCAGGTCGGGATCAGCCTGCCGCACTCCAGCCGTGGCCAGTACGGTTACGGCAAGCCCGTGGCCAGCGGGCAGTGGCAGGCGGGTGACCTGCTGTTCTACGGCAGCAGCCCGGGTTCCATCCACCACGTCGCCATGTACATCGGTGACGGCACGCTCGTGCACGCCTCCACCTCCGGCCAGCCCGTCAAGACGGGTGAGGCTCCGCGTGGCGGCGGAAGCGACTACCTAGGCGCCAAGCGCATCGCCGGCTGACGCCAAAGATCGAATTCCTCGGGACCGGCGCGTTTCGCGCCGGTCCCGAGGCGTCTTTCCGCCCGGTTCCGCATAACATCGTCACCGTGCAGCGGAGGGCGGAGTTCCGGACCTGGCTCGGCGCGGCGGTCGTCATCGCCGTGCTGGGCGGTCTCGCGCTGGTCTCGCTGCCCGCAGCGGAGCCGGTACGTGGTCCGGCGGCCGGCCCCGGTCAGCCGCTGGGCGCGGTCAGCCCCGCGCCGCCGGTGGATCGCGCGGACGCCACCCGCACCGACGCCGTCAACGATCTGCTCCGCCGCCGGGCGCTCGCCATGGCGAACCGCGACGAGGCGGCCTTCCTCGCCACCCTCGACCCGCGGGCCGACGAGACCTTCGTCGGCAACCAGCGCCGCCTGTTCGAGAACCTGGCCGGCGTGCCCTTCGACGAGTGGAGCTACCGGCTCCGCGCGGAGGACGCGCTGGACGTCACCGACCTGCCGGACCGGGCGACCGCCGCGCCGTCCGACGAGCTGTGGGCCCCCGCGGTCGACCTGCGGTACGCGCTGCGCGGCGGTGACCTCATCGCCACCGACCGGCCGATGGGCTACCTGTTCGCCCGCCACGGCGACGCCTGGTACCTGCGCTCGGACAACGCGCTCGACACCCTCGGCCGGCGCACGTGGCGCGGCCCGTGGGACTTCGCGCCGTCGGTGGTGACCACGACCGAGCACGGCATCGTCCTGAGCCATCCCGGCAGCCAGCCGATGGTGGACCGGCTGGTCCGCGAGCTGGACTCGTCGGTGCAGGCGGTCAGCGAGCTGTGGCCGACGAAGTGGTCCCAGCGGGTCGCGCTGATGCTGCCGGACTCGCCGGGCGAGATGCGCGCGCTCGTCGGCCCGGACTTCCCGGTCGAGTCGGTCGTCGCGGTCGCGGTGGCCGACCGGGTCGACAACGCGACCCGCACGGTCGCCGGCCAGCGGGTGGTGCTCAGTCCGTCCGGGGTGCGCGCGCTGTCGATCGCGTCGCTGCGGGTCGTGCTGCGCCACGAGATCACCCACCTCGCAGCGCGGGCGGACACCGTGGACGGTTCGCCGACGTGGCTGCTCGAGGGCTTCGCGGACTACGTCGGCTACCGCGACAGTGGTGTCACCCTCGCCGAGGGCGCCCCGGACCTGGCCAAACGGGTCCGGCAGGGCGACGGCCCGGCGGCCCTGCCGGAGGACCGCGCGTTCCGCTCGCGGGGCCCCGACCTGGATCTGGCCTACCAGCAGAGCTGGTCGCTGGCCCGCTACGTCGCGGATCGTTGGGGCGAGAAGACGCTGATCGAGATGTACCGCGTGCTCGCGGCGGCCGGCCCGGTGTCGGCCAGCGAGACCGACGACATGCTGCGCGAGGTGCTGGGCAGCGACCGCGCGACGCTCGTCGAGGGCTGGCAGTCCTACCTGCGAGAGGCGCTCAAGTAGGGTTTGCCGGTGCCTCGGACCCTGGTCGTGACCAACGACTTCCCGCCGCGACCCGGTGGGATCCAGTCCTACCTGCACGCGCTGGCGACCCGGCTGCCCGACGACGACCTCGTCGTCTACGCGCCGGCATGGGAGGGCGACCGCCAGTTCGACGCCGCGCAGCCCTTCCCGGTCGTGCGGCACCCGAGTGGACTCATGTTGCCGACCCCGTCCGTCGCGCGACGGGTGAAGGAGATCCTGCGCGCCGAGGGCTGCGAGACCGTGTGGTTCGGCGCGGCCGCCCCGCTCGCGCTGCTGGCGCCGACGATGCGGGCCGCGGGCGCGCGGCGGGTGATCGCGAGCACGCACGGGCACGAGGTGGGCTGGTCGATGCTGCCGGCCGCGCGGCAGGCGCTGCGCACGATCGGCACGACCAGCGACGTGGTGACGTTCGTCAGCAAGTACACGCGGTCGAGGTTCGCGTCCGCCTTCGGCCCGATGGCGGCGCTGGAGCACCTGCCGTCCGGGGTAGACACCGAGCAGTTCCAGCCGAACTTCGCGGCCCGCAAGGAGATCCGCACCCGCTACGGCCTCGGCGACCGCCCGACGGTGGTGTGCGTGTCGCGGCTGTGGCCGCGCAAGGGGCAGGACATGCTCATCCGGGCGCTGCCCGAGATCCGGCGCCGGGTCCCGGAGGCGGCGCTGCTGCTGGTCGGCGGCGGCCCGTACGAGGACCGGCTGCGGTCGCTCGCCGCGCGGCTCGACGTGTCGTCGGACGTGATCCTCACCGGCCGGGTGCCGTGGGAGGAGCTGCCGGCGCACTACGTCGCCGGTGACGTGTTCGCGATGCCGTGCCGCACGCACGGTCGCGGTCTCGACGTCGAGGGACTGGGCATCGTGTACCTGGAGGCGTCCGCGTCCGGACTGCCCGTGGTGGCCGGCGACTCCGGCGGCGCCCCCGAGACCGTGCTCGACGGTGTCACCGGCTCCGTCGTGGACGGCCGCGACCTCGCGACGATCACGAAGTCGGTCGCCGACCTGCTCGCCGACCCGACGTGGGCCTCGGAGATGGGCGAAGCCGGACGGCGCTGGGTCTCCCGCCACTGGCGCTGGTCGGACATGGCACACCGACTGTCCCGACTGCTGGACGGCAGCGCTTTCTAGCCGGCTTGGCCTCCGGCCCCCGATTCCAGCCTACGGGTGGGCACCGACAGGTCCGGTCGCCGCGGCGGTGGTTGTCCACAGGGGACGTGGTTGTCCACAGGGTGGGGTCGTTGCGACGGCTTCTGTCGGTGGTCGCGGGTAGCGTGGTTCGAGGGGGCCGGAGGCCAACCGCCCCGGGACGGCCCAGGTTTCGGCCGTCGAGACGTGTCCTCGACAGCCGGCCGACCGGTGCCGGGCCGGGGTGCCGGTAGCGCCAGCCCGCTCGACGGTCAAACCGATCAGTGCGGGACGGCCCACGTCTCGACGGTCGAGAAGTCGTCCTCGACAACGGGCCGGCGCGGCGGAGCAGCGGCCGCCGGCTCGGGAGCAGGGGCCGGCAACACGAGCTCCCGCAGCTCAGCGGTCAGCTCCGCACCGACCTCCGGAGCCAACACCTCGATCCCGAGGTTGAGCGCCGCGGCAGACGCCTCCTGAGTGAGCCGGAAGATCGACGCGGCGAGGGCGGTCGGGCCGGCGGCCAGTGCGTGTGGCGACAGGTCCAGCCCGACGAGGCGACCTTCGAGATTCACCCGCACAGAGACGCCGTCACCGTCCGCGGTGGCCGTGATCGCGCCGAGTCGGTCGAAGACGGCGTCGTCGGCCGCGGCCGCGCCCAGCTCGATCAGCTCGTCGACGGTGCACGCGTCGAAGTCGGTCATGATGCCCGCCAGGTGTCGGGCACGGTGGACTCCACCCGCTCGGTCAGCGTCTCCGACTGGTCGAGCCCGAGCACCGTCAGGTCCAACCCGACGAGCGCCTCCCGCAGCGCGTGCTTCGTCCGCTGGTTGGCCTGGGCGGTGGCCTCGGCGACCGCCTCGAGGACCGACGCCGCCAGCACCGACGCACCGAGGTCGAGCGCGGCGGGCGACAGCGTCAGCTCGGCCAGCGCCCCGCCGGGATGCACCGACACGGCCACGCCGCGGTGGGCCGCGCGGCCCTTGATCTCCGTCACTTCGGGTGCACTCCTCCGTAGAACGTCGAACTGGACAGCGTGTGCGTGACCCGCTGCACCTTGTCCGCCGAGTTGCCCTCGATCAGCGTCACCTGGTTGCCGTCCACGCTCTCCACGATCCCGATGTGTTTGCTCGTCTGCGGGCTCTCCGGCCCGGTGCCGAACAGCAGCACGTCACCGGGCCGCGCCGCGTCCAAGTTGTTCTTCCCGTACGCGAGGCCACGGTCCTGGCCCCACTCGTAGACGTCGCCGGTGAACGGAAGGATCCCGATGTCCACCCCGGACTTCTGCCAGACCCAGGTCGCGAAGTTCGAGCACCAGTAGCCCGTCGGCCCGTACTTGTTCGCGTTGTTCGGCCCCTCGTGGTATCCGAGCTGCCCCTGCGCCAGCTTCTTGATCTTGTTCTGGAGCGCCGAGCCGCCACCCTTGCCCGACGGGCCCTTCGGCTCCTTGTGCCCACCCGACGCGGTGTGGTGCTTCTTGCGCGTCGGGTCGGCGAAGCCGTCGTGCTCGACGCGGCGCTCGAGCCTGCGCAGCCCCTCCGCGGCGTCCTTCATCTCCCGCTGCACGGCACGCAGGTGCTTGGTCGACTCGTTCGTGTACGTCCGCACGAGGTCGACGACCTGCCCGACCGCCTTCAGCACGGCCGCCCGCGACCCGGCGCCCTGCACGGCCCGCGCGCCGTCGATCAGCGCGGCCGCCTTCGTCGTGTACTCGTCGACGAGCTGGACGACCGCCTTGTGGTTGGTGTCGAGCGACGCCGCGGTGCCCGACACGAGCTCGGCGCCCTTCGCGGCGGCGGCCTGCGTCGTCCCCAGCGCCTTCGTCATCCGCTTCGCCCTGCGGTCGAAGCCCGCCGCGTTGTCGCCGTCCCAGTGGCTGGTCGCGGTCGCCGCGGTCGTCTTGTGGTCCGCGTGGTGCTGCGCCACCGTCTTCGCGGCCAGGTCGAGCGCCGCGTGCGCCTGGTACGCGTCCTCGGCCTTGCCCGCGAGCTTGTTGCGGTGCGCGATGAGCTGGCCGGCGACCTCGCGCGCGATCACTCTGCTGTCCATGACAGCCACGATCGGCCCGCGCGGGCGCCCGGCGGAAGCCGCGCTGCACGGATCGACACATCCGCTACACGGGAGGAGTCAGACGGCCAGGGCGGTCGCGAGGTCGTGGACGTCGATGCCGATGCCGCGGAGGAAGCTCATCCGGTCGACCGCCAGCGGCTCGCCGGACGTGAGCGCCGCGACGCACCGGCCGCCGAACGCCGCGCGCAGCTTCGGGTACACGACCCGGTCGGCGACGGCGTGCTTGAGCCGCAGGGCGAGCGAGCCGGTGCCGCGCCGCGACCCGTACCGCACGGCCACCGCCTCGGCCGCGTCGAACACGAACATGGCGCCGTCGGCGTACGCCTTCGCCCGCGCCGAGTCGTGGAACCTGGTGAGCAGCTCGGTGCCCGCCACGATCACCCTCGGCCGGAACACGCCCAGGTCGGTGAACAGGTCGTCGGTGTCGGGCACGTGGCCGAGCGTGGTGCGGGTGTAGACGCAGCACAGCGAGATCAGCCGCGCCGGCAGGTCCGCGAGCTGCAGCAGCACGAGCAGCGAGTTGCCGGCCCGCAGCAGGTGGGGGAACGCGGCGACGGTGGTACGCACCTCGGCCAGCAGGTCGCCGTGGGTCAGCTCGACCCGCTTGGGGTGGTCGCCGTCCGGGTAGACGACCGTGGCGATGTCGTCGGCGCGCACCGCGAGCCTGCGCTCGTGGGCGCGGTCGTCGTAGATCTGCCGGCCGAGCGCGGTCAGCTCGTCGACCGCGGCCGGCACGTCCTCGTCGCCGTCCCGCACGCCGCCGTCGAGCTGCCAGACCCACGCGATCTCGGGCAGCCGGTCGACGACCCGCCGGACGGTCTCGCGGTGCTCCGCGGTCTCGACGACGACCGCGCACGCGCCGGAGTCGGACAGGATCCACTCGACCTCGGCGGCGGTCGCGCACGCGTCGATCGGCACGGTCTGGCAGCCGGCGAACCAGGCGGCGAAGTCGAAGAGCGACCACTCGTAGCGGGTGCCCGACAGCAGCGCGATCCGGTCGCCCGGCCGCAGCCCGGCGGCGATCATCCCCTTGGCCAGCTCGAGCACCTGGGTGGCGAACTCCCGGGTGGTCACGTCCATCCAGGAGCCGCCGGCGCGGCGCCGGAACCCGATCGTGCCCCCGAACCGCTCCGCGTTCGCCCAGACCATGTCGGTCAGGCTCTCCTCGTCGGTCACACCGAAAAACTAGCGTGCCGGCGTGCGCGGCGCGTTTCGAGCCCGTGACATGCTGCACAGGTGCCTGCCGTGGATGTGATCGACGAGACGTTCCTAGCCGTGCCGCCCTCCTCGGTCGCCGCCGCGTTCGCCGACCGCCGGGCCTGGCGCCGGTTCTGGCCCGACCTCGAGCTCGAGGTGTACGCCGACCGCGGCGCGGAGGGCCTGCGGTGGACCGTGCGCGGCGCGCTCGTCGGCACGATGGAGATCTGGCTCGAGCCCGTGCTCGACGGGACGCTGCTGCACTACTTCCTGCGCGCGGACTTCCCGCCGGGCGCGGCCGGGCGGGCGCAGAAGGAGATCGGCCGTCGCCAGCGCGCGGCCAAGGGCGTCGCGCTCGACCTGAAGTTCGTGCTCGAGGACGGCCGGCCGCCCGGCGTGCCACCCGCTCGAGGTTCCTGAGCTATAAAGGCGCTGTGCGGGTTCACGTCGTTTCGGATGTGCACGGCAACGCAGAAGCGCTGGCCAGGGCCGGAGAGGGCGCGGACGCGCTGCTGGTGCTCGGCGACCTCATCGACTTCGTGGACTACCACGACCACGGCGGCGGCATCCTCGGTTCGGTGTTCGGCGCGGCGACCGTCGGCGAGTTCGCCCGGCTGCGCCGCGAGCGGCCCACCGAGCTGCCCGCGTTCGCCAGGAACCTGTGGTCCGGGCTCGGCGACCCCGGCCAGGTGATCGAGGACGCGATCCGCGAGCAGTACACGCGACTGTTCGCGGCGATGTCGAGGTCGGGGGCCGCGCCGACCTACGCGACGCCGGGCAACGTGGACGTGCCCGACCTGTGGCCGGAGTTCGCCGGCGACGGCGTGCGGGTGCTCGACGGCGAGGTGGTCGAGCTGGGCGGGCTGCGGTTCGGCTTCGTCGGCGGCGCGCTCCTGCCGCCCGGGGTGGCCCCGCGCAAGGGTGGGGTGTTCCGGCCCTACCTGCGCACCGACGCGGACTACACCGACGGCGTCGCGCGGCTCTCCGACGTGGACGTGGTGTGCAGCCACATCCCGCCGGACCTGCCGGAGCTGACCTACGACGTGGTGGCGCGCCGGTCGGAGTTCGGGTCGGCCGCGCTGCTCGACCTGATCGTGAAGCAGCAGCCGAGGTGGGCGGTGTTCGGGCACGTGCACCAACCGCTCGCGGCACGCACGCGGGTGTCGCGTACCGAGTGCGCGAACGTCGGCCACTTCCAACGCACCGAGCGGCCCTACGTGCTGCGTTGGTGACGGCTACGACCGGGTAGCCTCCCCGGCATGGCCGACGAGTCCACCCAGTCCATCGTGGTCGACGCGCCACCGCAGGACATCATGGCGGTGATCGCGGACTTCCCGGCGTACCCGGAATGGGCGAACGCCATGAAGAAGACCGAGGTCCTCGCCGAGTTCGACGACGGCAGGGGCCGCGAGGTGCGGTTCACCCTCGACGCCGGGCCCTTCAAGGACGTGTACACGCTCTCCTACGACTGGGCCGCCGACGGCCTGTCCGTCGAGTGGCACCTGGTCAAGGGCCAGATGCAGAAGGCGCAGAAGGGCCAGTACCTGCTCACCCCGGAGGGCGACAAGACCCGGGTCACCTACACCCTGTCCGTGCAGCTCGCGGTGCCGATGATCGGGCTCTTCCGCCGCAAGGCCGAGAAGATGATCATGGACATCGCGTTGAAGGAGCTGAAGCGCCGGGTCGAGGGCTAGCCGGTCGCGGCACGAGGGAAGACAGCGTCTGAGCGGATGAGCGAAGCGACCAGTCCGGCACGGATTCTTCTGTTCACCGGCAAGGGGGGCGTCGGCAAGACCACCCTTGCCGCGGCGACGGCCGCCCGCCTCGCGGTCGGCGGCCGCAAGGTGCTGGTGGCCTCCGCGGACCCCGCGCACTCCCTCGGTGACGTGTTCGGCGTGCCGGTCGGTCCCGAACCGTCCGAAGTGGACATCTGTCTGTACGCGGCGCACGTCGACGCGCGCGGGCTGGTCGACCGCGCCTGGCAGGACATCCGCCGCCAGCTGCGCACCGCGCTCGCCGGCTTCGGGCTCGACGAGCTGGACGCGGCGGAGCTGACCGTGCTGCCGGGCGTCGACGAGCTGCTCGCGCTGACCGAGGTGGCCCGGCTCGCGTCCGAGGGGCAGTGGGAGGTCGTGGTCGTCGACTGTGGACCGACGGCCGAGACGCTGCGGCTGCTCGCGCTGCCGGAGGCGATCGCCGGCTACCTCGACCGGCTGTCCGGGCCGAAACGGATCGCGTTGGGCGGCAAGGGATCCCGCGACGCGGTCGGTCGGCTGGCGACGCACCTCGGCAGGCTGCGGGAGCTGCTCGTCGACCCGGAGGTGACGTCGGTGCGGCTGGTGCTCACGCCGGAGCGGCTCGTGGTCGCCGAGACGCGGCGGACGCTCACCGCGCTCGCGCTGCGCGGCATCACCGTGGACTGCCTGGTGGCGAACCGGTTGGTGCCCAAGGCGAAACGCTGGCAGGGCCCGGCGGCGAGCTGGCTGCGCACCCGGCGCGCCGAGCAGGACGCCGTGCTGTCCGAACTGGACGCCGCCACAAGGCTGCCGGTGCACCTCGTCGAGCACCGGCCGGCCGAACCCGTTGGCACAGGACCGTTGCTGGCACTGGCCGCCGACCTGTACGGCGACACCGACCCGCTCGCCGCAGACGGTCCGTACGCGACGCCGCTGCTGGCGATCCGGGCCGTGGACTCGGCCTACGAGCTGACGGTCGCGCTGCCGCTGACCGACGAGTCCGATGTGGACCTCGCGCGGGTCGGCGACGAGCTGGCGATCACCGTCGACGGGGTGCGGCGGCTGGTGGCGCTGCCGGTGCTGCTGCGCCGCCATGTCGTGACGGACGCGGTGACCGGCAAGGGCGGCCTCGTGCTGCGCTTCGAGTCTGGAGGGCCGGCGTGACCGAGCGGGCGGAGCCGGGGAGCCGGCTGGTCGAGGAGCTGCGGCTGCTGATCGACGCGGTCGCCGACCGCGCCGGGCCGTGGCTCGACCGGGTGTCGACCACAGGGTCGAGCGAGGGGCATCCCGCCGGCTCCTGCGCATGGTGTCCGCTGTGCGCGCTGGTCGCGGTGCTGAGCGGCGAGCCGAACGAGCTGGCCACGCGGGGCCTCGACGGCGCCGCGGACCTGGTGGCGCTGCTGCGTGCCGTGCTCGCCGACCGCTGGGACCCCGGCGCGCCGCACATGCCGGGCTTCACCCCGACACCCCGGCCGACCGGTCCGCGGGCGGTGCAGCGCATCCGCCTGCGGCGCGAGGACGATCCCCGTTGAGAGCGAGGACCACGATCGGGGTGGACATCGGGGGGACCAGCGTGCGGGCCGGGGTCGTGGACCGGCACGGCAACGTGGTCGACACCGCACGCGCGCCGACCCCGGCGGGTGAGTCGGCGCTGGAGGACGCGATCGTCTCCGCGGTCGGCGGCCTCGCGGCCCGCCACCGGGTGACCGCCGTGGGCCTCGCGGTGGCCGGTTTCGTGACCACCGACCGCCGCTCGGTGATGTTCGCGCCGCACCTCGCGTGGCGCAACGCGCCGGTGGGCGACCGCATCTCGGAACGCCTCGGCCTGCCCGTGGTGCTGGAGCACGACGCGAACGCGGCGGTGCTCGGCGAGCACCGGTTCGGCGCGGCGCGCGGCGCCGGGGTGGCGCTGCTGGTGGCGATCGGCACCGGCATCGGTGGCGGCCTGCTGCTGAACGGTGAGCTGTTCCGCGGCGCGCACGGGGTGGCGCCGGAGCTGGGCCACCTGCGTCTGGTGCCCGGCGGCCGGGCGTGTCCGTGCGGCAAGCAGGGCTGCTGGGAGCGCTACTGCAGCGGCACCGCGCTCAGCGCGACCGCCGTCGAGCTGCTGGCGCGCTACCCCGGCCGGTCGACGGTCCTGCGCAGGGACCTGGCCGACTCGCGTGCGGTCACCGGCCGCAAGGTGGCCGCCGCGGCCCGCGAGGGCGACCCGCTGGCGCAGCGCGCGATGTCGGAGCTGGCCAAGTGGTTGGGCGAGGGCCTCGCGATGGTCGCGGACATCTACGACCCGGAGATCGTGGTCATCGCGGGCGGCGTGTCGGAGTCGGCGCCGCTGTTCCTCGACGACGCGCGCGACCACTACAAGAAGATGATCACCGGCGCCGGCTTCCGCCCGCTCGCCAGGATCCGCACCGCGCAGCTCGGGGACGACGCCGCGCTCGTGGGCGCGGCGGCCCTGGCGGCCGACGGCGGCTGAGGGAAAGCGTCAGATCTGGGCGCCGTCGTCGCGCTCGCCGTGGTCCTTCGGCGACTGGCGCACCCGCAGTAGCAGCATCCCGCCGCCGCAGGTGACCGCGATCAACGCGATCGGCGTCGCGATCCGGGCCGACAACCCGACCAGCGTCGGCACGATCAGCAGCACGACACCGACGACGATCAGGGCCAGCGCGACGATCGTCAACGGTCGCAGCCGAGGCAGGGGCGGCGGCTCCGGCGGGACGTAGTGCTCCTCGTCGGTGCCCCACGACCAGTCCCATTCGCCCTCGTGTCCGCGCCACGACGGTGCCGGTGGCGCGGGCGGCCCGGTGGCCGCGGCGGGCGCGGGAGGCGGGTCCGGCTCGGTGGGGGGATCGTCGTCGACGTCGGGCACAGTCCTGCCGACGCCCTCGCGTTCGAGATCCGCCACGATCTCCGCGAACGCGGCGTCGACGTCGTCCGGCCGGTCTGACACCCAGGCCTCCTCGGTTCGGGGAGCACGCGAGCAGGTATGTGGCCATAGTCGCACGAACCGGGAGACAGATGGCCGGATCCGTGCCCCATGTTTACTCGTTGGGTACCGTGGGGGCTGGCGGGGGCCGGGCCTTGGGACAGTTAGCCCTGTTACATGTTCCGACATTCGGGTGGCGAAGCATTGTGCGCGTCCGCCACCCTTCGTACGCTCGACAAACGGTCGGGAGCCAGAGAGGGAGGCGCGGGAAGCAGTGCTGTACTTCTTGATGAAGTGGGTGTTCCTGGGCCCGGTGCTCAAGCTCTTCTTCCGACCGGAGGTCGAGGGCGCGGAGAACATCCCGGAGTCCGGCGGCGCGCTGCTCGCCAGCAACCACCTCGCCGTCGCCGACTCGTTCTTCCTGCCGCTCATGCTGAGCAGGCGCGTCACGTTCCCCGCGAAGCTCGAGTACTTCACGCAGCCGGGCATCAAGGGCCGGCTGAAGAAGTGGTTCTTCACCGGCATGGGCCAGATCCCCATCGACCGCTCCGGCGGCGCCGCCGCGCAGGCCGCGCTGGACACCGGCATCCGGCTGCTGCGCGAGGGTCACCTGCTCGGCATCTACCCGGAGGGCACGCGCTCGCCGGACGGCCGCCTGTACAAGGGCAAGACCGGCCTGGCCCGCATGGTGCTCGAGTCGCGCGTCCAGGTCGTGCCGGTCGCCATGTTCGACACGGACAAGGCGAACCCGATCGGCTCGAAGATGTGGCGGCCGCACAAGATCCGCATCAAGATCGGCAAGCCGATGGACTTCTCGCGGTACGAGGGCCTGTCCGGCGACCGGTTCGTCGAGCGGTCGATCACCGACGAGATCATGTACGCCCTGATGGAGCTGTCCGGTCAGGAGTACGTGGACATCTACGCGGCGAAGGCGAAGGAACTGCTCGCCGCGCAGGAGGCCGGCGAGCCGGCCGCGCTGCCGACGCAGGAACGCCGCACGGCGGGCCGCGACGCCGACCGCATCCCGGAGACCGAGGCGGGCTGAGTACCTCCTAGTCTTCTCCGGTGCGGTTCTTCTACGACACGGAGTTCATCGAGGACGGAACGACGATCGACCTGGTGTCGATCGGTGTCGTCGACGAGCACGGCCGTGAGTTCTACGCGGTGTCCACCGAGTTCGACCCCGGCCGGGCCGGGCAGTGGGTGCGCGACCACGTCCTCGACAAGCTGCCCTCGCCCGCCGACCCGGCGTGGTGCGACCGGGCGGCCATCAGGTCACGGCTGCTGAAGTTCTTGAACCGCGATCGCGAGCGGGTCGAGCTGTGGGCCTGGTTCGCGGCCTACGACCACGTCGCCCTCGCCCAGCTCTGGGGAGACATGCCGGCGCTGCCGCGCGAGCTGCCGCGGTTCACCCGCGAGCTGCGCCAGCGGTGGGAGGACGTGGGCAAACCGACGCTGCCACCACCGCCGACCGACGCGCACGACGCCCTCGCCGACGCCCGGCACAACCTCGCGCGGTGGCGTGTCATCGAGGCGGAGCGGGTTCGCCGCGGGTTCCCGAACAGTTAGCCGGGGTTGCTTGCTGCACCGATACAGAGGATGGCACGCTACGGGCTGAAACGACCCGAACAGGACCCGAGCTCTAGCGGCCGGATGGAGGATCGAGCACATGCGTGTCGGTTTGCTCACAGGTGGCGGTGACTGTCCAGGACTGAACGCGGTGATCCGCGCGGTGGTCCGCAAGGGCATCGAGGCTCACGGTTGGGAGACCGTCGGCTTCCGCAACGGCTGGCTCGGCCCCATCGAGGGCCTGACCAGGCCGATCGGGCTCGACGACGTCGAGGACATCCTGACCAGGGGCGGCACGATCCTCGGCTCGTCGCGCACCAACCCGTACAAGGTCGAGGGCGGCGTCGAGAAGATCAAAGCGACGCTCGCGGACCAGGGTGTCGACGCCCTGATCGCCATCGGCGGCGAGGACACCCTCGGTGTCGCGAAGCGCCTGACCGACGACGGCATCGGCGTGGTCGGCGTGCCGAAGACCATCGACAACGACCTCGGCGCCACCGACTACACGTTCGGCTTCGACACCGCGGTGCACATCGCGACCGAGTCGATCGACCGGCTGCGCACGACCGCCGAGTCGCACCACCGCGCGCTCGTCGTCGAGGTCATGGGCCGTCACGCCGGCTGGATCGCGCTGCACTCCGGCCTCGCCGGCGGCGCCAACGTCATCCTCGTGCCGGAGCGCCAGTTCTCCGTCGACCAGGTCGTCGAGTGGGTCGAGCGCCGGTTCGAGCGCCAGTACGCGCCGATCATCGTGGTCGCGGAGGGCGCGCTGCCCGAGGGCGGCGACGAGGTCCTGCTGACCGGGGAGAAGGACGCGTTCGGGCACGTCCGGCTCGGCGGCATCGGCACCTGGCTCGCCGAGGAGATCGCGCAGCGCACCGGCAAGGAGTCCCGCGCGGTCGTGCTGGGCCACACCCAGCGCGGCGGCACGCCGACCGCCTACGACCGGGTGCTCGCCACCCGCTTCGGGCTGCACGCGGTCGACGCCGTGCAGGACGGCGACTTCGGCGTGATGGTCGCCCTGCGCGGCACCGACATCGTGCGCGTGAAGCTGGCCGAGGCCACCGCCGAGCTGAAGACCGTGCCGCTGGAGCGCTACCAGGAGGCCGAGGTCTTCTTCGGCTGACCGGTTTCCGGTTTGCGGTCTAGGGTTTTGCCCATGGACCTCGATGAGCTGCTGTGGGCGGGCGCGGACGCGCAAGCCGTCGCACTACGCGATGGCGCGGTGTCCGCGCCCGACCTGCTCGAGGCGGTGCTGAGCAGGCTCGAGCGGGTCGACCCGAGGCTGAACCTGTTCCGCGTCGTCTACGCCGACGCCGCGCGGGCCGCGGCCGCCGAGGCGCAGCGGCGGCTCGACGCGGGGGAGCGCACGCCGCTGCTCGGGGTGCCGATCGCGGTCAAGGACGACCTCGACGTCATCGGCGACATCACCGGCATGGGCGGCCGTCCGCAGTTCGTGGCCGCGGCGGCGGACGCGCCCACCGTGGCCCGCCTGCGCGCGGCCGGCGCGGTGCTCGTCGGGCACACGCACACGCCGGACCGCTGCCTGTGGCCGTTCACCGAGACGCTCACCCACGGCGCGACCCGCAACCCGTGGCACCTCGACCACACCCCCGGCGGCTCGTCGGGTGGCTCCGCCGCCGCGGTCGCGGCCGGAGTCGTCGGCGCGGCGACGGGTTCCGACGGTGGCGGGTCGGTGCGCATCCCGGCGAACTTCTGCGGCCTGTTCGGTCTGAAGACCACCCGCGGTCTGATCGACATGGGCGACGAGGAGCACTGGCAGGGCCTCGCGGGCGTCGGCCCGCTCGGCCGCCGGGTGGCCGACGCGGCCGCGATGCTCGACGTGATCGCCGACGAGCCGGGCGGCTACCGCGACGCGGTCGACGCGGACCCCGGCCCGCTGCGGATCGCGCTCGCGTGGGGCACGCCGCTCGGCAAGGCGCCGATGGAGAAGCAGCGCAAGCAGGCGGTGCTCACGGCCGCCGACCGGCTCCGCGCGCTCGGCCACGAGGTCACGGTGGCGGACCCGCCGCTCGGGTTCCGGCCGAGCCCGCAGTTCCTCGTCCGCTTCCTGCGCGGCGTCGCCGACGACGTCGCCGCGCTGCCGCACCCGGAGTGGCTCGAGCCGCGCACCCGCCGGATCGCGGCCGTCGGCAGGCGGCTGCCGGACAGCCTGGTCGCGCGGACCCGTGCCGCCGAGGCGGGCCTGGACGCGCGGATGCAGACCTTCTTCGGTGACTTCGACCTGCTGCTGCAGCCCGGCTGGACCGGCCCGCCGCCCAAGATCGGACGCTTCCACAACGCCGGCGCGGCCCACACCCTCCTCGCGGTGTCGATGGGCATCCCGTACTTCCCGACGTGGAACGTGCTGGGCTACCCGGGCGCGGCGCTCCCGGTCGGCTTCGACGCGGCCGGCCTGCCGATGGGCGTGCAGGTGATCGGGCCCGCGTGGTCGGAGCGGCTGCTGCTGTCACTGGCGGGGCAGTACGAGCGTGCGCACTCGTGGGCGGCGCGACGCCCGGAGCTGTAGGCCCGTTCGGGAGGCTTGGCCTCCGGCCCCCGGTTCCACGCTACGGCAGGTCACCGACAGAAACGCTCGTCACCGGCGGGCCTGTGGACAACTGGGCCGGTGTGGACAACCGGGCGCCGGCCGGTCCGACGCGGCAGATCCTGTCGGTGCTCGCCGTTAGGCTGGAAATCGGGGGCCGGAGGCGCGCCTCAGATCCGGACGATGTGCCACGACGTGTTGAAATGGCACTGGCCCGAGGACGGGTTCGTCTGGTCGATGACATATCCGGTCAGCGCGTCACCGTTCCAACCGCAGATCCACTGACCGTTCTCCGGAGCGGACACCAGGTGCCCCGGATAGGTGCCGCCACACCGGTACGGGTCGATCTGCAGTGACACGTACCCGGCCGGGATTCCGTTGCAGGACCACGTGGCCAGGGTCCCGATGTCGTTCTCGGGCGCCGCTGCGGGCGCGGCCTGCGCGGTGCCGCCCAGTACGGCGAAAGCGGTGGCGGCCAGCCCCGCCGCCGCCGCGGTCGCCAGTGCCCGAATACCGAACCGTGTCATTGTTTCTGCTCCTTCGTCGGTGAGTGTGTATGCGCTTACATGAATGACGTTAGAGAAATATCGGCCCCGAGAGGAGTCCGTGGCTGTCTCAGACCGCTCTCATCTGGTCTCAGCGAGATGCTCGGTGAGCCGCCGGACCGCCTCGGTGAGCCGCCGGAAGTAGGTGGCCTTGCTCATCGCCAGCGCCCGCGCGGTCGCCGCCGACGTGGCGCCCGGTGTCAGATACCGCTGGCACAGAATGGTTCTGAGCTGCTGTTCGCGCGGCCCGGACCCAAACGCCGCCGCGACGCCCGCCCGCAGCGTCGCCCGCACCGACTCGGCACGCGCGTCCACGCCGACGCCGACGGCCAGCGGGTGGCGGGCCAGCTCGGTCGCCACGGGAAAGGACTCCAGCGCCGTCCGCACGTCGTCGATACTCACGGCCACCGGCGACAGCTCGGGCGACCGGCCGAGCTCCCGGTACACCAGGTCACGCTGGTGCGCGTGCAGCCCACCCGGTCCGTAGTCGATCCAGTAGGCGCACACCGGCCTGCCGTCCACCACGGTGTCGAGCTCGGGCACCACCGTGCCGCCGGCCGCGAGACAGAACTCGTGCAACCGCAGGTTGTGCTGGAACAGCGGCACGATCGCGTGCCGCGGGTTCGGCACGTCGGCGCGCAGCGCCACGGCGATGTTGAGCATCGCGAGCGCACTGCCCGTCGGTGGCACACCGGCCTCCTGGGCCGGCGCGGTCAGGTCGACGCTGTCCCGCCACACGACCACGTCCTCGGACCCGCAGGTCCGCTCGGCGAACCGCAGACAACCGCGCCCGAACGGATCGCCGGCGAGCACCGATGGCGGCGCCGATCCCGGCGTCAGCCAGATCGCGTAGCCGACGGGGGCGCCCGCGCCGTCCCGCGCCACCACCACGTTGCGCGGCGCGAGCCGGTGGTACGGCTCGCTCGCCGACCACCACCGCGCATAGCCCCGGCCCGCGAGCGCCGCGCCGAGCACGGCCGCGTCGCCGGGACGGATCCGGTCCGCGTGGTAGCGGGAGCTGCCGTCCCAGCAGTACGCCCACCGCAGGACCGGGCTGCGCAACAGGTGCGCGAGGTCGGTGACGATCGACCGGTCGCCCAGCAGGGACCGCCGGTACAGGTGGTCGGCCACGCGCCGCCGCAACTCGCGCTCTCGTGCCGGCCGGACGCCCAACAGGCTGTCCCGCATGGGTTCCCGGACCGCGTCGTGCAGGGTCACGGTGTCGCCGACCCGGTCGACGAAGGGCAGCCCGGTCAGCCAGCCGAACGCGGCCTCCGCGTCGCTGCCCGCCTCCAGCGTGGCCCCGAGCAGCTCCAGGGTCGTGCGCCTGGCGATGGCGCACGCGGCGAGCGCGTCGAAGTGCGTGGTGTCCCAGTCGACGGCGGTCGTCAGCCGGACCAGGGTGGTCACGAGCCCCGGTTCGGGTGCCACGCGACCGTGCCGGAGGTAGGCGCCGGCGGCCAGCACGAGCGCGAGCGGCGAGCCGGCGGTCCACCGGGTGATCTCTCGCGCCGGCCCGTCCGGGACGTCGTGCGCGCCGAGCAGCTCGACCGAGGTCTCCCGGCACAGCTCGGCCAGCTCCAGCACGAACGTGACCTGTGCCCAACCACCGCAGAACCAGCCGGGGTCCGGCCGGCTCCGGCCGGCGATCACCACGACGACGTCGCCGGGCAGTCGGGGCAGCACCTCCTCGCGCAGCTCCTTCGCCCCGGTCGCGATCCGCTCGAACCCGTCGAGGAACACCACCGTGCCCGCGGGGACGTCACGCAGGGCGGCCGCAAGCGCGGCGGGCAGCGGATCGATCGTCCTGACGTCGATCCAGCGGGTCGCCCGCCCGGCCGCACGAGCGGCCGCGGCAGCCGCGCGCAGCAGTTCGGTCTTGCCGATCCCGCCGGGACCGTGCACCAGCAACACGTTGCGGTCGAGCGTGCCGTCAAGGATCCGGCCGAACAGCTCGAGCTCGGCGCCGCGCCCCACCAACCGGTCGGCCTGCCCGGCCACCCGGTCCCCGATCGTCGCGCCGTCCATCCCCACCCGTCCCCCGTTTCGGCCGGTCCACGGAGAACGGTACGAAACGACGGCCGGCGAAACTACCGCCGCGGGGACGCCACCCTCACTCCGCGGCAGGCTCCCAGGGCAGTCCCACGTCGGCATCGGCTCCGGCACCGACGGGGCGGTGCCCGACGCGGAGAACAACACGGCGCGCAGCGGGGGGCACCCACCGGCGCCGCTGCTCCTCGGTGATGCCGCGGCCCACATGCCGGGACACCATGTGCTGGTGCCCGCCGAGGGCGGTCGAGTACGCGGGCGGCCCACCGAACACCTCGCCGACCCAGGCGGCGACATGCGCCGAGTGCGCGGGCGACATTCCGGCGAAGACGGGTGCCAGCACGGGATCCGTCGGCACCTCGCGTAGAACCGGTCGAACAGCTCGGTCAGCGCGGGCGCGCCGCCGAGCCACTCGTACAGCGTGGGCAAGCGGCCACCGAAGCACGGTCGGGTGGACCGATCAAGCTCGGTCCACGATCGGCGTAAACCGGGCTGACGCACCCGGCTACGCTGGTGGCGTGAACTGGACCGTTGACGTGCCGGTGGACACGCTTCCCGAGCTCCCACCGCTGCCGCCGGCACTGCGCGCCCGCCTCGACGAGGCCCTGTCCCGGCATGCCGCGCAGCAACCCGAATGGCCCGACCCCGTGCAGGTGCGCCAGGTGCGCACCCTCCTGGAGAGCGTGCCGCCGATCACCGTCCCCAGCGAGATCGACCGGCTGCGCGACAAGCTGGCCGAGGTCGCGCGCGGCGAGGCGTTCCTGCTGCAGGGCGGCGACTGCGCCGAGACCTTCGTGGACAACACCGAGCCGCACATCCGCGGCAACATCCGCACGCTGCTGCAGATGGCCGTCGTCCTGACCTACGGCGCCAGCCTGCCCGTGGTGAAGGTCGGCCGGATCGCCGGGCAGTACGCCAAGCCCCGCTCGAACACCACCGACGCGCTCGGTCTGCCGGTGTACCGCGGCGACATCATCAACTCGCTGGTGCCGACGCCGGAGGCACGCGTGCCCGACCCGGGCCGCATGATCCGCGCGTACGCCAACGCGGGCGCCGCGATGAACCTGATGCGCGCGCTGACCGCGGCCGGCATGGCGGACCTCACGAAGGTCCACGAGTGGAACAAGGACTTCGTCAGCAACTCGGCCGCCGGCGAGCGCTACGAGGCGCTCGCCACCGAGATCGACCGCGGCCTGCGGTTCATGGCGGCCTGCGGCGTCGAGGACACCTCCCTGCACGCCACGGAGATCTTCGCGAGCCACGAGGCGCTGCTGCTCGACTACGAGCGCGCCATGCTCCGCATGGACACCAACGGGCCGGACCCGCGGCTGTACAACCTCTCGGCGCACTTCCTGTGGATCGGGGAGCGCACCCGTCAGCTCGACGGCGCGCACATCGCGTTCGCGGAGCTGCTGTCGAACCCGATCGGCGTCAAGATCGGTCCGTCGACCACGCCGGAGCTGGCGGTCGAGTACGTCGAGCGGCTCGACCCGCACAACACCCCGGGCCGGCTGACGCTGATCAGCCGCATGGGCAATGGCAAGGTGCGTGAGGCGCTGCCGCCGATCATCGAGAAGGTGGAGGCGTCCGGCCACCAGGTGATCTGGCAGTGCGACCCGATGCACGGCAACACGCACGAGTCGTCCACCGGCTACAAGACCCGGCACTTCGACCGGATCGTCGACGAGGTCCAGGGTTTCTTCGAGGTGCACCGCCGCCTCGGCACCCACCCCGGCGGCATCCACGTCGAGCTGACCGGCGAGGACGTCACCGAGTGCCTCGGCGGCGCGCAGGACATCTCCGACGCCGACCTGCACGGCCGCTACGAGACCGCCTGCGACCCCCGCCTGAACACCCAGCAGTCCCTCGAGCTGGCGTTCCTGGTGGCGGAGATGCTCCGCAGCTGACCCGCGAGTCCGACGTTCGAGACTGGTGAGTCCCACATTCGCCTCTATCGACGATAGACGCGAAAGTGCAACTCACTGGTCCTGAACGTTGGACTCGCGGGTTCTGAGTGTTGGACTCGCGGGTTCTGGTGTCGGACTCGCGGGGTCACTGGGCCAGTTCGTGGAGGGTCGCGCACGACTTGGTGATCGCGGCGGAGAGTATGTCGATGTCGGGTACCGCGTCGCGGTCGGTCTGCAGGCCGAGGTGGACCGCGTCGCGGTACTGCGAGATCGCGACCCCGATGGCGTGCCCCGGGCCGAGCGGCGCGAACGGGTAGACCTCGGCGAGCGCCGCGCCGGCCAGCGTCAGCGGCATCGACGGCAGCGGCACGTTCGTGACGACCGTGTCGAACAGCAGCGGCGCCGCCACACCGGCCACCGGCGTGCACAGCCGGTGCAGCGCGGGCGGCAGCCGGTCCGCCAGGATCGGCAGCGTGCCGGCGCCCCGCGACGGCCCGGCCGCCTTGTTGCGGTCCATCGCCACCCGCACGGCCCGCAGCCGGTCGACCGGGTCCGCGATGCCCACCGGCAGGTCGCACAGGTAACCCGACAGCTGGTTGCCGCCGGACCCGCCGCGCGCGCGGGTGTTCACCGGGATCAACGCCCTCGGCGTGAGGCCGTCGACCCGTACGTTCCTGGTCCGCAGCCACTGCCGCAGCCCGCCGGCCAGCACCGCGAGCGCCACGTCGTTCGTGGTGCCGCCGTGCCGGCGCCGGATCTGCCGCACGTCCGCGAGTTCGAGCCGGACGAACGCCACGCGCCGCGACGAGCCGCCGTACGCGAGCATCGCGGGCGCCGGCGGCCTGCGCACGGCCCGCGCGACCGCGCCCGCCATCGACGCGGTCTCGGTGAGGCCGGGCGGCTCCGGCGGTGTCGTGGGCCGGGGCCGCGGCGAGCCGCCGTCGAGCAGCGCGCCGGCGAGTGCGACCGCGCCGGCGCCGTCGGCCAGCGAGTGGTGCAGCTTCACGAGCACGGCGAACCGCTCGTCCGGCAGCCCGGTCACCACGTGGACGTCCCACGGCGGCCGGGACAGGTCGAGCGGGGTCGCGAGCCAGCCGGCCGCGTACGACTCGAACGTCCGCCGGTCCGCCACCGCGTACCCGTGCACGTGCCGCGTCGGGTCGAAGTCCGAGGCGGGCCACCACGACGGGAACCACCGGCCGGTGACCCGCAGCGCCGGCAGCCGCGCGGCGCGCTCGGCGAGCAGCGACCGCAGGCGGTCGGGCTCGACCGTCCCACGGAAGATCGCCACCGCACCGAGATGCATCGGCCGGTCCGGGGTCTCCAGGCTCAGGAACGCCGCGTCCAACCCGCTCAGTCGACTCATGGCTCCAGCCCACCAGCATCACGTGACCACGGAGTTACGGGCACGCGACATGGCCAGTTCTCACTCGGTCACAACACGAGGACGACGACTTTCGAGTTGGGCTCGACCCGGGAGTTCGCCCCGGGCTGCTGCCCGATCACTCGGTTGCCGGCGCCGAAACCTCGGACCTCGATCTGGAGTCCGATCTGCGCGAGCATACTGGTCGCCTCCTCGGCGGTCCGGCCCGTCAGGTCGGGCACGGTGACGGCGGTGGAGACCACCACACCGACCTTCTTGTCGTCGTCGAGCTTCTTGCCGGCCTCGGGATCCGTGCGGATCACCCGGCCGCCCTCGACGTCCGGCGAGAACTCGCCGGGCAGGTCGACCGGCTCGAACCCCTGGCCGCGCAGCTCGTTGAACGCCTCGTCGTGCGTCTTGTTCTTGACGTCGGGCACCGGCCTCGGCTCCGGGCCCTTGCTGATCACGATCACGACCCGCTTGTTGATCTCGAGCTCGGTGCCCGCCGACGGGTTGACGTCGAGGACCTTGCCCTTCGGCACGGTGTCGGAGTACCGGTTCTGCCCGTCGTCGCGGTCCGGGACCAGGTTCGCGTCCTTGATCCGCTTCTCCGCGTCGGCCACGTCGGAGCCCGCGTTCACCTTCGGCACCCTCGGCCGGCCCATGGAGACGACCAGCGTGATCGGGTCGCCACGCAGGATCTCCTCGCCCTTGCCGGGGTCGGTGCCGATGACCGTGCCCTTCGGGACCGAGTTGTCCCGCTTCAGCTCGATCTGCGGCTTGAGGTCGTTCTCGGTGAGCTTGGTCTCGGCCTCCGGCTGGGACAGCCCGGCCACGTTCGGCACCGTCCGCCAGCGGCCGGAGGTGAACCACCAGGTCGTGGTGGCGACCAGCGCCAGGACCAGCACCCCGACCATGCTCCACAGGACGATCCGGCCGGTCTGGTTCTTCGGCTTCGGCGGCGGCGCGGGCGGGCGGCGTCGCTGCTGCCTCGCCGGCGGCTGCTGCGCCGGCAGGCGACCGGAGGTCGGTGGTGGCGGCCCGAGGGTCGGCGGCACGTACTCGGTCGGGGCGGCCGCGCGCTCCAGGTCGGTGCGCAGCATCGCCCTGGTGCCCTGCGGGCCGATCGGTCGGAAGCCGGGCGGCGCCTGCCGCACGATGGTGGCGTTCGCGACCGCCGGCGCGCTCGCCGTCACCGGGATTCCGTTGGTGATGGTCCGCTCCGACGCCAGCTCGGCGAGGCTCAGCTCGCCGGACGTGGCGGCGTCGGTCTGGGGGTTCGGTGCGGACGCCGCCGCGGGGGGCGTCATCGCGGCCGGCGACACCGGCATCGTGCGGTCGGAGATCGTCGGTGCGGGTACCGGCACCGGCAGCCTCGGCACGCCGAGGCGGGTCCGCAGGCTCTGCAGCTCGGCGAGGAACGCGGCGCCGTCCACCGGCCGCGCGGCCGGGTCGCGCCGGGTGGCGCTCAGCACCAGCTCGTCCAGCTCCGGCGGGATGCCGCCGACCCGCGTGCTCGGCGCCGGGACGTCGTCGTTCACGTGCCGGTAGGCGACGGAGATGGCGCTGTCGCCGGTGTAGGGCGCGGTGCCGGTCAGTGCCTCGAACAGCACGATGCCCGCCGAGTACACGTCGCCGCGCGCGGTCGCCGCGCCGGTCGTGACCTGCTCGGGGGAGAGGTAGGCGACGGTGCCGAGGATGACGCTCGCGCTCGTGGTGCCCGCGCTGTGGATGGCCCGCACGAGGCCGAAGTCGCCGACCTTGACCGCGGTGCCGCTCTCGCCGCCGTGGCCGATCAGGACGTTCTCCGGCTTCACGTCCCGGTGCACGAGCCCGGCGCGGTGCGCGGCCGCGAGCGCGGCGAGCACCGGCTCCATGATGGCCAGCGTGAGCGGGGTGTCCAACGGTCCGCGCTCGGAGATGAGGTCGCGCAGCGTGCCGCCGTCGACCAGCTCCATCACGAGGTAGACGAGATCACCTTTACTGGCGCTCCGCCACCGAGGGTCCGATTTGACAGTCCGGTCCACGCCCTGGTCGTGCACGGCGACCACGTTGGGGTGGTGGATCTTGGCGGCCGACCGGGCTTCGCGTTCGAAGCGGTCGACGAAGTTGCGGTCGTCGGCGAACCGCTCGTCCATCACCTTGATCGCGACCCGGCGGTCCAGCCGGGTGTCGAGCCCGCGGTACACGGCCGACATGCCACCGCGGGCGAGCAGCGCGTCGACGCGGTACCGCTGCTCCAGCAGCGCACCGATCAAGCCGACTCCCCTTTCGTCCACGCCCGTGATGGTACGGAGCCTGTCGCGTGTGCGGGGTGGAGCGGTCAATTCTGTGATGCACCTTGGGTCACGGCACGGTTACGCACCAGGGGAACGAACGGGTGTGCGCATCGAGGCCCGACCTGTGGCATCGTTTGGCAGGTGAGTGCGATCCCCTCCGCCGATGACGTGCTGGGACCAGACGTGGCGCTGCTGCCGCTGCCCGATGTGGCCGACCGGTTGGGCGTGCCGGTCACGAAGGTGCGACAGGCGCTGCGCGACGGTCACCTACTGGCGATCCGCCGGGCCGGGGTGCTGAGCGTGCCCGCCGCCTTCCTCACCGACGACGGCGAGGTGGTCAAGGGCCTGCCCGGCACCATCACGGTCCTCGGCGACGCCGGCTTCACCCCGGACGACATGCTGCGCTGGCTCTTCACCCCGGACGAGACCCTGCCGGGCGGCACCCCGATCGACGCGTTGCGTGCGACGGGTGGTCGTGAGGTGAAGCGCCGGGCTCAGGCCTTGGCCTTCTGACCTGACGCGAGCGCGGCCGGTGCTGGCGGTGGTGGCTTGTGCCCATCGCGCGCCGGCTGCCGTTCGGTCAGCCGGCGGTGTCCCCGCGTTCGTGCCGGCGTGGATAAGGCTTGCCGGGCGGCCCCCGATCGACGCGTTGCGCGCGATCGGTGGTCGTGAGGTGAACGGCAGGCTCAGGCCTTGGCCTTCTGGCCCGACACGGGTGCGGGGTCCACCGGCACGCGCAGTGTGATCGTGGGTGGCGCCGGCGTGCGCTCGGTGGTGCGTCGGCGTTCGGCGAGTGCGATGACCAGGCGCTGGTGCCCGGCGTCCGTGCCGGCGTGCACGAAACCGGCCAGGAAGGCCAGTCGTGCCGACGCACGGCCGAGCCGGGTCGGTTCCGCACGCAGCGCGAGCCGCCGCGCGATCTTCGCCGACCGTACGGGTGACAGCCGCTCGCCAACCTCGGCCGCGAGCCAGGTGAGCGCGAGCAACGCGAGCGCCCAGCCGACGGTCGCCAACCCGACGCCGGTCTCGCGCACGCCCGCGAACGGCAGCGCCACCGCGGCGGCGCTCAGCACACCGGTGCGCGCCAGCTCGGCGCCGCCGGCGGGACCCTCGGTCAACGACGCCCAGCACCCGCACGACGCGCCGCGCCGGACCGCCACGACCACGAACCCGGTGAAGCCGACGAACGTCACGGCCGTCGCCGCGGCCACCAGCACCGACGCGACGCCACCCACGGCCAGCAGCGCGACCGCGAGCAGCAGCTCCCACGCGCCCAACAGCCGGCCCATGGTCCGCAGGACCGGGAGCCGACCGCGCCGGAACACCCGCCGCAGCGCCGCGGCGACATAGCCGGGGCGCCACAGCTTGGGCGCGCCGGCGCTGGCCAGAAGCAGGGCCAGCGCCAGCGCGACACCCGCGCTCATCGAACTAGAGCTCGTCGTAGCAGTCGACGATCACGGCCATGATGACGCCGAGCCCGGCGCCGGCCGCGGCCGCCGCGATGACCTCGGCGGCGGCGATCCCGACCGCGGCCAGCGCGGCCTCCAGGTAGGTGGCGCCCCAGCGGGACGCCGCGATCAGCATGCCCTTGATGTCCTGCGGCAGCGCTCGCCACAGGCCCGCGATCTCTTTGATGCCGTCCTCGCCGATCTCGACGAGGAGCTCCCCGTCGCGGCCCGCGCAGGCGGTGAAGTCGTCCCAAGACATTGACTGTTTCCTTTCCTGCTCAGACGGCGGTGGTCTGCTCGAGGGCCTGGTTCGTCGCAAGCAGCGAGTCGTTCAGCGACATGCTGTTGGTCGCGAACGCCTCGATCAGCGGGTCGCCCTCGGCGACGACACCGACCTCCGGGTCGGCGAGCAGCGTGTCGGCACCCTGGGTGGACAGCGCGTCGACGATCGCGCGGCTGTTCTCGTCGAGGCCGCTGTACCAGTTGCTCACGTGCTCGGCGACCTGCTGGATGTAGCCGGCGTCGGCCGCCTCCGCGGCGATCGGGATGCCCTGCCCGGCCAGCGCGCCGGCAAGGTCCCCGCCGTCCCCACCGCCGGCCTGGTCGCCGGCCGGCTGCCACTGGCTGCCGTCCCACTTCCACTGTCCGTCGTCGCTGAGCTGCCCGTCCTGCGGGGTGTCCGCACCGTCCGTGGGCACCGGCTGCCAGTCGGCGCCGTCCCACCAGTACTTGCCGTCATCGGAGAGCTGGGCTCCGTCTGGCACCGTCATCGAAAGTCCTCCCGGCCACCGGCCACGACAGCCGTGGCCAACACGGTTGACTGTGACCGGTGCGCGGGCCGGGAGGCAGTCGTCGCGGACCGGGTTATCGGGAGCCGCCGGGCACCCCAAAGGGCAGCGCGCGGACCGCCGCCAGGGCAAGTCCCGGTGCGGCGATCCGCAGCCTGCGGTGGGTCGGCACGACCATCCGGCGGCCGAGCACCGCGTAGTCGCCGGCCGCGATCTCGTCGAGGATGTGCCGGTAGAGCCGGGCCGCGGTGCCGATGCAGGGCCGGGACTCCTTGGCCAGCAACGAGATCCCGGGCTCGGCGCGCCGGTAGACGGCGTGTGTGTATGCCACCAGGTGGGCGAGCGCGCGGCGGATCGCCCGGTCCGGCCGGCCGGACCGGTGCGCCCGCTCGAGCCGCTCCCGGTCGACGCCGAACGCGGCGAGCTCGTCGGCCGGCAGGTACAGCCTGCCGCGGTCGAGGTCCTCGCCGATGTCGCGCAGGAAGTTCGTGAGCTGGAACGCCTCGCCGAGCGCGGCCGCGTACGGCGCCGCCTCGGCCCGGGGCGCCGAGGTGCCGAGCACGGGCAGCATCTGCAGCCCGATCACGCCCGCGGACCCGTAGGTGTACTCGGCGAGGTCGGCGAACGTGGCGTAGCCGGTGACGGTCAGGTCCATCCGCATCGACGCGAGGAACTCGGTGAACAGCGACTCGTCGATGTCGTGGCGCCGGACCGTGTCGACGAGCGCCGTGAGCACCGGATGGGCGGCCGGCGCGCCGGCGAACGCCTCGGTGAGCGCCTTCTCGAGGGTGTCCAGCGCGCGGCCGGGGTCGCCCGGCGCGACCGCGTTGTCCACGATCTCGTCGGCCAGCCGGGCGAAGCCGTACAGCGCGTGCACCGACGGCCGCCGGTCCGCCGGCAGCAGGCGGGTCGCCAGGAAGTACGTCCTGCCGTAGCGGGCGTTGATCCGGCGGCAGGCGCGGTAGGCGGCGCCGAGCTGGTCGGCGAGTGGGTCGTCGAACCGGCTCAACGCGTGCAGCTCACCCACTGGCCGGCCGGGCACTCGCCCTCGTCCTTGGCGTACTTCGCGATCAGCTTGTTCGCGAGCCCGTACGCCGACACCGGGTTCTCGGACGTGGTGACGAGCGAGAACGTGCACGACGACTTCGTCTCCGCGAGGCAGCCGCGCACCTGGTCCGACGCGTGGTCGCGCCAGTAGCGGGCCGCGACGACGCCGTACTTCCACACCTTGTCGGCGTAGGTGATCTGGTAGACGGCGTGGCCCTTGTCGGACCCCTTCTTCTTCGCGTCCGCCGGCTTCGCGGCGCCCCGCTCCTGCAGCGTGGTGACGTCCGGCGCCTCGGCGAGCGCCAGCGCGGTCCACACCGCGCCGTACGGGTGGGTGCCGGGCACCGAGTTGGCCCGCTGGTAGAAGCTCACCCACTCCGGGCTCGCGATCGCGCAGCTCATGGTGGCCGCCGCGCCCGGCGCGACCGGCCCGACCTGCGCCTCGCAGCTGCCGAGCGCCGCGTTGTCGCCGGTCCAGTCGGCCTTGAGGTGGACGGTCACGGCCTTCTTCGACGGGTTGGTGATGTCGATGACGAGCGTGCAGCTCGGCGCGCCGCACGCGTCGAACCGGTGCGCGCCCTGGTCGATGGTGGTGAGCGCGTCGACCGCGGTGCCCAGCTCGTTCTTCGCCTGCGTCGCCAGGTCGGTGTAGATCTTGCTGATGTTCGCGGATGCGTCGGACACCTCGACCTCGAGGTCCTTGGCCTTGGTGTTGTCCGCGCTGCCGATCTCGTCGAGCACGATCTTGACCACGCCGTGCGGCGCCTCCTTCGCGAGGTAGACGGTGCCGCCCTCGACGGGCACCTCGACCGCCTGCACGGCGCCGACCGACTTGGTCTTCTTCGGCAGCTCCTCCTTGGCGTTCTTGGTTGCCTTGCCGGCCGTCTGGCCGAGCACGTCCGGCGTGAAGATCTCGCCGAACTCGACGCCGAGCAGCACGGTCGGCAGCTTCACCCAGCGGTTGCCGAGCGCGGTGCCGTCGCCGGAGGTCACGCCGAACCTGGCGGCCATCGCCGCCCAGAAGTCGGGTGCGCCCTTCAGGTACAGGGTCTTGTCGAGCACGATGACCGTCGCGGCGAGGCCTTCGACGGTGATCGTGCCGAACACCTCGCCGGTCGCGGTGCCGGTGATGTCGACGGTGAGGTCGGAGCCGTCGGACGCGGTGAGCTTGCCCTTGTACTTCGTGGCGGCGGACTCCGCGAAGCTCGTCAGCGC
This sequence comes from uncultured Actinomycetota bacterium, assembly GCA_963840275.1. GTDB lineage: Bacteria > Actinomycetota > Actinomycetes > Mycobacteriales > Pseudonocardiaceae > Actinophytocola. Next base: position 382,493 of record CAWIYK010000010.1, read on the forward strand.
CGACGCGGCGGCCTCCGCGGTGGTGAGCGGCCCGATCTCGACGCCGGTCGGCGTGCCGGCGACCGCGTTGCTGCACGCGGTCAGGCCGAGCGTCGCCGCCGCCAACAGTGCGACCAGGCGGCTCGTGCGGCCCGCGGTTGGTTGCCAAGCGTGCTTCGGCATCCGTGTCTCCCCATCCGGCCCGCCGTCACCCCATCGGTGTCCGCGACGTGCCCCGCAGGAGTATCGCAACTCACCGGGCGGCCATGCGGGCGGATGACCGCACTGCCTTACTTCGTTCGCGTCCCGTTATCCGTTGCGCGGCGAGGCGGCCGGAGACCACCACCGGCGGGATGCCGACGCCCGGGGTGGTCCCGCAGCCCGCCAACACGGCGTTCGCCACCCCGCGGACCAGGTTGCGCGGCCGGAACGGGCCCGTCTGGCGGAACGTGTGCGCGAGCGAGAACGGGGTGCCCGCGGCGAGTCCCGCCGCCGCCCAGTCGGCCGGCGTGACCAGGCGTTCCACCTCGACGGAGTCCTCGAGACCGGTGAGGCCGCGAGCCTCCAGCACCGCGCCGAGCTCCGCCCGGTAGGCGGGCCCCACCCGGTCCCAGTCGATCCTGCCGACCGCGAGGTTCGGGCACGGCGCGAGCACCGACAGCACCTGCCGGCCGGCCGGTGCGAGGCCGGGGTCGGTCGCGGTCGGCCTGGTCACCAGCAGCGACGGGTCGCTCATCAGCCGGCCGCGGCGCAGGATCTCGTCGAAGGTGCGGTCCCAGTGCGCGCCGAAGAACACCGTGTGGTGCGCGAGCTCGGGCCACGTGCGGGTCACGCCGGCGTGCAGCACCACCGCGGACGGCGACCAGCGCGGCCGCACCGGGCGGCGCGGGGTCACCCCGAGCAGCCGGTAGCTGACCGGCAGGTCGGGGGTGAGCACCACGGCGTCGCACGGGATCCGCTCGCCGTGCGTGGTCCGCACCGCCGTGACCCGGTCGCCGGACCGTTCGAGCCACGCGGCGCCGGTGTCGAGGTGCACGGTCGCGCCCGCGTCGGTCGCGGCGGCGGCCATCGCCTCGGCGACCGCGCCGACCCCACCGCGCGGGAACCACACGCCGGCGACCGTGTCCATGTACGCGATCACCCCATACGCGGCGAGCGCGTCGCGCGGCGCGAGGCCCGCGTACAGCGACTGGAACGAGAACAGCCGCCGCAGCCGCTCGTCGGACAGGAACCGCCCGATCGCCGGACCGAGCCTGCCGAACCCGCCGACCGCGGCCAGCCGCGCGAGCGGCAGGCCGACGAGGTCGAGCGGCGAGTCGAAGTTCGCGCCGATGAACGTGTCGCGCTGCAGCCGGTACAGGTCGGTGAGCCACGCGCGCAGCCGCCGGTAGCCGGCGGCGTCGGCGGGCCCGGCGACCCGGCGCACCTCGGCCTCCATGGCGTCGCCGTCGGTGTGCACCGCGATCGTGCTGCCGTCGGCGAAGTGCGCGCGGTAGGCGGGGTCGAGCCTGGTCAGCTCGACCCGCTCGGCGAGCGAGGAGCCGACGGCGGCGAACGCCTCGTCGAGCAGGTCCGGCATGGTCAGCACGGACGCGCCGGTGTCGATCCGGTAGTCGCCGAGACGCCCGAGCCCGGCCCGGCCGCCCGGCGTCGGCGCCGCCTCGAGCACCGTCACCTCGCGGCCGGCGCCGAGCAGATGCAGGGTCGCGGACAGCCCGGCGAGGCCGGCGCCGACCACGACGACCCGGTCCGTAGCGCCCGACAGCGCCCGCATGGGCTCAGCGGTCCCGTCGGGTGGCGGCGATCGCGAGGTCGGCGAGCCGGGTGCGGCCCGGCTCGGCCAGCCCGGACGCGTCGAGCGCGGCCATGGCCGACGAGGTGAGCTCCTCGATCCGGCGCTCCAGCTCGTCGACCGCGCCGACCTCGACCATCAGCGCGCGGACCCGCTCGATGGTGTCCGGTGTGAGGTCGGGATCGCCGAGCGCCGCGCGCAGCAGGTCCGCGTCGGCGTGCCGGCCGGCCAGCGCGGCGTGGCTCAGGCCGAGCGACACGAGCAGCGTGCGCTTGCCCTCCCGCAGGTCGTCGCCGGCCGGCTTGCCGGTGACCTCGGTGTCGCCGTAGACGCCGAGCAGGTCGTCGCGCAGCTGGAACGCCACGCCGATGTCGGTGCCGAACGTGCGGACCGCGTCGACCGTGTCCTGACCGGCGCCGGCCAACGCGACACCCATGTGCAGCGGCCGCTCGACCGTGTAGGCGGCGGTCTTGAGCCGCGCGACGCCGAGCGCCCGCTCCTGGGACTCGTCACCCTCGGCCTGCGCGAGCACGTCGAGGTACTGGCCGGCGAACATCTCGGCACGCATCGCCTGCCACGGCCCCCGCGCCGCCGCCCGCATCCGCGCGGTCAGCGACGCGCTCTCGAACATGTCGTCGGCCCACGCCAGCGCCAGGTCGCCGAGCAGGATCGCGGCGGCCATGCCGAACCGCTCCGGCTCGCCGAGCCACCCGCCGGCCCGGTGCGCCTCGGTGAACCGGACGTGCACGGTCGGGCGGCCGCGGCGCAGCTCGGAGGCGTCCATCAGGTCGTCGTGGACGAGCGCGCAGGTCTGGATCAGCTCGAGCGCGCTGACGGCCGTCAGCACGGCGTCAGCGCGGGGACCGGTCGCCTCGCCGCCCGCCGCGCGCCAGCCCCACCACGCGAACGTCGGCCGGATCCGCTTGCCGCCGCGGAGCGCGAAGTCCGACAGCGTGTCGACCGCCGCGGCGAACGTGCGCGCGAGTTCGGGCAGGTCAGCGCGACGTGCGGCGAGATAGCGGGCGAGGACGTCCTCGACGTGCAGGTGCACGGCCGCGTCGATGTCCGTGTCGAGGCCGCCGGCGAGATTGCTGGCGAGGTTGCTGACGACTCGCTCGGGGATCACAGCGACCATGGTGCGTGGTCGGTTTCCGTCCGGCATCGGCGGGGTGCACTCCAGGTCTACACAAGTGACGGTCACTACCCTGGGTGCATGACTTCGGTGGTGGATCGCATTCCGGGGGACCGACCGGTGTTCTCCGTCGAGTTCATGCCTCCTCGCGACGACGAGGACGAGCTGCGGCTGTGGAATGCCATCCGCGCGCTCGAAGGCCTGGACCCGGCGTTCGTGTCGGTGACCTACGGCGCGGGCGGCTCGAGCCGCGACCGCACGATCCGTACCACCGGCCGGCTGCTGACGGAGACCACGCTGGTGGGGATGGCGCACCTGACCGCCGTCGACCACTCGGTCGCCGAGCTGCGCAACGTCATCGGCTGGTACGCCTCGCTCGGCGTGCGCAACATCCTGGCGCTGCGCGGCGACCCGCCCGGCGACCCGATGGGTGACTGGGTCCGGCACCCGCAGGGCCTCGCGTACGCGGAGGAGCTGGTGCGCCTGGTTCGCGAGCTCGGCGACTTCTGCGTCGGCGTCTCCGCGTTCCCGTACGGCCACCCCCGGTCGGCCGACGTGGACATGGACACGAAGTACCTGGTGCAGAAGCTGCGCGCGGGCGCGGACTTCGCGATCGCCCAGCTGTTCTTCGAGGCGGACGACTTCCTGCGGATGCGCGACCGGGTCGCCGCCACCGGCTGCGAGGCCCTGCTGCTGCCCGGTGTCATGCCGCTCACCACGTCACGCATCCTGGGCAAGACGGTCGAGCTGTCGGGCGCCCCGGTGCCGGCCGCGCTGGCCGCGCGCATGGAACCCCACGCCGACGACGCGAAGTCCTTCCGTGCGGCGGGCATGGACATGACGGCCGAGCTGTGCGAGCGCCTCATCGCGGAGGGTGTGCCGAGCCTGCACTTCTACACGTTCAACCGCTCGAAGGCGACGAAGGAGATCGTGGACCGGCTCGGTCTGGTGCCGGGCCGCACGTCCTCACCGGTCGGCTGAGCTAGCGGCGGGCGGCGACCTGGGCTCGTTCGGAGCTGATGCTGCGGCGGTGCGTGATCAGCGCGAGCAGCCCCGCCACCACGGCCGCGAGCAGCGCCACCCCGCCGACGAGCAGCACCCACTTCATGAGCGACTCGCCACCGCCGCCGGAGTACGACGCGATCGCGTCGAACTCCGTCACCGCGCCCGGCTTGGGCGACCAGCTGACGGTGCCGCCTTCCTCGTCGCCGTTGGTCCGGTTCACCGCGCCGGGGAACGCGACCTTGATCTGCACGTCGGCGCGGTCGGCGGGCAGCTGCGTGAGGTCGATGGACCCCGCGAGCGTCACCAGGTTGCCGGCCCGCCGGAACGACAGGCGGTACTGCTTGCTCTCGGTCATGGTGTCGACGAGCTGCGCGACGTCCACGAACCGCAGCCCGGTGAACGTCAGCTTCTGCCCGACGTAGCCGTCCAGGGTGTACTTCTCCGACCGCACCTTCTCGGCGAGCTCCGGCGGGATCGTCAGCACCGGACCGTTGTCCTGGTCGTTGAGGGGCAGCTGCGCGATGATCAGCTCGCCGGACACGAGGTCGTCGGGTGACACCGCGAGCGCGGCGTGCACCCGCAGGCAGCCGGTCAGGGAGAGCATCAGCACACCGAACAACACCAGGAGCCCCACTAACCGGTGTCGACCTCTCCCGCCGCTGCGCACCGCGTCATCCTGCCAGTACCCCCGCGACCGACGAAATCCCGTGTGCCGGCCCACCGGTGAATGGGTACCGTCCGCGCCATGACCTCTCCCGTGCACCGCATCTGTGACTCCTATGTGGACGACTACGTCCGGCTGCAGCCGACGGTCGCGACCGACCTGGGCATTCCCGGGTACGACGACCAGCTGCCGGACCTGTCGCCCCAGGGTTGCGCGGCGCAGGCGGACCTGGCGCGGGAGGCGCTGCGGGCGGTCGGCGCGGCCGAGCCGGCCGACGACTCGGAGCGCGACGCGAAGGCGGTGTTCACCGAGCGGCTCGGGCTCGAGGTGGAGCTGTACGACGCGGGGCTCGTCGACGGGTCGCTGAACGTGATCGCGAGCGCGCCGCAGAACCTGCGGATGGCGTTCGACCTGATGCCGGCCACCACGGCGGAGGACTGGGCGACGATCGCGACCCGCATGTCCCGGGTGCCGGCGGCGGTCGACGGCTACCGCGCCGGTCTGCTGCACGCGGCCGCGAACGGCAATGTCGCGGCCGTCCGGCAGGTCACCAAGGTCGCGGAACAGTGCGAGGTGTGGGCCGGGCGGAACGGGAAGGCCTCCTTCTTCGCCGACTTCGTCGCCGGGGCGAGGGACGTGCCGGACAGTGTTCGCGCCGACCTCGACGCAGGCGCGCGGGCCGCGGCCGAGTCCTACGACGAGCTGGCCGCGTTCCTGCGCGGCGAAATGCTGCCCAAGGCGCCCGCGAAGGACGCGGTCGGCGAGGACGTCTACAAGCTGTGGTCGCGGGAGTACCTCGGCGCCGCGCTCGACCTGCGTGAGGCCTACGAGTGGGGCTGGGCCGAGTTCACCCGCATCGAGACGGAGATGAAGGAGGTCGCGAACCGGATCAAGCCGGGCGCGGGCCTCCTCGAGGCCGCCGACGCGCTCGACGCGGACCCCCGCTACCAGGTGGCCGGTGCCGACGCGTTCCAGGCGTGGATGCAGAAGCTGTCCGACCAGGCGCTCGCCGACCTGCGCGGCGTGCACTTCGACATTCCCGACCCGATCATGCGGCTGGACTGCAAGATCGCCCCGCCGGGCGGGTCGGCCGGCGCGTACTACACGAACCCGACCGACGACTTCAGCAGGCCGGGCGCCATGTGGTGGGCGCTGCCGCCGGACAAGGCCGAGTTCACCACGTGGCGCGAGGTCAGCATCGTCTACCACGAGGGCGTGCCGGGCCACCACCTGCAGATCGCGACCGCGACCCACGAGTCGGAGCGGCTCAACCGGTTCCAGCGGATGCTGAGCTGGGTGCCGGCGTACTCCGAGGGCTGGGCGCTCTACGCGGAGCGGCTGATGCGGGAGTTCGGCTACCTCTCCGACGACGGCGACCTGTTCGGCATGCTCAACGAGAACCTGTTCCGCGCCGCCCGGGTGATCATCGACATCGGCATGCACCTCGAGCTGGAGATCCCGCGCGGCACCGGCTTCCACGAGGGCGAGCGATGGACCCCCGAGCTCGGCCTCGAGTTCATGCTGACCAGGACGATCACCGAGCGCGAGCTGGTCGTGGACGAGGTGGACCGCTACCTCGGCTGGCCGGGTCAGGCGCCCGCCTACAAGCTCGGGGAGCGGCTGTGGCTCTCCGCCCGCGAGGACGCCCGACAGCGACAGGGCGCCGACTTCGACCTCAAGACCTTCCACATGCAGGCACTGCGCATGGGTCAGATGGGCCTGGACACCCTGCGCGAACGCCTCGCCGCACTCTGACAGTGCTGTCATGACGGCCGGTCTGGCTCAGACCGGCCGTCATGGTCCGCACCGGTCGAGCCACTGCCGGTTCGGTTCGCCGGCGGACCCGCTGCTCGCTCGCCACGCGGTGAACTGGTTCGGCCGCACCAGCTCTGCCATCGTCGGCAAGGCCGGACCGCGACGTCGACCCGATGCGCCGCGGGCGGCAGCGGTCCGGCATGACGAGCCGGCCGACACCGAGCCGGCCGAGCTGTGCCGGTTCGGACAGGCGTGTGCTCGACGCGACGCGCGACCGTCACATCGGCAGGACGCGACCGAGCACACCGAACGGACGAGGATCACCGGTGAAGCGGTAGTGGCGCAGGACGTCGACGAACCCCACGCGGTAGTACAGCCGCCACGCCCGCGACGGACCCTCCGGCGTCGACAGCAGGACCTTGCTCGATCCGACACCGCCCAGCAGTCGCCGCAACAGCTGCTCACCGGTGCCGCGGCCCTGGTTGTTCGGCCGGACGTGCACCTCGGTCAGCTCGAAGTAGTCGTCGAGCCACTGGTTCGCGAGGTCCGGGCCGGACTGCTCGATGATCCCGCGGCGGACCTGCTCGTGCCACCACTGCCCGGCCGCGCCGCGGTAGCCGTACGCGATCCCGACCATCTGGTCGTCGGTGTCGAACGCCGCGACGCAGCGCCACTCGGCGCGGAGCATGTGCGCGAGCCACATGGGCGCGCGCTGCTCCGCGGTGCCCGCCGGGTAGCGCATCGCCGTGACGTACAGCGACAGAGCTTCTGGCAGGCGGGCGCGCAGGTCGTCGGCGCTGAGGTCGACGAACCGTTCGACGCGAGGCGGAACCGCGGTCACGACAGTCGATTCTCCTCCCCGGCGGCGACGTCCGCCGCCGTGCCCCCCGTCAACGCGAGCAGCTCGGCGAACGTCGTCGGGTACACCGACTTGGGGTGGCCGGCGGCCGCCCACACCACGTCATAGCGTGCCAGGTCGTTGTCCACCAGCGTGCGCACCGAGCGCGGATGACCCGTTGGCGCCACCCCGCCGATCGCCTGCCCGGTGTGCTCGCGCACGAACGCCGGGTCGGCCCGGTCCACCCGGTCGGCGCCGGCGATCCGCGCGAGCACGGCCACGTCGGCGCGGTGCGCGCCGGAGGTCAGGGCGAGCAGCGGACGCACCTCGTCACCGTGGGTAGCACGAAAGACGAGGCTGTTGGCGATCGCGCCGACCTCGACCCCGAGTGCGGCCGCGGCGGCCGCCGCGGTGCGCACCTCGTCGTCGAGGATGCGGATGCCGTCGGCGGCCGAGATCATCCCGGCCTCGCGGAGCGCGGCGGCCAACTTGCTGATCGAGGGGTGGTCGAGAGTGCTCATGGGGCTATCTGACCACGGATGTGGCCCGCGTCGCCGCTGAAAATCCGGGCCGAGGTTGAGTCTGTCGGTGCCCGGAGCTAAGCTCGAATTGTTCGAACACACGTTCGAGCCTTGGCTCGGTGGTGGGGCGGGGGAAGCGCCTCACCACCGAGCGCCGCCGGCTTCCCCTCGGCGCGTCGTCACACCGCGTGACGATGTTCGACTCGCGAGGAGGCCGTCCGGTGACCACGACCCTGGATTTCCGCAACCACCACTCGTCGGCGCCGGAGTCCGCGCTCATCCTGCTCGGCCAGGCGGAGGACGGACTCTGCGAGGCCGAGGTCGAGCAGAACCCGGCGGAGCGGTACGCGCAGGCCTACCTCGCCGCGCTGCGTGCCGCCGCGGCGCTGCTCGCCATGCGCGGTCGGCCGCACCGGGCCCGCTCGCGGCCGATGAGCGTGTGGACGCTGCTGTCGTCGGTCGCGCCGGAGCTGCGGGAGTGGGCGGCGTTCTTCGCGTCGTGCTCCGCGACGCGGGCGTCGGTGCAGGCCGGCATCACGCGTGCGGTCGGCACGCGGTCCGCCGACGACCTCGTGCGGCAGACGGGACAGTTCATCGAGCTGGTCGCGCGTGCGATCCGCGGCACGGCGCCGTGACCGTCGCCCCACTGGTCGACCATGCCCGGCTGCTCGAGGCGCTCGACGTAGAAGGTGAGCGGCTGGCCGCGTCCGCCACCGGCACCGACCCGGAACTGGAGGTGGCGCACCTGCCGGGGATGCGGCTCGGCGAGGTCGTGCGGCACGTCGGCAGCGTGTACCGGATGGTCGTGTCGTGGCTGCGCGACGGCGAGCGGCCGACCCGCTGGCAGCGGGAGCCGGACGAGGGCCAGACGGTCGTCGACTACCTGCGCACCGGCCTGCGTGAGGTGGTCGACGAGCTCGCCGCGCACGACCCGGAGGAGGGCTGCCCCACGTGGTGGCCCGCCTACCAGACCTACGGGTTCTGGTACCGGCGGCTGGCTCACGAGACCACCGTGCACCGGGTCGACGTGCAGCTGGCGGGCGCCGGCATGGTCGTCGGCGGCATCGCGGACGACGTCGCCGCCGACGGGGTCGACGAGATCCTGTCCCTGTGGTTCATGCACCGCCTCGGCGTGCTCGGCGTGTCGGACGTGGTGCCCGGCCGGGTCGCCGTGCGTGCCGGCGGCCGGCGCTGGCTCGCGCAGGTCACGGAGGGCGGCACGGCGGCGTGGCGCGCAGACGAGGACGAACCGGCCGAGGCGACGGTGTCGCACGACGTCGGGGGCATGTACCTGTGGCTGTGGGGCCGGCGGCCGGGCGCGCTCGTGCAGGTGTCGGGCGACCAGGTGCTCGTGGCCCAGCTGCAGAGCCTGCTCCGGTTGGCGACGCGCTGAATTGTCGGTGCTGTCGGCTAGCTTTCTGTGCATGTCCACCCGACTGGCCAAAGTTGTCTTCGACGCGGCAGACCCGCCCGCGCTGGCCCGGTTCTGGGCCGAACTGCTCGACTGGCGGGTCACGGGCGAGGCCACCGTGCAGGCTCCACCGGAGGACGGCGGTGAGCTGGACCTGGTCTTCACCCGGCCGCCGGGCGAGAAGGTCGGGAAGAACCGCGTGCATCTCGACCTGTCGAGTGCCGCTCCCGACCAGCAGATGGTGATCATGCGGCGCGCGCTGGCGCTCGGCGCGGTCCGCGCGGACGTCGGACAGCGCAACGTGCCGTGGTTCGTGCTGGCCGACCCGGAGGGCAACGAGTTCTGCGTGCTGGAGCCGCGCCCGGAGTACGCGGCGACGGGCGCGCTCGCCGCCGTCGTGGTGGACGCGGTGGACCCGGCGGTGTTGGCGCAGTTCTGGTCCGCGGCGAGCGGCTGGCCGCAGGTCGCGTCCTCGGAGCACACGGCGTCGCTGCGGACGCCCCACGGTCGCGGTCCGTGGCTGGAGTTCGTGTGGACCGGGGAGCCGCACGAGTCGCCGAACCGGGTGCGGGTGGAGCTGACGTCCGGCGAGGATCACGCGGCCGAGGTGGCGCATCTGGTGGAGCTGGGCGGCCGCCGGCTCGACGGCGGCGTCATGGCCGACCCGGAGGGCAACGAGTTCCACGTGCGGTGAGTGACGGCTACTCCGGCACTCCCAGCAGGGTCCTCGTTCCGGTCAGCACCTCTGCCGCCGTCGGGGCGGTCTCCTGGTCCGTCAGCCACTGGACCATCAGGCCCGAGATCAGCGCCAGCTGCACCGCGCCGACCACCATCTCGGGTACTGGCGCCGGCTCGCCGGCTGAGGTCAGCGGACCCGCGCCAGCGCGGCCGCGAACAGTTCGGTCAGCTCGGGGCGCCGCAGGTCGGCGTCGGTGCGGAGCTTGACGTGGCGATGCACCTTGCCGGCGCCCTCGAGTAGTCCGGCCGGGTCCGGCAGCTCGACGCCGTGCGCGATGCCGATCGTCACGTGCCGGCTGGCCGGCAGGATCGTGAAGACCAGGTGCTTGTAGCCGGGTCCGGTGCCGAGTCCGATGCCGTCCGCGTCGGCGGTGACCAGCGCGTCGGGGAACAGCCGGAGCAGCTCCGCGTGGACCGCTCGGGCCAGCGGCGCGACCGCGGGCGTGCAGTTGTCGAGGACGACGTCCGCCGGGGAACCCACCGTCACTCTCCCTGGCGGCCGGGCCGCAACCGGTCGTGCAGCACGCGGCGGACCAACAGCGCGGCCTTGCCCGGCTCGATGCCATCGGGCACCGGCTCGCCGCGCAGTGACTGCAGCAGCGTCACCAGGAGCTCGGTCGTCTTCGTCCACAGGGGCACGAACTTGCCGATGACCGGGCCGGTCGGCGTGACCGGGCCGTTGATCAGCTCGGCGACCGCCTTCGCGAGACTGACGGTGGCCTGGTCGCGGAACACCAGATGCACCTCGTCGCCCTCGACGCGCAGCTCCATCTTGCGCGCGCCGATCTCCTCCGGGGTCGCGTCGGTGGTGTCCTCCGTGTCCACCTCGTCCACTTTGGACGCGATGGCCGCCGCGTCGACGCCGAGGTCGCTCAGTACCTTCGCGGCCATGCTGCCCTCGGCGCGGACCAGGGCCTCGAGCAGGTGGTGGCTGCCCATCGGCGCGTCGCCGGCCAGCGCCTGCGCCGCGGTGACGACCTCGTCGGCGGCGTTCGTCCTGGTCGCGGGCTCGCCGCCGGGCTGCTCGCGGCGGCCGGTGCTGATCAGCTCGCGCACGGTGGTGCGGACCGAGTTCAGGTCGGGGAGGTGGTTGGCGAGGATCTTGGCGGCCACGCCCTTACCCTCGCGCTCGACCGCGAGCAGGATGTGCTCGGTGCCGATGTAGTTGTGGTTGAGCTGCAACGCTTCGCGCAGCGACAGCTCGAGCACCTTCTTGGCCCTCGGGGTGAACGGGACCATCCCGTCGGCCGGCGCGTCGCCGACCCCGCTGGTGGCCTCGACCTCCGCCGCGACCGCGTCGTGCGTGACGCCGAGCGAGCGCAGCGCCTGGCCCGCGGTGCTCGCCGGCAATGCGAGCAGGCCGAGCAGGACGTGCTCGGTGCCGATCTGCCGGTGGTGGAGGGCGCGGGCCTCTTCCTGGGCCAGCACGACCACACGCCTGGCTTCGACCGTGAATCTCTCGAACATGCTGCCGATGGTCCGCGTTGGCTCTAACCCTGTCAATACAGTGTCAGTGATAGGGTACCCGTATGTCGGACTGGGATGAGCGGCTGTCCCGCTGGCGCGACGAGCTGGAGCTCTTCGCCCAGCTGGAGGAGACGCCGTGGGTGTCGCTGGCACAGGCCGAACAGGAGACCGGGGTGTCCCGCTCGGCGCTGCGGGCGTGGTACCGAAACGGGGAGATCCGCTCCCGACTGGTCGACGGTCCGAACGGCCCGCAGCGGCTGGTGCCCCTGGACGCCGTCGTCGAACGAGCGGCCCGGTCCCCGAGAATCCAACGACGCGCTGAGCGCGAGGTGAGTCTCGAAGCGCAGGTCACGCTGCTGCGCCACCGCCTCGACCAACTCGAACTGCGACTCGCGGCTGTGGAGAAAGGCAAGTAGCAGCGTTGCGACGCGTCAGGCGACGGTGTGGCCGAGAGAGCAGTGCCGGTGGCGGACGCCTGTTCGCCCCAGACGTGTCGGCGGTGTTCGAGGCCGGACTGTTCGTGGTACCAACAAGTCCGGCACGTGTCCCTGCACCGGGTCGCCACATCGTTGTCGCTGCGGAGGCCGTGGATGGGTTCAGGCGCGTAGGCGCAGACCCTTCGGCGTGGCTCGGAAGCCCGCGTCCCTCAGTACCTCCGCCAGGTTGGACGTCAGTGCCACCTCGCCGTCCGCGCGTTGCACAGCCAGCTGTCCGAGCCAGCCCTCCTTCACCGCCCGCGACAGGGCTTCCGCCGCGGCTCGCAGTGCGGCGTCGTCCTCGGTGAAGGACAGCAGGGAGCGGCCGCCGCGTTCGACGTACAGCGCGGGGACGCCGTCGACGAGCACCGCCAGCGCGCCGGCTTTCCTTCCCGGGCGGTGCTTTCCGTCGCCGACCGGGTCCGGCCACGGTAACGCCGCGCCGTACGGCTGCGCCGGGTCCGCCGCGGCCAGCACTCGCGCGGTGCTGTCCGGGCCGGGCGCACCGTCCGAACGGGACAGTCCACGCAGCCGGTCCACCGCACCCCGTGCCGCGAACTGTGCCGCGCCAAGGCCTTCCACCACATAGCCGCGCACGATCTGACCCGATTCCTCCATCGCGCGCAACACCTTGTACACGCCGCTGAAGCCGCCGGTCACCCGTTCGGTGTCGAGCGCCCCTCGGGTCAGCACACCGTGTCGCTCCAGGAACGCCTCCGCCCGCGCATGGGCCCGCCGTGTCGGGTCCGGTTCCCTTGCCACGACCAGCGACCAGCGTCCTGCGACCGTCGGCGGGCCCGTCCGGCTCGGCATCGCCGGGCGCGCGCCCCGCAGCCGCGCGTACCGTCCGCGCGGTGTGGACCGACGCGGCTTGTGCGCGGCGCCCCGGCCGGACACCAACGCACGCAGCGGCGCGATCGTGTCGTTCGTGACCAGCCCCGACCACACCAGATCCCACAGCGCCGCAACGACATCCGCGTCCGACGGGGCCTCCGCCCCACCGTCGAGCAGCACCGCGCCCGCCCGCTCGGCCAACTGACGGAAGAACAGCGCGCCACCGTCCATCGCCGACAGCACGGCCCCGTGCAGCGGTGTGTCCGGCACCGCCTCCTCGACCTCCGGCAGCAGCAGGTCCGCCACGTCCGTCGGGGCGACGGCCAACCAGCCGTCGCCGCCGGCCAGCGCGCCGGTGCCGCACCACGTCACCTCGCCGCTCGTCGTCAGCTCGTCGAGCAGCGCCGGCGTGTAGCCGGGTAACCGCGACGGCAGGATCAGCGACTCGAACCCGCTCGCCGGCAGCGGCGCGCCGGCCAGCTGCTCCACCACCGACAGCACGTCGTCGGCGGTCGGGGCGGTCCGCAACCGTTTGCCGACCCCGTGCCACACCGGGAGGAAACGGCCCAGCGCCGCCGGTTCGACCGGCTCGACCTCGGCACGCAGCTTCGCGAGCGACGACCGCCGCACCCGCCGCAGCACGTCCGCGTCGCAGTACTCGATGTGCGTGCCGCCGGGGCGCAGCTCGCCGCGCACCAGCCGGCCCGTGCCGACCATCCGGTCCAGCACCCCGGTGACCACCGCGACGCCGAGCCCGAACCGGGCGGCCGCCGCGAGCGCCGGGAACGGGCCGTGCGTGCGCGCGTACCGGGACAGCAGGTCGCCCAGCGGGTCGTCGACCGGCTCGGTGAACGCCTCCGGCACACCGACGGGTAACGCCGTGCCCAACGCGTCCCGCAGGCGGCCCGCGTCCTCGATGATCACGAACCGGTCCTCGCCCGCGATCCGCACGCGGATGATCCGCCGCTGCTGCTCCAACTCGTCAAGCCAGCCCGGCTCCACGCCACGCAGCGCGGCCTCCTGCTCGGTCAGGTCGCCGAGGAACCGCAACAGGTCCGCGGCGTCCTCCGCGTGCCGCGCGTGCCGCGACGGGTCCAGCCGCTGCAGCGACTGCTCGACCTCGGTCAGCACGTCCGAGTCGAGCAGCTCCCGGATCGCCTCCGACCCGAGCAGCTCGGCGAGCAGTGAGCTGTCCAGCGACAGCGCCGCCGCCCGCCGCTCGGCCAGCGGCGCGTCCGCGTCGTACAGGAACATCCCCGCGTACCCGAACAGCATGCTGCGCGCGAACGGCGACGGCGACTGCGTCTCGATCTCGACGACCCGCACCTTCCGCGACCGCACCTCCGCCATCAGCTCCCGCAGCCCCGCGAGGTCGTACACGTCCTGCAGGCACTCCCGCATGGCCTCCAGGACCACCGGGAACTGCTCGTACTTCGCCGCGACGGACAGCAGCTGCGCCGACCGCTGCCGCTGCCGCCACAGCGGGGTGCGCTTGCGAGGGTCGCGACGCGGCAGCAGCAGCGACCGCGCCGCGCACTCCCGGAACCGGGACGCGAACAGCGCGGAGCCACCCACCTCCGTGACCACGATCTGCTCGACCTCCTCCGGGTCGAGCAGCACGTCCTCCGCGCCCGCCACGACGTCGGCGCCCTCGTCGTCGACGGTGTCCGGCAGCTGGATGACGATGCCGTCGTCGGAGTGCGCCACCCGCGCCTCGATGCCGCGCCGCTCGCGCAACCGGGCGCCGATCGCGAGCGCCCACGGCGCGTTGACCTGCGCGCCGAACGGCGAGTGCACGACCATCCGCCAGTCGCCCAGCTCGTCGCGGTACCGCTCGATCAGCATCGTGCGGTCGTTCGGGACGTGCCTGGTCGCCTCCTTCTGTTCGGCGACGTAGGCGAGGAGGTTGCCGGCGGCGAACGCGTCCAGCCCCGCGTCGGTCGCCCTGGCGAGCGCGTCGGGCTCGGTCATGCCCGACACCTCGCGCAGGAACTTCCCGAGCGCGCGTCCCAGCTCCAGCGGCCGGCCCGGCGCGTCGCCCTTCCAGAACGGCATCCGCGCCGGCTCACCCGGTGCGGGCGTCGCGATCACCCGATCGTGTGTGATGTCCTGGATCCGCCACGCCGAGGTGCCGAGCAGGAACGTGTCGCCGACCCGCGACTCGTACACCATCTCCTCGTCCAGCTCGCCGACCCGCGACCCGGCGCCGGCCTCGCCCGCCGGTGTCATCACCGTGAACAGGCCGCGGTCGGGGATGGTGCCACCGGACGTGACGGCCAGCCGCTGCGCGCCCGGCCTGCCGCGCAGCTCGCCGTTGATCCGGTCCCACGTGATCCGCGGCCGCAGCTCGCCGAACTCCTCCGACGGGTACCGCCCGGCCAGCATGTCCAGCACCGAGTGCAGTGCGGACTCGGGCAGCGCGGCGAACGGCGCGGCGCGGCGGATCAGCGCCGCCAACTGGTCCACCGGCCACGGTTCGAGCGCCACCATGGCCACGACGTGCTGCGCGAGCACGTCGAGCGGGTTGCGCGGGTAGCGCATCGACTCGATGGCGCCCTCGCCCATCCGCTCCGCCACCACCGCGCACGACACCAGGTCGCCGCGGAACTTCGGGAACATCACCCCGCGCGACACCGCGCCGACCTGGTGGCCGGCCCGGCCGATCCGCTGCATGCCCGACGCGACCGACGGCGGCGCCTCGATCTGGACGACGAGGTCGACCGCACCCATGTCGATGCCCAGCTCGAGCGACGACGTGGCGACCACGCACGGCAGCCGCCCGGACTTCAGGTCCTCCTCGACGGAGGTGCGCTGCTCACGCGACATCGACCCGTGGTGTGCCCTGGCCACGGTCGGCGTCTCGACGCCGGCGCCCCAGCCGGACTGCGCGATCGCCTCCGCGGGGAACGCGCCGACGTCGACGGGCTGCACCGCGTGCTCGGCGGCCAGCTCGTTGAGCCGCGACGTCAGCCGCTCGGCGAGCCGTCTCGAGTTCGTGAACACGATCGTGGACCGGTGCTCGCGCACCAGCGCCAGCACCCGCTCCTCGACGGCGGGCCAGATCGACGGCTTCCTGGTCTCGCCGAGCGGGCCCGTCATCTCCTCGAGCGTGCCGATGCCGCTCGGCAGCGCGAAGTCGGGATCGGGCGTGACCGGGCCTTCCAGCGGCGGCGGCCCGTCCAGCTCCGTCATGTCCTCGACCGGCACCACGACCTTCATCTCGATGGTCTTGCCGATCTTGGGCGCGACCACCCGCACGGGCCGCCCGCCCGCGAGGAACGCGCTGATCTCGTCGATCGGCCGGACCGTCGCGGACAGCCCGATCCGCTGCGCCGGCTTCGGCAGCAGCGCGTCGAGCCGTTCGAGCGACACCGCGAGGTGGGCGCCGCGCTTGGTGCCGGCGACGGCGTGCACCTCGTCGACGATGACCGTCTCGACCCCGCGCAGCGACTCCCGCGCCGCGGACGTCAGCAGCAAGAACAGCGACTCCGGCGTCGTGACCAGCACGTCCGGCGGCGTGCGGGCGAACGAGCGGCGCTCGTCGGCAGGGGTGTCGCCGGTGCGCATGCCGACCGTGATGTCCGGGTCCGCGTCGCCGAGGCGGCGCGCGGCCTGGCTGATGCCGGCGAGCGGGGCCCGCAGGTTGCGCTGCACGTCGACGGCCAACGCCTTGAGCGGGGAGACGTAGAGCACCCGGCAGCGGGCCGTGCGCTCGGCCGGTTTCGGTTGGGTGGCCAGCCGGTCGAGCGCCCACAGGAACGCCGCGAGGGTCTTGCCGGAGCCCGTCGGGGCCACCACCAGTGCGTGCTCGCCGTCGGCCGCCGCCCGCCACGCACCCGACTGGGCCTCGGTCGGCGTCGCGAAGGCCCCGGTGAACCACTGTCGGGTCGCCGGGGAGAACAGGTCGAGCGCTGGCTCGAGCGGGGTGGAACTCACGGACCCATCATGAACCCGACCCCCGACAATTTCTGAACCGTCGGATTTCGGGGACCCGTCCCACTCTGTCGGACCGCCATGGCAGCATCTTCCGCAGCAAGACGGACGAGGGGAGAGTCGTGAACGTCCTGTCGGTGGATCTCGGCACGTCCAACACGGTTGCCGTGCTGTCCGCACACGGCAGGCCGCCGCGGGTGGTCGACGTCGACGGGTCGTCGATGATGCCCTCCGCGGTGTTCGCGGCAGACGACGGGAACCTGGTGGTCGGCCGGGACGCCGAGCGCCGCGCCCGACTGGACCCCGCCCGGTTCGAGCCCAACCCCAAGCGGCGCGTCGACGAGGGCACGCTGCTGCTCGGCGACCAGGTCGTGCCGGTCACCGACGCGCTCGCCGGCGTGCTGCGGCGCGTGGCGGACGAGACGTCCCGCCAGCTCGGCGGCAAGAAGCCGGACGAGGTCCGGCTGACCCACCCCGCGCAGTGGGGGCCGGTGCGCCGCAACGTCCTGCTGTCGGCCGCCCGCCAGGCCGGCATGGGCTCCAACCTCGTGCTCGTGCCGGAGCCGGTCGCGGCCGCCGCCCACTTCGCTTCCTTTCCCGGCCAGACCCTCGTGCCCGGCCAGGCCCTCGCCGTCTACGACCTCGGCGCCGGCACGTTCGACGTCGCCATCGTCGGCGCCACCCAGAACGGTTTCGTGGTGCTCGCCGAGGCCGGACTGCCCGACCTCGGCGGCCTCGACGTCGACCAGGCGCTGCTCGAGCACGTCGGCCGGCAGGTGTCGGCCCGCGACCCCGGCCGCTGGCAGAGCCTGCTGCGTCCGGTCTCCACCGGCGACCGGCGCGCCCAGCGCGCGCTGCGCGAGGACGTGAAGGCGGCGAAGGAGTCGCTGTCGCGGCACCCGCAGACCGAGGTGCCGCTGCCGGAGCCGTTCGACGACGTGCTGGTCACGCGGGTCGAGCTGGAGGCGTTGATCCGGCCGGGGCTCCTGCGCAGTGTCGAGCTGCTCGCCGGCACGATCCGGTCGACCGGCATGACACCGAACCGGCTCGTGGGCATCTACCTCGTCGGCGGCTCCAGCCGCATCCCGCTGATCGCGACGCTGATCGCGGAGCAGCTGCGGGTCGTCCCGACCAGCCTGGACCAGCCGGAGACGGCCGTCGCCCTCGGCGCGCACCACGTGCCGCAGGAGGGCATCACGCTGCGGACCAGCGACATCAGCAGCACCATCGAGGACGTCCAGCGCACCAGACAGGTGGTCGCGCCGCGCGCCGGCGGGTTCGCCTCGGGGCCGTCCGCGCCGCCGCCGCCGACGCAGGGCACGCCCGCGCAGAACCCGTACCCGAACAGCGGTCCGCAGCGGGTGCAGCAGGGCCCGCCGAGCGGTCCGACGCCGGTGCCGGCGCAGCAGCGCGGTCCGCAGCAGGCGTACCCGGTGCAGCACCACCCGCACCCGTCGTCCGGCGGGTCGTCCAACAAGGGTTGGTACATCGCAACCGCGGTGGTCGCGGTCGTGGTGATCGCCGTGGTCAGCATCATCATCGCCACGTCCGGCGACTCCGGCGGCGCGGCGAGCGGGGCGTGCGACGACCGCAGCGCCGACAGCAAGGGTTTCAGCGAGTGCATGCGCACGGTCGCCGGCGCGGTCCTCGAGGAGAACGAGTGCAAGTCGGGTGCCGCGAGCCCGGCGGGCGGCGAGCCGATCGAGACCCCCGGCGCGACCACCGCCACCTGCACGATGGACGACACGCACACCGTCATGTACATGCACTTCGGCGGCAGCGAGAAGGCCGACGGCAGTGAGCAGTCCGGCGCCGAGACGGCCAAGCAGTACATCGACACCCTGATCAAGCAGCTCAAGGGGCTCGGAACCGGCAGCGAACCGGAGACGGGCGACTGGGACGGCGACGGCATGGCCGGCACGTACAGCGCGATCGACATCGGCGGCGGCAGCGGCATGCTCGTCTTCGCGGTGCACGACTCACCGGTCACCGGGGTGCTGATGAACATCGACATCGGCGGCTCGGGCGGTGGCGGCGGCGACCTCGTCTCCTTCTTCAACGACCACGTGAAGCCGGGCGCCGACGGCGTCGCGTAGTCAGATCGACGGCGGGCCCTGGGTGGACCCGGGCCGGTTCGAGCCAACCCAAGCGGTCCGCAGCCGCCACCATTCGCGCCGACCCACTTCGACCCGGCCCCGACCTGGCGGAGTCGCTGTCGCGGGTCGCGTTCGACAACCGGCCGGACGCGTGAGTTCCCCGGGTCCGGCCACGCGGCTGGGCCGGACGTGGCAGCATCTTCGTGACCAAGCCAGCGAGGGGAGAGTCGTGGCCGTCCTGTCGGTTGACCTCGGTACGTCCAACACGGTCGCCGTGCTGTCCGCGCACGGCCGGCCGCCGCGGGTGGTCGAGGTGGACGGGTCCGCCACGATGCCGTCCGCGCTCTTCGCCGCCGACGACGGGAACCTGGTGGTCGGCCGGGACGCCGAGCGCCGCGCCCGCCTCGACCCGGCCCGGTTCGAGCCCAACCCGAAACGGCGCGTCGACGAGGGCACGCTGCTGCTCGGCGACGTGGTCGTGCCGGTCACCGAGGCGCTGGCGGCCGTCCTGCGCCGGGTCGCGGATGAGACGTCCCGCCAGCTCGGCGGCGCCAAGCCCGACGAGGTCCGCCTGACCCACCCCGCGCAGTGGGGCCCGGTCCGGCGCAACGTGCTGCTCGCCGCCGCCCGCCTCGCCGGCATGGGCTCCAGCCTGGTCCTCGTGCCGGAGCCGGTCGCCGCGGCCGCCCACTTCGCGTCCTTCCCCGGCCAGCAGCTCGGCCCCGGCCAGGCGCTCGCCGTCTACGACCTCGGTGCCGGCACGTTCGACGTCGCGATCGTGGCCGCCACCCAGAACGGCTTCACGGTCCTCGCCGAGGCCGGGCTGCCCGACCTCGGCGGCCTCGACGTCGACCAGGCGCTGCTCGAGCACGTCGGCCGGCAGGTGTCGATCCGCGACCCGAGCCGCTGGCAGCGCATCCTGCGGCCGGAGTCGACGGCCGACCGCCGCGCCCGCCGCGCCATGGCCGAGGACGTGAAGGCCGCCAAGGAGGCCCTCTCCCGGCACCCGCAGACCGAGGTGCCGCTGCCGGAGCCGTTCGAGGACGTCCTGGTCACCCGCATCGAGCTGGAGGCGCTGATCCGGCCGAGCCTGCTGCGCAGCGTGGAGCTGCTCGCCGGCACGATCCGGTCGACCGGCATGACCCCGGACCGCCTCGTCGGCATCTACCTGGTCGGCGGCTCCAGCCGGATCCCGCTGATCGCGACGCTGATCGCGGAGCAGCTGCGGGTCGTCCCGTCGAGTCTCGACCAACCGGAGACGGCCGTCGCGCTCGGCGCGCACCACGTGACCCAGGAGGGCGTCAGCCTCCGCACCTCGAATCTCGGTCCCGCGCAGCAGGCCCCGCCGCAGACCGGCGGCTTCCGGCCGCCGCCACAGACCGGCCCGACGCCGACCCCACCCCAGCAGCAGGTGCCGCCGCAGCGTGCCCCGCACACCGGACCGACGCCGGTCGCGCCGCCGCAGACCGGTCCCAACCCGGTCATGGGCGCGCCGAACACGGCGTTCCCCGCGCAGGTCGCGCCCAAGCCGGGCCGGCGCAAGCTCCTGATCGGTGTCGCCGCGGTCGTCGCGCTCGCGGTCGTCGCCGTCGGCGCGGTGTTCCTCCTGCGTCCCGCCAGTGACCTGCCGACCGCGGAGAGCTGTCAGCAGAAGGGCGACACCGACGGCGAGGGCTTCAGCCAGTGTCTGCGCCAGCTCGCGGGCACGGTCGCCGACAACAGCGACTGCAAGCCGGCCAAGGAGGGCAGCGGCGCGGACGTGTCGTGCTCGCTCCCGGAGAACTACCAGGTCAGCTACGCGCACGTGGCTTCGGAGCAGGACGCGCAGAAGCTCGCGAACACCGAGCTCGGCTCGATGTCCGACGGCGACCACGTGCAGGCGGAGTGGCGGGGCAACGGCCTCGACGGGCGCTGGCGGGCGGGCGTGAGCGGCGGCACCGGCGTGCTGGTGTTCACGGTCAAGGGCCGCCCGCTGGTCGGCTGGCTGACCAGGACCGAGCTGCGCGCCGCGGACGACTTCACCCCGGACGTGCTCGGCGACTACTTCGCGGAGAAGGTCCAGCCGGGCACCTAACGCCGCCTGCGCAGGGCCAGCACGCCGATCAGGATGGTCGCGACGAGGCCGGCGATGATCCCGACGTCCAGCAGGATCGACTCGAGACCGGACGGTTCGAGATCGATGGCGAGTCGCATGAGGCGAATTCTCGCAGATCGCGGCCGGCTCGTAGGCTGGCGGCGATGCGTACCACGGTTTTCCGCAACCTGATGGCCAAGGAGTTCGGCGAGATCCGGGCCGACATGCTCGCGCGCGACCACGTGTTCAGCGCGCTCGGCAGCCGCACGGTGGACGAGGCGCTGGAGGCCGGGATGCCCGCGAAGGAGATCTGGCGGACGGTCTGCGACGCGTTCGAGGTGCCGCCGGAGCGTCGGTGACCCTCATCGGCGTGTCGTCGCGTGATCGAACACCAGTTCGGCTAGTGTGGCTGTCCACAGCAGGGTGGGTTGTCCACAGGTCGGCCCCCTCGGCCCAGAATTGTCGGTGCTTGCCGCTAGCGTCGCCGGCGTGAGTGCAAAGCGGTCTAAAAACAACCAAGGTGGATCTCAGATGGCAGCATCAGCTCCCGATCGCGCGAAGGCGTTGGACCTGGCCCTCGCGCAGATCGACAAGAACTTCGGCAAGGGATCGGTGATGCGCCTCGGCGACGAGGCCCGCGCCCCGATCGAGGTCATCCCGACCGGCTCCATCGCGCTGGACGTGGCGCTGGGCATCGGCGGTCTGCCGCGCGGCCGGGTCGTGGAGATCTACGGCCCCGAGTCGTCCGGTAAGACGTCGCTGGCCCTGCACGCGGTGGCCAACGCGCAGAAGGCCGGCGGCATCGCGGCGTTCATCGACGCGGAGCACGCGCTCGACCCGGACTACGCCAAGAACCTCGGCGTCGACACCGACGCGCTGCTGGTGTCCCAGCCGGACACCGGCGAGCAGGCGCTGGAGATCGCGGACATGCTGATCCGCTCCGGCGCGCTCGACATCCTGGTGATCGACTCGGTGGCGGCGCTCGTGCCCCGCGCCGAGATCGAGGGCGAGATGGGCGACAGCCACGTCGGTCTGCAGGCCCGTCTGATGAGCCAGGCGCTGCGCAAGATCGCCGGCGCGCTGAGCAACTCCGGCACGACCGCGATCTTCATCAACCAGCTGCGCGAGAAGATCGGCGTGATGTTCGGCTCGCCGGAGACCACCACGGGTGGCAAGGCGCTGAAGTTCTACGCGTCGGTGCGCCTGGACGTCCGGCGCATCGAGACGCTCAAGGACGGCGGCGAGGCGGTCGGCAACCGGACCCGCGTCAAGGTCGTCAAGAACAAGGTCGCGCCGCCGTTCAAGCAGGCCGAGTTCGACATCCTCTACGGCAAGGGCATCAGCCGCGAGGGTTCGCTCATCGACATGGGTGTCGAGCAGGGCATCCTGCGCAAGTCCGGCGCCTGGTACACGTACGAGGGCGACCAGCTCGGCCAGGGCCGGGAGAACGCGCGGAAGTTCATGCGCGACAACCCGGACGTGGCGAACGAGGTCGAGAAGCGGATCAAGGACAAGCTGGGTATCGGCGCCAAGCTGGACGCGGACGAGGTCGAGCCCGCCCCGGCGCCGGTCGACTTCTGATCGGATGACGGAGCCGCGCAACCCGAGGCGGCGAGGCAACCGGAGGACGACGGACTCGTCCTCCGGCGCGGATCGGCGTCCTGCTGTGCCGGAGGACCCGGTCCACCAGGCGAGGGAGATCTGCCTGCGACTGCTGACCGTTCGGCCACGCACTCGGGTCGAGCTGATGCAGGCCTTGCAGCGCAAGGGAATCGAAGAGGACGTGGCCGAGCAGGTGCTCGGCCGGCTCGATGAGGTGGGCCTCGTCGACGACGCCGCGTTCGCCGAGGTGTGGGTACGGTCCCGGCACAACCACCAGGGCCTGGGCAGACGCGCACTGGCGGTGGAGCTACGCCGCAAGGGCGTGGCCGACGACTTCGCGGCCACCGCACTGGAGTCCGTCGACGCCGACGCGGAGGAAGAACGCGCCCGCCAACTGGTACGCAAACGGTTGCGGGTACTCGACAACGCCGACGAGCCCTCGAAGATCCGCAAGCTGGTGGGAATGCTGGCGCGAAAGGGCTACTCCGAAGGCCTGGCCTTCCGCGTCGTGAAGGACGAACTACGCGTGGCAGGGGAGGAGACCTCACTGCTGGACGAGCCGTTTTGATCGGGGCCGGGGTCTGTCTGGGATCAGGCAGGTCGGGCTACTCCTCCATGCGGTGCCAGGTCCACAGGTTGGCGGCTTGGCGATCCATCCGGGACGGCTCGTTGGTTGTTGCCAGTGCATGGAGTGACCTAATGGTTGCTGCGGGTCGGGCCGCGGGCTCGTCGGCCGTGGCGGGTCGGGGGCGCGGGTCTCCGTTGCGGTCGATTGGATCGTGGTTCACCGGGTAGCGACCAGTCGGGCCGCGTCCGGCAGCGGATCCTATGCGCTAGCTGACCCAGCATGTTCTGGCGTCAGCGCCAGCCGGCGCAATGCCTGGCCGCACACTCGAGATGCGCCCGTGGAGTCCTGCCGGGGAGTCGCGTCGCCAAAACCTCGCCGGCAAGCTCCGCCGGCTGGCCCGTGTCGGCGAGCCAACGGGCAGGCCTGCCAGCATGTCGCGTCGCCAAACTCCGCAGGCAGGCCTGACCTCGAGCCTTGTCGGCAAGCCACACCGCCAAGCCAGCCGCCCAACCCCGTCCGCCGAGCCCGACCAGCAGCTCTGCCTGCGGGTCCCATCCGACAAGCCCTGCCGGCGAGCCACCCGCTAAGCCGACCGCCAGGCTCCGCCGGCAACCCTCGCCCGGCGAGCCACACCCGCAAACCCTCGGCGAGCCGCACTGCCGATCCCGCCCGTTGCCAAGCCCGGCCGCCAACCCCCGCCTCGCTGCCAAGTCCGGCCGGCAAGCGCCAAAGCCAGGCCGCCAAGCTCCGCCGGCAGGCCTCGCCCGTGGAGCCACGTCCGCAATCCCCGGCGAGCCGCGCTGCCAACCCCGTCGCGCTGCCGACCCTCGTTGCGCCGCCAAACCCGGCCGCCAACCCCCGTCGCGCTGCCAACCCGGGCAGGCAAGCCGGCCGCAAAGCTCCGCCGGCAAGCCCGCCCGGCGAACCGCGGCGGCACCGCTCCTCGACCCAGCAGCAACCAGGCCACCCCAGCTCGACGGCGGACACAAGCCTCTGTCCCCCAACCGCGCCTTCGCCGCGCCCCGTTCGCCGCCGGCGGCATGCATTGCCTCCCGTCCGCCGATAGCGCCCCAACAGCCCACCGTTCCCAGATCGTGACCAACCAGGCCCATCTGATCGAGTTCCGAGACGTGATTTCGGCCATGTCCCAACACGCCACTAACTGCATTGCATTCTGTATACAACACGGCTGTCGGCCTATCGAAACAGCAGCAATTCGGCTTCCCTAAGCCATTTCCGCATCGTGGTGTCGGTCACCGCGATCGATCAAGTTCGCCTTTGGCTATGCCGTCCGGCGCACGCTCATCGCGGGGAGTACGGTCTCCCGGTGACCAGGCCGCCATGCGCTGCCCCGCCACGGTTCAACGTGCCGCAGGACACCTTCGGCACCGGCCGCCGACCGGGGCTTTCCCACCGTGTGGTACTTCTCCACTGGCCACCGACGGCACAGTTGGCGGCTCGGCGCCGCCTCCGGCTGGCGAGAACGGCGCCGGAGGCGAGCAGGCCGTAGGGACGCTCTGGTGTGACACGCGGAACGCCGCCACCGGCACGGATCACCGTTAGTCTCTGACAATCAAATCGTTCTGGAGTCGAGGACAACAATGAAGGCAGGCGTCGGTGCCCCCGACCGGGCGCAAATATCCGAGCGCACGTATCGGACCGACCGTTGGTGGGCCTGGCCGCTGAGCATGGGCGCCGTTCTGGCGTTCTTCGTCGTCTACGCGACGATCCGCATCTTCATGAACTCGTATTACTGGGCCGGCGAGGAGCACTACCTCACGCCGATCTACTCGCCGTGTCTGTCCGACTCGTGCGTCCCCGGCTCCAGCCACTTCGGCACGCCGCTGCCGGAGTTCCCGGTGTTCCTGCCGATCGCGGTCATCTCGTTCATCATCCTGGCTGGCTTCCGCGCCACCTGCTACTACTACCGGAAGACCTACTACCGGTCGTTCTTCCTGTCGCCGGCCGCGTGCGCGGTGCCGGAGCCGCGCGGCAAGTACTCGGGTGAGAGCAAGTTCCCGCTGGTGCTGCTCAACTCGCACCGCTACTTCTTCTACGGCGCCCTCGTCTTCGCGCTGATCAACCTCTACGACGCGGTACTCGCCTTCCACGGCAAGGACGGCGGCGTCGGCATGGGGCTCGGCACGGTCATCATCCTCATCAACTTCCTGATGCTGGCCGCCTACACGCTCTCCTGCCACGCGTGCCGGCACATCATCGGCGGCAAGCTGAAGAACTTCTCTCAGCACCCGATCCGGTACCGCTACTGGACATTCGTGTCGAAGCTCAACCCGAAGCACGGCCAGTTCGCCATGATCTCGCTGTTCACGGTGATCTTCACGGACGCGTACATCATGGCGGTGTCCGCGGGTTGGATCACCGACCTGCGGATCTTCAACTGAGACTGAGAAGGACTCATGGTTCAGGTTCAGGTCGAACGGTTCGACTACGACGTCATCGTCATCGGCGCCGGCGGTGCCGGGCTCCGCGCGGCCATCGAGGCCCGGCAGCAGGGCAAGCGCACCGCCATCATCAGCAAGTCGCTGTTCGGCAAGGCGCACACGGTGATGGCCGAGGGCGGCTGCGCCGCCTCGATGGGCAACGTCAACGAGAAGGACAACTGGCAGGTCCACTTCCGCGACACCATGCGTGGCGGCAAGTTCCTCAACAACTGGCGGATGGCCGAGCTGCACGCCAAGGAGGCCCCCGAGCGGGTCTGGGAGCTCGAGACCTACGGTGCGCTGTTCGACCGCACCAAGGACGGCAAGATCAGCCAGCGCAACTTCGGCGGGCACACCTACCCCCGGCTCGCGCACGTCGGTGACCGCACCGGCCTCGAGATGATCCGCACCATGCAGCAGAAGATCGTGTCGCTGCAGCAGGAGGACTTCGCCGAGACCGGCGACTACGAGACCAACCTGCGGGTCTTCTCGGAGTGCACGGTCACCGAGCTGATCAAGGACGGCGACCGGATCGCCGGCGCGTTCGCCTACTGGCGCGACACCGGCAAGTTCGTGCTGTTCGAGGCGCCGGCCATCGTGCTGGCGACCGGCGGCATCGGCAAGTCCTTCAAGGTCACCTCGAACTCCTGGGAGTACACCGGGGACGGTCACGCGCTCGCGCTGCGTGCCGGCGCGACGCTGATCAACATGGAGTTCGTCCAGTTCCACCCGACCGGCATGGTCTGGCCGCCCAGCGTCAAGGGCATCCTCGTGACCGAGGGCGTGCGCGGCGACGGCGGCGTGCTGAAGAACTCCGACGGCAAGCGCTTCATGTTCGAGTACGTCCCGGACGTCTTCAAGGGACAGTACGCGGAGACCGAGCAGGAAGCCGACGGCTGGTACGCCGACCAGGACAACAACCGCCGCACCCCGGACCTGCTGCCGCGCGACGAGGTCGCGCGCGCCATCAACTCCGAGGTGAAGGAAGGCCGCGGCTCACCGCACGGCGGCGTGTTCCTGGACATCGCGAGCCGGCTGTCCGCCGAGGAGATCCGCAAGCGGCTGCCGTCGATGTACCACCAGTTCAAGGAACTGGCCGACGTCGACATCACCGCGCAGCCCATGGAGGTCGGCCCGACCTGCCACTACGTCATGGGTGGCGTCGAGGTCGACCCGGACACCGCGTCCTCGCGGGTGCCCGGCCTGTTCGCGGCCGGTGAGGTAGCCGGCGGCATGCACGGCTCCAACCGGCTGGGCGGCAACTCGCTGTCCGACCTCATCGTGTTCGGCCGCCGCGCCGGCATGGGCGCCGCCGAGTACATCGACTCGCTCGAGAAGCGGCCGGCGATCACCGAGTCCGATGTGGACGACGCGGCGCACCGGGCGGTCAGCTCGTTCGACTGGCCGGAGGGCGGCCAGGCGGAGAACCCGTACACGATCCACTCCGAGCTGCAGCAGTCGATGAACGACCTCGTCGGCATCATCCGCAAGGAAGAGGAGGTCCAGCAGGCGCTGGACAAGTTGGTCGAGCTGCGGGCACGCGCGAAGAACGTGGCCGTCGAGGGTCGCCGCGAGTTCAACCCCGGCTGGCACCTCGCGCTGGACCTGCGCAACATGCTGCTCGTCAGCGAGTGTGTCGCCAAGGCGGCGCTGATGCGCACGGAGAGCCGCGGCGGCCACACCCGCGACGACTTCCCCGGCATGGACTCCAAGTGGCGCAACACCCTGCTGGTCTGCGAGGCCGACGGCGAGACCGCGAAGGTCACGCCGAAGGACCAGGTGCCCATGCGGGAGGACCTGCTCGAGCTCTTCGAGGTCTCCGAGCTGGAGAAGTACTACACCGAGGGCGAGCTGGCCGCACACCCGGAGAGGGCAGCAAAGTGACCTACAAAGCCAACTTCAAGGTGTGGCGGGGCGACGCCGACTCCGGTGACCTCCAGGACTACGTCATCGAGGTGAACGAGGGCGAGGTCGTCCTCGACATCATCCACCGACTGCAGGCCACGCAGGCGCCGGACCTCGCCGTCCGGTGGAACTGCAAGGCCGGCAAGTGCGGGTCGTGCTCGGCGGAGATCAACGGCATGCCGCGCCTCATGTGCATGACGCGGATGTCGGTGTTCACCGAGGACGAGACGGTCACCGTCACGCCGCTGCGCACGTTCCCGGTGATCCGCGACCTCGTGTGCGACGTGTCCTACAACTACCAGAAGGCACGGGAGATCCCGTCGTTCGCGCCGCCGAAGAACCTCGGGCTCGGCGAGTACCGGATGAAGCAGCGGGATGTCGAGCGCTCGCAGGAGTTCCGCAAGTGCATCGAGTGCTTCCTGTGTCAGAACACCTGCCACGTGATCCGGGACCACGAGGAGAACAAGGAGAACTTCGCGGGCCCCCGGTTCCTCATGCGGGTCGCCGAGCTGGACATGCACCCCCTCGACACCGAGGACCGGGTGCGGGACGCGCAGGAGGAGCACGGTCTCGGGTACTGCAACATCACCAAGTGCTGCACCGAGGTGTGCCCCGAGCACATCAAGATCACTGACAACGCGCTGATCCCCATGAAGGAGCGCGTGATCGACGAGAAGTACGACCCGGTGGTGTGGCTGGGCAACAAGCTGTTCCGCCGCAGCGGCAGCCGCCGCTGACCACCACGGTCCACGGTCCACACAGGAGCCGCGCCCACCTCGGGCGCGGCTCTTCTGTTGTGTGGCAGCGGCTTGAGGTGGCGGGCGTGGCCGCTGGCCCCCTCGAACCACGCTACGGCATGGCACCGACACTTCCGGCCCGCTCTCGCCCGCGGGCGGGCAGCTGTCCACAGCGGACGGGTTGTCCACAGGCCGCCCGTCGCGCACCTGTTGCTGTCGGTGCCCTGTCGTAGGCTGGAAACCGGGGGCCGGAGGCCAACGGGCAGTCCGGCCTGGTGGCGGGCGGCGTGTCTGGGGCGCCGCGCTAGATCAATTGCCGGTCCGGCTCTAATCGGGTCTCCGCGCCAGCAGGAAGGCTTGCGGGATCCGCTCCGTGACCTCCGCCTCGCGGACCGTGGTGACCTGCACGGGCAGCCCTGGCCGCGGCCAGCAGGTCGGCCATCCGCTCTGGTCGGCGGCGGTGGAAGACCAGCGTCACGTCGTGGCCGAGCGCGGACGACATGTGCAGCGGCTCGTCGCCGATCTGGAACGCCATCAGCAGGTGGCCGCCGGGCACCCGACGTCGAGCACCGGAACTGGGCCGCGTAGTCGGCGGCCACCGCGTCGTAGGAGAGACGCGGGTGGCCGCCAGATAGTCAGCGGCCGCCGGCGCCGCCACCGCCGCCGGCGTCCGCGATGAGACCGATCTCGGCCGCCTTCGCGCCGCCGTCGGTCAGCTCGATGTGCTTCTTGCTGCGCCGCTCCCGCTTCTGCAGGTACGTCGCGAGCCACGTGAGCAGCAGGCACATGCCGATGTAGATGGCCGCCACGACGATCGCGGTCGGGACGAACGGACGGCTGAACGCGCCCTGGCCACCGATGTACTGCGCGTACTTCAGCAGCTCGTCGTAGGTGATGAGGAAGCCGAGCGCGGTGTCCTTCAGCAGCACGACCAGCTGGCTGATGATCGTCGGCATCATGGACCGCAGCGCCTGCGGGATCAGGATCAGGACCATGACCTGCGTCTTGCGCATGCCGAGCGCGTACGCGGCCTCCGCCTGCCCGCGCGGCAGCGCCTGGATGCCGGCGCGGAACACCTCCGCCAGCACCGAGCCGTTGTACAGCATCAGGCCGAGCACCACGGCCAGGTACGGCGACATCTCGACGCCGACCTTCGGCAGGCCGTAGTAGAAGAGGAACATCAGGATCAGCAGCGGGATCGCGCGGAACAGCTCGACGACGAACGCCGACACCGTCCGCACCGCCTTGTGCTCGGAGAGCCGACCGGCGGCGAACACCGCGCCGAACAGCAGCGCCAGCACGGCGCCGAACGCGAACGCCTTCAGCGTCGCGAGCACCGCGGAGATCAGGTCCTCCTGGACCTGCTGGTACTGCAGCCACTCCCACTTGCGGGCGGCGAACTGACCGCTGTCGTAGAAGCGCCAGCCGATGTAGGCGACGACACCGAGCAGCACGAGTCCGCCGAGCACGGCCAGCGCTCCGTGCCGGATGCGGGCGCGGGGCCCAGGCGCGTCGAACAGGACGTTGCTCATCGGGCCACGCTCCAACGCTTCTCGAGAGACCGCTGCACGAAGGTCAGCACCATCACAAGGACGAGGAAGCCCAGCGACACCCACAGCAGGCCGACCAGCTGGTTCTCACCCTCGTCGGACAGGACCGAGCGGATCCGGCCGGCCTCGGCGACCGAGAAACCGGCGGCGATCGTGGTGTTCTTCAGCAGGGCGATCAGCGTGCTCACCAGCGGCGGCACCACCGAACGCAGCGCCTGCGGAAGGATGATCTCGGACAGCGACTGGCCGAACGTCAGGCCGAGCGCCCGTGCCGCCTCCGCCTGCCCCAGCGGCACCGTGTTGATGCCGGACCGGACGACCTCGCAGATGAACGCCGACGTGTACACCGACAGCGCGACGACCGCGGCGGTGAAGTAGGACAGCTCGAGGATGTCCAGGTACGGGTAGGCGAAGACGAAGAACAGGAACACCAGCGTCAGCGGGGTGTTCCGGACGATCGTCACGTAGAGGGTGCCGGCGGCGCGGAACACGGGCACCGGACTGACCCGCAACATCGCCAGGATCACGCCGAACACCAGGGACACGACCCCGGCGATCAGAAACAACTCGACAGTGGTGAGGAAGCCGTCTCGAAACAACGGCCAGTAGTCGATCAGTATGTTCATCGGGCCTTCCCCACCGGTACTTGTGTGAACGAACGGTGGGTGGTCACCACATCGGGTGACCACCCACCATCGGGCCTAGCTCAGTAGCGGTCCAGCTCCGGCGGCGAGGCCTTGGAGCCCGACTTGCCGAGGGTGCTGTCGTAGATGTCCTGCCAGGTGCCGTCGTCGTAGGCGGCCTGCAGGATGTCGTTCACCTTGTCCCGCAGCGCCTTGTCGTCCAGCGGCAGGCCGATGCCGTACGGCTCCTCGGAGAACGGCTTGCCGATGACCTTCAGGTTGTCCGGGTCCTGCGCGGCGAAGCCCTTCAGGATGGCGTCGTCGGTCGTGACCGCGTCGACCTCCTTGGTGAGGAGCTTGTCGACGCACTGGGAGTAGCCCTGGAACTCGACGATGTTGCCCGCCTCGGTCAGACCCTCCTCGCGCACCCGCTGGATCGGCGTCGAGCCGGTCACCGAGCACACCTTCTTGCCCTTGAGGGTGTCCTTGCCGGTGATCGAGTCGTCGTCCGCGCGGACCAGCAGGTCCTGGCCGGCCATGAAGTACGGGCCGGCGAAGGAGATCTGCGTCTTGCGCTTGTCGTTGATCGTGTAGGTGCCGACGTAGTAGTCGACGGTGCCCTGCGCGACCGCGGCCTCACGGCCGGCGGACTGCACGGTCTTGTACTCGATCTGGTCCTCTGTGAAGCCGAGCTTCGCGGCGACCAGGCGCGCGATCTCGATGTCGAAACCGGAGTACTTGCCGGTCGTCGGGTCCTTGAACCCGAGGCCGGGCTGGTCCTCCTTGACGCCGATGACGATCTTGCCGTTCTGCGTCATCCGGTCGAAGGTCGGGGAGCCCTCGACCTTCACGTCCTCGGCCACCTTCTGGGTGGTGGACGGGCCGCCGCCGGTCGAGTCGTCGGTCGGCGTGCCCTCCTTGCCGCATCCGGTCATGGCAAGGCCACCGACCAGCAGTCCAATCGCCAGGGTACGAACCCTCATCGTCTTCTTCTCTCCTGCTCTGTTGGTCAGGCGGCGCGGGCGAGCACGCCGCGACAGCACTCCTCAGTGGGTGAGGATCTTTCCCAGGAAATCCTTCGCGCGGTTGGATTTCGGCGCGGAGAAGAACTCTTTCGGGGTGGAGTCCTCGACGATTTCGCCGTCGGACATGAATACCACCCGGTGCGCCGCGTTGCGTGCGAAACCCATCTCGTGGGTGACCACGAGCATCGTCATGCCGTCCTTGGCCAGCCCGGTCATGACGTCGAGCACCTCGTTGATCATCTCGGGGTCGAGCGCCGAGGTCGGCTCGTCGAAGAGCATGACCTTGGGGCGCATCGCGAGCGCCCGGGCGATCGCGGCGCGCTGCTGCTGGCCGCCGGAGAGCTGAGCGGGATACTTCTGTGCCTGGTTGGCGATGCCGACCCGCTCGAGCAGCTCCATCGCGGTCCGCTTGGCCTCCGCGGGCGCGGTCTTGCGCACCTTCACGGGGGCCAGCTGGACGTTGTCCACGATGGTCTTGTGGGCGAACAGGTTGAACGACTGGAACACCATGCCGACGTCGGCACGCAGCGTCGCCAGCTCCTTGCCCTCCGCGGGCAGCGCCTTGCCGTCGATCTCGATGTTGCCGGAGTTGATCGGCTCGAGGCGGTTGATCGCGCGGCAGAGCGTGGACTTGCCGGAGCCGGACGGCCCGAGCACCACGACCACCTGGCCCTTGGGGACCTCGATGTTGATGTTCTTGAGCACGTGCAGCTGGCCGAAGTACTTGTCCACCTCGACCATCCGGATCATCGGGGTGTCGGGGTTCGCCTCGGTCATTCAGTCCTCCACGTGCGCGCGTTCACACCAGGCGTCGAGAGACTATCGGCCCGGTAATGGCGGAAACCTACCCCCACCCAGTGCGAAGTTCATGCCGCTTCGACCACACCCAAGGTCTCAACTCGGTCACACCGGTAGGCTCGGCAGCTGAGATGAGCACTCGCACTTACCAGGTACGCACATTCGGCTGCCAGATGAACGTGCACGACTCCGAGCGGCTGGCCGGCCTGCTGGAGGACGCTGGGTACGCGCCGGCCTCCGGTGACGGCGTGCCGGACGTCGTCGTGCTGAACACGTGCGCGGTCCGCGAGAACGCGGACAACAAGCTGTACGGCAACCTCGGCCACCTGCGGCCGACGAAGCTCGCGAACCCCGGCATGCAGATCGCCGTCGGCGGCTGCCTCGCGCAGAAGGACCGCGGCGAGATCGTGGCGCGGGCGCCGTGGGTGGACGTCGTGTTCGGCACGCACAACCTCGGCGCGCTGCCGGTCCTGCTCGACCGCGCGCGGCACAACGACGAGGCCCAGGTGGAGATCCTGGAGTCGCTCGAGACGTTTCCCTCGACGCTGCCGGCGCGGCGCGACTCGGCGCACTCCGGCTGGGTGTCGGTGTCGGTCGGCTGCAACAACACGTGCACGTTCTGCATCGTCCCGTCGCTGCGCGGCAAGGAGAAGGACCGGCGGCCCGGCGACGTCCTCGCCGAGGTCGAGGCCCTGGTCGCCGAGGGCGTGCTGGAGGTGACGCTGCTCGGGCAGAACGTGAACTCCTACGGCGTCGAGTTCGGCGACCGGTTCGCGTTCGGCAAGCTGCTGCGCGCCTGCGGTTCGGTCGATGGCCTCGAGCGTGTGCGGTTCACCTCGCCGCACCCGAAGGACTTCACCGACGACGTCATCGCCGCCATGGCCGAGACGCCCAACGTCTGCCACCAGCTGCACATGCCGCTGCAGTCCGGGTCCGACCGGGTGCTGAAGGAGATGCGCAGGTCCTACCGGTCGAAGCGGTACCTGTCGATCATCGACAACGTGCGTGCGGCGATGCCGGACGCGGCGATCACCACGGACATCATCGTGGGCTTCCCCGGCGAGACCGAGGCGGACTTCCAGGAGACGCTCGACGTCGTGCGGGCCGCGCGGTTCTCCTCCGCGTTCACGTTCCAGTACTCGAAGCGGCCGGGCACCCCGGCCGCGACCCTGCCGGACCAGCTGCCGAAGGCGGTGGTCCAGGAGCGCTTCGAGCGGCTGATCGCCGTGCAGGAGGAGGTCTCGTGGGACCTCAACAAGGAGCTGGTCGGGCGGACGGTCGAGGTGCTGGTGTCCACCGGTGAGGGTCGCAAGGACGCGGACACGCGGCGGCTGTCGGGCCGGGGGCGGGACGGGCGGCTGGTGCACTTCGCGCCGGGCGAGGCCACGGTTCGCCCCGGCGACGTGGTCGAGACGGTGATCACCTACGCGGCGCCGCACCACCTGGTCGCGGACGGCGCGCTGGTGTCGCACCGCAGGACCCGTGCCGGTGACAACTACGAGGAGGGCGTGCGGCCGCGCACGTCCGGTGTCGGGCTGGGGCTGCCGTCGTTCGGCGCGCCGGCGAGCCAGAGTGAGCCGGTGGGTGGATGCGCAGTCCGATGACCGAGGACGACCCGGAGCTGGGCGAGGAGATCGACGAGGTCGGCCGCAGGGCCGCGCGGACCGTCGAGCTGGGCGGTCGCGCCGTGGTGCTCTCGGTCGCGGTGTTCGTGCTGATCATCGGACTGGTGCTGCCGTGGATGAACGGCGCGTCCGGGCTCGAGGTGCTGATCGGCGCCGAGGGCGGCAAGGCGTCGATGGTGCCGCGCCTGTTCGCGGCGACCGCCGTCGTGTTCGGCGTGCTGACCTCGGCGGCGACGCTGATCACCCGCCGGTGGGTGCTCGCGTGGGCCGGCGCGGCCGGCGGCTGGTTCGCCTGCGTGGACGGGATGCTGGCGATCTGGTCGCGGCAGTCGTCTGGCAGTTCGCCGGGGATCGGCCTGGTCATCGCGGTGGTTGCCATGGTGGCGATCGCGATCTTGTGGTTTCGAACGGCGGCGTCTCGCAGCTGAGTTCACGTGGCCGCGCTGGCCGCTGGCCCCCTCGAACCACGCTACGGCAAGGGACCGACAGTTCTGCGCGCCGTTGGCCGGCTCGCGGGTGGTTGTCCACAGCCGTCCGGTTGTCCACAGGTCCGCGCCGGCGCGGCCGTTTCCGTCGGTGCCTCGCCGTAGGCTGGAAACCGGGGGCCGGAGGCCAGCCGGTCCGCTGTCCCGGAGGCCCGGCGACCGCCGATCTCTCATTCAGCACGGTCGCGTGCCGTCTCGGAGCGATCCGAGGGTCCGAAGGGACGTCGCTCCAGGACGGGACGGCTCCGGGGTCGGAGGCTGGCCCCCGACCCCGGTCACCGGCGAAACCTAACGACTCGCGAGCGCGTTCTCCGCCGCCGTCAGCCACTCCCGCCACTGCGCGGCCTGCGCCTCCGCCTGCTCGGCTCGGCGCCGGTCGCCCGCCGCGCGGGCCTTCTCGGCCTGTGCCTCGAACTGCTCGACCCGCTCGCGGAACTGCGCGGCCCGCGCCTCGGCCTCCGGGTCGGTCTTGCGCCACTGCGCGTCGGCCGCGGTGCGGACCTTCTCCTCGATCGTGCGGAGCTTGCCCTCCAGCTCGCGGATCCGCTCGCGCGGGACCTTGCCGATCTCGTCCCACTTCTCCTGGATCCGGTGCAGCTGCGCACGCGCGGCGTCGAGGTCGGCGGCCGGGTTGATCCGCTCCGCCTCCGCGAGCAGCGCCTCCTTGCGCTTGCCGTTCTCCACCAGCTCGGCGTCCCGCTCGTCGAACACGGACGACCTACGGCTGAAGAACTTGTCCTGCGCGGCCCGGAACTGCTGCCACAGCGCGTCGTCGGCCTCCTTCGGCGCGCGGCCGGCCGCCTTCCACTCCGTCATCAGGTCCTTGTAGCGCGCGGCCGTCGGACCCCAGTCGTCCGACTCGGAGATCTCCTCGGCGAGCTTCACCAGCTCCTGCTTGCGCTCCTTGGCCGTGGCGCGCTGGCGGTCCAGGTCGGCGAAGTGCGAGCCGCGCCGCCGGTTGAACGTGTCCCGCGCCTTCGAGAACCGCTTCCAGAGCACGTCGTCGGTCTTGCGGTCGACGCCCTTGATCGTCTTCCACTCGTCGAGGATCGCGCGCATCCGGTCGCCGGCGACCTTCCACTGCGTGGACTGCTCCGCGATCTTCTCGACCTCGTCGACCAGCTCCTGCTTGCGGGTGACGGCCTGGGTCCGCGCCTCGTCCCGCGCGTGCTTGACCGACTCGACGGCCTGCTGCGCCCGCGCAAGCACGTGGTCGACCCGCGCGTGCAGCGCGGCGAGGTCACCGACCAGCGCCGCGTCGGTCAGGCTGTCCTTGATGTGCTTCGCGCTGGTCAGGCTGTGCTTCGGGTCCCCGGAGCCGGCCTTGAGTCGCGCCTCGAGCAGTTCCACCTCGGTGCGCACGTCGTCGAAGCGGCGCGCGTAGTGCGCGAGCCCCTCGATCGGCTCGCCCGCCTGCCACGACCCGACGGCGCGCTCGCCGTCCTCGGTGGTCACGTAGACGGTGCCGTCGGCGTCGACCCGGCCGTACCGCTCCGGGTGCGCCGACGCCATGGGCACCGGCGGCGCGGTCGGCGCGGGTGCGGCGGGCACCGGCGGCGGCGCGACCGCGGGGGTCGGCGTCTCGACGGAGGCGGGCGACGGTGCGGGGGCCGGTGCTGGTGACGGTGCTGGTGACGGGGTCGGCGCGATCTCGGCGGGGCTCGGGGCCGGTGCGGCGGGTGCCTCGGTCGACTCGGTCGACTCGGTCGACTCGGCGGGAGGCTCTTCGGTGGGCGCCGGGTTCGGCTCTGCGGCGGGTGCCTCGACCTGCGCTTCGGTGACTTCGACCGACTGGCCGTCGACGCTGGTCCCGGTGGTCGAGTTGGCGCTGGTTTCGTTGTCCGTCATGGCCGGCTCCTCCCGCTCGCTGCCCGCGTCGCCGCGGACGCCCCGCTCTCGCGGGGCCTGGCACTGTCGGTACCGAACGCGAGAAGTCGCGTGGTACCCGCGCGCATTCAAACAGGTCACGCCCCGCCTCGGTACTCCACGGTTGAGACCGGCAGCACAGGGTGACGCCCTGAGCCCGGAGAGTTCACGTTCTGGGGTGAATGGGTAGCCTCGGGTCCCGTGATCGTCCGCGCCGCCGTCGTGCCGCACCCGCCGCTCCTCGTGCCGGAGCTCGTCGCGGGCACGGACGCGGGCCCGGCCGACGACGTGACCGACGTCCGGGACGCGACCCTCGCGGTCGCCGCCCGGCTGACCGACGTCGCGCCGCGGTGGGTCGCGGTCGGCGCGGGCCCCTCGGGCGTGCTCGGACCGGACGCCGTCGGCACCTTCCGCGGCTTCGGCGTGGACGTCGTGGTCCGGCTCGGCGCGGACGCGACCGGCGAACCGGACGCCGCCATGCCGCTGCCCGCGCTCGTGGCCGCCTGGCTGCGTGCGCGCACCGGCGCCACGGCCGTCACCATGCACCTCGTGCCGTCCGACCTGCCGCCCGGCGAGTGCCGCGCGCTCGGCGAACGCCTCGCCAGGGACCCGGAGCCGGTCGGGCTGCTGGTCGTCGGCGACGGCTCGCACCGGCACGGCGACCGGGCCCCTGGACGACCGGACGACCGTGCGGGCCCGTTCGACGACGCGGTCCACGCCGCACTGGCCGCCGCCGACCCGCAGGCGCTCCTCGCGCTCGAGCCGAAGCTCGCCGCCGAGCTCGGTGCGGCCGGCCGCGCCCCGTGGCAGGTGCTCGCGGGCGTGCTCGACTCCGGCCGCTGGACCTGCGCCGAGCCGACGCTGCTCGTGCCGTTCGGGGTCGCCTACCACCTCGCCGTGCTGGACCCGGTCCCATGAGGCCGGTCGCGATCGTCGGGCCGACCGCGACCGGCAAGTCGGCGCTGGCCGTCGCGCTGGCCGAGGCACTCGGCGGCGAGGTGATCAACGCCGACGCCATGCAGCTCTACCGCGGCATGGACATCGGCACCGCCAAGGTCACCGAAGCCGAGCGCAGGGGCGTGCCGCACCACCTGCTCGACGTCCTCGACGTCACCGAGACCGCGTCCGTCGCCGCCTATCAGCGCGACGCCCGCGCGACCGTCGAGCGGCTGCTCGCCGCCGGCACGGTGCCGATCCTGGTCGGCGGCTCCGGTCTGTACGTGCGTGCCGTGCTGGACGACCTCGACTTCCCCGGCACCGACCCCGACATCCGCCGCAGGCTCGAACAGGAGCTGGTCGACGCGGGCCCCGCCGTCCTCCACGCACGCCTCACCACGCTGGACCCGCTGGCCG
Source organism: uncultured Actinomycetota bacterium (assembly GCA_963840275.1). Taxonomy (GTDB): domain Bacteria; phylum Actinomycetota; class Actinomycetes; order Mycobacteriales; family Pseudonocardiaceae; genus Actinophytocola. Next base: position 419,786 of record CAWIYK010000010.1, read on the forward strand.
CCACGGCGATCCTGCCGAGCAACGGCCGCCGGGTGGTGCGTGCGCTCGAGGTCATCGAGCTGACCGGCCGGGCGTTCTCCGCGACCATGCCGAAGCCGGGCCCCGCGCGCTACGACACCGTGCAGCTCGGCGTCGACCGCGACACCGAGGAGCTGGACCGGCGGGTCGATCTGCGGGTGACCAGGATGTTCGAGCAGGGCCTCGTCGACGAGGTCCGCGAGCTGGAGAACAAGGGCCTGCGGCTCGGGCGGACCGCGTCGCGGGCGCTCGGCTACCAGCAGGTGCTCGACGAGCTCGACGCCGACCACGACATGGTCGCCGCGGCCGCCGCCACCGCACAGGCGACGCGGCGGTTCGTGCGCCGGCAGCGGTCGTGGTTCCGCCGCGACAAGCGGATCACCTGGCTCGATCCCGACGCTGACCAGGTCGCCACCGCGCTCGCGTTAGCCTGAACAGGTGGGCATCCCGTTCCTCAAGGGGCACGGCACGGAGAACGACTTCGTGCTGCTGCCCGACCTCGACGCCACGCTCGACCTGACCGCGGCGCGCGTCCGCGCGCTGTGCGACCGGCGGGCCGGCATCGGCGCCGACGGCGTGCTCCGGGTCGTGCCGGCCAAGGCGGTCGAGGACCGGCCCGCCGACGTCGCCGACGACGTCTGGTTCATGGACTACCGCAACGGCGACGGATCGATCGCCGAGATGTGCGGGAACGGCGTCCGGGTCTTCGCGCGCTACCTCGTCGACGCGGGTCTGGTGCGTGAGGCCGAGTTCCCGGTCGGCAGCCGGGCGGGCGTGCGCGGCGTCGTGGTCGACGACCACGGCGACGTCACCGTCGACATGGGCCGCGCGCGGGTGACCGGCACGTCGCTCGCGACGGTCGCCGGTGGCACGGTCGCGGGGTTCGCGGTCGACGTCGGCAACCCGCACCTGGTGTGCGTGGTCGAGGACGCCGACAAGCTCGCGTCACTGGATCTCACCGTGCCGCCACTGCATGACCCGAACGTGTTCCCTGATGGGGTGAACATCGAGTTCGTGGTGGTAGAGGCGCCGGACCGGCTGCGAATGCGGGTGCACGAACGCGGCGTCGGCGAGACGAGGTCGTGCGGCACCGGCACGGTCGCCGCGGTCACCGGTGTGCTCCACGGACAGGGCAGGAACTCGGGCGCCGCGACCGTCGACGTACCGGGCGGCCGGGTCCGGGTGACCGTCGAGCCGGGGCACACCACGCTGGCCGGACCAGCGGTCTTCGTGGCCCGCGGCGAGCTGGACCGGGGCTGGTGGACGACCCTCGCGGAATAACGGAGTCGATCCGGTCGCTGAACCATGGGAGTATTCATGAGAAGGCACACATCGGATTGACCCGGATCGACGGAGGGGTTTCACCACGTGACAGAGAATCTCAATCATCAGCAAACCGATGACGGGTTGACTGACCTGGCTGAGCTCTCTGCGGGTGAACTCGAGCTCTCCGACCGCGCCGCGTTGCGGCGCATTGCCGGGCTGTCGACCGAGCTGTCGGACATCACCGAGGTCGAGTACCGGCAGCTGCGGCTCGAACGGGTCATCCTCGTCGGGGTCTGGACCGAGGGCAGCGCCGAACAGTCCGACGCGTCGCTCGCCGAGCTGGCCAGGCTCGCGGAGACGGCGGGCTCCGAGGTGCTCGACGGCCTCGTGCAGCGCCGCGACCGGCCGGACCCGGCCACCTACATCGGCTCCGGCAAGGTCCAGGAGCTGTCCGGGGTGGTCGCCTCGACCGGCGCCGACACGGTCATCTGCGACGGTGAGCTGTCGCCGTCCCAGCTGCGCCAGCTGGAGGCACGGCTCAAGGTCAAGGTCATCGACCGGACCGCGCTGATCCTGGACATCTTCGCGCAGCACGCGCGGTCCAAGGAGGGCAAGGCCCAGGTTGAGCTGGCACAGCTGCAGTACTTCCTGCCACGCCTGCGTGGTTGGGGTGAGGCGCTGTCCCGGCAGGCCGGTGGTCGCGCGGGTGGCGGCAACGGCGGCGTCGGTCTGCGTGGTCCCGGTGAGACGAAGCTGGAGACCGACCGCAGGCGCATCCGGGCGAAGATCTCCAAGCTGCGCAAGGAGATCGTCGGCATGGGCACCGTGCGGGAGACCAAGCGGAGCCAGCGGCGGGCCAACTTCGTGCCGAGCGTCGCCATCGCCGGGTACACCAACGCCGGCAAGTCGAGCCTGCTCAACGCGCTGACCGGCGCGGGCGTGCTGGTGGAGGACGCGCTGTTCGCCACCCTGGACGCCACGACGCGGCGGTCGACGACGCCGGACGGGCACGACTACACGCTGACCGACACGGTCGGCTTCGTGCGGCACCTGCCGCACCAGCTGGTCGAGGCCTTCCGGTCCACGCTGGACGAGGTGGCCGACGCCGACCTCATCATGCACGTGGTCGACGGTTCGGACCCGAACCCGGAGTGGCAGGTCGAGGCGGTGCGCGAGGTGCTCGGCGAGATCGCCGACCGGCGCGACGCGGCACTGCCGACCGAGCTGGTCGTGGTCAACAAGATCGACATGACGGACCAGCTCGCGCTCACCCGGCTGCGACACCTGCTGCCCGGCGCGGTGTTCGTGTCCGCGCACTCCGGCGCCGGCATCGAGGACCTGCGTGAGCGGGTCGGCGAGCTGCTGCCGCGGCCGGAGGTGGAGATCGACGTCCTCGTGCCGTACGCCCGCGGCGAGCTGGTGGCCAGGGTGCACCGTGAGGGCGAGGTGCTCACCGAGCGTCACACCGAGTTGGGCACGCAGCTATCCGCCAAGGTCAAGCCAGATCTCGCGGGACTGCTGGAGAACTTCAGCGTCAACGGCACGTCCGCCTGACGGGTCGCACCGCGGGCGCTACCGTGTGCTCGTTCCATGGGCTACGGGGAGGTGTCCGGGTGCGGGCGGTGCCGCTTGCGTTCCTGCTGTCGCTGGGGGTGTGCGGCATTGCCGCCGCCCCCGCGGCGGCCCAGCCGTCGGTGCCCGCCCCGGTCCCGCAGTGCACGGTCTCCGACCCGCGGCTCGGTGAGCTGTCCGGGCTCGCCGCCGACGGTGACCACTGGTACGGCGTGAACGACGGCGGCACCGCGTCGACCGTGTACGTGCTGACCAAGGACTGCCAGGTCGAACGGGAGATCACCGGCCCGACCGACCCGTACGACGTCGAGGATCTCGCGCGGGCCGCCGACGGCACGTTCTGGCTGTCCGACACCGGTGACAACGACGCCGACCGCGAGACCGTCGCGTTGATCTCGCTGACGCCGGACGGGCAGTCGACGCTGTACCGGCTGACCTATCCCGACGGCAGGCACGACACCGAGGCGATCCTGCTCGACGGCGCGGGCGTGCCGTACCTCGTGGCGAAGAACCCGCTGGGCACCGCCGACGTGTACCGGCCGACCGCGGGCCTCGCGAGCCCCGGCCCGACCGCGTTGGAGCACGTGGCCGCGGTACGGCTGACCAGCACCGACACCCCGGGTGGGCCGGTGCCGGGGATCGTCGGGTCCGTGACGGTCACCGGCGCGGCGGCGAGCCGGGACGGCACCGCGGTCGCGCTGCGGACCTACACCGACGCCTATCTCTTCCCGGTGACCGACGGGGACGTGGTGGCCGCGTTCGGCAAGAAGCCGGTGCGGGTGCCGCTGCCGAACGAGGCGCAGGGTGAGTCGATCGCGTTCCAGCCGGACGGGTCGCTGCTGTCCGGTTCGGAGGGGGTCGGCCAGCCGATCACCGCGGTCGCGGGGGCCGCGCAGCTGGTGGCGCCGAAACCGCCGCCGGGGACGAAGAAGCCCGCTTCGGCGTCGAACGTGTCCGGCGGGTCGGCCGGCAAGGAAGGTCTGCCGGCGCTGCCGGCGGCCGTGGTGACGATCGTCGTGGTCGGCGGCGTGTACCTGCTGCTGCGCTGGTGGCGGGGCCGCAGACGACGGGTGTGAGGACGAAAGACCCGCGGCGACCGTTGGGAGGCGTGCCCATCTCCGGTCGCCGCGGGTCTCGTCGCGTGTTCGTCGGCGTGCGGCGCGCCGACGACTGTGTAGCTCGGTGTAGCTCGGTGCTCCTAGAGCCGACGCAGGACGGCGACGACCTTGCCGAGAATCGTGGCGTCGTCACCGGGGATCGGCTCGTACGCGTCGTTGTGCGGCATCAGCCAGACGTGCCCGTCCTTGCGCTTGAACGTCTTGACGGTCGCCTCCCCGTCGATCATCGCGGCGACGATCTCGCCGTTGTCGGCGGTCGGCTGCTGTCGCACCACGACCCAGTCCTGGTCGGTGATGGCCGCGTCGACCATCGAGTCACCCGCGACGCGGAGCAGGAACAGCGATCCCTCGCCGACGATCTCCTTCGGCAGCGGGAACACGTCCTCGACCGCTTCCTCGGCGAGGATCGGCCCACCGGCCGCGATCCGGCCGAGGACCGGCACGTACGCCGCGGTCGGGGTGTTCACCGCGACCTCCTCGTCGTCCACCACCCCGGCCGCCGCCACCGCGGGGTCGACGTCGGGTGGCAGCACGCCGATGGCGCGGGGCCGGTTCGGGTCGCGGCGCAGGTAGCCCTTCTGCTCGAGGGCGCGCAGCTGGTAGGCGACCGAGGAGGTCGAGGTCAGCCCGACGGCCTCACCGATCTCCCGGACGCTCGGCGGGTAGCCGAAACGCTCCACCCACGTGCGGATCACCTCGAGCACCTCGCGCTGACGGATCGGCAGCGCGTCGGGGCCGCCGGCCTGGTCGAGATCGGGGAAACTGCGTAGGTTGCCCCGCATCGGCTTCGGCTTGGGCACGCCCTTGGGTATTCCTCCGGGTTTGCGTGGCACTGCATGCCTCCCTGCGCGCCGGCACGTCCGCTGACGGCCGGTTGTGTCTGATTACCTGCATTGACGTTAACCGTCGGCAACCTGGAGATCAAACACCTGTTCGACGACACGCCGAACGGGTCTCGTTTTTTGTCGGTGCCCCGTGGTACAAAATCGCACGGAGGTTCGATCGAACGACTGTTCGAGCCTCGCGCAGGTGTTCGAGAGCGTCAGGAGGCAGTCATGAGTGTGGTCGCGGACCGAACGCAGGTCGTGGACACTCCCGTCGCGCCTGTTCGGCGAGCACGGGTGCATCGGCCGCCGGCACGTCATCGGATGGCGCGCCCACGTGCGGTCGCGTGCCCGCCGAGGCAGCCGAGGCTCTCGTTCGCCTGGCTGCTGGTCACGGCCGCGGTCGTCTGCGCAGCGGTCTACGGTCTCGGAATGCTCGCCGGCTCGGTCGGCCCGTCGGTGCCGGAGGAGACGACCGTCGTGCGGGTGAAACCCGGGGAGAGTCTGTGGGAGCTGGCCGGGCGGGTCGCGCCGGAGTCGGACGCCGCCGCGGTCGTGTCCCGGATTCGGGAGCTGAACGGGGTTGACGGGGCTGTTCAGCCGGGGCAGCCGTTAACGGTGCCGTTCTCTGGCTGATAGCTCGGCTTAGCCGGTCCCCGCTGGCTCGGCCGTTTCTCGATGCGCCGCGATCCCGCGACGGTCGACCGTCGGTGGCCGGCGGCTTCCTGATCAAAGGCGGGCTGTGACGCCCCCGGCATGTAGTGCTGGTTAGCCTCGCGCCGTCACCTCGCGCCGTCACCTCGCGCCGTCACCTCGCGCCGTCACCTCGCGCCGTCACCTCGCGCCGTCACCTCGCGCCGTCACCTCGCGCCGTCACCTCGCGCCGTCACCTCGCGCCTACTCACAGCGGCCCCGAGCCGCCCCCCAGGGCTCGCCGACGGGTGTCTTCCGGCACCGGGCGACTACCCGCAGTGGCATCCGTCACGCGATGTCCCCGTACCGCGTGTCGCCCTCGTGTCGACTTGCATCATGTGGCGTCGAGGCCTACCGTCAACCCCAACATGTAGTAGTTACAGAGCTGTAGTTAGTCCACAGCTTGGGGTGGAGTTGTCCACCGGTTGTCCACAAGTTGATCACCATACAAAAGCCACGAGGGGTGACCTATGCGCTGTCCGTTCTGCCGCCATTCGGACTCGCGGGTCGTCGACTCCCGCGAGGTGGACGAAGGCCAGGTCATCCGGCGCCGGCGGTCGTGCGCCAAGTGCAGCCGGCGGTTCACCACCGTCGAGGAGGCGGTGCTGGCGGTGGTCAAGCGCTCCGGCGTGACCGAGCCGTTCAGCCGCGACAAAGTCGTCACCGGCGTGCGGCGTGCGTGCCAGGGCCGCCCGGTCGACGAGGACCTGTTGCAGCAGCTCGCGCAGAAGGTCGAGGAGACGATCCGGTCGACGGGCGCGGCAGAGGTGCCGAGCCACGAGGTGGGCCTGGCGATCCTCGGCCCGCTCCGCGAGCTGGACGAGGTCGCGTACCTGCGCTTCGCCAGCGTGTACCGGTCGTTCTCGTCCATCGAGGACTTCGAGAAGGAGATCGCCGGCCTGCGGGTCGCGGTCGAGGGTCACGACGAATGAGTAGAAGCCGCACCAGACGGCGCTACGGGGTTGGCAGAAGGTCACGTCGGATGGTGGGTCCGATCACGGGAGCGGGCGTGACCACACCAGAACGTGCGATCAACGAGGGAGAGGGACTGGTCATGACGGAGACGGTCGGAGCAGCGGCGGAGCAGGACGCGGGGGACCGCCGGCTCGACGTGCGGCGCGTGTTCACCACCGAGGGTGTGCACCCCTACGACGAGGTGACCTGGGAACACCGCGACGTGGTGATGACCAACTGGCGCGACGGCACGGTCAACTTCGAGCAGCGCGGCGTCGAGTTCCCCGAGTTCTGGTCGGTCAACGCGACCAACATCGTGACCAGCAAGTACTTCCGCGGCGCCGTGGGCACCCCGGTGCGCGAGCACTCGCTGCGCCAGCTCATCGACCGCGTCGTGAAGACCTACGTCGACGCCGGTGTGCAGCACGGCTACTTCTCGACGCAGGCCGACGCCGAGATCTTCGAGCACGAGCTGATCTGGATGCTCATGCACCAGGTGTTCAGTTTCAACTCGCCGGTGTGGTTCAACGTCGGCACGTCCTCGCCGCAGCAGGTGTCCGCCTGCTTCATCCTCGCGGTCGACGACACCATGGACTCGATCCTCAACTGGTACCGCGAGGAGGGCCTGATCTTCAAGGGCGGCTCCGGCGCCGGCCTCAACCTCTCCCGCATCCGCTCCTCCAAGGAGCTGCTGTCCTCCGGCGGCACCGCGTCCGGCCCGGTCTCGTTCATGCGTGGCGCCGACGCGTCCGCGGGCACCATCAAGTCCGGTGGCGCCACCCGCCGCGCCGCGAAGATGGTCGTGCTCGACGTCGACCACCCGGACGTCGAGGAGTTCATCGAGACCAAGGCCAAGGAGGAGAAGAAGATCCGCGTCCTGCGCGACGCGGGCTTCGACATGGACCTCGGCGGCTCCGACATCACGTCGGTGCAGTACCAGAACGCCAACAACTCGATCCGCGTCTCCGACGACTTCATGCACGCCGTCGAGACCAAGGGCCAGTTCGGCCTTCGTGCCCGCACCACCGGTGAGGTCATCGAGGAGGTCGAGGCCAAGTCGCTCTTCCGCAAGCTCGCGCAGGCCGCGTGGGACTGCGCCGACCCGGGCATCCAGTACGACGACACGATCAACGACTGGCACACCTGCCCCGAGTCGGGCCGGATCACCGCGTCCAACCCGTGCAGCGAGTACCTGCACCTGGACAACTCGAGCTGCAACCTCGCGTCGCTGAACCTGCTGAAGTTCCTGCGCACCGACGGCACGTTCGACGCCGACCTGTTCGCGCGGGCGGTCGAGCTGGTCATCACCGCCATGGACATCTCCATCTGCTTCGCGGACTTCCCGACAGAGCCGATCGGTGACACCACGCGCAAGTTCCGCCAGCTGGGCATCGGCTACGCCAACCTCGGCGCGCTGCTCATGGCCACCGGTCACGCGTACGACTCCGAGGGTGGCCGCGCGCTGGCCGCCGCCATCACCTCGCTGATGACCGGCACCGCCTACCGTCGCTCCGCCGAACTGGCCGGCGTCGTCGGCGCGTACGAGGGTTACGCCCGCAACGCCGACGCGCACCAGCGCGTCATGCGCAAGCACGCCGCCGCCAACGACATGCTGCGCACCTACCACGAGAACGACGCCGTGGTGCAGCGCCGCGCGACGCAGGAGTGGCAGCTCGGCCTGCAGGTCGGGGCCCTCAACGGGTGGCGCAACGCGCAGGCGTCGGTGCTGGCCCCGACCGGCACCATCGGCCTGATGATGGACTGCGACACCACCGGCATCGAGCCGGACCTCGCGCTCGTGAAGTTCAAGAAACTGGTCGGCGGCGGCTCGATGCAGATCGTCAACCAGACGGTGCCGCGCGCGCTCAAGGCGTTGGGGTACCAGGACGAGCAGATCGAGGCGATCGTCGAGTTCATCGCCGAGCAGGGCCACGTCGTCGACGCGCCCGGCCTGCGCAAGGAGCACTACGAGGTCTTCGACTGCGCCATGGGCGAGCGCTCCATCGCGCCGATGGGCCACGTGCGGATGATGGCCGCGGTGCAGCCGTTCATCTCGGGCGCCATCTCCAAGACGGTGAACATGCCGGAGGCCGCGTCCGTCGAGGACGTCGAGGAGATCTACTTCCAGGGTTGGAAGCTGGGCCTCAAGGCACTCGCCATCTACCGCGACAACTGCAAGGTCGGGCAGCCGCTGTCGGCCGGCAAGGGCAAGAACAACGGCACCGCGGAGCCCGAGAAGGTCATCGAGTACCGGCCGGTCCGCAAGCGCCTGCCGAAGAAGCGTCCTTCGCAGACGGTGTCGTTCACCGTCGGCGGCGCCGAGGGTTACCTGCACGCGGGCTCCTACCCGGACGACGGCCTCGGCGAGATCTTCGTCAAGCTGGGCAAGCAGGGCTCGACCCTCGCGGGCGTGATGGACGCCTTCTCCATGTCCATCTCCGTCGGTCTCCAGTACGGCATCCCGCTGGAGTTCTACGTCTCGAAGTTCCAGAACCTGCGCTTCGAGCCGGCCGGCATGACCGACGACCCGGACGTCCGGATCGCCACCAGCGTGCTGGACTACCTGTTCCGCAGGCTCGCGCTGGACTACCTGCCCTACGACAAGCGCGCGCAGCTGGGCATCTTCACCGCGGACGAGCGCTCGGCCCAGCTGAACAACGACTACGGCCCCGCATCGTCCGATGTGGACCTCGAGGGCCTGGCCACCTCGGTGGACGCGACTCCGCGCCAGGCCGTGGAAGCGGCCAAGCCGGAGATCGTCGAGGCCCACAGTTCGACCGAGCTGTTGGAGCTCCACCTCGGCAAGGCCGCGGACGCGCCACTGTGCATGACCTGCGGCACGAAGATGCGCCCAGCGGGCTCGTGCTACGTCTGCGAAGGCTGCGGCTCGACGTCCGGTTGCAGCTGAACCGGGCGGAGTCGCACCTGGCGCAACATTGAGCAGGGTTCGCACAAAAGCGACGACGTGCACGTCCGGACGGGGGTCAGCTCAGCTGCTGGCCCCCACCCCCGGCGTCCGGTGGGTGATCACCGGGTGGCTGTGGCGGCCGGCCCGCCCCATTCGTCGATGAGCCGGCCGGTGGTTTCGCTGAAGGCCCGTACCCTGCTGGTTTCGCCGCTGGTGCGCCACACCAGTCCGAACTCGAACGGTGGCGCGTCGGGCATCGGAATGAACGCGACATCGGTTCGGGGGTGGTAGCGGATGTTGTGTGCTGCCACGGTGCAGATGCCCTGGCCGGCGGCGATCAGCGTCATCAGTTCCTGGAACGTGCGGACCGCCGCTCCGCGCTCGATCGGCAGGCCGCTGGGCGTTGTCCATGGCTGGGCGGTCTCCAGCCACTGGGGCGGCGCCCCGGCGGGCCGGAAGATGTGGTCGGTGGCGAGGTCTTCGAGTGACGCGGTGTCCTTGCGGGCCAGTGGATGCCGGGTCGAGACCGCCAGCACGCGCGGCTCGACGATGACGACCGGTCCGGTCGTGATGCCCGGCTCGGTCACCGGCAACTGGGTGACGAGCAGATCGACCTCGTTGTCCCGCAGCGGCCGGCAGGGGTCGTCGACCTCGGTCGCACGGAGGCGGACCTCCAGCTCCGGGTGGGTGGACTCAAGGGTGTCGAGGATGTCGAGGAGCACCCGGCCGGCGAGCGGACCGAGGAACCCGACGTCCAGCACGCCGGTGGTGCCGCGGCCGGCCGCCTGCGCCCTGGCGATGCTGTCGAGGACCGACTGGTGGGCCGGCCGGAGGTCGGCGAGGAGCCGCTGACCGATCGGGGTCATGCTCACCCGGCGGGTGGTCCGGTCGAACAACAACGCGCCGACCCGCCGTTCCAGCTTCTTGATCATCTGGCTGACGCGGGCCTGGGACAGCCCCAGCTGCTCAGCGGCCCGGCCGAAATGCAACTCGTCCGCGACCGCCAGGAACGCCTCGATCTCCTGCCAGTCCATCACACCTCATTCATTACTACGGCTTATCGATTGTGTCAGCTTTCGCTGCTGCACATCGCCGCCGACGGCTGGACAGTGGGAACAGCGGTGCCAGACGGCGGCACCGGTGGAGCGAAAGAGGCTCGCGATGAGTGCGCCGGTTCGGCTGTCGGAGCCTGTTGGGCGCTGGATCCTCGTGGTCACCGCTGTCGGGTCCGGGTTGGTGCTGCTCGAGTCCACGGTGGTCAACATCGCGTTGCCATCACTGGGGTCCAGCCTGAACGCGTCGATGTCCGAGCTGCAGTGGACGGTGAACGCGTTCACGCTCACGCTGTCCGCGCTCATCCTGGTGGGCGGCAGCCTGGGCGACCGGTTCGGCCGGCGCCGCCTGTACCTGGTGGGCGTGGTGTGGTTCGGCGTCGCGTCGCTGCTGTGTGGCGCGGCGCCGAACGTGGAGGTGTTGATCGTCGCCAGAGCGCTTCAGGGCATCGGCGGCGCGCTCATCGTCCCGGGTTCGCTCGCGCTGATCCAGGACACCTTCCACCCCGACGACCGCAACCGGGCGATCGGCTGGTGGGCCGGCATGAGCGGTGTGGCCGGCGCGGCCGGCCCGTTGCTCGGCGGCGGCATCGTCGACTTCGCCGGCTGGCGCTGGGTGTTCTTCGTCAACATCCCGTTGGCCGCGATCCTCGCCGTCCTGTTGATCGCCTATGTGCCGGAAAGCCGCGACCGGGTACGGCCACCCAGGTTCGACGTGACTGGCGCCCTGCTCGCCGTCACGGCGCTGGCCGGGATGACCTACGCGCTGACGCAGACCTCAGGAGGTAGGTGGGCGACGGCGGCCGGGCTCGCCGCCCTGGTGGTGTTCGCCGCGTTCCTGTTCGTCGAACGACGCAGTCCGGCGCCGATGCTTCCGCTGCGACTGTTCACGTCGCGGCAGTTCAGCGCCGCGAACCTCACGAGCTTCCTCGTGTACGGCGCCCTCGCCGGCATGTTCTTCTTCCTGCCCATCCAGCTCCAGATCACCACCGGGTTCTCCGCGTGGACGGTGGGTCTCGCGCTCCTGCCGTTGCCGGTGCTCACGCTGCTCCTGTCGCCGTACGGCGGCGACCTCACGACCCGGTTCGGTGCCCGGGTCCCGCTGCTGGTCGGTTCGCTGATCTGCACGGTCGCGCTCGTCCTGGCGACCCGGATCGGCGCCGACGCCTCCTACCTGGGCGACGTGCTCCCCGTCATCGTCCTCACCGGGATCGGCGTGCCGCTGATCACCCCGCCGGTCACCGCCGCGGTACTCAGCGCGATCCCCGACCGAAGCGCGGGGATCGCCAGTGCGGTGAACAACGGTGTGGCCCGGGTGGCCGGCCTGCTGGTCGTGGCGGCGCTCCCACTGCTGGTCGGGCTTCCGTCGGACGCAACGGAGAATCCGGGCGCCCTGGATAGCGGGTACGGACACAGCATGATGATCTGCGCCGGCCTGTTCCTGGCCGGCGGGCTCGTCGGCTGGTTCGGGCTACCCAAACTCGCCGCGAGACCGGTCCGGCCGCTCGACCCCCAGGCTCCCCGCTTCGCCTTGTCGGACAAGGAATGCTAGTTCTCGACCTGTGACTTCAGTGCCGCGTTCAACGCGCGGAAGTCGCGTTCCGTCTGGTTGATCATGTGACGTAGCAAGGGAACCAGCATCCCTCGGAACACCTCGCTGTGGACCAGCCGGGTGCCGGCGCCGACCGAGGACAGCTGGAACAGGTGCTCGGCGCTGAACAGCCACCGCCACCGCAACGCGCCGAGCCACCGCAGTTCGGCGTTCTCCCGCACGGCGAGGACTTCCGGCGTGAACGTCTGCCGCCGCCCGTCGCCGGGGAACATCCGCAGCGTCAGGGTCTCGCCGACGGCCAACGTGCCCGACGCCTCCCGGATGAACGGGTTCCACGCCGGGTACCCGGCGAAGTCGGTCAGCGTCGTCCACACCGCGGCCGGCGGCGCGTCGATCTCGGTCTCCGTGCGAATCACCCGCATGTCCAGAACCTAGCCGAGCGGAGCGGCGCACCTACCTGGGAGGGAGCCGGATCCATCGCGCGGGTGGGGTTTCCCGCGCCCCGCCGCGACAGCATCGACCTGACGGCGTCGGACCATCCGGTGCCACGGCAGGGGAGCGAGGAGCACGATGCGCAAGATCGTGACGGGGATGGCGGTACTGGTGGTGGGCGCGTGTCTCGTCGTGCCGGGCGCGGCGGCGGCGAGTCCCGGCGACCGGCCCGACCGGACCGAGGTGCACCAGTCGGTGCGCGGCACGGGCGGCGCGGTGTCCCGGCTGCCCAACGAGTACAACGGCGACTACCTCAAGTTCGCGTTCGACGCGCGGCTCGACGTCGTGCTCGGGGCGGCGCCGGAGTACGGCGGCACGTTCCATGTGTGGCACTACCGCAAGGACGGCACGGTCGGCGCCGAGTTCGCCGGGGAGGTCACGTGCCTGCTGGCCTCCGCCGACCAGGCCACGCTGACCGGCACCATCACCGACACGGTCGTCGGCGACAGCCGGGACGGCATGCAGGCCGACTTCAGCGTCGTCGGCAACGGCCGGCGCCCGAGGGTCGGCTTCGGGGGCGAGGCGTGGGGCGACGAGAAGGGAAACCCCTGCTACGCGCCCGCGCCGTACTTCGCCGTGGAGGACGGCGGCTACCGAGTGCGTGCCGACGGCCTGTGAAATAGAATCTTGTTCTAGAAGAATGTTCTGGTTACGCTCCCTGTCATGCAGACAGTGGTGGTGACCGGCGGCAACCGGGGGATCGGCTACGCGGTGTGCGAGTCGTTGCGGGACAAGGGTTTCCGGGTGGTGGCGGTGACCAGGAACGACGGCGCGCCGGCCGGTGTCGAGGTGGTGCGCGGCGACCTGTCGTCGCGACGCACGGTCGCCGCCACCGCCGACGCGCTCCGTGCGGCCTGCCCGGTGATCGACGTGCTGGTGCACAACGCGGGCGTGTGGCCGACCCGTCTGGTACGCAACGAGGACGGGATCGAGGAGTCGTTCGCCGTCAACCACCTCGCGCCGTTCCAGCTGAACCTGGCGCTCGAGGGCCGGCTGCGGCGGGTCGTGCAGGTGAGCGCCGGCCTGTACGTGAAAGGCCGCGTCGACCTCGGGCGCACCCCGTACGGCGCGGACTTCCACCGGATGCGCACCTACTGCGACACGAAACGCGCGAACCTGATGCTCGTGCCGCTGTTCGCGCGGCGCTGGCAGGATGCGGGCGTGACCATCGACGCTGTCCACCCCGGCGTGATCCGCACCCGGCTCGGCGACCCCGGTGGCGCGCTGGGGCTGGTGCTGCGCGCGGTGAAGCGGACGTGGGCGACGCCGGCGGCGGGCGCCGCGCCGGTCGTGCGGCTGGTCGAGGAGACCGGCACCGGGCGCTACCTCGACGTGGCCGAGGAGAAGCCGGTCGACCTCGATCCGGTGCTCGCCGAGGAACTGTGGGCGCAGGCGGAGGAGCTGACCGGTGCCGGTCAAGCAACGCCGAGGTGAGGAGACCACCCGCCGTCTGCTGGACGCGGCGTTGACCGTGCACGCCGAAGGCGGTCAGGACGGCTTCACGGTGCAGGCGGTGGTGGCCGAGAGCGGTGTGAGCCTCGGCAGTCTGTACCACCACTTCGGCAGCTTCGACGGCCTGGCGGCGGCGCTGTACGCGCGGTGCATGGCCGAACTGCTCGACACGATCGTGGCGGCGCTGACCAGGGCGCGGACCGCGCGGGGTGGCGTGCGCGCGGTGGTGACCGCCTACCTCGGCTTCACGGCCGACGAGCCCGCCTGCGCGCGGTTCATCCACGCCTCCGCGTACGCCGGCTACCTCCCGGCCCACGCGGAGAAGATCGCGGCGGTGAAGGCGCCCCGGCTGGCACGGATGGGGGCATGGCTGGCGCCGCACGTGGCCGCGGGCGCGATCGTCGCCCTGCCGGACCCACTCACGGAGATGCTCCTGATCGGCCCGGTGGCGGAGGTGTCCCGCAGATGGCTGAACGGCGCGGCCGTGGACCTCGCCGAGGCGCGACGCGTACTCCCGGACCGCGTGTGGGCGGCTTTGCGCGCCGACTGATCCGGGGAGTCATCGCGATGGCACGTAGATGCCGGCCTGTGCCGCTGCGGCGACCGCTGCCGCCGACTGCCGCGCGATGACGTCGTCCAGCGGCTCGCCGGCGATCACGTGCCGGAAGTACACCGGCGCGACCACGGCGCGTACCACCGCCCCCGCGTCCGTCTCGGCCGGCACGTCCCCGCGCTCGATCGCGCGCGCCACGATCACCGCGGACCGCCGATGTCGGTCCGCGTAGGTGGCGTGCAGTGCCGACGCCGCGCGCGCCGACTGGAACGACGCCGCGATGAACGCCATCGACGACGGGCCGAGCACCGGGTCCGCGAACACCCTCAGCACCTCCCGCGCCAGCTCGAGCAGATCCTGTTCGAACGAGCCGGTGTCGGCCGGCTGCCAGTCGTCCTCGTCGGTCATCGCCAGCGCGTCCACGATCAACCCGTCCACGCCGCCCCACCTGCGGTACACGGTCGTCCTGTGCACCCCCGACCTGCTCGCCACCGCCTCGACCGTCAGCCCCGCGTAGCCGTGTTCGGCCAGCTCGGCCTGCGTCGCGTCCCGCACGGCGACCCGCGTGCGCGCGGTGCGGCCGCCGGGCCGGGAAGTCGGTTGCGTCGTGCCGTCGTCCATGGCACCATACTAATGCAACTGTTGTCGCGTTAAGGAAGTCGCCATGGAGTCCTGAGGCCTACCCGAGTCACCCGACCCCGGCATGCCTTCAGGAGCTCTCCTTGTCCACTCAGCTGACCCTGCGCGACGTCCGCAAGTCCTACGGCGAGCGCCTCCTGCTCGACGCCGTCTCCCTCACCATCCGCCCCGGCGAGCGCGTCGGTGTCGTCGGTGAGAACGGCGCCGGCAAGTCCACCCTGCTGCGCATGCTCGCCGGCCGGGAACACCCCGACGACGGCGACGTCGTGGTCACCGCCGGCAGCGTCGGTTACGTCGGCCAGACCCCGGAGCTGCCCGCCGACCACACGGTCGGCGACGCGATCGACGCCGCGCTCGCCGACCTGCGCGCCATGGAGCGGCGGCTCCGCGCCCTCGAACCGACGCTGGACGACCCGGTGCACCTCGCCGAGTACGGCGACCTGCTGACCGCGTTCGAGCTGCGCGACGGCTACCAGGCCGACGCCCGCGTCGACAAGGCCCAGCACGCGCTCGGGCTCGCCCACATCGACCGCGCCCGCCGCCTCGGCTCGCTGTCCGGCGGCGAGCAGGCCCGCCTCGGCCTCGCCTGCCTCCTGGCCGCCGCGCCGGAGGTCATGCTGCTCGACGAGCCGACCAACCACCTCGACGCCACGGCGCTGACCTGGCTCGAGGACCACCTGCGCGGCCACCGTGGCACGGTCGTCGCGGTGTCGCACGACCGGGTGTTCCTCGAACGCGTGGCGACCGCGATCGTCGAGGTCGACGGCGACCGCCGCGCGGTGGCCCGCTACGGCGACGGCTACGCCGGCTACCTCGCCACGAAGGCGGCCGCGCGCAGGCGCTGGGAGCTGGCGTACGAGCGGTGGACCGCAGAGGTCGACGAGGTGACGGAGTCCATCGCGACCACCGCCCACCGCGTCGCGCCCGGCCGGGCCATGAAGGACCGGAACAAGATGAGCTACGGCATGATCGGCGACCGCGTGCAGGCGTCGGAGTCCAGCCGGGTGCGCAACGCGCGCGAGCGGCTGCGGCGGCTGCGCGAGGACCCGGTGCCGAGGCCGCCGGACCCGTTGCGCTTCGCCGGCCGCCTCGCCGGCGGCGACCCGCCGGAGACGGTCGTCGCGCTGCACGACGTCCGGGTCGCCGACCGCCTGCTCGTGCCGGACTTCGCGGTCGGCGGCCGGCAGCGGGTGCTCGTGCACGGCCCGAACGGCGCCGGCAAGACCACGCTGCTGCGGGTGCTCGCCGGCGCGCTCGACCCGGACGAGGGCCACGTCGCGCGCCGCGGCCGCATCGGCTACCTGGCGCAGGAGATCCCGGCCGACCGGCCGGGGCGCACCCTCCTCGCCGCGTTCGCCGACGGCCGGCCCGGCCCGCCGGAGGAGCACGCGGGGGCGCTGATGTCGCTCGGGCTGTTCCGCCCCGCCGACCTGCGGGTGCCGGTCGGCGCGCTGTCCGCCGGCCAGCGTCGAAGGCTCGCGCTCGCGCGGCTGCTCGGCGGCCGGCTGGACCTCCTGCTGCTCGACGAGCCCTCCAACCACCTCTCGCTCTCGCTGGTCGAGGAGCTGGAGGAGGCGATGGACGCGTTCGCGGGCGCGCTGGTCGTGGTCTCCCACGACCGCGCGCTGCGCCGCCGGTTCACCGGCGCCGAGGTGGCGCTAGCCGACGGCCGGCTCGTCGCCTAGCTGCTGCCACAGGAACTCGTACACCAGCGCGGACTTGAAGGCGAGCTGCTCGTTGTCCGCGGCGCCGCCGTGCCCGCCCTCGATGTTCTCGTAGTAGCGCACGTCGTACCCGAGCTCGCTCAGCCGCGCCATCATCTTGCGGGCGTGCGCCGGGTGCACCCGGTCGTCCCGCGTGGACGTCATGATGATCGTCGGCGGGTACGGGCGGTCGGCGGCGATGTTCTGGTACGGCGAGTAGTGCTTGAGGTAGGCCCACTCCGCCGGGTCGTCCGGGTCGCCGTACTCGGCCATCCAGGACGCTCCGGCGAGCAGCCGGTGGTACCGCCGCATGTCGAGCAGCGGCACCTGGCACACGACCGCGCCGAACAGCTCGGGGTAGCGGGTCAGCATGACGCCGGTCAGCAGGCCGCCGTTCGACCCGCCCTGCGCGGCCAGCCGCTCGGGCGTGGTGATGCCGCGCGCGACCAGGTCCCGTGCCACGGCGGCGAAGTCCTCGTACACCCGCAGCCGGTTCTCCTTGACCACCGAGTGGTGCCACCCCGGGCCGTACTCGCCGCCGCCGCGGATGTTCGCGACCACGTACGTGCCGCCGCGCTCGAGCCAACCTCGGCCGATCCCGCCGCTGTAGCCGGGGGTGAGCGACACCTCGAAGCCGCCGTACCCGTACAGCAGTGTCGGGCCCTGGATCTTCTGGTTCTCCTGTCCCACCACGAAGTACGGGATGCGGGTGCCGTCGTCGGAGGTCGTGAAGTACTGCTGCGTGGACAGGCCGTCGGCGGAGAAGAACGCGGGCGCCCGTTTGAGTACCTCGACCGCTCCGCCGACCTCGCCGTGCTGCAGCGTCGCGGGCTGGGTGTAGCCGCTCGCGTTGAGGAAGTACTCGTCGTCGACGTCCGGGTTGGTGTCGAGGATGTCCGCGGAGCCGACCTCCGGCACGCCGGTGAGCGGGGTCCGCGCCCAGCCGTCGGCCGGGGTGAGCACGTCGAACCGGCTCTTCACGTCCTGCAGCGTCGCCACGATCAGGTGGTTGCGGGTCCACTGGTGGTAGGAGAGCGAGGTGTGCTCGTCCGGCTCGAACAGGACCGTCAGCTCCCGCTCGCCGGCCAGGTAGTCGTCGAACCGGGCGGCGAGCAGCGCGCCGGCGGGGTAGGTGGTGTCGCCGACCGTCCATTCGGAACGGGTGCTGACCAGGAGCCACTCGCGGTGCGCGGAGGTCTCGGCGTCCTCGGGCACGTCGACCCGGACCAGCTCGCCGCCGGGTCGGCGCAGGTGCTTCTCCGTGCGGTAGAAGTCCAGGCTGCGGTAGACGAAGTCGCGCTCGAAGCCCTCGGTCGGGTCGTGGTACGCGCCGGCCGACACGTCCTCCGGCTTGCCCTCGAACACCGTGACCGCCTCGGACAGCGGGGTGCCGCGCTGCCACTGCTTCACGAGGCGGGGATAGCCGGACGTGGTCAGCGAGCCCTCGCCGAAGTCCGTGCCGACGTAGATCCGGTCCTCGTCGATCCAGCCGACCCGGCTCTTCGCCTCCGGCAGCGTGAAGCCGTGCTCGACGAAGGTCAGCGACTCGAGGTCGAACTCACGCACGACGCTCGCGTCCGCGCCGCCCCTGGACAGGTCCACGAGCGCGCGCCGGTAGCCGGGCCGCAGCACGGTCGCGCCCTGCCACACCCAGCTCTCGCCCTCGGCCGCGGCGAGCGCGTCGACGTCGAGCACCAGCTCCCAGTCGGGGTCGTCCGTGCGGTACTGCTCCAGCGTCGTCCGCCGCCACAGGCCGCGCGGGTGTGCCGCGTCCTGCCAGAAGTTGTAGAGGTGGCGCCCGCGCCTGCGCACGTACGGGATGCGGTCGTCGGCGTCGAGCACCTCGCGGATCCCGTCGCGCAGCGCGGTGAACCGCTCCCCGCCGGTCAGCTCCGCGACGGTCTCCGCGTTGCGCTCCCGCACCCAGTCCAGGGCGGTCTCGTCGGTGACCTCTTCTAGCCAGAGGTACGGGTCTTCTGTCATACCTCGAGTTTGCCTGTCGGTCGCCATGCGTGCGCATGGCCTTCGCCACTTCGTCCGGTTCTTGTGCGCCGGCCGGGCGGCGCACACGCGGCGGCTAGCCGAGCACCTCGTCGTCGGCGTGCGCGGCGTACTCGGCCGAGCGGGCCTCGGTGGCCTGCCGGTAGCGGTTCTTCCGGTCGGTCCACTCGGTCTGGACCCCGAACGCCGCGCCGGCGAAGTCGACGGCCGCGATCGCCGCGGCCAGCTCGTCGGCCCGGTCGGGGCCGAACACACCGACCGGGTCGCCTACCGCGGTCGTGTGCGGCGGCACGAAGAACTCCTCCGGCAGGACGGTCCGCGCGTGCACCAGCGCGCCGACCGCGACGCACGCACCGGCGCCGACCGTGGACAGCTGCAGCACGGTCGCGTTGGCCGCGAGGTACGCGCAGGACCGCACGTCGGCGCCGAGCACGGTCGCGTGCGGGCCGATGAACACGTGGTCGGCGACCGTGACCGGCGCGTCGGTCACCGCGGTCGCGCGGAGGACGACGTGTTCGGAGACGATCGTGTGCGCCCCGACCTCGACCCGGGCGCCCTCCGCGTCGAGGACGGCGCCGTACAGGACGCGGGCATGCGGGCCGACCAGCACGTCACCGACGAGTGTGGCGTTCGGCGCGACCCACGCGGTCGGGTCGACGCGTGGCTCCGCGCCCCGGTGTCGAATCAGCATGGGTCCGATCTTCGTCCGGATCCCGCCAGGTCGCTGGCGCGAATCCGACATCGCGGCCGCGGGTAGAGTCGAGCCTCCTGTCTCCGTCGAGGGCTCCGGCGTGCGCGAGCGGCGGCACCGGAGCGCGCACCCCTGCTGGGACCACCTGATCGTCGCGCCGCTGTGGCCGAAGTACGGCGTCAACCTCGGCACGCTGCTGCGCACGTGCGACGCGGTCGGCGCCTGTCTCGCCGTGCCGCACAAGCCGTGGATCCGCGAGGCCCTCGCGAAGGGCAACACGCTTCGTCGGCCGTCGTGCGTGCACTGGGTGAACGAACCGCTCGGCTGGCTCGCCGCCCAGCGCCGCGCCGAGACCGACGTCGTCGGCGTCGAGCTCACCGTCGAGCTCACCGACGAGTCGATCCGCCTGTTCGAGCTGCCGCCGGCGCGGCGGCGCACGTTCGCCGGCTCGCTCGTCGCCTACAAGCTTGGCCGGCTCGTGTGAGCCGGCCGCTCACCCGCGCTCGGCCGTGTCGATCTCCGCCAGCAGCTCGGCCTTGCGGGCGTCGTCGCAGAACGCGGCCCGCACGCCGGCACGGGACAGCTCGGCCAGGTCGCCTCGGCTCAGCCCGAAGTGCTCGTGGGCCAGCAGGTACTCCCCGTTCATGTCGGTGTGGAACATGCCGGGGTCGTCGGTGGCCAGCGTGACCGGCACACCCGCGTCCAACAGCCTGGGCAACGGGTGGTCGGCCAGCTTCGCGACGGCTCTCGTGCGCAGGTTGGAGGTCGGGCAGACCTCGACCGGGATGGCCTCGCCGGCCAGGTGGGCGAGCAGGTTCGGGTCGGCGACCGCGCTGGTGCCGTGTCCGATGCGTTCCGCGTGCAGGTCGGTGAGCGCGGACCAGATCGTCTCCGGCCCGGTCGTCTCGCCGGCGTGCGGCACCAGGTGCAGGCCGCCGTCGCGGGCCATGTCGAACGGGTCGCGGTAGCGCTCGCGCGGCACGCCGACCTCGTTGCCGCCGAGCCCGAAGCCGACCGTGCCGCCCGGGCGGTGGCGCAACACCCACTCGGCGGTCGCGACGCCGTGGTCGTAGCCGAGCGACCCCGCGATGTCGAACACCCAGGCCAGCTCGACGCCGTGGCGCTCGCGGGCGAGGGCGCGGCCCGCCGTGAGGGCCTCGGCCAGCTCGTGGGGGTCGATGCCGAGCAGGATGTGCGGCACCGGCGTGACCGTCACCTCGGCGTAGCGCACGGCGTTGGCGGCCAGGTCCTTCGCGAGGCCGACCGCGAGCGCGGTGATGTCCGCTCCCGTGACGACGAGCTTCGTGACCTTGACGTACACGTCGATGAAGTGCGCGAAGTCGACGAACTCGTAGAACGTTCGCAGCCGTTCGCGGTCGGTCGGCACCTCCTGGTCCGGGTGGCGGCGCGCCAGCTCGAGGACGGTGTCCAGCGACGCGGAGCCCACCAGGTGGACATGCAGCTCGACCTTGGGAAGTCGCTCGATGAAGGCACGCACCCCGTCATCGTGCCCGACAGGACGACGGTGTGGGCGCGGCACACTAGCCCACCCCACCGACAATCCCACCGCGCCACCGGCCCGTTCCCGGCGACTTGTCCACAACCCGGTCACTTGTCCCCAGCTACCCCGAGTTGATCTCCACACCGTCGGCTCCTCGCGCATCGTGGACGGCATGACTCCGACGCCATCCCCGTCCACGACGTCCCCGCACACCCACGTGCGGCTGAGCGACCTGTCCGAGCTGATAGCCGGCATCCCCGGCCTGATCGGCTATCCACCGACCGAGTCGGTGGTGGTGTTCACGTTCCGGTCGACACAGGACCTGTGGCTGTCCACCACCATGCGCGGCGACCTGCCGACGCCCGACATGGTTCCCCTCGCGGTGGACCAACTGCTGGCGGCCGCGACGCAGAACAGCGCCGTGGCCGCGATAGCGGTGGTGATCGGTGGTGACCCGACCGATCCGCCGTCGCACCGTCCCATGGTGGCCGCGCTGCGCGCGGTGTTCGAGGCGGCCGGCATCGCGATGGTGCACGCGTCGTGGGTGCGCGAGGTGGCGCACGGCGAACAGTGGCACTGCTACGAGGATCCGCTGTGTGGCGGCACGGTGCCGGACCCGAAGTCGTCGACGGTGGCCGCGGCGATCACCCTGGCCGGTGGGGTGACGTTCCCGAGCAAGGCGGCCCTGGCACGACAACTGGCCGCCGACGACCCGAAAACCCTGGCCCGCAGGGAAAAGCTCCTGGACGAGCACATGGAGAAGGCCGGCCTGTACACCCAGGAGGCTCTGGCACAAGACCTGCGAACCGTACGAGCGGAGATCACGAAGGCCGCGAGAACCCGAAACCTCCCCACCCTGAGCGACAAACGGTTGGTACGCATGGCGATGGCCCTGTCCCAGCCGGAGGTGCGAGACGAGTGTCTGACGATCGCGCTGTCGGCGAAGGCCGACGCGGCGGAACGCCTGTGGACGGTGCTGACGAGGTCGCTGCCGGCGCCGGAACGAGCGGAACCGGCGTACCTGCTGGCGATGTCGTGCTACCTGAGGGGCGATGGCGTACTGGCGGCCGCGGCGCTGCGAACAGCGCTGGACGCGAACCAGTCACACGCGATGGCGGCGCTGCTGGACAAGATCGCATCACACGGCGTCCCACCGGCCGCCATCCGAGAGATGCTGACCACAGCGGTAACCGGAGCCGATCCCGACCCAGCTGCTCCATCGCCGACTGAGACAGAATCCGGTGAGGCAGCCGTTCCAACGGAACCGCCCGGCTCGACGGCTGGTTCAGCACCGGTCGTCCCGCCGCCGGCTGCCGCTGCGGCTCCGGCAGCGGAACCCGATGCCGCGGTGCCGGCAGTCGGACCTGTTTGCGGCGATGCTGCGAGACCGGTGGCTCAGCCCGACTCAACGTCAAGCCCTGTCCAGGAGATGGCAGCGATCCCGCCTTATGTTGCTGCGACGCCAGTCGAATCACGGCGTGCCGAAGCCACGAGCCGAGTGGATCGGCCTGACTCGACGCCAGGCCCTGTCTCGGAGGTGGCGGCAGCCTCATCTGCGGGCGGGGCATCGGCAACGAGAGCCACCCCGCCGGAGGCCGCTGCTGCGGCGCCGGCACCTGCACCGTCGAGTGCCGAAGGTGCGAGCCCAGCGAGCCCGCTCAACTCAGGAGCGGACCCAGCCTCGCCGGCTGCTCCACCCGGCGCCCCCGCGCCAACGGCCGCCACAACCGCAGCCCCGGCAACGAAAGTTGCGCCGGCACCTGGCCCGTCGAGTGCAGCGGCTGCGAGCCCAATCCCATGGGCCGCCCTACCCGGCATCCCCTCGCCAACCACCACAACCGCAGCCGAGACCGCCGCACCGCACAGTCTGCTACCGGCGGCAGCGCCGGGACCGGTCAAGCACCCGTCAACCGCGGAGCGCCAGCAACCCACCAACGCCCTCGAGAAACTGCAGGAGTACCTGGCGAACAGGGCAACTACACCGCCGAGCGACCCCGGGTGAACTCCCACGCGTCGCGGACGATGACGTTCAGGTCGACGTGTTCCGGCTTCCACCCGAGCTCGTCCTGGGCCCGTGCGCTCGACGCCACCAGCGTGGCCGGGTCGCCCGGTCGGCGGTCCTTGATCTCGGCGGGGATGGGGTGTCCGGTGACGGCGCGGCAGGTCTCGATCACCTCGCGCACCGAGAACCCGGCGCCGCTGCCGAGGTTGTAGATCCGGTGCGCGCCCGGCGTGGCGTGCTCCAGCGCGAGCAGGTGCGCCTCGGCGAGGTCGGCGACGTGGATGTAGTCGCGCACGCACGTCCCGTCCGCGGTGGGGTAGTCCTCGCCGTACACGTGGATCGCCTCGCGGGTGCCCATCGCCACCTGCAGCACCAGCGGGATGAGGTGCGTCTCGGTGGTGTGGCGCTCACCGAAGCCACCCCAGGCGCCGGCGACGTTGAAGTACCGCAGGCTCACGGCGGCCACCCCGTGCGCCTGCGCGTAGGAGGTGATCGCGTGGTCGATGGCCAGCTTGCTGGCGCCGTAGGTGTTGGTCGGCTGGGCCGGGGCGGTCTCCTCGATCGGGATGACCTCGGCCTGCCCGTACACGGCGGCGGTGGACGAGAACACGAGCCGCGGCGTCCCGGTGACCCGCACGGCCTCGAGCAGACGAAGAGAGGTGACGACATTGCCGGCCCAGTACTTCCCGGGGTCCTGCATCGACTCCGCGACGAGCGACTTCGCCGCGAAGTGGAGCACGCCGTCGAAACCCTCGGCGAGCACCTCCTCCGCGACCTCGGCGAGGTCGGCCCGCACGAACCGGCAGCCCTCCGGCACGGCGTCCGCGTGGCCGGTCGACAGGTCGTCGAGGACCACGACCTCGTGGCCGGCCCGCAGCAGCCGCGCCGCGCAGACACTTCCGACGTACCCGGCCCCGCCCGTCACGAGCAGCTTCACCACAGACCCCGTTTCCGTAAGGAGAGACTTCAGTTGTCGCGGCCGGCGCCCGGCGAGGGCACCGCCGTGAAGAGACCCGGCGCGGTCAGTCCGCGTTCGGCGAACACGGCCTGCACCCGCGCCCCGATCGACTCGCACGCGTCGTGCGGCACCAGCGCGATCGCCGAGCCGCCGAACCCGCCGCCGGTCATCCTGGCACCCAGCGCGCCCGCGTCGAGCGCCGCGTCCACCGCGACGTCCAACTCGAGGCAGGACACGCGGTAGTCGTCGCGCAGGCTCGTGTGCGACGCGGTCAGCAGGTCGCCGATCTCGTCGATCCCGCCGGTGCGCAGCCGCTCGACGGTGTGCTCGACCCTGGTGTTCTCCGTCACCACGTGGCGGACCAGCGGGCGCAGCTCGTCGGGCAGCGACGTGAGCGCCTCGTCGAGGCCGGGCTCCGTGACGTCGCGGAGCGCGGGCAGACCGAGCAACTCGGCGGCACGCTCGCAACCTGCGCGGCGCTCGCGGTAGCCGGACTCGTGGTGCGAGTGCTTCGCGCGGGTGTCGATCACCAGCACGTCCAACCCAGCAGAGGAGGCATCGAACGGAACCTGCTCCATGACGCCGGAGCGCACGTCGAGGAACAGCACGTGCGACCGCACACACGACAGCGACGCGGTCTGGTCGAGCAGGCCGGTCGGCACGCCGACGAAGTCGTTCTCCGAACGCTGCACCCAGGTGGCGACGGTGGCGCGACTCGGGGCGTCCGGCTCGTCCAGCTCGACGCCGGCCAACCCGAGCAGCGCCAGCGCGGTCGCGCACTGCAGCGCGTGCGAGGAGGACAACCCGGCGCCCGCCGGCACGTCGCCGGCGATCACGAGGTCGGCGCCGCCGCCGAAACCCTCGTCGCGGAGCACCCACGCGACACCGGACGGGTACGCGGCCCAGCCGCTGACCGAGCCCGGCGCCAGCGCGTCGACCGGCACGGGTTCGGCCTGCTGCGGGCGGCCGTCGTCGCCGACGGTGGTGACCGCGAGCCGGCCGTCGGAGCGTGGCGACGCGGCGACCGCGATCCGGTAGGGGAGCGCGAACGGCAGCACGAAGCCGTCGTTGTAGTCGGTGTGCTCGCCGATCAGGTTGACGCGGCCGGGGGCCGACCACACGCCGGTGGGCGGGCGGCCGTGGATGCCGCGGAACTCGTTCGCGGCGCGCGCCGGCACGCCGTGCGTCGCGGTGCCGGAATCGGCGCCGCCGCGCTCACCGGTGGCTGTCACGTGGTGCGGCCGTCACTTCGCGCGGGCGAGCACTGCGTGCAGGACGGTCGGCGCGACCTGCGCCGTGCTGTGCTCGCCGCTGACCTCGATCGCGTTGCCGTCGCCCTTGGACGGGCCGACCTGCACGGTCTGACCCGGGATGACGCCGACCTCCTTGAGCTCGGCCATCAGGTCGGGGTCGAGCTGGACGTGCTCGGCGATGCGCCGGACCTCGACCTTGCCGCCGCCGCGGCGGGCGACGTCGTCCATGCGCACGAGGCCGGCCTCGACCGGCGGCGCGGGCTCGCCCTCGCCGAGCTTGTCGAGCCCGGGGATCGGGTTGCCGTACGGGGACGTGGTCGGGTGGCCGAGCAGCTTCACCAGCTTGCGCTCGACGGCCTCGCTCATCACGTGCTCCCAGCGGCACGCCTCGCTGTGCACGTGCTCCCACTCGAGACCGATGACGTCGACGAGGAGGCGCTCGGCGAGCCGGTGCTTGCGCATGACGGTGATCGCGAGCGCGCGGCCGTGGTCGGTCAGCTCCAGGTGCCGGTCGCCGGCGACGATGACCAGCCCGTCGCGTTCCATGCGGCCGACGGTCTGGCTGACGGTGGGGCCGCTCTGTCCGAGGCGCTCCGCGAGCCTGGCGCGGAGGGGGACGACGCCCTCCTCCTCAAGCTCGTAGATCGTCTTGAGGTACATCTCGGTGGTGTCGATGAGCTCGTTCACGCCGTTCCCCTTCGTCCTCGACCATGCTAGTCGCTACCCCGGGTGGAGCAGTGTGGTGGTCGCGGAGGGTGATCAGGCCCTCCGCTCCGGGACATCGGCACGGCAGATCGGGTGAGTGGAGAATAGCCCGGTGACCTCTTCTCTGGTGTCGTGCGCCGTGCTGGCCGAGTCGCTGTCCGGGTCGGAACCGCCTGTCCTGCTGGACGTGCGGTGGCGGATGGGCGGTCCGCCCGGTCGGGAGGAGTACGCGCGCGGCCACGTGCCGGGCGCGGTCTACCTCGACCTGGACGCCGACCTCGCGGCGCCGCCGGGACCGGGCGGCCGGCACCCGCTGCCCGATCCCGAGGAGCTGCAACGGGTGCTGCGTGCGGCCGGGGTCCGCGCCGGCGTGCCGGTGGTGGCCTACGACGCCGACAACGGTTCGATCGCCGCGCGGGTGTGGTGGCTGCTGCGCTGGGCCGGTCACGACGAGATCGCCGTGCTCGACGGCGGCTTCGCGGCCTGGGCGGCGGACGGCTATCCGGTGACGACCGAGTTCCCGGTCCCCGGCGCCGGGGGACGTCACGGTCCGCCCCGGCGGCATGCCCGTCGTCGACGCCGACGGCGCGGCGGCCCTCGCCAGGGACGGCGTGCTGCTCGACGCGCGGGCCCCGGAGCGCTACCGAGGCGACACCGAGCCGATCGACCCACGCGCCGGCCATGTCCCCGGCGCGCGCAACGCGCCGTTCGCGGCCCATATCGGCGAGGACGGCCGCTGGCGCTCGCCGGCAGAGTTGGCGGAACACTTCGCGACGCTCGGAGTGACCGGCGCGGGGCAGCGCGCCGTCGGCGCCTACTGCGGCTCCGGCGTGACGGCCACCTCCGTGCTGCTGGCACTCGAGGTCGCGGGCGTCACCGAGTCGGCCGCGCCCGGCGTGCTGTACGCCGGGTCGTGGTCCAACTGGTCCGCCGACCCGACCCGTCCCGCGGCCACCGGGGATGAGCCAGGCTGACGTCTCTGTATACAGAATGCAAAAGCGTGACGTTCGGCTCACCGAGACCGGCCGGGCGGGTCCTCGGCGGTTAGGGTTGGCCCATGGGTCTGCCTGGTTCCGTCGTCTGGGACTCCGCCTTGCTCGGCTACGACCTGGGCGGTGAGCATCCGCTGCACCCGATCCGGCTCGAGCTGACCATGCGGCTCGCGTCGGCGTTGGGGGTGCTCGACGGGGTCGAGCTGCTCGTGCCGGAGACCGCGACCGACGAGGAGATCGAACGCATCCACGACGCCGGCTACCTCGCCGCCGTGCGGGAGGCGCCCATGGTCGGCTGGGACGTCGGGCACGGGCTCGGCACGCCGGACAACCCGGTCTTCGACAACATGCACGAGGCCTCCGCGCGGGTGGTCGGCTCGTCGCTGCTGGCGGCCCGCCAGATCGCGTCCGGCACGACCAAGCGGGCGGTGGGCATCGCGGGCGGGCTGCACCACGCGATGCGCGACCACGCGCACGGCTTCTGCGTCTACAACGACCTCGCCGTCGCCATCTCCTGGTTGCTGGACAACGGGTTCGAGCGCATCGCGTACGTGGACACCGACGTGCACCACGGCGACGGCGTGCAGGCCGCCTTCTACGACGACCCCCGCGTGCTCACGATCTCCCTGCACCAGAACCCGCTGACGTTGTTCCCCGGCACCGGGTTCGCCGACGAGACCGGCGGGCCGAACGCGCAGGGCATGGCGGTGAACGTCGCGCTGCCGCCCGCGACCGGCGACCGCGCCTGGCTGCGTGCCTTCCACGCGGTCGTGCCGTCGCTGCTCGAGGCGTTCCAGCCGCAGCTGCTGGTCAGCCAGTGCGGCGTGGACACCCACGACGAGGACCCGCTCGCCTCGCTGTCGCTGTCCGTCGACGGGCACCGGGCGATCTACCGGACGGTCCGCGCGCTCGCCGAGCGGTACGCGGGCGGCAACTGGCTCGCCGCCGGCGGTGGCGGCTACCAGCTGCTGCGGGTGGTCCCGCGCTCGTGGACGCACCTGATCGCGACCGTGCTGGACCGCGACGTCGCCGCCGACACGATGCTGCCGAGCGAGTGGACCCGCTTCGTCGACAAGCTCGCGCCGACCGCCGAGCTGCCGCTCACCATGAGCGACAACAAGAGCATCGACTTCGAGCCGTGGGACGGCGACGCGGGCGAGCGCGTCGACAGCGTGATCCGCGAGACCCGCCGCGCCGTGTTCCCGTTGCACGGCCTGGACCCCGACGATCCGAGGGACTGAGGACGGTCGCGATGGACCCGTTCGACTACCCGAAGGGGTGGGAGGCGGACGTGGTGCTGTCCGACGGCGGCACCGTCCACCTGAGACCCATCGTGCCGAGCGACGCCGAGGCGCTGACCGCGTTCCACGGCCGCATGTCCGAACGCACCCGCTACCTGCGCTACTTCGGTGCCTACCCGCAGATCCCGCCGCGTGACCTCGAGCGGTTCACCACCGTCGACCACCGCGACCGGGTCGCGTTCGTCGCCCTGCTCGGCGACGACATCGTCGCCGTCGCCCGCTACGAGCGGATCGACGGCGGCCCGACCGCCGAGGTCGCGTTCGTCGTCGAGGACCGGCACCAGAGCCGCGGTCTCGGCCCGATCTTCCTGGAACACCTGGCGGCGGCGGCGAAGGAACGCGGCATCGAGCGGTTCGTCGCCGAGGTGCTCGCCGAGAACGCCGCCATGCTCGGCGTCTTCCGCGCCGCCGGCTACCAGGTCACCCGCGAGATCGAGGAAGGCGTCTTCCACCTCGAGTTCAACATCGACCCCACCGAGGAGTCGGTCGCGGTCGCGCGGTCGCGGGAGCAGGCGGCCGAGGCCCGCAGCGTCCACAACCTGCTGCACCCGCGCTCGGTCGCGCTCATCGGCGCCTCCACCGACCCGGAGAAGATCGGGTACGCGGTCCTCGGCAACCTGCTGCGGGCCGACTTCGCGGGGCCGGTCTTCCCGGTGAACGCCGAGCACCGCGCGGTCCGCGGCGTCCGCGCCTACCCGAGCGTCCTCGACATCCCCGACCCGGTCGACCTCGCGGTCGTCGCGGTGCCCGCGGCGCACATGGACGAGGTGATGGACGCCTGCCTCGCCAAGGGTGTCAAGGCGCTCGTGGTCATCTCGTCCGGCTTCGGCGAGACCGGCCCGGCCGGCGAGGGCGCCGAGCGCAGGCTCGTCGAGGAGGCCAGGGCGCACGGCATGCGCGTCGTCGGCCCGAACGCGCTCGGGGTGGTCAACACCGATCCGGCGGTCCGGCTCAACGCCACGCTGGCGCCCGTGCTGCCCGGCCGCGGCCGCACCGGCTTCTTCAGCCAGTCCGGCGCGCTGGGCACCGCGATCCTCGCCGACGCCGCCACCCGGGGGCTGGGCCTGTCGACGTTCGTGTCCGCCGGCAACCGCGCGGACGTGTCCGGCAACGACCTGCTGCAGTACTGGGAGACCGACCCGGCGACCGATGTCGTGCTGCTGTACCTGGAGTCGTTCGGCAACCCGCGCAAGTTCGCGCGGCTCGCACGCAGGCTCGGCCGCGCGAAGCCGATCGTCGCGGTCAAGTCGGGTCGCAACGCCGTGCTGCCGGCACTCGCCGCGACATCGGTGCCGGTCGACGACGCGAGCGTCGCCGCGCTGTTCGAGCAGGCCGGGGTGATCCGCGTCGAGTCGATCGCGCAGCTCTTCGACACCGCGCTGCTGCTGGCGCACCAGCCGCTGCCGCGCGGCGGGCGGGTCGCGATCGTCGGCAACTCGTCGGCGATCGGCGTGCTCGCCGCGGACGCCGCGCTCGCGCAGGGCCTCGAGCTGGCCGGCGCGCCGGTCGACGTCGGCGCGGCCGGCGGGCCGGACGTGCTCGCCGACGCGGTCCGTGGCGAGCTGCGCAGGACCGACGTCGACGCGCTGGTCGTCGTGTTCGTGCCACCGCTCACGATCCCCGGTGCCGCGTACGCGCGGGCCCTGCGGGAGGCCGCGGAGGACGAGGGCCGGCACAAGCCGATCGTCTCCACTTTCCTTGCCACCGAAGGGATTCCCGCCGAGCTGGCGGTGCCCGGCGCGGACGGCTCACCGGCGCGGGGCTCGATCCCGTCCTACCCGAGCCCGGAACGCGCGGTGCTCGCGCTGGCCCGCGCCACGCGCTACGCCACCTGGCGTGCGGCGCCGCAGGGTCAGCCCGCGCGGCCGGTGGACCTGGACGTCGAGACCGCCCGCGCGCTCGTCGCGGCCGCACTGTCCGGGGTGGACGATGAGCTGGTCGAGCTGTCCGACCAGGACGCCGCGCGGCTGCTTTCCTGCTATGGCCTCGACATCGTCGAGCGCCGGGTGGTGTCGTCCGCGGCCGACGCGGTGGCGGCGGCCGAGGAGCTGGGCTACCCGGTGGCGGTGAAGGCCACCGGCGAGCGGTACTGGCGGCGCGCGGACCTGGAAGGCGTGCGCCTCGACCTGTCCACCCCGGACGCCGTGCGCACCGCCTACACGGACCTCGCCGAGCAGTCCGGGGCCACCGACGTGTACGTGCAACGCATGGCGCCCAAGGGCATCGGTTGCGCGATCGGCGTTCAGGAGGACCCGTCGTTCGGCACGCTCGTCTCGTTCGGACTGTCCGGTGTGGTCAGCGACCTGCTGGGGGACCGGGCCTACCGGGCGGTGCCGCTCACCGACACCGACGCGGCCGGGCTGGTGCGCGCGCCCAAGGCCGCGCCGCTGCTCACCGGCTACCGCGGCAGCGAGCCCGCCGACCTCGACGCGCTCACCGACCTGGTGCTGCGGGTCGCCGCGCTCGCCGAGGACGTGCCGCAGGTCCGCTGGCTCGCGCTGGAGCCGATACTGGCCGCGCCGTCGGGCGCGCGGGTCCTCGGGGCGCGGGTGAAGGTGGGCGCCCGGCCGGACCGGCCGGACAGTGGACCACGCCGGCTGCGGTCGCTGACCTCGGCAAACGCGCCCGAGGTGCTACGAAAGTAGGGTTCTCGGCCAGGTTTGCAACCGCTTGTGCGGCAGGTCGCGTCCTCTACACATGAAACGCCTAGGAACCGTTGTTGGCGCTGGCGTTCTGCTCTTGCTCGCGAGCGCTTGCGCCAACCCGCAAGAGAACCAGGAAGCAAGCAACGACACGCCGCCTAGCGCGACGTCCGAGTCGACGACTCCGGACCGGCAGCCGGCCAGGACACCACCGGAGGGCGGTGCCGAGGTCGCGAAGCAGCAGATCGACGACGCGGCGCTGGCCCAGGGGTATCCGAGGTTGGTGTGGACCCAGGACGACGGCCGGACGATCGGGGTGGTCGCGCAGGAGGGCGGCTGCGGCAAGGCCAGTGTCGAGGTGCCGGAGCAGACGGACACGCAGGTCGTGATCCTGATGATCGAGACGGTGCCCGCGAAGCCGCAGAACTGCACTATGGACCTGCGGTACCCGAAGCTCACCGCGGAGCTCGACGCGCCGCTCGGTGACCGCGCGGTGGTGCTGAAGTCCGAACAGCGCACGAGCTGACGACAACCGAATCTCTCCCTCCCAGGTGCCCGGTCGCGCTACGCCCCAGCGAGGCCGGGCACCTTCCCGTGCAACCGTCGACCGGCCGGCTACCGTCCTTTTCCCATGAGGGCCTTGCTGATCGCCACCACCGCCGCGCTCGCGCTCGGCGTGCTCGCCGGCTGCGGGAACGAGCCGGCTCGGACCGCGTCCGACCAGTCGGACCAGTCCAGCCAGACGCAGAAGCCGCCGCCGGAGACGCCGTCGGACATCGTGGAGCCGACGCCGCCGGGACCCGGCGGCAAACCGCAGGACCCCGCCGGCGGTGAGCCGCCTGTGACCATCGGCCCGGACGGCCCGGTGGTGCCGGCCGGCGTCACCGAGGTGCCGGCGGCCCAGGTCGACGCCTCCGCGCTGCCGAACTACTTCGAGTACGGCGACAAGGTGTGGATGTTCAACGACGGCTTCGCGCTGCAGATGTTCGCGGCGGCGAGCAGCGGTTGCTCCGAATCGGAGGCCACGGTCGTCGACCAGTCGGCGGACTCGGTGAAGATCCTGGTCCGGCCGCTGGACGGGCCGGAGGGTGGCCGCCCAGACGACGGCGCCTGCACCGCGGTGATGACGCCGAGGCCGGTGACGGTCACGCTGGACACGCCGCTGCAGGACCGGACGATCTACCTGTCCGCGGGTCGCTGAGGGCCTGTCGGCTATCGCCGGAACGCGATCTGCAGGGTCGGCTGCGAGGTGCCGGCGAAGAAGTCGTTGCCCTTGTCGTCGACCACGATGAACGCGGGGAAGTCCTCGACCTCGATCTTCCACACGGCTTCCATGCCGAGCTCGGCGTACTCCAGGACGTCGACCTGCTTGATGCAGTCCTGCGCGAGCCGGGCGGCGGGGCCGCCGATGGAGCCGAGGTAGAAACCGCCGTGGGTCTCGCACGCGTCGGTGACCTGGCGCGACCGGTTGCCCTTCGCGAGCATGATCTGCGAGCCGCCCGCGGCCTGGAACTGCTCGACGTAGGAGTCCATGCGGCCGGCGGTGGTCGGCCCGAACGAGCCGGACGCGTAGCCCTCGGGGGTCTTCGCCGGGCCCGCGTAGTACACGGGGTGGTCGCGCAGGTACTGCGGCATGGGCTCGCCGGCGTCCAGCCGTTCCTTGATCTTGGCGTGCGCGATGTCGCGGGCGACGACGAGCGGGCCGGTCAGTGACAGCCGTGTCTTGACCGGCAGCTTCGACAGGGTCGCGCGGATCTCGTCCATGGGCCGGGTGAGGTCGATGCGGACGACCTCGTCGGTGAGCTGTTCGTCGGCGACGTCGGGCAGGTACCGCGCGGGGTCGCGTTCCAGCTGTTCGATGAACACGCCGTCCGGGGTGATCTTGGCTTTGGCCTGGCGGTCGGCCGAGCAGGACACGGCGATGCCGACGGGGCAGGACGC
Source organism: uncultured Actinomycetota bacterium (assembly GCA_963840275.1). Lineage (GTDB taxonomy): Bacteria > Actinomycetota > Actinomycetes > Mycobacteriales > Pseudonocardiaceae > Actinophytocola. The sequence continues at coordinate 452,569 of CAWIYK010000010.1, forward strand.
GCCGTGGCGGGGCAGCCGGACGACGCGGACGTCGTGGCAGAAGTACTTGCCGCCGAACTGCGCGCCGATGCCGAACTGGCGGGTCATCTCGAGGACCTGCTGTTCGAGGTCGACGTCGCGGAAGGCGTGGCCTGCGGCGCTGCCTTCGAGGGGGAGGTGGTCGAGGTAGCGGGCGGAGGCGAGCTTGGCGACCTTGAGGGTGTTCTCGGCGGAGGTGCCGCCGACGACGATGGCGAGGTGGTACGGGGGGCAGGCGGCGGTGCCGAGGCCGCGGAGCTTCTCGTCGAGGAACTTGGCCAGGCGCGTGGGGTTCAGCAGCGCTTTCGTCTCCTGGTAGAGGAAGGTCTTGTTGGCGCTGCCGCCGCCCTTGGCCATGAAGAGGAACTCGTACTCCGGCTTGTCGCCGTCCTTGTGGTAGAGCTCCAGCTGAGCGGGGAGGTTGGTGCCGGTGTTGCGCTCCTCCCAGAAGTTGACGGGCGCGAGCTGGGAGTAGCGCAGGTTGAGTTCCTGGTAGGCGTCGAAGATGCCTTTGCTCAGCGCGGCTTCGTCGGCGCCGCCGGTGAGGACGTTCTCGGTGCGCTTGCCGATGACGATGGCGGTGCCGGTGTCCTGGCACATGGGGAGGACACCGCCGGCGGAGATGCAGGCGTTGCGCAGGAGGTCCATGGCGACGAAGCGGTCGTTGGCGCTGGCCTCCGGGTCGTCGACGATGGCGCGGAGCTGCGCGAGGTGCGAGGGGCGCAGCAGGTGCTGGATGTCGCGGATGGCCTCTTTGGCGAGCGCGGTCAGTGCCTCGGGCGCCACCTGCAGGAAGGTGCGACCGGCCGCTTCGATGACTGACACGCCGTCCTGGGTGACCAACCGGTACTCGGTGTGGTTGTCCGGGCCGAGGGGCAGCGCTTCGGTGTACTCGAAAGTGGCGGTCACCTTGGGGACTCCTGTGTCGCGTGGTGGGATTCCCCGACGTTACCGCGTTGCGCTCGGCCGGTGACCGCGTGTCGCGAGTGGCGCTGGCCACGGCTGCCGGGTTGGCCTCCGGCCCCCGGTTTCCAGCGTACGGGCGGGGTCCGACCGTTTCGGCTGTCGCCGGCGGCGGTTGTGGACAGTTCTCGCGCTGTGGATGACGGGTGCCGGAGCGGCCGTTCTTGTCGGTGGGTTGCCGTAGCGTGGTTCGAGGGGGCCGGAGGCCACGCGGGTCACGGAAACGCGCTGCTCAGCAGGGTTTGCGGGGTTCTCGGAGCAGAGGGCGCGCTGGGTTGCGGTATTGGCTGCGACGGGGGGTGCCCGGCTTGCGAGCAGGGGCCGCGAGGTCGAGCGCGGCAGCGGCGGCGGGCCCGACCAGCCGGGGGCTGGGACGGAGACCGGGACGCCGCGCAGAGTGGCGACCACGAGTCCGAAGGCCAAGCAAGACGGTGCAGCCGGGCCAGGGGCGAGAGGCACAGCCGAAGGCGTGGGTCGGCCAACGGGAGGCGTGGCGCAGCAAGGTGGTGCGGCAGTGGGCAGGATCGCGTGGCCTAGCCCGAGTGGAAGGCGCGACCGCGCGAACGGCATGGCGCAGGCACACGTGGCGTAGCCGAATGAGTGGGGCGGCGAGGCCAGCAAGATCGAGTGGTGCGACCGAGGGGTTGGTGACCAGGCCGGTCAGTAAGTAAGCACGGCGAGGTGAATCGCATGGCGCAGTGAGCGGGACAACGTGGGGGCCAAGCAGAACCACATGGCGGCCGAGCAGGAGGCGCGACCGGCCGGATCGCGAGGAAGCCAGAACAGGCAGACCGAGCGAACGACGAGGCGGCCGAGGGGAAAAGGCGCAGCCGAGCCGTGAATGAAGGCGAAGCCGAGCCAGCGGCAAACGCGAAGCCGAGCAAAGGCGAAGGCGTAGCCGAGCGAATAGGTGACCACGCTGGGTCAGGAACCAACCGCACCGTGGGGGGTTTGGGGGCTCGGCCCCCCAGCACGATGATCGAGGCTCCCGGTGAGCGCCCTCCGCGAACAGGCGGGCCGAAGCCGAGAGGCCGGGACAGCCCCCGGCCGCCCCGACCTCCCGTTAGATGGCAGTTACGGGCAGTAGCAAATCACCCGCACCGCGTAGTCCTGTGCCTAGACCGTGCCGTGGCACCCGTCACATGTCAATGGCTTCCTGCATGGTGGACGTAGCGGGCGGGAAAAGGGTTGCCTGGCGTGGTTCAGCTCGCGTAGGCGCGCAGTTTCTCGGCACGTTCGCCCTGGCGGAGCTTGGACATGACCTCGCGTTCGATCTGGCGTACGCGCTCGCGCGAGAGGCCGAACCGCTTGCCTATCTGGTCGAGGGTGTGGGGTTGCCCGTCGTCGAGGCCGTAGCGCAGGCGGATGACCGACTGTTCCCGTTCGTCGAGGGTGGAGAGGACCCGGCGGAGGTCGTCGTGGAGTAGGCCGGAGATGACGGCGCTCTCGGCGTCGGTGGCTTCGCCGTCCTCGATGAAGTCGCCGAGTGGGGCGTCTTCCTCGGAACCGACGGGCATGTCGAGGCTGACCGGGTCGCGGGCGTGGTCGAGCAGGTCGGAGACCTTCTCGGGGGTGAGCCCGACCTCTTTGGCCAGCTCATCGTGGGTGGCCTCGCGGCCGAGCTGCTGGTGGAGGTCGCGCTTGATGCGCGCGAGCTTGTTGACCTGCTCGACGAGGTGGACCGGGAGCCGGATGGTCCGCCCCTGGTCGGCCATGCCGCGGGTGATGGCCTGGCGGATCCACCACGTTGCGTAGGTCGAGAACTTGAAGCCCTTGGTGTAGTCGAACTTCTCGACCGCGCGAATGAGACCGAGGTTGCCTTCCTGAATGAGGTCCAGGAGTGGCATGCCGCGACCGGTGTACCGCTTGGCGAGGGACACCACGAGCCGCAGGTTGGCCTCGAGCAGGTGGTTCTTCGCCATGTGACCGTCGGAGACCAGTGTGCGCAGCTCGACCTTGCGGGCGCCGCTCAGCTTGGTCGCCGTGTCGAGCATGTGCTGGGCGAACACGCCCGCCTCGATGCTCTTGGCGAGCTCGACCTCCTGAGCCGCGGTCAACAGCGCGGTCTTGCCGATACCGTTCAGGTAGACGCGGACCAGGTCGGCCGCGGGACTCTGGGCATCCAGGTCTTGCTCGCTGGGCTCCGGCACGCGTTGCTGTGGGACCGTCATGCTCTCCCTCCCCCTTTCGCGGGCTGGTGTGTTCCGTGTCACACCGGCCTGTCCGGTGAGCCTTCGACCTGACCGCGGGGCGGAGATCTGTGCTCGTTGGCTGGACACTCTGGAAAACGCGGATGTGCGTCGTTTCGTTCCCGAGTTCTCAACCTGGATGACGTCGCGCTCGCCACACCGGTTGCTCGACCTAGCCTGAGGTTTCCCTGAGAGTCGACCGACTCAAACCTCAACGAGGACAGTGAAGGGGCCGTCGTTCACGGACTCGACGGTCATCATGGCGCCGAAGCGCCCGGTCTCGACCCGCGCGCCGCGAGTGCGCAGAGCGGCCACGACGGCCTCGACGAGCGGCTCGGCGACCTCGGGACGGGCGGCCGCCGTCCACGAAGGACGGCGTCCCTTCCTGGTGTCGCCGTACAGCGTGAACTGGCTGACCACCAACAGGGGCGCACCCGCTGTCGCACAGGACATCTCGTCACGCAGGATGCGAAGTTCGTGCAGTTTGCGGGCCATCGTGTCGGTTTGGGCGACTGTGTCCTCGGCGCTGATCCCCAGCAGCACCAACAGGCCGGGCTCGTCGATCGCGCCGACCACATCGCCGCCGACGGTCACGCTCGCCGACAACACCCTCGCCACCACCGCCCGCACGCCGGCGATGGTGGCACGCCGCGCTCAGCGACGGGCGACCAGGTGGAAGTACCGCGCGGTCAGCAGGTGCGGCATCCGGTCCGACAGCGCCAGCTCGAGCCGCTCGAGGTCGGCGAGGAACCCGGGGTCGTCGGCCTCCTCGTCGGGGATGAGGTCGCTGACGCACCGCACGCCGTAGCGGACCACCTCGTCGACGCCGAGGTCGGCGAGCAGCGCGACGATCTCACCGACCGTGCACGGCGTCGACCACGCCGACGCCACGCCCTCCAGCTCCTGCAGCGCGAGCCCCGGCGCGAGGTCGCGCACGGCCGCCTGGACCGGCACGAAGGCGTCGTTCGGGCCGAGCACCGACAGCAACCCGCCACTACGCAGAGGCACCGTGATCGCGCGCAGCACGGACTGGCGCTCCTCCGGTGACTCCGCGTAGTGCAGCAGGTTGTGACACAGAACGAGATCGAACTCGTGCGCGGCGAACACGTCCGGCGCGTCCTGCGCGCCGGCCTGCACGACGTGCAGCCGGTCGGCCACCCCGTGCGCCTCCGCGGCCAGGATCGCGGTGCTCAGCATCGCGCCGGCCGGGTCGAGCACGGTGACCTCGTGGCCCTGCGCGGCCAGCCGGACCGCGGCCATGCCGTTGCCGCCGGCGACGTCGAGGACCCGCTGCGGCTCGGTGTCGAGATGCCGAGCCAGGTTGGCCTCGGTGAGCTTGTGCCGTAACTGCTCCAACGGGCTCAGGCGCCACTGCTGGAGATGATCCAGTTGGGTGTCGATCCCGCTGACGGTCATGACTCCCTTCATACCGGCTTTCCCACTGTGGGCCATTCACTTCCACCCGGATGGCGCAATCCGGGCGGACAGGTGGGAACATGGTGCGTGGAGGTGGTGTCGTGAAGTCCGAGCGGGACGACACCCCGGTTCTCATCACCGAGGCGGCGCCGTCGTACGAAGACGAGTACGCGGCGCGAAAGCGCAAGTACCTGACCATGATGCTGCTGCGGCTGCCGTGCCTGATCCTGGCCGGGATCTTCCACGACACGTGGTGGCTGGCGCTGGGTTTCGTGGCGCTGTCGATCCCCCTGCCGTGGATCGCCGTGCTGGTCGCCAACGACCGGCCCGCGCGCAAGGCGGAGGACGTCAACCGCTACCAGCGGGAGCCGAGGGCGATCGAGGGCGAGCACCACCCCGTCATCGACGGTTGACCCGGTTGGGCTGAGCGCCGACCCGCCCGACGGCGAGCGCGCCCAGCCGCACCCCGTTGAGCAGGCAGTCCTCAGTGGATTTGCCGGCCAGCAGCGCGGTGAGCAGGCCGGCGTCGAACGCGTCGCCCGCACCGGTCGAGTCGACGCAGTCGCCCGGCGCCGCGGGCACCGACACGATGCCGTTCCGGTCCACCCAGCTCGCGCCGGTCGGTCCGGTCGTGACCGCGACCGCGCCGACCGAGCCGAGCAGCGCCGCGGCGCTCGCCGGGTCGCGGGAGCCGGTCAGCACGGCCAGCTCGTCGAGGTTCGGCAGCAGCACGTCGACGCCGCGCAGCTCCGAGACGAACAGCTCCGGGTCCGTGATCAGCGCGGCCGCCTGCGGGTCGACCGACGTGGTCAGCCCGGCGGCCTTCGCGGCCGCCAGCATGGCGAGGCCCGCGTCCCGGGACGACTCGTCGAGCAGCACGTAGCCGGAGAGGTGCAGGTGTTCGGCCACCCGCAGCAGCGTCGGGTCGAGGTCGGTGGCGAGCAGCCCGTGCCCGGCGCCGCGGTCGGGCAGCATGCTGCGCTGGCCGTTCCCGTCCACCATGACCACGACGCAGCAGGTCGACGCCTCCTCGTCAATTGTGAATGCGCACCGCACCCCGGTGGTGGTTAGCTCCTCGCGTGCCTGCCGACCCGCGACGTCGTCGCCGACCCGCGCGACGAGGATCGTCTCGACACCGCAGTCGGCGAGCCACGCCGCGGTGTTCGCCCCGGCTCCGCCGGTCGTGAGGGTGATCCGCGCGCGGGCGTCGCCGCCGTGCACGATCGAACCGGAATGGGTGGCGACCACGTCGAGTGCGACATCGCCGACGACCACGACGGTGCTCATCTGAGCGGAGCCTGCGGAGCGAACATCAACTCTGCGTGCGGAGCCTGCGGAGCGAACATCAACTCTGCGTGCGGACGCCTGCGGAGCGAACATCAACTCTGCGAGCGGAGCTTGCGAAGCGAGCATCAACTCTGCGCCCAATCTGTTGCCGAACCGTCCAGATCGGAGGCTAACCGCGTGGCCGGCACGATTGCCAGCGGCACACGGATGCTGTCCGCGCTCGCCGGCGCCGGTTTCCGCCGCTACGCCACCTACCGGCAGGCGACGTTCGCCGGCGCGTTCACCAACACCGTGTTCGGGTTCGTCCGCTGCTACATCCTGCTGTCGGTCGCCGACCGGACCGGGCAGGTCGCCGGGTACGCGCCCGGTCAGCTGGTCACGTTCGTCTGGGTGGGGCAGGGCCTGCTCGCGGTCGTGAACTACTGGGGCCAGCAGGACCTTCCCGAGCGGGTGCGGTCCGGCGAGGTGGTGTCGGACCTGCTGCGCCCGGTCGACCTGATGGCGAGCTTCCTCGCCGCCGACGTCGGGCGGGCCGGGCACGCGATGCTCACCAGGTTCGTCGTCCCGGTGGTGGTCGGGTTGCTGGCGTTCGACTTCTACCTGCCGGCGCACCCGTGGACGTACGCGTTGTTCGCCGTGTCGGTCGTGTTCGCCGTGCTGGTGTGCTCGGTGTGCCGGTACGTGGTGTCGCTGTCGGCGTTCTGGCTGCTCGACATCCGCGGTGTGCAGATGGTGTGGGTGGTCTGCTCCGGCGCGGGCAGCGGGCTGTACTTCCCGCTTCCGGTGCTGCCGGACTGGCTCGTCACCGTGCTGTGGGTCGGCACGCCGTTCCCCGCGCTGCTGCAGGCGCCGCTGGACGTGCTAGTCGAACGCGGCGGCACCGGGCACGCGGCGGTGCTGATCGCCGGTCAGGCGGCGTGGTTCGCGGTGGCGGTCGGGGTGGCGCGGCTGGTGCAGCGGCGGGCGTTGGTGAGGCTGGTGATCCAGGGTGGCTGAACGGAGCTTGCGGAGTGAACATCGCTGCTGAAGCTTATCTACGGCTGCTCGCCGCGCAGGTGCGCAGTCAGACGCAGTACCGCGTGTCGTTCGCGATCGACCTCGCGGGCTCGACCGTGCTCACGGCGCTCGACCTCGTCACGGTGTGGGTGCTGTTCGGGGTCAACGACAGCCTCGGCGGGTTCGGCGGCCGGGAGGTGGTGCTGATGGTGGGCATCGCCGCGGCGGCGTTCCCGCTCGCGGACCTCGCGGTCGGCAACGTGGAGAAGCTGCGGGTCTACGTCCGCAGCGGGCTGTTCGACGCGGTGCTGGTGCGGCCGCTGTCCGCGCTGGGACAGCTGGTCGCGATGGACTTCGCGCCCCGGCGGGTCGGCCGGGTGCTGCAGGGCGGCGTGATCTACGCGGTCGCGCTGACCGTGTCACCGGTCGAGTGGTCGCCGCCGGTGGTCGCGCTCGTGGTCGCCGCGCCGCTGGCCGGCGCGGCGTTCTTCGGGGCGATCTTCGTCGCGGGCGCGGCCGTCGCGTTCTGGTGGATCGACTCCGGTGAGCTGTCCAACGCGTTCACCTACGGCGGCAAGGACGTCGCCGCCTACCCGATGACGGTGTTCGGCGGGCTGTTCCGCCGCGTGTTCGCCTACGGGCTGGGTTTCGCGTTCGTGTCCTACCTTCCGGCGCTCGCCATGCTCGGCCGGTCGGACCCGCTCGGGGCGCCCGACTGGCTGCGGTGGTGCTCGCCGCTGACCGCACTGTTCGCCGCCGCGCTCGCCGGGTTGTTCTGGCGCACCGGCATCCGCCACTACCGGAGCACTGGGTCGTGAACACGGTTATCGAGACTTCCGCGCTGCGCAAGGACTTCACCGTGCGGCGCAAGGTGGGCAGGCTGCGGCGCACCAAGGACGTGGTGTCCGCTGTGGACGGTGTGTCGCTCTCGGTCGCCGACGGCGAGCTGCTCGGCTACATAGGACCGAACGGCGCCGGCAAGTCGACGACGCTCAAGATGCTGACTGGGGTGCTGACGCCGTCGGGCGGCACGCTTTCGGTGTGCGGACTGACGCCGGTGCCGCAGCGCACACAGCTCGCGCGGAAGATCGGGGTGGTGTTCGGGCAGCGGTCGCAGCTGTGGTGGGACCTGCCGCTCGCGGAGTCGTTCACGTTGCTGCGCCACGTGTATCGGGTGCCGGCCGCCGACCACGCGGCGCGGTTGACGGCGTGTCGGTCGCTGCTGGACCTGGACTCCTTCATGGACACTCCGGTGCGGCAGCTGTCGCTGGGGCAGCGGATGCGCGGCGAGCTGACCGCGGCGCTGCTGCACGGGCCGAAGGTGCTGTTCCTCGACGAGCCGACGATCGGGCTAGACGTGCTGTCGAAGCAGGCGGTGCGCGGGTTCCTGACGGAGCTGCGCGAGCGCGGTGACACGACGGTCGTGCTGACCACCCACGACCTCGCGGACATCGAGAAGCTGTGCCGCAGGCTGGTGGTGATCGACCACGGCCGCGTCGTGCACGACGGGACCCTGGAGGAGCTGCACGCGACGTACCGGTCGAGGCGTCGGGTGGTGGCCGACCTGGACGCCGCGTGGCCAGCCGACCTCGTGCTGCCCGGCGCGTCGGTGGAGCGCGTCGAGGCGGACGGGTACCGGGTGACGTTGACGCTCGAGGGCGCGACGGCCGGCGAGGTCGTCGCGCGGCTCGCGCAGGCGGTGCCGCTGCGGGACCTTTCCGTGCAGGAGCCGGAGATCGAGGACGTGGTGGCGAAGCTCTACGCGGCGCCGCGGCCGACCTGACCCCGCCACCACGTCGGTTCGACGGTCAGGTCCACTCAGTCGCGCGTTGTGCCATCTTTCTGCTCCCCAGTTGTCGGTCGTACCCCTCCACTGTGCCACGTTCGCGCCACGTCGCCCCTATGCGTTCACTACATCCGACTCAGCGAGGTGTGGACACGTGCAGCACCTCGTACCGCTCGCCGGGACCCTCCGGTCGGTGCCGCCACAGCGTGAACCGCACCAGCTGCCAGTGCCGCGGGTCGATCGCGAGGGCCGCGGTGTGCACGTCGTCGTGTTCCGCGTCGGTCCGCAGCCGGTCCAGCTCGGCGGCGACCGCGCCGGCCGGGTCGGTGTCGGCCGGCAACGTGGTGAGCGCGCGGGTCGCGGCACGCGGCGTGGTGTCCGCCGCCGGGCCGTCGAGGGCGGCGACGCCCGTCCAGTGGTGGACGACCGGCCGGCCGAAGTCGCGGACGATGTTCTGGAACCCGCCGCCGCCGACGAGGAAGTGCGCCATCGCCGTGGTGTCGTGCCACAGGTAGAAGGGCGCGTACTGGTTGACCGGCGAGCCGCCGACGCCACGCTCGCGGATCAGGTAGGCCTTGAGCGCGAGGCCGGCGCGGTCGTCGAGCGTGTGCCCGTTGACCGCCACCCGCTCGCGGATGATCCCCATGTCGTAGTCGGCGGGAAGGGTGAGCTCGTACTGCTTCGCGTACACGGCTCAGCTCCTGGTGAGTAGGGCGAGGACACCGTCGACGGCGTCGGTGAACGGGACGGGGGAGTCGGCGGCACGGGCCAGCACGTAGCCGCCCTGGAGGGTGGCCACCACCGTGGCGGCCAGCGCGGACGCCTGGTCGCGATGGGCCGGGGACTCGGCCAGCACCTCGGTCAGGCGGGTACGCAACCACGCGAGTGTCGCGGCCACCGGCTCGCGCAGTGTCGGGTCCGCCATCACGTCCGGGTCCTGCGTGAGGCGACCGATGGGACAGCCGCGCAGCACGTCGCGTTCGCGGCGCAGGTACGCGGTGATCCGTTCCACGGCCGTGCCGGGCCCGGCGAGCTGCGCCTCCGCGGCGGCACGCAGCTCACCGGCCGTGCGCTCGATCGCGGCGCGGGCGAGGTCGGGCTTGCCGGCGAAGTGGTGGTACATGCTGCCCTGCCCCGCGCCGGCCCGCTGCTGGATCGCCTTCGGGCTCGTGCCGACGTAGCCGCGTTCCCACAGCAGCTCACGCGTGCTCTCGATCAGCCGCTCGGTGGCGTCCATGCTGTACATACTAGTAGGTACAGAAGACGCGACACCAGACGCGGTCGCCCGCGTGTCAGTGCCTCGTGAGCGCGACCGCCACCTCGGCGGCCAGTGCCACGTTGCTCAGCACGAGCGCCTCGTTGGTGTCCAGGCTCGCGCCGCCGCTCGCGGTGTGGAAGTGCTCCAGCAGCAGCGGGGTCACGTCGCCGCCGCGGACCTCCTGGTTCGCGACCAGCGCCATGCCCTCCGCGAGCAGGCGGTCGTGCAGCTCGCGGTCCAGCTCGTGCTCCGCCGGCACCGGGTTCGTCACCAGCACGCCGGAGCCGGGGCCCTGGGCGCGGTGCGCGGCGACCACGGCCGCGGCCTCCGCTGGCGTCTCCACCCGCCACGGCACCGCGAACCGCGACTCCCTGCGGTAGAACGCCGGGAACGTGTCGGTCCGGTAGCCGAGCACCGGCACCGACCTGGTCTCCAGCACCTCGATCGTGGCTGCGATGTCCAGCACCGACTTGACGCCCGAGCACACGACCACGACCGGGGTGCAGGCCAGAATCTCGAGGTCGGCGGACACGTCCCACGACGTCGACTCGCCGGGCGGGGGCAGGTGCACGCCGCCGAGGCCGCCGGTGCCGAACACGCCGATGCCCGCCGCGTGCGCGATCACCGAGGTGCTCGCGATCGTCGTGGCGCCGTCGCGGGCCAGCGCGATCGCCGGGCCGAGGTCGCGGGCGGACAGCTTCGCGAGGTCCGAGTCCGGCGCGCACACCCGGTCCAGCTCGGCGTCGGACAGGCCGACGCGGATCTGCCCGTCCAGCACGGCGATCGTCGCCGGCACGGCGCCCGCGGCGCGGACCACGTCCTCGACCGCGGTCGCCACCTTGCGGTTGCGCCCGGGCGGCAGCCCGTGTGCGAGCAGCGTGCTCTCCAGCGCGACCACGGCCCTGCCGTCGGCCCGCGCGGCCGCCACTTCCTCGGTGATCCGCATGTTCTGGTCCGCCTCCCCGGATTTCTATGTGTGGGTTGCGTCCTGGCGCTGGCGCGGGTACGCGGTGGCTGGTGGCTGAGTGCCGTCACGTTCCCCTGAGGTACCGGTTGGTCGGACGCAGACCTTCGCACACAGACCCACGGGGCAAGCCCTAGTCGAAGATGCCCCTCGGCTTCGCCACCTCGTGCAGCCACCCCTCGATCTGCTGCTCCCAGTTGGTGCGGCCCATCGCCGCGTACTCGAAGACGAACGAGCCGAGCATGGACTGCCCGCGCCCGCCGAGCCCGCCGCCCTTGAGCACCCGGACGCGCTTGTTCACGTCCAGCACCACCTGCACGTCCCTCGGCCGGGCGAGGAACGTCACCGCCACCTCGTTGAACGCCTTCGCGAACGCCGGCGACGGCGCGAAGTTGATCTCCTGGAAGAACGGCAGCTGCTGGTCGACGCCGTCGACACGGTTCTTCACCAGGTTCGCCGAGCGGAACTGGAAGCCGATCCGGCTCATCGCGTCCAGGATGCGGTGCTGTGCCGGCACCGGCTCGATCGGGATCGCGTCCACGTCCTGCGGGTCGACGACCGTGCGGGACAGGTTCAGGTTCGTCTGCAGCCCGACGGCCATGCCGGTCAGGTACTTGCCGAACACCGTGGTGACGGGTGTCTCCCACGGCATCTGCACCTCGAACGGCACCTTGATCTGGGCGCCGGCGCGCACCAGCTCCCGGCCGGCGAGCTGCACGTTCTGGAACGGCAGGTCGACGGTCTCGCCCGGCGCGCCCTGCTCGACCCTGGCCAGCAGGGTCACGGCCAGCGACTCGACCTCCTGGTCGACCTGGCCGCCGACGAGCAGCACCTCACCGTGCAGAGTGCCGCCCGGCCGGACGTTTCGGTCGATGATCCGGGCGTCGACCGTCGCACCGCCCTGGCCCAAGCTGGCCATCACCTTCTGGAACATGCGGCGAATCCTGCCAGCAGGTGCGCGGACTTGGCGTCGTTTCGGGCATCATTGCACCGTGAGTACGCAGACGCTGCCAGAACTCGACACCCGCCCAGAGGGCTCGGACACCACGGGTGACGACACACCGAAGATGTTCCACTACGTCCGCAAGGACAAGATCGCCGAGAGCGCGGTCACCGGGAACATGGTGGTCGCGCTGTGTGGTGAGGTCTTTCCGGTGACCCGTTCGCCCAAGCCGGGCTCCCCGGTGTGCCCCGAATGCCAGAAGATCTTCAACAAGCTGCCAGGCGGCGGCGAGTAGGGCTAGGCATGTCCGCCTCCCCGGACTTTCATGTGTTGGTTGCGTCCCGGCGCTGGCGCGGCTACCGAGGTGGATGGTGGCTGAGTGCCGTCACGTTCCCCTGAGGTACCTGTAGATCAGGCGCGGACCTTCGCACAAAACGATCCACGGGACCGGCCCCAACTCAGTCGCGGCGTGACTCCCGCGCGGTCTGGTCCGCGCGGGGCTCCCGGGGCTCGGGCGGTTCGCTCGGTTCGCCTGGTTCGATCTCGCCGTTGGGTGTGTGGTCGGGCCCCGGTGGCGTGCCGGCGACCCGGTTCATCTCCAGCCGCCGCCAGCGTCGCCGCTGGCGGCGCGTCATGCGGGCCGGCCACATCTCCTGGATCGCGGCGTTGAAGTACGCGCCGAGGACGATCGCCAGCCCGATGAAGAACGCGAACAGCAGGAACGCGATCGGCGTGGCCAGCGCGCCGTAGGTGTAGCCGGTCGTGGTGATCCACGAGATGTAGAGCCGCAGCCCGATGCTGGACAGCAGGAACACGAGCATCGCCAGCACGGCGCCGGGCAGTCCCCGGTGCCACGGCAGCTTGCGCGGCAGCGCCACCTTGTACAGCGTGGTCAGCGCGAGCACGATCACCACGCCGATGACCGGGTAGTACCCGAAGCCGACCCAGTACGTGATCTCCTCGCGCCACGTCACCGGGAAGATCTTGGGCAGCAGGTCCGGGCCGAGCGTCAGGATCGGCAGCCCGATGACCAGCAGCACCAGCGACGCCATGTACAGCAGCAGCGCGAAGATCCGCTGCCACACCTCGTTGCGCACGCCGTACTGGTCGTGCGCGACGGTGATCGCGTCCACGAACGACGACATGGCCGACGAGCCCGCCCACAGCGAGATCAGGAACCCGACGGTGAGTATCTCGCCGCGGCCGTGGCGCAGGACGTCGAGCACGGTGGGCTGGATGATGTCGTCGACGACGCTGTTGCTGAACGCGGTCCTGGACCACTCGATGATCGAGTCGTGCACCGACTCGATGACGTCCTGGCCGAACCACTCCGCGACGTACCCGAGGCTGCCGAGCAGTCCGAGCAGCAGCGGCGGCAGCGACAGCACCTGCCAGAACGCGGCCTCGGCCGCCTCGGAGAACAGGTTGCCCGACCACGCCTTGTGCCACGTGCGCCGGAACAGCCGCAGCGGACCGCGGCGCGGCAGGACGCTGGTCGCCTGCTGCGCGTTGCGGGTGGGGTGCTGCGGCTGTGGGCTCATGTCGACGTCAAGCATGGTCCATCGGCCCGCGGTTGGCGCGACACCTCCCGGATCGTGACGCACGTGTCGCACGGGGGCGGAGCGTGGCGGCGGGAGGTAGAGTCACACCCGCCCTCAACGACGCGCCCGCTTGAGGGCTTCGTTGTGCCAGGAGTGCATACAGGGAGGAGCTGCCGGACGGATGACAGCGGTGCAGGGGACAGAACAGGCGGTCCAGCCGGGGGGCTCCCGACCGCTCCGCGCGTGGCAGCGCAGGGCCATCACCAGCTATCTGACCAGGAAGCCGCAGGACTTCCTCGCGGTCGCGACGCCGGGCGCCGGCAAGACCGTGTTCGGGCTGCGGGTCGCGGCCGAGCTGATCGCCGACCGGGTGATCGAGCAGGTCACGATCGTGACGCCGACCGAGCACCTGAAGTACCAGTGGGCCGGCGCCGCCGCGGCGGCCGGCATCCCCATCGACCCCAACTTCCGCAACGGCGCGGGCGCCACGTCGGCCGACTACCGCGGGGTCGCGGTCACCTACGCCCAGGTCGCCGCGCACCCGATGCTGCACAGGGTGCGCACGGAGAACCGCAAGACGCTGGTGATCCTCGACGAGATCCACCACGGCGGCGACGCCAAGTCGTGGGGCGACGCGATCCGGGAGGCGTTCACGCCCGCGGTGCGCCGTCTCGCGCTGACCGGCACCCCGTTCCGCAGCGACGACTCGCAGATCCCGTTCGTGAACTACGAGCCGGACCCGGCCGGGTTCCTGCGCAGCAAGGCCGACCACACCTACGGCTACGCCGACGCGCTCGCCGACGGCGTGGTCCGGCCGGTGATCTTCCTGGCCTACTCGGGCGAGGCGAGCTGGCGGACCAGCGCGGGCGAGGAGTTCACCGCCCGGCTCGGCGAGCCGATGACCAACGAGCAGACCGCGCGGGCGTGGCGCACGGCCCTCGACCCGGAGGGCGAGTGGATCCCGGCGGTGCTGCACGCCGCCGACCTGCGGCTCGCGCAGCTGCGGCAGAGCGTGCCGGACGCCGGCGGGCTGGTGATCGCGTCCGACCACGAGTCGGCGAAGGCCTACGCCAAGATCCTCACGGCGACGACCGGCCGGGAGCCGGTGGTGGTCCTGTCCGACGACCCCAAGGCGTCCGGCCGGATCGCCGAGTTCGCCGAGTCCGACGACCGGTGGCTGGTCGCCGTGCGGATGGTCAGCGAGGGCGTCGACGTGCCGCGCCTCGCCGTCGGCGTGTACGCCACCAGCGCGTCGACCCCCCTGTTCTTCGCGCAGGCGGTCGGCCGGTTCGTCCGCGCGCGGCGGGCGGGGGAGAACGCGAGCGTGTTCGTGCCGAGCGTGCCGGTGCTGCTCGAGCTGGCGAGCCAGCTCGAGGCGCAGCGCGACCACATCCTCGGCAAGCCGCACCGGGACAAGGACGGCTGGGACGACGAGCTGCTGCTCGACGCCAACCGGACCAAGGACGAGCCGGGCGAGGAGGAGAAGGCGTTCACGACGCTGTCCGCCTCCGCGGAGCTCGACCAGGTGATCTACGACGGCTCGTCGTTCGGCACGGCGGCGTTCGCCGGCTCCGACGAGGAGCAGGAGTACCTCGGGCTGCCGGGCCTGCTGGAGCCGGACCAGGTGCGGGCGCTGCTGCGTCAGCGCCAGTCCAAGCAGCTCGACGAGCGGTCCAAGCGGGCCGCGGAGCCGGCGTCGGTGCGGGAGCCGAGCGTGGCGGAGCGGCTGACCGGGTTGCGCAAGGAGCTCAACACGCTCGTCGCGATGTACCACCACCGGACCGGCAAGCCGCACGGCATGATCCACAGCGAGCTGCGGCGGGTCTGTGCTGGTCCGCCGACCGCGATGGCCTCCGCCGAGCAGCTCGAACAACGCATCGCGACGCTCCGTGCTTGGTGAACAGGTCTCCCGACCGCGCCCCTAACTGGTGAACTCCTTGCCAGAACGTGGTTTCGGCTCGCGGGTGCCTTGACTCGCGATTACGCTTCGTGCCCGGTGCTCATCCCTGCGCGAAGCACAAGGACGCTGACCGGCAGATGGCCGGTTCGTTGCCAAACTGTGTCGTAGGTGAGCCGCAAAACGCCCATTCGTGGCTTCCCTCACAGCCCGCGCAGGCATATGTTGTGCACCGCAACATTTTCGCCCTGAGGACTTGAAGGGACCGTTGAATGCGCAGTACAAGGCTTGCTCTTCTCGCCGCGGGGATGGGTCTGACCCTCGCCCTGTCGGCGTGTGGTGCCAACCAGGAGTCACCGCAGAGCGGCGACCAGGAGTCGGGCACCGACTCCGCGGACGGCGGCATCCCGGTCGGTGTCATCCTGCCGGAGACCGCGACGTCCGCCCGCTGGGAGGGCTTCGACAAGCCCATGCTCGAGGAGGCCCTCCGGGCCAAGGGCCTCGACCCCGACATCCAGAACGCTCAGGGCGATGTGCAGAAGTTCAGCACCCTGGCCGACCAGATGATCAACGACGGCGTCAAGGTCCTGATCATCGCCTCGATCAACAGCGAGCTCGGCGGCACGGTCGCCCAGAAGGCCAACGCCCAGGGCATCCCGACCATCGACTACGACCGCCTCAACCTCGGCGGCAGCTCCAAGTACTACGTGTCCTTCGACAACGTGAAGGTCGGCGAGCTGCAGGGCCAGGGCATGATCGACGCGCTCAAGGACGCCCCGGACGGCGCGAACATCATCGAGATCGAGGGCGCGCCGACGGACAACAACGCCACGCTCTTCTACAACGGCCAGCAGAACAAGCTCAAGCCGCAGTACGAGTCGGGCAAGTTCAAGCTGGTGCAGTCGCAGCCGATCGACGGCTGGGACAACCAGAAGGGCGGCACCACCTTCGAGCAGATCCTGACCTCCAACGGCGGCAAGGTCGACGGTGTCGTCGCCGCCAACGACGGTCTGGCCGGCGCGGTCATCACCGTGCTGAAGAAGAACGGTCTGAACGGCAAGGTCCCGGTCACGGGTCAGGACGCCACCGCGGACGGCCTCAAGGCCATCCTCACCGGCGACCAGTTCATGACCGTGTTCAAGCCGATCAAGCTCGAGGCCGAGGCGACCGCCGACCTCGCCGCCGCGCTCGCCAAGGGCGACACGGCCGCCGCCGACAAGATCGCGACGGACACCGAGAACGACCCGACCGGCAAGCGTGAGGTCAAGTCGAAGCTCCTCGAGCCGTTCATGATCAAGAAGGCCGACGTCAAGCGGGTCATCGACGAGGGCTACGTGAAGGCCGAAGAGGTCTGCACCGGCGACCTCGCCGCCGCCTGCACCGAGCTCGGCATCTCCTGATCCCAGTTTCAGCCCGGGCCGGCCGCACCCTCACACGGGTGCGGCCGGCCCGAGCAGGAGGACAACCATGACTGAACCCCTTCTCGAGCTGATCGGGATCAACAAGAGCTTCGGGCCGGTGCACGTGCTGCACGACGTGAACTTCACGGTCCGGCCCGGCGAGGTCACCGCGCTCGTCGGCGACAACGGCGCCGGCAAGTCGACGCTGATCAAGTGCGTCGCCGGCATCCACCCGATGGACTCCGGCCAGGTCCTGTTCCGAGGCAAGCCGGTCACCATCCACAGCCCCAAAGAGGCCGCCGACCTCGGCATCGAGGTCGTCTACCAGGACCTCGCGCTGGCCGACAACCTCGACGTCGTGCAGAACATGTTCCTCGGCAGGGAGCGCGGCTCGCGCTGGCTGATGGACGAGGCGAGCATGGAGAAGGCCGCGCGCGAGACGCTCGCGTCGCTGTCGGTCCGCACGGTCAAGTCGGTGCGCACGCCGGTCTCCCAGCTGTCCGGCGGGCAGCGCCAGACCGTCGCGATCGCCAAGTCGGTGCTGTGGGACAGCAAGGTCGTGCTGCTCGACGAGCCGACCGCCGCTCTGGGCGTCGCCCAGACCCGCCAGGTCCTCGACCTGGTGCGCCGCCTCGCCGAGCAGGGCCTCGGCGTGGTGCTGATCAGCCACAACATGGCGGACGTGTTCGAGGTCGCCGACCGCATCTCCACGCTGTACCTGGGCCGCCTCGTCGCGGACCTGCCGGCGAAGGAGACCACCCACAGCCAAGTCGTCGAGCTCATCACCGCAGGCCGGTCGGGTGACCTCGGCCTGGCGCGGCCCGAGCAAGTCACCCTCTGATCTCTCACCCGAGGACCTCTTTCATGACCGAATCCCCGTCCAAGGCCGAGACCGCGTCCAACGCTGTCTCCGACTTCGGCATCGACACCACCTCCCAGTCCACCGGTGAGGCGATCAAGGACTACTTCGCCAGGCTGCGCGGCGGCGAGCTCGGCTCGCTGCCCGCCCTTCTCGGGCTCGCCGCGCTGGTGCTCGTGTTCTGGACGCTGTCGGACAACTTCCTGACACTGAACAACACGGCGAACCTGATCGCGCAGGGCGCCGGCAAGATGATCATCGCGATGGGTCTGGTCTACGTCCTGCTGCTCGGCGAGATCGACCTGTCCGCGGGCACCCTGTCCGGGGTGTGCGCCGCGGTGATGGCCATGCACTACGTCCGGTCCGGCAACCTGCTCGGCGGCATGGGCACCACGGTGTTCTGGGTGTTCGCGATCGGCATGCTGGTCGCCGCCGGGCTCGCGCTCATCATGCGGATCTGGGCCGGCGCGGTGCTGAGCATCATCGCGTTCCTCATGGCCGTGCTCGGCGTGGCGCCCAACGCGTGGCTCGAGATGCTGCTCGCGGTCTGCGTCGGCGCCGCGATCGGCTCCATCACCGGCTTCATGGTCTCCAAGATCGGCATGCCGTCCTTCGTGGTGACGCTCGCGCTGTTCATCACGTGGCAGGGCGTGATCCTGCAGTTCATCGGCGACGGCGGCGTGTTCGGCATCCGGTCCTCGCAGGTGCTGTTCAACGTGGCGAACGGCAACCTGTCGGTGTTCGGCAGCTGGCTCCTGTGCCTCATCGCGGGCGGCGGCTACGCGGCGGTCGTGCTCGGCGAGCACTTCGCGCGGCTGCGCAAGGGCCTCGTCACCCAGCCGACGCCGATCATCCTGTTCAAGGTCGGCGTGGTCGCGGTGATCGCCATCGTCTCGACGTGGCTGCTGACGCTGAACCGCTCGCCCAACCCGAACCTCGTGAACATCAGCGGCGTGCCCTACGTGGTGCCGATCATCCTGGTGCTGCTCGTGATCGGGACGTTCGCGCTCAACCGCACCCGCTACGGCCGGCACATCTACGCGGTCGGCGGCAACTCGGAGGCGGCGCGCCGCGCGGGCATCAATGTGAGCAAGATCCGCGCGAGTGTGTTCGTGGTGTCCGCCTCCGCGGCGGCGATCGGTGCGATCGTGTACTCGTCCAAAGCGGGCTCGGTCGATCCGCAGGCCGGTGGTCTGAACACACTGCTGTTCGCCGTCGGCGCCGCGGTCATCGGCGGGACGTCGCTGTTCGGCGGACGGGGGAAGGTCGCCCACGCGGTGATCGGTGGTCTGGTGCTCGCGGTCGTGGAGAACGGCCTCGGCCTGCTCAAGCAGCCGGCCGCGGTGGTCAACATCATCACCGGCCTGGTGCTGCTGCTCGCCGCGACGGTCGACGCACTGTCTCGCCGGAGGGCCGCCGTCGCGACGCGTTGACCGGTGAGTACGACATGCGCTGACAGGAGCTGTGCTGACGGGAGCGGGGTTTGACGAGCACGCCATCGGGGACGCCCAGCCTGGGCGCCCGGCCCGACGAGGTGCGCCGGCACAACCGCACGGTCCTGTTGCGACGACTGCACGTCGACGGCCCGTGCACGAGGGCGTCGCTCGCGACTGAGCTCGGGCTCAACCGCAGCACGATCAAGGCCCTCGTGGACGGGCTCGCCGAGTCCGGCGTGGTCGAGGAGCGGGTGCCGAGGCAGCGCAGCGGGGCGGGGCGGCCGTCGCTGCTGGTGCTGCCGCAGCCGCACGCCGCGGTGGTGCTCGCGGTGGACGTGCGGGTCGAGCAGGTGGCGATCGCGCTCGTCGGGCTCGGTGGCGAGATCCTCGGGCGCAACAGCTGGAACCTGCGGGTGCGCACGCGCGAGCCGCAGGAGGTGATCACGCACGTCGTCGACTCGGCCATCGTGCTCGCGGCCGACCTCGGCGTGCGGATGGTCGCGGCCGGCGTCGCGGTGCCCGGCGTGGTCCGCCGCTCCGACGGGCACGTGCACGAGGCGCCGAACCTGCACTGGACCGACGTGCCGCTCGGCGACCGGCTCGGCGCCGTCTTCGACATGCCGATCATGGTCGGCAACGACGCGGAGCTCGGCGCGCTCGCCGAGCACCTGCGCGGTGCCGCGCGCGGCAGCCAGGACGCGGTGTACGTGACCGCGGACGTCGGCGTCGGCGGTGGCGTCATCTCCGACGGCTCCGCGCTGCGCGGCACCGCCGGGTACGTCGGGGAGCTGGGACACATGGTGGTCCGACCCGGCGGGCGGCCGTGTTACTGCGGGAGCACCGGGTGCTGGGAGACCGAGGTCGGCGAGCCCGCGTTGTGCCGGGCGCTCGGGCTGCGGGAGGGCGCGCCGCGCGGCGCGGTCGTCGCGGAGCTGCGGGCGCTGGCCACGTCGCCGGACCTGGTGCGGACGCGGCTCGCGGAGTTCGCCGAGTGGCTGACCGTCGGGCTGGTGAACGTGGTCAACGTGCTCGGGCCGGAGCTGGTGGTGCTCGGTGACCTGTTCACCGCGCTGCCGGCGTCGCTGATCTCCGACGTCGCGGCGAACGTGCGGTCGCGCAGCCTGGTGAGCAGAGCCGTCGGCGGGACCAGGATCGTGGTGTCGACGCTCGGCGCGGACGTCACGCTGCTCGGCGCGGCGGAGCTGGCGTTCGAACCGGTCCTCGACGCGGTCTAACAGTGCTTATATAAGTACTGTTACATTAGGTGGATGGACCCCACCACCCAGAGCCGCTGGCGCGCGCTGCGACTCCTGCTCGACGCGATGGACGGCGACATCGCCCGGCTCTACACCGAGGCCGGGATCGAGGGCCTGAAGCCGACGTACGTCATGGAGCTGCTGCGACTCCACTTCAGCGGCCCGATGACGATCGGCGAGCTGGCCGAGTCGGTGTCGCGCACCCACTCCGCGCTGAGCCAGAAGGTCGCGGCCATGAAGGCGGCCGGCCTGGTGACCACGTCGCCGGGCCAGGACGCCCGCAGCAAGCGCATCGCCCTCACCCCACGCGCGACGGCCGTGGCGGCCCGCCTGGCGGCCGAATGGCGCGCGACGGAGGCCGCCATCGGCGAGCTGGAGGCCGAGCTGCCCTACCCGCTGAGCCGGGTGGTCACCGACATCGAGGCCGCACTCGCCCGGCGCAGCTTCCACGACCGCATCGCGTCCCGCCTCGCGGACGACGACGCGTGGCGTTGAGCGGTCGGGCTCTCGGTCGGCTGGGACTGTCGGTGCTCGCCGCTAGGCCGGATTCCGGCGGTCCGGAGGCCCCGTTCTCGCTGGTGAGGGCTGTTTCGTGGGTCGGCGGTCTGGGTGCTTCGGGCGTTCGTGGGTCGGTGGCTGCGCCGGGCATGTCGGCGTTGGTCGCGCCAGGTGGGTTGTTGGGCTTGCGCGGCTTGGCGGGGGCCGCTGGTGGCAGGTGGGATGGGTGGCTTGGCCGCGCCAGGCATGTCGCTGCCGGTCGCGCCAGGCGGATGGTCGGGCGCGTGCGTGGGCCGGCGGTTGCGTTGCCGCTGGTGGCGGCTGCTGCCGGCGATGTGGGTGGCTTCGGAGCGCCGGGCCAGCGGTTGGGTCCGGTTGTGCCGGCGGGCGTGTCGTGGTGTTGAGGCACGCGTTCCTAGATCTCACCCCGTTCCGCACCGCACCCCCCTTCCGACGCTTGTGGGCCGGGCAGACGCTGTCCGCGCTGGGCGGGGAGATGACGCTCGTCGCGGTGTTGTTCCAGGTGTGGCAGGCCACCGGGTCCGCGGTGTGGACCGGTGCGATCGGCCTGGCGCGCGCGGTCCCGCTGATGGTGTTCGGGCTGTTCGCCGGCTCGCTGGTCGACCGGCACGACCGGCGGCGCTTCTACCTCGTGACCGTTACCGGCCAGGCCGTCTGCTCCGTGCTGCTCGCCGCGCAGGCGTTGTTCCTCGACGTGCCGGTGCTCGGCGTGCTGGGGATCGTGACCGTGCAGTCGTGCTTCGGCGCCGGGGTCGGGCCCGCCGCGCGCACGTTCCTGCCCCTGCTGCTGCCACCGACCCAGCTCGCGGCCGGGCTGGCGCTCCAGCGCATCGGGTTCCAGACCGCCATGCTGATCGGGCCCGCACTCGGTGGGCTGGTGCTCGCATGGCGCGGCGTCGGGGCGTGCTACCTCGTCGACGCGGCCACCTTCTGCGCCGCCCTCTACGGCGCGTTCGGCCTGCCCACCATGCGCCCCGACGGGGACCCGGCGCGGCCGGGACTACGCGGGGTGCTCGACGGGCTGACGTTCCTGACCCGCGAGCCGGTGGTCCGCGGCGCCCTGTTCACCGACCTCGCCGCGACGGCGCTGTCCATGCCGATCAGCCTGTTCCCGCTGGTCAACGCGGAACGATTCGGCAACGACCCGCGCACGCTCGGGCTCTTCCTCACCGCGATCGCCGTCGGCGGCGTGCTCGCGTCGGTCCTGTCCGGCACGTTCACCCGACGCGCGCGTCCCGGGCTCGTCATGCTCGCCGGCGCGGCGAGCTGGGGCGTCGCACTCGCGGTGTTCGCCGTCGTGCCCGATCCGTGGCTCTGTCTGGCGTGCCTGGTCGTCGCCGGCGCCGCCGACACGGTCTCGGTCGTGTCGCGCAGCACCATCGTCCAGCTGCACACCCCGAACGCGCTGCTCGGCCGGGCCGTCGCGGCCGAACAGATCGTCGGCCAGGGCGGTCCGGAGCTCGGGAACCTCCGCGGCGGGCTGGTGGCGGCGGCGTTCTCGGGGACCGCGGCCCTGGTGAGCGGCGGCCTCCTGTGTGTGGCGACCGTCGTGCTCATCGCCGCGGCCACGCCGGCACTGCGCAGGTTCCGGGTATGAGCGAGGCGGGACCCGGCTTCCCGGATCCCGCCTCACGTGGTCGCTATTCGGTTGTGCCGAGCTCTGGTCAGGCCGGCTGCTGCCCCTGCTGCAGGTCCGCTTCCAGCTCGCGCAGGCGCTCCTGGTGCTTGCGAGCGTGGTGCCCGCAGAAAAGGAGCTCGCCTCCGGAGGGAAGGATGGCACGTACCTGTGCTGCGGCCCCGCAGCGGTCGCAGCGGTCAGCAGCGGTCAGGTCGGGGCGGGTGAGCGTGGTGTTCATGGCAGATCTCCCTCCGTCCCGGCATCCGGTGGCCCGGTGCCGTGTGCGGCTGCGACCACTGCTGGCGCGGTGTCGCTGCCTCTACTCTTCCAGACGTTTCGATCCCCGTCAGTGTTCCCGCACGCAATGAGAGATCGCTCAACGGACGATTTAACCCGGTTGTCGTAGTCCTCATCCCGCATTGCAGGATCATCTGGTGAGTCCAGCTGGCCGCGTGCTGTCGACGCGCCGGGTGCCCGCGCCGCTACTGTTCGTGATCGGTGGCGTCTCGATGTACCTCGGCGCGGCGGCCGCCGTCTGGCTGTTCGACGAGCTGGAGCCGGCGGCCGTCGCGTGGCTGCGCCAGCTCGGCGCCGCGGTCGTCCTGCTGGCGTGGCGGCGGCCCGGAAAAGCGTCCTGGCGTGGGAGAACGTTCTGGTTGGCCGCTGTCTTCGGACTGGTGACGGCCGTGATGAACATCGCCTTCTACGAGGCCCTGCACCGGCTGCCGCTCGGCACCTCGGTGGCGCTGGAGTTCGTCGGGCCGGTGCTCGTCGCGGCGTTCGGCTCGCGCACTGTCCGCGACATCGGGGCGTTGTTGCTTGTCGTGGTCGGCGTGGTGCTTATCGCGGACGTGCGGTGGTCGGGCAGCACGCTCGGAGTCTTGTTCGCTCTCAGCGCAGCCGTGCTTTGGGCCGGTTACATCGTGTTGGGTAAGCGTGTCGCGAGCGCGGGACTCGGTGTCGACGGGCTCGCGGTGGGGTTCGCGGTGGCCACGGTGTTGCTCTCGCCGCTCGCGCTGGGCACCGGTCCGGCGTGGACGTCGCCCCGCCTGCTCGTGCTGGGTATCGGGGTCGGCGTGCTGTCGACGGTCGTGCCGTACGTGCTGGACCAGATCGTGCTGCGCAGGATGGGGCAGGCGGCGTTCGCGCTGCTCCTGGCGTTACTGCCGGTGACCGCGACCCTGATCGGGCTAGTGGTGCTCCGGCAGGTGCCGACACCGCCGGAGGCGCTGGGCATCCTCGCGGTCGCGGGCGGGCTCACGCTCCGTTCCCGGGACCGCGAGCCGCGGCCGGAGCCGCTCTAGCGAGACTCGACCGGCGCTCGAGTCGGGCTCGAGTTGTCGCCCGATTTGTCGTAGTCGGCCTGGGCCGACTCGACCTCCTGGATGCGTGCGCAGCGTCTGGGTGAGCATCTTCTGGCTGACGCCGGCGGTTGTCCGCGCGAGGTCGTTGTACCGCCTCGGCTCGTCGGGACCAGGGGTGGGCGCGCTGGGACCGGCGGACTCATGACGGGTGCCGGGCAGGTCGCGGCATCGGCTGGGACGTGGCAGGCGTGGTCGACGAGGCGGGCGTCGAGGCGTTCGCGGCGGGACGGATGATCGGCCTACGACAAGGAGTGGTGGACACACTCCCAATGACCGAGGTGGCAGAAGCCCACCGCCGCCGGGAAAGGGCGGCCTACGAGGCAGGCTCGTACTGGTGCCTGAAAGCGAGGGCCAGAGACCGAGCGGCCGCCGGTGTCTGGAGTGACGCTCGCGCGCAGGCGCGTCAGCGCCGAGCACGGAGGAGGGAAGATGCGGGTTCAGGCCGCGATTGTGCGAGCGGAGCGAGCCAATGTGGCTGTGAGGGCGTGTGTGAGTGGCCGCCGGTGTCTGGAGTGACGCTCGCGCGCAGGCGCGTCAGCGCCGAGCACGGAGGAGGGAAGATGCCGGGTTCAGGCCGCGATTGTGCGAGCGGAGCGAGCCAATGTGGCTGTGAGGGCGTGTGTGAGTGGCCGCCGGTGTCTGGAGTGACGCTCGCGCGCAGGCGCGTCAGCGCCGAGCACGGAGGAGGGAAGATGCCGGGTACAGGCCGCGATTACGCGAGCGGAGCGAGCCAGTATCACAGCCTCCATGGCTTTAGCCATGGTGTTTCTGGCCAATTCTCGGCTGCGGCGAGCAACTCGTAGCCGGTGGCGCCGTCGATGGTCTCGCGGATGATGTCGGCGTGGCCGGCGTGACGGGCGACCTCTTCGATGAGGTGCAGCAGCACCCACCGCACCGACCACGCTTCCAGGTCCTTCGGGAACCACGGCTGGTCCTTGGGCACCGGCACCGCCCTGCCGAGGTCCTCGATCGCGGCGATGGTGGTCTCCGTCTCGGCGGCCACGGCGTCCAGGTTCGCGATCAGGCTCTCCAGCGTGTCTGACTCAGCGAGCTCGAACTGCCGGAGGTAGTCGTCCTCGGTGGTGGGGTCCGGGCGGCCGGTCACCCGGCCGATCCAGCCGCGTTCGACGAACGCGACGTGCTTGAGCAGCCCGCCGACGGTGAGCGCGCTCGCGCTCGGTGCGGCCCGCAGCTGCTCGGGGGTCAGCCCGTACGCGGCGTGCTTGACCACCCTGCGCTGCTGGGCGAGGAACCCGAGCAGGCCGGACCGCTCGTCGGGCACCGGGGGAACGTTGGGGTCCACGCAGAAACCTCCACACAACGAAGCATCCCCGCCGGCCTGTCGGTCGGCGGGGATGCATTCAAGCACGTCAGCGGCGCGTCATCACTCGAGATAGTCGCGCAGCACCTGCGAGCGCGACGGGTGGCGCAGCTTCGACATCGTCTTCGACTCGATCTGGCGGATGCGCTCGCGCGTCACGCCGTAGACCTGGCCGATCTCGTCGAGGGTGCGCGGCTGGCCGTCGGTGAGGCCGAACCGCAGCCGGACCACGCCGGCCTCGCGCTCGGACAGCGTCGCGAGCACGGACTGCAGCTGGTCCTGCAGCAGCGTGAACGACACCGCGTCGACCGCGACGACCGCCTCGGAGTCCTCGATGAAGTCACCGAGCTGGCTGTCGCCCTCGTCGCCGATGGTCTGGTCGAGCGAGATGGGCTCCCGGGCGTACTGCTGGATCTCCAGCACCTTCTCCGGGGTGATGTCCATTTCCTTGGCAAGCTCTTCGGGCGTTGGCTCTCGACCCAGATCCTGGAGGAGCTCACGCTGTATACGACCGAGCTTGTTGATGACCTCGACCATGTGCACCGGGATACGGATGGTGCGGGCCTGGTCGGCCATCGCGCGGGTGATCGCCTGCCGGATCCACCACGTGGCGTAGGTCGAGAACTTGTAGCCCTTCGTGTAGTCGAACTTCTCGACCGCACGAATGAGTCCGAGGTTGCCCTCCTGGATCAGGTCCAGGAACGCCATGCCGCGGCCGGTGTAGCGCTTGGCCAGCGACACCACGAGCCGCAGGTTCGCCTCGAGCAGGTGGTTCTTGGCACGCTCGCCGTCGCGCACGATCCAGCGCAGGTCGCGCCGCATCTGCGGGACGAGCTTCTCCGAGGACTCCTCCTCGGCCTTGCGCACCCGCTCCGCCGCGTAGAGGCCGGCCTCGATCCGCTTGGCGAGCTCGACCTCCTCCTCGGCGTTCAGCAGGGCGACCTTGCCGATCTGCTTGAGGTAGGCCCGGACGGAGTCGGCGGAGGCGGTGAGCTCGGCGTCCTTGCGGGCCTGCCGCAGCGCCTCGGACTCCTCTTCGTCCCAGACGAAGTCGCCTTCCTTGTTCTCCTTCGGGTCCTTCTCCTCCGGCTCCTCGGCCACCGCGGCTTCGACCACGTCGACCTCGACCTCTACGTCTTCGAGGTCCTCGAGGTCGGGCGACTCCAGATCCGGCTCGTCGCCCTCGGTCGCCTCGCCACCAGCCGCGTCGCCTGGCTTCTTGGCGGCGTCGGCCTTGGTCTTCTTCGGGCCGGCGGCCTTGGTCGCGGCCGTCTTGCGGGGCGCGCGCGGCTTGGCGGCGCCTGCCGTCTTCTTCGTCGCGGTCTTCAAGCTGCTCGGCTTCTCAGTCGATTCGGAGTCCGGCTGGGTGTTGGCCGACTTGGCCGCGCCCGCCGAAGTGGTGGAGCGTCGGGTTGCGGTTCGTGCGGCTGCCACGTACGCCCTTTCGCTGCTCATCATCGGCAACGTCAGGCATCCGGGATACCTGACCTGCCGGAGTTCGGGGACAGCCCGGCGACTGCGGTCGCGGGCACTGTTCCATTGTAACGACGATAACCGTGTCGCGGGTGGCGACCCGGCACCGATCCGGAGGATGTGCCGCTGACACCCGCCGGCACCCTGCGCCACCCTTCCGGCACGCTCAGCCGTGGTGCCCGACCCTGGCGGCCCGCGCGGCCCCCACGATCCCGGCGTCGTTGCGCAGCTCGGCCGCCACGACCTTGGTGCGCACGTCGAGCAGCGGCAGCCATTTGTCGGCCTTCTTGCTGACCCCGCCGCCCGCGATGATGAGGTCGGGCCAGATCAGGTCCTCCAGGCTGCGGACGTACCGCGCGACCCGCTTGGCCCAGTCGGCCCACGACAGGTCGTTCTCCTCCTTCACCGACGCGGCCGCCCTGGTCTCCGCGTCGTGCCCGTCGACCTCGAGGTGCCCGAACTCGGTGTTCGGCACGAGCTTGCCGTCCCGGAACAGGGCGCTGCCGATGCCGGTGCCGAAGGTCAGGAGGACGACGACGCCCTCCTGGTCGTCCGGCCAGCCGTAGGAGATCTCGGCGATCCCGGCCGCGTCGGCGTCGTTCAGCACGACCACCTCGTCCGCGCCGCGCCCGAGCCGCTCGGCGAACAGGGCGCCCGCGTCGGTGCCGAGCCACGCCTTGTCGATGTTGGCGGCGGTGTGCGCGACGCCGTGCTTGATCACCGCGGGCAGTGTCACGCCGACCGGTCCGGTCCACTCGAACTCGTCGACGATGTGCTTGACGACGTCGGCGACCGCGTCCGGCTTGGAGGGATCGGGGGTGGGGATCCGCAGTCGTTCCCCGACCAGCTTTCCGGCGTCGAGATCGACCACGCCTCCCTTGATGCCCGATCCGCCGATGTCAACGCCGAAGCCGAGGGTTGCAGCCATCCCCACGGATCCCTTCGTACTCGATTCAGTGGTGCTTTCTCCGGAGGTTAGCCGGATGTGGTCCGATAGGTCTCGTGGGTCCAGCAGACGATCTGAGAGACGTTGCACTATCGGTAGCGAACGAGGCCGCCGCGCTCGCGAAACGGTCCCGGCAGGACGCGATCCACGACGTCGACACGAAGTCGAGCGACACCGACGTCGTGACGGCCGCCGACCTCGCGGTGGAGCAGCTGGTGCGCGACCGGCTCGCGGAGCTGCGCCCGGGGGAACCGGTCTTCGGCGAGGAGGCCGGCGGCGCCGCGGCGGAGCCCGGCCGGGTCACGTGGGTGATCGACCCCATCGACGGCACCGTCAACTATCTGTACGGCTTCCCCTGGTACGCGGTGTCGCTCGCCGCGCAGATCGACGGGCGGTCGGTGGCCGCCGCGGTGGTGGAGCCGGACTCCGGCCGCCGCTGGACCGCCGTGCGCGGCGCCGGCGCGTGGCTCGACGGCCGGCAGCTGCGGGTCTCCAGGGCGAACCGGCTGGACCTGTCGCTGGTGGCGACCGGGTTCGCCTACAAGTCGGCGCGGCGCGAGCAGCAGGCGGCCGGGGTCGCGCGGCTGCTGCCGAGGGTGCGCGACATCCGCAGGGCGGGCGCGGCGTCGCTGGACCTGTGCGCGGTGGCGGCGGGGTGGGTGGACGGGTACTTCGAGCACGGGCTGTCGCGGTGGGACTGGGCGGGCGGCGCGCTGGTCGCCGAGGAGGCGGGCGCGGTCGTGCGACTGCCCGGCACGCCGGACGCGCTGGGTGCGGACCTGACGTTCTGTGCCGCACCGGGCATCGCGGAGGAGCTGCGGACGGCGATCACGGAAGTCGGGCTGACGAGCATCTGAGGGGCGCGGGTCGGCCCGTTCAGCACTTCACGTTGCGGGCGGCGGACAGCAGGTTCGAGTCGAGCGTGGGCTGCGGCGCGTCGGCCTGCAGGCCGCCCTGCGTCTGCGGGTTCTGCTTCGCGAAGTCGTTCAGCTGCTCGACCAGCGTGCGGCTCGCGCGGTTGGGGTGCAGTCCGTCGAACTTCTCGCCGATCGCCACGTCGACGGTGGCGTCCTTGCGGTCGTCGCGGATCAGTTCCGCGCACGGCTCGACGATGCTCAGCGTCCGTGCCGCGGCGGCGCCCTGCGCGCCGAACCGGATCTGTGCCCGGCAGGCCATCGACTCGCCGTAGATGGCGTCGTTGCCGGGGTCGCCGATCTTGGTGAAACCGAGCGCGCGGAGACTCTCGGTGACCATCCGGGCCTGCCCGCGCTGGCTGCTGGCGTTGACCACCCGGATGAGCGCGCCGGAGGGCGCCATCGGCGTGGTGCGGTCCAGCGCGGCGGGCTCGAGTGCCTTGCCGAGTGTGGGCGCCGGCAGGGTCTGGGTCGGGGTCTTGGCGGCCGCCGAGGACACGGCCGGCGGGTCGCAGTGCGCGGCGCCGGTCACCTCCGCGTCGGTGGTCATGACCTTGAGCCAGACGATCGTCGCCGCCACTCCAAGCACGAGAATCAGCAGGAACGCAGGCAGGGGCCGACGCTTCCGGTAGCGCTGACCGTTACCCATGACGTTCCCGGCCGCCACTGCTCCGCCTCCCTCGGATCGCCAACCCTAGAGCCGCGTCCCCACCCAGTTGTCGTTGCTGATCAGCCTAGGCGTTTCAGCTCTTATCGGCCGGTTCGGACCGGCACTGTAGACGTATCGTGTCGAGATCGAGCCCTGTCAGGGGCACGACCGCGTCCCGCGTACGGGTAGACGCGCAGGGTGATCTCAGGTTGCCTCGCGGCCCGGCCCCAATCTTTCCTCGGTCTTTCGCCCCGCCGGTGAAGTGGATCTTGCTGCGCAGACACACCCGAACGGGTGACCTGGTGGAAACGTCTCGTTTCATGGGCTACCCTCTGCCCGCTCCAGTCGTCGAACATGACAAGCGAATCGATTCCGATGGGCTCCGATGGGCGTCGGGACAACCGGCGCGACGTGCGAGACCTCCGTCACTCGAGTTGGCGGGCACAAACTGGGGCGCCCGAACGTTGACCAGCGCGCGAACACATCCTGAAGTGGGGGTGCATGACCATGGCCACCGATTACGATGCGCCACGCCGCAACGAGGCCGACGATCTCGCGGAGGACTCGCTCGAAGAGCTGAAGGCACGTCGAAACGAGAACCAGTCCGGGGTCGTCGACGTGGACGAGTCCGAGACCGCCGAGAGCTTCGAGCTGCCCGGTGCGGATCTGTCCGGTCTTTCCGGCGAGGACCTCACGGTCCGAGTGGTGCCAAAGCAGGCCGACGAGTTCACCTGTTCCAAGTGCTTCCTGGTGCATCACCGCAGCAGGCTTGCCGAGGAGATGAACGGTCAGCCGATCTGCCGCGACTGCGCCTGACCGGCGCGGCACGCGGGGCGTGACACGAAGGGGGCCTGTCGCCGACCGGTGACAGGCCCTTGACGTCGTTACGCCTTGTCGTCGTCGCTCTCGGTGTCGGCGCTCTTGCCGCGCAGCAGCTCCGCGACCCGTTCCGGGTGGCGGGTGCTGAACACCCAGTACGGGTGCGGGTCCGCCGGGTCGGTGACCCGCGCCCGGACGATCGGGCCGACCCAGCCGCGGTGCAGCACGTGCGCGGCCGGGTCGAGACGCGGCCCGAGGATCCTGCGCTTCTCCTTGGCGCCGAACACCTCGACCGCGCCGACGAACTCGAGCGGCAGGTGCGCCGTGCCGACGTGCAGCTCGCCGTCCTCGACGCGCACCGAGATCCGGCCGGCCCGCCAGATCAGCACGGCCGTGAGCGGCAGCAGCAGGACGTAGGGCAGCCACGCGCGGACGCCCGGGTAGCCGAGGTGGACCTCGGCGGCGAGCAGGCCTGCGGCCAGCATCGGCAGCAGCCACAGGTACCAGGTGACGTAGAGCCGCTCGTGGTGGACCGGGGCGCTCGCCGGGGCGTGCTCAGCAGGTGCGTGCGCGGCCGCACCGCGTGATGTGTCGGTCACGGGACCAGGGTAGTCTCGCCGCTCGTGCCCAGCGTGGAGGTCCTGCTCACCCGACTAGATCCCGGCGTGCCCGTGCCGTCGTACGCGACGCCGGGGGACGCCGGAGCCGATCTCGTCACGACCGCCGACGTGGTGATCGCGCCGGGGGAGCGCACGGTCGTCGGGACCGGGGTGGCGATCGCGCTGCCCGAGGGGTTCGCGGCGTTCGTGCATCCCAGGTCCGGACTCGCCGCGCGGGTGGGGCTGAGCGTGGTGAACACGCCGGGCACGATCGACTCCGGCTACCGTGGCGAGATCAGGATCTGCCTGATCAACCACGACCTGCGGGAGCCGATCGAGTTACGGCGCGGCGACCGGATCGCCCAGTTGGTGGTGCAGCGCGTCGAGCACGCGGTGTTCCGTGAGGTGTCCGAGCTGACCGACTCGCAGCGCGGGGCCGGCGGCTACGGGTCGACCGGCGGACATTCGGTGCTGACCCCGGTGGAGGGCTGAGAAGCAGTGGGACTGTTCGGGCGACGTCGCCGGACGGATCGGGAAGCCGAGCCGGCCGCCGAGGTCGGTGAGCACGACTCGGAGCTCGACTCGGAGTTCGAGGGCGACCTGTTCGAGTACGCCGGACCGCACGACGAGGACGACGAGCCGGAGGACGGCGTGAACCGCCTCGACCTCGGCTCGGTGCGCCTCCCGGTGCCGGACGGCGCGCAGCTGCAGGTCGAGATGGAGCCGAGCGGCGGGGTGCGTGCGGTGCACGTGGTCACCCCGGCCGGCCAGCTGACCGTCAACGCCTACGCGGCGCCGAAGTCGGGCGGGTTATGGCGCGAGGTGTGCGGCGAGCTGGCGGAACAGCTGCGCGGCGACGGCGCCAAGGTGCGCAGCACCTCGGGTGAGTGGGGCCAGGAGCTGGTCGCCGCGCTCGGCGAGGTGTCGCTGCGGTTCGTCGGGGTCGACGGGCCGCGCTGGATGCTGCGCGGTGTCGTCGCGGGGCCGCCGGACCTCGCGGACCAGAGCGCGCACGCGCTGTACGACCTGGTCCGCGGCTCCGTGGTGGTCCGCGGCACGCAGCCGATGCCGGTGCGCACGCCGCTGCCGATCGAGCTGCCGCCCGCGATCGCCGAGCACATCGCGCAACAGCAGGCCTGACCGCCGTTCAGGTTGGTGGCATGCCCACCGCCGCGGAATGGCTCGTGTTCCTGAGCGCCTCGGCGCTGTTCGCGCTGCTGCCGGGGCCCGGGATCCTGTACGTGCTCGCGCGCAGCCTGCGCGGCGGCCGGGCCGAGGGCGTCCGGCTCACGGGCAGCCCGAAGTGGCGGCTGCGGCAGCGGATAGCCAGCGGCCTGACGATGATCGGGCTCGGCGGCGTGCTCGCGCTCGCGGAGTCCCGCTGATGTGAGGGTCTCAACGGCGGGCAGTCGGATGGATCGTTGGTGTCGTGTTGCCGGGGTGGCAAAGGCTGGTCGCAGGCCAGGTCACGCGGCCGGTCCTGGGCGGCCGCCCGCGGTGAGCCACGCGAGGACCGCTGCTCTGCCGAGTGCTTCCGGATCGACGCCGACGATTGCGAGGCGGGTGGTGCGCACGACGGCCCTGGGCAGCGCCGCGGCCCACTCGCGGGCCACCTCGTGCGGGTGCACGGGGTCGTCCGCGCAGCTCGCGATGCCGACCGGGACGTCGAGGGTCGCCAGGTCGGCCAGTGTCGGCGCGGCGCGGCCGGCCGCGGCTTCGAGGGACTCGGCGAGCCCGTCGCCGTAGCCCAGCCACGAGCGGGTCAGCTCGGCGGCCAGCCACGGCGGCACCCCTTCGGTCGCGGCGGCCAGCGCGCCGGTCACGCCGCGGGACCGCACCGACTCCGCGGCGAAGCGGGCCGAGACCGCGCCGGGGGCTTCTCCCGGCGTGCCGTGCCAGCCCGGAAGGGCGAGCACAAGGCCGGCACAACGGTCACGGTTGCGTAGCGCCCACTCGGCCGCCAGGTGGGCACCGAAGGAGACGCCACCGGCGAGCACGGGGCCGTCGGCGGCCGCCGCGTCGAGGGCGGCCAGGTGCTCCTCGGCCAGCATCGGCCCTGGCACGGGGGCTGGGGCGACCGTGCGTACGCTCACCGCGGCGAGCGGGACCTCGAACACGGACCGTACGAACTTCTCGTCGGAGCCAGTGCCGGGGAGGAGGACGGCGACCCCGGCGGATCCCGGTTCGGCAATATTCACGAGCGAGATCCTCCACCAGGGGCCGCTTCTCGTGGTTACGCTGGTTTTGTTCGGGCCGGAGTCGGGGTCGGCCCCGAAGTCAGGAGCGTCACCATGGGCACCGAAGCCCCACGGGCGAGTGGGGAGCGTAAGGGCCCCTTTCGCCGTTTGGTCAAGAGGCTGACGAGCGATGTCGACGAGCTCGACGCGGACGACCTCTCCGAGCACGTGGAGGCGGTCGGCGCACGCAGGGCCTGTGACTGCCGGTCCGGCGACGAGGTCACCGTGCTCGGCCGGGTGCGCAGCGTCGAGCTGAGCCCGAGAGACGCCGTCGCGACACTCGAGGCCGAGCTGTTCGACGGGACCGAGGGCGTGACACTAGTCTGGCTCGGTCGTCGTCGGATCCCGGGCATCGAGCCGGGCCGGACGATCAAGGCACAGGGTCGGATCGCGATGCGGGACGGTCACAAGGTGCTCTACAACCCCTACTACGAGTTGCAGACGGCTACATGACTGAACCCGGCAAGGACCCTGCCCCCGCGACCACCACGTCGCCGGACACCGAGGAGGAACAGCAGCAGACACTCCTCGAGCAGATGGGCGGCATCAGCGGCCTGATCTACTCGTCGGTGCCGGTGCTCGTGTTCGTCCTGATCAACTCCTTCTTCGGCCTCGCGCCGGCGATCTGGGCCGCGCTCGGCAGCGCGCTGCTGATCACCGTCGTCCGGGTGGTGCGCAAGGAGCCGCTGCAGCCGGCGATCTCGGGCTTCTTCGGGGTCGGGATCGCCGCGTTCATCGCCTATCGCACCGGCTCGGCCAAGGGCTTCTTCCTGTTCGGCATCTGGGCCAGCCTGATCTACGGCAGCGTGTTCCTAGCGTCGATCCTCGCGCGCTGGCCGCTGGTCGGCGTGATCTGGTCGTTCCTCAACGGGCACGGCATGGGCTGGCGGTCCGACCGCAAGGCCGTCCGCGCCTACAACCTCGCCACGCTCACCTGGGTCGCCGTGTTCGCGGCCCGCTTCGTCGTGCAGCGCTGGCTCTACGACGAGGACCAGACCGGCTGGCTCGCCTTCGCCAGGCTCGCCATGGGCTACCCGCTCACCGCGATCGCGCTCGTCGTCACCGTCTGGGCCGTGCGCAGCGCGGGCCACCGGGTACGCAAGATCGAGGAGGACGCGGAGGCCGAGGAGCGCGCCATCGAGGAACGGCTGCGCGCCAAGTACTCCGGTGAGACCGCCTAGCACTCCGAGACCTACGTGTCAGGGCCAATGGGCAGGTGACAGGAGTTGGTGTTCTCGATCGGTGGTAGGCCGTCGTCGAGACCGCGCAGCCGTTCGTAGACACCGCGCATCGTGGCCTTGTCCGGGATGTGCTGTCCGTGCGCTGCGCGCTCCACTCTCCGATGACCAGATACCCGAACTCGTGGCAGTCGTCCACCGGATCGGCGAGACAGCAACCGTGCTCATTGATGATGACGGGTCAGGGGCACGGGATTGCCACCTCGGAGATCAACCGACTCCGGCGGCTCAGGGACCGGCGGGCCACGCGGTGGGGTCGATCCGTCTAGCGAGCACGCTGACGGTTCTGTATCTGCATCCACTCGGGTGTCAGCTTTCCCCAGACCGTCGCGGCGGCGCGGAAGCGTTTATCCTGCCGGGCCTTGCGGAGCACCTCGTCCCGCACGGTTTCCGGGGCGCTCAGCGGTCCCAGGACTTCGATGAGAAGGCGCTCTTTGTTGATGGAGAAGAAGTTCAGGCCAGGCCCGGCGTCGATGATCGGCCGGCGGTGCATCACAAGTCTCTCTCCGCCGCCGTGGTTCGGCCGTCGTCGTCCGGCGCGTTGAGATCCTCGTCCAGAGCCGCTAGGTCTACGTGCACGTCGGGTAGTTCGGCGGGGTCGACCCACTCGACCACCTGCTTGGCGGGCACGACACCTGCCTCGCGCAGCTCCGCCTCGGCGGCCGCCAGTGTGGTGCCGCGCAAGGTGGCGATGGCCTGCGCGGACAGCACCGCCTCCGCGTAGCCCTTGATCGCACGGGCGAGCAACCGTTGTGGCGCCCTCCGCTGATTGGAGTCGGCCTGCAATGCGCGGTACTGATCGCTCCACCCGAACCGGGCAGCCAGTTGTGGCGCGGTCAGCGCCATCCACTCCTGTTTGGTGTCGTTGTTGATGTAATCGGCCTGGTGCAGCGCGATGGCGGCAATCTGGGGCGATACCAGGAATCGCTGTACGACCCCAGAAAGGGTGGGTTGGGTCACGAACTCTCGGGTCCCGAGGAACTCACGCAAGCCCTCGACCGGCACGAGAAGGTGCCGAGCGAAGGCATCGGCTCGAATTTCCGTGGGACTGCGGTCGCACCAGTCGCCCGTACTGTCGTCTGACCAGTCCTCTAACAGCACGTGGCCCAGTTCGTGGGCGAGCGTGCTGCGTTGTCGCATCGGGTTCGGGGTGCGCGCGACGCCGATGAACACGGCGTCGCGCGCTGGGTCTCGCATCGTCAGGCCGTGTTCGTCCGGACCGACGTCGAGCACGGCCACGTCGATGCCGGTCGCCTGCTCGATGATCGTTACGAGATCACCCAACGGCTGCACGCCCAAGTGGTGTTCTTGGCGGAACCGCGCCGCAGCGGCCCGACCCTCGGTCTCGGCGTTCACGATCTTCTCTCCGCATCAGACCGTGGCGGGAATGGCCTGGTCTTCCAGGTAGTCGTCCATCTCCAGAAAGTGCAGCAGCGCCTCGCGCATGCGATCCATGCCGGAGTCGTTGGTGGCTCGCGCCGCGCACTGCACTCGGTCGGCCACTGTCCCAGTCTCGGTGAGTTGGGCGACCGTATGTCCGGCTGCCCATGCGATCGCCACCAGCTCCGGCATCTTCGCCACCCGATCCCCGGAGATGATTCGAGACAAGGTGGGCTGCGAGATACCGGTCGCGTCCGCAAGGGCTCGTTGGCTGAGACCCGCGGTAACGCGGGCGCGCTCAACCAGCGCGCCGGTATCCGTTGCCATCGTAGCCACTCCCCACAGCACTGAATCATGATCGTCTTAAGTGATTCAGTGTAGCTGGGTATCGAACATACTGGCAGCGTGGGCAGCGCGGATCAGCCGGGAGAACGTGCCTTCCCGGTGATCGAGCAACAAGGCCTCAGGCAGGCGGACCGTCGAGGTCGGGCGCGGCGGTGAGGAAGTCGGCGAACACGGCTCGTCGGAACAGGAGTGCTTGGCCGGCGGGGTGTTTGGAGTCCCGTAAGCACCGACTCCGACAACAGTGCGGTGATTCGCAGCGGATTCTCGTCGGCCAGTCGGCGTTGGCGGGCCTGCCGAACCTCCATGCGGGGTTCGAGTTCGGTCAGCCGCAGGTACGGCGAGGAGCCCCGGATGACCGCCGAGGCATAGTCGGTCGTTTGCAGCGGCCACGCACGAGAGAACTCTGGTACGTCTGAAGGCGCTCAGCACCGGTTTCCAGGCCGAGATACCTGAGGAAGTCCTCGCCGAAGAGCCACGCGTACTGGTGGTACCAGTCGCGCTGGTCGGCGCCGACACGGAGAGCTTCCAGCCGCTCCCGTTCGTCCGGCTCGATCTCGTAGAGCTTGGCGAGCTTGGCCAGGTTCACCGCGGTGATCTTCTTCTCGGCGTTCGCGCAGTCGCAGGCCAAGTTCCCAGGCGGATACCACGGCAGAGGTCGGCACAGGACTTATCGCGAAGGGAGACGCTGATGCACATAGGTCTTGGCACGGTTCGGGTGTGTGCCTCGATCGACATCCACGAGGACACCGACATGCGCTGCCTGGTCAACAAGTACAGCGGCGATGTCGAGGTTCGGCTTGCGACGAGGCGGACGCCTACCTGTTCATGACCGGGGCGGGCGCGGACAAGCTGGTGCGCACGCTGAGCGCGGCGCGAGATCAGTAGCCGAGGGCTCTGCGGATCTCGTCCTCGACGTTGGCCGATGCCACGAACAGCAGTTCGTCGCCGGCCTCCAGCGGGTCGTCGGGCTGCGGCACGATCACGCGGCCGCCGCGCAGGATGACGACGAGCGCCGAGTCCTTCGGCAGGTGCACCTCACGCACCGGGCGGCCCGCGAGCGGGGTGTCCTCCGGCAGGGTCAGCTCGACCAGGTTCGCCTGGCCCTGCCGCAGCGTGAGCAGTTGCACGAGGTCGCCGACGGTCACGGCCTCCTCGACCATCGCCGCGAGCATCCGCGGCGTGGACACCGCGACGTCGACACCCCAGGCCTCGGTGAACAGCCACTCGTTGGCGGGGTCGTTGACGCGCGCGACCACCCGGCGCACGGCGAAAACGGTCTTCGCGAGCAGCGCGACCACCAGGTTGACCTTGTCGTCGCCGGTGGCCGCGATGACCACGTCGCACAGCTGCATGCCGGCGTCCTCGAGCGACGCGAGCTCGCACGCGTCCGCGAGCACCCACTCGGCCTGCTCGACGGTGTGCGGCTCGTACTGGTTCTCCAGCCGCTCGATGAGCATCACCTGGTGCTCGTTGGCCACGAGCTCCGCCGCGATGGACCGGCCGACGGCCCCGGCGCCTGCGATGGCGACACGCATCAGGACCCCTCCTCTGGCGGTTGGGCGGCGGCGCTGGTGATGTCGCTGACCGTGCCGGACAGGGCCGCGACGTAGACCTGGTCGTCGTGCTGGACGACGGACTTCGCGGTGGGTAGCACGCCGGTGCCGAACCGCATGATGAACGCGACCCGGCAGCCCGTGGCGCCCTCCAGCTCGGCGACCGTGTGGCCGACCCAGCCCTCGTGGAAGGGCAGCTCGAGCACGGCCACCTTGCCGGTCGGGTCCCGCCACGCCGACGCGACACCGTCGGGCAGCAGCGTCCGCATCAGCCGGTCGGTGGTCCACGGCACGGTCGCGACGGTGGGAATGCCGAGCCGCTCGTACACCTCGGCGCGCTTCGCGTCGTAGATCCGCGCGACCACGTGCTCGACGCCGAAGGTCTCGCGCGCGACCCGCGCGGAGATGATGTTCGAGTTGTCCCCGCTGGACACCGCGGCGAACGCGCTGGCCCGCTCGATGCCCGCCTCGATGAGGACCCGCCGGTCGAAGCCGCCGCCGACGACCTGCTGGCCGTGGAAGTCGATGCCGAGGCGCCGGAACGCCTGCGAGTCCTTGTCGATCACGGCGACGGTGTTGCCGAGCCGTTCGACCGCGGCGGCGAGCGACGAGCCGACCCGGCCGCAGCCCATGATCACCACGTGCACGAGCAGGCCTCCTCGGTGGTCGCGGCGGTCAGTTCGGGTGTTGCTGGCAAGAACCTACCGGTGGCTGCTCCGTCAGGGTGACGGGACCGCATACGCTTCCGTCCCGTGCCCAAGCTCACCTCGGTGTTGAAGCGGCTGGTGGTCGGACGCCCGTTCCGCACCGACCGGCTCGCTCACACGCTGTTGCCCAAGCGCATCGCGCTTCCGGTGTTCGCCTCCGACGCCATGTCCAGTGTGGCCTACGCACCGGAGGAGATCCTGCTGACGCTGTCCGTCGCGGGAGTCTCGGCATACGTGTTCAGCCCGTGGATCGCGCTGGTGGTCGTCCTGCTGATGGTCGCGGTGGTCGCGTCCTACCGGCAGAACGTGCACGCCTACCCCTC
Organism: uncultured Actinomycetota bacterium; assembly: GCA_963840275.1. Classification (GTDB taxonomy): domain Bacteria; phylum Actinomycetota; class Actinomycetes; order Mycobacteriales; family Pseudonocardiaceae; genus Actinophytocola. Next base: position 490,783 of record CAWIYK010000010.1, read on the forward strand.
CGGCGGCGGCGACTACGAGGTGGCGACGGTCAACCACGGACCGCGCTGGGGCCTCGTCGTGGCGAGCGCGCTGCTCGTCGACTACGTGCTGACCGTGTCGGTGTCGATCGCCTCCGCGGCCGCCAACATCGGCTCGGTCGTGCCGTTCGTCGCGACGCACAAGGTGGAGTTCGCGGTCGGCGCGATCGTCCTGCTGACCGCGGTGAACCTGCGTGGCATCAAGGAGTCCGGCAGCTTCTTCGCGTTCCCGACCTACGCGTTCGTCATCGGCATCTTCGCGATGGTCGTCTGGGGGGTGACCAGGGCGTTCGTGTTCGGCGACGACATCCCCGCCGAGAGCGCGAACTACGAGCTGCTCGCGGAGGGCGACCACCTGTCCGGCCTCGCGCTGGTGTTCCTCGTGATGCGCGCGTTCTCCTCCGGCAGCGCGGCGCTGACCGGCGTCGAGGCGATCAGCAACGGCGTGCCGGCGTTCCGCAAGCCCAAGTCCAAGAACGCGGCCACCACGCTGCTGCTGATGGGCGCGCTCGCGATCGTGATGTTCCTGGGCCTGATCCTGCTCGCGTCGGTGACGAAGGCGAAGATCGCGGAGGACCCGGCCCGCCAGCTGATCGACGCGCCGGCCGGCTACGAGCAGAAGACGCTGGTCGCGCAGCTCGCGAACGCCGTGTTCGGCGGCTTCGACCCGGCGATCTGGTACGTCATCTTCTTCACCGGCCTGATCCTGGTGCTGGCCGCGAACACCGCGTTCAACGGCTTCCCGGTCCTCGGCTCGATCCTCGCGCAGGACCGCTACCTGCCGCGCCAGCTGCACACCCGAGGCGACCGGCTGGCGTTCTCCAACGGCATCGTCGGGCTCGCCGCGTTCGCCATCGTGCTGGAGATCGCCTTCAACGCCGAGGTCACGAGACTGATCCAGCTCTACATCGTCGGTGTGTTCGTGTCGTTCGTGCTGAGCCAGAGCGGCATGATCCGACATTGGCACCGGCTACTGCGCACGGAGACCGACCCGGCCAAGCGCAAACGCATGCGCCGGTCGCAGAGCATCAACACCTTCGGCCTCGTGATGACCGCGACGGTCCTGGTGATCGTGCTGATCACGAAGTTCACGCACGGCGCCTGGATCGCGATCGCCGCGATGGCCGCCATCTACCTGCTGATGACCGCGATCCGCCGGCACTACGACCGGGTCGCCGAGGAGCTGCGGGCGGCCGAGCTGAACCGCGAGACGATGACGCTGCCGTCCCGCAACCACGCGATCGTGCTGGTGTCGAAGCTGCACCTGCCGACCCGGCGGGCGCTCGCGTACGCGCGGGCCACCCGGCCGGACGTGCTGGAGGCGGTCACCGTCAACGTCGACGACGCCGACACCCGCGCGCTGGTCGCGCAGTGGGAGACGGAGGACTTCTCGGTGCCGCTCAAGGTCATCGAGTCGCCGTACCGGGAGATCACCAAGCCGGTGCTGGAGTACGTGAAACGGGTGCGCACCGCCAACCCGCGCGACGTCGTCACCGTCTACATCCCGGAGTACGTCGTCGGCCGGTGGTGGGAGCAGTTCCTGCACAACCAGAGCGCGCTGCGGCTCAAGGGCCGGCTGCTGTTCCAGCCGGGCGTGATGGTGACCAGCGTGCCCTGGCAGCTGGCGTCCGCCGACCGGCTGCGCCATCGGTACCGAGACCGCCAGGAGCTGCCGCCGGGTGCGGTCCGCCGAGGGCTCTCCGACAAGAAGGACGGCAAAAGGTGACCTCATCGTGGGTCGGTAGGCGGTTCGAGGTCGAGGTAGGGCCGGTCGCGCACGGCGGCCACTGCGTCGCGCGGCACGAGGGCCGCGTGGTGTTCGTGCGGCACACGCTGCCCGGCGAGCGGGTGGTCGTCGCGGTGACCGAGGACCGGGGCGGCTCGTTCTGCCGCGGTGACGCGGTGTCGGTGCTGGTCGCCGCACCGGAGCGGGTCGAGCCGCCGTGCCCGGTCGCGGTGCCCGGCGGCTGCGGCGGCTGCGACTGGCAGCACGCGACGCCGGCCGGCCAGCGCGCGCTGAAGGCGGCCGTGGTCGCCGAGCAGCTGCGGCGGCTCGCTCACCTCGAGATGGACGTCGAGGTCGAGGCGCTGCCGGGTGGTCCGCTGAACTGGCGGACCAGGACCCGGCTCGCCGTCGCCGACGACGGCCGGCCGGGGTTCCGCGCGCACCGCAGCCATCGGATCGTGGCGGTCGACGACTGTCCGATCGCCGCGCCGGGCACCGTGGACGCGGTCGTCGGCCGCTCGTGGCCGCCGGGCGCCGAGCTGTCGGTCGCCGTCGACTCGACCGCGCACACGCACGTCGCGGTCGACGGGCTCGCCGGCGGGGTCGCCGTCGAGCGGGCCGTGCGCCGGGAGTGGCGGGTGGCTGCGAACTCGTTCTGGCAGGCCCACCCGGACTCGGCCGACCTGTACGCCGAGGTCGTGGCCGGCTGGTCCGGCCTCGAGGCGGGGGACTCCGCGTGGGACCTGTACGCGGGCGCCGGACTGTTCGCGGCGGTGCTCGCCGAACAGGTGGGCCCGTCCGGGTCGGTCATGGCGGTCGAGTCGTACCGGCCCGCCGCGGAGGACGGGGCCGAGAACCTGGCGGACCTGCCGCAGGTTCGGGTGTTCGCCGGGCGGGTGGAGGCCGTGCTCGCCGCCGGCGAGGGCCCCGACCCCCGCGTGGTCGTGCTGGACCCGCCACGCAAGGGCGCCGGTCGGACGGTCGTGGACGCGATCGCGGCGCGGGGCACCGAGCGCGTCGTCTACGTGGCGTGCGACCCCGCCGCACTCGCACGTGATGTGTCGATCTTCGCCGGGCACGGCTACCGCCTCGAGGGGCTGCGTGCGTTCGACTCGTTCCCGATGACACACCACGTGGAGTGCGTGGCGCTACTGGTGCGTTAGCAGGGGCGCTGGGTGTTGGAGTAGTAGACGGTGTGGCTGCCGCCGTAGCCGGTGATGGAGACGGCGGTGGTGCCGAAGTTGTCCCAGGAGAAATAGCTGGGCGTGATCTTCACCACCGTGCCGTTCGCCAATGCGCCCGCCGCCGTGAACTTGATGGATTTGTCGCTGAGTCGGGTGGACTGCAGCGTCGCGGAATCCGAGGTCGCCTTGAACTGGTAGGGCGCGATGATTTCCGTGGTGGCCACGGTCCAGGTGCTGCCGGCGGGAATGGACCCGCTCGCGACGACGCTGAACTTCATGGTCGAGCCGACCGGTCCTTCGCAGACATGCCCCAGGACAGCGGCCCGCGTGCCGGCACCGGCCGTGGTGGCGAGCCCGGTCAGGAGTGCGGCGACGGTCGCGATCACCGCGATGATTCGGTTTCTCATGAATGCGACGGTGCCGCATTGTCTCTGGCGCCGGAAGACTCCGTTCGGCCGGTCGCGGCGGTGACGATTTCACTTTCCCGTTCGAGATCGTTCGGGATTCCGAATGGGTGTTGAGTCACGGCCGTACGGCGGGTACGGCGGGTTCACCCGGATTCCGGTGAACCCGCCGGCCGCGGTCTAGTTGGTCGGCTGGGGTGGCGCCCAGTTCTGCTGCGCGAAGGGCTCCGGCTGACCGCCGTACGGCGTGGCCGGCACCCCGCCTGCCTGCTGACCGCCGTACGGGCGCTGGCCGCCGTACTGCGGGCCACCCTGCTGCGGCCCGCCGTGTTGCGGCCCGCCCTGCTGCGGTCCGCCGGACGGGTTGCCGGACGGCGGCGTCGGCTGGCTCGGCTGACCCGGTGGCGGGGTCGGCGGACCGCCCATCGGACTCGGCGCCGACTGGACGCCCGGCGCGGGCACCCCACCGCCAGGCGTGTGCGGCGAGCCGCTCTGCTGCTGGCCGGCCTGCTGTGGCTGGGCCTGCTGTGTGCCGCCCGGCGGGGTCGACGGCTGGTCGCCCGGCGCCGGCGGCAGCCCGGCGCGCTGGCGGAGCCAGTCCGGGATGTGCTCGTCGGACCTCGGGAAGAACCGGAGCTCGTCGGCGAACCCGATGGGTGGCGGGACGCGTCGCCAGCGGGGCTCGACGTCCGGCTCGAACTCCGCGCTGAACGCGCTCGGCGGTTCGAGCAGGTAGAGCGCGGACAGCCACGTGCCCCGGCCCGGTCGGTACATGCCCTGCCGGAGGCGGCCGAAGCCCTCGACGACCTCCTGTGGCGGTCGCACCGGACGCTCCTGGCCGTCCGGGCCCGTGACGAACACGTCGGCCTCGACGTGCCGGCCAACGGAGCGGTACTCGGCTCTGACCTGCGTCCAACCCTCGCCCGCCACGGTCAACAGCGACCGCCCCACCTGCCGGGTCAACTGGTCCTGCTCCGGCTGCGCCATCACCGGCTGCGGCTCGGTCACCTCTGGATCCCCACCCTCTTCGCGCTGATCGTGAGCTTTGACCTTAGCGAATCAGCGCTGTTCAAGAGTGGGGTTCGGCCCGAAAGAGAGCCCGAGCTGGAACGGGTGCATGGCCCACGTGGCCACCGCGAACCTGGTCAGCAACCCCGAGGCGCGCACCGTCTGGTCGGTGGCCGGCGAGGTGAGCACCTGCGTGTCCCCCTCGACCGGCTGCTGGTCCCGCCACACCGGCGCGCCGACCGGCACCGGCGAGGTCTCCACCACCGAGTGCCACTCGCGTCCGTTGGTGCGCAGCATCACGAGCACGACCGGGTTCATCGGGACCTGCCACCCACCGGTCTCCACCGCGACGAACTCGCCGCGCCGCACGGCCCCGAGCACCACCTCGCCGAGCCACGCGTACAGCTCGGAGAGCGCCTTGTCGTCGATCGCCTGGTACGCCTCCTCCTCGGTCGCCGGCACGAGCTGGGTGCTGGTGCCGCCGAGGTGGCCGGAGTCGTCGCGGTAGCGGTCCATGAGGAACAGCGTCTGCCGCTCGGGGCTGAACATCGCCGCCTCGCGGAAGCGCCGCGTGTCGATCTCCGACCGGGACTCCACGCCCGCGCCGAGCCGTTCGCGCACCCTCGCGGGGTCGGTCATCCGCCAGAACGTGACGCCGCTCTCCTGCCACAGGGGCAGGTAGGCGCCGATCGGCAGCCCGACGAGCACGGTGTGCAGAACATCACCCTGTGACGCGGGCGGCTCGGGAGCGGGCCGCGGTGTCGGCGACGGCCGCGGTGTCGGGGACGGTGTCGGCGGCGGTGTGGGCGGAGCCGGTGGCGCGGCGTCGGCTGCCGGCACGGGCGTCGGTTCGGCCGGCGGAGCGGTGTGCGCCGGGAGCTCGCGCGGGACGCCGTTGGCCGTCGCGGCCGCCGGGTCCGCGGGCGGCTGGAACGGTGGCAGCGCGGCGAACTGCGGGTCCACGCGCGCGGTCGCGATCATCCGGTGCGCCCAGGCCCGCGCTCTCGTCAGGGGATGGTCGGGGAACTGCTGGTCCCACGACGCGTCGTCGGCGACGTTGTAGGGCAGCTGTCCGTGCAGGTCCGGGGCGTACGGGTGCGGCGGGAAGCAGTTCTCGAACCCGACCTGTGTCGCGACCATCGTCTCGCGGGCCCCGGTCATGGGCCCCTCCGCGCACTGGATCCGCAGCACCGCGCTGCAGTTCGACCTCGGCAGCGTGAACGCGGCGATGAACGCGAGACCCGTGTCCTGCCCGGGGATCGGCAGCTTGATCAGCTGCAGGACGGCCGGCACGCCCCCGAGCGAGACGACGTGGGCCTCGATGATCGAGCCGACCTCGGCGGTTTCCAGCGCGAGCCGGTGCCGCAGCAGCGGCAGGTCGTCGAGGGACGCGGGAAGGTCAGGCACCAGACCGATGTAGGTGAGACTGACTTGGTCGCCGGTTCGGGGATCGAACCAGGTCCGTTCGTCATGTCGCTCCATGCCGGCGGTGTCGAAGGCGACAGGCACCCGCCCGAGTGTAGGGGGGCGCTCGCACGCCGAGCGCGCTCGTAGACTGGCCGGGATCGGCGCGACGTCCCGCAATCTGAGAACGAGGTGACCAGCGGTGACCGACGAGGTGTCCCTGCTCGACTCGGTGCACGGCCCGGCGGACCTGAAGCGGCTGCCACCCGAGCAGCTGCCGAGGCTCGCCGCCGAGATCCGGCAGTTCCTCGTCGACAAGGTCACCGCCACCGGCGGCCACCTCGGCCCGAACCTCGGGGTCGTCGAGCTGACCATGGCCGTGCACCGCGTGTTCGACTCCCCGAACGACCCGGTGATCTTCGACGTCGGGCACCAGGGCTACGTCCACAAGGTGCTCACCGGCCGGCGCGGCGACTTCGACCGGCTGCGCCAGCAGGACGGTCTCTCCGGCTATCCCAGCCGCGCGGAGAGCGAGCACGACCTCGTCGAGAACAGCCACGCCTCCACCGCACTGTCCTATGCGGACGGACTCGCGAAGGCGTTCGAGCTGCGCGGCGAGCGGCGGTGCGTGGTCTCGGTCGTCGGCGACGGCGCGTTGACCGGCGGCATGTGCTGGGAGGCGCTGAACAACATCGCGGCCGGCCGGAACCGGCCGATGGTGATCGTCGTCAACGACAACGGCCGGTCCTACTCGCCGACCATCGGCGGGCTCGCCGACCACCTCGCGTCGCTGCGGCTCTCGCCCGGCTACGAGCGGTCGCTGGAGGCCGGCAAGCGGATGCTGCAGGGCACCCCGGTCGTCGGCAAGCCGCTGTACGCGGCGCTGCACGCGGCCAAGCGCGGGATCAAGGACGCGCTGAGCCCGCAGATGATGTTCGAGGACCTCGGCCTCAAGTACTTCGGCCCGGTCGACGGGCACGACTTCGCCGCGCTGGACGCCGCGCTGCGCAGGGCGAAGGAGTTCGGCGGGCCGGTCATCGTGCACGTCGCCACGTGCAAGGGCCGCGGCTTCCCGCTCGCCGAGAACGACGAAGTCGACCAGATGCACCAGACCGACCCGATCGACCCGGTCACCGGCAAGCCGATGACCGCCAAGGGCGCGGCGTCGTGGACGTCGGTGTTCGGCGACGAGCTGGCCCGCATCGGCGAGCAGCGGCCGGACGTCGTCGCGATCACCGCGGCGATGCTGCGCTCCACCGGGCTGGCGAAGTTCGCCGAGGCGTACCCGGACCGCTGGTTCGACGTGGGCATCGCCGAGCAGCACGCGATCACGTCCGCGGCCGGCATGGCCATGGCCGGCATGCACCCGGTCGTCGCGATCTACTCGACGTTCCTCAACCGCGCGTTCGACCAGCTGCTGATGGACGTCGCGCTGCACCGGCAGCCGGTCACGGTCGTCCTGGACCGCGCGGGCATCACGGGGCCGGACGGCGCGAGCCACCACGGCATGTGGGACCTGTCGATCCTCGGCGCCGTGCCGGGCATCCGGGTCGCCGCGCCCCGCGACGCGGTGACGCTGCGCGAGGAGCTCAACGAGGCGGTGTCCGTCAAGGACGGGCCGACCGTGCTGCGCTTCCCGAAGGCGTCGGTCGGCGGCGAGGTCGACGCGGTCGAGCGGCGCGGGACCGTCGACGTGCTGCGCCGGCCGGCGGCGCCGGAGACGGCCGACGTGCTGCTCGTGACCGTCGGCGCGTTCGCCGAGCTGGGCATGGCGGCCGCGGACCGGCTCACCGACCAGGGCATCGGGGTCACCGTCGTCGACCCGCGCTGGGTGACGCCGGTGCCGGACGCGCTCGTCGGGCTGGCCGCGGAGCACCGCCTCGTGGTGACCGTCGAGGACGGCGGCCGCCACGGCGGTTTCGGTTGGGCGCTGGCGGCCGCGCTGCGCGACGCCGACATCGACGTGCCGCTGCGCGACATCGGGGTGCCGCAGGAGTTCCACGGTCCCGGCACCCGTTCCGAGGTGCTGGTCCGGCTCGGCCTCACCGCCCAGAACGTCGCACGCAAGGTGACGGAGTGGGCGGTGGACCGCATCGGCGAGCCAGCACAGGCACAGACGGCCGAACAACCCTGAGCGAGGCCCGGCCCTTCTGGACAGCAGCCGGCACTACTCCGTCGCGCCGGAGTCGCCCAGCGCGAGCTTGCCCGCGTACGAGAGCGTGACCTCCGGGGTGAACGGGTGGAAGGTGCCGGCGCGCACGTCGCGGTACGCGCGCTCCAGCGGCGACCGACGGTAGAACGCGCGGCCGCCCATCACGTCCATCGCCAGGTCGACCACCTCGATGGCCTCGGTGACCGCCTGTCGCTTCGCCAGCATCACCATCGACAGCGCGGGTGGGGTGACCTGGTAGTCGACGCCCAGCTCGTCCACAGAGCCCATCAGGGCCCACCACGCGCCACGCAGCTTCGCGTCCATCAGCCCGACCTGCCGCTGCACCCTGGGCAGCGCCGAGAGCGGCAGCGGCCCCCGGGTGCCGCCCGACGCCCCGGCGACCGCGGCGTCCCGCGCGCCGGCCGCGATGCCGTAGTAGGTCGCGCCACCCACCGGCGCGAAGTGCAGCGCGGCGGCCATCAGCGGCCCGCCGAACTCGCCGTACGGGCGCCGGCCGGTGATCTTGTCCATGGGCACCACGACGTCCTCCAGCACGACGTCGTGGCTGGCGGTGCCGCGCATGCCGAGCGTGTCCCACGTCTCCTCCAGCCGCACCCCCGGCGCGGACAGCGGCACGCTGAAGTGCAGCACCTCCGCGTTGTCGCCGAGCACCGCGCAGGTCGCGACGACCGTCGCCGCCGGGGACTGGCTGCAGAAGTTCTTGCGGCCGCTCACCCGGTACACGTCGCCGTCGGCGACCGCGGTGGTGGTCGGCCACAGCCAGTCCGAGCCGCCGCTGGTCGCGACGACGACGCCCTCCTCGGCGATCCGGCGTAACACGCCTTCGGCGTCGGGCGCGCCCATGCGTCTGCGGTAGACCTGCACGAGCGTCAGGTACGTGTGCATGGCCACCGACAGCGCGGTCGCTCCGTCGTGGCGGGCCAGCTCCGCCTGTGCGTAGCAGACCTGGCGCAGCGAGGCGCCGAGGCCGCCGAGGTCCTCCGGCACGGCGAGGGCCAGGTAGCCGTGCTCGCGCATCGCCGCGTACGCCTCGGTCACGAACGTGGCGTCGCGGTCGTGCTCGGCGGCGTGCTCCGCGGCCACCGCGCCGATGTGGGCGGCCAGTCCGACGAACCGGGCGTCGTCGCCGCGCAGTGGGATCGGGAACGTGCCGGTCCTGGTGTCCCCGCTGCTGGTCATCGTGCTGGTCATGGGGTTCTCCTCGGGTTCGAAAAGTCGTTGCCATGACGCTAGGAAGGCCGCGGGACCCCAGGTAGTGCAGAAACTGAACCGGGGCGTAACGGACACGGGGACCTCGCGCGACCTGAGGGCATGAGGAGCTACGCGCAGTACTGCCCGATGGTCCGCGCGGTCGAGGTGCTCGGCGACCGGTGGACGCTGCTGATCGTGCGGGACATGCTGATCGGCGCGACCAGGTTCAACGAGATCGCCCGCGGTCTGCCGGGGCTCTCCCGTGCGCTGCTGTCCAGACGGCTGCGCCAGCTGCACAACGCCGGGCTGGTGACCCGCACCGACGACGGCTACGCCCTGACCCGCGCCGGCGCGGACCTCGCCCCGCTCGTGTTCGGCCTCGCCGACTGGGGCGCCCGCTACGCGTTCGGCGACCCGCGGCCCGAGGAGCTCGACCCGGAGCTGCTGATGTGGTGGATGCACGGTCGGATCGACACCAGCACGCTCACGAAGCGCGCCGTGGTCCAGGTGGAGATCGCCGACCGGCGGCGGGTGTACTGGCTGGTGCTGGAGCCGGGCGACGCGTCGATCTGCTACACCGACCCCGGGTTCGAGATCGACGCGGTGCTGGCCGCCGACCTGCCGACGCTGTACCGGATGTGGCTCGGCGAGATCGAGCTGCTCGACGCGGTCCGCGCTGGCGTCATCGCGCTCACCGGGGCGCGGTGGATCGTGCGTGGGCTGCCGGAGTGGCTGCGGATGAGCCCGACGGCCGACGCCGTCCGCGCCGCCAGGTCCGGCGTGAGCTAGCTCCGGCGGGGCTGACCGCGTCGCTCAGCCGAGTTGTGGCACCTTTGTGGGGTGCGGATTCTGATCGTCGAGGACGAGGAGCCCCTGGCCGACGCCGTCGCAAGGGGGCTCCGTCGTGAGGGCATGGCCGTGGACGTCGCGTTGGACGGCGACGAGGGACACGAGAAGGCCACCGTCACCCGCTACGACGTGGTGGTGCTCGACCGGGACCTGCCGGGCATGTCCGGCGACGAGCTGTGCCGCGAGATCGTCGCGTCCGGCGCGCTGACCAGGGTGATCATGCTGACCGCGAGCGGGTCGGTCGCCGACCGCGTCGAGGGGCTCTCGCTCGGCGCCGACGACTACCTCGCGAAGCCGTTCGCGTTCGACGAGCTGGTCGCGCGGGTCCGGGCGCTCGCCCGACGCTCCACGCCGGTCACCCCGCCGGTGCTGCGGGCCGGCGACGTCGAGCTGGACCCGGCCCGGCGCACGGTGACCAGGGCCGGCACGCAGGTCGAGCTGACCCGCAAGGAGTTCGGTGTCCTCGAGGTGCTGCTCGCGGCCAGCGGGTCGGTGGTGAGCAGCGAGGAGCTGCTCGAGCGGGTCTGGGACGAGCACGCCGACCCGTTCACCACGACCGTGCGGGTGACCGTGATGACGCTGCGCAAGAAGCTGGGCGAGCCCGGCATCATCGACACCGTGGTCGGCTCGGGCTACCGGGTGCCGGCGGCGAGCCGGGTGGAGTGACCGAGCCCCGGCGCGGTCCCGGGCTGCGGGCCAGGATCACGCTTCTGGCCACCGGTCTCGTCGCGGTGGTCGCCGCGCTGCTGCTGTGGCTCGGCTGGGTGCTCGCCGGCGACGCGGTGGCCGCGCCCTCCCTGCCGGCCGGCACCAAGGTCCTCGTCGAGGGCACGTGGGTGAAGGCCGAGCAGCTGGCGGAGGTGCTGCGCGACAACACGCGGTTCCGGGTGCTCGTGGCCGGCGCGATCGCGTTCGTCTGTGTCGTGCTGGCGACCGCGCTGCTCGCGTGGACGTTCACCGGCCGGGTGCTCAAGCCGCTGCGGGACGTCACCGGCACCGCGCGCCGCCTGTCCGCCGAGTCGCTCGAGGCGGAGCGCCTGGCGCTGCGCGGGCCGAGGGACGAGGTCGCCGAGCTGGCCGACACGTTCGACGCCATGCTCGACCGGCTGCAGGCGACGTTCAGCGCGCAGCGTCAGTTCGTGGCGAACGCGTCGCACGAGCTGCGCACGCCCCTTTCGGTGATTCGGACCGAGCTGGACGTGACCCTCGCCGACCCGGACGCGGACGTCGAGGAGCTGCGCCGCATGGCGGGCGTGGTCCGCGCGGCGACGCTGCGGGCCGGCCAGCTGGTCGACGCGCTGCTGCTGCTGGCCCGCACCGACGGCATGGGCATCGGGGTCTTCGAACGGGTCGACCTCGCGGCGGTCGTCGGCACCGCGTGGCAGGCGGTGCGTGGTGAGGCCGAACGCAGGGGTCTGACCACCGCGTTCGCCTGCGCCGCCGCGCCCGCGATCGGCGACCCCGCGCTACTGGAGCGGGTCGCCGGCAACCTGCTGGAGAACGCCGTCCGGCACAACGTGGACGGCGGTTGGCTCGACGTCCGCACCGGCGCGGGGCCGAGCTGGGTGACACTGCGGGTCAGCTCGTCCGGCGCCTTCGTGGACCCGGAACGGGTGGAGGAGCTGTTCGAGTCGTTCCGCCGCGGCGGTGTCGACCGGACCGCGCACTCGGGCACCGGGCTGGGGCTGTCGATCGTGCGGGCCGTGGTGCGCGCGCACCACGGGACGGTCGGCGCGGAGGCAGTCGTCGGCGGCGGCCTGACGGTGACCGTCCACCTGCCCATCGCGCACTGAGCACGGCGTGCGGTCAGGCGATCGCCACCACCTCCTCGACCAGCGCGCCACCCGGCGGCGCCGTCGGCCAACTCGGCGCGGACAGCTCGCCCGTAGGCGCTTCCGGTTATCCCACCGCGAGGCGCTTGGCGAGGGACATCGCGTCGGAGGGGGCCTTCACCTTCATGTCGTTGTCGAAGTAGGCGTAGACGTCCAGGTCCGCGCCGGTCCAGCCGCGGACGCGCTTCGCCCACGCGTCGAGTGCCTCGTCGGTGTAGCCGCTGGCGTACAGCTCGGTGTCGCCGTGCAGGCGGACGTACGCGAAGTCCGCGGTGACGTGCTCGAGGTAGGGCCACGCGGCGGCCGCGTCGGCCACCACGAGCCCGATGCCGTGCGCGCGGAGGACGTCGAGCAGCGCGGGGTCGGTGAAGCTCGGGTGCCGGACCTCGAGTGCGTGCCGCAGCGGCCGGTCGACGTCGGTCGTGGTGAGCGCTCGGCCGTCCAGCCGCTCGTCGTGCCTGGTCGCCAGCTCGGCTGCCGCCGACGTGTCGCGGGGGAGCAGGCGGAAGAAGTCGGCGAGCAGGTCGGCGTCGAACCGGAGGGTCGGCGGCAGCTGCCACAGGAACGGGCCGAGCTTGTCGCGCAACGCGAGCACGCCGCTGGCGAAGAAGTTGGCGAGCGGGGCGTCGATGTCGCGCAACCGCTTCATGTGCGTGATGAACCGACCGCCCTTCACGGCGAACGTGAAGTCGGCCGGCGTCTCGTCGTGCCAGCGCTCGTAGCTCGACGGCCGCTGCAGCGAGTAGAACGAGCCGTTGAGCTCGACCGAGTTGACCTGCGACGACAGGTACTCCAGCTCCCGGCGGTGCGGCAGCTTCTCCGGGTAGAACACGCCCCGCCACGGCGGATAGAGCCACCCCGACGTGCCGATGAACGCTGTGCCGCCCACCGGCCCATGCTGTCAGCCCGGGCGGCTCACTGCTTGACGCCGTTGAGCGCCTGCGCCAGCGCGTCGCGGGTGAGCGAGATCTGCCACTCGCGCGCGCCGCCGCCACGCAGCGTCTCGGCCACGGTGTCGGCGGACAGGTCGGCCGGCGGCCGCCAGCACGTGCGCCGCACGAGGTCGGGCTGCAGCAGGTTCTCGATCGGCAACCGCTTCGCCTCCGCGATCGTGGCCAGCTCGGCCCGGACCGCGGACAGTCGCGCGGCGGCCGCGGGGTCGCGGTCGGCCCAGCGGTTCGGCGGCGGCGGGCCGTCGTGCGGCGGCGACGGGTCGGGCAACTCGCCCTTCGGCAGCTCGGCGGCCGTGCGCAGCGCGCGGGCCCAGAGGTCGACGATCCGCCGTTGGGCCCTCCCACGGAACACGGGGAGCTGCAGCAGTGCCTCCTCGTCGGGCGGCGCGGCCATCGCGGCCTGCACGATCGACGCGTCCGGCAGCACTCGACCAGGTGCGATGTCGCGCTGCCGCGCGAGGGAGTCGCGGGCCTCCCACAGCGCACGCACGGCGGCGAGCCCGCGTGCGGTGCGCACGCGGTGGATGCCGGACGTGCGTCGCCACGGCTCGGCGCGCGGCGGGGGTGGCGGGGCGACCCGCAGTGCCTCGAACTCCTCGAGTGCCCACTCGAGCTTGCCCTGCTCGGCCAGCTCGGTCTCCAGCGCGTCGCGCAGGGGGATGAGCAGCTCGACGTCCAGGGCGGCGTAGTCCAGCCAGTCCTGTGGCAGCGGGCGGCGGGACCAGTCGGCGGCGCCGTGGCCCTTCTCCAGCCGGTAGCCCAGGAGCAGCTCGACGAGCGTGCCGAGCGCGACCCGCTCGAAGCCGGCCAGCCGGCCGGCGAGCTCCGTGTCGAACAGCCGCGCGGGGCGTAGGCCCAGCTCGGCGAGACACGGCAAGTCTTGCGACGCCGCGTGCAACACCCACTCGGTGCCGGCGAGCGCGTCGATGAAAGGATCGATGCGGTCGTCGACGGCGACCGGGTCCAGCAGGACCGTGCCGGAGCCTTCTCTGCGCACCTGCACGAGGTAGGCCCGTTGGGAGTATCGGTAACCCGACGCTCTCTCCGTGTCCACCGCGATCGGTCCCTGGCCGGCCGCCAGCGCGCGCGAAGCCTCTCGAAGCGCCTCGAACGACTCCACGACGTCCGGTGTGCCCTCTGCTGGCTGTGTCAGCAGCACCGGATCAGGTCGTGCCTCCTCAGCTGCTGTTTCCGTCCCCGATTCACCCACGGCGGATGACCATACGGGACGACCGTGACAGTCGGGCAGACAGCGACCTGTTGGTGACCCTGAGTGCCCGGCCGGCCAGGGTCTGCGAATTGCCCTCGCAGGCCCTGGCCGGCCGGTTCAGCTCAGCGGATCACACCGGCCCGCATGGCCAGCGCAACCATCTGCGCCCGGTCGCCGGTGCCCAACTTCCTACCGATCCGCGAAAGATGGGACTTCACCGTCAGTGCTGACAGGTTCAGTGCCTCGCCGATCTCCTTGTTGGACTGCCCGTCCGCGACGAGCTGGAGTACCTCCACCTCACGAGCGGAAAGCTCACGAGGAGTGTTGTCGGTACCCGGGACCCGCGTTCCCGTTGCGAGGATCGGCGCGACACTCGGGTCGGCGTAGACGCCGCCTTCGAGCACACGACGAACCCCGTCGGTCACGACCACCGGCGAGGCCGACTTCAGCAGGTAGGCCTGAGCCCCTGCTTGGAAGGCCGAACGCACGGCGTACGGGTCGTCGGAAGAAGCCAGCACCACGATGCGTGGCCAACCATGGCCGCGCAGCTCGGTGACAAGCTCGATCCCGCTACCGTCAGGCAAGCCGAGATCAAGGATCGCGAGATCGCATGGGCCAGTGGCCAATGCTCGCGCCCTCGCCTCAGCCACCGTGGCGGCTTCGTGGACGGTGCCCGCGCCCATCTGGGTCAACCGGGCAGCTATCGCCTCCCTCAACAACGGATGGTCATCGACCACCAGCACCGAGAACAACTCTTCCCGCGGATGCGGGACCATGTTCGCCGGCAGTACGCCGGCTGGCGTGGTTCGAACGGCCTGACCTAAGCCGACGGCAGCCACGTCACTACCTCCCTGGAGTCGGTCGTGCCCCCCGACCTACACCGGGACCTTCGGCCAAACAGCCGCGCCGCCATTGGACCGAAAGTGGTGTCGACGAAGGCAGCCTAGCCCCCCAAGCGGGTTAGCGGGATGATCAATTCGTTATCTATCCAATCGAGACATCACTCCGGCGTGCTGATGTAACACGATCGGGTGACGCTTGGTCGGTGACGTAACGAACATGGGTTGGAACTCGATGAAACGAGGTCGCGGTAGTGCACAGTTCCGATTTCGAGCGCGCGAGAAGGTTGCTGAAGTCCACCCCGTTGGTGGATGGACACAACGATTTGCCGTGGGCACTGCGTCAGCTCGAGGAGGTTGACGCGACTCGATCGGACGCCGGGGTCGTCGATCTGGAGCAACCGCAGCCGCGACTGCACACGGATTTCGGCCGGCTGCGGGCCGGCGGCGTCGGTATGCAGTTCTGGTCTGTTTACGTTCCGTGTCGGCTCGAGGGTGACGCGGCGGTCACCGCAGTGGTCCAACAGGCGGAGTTGGTACACACACTTGCCCGGCAATATCCGTCGCAGTTGCGAATCGTTTCGACGCCGCAGGAGGCCCGTTCGGCGTTCGCCGAGGGTCGGATCGCGTCCATGTTGGGTGCCGAGGGCGGTCATTCGATCAACTCGTCGCTCGGCGTGCTGCGCGCGCTGTACCGGCTCGGCGTCCGCTACATGACCCTCACGCACAACGACAACGTCCCGTGGGCCGACTCCGCGACGGACGAGCCGGCGGTCGGCGGTCTCACCGACTTCGGTCGCGAGGTCGTCGCGGAGATGAACCGGATCGGCATGCTCGTGGACCTGTCGCACGTGGCCGCGACCACGATGCGTGACGCACTGGACGTGAGTCAGGCACCGGTGATCTTCAGCCACTCCTCGTGCCGGGCGGTGGCCGACCACCCCCGCAACGTCCCGGACGACGTGCTCACGCGGCTGTCGGACAACGGCGGCGTCTGCATGGTGACGTTCGTGCCCGCGTTCGTGTCGCAGGAGCGAGTCGAGTGGGACCTTTCCGTGAAGGCGGCCATGGTCGCGGCCGGCGCGAAACACGCCGACCTCGACGAACGGGCGGCGTTCGTGGCCTCGTGGGACGGGCCGAAACCGCCCCAGGTCGGCCTCGAGGCGGTCGTCGAGCACGTCGAGCACGCTCGCGAGGTCGCCGGGATCGACCACATCGGGATCGGCGGGGACTACGACGGGGTGGGTGAGCTGCCCGTCGGTCTCGAGGACGTGAGCACCTACCCCGCGCTGTTCACGGCCTTGCTCGATCGAGGGTGGAGCGAGGCGGACTGCGCCAAGCTGGCCGGGGAGAACGTGCTGCGGGCATGGGCGGAGGCCGAGAAGTACGCGGCCACCAGGTAAGCCGTGGGTTCTGTGTGGGCCGCGTTGCGTTCCGCCGGAGTCAGCGGCGCGGTCACCAGGATGGTCGACCGGCCACTACGAGTCGCTCGGCGGCCGTCGACTGGATCGGGTCGGCGGCCGCTCGGATGCGGAGGGGCCCCTGCCCGAGTTCCTGCGCCGCGGTCGCGCGGCGGCGCAGGCGTCGTGTGAAGTCAGGCGGGCTGGGACAACGCGTCCATCAGCTCGACGTAGTACCGCGCCTCGCTGGTCGTGTAGAGCTGGTACCAGGCCTCCAGCGCGGCTGGGGAGATGACCTCGAGCCGGGTGAGCACGGCGCGTGCGAACTCGAGCGGCGCGGTGCCCGGGGCGGTGATGAGGTCGCCGTCGGCGACGACCTTGGCCTCTACGTAGTGCTCGGCGCCGCGGTAGCCGGGGCACGTGGCCTTGAGCAGGTCGAGGTTGTTGGACGTGTGGGGGCGGTCGTCGAGCAGGCCCGCCTCCGCCAGCGCGAGCGTGGCACCGCAGATGGCGGCCACCGGCACCCCCGCCGCCAGGAACTCCCTCGCCTTGTCGATCGCCTCCGACTGCTCCGCCCAGGTGTTGCCGCCGGGCAGGATGAGCGCCGCCGCGTCGGCCGGGGTGAGGTCGGCGAGGGCCAGGTCCGGGGTGACTCTCAGGCCGCCGAGCGTGGTGACCGGGTCGCGGGTGCGGCCCACGGTGCGTACCGGCAGCGTCGCGCCGCGCTCGGCGAACATGCGGCCGGTGTTGAGCTCGGCCGTCAGGAAGGCGGGCTCCCAGTCGGCGAGGGTGTCGAGGACGTAGAGGTACGCGTTCGTCATGTCCGGGGACGCTAGACCCGGGCACCGACAGTTTTCAGGAACCGTTGCGCTGGCTGAACATCGTCACGCCGACCGGCGGCAGGCCGACCACGCTGGCCATGAGGTCGAAGAACGCCTCGCCGTGCGGGCCGAGGGTCGCGTCGGCCGGCGTCCACGACGCACGCAGCTCGAGGTCGTCCGTGCGCGCGGGGCCCGCGATGTCGCCGAAGCGGGCCGAGGACGTGTCGGTCACCGTGCCGCCGAGCGCGGTGTACTCGGCGCCGCGGCCGGCCAGTGCGTCGGTGAGCCAGGACCAGCCGACGGCCGGCAGCAGCGGATCGGCCGCCAGCTCGGCGTCCAGCTCGGCCCGCACGTAGGCCACCACCCGCAGCGTCCCGTCCCAGGTCTCCTGGCCCTCCGGGTCGTGCAGCAGGATCATCCGTCCGGTGGCGAGCTCGTCCGACGGGCCGTTGACCTCCGCGGTGAAAGCGAACGCCCACGGTGCGAGGCGCTGCGGAGCGCGAACGACGCCAAGCTGCAACTCGGGCCGCGGCCGCAGTGCCTTGAGCGCTGCGACGGCCTGAGTGAACAGTTCGGGCGCTGCCGACGTTCTGGTCACGACTCGTAACTGTAGGACCACCCGAGCTAGTGAGTGGGCACGGCGCGCCGGAGGCGACGACGACTTATGCCCACCGACAGTGGGCAAAAATGATCACAGGCCACCCCAAGATCGTTACCACGGTCCGTGGGACCATGCGTAGGCCATGAACCCAGAAACCGCTGAGCCAGAGAACAGCGTCCAGACCGCGCCGCTGCTCGTGGCCGCCGCCGGCGAGACGCCGAGCCATCCGCCGGTCTGGTTCATGCGCCAGGCCGGCCGCTCGCTGCCCGAGTACCGCGAGCTGCGCGAAGGCGTGCCGATGCTCGAGGCGTGCTTCACCCCGGAGCTGGTCTGCGAGATCACGCTGCAGCCGGTCCGCCGGCACGGCGTCGACGCCGCCATCCTCTTCAGCGACATCGTGGTGCCGCTGGTCGCCGCCGGCATCGGGGTCGACATCGTGCCCGGCACCGGCCCGGTGGTCGCGAAGCCGGTGCGCACGGCGGCGGCGGTCGCCGCGCTGCCGGACGTCACCGCCGAGCAGCTGCGCCCGGTCGCGCGTGCGATCGGGCTCCTGCGCAACGAGCTGGGCACCACGCCGCTGATCGGTTTCGCCGGCGCGCCGTTCACGCTCGCGTCCTACCTGATCGAGGGCGGCCCGAGCCGCAACCACGAGCGCACGAAGGCGCTCATGCACTCGGACAAGCCGACCTGGCACGCGCTGCTCGACAAGCTCGCCGGCATCACCCGCGAGTTCCTGCACATGCAGGTCGCGGCCGGTGTGCACGCGGTGCAGCTGTTCGACTCGTGGGCCGGCGCGCTGTCCGAGCGGGACTACCGCGAGCTGGTGCTGCCGCACTCGTCGGCCGTACTCGGCTCCCTCGCCGACTCCGGCGTGCCGCGGATCCACTTCGGCGTCGGCACCGGCGAGCTGCTGCCGGCCATGCGCGAGGCGGGCGCGGACATCGTCGGCGTCGACTGGCGGCTGCCGCTCGACGAGGCCGTCCGCAGGCTCGAGGCCACCGGCGACCCGCGCCCGGTGGTGCAGGGCAACCTGGACCCGGCGCTGCTGCTCGCCGACTGGGACGTGCTGGAGACCGAGGTCCGCCGGATCCACGCGGAGGGCCGCGCGGCGGCCGGGCACATCTTCAACCTCGGCCACGGCGTGCTGCCCAACACCGACCCGACCGTGCTGACCAGGGTCGTCGAGCTGGTGCACAGCCTCGCGCCGTGAAACACGTCGCGATCGTCGGCGGGGGCGTCTCCGGGCTGGTGGCGGCCTACCGGCTGCGGCGGATGCTCGGGCCGGACGTGCGGCTCACCGTCCTCGAGCAGTCCGACCGGCTCGGCGGCAAGCTGCGCACGGTGGACCTCGACGGCGTGCCGACCGACGTCGGCGCCGAGGCGTTCGTGGTGCGCAACCCGGCCGCGGTGCACCTGATCGACGAGCTGGGGCTGTCCGACCGCCTGGTGCATCCGGTGCGCGCGGCCGCCACCATCCGCGCGGCCGGCACGACCGTGCCCCTGCCGAAGCGGACGTTCCTCGGGGTGCCGGCCGGCGCGGCCGAGGTCCGGGGCGTCCTGTCGGCCGACAGCGCGGCGCGGGTCGCGGCGGAGTCGGACCTGCCGCCGTTGCGGCTGGCCGACGGCGAGGACGTCGCGGTCGGCGAGGTGCTGGCCGAGCGGTTCGGCCGCGAGCTGGTGGACCACCTCGTCGAGCCGCTGCTCGGCGGTGTCTACGCGGGTCGCGCGGACCTGCTCGGCCTGCGCGCGACGATGCCGGCGCTCGTCGCCGCGCTCGCGGACACCGGGTCGCTCACCGCGGCCGCGAACCAGGTGCTGGGCGCACCGCCGGCGACCCCGCGTCCGGTGTTCGGCGCGCTGGCCGGCGGGATGACCGGGCTGGTCGACGAGCTGGCCCGCCGGTCCGGGGCCGAGATCCGGCTCGACACCACCGTCCGGGCGTTGACGCGCGGGTGGCGGCTGGAGCTGGGTTCCGCGCCGCATCCGGAGTTCCTCGACGCCGACGCGGTCGTGCTGGCCGTGCCGCCGCCCGCCGCGCGCCGGCTGCTCGCCGACGTCGCGCCGGCCGCGTCGAACGCCTACGCCGGCATCGCGGTCGGGTCGATGGCCGTGGTCAGCATGGTGCTGCCACCCGGAGTCACGCTGCCGGACTCGAGCGGCGTGCTGCTGGCCGTCGGGGAGCGGCACCGCGACGGGACGGCCTTCACGGCGAAGGCGTTCACGTACACGAGCACCAAGTGGGGCGGCGACCGCGTTCGGCTGCGGGCGTCGGTCGGCCGGGTCGGCGAGGAGGAGAACCTGCGCCGCGACGAGGACGCCCTGCTCGCCGACGTGCTGGCCGACCTCGCGGAGCTGTCCGGGGTGGTCACCAGGCCCGCCGCGTGGACGGTCACCAAGTGGGGCGGCGGGCTGCCGCAGTACGGCGTCGGCCACACGGCGGCGGTCGCGGCCGTCGAGCGGGCGGTCGCGGAGCTGCCCGGGCTGGCCGTGGCGGGCGCGTCGTTCCGGGGCGTCGGCATCCCGGCGTGCATCGACACCGCGGGCGCCGCGGCCGAACGGATAGCGACAGAGCTGCTCCAGCGTTAGCTGGCAGTATGGCCGTATGGCCCGCCTCAACTATGCCGAGCTGAACGACACCATCCGCTACACCATGTGGTCGGTGTTCCGTGCCGAACCGGGTCGCCTCGGCGACGACCGGTCCTCGGCCGCCACCGAGGCCCAGGAGTACCTGGACGCACTGGCCGGCAAGGGGGTCGAGGTCCGCGGCGTCTACGACGTGGCAGGGCTGCGCGCGGACGCCGACTACCTCGTCTGGTGGCACGCCGAGGCGATCGAACAGCTGCAGGCGGCCTACGCGGGCCTGCGGCGCACCGCGCTCGGCCGCGCGTCGACCCCGGTGTGGAGCCAGGCGGCGCTGCACCGGCCGGCCGAGTTCAACAAGAGCCACCTCCCCGCGTTCGTCATGGGCGAGCCGGCGCGCAAGTACGTGTGCGTCTACCCGTTCGTGCGCTCCTACGAGTGGTACCTGCTCCCCGACGAGGAGCGGCGCGGCATGCTCGCCGAGCACGGGCACATGGCGCGGGACTACCCGGACGTGCGGGCCAACACCGTGCCGGCGTTCGCCCTCGGCGACTACGAGTGGATCCTCGCGTTCGAGGCCGACGAGCTCGACCGGATCGTCGACCTGATGCGGCACCTGCGCGGCAGCACGGCACGCCGGCACGTGCGCGAGGAGGTCCCGTTCTACACCGGCCCGCGGGTGGCGCCCGCGGAGCTGGTGGCCAACCTGCCGTAGTGGAGCTGGTCGGCGACGAGCACGTGCTGCCCGGCCCGTACCGGGTGGCGCACGCGGCCGCCACGTGCGTCGCGGAGACCACGCGTGCCGCGCACGACCTGTTGCGCGACCGCGGCGGCACGCCACCGCCCCTGACCGTCCACATCGGACACGCGGCGGAGGCGTTCCGCAGCGAGCGGCACACGACGGTGGCCGGCGAGGGGCCGCGCGGCCTGTGGGCGCGGCTGTCCGGCGACTACCGCGCCGCCGACGGCTGGGTGCGCCTGCATGCCAACTACGCGCATCACGAGACGGCGATCGTCGCCGCGCTGGGCGCCGACCCCGCGACGGCGGTGGCCGAGCGGTCCGCGGTCGAGGTGGAGGACGCGGTGCTCGCGGCCGGCGGCGCCGCGGCCGCCATGCGGGACCGCGCGGGCTGGCTGCGGGACGGGCCTGGCGCGGCGGTCCGCGCGGAGCCGCTGGTCGCGATCGAGCGGCTCGGCGACGCGCCGCCGCGACCGCTGCCGCCCGCCGCGACGCCCCTGCACGGCGTCCGGGTGCTGGACCTGACGCACGTGATCGCCGGCCCGGTGTGCGGACGCACGCTCGCCGCGCACGGCGCCGACGTGCTGCACGTGACCGCACCGGACCGGCCGGTGCTGGACACCCTGGTGCGGGACACCGACTTCGGCAAGCGCCAGTGCCACCTCGAGCTCGACACCCAGGCCGACGTGCTGCGGGCGCTGGTCGCCGACGCCGACGTGTTCGTCCAGTCCTACCGGCCCGACGCGTTGGCACGCAAGGGTTTCGGTCCGGACGACCTGGTCGCCGCGAACCCCGGCATCGTGGTGGTGAGCCTGTCCGCGTACGGGCACACCGGCCCGTGGCGGGCGCGGCGCGGGTTCGACAGCCTGGTGCAGATGTCGTGCGGCATCGCCGCGGGCGGGGGCACCCCGCGACCGCTGCCCGCGCAGGCCCTCGACCACGGCACCGGCTGGCTCGCCGCGTACGGCGTGCTGACCGCGCTACGCCGCCGCGCGACCGAGGGCGGCGCGTGGCACGTCCGGCTTTCCCTTGCCAGGACGGCGGAATGGCTGCACGACCTCGGCCGGCGCGACGGTCCGGTGTCCGAAGTGGACCCGACGCCCTGGCTCACGGAGACCGACAGCGACTTCGGCCGCCTCACCCACATCCGCATCCCGTGCGCGTCGGTCGACCCGGCCGGCCCGCACCGACCCGGCCGCGACCCGGCCACCTGGTGGTGACCCATGGTTTTGACCCTCGCCCATGTCAGCGATCTGCACGTCGGCCAGGACCGCGAGGACGGCGGCGCCCGCTCGGTCCGCCGCGCCCGGCAGGTGATCGACTACCTGAACGCCCTGCCCGGTGAGCTGGACGGCATCCTGGTGACCGGCGACCTCGCCGACCACGGCACCGCCGAGGAGTACCGCATGGTCGCGGAGATCCTTGCCACGGCACGGTTCCCGGTGCTCACCTGTCCGGGCAACCACGACGAGCGGGTCGCCTACCAGCAGGTGCTGTTGGGTGAGCCCGACGATGCCGGCCAGCCGGTGAACCACGTGCACCGCGTCGGCGGCGTCACGGTCGCGATGTGCGACTCCACGATTCCCGGGGAGGACGGCGGCCTGCTCGACGACACCACGTTGACCTGGCTGGACAAGGTGCTCACGGACGCGCCGGCCGACGAGCCCGCGCTCGTGTGCTTCCACCACCCGCCGGTCGTGCTGCACATCCCGTACGTGGACTCCATCCGCCAGCAGCGCGCCGAACGGCTCGCGGACGTGTTGGCGGCACACGAGAACGTCACCGCGGTCCTGTGTGGACACGCACACACCAGCGCCGTGACGACCTTCGCCGGGCGTCCACTGGTGGTGGCTCCCGGCGTCGTGTCGACGATCCTGCTCCCGTTCGAGGGTGGGCGCGACGGTGAGCCCGCGGTCGACTACGAGGTGGCGCCCGCGGTCGCCTTCCACGTGCTCGACGACGACCGCGGGCTGGTGACTCACTTCCGGAGCTTGTAGGCCCGGATGATGGTGTGCTCGACGGCGTTGCCGTCCCGGTCGGTCGCGGAAGCCCGCAGTGACACGGACTCCGCGTCCTTCGGATGGCGCACCAGTGCCACCAGGTTCAGCAGCACGTCGGCCGTGCGCCACGTCGCGCCCTCGTCGTAGGAGGCCAATTACGGACAGCCAGCAACGTAGGCCCACTCGGCTGGACCGGTCGCGAGTGTTGAACTCACCGGTCGTGAGCGTTGGACACGCGGGTGCTGGGTGTTGGACACGCGGGTGGGTTCGGCCGGGTGCCGGTGGGTGGCTGCGCCGAATGGCGGCACCGGGGTGCCGGCTGTCGAAAATCGTTGACTTCGGGTAGCGCCTGGGCAACTCTATGACTTGATCGTTGCAAAAATTGAGCAAACCCCTGCAAATCTCGATCATCGCCCGGTAAATCCACGTAGGCACCGCAGCGCCATCCCTGCCGCCACACCCCAGTCCTCACAGATGAGAGCGACGCAATGAGAGCGAAGCGTTTCTTGTCGTGGCTGACGTCCGCGACCCTCGTCACCGGTCTGCTCGTCGCGACCGGGCCGACCGCCCCAGCCGAGAGCGCCGACCTGGCGCGCGGCAAACCGGTCAGCACCTCCTCCGGCCACGCCACGGCCGCCACCATCACCGACGGCAACCAGGAGACCTACTGGGAAGGCGCCGCGTCCGGCGAACAGTGGGCGCAGGTCGACCTCGGCGCCACGACCCGCCTCGACCGCGCCGTGCTCAAGCTGCCCGCGAAGTGGCGGGCCCGCACCCAACACGTGAGCGTCCAGGCGAGCACCGACGGCGCGACCTTCGCGACCGCGTCGGGCGCCACCGCGAAGACGTTCGAGCCAGACGCCGACAACACCGTCACGGTGCCGCTCGGTGAGGTCCAGGCGCGCTTCGTCAAGATCGGGTTCGTCGGGTCGGCGCAGCTGTCGTCGCTCGAGGTCTACGCCGCCCCGGCCGCCACCAAGAACCTCGTCGCCGCCGTGCAGTCCCTCACCGCGAGCAGCAGCACCGCGCCCTACGGCGCGGGCAACGCGGGCGACGGCAACGCCGCGACCTACTGGGAGAGCGCCAACAACGCGTTCCCGCAATGGATCCAGGCCGACCTCGGCTCCTCGGTCGCCACGAACCGCGTGGTGCTCAAGCTGCCGGCCGGCTGGGAGACCCGCACGCAGACGCTCGTCGTCCGCCACAGCACGAACGGCAGCACCTTCTCCGACCTCGTCGCCTCGACCGGCTACCGGTTCGACCCGGCCGCCGGCAACACGGTGACGATCAACTTCGGCTCCGTCACCACCCGGTACCTCCGGCTGCAGATCACCGCCAACACCGGGTGGCCGGCCGGGCAGCTGTCCGAGTTCGAGGTCTACGGCCCGACGGGTGGCGACACCACGCCGCCGAGCGCGCCGACCAACCTCGCCTACACCCAACCCGGGTCCGGGCAGATCGCGCTGACCTGGAACGCGTCGACGGACAACGTCGGCGTCACCGGGTACGACGTCTACGCCAACGGCACGCTCCGCTCGTCGGTCGCGGCGAACGTCCGCACGTTCACCGACAGTCAGCCGGCCAGCGCGACCGTGGCCTACTTCGTGCGGGCCCGCGACGCGGCGGGCAACCAGTCGCCGAACAGCAACACGGTGACCCGCGGTGGCACCAGCGCGGGGACGAACCTCGCGGTGGGCAAGCCGATCACCGCGTCCGGCTTCGTGCACACGTTCGTCGCCACCAACGCCAACGACGACTCCGTGTCGACCTACTGGGAGGGCAACGGCGGCGCCTACCCGAACACGCTGACCGTGAGCCTCGGCGCGAACGCCGCGGTCACGTCGGTCGTCGTGAAGCTCAACCCCGACCCGTCGTGGGGCCCGCGCACCCAGACCATCCAGGTGCTCGGCCGCGACCAGTCCGGCGGCTCCTTCACGAACGTCTCCTCTGCGCAGCAGTACAGCTTCAACCCGTCGTCCGGCAACCAGGTCACCATCCCGGTGACCGCGACGGCGGCGGACGTGCGGCTGCAGTTCACCGCGAACTCCGGCGCCCCGGCCGGCCAGGTCGCCGAGTTCCAGATCATCGGCGAGGCGGCGGCGAACCCGGACCTGCAGGTCTCGGGTCTCACCTGGACGCCGGCGTCGCCGTCGGAGAGCAGCCCGATCACGCTGTCGGCCACCGTCCGCAACGCTGGTGACCGCCAGTCGCCCGCGACGTCGGTGAACCTCTACCTCGGCACCACCAGGGTCGGCACGGCGGCGGTCGGCGCGCTCGCCGCGGGCGCCACCGCGACCGTCACCGCCAACATCGGCGCGAAGGATGCCGGCAGCTACTCGGCGAACGCGAAGGTCGACGAGGACAACACGGTCGTCGAGAAGATCGAGACCAACAACTCCTACACCAACCCGACCGCGCTCGTGGTCACGGCGGTGCCGACATCGGACCTGATCGCCTCGCCGGTCAGCTGGTCGCCGACCAACCCGCAGAACGGCGCCACGGTCAACTTCTCGGTGGCGATCCGCAACCAGGGCACGGTCGCCTCGGCGAGCGGCGCGCACGGCGTCACGCTGACGGTCACCAACGCCACGACCGGCGCGGTGGTCCGCACGCTGACCGGCTCGGCCAGCGGCACGATCGCGGCCGGCGCGACCACCAGCCCGGTGGCGCTCGGTTCGTGGGTGGCCGCCAACGGCAGGTACACGGTGAAGGTGGTGCTCGCCACCGACGCCAACGAGCTGCCGGCCAAGCAGGCCAACAACACCACGACGCACAACCTCTTCGTCGGTCGCGGCGCGAACATGCCGTATGACATGTACGAGGCGGAGGACGGCGTCACGGGCGGCGGCGCGTCGGTGATCGGTCCGAACAGGACGATCGGCGACCTCGCCGGCGAGGCGTCCGGCCGGCGTGCCGTCACGCTGAACGGCAACGGCGCGTACGTCCAGTGGACCACCAAGGCGCCGACCAACACCCTCGTCACCCGAGTGTCCATTCCGGACTCGGCGGGCGGCGGCGGCACCAGCTCGACGCTGAACATCTACGTCAACGGCACATTCCACAAGGCGATCAACGTGACGTCGAAGTACGCGTGGCTGTACGGCAACGAGGCCCAGCCCGGCAACTCGCCAGGCGCGGGCGGGCCACGGCACATCTACGACGAGGCCAACGTCATGCTGAACTCGTCGATCCCGGCGGGCAGCACGATCAGGCTGCAGAAGGACGCCGCCAACAGCGGCACGTTCGCGGTCGACTTCGTCAGCCTCGAGCAGGTGGCGCCGATCGCTAACCCGGACCCGGCGCGCTACACCACGCCGACCGGCACCACGCAGCAGGCCGTGCAGGACGCACTCGACCGGGTGCGGATGGACGCCACCGGCAACCTCGTCGGCGTCTACCTGCCGCCGGGTGACTACCAGACGGCCAACAAGTTCCAGGTGTACGGCAAGGCGGTGCGCGTGGTCGGCGCCGGCCCGTGGTACACGAAGTTCTTCGCACCGTCCACACAGGAGAACACGGATGTCGGGTTCCGTTCGGAGGCCTCGGCGAACGGGTCGGTCTTCTCCGGCTTCGCCTACTGGGGCAACTACACGTCCCGCATCGACGGTCCCGGCAAGGTGTTCGACTTCGGCGGCACCGCGAACACGACGATCGAGAACGTCTGGGCCGAGCACATGATCTGCCTCTACTGGGGCGCGAACACCGACAACATGACCATCAGGAACAACCGGATCCGCAACATCTTCGCCGACGCCATCAACATGACGAACGGCAGCTCCGGGAACCTGGTGGCCAACAACGAGTCGCGTGCGTCCGGCGACGACAGCTTCGCGCTGTTCAACGCGCAGGACGGCGGCGGCGGAGAGGTCACCGGCAACACCTTCGAGAACCTGACGTCGATCCTGACCTGGCGGGCCGCGGGCATCGCGGTGTACGGCGGCTACAACAACGTGTTCCGCAACATCTACGTGGCGGACACGCTGGTGTACTCCGGCATCACGATCAGCTCGCTGGACTTCGGCATCCCGATGAACGGCTTCGGCGCCTCGCCGCCGACGCGGTTCGAGAACATCTCGGTGGTCCGCGCGGGCGGCCATTTCTGGGGCGCGCAGACGTTCCCGGGCATCTGGATATTCTCCGCGTCGAAGATCTTCCAGGGCATCCGGGTGTCCGATGTGGACATCGTGGACCCGACCTACAGCGGCATCATGTTCCAGACCAACTATGTCGGCGGGCAACCACAGTTCCCGGTCGCGGACACCGTGTTCACCAACGTGTCGATCACGGGCGCACGCAAGAGCGGGGACCAGTTCGACGCCAAGTCCGGCTTCGGCATCTGGGTCAACGAGATGCCGGAGGCGAACCAGGGTCCCGCGGTCGGCTCGGTCACGTTCAACAACCTGACCATGAGCAACAACGCGCAGGACATCAAGAACACGACGACCACGTTCACCATCAACAGAAACTGACACTCCACAGTGGATGGTGCCGCCGGGGCTACGGTCCCGGCGGCACCGCCGCGTTCAGTGCCGCGAGCAGCGCCGCCCTCGACGTGTCGTCCTCGACCGGGAGCCAGGGGCAGGCGATGTCGAAGGCGACCACGCGGCCGGTGGCACGGACCTTCCGCACCGCGGCGACCACGTCCTTCGTGGACGGTCCGCCGGGAGCGGGGACGCGCAGCCCGTCGAGCTCGCCGGAGTCGATCACGTCCACGTCGACGTGCAGGACCAGCGGCCCGTCCGGCAGGTCGTCGAGCTCGTGCACGGTGGTGCGTCGAATCGGCGCGGTAGCGAGGTAGTCGACCTCCGCCGGATCGAGGTCGCGGGCGTCGACGAGCAGCGCCCGCTCCTCGGCCAGCGGCCGCAACCCGATCCGGTCGGCGAGCAGCTCGTGGTGGGCGCCGAACAGCAGCCGCAGCGCGAGCCCGCCGAGGTAGCCGGACGTCGAGGTCTCGAGCGTGTGCACGTCCCCGTGCGCGTCGAACCACACGACCGAGGGGTCGACCCCGGCCCGTTGCACCCCGGCGACCACCGCGGCGGCGACGAGGCAGTCCCCGGAGACGACCGTGGCCCCGAGGTTTTCCGCCACGGCGGCCGCGACGGGTTCGTAGAGCGCCGCGAGCCGCGTCCAGACGTCGCCGTCGGGCAGCGCGGGCGCGATCGCGATGACGTCGTCGACCGGCACCGGCAGGCCCGCGATGTCGATGGCTTCGTCCTGGTGGTAAGGGACAAGAATCGTGGTCACGGGAAATGCGTACCACGCCGGCGCCCGCCGTGCCGCCAGGTAAATCGGTTGCCGGTGCCGACCCCGCTCTGTTTTGGTGGTGGGGACGTCACAGACCCAGGGGGTTCCGTCATGCGAGCCGCATTCATGTCCATCCCATCAACTGCTGTCTACGCAGAGGACATGAACGTTCGTGCAATCGCTGAACCTGGGGATTCTGGCGCATGTCGACGCCGGTAAGACCTCACTGACCGAACGCCTGCTGCTCGACGCGGGCGTGATCGACGAGCTGGGCAGCGTCGACACCGGCTCGACCCAGACCGACTCCATGGCGCTGGAACGCGCCCGCGGCATCACGATCAAGTCGGCCGTGGTGTCGTTCGCGGTCGGGGACACCGTCGTGAACCTGATCGACACGCCCGGTCACCCCGACTTCATCGCCGAGGTGGAGCGGGTGCTGAGCGTGCTCGACGGCGCCGTGCTCGTCGTGTCGGCGGTCGAAGGTGTGCAGGCGCAGACCCGCGTGCTGATGCGCACGTTGCGCCGCCTCGGCATTCCCACGCTGATCTTCGTGAACAAGACCGACCGGCGGGGCGCGGACCCGGAGCGGGTCCTGCGGGACCTCAACGCGAAGCTCGGCCCGGCCATCCCGGTCGACGACCTCGAACCGTTGGCAGAGCACGACGACGAGGCGCTCGCCGCCTACCTCGACGGACGTCCGGTGCCGTTCGACCGGCTCGTGGCGCGGACGCGGGACGCCACCGTGCACCCGGTGTTCGCCGGTTCGGCGATCACCGGCGCCGGGGTGGCCGAGCTGACCGAGGGCATCACGTCGCTGCTGCCGGCCGGCGCCGGGGACGGCGAGGGGCCGCTGTCGGGCACCGTGTTCAAGGTCGAACGCGGGCCGGCGGGGGAGAAGATCGCGTACGCGCGGCTGTTCTCCGGGACCGTGCGGGTGCGCGACCGGTTGGCGGCCGGCAAGGTCACCGCGGTCCGGGAGCTGTCGACCGGCGGCGCCGAGGTGTCCGCCGGGCAGATCGCGAAGCTGTGGGGCCTGGACGTCCGGATCGGCGACGCGCTGGGCGCGCCGAGCACGACCGGCCGGCGCCACTTCGCGCCGCCGACCCTGGAGACCGTGGTGACGCCGGTGGCGCGGGCCGACAAGGGCGCGCTGCACGTCGCGCTGACACAGCTCGCAGAAGCGGACCCGCTGATCGATGTTCGGCAGGACGACGTCCGGCAGGAGATCTCGGTGTCGCTGTACGGGGAGGTCCAGAAGGAGGTCATCGAGGCGACGCTGCGCGACGAGTACGGCATCGCCGTCACCTTCCGCGAGACCACGACGATCCACATCGAACGGCCGGTGGGCGTCGGGTCGGCGGTCGAGCTGATCGGCAAGGAGCCGAACCCGTTCCTGGCGACGGTCGGGCTGCGGGTCGAACCCGGCCCGGTCGGCTCCGGGGTGCGGTTCGGGTTGGCGGTCGAGCTGGGCTCGATGCCGTACGCGTTCTTCGCCGCGGTCGAGGAGACGGTGCACTCCGCGCTACGGCAGGGAGTGCACGGGTGGGCGGTCACGGACGTGGTGGTGACCATGACCCACGCGGGGTACTGGGCGCGGCAGAGCCACTCGCACGGCACGTTCGACAAGAGCATGTCGAGCACCGCGGGCGACTTCCGCAACCTGACGCCGCTGGTGCTGATGGCGGCGCTGACCGACGCCGGAACACGGGTGTACGAGCCGATGCACAGGTTCCGTCTCGAGCTGCCGGCGGACGCGTACCGCGCGGTGCTGCCGGTGCTGGTGCGGCACCGCGCGGTGCCGCTGACGTCGTCACTTGCCGGTGCCGCCTACGTGGTGGAGGGCGACATCCCGGCGGCGCGGGTGCACACGCTGTCGCTGCGGCTGCCGACACTGACCCGCGGCGAGGGCGTGCTGGACAGCGCGTTCGACCACTACCAGGAGGTGACCGGCGCGGCCCCGGAACGCGACCGCGCCGACCACAACCCCCTCAACCGCAAGGAATACCTACTACACGTCCAACGCCGCGTATAACCGCGAGTTGCCCGTTCGAACACAGTGAGTTCCGCGTTCAGACACATCGAGTTGGTGGTTCGTGCGCATGGGGCGACATGAACCGCCGACTCGGTGTGTTCGAAAGGGGGACTCGCTAGGTCTGAACGGGGGACTCGCGGGGTTTAGCCGGTGGCGGAGTAGCGGCGGCGGCCGGGTTGGCGGCGCATGTAGGCGGTGAGTTCGGCGACCGCGAGTGCGAGTTGGTCGAGGTCCTCGCGGACGAGGGCCTGCGCGCCGTCGCAGAGGGCCAGTTCCGGTTGCGGGTGCACGTCGACGATGATGCCGTCGGCGCCGGCCACGATGCCCGCCCTGCTCAGCGGCAGCACGAGGTCGCGGTGGCCGCCGGAGTGCGAGGGGTCGACGATCACCGGCAGGTGCGACAGACGCTGGACGACCGGCACCGCCGACACGTCGAGGGTGTTGCGGGTCGCGGTCTCGAAGGTGCGGATACCGCGCTCGCACAGCACGATCTCGAGGTTGCCCCGCTGCGCGATGTACTCCGCGGCCATCAGCCATTCCTGGATGGTCGCGTTCATCCCGCGTTTGAGCATGACCGGCTTGCCTGCCTCGCCGACCGCCTGCAGCAGCGCGAAGTTCTGCATGTTCCTGGTGCCGACCTGCAGCATGTCCGCGTACTCGGCGACCATGCCGACGACGTCCGCGCTGACCACCTCGGTGACGACGGGCAGCCCGGTCTCCTCACGCACGTCGGCGAGGATCTTCAGGCCCAGCTCCCCGAGCCCCTGGAACGCGTACGGCGACGTCCTCGGTTTGAACGCGCCGCCGCGCAGCATGGTCGCGCCGGCGGCCTGCGCCATCCGCGCCGCCGCCAGGGTCTGCTCCGGGGTCTCCACCGCACACGGGCCGGCGATCAGCGTGACCGTGTCCGGCCCGATCGGCACGCCCCGGACGTGCACCACCGAGCGGTCCGGGTGTTGCTCGCGGCTCACCAGCTTGTACTCGGTGGACACCCGCGTGACCTGCCCGACCCCGCGCATCCCCGCGAGGTCCATCGACGAGAACGCGTCGACGTCGCCGACCAGGCCGATGATCACCCGGCTCACGCCGCGGCTCACGAACGCCTGGCCCCCCGCGTCCTCGACTCGGGTGACGACGGCGTCCACGTCATCGGGTCCAGCGCCTGGCTGCATGACGACGACCACGGCACATCCTTCCTTCCTCAGGCGGCGAGGTCCGGTCGCAACCGGATGGCCCCGCGCAGGTACACGTGGTGGATCGCGGTGTGCGCACGGTCGCTCTCGACGTGCGCGAGGAGCCGAACCACCCTCGGCAGGGCGCCTGGGACGTCGACCTCCGTCGCACACAGCAACGGCACGTCGGCGAGCCCGAGGTCCCGGGCGGCTTTGGCGGGAAAGCAGCTCGTCAGGTCCGGGGTCAGTGTGAACACGATGCTGATCAGGTCCACCGGTTCGAGCCCGTTGCGGCCGACCACCTCGGTGAGCAGCTCACGCGTGCCCGCCATGATGTCGGCCGGCTCGTCCCGGTCGACCTGGATCGCGCCACGGACAGCCCGTACCACCGGCCGCGTTCCCCTCAGGACCGGAACTGGCCCGGGCGCCGGCCCTCGCCGGCGGGACCGCGGTAGCACTGCGCGATGTCCAGCCAGTGCTCCGCGTCCGCCCCGACAGCCTTGACGTCGAGGTCGTCGCGGTGGCGGCGCCGGGTGGCCAGCAGGCAGAAGTCCGCTGCCGGGCCGGTGATCCGCTGCTCGGCGTCCGGCGGCCCGAACTCCCAGACCTCGCCCGAGGGCGCGGTGAGCTCGTAGCGGAACTGGACGTCGGGAGCGGTCTCGCCGCGCGCCTGGTAGCCGAAGTCCCACGTGAGCGTCACGAACAGCGCCAGGTAGAACAGCCGGTCGGTGTAGGTCCTGGTGACGCCGAGCGCGTCGGCGACGTCCTGGCCGTGCGCGAACATCTCCATCATGCCGGCGCAGGCCAACACCATCGGCGGCAGCGGCCGGACCAGCCACGGGACCAGCTGGTCGGCCGGCACGGCGGCCAGCGCCGCGATCGAGGTGTCCCGCTCCTCGCGCCAGCGGTCCAGCAGCACCGCCGGCGGGTTGCCGAGGTACGCCTGGAGCGCGGCGTTGACCGCACCCTCGAAGTCCTTCTCGGCCTGGGCCGCCATCGCGGCGAACGTCTCCGGATCGGAGGCCGCGGTGCCGGCGAGGCGGAAGATGAATGCCAGGTGGGCGATCTGGTGTGCGACCGTCCACCCGGGCGCCGGGGTCGGTTGCCCCCAGGCAGCGTCATCGAGCCCGGTGATGAGCGCCTCGACCTCTTTGCCCTCTTCGGTCAGGTCGGCGATCACATCTCGCGTCACGTGCTTGTCCTCTCGCCCGTCGCTTGAGTCTTCTCCCAGGATGACCGTGGTGAGCCGTGCTGTCTTATCCGCGGATGCCCTTTTGGTCGCCGGCCAGCGGTTCGACCGGGACGCCGGGCGGCGTGAACGGGCCCCAGGTGAAGGCCGGCAGCCATCGGTGCGAGTCGCGGTCCCAGTCCAGGCCCGTGATCTGCCCGTGGCTGCGGCGCCCGGCCAGCGACCGGTAGAGGTCGTACTGTGTCGCGGTCAACGTCGCCACCGGGTCGCCGAGCCCGACCGTCCACTGTGTACTCCCGGTGGACAGTCGCAGCGCGGGCAGCCCGTGGTCGATGACGGCCGCGGCGAACCCGTTGGCCAGCACCTCGAAGGCACGGGCGAACGCGGGGTGCTCGGCGGGCAGTTCGGCGCCGATCGCGTAGCGGATGTCCAGCTCGTGCGTGAACGCGTCCATCACGAGGATGTTGCCGGACCTGCTGCCGCAGTCGGCGAGGAGCCGGTCGGCCTCGGTGCCCAACCGGTCCCACGTCTCCAGCAGCTCCGGGATGCCCATGCCTTCCGACGAGGACGACTGGGCCGACGGCGAGCCGGACAACCGGCCGATCGCCATCGTCGCGACGCCGACCAGGTGCGCCACCAGATCCCGCAGTGTCCATCCAGGACACGCGGGGACGAGGGGATCCTCGACCGCGCGCGTCGCGGAGAGCAGGTCGGTGACGTTCTCCCGCACCTGCCGGTAGCTCTCGTGGTTCGACACGCGCGGCGCGCGCAGTGTCGGCCGGCCGACTTCTTGCAGACCCATGTCCATGGTGGTTCAACCCCCGGCTGTGTGTAATGCCATGTCAGTTCTCACTTTCCGACAGGACGGCGAACACGACCGGTGCCGCGACGTCGTCGACGGTGGTCACCCATGTCGCGATCCGCGACTCGCCGTCCGAGAGGACGACCCAGCCCGCCGGGTCGACCCGGTCGAGCGTCAGCTCATTGCTCGGCACGCCGGCCTCGCGCTGGCACGCCAGTGCGCTCAGGATCCGGGTCGCCGCGACCGAGACGGTCTCGCCGGTCGCCGCGGCGACGAGGTCGCGCACCGGAAGCGGCCGACCGCCGAGGAGGGTGTCCCACTCGTCCTCGGTGTGCTCGGCCACCACCTCGACGTCGCACGACAGCAGTCCGGTCCCGGCGACGACCACGGTGAGCCCCGCGCCGTGGGAGGCCGAGACCGTGTTGGCGCCGGTGTCCTGCCGGGCGTCCAGTATTCGGTTAGTCGCGAGTACCGTGCTGCTGCTGGTTCCCGGTCGATCCGGCTCGACGACGAATGCCATGGCGTCGCCGAGCACCAGCTCGGCCGCGCGTTCCAGGTACGGGCCGAGCAGGGCGGGAACCCATGGCCCGGCGGCGCTTCTGTTCGTGGCGCGCAGGGTCAGACCCACCCAGCGCTCCACCGGCGCGCCGGCGGTGGTCAGCACGTCGACGTCGTACACGTAGCGGTCGCCATGCCGTTCGCGCTCCCGCGCGGCCACGACGACCACCTCCGGGTCCTCGTCGGCCGAGCCGGCCGGGTGAAGGCGTTCGACGCGCACGAGCCGCAGTGTCGTGTCCGGCACGCAGCACTGGATGGCGTGCAGCACCGCGTCCCGCCGGCCCGGGTCGGCGAGCACCAGGTGCTGGGGCAGCGGCGCGGCGAACCACGGTTCCGGTGACGTGGTCGACAGTTCGGCGACCACGTGCCGGGACGAGACCTCCCGCACCGACTCAAGTCGCTGGAAACGCTTGCCCTGAAAGAGGATTCCGCCGTAGAGGTCGGTCACCGGGTCCACCGGCACGGCCGGCAGGTCGCTCGAGGGGACCTGACGCGGCGCGGGCGGCTCCTCGGGTGAGAAGCGCAACCGGGCGCGGACGTGGTCGGTGGTGAACCCGGTGTCCTCGCTGCGGATCGCGACCTCGACCGTGTCGGCGCCGGTCACGAGCGCCACCAGCCGGACGGTCGTCGCGCCACCCGGCCGGACCACGATCGGGTGCGGGAACTCCGCGTCCTCGAGCAGGGGCGTCGTCGTCGCGCCGGACAGGGCCGCGGCCACCTGTGCCATCGCCTCCATGCCGAGCACGGCGGGGAAACGCAGCTCGCTGTCGGCGAGGTACGGGTCGTCGTCGGTGGTCAGCTCGGTCTCCGTGACGAGCTCGACCCCCGGGTAGTGCACCAGCACCCGGTCGACGAAGCGGGTCGACGGCAGCTCCGACGGTTCGAGCGCGATCGCGGGGATGCCCGCGGTGCGACCACTGACCGTCACCACCGGTCCGGCGGCCGGGTCGGCGAGCACCCTGCGCAGCACCGCGAGCCCGCCGTCGAGCGGCAGCGGTGTGGCGCCGACGTGTTTGGCCGCCTTGTCGCCCGACCACTCCGACCATTCCAGTGCGAGCGCACGCGCGTCCGGGTGCCGGCGTCCGAAGTCGACGGTCAGCTCGGAGGTCCAGTCGTTGGCGGTGGCGTAGTGCGCCTGCCCGTGCTGCCCGGTTCTGCCGACGGTGCTGCCCAAGGAGACCAGCAGCTTGATCTTGTCCTCGCCGACCGCGTCGAGCACCGCCCACAACCCGACGACCTTGGGCGCGAGGGTCCTGCGCAACTGCTCGCCGGTGAGGCTCGCGAGGGCGGTCGGCTCGTTCCGCGCCGCGCCGTGCAGTACGGCGGTGACCGGGCCGAGCGTCGCCTCGATGCGTTCGACCGCCTGCCGGACCTCCCGCGCGTCGGTCACGTCGGCGCGCTCGTAGCGCACCTGCACCCCGGCCGCGACCATGCGGGCCAGGTTGGTCGAGACCTCCTGGTCGGTGGCCGGGTCGATCGGGCCGAGCAGGGCGAGGCGGGCGCCGGAGTCCTGCGCCATCGCGAGCGCGCACTCCGCCGTGAGCCCCTTTCCGTTGCCGGTCACGAGAAGCACGTCGTCCCGGCCGAGCGGCGACGTGCCGGCCGGCTCGGCGGGCTCGGGCAGCACACGCAGCACGGCGACGGTCCTCGTGCCGTCCTCGGTGTAGTGGACCTCGCTGAAGCCGGTCGTCGCGGTGACGTCGCCGACCACGCGGGCCACCTCGGCCTCGACCGCCGCCCGGCTGGTCGGCAGCACGTCGGCCAGGCCGACCACCGTGGTGTGGATCGACGGGTGCTCGAGGTGCAGTGTGCGTGCCAGCCCGGTCGCTCCGAAGTCCTGCTGCACCACGACGAACCGGGTGCCGGGACCGGCGTGCGCCGCCTCCCGGCCGGCACTCGGGAGCAGGTCTACCTGCTCGGCGCCGCTCGCGGGCAGGCACAGAAGCACGCCGTCGCCCAACCCCGCGTCGGCCAGCGCGGCACGCAGCGGCTCGGCGAGCGGGTGGTCGGCGGGGGCGTGCAGCGACCACCTGCCCGGCTCGCTGTCGACCCCGCGCGCGACCCGCCGCGCGGGCCGGGCCGCGGCGGCCGGCACGTTGGTCACCGAGAACGGGCGCACCCACGGCGCGTAGCCGGGGACCTCGTTCGCCTCGACGACGACGGGGAGCTGTCTTCCCACCACGGTTTCGTGCGGCACCCGGCGGCTCGCCGGCGCACGACGCACGGTGTCCTCGGTGATCGGACGGATCACCCGGTCGGCGAACAGCCCGATCGGGTCGACCGCGACGCCGAGCGCGTAGGCCGCGCCCGCGACGTTCAGCAGCGGGGCCAGCGACGTGCTGTCGGTGTCGAGCGCGAGCACGAGTGCGTCCGGTGTCTCCTCGGCGACCGGCACCGACAGCACCTGTCCCGGCCCGACCTCGACGACGAGGTCCGCGCCCGCGACCGCCTCGGTCGCCGCCGCATGGAAGCGCACGGGCTCGACGAGCTGCTTCGCCAGCAGCGCACGCAGATCGTCGTCCTGGGTCAGCCGCTTGCCGGTGACCGTGGAGACCACGGGCCTGCGCAGCCGGTTGAACGTGAACTCGGCGAGTCGCTCGGCCAGCGCGTCGGCGGCGGGGCGCATCAGCGGCGAGTAGCAGGCGTTGGCGATGTCGAGCCGGTGCGACCTCAGCCCGAGGGACTGCGCGTCGGCGCACACGGCGGCCACGTCCTCGACCGAACCGGAGATCATGGTCCTGGCCCGGCCGTGGTGGCCGGCGATCACCACGTTCCGGTCACTGGCGAGCGCCGCGATGGTGACCTGCTCGGCGAACACGTCCGCCATCGCGCCACCGGTCCGGCCGGCCCGCGCGATGACCTGGTCGCGCACGGACGCGAGACGCATCAGGTCGCCGCCGTCCATGACGCCGCCCCAGGACAGCGCTGTCAGCTCACCGAGACCGTGCCCGACCGCGATGTCCGCGTCGATGCCGAGCGAGTGCAGTGCGCGCAGGCCGGCGATCGAGCCGGCGACGACGAGCGGCTGTGTCACGCGCTTTCCGTCCGAGTGCTCGGCGGCCATGCCGAACACGTGCGCCGCGACCGGGAACCTGCGCCGCAGCGCGCCGCCGACACCGTCGCCGGAGCACAGCGCGGGGAACAGGTAGGCGATCCGGGGCGCCTCGGTGCGGTGCGCGAGGAACACGCCGTCGGCCGGGTCGAGCAGTGTGGTTCGGCCGGCGGCGAGCTCGTCGGCCAGGCGGCGGAGCCCTTCCGCGGCGCCGGCCGGGTCGCCGGCCACCACGGCGGCGCGGAAGTCGCCGCCGCGCTGTTCGATGGCGAGCGTGCCGGCGACGTCGGTGAGCTCGGCGTACGACGCCTCCGCGACGAGGTCGGCGAGGTTGGCGAGCCGAACCGCCAGCTCGTCGGCCGAGTGCGCGTCGACCAGGAGCAGGTCGGTGTCCTGCCGTCCGGTGACCAGCGCGGTGGTCCGCGAGCCCATGCCGGTGCGGCGCTCCCGGCCGGGGGCCTCCTCGATCGCGAGGTGGGAGTCGGTGTCGCTGACGCCGGCCCGCACCGGGAGGTCGGCGGGCCAGAGCGCGGCGTCGGTCGGCACGTGCAGTGTCGAGCCCGGCTCGGTGTCCGCGTCGGAGTCGTCGGTCGCCGGCGGGATCACCTGGTGGTGCACCGCGAGCGCCGCCTTGATCAGCCCGGCGACACCGGAACGGCGGCCGAGGTTGTCCGCGATCGTGCCGAGCGCGGCGGGTGGCGCGGCCGGGTCGGCGGCGCGGCGCGCGTCGGCGAGGGAGCCGGCGCCGCCCTCGAAGTAGGAGACGGTCGCCAGGCCGTAGCCGGCGCGCTCGTAGGCGCGGGGCACGACGTCCGGACCGTCGGCCGGCACACCCCATCCGGTGATCGACGCGTAGATCCGGCAGCGGTGTGCGAGCGCGTCGGCCTCCCGCATCAGCACGACCATGCCGTGGCCCTCGCCCGCGATCGTCACGTCGAAGTCGTCGGACACGAGTGCTTCAGCCGCGTTCACCACCGACAGCAGCGACGACGAGCGGCCGCTGTCGATGACGCGCCCGACGCTCGTGAGGTCGAAGTGGGCACGGAGATGCTCGGCGACGATCGGGTTGTCGCTCACGGCGACGCCGATCCGGTGCCGCGACAGTGTTTTCGCGTCGCGGAAGGCCGCGTCGGCCAGCGCGGCCACCGCGGTGTGCGTCGCGAGCCGGCAGGAGCCGTCCCGGTTCGCTTTCGTGTCGTCGTCACGTCGGCGGAACGCGCGCCGTCCGGCGAGCACGTTCTCCCACAGCTCGTGCGGGGTCGCGGCGTCCGGATAGCGGAGACCGATGCCGACAATGGCGATCCGCTCGTTGCTCACGTTCACCGCCCTCGTGGCCAGAAGTAATCGCCTTGCTCCACAGTGCTATGCGGGGGCCGTCGGAGCCACTCTCGTTGTGCGGAAACAGGTCCCGCACGATTTCACCTACTCCGAAAGTGCGGTCGACCGCGGCACCTGCTCGCACGCCAGAAGATCGCGAGCCCTGCCGCCGGCCAATAGGCTTTCCGCTTCGACGACCTTGACAGTGGAGGAGACGACCATGTCCAGGATCGAGACCCCACCGGTCCCGCGGGAACGACCGCCGGTCACCACGTTCGTCGCCGGGCCGGCGCCGCGAAGGCCATGGCGGGTGGTGTTGTTCGGTGTGCTCGGCGGCCTGCTGCTCAGCGTCATCTGGTCGGCGCCGTTCGTCGACTCGGTGATCGGCCAGACCGTGGCCGACGGACTGCTCGGCCACGACGCGGAGGACACCGCGATCGCCGGGGTCGGCGCCGGTGTGGTGTTCGCGCTCGTGTCCGGTCTCGCCGGCACCTTCACCGCGTGCAACGTGGCCGTGTTCGCCGCGGTGGCCCCGCTCGCCGGCGGCACCGGCGGGCGGTGGAGCCGGGTGACGGCCGCGCTGCGGCCACTGCTGTGGCTCGCGCTCGGCATGGTCGTCGTGTCCGCGGCGTACGGCGTCGTCGTCGGGCTGGTCGGCACCGACATGCCACAGTTCGACACGACCTCGCCGGCGCCGGGGGAGATGCCGGGCCGCATGATCCAGGCGATGGTCGTGTTCGGCGTCGTCGGGCTCACCATGATCTACCTCGGCCTCGCGGCGGCGGGGAAGGCGCGTGACCCGTTCGCGCGGCTCGCGGTCCGCCACCCCAACGCGCCGCTGGTGTTCTTCGGGGCGCTCGTCGGCGCGTTCCTGATCGGCCGGCCGTTCCCGTTGTTCCGCAAGCTTTTCCGGGACGCCGCGGAGGCGCACGACCCGCTCTACGGCGCGGCGGCCTTCGTGCTGCAGTCGATCGGCAACATCCTCGTGCTCGCCGTGCTGCTGTTGGTCGTCGCGTGGCTCGCCGGTGGCCGCCTGCAGCGCTGGTTCGCCGAGGACCCGCGCCGGATCACCGCGCTCAGCGCGACGTCGTTGCTCATCGCGGGCGTGTTCACGTTCACGTACTGGGACATCCGGCTGCTCGCGATCCGCGACGTCATCCCGTGGTACCCGCTCGCGCCCTGGGTGTGACGGCGGACGAGCGAGGTCCGGCCCGGTGTGCCACCCGCACACCGGACCGGACCGCTTTCCGAGGTGGATCAGGCTCCCGGCAGGGCGGCCTCGTCAGCCCTGCCGGGAACCCATGCATTGGTGAACCACATCGTCTCGTCGAGCTGGGCGAGCAGCGTCGGCGGATCGAAGATGTGCCGGGGGCGCAGCCACAGGTCCATCGGCCGCACCGGCGAGCTCGCGGACACCTTCACCGGGCCGAACGCGGCCACATAGGACTCGACCGACTGGTCCCGGTGGCCGTCGACGTCGACGGAGTGCGCGAGCACGTGCCACGTGCCGGCGGGCACGCCGGGAATGGTGAACTCGCCCGCCGAGTCGAGGGTCGCGTGCGCCTCCGGGATGCCCTGCGCGATCCGGTCCTGGTACAGGCCGATGACGATGTGACCGGGCCGATGGCCCGCCGCGTGGTGCACGTACCCGCGCACCACGGAGCGCTCGCCGCGCCCCCACCTCGGCGGC
The DNA here is from genome assembly GCA_963840275.1 of uncultured Actinomycetota bacterium. Lineage (GTDB taxonomy): Bacteria > Actinomycetota > Actinomycetes > Mycobacteriales > Pseudonocardiaceae > Actinophytocola. The sequence goes on from CAWIYK010000010.1 coordinate 530,771, forward strand.
TCGTACTCCCCGAGTGGTTGGACATAGCCGCCGTACTGCCGGTAGGTCGTCGGCGAGACGCCGACGCTCATCCGGAACCTGGAACTGAAAGTTCCGATGCTGTTGTAGCCAACCAGATGACTGATGTCCGCGACCGTGAGCGAGCAGGAGAGCAGGAGCCGCTTGGCCTCCTGTAACCGCAGTGCGGACAGAAAGCGCCCCGGCGAGATCCCGGTCACCCGCTGGAACATGCGGGAGAAGTGGAACTTGCTGAACATGGCCGTGCGGGCCATGTCATCGATCGTGATGGGATCGCCGAGATTGGCTTTCATTGTGGTGATAACGCGCTCTACCGCGCTTTTCATGAAGTCATCCATTTGCCGACACACACCGATCGAAGAGGGGTGGGTATATCGCGAAGTTCGACTCGAATATGAAGGTAGAACGGCCAGAATTTCCTGGCAAGCTCAGTTCCTTCATGCTCAATAATCGATCCAGCCCCAGGTCACGGGCGTTCGATGGAGACTCAAGGAATATTCGATGTCCACGGGCAGAGGGCCGGCGTGAACTGACCGCGAAATTGTACCATATTCGGGGTCGTGGAATGCCCACAACTGTTGCGGTAAAAGAAAAGCACCGCAGCCGGTGGGCTGCGATGCTTTTCTGGCTGTCTTCGCGGAAGTGTGGCCTACGCGGCCTCGGGCAGCTGCTGGTCACCCCGGCCGCGCGCCTGCCGAGCCCGTTCGTCGGCGGCGATGTCGGCCACGATGTCCGCCCAGACGATGCCCCGCGCGAGGTTCGAGTAATGCGGGCGGGGCGGCGCCAACTCCTCGACGAGGTCGACGGGGACGGCCTGCGTGTTCTCTTCGCGTCGCTGGTCCGTGTTCGTGCGTCGCGGGGATGTCGCGTCGAATGCTGACACGGCTGCTCTCCGTTCTGGGTCGGTAGGACGGTGGGGTCGATCAGCTTCTCTGGTGAGCCCGGGGAGAGCGCCGCCAGGTTCTGCAGTCGCGGGCACCCTTCTAGCCGCCATACACAGCCTCACATCCGCCCGCCCGGCGCGGCATCTTCGGTGTTGCGGTCTTGCCGGTGCGGTCAGCGCCGCTCCTCGGCGGCCGGCACGGCCGGCGACATCCGCGTCGTGTCCCGCTTCTCGAACCAGCGGGCCAGCGGCGAGGTCATCGCGGTGGAGACCAGCGCCATGATCACCAGCATGGTGAACATGGTCGGTGACAGCACACCGAGGTCGAGGCCGATGTTCAGCACCACCAACTCCGTGAGGCCACGGCAGTTCATCAGCGAGCCGATCTGCATCGACCGGTTCCAGGTCTCACCGACGCTCCGCGCGGCGAGCGCGGCGCCGCCGAGCTTGCCGAGCACGGCCACCACGAGGATGGCGCCGCACCACAGCCACAGCGTGGCGTCGCCCGCGATGAGGCCGATGTCGGTGCGGAGTCCGCTGTAGGCGAAGAACAGCGGCAGCATCAGCGCGGTGGTGAGCCCGCCGGTGTTCTCGTGCAGCCAGGTCTCGATCGCGTTGCCACGCGGGAAGACCAGGCCGAACATGAACGCGCCGAACATCGCGTGCACGCCGATCCACTCGGTGGCCATCGCGCACAGCAGCACGCCGACCAGTGCCAGCGGGGCCATGCGCCGCAACGTCGAGCCGTCGGTCCGGTTGACGAGCTTGGTCATCAGTGGCCGGAACACGAGGAACAGCACCGCGGTGAAGGCCGCGGTCAGCGCGACGGTCAGCAGCACACCGGCGAGCGACGACGCGGTGACCAGCGCGACCACCAGTGCGAGCAGGCACCACGCGGTGACGTCGTCGACCACCGCGCACGTCAGCGCGACCACCCCGGCCTCGCTGCGGAACATGCCGGTGTCCTTCAGGATCCGGACCAGCACCGGCAGTGCGGTCACGCTCAGGGACACACCGATGAACAGCGCGAAAGCCAGGAAGTCGATGCCCTGCGGGGCGAACCTGGCGTAGGCGGCCGCGGCGAGCCCGATGCCGAGGACGAACGGCACCGCGATGCTGACATGGCTCACCACGACGGCCAGGTGTCCCCTGCCGCGCAACAGCTTAGTGTTCAGCTCGAGTCCGGTCAGGAACACGAACAGCACGACTCCCACCTGTGCCAGCACATTCAGCTGGGGCAGGATCGCGGGCGGGATCAGCGCGGCCGCGCCTTCCGGCCACGCCGCGCCGAGCACCGACGGGCCGAGCACGATGCCCGCGGCGATCTCGCCGATCACCGGCGGTTGACCGACCCGCCGCAGCAGCCAACCGGCCGCCTTGCACGCGGCGACCACGACCGCGATCGCCAGCAACAGCCGCGCCAGCGGGTGCCCGGTCACGGCTTCCGCCGGCGGCGCACCGGTGTTCGAGCCGTTGTCGCCGGTGAGCAGCACGATGCTGAGCAGGACCGGCGCCACCACCAGCAGTGCGTAGATGCCGAGGACGCGCCAAGTCTTGGTTTTGCGTTCCGCCATCGGAATCTCCCGTCGGGCGTGACGTCGGCCGGTCGGCGAACAACTGGGCGTTCTATCGTGCGGCTATTGTCGCGCCAGATCAACGGGGCGTCCTCTCTGGCATTGCCGAATATGGTTGCCATTCTCCGAAAATGCGGCCGGCCGTTGCGCGGCAAGTGGAGAGATGCATCCGTACCGGCCCGGTGACAACGTCGGTACCAGTCCACGGGAGGGTTTGATGACGACAGCACGAACTCAGGCGTCCGAGCAGATGACCGTCGACTACGTGGAGTTCTACGTGGACGACGTCAGGAAGAGCCTCGAATGGCTCGTGGACGGTTACGGCTTCGCGGTGCGCGCCGTCTCTCGCGACGAGCCGGCGCCGGTGCGGTCGATCGTCCTGGGGCAGGGCGGGATCGACCTGGTGATCACCGAGCCGGTCGAGAGCGACCACCCGGCGGCCGCGTACGTCGAGCGGCACGGCGACGGGGTGGCGAACATCGGGCTGCGGGTGCCCGACGCGGCCGCGGCGTTCGACGAGGCCGTTCGCGCCGGTGCCCGTCCGGTCGCGCCTCCTGCCGAGCGGGACGGCGTCGTGACGGCGACGATCATCGGCTTCGGCGACGTGACCCACACCTTCGTGCAGCGCCCGGAAGGCTCCGCCGCGCACGACTCGCACGGGCTCGTCGCGGTCGCCGGCGACGGCGCGGGCACCGGGCTGCTCAAGGTGGACCACTTCGCGGTCGCGGTCGAGCCGGGTCAGCTCGACGAGACCGTCGAGTTCTACCAGCAGGCGCTGGACTTCGATCTCACGCTCACCGAGCGCATCGAGACCGGCGACCAGGCGATGTACATCAAGGTCGTGCAGAGCAAGTCACGCGCGGTCACGCTGACCCTGATCGAGTCCGACGCCGCGATGGAGTCCGGTCACATCGACGACTACCTGAAGGACCACGGTGGCGCCGGTGTGCAGCACATGGCGCTCAGCACCGGCGACATCCTCTCCTCGGTGCGGCAGATCCGCGACCAGGGCATCGAGCTGCTGTCCACTCCGGACACCTATTACACCGCGCTGGTCGACCGGGTTCGGCCCGACCGGCACAGCGTCGAGGATCTCCGTGCGCTGAACATCCTGCTGGACGAGGACCACGACGGCCAGCTCTACCAGATCTTCGCGAAGTCCGTGCACCCACGAAACACGATCTTCCTGGAGATCATCGAGCGGGCCGGCGCGAAGACGTTCGGCAGCTCGAACATCAAGTCTCTCTACGAGGCCGTCGAGACGCAGCGCAACAAGGGCGGAAACTGACAGCGCGCTTGGCCTCGCCGAGACGGCGAGAAAAGCACACGAGGAGTCCGGCTCAGGCCGGGCTCCTCGTTTGTTTTGCGTAAGTAGTCCGATTCTCCGCGATCTCCCGCACGTACGGAGATGTTCAAGGCTTTCCTACCAGCGACGATCGCGCTATGTGATTGCGGATCGTCCAATCGGGGGATCCATGACGGAGGAGAGCCATGTTCAACAGGAGACGATTACTCACGGTCGGTGGGTTGACGGCGGGCGGCGTCGTGGGTGGCGTGATGCTGCTGCCGCCGGGACCCAAACCGGCGGCAAGTCCCGGCGTCGCGAGCCACACCGGTCACGACCCTGGCATCACACCGGTGGCCGGAACGCGGACGGCCCGGCCCGGAACCGTGTTCTCCCAGCAGATGCCGGTACCGCGTGAGCTGACCCCGCGGCGTCGCGACGGCGTCGACGTCTACCAGATCCCCATCAAGACCGGCGAGGCCGAGATCCTGGCCGGGCACCCCACCTCCGTGCGCACCTACGGCGGCCAGTTCGTCGGGCCCACCATCCGCGCCAGGACCGGCACCCCGGTGCGGGTCACGTTCGCCAACCAGCTCGACGTGGCGGCCAACGTGCACCTGCACGGCGGGCACGTGCCGCAGAGCAGCGACGGCCACCCGATGGACGCCATCGCCCCGGGGCAGAGCCGCGACTACGACTACCCGAACGGCCAGCAGGGCGCGACCCTCTGGTACCACGACCACTGCCACCATCTCGAGGCCGAGAACATCTACAGAGGACTGCACGGCTTCTACATCATCGAGGACCCCGCGGAGAGCAGCCTCGGGCTGCCCACCGGTGAGTTCGACGTGCCGATCATGCTCCGCGACGTGCAGCTCGACGCGAACGGCGACCTCGTCTGGCCGCCCACCATCCTGGGCGACACGATCCTGGCCAACGGCGTGGTGACCCCGAACTTTCCCGTGGCCGCGCGCAAGTACCGGTTCCGGTTGCTCAACGCGAGCAACGACCTGATCCTCCGCCTGACGCTCGGCGGCGTCCCGATGACGCAGATCGCGTCCGACGGCGGCCTGCTCCCCGCACCGGTGCAACGGTCGGAGATCGTGCTCGGCTCCGCGGAGCGGGTCGACATCGTGGTGGACTTCTCCCGGCAGCCGGTCGGCTCCCAGTTCGTGCTCTTCAACGGGACCGGGCCGGTGCTCAGGTTCGACGTGACGCGCACGGCCGTCGACCGCAGCCGGGTGCCCGCCCGACTGCGGGCCCTGCCCGCGCTGTCCACCGCGACCGTCGAGCGCGACGTCTCGATGCGGTTCGACCTGTCGGGTCCGGAGCCGATCGGTCTCATCAACGACAAGCCCTACGACCCGAACCGGGCCGACTTCCAGATCAAGCGCGGCACGACGGAGATCTGGCGGGTCCGCAACGACGACACCGAGTTCGGCATCCCCCACACGTTCCACCTACACCTCGAGCAGTTCCGGGTACTCGACCGCGACGGTGCCCCTCCCGGGCCGGACGACGCCGGCCGCAAGGACACGGTGTTCGTCGGGCCGGGGGAGACGGTCCGGATCCAGGTCACCTTCACCGAGTTCCTCGGCAGGTACGCCTTCCACTGCCACTACGTCTACCACTCGGCGGGCGGCATGATGGCGCAGATGGAGATCACCGCCTAGGCGGTCCACAGGGGACGGTCCGACACTCAGACCGTCCCCTGTGGACTTCGCTATGCCTGGTACGGGCTGACCGTGACCGGGACGCCGTTGAACACCGCGTTGCCGGACGGCACGTCCACGACGAGCTCGTTGGTCAGCGCGTTCGCGTTGACGCCCGCGTTCTCGGCCGCGACCCGCTGCTTGCCGCCCGCGTGTCCCCACCCGTGCGGGAGGCTCACGACGCCGGGCATGATCACGTCGGTCGGTTCGACATCGACGACCAGCTCGGACACGGCCGACCGCACGACCGCCTGCTCGCCCAGCCCCAACCTGGCGACGTCGGCCGGGTTGACGTGCAGGGTGCACCTGTTGCTGCCGCCCACGAGGGACTTCACGTTGTGCAGCCAGCTGTTGTTGGACCGCAGCTGGCGCCGCCCGATCAGCAGCACGTCCGGGGTCGGCTCGGCCGCCTTGTCGCGCAGCCGGGCCAGGTCGGACACGATCGGCTCCGGGGCGAGCTCGACCCGGCCCGACGGCGTGACCAGCAGCTCCTTCAGCCGCGGCTCCAGCGGACCGAGGTCGATGCCGTGCGGCTTCTCCTTCAGCTTCGCGAGGGAAAGCCCGTACGAACCGAACTTGAGCAGCGTGTCCAGGATCTGCTCCCGGGAGTTGTCGCCCTCGATCGTCGCCCGCAGCACGTCGACGTCCATGCCCTCGACCGGCGAGCCGGGCATCTGCGTCGCGCCGGTCAGCAGCTGGTTGATGAACATCTCGTCGACACCCGCCGGGTCGGCCGCCGCGCCGGCGCCCGCCGCGATCAGCACCAGCCGGCCCAGGATCTCCTCCTCGGACCGCTGGTCGTCGTCGAGCGGCAGGACCGCGGGGGAGTAGCGGGTGTAGTTCCGCACCATCACGATCTGCATGAGGAAGTCGTAGTGCGCGGCCTGCAGCATGCGTGGCGGCGGCAGGATCACGGTGGCGTGCTTGGTGGTGTCGTTGAGGTACGGGTCGACGCAGACCATGAAGTCCAGCTGGTCGAAGGCATCCCCGAGCCGAGGCCCGTTGGGCGCCGCGATCACCTGGTTGGCGCCGATGTTGATCAGCGCCCGGATCTGGCCGTCGCCGGGGGTCTCGATCTCGTCGGCCAGTGTGGCCGTCGGCAGCTCGCCGAGCACCTCGGGGAAACCCTTGACGCGGCTGCGCCAGCGGCCCCACTCGAACGGCTGCCCGGTGCGGAACACCTCGAGCGCGGCGGTCTTCGCGAACATGGTCCCGCCGGGGTTGTCCAGGTTGCCGGTCAGGATGTTGATCACGTCGACCAGCCACTGGGTCAGCGTGCCGAACTCCACGACGGACCCGCCCATGCGCGAGTACACGGCGGCCGTCGGCGCCGCGGCCAGCTCGCGGGCGAGCCGCGCGATGTCGGCGGCCGGCACGCCGCAGATCCGCTCGGCCAGCTCGGGCGAGAACTCCCTCGTCGCCGCACGGAGCTCGTCGAGACCGTTGACGTCGAGGGTGACCGAGGCCAGGTTCTCCTCGAGCAGTGTGTGGACGATGCCGAGCAGCAGGAAGGGATCCGTGCCCGGCCGAACGAAGAAGTGCTCGTCGGCGGTGTCCGCGGTGCGGGTGCGGCGCGGGTCGACCACGACCAGCTTGCCGCCGCGCTCACGCAGCGCCCGCAGGCGTTCTGGCATGTTGGGGGCGCAGAACAGGGAACCGTGTGACTCCATGGGGTTCGCGCCGACGACGAGGAAGTAGTCGGTCCGGTCGATGTCCGGAACGGCGATCGCGAACGGGTCGCCGTAGAGGTGCCCGCACGCGACGTGCTTGGGCATGTGGTCGATGGTGCCCGACGAGTAGACGTTCTTGGACGCCAGCGACTGGATCAACGGCATGCGGTACAGGAACCCGGCCATCGTGTGGTAGGTCGGGTTGCCGAAGTAGACGGCGACGGAGTCGCGGCCGTAGGACTCGATGACGCCGGAGATGCCGCGCTCGACCGCCTGGAACGCCTCGTCCCAGGAGGCCTCGCGCCACTCGTCGCCTTCGCGGATCATGGGGTGGCGCAGGCGGTCCGGGTCCTCGTCGAGGCGGCCGATGCTCGCGCCCTTGGGGCAGATGTAGCCGCCGGTGAACGGGTCCTCGCTGTCACCGCGCACCGTCGTGACGTGGCCGGTGGTGTCGAGGTCGATCTTCAGGCCGCATACGGAGTCACAGATGGGACATGTTCGGTGTGCGGTGGTCATCGGCACTCCAGTGGTGGGATCGCCCAGCACGGGCACGGCCACGGGTGCCCCGAGACGGGACACCCGTGGCCGATGTGGACAGTTGGGTCACGCCGCCTTCGGCAGCTCGGCGGGTTCTTCGGTCGCGGGCTTGACGCCTGCGGCCACCTCGAACACGAACGGCTGCCTGCTTTCCTTGGACGGGCCGAACAGCGACTTCCACAGCACCTTCAGTGCGAAGCCCGGCCGCATCAGCGCCTCCGGCTTCTGGACGAGGCCCGCGGTCTTGAAGTACTCGGCGGTGATGTCGCTGTCGCGGGTCGCGGCGATCTGCACCCGCTTCAGGAACCAGTTGCCCATGCGCACCTGGAACGTGCGGTCGCCTTCGACGCCCGGCAGGCTCAGGTCGATCGTGTTGGTCATCTCCCACGCCTGGTCGATGGCGTCCGTGGCCAGGTCGCGGAAGTAGTCCTGCGGCACCGGCGCGGCGCCGCTGTGCAGGTGCTGGCGGATGACCAGCGCACACAGCGCGGCGACGCTCATGCCCTGTGCGTACACGGGGTTGAACGTGGTGACGGCGTCACCGGTGACCAGGAGGCCCTCGGGGAAGCGGCGCAGCTTGTGGTAGTGGCGGCGCAGCGTCGTCGGGAACTTGAACGGCATCGCCTTGTCGACCGGGTCCGCGTACCGCAGCGTCTCGTAGACGTCCTTGGCGGGCAACGACTTCAGCCACGCCATGAGACCGTCGTAGTCGGTGGGCGGGTGGTCGCCGAGGATGCCGTAGGTGGTCAGCTCCACCTTGCCGTCCTCGACCAGGAAGAAGACGTTGCCCCTGGGCACGTCGGCGTTCGCGATCTGGTTGATCGCCACGTCGTTCACGAACCCGTTGGCGCCGGGACGCAGCCGGAAGTGCTGGGTCACGTAGCCGAGGTCGATCTTCTTGCGCTCCTCGAACGGCTTGTCGTAGCCGAGCTGCTCCAGCCAGACCGGGGTCCGCGAGCCGCGACCGGTGGCGTCGACCACCAGGTCGGCCTCGATGACCTTGTCGGTCTCCGTGCCGCGCTCCTGCACCCGTGCCCCGGTGACCCGGCTCTTGTCCGCCGACGTGGTGAGGCCGAGGATGTCGTGCTCCTCGACGAAGGTCACGTTGGGGATCTGCTGCACCCGCTCGCGGATGAAGTACTCGAACAGCGGCCGGACCACGCCGAGGGTGGTCAGGCCCGCGTGCTGCTGCTTGAGGCGGTTGCCCCTGGCGTACCAGCGGCAGCTGCCGGACAGGTCGCCGGTCGGGACGCCGTAGTCGATCATCTCCTGCGTGAGTCCGGGGAAGAGCTCCTCCATGACCTGGACGCCGCGGGCGAGCAGCCCGTTGGCCTGATGGCTCTGCGGGCAGAACCGTCGCACCCCCTTGACGCCGACGAGCTTGTCGCGGTCCACGATCTGGACCTCGTCGTAGGCGTCCGCGAGCACCCTGGCCGCAAACAGACCGGCAATGCTGCCGCCCAGCACTACCGCGCGGGTCCCGGCATCCTGGCCCATCGCGGTCACCTCCTTGATTCCGTGGTTGACATTCCTGACGCGGGATCCAGTTCCTTTGCCGCGGTGTCGATCCAGCCGTCACGCAGCGGCAAAACCGAGGCCGCTTCCGCGGCATTTTCGAGAACGGTTTCGCCGGTGAATCCGATTGTGCTGCAAGCCTCACACCTGAAGGCCTTACGCGGCATCTCCGGCATTGCGGACTTCGACATGCTCATTGCAGCGTGAACCCGTCGTAGCCGTTGCCCGCGACTTCCGCGCACTTCTGCTGGTAGGGCCCGACCCCGCCGGCGTACGGCATGAAAACCCGTGCCTTGCCAGGAACATTGGCGCCGATGTAGTAGGAGTCCGCCTTGGGGAACAACGTCATGTCGCCGACCGCGCGTACGTGGTCGGTCCACTCCTTCTCCGCGGTGTCGGCCGCCTCGACCACGGACCGGCCGTTCGTGGCCATGTGGTCGAGCAGGTCGCTGATCCAGTCGACGTGGTGCTCGATCGAGACGATCATGTTGCTGAGCACCGACGGGCTGCCCGGGCCGGTGATCGTGAACAGGTTCGGGAAACCCGAGACCGCGAGACCGAGGTAGGTGTCGGGGCCGTCCTGCCACTTCTGCCGCAGCGTCACGTCCGCCTTGCCCGTGATGTCGATGTCGAGCAGTGCGCCCGTCATGGCGTCGAAGCCGGTGGCGATGACCAGGCTGTCGAACTCGTACTCGCCCGCGGTGGTCCGCACACCGGTCTCGGTGATCTCGAGGATCTCCTCGTCCCGCAGGTCGACGAGGTGGACGTCGTCGCGGTTGTAGGTCTCGTAGTAGCTGGTGTCGAGGCAGGGACGCTTCGTGCCGAACGGGTAGCCGCGCGGCTCGAGCTTCGCCGCCGTCTCCGGGTCGTCGACCTTGTCGCGGACCTGCTCGCGGATGAACTCCGCGGCCGTCTCGTTGGACTCCTCGTTGAAGATCAGGTCCGTGTACGCCTGGATGATCGTGTTCAGGTGCCCGCGGTCCCAGCCCTTCTGGTAGGCCGCCCGGCGCTCCTGCTCACTCACCTCGAGCGCCGACTGCGTCGGCATGTCCACCGCGATACCGAAGATGGAGTTCCGCGCCGCTTCGCGGGCCTGCCGGTAGTTCGCCTTGATGTCGGCGACCCGGTCCTGGTCGATGGGCCCGTTGAACGCGGAGAGGACGAAGTTCGGCGTGCGCTGGAACACCGTCAGCTCGTCGGCCTGCTCGGCGAGGAACGGGATGGCCTGGATGCCGGAAGAGCCGGTGCCGATCACGCCGAGCCGCTGCCCGCTGAAGTCCACGGGACCCTCCGGCCACAGGCCGGTGTGGTACCAGGGACCCGAGAACCTTTCCAGGCCGGGCACTTCCGGGAACTTCGGCACGGAGAGGCAGCCGGTCGCCATGATGCAGTACCGCGCGGACACCTCGTGGCCCTGGTCGGTGCGGACGACCCACCGGGACGTGTCCTCGTCGAACCTCGCCTGCGTCACCCTCGTATGCAGGACCACGTCCTTGCGCAGGTCGTGCCGGTCGGCGACGTGCCGGATGTAGGAAAGGATCTCCGGCTGGCCCGCGTACTTCTCCGTCCACTCCCATTCCTGCTCCAGGTCGGGATCGAACGAGTACGAATAGTCCATGCTCTCCACATCGCACCGGGCCCCGGGGTACTTGTTCCAGTACCAGGTCCCGCCGATGTCGTCGCCCGCTTCGAAAACCTTGACCGACAGGCCCTTTTCGCGGAGCCGGTAAAGTGAGTAGAGACCGGCGAAGCCGGCTCCCACCACAACAGCATCGAGTTCTTCGGCCGCACTGGCCATATGAATCAATCCTCCCTACCGTGGGTGGTACCAGGTACGCCTTGATCGCTGGGAACGGGCGACGGTGCCGTTCCAAACATGCTAACGACGGGCGGACATTCGGATTCTTTTCCCGTGCTGTTGCCGGTGAACCGCGCACGTGCGGAGAAGCCGCTCCTGGTCGCCGATGAGACAGTCACGTGCAGAACATTCCCTTGGGAGGGTTGCGATGGGTGCCGACTACTACACCGCCGAGGTGCAGGGGCCACACGAGCATTTCGAACTCGGTCCGTACACATTGGACAGTGGACAGACGCTGCCGGACGCGCGGCTGGCGTACCGGACGCACGGCAGTCTGAACGCGGCCAAGGACAACGCCGTGCTCGTCCCGCACATGTACTCGGGCACGTCGGCCTCGATGGAGGGGCTCATCGGCGAGGGTCGTGCGCTGGACCCGTCCCGGTACTTCATCATCCTGCCCGACCAGTTCGGCAGCGGTCTGTCCTCGTCGCCGAGCAACACCCCGGCGCCGTTCGACCGCGGCAACTTCCCCGCGGTGACCATCTCCGACGACGTGCGTGCCCAGCACCGGCTGGTCACCGAGCGGTTCGGGATCACGAGCCTGCACGCGGTGATCGGTTGGTCGATGGGCGGCCAGCAGACCTACGAGTGGGCGGTGACCCACCCGGACATGGTGCGGCGGGCGGGCGTGTTCGCGGCGACCGCGAAGACCCCGGAGCAGAACAAGCTGTTCATCGACGTGCACAGCGAGCTCCTGCGTTCGGACCCCGCGTTCGCGGACGGCTTCTACACCGACTCCGACGACGTGCACCTCGGTCTGAGCCGGCACGCGATGGCCTTCTCCACGGCGAGCACCACCTACCGCTTCTTCCGCGACGAGGTGTGGCGCCAGATCGGTTTCGGCGCGGTCGAGGAGTTCACCCAGGGCTTCATGCGCGGGCATTTCGCGCCGATGGACCCGAACAACCTGCTCCGCCAGGCGGCGAAGTGGCGCGCCGCGGACGTGAGCCTGCACACCGGCGGGGACCTGGCGGCGGCGCTCGGCCGGATCACCGCGAGCTTCTACGTCTTCCCGTTCGGCGGCGACCTGTTCTTCCCGCCGGAGGACCACGAGCCCGACGTGGCCCTGATCCACGGCGCCCGACTGCGGGTGATCGACAGCCCGGTGGGGCACTTCACCATGTTCGGTCTGCTCCCCGAGGACGTGGCCGCCATCGACGACGCTCTGGCCGAAGTACTGAAGTCCTGAGCACATTCCTGTGTGGACAGACGGATGAGCCCGGTCACTCGACCGGGCTCATCGTTTTCCGCATGTACAAAGTTGTTCACGCGCACCGGGCGACAGAGGATGTGCTCCAGGCCGGGAATGACGAGAACCGAGGAGTGTGGCCATGTTGGACCGGAGGCGGTTACTCACGCTGGGCGGGTTGGCCGCGGGTGGCGTGGCTGGCGGCGCGTTGCTGCTCCCACCGGCACCGCGGGCGGCGAACTCCGGAGCGTCGGGCCATACCGAACACGGTGCGGCCTCACCGGTGGCCGGTACCCGCACTGCCGCCCCTGGGGCCCGGTTCTCCCGCCGCATGCCGGTGCCACGTGAGCTGACCCCCGAGCTGCGGCGCGACGGCGTCGACGTCTACAAGGTCCCCATCGAGGCGGCCCAGTGCGAGTTTCGGCCCGGCAAACCGGTGGCCGTGCGCACCTACGGGGGACAGTTCGTCGGCCCCACCATCCGCGCCAGGACCGGCCGGCCGGTGGAGATCACGTTCGACAACCAGCTGGACGTGCGGTCCAACGTGCACCTGCACGGCGGGCACGTGCCGCAGGCCAGCGACGGCCACCCGATGGACGTCATCGATCCCGGTCGGAGCCGCACCTACCGGTACCCGAACACGCAGCGGGGCACGACTCTCTGGTACCACGACCACGTCCACCACCTCGAGGTCGAGAACGTCTACAAGGGACTGCACGGCTTCTACATCCTCGAGGACGACGCGGAGCGCGGCCTGCGGCTGCCGGGCGGTGCCTACGACGTGCCGATCATGCTCCGCGACATCGAGCTCGATGCCAACGGTGACCTCGTCTTCCCCAACACCCTGCCGACCGGCAACACGATCCTGGCCAACGGTGTGGAGACCCCGTACTTCCCGGTCGCCGCGCGCAAGTACCGGTTCCGGCTGCTCAACGGCGCCATCGACCGGACTTTCCGGCTCACCTCGGGCGGCGTCCAGATGACACAGATCGGCTCCGACGGCGGGCTGCTGCCGGCGCCGCTGCCGCGGTCGGAGATCGTGCTCAGCCCGGCGGAACGCGTGGACATCGTGGTCGACTTCTCCGGTCAGCCCGTCGGGTCCAGTGTGGTGCTCTACGACGTGTCGGGGCCGGTCCTCCGGTTCGACGTGGACCGGACCGCGCCCGATCCCAGCCGAGTGCCCGATACCCTGCGGCCGTTGCCCGAGCTGGGCACGGCGACCGTCGAGCGCGACGTCTCGCTGAGTTTCGACGTGTCGCAGCCGGTCGGGGTCGGTCTCGTCAACGGCAAGCCCTACGATCCGGACCGAGTGGACTTCCAGGTCAAGCGCGGTACGACGGAGATCTGGCGGATCACCAACGACGACGTCGCGATCGCCCTCCCCCACTCGCTCCACATACACCTCGAGCAGTTCCGGGTGCTCGACCGCAACGGCGGCCCGCCGGGACCGGACGACGCCGGCCTCAAGGACACGGTGTTCCTCGCTCCGGGCGAGACCGTCCGCGTACAGGTCACCTTCACCGAGTATCTCGGCAAGTACATGTACCACTGCCACCTTCTGTACCACTCCGACGTGGGCATGATGGCTCAGATGGAGATCGTGCCATAGCAGTTTTATCCACAGAGGACCGGCGGAAGCTTCCGCCGGTCCTCTGTGGATGTCTGTCCCAGAAGGCCGGTCTCCACGCGAATGACCCGCCCGGCTCTACGAGAACCGGGCGGGTCATTCGTCAGTGACCGTGTGGGTTCGCCTATCGGTCGCCCGTCACGTCGAAGGCCAGCTCCGCCAGCTGCCGGTTCGCGACCTTGGACAGGAAGATGCTCACGCCGGCATGGCTGTGCAGGGTGGACATGTCCCGCCAGACGCGCTCGATGCGTTCGCCCGCCCGCACCGCGCTCGAGCCGGCGGTCGGGAACAGGTGCTCGGACACCGCGCTCCAGGCCAGGCGGACGGCTTCGCGGCTGATCAAGGACAGCCGCAGGTCCACCTCGCGGGTGAACGCCGCCGAGCCGCGCTCCGCGATCTCGTGCCACTGGCGGACCGCGTCCGTCAGTGCCGCCCGCGCGGCGGCGATGCGGCCGGTGGCCTCGCCGTAGCTGAACTGGAAGTCGGGATCCTCGGCGCGGCGCGTGATCGGCGGGTAGATCGTCATGCGGTCGCGCATCAGCTGCGCGTAGGCGTCGAGGGCGCCGGTGGCCATGCCGACCGCCAGTGCGCCGTTCTGGAACTGGATCATGCTCAGCACACCACCGCCGTACAGGGTGTTGCCGTGCAGCTCGAGTCCCGGGGTGCCGTCCGCCACGGAGAACATGCCGATGTGGCCGGGCAGTGCGCGATGGCTGGGGACGTGCGCGTTGTCGATCTTGACGCTGTGCGAGCCGCTGCCCTTGAGGCCGAGTTGTCCGCCCCAGTCGTCGAGTCGCGTCCACTGGTCGCGCGGCACGACGAACATCATCGGTGCGGGTGGCTCGCCTTCCGCGCCGGCGACGAGGGAGTGGCCGAGGAAGTGGGTGGCATAGGGGGAGCCGGAGCTGTAGCGGTGCACGCCGTCGACGATCCAGCCGCCGTCCTCGGCCGGCTGGGCGAACCCGACCGGCCCGATCGTGCCGGGGCAGATGAAGTCACCGCCCGCGAACAGTTCGTCCTGCGCCGCTTCGCTGAACAGCGTTGCGGCGACGTGTGCGTGGGAGGCACCGAAGGTGTACATCCACGCGGTGGAGGGGCACCCGCGGGCGAGCGCGCTCACCACGCGCACGTAGGTGTCGAGCCCGAACTCGTAGCCGCCGTAACGCCGCGGCACCAGCAGGCGGTAGAAACCCGCGCTGAGGAACTCGTTGTGCGTGTCCAGTCCGTAGTACCCGCGCTGCTCGGTCTCTTGCTGTCGGTCGACGAGGCCGGCGGCGATGCGCTCCGCGCGGGCCACGACCTCCTCCGCCGTCAGCCCCGGCTCTGGCGGCGACGGGTAACCATCATCTGCTGGCAGGCTCCTGGCGGCCGTCATGTCCTGGTCGTCCCTTCCGCCGAACGTGAGTTACCGCCGAGCATCACACCCCGTGACCCGCGTCCACATCCTCAAGAATGCTGTTCGCGGACCCCGGCATACCGCACCGCAACCAAGCAACGCGCAAGATGCGTCGCCGGCACGGACGCGGCAACCTCGAACCGGAATATCCGCGGACGCCGGCCCAGCCGCGCGCGACTCGTTCGTGCGCAAGGTGTCGGACCTGACCCGCTCCTGCGAAAGCACGCGCCGTGGGCCCATCCGAAAGGAGCAGCAGCTGTGACACTGAACCTGGAAAGCGACAGCGATCGGAGGTCGCCTGAGCTTCCGCAGGCTCCAGCACGCTCCGGCAAGCCGTTCTGGCGACGCCCCTGGGTGGGTCCACTGGCCGTCTCCGTGGTGCTCTACCTCTACCTGGCGTCCAAGCCCTTCGTGGGGATCCCGAAGGCGCAGGCGCCGCTGCAGCCGCACGAGAACTTCCCGGCCTACTACCCCCTGCTGATCATCCACATGATCGGTGGCGCGGTCGCGATGCTGGCGATGGTTCCGCAGGTGTGGCCGTGGCTGCGCCAGCACCACCCGAAGGTGCACCGGGTGACCGGCCGGGTCTACCTCCTCGCCACGTTGGTCAGCGGCGTGCTCGGGCTCATCGTCGTCTGGTGGGCGCCGCCGGTCGGCAAGGTCGGGGCGCTGTGCCTGTTGCTCTTCTGGCTCGGCACCAGTGCTGCCGCGTACCGCGCCATCCGCCGCAGGGACTTCCTCAAGCACCGCCGGTACATGCTGTACAGCTTCGCGGTCGCCGCGAACAACATGTTGGCCTTCTTCGCGCTTCTGGTGATCCAGGCGTTGGAGATCCCGCTCGACATGGTCTATTACCAGGAGGCCGCTCGGTGGATCCCCTGGGTCGGCAACGTGATGCTGGTGCAGTGGTGGCTTTACCGCACCGCGCGCCGCCGTCCGTCGGCCGCCGTCCCGACCAGCCGGGGCTGACGACTGGACGCGGTCGGGGTTGACGACTCGAGCGAACTCCTGGTGGCCGGCCGGTGTGGACAAACGCCGAGCTACCAGGAGTTCGCTCTTGTCGATTCCTAAAGAGATCAGTTCAGAACGAGCTTGCGGGGGCAGATGATCGAGCAGGCCAGGGATAGGGTCATCTGTCGTTGCGGTTGCCGCCGGTCACGTGACGGCCGACGGCCCGACGTGGTCCCCCCTTTGAGCGCACGCAGGTGCGTGGGGTCGACCAAGGCCGCGGACAGGTCCAGCAACCCGGCGTCGTGCCACTCGGTCAACCGCCGCCAACACGTCGCACCCGACGCGCCGAACAAGGCGGTGGGCAGCACCGAGTACAGGATGCCTCCAGCACGGCCCTGTCCTCGACCCACTTGCGGCCCGGGTGACGGAAATGATCTCTAAGAGCCGAGATCGTCGTCGCGGCCGGCCTTGAGCCGGGGCCACTGGGCGATCGGGCGGCCGTCCAGCTGAAACTGGCCGCCTCCGGCATTCCAACGCTGCGGCCAGCCGTCGGGTGAGTCCTCCCAGGACTCCTGCCGGCCGTAGACGGTCCGGTCCAGCAGCCCGTACGACGGCGCCATCACCTCGTTGCCGCGGCCGGTGGCCCAGTAGGTCTCGAAGACCTGGTCGCCGTCTCGGAGATAGCAGACCAGCATGCCGAAGGACCGATCCGCGACCAGCTGGTCCGCGGCTTCCGGCGGCACCGAGTACCAGGGAAACGTCCAGCCCATGAAGTCGCGATATCGCGAGCTCTCCTCGTAGGGTCCCTCGCAGAAGGCCGCGTAGCTCACGTCCCGCGAGTTCAGATAGGCCAGCTCGTGAATGTGGGACGTGTTGAAGGTGCAGCCCTCGCACTGCTCGGCAGCGGGCTTGCCGGTGTGCCACATGTGGAAATAGGCGATCAGCTGGGACCGACCGTCGAAGACGTCGATCAACGACACCGGTCCGTCGGCGCCGATCAGCAACGTGGCCGGGTCGACCGCGACCATGGGCAGCCTGCGGCGCTCCGCGGCCAGTGCGTCACCGGCTCGGGTATGGGCCTTCTCCTTGGCCCGGAGCTCGCCGACCCGCGCCTGCCAGGTCTGCCGATCGACGACCTGCGGGATTCGGTGGCTGTTCGTGAGAGGCTCAGGCACCCAGCATTTCTACTCCCGCTCGGCACGGATCACCAGTCGACACGACGAGTTCGCCTGCCGCCGGCAATGCCGGCGGCAGGCGAAGGACGTGGACCTCAGTCGTGAACCGGCGGGTTGTGGCGCTTGTACGCCAGCGTCACGCCGTCGAAGACGGGGAGCATGCTCAGCTCGACCCGCTTGTCGTCGCGTAGCGCGGAGTTCAACGTGCGCAGCGCGTCCGTCTCCGGGTCGCTGAAGTTCGGCTGCGCCACGCGGCCCGACCAGAGCACGTTGTCCAGCACCAGCAACCCGCCCGGCCGGAGCAGCTCGAGGCAACGCTCGTAGTAGTCGGAGTAGCTGTCCTTGTTGGCGTCGATGAAGGCGAAGTCCACGGTGCCGGCGGCACCGTCGGCCAGCAGCGCGTCCAGGGTCTCGAGCGCGGGACGGATCTCGAGCTGGATGCGGTCGGCGACACCGGCCCGTGCCCAGAACGGGCGGCCGATGTTGGCCCAGTAGGCACTGACGTCGCACGTGATGACGCGGCCGTGCTCGGGGAGGGCGCGGGCCATGACCAGCGCGCTGTATCCGGTGAACGTCCCGACCTCGACAACGGTGGTCGCGTTCGTCAGCCCGACGAGGAAGCCGAGCAGCTGCGCCTCTTCCGGTGGGGCCAGCATGCCGTGTTCGACCAGCTGCATGGTGGCCATCCGCAGTTCATGCGCGATGTCGTCCTCGCGGAGCGACACGTCCACCACGTACTGCTGGACCTCATCCAGTTCCCCGGTCGCCATGGATGCTCCAATTTCGTTTGATGGCCAAAGCCACGAACGGTCAAGTTAGCTCGCACATAACAGTCCCACATGGGCACCTCGGGCACATCTCGAAAAGTGCTATGTAGCGCACGCCAAGAGTTGAGCGGCCGCGCGCCGAATGTCACTCTCGATTTTCAGAGAAAATCGTGGAGTCGGACGACCACGGAGGACGTTGTGCCGGATTCGATCGAAACCGACGTGCCAATCATCATCGAGGCATGGCTCGGGGACAGTCCAAAGGTTGAGGATTCGGACGACCACGAGCTTCCAGGTTTTGG
This sequence comes from uncultured Actinomycetota bacterium, assembly GCA_963840275.1. Taxonomy (GTDB): domain Bacteria; phylum Actinomycetota; class Actinomycetes; order Mycobacteriales; family Pseudonocardiaceae; genus Actinophytocola. Next base: position 549,230 of record CAWIYK010000010.1, read on the forward strand.
CGACCCGATCGTGCGTGCGGCCGAGTCGTTCAACCGAGCCCACCCGGAGTATGAGGTACGGATCCGCAAGATCGACTTTCGCGAACTGCCGAAGGTGGTCGCCGAGGCGGTCGCGCAGGGAAACCCGCCGGACCTCGCGGAGTACGTCTACACGGCGAACCAGGTGGCGCTCGACACGTGCGACCGCAACGGCGAGCCGCTGTTCGTGCCGGTCCAGCGTGCGGTCGGCGACCGGACCAAGATCCTCGGCGAGCCGGTGATCATCAACGAGCTCGTGCCGTCCGCGCGCGACTACTGGAGCAGGGGCGGCGAACTGGTCTCCGTGCCGACGTCCGTGACCAGCAACGTCTTCTACGGCAACAAGGCCATACTCGAGCGCGCCGGCGTCGACCGACTGCCGACGACGTGGCAGGAGCTGACGGCCGCGTGTGCCGCCGTCGCCAAGCTGCCGGACGGACCGTCGCACGGCGTCGCCTGGCCCAACTACGGCTGGCTGTTCCACACGGAGGTCGTCGGGCAGGGGGGACTGTTCAGCGACAACGACAACGGCCGGACCGGCCGGTCGACCCGCGTTTTCCTCGACTCGCCCGAAATGCTCAACTACGTGCAGTGGTGGCAGCGCATGCACGACAGCGGCCACTACTACTACACCGGTGAGCTGAACGACTTCTTCGGTGGCATGGCCGCGTTCGCCAGTCAGGACGTCGCCTTTGTCGTCACGTCGTCGGCGGTCGGTGAGCTCATGACGGACATGGCCACCGAAGCCGGTATCGAGCTTCTGGCGGGTCGCCCGCCGCGGGCCGGTGAGCAGCCGTACACCGGCGGCCCCTTCGGCGGCCAGTCGTTCTTCCTGACCGCCGGCCTGCCGAAGGAGAAAGAGGACGGCGCGCTCGCCTTCCTCCAGCATCAGCTCAACTCGCAGCACGCGGTTGAGCGGATGCACGACCGTTCGCTGCCGTTGACCCAAACCGCGTACGAACAGGCCATGGCGGAGCACTGGGTCGAGCCGTTCCCCGGCTTCCGCGCCGCGACCGAGCAGGTCGCCTCGCCGAACCGAACGCCGGCGGGCGCCGGTCCGCTGGTCGGCAACCTCAACGGCATCAACGGTGTCATGATCGCGGCGATGGAGGACGTGCTGCTCAGGGGAGCGGACCCGACGAGCCGATTCCGCGCGGCCACCGAGGAAGCGCAGAAGCTGCTCGACCGCCACAACGCGGCCGCCTTCGCCTACCCACCCGTGACCCCGGACGCGCTCACCGTGACAGCGTGAGCTCCTAGCGACACGCCAAAGAGCACCACGGCCCGATTGGGTCGTGGTGCTCTTTCGTCGTGCTCTGTGGCGCGTAAGGCATGACAGTCGGGCCCCGGGACTTTGAGTCCCGGGGCCCGACCGTGCAGCGACTCGCTCAGCCCAGCAGGTTGCGGCCCGCTTCGCCGAGTTGTTCGAACGATGCGAGGTCGGGCACCTGCCAGCCGTCCAGGTCGTACTCGTCCATGCACTTGTCGACGAGTTCCTTGTAGCCGTCGAGCTGTCCGTCGGCCATCTGGCCGAGCAGCAGCGCCACCCGGGTGGTTTCGTGGCTGCCGGTGTAGTTGCGTTCGTAGAGCTCGTGTCGGCCGCCGAACTCGGTGCCGACCGCGTCCCACAACAGTTTCATGACCTTCACTCGTTCGACCGAGTCGATGCCGTGCGAACCGCGGAGGTACTTGTCCAGGTATGGCCGGATTTCCGGGTTGTGGAAGTCCTTCGCACTGGAGTTGAGATAGATCAGTCCACTCGCGACGTCTTGCAGGACGATCTCGCGCATCCTGGCGTAGCCGAGCTGTGCGAACCAGCGGTACGCCATTCCGTAGTTCAGGTTCGGCAGCACCGAACCGTTGCGCCACTGCACCGGGTTACGGGCGGCCGCGTCGGACAGACCCCAGAACAGGTTGCGCCAGGCGAGCACCTCACCGAGGCGGGTCTGCACACCGCGGAAGTCGCTGACTCCCGTGATCTCGAGTGCCTTGGCCAGCAGGCCGGCGAGGAACTCGAACTTCACCGCGAGCCGTGTGCTGCCATGGAGTTGGGCTCGTTCGTTGAACCCCGAGTGGCTGGTGAACATGCCGACCTTGGCGACGTCGCCGTAGATGAACACGTTCTCCCACGGGATGAGCACCTTGTCCAGCACCAGGATCGTGTCGTTCTCGTCCATCCGCGAGGAGAGCGGGTAGTCGAACGGGCTGCCCGTCAACGCGGACGCCGCGGTGTAGGACTGGCGACAGATCAGCTTCATCCCGCGGGCGTTCATCGGCACGGTGGCCACGAGGTTGAACTTGCGGTCCTTGGCCGGCAGCCGGTCATGGGCGATGAAGTTGTAGTGGGTCAGCGCCGACCCGGTCGCGACGACCTTGGCGCCGCTGACGATCAGCCCGTTGTCCGTCTCTCGCTCCACATGGACGAACACGTCGGCGACCTCGTCCGGCGGCCGGTGCCGATCCACCGGCGGGTGCACGAAGGCGTGGTTCCAGTACAGAACCTTCTCCTGCGACTCCCGGTACCAACGCCTGGCGTTGTCGGCGAACGGGTTGTAGAAGTCCGCGTTGGCGCCCAGCGTGCCGAGGAACGCCGCCTTGTAGTCGGGGCTGCGCCCCAGCCAGCCGTAGCTCAGCCTGGACCACGCCGCGATGGCCTGCTGGTCCGCTACGAGGTCCTCCGCGCTGTGCGGCGTGGTGTAGAAGCGATGCGTGTAGCCCTCGCTGCCGCCGTGGTCCGTCGCGGTGGTGAGCACGTCGTGGTGCTCCGGGTCGTGCAGGGCGTCGTAGAGCCGCGCGGTCATCCGTGCCGGGTTGCGGAACGCCGGATGTTCGGTGACGTCCTTGACCCGCTCGCCGTAGAGGTAGATCTCCCGGTCGTCACGGAGGCTCTCGAGGTACTCGGCTCCGTTCAGCGGCCGAGTCCCCTCGGTCACCGGGACACCCCCGCGACGAGCTCTGCGGGCCACAACGAGACCTGGTGGCGCAGCACGGCGTTTTCAGCGTCCGGTACTTCGAACGGGTTGGCCATCTGTACCTCTCCTTTGTTGGGCCCCGCCGGACGGAAACTTCCGCGCACGGCAAACCGCGACCGTCGACAAGTCAGGGGATTCGATATCTCCCCGCTTTACCTGCCTACGATGCTGGAGGTGTCCACGTGACGCATCTCGCTCTTTGCTGAAAGGGCGCGACGTCAGTTCGGGTCTACCTCTCAGGAGAATCGGCTCGCTCGTAGCGCGGGCGGCCATTGGGCCGGTAGACCTGGATCGTGGCCCCCTTCGGGGTCGAGCTCGACTCCACCAGCTCGAGGACCGTGTCCAGGCCGTTGTCGGGGAACAACCGGGTGCCCTGGCCGAGGATGACGGGGCTGACGATCAGGTTCAGCTCGTCGACAAACTCGTTCTCGAGCAGCCAGCGGATCAGCGCGCCGCTGCCGTGCACCTGCAACTCCCCGCCCGGCTTGGCTTTCAGCTCGGCGACGGCCGCCGCGACGTCACCGGACAGGACGGTCGTGTCCGCCCACGTCGGGTCGGTGAGTGTGGTCGACGCGACGTACTTGGGCCGCGAGTTCAATGCCGTCGCGATGGTGTTGCCGCCCGGATCGTCTGCCATCGCGCCCCAGTAGGCGACGAAGATGTCGTAGGTCCGCCGGCCGAACAGGAACGCGTCGGCGCGCCCGTAGATCTCGTTCAGGAACTTCCCGGCAGTGTTGTCCCACAGCGGGCCTTGCCATCCGCCGCGCTCGAAACCGCCGCTACGGTCCTCGTCCGGGCCGCCGAGTCCCTGCATCACTCCGTCGACGGTGACACACGTGGTGGTAGTGAGCTTCACGCTCTCGGCTCCTTCTCATCTCGTGCGAGAGTGCGCGGGTTGGTGCGCGGGCATCAGCGTAGTCCCGGCGGGCCGGGCACGCTCGCGCGGCGAAACGCAGCGCACTCTCGAAGAAGGGTCGGAGAATGCGGCGATCAGGGTTCGAGGACGGTGCCGCTGTTCGCGGGGTGGGTCCCGTTGACCAGGCTGTGGAAGACCGCCGCCACCGCATCGGGACCACCGTTGTTGACAACGGTCAGCCACGACTCCGTCGCATCGACGAACTCGTCCTCCGCCGCCTGATAACGAGCGAAGTACGCGTCCTCGCCTTCCGCCTCGATCGCCATGCCCTCGACCGCGGGAGCGAAGAAGGTCTCCGGCGCCGGATCGGCAAGCTCCGACGGCGGCATCGCGCTGTGGGTCCAGCCCAGCAACGCGAAGTGCACCAAGCTTTCCCGAAACTTGCCGTGGACCGCGGCCAACACCTCGTTGTCGCCCGAGATGTCGACGCAGGCCACCGGACCGTCGATGGTGACGGCCGGCAGGTCGGGGTAACCGACGACCGAGTCGTACAGTCCGAGGCCGGCCACGAACTCGCGGTTGTGTTCTGAGGTGACCCCGACGGTCCGCACGTTCGCGTTGCCGTGCAAGCGATGCGCGATCCCGATCGCCACCTTGCTCGACGCCGACGTCACCAGCACCGTCAGCCCGTCGTCACCCGCCTTGCCGGCCACGAAGTCGGCGCCGAGGAACGACGCGGGGTAGACCGGCCGCAGCAGCGTTCGGCGATCGTCGCGGGAGTCGACGTCACCGGCCGACCGGAACGTCTGGTACCACGGATGCGGGAAGTGCCGGTCCGGTGTGGTGTCGACGAATCCATTCGAGACCGGCGCGGGCAGCACCACGTGATGACTGGACGAGGGCAGGAGACCGAAGAAGCGCGTCCCGACCGAGAAGTCGGGATGGCGTGAGCGCGTCACCCGCGCGAAGCCCCACACGGGAAGCCGGCCCCAGGCCGGATCCGTTGCGGGGAAAGACTTCCAGAAGCTCGGCCCGATGTCGCCCCATCGAGCGTAGGTGACGTTGTTCGTGGTCAGGGCCAACCGTTCGACCGCGAGCTCGACCTGGTCGGTGGCCAACTCCGGCGTCTCGACCTGGCGCACCTCGGTGACGTCGAGATCATCGCGCTTGACCAGCAGCTCCCATCGTGCTGCCTCGGGCATCTGTTCTCTCCCTCACTCGGTCACGAGTCCCAACGTCCGTTGGGGTTCGGGCATTCGTTCAGGGTCGGCCACCGGCCGTCGCGTCGCATCTCTCGCACTGCGGTTTCTGATCCGCAAGCGGGGAGATGCGGCGCGAGTAAGGGGCTGGGACCTTTGTCGGGTCTTGAAAGACCTGGTGTCGCTCCGTTCGACCGAGCGGCGGAGCCAGGTGCGAAGACCGGAAAGGGAGGTACAGGCCCATGACGTCGTCTGCCGTGGAGAGTACGAGCAAACCGGATGGCTCGGCCGGGCAGGATGCCGCCGACCGACGGCCGAGGAGGCTCCCGTCGCTGACGGGGATGCGCTTCGTGTGCGCGGTGTTGGTGTTCGGGACGAACGCCACGGTGATGGGCTTCTTCGCCTCCCCGGAGACCGGGGCCACGTTCACCGAGATCGTGCGGCAGGGCGGCTACGCCGGCATCACCTACTTCTTCATCCTCAGCGGGTTCATCCTCACGTGGTGCGCGCGGCCGGGGGAGGGGTCCGGCTCGTTCTGGCGCCGCCGCTTCTTCCGGATCTATCCGGCCTACCTGCTGGCCCTCGCCGCCGGGTTCGTGCTCACCGTCGCCGTCCAGGGCATGGTCTTCAACAAGAAGTGGGCCATCCTGGACGTGTTCATGGTGCAGTCGTGGGCGCCTGACATCGAGACGCGCTCCAACACCGTCGCGCCGCTGTGGTCGTTGTCGGTCGAGGCGTTCTTCTACCTGTGCTTCCCGCTCCTGCTGCACTTCATCAGCAAGGTTCGGCCCGAGCGCCTGTGGGCCTGGGTCGTCGGCGTGGTCGCCGCGATCTTCGCCATCCCCGTGGTGGTCAGCCTTCTCCCGACCGGCACGCCCTACCCCGACTACTTCACGAACTCCACCGAGGTGTGGCTCATCCACCAGTTCCCGGCCACGCGTCTGCTGGAGTTCGTGCTCGGCATCTTCCTTGCCCGCATCGTGCTGACGGGCCGGCGGCTGCCGGTCGGACTCGGCGCGGCCGTCGCTCTCTCGGTCGTGGCGTACTGGCTCGCGTCGTACCTGCCGGGGCGCTTCCACATGGTCGCGATCATGGTCGTGCCGCTCGCGCTCGTCGTCGCCGCCGGGGCCGCTCGGGACGTGGCCGGGCGTCGGACCTTCATCTCCGGGCGCGCGTGGGTGTGGCTGGGGAACATCTCCTACTCCTTCTTCGTGTTGCAGTGGCTGGTCCTGCTGTTCGGCCACCTCTGGATCACCGGGATGACGCCACAGGGGGACGCGGCCGCGTTCGGGCTGATCGCCCTGCTGTTCGTGGTGACGCTCGGGCTCGCCTGGGTGCTGCACGTGACGGTCGAGCGACCTCTGACGCGGCGGTTCTCCCGGTCGCGCCGGAGCGAGGCCGACCGACCCGCGCCGGAGCTCACGGACGACGTCCAGGAAGCCGGGCGGCCCACCTCCTAGTTGTCGTGTCGCAGCCGACCGCGCCGCGGTCGGCTGCGACGTTCGCCGAGAGAGCACGGTGCCGCCGCACGATGAGAGGAACTGCAGTCCCATGACCAACGAACAACAACTCCCGGCCGCCGGCGACGGGACTGAGCGGCGTCACCTTTCGGCCAACCAGGCATTCATGTGCGCCTTCGACCGAGGCAACGATCTCGGCGCGTTCGGCCCACGGCATCTCATCACCGCGGGCTGGCGCCTGCGCGGTCAGCTGGACCTGGAGTCCCTGCAGTCGGCGTTGGACGATGTCGCCGAGCGGCACGAGGGGTTGCGCACACTCATCGTCCGGGACGACGGCGAGCCCCACGCCCGTGTCTTTCCGCCGAGCCAGGTGCCGCTGACGGTCAGCGACCTCTCCTCGGCGGTGGACGAGGACAGCCGCGCGCTCACCGCGCACGAGTTCCTCAACGAGGCCGACAGCAGCGGCAGGTGTGACCTCAGGGAGATGCCGTTGCTGCGAGCCAGGTTGGGGCGGTTCGACGACGACGACGCGGTACTCGTGCTCATCACCCATCACACGGTCGCCGATCCCTGGTCCGTGCACCTGATCCTGCGTGATCTCGCCATCTTCTACGCGAACCGTCGAGGGGTGCCCGCGCCGGAGCTGCCGGCGATGCGCCAGTACGGCGAGCACGCGGCCTGGCAGCAGGAGCAGCTGGCCGGCGAGTCCGCGACCGTCGCGCGCAAGTACTGGCAGGGCAAGCTCGCGGGTGGGAAGTTCGTCACCCTTCGGCCCGACCGGGTCCGGCGGTTGGAGGTCCCGCCGGTCTACGGGGTGTACCGGTTCCTGTTCGACCAGGAGCTCTACAACGCCACCAGCGCACTGGCCAAGTCGACGCGAAGCTCGCCGTTCATGGTTCTCTACGCGTGCTTCAACCTGTTCCTGCACCGCAGGACCGGCGTGGACGACATCGTGGCGCCGACCCTGACGTCCGGTCGCACCGAGCCGGAGTTCAACGAGTCGGTCGGACCGTTCTTCAACTTCATGCCGGTCCGGACCAACCTGGCCGACTGCGCGACCTTCGTCGACGTCGTGAACAAGACCCGCGCCACCTTGCTGGAGGCGATCTCCTACGAGCTGCCGTTCCGCGAGATCGCGGGTCAGGCCGAGCCCGAGCTGATGCAGCCGTTCATGGATCCGAACGGTGTCGTCAGCGCGTTCGAGGTCAACCATTACCCACAGACGCTGGAAGACAAGGTCATCGGTGACGTCAGCTACACCGGCCTGCGCCGGCGTCTGATATCGGCCACCGACACGTCGGAAATTCCGGACGGCAACCTGTGGGACTTCGATCTGGACCCGGCCGGCGACATGGTGGGCCTGGTTAAGTACAACAGCCTCGATTTCGACGAGTCGAGCATTGTCGCGATGGTCGAGGAGTACCGGGAGTTGCTGCGCTCGTCGTTGGAATCTCCTGGCGCGCCGTTGCAGCGTTGAGGAATACGCCCGGCCACATCACGCAACCACGAAGACGCGATGTCCAGGGTGCGCTGGAATGCTGTAGTCAAGACTAGTGTCAGAGGGAGAATTCCGTGAGTGAACTGAGCCCGACACCGGCCGAAATCGCTGAGTTCTACGACGGCGCGAGCGGATTGGCCGACAAGTACTTCCATGGCTACCAACGCCAGGGTTACTGGTACGACGACAATGACGACGCTCCGCTGGAGGAGGGCGCCCGGCGCCTCACCCGCAAGGTCGTGGACACCCTCGGCCTGCGTCCCGGCGAGAACCTGCTGGACGCCGGTTGTGGCTCCGGCGCCGCGTCGATCCACATCGCGAGCGAGTACGACGCCAAGGTCACGGGCATCTCGATCAGCCCGGTCGAGGCCGCGACGGCCCAGGCCAAGGTCGGCGACAGCGGTGTGTCCGACCGGGTCCGGTTCGAGGTCGCCGACTACCACGCGCTGCCCTTCGCCGAGAACGAGTTCGACGCCGTGGTCGCGATGGAGTCGCTCTTCAACGCCTACGACCTGGACAAGGCACTGCTGGAGATCCAGCGCGTACTCCGGCCCGGCGGTCGGGTCGCCATGTGCGAGATGGCGAAGACGACGGACGACTCGCCGCTGGCGAAGCCGTTCCCCCAGGCTCGCGAGCCCATGACGCCGGACCGGTGGGTCAAGGCGTACGAGGCCGCGGGTTTCGTGGTCGAGGAGCGGACCGAGTGCCGCCGCGTGTACGTCCACTCCGGCAAGCGCCACATCGAACACTTCGACAAGGTGCGTGGTCTGCTCGCCGAGGAGTTCGGCGAGGAGATGACCGCGGCCATCAGGCAGGGCATGCAAGAGGCGTTCCACCTGGGGCCCGAGGACGTGACGTACGTGATCCTCTGTGCCAGGAAGCCCCAGTAACAACAGGCGCGCGCAGCGGACGGCAGTAAATGCAGGACCGACAAATGGCTGGGTGACGTTTAGCCACCCAGCCATTCCTGTATCCCTTGTCGCACGCGGGACCGCCGAGCGAAAAGCATCGCGAGACATCGGGAGACCGCTATGAGTTCAAACCGTCCCTTCACCTTGGACCCCACGGGCCGAGACATCCACGCCGAAGCGGACCACCTGCGCGCGCAGGGCCCCGCCACCCAGGTGGAGCTGCCCGGTGGCGTACTGGCGTGGTCGGTCAACAGCTACGCGGTCAGCAAGAAGCTGCTGAGCGACCCGAATGTCAGCAAGAGCGCCCGCAACCACTGGCCGGCGTTCATCAACGGCGAGGTCGCCCCCGACTGGGAGATGATCAGCTGGGTGGCGATGGACAACATCTCCACCACGTTCGGCAAGGACCACCGCAGGCTGCGCAGGCTGACCAGCAAGGCGTTCAACGCGCGCAGGCCCGACGAGGTCCGCCCCAAGGCGCAGGCCATGATCGACACGCTGCTCGACCGCATGGCGGCCGCCGCGGCCGGCGGCGAGGTGGTCGACCTGAAGACGTCGTTCGCGTACCCGCTGCCCGGCATGCTCGTCGCCGAGCTCATCGGCATGTCGGACGAGGCCAGGGTCGCCGCGGCGAAGATGATCGACCTGATGGTCGCCACGAACGTGACCCCGGAGCAGGCCCAGGGCACCCTGCTCGGCTGGCGCGACGCGATCAGCAACCTCATCGCGCAGAAGCGCGCGGAGCCCGGCCCCGACATCACGAGCGACCTGATCGCCGCACGCGACGAGGACGGCTCGCGGATGACCGAGCAGGAGATGACCGACACGGTCTTCGCGATCCTCGGCGCCGGCTCGGAGACCACGATCAACTTCATCGACAACGCGGTCACCGCGCTGCTAACCCACCCGGAGCAGCTCGAGCTGGTCAAGTCGGGACAGGTGTCGTGGGACGAGGTCATCGAAGAGGTGCTGCGCCTGCAGTCGCCGCTGGCGAGCCTGCCGCTGCGGTTCGCGGTGGAGGACCTCGAGCTGGACGGCGTGACCATTCCCAAGGGTGACCCGATCCTGGTCAACTACGCCGCGCTCGGCCGGGACCCCGCGCTGCACGGCGAGTCCGCCGCCGCGTTCGACATCACCCGCGAGGACAAGGAACACCTGTCCTTCGGGCACGGCGCGCACTACTGCCTCGGCGCCGGCATCGCCAGGATGCTGGCCAAGGCGAGCCTCTCCGCGCTCTTCGAGCGCTTCCCCAACCTGACGCTCGCCGTCGACCCCAAGGACCTCGTCCCGTACCCCACGTTCATCATGAACGGCCATCGCCACCTGCCCGTTCACCTCACGGGAGCGCTCCACGCGGCGGCATGACGCGCGTCGGATGCCGGCGGTCGCGACCACGTCGCAGCGCGCTCCTTCGGAAGATCGCACTTTCGGAGATGCCCGACATGCCGCCGCCGTCAAAGATCTGAGGTGAAGGTTGCTGGCCGCCCATCGGCGGTCGCATAGCGTCAGAATTGGAGGAATTATGAGCGAGGCTGTGGTCGACACCGCTGGTAAGAGCCCGTTGCCCGGAGTGGCCGCCGGCACGTGGGTGATTGATCCCGCTCATTCTCGGGTCGGTTTCTCCGTGCGGCACCTGATGAGCCGGGTGCGGGGAAGTTTCACCGAGTTCTCCGGCGAGATCGTGATCGGTACGACGCTGGACACCTCGTCGACGAACGTGACCATCGAGCTGGGCTCGGTGAACACGGGCAGCGAGATGCGCGACAACCACCTGCGCAACAAGGACTTCTTCGACGTCGAGGAGACGTCCAAGACGATGACGTTCTCCAGCACGGGCGTGCGCGCGAAGGGCGACGGGTGGGTGCTCACCGGTGACCTGACGGTCGTCGACATCACCAAGGCCGTGGAGATCGAGCTCGGTTTCCTCGGCGTCGACCCGACGGGCATGCAGGGCGAGCCGCGGCTCGGGTTCGAAGGCCGCACGTCCATCTCCCGCAGCGAGTACGGGGTCAGCTTCGGTGTGGCGGTCGACGGCGCCAAGGTGTTCGTCGGCGACGAGATTGACATTCACCTCGAGATCGAGGCCACACTGAGCGAGTAAACCGGCGACGAAATCGTGTCGCCATGACAACTGTATGAGTGCGCGTCGCCACGGCTGCGCGCCGAGGACAGGATAAGATCGTGACTTCTGTAGACACGACGCGCGCACCCGGGCGACGGCAATGGGTTGGGCTGGCGGTCCTCTGCTTGCCCGTGTTCCTCGTCTCGATGGATTTCTCCGTGCTGTACCTGGGTGTTCCGCACCTGACCGCCAGCCTCGCGCCGAGCGGTATCGAGCAGCTGTGGATCGTTGACATCTACGGCTTCCTGATCGCGGGCTTCCTGGTCACCATGGGCACCATCGGTGACCGGATCGGCCGGAAGAAACTCTTGCTCATCGGCGGCGCCGTGTTCGGCATCGCCTCAGTGGCGGCGGCATTCTCCACCAGTCCGGAGATGCTCATCGCCAGCCGTGCGCTGCTCGGCGTGGCGGGTGCCGCTGTGATGCCGTCGGTGCTGGCCCTGGTCACCGGTCTGTTCACCGACCAGAAGCAACGCAGCAAGGCCCTCGCCGTCTATCTGACCTGCTTCATGGGTGGGGCGACACTCGGCCCGCTCGTCGGTGGCGTGCTGCTCGAGTACTTCTGGTGGGGTTCGGTGTTCCTGGTGGCGGTGCCGGGGATCGTGCTGCTGCTGGTGTTCGGCCCCTCCCTGCTCCCCGAGCAGAAGGCGCCGGAGGCGGGCAAGCTCGACCCGGTCAGCGTCGTGCTGTCCCTCGCGGCGATCCTGCCGTTCGTCTACGGACTCAAGGAGTTGGCTCGCCACGGCTGGGGATGGTTCCCGGCACTGGCGCTGGCGTTCGGCATCGCGGTCGGGGTCATGTTCGTCCACCGGCAGCGACACCTGGAGCACCCGCTGCTCGACCTGCGGATGTTCAGCAACCGCACGTTCAGCTCCGCGCTGACGTTGATGTTCGTGACCAGCGTCGTGGGCACCGGCACTCTGCTGCTCGTCACGCTGTACCTGCAGAACGTCACCGGTCTCACCCCGCTGGCGGCCGGCCTGCTCCTGCTGGCGCCCAACGTGCTGATGATCATCGGCCTCGTGGGCAGCCCAGCACTGGCCAACCACGTCCGTACGGCGTACCTGATCGCGGGCGGACTGTTCGTCGCGGGTGCCGGCTACCTGATCTTCACGCTGGCCGATGCGGTGTCCGGTCCCGCGATGATCGTCATCGCGATGTGTGTCGTCATGCTCGGCACCGGACCGCTCGCCGCGTTCTGCAACCACCTCGCCATGGGGGCGGTGCCGCCGGACAAGATCGGCTCCGGGGCGTCGATCGTGCAGACGACCAACGAGTTCGGGCTCGGGCTGGGCATCGCCACGCTCGCCACGCTCGGGACCGCGGTGTACCGGACCAACGTCGAGGGCTCGCTCGGCAACCTGCCGCCCGATGCGGCGGACGCCGCTCGGGAGAACGTCGACCGTGCGGTCGCCGCGGCCGGTCAACTGCCGGCGGAGCAGAGCGGCGACCTGCTGGCCGCGGCCCGCGACGCGTTCACCTCCGGTGTGCACGTGGTGGGTGTCGTCAGCGCGATCTTCTACGTCGGCCTGGCCGTACTCGCCCTGCGGGCGTTCAAGCACGTGCGCAACGACGGCGAGGACGACTCCGCGAAGAAGGACCAGGAGACCGACCCGGTGCCTGAGACCGCGTCGGCCAGCGGGGACGCAGCATAACTGTCACACACGGCAAAACGGAGAGGACAGATCATGACCACTGCCAAACTGGCTACCAAGTCGACGACCACAACCGAACAGACCGCATCGCCTGTATCGGGGAAGGTTCAGTCCCGGGTTCTCGGTGCGACGCGGATGGTCATCTCCCTCCTGTTCGTGCTCCACGGTTTCGTGGGCATGTGGGGCGCGTGGGGTGGCAACGACACGATGGGCGGCACGGTCGAGCTGTTCAGCTGGCCGGACTGGTGGGCCTCGCTGATTCACCTGGTCGCCGGTGCGTTCGTGTTCGCCGGGCTCTTCACGCGCTGGGCCGCGCTGCTGTGCTCGGGTGCGATGGCCTTCGCGTACTTCACGGTGCACGCGCCGCAGGCGTTCGTGCCGCTGGCCAACGGCGGTGAGCTCGCCGTGATGTTCTCGTGGATCTTCCTGCTGATCGGCGTGGTCGGGCCCGGCGCGTTCGCACTGGACGCTCTGCGTCGTCGTCGCCGCAGCTAACCGTTCCGATCGACCTTCCGCCCCACCCGGCTCACCGGGTGGGGCGGACTGGTGCCACCGAAATCGAGGTCCGCAATCACGAGGATGTGGCCGGAACCGGGAACAGGCAGGGTCATGGGCGAACCATCGAGCCTAGCCAACCTGGGGAAACCACCATGCCTCGTCAGATCGAGTTACCCAAGCAAGTACCCAGTACCGGGTCCTCCCGGCTGCCTACACTGACGGGGCTGCGGTTCATCGCGGCGACGATGGTGTTCGCCTTCCACTCCGTCCTGTTCGGCGGCCTCTTCTCCTCCGCGGGGACGACGGACACTCTCGGCTCCGTCGTGAGCGGAGGCGGCTGGACCGGGGTCTCCTTCTTCTTCGTGCTCTCCGGATTCGTACTGACCTGGTCGGTGCGCTCCACCGACACGATTCAGAAGTTCTGGCGGCGGCGCCTGTTCAAGATCTTCCCCAACCATGTGGTGACCGCCGTCATCGCCTTCGTCCTGTTGATCTGGGTCGCCGGCGCGGCCGACGTCGGCCCGTGGTGGTACAACATCTTCCTGGTGCACGGCTGGTTCCCCGAGCCGTCCGTGCTTTTCACCGGCAACCCGGTGGCGTGGTCGCTGTGCTGCGAGCTGCTGTTCTACCTCGCGTTCCCGCTGCTGTACCTCGGCATCAAGCGGATCCGCCCCGAGCGGCTGTGGGCCTGGGCCGGTGTCGTCGTGCTGGCCATCTTCCTGGTGCCGACGCTGGCCGGCGTGCTGCCGCAGGCATCGGGGATCGCCGGCGGCGAGGTGGCGCCCGTCATCGACATAACCCTGTGGGAGCAGTGGTTCATCGCCCTGTTCCCGCCGGTGCGGATGCTGGACTTCGTGTTGGGCATCGTCCTGGCCCGCATCGTCATCACCGGTCGGACGATGCCGCTGAGCTTCGGCGGCGCGGTCGCGTTCGCGGTCGCCGCGTACGCCATCACGCCGCTGTTCCCCGGCCCGTACCGGATCGCGGCCACGATGGTCATCCCGCTGGGCCTGGTCATCGCCGCCGGCGCCAAGACCGACATCGCCAACGCGGGTGGCTGGCTGTCCAGTCGGCCCATGGTCTGGCTCGGGGACATCTCGTTCGCCCTCTACATGGTCCACTGGCTGGTCGTGGACTACGGGCACCGACTACTGGGGCAGACCATGAGCTGGAGCACCCCGGTCGGGCTGCTGGTGCTGGCGTTGCTGTTCGGCTCCGCGGTCCTGGCCGCGGCGCTGCTGTACACGTTCGTCGAACGCCCGATCATGCGCCGCTTCTCCGCCGGCCGACGCCGCCCACTGGTCGTGGTGCCGGCCGCCCCCACCTCGGCCGACCCGCCGGACAGTGACCGCCTCGCCGCCTGACACTCAGGCGTGGAGTGTGGGCCGGTAGATGAGCTCCAGGGTGTGGCCGTCGAGTGTGCGGCTCTCGATGAGTTCGAGGTCGAAGTCGGCCGCACCCTGGAAGATCGGGTCTTCCCCGGTCTGACCGTTGATCACCGGGAAGAGCGTCACCTGGACCAGGTCGACCAGACCGGCGGCGAGCAGGGTCCGGTTCAGTGTCAGGCTGCCGTGGGAGCGCAACGGCACGTCGGAGTCCTTCTTGAGGCGGGCGACGATGTCGACGGGGTCGCCGCTCACGACGGTCGCGTCCGGCCAGTCGAGGGGTTCCTTCAGCCGGGACGACACCACGGTTGCCGGCATGTCTCTCATGCGGGTGACCCAGGCATCACTCAGCTCGGCCTCCTCGATGCCCGAGGCCAGCATGTGCGCGTGCGCACGATACGTGTTGGCCCCGAAGACCATCCGCTGCTCCACGTCGTACAGGGCGAGGCGGCGGTCGAGAAACTCGGGACCCTGCTTGCCCCAGTAACCACCCCAGTCGCCGCTGTGTGCGCCGTAGCCGTCGAGGGTGGAAAAGATGTCGAAGGTGTAGGTGGCGGCCAAGATGCTCTCCTCGAGTGTGGCGGGACAGGACAGATGACGATATCGCGAACGCGGGAATTCGAAAAATGGCCGGCACGAGGTTCACGAAAGGCGTCGGGATCGCTCCCGACGCCTTTCGTGATGCGAGCAGGGTTATGCGACGCGATCGGGGTGGTTGCCGGTCGGGGCGGTCGTGGCGGTCGCGCTGATCGCCGGCTCGCGCTTGCGGCGCGAGGTGGCGAACCGTTTCATGATGGGCCGTTCGACGAAGGTGAAGGTCGCCCAGGCCAGCACCAGCGCCACCGCGAACAGGAGGAGCATCACGGCGATCGAGGTCGTCGTGCTCCAGTTCTCGCCCGCGCCGAGCCACTGGTGGCCGTAGACGAGCACCATGTAGTGCCACATGTAGAAGGCGAACGAGATGTCGCCCAGCCAGACCATCGGCCTGTTGCCGAGGAACGTCGGCTGCCGGTTGACGTCGGCGGCCGCGCCGGCGGCGATGAGCAGGCCGAGTGGGACCAGCATGACCGCGACGAACTGGTAGAGCGGCCCGAACAGCGGGGTGACGAAGTAGGCGGCGACGGTCAGCCCGACCGCTCCGCCGAGCGTCAGGGGGAGCCGCTTTCCGGCGAGCACGATCTTCGCCAGGAAGATGCCGAAGACGAACGTCAGCATCTGCACCGGCGGGAAATGGAAGACGAACCACAGCTCCCAGTCGGTGTAGCCCTGCCCCGGGAACTGTGGGCCGTTCGGCATCAGCTTGGCGAAGCTCGGTACGGAGAACACCGAGACGGCCGAAAGGATCGTCCAGAACCACAGTCGCTCCGGCCGGACCCTGTTGATCAGCTTGATGATGAACGGGAAGCAGAAGTAGAACAGCGCCTCACAGGACAGTGACCAGGCCACCACGTTGAAGCCGGTGCGGACGCCGAGATCGGGGTGCCACGACTGCAGCAGCAGCAGGTTCAGCACGCCGTCCCCACCATCGACGGCCGCCTTGCCGACCACGGTCAACAGGATGAGCGCGGCCAGGAAGGTGAGCAGGTGGTTGGGGTAGATCTTGAAGAACCTCCTGCGCCAGAACGTCGGCGCGGTGTCTCCCGGCCGCACGGCCCAGGTGAGGACGAAGCCGCTGAGCATGAAGAAGAAGGTCACCCCGGTGAAGCCGGCCATGGTGAACAGTGTCGCGAAGGTCGTCTGAGCGCCCGGCGAGGCAAAGGGGTACAGCAGGGTCGAATGGCAGAAAAAAACGAGACCGGCCGCGATGAAACGCGCACCGGTCAGCGATGGTAAACGCGAAGGCACATTTCGGGGCATCGATGCCCCTAATCGAGGGTCTACTGTCGCATGCGCCATTGATTCACTCCCTTTGGTCGTGCTGGCTCGGGCGATGGCCTTCAGGAGAGAACCGTCGACATCCGCCCCGATTATCGGGCTGAGTTTCGCACGGAAAAATGCACGGCGGCTTCTTCCACGATGCCCGATGTCGGTGGTCGGATGATCACTGTGGGTGGGCGGCGGGGTCGACGCCTGGCCGGTCGGACGAGGCAAAACCCTTCGCGCCCGCTCGCCACGCCCGGTACGGTCTCGAGCGTTCCCACGCTGAAAGAGGGTTTCGTCGATGGCATGTCGTATCAGTGAGCTCGTGCTCGGTTGCCGCGATCCCGAGGCGCTGTCGCGGTTCTGGTGCGAGGTTCTGGACTTCGTGGTGCTCGACCGCGAAGAGGACGGCAGCCTCGAGATCGGGCCGCGGGAAGGTTTCGGCGGCCCGCAGCCGACGATCATCCTCAGCCGCAGGGACGAGCCGGAGCAGGGGAAGCCCCGGCTGCACATCGACGTCAACGCCACCGACCGCGATCAGGACGCCGAGCTCGAACGCCTTCTGAAGCTCGGGGCGCGTCCGGCTGACATCGGCCAGACCGGCGAGGAGTCCTGGCATGTGCTCGCCGATCCGGAGGGCAATGAGTTCTGCCTGCTCAAGGCGCGTCTCAGCCCGCTCTGACGGTGCTGTCGGCGCTGTGTCTTAGGCGTTCTCGGCGACCAGTCGGGAAAGCCGGCGCACCCCCTCCGCGATCTGATCCGCCTCCAGATAGCTGCAGGACAGCCGAAGTGCGCGGTCGCCGCCGTCGGAGTAGAAGAAGCTCATCGGGGTCCACAGGACGCCGAACTGCTCGGCGGACAGTTCGAGCAGCTTCTCGTCGGCCTGGAAGGGCATGTCCACGACCGCGAAGAACCCCCCGCTCGGCACGTTCCACCGCACCCCGCGCAGCTCACGCTCGGGCCGCGGGAAGTGCTCGTCCAGCGCGGCGAGCATGGTGCGCAGATTGTTCCGGTAGAACGCGAGCTTGTCCCGGTTGGCGGTGCGCAGGCTGCAGCCCGACTCGACGAGGACGCCGCCGATGACGGCCTGCGAGATCGGCGAGGTGTTCACCGTCAGCATGCTCTTGATCGCCGACATCTCGTCGGCGAGCAGGGTGCGCCTGCCCTCCTCGTCGACCACGGTCTGGTCGGCGACGAGGAAGCCGACGCGGGCGCCGGGGAAGCAGGACTTCGCGAACGATCCCAAGTAGACGACGCGGCCCTCGGTGTCCAGCGACTTCAGCGCCGGGCGCGGCTCGTCGTCCAGTCCGAAGAGGCCGTACGGGTCGTCCTCGAGCAGCAGCAGGTCCTGCTCGCCCGCGACGTCGAGCAGCCGGCGCCGCGTCGCGACGGACAGCGAGACCCCGGAGGGGTTGGAGAAGTTCGGCACGAGGTAGAGGGCCTTCGGGTGCTTGCCCGCGGCGCGGACCTGGCCCGCCACCTCGGCGACGGTCCGCGGATCGAGCCCGCCGGGTGCCTCGGGTACCGGCACCACCTCCACGCCGAGGATCCGGGCGGCGCCGCTCAGCCCGACGTAGCAGGGCTCGGCCGCGAGGACGACGTCGTCGGGGCCGGCGCAGAGCGCGCGCAGTGCGATGATCATGGCTTCCTGGCAGCCCGCGGTGACCATCACCGACTCCGCGGGCACCACGACGTTCTCGTCGACCTCGAGCATCCTCGCGATCAGGTCGCCGAGCTGGCCGTTGGTGCGCCCGTACTGCAGCAGCAGACCGCGCACCCGCTCCTCGCCGAGCCCGCCGTCCCGCAGGTGGTCCACATAGGACCGCTGGTACCGGGCGATGTCCTCGACGGAGTAGAACCCGTCGTAGGGCCGGCCCGCGGCGAGCGAGATCGCGTCCGGGTACCGGCCGGCGATCTCGTTGAGGAAGTTCATCGACGTCGCCACCGGGTCGGAGACCGAGACGTGGAGGGCGGCACGGGACAGCTCAACCATGGTGCTCCGATTCGGCGGGTAGGGCGCCCGTCACCGCCCGGATGGTCAGCTCGACGAGCCGGGTACCGACGTCGACGACGGGCAGGTCGCACGTGGCGGTCACGTACGGCAGGACTTCCGTGAAGTGCGTGCAGGCCAGGACGACCGCGTCGAGGCCGAGGCGTTCGGCGAGGCGCAGGGTGGTCGGCAGGTGCGAGGAGTGGAACGCCGCCTCCGGGTCACCGCCCTCGATCCCGCGGACCAGCGCGGAGTCCGAGACCCCCAGCATCCGGTGGTCGGGATTCGCGAGCCGGACGGTGCGCTCGACGCCGAGGACGGCGTTCGCGTTTCCGGTGACCACCAACGACGAGCGCAGCGCCGGCAGCAGCTCTCGGTAGACGGTGACCGGTGAGACCACCGGCAGCACCGCGTCGTCGTGGTCGACCACCGCGGACAACGAGTTGCAGAAGAGCATCGCCTGCGCGGTGCCGCGCGCGCGGAGCTCACCGAGGCGTTCGTGGAACGCGGCCGCCAGCGCGTCAGGATCCTTGTACTGCAACAGATCCTGCTCATCCGGGGAGCCTGCCATGGCACTCGCGAACGCGGACAAACCTTCCGCGCGCAACAGCTCGGCGCCGAGCCTCGAGTCGTACGGTGTGCCGGCGATGACCGCCACCGGGAGTGGCCCGCCGTCGATCCCCATCGCCGCCTCCGTCCCGTGACATCCTCACCTTGGATGCTCCCAGCCGGTACGGCCGCCGCCATCTCCCCGCGTGCCGTCAGTCCGGCGCGATCACCTTGCCCGGGTTGAGGATTCCGGCCGGGTCGAGCGCGGTCTTCAGCGCCCGGTGGACCCGCATGCCGACGGGGCCGAGCTCGCGCGCGAGCCAGTCCCGCTTGAGCAGGCCGACACCGTGCTCGCCGGTGCAGGTGCCGCCGAGCGCCAGGCCCAGTCGCATGATCTCGTCGAACACCACGCGGCCACTGTCCACACTGGACGGGTCGGCCAGGTCCACCACGATCACCGGGTGGAGGTTCCCGTCGCCCGCGTGCCCGACCACACCCACCAGCACGCCGTGCCGCGCCGAGATCTCCTCGACGCCGGATACGAGGTCGACCACCCGCGACCTCGGCACCGCGACGTCGTCCACGACCAGGCCGCCCCGGCCACTGGGGAACGCCTGCGCCGCAAGGCTTTCCATCGCCGGGTGGGCCAGCCTGCGGGCCGCGGTCAACGCCTCGGCCTCGACCGCGTCGTCGGCGACGTACAGCTCGCTCGCGCCCGCTTCCCGGCAGCACTCGGCGATCAGGGCGAGGTCGGCCGCCGCGCTGTCACCGGTGTCGGTCGCGACCAGCAGCATCGCCGCGGCCTCGGTGTCCAGGCCCATCGGCTGGTACGCCTCGATCGCCCGCAGGTGCGTGCGGTCGACCAGCTCCAGCATGCTCGGCACGTGACCGGCGGCGGTCACCGCGGACACCGCCCGACCCGCGGCCGCCATCGTCGGGTACACCGCCACCATGGTCAGCGCCGTCTGGGCCGCGGGCCGGAGCCGGACGGTGATCTCGGTGATGATCCCGAGCGTGCCCTCCGAGCCGACGAACAGCCCCGTCAGGTCGTAGCCGGCGACGCCCTTCACCGTACGGCGGCCGCAGCGCAGGATCTCGCCGTCGGCGAGCACGACCTCCATGCCGAGCACGTACTCGCCGGTGACCCCGTACTTGACGCAGCACATGCCGCCCGCGTCCGTCGAGACGTTGCCGCCGATCGTCGAGGACTCCCACGAGCCGGGGTCCGGCGGGTAGGCGAGGCCCTCCTTGGCGGCGGCGCGGCGCAGTTCGGCGTTGACGACGCCCGGCTGCACCACCGCGATCCGCTCGCCCTGGTCGAGCTCGAGGATCCGGTTCAACCCGGTCAGCGACACGACGATGGCGCCGTCGACCGCGTTGGCCGCGCCCGTCAGGCCCGTGCGCGCACCCTGTGGGACGACCGGCACGCCGTGCGCGGCCGCCACCCGGACCGTGGCGGCGACCTCCGCGGTGTCCTGCGGACGCACCACGGCGAGCGGCGTGCCGGCAGCGCACAGATCAGCCTCGTCGCGGCGGTGGCCGGCCAGCAGGTCCGGGTCGGTGAGCACGCGGTCGGCGGGCAACACCGCCAACAGGTCGTCGACTGTGGATCCCATGCCACCAACGCTAACGACCGCACCGGCACGGCTCCAGCCCGCGACTCGAACACCGCACTCCGAAGGACGTTACGACGAGACCCGCTCCCGCCGGCGGCGCGCGGCGCGTCCGATGTTGGCCGGGGGCCGTTCGTCGACGGACGCCGTCGCCGGCACCGGTTCGTCGATCGGGGAACGGCTCGCCGGGATCGCCACGTCCACCGAGTACTCCGGTTCGACCGGCAGCGACACCGTCACCGCGCCGGTTGCCAGTGCGCCGGTGTAGGCCGCGCGTGCCACGTGTCGCAGGGGATGGCTCTCACCGTCGTGGGCGTGCTCGTGCATGCCGAGGCCGAAGCCGGCGAAGAGCAGAACCGTGCCGGTCTCGGTGGCGGTGGAGAGCCAGCCGTCCGGCAGGTCCAGCGGGATGTGGTCGAACAGCGGCCGGTGGTGCGGCCATTCGAGGGTGACCAGCTGATCGTCGTCGATCACCACTCGCCAGGCTTGCACGGGCCTCAGATCGAGGTGTTCCAGGTCGGTGGTCAGTCGCAGGCCACGGGCCAGCGCCACCTGGTACAGCGCGTCCTCGAGCATGCCGCCACCGTTGCGCCGGTCTTGTGCCTCGCCCTCCAGGAACAGCACGGCGTGACCGTGCCAGAGGCTGGCTTGCACATGGAATTCACTGTTCATGTTCTGCCACAGCCTTCCCTGAGAAACATAACGCTGTTGTGCAACAGTAGCGTCGTCGCGCAGCACCGTCAACGGTTACGGTCCATACGGGGGAAGGAAAGAGCACGTTCGGAGAAGAAACGGCAGCTCCGTCCACATCGGACGGTGCGGATGGACTCAGCTGTGCGGGGTCGGCCGGTAGGTGAGCTCCAGGGTGTGGCCGTCGAGTGTGCGGCTCTCGATGAGTTCGAGGTCGAAGTCGGCCGCACCCTGGAAGATCGGGTCTTCCCCGGTCTGACCGTTGATCACCGGGAAGAGCGTCACCTGGACCAGGTCGACCAGACCGGCGGCGAGCAGGGTCCGGTTCAGTGTCAGGCTGCCGTGGGAGCGCAACGGCACGTCGGAGTCCTTCTTGAGGCGGGCGACGATGTCGACGGGGTCGCCGCTCACGACGGTCGCGTCCGGCCAGTCGAGCGGTCCTTGCAGCCGGGTCGACACCACGGTCGTCGGCAGGTGCCGCATCCGGGTGACCCACGGGTCCTCCACCTCGGACGGGTCGTTGCTCGCGGCCAGCATCTGCGCGTGCGCGATGTAGGTGTTGGCACCGAACACCATCCGCTGCTCGCCGCCGTAGAGGGCCAAGCGGTGGTCGAGCAGTTCGGGGCCTTGCTTGCTCCAGTAGCCACCCCAGTTACCGCTGTGTGCGCCGTAGCCGTCGAGGGTGGAAAAGACGTCGAAGGTGTAGGTGGCGGCCAAGATGCTCTCCTCGAGTAATGGTTGATCGGGTGTGGTCGGACCGACCGGAAACCCGGCGGAGCCTATCGGACCCGCACGCCTCGACCGCACTGCCGCGCCGCCGCCGCTGGGCAATCAGAGAGATGCGTGTGCGGGTACCGGATGTCAACGTCAATGGAAGTCTCGTATGTCAACGCCTGTGGCAGCTCCTGGAGGGTAGATGACGATATCGCGAGCGCGGGTATTCGAAAACATGGCCGTTGATTATGTCGAGTTCTATGTCGCGGAAATCGAGAAAAGCATCAACTGGCTTGTGGACGGGTATGGCTGCGCGGTACGCGCGACTTCCGCGGACGCGCCAGGGGAGGTCCGGTCGGTCGTGGTCGGGCAGGGCGGTGTCGATCTCGTGCTGACCGAGCCCGTCGAGCAGGACCACCCGGCGGCCGCGTATGTCGAGCGGCACGGTGACGGGGTGGCCAACATCGGCCTGCGGGTGCCGGACGCGTCCGGTGCGTTCGAGCAGGCGGTGCGTGGCGGCGCGCGTCCGGTCGCGGCTCC
This sequence comes from uncultured Actinomycetota bacterium, assembly GCA_963840275.1. GTDB lineage: Bacteria > Actinomycetota > Actinomycetes > Mycobacteriales > Pseudonocardiaceae > Actinophytocola. The sequence goes on from CAWIYK010000010.1 coordinate 571,760, forward strand.
GGTCGAGCGCAACGGCGTGGTGACCGCGTCGATCATGGGTTTCGGGGATGTGGTGCACACGTTCGTGCAGCGTCCGGCCGGCTCGGGCGCGCACGAGGCGCACGGGCTGGTCGCGATCCCCGGGATCGGGGACGGGGTCGGCGCCGGCCTGCTCGCCGTCGACCACTTCGCGGTCGTCGTCGAGCCGGGTCAGATCGACGAGACCGTCGAGTTCTACCAGCAGGCGCTGGACTTCGATCTCACGCTCACCGAGCGCATCGAGACCGGCGACCAGGCGATGTACATCAAGGTCGTGCAGAGCAAGTCACGCGCGGTCACGCTGACCCTGATCGAGTCCGACGGTTCGATGGAGTCCGGTCACATCGACGACTTCCTGAAGGACCACGGCGGGGCGGGCGTGCAGCACATGGCGCTTCGTACCGACGACATCCTCGTCACGGTGGGGCAGATCAGGGAGCGCGGCATCAAGTTGCTGTCCACTCCGGACGCCTACTACACGCTGCTGGCCGAGCGGGTGGAGCCGGATCGACACAGTGTCGAGGAGCTCCGTGCGCTGAACATCCTGCTGGACGAGGACCACGACGGCCAGCTCTACCAAATCTTCGCGAAGTCGGTGCATCCGAGGAACACGATCTTTCTGGAGATCATCGAGAGGGCGGGCGCGAGGACGTTCGGCAGTTCGAACATCAAGTCGTTGTATGAAGCAGTCGAGACCCAGCGGAACCGGGACGGCAACGCAGCAGCGAAGTGACCTGACGGAGGAATCACGATAATGGTTGGCACGGAAGACTTCGACGTCGTCGTCATCGGCGGCGGTCCTGGCGGTTCGGCAACGGCCGGGTTGTTGGCGCAGCAGGGCCACAAGGTGCTCGTGCTGGAGAAGGAGAAGTTCCCCCGCTATCACATCGGCGAGTCGCTCATCACCGGTTCGATGCCGACGATCGAGGCGCTCGGTCTGCGCGAGCGGCTGGACCGGATGGGCTACGTCCGCAAGTACGGCGGCACCCTGATGTGGGGCCGCAACCAGGGCGCCTGGGACTTCCGGTTCACCGAGGCGTCGGAGTACGAGTACACGTTCCAGGTCCGCAGGGCCGACTTCGACTCGGTGCTGATGGCGCGGGCTCGCGAGCTCGGCGCGCTGGTCATCGAGGAGGCCACGGTCCAGGAGGTGCTCTTCGAGGGGGAGCGTGCCGTCGGCGTGCGGTACCAGCGCAAGAGCGACTCGGAAGCGACGACCGTCGGTTCCAAGCTGGTGATCGACGCGTCCGGCCAGCAGCACCTGCTCGCACGCAAGCTCGGGCTCGTCGAGTACCACGACGACCTGCGCAACATCGCGGTGTGGGCGTACTTCCAGAACTGCGACCGCTACAGCGGCACGCGGTGGGGCGACACGCTCACCGAGAACCGCCCGCACGGTTGGTTCTGGTTCATCCCGCTCTCGGACGGGACGGTGAGCGTCGGCTACGTGACGCCCATCGACGAGTACAAGAAGGCGGGCAAGTCGCTGGAGGAGCTGCACGCCTCCGAGCTGGCCGCGGCCGACGAGATCACCTCGCTCACCGCGCCGGCCACTCGCGTCAGCGGCTACCGCACGATCAAGGACTGGTCCTACACCTGCTCGAAGTTCCACGGGCCGGGCTGGGCGCTGGTCGGCGACTCGGCGGCGTTCATCGACCCGCTGCTCTCCACCGGCGTCGGCCTGACGCTGCGTGGTGCGCTCGGTCTGTTCGAGACGGCCAACCTCGCGCTGCGCAACCCCGATGACGAGAAGGCACTCTACGAGCGCTACGAGCGCAACTACCGTGAGTTCCTCGAGGGACTGCTGGAGTTCGTCCGGTTCTTCTACGACCGCACCAAGTCCAAGGAGGACTACTTCGACGCGGCGCAGCAGAGCATCGACCCGCAGCGCCTCCGGCCACGCAAGATCGACTTCGCCCGGATGCTGTCCGGCGTGTCCGGCACGCGCGACATCTTCGACGGACCGTTGGCGCTGAAGGCGTTCCGGGACACCGACGCGCCGGACGTGCCCGACACGCTGGCGGGTTAGAGATGGGGAACACGGAGATGGAATCATTTGCGATCCCCGAGCGGTTCGCCGAGCAGGTCGCGCGGACGCCGGACGCGGTGGCGGTGTCCGCCGGTTCGGCCAAGCTGACCTACCGGGAACTGGACGAGCGGGCCAACCAGCTCGCGCACCGGCTCGTCGGGCTCGGCGTCCGTCAGGACGACCGGGTGGCGGTCCTGCTGGAACGGTCGATCGACCTGGTGGTGGCGATCCTCGCGACCGTCAAGTCCGGCGGCGTGTACGTCCCGGTGCACGAGGACTACCCGCCCGACCGCCAGCAGTGGGTCGTCGACCACGCGGACGTGACGGTGTTGCTTGCCGACACCGTCATGCGTGCGGCCGGTCTGCCCACCGGCGTGCCGGTCGTGGTCGTCGACGACGACCCGGCCACCGCCGAGCAGCCGACCACCGACCCGTCGGTGCCGATCCACCCGGACCAGCTGGCCTACGTGATCCACACGTCGGGCTCCACCGGCCACCCCAAGGGTGTCGCGGTGACCCAGCGGGACGTGGTGCGGCTGATCTTCAATCCGCAGTGGACGGTGGAGCGGCACGCGCGGGTGCTGATGGTGGCGCCGTACGCGTTCAACGTGTCCACCTACGAGCTCTGGATGCCGCTGCTGCACGGCGGCCAGGTCGTCCTCGCGCCGCCGGGGCACCTGGAGCCGGCGACGCTGCGCGAGCTGATCACGACGGAGCGGATCACCGGGATCCACCTGACGGCCGGTCTGTTCCGGGTGCTCGCGGAGGAGTCGCTGGAGACGTTCACCGGTCTGTCCGAGATCCTCACGGGCGGCGACGTGATCTCACCCGGCGCGGTGCGCCGGGTGCTGGACGCCTGCCCGGACATCGTGATCCGGGCGATGTACGGCGTCACCGAGACGTCGCTGTTCTCCGCACACCACCCGCTGACCTCGTCCTACCGGCCCGGCACGCTGGTGCCGGTCGGGGACGGGTTCAGCGACGTGAAGATCCACATCCTCGACGACCGTCTCTCGCCGGTGCCCAACGGCATCGAGGGGGAGATCTACATCGCCGGACGTGGTGTCGCGCGCGGTTACTTCGGCCGCACGGACCTGACGGCGGAGGTGTTCGTCGCGGATCCGTTCGGTGCGCCGGGCACTCGCATGTACCGCACCGGGGACCTGGCCCGCCGCAACGACGACGGCCTCATCGAGTTCGTCGGCCGGGCGAGCAGCCAGGTGAAGATCCTCGGCTTCCGGATCGAGCTGGCCGAGGTGGAGGCCGCGCTGGCCAGCTACCCCGGTCTCGCGCAGGCCGTCGTCGTGGTGCGTGAGCTCGGGTCCGGGGAGAAGCGGCTGGTCGGCTACGTGGTGGCCGAGTCGGGTGAGATCGACATGGGTGCGCTGCGCGCGCACGCCAAGCAGACACTGCCCGACTACATGGTGCCCGCCGCGTTCCTCCAGCTGGAGTCGCTTCCGTTGACGTCGAACGGAAAACTGGACCGCAAGGCGATGCCGGAGCCGGACTTCGACTCCGTCTCGGCCTACCGGGCGCCGCGGACACCGCTGCAGGAGTCGCTGTGCGGCATCTTCGCCTCGGTGCTCGAGGTGCCCAAGGTCGGCATCGACGACAGCTTCTTCGACCTCGGCGGCCAGTCCCTGCAGGCGATGCGGCTACTCGCGCGCATCAGGACCGAGCTCGACGTCGACCTGCTGATCAACGTGCTGTTCGACGTACCCACCGTGGCCGGACTCGCCGAGCACATCGACAAGACCGCCACCGCGGCAGCCTGAACCGGGAGACAAACCGGATGCCAAACCCATTCGAGGAAAAAGACGCCAACTACACCGTCCTACGCAACGGCCAGGACCAGCACTCACTGTGGCCCGCGTTCGCACCCGTCCCCGACGGCTGGACCATCGCACACGGCCCAACCGGCCGCGACGAATGCATGGACTACGTCCGCGAGAACTGGGTGGAACTGCGCCCACGCGAGGTCAGCGAGTTCATCGCGGCGCAAAGCGGAACCAGCTGACACCTGAGTCCGAGATACCGTATTCCGTCCGGCGAATCCAATTCGCCGGACGGAATACTTTTATGCGCATTTGAGTCTGCTCGGCCGATTTCAGGGCACCTCGCGCGTCCGCCGGAACCCCGGTGCCGCAGAAGTTTGGGTGTTCAATCTCGCCGCTGCCCGGGGTGCGATAGGTCAGCAGCGGTACCAACAACACACGAATGCCGGCGAGACAGTCTCGCCGGCACTCGCGTGCTCTGGTGACGGCCGCGCTACCCGGACCGTCTGGCGGCATCCGCCGGGCCGGTCATGCGGCGCGTAGTGCGGGTCCGTCCTCGTCGTCCTGGTTGTCGGCGGGGTGGCCGTTCAGCCTGAGGTCGCGCGCCTTCTCCTCGTCGGTCACCGCGATGTGGCGGGCCGCCAGGCGCAGGACCGGTGGTGCGGTCAGGGAGGTGATGATCGCGACCAGGACGATGACCGTGTACATCGCGGTGGACAGGACGCCCAACTGCAGGCCGACCATGGCGATGATCACCTCGATGGCGCCGCGGGCGTTCAGGCCCGCGCCCAGCGCCATCGCCTCCCACCGGCCCAGGCGGGCGGTGCGTGCCCCGAAGTAGGCGCCCGCGAACTTGGTGACGACCGCGACCGTCAGCACGAGTCCCGTCGCGGCGAGGATCTCCGGTCGGGCCAGCGCGGTGAGGTCCATGCGCAGCCCGGCGGTGGCGAAGAACAGCGGCGCGAGCACCGCCGTGACGAACGTCCGCAGCGGCACCAGCTTCGCCCGGTCGAGCCACTTCGACGACCCGATCACCATGCCACCGAGCATCGCGCCGAGGACGGCCTCCAACTGCAGCGCCTGCGCGCCGGCCGCGAACCCGAACACCAGCAGCACGACGGTGGCGGTCATGACGCCCCCGTCCCGGGTCCGCCCGGCAAGACGCAGCACCTGCCCGACCGCGGGCCGGGCGATGGTCAGGCACACCACGACACCCGCGGCGATGAACGCGACCGGCAGCAGCACGTTCGCCGCGCGGACGCCGACCGTCGCCATGGCGGACACGACCGACAGGAGCAGCCAGCCGACCAGGTCGCTGACCGTGGCACTGCCCATGATGAGCTGACCGAAGTCGCGGTGGAGCAGGCGCATGTCCAGCAACGTCTTGGCGATGACCGGCACCGCGCTCACACACATGGCCACGCCGACGAACGCGGCGAACGGGACGCGGTCCGCGCCAGGGCCAAGGAGGTCGGCGGGCAGCACGAGCCCCAGCGCGACACCGGCCACCAGGGGCAGGACCAGCGCGGTCGTGCTCACCAGGGCCGTCGTGCCCGCCATCCGGCGCATCAACCCGAGGTCGATGCCGATGCCCGTGATGCCGACCAGCAGCAGCACCCCGATGTGCCCCACCGCGTCCACCAGATGCAGCTGCGCCCCCTGGTCGAGCTGCAGCCACCCGAACACGTCCGGCGCCAGCGCGCCGACCACCGAGGGGCCGATCAACACACCCGCGCACAGCTCCCCGATGACCGACGGCATGCCGAGGCGCCGGGCCAGCAGCCCGAGCAGCAGGGTGCTGCCGAGCAACAGGCCGACGAGCGTCACGAACACCAGTACCTGGTGGCCGCCCATCGGCGCGATCGACTCTGCGGACAGGTTCATCCCGCTCCCTTTGTCGCATGCTTGGCCCGCCGGTGCCGCCGCGGCACCCGAATCTCCGGCCTGATCACGCTTTCAGGGTCGCATCGGGATAACTCCCGGCTCGTATTGCCGAATGCGCTCGCTTTTCGTTTCCTTGAATCATCCGATAATCCTGGTCGATCGATATATCGCGCGGGTCGGTGATTCCTCGAGGGCTGCGCGGTCAGCCCAGCAGGTTCCGGCCGGCCTCGCCGAGCTCCTCGAACGAGGAGAGGTCGGGCACCTGCCAGCCGTCCAGGTCGTACTCGCCAAGGCACTTGTCGACGAGTTCCTTGTACGAGTCCAGCTGTCCGTCGCCCATCTGCCCGAGCAGCAGTTCCACCCTGGTGTTCTCGTGGTTGCCCGCGTAGTTGCGTTCGTAGAGCTCGTGTCGGCCGCCGAACTCGGTGCCGACCGCGTCCCACAACAGTTTCATGACCTTGACTCGTTCGACCGAGTCGATGCCGTGCGAGCCGCGGAGGTACTTGTCCAGGTACGGCCGGATTTCCGGGTTGTGGAAGTCCTTCGCACTGGAGTTGAGATAGATCAGTCCACTCGCGACGTCCTGTAGGACGATCTCGCGCATCCTGGCGTAGCCGAGCTGTGCGAACCAGCGGTAGGCCATGCCGTAGTTCGGGTTGGGCAGGACCGAACCGTTGCGCCACTGCACGGGGTTGCGGGCGGCGGCGTCGGACAGGCCCCAGAACAGGTTGCGCCAGGCGAGGACTTCGCCGAGGCGGGTCTGCACACCGCGGAAGTCGCTGACTCCCGTGATCTCGAGTGCCTTGGCCAGCAGGCCGGCGAGGAACTCGAACTTCACCGCGAGCCGGGTGCAGCCGTGGAAGGTGAACCGCTCGATGAAGCCGGAGTGCCCGGTGAACATGCCGACCTTGGTCACGTCGCCGTAGATGAAGATGTTCTCCCACGGGATGAGTACCTTGTCCAGCACCAGAACCGTGTCGTTCTCGTCGAGCCGGGACGACAGCGGGTAGTCGAACGGGCTGCCGGTCAGCGCGGACGCGGCGGTGTAGGACTGGCGGCAGATCAGCTTCATGCCGGGTGCGTCCATCGGCACGGTGGCCACCAGGGCGAACTTGCGATCCTTGATCGGCAGCCCGTAGTGCGCGATGAAGTTGTAGTGGGTCAGCGCGGATCCCGTCGCGACGACCTTCGCGCCCGACACGATCACTCCGTTGTCGGTCTCTCGCTCCACGTGGACGAACACGTCGGCGACCTCGTCCGGCGGCCGGTGCCGGTCCACCGGCGGGTGCACGATCGCGTGGTTCCAGTAGAGGACCTTCTCCTGCGACTCCCGGTACCAGCGCCGCGCGTTGTCGGCGAACGGGTTGTAGAAGTCGGCGTTCGCGCCGAGCGTGCCGAGGAAGGACGCCTTGTAGTCCGGCGAGCGGCCCATCCAGCCGTAGCTCAGCCGTGCCCACTCGGCGATCGCCTGCTGGTCCGCGACGAGATCCTCGGCGCTGTGCGGCGTGGTGTAGAAACGATGTGTGTAGCCCTCACTGCCGCCGTGGTCGGTGGCCGTGGTGAGCACGTCCCGGTGCTCGGGGTCGTGGAGCGCGTCGTAGAGCCGCGCCGTCATCCGCACCGGGTTGCGGAACGCCGGGTGCTCGGTCACGTCCTTGACCCGCTCGCCGTAGAGGTAGATCTCCCGGTCGTCGCGCAGGCTCTCGATGTATTCCGCACCGGTCAGTGGCCTGGTCTGCTCGGTCACTGGGTCACCGCCCTCGTGTGGTGGCATGGGTCAGTCCTGGCCGTCGAAGACCGACATGGGTCGGCACCCAGGATCACACCGGCGCCGGAGCCAGGACATCCTTGTGAATGCGGTGTTCGCGGCCCGCACGCACTCGGTCCGTCGCCTGTGGACGGTGGGTGGGCAGGGAACCCGCACGCCGGGAGATGCACCGGGGACCGGGCCGGGGGACGCTCGACAGGAACAACCGCGGACGCGGCGAGAGTCTCGCGCGATACGTGTTCGTGCTCGTTCCGAACCCATTGCTTGGAGGACATCTTGGCCACCACGATCCCGGCGCGCGAGGACATCGTGCGCAAGGCGTCGGAACTGATTCCGCTCCTGCGCAAGCACGCGTCCTGGACCGAGGAGAACCGCCGGGTCCACGACGAGACCATCGAGGCGTTGGCCGACGCGGGCGTGTTCAAGCTGCGCAGGCCCAAGCACTACGGCGGTTACGAAGCCGACCACCGCACGCTGTTCGAGGTCGGCGAAGCACTCGGCCAGGGCTGCGGCTCCACCTCGTGGGTGGCGTCGGTGTACTGGATCCCGACCTGGATGGCCTGCCAGTTCCCGGACGAGGTGCAGGACGAGGTGTTCTCGACGCCGGACGTCCGGGTGTGCGGGACGCTGAGCCCCTCGGCGATGGCCAAGCCGGTCGACGGCGGCATGGTGGTGAACGGCAAGTGGGGGTTCATCAGCGGCGCGCACCACGCGCAGTGGCAGGAGATCATCGCGGTCCTGGTCCCGCCGGACGGCGAGCCGTACCCGGTCATGGCCCTGGTGCCGATCTCGGACCTGCTGATCGTCGACGACTGGCACACGTCGGGCCTGCGTGGCACCGGCAGCGTCAGCACGGTGGCGCGGGACCTGTTCGTCCCGCAGGAGCGCATCCTGCCGCTGCCGGCCGTGCTGCAGGGCCAGATCGCCTCCAAGCGCAACGCCTCGTCGCCGCTCTACCGCTCGCCGCTGCTGCCGGTCGCCTCCGCTTCCTCGGTCGGCACGCTGGTCGGCATGGCGAAGGGCGCGCAGGACGTGTTCCTGAACCGGCTCTCGGACCGCAAGATCACCTACACCGCCTACGAGAGCCAGCGCGAGGCCCCGATCACCCACTTCCAGGTGGCCGAGGCGACGATGAAGCTGGACCAGGCCGAGTTCCACGCGCGGCGGCTCGCCGACCTCGTGGACACCAAGGCCGACGAGGGCACCGAGTGGAAGCTCGAGGAGCGCGCCAGGTCGCGTGCCGACGTCGGCGCCGTCGTCCGGCTGGCCAAGGAGTCGGTCGACATCTTCGCCACCGCGAGCGGCGGCTCGTCCATCTACAGCGGGATCCCGATCCAGCGGATCAACCGGGACGTCCAGGCGGTCAACCAGCACGCGCTGATGCACCCGAACACGAACACCGAGCTCTACGGCCGGGTGTTGTGCGGCCTCGAGCCGAACACGCTCTACATCTGACCCCGGTTCGTCGACCAGAGAGGAAACAGTAGTGAGCAACGACTCGGACGCTGCCGCCATCGCAGCCCTGACGCAGAAGATGGTCGCCGGCTGGGCGTACGGGGAGGCGGACACGATCGCCGACCTCTTCGTCGAGAACGGCACCATGATCCTCGCCGGCACGTACTGCGCCAACCGCGACGAGGTCCGCGACTACTTCGCGAAGGCCTTCGAGGGCCAGTACAAGAACACCCAGGTGACCGGCAAGCCGATCAGCATCCGGCCGCTCGGCCCGGACGTGGCGATCCTGCTGAGCAACGGCGGGGTCCTCAAGGCCGGCCAGACCGAGGTCACCGAGGAGAACGCGATCCGCGCCTCCTGGCTGTGCATCCGGCACGAGGGTGAGTGGCGGCTCGCCGCCTACCAGAACTCGCCGACGTACGACGTGACCGCGAAGGGAAGCGCCGCCGACCGCGCTGCCTGACGCGGGGCGACCGTGGGCCGTTGTCTGTCTGTCCGGACAGGCAACGGCCCACGCTCGTCTTCGGCGCGATTCAGTGAGAGTCCACCGCGACTCAACCGTTTCTCGTTGGCAAAGCACAGTGGAAGTGGGTCGGAGTTCGGGCCGTAATACATGCTTGGTGTGCAGGTTGACGCATTGTGGCCGGCCGGATCGCTTCTGTACCAGCAAAAGCGGCGAAGGTGCGGGGTGCTCGATCGTGTCGCCTGTCGGGAGAGGAGTGACAGAGGAATGGCTGGCTACTACGAACTCCGGCACAGGGTGGGGTTCGAGGAGACGAACTTCGTCGGCAACGTGTACTACGTCAACTATCTTCGTTGGCAAGGGCATTGCCGAGAACGTTTCCTCACCGAGGAGGCGCCCAGTGTGCTCGCGGAGATCATGGATGACGACCTGAAGTTGTTCACCCTCAAGGCCGGGTGTGAGTTCTTCGCCGAGATCACCGCGTTCGACGAGCTGTCGGTGCGAATGCGGCTCGACGAGCTCACCCAGACCCAGGTGCTGTTCAGTTTCGACTACGTCCACCTCAAGGACGGGAACGAGAACCTGGTGGCACGGGGCGAACAGCGGATCGCGTGCATGCGCGGCCCCAACAACGACACCGTGCCGACTCGGGTGCCGGTCGAGCTGCGCGACGCGCTCGCCCCGTACACCGTGGGCGGTGCGGCGGAGCCCACCAAGCAGCGAGCGGGAGGCTGAGCCACATGTCTGACGAACGCCACCTGTCCCCACTGCCTTCTCCCACGTTACCGCCCGATCCACAGGTGATGCGGGACGTCATGTCCAGCTTCGCCACCGGCATCACCGTGCTCACCGCGGCCGGCGAGCACTGCCACGGCATGACGGCGAACGCGTTCAGCTCCGTGTCGCTCGATCCGCCGCTGGTGTTGTGCTGCATCGCCCGCACCGCGCAGATGCACGAGGCCATCCTGCGTGCCAGGCACTTCGGGGTGAGCGTGCTCAGCGCGGGCCAGGAGCAGCAGGCCCGCTACTTCGCGAGCCGGAACCGGCCGAGGGGTGTCGCCCAGTTCGACGAGGTCGACTGGTTCCCCGGCCGGCGCAGCGGCGCGCCGCTGCTGTCCGGCGCGCTCGCGTGGCTCGAGTGCGAGCTCACCGAGGTCTACTCGGGTGGTGACCACTCGATCTTCCTCGGCAAGGTGCTGGATGCCGCCCGGCGACCCGGCGACGCGCTGCTGTTCTTCGGCGGCGGGTTCCACCAGGGGATGCCTTCGTCACGCACCGCCTGACACCTGCGGAGAGGTCTTCCATGTTGGTCAGCGTCACCGGCGGCACCGGCTTCGTCGGCGCCCATACGGTCGCGGCGGTCCTCCGGGCTGGCCACAGCGTCCGGTTGCTCGTCCGCGACCGCGACACCATCGAGCCCGCGCTCGCCCCGTTGGGGGTGGCCGCGGGCTCTGTCGACGTGGTGGTCGGCGACGTCCTCGACCGGTCCTCTGTGGACCGGCTGGTGCACGGAGCCGACGCGGTGCTGCACGCCGCGTCGGTCTACTCCTTCGACAGCCGGTACCACGCGGCGATGCGCGAGACCAACGTCGCGGGCACCGAAATGGTTCTGGACGCGGCACGCGACGCCGGCGTCGGCCGGACCGTGTACGTCTCCAGCATCGGCGCGCTGTTCCCCGCCGCGGGCCGGGTGATCGACCAGGACTCTCCGGTCGGCCGCCCCAGGGAGGCGTACCTGGCCGGCAAGGCCGCCGCGGAGGTCGTCGCGCGGCGGCACCAGGAGGCCGGTGCGCCGGTCACGATCAGCTACCCGCCGGTCCTGCTCGGGCCGCACGACCCCAAGCTCGGCGACCAGCTCACCCGACTGCGCAACGTGCTCCGCGGCCTGATGCCGATCTGGCCGCTCGGCGGGCTGACGATCGGCGACGTGCGGGACACGGCCGCGCTGCACGCGGCGCTGCTCGGCGAGACGGCGCCGGTGGGCCGCCGCCACTTCGGACCGGGGCGGTACCTGACCACGCGGGAGTACGTGCGGACGGTGCGTGAGGTAACCGGACGGCCGCTGCCCACGGTCTACCTGCCGGCCCGGGGCATGGTGCCGCTCGGGCTGCTCACGAACCTGGTGCAACGGGTGTGGCCGTGGCACATCCCGGCCGAGTACGGCGCGCTCTACACGTGTGCGTGCGCGGTGCGGGTGGCCGAAGGGGCCGACACCTACGGGTGCACCGCCCGACCGGTGACCGAGACGTTCGCCGACACCGTGCGGTGGCTGCACACGAGCGGGCACGTGTCCGCGCGAGCGGCGGGATCGGCCGCGGTCGACCCGGTGCTCGCGTCGTGAGAGGTCAGGCAGCCAGTCCGCTGCCCTGCTCGTCCACCGGCTGGCCCGGCGCGCGGTCGCCAGGTCCGACGTAGACGATGCCGAACGAGTCGAAGCAGTGCACGCGCAACTTGAGCACCAGGCCTTCGCGGAGCACGACGAAGATCTCGCTCAGCTCCATCCCGTCGTCCAGGACCTGGTAGTTGCCGAACAGCGTGCGATCGGTCATCGCGAAGAGGGCGCCGTAGACCGCGTCCTTCTCCTCCTCCGTCGCGTCCGCCGTCCATTCCTCCAGGACCTCGAGCCCGGTGTCCATGCGAAAACGCGGGTTCGCAACGCCAGATGGTTCAAGCGGGTCGCTCATCGCACCTGCCCCTCACACTGCACTCACGGTGAGGCATAACAGTGTCTCACTAGTCGTACGCTAGCGCTGTTATGTATTCTCTGTCAAGTGCCCAGAAGAGCCGATCCGAACGTTCGTAGCACCTTGATCGACATTGCCGCGCAGCTGCTTGCCGAGGAGGGGCCCCGCGCCCTGTCCACGAGGCGGATCGCCACCGAGGCGGACACCTCCACAATGGCCGTCTACACGCACTTCGGTGGCATGAGCGGTCTGGTCCGCGAGATCGTCCACGAGGGATTCGCTCGTCTGCAGGGCCACTTCAGCCAGGTCAAGGAAACTGACGACCCGGTGGCCGATCTGGGTGTCTACGGCAGGGCCTACCGGGGAAACGCCAGGGGCAACTCGCATCTCTACGCGGCGATGTTCGGCGGCGAGTCGCTGTCCGGTTTCGAGCTGACCGAAGAGGACCGTCAGCACGGCAGGTACGTGCTGGCCGGCATCGCGGGCTGTGTGAGCCGGTGCATCGAGGGCGGTCGGTTCCGGCCGTCGGATCCGGGGATGATCGCGCACCACATGTGGTTCGCCATGCACGGCCTCGTCAACCTCGACCTCGGCAACTACCTCGTCGAGCCGTGGACCGCGGACGCGTGTTTCGAGACGCAGCTCGTCGCGCTGATGGTCGGCGCGGGCGACGAACTCGAGACGGCGACCAAGTCGGTCGCCGCGTCCGCGGACCGGTTCGCCGTCGAGGTGGGGGTCTGACGGCGGCCGGCCCGCTCAGCTGGCGATCGCGTTCGGGTGCCAGGCGTTGATCATGAACCCCGGGTCGTCGACGATCGGGTCGCCGGTCAGGATCGCGCGGTGCAGCTCGCGCAGCCGGACGGACGGGTCGACGCCGAGCTGGTCGCGGATGATCGTCCACATCTCGTGGTACACCTCGAGCGCCTGGCCCGGCCGACCGGAACGACACAGCGCGAGCATGAACTGCGCGCGGAAGTTCTCCATGAACGGGTGCCGGGCGCACAGCGCCGCGAGGTCGCCGAGCACCTGGTGGTGCCGGCCGAGGTAGAGGTCCGAGTCGATGCGCAGCGTGAGGTCGGTCAGCCGACGCTCGGTGAGCTGCATCGCCTCGATCTCGAGCTGCGGACCGGCCGACACGTCGACCAGCACGGGGCCCCGCCACAGCTCGAGCGCCTCGGACAGCAGCTGCTCGGCCTTGACGTGGTCGCCGGCGAGCCCCGCCGCGCGGCCGGCCGCGGCGAGCCGCTCGTAGCGGTTCGCGTCCACGGACTCGGGATCGACCTGCAGCATGTAACCCGCGTGCCTGGTCACCAGGATCTCGCGGACCAGGTCCTCCTGATCCGGCGGCAGCGCGTCGCGGATCAGGTTGCGCAGGTGCAGCACATAGGTCTGCAGGGTGCTGGTCGCGCTGCGCGGCGCCTTGTTGGCCCACAGCTCTTCCTTGAGCCATGAGCTTGTCACAAGCTTTCCGACATTCATGGCCAGCATACCGAGGAGCTGGCGCGGCTTCTTCGCGTTCGGCACCACGGAAGTGCCGTCGATCCACACTTCCAGTGCGCCGAGCACATTGATTTCAGCCTGCATGGTCAGCTCATTTCGCCGAGCTCGCTTCCTGTCCCTACTCCAAGGGTACGTTTGAGCGATGCCCGCCGAACCTTCTGAAATGCGACCAGCTGGGGAAAGCAACCATGAAGCAATGGCGCCTATCCGAAATGCTCGCTAGTCGCTACGCGGCTGCCACCGGCCGGACTGGAGGTCCGCGGTGTGGCCGCACGGGCCGATCGCGACGATCTCGAACGCGTCGATGCACTCGACGCGGATCTTCATCACCAGGTCGTCCTTGACGATGATGAAGACCTCGTTGGGTCGCTGGAAGTCCTCGATGACGCGGTACGTGCGGAACACGGAGCCGTCCTGTACCGCGAACAGCGCTTTGTAGATCGCGTTCTTCTTGGTTTGACTCGCGGTCTCCGCCCAGTCCTCGAGCACGTCGAGGCCGGACTCCATGCGGAAGCGCGGGGTGCCGTTCACCTGACTGGAATCATTAACCATGACCGTTAGCCTTCTCAAGAGAGTCCATAACACTGTTGTGGAATCAAATATATCCCTGTTATGTAACTACTGTCAAGCCAGGCCGCGCGCTGCCGCCGAGAGCGCAAGCACGGAGTTGGTCGGTCTGTCGGCGGATAGGTTCCCCTGCTGGTCAGAAGCACGAGTGGCCCCGTCCGACCGGACGGGGCCACTCACGTGATCGCCTGGGTCAGGCGCTCGCCATGACGGGTTCCTGCTCCTCGGCGGCCACCAGCATCCGGTGGTCGAGGTGCGCGAGCAGCGCGGGCGGGTCGAAGATCCGCAGCGGTCGCAGCCACATGTCGAAGCCGCGACCGCTGGCGTCGGTCGGGGGGATCTCGACCGGGCCGAACGTGGCGACGTAGGGCTGGGCGTGCCCGGGCCCGCTGTCCGGGGAGTCGTGACCGGCCCGCACCGAGTGCGCGAGCACGTGCCACGTGCCGGCGGGCACGTCGCGGATCTCGAACGGACCGATGCCGGTCCTGATGACGTGGCGGACCGGGAGGTCCTGTGCGATCCGCCCGGGGAACAGACCGATCACCACCCGGCCCGGCCGGCACCCCGGCGTCGACCAGAGGTGGCCACGCACCACACCGGGATGTGCGACACCGTTCGGCTCCGGCGCGGTGAGCGGCGCGACGAGCGCGCCGCACTGGCGGTACTCGCTGGGCGAGACCCCGACACTGGCGCGGAACCGGGAGCTGAACGTGCCGATGCTGTTGTAGCCGACCATGTGGCTGATGTCGGCGACGCCCGTCGAGGTCGTCAGCAGCAGGCGCTTGGCTTCCTGTAGCCGCAGCGCGGACAGGAAGCGGCCGGGGGAGATGCCGGTCACGCGCTGGAACATCCTGGAGAAGTGGAACTTGCTGAACATGGCCGTCCTGGCCATGTCGTCCATCGTGAGCTGTTCGCCCAGGTTCTCCCGCATCTCGCGAATGACGCGTGCGACTGCGGTCTCCATAGCGTCGTCCATAATGCACCGCTCAGGTAAGTTTTGCGGGGAAATGGGGGTCGGAGTCAAGCTAGGTTTGCGGGAATTGGTTGACAACTGCGCTCTTCTTGTGCTCATTTTTTTCACCACCAGGGCGACATCGGCGAGTCAGGGGCGGTTCAGGCGCGCTCTGCTAATGGGGGCAGCGCCGGCCGAATGAGGCGGGCACCGCGGAAGAAAGCAACGGGAGAGATGTCCGCTGCTCAGGATCGTGCGAACAATTGGCTGACAAAGTTCGACCGGCCACTTTGGCGATCGCTTGGAGGCTGCGTAGTGGCGACCCCGGAATTCTTGGACGACGTTCAGACGATGACGCTCGAAGCGTTCGCGGACACGATCGTCCCGGGCAACAAACGATCGTCGACCGACCGCGCGATCGCCGGCGTGTGCGCCGAGCCCGGCTCGGTCGAGTCGGGAGCGATCGAGCTGCTGTGCGACCCGGCGACCGGTGTCGCCCCCGCTCTGGTGCCGCTGTCAGGGCTGTTGAACCAGCGCGCGACCGAGTACGCCGAGCGCACCGGGGTGACGCTGGACGACGAGGTGCCGGCGTTCGTCTCCCTCGACTACGACGACCGCGCCGCGCTCATCCTCGAGCTGACGGCCTGGGGCAACCCGGAGCGCGACGGCTGGGTGCTGCTCGCCCAGTTCTCGAACATCGCCTACGACAGCGCCGCCCACATCAGCACCGCGGAGGCGCTGGAGAACGGTCACCCCGGCCTGCTCCAGATGGGGTTCGCCAAGCCGGAGGAAGACGGCCTGTGGCGATTTTCCGACTACAGCTACGGCCGGGTGCTCGCCAAGCGGCACCCGAGCACGACCGAATCGGGGAGCCCGGAATGACAGCGACCGAGAAGACCGACGTCCTCATCGTCGGCAGCGGCTTCGGCGGCGCCATCACCGCCTACCACCTCGCGGCGGGCGGGGCCAAGGTCACGGTCCTCGAACGTGGCCCGTGGTTGACGGGCAAGGACTTCGATCACGACTACCTCCTGGGTTCCTCGTACACCAAGGTCTTCGACTTCGTCGCGGGCGACGGGATGAGCGTGCTCGGCGGCAACTGCGTCGGTGGCGGCTCGGTCGTCTACTTCGCCGCCCTGCCCCGCGCGCCGCGGTACGTCTTCGAGCGGCACGGCTCGATCGGCCGCCGCATGTGGCCGGCCGCGATCGACCGGGAGTCGCTCGACCCTTGGTACGACCGGGTCTCCGAGGCCATGCCGGTGACCCAGCAGGACTGGAACGACGTCACCTACGCCGGTGGCCTGTGGGCGGCCGCGTGTGACCACAGTGGACACACGGCCAACCCGGTCCCGGTCGGCGTCGACGCGCAGAAGTGCACCAACTGCAACTGGATGATGGCCGGCTGCCGCTTCGACGCCAAGAAGTCGCTGCTGATGAACTACCTCCCCGGCGCGCTGGACCACGGCGCCGAGATCCGTCCGCTGCACGAGGTCCAGAAGCTCTCGCGCACCGACGACGGCGGCTATGTCGTGCACTACAACCAGATCGACGAGGAGGACTACCGGGTCACGACCGGCTCCGGCCAGATCGAGGCCAAGATCGTCATCCTGGCCGCCGGCGCCGGCGCGACCCCGCCGATCCTGCAGCGCTCCGAGGAGACCCTCGGCAAGATGCCCCACGCCGTCGGCCGGTACTTCTCCGGCAACGGCGAGCGCCTCAACAACGCGGTCATGAACGAGGAGCGCGTCGCCGAGGTGCTCGGTCTGCAGCGCCCCAACGGCAAGGCCTACGAGGCCAACCAGATCGGCAAGGGCCCGGTCGTCGCGTGCTGGGACTACGTCGACGGCGCGCTGCCGGAGTACGAGCGCTTCTCCATGGAGCAGCTCTACTTCCCGCCCGGCCTCGGCACGATCCTCGCGCAGACGCCGGACGCTAAGGGCGGCCCCACCTGGTTCGGCAAGGAGAAGAAGGAGATCCTCAAGCAGTGGAAGTCGTGGCTCACGATCTTCCTGATGACCGAGGACGACAACGAGGGCGTGTTCGGCCCGCCGCCGCCGACCGGCAACGCGTTCCGCATCTCACAGCAGATGCTGGCCCGCGGGCCGCTGGCCTACGACCCGACGCCCAACACGCTGCGTGGCTGGGCCAGGGCCGACGCCAAGACCAAGGAGATCATCGAGAAGGACGGTCTCGCCAAGGTCATGCCGTGGACCAACGACGTCGTCGGCGCGTACACGGTGCACCCGCTGTCCTCGTGCCGGATCGGTGACGACCCGGAGACCTCGGCGTGCGACGACACCCACGAACTGCGCGGGCACCCGGGCATCTTCGTGACCGACGGCTCCTCGGTGCCGTGCGGGCTGACCGTCAACCCGGCGCTCACCATCGCCGCGCTCACCGAGCGCGCGATCCCGGGCATCGTCGCGGCGGCACGCGACCGTGGTGTCGAGGTCACGTACGGTGCGTCGCTGCCGAAGCCGATCTCCACCAGCGTGGCAAGGCCAGCCGCCTGATGGAGCATTGACACCCGTCCGGAGTATGCGAGTCTGAGTTGGACTTGGTCATTCTCGTATCCGGAAGGACGAAAAAATGGCTTCACTGGAAGTGCCCGGGTTGGACGTTTCCGGGCGGGTCCGCGCCAGGGACATTCAGATGGCCGGTGTTGCCGACGTGCGTCGCCGGGTGCTGATGATCTCCGGGGCGATCGACGTGACCGACTACGACATCTCGGTGGCGATAAACCTGCCGGAGCCCGGCCGATGGCAGATCATCAAGTCGGAAACAAACCTGACCGACCAGATCTGGGTTGCCATGCAGGTGACCACCGACGAGGACACGCACTTCGTCGACAGCGGCGAGGCGATGGTCATGTCCCGCCAGTTCAGCAAGACCTTCCTCACCCCGGACCAGCGCCGGCTCACGTTCTTCGACGGTGAGGTCCGGCCGGGCGAGGCGGTGCTGAAGGTGTTCGAGATCGAGACCGAGAGCAGGCGGCCGGCCTACGCCCACGCCCGCTACAGCCCGGTCTCGTCCGACAGCGCGGAGGAGTCCGAGGACGCGCTGCAGCGGATGGTCACCGACGGCATGCCGCAACGGCCGGCCATCGAGGTGATCGTGCCGGTCACCGTCATCGGGTGACCACCTTCGTCCCGCATCCCCGCCTGCTCGACTCGCCCCGCCACCGGGACTGGCCGCGTTACCCGGAGCCGACGCGCCCGGCGCGGGAGGCCGCGCCACCGACCGGCGCCGACGTCGTGATCGTCGGCGCCGGACCAGCGGGTCTCGCGGTGGCGGCGGCCCTGTGGCACCTCGGCGTGCGCGACGTCGTGCTGCTCGACCGGACGGGCCGGCCGGCGGCGCGGTTCCTCGACCGGGTCGACCGGCTCGACCAGCGGGTCCTGCGTTCGCCCTACGAGCACCATCCCGGGGTGGAGGGCTACCGGGACTGCGAGCTGCGTGACTTCGCGCGCATGCACTGGTCGCAGCTGACCTCGGTGGAGCGCCGCGAGATCCGGATGTCCCAGGCCGGGCACCGGTCGGTGGTGCCGGTCGACGTGTTCGACGCGTACTGCCGGCACACCGCGGCGATCCACGGGGTGACCGATCGGCTCTGGTCCCGCGACGTCCGCTCGATCGAGCCGAACGGCGACCGGGTCTCGGTGCACGGCGACGACTTCCGGATCTCGGCGGGTCAGGTCGTGCTGTGTCTCGGCGAGGAACGCCGGGACGCGCCGACCGGCTGGCTGGCCGGTCCGCGACCCGCGGAGGTCGGCTACTGGGACGAACCGGTGCCGCGCGATGTCGACCGCGTCGGCCGCGAGGTGGTCGTCGGCGCGGGGCTGACCGCGGCGCACCTGATCCACAACGCGCTCGGCAGGGGAGCGCGGGTGGAGTGGGTGCTGCGCGGCGACGCCGAGCGGTACCAGTGCTCCGACGTCAACGCCTCGTTCTTCCGGGCCGAGGGCCGGGCGCGCTTCGACAGCCTGCAACAACCGGTGTCGTGGGACGCCCGGCTCGCGCTGATGACCCGCGAGCGGCGGGCGTCGGTGATGTTCGAGTTCCGCCCGACATTCGAGGCCGCCGAGGCGGACGGCAGGCTGACCGTGCACCGGGGGACCGGGATCCGCGCGGTGACCGGCAACGGCGTCGAGCTGACCGACGGCACGCGGGTGGCCGGCGACCATGTCGTGCTCGCACTGGGCACCGTGCCCGCGAGCGGCGCGGGGCTGCTGCCCGACGAGCTCGTCGGCGCCCGCGACGGCTGGCCCGACCTCGACGAGCGCACGCTCGCCTACCGCCGCGCACCACGCGTGTTCGCCGCCGGCGCCGCCACCTGCATGGTGCTCGGCCCGGCGGCACGCAACATCGACGGCCACCGGGTGGCCACCGCCCGGATCGCCGCAACCATCGCCGCGCACGTCAGGGATGGGGCGGTCGTGCATGCCTGAGCCATTCGACACGATGTTCTCCCTTCCCCATGTGGCCGTCGCGACCGTCGCCGCGCACGTCAGGGATGGGGCGGTCGTGCATGCCTGAGCCGTACGACGCTGAGCCATTGACACTGAGGTATACGACACTGAGGTATACGACACGATGTTCTCCCTTCCCTCGGTGGACGACGATCCCGAAACGGAGATCGGGGTGCTGCTCATGGGGCTCGGCCCGGAGCGGCTGCTCGCCGGGCTCGGGGTGGCGAGCCTCGACCCGACCACCGATCCGGCCACGGCGACGCTGCTGGTCGACCAGCTCCGGCACGAAGCGCGGCCGGACCGCACCTTCGAGGACGCCGTCGCGGCGGGCGCACGGCGGTGGCGGGTCGCCTGCGACGGGTTCGTCGCGGCGAACGTCGACCTCGGCCTGCGCTCCGCCGCGTTGCGCAGGCTGTGGGCGTCCGCCGAGGCCGCGATCGGCGCCTGCGCGGCGGAGACCCCGCAACTGCGCACGGCGGGCGCTGCGGAACGGGTCTACCTCGTCGCATGCTGGCTGCGGCAGGCGGAGATCACCACGATCGCGGAGGAACACGTTGTCCTACCTGAGCTCCCTTCCTGACGACGCCGTGCTGATGGACGTCTTCAAGTGCTACCCGGAGACGTCCCGGCCGTTGCTGGCCTACCACGAGGTGGTCATGCGCGGGCCATCCCCGTTCTCGGTGGCCGAGCGCGAGCTGATCGCCGCGTACGTGTCCGGCGTCAACTCGTGCGGCTACTGCCATGGCGTGCACTCGGTGACGGCCGAAGCCTGCGGCATCGCCGAGGGTGTCGCGCCTGCCGCGGTCGCCGACCTGGACACCGCGGCGGTGCCGGAGAACCTGCGTCCGGTGCTGCGCTACGTCGGCAAGCTCACCCGCACCCCGGCGTCGGTCACCCGCACCGACGCCGAGGAGGTGCTCGCCGCCGGATGGGACGAGCAGGCGCTGCACTCCGCGGTGATGGTGTGCGCGCTCTTCAACTTCATGAACCGGATGGTCGAGGGCCACGGCATCACGGCGGGGCCCGAGTACTTCGCGACGTCCGGACATCGACTCAAAGAGGTGGGTTACGCCGGCCTGAACCGCCTGATGGAGGCCTGACCGGCGGCCCCTCACCGCTCAACGGTTGAACACGAAGGCCGGGTCGTCGATGACCGGTTCCCCGCTCAGGATCCCGCGGTGCAGCTGGCGGACCCGGGGCGAGGGCTCGACCCCGAGCTGCTCCACCATGCTCGACCGCAGCCGCAGGTACGCCTCGAGCGCCTGGCTCTGGCGGCCCGCACGGTAGAGCGCCACCATGTGCTGGGCACAGAAGTTCTCCAGCAGCGGCTCCCGCGCGCACAGCGTGGCGAGTTCGCCGAGCAGCTGGTGGTGGCGGCCGAGCTGTAGATCGGCCTCGATCCGCAGATGCAGGTCTCCCAACCGGTTCTCCTCCAGCCGCATGGCCTCGATGGCCAGCTGCGGGCCGGTCGGCACATCCGAGAGCGCGTTGCCGCGCCACAGCCGCAGCGCCTCGCCGAGCGTCCGCGACGCGCGTTCGTTGTCGCCCTCGTTGACCGCCCGGCGTCCCTCCGCGGACAGCCGGTCGTAGCGGACGGCGTCGACGTCGCTCGGCTCGAGGTCGAGCACGTAGCCGGACCGGCGGGTGATGAGGATGTCCTTCGAGGTGACATCCCCTTCCCCGGCCAGCGCGTCGGCGAGCTTGCGGCGTAACTTCAGGATGTAGGTGTGCAACGTCGGTAAGCCGCTGCGCGGTGGCTGGTAGTCCCAGATCTCGTCGGTCAGCGCCGCCTGCGAGACGACACGTCCGGCATTGAGCGCGAGCATGGCCAGCAGCTGGCTCGGCTTGCTCGCGGTGGGCACGATCGAGATACCGCCTACGTTTACCTCCAGCGGACCGAGTACTTTGATCTCAACTCGCATGACGAAACCTTTTCTCATCGGTTCGTTTGCATGACAAATTGCCCACCCGCGGGTGGTGCGGATGAGCAATTCAGGTGCTGATCGTTTGCGCTTACGTTATGAGGGCGCGCGAATCCCAAGAAAAGCGTGACAGATACCTGAGATTATGTCAAGCGGGATTCGAGTGCGAATGTCTCGGGACATGATAATGCGCGCAGCCCGGACAAAGAAATGTCCGAGCTGCGCGCTGATTACCGCCAGGGGCGGTGTCAATGTGGAAATCATTTGTCGGCGACCGTCACATGGTGTTGTTGTTCTCGGGTTCGACGACCAGCTCGTAGAGCTCGTCGATGTCGTACTCGGCACGGCCGGGTCGGCCGTAGCGGGTGAGCTTGCCCCGGCTCGCCCACTTGCGGATGGTGGCCTCGGTGACGCCGGCGAGCATCGCGGCGAGCTGGGTGGGCACCGTTCGGCGGTTTCGGGTCCTGGTGCTGTTCAGCGTGCTCATTCCGCTCCCTCCACGTGCGGTGACCTGCGGTTGTCCAGATGTCCGTGCCGCTTGCCGCGCAGGGCCAGCCAGTGTCGAGGGGCCCAGACGTGCCCGGCCTCGCAGCTGACCTCGTAGGGCTCGGCGCCCTCGCGGTGCGCCTCCGCGTAGACGGTCCGGTCGCAGTCGGGGTGCAGGCAGGTGCCGACGGCCACGCGGAACCCGGTGTCGGGCCGCATCGCCTCCTGCGCGGCGTCGGTCAGGCCGGCCAGTTCGTCGACGAAGTCCGGCGCCGCCGGGTGCTCGCACAGCCACTGCAGGTGGATGGCGAGGAAGCCGACGAGCTTGCGGATGGCGAGCTCGTCCGGGCCGGCCACGCCCCGCTCGACGGTCACCAGACCGCTCCACGCCGCGAGCACGCCCAGGATGTCCGAGCGCACGGAGACCACCGCGTCACGCAGCACGATGCCGCGCGGCCGGTGCCCGCTCACCCGCTCCCGGTGCCCGCTCGGCCGCTGGTCGAGGGCGTGGGCGCACATCTCGAACAGGGTCGGCAGCTCGATGAGGGCCTTCTCGGCGAGCTCCCGGCAGCCCTGGCAGACGCAGCACCCGGTGGCGAGCAGAGGCGCCTTGCCCGGCTCGTGTCGCCTGCCGCGGCAGGTCGGCTGGGCGTCGTGCCCACCGTCGTCTCGGTGGTCCGGTCGTCGCACCATGACGATCACTCCTCCCAGTCGGTGCTAGTTGGCGATCCGCACACCGAGACCGGTGTGGGCCGCCACTTCGTAGATTCGGTAGGCGAGGTCGGCGTTGAGCTCGTGTGCCCCGAGCAGCTCCACCAGCACGATGTCGCTGGCGCGCCGCCTGCCGGAGTGCCGGCCGGTCAGCAGCTGGGCGAGGTCACCGGCGATCCGGGGCCCCGCACCGCGGCGCATGGCCGCCGTGCTCGCCGTCGGTTCGGCCAGATGGGTGAGGACGACGTGGCGATCGGGGTAGCTGTCGAGCAGCCCGAGGTCGTCGACATAGACCTGGTCGACCTGGTCGATGAGCTCGGCCGGCAGGTCCTGACCGGTGGCGTTGATCAGCAGGGCGCCGCGGGCGAGCTTGCCTATCCGCAGGGCGGCGACGTCCTGCGCCGACGAGACGGGGTTCGTGACGATGACGAGGTTGGCGCCGAACACCGCGTCGTCGACGGTCGGCGCCACGGTCAGCCCGACGCCGGACAGCTCGAGCTGGTCGGCGACCCTCGGCTCCACCGCCTGGGTGCCCATGCTGTCGCTGCACAGCGCGACGTGGCTGATGTCGCGCACGTGCCGGCACACCACGGACAGCTGAGGCTGGATGTAGCCGGCCGGGCCGAGCATGGCCATCGTCACGCCGCCGGCCATCAGCAGCTCGCGAGCGGTGACCGCGGCCAGCGCGGCGGCCTGTGAGCTGCGCAGACTCTGCGCGGGCACCACGCACGGGCCGGTGGCGTCGGGGTGTTCGAGCAGCACCAGCTCGGTGCCGTTGCGTCCCGTGCCACTCCACGAGAGGAGTCGCCCGGGCGAGCGACGGCCGTGTCCCGCGCGACCGACGGTGCGGTCGATCAGGTACTCGGCCATCGTCGCGACCGGGTCGATGATCTCCAGCGCGCTCCACACCTCGTGGGAGCGGAGCTGGAGGACCGTCCCGTTCATCGGGGGTGCCTCGGTGTGCGAGCCATGTGCGTCAATCTCGCGGATTGCGCTACCAGCGGCTTATTTGATCACTATCGACGGACGATAGCGGTTCTTAAATCGACCGAATGCCATCTAAAGGCAAGCCGCTGTTGAGTGGTTCTCGAGCGGGGTTCTCCCCGATTTAGAAACTCAAACGCACAGTCTCGGAGGATCGCCATGTCTGCCATGCGGAAGATCATCGTGTCCGTGGCCACCCTGTTCCTCGGCCTGTCCGCGATGTTTACCGTGACCGCCACCGCAGCGGCGGACACGCAGCCTGCTTTCACGTCCTGCGAGGACGACTGGCACGTGCCGTGCCCCTGAGCCCCATTCGTTAGAAATGGACGGCAGCAGGGCGCCAATTCGGAAGTCGCGCCCTGCTGCCGTTCTGTGTGGGGTCAGTGAAAAAGGGCATTTCCGCGGTTGCGCTCCAGTTCCTCGCGCAATCTGATGGCCTCCGCGGAGTCCACGGTGTTCAGCAGTTCGATAGCCTGGTCGAGGTCGCGCGTGACCAGGCCTTTCTCACCCCGGCCCTCGTGGATGTCCGATCGGAGGATCAGGGTCTTGGCTCTCCCGATAGAGGAACCGAGCTCGGCGAACAGCCGCAGGGCCGCGTCGACGTGGTCCGTGCCGGCGGCCGCCTGGCCGCGGGCCAGCGCGATCTCGCCCAGCGCGTAGTGCACGGCCCCGGCGACCATGCGCTCGCCGACCTCCTGCGCGAGGGCCAGAGCGTGCTGCAGGGTGGTCTCGGCGTTGTCCAGCCGCCCGGAGCGCTGGCGAACCACTCCCAGCTGGTACAGCGCGTGTGCTTCGCCGATGCGGTCGCCGACGTCCCGGACGATCAGCAGCACCCGGTTCAGCGCCTGGTGTGCCTCCTCCACCCGGTTGTCGAACAGGTGTAACTCCGCGAACCGGTTCAACACCTGGGCCTCGCCACGCAGGTACTTGACCCGCCGGCAGCACGCGAGCGCGGACTCCAACAACACCTGTGCGCGGTCGGCATCCCCCTCGTCGATGCACACCTTGGCCATCTTCTGCAGCACGTGGGCCTCGCCGACCTCGTCGCCGACGGCGCGCATCTTCTCCAGGGCCACCTCGTACTTCGGCATCGTCGCGGTGCCGTGGCTGCGCATCCGGTCGAGGGTCGCGGAGTTGCGCAACGCGAGCGCGTACCCGTGGTCGTCGCCCACCTGTTCGAACAGCTCGAGCGCGTCCGCGAAGCACCGTTCGGCCTCGTCGAGCCGGGTCTGCTGTGAGTGCATCGAGCCGAGCGAGTACAGCATCGCGGCGCGGCCGCGCTGGTTGCCCGCCGTCTCGGCCGCGGCCAGCGCGCGCTTGCCGGTCTCGTGCCAGTCGTCGAAGTGGCCCTTCACCTGGAACAGCGTCACCGAGGTGAGCGCGAGGTCCCAGCACGCCTCGGACATCCCGTAGTCGGCGGCCAGGTGGACGGCCGAGACGAGCGAGTGGCGCTCGGCCTCCAGCCACTCCATCTGGTCGCTCATCTCGTCGGTCTCCTCCAGCTCGCCGCCGCCGGACCAGCGGGGTGCGGTGCCGTGGAGGATCGTGTAGTCGCCGCCGTACTCCTTGCGGTGCGCGTGCTCGGCGCGGGCCAACCAGGCGCCGAGCAGCCGCTCGACCGTGTTGGTGCGCTCGACCTCGGACTCCGTGGACAGCAGCTGTTCGGTGGCGTACACCCGGATCAGGTCGTGGAACCGATAGCGCAGCCGCTCGCCCGGATACCGCACCGTGTCCAGCAGCTGTGCCTCGACCAGGCTCTCCACGACCTCGAAGGCCTCGTAGGGGTCCACGTCGAGCAGCGCGGCGGCGGTCCACCCCGGGAAGTCGGCGGTGGTGATCAGCGCGAACCGGCGGAACAGGAACTGCGCCGGTCCGGAGAGGGCCCGATAGCTCAGGCCGATGTTGGAGCGCAGCACCAGGCCGCGATAGGACAGCTCGTCGAGCCGGCGCACGCCGTTGCGCAGCCGCGCGACCAGCACGTCGATGCGCCAGTGCGGCCGGGAGGCCAGCCGCGCGGCCGCGATCCGGATGGCCAGTGGGAGGCCGCCGCATAAGCTGACCAGCTCGAGCGTGGCCTCCGGCTCGGCCTCCAGCCGCTCCGCGCCGACGATCGCGGTCAGCATCTTCAGCGAGAGGTTCATGTCGAACACGTCGACGTCGAGCTGATGCGCGCCCGGCAGGCCGGACAGCCGCGCCCGGCTGGTCACGATCACGGCGCAGCCCTGGCCGGCCGGCAGCAGGGGGATGACCTGGTCCTCGTCCACGGCGCCGTCCAGCACCACCAGGACCTTCTTGTTGGCCACGCGGCTGCGATAGAGCTCGCCCCGCTCCTCGTCGTCGTCGGGCATCGCGTTGCCGCCGACGCCGAGCGCGCGCAGGAACCTCTCGAGGACCCCGCGCGTCCGGTCCTCGCCGTCGGGGGACTCCAGGTCGCCGTAGAGGTGGCCGTCGGGGAAGTCGTCGCGCAGCTCGTGCGCGGCGCGCAGCGCGATGGCCGACTTGCCGACGCCGCCCTTGCCGGAGATGGCGACGATGCGCATGCCGTAGCTGGCCGCCAGCTCCTCCTCCTCGTCCAGCCCGGCCTGGTCGTCACCCTCGTCGTCGTGCAGCTCGTTGCTGAGCAAGCGCTTGATCTCGGCGAGCTGCTCCTGCCGCCCGGTGAAGTCCGCGATGCTCGCCGGCAGCCGCCGCGGCGCCGCCGACCGCTGGTCGGGCGGGGTAGTCGCGGCCCTGGCGTCGTTGCCGCTGGTGCCGATGTCGAGGTCGGGGTCCCGGTTGAGGATCGCGTTCTCGAGCCTGCGCACGCTCTGGCCGAGCTCGATGCCGAGCTCGTCCATCAACGTGGCACGGGCCCGCCGGCACACCTCCAGCGCCTCGGCCTGGCGCCCGGAGCGGTACAGCGCGAGCATCAGGAACTCGTACAGCCGCTCGCGCAGCGGATGTTCCGTGACCAGCGCGAACAGCTCGCCGACGACCTCCTCGTGCCGGCCGAGCGTGAGGTCGAGGCGGATCCGCTCCATGATCGCGGCCACCTTGGCGTCCTCGAGCACGGCCCCGCCGCTGCGCAGCTGCTCGGACTGCATGCCGGCCAGTGCCGGGCCGCGCCACAGCGACAGCGCGCTGCGCAGCGTGGCGACCGCCTCCGAGAGGCGGTTGGCCTCGACGTGCCCGCGCGCGGAGTCCACGAGGTTGTTGAACTGGGCGACGTCGAGGTTGCTCTCGGGGATCTCGAGCAGGTACCCGGGGGAGCGGGTGCGGATCCGGGCCGGGCCGTCCGCGCTGGTGAGCACCCTGCGCAACCCCGAGATGCAGATCTGGATCTGGGCGCGTGCCGTGATCGGCGGGGAGGTGTCCCAGACGGCGTCGATCAGCTGGTCGACCGGGACCATCCGGTTCGCGTTGAGCGCCAGCATCGCCAGAACCACGCGTTGCCGGGCGCCACCGAGATCGCTCTCGATGTCGTCCACGGCCAGCGTCAGAGGTCCGAGCAATCTCAGCGCCAGCACGTGTTGTCCCCCGTCTCCGCCGGGCGTCGTCCGTTCACCCTCGACTTGTCCATGTGAGTCGACTGTCAAGCGCCTCCACCCAGGCTGGCTTCCCGAGTCTCTCATACACGCTCAGCATTCCCGTCGGATTGGTGCGAATAGACCACACGGTGCCGACCATGGCAGGGGTCTGTCCGGTGTAGAGCAAAGATTCGTCATCGTGCGTTCGTCTTGCATAGCGCACGCCTGAAGGTGCGTCGACAACCGCTTGAGTCGTTCCATGGACTACCGGAGGGCCGGAGTCCAGCCGCGGTGTGTGGCGCGCCGCTACCTGGTCGAACGCCTCAGGTAGGGCCGAGCAGATTGGACGCTGACAATGACCGAGTCCGCATGGAAAGTGGTCATGGACTCCGACGGCCTCACCATCACTGGTGACAGTTTCTCTCTCACGACGAACAGTTCCGATCCGGGTAGTCTTGACTCAGTCGTGTCGGCCTTGCAGGGCGTCTCCCGAGCGACTTACGGACAGTACTGCGGTCTTTCCCGCGCCATCGAGGCGGTCGGCGAGCGCTGGGGAATGCTCGTGGTCCGGGATCTGCTGGTGGACGCCAAATCCACGGCCGAGCTGCACCTGGGGCTGCCGGGCGTGCCATCGAACTTGTTGGCCATGCGCATCAAGGAGCTGGCCTACTGCGGGATCCTCGAGAAGGCCGGGACCACTGACAGTGACGGCGGCGACCAGTACCGGCTGACCACGTACGGCCGGCGCCTGGAGGACATTCTACTCGCGTTCGGCCGGTGGGGCTCGGCGATGCTCGCAGAGCCGCGGCCGGAGGACATCGTCACCGAGGACTCGGTCATGGTGTTCCTGCGTGCGACGTTCCGTCCCGAGGCGGCGGCCGGCCGCTCCGCCAGCTTCGAGATGCGCTTCGGCGACATCGTGGTCCACCTGGTCATCGAGGACGGGCAACTCGAGGTCGGTCGCGGCCCGCTGCCCGGCGCGCCGGTGATCGAGCCCGGTCCCACGTTGAAGGACGTGCTGACCGGCGAGCTGTCGCTGGAGGACGCGATGGCGACCGGCACCGTGAAGATGACCGGTGACTCGAACGCGATGACGACGTTCGTCTCAATGTTCGCGTTGCCCTACCAACCTTTGCCGCAGCGATCGATGGTGTGATCGTTTTTCTGCCATCATGCAAGGGTTTGCCGACACCAGGGAGTGGTGATGACCGCTACAGCGCCGAACAAGACCGGAGAGAAGCGCCTACTGGGGCCGGAAGGACTGCTCAACAGCAGGTACCACAAGGCCGCGCTGCTCTTGTTCGGGTTCGTGGTGATCGCGCACTGGGTCGAGCACCTGGCACAGGCCTACCAGATCTACGTCCTCGGCTGGGTCCCGGCGAAGGCCGGCGGCGCGGTCGGCCTCGCGTTCCCGTTCCTGGTCAAGTCCGAGTGGCTGCACTACGGGTTCGCCATCTTCATGCTCTTGGGGTTCGTGATGCTGCGGCACGGTTTCACCGGCCGGTCGCGCACCTGGTGGAACGTCGCGATGTGGATCCAGGTGTGGCACCACTTCGAGCACCTGCTCCTGTTGCTCCAGGCCATGACCGGCGCGAACCTCATGGGCAAGCCCGTCCCGACCAGCATCGCCCAGCTCGTCTTCCCCCGGGTTGAGCTGCACCTGTTCTACAACGCGATCGTGTTCGTCCCGATGGTCGTCGCGATGGTCCTGCACATGCGCCCGAAGCCGGCGGAGCGGGCGCAGATGCGGTGCTCGTGCGCCGGGCACGCCCTGGCCGGTGCCTCGGCCTGATGAACCTCCTGCTGGCGGCGGGCGAGCACGGGCACGGACACCTGGAACTCGGGTTCAGTGTCGGATCGCTGGGCCTGCGGGTGATCCTGTTCGCCGCCGTCCCGGTGGTGGCCGTGTTCGCAGTGCTGCGCGGGTTTCTCGGCCCGCCGAGCCGGTCGACCACGGTCGCCGTCGCCATGGCCGCGGCGACCGCCGCGGCCATGGAGCTGTTGCTCTCCGGCGGGCTGAACCTGCCGGAACAGGTGATTCCGCTGCTGCTCGCGGGGCTGGCCCTGCCGCTGTACCTGGCCCTGTCGCGGGACGAGCGGTTCGCGAAGGCGGTCGGCCTCGGCAGGCGGCTCGCGCCGCTCGTGCACGCGGTGGTGGCGGTGCTCGCGGCGGTGCAGTTCGGTCTCGCGTGGTTCGCCGACGCCGGTCTGGCCCGCACGGTCACCCTCCTGCACACCGGCGTGCTGCTCGGGCTCGTCGCCATCGTGTGGTTCGCGGTCGCCGAGCCGCGCGGCCGCGGCGTCACCGTGGGGACGCGCGTCGGCGCCGCGCTGCTGGGCATGGGCCTGCTGGCCGGTGCCGCGCAGGCGGTCACCATGGCCCCGACCGACCCGGTGCCCGGTGTCGCCACCGAGGCGCGGCTCGAGGTCGGCGGCACGACGGTCGACGTGCTCGTGGTGCCCAACCTGCCTGGCTGGAACCTGGTGCACGTCAGCTCCGCCACCGCCACCGTCGGCACCAGCGCGGACGCGGTCGCCGGCCCTCGCCCCGACGGCTGGCTCCCGGTCGAGCTGCCCGCCGGCCGCAGCGACGTGTGGGTCCGGGACGCGGGCGAGTCCGGCACGATCACCACCGACACCGGTGGCGCGGCCGCCGCGCCCCGTGCGTTCACCGGCGTCGACGGGCCGGAGTGCGCGAGTGCCGTACTCGGCCGGATGTCGGCCTCCGGCACGGCGATCGGCGCGCGCTGCCCGTCCGAACAGCTCGACCCGCTCGACGCCGCCACCCTCGAGACGATGGTCGAGTCCCTTGCCGCACGCGGGCACGACCGCGTCGCGCTGGCCGGGGACCGGTCGCCACGCGGGAACGCCGCCGTCGCCGTCGTCGAGGCCGCCGCGGCGGCGCGGGGCGTCGAGCTGGTGGCACCGGGGGCGGTGGCCGCGCCGCTGCTGGTCACCTCGGGCTGGGCCGCCGCCGATCCGTTGCTGCGCAAGGTGTCCGCCGGCGATCTGGCCGCGGACGGCACCTATCTCGCGCCGTGGCTGTTCGGCGCGCCGATGCTCGCCGTAGACGCCGGCCAGCAGGTCGGCACGCGCTTCGCTGTGTCGGACGAGCAGTTTCAGCGTTATCGCGCCGAGCTGCGGAACGAGTACCCCGGACAGGCCGCGACGGCCGTCGGCTATCGGGCCTGGCTCGTGGAGCGGGGCCAGTCGGCCGCCGGTGCGATCCGGCTGGACTCGCCAGAGTCTACTGTGGACTGATCCCGGTGAACAGGTCGTTCTCCGGTAGTGCGGTCTCGACGTGGCAGCGGGTCAGTTCGAAGTCCTCGGTCGGCCAGACCGCCTGTCGCACCGCCATCGGCACCGCGAACCAGTGGCAGCCGGGGTCGAGCCGGTCGGCGTGCGCGCGCAGAACCCGTTCCCGCACCGGGAAGTACTCGCCGCACGGCACGCGGGTGGTGATCCACTCGCGGCCACCCGACGGCTCCTGGAGCCAGTCGCGGTAGGGCGACGGGAGTCCCTCCGCCAGCAGCGCGTCGTGCAGCGCCGCCATCCGCTTCTCGCGCCACTCGCGCACGGTGTAGAGCTTCAGCGGCTGCCATGGTTCGCCCTGCGCCCCGAACCGGGACGGGTCGCCGGCGGCGTCGAACGCGGCCAGCGACACCTGTCGGCAGCGCAGCCGGTCCGGGTCGGGGTCGGCGTTGTCCTCGTGGCTCACCACCACGTGCGGGCGGAACTCGCGCAGCACCCGCACCAACCGCTCGGTCGACTCCTCGAACGGTGCGGCCGCGAACTGTCCGAAATCCCGTCCGGCGTCAGGGAAGCCGAGCCAGTGGTGGCCGACGCCGAGCACGTCGACCGCCGCGGCCGCCTCGCCGCCGCCGGTGCAGGTCACCACCATCACCTCGTGCCCGGCGGCGACGTAGCGTGCCAGCGTCGCGGCGCCCTCACCCGGTTCGTCGTCCTGGTGCGCGAGCACCGAGACCAGACGCAACGGGTCGTTCGTCGCCGCCCCAGGGCGCGGTCGGGGTCGACGTGGACCGTGGGTCATTGCCCATGTCTACGTTTTGCGGCGGCCGGTAGCTACTCTCAGCTTGCGATGGTCACGGTGCGTTGTGCCACTAGCCCCGCAAACCCGAAGATGCGTCCAGGGCCGGTTGAGCGCCACCATGGAGGTACACGTTCGAATCCCTCGCCACGGGTCCTGGACGACACTGCCTGCCGCCGCAAGTCCCGTGCGTCAACAGATTGGACGCTCGGATATGACTGAGCCCGCGTGGAAAGTGGCCATGGACTCGGACGGCGGCGTCACGATCTCCGGTGACCGGTTCGTGCTGACCACCGCCGGCCTGGAACCAGGTGGGCTGGACACGGTGGTCTCGGAGCTGCAGAGCATGACCAGGACGTCCTATGGGCAGTACTGCGGCTTGTCCCGCGCCATCGAGATGGTGGGCGAGCGGTGGGGTCTGCTGATCATCCGGGACCTGCTGGTCGGCCCGAGGTCCGAGGCGGAGCTGCGCGGCGGCCTGCCGCTCATCACCGCGAAGCAGCTCGCCATGCGGTTAAGGGAGATGGTCCACTGCGGAGTGATCCGCGGGACCGACACGCCGGACGGCGAGTTCCGCTACGAACTGACCGAGTACGGCCGCGTCCTGGAGGACGTCGTCCTGGCGCTCGGCCGCTGGGGCGCCGCGGCGCTAGCCGCGCCCCGCCCGGAGGACGTCATGACCGAGGACTCGGTCATGACCATGCTGTGGGCGACCTTCCAGGCCGACGCGGCACTCGATGTCCAGATGTGCTTCGAGGTCCACGTCGAAGGCGTGGTCGTGCACGCCCTGGTCGAACACGGCCGGCTCAACCTGCACCGCGGCCCGACCTCCGACGCGGACGCCGTGATCGACGCGGGCCCCATGCTGAAGTCGCTGCTGACCGGCGAGGTCACCGCGGCCGACGCCCTCGCCGGCGGCCAGGTGGCGCTCAACGGCGCACCCGAGCTGCTGAGCTGGTTCGTCCGCTTGTTCCACCTCCCCGAGCTGCCCAGCCCGGTACCGGCCTGACCGTCCCGCGCTCCGGCGTGGCCCGCCGCTGCTGAGCGGCGGGTGCGCGACCGGCTCGCCGGCGTGCGTGTTTGGCCGGAGGGCCGAGGGACGACCGCGGGGTTTCGTCCTCGGTGCGGATGCTCACGGTCGGCATGGCGGGAGACCACTCACCGACCGACTAACCGAGTTCGTCGGCGCGGCGGCCCCACCGGACCTCCACGCCGTGAGCGGTTGTGCAGTTTCCCGGCCGGGCTGCTTGTCTCGGCACTGCGCAAGTGCCTGCAGGGCGGCGACTACGACCTGGCCCGCCGCTTCTTCCGCGACGCCCGCGCGAATCGTCGGCCCGGCATGGCGCCTGAACGTGGGCGGCGACCTACCTAGCCCGGCCCGAGATCAAGGGCCGCCGCCCGCTTTCCTACGGATCCTCAACCGCTACGTGGCCCACCTATGTCGCGTCGCCGAGCGCGATCCTGTTGTGGCCGCCGCCTTCATGCGCGTCGCCGGCCCGCGCGCCCGACTGTCGGCCGTGATGGCTCCGCGCATCCTCGCTGCCGCGATCACGGCGCCGTGTCTTGCCTCCGGCCCCCTTGATCCACGCTACTCGGGGGCACCGACATGGATGGCCGGCCGCGTGCTGTCCTGTGGACACTCTGTCGGCTGTGGACAACTGCCGTTGTGGCGGCTTGCGTCGGGCGGGGTTGTCGGTGGTTGCCGGTAGGCTGGAAATCGGGGGCCGGAGGCCGACTGGGGGTGGTGGCCGGCGGCGGGTTTACCTGGATCGCGAGGTGTACCCGGTCGGGTGAACTTCCCTGCTGCGTAAGGACTTTCGCGCCCGACAGGGTAGTCTGAACGTATGTTCGATGAAGGTCATGAGCTGCTCACCCGGGGTCTCGACTGTGCGAGTCGGATGGCTCGGGAGTCGGCTGAGTTGTTGGACTGTCTCGCGCAGTTCGTAGCACTGCATCCCGGTGACGACAGGGAGTTCGTGCCGTTGGAGGTTGCGGCGGCGTTCAAGTGGACGGTGTCGTTCGCGCAGAAGCGGATCGGGTTGGCGGTGGCGTTGACGTCCCGGCTGCCGGCGACGTTCGCGGCGTTGCGTGCTGGGGAGATCGATGAGTTCAAGGCGCGGCAGATCGCGGAGGCCACTGAGGTCTTGTCGGATGAGGATGTGGCTCGGGTGGAGGCGGCGATCGCCGCACAGGCAGCGTGGGTTGAACCCGCGGCAGCTCAGTGACCGGTTGCGGCGGGCGGTGAACCTGGCGGATCCGGCGGCGGCCGCGGCGCGTGCGGCAGCGAAAACGGCGGCACGGGAGGTGACGCATGAGCATCTTGATGATGGTGCCGGGTTGTTCACGGTCATGGGTGACGTCGAGCGGACTCAGCTGGCTCATGATCGGGTGCGGGCGTTGGCTCGGCAGATCAAGACCGCTGGCGATGACCGGACTCTGGATCAGATCAGCGCTGATGTGGCGTTGGATTGCTTGGCGGGTAAGGGGTTCAGCAACGCCAAGGTGCAGGTGCGGCTCACCCTGCCGGCCACGACCGTGTTGGGGGTGGACGACAAGCCCGGGTATCTGGCGGGGTATGGGTGGTTGCCGGCACAGCGGGCACTTGGAACTCGCCGCTCAGCAGGACGCGGTGTGGCAGCGGGTGCTGACGGACCCGCTCACCGGACACGCTGTCGATGTGGGACGGCGGAAGTACAGTCCACCGGCCGCGTTGCGGGACCACATTCAAGCCACCTACCCCACCTGCACCGGTCCGGGGTGTGTGAAGCCGGCGCATCTGTGCGATCTGGATCATCTGACGGCGTTTCCGGTGGGTGGGACGGATGAGGAGAACGTGCGTCCGGCGTGTCGACCGCATCACCGGGCGAAGACGGTGGGTGGGTGGCGGGTGGAGAAATCCAGCGACGGTCGCGGGTTGACGTGGGTGACCCGGCACGGGTTCCGCGTCGAGCATGAGCCGGAGCCGATCGCCGATCCGGAGCCCGCGCCGTTCTAACCGAGGGATGGTGGGTGGTTACACGGTCAGACGATCGCCTACGGGGCCGGGCCGGTGGGGGGTTGGGGCGATCGAGGCCGCGCCTTCGCCGGAGGGTTCCGACCGGGGCGGGTCGGGTGCGGCGAAGACACGGCACCGAAAGATCGGGAGCTACCGCACGGGGTAACCAGGATGGTTGCGCCGGCCAGGACGGCAGGCACTGGTGCGTGGTTGCACTGCGCGGGCTCGGCTTCCCGGGGTTTCGTCCAATCTTGTTTGCTTCAAAGCCTCTTTTCAAGCAAACAAGAATGAGACGAAAGGTAAGGGAGTGTTCTTGTGGCCAGCGGGTCTCGCCCCGACCCGAAACTGGACAGGAACCTGAGTCCCGGGGGAAATTGACTCGGCGATCCTGGCTACGCAACCCCAACGCCCGGTGCCGTGCCTCGCCGCACCCAAACACCCCGTCGAGACCAGCGGCGAGGTGCGGCGTCGATCGCCCCACCCCGTACCGCCGAGAGCAACAGCGCGATCGTCCGACCGCGTGTCCCATCCTGCCTCGAGAAGCACCACCAGACGGGGAGTCGCGTCGCCCCCGCACCCACGGAACAACGGCGCGATCGCCCGACCGCGTGTCCCATCCAGCCTCGAGAAGCGCAAAAGAAACGCTCGGCCAGGAAACCCCAGCCGAGCGTCTCACACGAACCAAACCTCAAGCGCTACGTTTCCGCACCTGCGTCTGAGGATCAACGGTGTACGGAGCAAGAGCCTCACGCAGCTCCGCGGGCACCCGAGTCGGCACGGTGTCGTTGTTGGGCCCGCGCATGCACGCGATCCGCTGCTTCCCCCGTGCCACAACGCTTTCCTGTCCATCCTTCAGGTGGACATAGTCGAAGCTGAACAGCACCTGGGTCTGCGTGAGCTCGTCTAGCCGCATCCGCACCGACAGCTCGTCGAACGCGGTGATCTCGGCGTAGAACTCACACTCGGCCATGAGGGTGAACAACTTCAGGTCGTCGTCCATGATCTCGGCCAGCACTCCGGGCGCCTCCTCGGTGAGGAACCGCTCCCGGCAGTGTCCCTGCCAACGAAGGTAGTTGACGTAGTACACGTTGCCGACGAAGTTCGTCTCTTCGAACCCCACTCTGTGTCGGAGCTCGTAGTAGCCAGCCATGTAGACCAGTCACTCCTCTCCCGACAGGACGGCGAACGCCACTGGGGTGGGGAGATCGTTGACGGTGGTCACCCAGGTCGCGATCCGGGCGTCGCCGGTGGAGAGCACGACCCAGCCGTCGGGCTCGACGCGGTCCACGGTGAGGTCACGCGTGGTGGTGCCGGTCTTGCGCAGGCACTCCAGCGCACACCAGACCCGGGTGGCGGCCACGTCGGCGTTCTCGCCGGACTCGGCCATCACCAGGTCACGGACCCGGCTGAGGCCCTCGCCGAGCAGCCCGGCCCAGTCCTCGTCGGTGCGCTGTGTCACCGCCTCCACGTCGCAGCCCAGCCGGCCCGACCCGGTCACCACGAGGCTCACGCCGGCGCCGTGCGCCGCGGAGATCGTGACGCCGTCGTCGAGCTCCGGCTTGCCGTCCGGACGGTGTCGCACCGTCACGGGACCACCGAGCGTGCGGCCGGCGGCGATGCCGGTCTGCGTCCGCCGGTCCGCGGGACCGTCCCCGTCCGGCTCGACGACGACCGCGCGGCTGCCACCGAGCACCCGCTCGACCGAACGCTCCACATAGGACCCGAGCATGGACGGCACCCACGGCCCGGAGCTGTCCTTCTTCCGCACCGCCCGCAAGGTGAGACCCTGCCAGCGCTCGACCAACCGGCCGGACGGGTCGAGCACGTCGATGTCGTAGACGTAGCTGTCACCGTCCTGCGACCGTTCCCGCGCGTCCATGACGACGTACTCGACGTCCTGGTCCTCGGGAGCCGACAGGTACAGCTTCTCCACCCCCTGCGGCAGCAGGGTCGCGTCGGGGACACAGCACTGGAGCGAGTGCATCACCGCGTCGCGCGTGCCCGGGTCGGCGAGCACCCGGTCCTGCGGCAGGTAGGGGGCGAACCACGGTGCCGGCGTGGTGGTGGACAGCTCCGCCACCGCGTGCCGGGCACTCGCCCGCCGGTACCCGAGCAGGCGCTGGAACCGCTTGCCCTGGAACATGACCCCGCCGTAGAGCTCGGTGATCGGGTCGACCGGCACCAGCGGCAGCTGGGTCGCCTCCCGCGACGGACCGTCGTCGGGCAGGGCCGGCTGCGGCAGCCGCAGCGTGGCCCGGAAGTGGTCCGCGCTGAACCCGGTGTCCTCGGCGCGAATGGCCACCGTCACCGTCTCGGCGTCGCGGACCAGCGCGGCGAGCCGCATGGTCGTCGCGGTGCCGGGACGGACCACGATCGGCCGCAGGAACTCGACGTCCTCCAGCAGCGGCGACCCGGTCCTGCCGAGCACGGCAGTCGCGACCTGGGTCATCGCCTCCATCCCGACCACCGCGGGGAACAGCAGGTCGCCGTCCAGCTCGTGGTCGGCCAGGTACGGGTCGCTGCCCGCGGACAGCTCGACCTCGGTGACCAGCTCGACGTCCGGGTAGTGGACCATCACCCGGTCGACGAAGCGGGTCAGCGGCAGCTCCTGGGTCGTGTCCAGCGGCAGGGTGGGCAGTCCGCCCATCCGGCCGGTGAACGTCAGCACCGGCCCGGCCGACGAGTCGGCCAGCACCTGGCGCAGCACGCGCAGGCCGTCCTCGACGGAGATCGGGGTGATGCCGTCGCGCACCAGCGCCTCGACCACGCCGAGCCGCTCGCCCATGCCGGCGCCCGACCAGACCGACCACTCCATCGCCAGCGCCCGTGCCTTCGGGTGCGCCTTCTGGAAGTCGACGGTCAGCTCGGACATCCAGTCGTTGGCGGTCGAGTAGTGCGCCTCGCCGCGCAGACCGGCCCGGCCGATGATGCTGCCGAACGTGACCAGCAGCTTGATCTGGTCCTGGTCCACGGCGTCGAGCACCGTGCGAAGGCCGGCGATCTTGACGGCGATCGTCTGGTGGAACCGCTCCTCGGTCAGGCTGGTGAGCGCGGACGGCTCGTTGCGGCCCGCCCCGTGCATCACCGCGGTGACCGGGCCGAGGTTGGCCTGGAACCGCTCGACGGCCGCCGCGACCTGCTCGGCGTTGGTGACGTCGGCACGCTCGTACTGGCAGTCCACGCCCGCCGCGGCCATCCGCGTCAGGTTGGTGGAGATCTCCTCGTCCTCGGACACGTCGTCCCGGCCGATCAGCGCGAGCTTGGCGCCGGAGTCCTTGGCCATGGCCAGGGCGCACTCGGCGGTGATGCCCTTGGCGCCACCGGTGACCAGCAGGACGTCGGAGCCGTCCAGCGGCGTGTCGGTGCTCGGCTCGGCCGGCGGCTGCAGCACGTGCAGCACCGGCGCGCTCCGCTCGCCGTCGGCGTCGTAGCGGACCTCGCTGAACGCCTTGGTGGCGGCGGCCTCGGTGATCACCCGCCGCACCGCCTCGTCCACGTCGGCCGCGGTCGACGGCGCGAGGTCGGGCAGGGTGACGAGCGTGGTCGCCACGTTCGTCGCCTCCAGGAACGCGGTCCTTGCGAGACCCGAGGCCCCGTACTTGTGCTGCACCACGACGAACCGGGTGTCGGCCGGCGCGTTGACGGCCGCCTGGCCCGCCTTCAGGATCAGGTCGACGTGCTGCTCGCCGCTGTCGGGCAGGCACAGCAGCACACCGTCGCCGATGCCCGCCTCGGCGAGCGCGACCTGCAGCCGCTCCGCGAGCGGGTGCCCCGCCGGCGCGAACACCTCCCAGGTGCCGGTCGGACCGTCGCCGACCTTCACCCTCGGCGCCCTCGTCGGCACGTAGTCGACGGAGAAGGGCCGCACCCACTGGCCGACACCGGCGACCTCGGTGCTGCCGCCGTTGCCGTCACCGCCCTCCGCGGAGTCGGCCAACTGGTCGATCAGCTCGGCGAGCTCGCCGAGCGTCACGGTCGCGAAGTTGGTCGTGGCCTCCAGCGTGGGGAGGTTGAGCTGACGGGTGACGTCGTTGACCAGCTGCCCGACGGTGATCGAGCTCAGGTGCAGGTGGTCGAGCGGATGGGTGTCCGCGGTGACCGTCTCCAGTGGCAGCTCCACGCGTTCTGCCGCGAGCTGGCGGAGCAGGTCGAGCGTGGACGGACCGCCCTCGCCGTCGCCGGCGGCCACCTCGGTGGCGGTGCCGGCCGCACCCGCGGCGGTGGCCTCGGTGAGCTGGGTCAGCCCGACCGAGAGGTCGGGGGCCGTCTCGCAGGGGCTCTCCAGGAAGGAGAACTCGCCGTCCAGAGGCAGCGGACGCACCACGCGGTGGGCGAACAGCTCCTCGGCGTCGACCTCGGCACCCAGCGCGAACGCGGCGCCGACGATGGTCAGCAGCGAGCTCAGCGACTGGCTGTCGGTGTCGACGGACAGCACCGGCGTGTCCTGTGCGATGTCCTGCAACAGGCCCGCCAGCACCCGACCGGGCCCGACCTCGATCGCGAGGTCGGCGCCGGTGGCGGCCTTGGCGGCCGCCTCGTGGAACCGGACCGGGAACACGACCTGGTCGCGCAGCAGCACGCGCAGGTCGGCGCCCGGGTCGAGCAGGTCACCGGTCACCGTGGACACCAGGTGCCTGGTCGGCCGCGTGAAGGTGAACTCGGCGAGCTCGGCCGTCATCGCGTCGGACGCGGGCTGCACCAGCGGCGAGTGGAAGGCGTGCGAGACGTTGATCCGGTTCGCGGTGATGCCCGCGGCCCGTGCCCGCTCACACACCCGGTCCACGGCGCTGGCGTCGCCCGCGATGACCGTCTGCTTCGGGCCGTTGTACCCGGCGATCACCACCGGGTCGTCCCCGAAGACCTCCTCGGCCCGGCCCGGCGTGGTCGCGAGGCCGGCCATCGCGCCGCCGCCCTGGCTGGCGTTGGCCATGACCCGGCCGCGCGCCTTGGCCAGCCGCAGCACGTCCTCGGTGTCGATGGCGCCGGCCCAGGCCAGCGCGCTCAACTCGCCGAGGCTGTGCCCGACCGCGACATCCGCTTCGATGCCCAGTGACCGCAGCACTCCCAGGGCCGCGACGGAACCCGCGACGATGCGCGGCTGGGCCACCTCGGTGGCCACCTGGTCGCCGCCGGTGGGCACGCCCGCCGCGGTGAACACGTCTTCTGCCGCGGCGAAGCGGCGGCGGATCGCGCCGACCGCGCCCTTGCCGGAACCCTGACCCGGGAACAGGTAGGCGATCTTCGGTGCGGTCAGCCGGTGGTCGAGGAACACCCCGTCCGCGCCGAACAGGCTCCGCGGCTCGTCCTCATCGAGCGCCGCGAGCAGCTTGCCCAGCTTGGCGGCGGCGTCGTCGGGACTGGTGGTCACGATCGCGGCCCGCACCCGACCACCGGTCAGCTGCCCGGCGAGCGTGCCGGCCAGGTCGGCGATCTCGGCGAACGACACCGCCGGCACCAGGTCGACCAACCCGGCGACCCGCTCGCGCAGGGCGGCGTGGTCGACGGCGTCCAGCAGCAGCAGCTCGGCGTCCTGCCGGCTGCTGGTCAGCGTCGCCGTCCCGATCGGCAGCTCGGCACGACGGGTCGTGCCGGGCGCCTGCTGGAGCGCGATGTGGGTGTTGATGCCACCGAAGCCCATCGCCGAGACGCCGGCCCTGATCGGCTGGTCGGTCGGCCACAGCTCGGCCTCGCGCGGCACGTACAGCGCCGGGTCGTCGCCGGTGAGCTTCGGGTGCGCCTCGTAGTGTCCGGTGGCCGGCGGGATGACCTGGTGGTGGACCGCCAGGGCCGCCTTGATCAGCCCGCCGACACCCGCGGCCGCCTTGGTGTGGCCGAAGTTGCCCTTGATCGAGCTGAGCGCGGCCGGGCGGGCCTCCGGGTCGGAGTTGCGCCGGGCCGTACCGATCGCCTCGAGCTCGGTCGCGTCACCGAGCGCGGTGCCGGTGCCGTGGCCCTCGAAGTAGCCGACGGTCTCCACGCCGTAGCCGGCGCGGTTGTACGCGCGGCTGATGGCCAGCCGGTGGCCGGCGGCCTCCGGACGGGTGATGCCGCCCTTGCCGTCCGACGACATGCCCCAGCCGGTGATCGACGCGTAGATCCGCAGGTCGCGGGCGATCGCGTCCTCCTCGCGCATCAGCACGACGACGCCGGAGCCCTCGCCGGGCCAGAAGCCGTTGGAGTCCTTGTCGTAGATCTTCATCTCGCCCGAGGCCAGCGCGCCGGTCTTGGCGAAGCCGATCACCTCGAACGGGTCGATCGACAGGTCGACGCCGCCCGCGAGGCAGACGTCGAGGTCGCCGTCGACCAGCGCGTTCGCCGCGGTGGCGATCGAGATCAGCGACGACGAGCAGGCGCCGTCGACGGTGTAGCCGCCACCGCCGAGGTCGAAGTAGTTGCAGATGCGCCCGGCGATGGTGTTGGCGAGCCCGCCGGCGAGGGTGTCCTCGTCGATCGGCGGGAACGGCGCCTTGTACACCGGTTCCAGGTCGCGCAGGAAGGCGCTGGTCTCGTCGTCGTCCCAGCCCTTGGCGCCCAACGCGGCCGCCAGGGTGCGCCGCACGTACGGCCAGCGCAGCCGCATCAGGTTGGCGCGGGCGAACTCACCGGTCAGGCTGTTGCCGAAGACCACGCCGGTGGCCTGTTTCGGCAGACCGGTGGCCTCCGGGAAGCCCGCGTCGGCCAGAGCCGTCGCCGCGACGTCCAGCGCCAGCCAGTGCGTCATGTCTGTCGACCGGAAGGTACTGCCGGCGACCTTGTACTTGAGCCGGTCGAACTCGAAGTCGCGCAGAACGGCCGCCTTCTTGGCGTAGAACCGATCTGGCGCGTTCTGGTCCGGCGAGTAGTAGTCCGCCTGGTTCATCCGTCCGTCGGGCAGCCTGCGAAACGCACGGCGCCCGGACAGGACGTTCTCCCAGAGATCTCCGGTGCTAGCGGCATCGGGGTAACGAAGTCCGATACCAACGATTGCGATCCGCTCGGTGCTCAACCTATACCGCCTATTCTCGATGACCCACTCGACTCCGAATCGGCGCGCGTATTACGCCCAGCCGCATGGCGCGGCAATGAAGCCGCGTTCGGTGCGACAGTCCTCGAAACGGTTCCCTTTTGCCTCATCAAGGGTGCAACAGCTGCGCCGCCAGTGCCTTCTCCTCATGTGCCGTCCACCCACTTTCTTCGAAATTGCTCCCGGCCGCGGCGACGCCGCAATGGTGGAGATGCGGGGCGACGATTGCCCAGCTGACCCTGGCATTGGGACGATCTCCGGAGGAATCGATGCCATCGTTTTTCGGTTCGTTGCGCCAGTTCGTGCTGGCGCCCAAACTGTCCGACGTCACGTTCGCCGAGCGCGGCTTCCCCGGCGCGGGCGGGCCCGCGACCGAGCAACTCGAGGCCATCCCGCAGGCCGTCGTGTGCGGGTTCGAGTGGGGCATCGCCGGCCGAGACCTGTGGGACGTGGAGCGGCGGCTGGAGCTGGTCGAACCGGAGCAGCGCGGGTTCGCCTACGAGGGCGCGGCGATGGCGTTCGCCGTCCGCGACGCGATGGCGGGGGGCAAGGGCACGCGCACCCGCGAGCTGCTGCTCGGGCCCGGCGCGCCGCACGTGCTGCTCACCTACATCGGCATCGGGTTCGCCATGGCGCGGCTGCCGAGGCCGTTGTGGCGCAACATCATCCCGGACCTGACCGGCTCGCGGTACTACCCGACCATGACCTGGCTGGCCGTCGACGGCTACGGCTTCGACCTGGCCTACTTCCACACCGCGCGCTACGTCGACGAGCAGCGGGTGCCGCCGACCTACCCGTGGGAGGGCTCGCCGGACTACTTCCCGCGCGCCGTCGACCAGGGCATCGGGCGCGCGCTGTGGTTCATCAACGGCGCCGACCCGGCGGCCGTCGCCGCCGCCGTCGACCGGTTCGCCGAGGAACGCAGGGCGGACCTGTGGAGCGGCGTCGGGCTGGCCGCGACGTTCGCCGGCGGCTGCTCGGCGGCGGGCCTCGCCGAGGTGCGCGAGGCGGCCGGCGAGCACGCCCCGGAGCTCGGGGTCGGCGTGGTCTTCGCGATCACGGCGCGGGAGTTCGCCGGCCACGTGCCCGAGCACTCGGCGCTGGCCGCCGAGCACCTCGCCGGGCTCTCGGTGTCGGACGCGGTGACGATCGCCGACCGGACCGAGGCCGAGTCCACCGGCGGTGGCGAGCCCGCGGAGGGTCGCGCAGGGCGCGGAGGGCGCGGAGGGCGCGGAGGGCACTGTGCCACTGTACGAGCGGTGGCGCAGTCGAATTCGTGCGCATTTCACCGCGACCGCAATTTCGGCGGTTGACCGGAATGGTCGACAGTCGCACAAGCCGCGCCCGCGCGGTATTCAGCAAGCGTGAAGACGAACTGGTCACAATGGCATGTGACCATTGTTCAGCGAAACCGAATGACGCCGTTTGAACGACGTTTAGGGGACTGACGTGACCGGTTCATGGCGAGCGCTGCGACGTCGCCTGATGACGCCCAACGTGATCGAGACGACTCTCGACAAGCGTGGCTTCCACAAGAAATCTCCCGAGGCTCAGGAACGACTCGAGTCCGTGGGACGGATGTTCCTCGAAGGCTATGGGTCCGCGATGGAAGCCCGCACGCCCGCCGACGCCGTGGAGCCGCTGGAGCAGCTGCCCGACTGGCTGCGCGGGTTCGCCTACGAGGGCGCCGGCATGGGGCTGGCGGTGTTGGACGGCCTGCCCTTCGGGCGCTCGGACAACGTCGACCGGTTCCTGGAGACCCCGCGCGGCGAGGCGTACCGGTACCTGGTCTACGTCGGGATCGGCTGGGCGATGGCCCGCATCCCGCGGTTCAGCTGGCCGAAGCCGGAGAGCCTGGACCCGATGCTGGTGCCGCTGGTGCTCGACGGCTACGGGTTCCACCAGGCCTACTTCAAGACCGCCCGCTACGTCGACGGCCAGTACCGGGAGCCGCACTTCCCGTGGCCGGGCGGCCGCCACGGTGGGCACGCGAACAACTCCATCGACCAGGGCATCGGTCGCGCGCTGTGGTTCATCGGCGGCATCGACCCGAACCTCGTGGCCGACAAGGTCGACGCGTTCCCCACGGCGCGGCGCGCCGACCTGTGGAGCGGCGTCGGGCTCGCGGCGACGTACGCGGGCGGCGTCGACGAGGACGAGCTGCGGACGGTGTGGCGGCGTGCCGGCGAGCACCGCGCCAACCTGGCGCAGGGGAGCGCGTTCGCCGCGGACGCCCGCCTGCGCGCCGGTGTCGTCCCCGAGCACACGGTGCTCGCCACCCGGATGTTCTGCGGCGCGACGCCGGAAGAGGTGGCCCGGCTGACCGGCGCACTGCGTCCGGCGCTTCCGGTCGACGGCGACGTGCCGGCATATGAGGTCTGGCGACAGCGCCTCGCCAACGAATTCGTTTCCATTGGAGGTGTCAACACATGAACGCGATACGAGGCATGCTGCGCAGGCAGCTGACCGGTGTCATCGCGCTCGTGGTCGTCGTCGGCTTCTTCTTCGCGGTCACGCTGCCGCAGAGCTCGGCCGAGGAAAAGAACGACCTGGCGAGTAACTACGCGTTCGCGGGCCACAGCGTCGCGTTGCCCACGTCGGACAAGCAGCAGTCGATCCGGCAGGTCAACAAGGCGTACAAGCACATC
The DNA here is from genome assembly GCA_963840275.1 of uncultured Actinomycetota bacterium. Lineage (GTDB taxonomy): Bacteria > Actinomycetota > Actinomycetes > Mycobacteriales > Pseudonocardiaceae > Actinophytocola. The sequence goes on from CAWIYK010000010.1 coordinate 615,627, forward strand.
GACGCCTGGATGTCCTCGGTCGGCGCGGCGGTCGCCATGAACGACCTCGACGGCGACGGGCTGCCCAACGACCTGTGCATCGTCGACCCGCGCAGCGACCAGGTGATCGTCACGCCGACCCCGGGGAAGGGCGAGAGCCGCTACACGCCGTTCGAGCTCGACCCGGAGCCGCTGCCGGTCAACGACGTCATGGCGCCCATGGGTTGCGTGCCCGCCGACCTCAACGAGGACGGCCGGCTCGACCTGCTGATCTACATGTGGGGCCGCACTCCGGTCATCCACCTGCAGAAGGCGAACAGCGACAAGCTGTCGGCGTCGGCCTTCGTCGCGACCGAGGCGGTGCCGGGCGACAACTCCGGCCCGGACGGCGAGTACAACGGCCCGCAGTGGAACTCCAACGCCGCGACCGTGGCCGACTTCGACGGTGACGGGCACGACGACGTCTTCGTCGGCAACTACTTCCCGGACAGCCCGATCATCGATCCGAGCAAGGACGGGGGCGTGACGATGAACCACTCCCTGTCCCACGCCCAGAACGGTGGCGGCAAGGCCATCCTGCTCGGCAAGGGCGCGACGGCGGGCGACAACCCGACCGTGAAGCTGGAGGCGGCGCCGGAGGACGTGCTGCCGGAGGAGGCAAGGCACGGCTGGACGCTGGCCTCGAGTGCCAACGACCTCGACGGGGACATGTTGCCCGAGCTGTACATCGCGAACGACTTCGGTCAGGACCGGTTGCTGTACAACCAGTCCACGAAGGGCAAGCCGAAGTTCGCGCTCGTCGACACGACCAGGGGTCCCGGCACGCCGAAGTCCAAGCGCATCGGCGAGGACTCCTTCAAGGGCATGGGCGTCGACTTCGGTGACACCAACCACGACGGCCTCTACGACGCGTTCGTCTCGAACCTCACCGTCGGGTGGGGCATCGTGGAGAGCAACTTCCACTACATCAACACCGCGAAGGACCAGGCCGACGTGCGCACACAGCTGCGCGACGGCACGGCGCCCTTCCGGGACGACAGCGGCGCGGACGGCACCGCGTGGTCGGGCTGGGCGTGGGACGTCAAGCTGGACGACTTCTCCAACTCCGGTGAGCTGGACATCGCACAGACCAACGGGTTCATCAAGGGCTCCACGAACCGCTGGCCGCAGCTCCAGGAGCTGGCCATGGCCAACGACGCGCTGGTGGCCAACCCGTTCAACTGGCCCAACGCGAACTCCGGTGACGACATCGCGGGCAGCGAGACGCTGAAGTTCTACGTCAAGGGCAAGGACGGCCGCTACACCGACCTGGCTCCCGAGCTCGGTCTGGCCGTGCCGATCCCGACCAGGGGCGTCGCCACCGGTGACGCGGACGGCGACGGCAGGCTCGACTTCGCGGTGGCGCGGCAGTACGGCGAGCCGATCTTCTACCACAACGAGGCGCCTTCGCCGGGCGGCTACCTCAACCTGAACCTGACCCACGAGCAGGCGGCGTCGCAGGGCAGTGCTCCCGCGCCGGGCTCGCCGGTCACCGGCGCCCAGGTCAAGGTGACCACCGCGGACGGCACGCAGCACATCCAGCGTGTCGACGGTGGCAGCGGCCACGGCGGCAAGCGCGCCACCGAGGTGCACGTCGGTCTCGGCGACGCGAAGGGCCCCGTCACGGTCGAGCTGTGCTGGCGGGACCGCCAGGGGCAGACCCACAAGCAGGAACTCGAGCTCGACCAGGGCAAGCACTCGCTCGTCCTTGGCGAGACCGCCGAGGAGAGGTGAGTAGGGAAATGGCTGTCAAGGAAGCAAAGCCAGGCGGCAACCCGCCCGCCGGCGGCCCGCCGAGGCACAACGTGAAGGTCACCACGGCGCTGCGCCGGTTCGCGATCTCGATCTCGGTCTTCAACATCGTGGGCTACATCTTCCTCGGCTTCGAGCAGCCGTGGATCTGGCCCATCGTGGCGATCGCGGCCGGATACACCACCGAGCTCGTGTTCGAGACGATCGGCGCCCGGGTCGAGGGACGCGATCCCCGCTACAAGGGCGGTGGGTTCAAGGGCCTCGTCGAATTCCTGTTCCCGGCGCACATCACCAGCATCGCCGTGAACATGCTGATCTACGTGAACGACCGGATCTGGGTGATGATCTTCGCGGTCACCCTCGCGGTGGCCACCAAGTGGATCCTGCGTGCCCCGGTGCGTGGCAAGCTGCGGCACTACATGAACCCGTCCAACTTCGGGATCCTGATGGTGCTCGTGCTGTTCCCCTGGGGCAGCATCGCGCCGCCGTACCACTTCACGGAGGGCCTGAACGACTGGGGCAGCTGGATCCTGCCGGCCGTCATCATCATCACCGGCACCATGCTGAACGCGAAGCTGACCGGCCGCATGTGGCTGATCTTCGGCTGGCTGAGCATCTTCGCGCTCCAGGCGATCGTGCGTGGTCTGCTGTTCGACACGGCGATCACGAGCTCGCTGCTCGTCATGACCGGTGTCGCGTTCATCCTCTACACCAACTACATGGTGACCGACCCGGGCACCACGCCGTCCAAGCCGGGCGCGCAGTTCGCGTTCGGCGGCGGCGTCGCGGTGGTGTACGCGATCTTCATGATCGCGCACGTCGCGTACGGCTTGTTCTTCGCCACCGCGATCGTGTGTGGGATCCGCGGAATGTTCCTGTGGGGCCTGCACTTCGTCAACAAGGCCCGCCTGCAGTTCGAGGAAGAGCAGAAGGCCAAGGACTTCGTGGAGCCGACCGACGTCGACGCTCCCGCGGTGTCCGTGGTCCCCGACGACGGCGAGCCCGCCGCTCGCCCGGCAGCGGCGTGACCGGCAACGGCCGCCGGATCCCACCGGGGCCGCCCCGCCGGGCGGCTCCGGGGATCCTGCGCAAGCTCCGTGCGGACCGGCTGGGCCTGATGAGCGAGGCGGTCGCGGAGTACGGCGACGCGGTGCGGGTGGCGATCGGCCCGAAGACGCTCTACATCTTCAACCACCCCGACCACGCGAAGCACGTGCTCGCGGACAACGCGGCCAACTACCACAAGGGCATCGGCTACACCGAGGCAAAGCGTGCGCTGGGCGACGGACTGCTGACCAGCGAGGGCGCGCTGTGGAAGGAGCAGCGGCGCACCATCCAGCCGGTGTTCCAGCACAAGCGGATCGCCGGGCGGGCCGACGTGATCATCGACGAGGCGCTCGAGCTGGTCGAGCGGCTGCGCGCGCACCAGGGCGTCGGCCGGCCGGTCGACGTGCTCGACGAGATCACCGCACTCACCCTCGGCGTGCTCGGCAGCACCCTGCTCGACGCCGATCTCGGCGCGTTCGAGTCGATCGGGCACTCCTTCGAGGCCGTGCAGGACCAGGCCATGTTCGAGATGGAGACCCTGGGGCTGGTGCCGCAGTGGCTGCCGCTGAAGGGTCAGCGGGCGCTGCGCACGGCGCGGACCGACCTCGAGCGGATCGTGGAGATCCTGGTGGGGCAACGGAAGGCCAACCCGATCGAGTCCGGCGACGACGTGCTGACCCGGCTCATCGCCTCCACCGCCAAGGAGACCGACAAGCGGGTCGCCGACCGGCGGATGCGCGACGAGCTGGTGACGCTGCTGCTCGCGGGGCACGAGACGACGGCGAGCACGGTCGGCTGGACGCTGAACCTGGTGAGCAAGCATCCGGAGGTCCGGCAGCGGCTGCACGACGAGGCGGTGGCGGTCTACGGCGACCGCCGGCCGGCATACGAGGACCTGACCCGGTTGCGCTACACGCACATGGTGCTCGAAGAGGCCATGCGGCTGTACCCGCCGGTGTGGATCCTTCCTCGGCGCGCGCTCGCCGACGACGAGGTCGGCGGGTACCACGTGCCCGCGGGTGCGGAGGTGCTCATCTGCCCCTACACCCTGCACCGGCACCCGAGGTACTGGCCGGAGCCGGACAGCTTCAACCCGGAGCGGTTCGACCCGGACGTGCCGTCGAACCGGCCGCGGTACGCGCACATCCCGTTCGGCGCCGGTCCCCGGTTCTGCGTCGGCAACCACCTGGGCATGATGGAGGCCGCCTTCATCATCTCCTCGCTGATGCGCGACCTGCGCCTGGAGCGAGTGCCCGGCGTCGAGGTCAAGCCGGAGCCGATGATGTCGCTGCGCCTCGGCGGCGGGCTCCCCCTGACCGTCCAGTCCTGGACAGGCACCGCCGGCCGCGCCGCCGCCTGATCCCCTCTACGAAGTGGGTGAACACCATGAGCAACCTCGCGGAGAACCCGCACGGTCAACCCGACGAGCATGCCAAGGCGGCGGAGTTCGCGAAGCTCCGCGCCGCCATCGCCGACGAGCGGGTCCGTGAGCTCTTCCCGTTCCGGTTCCTCGAGGCGAACGAGATCTTCGCCCGCCTCGTCGACGCGACCGCGTACCGCATCCTCACGTCGATCGACGCGCTGCCGGAGCCGACGGGCGTGACCGTCCAGCAGGCCAAGAAGGAGCTCTCGATCCCGTGGCGCCGCACGGTGCCGCTGAAGTTCCTGTACGAGAAGCTGTCGGACTCGGGAATCCTGGAGCGGCAGGACGGCCGCTACTTCCACGGGTCGGCGCCGGTCGAGGAGTTCGACGACGTCGCGGCCGAGCTCGCGGAGCGTGAGCCGGGCGCCGCGGTGGCCGCCGACATCCTGCGGACGCTGATCGACGAGGCGAAGACCTACTTCGCCGGCGACGCCACGGGCGACGAGATCCTGTTCGCCCCGCAGCAGCTGCCGCTGTGGCTGAAGTACTTCTCCAACGACAACCTGCTGTACGCCATCAACAACTCGGTCGGCGCCGAGGCGTTGTCCCGTCTCGTGCCCCCGGGCGGCGGTCCGTTCGAGATCCTCGAGATCGGCGGCGGCTGCGGCAGCGCGGCCGACCAGGCGTTGCGCAAGCTGGGTTCCGACGTCACCCGCTACCGGTTCACCGAGGTCGCCGAGACCTTCGCCCGGCACGGCGACAAGGCGGCCGCGGCCGCGGCGTCCCCGTCGACGGTCGTCGAGACGGCGCGCCTCGACATGACGACCTCGTGGGAGGCGCAGGGCGTCGAGCCGGGCACGTTCGACGCGGTGTACTCCGTCAACTGCTTCCACGTGGCACCCGACCTCGACTTCGTCATCGCCGAGGCGGCGAAGGCGCTGAAGCCGGGCGGGGCGGTCGTCGTCTCCGAGTGCGTCCGCCCGACGAAGCTGGCGCGGCCGATCCACGCCGAGATCATCTTCGACTTCCTGGACAGCTTCACCGACGTCATGACCGATCCGGTGAAGCGGCCGACGCACGGCTTCCTGACGCCGGCGGCGTGGCGTGCCACGTTCGAGGAGGCCGGCCTCGGCGACGTGACGGTCCTGCCCGACGTCGACACGATCGCCGAGAAGTACCCCGACTTCGTGGTGGGCGCAGTGGTGGCCCGCGCGAACACGACGGACTGATCGAGGAGCAGCGAATGGTCGCCAGGTTGGTCCGTCTCGCGGTGCGCAGGTCGCTCCGCGACACCCGTCATGTCAAGGTCGTGCCCCCGCGCAAGGCCGGCGGGGTGGTCGCGCAGGTGTACCGGCAGGTGGAGCACGACTTCCGCATGCTCGCACCGCCGGTCGCGCTGCACTCTGCGGCACCGGAGGCGCTGGCCGCGTCCTGGATGATCCTGCGGGAGACGCTGCTGGCACAGGGCGTGGCGGACCGGGCGAGCAAGGAGGCGGTGGCCACCGGGGTGTCGGTGGCCAACGCTTGCCCCTACTGCGCCGACGTGCACGGCATGACGTTGTCCGCCATGGCGGACACGACGGGCCGGTCGGTGCTCGAGGCGTGGGCCCAGGAGTCCGGGACCGCCGCGACCGCCGGCGCGCCGCCGTTCCCGCCGGAGCAGGCGCCGGAGCTGATCGGCGTCGCCGTGGCGTTCCAGTACTACAACCGCATGGTCAACGTGTTCCTGCGCGACTCGCCGTTCCCGGCGCACGTGCCGGAGTCGGCCAAGCCGAAGGCCCGGCAGGTGCTGGGCGGAGTGCTGCGGCCGTCGGCGGACGGGGCGCGACCGGGTGCGTCGCTGGACTTCCTGCCGGCGGCGCCGCTGCCGGAGGACCTGTCCTGGGCACGGGGGAACGCGTCCGTCGCGGACGCCTTCGCCCGCGCCTACGCGGCCGTCGACGCGGTGGGCGTCCGGTCGGTGCCGGAGAGCGTGCGCACGCTGGTCCACAGTCGACTGTCCACCTGGGATGGTCAGGCGCCCGGCATCAGCCGGTCGTGGGTGGAGGAGGCGGTGGCCGGGCTACCGGAGGCCGACCGGCCCGCCGGCCGCCTCGCCCTGACCATCGTGCACGCCTCCTACCAGGTCGACGAGGACCTGGTCGACGCGTTCCGTGCCACCGCACCCGGCGACGACACGCTCATCGAGCTCGCCGCGTGGGCGAGCATGGCGGCGGCCCGCCGGATCAGCACCTGGCTCGCGGCTCAGGCGGCGAAGCGTTCCAGCACCAGCTCCACGTAGTGCGCGGGTCATGACGGCAGCACCGCCTCCTTCGTGAGCAGCGGCGGCTCCGCGTAGGTCGCCGCGTGCGGGTACTTGAGGTCGCTGCCGGTGTTGAGCACCACGACCTCCTCCGACCCGTCCAGCCAGCCGGACTTCCGCAGTCGGGACACGGCCGCGAGCGTCGCCGCGCCCTCCGGGCACATCAGCACGCCCTCCGTCGCGGCGCACGCGGCCTGCTCGGCGAGCAGGTCCGCGTCGTCGACGGCGATCGCGATGCCGTCGGTGTCCCGGACCGCCGACAGAATCAGGAAGTCGCCGAGCGCGCTCGCCACGTTGATGCCGAACGCCACCGTCTCCGCGTTCTCCCACGGCTCGGCGGTGTCCGCGCCCTGCTCGTAGGCACGCACGATCGGCGCGCAGCCCGACGACTGCACGGCGACCAGCCGGGGCAGGCGCCCGGTGAGCCAGCCGAGCGTCAGCAGCTCGTCGAGGGCCTTGCGGATGCCGATCAGACCGACACCGCCGCCGGTCGGGTAGACGATCACGTCCGGCATCCGCCAACCGAGCTGCTCGACGATCTCCATGCCCATGGTCTTCTTGCCCTCGATGCGGTAGGGCTCCTTGAGTGTCGAGGTGTTGAACCAGCCGTCGGCCACCGCCTGCGCGGCGAGCTTGCCGGCGTCGCCGATCAACCCGTCCACTATGTACAGTCGGGCGCCGGCCATCGCGCATTCCATGCGCGTGATCGTCGGCGCCTCCTGTGGCATCACCACGAGCGAGGTCATGCCGGCGCGGGCCGCGTAGGTGGCCCACGCCGCGCCCGCGTTCCCGTTGGTGGGCATGGTGATCCGCTCGATGCCCAGCTCCAGCGCACGGGAGATGCCGACCGCGGCGCCGCGGGCCTTGAAGCTGCCGGTGGGCAGGAGCCCCTCGTCCTTCGCGAGCAGGTTCGGCACGCCGATCCGCGCGCCGTAGCTCTGCAGCGGCAGGATCGGGGTCATGCCCTCGCCGAGGGTGACCACGTGCCGACGGTCCCGCACGGGCAGCAGCTCCCGGTACCGCCACAGGTCCGGCGGGCGGGTCGCGATGTCCGTTGTGGACACCGTGGCGCGGACGGCGTCGAGGTCGTAACGAACCAGCAGCGGAGTGCCGCAGTCACACAGGTTCTGCGGCGTGTCCGCGTCGTGCCGGGTGCCGCACCGGCCACACTCCAGATGGGACAGTGCGCTGTGCCATGGCTCCAACGGTGGTTCCTTCGAGGGTCGGGAACTTCGGGCCCGAGTCTGTTCTAACACCGGTCACTCGCCGGTTGCAATACTTGATTTTAAATTTAATATTCTGTCTGGCTGCCGCCGGCCGCGGATGCCGCCCGGCGCGCTGATGGGTACGGTGAGCCGGCACTGACCAGGAAGGACGGCGATGTCGCTGCCGCGGAGCACACTGAGCAGCATGGCGTACGTGGAACTGCGCCACGCGATCCTCAGTGGCCGGCTGTCCCCCGGGTCGCACGTGAGCGTGCGGCCGCTGTGCGAGGAGTTCGGCCTGTCGGCGACGCCGGTGAAGGCGGCGCTGACCGCGTTGGAGCGGGAGGGGTTCCTGGTGCTGCATCCGCACCGGGGGTTCTTCGTGCCGGAGGTGGACCGCGAGGACATGCAGGAGCTGTACGAGCTGCGCGAGGTGCTGGACGGCATCGCCGCACGCAGAGCGGCCGCACTGACCGACCGAGTCGCGCTCGTGGACCGGCTCACGGAGCTGCTCGAAGCCCAGCGGGCCGAGGTGGCCACCCACGACCTCACCGGCTACAGCGACCTCGATGTCGCGTTCCACCAGGAGATCCTGGTGGCCGCGGGTAACGGCCGGCTCCAGCACGTGGCCGAGAACATGATCGGCCAACTGCGACTCGGCCGCGCCACTTCCGCTCGTGTGCCCGGCCGGCCGAACGCCGCGCTCGTCGAGCATGGCGAGATCGTCGCCGCCATCGCCGCTGGGCAGCAGCATCAAGCCGAACGCCTCGCGCGTCGGCATGTCCGTAAGTCGGCGAACGCGTTGGACCGTCACCTCAGTCGCGGCGGCCGCGCGTCGTAGCTGACGTCGTCGGATCTGGATCGTCGCCGTCATCTGGTGGCTCGGACGCACTGTGCGCATCAGCCACGGGATGCCTGTGTGAATTGGTACCACCGTCCGGGCTATTGACGTCAGGAAGGAACGAACCGGAGACTTAGCGGCGTCCCGGGTAAACGATTACCCGAGACGCGCATCGACCGTCCCCTGCCTTGCGGTTGATCGAAAGGTGTAACTCGATGTCGAGACTCGCCGTCCTGCTTTGTGCTGCCCTCGTGCTGTTCGGGCTCACGCCGGTCGCCGCCGTCGCGGCGGTGCCGCTCGCGAGCAACGGGCCCGTCGGCTGGGACACCTACCGCCGCCTTGACCTGCTGCCCGACCTGGCCTCCGGCGCGCAGACCAAGCAGTTCTCCAGCTTCGGCCGCAACGGCAGCAACGACGACGGGTTCGTCGGGCGGTACTCGTGCCTGCGGACCAACAACGGCTGCGTGCTCGCCGAGGACCGCGGCCCCGGTGAGGTCGACTCCATCTGGTTCACCCGCGACGAGGGCAATGTAAGCGCTACCGGCAACCTCCGGGTCGTCCTCGACGGGGTCACCGTGCTCGACGCGAACCTGCAGCGTGTCGTCAACGGCGACCTCGGCGCGCCGTTCTCGTGGCCGCTCGTCACCAACGCCGACCAGACCTCCGGCGGCGTCACGATCAAGGTTCCCATGCCCTACCGGGACTCCATGATCGTCACCACCACGAACAACCCGCTCTTCTACCACGTCGGCTACCGCGAGTTCGCCGACGCGACCGGCGTGACCCGCTTCAACCCGGCCGACCCGGCCGACGACGTGATCACGAAGCTGCGCAACGCGGGCCGCCAGGACCCCAAGCCCGCACAGCCCGGCGCGACGACCGTGGCCACGACGGTGACCCCGAACCCGACCGCGACGCTCGCCACCCTCACCGGCCCCGGTGCGATCACCGGTATCCGCATCCGGGTCCCGGACGCGCAGGCCACCGAGGCAGCGCTTGGCGGGCTGCGCATCAAAGCCACCTTCGACGGACGCTCCACAGTGGACGCGCCGCTCGGCGAGTTCTTCGGCGCCGGCCTCGGTGAGCGGGAGGTGCGCTCGCTCATGTTCGGTATGGACCCGGCCGCGGGCGGCTGGTACAGCGCCTGGTGGATGATGCCCTACGCCAACTCGGCCACCGTCAGCCTCGCCAACACCACCGGCGCGACGATCTCCGGCATCCAGGCCGAGGTCACCCACGCGCCCAACGCCAGATGGACGGCGGAGCTGGCGCCGGGCGGCACGGCGGGCCACTTCACCACGCAGTCCCGTGCCGGGAACACCGCCCAGGCGCGCGACTGGATCCTCGCCGACCAGCCCGGCCGCGGCCGGTTCCTCGGCGTCACCCAGGTCGTGCGCAACTCGACGCCGGGCGGCAACGAGCGCGGCTACCTCGAGGGCGACGAGCGCCTGCACACCGACGGCTCGCTCACGCCGCAGTTCCACGGCACCGGCACCGAGGACTACTACGAGTCCGGCTGGTACTTCAACCGCGGTGAGTACTCCGGCGTCTTCACCGGCAACACCGGGCACCGTGTCCGCACGAACACGTGCGCGGTCGAGTGCGACTCGATGTACCGTCTGCAGATCGGCGACGCCGTCCCCTACACCGCGGGGCTGCGCATGGGCATCGAGCACGGGCCGCAGAACGACGTGCCGGTCGCGGAAAGCTCCACCGCCTTCCTCTACACCAAGCCGCAGGTCGCCAGCCGGACGACGGACACGGTCGTCGTCGGCGACGCCGGCAGCCGCTCCGCGCACGGCTACACCGAGTCGGGCGCCGCGAGCCAGTACGCGCTGACCGGTGTGTACGAGGGCGACGACGACCACGACGCGGTCACCGGCCAGGTCCGCGCGACCGGTGGCGCGATCAGCTTCCGGTTGGCGGTCGACCCCGCCAACCAAGGGGTGCGCCTGCGCCGCACCAGCGACCAGAACGCCGGCTACCAGACCGCGGCGGTCCAGGTCGACGGCGCCGCCGCCGGCACCTGGGTCCAGCCGCTCGCCAACACGTTCCAGCGCTGGCTCGACGACGACTTCACCCTGCCGCCCGCGCTGACCGCCGGCAAGTCCGCGATCACCGTGCGGCTCGTGCCGAGCGGTCCACAGTGGACGGCCAGCAGGTACGCGGCGCTCAACCTGGTCGCCCCGTTCACCGACACGACCGCGCCCGGTGGCACCGGCGCGCCCGCCGTCGGCGGCCGCACCCACGCGGTGGCGCTGAGCTGGGCCGCGGCCACCGACAACGTCGGGATCGCCGGCTACCGCGTGTACGCGTCGACCGACCCATCGGTGCCGGTCACCGCCGGCAACCTGGTCGGCACCAGCACGTCGCCGGGCTTCCGGCACGGCCCGCTGCCCGCGAACGCGACCCGGCACTACCGGGTGGTGGCCGTGGACCGCGCCGGCAACACCGGACCGGCGTCGGCTGTGGCCGGTGCGACCACGACGACGCCGGTCACCAGCGACGTCAACGGCGACCGTCGCGACGACGCCGTGCTGTTCACGCAGGGCGCGGACTCCGACGTGTTCACGGCGCTGTCGAGCGGCACCGCGTTCGGCGCGCGGACCAAGGGCCACGACTTCTTCTCCGTCGACGGCGAGGTGCCGCTGACCGGCGACGTCAACGGCGACGGCCGTGCCGACGTCATCACGTTCACGCGCGGCGCCGCGGCCGACGTCTACGTCGCCCTGTCCACCGGCACCGGCTTCGGGCCGTCCGCGAAGTGGCACGACTTCTTCGCGGCCGACGCCGAGTATCCGGAGGTCGGGGACGTGAACGGCGACGGGCGGGCCGACATCGTCACGTTCACGCGCGGCTCGACCGGTGACGTGTACGTCGCGCTGTCGACCGGCTCCGGCTTCGGGCCCGGCGTCAAGTGGCAGGACAACTTCGCCTACGGCACCGAGCGGCCCGCGGTCGGCGACTTCGACGGCGACGGTCGCGACGACGTCGTCGTGTTCACCGGTGGCGCGCAGGCCGACGCGTTCGTGTCGCTGTCCAACGGCGCCGCGTTCGTGCAGGAAGCCTGGCTGTGGCACAACAACTTCGCGGTCGGCAACGAGATCGCGGGCGCGGCGGACGTGAACGGCGACGGCCGCGACGACGTGGTCACCTTCACCAGGGGTGCCGCCAACGACGTCTACGTGTCCCTTTCGGACGGTGGCCGGTTCGTGCAGAACGCGTGGAAGTGGCACGACTTCTTCGGTCTCGACGGCGAGCTGCCCGGCCTCGGTGACGTCAACGGCGACGGCCGGGCCGACATCCTCTCCTTCACCAGGGGCACCGCGGCGCAGTCGGATGTGTGGGTGGCGATGTCCACCGCCAGCGCGTTCGGCACGTCGGCCAAGTGGCACGACCGGTTCGGCTCCCTGGCCGAGGTCCCCCGCCCCACCCTGCGCTGACGCCACCTTCGAACCTCCGACCCGAGAGCAGGGACCATGCTCGCTCGAAGACTGTTGGTGGCGGTCGCCGCCACCACCCTTCTCGCCACCGCTCCCGCGCAGGCCGCGCCAGGCGACCGACCGTCCGATGTGGACGGACCGACCACGGCGTGGGCCGACGACACCCCACGCGCCGCGATGCCGGCCGGCCCGCGACCGGACTTCCGTGCGCCGTGGCCGTGCGGCCAGCAGCGCCAGTACTACCACCACTCGACCGAGGTCGTGAACGCGATCGACTTCAACATCGCCGGCGCGGAGGACCTCGGTACCCCGGCGCTCGCGTCGGCGGCCGGCACCGTCGTCGACGTGGTGTCCGGCAGCACCGGCTACGGCAACCACGTGCGCGTCGACCACGGCGGCGGGTGGACCTCGCTCGTCGCGCACCTGTCCGCGTTCAGCGTGAGCCGCGGCCAGTTCGTGACCGCCGGCGCCGAGCTGGGCAAGGTCGGCAGCACCGGCAACTCGTCCGGCCCGCACCTGCACTACGAGCAGGAGGCCGACGGCGTCAACCAGCCGATCGTGATAGACGGGGTCGCGCTGCGCTACAGCGCCGACACCTCCTACCACAACAGCGGCAACTGCGGCGGTGGCGCGAGCACGGTGTTCGGCGGCTCGCCGACGGACTTCGACGGGGACGGCCGCGACGATGTCGTCACGTTCAACCAGGGCACCGCGGGCGACGTGTACGTCGCGCTGTCCAACGGGTCCGGGTTCGCCGGCACCTCGGTGAAGTGGCAGGAGTTCTTCTCCCCGGCCGGGGAGACGCCGCTGTCGGGCGACTTCAACGGGGACGGCCGCGACGACATCGTCACCTTCACCCACGGCACCCTCAACGACGTCTACGTCGGGCTGTCGAACGGCTCGTCCTTCGGTTCCGCCAAGTGGCACGACTTCTTCGCGCTCGGCGGCGAGGTCCCCGCGGTCGGCGACGTGAACGGGGACGGCAAGGACGACATCGTCACGTTCACCCGCGGCTCGCTCGCGGACGTGTACGTCGCGCTGTCGACCGGCACGTCGTTCGCGGCGTCGGTGAAGTGGCACGACTTCTTCGCCGTCGGCGGCGAGTTCCCCTCGGTCGGCGACTTCGACGGGGACGGCAAGGCGGACATCGTCACCTTCACCAGGGGCGACACCGCCGACGCGTACGTCGCGCTGTCCAACGGGTCCGGCTTCGTCGGCACCACCGTGAAGTGGCACGACACGTTCGCGTTCGGCGGGGAGCAGCCGAGGATCGGCGACTTCGACGGGGACGGCCGCGACGACATCGTCACGTTCACCGGCAACGCGGCCGCGGATGTGTTCGTCGCGCTGTCGAACGGCTCCGCGTTCGTCGGGAACACGGTGAAGTGGCACGACTTCTTCGGCCTCGGCGGGGAGTTCCCGTACGTGGGCGACTTCGACGGCGACGGCGCGACGGATGTCGTCACGTTCACGTTCGGGGCACTGTCCGACGTCTACGTCGCGCTGTCGAACCGGTCGGGCTTCGGGCCCGGCGTCAAGTGGCACGACTTCTTCGGGCTGAACGGTGAACGTGCGTTCTGATATTCCTACTGGGCAAAGGAATCGCGATGAGCAAGTGGAGACGCGGCGCGCTCGTGGGCATGGCCGTGGTGGCATTGACCGGACTGGCGCTGACCGCGCCGGCGGCGGCGGACCCGATCGCGCCGGGTGAGCACATCCCGCTGTCGGTCGACCCGCTGGCCTGCACGAGCATCCCGGCGAACCACGACCCGAACGTGATCCGGGTGGTGTACCAGGTCGGGCTGGACCGGAACGTCTCGCCGAAGGTCATGCTGGCGGCGTTCGAGGCCGGCTGGGTCGAGTCGCACATGAACAACCTGAACTGCGGTGACAAGGACTCGCTCGGGGTGTTCCAGCAGCGGCCGAGCCAGGGCTGGGGCACGCCGGAGCAGATCATGAACGTCGCCTACGCCGCGACGCAGTTCTTCGTGCAGGCGCAGCGCAACGAGCCGCTGCACCCGGAGTACACCGCCGGGCTCCTCGCGCAGAGCGTGCAGCGGTCGTGCTGCCCGGAGCGGTACGACCAGGCCGAGGGCAGGGCACGCGCGATGATGGACGAGGCGCGCGGGCTCGTCGGCGGCTCCCGGGTCTACACGGGTTCGCCGGCCGACTTCAACGGTGACGGGAAAGACGACATCGTGACGTTCAACCAGGGTTCGGCCGGTGACGTGTATGTCGCGTTGTCGAACGGTTCGAGCTTCGCCGGTACGTCGGTGAAGTGGCAGGAGTTCTTCGCGCCGGCCGGCGAGACGCCGTTGACGGGTGACTTCAACGGGGACGGCAAGGACGACATCGTGACGTTCACGCACGGGTCCCTCAACGACGTCTATGTGGCACTCTCCAACGGTTCGAGCTTCGGCCCGGGTGTCAAGTGGCACGACTTCTTCTCCCTCGGCGGCGAGGTGCCCGCGGTCGGTGACGTGAACGGGGACGGCAAGGACGACATCGTCACCTTCACCCGCAACGCCGCCGCCGACGTGTATGTGGCGCTGTCGACCGGCAGTTCCTTCGCCGCGTCGGCGAAGTGGCACGACTTCTTCGGGCTCGCGGGCGAGACGCCGGGCGTCGGCGACGTGAACGGGGACGGCAAGGCCGACGTGCTCACGTTCACCGGCGGGTCGCTCGCCGACGTGTACGTCGCGCTGTCGACCGGTTCGGGGTTCGCCGGCACGACCGTGAAGTGGCACGACTTCTTCGCCGCTGGCGGGGAGTCGCCACGGATCGGGGACTTCAACGGCGACGGCGCGGCCGACATCGCGACGTTCACGAACAACGCGGCGGCCGACATCTACGTCGCCACCTCGAACGGGTCGGCGTTCGTCGGCACGACCGTGAAGTGGAGCGACTTCTTCGCGCTGGCCGGCGAGTTCCCGTACACGGGCGACTTCGACGGCGACGGCAAGGACGACGTCGTGGTGTTCACCAAGGGCACGCTCAACGACGTCTACGTGGGGCTGTCCACCGGCACCGGGTTCCTCGGCGGCGCGAAGTGGCACGAGTTCTTCGGTCTCAACGGCGAAATCACCCTCTGAGGAGCCTGTCATGAGAACCAGTACACGCCTCGCCGCGCTCGGCGCGACGCTGACCGTCGTGTTAGGACTTGCGAGCACACCGGCCACCGCCGCACCGAAGGAAGGTCCCGTCAACGCCGCGTTCGCGGCGGCGGCCGCCGAGTTCGACGTGCCGAGGGACCTGGTCGCCGCCGTCGGGTACGGCGAGACGCACCTCGACGGGCACGGCGGGCAACCCAGCCAGGACAACGGGTTCGGTGTCATGCACCTGGTGAGCAACCCGTCGCGGCACACGCTCGAGGAGGCCGCGCGGCTCACCGGTGAGTCGACCAGGGCGCTGGCGAACGACACCGCAGCGAACATCCGCGGTGGCGCCGCGGTCCTGCGTGCCATGGCCGACGACCACGGCCTCGCGCCGGACGAGCGGAACCGGATCGCCGCGTGGTACCCGGTGGTCGCCACGTACGGCGGCGCCAAGGACGATGCGGTCGCGCGGCTGTACGCGGACGCCGTGTTCGACCTGCTCGCCACCGGCATGCAGGTCCGCACACCGGCCGGCGAGCCGGTGGAGGTGCCGCCCTACCAACGGAAACCGGAACGCGGCGCGCTCGAAGCGGTACCGGCCGGCGGGGTCGGCACACAGGGGCTCGACTACCCGAACTCCCGCTGGATCGCCGCCAGCCCGAGCAACTACAGCGCGGGCCGGTCCGCCGCGATCAACCTGATCGTCATCCACGTGACCCAGGGCTCCTACGCCGGCACGGTCAGCTGGTTCCAGAACCCGTCGTCCGGGGTGAGCGCGCACTACGTCGTGCGCTCGTCGGACGGCGAGATCACGCAGATGGTCCGCGACGGCGACACCGCCTACCACGTGCGGTCGGCCAACTCACGTGCGCTCGGCATCGAGCACGAGGGCTTCGTGGACAACCCGTCCTGGTTCACCGACTCGATGTACCGCTCGTCCGCGGCGCTCACGAAGTGGCTGTGCGAGCGGCACGGGCTGCCCAAGACGCGGCAGTTCGTCCAGGGGCACAACCAGGTTCCCGGCAACGACCACACCGACCCAGGTCCGCACTGGAACTGGGACTACTACATGAGTCTGGTGAACAGTGGCGGTGGCGGCGCCGGCGTGTACACGGGTTCGCCGGCGGACTTCAACGGTGACGGGAAAGACGACATCGTGACGTTCAACCAGGGTTCGGCCGGTGACGTGTATGTCGCGTTGTCGAACGGTTCGAGCTTCGCCGGTACGTCGGTGAAGTGGCAGGAGTTCTTCGCGCCGGCCGGCGAGACGCCGTTGACGGGTGACTTCAACGGGGACGGCAAGGACGACATCGTGACGTTCACGCACGGTTCGCTCAACGACGTGTACGTGGCGTTGTCGAACGGTGCCGGCTTCGGGCCGGGGGTCAAGTGGCACGACTTCTTCGGCCTGGCCGGCGAGGTGCCCGCGGTCGGTGACGTGAACGGGGACGGCAAGGACGACATCGTCACGTTCACCCGCGGTTCGCTGAACGACGTGTACGTCGCGCTGTCCACCGGCACGTCGTTCGCGGCGTCGGCGAAGTGGCACGACTTCTTCGGCCTCAACGGCGAGACACCCGGCGTCGGCGACGTGAACGGCGACGGCAAGGCGGACATCGTGGTGTTCTCGCAGGGCACCCTCGCGGACGTGTACGTGGCACTGTCGAACGGTGCCGGTTTCGTCGGCACCACCGTGAAGTGGCACGACTTCTTCTCCACCGCGGGCGAGTCGCCGAGGATCGGTGACTTCAACGGGGACGGCAAGGCGGACATCGCCACGTTCACGAACAACGCGGCGGCGGATGTGTATGTCGCGACATCGACCGGGGACGCGTTCGTCGGCACCACGGTGAAGTGGAGCGACTTCTTCGGGCTCGCCGGCGAGTTCCCGTACACGGGTGACTTCGACGGCGACGGCAAGGACGACGCGGTGGTGTTCACCAAGGGCTCGCTCTCGGACGTCTACACCGCCCTGTCCACCGGGACCGGGTTCCTCGGCGGCGCGAAGTGGCACGACTTCTTCGGGCTCAACGGCGAGATCACACTGTAAAGGAGACTGTGATGGGCAAGGGGCTGCGCCTGCTGGCGCTCGTGCTCGTGTTGACGGGCCTGCTCGCCGCGCCGGCCGGTGCGGCCCCGGCCCCGCCGACCGTGTCGGCCGGCGCGTTCTTCCGCGTCTACGACCCGTCGGTCGGGGAGACGCAACAGTGGTACTACAACGACCACACGATGGTCCGGGACGTGGTGGCCGGCACCTGGCACGTGTATGCGATCACGCATGCCGAACCGGCGAACCCGTTGGACGAGAAGAACTTCGGGCACGCGACCGCGCCGTCGCCGACCGGGCCGTGGACCAAGCGGCCGTTCGCGCTGACGGCGAACCCGGCCGCGGGGGAGAGCCACATCTGGGCGCCGCACGTGGTGCACAACGACGGCGTCTACTACATGTACTACGCGGCGGGGACGCCCGACCACGCCGCGTACCGGATGCACCTCGCGACGTCCACCGACCTCAACACGTGGACCCGCAGTGCCGCGAACCCGCTGTTCACCGATGGCTTCGACGCCCGCGACCCGATGGTGACGCGCGTCGGTTCGCAGTGGGTCATGTACTACACCGCGAACAGCACGCCGACCGGTGGCAACCACCAGGTGGCGTACCGGACGTCGCAGGACCTCGTGCACTGGGGCGGCAAGCAGGTCGCGTTCGAGCACCCGGCGTCCGGCACGTTCGGCGGGCCGACCGAGTCGCCGTTCGTGGTGTACCGCAACGGGTGGTGGTTCCTGTCGATCTGTTGTGACTCCGGGTACAAGGACACGCGGGTGTACCGCAGCAGGGACCCGTTCCGGTTCTCGGTCAACGACCTCGCCGGCCGGGTCGACGCGCACGCGGCGGAGATCGTGACGGAACCGTCCGGAGCCACGTGGGTGACGGGCGCGGGCTGGGGTCAGGGCGGTCTGCACCTGGCGCCGCTGTCGTTCACCTCGGCGTTCGCGGGCGTCTTCACCGGTGGGCCGGCGGACTTCGACGGCGACGGCAAGGACGACGTGGTGACGTTCACGCACGGTCCGCTGGCCGACGTGTACGTCGCGCTGTCGTCCGGCACGGGTTTCGTCGGCACGACGACGAAGTGGCACGACTTCTTCGCACTGGACGGTGAGACCGCCCTGACCGGCGACTTCACCGGCGACGGCCGCGACGACATCGTGACGTTCACGCAGGGCTCGCTCGCGGACGTGTACGTGGCGCCGTCGACCGGCACCGCCTTCGGCGCGTCGGCGAAGTGGCACGACTACTTCTCGCTGGACGGTGAGGTCCCGGCGGTGGGGGACGTGAACGGGGACGGCAGGGACGACATCGTCACGTTCACGCGCAACGCGGCCGCCGACGTGTACGTGGCGCTGTCGACGGGCAGCTCGTTCGCGGCGTCGGCGAAGTGGCACGAGTTCTTCGCCACCGCGGGCGAGTCCCCGGGACTGGCCGACGTGAACGGCGACGGCAGGGACGACATCGTGGCCTTCACCGGCGGCGCGCTCGCGGACGTCTACGTCGCCCTGTCGACGGGCAGCGGGTTCGGCGCGTCCGCGAAGTGGCACGACTCGTTCGCGATGGGCTTGTCACAGCCCCGCCTCGGCGACTTCACCGGCGACGGCAAGGCCGACATCGCGTCCTTCACCGGCGACGACACGGGCGACGTGTACGTGGCGGCGTCGACCGGCGGCGGCTTCGCGCCCTTCGCCAAGTGGCACGACTTCTTCGCCCCGCGGGGTGAGTTCCCGTACACGGGCGACTACGACGGCGACGGGAGGACGGACATGGTGACGTTCACGAGGGCCCCGTTCAACGACGCCTACGTGGCACTGTCGAGCGGCACGGCCTTCGGCGCGGGCGTCCGATGGCACGACTGGTTCGGCCTACCAGGAGAGACGACTCTCTGAATCCGGGGCCTCGAGTGGTCCTCCAACCGGTCTGGAGCAGTCCGTCCCAAACTCCCGAAATGCGCTCCTCAGCCCTGGTAGTGGCATTAGGTTTCGCGGCCATCGTGTTCGACGGCTACGACCTCATCGTGTTCGGCTCAGCGGTGCCCGCGCTGCTGCAACATCCCGGCTGGGAGCTCACCGCCGCCGAGGTGGGGGCCATCGGCAGCTATGCGCTCATCGGCATGCTCGTCGGTGCGATCAGCTCCGGCGCGCTGACCGACCTGCTGGGCCGCAGAAGGCTGTTCATCGCCTGTCTCGCGTGGTTCTCGCTGATGATGGCCGGTGTGGCGCTCGCCCCGAACCCGGAGCTGCTCGGCGTGTTCCGGTTCCTGGCGGGCCTCGGCTTCGGCGGCATCGCGCCGACGGCGATCGCGCTGGTGGTCGAACACGCACCGGCCGCACGCAAGAACCTGCTGAACGCGGTCATGCTGGCCGGCTTCCCGGTCGGGGGCGTGCTTGCCGCGATCCTGGCCGTCGTGCTGCTCGAGCCGTACGGGTTCCGGGTCCTCTTCGGACTCGGTGTCCTGCCGCTGGTGACCCTGGTGCCGCTCGCGGCGTGGCTGCTGCCCGAGTCGCCGCGGTTCCAACGTAAGCGCGCGGTCCGCCGCGGGCTGCGGCCGGGTCCGCTGGCGCTGTTCGCGGTGGCCAACTTCGCCGGGTTCCTGCTCGTGTTCGGTCTCAACACGTGGCTGCCGCAGCTGATGCGGCTCGCCGGGTACAACCTCGGCTCCGCGCTGTCGTTCCTGCTGGCGCTCAACGTCGGCGGCGTGGTCGGCGGTCTCGCCGGCTCCGCGCTCGCCGACCGGTGGGGCCCGCGCTGGGTCGCGACCGTCCTCTTCGGAGTGGCCGCGGTGTCGCTCGTGCTGATCTCCGTGCCGATGCCGGTCACCCTGACCTACCTCGTCGTCGCGCTCGCCGGCGCCGCGTCGGTGGGCAACCAGATCGTCGTCTACGGCTACGTCGCCAACCACTACCCGACCCACCAGCGCGCCACGGCGCTCGGGATCACCTCCGGCCTCGGCCGCCTCGGTGCCGCGGCGGGCCCGCTGCTCGGCGGTCTCCTGGTGGCCACCGGCCTGACGATGAACGTGACGGTGTTCGCGGCCGTGGCGCTCCTCGGCGGCGTGGCGTCGGCACTGGCGGTCCGCGGCAGGAACGACGCGGCGGTCACCGTGCTGCCGGAGCGGCGACTCGCCGAGGCCGCCTGATCCGCGCGGCTCACAACCCCAGTTTGTCGCGCAGGTCGGCCTCGTCGATGCCGAACGTCTCCCGGATCTCGACGCCGCCCTCGGCGTCCTCGTTGAGGAGGAACACCCCGTAGTCGGTGTACACGCGGCTCACGCAGCGCAGCCCCGTCAGCGGGTACGTGCACGACGGCACCAGCTTCGGCGTGCCGGAGTCGGTGAACAGCGTCATCATCACGAACACCGACTTCGCGCCGATCGCGAGGTCCATGGCGCCGCCGACCGCGGGAATGGCGTCCGGCTCGCCCGTGTGCCAGTTCGCGAGGTCGCCGGCGTGCGACACCTGGAACGCGCCGAGCACGCACACGTCCAGGTGCCCGCCCCGCATCATGGCGAACGAGTCGGCGTGGTGGAAGTACGACGCGCCAGGGGTTTCCGTCACCGGGACCTTGCCGGCGTTGATCAGGTCGGGGTCCACCTCGGACCCGGTCGCCGCGCCGCCCATGCCCAGCATGCCGTTCTCCGTGTGGAGGACGACCCCGGAGTCCGGCGTGAGGTAGTCGGCCACCAGGGTCGGCTGACCGATGCCCAGGTTCACGTACGACCCCGGCGGAATGTCCCGCGCCACCAGAGCCGCGATCCGCGCCGATCGAGTGTTTGCCTCGGTGTCATCTGGTCGCTGCGCTCCTCCGCTACCACGCCGTCTTCCCTCCTCCGTGCTCGGCGCTGGCGCGCCTGCGCGCGAGCGTCGGTCCAGACGGCGCGCGCTCCGGCGCTCCGCTCGGTGTCATCCGGCGGCCCCTTCTTCCACGGGCAGCGCGGGCGACTGGCACGCGACCACCCGGTCCACGAAGATCCCCGGCGTCACCACCGCCTCCGGGTCGAGCGAGCCCGGCTCCGACACCGACAGCACCTGCGCGACCGTCAGCTCGGCGGCCGTCGCCATCACCGGGCCGAAGTTCCTCGCCGTCTTGCGGTACACGAGGTTCCCCAGCGAGTCGGCCTCGTGCGCCTTGATCAACGCGACGTCGCCGCGGATCGGGTACTCCAGCACGTAGTCGCGGCCGTCGATGGTGCGCTGCTCCTTGCCGTCGGCGAGCGGCGTGCCCACCCCGGTCGGGCAGAAGAACGCGCCGATCCCCGCCCCCGCCGCCCGCAGCCGCTCCGCGAGGTTGCCCTGCGGCACCACCTCGAGCTCGATCCGGCCCGACCGGTACAGCTCGTCGAACACGTGCGAGTCCCGCTGCCGGGGGAACGAGCACACGATCCGCCGCACCTGCCCGGCGGCGAGCAGCGCCGCCAGCCCGTGCGTGCCGTTGCCCGCGTTGTTCGACACCACCGTGAGGTCCCCGACGCCGGTGCGGCGCAGCGCGTCGATCAGCTCCATCGGCTGCCCGGCCGTGCCGAACCCGCCGATCAGCACGGTCGCGCCGTCCCGACCCCGGCGACCGCCTCGTCGGCGGACTCCGCGACCACCGTCACGACACGTTTTCCAACACCACGGCCAACCCCTGCCCGACACCGATGCAGATCGCCGCGACCCCCCACCGGTGCCCGCCGGTCCGCAGCACCTTCGCGAGCGTGCCGAGGATCCGGCCGCCGGACGCGCCGAGCGGGTGGCCGATCGCGATGGCCCCACCACGCGAGTTGACGATCTCCGGGTCGACCTTCCACGCGTCGACGCACGCGAGCGACTGCACGGCGAACGCCTCGTTCAGCTCGACCGCGCCGACGTCGGACCAGTCGATGCCGGCCCTGGCGAGCGCCTTGTTCGCCGCCTCGACCGGCGCGTACCCGAACCGCTGCGGCTCCAGCGCGGCCGCCGCCCGGCCCGCGATCCTGCGCGAGCGGGTCGCGGCCGAGCGACACCGAGCCCGAGGCCACCAGCACCGCCGACGCGCCGTCGTTGAGCGGCGACGCGTTGCCCGCGGTGATCGTCCCGTCCGGCCGGAACGACGGCTTCAGCCGCGCCAGCTTCTCCAGCGACGTGTCCGCCCGGATGCCCTCGTCGCGGGTCAGGTCGGCGACCGGCACCGTCAGGTCGTCGTAGAACCCGTCCTCCCACGCGGCGTGCGCGAGCCGGTGCGACCGCTCCGCGAACGCGTCCTGCCGCTCCCGGGAGACGCCGAACTCGTCGCGCAGCTGCTCGTTCGACTCGCCGAGCGACACCGTCCACTCCTTCGGCATCGCCGGGTTCACCAGCCGCCAGCCGAGCGTCGTCGACACCGCCGTCACGTCCCGCGCCGGGAACGCGCGGTCCGGCTTCGGCAGCACCCACGGCGCACGCGTCATCGACTCGACGCCGCCGGCGACCACGACCGACGCGTCGCCGGTCTCGATCTGGCGGGACGCCGACATGACCGCGTCGAGACCGGACCCGCACAGCCGGTTGATCGTCGAGCCCGGCACCGACACCGGGTAGCCGGCGAGCAGCACGGCCATCCGGCCGACGTTGCGGTTGTCCTCGCCGGCGCCGTTGGCGAGGCCGAGCACCACCTCGTCCACCTCGGCGGTGTCGAGGCCGGGGGTCCGCTCCGCGATCGCGCGCAGGACGGTGGCGGCGAGGTCGTCCGGCCGCGTCCTTCGCCAGTGCGCCGTCGAACCGGCCGAACGGGGTGCGGACCGCGTCGTACACGAAAGCGTCGCTCATGGTTTTCAGTGTCCCGGGTAGGTGAGGAAAACGGTCTCGCGGTCGCCCTGCAGGACGACGTCGAACCGCAGGCCGTCGGCGTCGCGGGTGGCGACCAGGGTGTCGCGGCGGTCGGCCGGCAGCGAAGTCGAGGAACGGGTCGGTCGCGCCGGGCAGGTAGATGCGGGTGAACAGCCGGTTCATCAGGCCGCGGGCGAACAAGGTCAGCGCGATGAACGGCGCCCCCGGCTCGACCGTGGTGAACGAGTACTGGCCGAGGTTGTCGGTCGAGGCCCGGCCCCAGCCGGTGAACGTGTAGCCGTCGCGGCGCAGCGAGCCGCCGACGCGCGGCACGATCGCCGGCGCGCGTCGGCCTGCCAGATCTCCAGCAGCGCGTCCGGCACCGGCGCGCCCGCGCCGTCGAGCACGACGCCGTGCAGGCGGATCGCGTCCGGATGGCTCCTCGGGACCAGCGTCGGGCCCGCCGTCGTAGGGCAGCGCGTAGCCGAAGAACGGGCCGACCGTCTGGCCGGGGGTCGGTGCGGTCATGCCGTCTCCGTCCACGTGCGGTTCGCGCCGGTCAGCACGATGTCCCAGCGGTAGCCGGTGGCGAGCTCCGGCATGCGTGACGTCGTGGTCGTAGGTGGCGACCAGCCGCTCACGAGCCTGCGGGTCGACGATCGACTGGTAGATCGGGTCCAGGTCGAACAGCGGGTCGCCGGGGAAGTACATCTGCGTGATCATCCGCTGGGTGAACTCGCTGCCGAACACCGAGAAGTGGATGTGCGCCGGCCGCCACGCGTTCTGGTGGTTGCGCCACGGGTAGGGGCCCGGCTTGATCGTGGTGAACCGGTAGGTGCCGTCCGGCCCGGTCAGGCAGCGGCCGACGCCGGTGAAGTTCGGGTCGAGCGGCGCCGGGTGCTGGTCGCGCTGGTGCAGGTAGCGGCCGGACGGCGTTGGCCTGCCAGACCTCGACCAGCTGGTTCGCGACCGGGCGGCCCGTCGCCGTCGACGCACCCGGCCGGTGACGACCATCCGCTCGCCGATCGGCTCGCCGCGGTGCTGGATCGTCAGGTCCGCCTCGAGCGGGTCGACGTCCTGGTGGCCGAACACCGGCGCGTACAGCTCGACCGCCTCGGGGTCGGCCTGCTGGAGCGCCTTCGTCGGGTGCCGCAGGATGCTGCTGCGGTAGGGCGCGTAGTCCAGTCGCGGCTGGTGCTCCGCCGTCGTCCGCGTCGCCGCGATCCCGGCGATCTCGGCGCTGATCTCGGCCTGGGTGGCGGCCGCCGCGTCGGAGGACGCCGCGACGCGAGGGGGTGCTTCGGTCACGAGCCCACGCTAGGCCGAACGGGCGGCCCGGTGCGAGACTTGCCTTCCACTCAGCGGAAGGACGGCGGTGGCCGGGAACAGCGCGCGGGCCGGGACGAGCGTCGCGTCGCGGGTGCTCGCCGTGCTCGGCGCGTTCGACACCGACCACCGCGAGCTGACCCTCACCGAGCTGGCCCGTCGCGCGGAGCTGCCGCTCGCCACCGCGTTTCGCCTGGTCGGCGAGCTGGTCGAGTGGGGAGCGCTGGTGCGTCGCGGGTCGGGGGAGTACGTCGTCGGGAGGCGGCTGTGGGACCTCGGGCTGCTCGCACCGGTCCAGTCCGGGCTGCGGCAGGTCGCGTCGCCGTTCCTGCACGATCTCTACGGTGCGACGTTCGCCACTGTGCACCTCGCGGTCCGCGACGGCGTGACCGTGCTGTACGTCGACCGGCTGTCCGGGCACGTGTCGGTGCCGGTCGTCAGCCAGGTCGGCTCGCGGCTGCCGCTGCACGCGACCGGCGTCGGCAAGGTGCTGCTCGCGCACGCGCCGGACGACGTGGTCGCGCGGGTGCTCACGAACCTGACCAGGATCACGCCGTACACGGTCACCCAGCCGGGCCGGCTGCGTGCCGAGCTGCGGCGCGTGCACCGGGACGGCTTCGCGCAGACCAGCGAGGAGATGAGCCTCGGCGCGTGCTCGGTCGCGGTGCCGATCAGGGCGCCCGGCGGGTCGGTCGTCGCCGCGCTCGGCCTGGTCGTGCCGAGCCTGCGGCGGGGACCGACCACGGCTGGTCGCCGCGCTGCAGGTGGCCGCGCAGGGCATCGGCCGCAGCATCGACCTTCCGCTGGGTGAAAGCCGGTGATGGTGCGTGCCTCGGCCGAACGCTTGACTGGGCCCATGCGCACCGAGGTCGCCATCATCGGCGCCGGCCCGGCCGGCCTGCTCCTGTCCCACCTGCTCGCGCGAGCGGGTGTGGAGTCGGTCGTCGTCGAGACCCGCAGCCGCGACTACGTCGAGTCCCGCATCCGCGCCGGCATCCTCGAGCATTCGACCGTCGAGCTGCTCGACGCGGCCGAGCTCGGCGAGCGCCTGCACCGCGAGGGCGACGAGCACCGCGGCATCCACCTGCAGTGGCCCGGCGAGCGCCACCACCTGGACTTCGTCGACCTGGTGGGGCGCAGCATCTGGGTGTACGGCCAGACCGAGCTGCAGAAGGACCTCGGCCGCGCCCGCGACGCGGACGGCCAGGAGATCGTCTACGGCGTCGCCGACACGACCGTGCACGACGCCGACTCCGATCGTCCGCACGTCACGTTCACGGTCGACGGCCGTGCCGAGCGGCTCGACGCGGACGTCGTCGTCGGCTGCGACGGCTCGTTCGGCCCGAGCCGTGACGTGGTGCCGGCCAGGAACTGGCAGCGCACGTACCCGTACTCGTGGCTCGGCGTGCTCGCCGACGTCGCGCCGTCGACCGACGAGCTGATCTACGCGTGGCACCCCAACGGGTTCGCGCTCAACTCCATGCGCTCGGCCACCGTCACCCGGCTGTACCTGCAGGTGCCGCCGGAGACCGACATCGCGGCGTGGTCCGACGACCGCATCTGGTCCGAGCTGGCGTTGCGCCTCGGCCACGGCCAGGACGGCTGGACGCTCACCTCGGGGCCGATCACCGACAAGAGCGTGCTGCCCATGCGGAGCTTCGTGATGGCGCCGCTGCGGCACGGCCGCCTCTTCCTCGCCGGCGACGCCGCCCACATCGTGCCGCCGACCGGCGCGAAGGGCCTGAACCTGGCGGTCGCCGACGTCGCGTTGCTCGCGCCCGCGCTGGCCGCCCTGCTGCGGGAGAAGGACTCCCGGCTCGCCGACGCCTACTCGGACACCGCGCTGCGCCGGGTGTGGCGGTGCACGCACTTCTCGTGGTGGATGACCACGATGCTGCACGCGGGCGCGGACCCGTTCGACGCGGAGCTGCAGCTCGCGCAGCTGCGCTGGGTCGCGAGCAGCGTGGCGGCGGCGACCGGGCTCGCGGAGAACTACGCCGGACTGCCGATCGGCTTCTGACGCACCCGGTCAAACGGCAAGGATGGACTGGCAGGCGCGCTCGACGGCGAGGAGCAGCGCGGCCTGGGTGCTCCAGTCGAGCGGCTCGCCGTCCGGGGTGAGGAGCCCCTGCGCGGCGAGGGTGCCGCGCCGGTCGCGGCAACGGTCGAGCGCTTCGGCGATGCCGTGCCGGGTCCCACGGTCGGCCACGGCGACGGCGTCGGCGACCGAGTCGAGGACCGGGGCGAGCGACCGGCCGAACGCGTGCCCGGCCTGCGGCGCCGAGCCGTCGCTGGCCGCGACGAGCGCGCCGGTCATGTGGTGGATCTGCGTGACCACCTCGTAGAGCATGGCGAGCCGCTGGTCGGGGTCGGTGTGGCGCCGGCGGCGCAGCAGCCAGCGCGGGTTGAACCAGGTGCTCTCGCGGCTGCGTTCCGCCGCTTCCTCCGCGCGGCGCACCGCGCTCTCGACCTCTCGGGCGCGGCGTCGCCACTGTTCGGCCTCGCCGGTACAGCGGCGGCAGCACCAGAACGTTGACCGCCAGCCCGACGACGGCGCCGATGATGCCTTCGAGGACGCGGAAGAAGAGGTAGCCGGCGTCGCCCGCGGTGCCGCTGGTGAGCATCAGCAGTGCCGTGACCCCGATCCAGATGCCGCTGTCGCCGAGGCGGTGCCACCGCCCCATGGCCATGCCGACGAACACCGCCACGGGCAACGCGACCGCGGTGTTCGGGATGACCGTGATCGCGACGAACGCCAGCAGCACCCCGAGCACCAGCGTGGCGACGAGCCGGGCCGCGTCGGTCACCGACCGGTAGACGGTGGCGCTCATGAGGAAGACGGCGGCGTAGGGCGCCATGAACGAGAGTGGCGAGTGCACCTGCCGGGCGATCGTCCAGGCGGCGGTGGCGGCGACGGCCATCTTCGCGGCCTGGACCAGCCCCTCGCGCTGCCTCGGGGTGAGCATGAGCCGAGGGTTCCTCCGCGTGGCAGGGGAAACCCGGCTCGAGCTGGCGCCGGGTGTGACTCCTTTCTGTGACTAGACTCCGCCGGCATCGAAGAGGGGAGCTGATGGTGGATCAGCGAATCGAACGGGCCGGCGCCCTCTACGAACGCGCCGTCTTCGGTGGTGACGTCGGTGCCCTGGCCAAGGCCGACCGGGTGCTCGACGCCGTCGAGGCGGACCTCGCCCTCGCGCGCGGGCGAGTCGTGCACGCGAGGTTTCTCGAGGAGCGCGTCGAGAACCCCAACGAGCTGCTGCTCTTCGAACGCGCAGCGGAGCTGTACCGCGACCTCGGCGACGAACGCGGGGAAGCCGAGGCCCTCTTCTGGGTCGGCACGTGCCACCAGGTACTCCGCGACGACCACGACACCGCGTTGCCCGCGCTCCGGCGGGCCCGCGAGCTGGCCGAGCGCGCGGGCGACGCGCTGACACTGTCGTACGTGTTGCGTCACCTCGGTTTCGTCGAACAGGCCGCGGGACGTGTCGACGCCACGCGGGAGCTCTTCCTCGAGTCGACCCGCCTCCGCCGCGAGGTCGGTTTCCTGCCGGGCGTAGCGGCGAACCTGGTGGGCCTCGCCTACCTGACCACCGGCGACGAGGCCACCCACCACCTCGACGAGGCCGCCGCCATCGCGAGGGACTGCGGCGCCGACGGGGTGCTGCGCTGGGTCGAGCAGGCACGCGCTCGGCTGTAGCGCTGGCCGACCGGGGCCGGTGTGGCTGGCCGATCTCCGCGACCTGCGCCCGGTCGGCCGACCGGGGTGGCCGTTGTGACTGGCCGACCGGTGCGCGTTGCGCACCCGCGCCGACCTGTGCGGCTCGCTGGCCTCCCCGGTGAGACCGGCGCCAACCGCCGACCCGCCCGATCCGCGAGACCTGCCGGTCCGCACGAGAGAGCCGCCGACCCACGAGAGCCACCGGCCCGCCGCCCACCGAATCATTTGGCTCTTTGGCCAGCCGAACCCACGCCGTCCGCCCGCCCTCGCCAACACCCCCGCCCGGCGAGCGTCAGCCGGCTTTCACGCGGTCCAGCCACTCCGCCATCAGCGTCTCGAACAGCTCAGGCTGCTCAAATTGCAGGTTGTGGCCGGCGACGTCGAGCACGGCGAACGTCGCCCTCGGGTAGTGGGGTAACAGGGCGAACTGGTCGACGTACCCGACGACGTCGTCCTGGCGGCCTGTCACGATCAGGGTCGGGCGGGGGTACGGGTCGCCGCCTTCCGGGTCGTCGGTCAGCAGCCAGCGTTCGCGGATGCGCGCCATCGCCTCGGTGTCGGCCACGTCGAGGCCCACCACGATGTCCTCGCGGAAGCGGCGCAGCGTCTCCTGCGTCTGCACGACCGCGATCTCCGTGAAGTCCGCCGCCCGCGAGGTGTCCAGCGACGGCTCCCGGCGTAACACCTGCCGGGGTGGCACGGTGCGCTCGCTGTGCTCCACCTTCACGCCGATCGGACACACCAGCGCGAGCCCCAGCACCTGGGACCCGTGCGACCGGGCGAGCGCCCGCGCCAGATATCCGCCGTAGGACTCGCCGACGACCAGGAACGGGTCGTCGCCGATGGTCGTCGCCACGAAACCCTGTAACGCCGCCAGCACGTCGTCCGAGCTCGCGATCGACTCGGGCGCCGGTGACTTGCCCATGCCGGGCAGGTCCGGGTACAGCCGCCGGTAGCCGGCGCGCCGCGCGAACAGCGGCTCGAGGCAACCGAGCGTCAGGTGGTGGTCCGGGGTCCAGCCGTGCAGCGCCAGCACCGGGGTGCCGGCGCCGACCTCGACGTGGTTGAGCGTCATGGCGCCATGATGCCCGCGACCACCGACAATTCCGCGCGGTAGCCTTTCACCAGGCAAAAGGAGGTCGTGGGTGGTCGAGAGGCCGGAGGTTTCCGAGCAGCTGGTCGCCCGGCTGCGCACGGTGTGCCTCGCCCTCCCGGACGCCTACGAGGAGCAGGCCTGGGTCGGCACCCGCTGGCGCATCCGGAAGAAGACCTTCGCGCACGTGCTCGCGATCACCGACGAATGGCCGCCCGCCTACGCGCGGGACTCGCCCTTCGTCGGCGACGCGCACGTGCTGACCTTCCGCTCGTCCGGCCAGGAGCTCGACGCGCTCGTCAACACGGGGCACCCGTTCTTCAAGCCGCGGTGGAACCCCCAGGTCGTCGGCATGGTCGTCGAGGACGGCGTCGACTGGGTCGAGATCGAGGAGCTGCTCACCGAGAGCTACTGTGTCCTGGCGCCGAAGAAGCTGGCAGCGCGGGTTCGTCGACCAGGTCCCGAAGCCGGCGCACCGGGCTGAACCACAGCAGCGCCGGCCCGAGCACCGTCAGCACGCACGCCACCCACAGCGCCCCACGCGCGCCGACCGCCGTCGCCACCGCGCCGCCGAGCAGCGCGCCGAACGGGATCGCGCCCCACGACACGAACCGCACGGTCGCCATCACCCGCGACAGCAGCTCCGGCGGGCTCGCCACCTGCCGGTGCGTCCGCGTCGCGATGCTGAACACGACCACGCCGACGCCGAACCCGACGTTGGCCACCGCGAACATGACCATCCCCGACGCCCCGGAGCCGACCGGCATGAGCAGCGCGGCCGCGGCGCCGCCGATCGCGGCCACCAGGATCGCCCGCGCGCTGCCGAGCCGGGCGATCATCCTCGGCGCGAGCGTCGCGCCGAGCAGGCTGCCCACCCCGTCCGCCGCGATCAGCACCCCGACCAGCGCCGGCGCGGCGTGCAGGTCACGCACCAGGTAGACCGGGATCAGCGCCATCAGCGCGCCGTTCGCGAAGTTGTCCGCGGTCGCCGCGAACATGCACGGGCGCATGACCGGATGCCGCACCACGAACCGCCAGCCCTCCCGGATCAGCGCGCCCATTCGCGGCCGGTCCGCGTCGGCCGGCGGCGCGGCGCCGGGGGGCAGGCCACGCAGCAGCACCGCGGACACCGCGAAGCTGACCGTGTCGACCAGCAGTGTCGGCACCGCGCCGAGGAGCTGCACGAGCACCCCGCCGAGGCTCGGGCCGCCGAGCTGCGTCGTCGAGTGGGTGGCCGACACGAGGCTGTTGCGGGCGGTCAGCTCGTCGCGGCTCACGATCGACGGCAGGAACGTCGCCGTGCCGACGTCGAACACCACGTTCGCGAGGCTGATCACCAGCGCGACGCCGACCAGGTGGGTCATCGTGAGGTGGCCGAGCCACCACGCGACCGGCACCGACCCGATGGCGACGGCGCGGGTCACGTCCATCGCGACCTGCGTGGCCCGCAGCGGCAGTCGCTGGACGAACACGCCGGCGGGCAGCCCGATCACGGCCCACGCGAGGTAGGTCGCGGCCGTGAGCAGGCCGACCTCGAAAGCGGACGCGTGCAGTGTGCTGACCGCGACCAGCGGCAGGGCCACCGCGGTCACCGCGGTGCCGGAGCCGCTGACCGTCATGGCCGACCAATAGCGCCAGAACATCGACCCTCCCAGTGAGTTCCCAAAGTGAACTCACTATATTGGGGTCGGCAGGACGAAAGCGAGAGGGATATGAGGCACAGCGACCTCCAGGACGCCGAGTGCGCGATCGCGCAGGCACTCGGCGTCGTCGGCGACTGGTGGACGCTGCTGGTCGTGCGGGACATCGCGGGCGGCATCACCCGCTTCGACGAGTTGCAGCGAGAGCTCGACGTCAGCCGCAAGACGCTGACCGAGCGGCTGAAGTCGTTGGTGGCGAACGGGGTCGTCGAGAAGGTGCGCTACTCGGCGCACCCGCCGAGGTACTCCTACCACCTCACCGACACCGGCCGCGGCCTGCTGCCGGTGCTGATCGCGCTGCAGGACTGGGGCACCCGGTTCGTCGCGGGCGACGGGTCGCTCACCGCCACCAGCGCGCCGACGTCGGTCGAGGCGCGGCGCGTGCACGGGTTGGTTGGCAAGCGGATCCCCGAGGTCGCGCTGTGGTCGGACGCCGACGTGCCGACCGATCCGGCGGCCGGCTCGTGGACCGTGCTGTACGCCTTCCCCGGCGCGTTCGCCCCGGCCGGCAACCCGCTCCCGCCCGGCTGGGCCGACATCCCCGGCACGGCGGGCTGCACGCTCGAGTCGGTCACCTACCGCGACCGGTACGCCGACTTCACGAGTGCCGGCGCGGACGTGCGCGGACTGAGCACGCAGCGGCCGGACCAGCTCCGCGCGTTCGCCGAGCACGCGTCGCTGCCGTTCGCGCTCCTGTCCGACGAGGACCTGACACTCGCCGCGGCGCTGCGCCTGCCGACGTTCCGCGCCGCGGGCGTCGACCGCTTCAAGCGCCTGACCATGATCGTCGACCCGGCGCGGACGATCCGCGCGGTCCAGTTCCCGGTCGTCGACCCGGCCGGGTCCGTCGACGAGGCGCTCACCCGGCTGGCGGAACTGCGCCGCTGACCGCATTCTCCGGCCGGGCGCGGGTATCCGGGCGGACATGACGACATCGACGGATCCCGCGACCGTGGCGGCGGTCGGCAAGCTCACCGAGGCGCTGGAGACCGTCGAGGTCGCGCGCGGGCATCTGTACGCCTTCCACCAGCTCACCGGCGAGGCCGACTTCAAGGTGGAGGATGCGATCGACGCGCTGCGCGCCGCGGGCCATGCCGAGCTGGCCGACCGGTTGACCCGGGAGCTGCTCGGCAGGAACGTGCTGCCGGGCCGCTGGACCTTCCAGGTGGTCGAGGACTACGAGGACACCTACTACGAGCCGTTCCGCGCGCTCGAGCGGTCGGTCCGCGGCCTCACCAACGGGGTCCGGCACGTGCACGAGGCCGAGCTGAAGCGCCGCAGGCGCACCAAGGGCGAGCCCGGTCACGAGGCGGCGCCGCAGGAGCCCGCCGAGACGTGAGCGTCGCATTTTGCGACAGCCCGGTCCCGGCGACAAGTCGTGGGAGGACGTGCCCGCGGTGACCGACGGGCGGGTGCTCGGGCACGAGGCGGTCGGCACGGTCACCGAGGTGGGGGACGCGGTCAGGGGGTTCGCGCCGGGCGACCGGGTGCTGGTGCCGGCGATCACCAAGTGCGGGCGTTGCGAGTACTGCCAGCGCGGCATGCCGTCGCACTGCCAGACCGTCGGCGGGGTCGGCTGGATCTTCGGACACCTCATCGACGGCACGCAGGCCGAGGCGGTCCGGGTGCCTACGCCGACACGTCGCTGTACGCGGTGCCCGACGGCGTCACCAACGAGCGGGCCGGCCGCGGTCCTCACGACCGGACTGTGGGCGCGTCGAAGGTGATCGCCGTGGACACCGACAAGTTCCGCCTCTCCACGGCGCTGGACTTCGGCGCGACCGACGTCGTCGAGATGGGCACCCACACCTTCGGCCTCGACCAGCTCGACGAGGCCTACGACGTGTTCGCGATCGCCGCCACCAACGACGCACTGAAAGTGGTGTTCACCGCCTGACTACACGGCCTGGCCGAGCGCGGTTCGGAGTGCGGCGATCAGCTCCGCGCGGTTCGCGGCCGGCAGCTTCTGCCGGATGCGGGCCACGTGCTGCTCGACGGTCTTCGGCGAGATGTACAGTCGCGCGCCGATCTCCTTGTGCGTCAACCCGTCCAGGAGCAGCTCACCGACCGAACGCTCCCGCTTGGACAGTCCGCCGGTGGCCCGGTCCGCGGTGGCGAACGTGGCACGCAGTGCCCGGCCCGCGCCGAGCAGGTCCTTGACCGCGCTCGGGTCGGTGTGCCGGGCGGCGGCCGCGCCGCACAGCACCGCCGCCTCCCACGGGCGGTCGGCGAGTGCCTCCGCGGCAGCGCGCACGGCCGCCGGGTCGACGTCGCCGGCGAGCACCGCGGCCCACACCCGGCCGGGCGCGTGCTCGGGCAGCCCCGCCGCCGCGGTCGCCGCCGCGGCGGGGTCGTCGGCCCTGATCGCGCGCTGGAGTGCCCACCACGCAAGCGTTTCGCTGCCCCATGCCGGGTTGCCGGCGCGGGCGACGGCCGCGGTCATGCCCGCCACGATCAGGTCCCGGTCGATCGCCGTCGCCGCACCGACGGACAGCTCGCCCCACGCGTCGAGCAGCAGCGGCTCGACGTCGGCGCCGGCCACCACGGGCGCGACCCGGTGCCAGGTGGCACGAAGCGCGTCGTCGTCACCGGA
Organism: uncultured Actinomycetota bacterium; assembly: GCA_963840275.1. GTDB lineage: Bacteria > Actinomycetota > Actinomycetes > Mycobacteriales > Pseudonocardiaceae > Actinophytocola. The sequence goes on from CAWIYK010000010.1 coordinate 648,938, forward strand.
GCGGCGCGCGAGGCCGACGGCGATCGCGGCGGCGAGCACCGCGTCGCGACGCAGGACCGGGGTCGCGCTCACCTCGACGAGACCGGCGCGGGCGTCGGTGAGGCGACCGGCGCGCAGGTCCAGCCACGCGGTCAGCAGCCTGCGCCGCGTGGTGGCCGGGGTGCCGTCGAACATGACGCGTGCGGTGCGGTCGTCGCCGCCCGCGGCCATCACGGTCATGGCCAGGTCGTCCCACCGCTCCGCGGCGAACGGGTCGGCCGGCACGGTCGCGACGGCGAGACCGGCGAGCCGGCGGGCGGCCGCGTCGAACTCGCCGCGGACCGCGGCGATGGTGGCCGCGACGCCGTTCAGGAGGATCGTGAGCCCGCGCGGCGCCGCGCCGGGCAGGAGCTCGTGTGCGGTCGCGAGGTCGTGGGTCGCGGCGTCGACGTCGCCCGCGAGGCTCGCGGCGAGCGCGGCGCGACCGCCGGCCAGCGCCCCCGGCGCCCCGGACAGCGTCGCCGCGATGCCCCGCCAGCGCTCGGCGGCGTCCAGCAGCGCGCCGTCGGCCGCCGTCGCCGCGGCGGCCACCGCCGCGGCCAGGCAGCCGGGGTCGAAACCGGTGGCGAGGACTCGGTCGGCGGCCTCGATGGCAGCCGTGGTGTCGCCGGAACGCCAGGCCCGGTCGGCCTCCTGGGAGTCGAAACCGGGGCCGGCGATGGGTAAGTCCGCGGTCACCATCATGGTCTGCCTCCCTGCGTCGACTCGGGCACGGTGCTCGAGTCCGGAGCGCTGGGAGTGGCGCTCGTGGTCGTCGTGGTCGTCGGTTGCGCGGTGGTCGTCGTCGTGCGCGGGGTCGAGCGGCGGGTGCGTGTCGGCTGCCGCGTCGGTGCCTCGGTGGTCGTCGGCACGACCGTCGTCGTGGTCACCTGCTGGGTCGTGGTCGTCGTCGTGATCGACGTCGGCGCGGGGTCCGCGTCGGCGCCGGGCGGCACGTCGCGGCTCGCCAGCGCCACCCCGCCGGCCACCGCCATCGCGGCGACCGCGGCGGCCGCCGCGGCCATGAGTTTGCGTGACATGCCACGGGAAGTGGCGGCGGGCGTCGGCGCGGAGCCGACCGGCACCGGCGGGCGCACCGGCTCGACCGGACGTGCCTGCGTCGGGGCGTCCACCACGCGCAGCGCCACCCGCGTCGGCTCCGGCGGCGGCTCGTCGGCCACCAGCGCGGCGCCGATCGCCGCGGCGCCGGCCGGGACCACCGTGACCGGGCGGCCGAGCTGCTCGGACACCACCTGCGTCAGCAGCGGCAGCCGCGCGGAACCACCCGCGAGCACCACGGCCGTCGGCACCACGCCGGCCGAACCGATCGCCGCCGTCAGCGCCGCCGCCGTCTCCGCCACGAGCGGCCGCGCGAGCTCCTCGAGCTCCGCGCGGGTCAGTCGCACCTGCGTGTCGATGCCGGGCAGGACAACGGGAATCCGCACCTCGGTGTCCGAGGACAGCGTCTCCTTCGCCGCGGTGCACGCCCGCCGCAGCCGCGCCATCGCGGCCAGATCGGACTCCGCCTGGTCCCCACCCAGCGCGGACCGGACGTGCTCGAACACCAGGTCGTCCAGATCGGCGCCGCCGACCGGGAGCTCCTCGGCGCGCCCCGCGAGCGTGAACCGGCCGTCCGGCCCGCGCCGCAGCACGGCGGCCGTGAAACGGGACCCGCCGAGGTCGTGCACGGCGACCGAGGAGGCACCCGAGGTGACCGCGACCGCCGCTGCGGCCGGCAGCGTCAGCGTCCCCGCCGGCAGCGCGGAACGCAGTGCCGCCAACCGGTGCGGGCCCCACCCGACCGGATACGTCACCGCGACCCGCGCCGCCGGACCGCCCATCCGCGCGGCCACCGCCGCGACGACGTGTGCGACCACCCGCGCCACCAACGACTCCGCGGCCACCGGCTGCGCACCCACGAGCACCGGCGTCGGGTCCCCGACCCGGCCGAGGAACCGGCGCGTCACCCACGGGCCGGCGTCGCCGACGACGACGTCGCGGGCGGCACCCGCGGACACCACCGACGGCACGGACAGGACAACCTCGGCGCGGCCCCCGCGGCCCACCGCAGCTGTCGTGAATGTTTCCCCGACATCCACTCCTATCAGGTAAGACATTTCATTTCCCCTCTCGCAAACGCCATCTGTCCCCACACGAGCCGTTCGACGGATCGGTTCACCGGGATTGGCCGAACAAGGGGAAATCCCCTAACGGCGACCGAACGGCCCAGCCGATCCCGGTGTTCGCCGCGGACGGCACCGGCCCGCGCCCCGATGGCGGCGGCGTTTTCTCCTCCTAGCTTGGTAATCGTCGAACAGCGACGAAACCGAACCTCAGGAGTGCACGATGTCGAACCCGCTTCCCATCAACCTCAACGAGTTCCTGGCCACCGTCACCGACGTCGACCTCGACGCGGTGCTCGACCAGTCCGCCGCGCAGGACCAGGAGTCGGCGCAGATCGGTCAGCAGACCGCCGACCAGGCGTCGGACCAGGCCGCCGTGCAGGGGTCCGCACAGGACCAGGACACCACGACCGTGACCGAGACCGAGGCGGGCGACGGCGGCAACGGCGGCCTCGCGCTCGGTGGCAACGGCGGCAGCGCCGACGGCGGCGCGGGCCTCGGTGTCGGCGGTGCCGGTGGCCCGATCGACCAGGCCGGCCAGGTGAACGTCAACTTCGGCAACACCTCCGGCGGCAGCGGTGTCGGGGTCGGCGGCTCCGGCGGCAACGCGGGCGACGGCGGCAACGCGAACGCGGCCGGCGGCAGCGGCGGCAACGCCGAGTCCGATGTGGACGTCGACGCCGACCAGAGCAGCGACCAGGACTCCGACCTGGACAGCGACCTGGACGCGGACCTGGACAGCGAGCAGGACACCGTGCAGGACACCGACAGCGACCAGTCGCAGGACATCGGGCTGTCGGTGGAGGACCGCATCTCCTCGGCCGTCGACGACATCGACTTCGACCTGCCTGTGTGACCGAGACGTGGCTGGCCGGGGCTGTAGAGCGCACGCCCCGGCCATCCGCCTGATTCCACTGTGGAGTGATCGACATGGCGTCCATCGCCGGGCTCATCGACTTCCTGATGAGCATGATGCGTGACGAGAAGACCAAGATGGCGTTCGAGCGCGACCCGGACGCCGCCCTCGCCGACCGCGGCCTGTCCGGGGTCACCGGCCAGGACGTCCGCGACGCGCGGCTCATGATGGCCGACGACGGGGTGGCCCGTGCCCGATCGGGCAGCCGACCGGACCGCGGCGGCCCCGACGACGACCCGGTGCGCGAGATCCGGCACGTCACCAACAACTACGAGCTCGACCAGAGCCAGCACGTCACGGTCGGCGAGCTCAACCAGACCATCCTCGCCATCGACGACCGGGACACCACCGTCGTCGACTCCTTCAACAACGACAACGACACCGACAACGACACCAATGTCGTCGCCATCCAGGACAACGACACGATCGACAACAGCACCACGAACGACGTCGACGTGCTCAACGTCGAGGACTCGTTCAACGACGCCCCACCGGAGCCGGACGCCGAGTCGGCGCCGGAGCCGGCACCCGCGCCGGAAGGCGAGCCGGAGCCCGAGGTGAGCGTCGAGCCCGTCGAGCCAGGGCCGGAGGACGTGCCGTTCTCCGACGTCGAGCCGGAGCCGGCCGACCTGCCGGACGACCTCGAACCCGCGGTCGGGTGAGCACGATGGCCGCCGACGAGCCGGCGCTGGTGGTGGACCTCGCCGCCGAGGCGCTCGCGCAGTACCACCGACCCGACCTCGACGCGCGACTTCGGCAGGCGAAGGCGCGACTGCTCGCCGACGACGTGCGCGTGCTCGTCGTCGGCGAGTTCAAGCAGGGCAAGAGCATGTTGGTCAACGGGCTCGTCGGCGCGCCGGTCTGCCCGGCGCAGGACGACCTCGCGACCGCCGTGCCGACCGAGGTCCGACACGCCGAGGTCCCGTCGGTCACGCTCGTCAACGGCGCCGAGCGGACCCCGGTGCCGGTCGAGCGGCTCGCCGACCACGCCTGCGAGCCGAGCCAGCACAAAGGACACGTGGAGGTCGGGATCCCGCGTGCCGTGCTCGCCGGCGGGCTCGTCCTCGTGGACACCCCCGGCGTCGGTGGCCTCAACTCGGTGCACGGCGCGGCGACGCTCGCCGCGCTGCCCGCCGCCGACGCGGTCCTGCTGGTGTCCGACGCCTCGCAGGAGTACACCGCGCCGGAGCTCGACTTCCTGCGCCACGCGGTCGCCGTCTGCCCGAACGTGGCGTGCGTGCTGACCAAGACCGACCTCTACCCGGAGTGGCGCCGCATCGCCGACCTCGACCGGGGACACCTGGCCGACTCCGGCATCCACGCGGAGCTGTTCGCGGTGTCCTCGACCGTCCGCTGGCACGCGCTGCTCGCCGGCGACGCCGAGCTGTCGGCCGAGTCCGGCTACCCGCCGCTCGTCCGGTACCTGCGCAACGACGTGCTCGGCCGCGCGGACGAGCTGGCCAGGCGGTCCACCGCGCACGACGTGCTGGCGGTCACCGACCAGGTCGGCGGCCAGCTGCGGGCCGAACGCGCCACGCAGGAGGACCCGGAGCGCGTCGCCGAGGTGGTTCGCGGCCTGACCGCCGCCGAGGCCCGCGCGACGGGGCTCAAGGAGCGGTCCGCGCGCTGGCAGCAGACCCTCAACGACGGCGTCGCCGACCTGAACGCCGACATCGACTACGACCTGCGCGACCGGCTGCGCGAGATCGTCCGCGAGGCCGAGGACACGCTGCAGGACGGCGGCGACCCGACCGGGACCTGGGACCAGTTCTCCGCCTGGGTGCGCCAGAGCGCGGCGGCCGCGGCGTCGGCCAACTACGTGTGGGCGACCCAGCGCGCGCGGTGGCTCGCGCGGCGGGTGGCCGAGCACTTCGACGAAGAACGCACGCAGCTGCTGCCGGCACTGCGGATCGAGCCGTCCGACGCGCTGCGGTCGGTGCGGGACCTCACGATGCGCGACGCCGAGTCCTTCGGCGTCGGCCGCAAGCTGCTGACCGGGGTGAAGGGCGGCTACGCGGGCCTGCTGATGTTCGGCATGCTCGGCTCGCTCGTCGGGTTCTCGCTGCTGAACCCGATCTCGGTCGGCGCGGCCGTGCTGATGGGCCGCAAGACCGTCGGCGACGAGCGGCGGCGGATCGTCACGAAACGCCAGACCGACGCGAAAGCGGTGCTGCGGCGCTACATCGACGACGTGACCTTCCACGTCGGCAAGGACTCCCGGGACATGCTGCGCGGTGTGCAGCGGGTGCTGCGCGACCACTTCACGGCGCAGGCCGAGGAGATGAAGCGGTCGCTGCAGGAGTCCCTTCGTGCGGCGGAGAAGTCGGTGAAGGCGACGAAGGCGGAGCGCGACGCGCGGCTCGCCGAGCTGGACGCGGAGCTGGCCCGACTCGAGGCCGTCGCGCAGCGGGCCAGAGGGTTGGTGCGGTCATGAGCGAGCTTGCGAGCGAGTCAGTGTCACAGGGCGACCGCGAGCGGCTTCCCGGAGCCTGCGAGGGGGAGTCATGAGTCTCGTCGATGTCGTGCGCGACGTGCTGCGGACCGGGCTGGGCGCCTACCGCGACCAGCCGGCCACCGTCCGGCTGCTCCACCGCCAGTTGGCCCGGCTCGACGAGCCGCTGCGCGTCGCGATCGCCGGCAAGGTCAAGGCCGGCAAGTCCACACTGCTGAACGCGCTCGTCGGCGAGGCCGTCGCACCGACCGACGCCGGCGAGTGCACCAAGGTCGTCACCTGGTACCGGGACGGGCCGAGCCCGCGGATCCTGTTGTTCCCCAAGGAAGGCGCGCCGCTGCCGGTGCCGGTGGTCCGCCGCGACGGCGCGCTCGACATCGGACTCGGCGGGGTGCCGGCCGAGCACGTCGACCGGCTGCTCGTCGACTGGCCGACCAGGAGCCTGCGCCACACCACGCTCATCGACACGCCCGGCGTCGCGTCGGTCAACGCCGACACCTCGGCACGCACCACGCGTTTCCTCGAACCGGACGACGACACCCCGACCGAGGCCGACGCGGTCGTCTACCTGATGCGGCACCTGCACACGGCCGACGCGGAGTTCCTCGAGTCCTTTCGCGACCAAGGGGTCGCGCGGGCGACCTCGGTGACCACGGTCGCCGTGCTGTCCCGCGCCGACGAGATCGGCGGCGGCCGGGTCGACGCGATGTTCTCCGCCCGTTCGATCGCGACCCGCTACCGGTCCGAGCCCGCGCTGCGCGGCCTGTGCCAGAACGTCGTCGCGGTCGCCGGGCTGCTCGCGCACACCGGCCGCACGTTGCGGCAGAACGAGTTCGCGGCACTGACCGAGCTGGCGGGGCGTCCCCGCGAAGAGCTGGAGTCGGCGCTCATCTCCGCCGACCGGTTCCAGCGCGTCGGCGGGCACCCGGAGCTGCTCGGCCGGTTCGGGCTGTTCGGCGTGCGGCTCGCGACCTCGCTGATCCGGCAGGGCACCCGCGCGCCCAACGACCTGGCCGACGAGCTGGTCGCCCGCAGTGGGCTCCGTGACCTGCAACGGGTGCTGGCCACGCAGTTCGGTGAGCGGCGCGACGTGCTGAAGGCCCGGTCGGCGCTGCTGGCGCTGGAACGGGTGACCCGCGCGGACGACCGCGGTCTCGGCCGGCACGTGGACCGGATCCTCGCCGGCGCGCACGAGTTCGCGGAGCTGCGGCTGCTCGGCGCGCTGCGCTCCGGTGCGGTGCCGCTGCCGAAAACGTTGGTGGCCGACGCGGAACGCCTGCTCGGCGACGCGGGCGCCGCCCCGACCGCCCGGCTGGGGCTGCCGCCGGACGTCCGCGGCCCCCAGCTGCGGCAGGCCGCGCTGACGGCGCTGCGGCAGTGGCACGGCCACGCGGAGAACCCCGTGTACGGCCGCCGCGCGACCGACGCCTGCCGGGTCCTCGTCCGCACCTGCGAAGGACTCGTCACCCAAAGTTGACTGAACCGGGAGACTTGCCCACACGTGTATCTGCGGGGTGGGCCACGTGCTCATTCCAACGACCGCACACGACAGGGAGAGAAGTCATGGCGCACCACGGTCCGCTGGTCACCGCCGTAGTAGTGGTGGGCGGCCTGATCGGCTTCATGACGGTCAACTCCGCCGGCGGTCTGGTGGCCGCGAGCGACACCACGAACGCGGCCGCGGAGTCCACGGAGACCGCCGAGCCGACCGAACCGCCGGCGACCACGCAGCCGCCCGCGACCACGACCGAACCGCCGGCCACCACGGAACCGCCGCCGACGACCAGCGAGGCCCCGGCGGCGCCCGCGTTCCCGGCGGAGGCCGTCTACGCCGGCAAGGCGACCGGTGGCGGGCTCGCGGTGGCCGTCGCCGTCAAGGGCGATGAGGCCGCCGCGTACCTCTGCGACGGCGCGAGCGTCGAGGCGTGGCTGAGCGGCACGGCGGTGGACGGCCGGCTCGACCTGACCTCCAAGGACGGCGCGAGCAAGCTGAGCGGCGGGCTCGAGGGCCAAGCCCTTGCCGGCGCGGTCACCCTCGCCGGCCAGGAGCTGCCGTTCTCCATCGCGCCGGCGGCCGCGCCGGCCGGTCTGTACCGCGGTGAGGGCACGAACGCCACGATCGGCTGGATCGTGCTCCCCGACGGCAGCCAGGTCGGCATCGTGAAGTCCTCGGCGGGCAAGAAGGCCGCGCCGGAGCTCGACCCGGCGACCGGCGCGGTCACCGTGGACGGCATGCGCGTGTCCGCGGCGAAGGTCGCGGGCGACACCACGTTCGGATAGCCCGAACGACGACGGAACCCGACCGGCCGCGCGGGGCGGTCGGCCGGGTTCCGTTGGCACGAAAGCTGTTCCAGTACTAGAGGGTGCTGGAGAGCGACAGGAGATTCCGATGACCATGCCGCCACGACCGCCCGACTTCGGCCCGAGCGGGTCGGAGTCGGAGACCGACTTCACCCAGCCGGTCCCGGGGGACTGGATGGACGAGCCGCTGATGCCGCACGGTGTCACCGAGTTCAACCGGCCCGGCGAGTTCGAAGACCCTCCCGAGGAGCCGGTCCGCGGCGGGCTGCTCGGCGTCATGGTCGCGCTCGCGTTCGGGTCGCTCGTCGCCGTCGCGATCGGCGTCTACGCCAACCTCCACGAGGGCACCGGGCAGGCACTCAACCTCGCCGGGTTCTCGAGCGGGCTGCACGCGAAGGTGTGGCTGGGGTCGGTGGCGTTCGCGCTGGCGATCGTGCAGGTGCTCTCCGCGCTCGCCATGTGGGGCCGGCTGCCCGGCGTCAGGGGCGGCGGCCGCGGCGTCGCGATCCTGCACCGCTGGTCCGGTCGGATCGCCGTGCTGGTGTCGCTGCCGGTCGCGGCGCACTGCCTGTACGCGCTGGGGTTCCAGTCGTTCGACACCCGGGTGCTGGTGCACTCGCTGCTCGGCTGCTTCTTCTACGGGCTGTTCGTGTTCAAGATGATCGTCCTCACGAGGGACAACTCGCCGGGCTGGACCGTGCCGGTCGCCGGCGGCGTCCTGTTCACCGCGCTGACGGGTCTGTGGGTGACGTCCTCCATGTGGTTCTTCTCCGAGTTCGGGGTGAGTTTCTGATGACACAGGGAAATCCGGTGCCCCGGCGCACGGCCGTGGTCGGCGCGGTGGCGGTGGCGGGAGTGGCCGCGGGCTGCGCGCGCTACGGCGCGGAGCCGGCGCCGCCAGCGAGCGACAGGGCCGCGCAGGAGACCGGGCTGGTGCTCGGCAAGGCGGCCGACGTCCCGGTCGGCGGCGGACAGGTGTTCCGCGAGGCGAAGATCGTGGTCACGCAGCCGGCGAAGGGCGAGTTCAAGGGCTTCTCCGCGGTCTGCACGCACCAGGGCTGCGTGGTCGCCGAGGTCAAGGCCGGCACCATCAACTGCGACTGCCACGGCAGCAAGTTCAAGCTGGACGGCACGGTGTCCACCGGCCCGGCCACGAAGCCGCTGCCGGCGCAGCAGGTGAGCGTGACCGCCGAGGGTGACCTCACGACGGGTGCGGAAGGCGCGGCGGAGACCACCGAGGTGCCCACCGAGGAGCCGCCTGCGACCACCGAGCCGCCTGCGGAGGCCCCGCCGCCCGCCGGGCTGGCCTCGACCGAGGAGATCCCCCTCGGCGGCGGCAAGATCTTCGAGACCGAGCAGGTCGTGATCACCCAACCGGCGGTCGGCGAGTTCAAGTGCTTCTCCGCGGTGTGCACGCACCAGGGCTGTGTCGTGGCCGAGGTCAAGGCCGGCACCATCAACTGCGGCTGTCACGGCAGCAAGTTCGCCCTCGACGGAACCGTGTCGAACGGCCCCGCCACCTCGGCGTTGCCCACCCGTGCCGTTAAGGTGACCGGGAACCAGATCTCGTTGGCTTGAACCAAACCCGGTCCGTACACGTGTAATAGTCGTGAGTGAGCTTGCGTCAAGTACCCTGCTCATCGACCGGCCACTAGGGCAGGTGATGGCAGCAGTGGCGATCATAGGCAGGCGGTCGCGCCGTGCGCGCGCGGCGGCGCCTGGTGAGGACCTGATCAGGTCCCTCTACCAGGAGCACGGACGCAGCCTGCTCGACTACGCCACCCGGCTGACCGGCGATCGCGCCGCGGCCGAGGACGTCGTGCAGGAGACCCTGCTTCGCGCGTGGAAGCACGCCGACGCGTTGCAGTCCGGCGTCGGGTCCATCCGCGGCTGGCTGCTCACCGTCGCACGCAACCTGGTCACCGACCGGGCCCGCGCGCGGGCGGTGCGGCCGACGGAGGTCAACCAGCCGATCGACGTGCCGGCCGCCCAGCGCGACCACGCGGACACCGTCGTGGACTCCATGACGGTCCTCGGCGCACTCGACGGCCTGTCCCCCGAACACCGAGCGGTGCTGGTCGAGCTGTACTACCGTGGTCGAACCGTCAACGAGACAGCCGCGGTGCTGGGGATAGCGCCGGGTACCGTGAAATCGAGGACTTACCACGCGGTCCGCGCGTTGCGGGGCACGTTGGCGCAGCCGGGGGAGGTGCGGCAATGAGTAGTCCGGGGCACGATCGGGCGCAGCTCGGCGCGTACGCACTCGGTGCGCTGCAACCCGCCGAGGCACGGGTGGTCCACGACCACGTCACGGCGTGCCTGGACTGTCAGCGTGAGGTCAACGAGCTGATGATGATCCGGCGCGCGCTCGACCAGGTGCCGCCGGAGGCCTTTGTGGACGGCCCGCCGGAGGACGGCGAGCTGCTGCTGCAGCGCACGCTGCGCCAGGTCCGCGCCGAGGCCAAGCAGCCACGTACCGGACGGGTGGTCGCCGTCGCGGCGGCCGCCGTCGCCGTGGCGCTCGCACTGGGCGGCGGCATCCTGCTCGGCCGCCAGACCGCCTCCACCCCGGTCGCGGCGCCGACGCCGACCACGACGACCTCCCTCCCGGCGAACGCCAGGTTCGCGGAGGCCACAGACCCGGCCAGCGGCTCCACCATGAAGATCGCGCTCGAGCCCAAGAAGGGCTGGGTCTGGGTGCACGCCACGGTGACGGACCTGCCGGTCGGCGCGCGCTGCGAACTGCTCGTCATCCCGAGGGACGGCAAGCCGATCCTGGCCGGCAGCTGGCTCGTGTCCAAGGAGGGCGCCACCAAGGGCACCCGCCTGGAGGGCACGGCGCTGATCGACCCGGCCGACGTGGCGGCGATACAGGTCAACACCGAAGAGGGCCAGACCATGGTGACCGTCCCGGTCTAGGTGGCCAGCCCCTGGTCGAAGCGGAACAGACCGTCGGGGTCGTAGCGGGACTTGATGTCGCGCAGGCGTGGCAGGTTCGCGCCGTAGTACGCCCGCGCCCAGTCGGGGAGGGTGGCGTCCGGGTAGTTCGGGTAGCTGCCGCCCGTGCCGTGGTCGTGGGTGGTCGCCCAGGACCGGTCGACCCAGTCGGTCGCCGCGGCGCGGAGGTCGTCGGTGGCGCGGCAGCCGGTCTGCACCGTGTGTTTCACCAGGAAGTGGGCGTCGCGGTGGGCGAAGGCGCCGCCGGAGCGTGCGGACAGCGCCGCGCCCCACGGGATCAGCTCCAGGTCGCGGTATACGCCGTAGACCCGGTCCTGCGCGAGGTGGGCGGTGACCCTCTCGAGCACCGACCGCGGCAGCGGCGCGGCGAAGAACTCCGAGCGGGCCAGGCGCAACGCGGGGCGCTCGCCGGCCGGGAGCCGCGGCAGCACGTGTTCCGCCGCGTCGCCGGGGTAGTCGCAGAACCGCGCCGCGGCCGCCGCACGCAGGGCGGTGGTGGCCGCCGTCGCCGGCGGACCCGCCAGTGACTCGAACGACGCGAGCACGTCGTCCGCGGCGGACCCGACCACCACGCCGAACAACGCGACCGCCGCCGGTTCGTCCGGGAAGTCGCTCGCGTACACCGAGAGCTCCAGGTTCACCTCTCCCGGCGCCGCCGGCGCGAGCGACTGCCACGCGTCGACCACGTCGACCGCCCGCTCGTAGGGCCACGTCGCCTGCACCGACACCAGTGGCACCGCGCGCCGGGTCCGCAGTTCGATCGACAGCACCACCCCGAAGTTGCCGCCGCCCGCGCCACGCAGCGCCCAGAACAGGTCCGGGTGCTCGTCGTCGGCGGCCCGCACGGTCCGGCCGTCCGCCAGCAGCACCCGCGCCGACACCAGGTGGTCCGCGCCGAGCCCGTAGTACCGGCCGAGCACCCCGTACCCGCCGCCCAGCACCGCGCCGACCACGCCGACCGACCGGCACCACCCGACCGGCGCCACGAGCGACGACTCCGCGAGCGTGTCGGTGAGCGCGCCGACCCGCACCCCGGCGCCGACGACCACCGTGTCCGCGCGCACCTCGATCCCTTGCAGGCCAACAAGATCCAGCACCACGCCGGCCGACGTGGAGTGTTCGGCGAAGCTGTGCCCGCCGCCGCGCACGGCGAACCGCAGGCCGTGCGCACGCACGTGCGCGAGCGCGGCCACCACGTCGGCCTCGGTGGCGCACTCCACGACGGCCGTGGGCAGCACCTCGGTCTGCCGCCCGATGAACAGCTTCCGCGCCTGCTGGTAGCCGGTGTCCCCGGGCCGGTGGGTGATCACGGGGTCGCGTACAGGTCGGCCTGCAGCCGGTACAGCTCGGCGTACCGGCCGTCTTCCGCGAGCAGCGAGTCGTGGGTGCCCTGTTCGGCCAGCTCTCCCTTGTGCAGCAGGTAGATCCGGTCGGCGTTGCGGACACTGCCGAGCCGGTGGGTGATCAACACGACGGTCCGGCCCTCGGCGAGCCTGCGCAGCGACTCGTACACCGCCCACTCCGCCTTCGCGTCCAGCGCCGCGGTCGGCTCGTCCAGCACGAGCACCCGTGCGTCCCGGAACAGTCCACGTGCGACCGCGAACCGCTGCCACTGCCCGCCGGACAGCTCGGTGCCGCCGCGGAAATACCGTGACAGCAACGACTTCCAACCGTCGGGCAGTGCGGCGACCACCTCGTCCGCGCCGGCGAACGCGGCGGCGGCGAGCAGCGCGGCGTCGTCCGGGTCCTGTCGCTCCGGGCGGCCGAGGCGGACGTTCGTGCGGGCGTCGTGCGGCCAGCGCACCGGGCTCTGCGCGACCATCCCGACCCGGTCGCCGACGCTCGTCGGGTCGAGCAGCGCGGCATCCACGCCGTCCCAGCGGATCTCCCCGGCGCTCGGCCGGTACAGCCCGGTGACGAGCTTCGCGAGCGTGGTCTTGCCGGAGCCGTTCTCGCCGACCAGCGCCACCACCTGTCCACTGTGGATGGTGAGGTCGATGTCGCGCAGCGCGTCCCGATCCGATCCCTGGTAACGGAAACCGACACCGGAAAGCTCGATCCGCTGGGGGTCGGCCGGCGCGACGCGGTCGGTCGGCGGGCGGGAGCGGGCGGCCGCGTCGGCGCGGAACGCCTCGTAGTCCGCGACGTAGAGGCCCTGCTCGAACACGAGGTTCGCGGCACGCACCAGCCGGCCGAGCGCGGCGGCGGCGGACCGGATGGCGATGAGCGCGGTGCCGGCGACCGCGAGCGGCAGCCAGCCGGCCTGCAGGAGCATCCCGAGCAGCGCGATCGTCGCGCCGACCGCCAGCCCGGCGAGCGCCCGGCCGACGGCCTTCACCCGTGCCTGCCCGAGCCCGACCTCGACCTCCTGGCGCTGCAACAGCTCCGCCACCCCGCGGTACTCCGCGCGCACGAACGGCTCGGCCTGGCACGAGCGGATCTCGCCGGCCGGCTCCCGTTCGGTCGCGAGGTCGGACAGCATCCGTGCGCGCCGGTTGAGCGTGACCGTGCGGGCCATCGTGGCGTAGCCGAGCCGGGCCGCGTGCACGACCGCCCAGCCCTCCGGCAGGACCGACAGCGCCAGCACGGGCAGCAGGATGGGGTGCAGCACGCCGAGGGTGCCGGCGGTCGCGAGGATGGCGAACAGCGAGCCGAGCAGCTCGACGAGGTTGTCCGTCGCGCGCTCGAGGTGGTAGACGCCGCGATCCCGCGCCCGGTGCAGCCGGTCGTAGAACTCCGGGTCGTCAAAGGCTTCCAGCCCGACACGAAGTCCCGAGTGGACCAGCTGCTCCTCCGCCACCCGACGCACGGCCGGCACGATCCGCGCGTGCGCCAGCGCGACGCCGGTGTCGAGCAGCCCACGCACCGCGAAAGCCGCGACGACGAACAACAGCGCGGGCAACGCCCCGACGACCCGCTCCGCGGTCGGCCCCGCGGCGAACAGCTCCTCGAGCACCCCGGTGGTGGCGAGCAGCCCGAACGCGAACGCGAGCCCGGAAGCCAGCTGCAGAAAGAGGATCGCAACCGCGGGCCGCGGCGCCGCGGCCCGGATGACGGCGACGACGGGCCGGATGCTCGCCGGCAGTCGTCGTACGAGCCGGGGGAGGCTCAGCGTCGCGGCTTCTTCGTCGAGGTGCCAGTAGGGCGTCTCGAGTTCGGGTTCGGTGGCGGTCATGGAATCGCCGGTCCGGGGTCGGGGAGCATCACCGACGGCAGGCCGCACTCGGGGTGCAGCCGCAGCAGCTGATACGCGATCCCACCCGCGCCGGGCAGCAGCCCCGGCGAGAACGCGTCGCGGGCCATGCCCGTCACCACGCCGTACTCCGCCACCGCCGCGACCACGTGTGCGGACACCCCGCGCGCGGTCAGCCCCGCCGGCCCGACGCCGTGCGCGATGGCGGTCGTCACCAGCTCCCACAACCCGAGATCGCCGTGGCACAGCGTGTGGTTCCAGCCGGTGCCGTGCGTCCACCCGGACTCGGCGGCCCTGCGGACCACGTCGTGCCAGGAGTTGTCGCCGGCGAGGAGGTCCAGCGCCGCCGCGCCGATACCGCCGGCGCCGTGACACCACGCGGCACCGACGTGCCCCGGCTCGCGCAGGTCGAGCCAGCCGCCCTGCGACGCCGAGTACAGCGTCTCCTCGTACGCGAACGCGGCGCGTGCCGTGTCCGCGTGCGCCTCGTCGCCGGTGACCGCGGCCAGCCGGGCCAGCGCCCACCCGATGCCGGTCGCGCCGTGTGCGAACCCGCCGATGCCCTCGGGGAACTGGGCGTTCGGCCAGCACACGGTGTCCCCGCGCGGCTCGCCCTCGGCGATCAGCTGGTCGCCGAGCATGCTCGCCAGCTCGACCCAGCGCGGGTCCCCGGTGTGCTCCGCGAGCCGCAGCAGCGGCACCACGACCCCGGCCCGCCCGACGAGGACGTCGTAGGCCGGGTCGTCGACCACCGCGCGCGGCACCTGCCCGGCGAGCACGCTCGCCCACTCGAGCGCCTCGTCGCCGACCGCGCCGAGCCGCCGCAGCAGCAGCCACCCGGTGATTCGCGACCCGAGCCCGACGTACCCGCCCGGCGGCTCCGGCCGCAGCGGCACCCCGGCCGCGGTGTCGGCCTCCCACCGCTCCTCAGCGAGCCGCATCGTGCGCACCGCGGCGGCCAGCAGCGCCTCGACGTCGGCCACCTCGTCGGCCCGCCCCGCGGCCTGCTCACGCAGGTAGCCGGCGAGCAGCACGGCCACCCCGGCGACGCCGCTGTACAGGTCGGCGCTCAACGCCTGCACGGCCCAGCCGGTCGGGTTGAGCACCGGGGCCACCCAGCTGACCGTGCCGTCCGCGCCGCGGACCGCCGTCGCGGCCACCTGTTCGACGATCCCGGCCGCGAGCGTGCGCCGCCTCCCGTCGAGTCCCTCCTCGTCCACCGTGGACGGCAGGCGGCGGACCGGGTCCGGCAGCCAGCCCTCGTTGAGGTACGCGCTCACCAGCGCGGCCTGGATCACCCTGCGGTCGACCTCCGGTGCCGTGGTGCGCCACCGGTCCAGCTCCTCGGCCACCAGGTCGCCCGTGCGGCCCCACGTCGTGCCGCGCGGCCCGGTGAGCGCGCCGACCGACGGCGTGGTCGTGAAGAACGGGATGTCGCCGTCGAGCAGCTCGGCCACCTCGGCGGCGATCACCTCGGGCACGTCGGGCGCGTCCGGCGCGTTGGCCGCGTGCCGGGCCAGGAGGTCCGCCGCCTTGGCGACGGCGCTCGGCTGGTCGTGCAGCGCGGCGGGATGCCACAGCATCCGGCTCAGCTCGGCGTAGGTCTCGGTGGCGCGCACGACCGCGCGGATCGGCACGGCCCCGAACGGTTCGAGCAGCGCGGCGAGCCGGCCGGCGCGGTCGAGGTCGCGCAGCCGCGCGGTCTGCTCGGTGAACGCGGTGACCACGTGGTCCCAGTACTTGCCGAGCACCGGTTCCGGGCAGGGATGGTTCGCGGCCGGCGCACGCGGCGCCTTCGCGAGCCCGACGTGCGCCTCGTCGGTGCCGGCGGCCACGATCACCGGCACGTCGGGCACGGGCTGCTGCCCCGGCAGCGAGCCGATCGCGGACGTGTCGATGCCGCGCCAGCCGAGCGCGAGGCCCCGGCCGGGCAGCAGGCCGGTGCCGAGCACCGAGCCCGTGACCATCTCGAGCGCCGTGTCGACGGCGTCGCCGTACCCGGACGGCGGCGCGGGCTGACGCGGGGTGAACAGCGTCTCGCAGTCCACGACCACCGGCACCGGCCCGACGGCGATCAGGTTCTCCTGGTGCAGGTCGGTGCCGCCGACCAGGCGCATCACCGCGAGCCAGCGGCCCAGGTTGCGGTAGAAGCGCCGCAACTCGTCGTCTCCCGTGCAGTACCGGTGCGCGACATGCTCGGTCCAGCCGTAGCCGGCCATGGCGATCGCCGCGGGCACCCGGATCGGGTCGGTCTCGTCGGGCACCACCGCGGCCAACAGGTCGGCCAGCGCCCGGTCGACGGCCACCGACCGCGGCTTGTAGACCACCGGCCGGCGCGTGCAGTCGACCAGCACGACGGTCCGTCCGCCGCGATGGCTGTCCCCGGCGGCGAACGTCACCGCACGCAGGTCGCCGCAGTCCAGCAGCGCCCGGTCCGCGGCGAACCGGCCGGCGAACTCGAGCGCCGCGGCGACCCGGTTCGCGACGACCGTGCGCAGGCGGGGCAGCAGCGTCGGATAGTGCTTGGCGAGGGTGTCCCAGTACCCGGGCGCGCAGGTCCGGTCGACGAACTCGGTCCAGCGGCCCGCGGTGTCCGGCGCGGTGAGCGTGCCGGTGAGTCGGGCGGCGTTGAGCTCGAGGACCAGGACGCGGCTGACCTTGCGCAGCACGGCTTCCTGGAGCGCGGTCATGGCGCCGGCGTGGATCGCCGTGCGCTCGGCGGGTGCGAGCCCGTCGAGGTCGGCGAGGCCCGCGGCCAGCTCGTCGCCGGTGGGGGCGAGCAGCGTGGCGACCGACCGGTCGAACTGCTCGGTGGTCTCGTCGGTGGTCGTCGCGTGCACCCGTTCTCCTCCCGGCTGCCGGCGGGGCCGCCCGCGTGGCGGACGGCCCCGGTCGTCGATCAGCAACACATGTAGATGCTGGAACCGGAACAGGCGGTGCCGCAGCGGCCGGACTGGCCGGGGCCCGTCATCGTGATGTCGGCCTCGGTGTGCTCGCCGCCGGTGAACAGCGGCCCCGCGGGGCTGTCGTCGGTGTCACCCGCACGCCACGCGGCGATGATCTCCTCAGCGCGAACCAGCTCGAGAGTGCTCATAGATGTCCTTCCTGGGATGCGAAAGGCCACCGGACTTGCACTGTAATCACGGTCGGATAACCGTTCCGGTGGCCTGGCCACAGAATTACCCAGCGGGATTCATGTGGGCAATACGCCACCCGAAGTACCTGGTAGAAAAGCCAAACACGGTGCGTGGAGAAAACCGTAGATCGGACGGAGACATTCGAGTGATGGTCTGGTCCGACCGTCGTAACCGACCGTTGAGGATGGGCCGGTCGGCTCAGCCGCGCCGCGGTGCGGCCGGCGGGCCGGTCTAGGACTGGGTGCGGGCGCGTTCCTCGGCCTTCTCCGCCTGCCAGCCGTCCTCGTCCTTGCCGCGTCGCCAGTACCCGGAGATCGACAGCCGGTCCTTGTCGATGCCGCGCTCGTCGAGCAGGTGGCGGCGCAGCGCGCGGACCGCGTCGGCCTCGCCGTGGACGAACGCGTGCACGTCGCCGGCGGGGAAGTCCATCGCGCGGACCGCGTCGACCACGTCGGCGCCCGCCGAGCGGTGCAGCCACGTGATGCGCACGTCCGCCTTGGACGCGATCGACTGCTCCTCGCTCGCGTCGGCCACCTCGATGACGGCACGCACCACCGCGCCGGCCGGCATGGCCTCCAGGGCCGCGCCGATGGCCGGCAGGGCGGCCTCGTCGCCGACCAGGAGGTGCCAGGCCGCGTCGGCACTCGGCGCGTACGACCCGCCGGGTCCGGCGAACCGGAGGTCGTCGCCGGGCTGCGCGGCCGCCGCCCACGGGCCCGCGAGGCCCTCGTCGCCGTGGTAGACGAAGTCGATCGTCAGCTCGCCGGCCTGCTTGTCGTGGGAGCGGACGGTGTACGTGCGCATCCGGGGCCACTGGTCGCGCGGCAGCTCGGTGCGGATCCGCGCCAGGTCGAACGGCTCCGGGTAGGCCACGCCGGGGACCGGGAACTGCAGCTTGACGTAGGCGTCGGTGAACGCGTTGGGCCGGAACTCCGCCAGCCCCTCGCCGCCGAGGACCACCCGGATCATGTGGGGCGTGAGCCACTCCGTCCGCAGCACCCGGAGATGGGTGAGCCGTCCGGATTTCTTCTCGGCCATCGACACGCTCCTCGATCACTGTGTGTGTTCCCGCCCAAGGCTAGTCCTGCTGGGCCGGTGACGTCGTGGAACACCGTTCTGCGGCCTGGTGCGTCTACCGGCGATGATCACGGTTGGTTAATAGAGATCGACTCATGCGTGGTTTTCGTCACCATGTAGGTGGTACCGCTCACGCTGCGGCACTGGCAAGGTTGTGCGTTGCAAACAACGAACCGGGAGTTCGCGTTGGTCTGTGACGAAATGTCAGGGGACGTCAGGTGAGCCTCGCAACCCGAATGGCCAGCTACTTCACCACCCCGCACCACGAACGGCTCCGCATGGAGGTCCGTGACTTCGCGGAGATGAAGGTCGCGCCGAGAGTTGCCGAGATGGAGGCTGCCAGGACCATCCACTACGAGTTGTCGCGGCTGATCGCGCAGCAGGGATGGCTCGGTGTCACCGTGGATCCGCGGTACGGCGGGATGGGGCTGGGGCACCTCGCGAAGACCATCATCATCGAGGAGTTGTCGCGGGTCAGCGGGGCCATGGGCGCGATGGCGCAGGCCTCCCAGCTCGGTGTCGCCAAGATCGTGCACTTCGGCGACGAACGTCAGAAATGGTGCTGGCTACCCCTGGTCAGCGACGGCCGCTGCATGCCGACCATTGCCGTGACGGAACCCGATTCCGGTGGGCACGTGCTCGGAATGACGGCGACCGCACGACGGGTGGGAAACGAATACGTCCTGAATGGACGGAAAGTGTTCGTCGGAAACAGCCACGTCGGAGACCTGCACGGCGTGGTGGCCCGTACCGGAGCGGGCTCGCGGGGGCTGTCCGCGTTCCTCGTCGAGTCGACCGCGCCGGGCCTGTCGCTCGGCCGGTTCCAGCCCGCCATGGGGCTGCACGGCTTCAGCTTCGGCGAGTTGGTCTTCGACAACTGCCGCGTCCCGGCCGAGAACCTGCTCGGGTCCGAAGGCGACGGTCTCGCCGTCGCGTACTCGTCGAGCATCCTCTACGGCCGGCCCAACCTCACGGCTGTCTCGCTGGGCATCCACCAGGCGATCGTGGACCGGACCGTCCAGTTCGCCATGACACACCGGCGCTACGGGCAGCCGCTGAGCGAGCTCCCGACGGTCAAGCAGAAGCTGGGGCAGATGCAGTCACAGCTGATGACCGCCCGCCTGACCGCCTACCACGCGGTGAGCATGCTCGACGGGGGCATGCCGTGCGACGCGGACCTGATCAGCGCCAAGCTGATCAACGTGGAGTCCTCTTTGGACGCCGCGCGCACCGCCATGGAGATCCACGCCGCGTACGGTCTGGACCCCAACCACCAGATCGAACGCCTCTTCCGCGACGCGAACCACATCTACGCCCCGGCCGGCACCTCGGACGTCCAGCGGCTGCGGCTGGCCGAGGTCGCGCTCGGCACCTACCAGGAGCAGTGGTCGACGCGGTTCGCCGAGCAGCTCCGCTCGAGCAGCGGCTACCTGCGCGCCGGAAACTAGTGGTCGGCGATGTCCTTCGGGACATCGCCGACAGCTGTTGTCGTGGGCGCTGCGGCTAGAGCCGGCGCCCACCACGGCAGCCACCGTCTTTTGTGCGAAGGTCTGCGCCTGATCAGCAGGTACCTCAGGGGAACGTGACGGCACTCAGCCACAAGCGGCCTCGACACGCGCGCCGGCGCCGGGACGCGACCAACACATGCGAATCCGGGGAGGCGGACCAGCGCCTGATCAGCAGGTACCTCAGGGGAACGTGACGGCACTCGGCCACCATCCACCTCGGTACCCGCGCCAGCGCTGGGACGCAACCCACACATAAAACCGGGAGGCGGGCCAGCTAGCGCTGTTCGCGGCGGTGGATGAGGTCCATCACCTCGGCCGCCATCGACTTGATCAGCTCGAGGCCCGGGCGGCCCCAGTTGCTCTCCTCGGTGTTGACCACGCAGATCGTGCCGAGCGCGGTGCCCGTGCGGTCGATGAGCGGCGCACCCATGTAGGCCCGCACGCCGATCGAGTTCACCACCGGGTTGACCGCGAACCTCGGGTACGCGCACACGTCGTCGAGCACGAGTGCCTTGCGGCGCACCACGACGTGCGGGCAGTAGCCGTGGTCGCGGGACATCGTGCGGCCCGGGGTGGCCCGCGACGAGGACTGCGCAGCCTCGAGCGCGTCGGCCTTGGCGCTGGTCGGGCCGTACAGCCCGGCGAAGTACTGCTCCTCCTCGCCGACGAAGTTGACCATCGCGTACGGCGCGCCCGCCGCGGTGGCCAGCCGGGTCGCGAACTGGTCGAACTCCGGGTCCGGCCGGGTGCCGAGCCCGAGCGCCTGCAGCCGCGCCATCCGCTGGGGGATCTCCGGATCGTGCGGCGCGGTCAGCAGACGCGGGTCGATGATGTCGTGGTTCATGGGTGGCTCCGGATCCGGTTGACGGGCGCGGCGGTCCCGGTGGTGCGGAACGTCGCGAGGACGGACTCGAGGAGGGTGATCAGCACCCGGCTCGCCGAACGGGTGTTGCGTGCGTCGCACCGCACGAGCGGCACCTGCGGCTTCAGCGCGAGCGCCTGCCGGACCGTGTCGTCGTCGTAGTGGTACCCGCCGTCGAACTCGTTGAGCGCCACCAGGAACTTGATGCCGCGCCGCTCGAAGAACTCGACCGCGCCGAAACAGTCCTGCAGCCGGCGGGTGTCGGCGAGGACCACCGCGCCGAGCGCGCCGCGGGACAGCTCGTCCCACATGAACCAGAAGCGGTCCTGGCCGGGCGTGCCGAACAGGTAGAGCACCAGGTTCTTGTCGGTGAAGGAGATCCGGCCGAAGTCCATGGCGACCGTGGTGGTCGACTTGGTCTCCACGCCGGCCACGCTGTCGGTGCCTGCGCTGGCCGCGGTCAGCGTCTCCTCGGTGGTCAGCGGCTCGATCTCGCTCACGGCGCCGACCAACGTCGTCTTGCCGACGCCGAAGCCGCCCGCCACGAGGATCTTCACTTGGATGGGGAACAGCTCAGACGAACCGTCGGAGGCCATCGATCACCGCCTCCAGAATCGCCGGGTCGTTGGAATAGG
The DNA here is from genome assembly GCA_963840275.1 of uncultured Actinomycetota bacterium. Lineage (GTDB taxonomy): Bacteria > Actinomycetota > Actinomycetes > Mycobacteriales > Pseudonocardiaceae > Actinophytocola. The sequence goes on from CAWIYK010000010.1 coordinate 670,118, forward strand.
ACTCGCTCGGCGCGAACTTCGCGATCACCGCGTCGAGCTCGATCAGGTCGGACAGCAGCACCTTGGTCACCGTCACGGGTCTGCGCAGCAGCGCGGCGACCTCGGCGACCGACGTCGGCGACTGGCACAGCCGCAACGCCTGCGAGTGCTCGATCCCGAGCGTGTCGGGGCCGACCATGCCGCGACCCGTCGCACGCACCAGCGACAGCAGGTCCAGCGGCGTGCTCGGCTGGGTCCGACCGTTGGTCACGGCGTACGGGCGCACGCCGAACAGATCGGGATCCTCGTCGAGGGTCTCGTCCGAACGCGACATCGTCACCGGGTTCCATTGCCGGGTGGTGCGACTTGGTAGCGGCTCGGGGTGACCAGGACGGCGGGCACCTGCGTGCAGAGCCGCTGTATCTCGTAGCTCAGGATGCCGGCGTCGACCTCGCGGGCGGCCAGCACCGCGAGCACGCTGCCGGCGCTCGCGGCCGTGACGAACAGGAGGATCTCGTTCAGCTCGGTGATCACCTGGCGGACGCCGTCGGCCCCGTCGTCGCTGAACCGCTTCCCGACCTGGTTCGCGAGTGAGCACATGCTGCTGGACAGGGCCGCGAGCCGGTCGGCGTCGTCGATGTCGAGGCCGTACCAGTACTTCGGGATCCCGTCGACCGACAGCAGCAGCGCGCTGCGGGTCTCCGGAACTGCCTCAACCAGCCGGCGGAGCAGCCAGTTCAGGTCGTCGGCCATGGTGCGGAGTCTCCTTCGTTCGGTCCCTGTTTCTGCTGGCGTCCCGCGTCCCGGCTCTGTTCCGCGAGCCAGTGGTCACGGCCCTCGAGGACCGTCTTCATCAGGCTCGGGTTGTGACCGGGTACTGGCTTGGTCGGGGCCGGTGGCTCCAGCAGTTCCTCCCGAAGGTGCGTGCCGCGGCGCTGGGGCAGCGGCGGCGGTTGGTCGGTGTTCTCGGGGACGGCGCCGCCGCCGCCGTTACCGCCGCCGTTACCGTTTCCGTTGCCGCCGCCGTTTCCGTGGCCGTTGCCGCCGGTCCGCAGGTCCAGGTAGGACCGGCCGGGGACCCGGGCGGGCAGCACGGGCAGCTCGGTCTCGGCCGCGTCGTGCTGCGGCGCGGCCGGTGCGCGGCTCGTTTCGGCCTGCTGCTGACGCCGTGCGGGCGTCGGCCGGATCGGGCCGAGGCCCGGGGAGGACGCGGCCGCGCTCGGCGCGGGAGCGGCCGGTGCGGGGGCCGGCTGTTCGACCGGCGGCGGGGCCGGTTGCTGGACGGCCTGCGGCTCCGCCGCGGCGGGGATGGCCGCCGGCTCGGGCTGGCGGTCCCGGAGCACCGACGGCGGCTGCGTGCGCCGGTGCGCGCCGGAAGCCACGGCGGTCTCACTGAGCAGCTGGTGCGGGATGACGACGGCCGCCGCGACACCACCGAAGATGTTCGACTGGAGCCGCACCCGGATGTCGTGGCGGCGCGCCAGCTCGCGTACGACCGCGAGCCCGATGCGGCCGTCCTCAAGCAGTTCGCTGATGTCGATGCGGGTGGAGCCGTCGAGCAGGTGGTTGATCCGCTCCAGGTCCTCGTAGCTCATGCCGAGGCCGCGGTCCTGCACCTCGATCGCGAGGCCCGCGGTGACCTTCTGCGCGCGCACCTCGACCTTCGGTCCGTCCGGCGAGGTGAACCTGGTCGCGTTCTCGAGCAGCTCGGCGAGGAGGTGGATGATCTCGGCGACCGCGTGGCCGTGGATCTCGACGTCCTCCACCGGCACGATCGCGATCTGCCGGTAGTGCTCGGCCTCGGACACCGCGGCGAGCAGCACCGCGTACACGCTGACCGGCCGGTTCGAGCGGCGTTGGGGCGCCTCGCCGCCCAGTACGGCCAGGTTCTCGCCCTGGCGGCGGGCGAGGGTGAAGAGGTGGTCGATCTCGTACAGGCCGTCCAGCAGGACGGGGTCCTCGTTCTCCTGCTCGAGCTCGTCGATCCGCTTGATGGCGCGGTTGATGAGGGACTGCAGGCGCCGGGCCAGCTTGACGAACACCTCGCGCCGCTGGCCGGGGTCGTCGGTGACCAGGTCGTGCCCGGTGCCGGCGGGGCTGTGCGCCCACAGCGGCGCGGGTTCCGGCCTGCGCGCGAGAACCTCGCTCGGCGGGGCGAGCGGCAGCGCGGGCGCCGGTGCCGGCGCTGGCATGTGCGCCGGTCGCCGCAGCGCCGCGGTGGGGCGGACCGCTCTGGTGGCGGACATCGCCGCCACCAGGCCGAACAGGATGACGATCACGCAGCCCGCGACCACGCTCAGCGAGACGACCAGCGCGCGGGACTCCTCCGTGGCGATCGCCAGGATCCCCGCGCCGCCGCCGAGAACGACCGCGGCCAGCAGGAACAGTCCGATGTGCAGCAGACGTGTCTGGAGGCGCTCGATGCCGTCCGCTTGATCGTTCTCCAGCCGGAGCCCCCATGGTGGGGTTGGCGCCTCAGACGATGGCGAGTCAGACATCGGGTCCTTCCTGTGCTGGGGCGGCAGGCAGCAAGAAATGACGCACGGCGTCGACCCGTGCGGTCGCGGCCCTGCGGCGCGAGGGATGCTACCGCAGTCGCCGGGCCGGATTTTTGTGGCTGTGTATGGAACATCACTGACCACTTGTCCTCGCACGACGATCGCGGCCGCGTCAGGCCGCTGACATGCGACGACGTTCCGGATGCCGTTCCGGACGCCGTTCCAAGATCGACTCTTCGCGACCATTCCCTTGACAGGGATGGGTTTGTGTGTAATCGCGCGATGTTTAATCATGCCGGCCGATCGGCGCACGGACGTCGAAACGGGCGGGAAACCCTTGGCGTACCAGGAGTTTGCCGCCCGTGCCGCATGGTCGCCTAGCGGCGGGTCACGCGGCGACGCATCACCACGACCAGCGCGGCGCCCGCGGCGACGAGGACCGACGCCAGCACCAGCGCCACCACCGGCGACGCTCCGGTGTCCGCCAGGTTCCCGGCCGCCGCCGCCCCACCGGTCCGCGCCGTCGCCCGCCGGGTCTCGGCCACCGGCTTGACCTCGGCCGTCCGGTCCGACGCGCCGGTCCCGGTCGCCGCGGCGCCGGTGAGGGTGGTCGACCGCGTGTTGTTCGCGCGGTTCGGGTCGTCGACGAAGGTGCTCGGGCCGATCTCCACGGTCAGCTCGGCGCCGCCGACCGGCCGGTCCGCCACGAGCGTGAAGGACACCCGCGTGATCGCGCCCGCCGCGAGGGGCGTGGCCGAGACGGCGGTCGTGCCGGGGCCGTCGACCCGCTTCATCCCGCTCGTCCCGGTGAGGGTGACGCCTGCGGGCAGCGTGAGCTTCGCGTAGAAGTCGTCGGCCACCTTGCCGAGGTTGGTGACCTGCGCGATCGCGGTGAACGGCTGGCCGGCCCGCGCTGGTGCCGCGGACAGCTCGTCGAGCACGAAGTCGAGCCGCGGCGCCCGGTAGCCGACGCCGACGGCGACCTCCTGGCTGTCGCGGATGGCGAACGGCGCGGACGAGCCGGTCGCCGGGTCGATCACCGAGTCGCCGGATCTGACGGTGTACTCGTCGAAGTCGGTGGTCAGGCGGTTGGGCGCGAACAGCCAGTACGTCTCCCGGTTCGGCAGGTCCTCGAACGCGAAGTGGCCGGTGTCGTCGACCGCGCGGTCCATGGCCGGCACGTCGATGCCCTCCAGCCGGACCGGGTCGTCGATCGGCATCGCGTCCTCGCCGTCCTGCCGGAGCCCGTCGCCGCTGCGGTCGAACCAGACGAGTCCCGCGACGCGCCCGCCCCGCATGCCGAAGTCGACGCGTGCCGCGGTCGCGCCGACGGACACGTCCACCTCCCTCGGCGTGGTCGCGGCGTAGTCCGCGCCCGCCGTGTTCGTGACCCGGTAGTCGCCCGGCGCGAGCCCGGTCATCGAGTACCGGCCGTCGGCGTCGGCGCGGAAGGTGCCGACGAGCGTTCCGTCGCGGTGGAGGTCCACCGGGCCCCGCGTGCCGGGCTCGCCGGCGTCCTGCTGGCGGTCGCCGTCCCGGTCGAACCAGACGCGTCCGACGACCGAGCCGGTGGCCTCCTGCGCGGTGGCGGGCACGGCGGCGAGGCCGAGCCCGGCGACGGCCACGAGTGTCGAGGCGACGACTCGGCGGGAAAGGGTGGTGCGGTTCATGACTTTCTCCTTGCGGTTCCTGGTGGGGACATCAGGAAAGGCGCTCGGAGGGGGCAGAACGTTGCCCGGGTTGCCCATTCCGTTACCGACTATAGGTTTTCCGATCCGCACCTATAGGGAACGTATGGACAATTCCAGGAAATATGCTGAAAGCTAGGGAAACAATGGTATTCCGCTATAGCCCCGGGCAGCACAGAACGGCCACTCGGCGGCGAGTGGCCGTCCTGGCGCCGAGATCCCCTGCGGGGTCAGCTGGCCTTGCGGCTGTCCTGGTCCTGAGCCGGGTCGGCAGGCGTCTCGTCCGACACCGGTGGTGTCGTCTCACGCCCGAGTTCCTTGACCAGCTCGTCGAAGATAGGTGTCGCCATCACGCGCACATCCGACATCGGAGTCTCCCCGTATCCGTTGAGCGGGCGCCTCCCACAGCGCTCGCCTACAGGACGCTACTGCGCACCCGGTCGGCCTAGTCAACAGGGTTACTCCATCCGGGGGATGTCCAGTCCGGCTCGCATCGCTATCAGCGCGCGTACACGCAGGTGAGCCGGGCTGCGCCCCAGCGCCGGGAAGCCCAGCTCACAGCCCTCGCGGCGACTCATCGGCAGGTGAATATTCACACCCGCCGCGACCGCGACCACTGTTCGACGCCCAGCGACCCGCGTGTCCGAACGGACGACGAGGTCACGCTGAGCGAGCAGACCGCCCCGGCGCCGGTCGCGCCGGGGCGGTCCTGGGCCGGGCTTCGTGGCCGGGCCACCGGCTCATCGGGTCACGCGGCCGCGCAACTCGCGCTGTTCACCGTGAACGCGTTCGGAATCGGGTTCGTGCCGGTCCACGTGCCCGTGAAACCAATTGTCACCGACCCGCCCGCGGGCACTCGCGCGTTGTACTGCGCGTTTGTCGCGACCACATTCGCGCCAGATTGCGACGCGACCGCGTGCCACATGTTGGTGATCGTCTGGCCGGCCGGGAAAGTCCATGCCAGACGCCAGCCGTCCAGTGCGGTCGACTGGTTGTTGACCATTGTCGCCTCCGCCTGGAAGCCGCCCTGCCACTGACCCGTCACGCGGTAGCCGACCGTGCAGGCGGTCCCGCCGCCGGAGCCGGTGGTCACGGTGACCGTGCCGGAGCGGGGCGAGCGGTTGCCCGCGGCGTCGCGGGCGTACACGGCGAACGTGTACGCCGTGGCGGCGGTCAGTCCCGTCACCGCTGCGGTGGTCGTCGTGGTCGTGGTGGTCGCGGTCTCGGTGGTGCCGCTCACCCGCACCACGTCGTAGCCGGTGACGGCCGTGTCGTCGGTGGCCGCCGACCAGCTCAGTGTCGCGCCGGTCGACGTGACACCGGACGCGGTCGGCGTGCCGGGGGCGCTGGGCGGGGTCGTGTCGACCGGCCCGCCGCCGCCGTAGACGGTCGCCTCCCTCGCGGTCTGCCGGATCCCGTTGTCGCCGTTGAAGATGCGCTGCCCCCAGGACGTGAGCGCGGTCGGGTCGAAGCCGGTCGCCATGTCCAGGTACTCGACGCCGCCGCCGTTGCCGCTCCACGACCAGCCCAGGTAGCCGAGCCGGTTGGCCTGCGCGGTGGCGAGGATCGTGTCCTCGTCCGGGTTGCCGTCCGAGTGGTTGTGCCCGAACTCGCCGACCACGATCGGCAGCCCGGCCGCGAGGAACCGGCCGAGGTAGTCGTTGATCTCGGCCGCCGTGTCGAACACGCCGTACATGTGGATGGAGAACACCGTGTTGCGGGCGGGGTCGGCCGCGAACACGGTCGCCGCGTTGTCGCGCATCGTGAACGACCAGTCCTGGCCCCAGTTCGGCGCGTCCACCATGATCGTGTGGGTGAACCCGCCGGACCGCAGCCGCCCGATGGCGGTCGCCGTGTCCTGCGTCCACGACTGGTAGTTCGTGTTGCCGTACGGCTCGTTGCCGATGTTGACGATGACGTACTGCTCCTGCCCGACGAGCGCGGACTTCACCGAAAGCCAGTAGTCCACGGCCGTGGCGAGCGACACGGCCGCCGACTGCTCGCCGTAGCCGGTGGTGTCGTGCACCTCCAGCACACAGATCAGCCGGTTCTGCTTGCACAGCGACACCACGTTCGCGACGTCGGCGGTGTCGTTCTTCGTCCACTGGTGCCCCGAGGACAGGACCACCCGCACGGTGTTCGCGCCGAGCGCCTTGACGTCGGCGAACGAGCCGGTCTCGGCGGCATACCAGGTGTGCGCGTGGTTAACGCCGCGCATGACGAACTCGTTGCCGTTGCTCTCGTACAGCCGGCCGCCGCTCACGTGGAAGCCCGCGGCGGCCGCGCTCGCCGCCGCCGGCACACACAGTGCCGCCAGCAGCGCGGCCACCAGGAAGACGATTCTCATGTCAACACCTCACAGACGAATGGGCGACCGGACCCGCCAACGGCGGTTGGCGGGTCCGGCCGGGCGGTCGCGCACGTCGGTGTGCGCGACCGCGTTCGTAGCGAAACTCAGCCGAACAGCTGGACGTGCGTCGAGAACGCCGTCGCGATCTCGGCCTGCGCCCAGAACCGGTGGTAGGTGAACGTCGGCGCCGGCCCACCGTCCAGATAGGACTGAACCTTCGACCACTGCGGGTCGTCGCGGTAGAACGACCGGATGGACAGGAAGTCCGCGCCGGCGGCGATCGGGTCGCCGTTCGGCATCTCACCCGTCCACCCCGGCGGCACGTACACGCCCTCGCCGGAGCCGGAGCTGTACTCGTCGTCGAACCGGTTGTAGTCGGCCCGTGTCTCCGGCACCGCGATCCCGATGGCGTCGGTGTGCGCGAGCATGGCGTCGAGCAGGCCCTCGCCGACCGTCCGCGCCTGCGCGTTGCCCGACCTCGCCGCGTAGTTCAACAGGATCTTCGCGTACGAGGCCGCCACGCCGACGTCGGTGCTGTGGTTCTGCACCTGGACGTGCAGGCCGGTGTTCGAGCCGGGCGCCGACGGGTTCCAGTTGTCCGGCTTGCCGGTCCACGTCATGTCCGACGGGATCTGGAAGTTGCCGCCGGTGCCGACCGTCGTGTTCGCGATGGCCCACGGCACCCACTTGTCGAGGATCTTCTTCGCCCGCGCGTCCCCGGTCTGCTGGTACAGCGCGGCGACCCGCTCGAGACCCCACGCCTGGAAGCCGAACCACCGGTTGCTCGGCGGGTCGTGCCAGACCGGCTGCGAGTCGTAGAACATGCCGTAGAACGTGGCCGAGCCGGACGGCGGCGTCGCGTACTGCCCGTCCCAGCTGTTGGTGGCGCCACCGGCGATGCCGCCCTCCGCGGACTGCAGCCACTGCAGGAACTCCAGCTGCCGGTCCATGCTCTTGGCCCAGTCCGCGGACCCGGTCGCCGAGATCGGCTTCATCGCCGGGTCGTTGGCCAGCGCGTACGCGGCGAGCGGGTTCTGGTAGCCCTGGTGGGCCGCGCCGTCCCCGATCCGCCACGCCCAGCCGGCGGACGTGTCGGTCGCGCCGCCCCACGCGTAGTACCAGGACATCAGGTAGTGCTCGCTGTCCTTGCCGTTGCCGGCGGGGCACGCGGCGGGTCCGACGCAGTTGCCGATCTTCTTGAAGTACTTGTCGAACATCGCGTACCGCAGGTAGTCGCCCATCTTCGACGCCTTCTTCACGACGTCGGCGACCTGCGAACCCTTGCCCTGCGCGGTGGCCCACTGGTTGGCGAGGTAGGCCACCTGGACCGCCCGCGCGTCGGCGTCGGGCGCGTTGGTGTACTTCCACTGCTTGGCGTAGCTCGCGTCCTTGGTGAACAGGTCGAGGTAGCCGTTGGGCCCGCCGTGCGCGAACGTGTCGCACGACGGCTGCGGGATGGTCTCCCACACCGACTCGCTCGAGCCGCGCTGGTAGGTGTTGATGTAGGCGGGCGCGGTGGTGCCGTCCCCGCAGCGGCCGAAGCCGTAGGTGTTGTCGACGTCCAGCAGCCAGTGCATGCCGTAGATGTCGGAGGTGCCGTACGCCGCCTTCAGCTCGCCGGCGATCGGGTCGGCGCCCACGGGCACGTTGCCGTCGAGGACGGCCGGGTACTGGTCCATCCTCGGGTGCTCCGGCGCGTAGGTCGCCGGATCGGCCGCGTTGTACTTGTCGTTGGTCGGCTGGTCGGCGTGCGAGGGGATGATGAACTTCTCCATCGACGCCCACGCGGCGTTGAACGGCGCCCAGTCGCCTTCGAGCTGACCGTAGGCCGCCTCGAGCCAGAGGTAGTAGCTGAACGCCTCCGACGTGGTCTGGTGACCGTGGTCGGGCGCCTCGACCATCAGCGTCTCCACCGAGTGGTAGGGCACGAGCAGCCCGGCGAAGTCGCGGAAGTAGCCGCTGTCGGGATCCTTGAGCTTGTTGTACTGCTCGAGGAACGCGGCCCGGTAGTCCGAGGCGTTCGCGGCCAGCTCGGTCACGTTCAGCGTCGCCGCGGTGTGGCCCGTCGCGGTGACGGAGAAGGTGGCCGACGCGAGCGCGCCGCCGTTCGCCGCCGAGGAGACCGTGACCTGCTTCGGCGTGTTCCAGCTGGTCTGGTCGAACGACAGCGTGGCCGGCGTGGCGGTCAGGTCGGTGCTGCCCGCCGTGCGGGCCACCGCGAGGTTCACGGTGCCGGTCGGCTGGGTGGCCAGCCGGACCGCGACGGTCGTCGACGCGCCCTGCCGGACGGTCACCGTCGACGGGGTGGCGAGCACCGCCGGCGCGGCGAGCACCCGCACCGCGATCGGTGCGGAGATCGTTGCCGCGCCACGGTTGTCGACCGCGCGCGCGGTGACCGAGTACTCACCGGCGGCCGCGCCGGTCCAGTCGTACTGGAACGGCGCCGAGGTGTCGGCACCGAGCCGCGTGGTGCCGGCGTAGAACTCCACTGTGGACACCGTGCCGTCGGCGTCGGTCGCGGCCGCCTCGAGGCCGATGGTCGCCGGGACCGCGAAGGAGGAGTTGTTGGCGGGCTTGGTGAGCGCGACCGCGGGCGCGGCGTTGGCCCCGACACAGCTCGTGCCGTTCACCGCGAAGTCGACCGGCGCCCGGTTCGCGCCGGTCTTGCTCGCGTTGAAGCCGAACTGCGCGGTGCCGCCGACGGCGATCGACCGCTGCCAGTCGGCGCCGCGCACGCTCACCGCCCCACCGGACTGGGTGTGGGTGCCGTTCCACAGCTGGGTGATCTGCTGGCCGTCGGCGAACGTCCAGGTCAGGTTCCAGTCCGGGATCGGCGCGGCGCCCTCGTTGCGTACGGAGATGTTCGCGCCGAAGCCGTTGTTCCACTCGCTGGACACCGCGTAGCTCACGGTGCAGGACACGTCGGCGGCCGCTGCCGTCGGGGTGACGCCGGTGGTGACCGCGGCGCCCAACAGCACCGTGGCCGCCAGCGCCGGGAGTCGACGGGCCCGTAGCGGGCGCGTCGGTGGTCGTGGTCTCAACTGGTCCTCCTCGCGAACGGAACTCGACAGGGTGGAGACCGGCCCGGGGCCACGTCGGCGATCAACGGCCCCGGGCCGGGCGTAGTGAGGTGGGCGGGTCGCCGGCACTTGTCGGGGAACCGGCGACCCGCCCCGGTCGGCTCAGCGTCCGGCGGGAGGGACGCCCCACAGGACGGCGCCGGCCGAGTCGGTGAGCACGATGTTGGGGGTGGTCGCCGGCTGCGCGCCGTTCGTGGGCAGCCCGGCGTAGGACCAGTCGTTCGCCGGGTCCCAGGTGCCCCGGCTGGTGACCCGGACCTGGATCTCCTTGCGGTGCTGGCTCTGTCCGGCCGGCGCGACCGGGTCCGGGCACGGCACCTCGACGTAGTACACGGCGCCGCTGTGCTGTCGTGGCGCGGACGCGGCGCCGCACTGGTTGTAGTTCGTGGTGACGGTCAGCTGGTCGGGGGTCGTCGCGCCGTCGATGGTGAAGTAGTAGCGGACCTTGCCGCCGGTCAGCGCCCGCGCCGGCCACGCGGACGTGTTGACGACGTACAGCTTGACCTCGGTGAACGTGGCGCTCTGCTGGGTCGCCGCGCCCTGGACGTACAGCTCCGGCCCGTCCGGGGCCTCCGCGACGGGGAAGTTCGCGAGCGGCGCGCCGCCGAACTCGTCGTACAGCTTGGCGAGCGCGCCGGTGTAGGCGGCGTTGTAGTCGAGCGCGACCTCGTTGGACACATAGTCCTGCCGACTGTCCACATAGGTGTCGTTGGGCTGGCCGGGGCCGCCGACCAGGGCGCCGTACAGCACGTGCCGGCTCTGCTCGGGCTGCTGGATGTTGTCGGTCCAGCTGCCGTGCGCGGTGCGGTGGTGCGGGTTGCGCGGCGGGTTCTGCCCGAATCCCACGAGGTAGCTGGCGTTCCTCGGGTTCGCGCCGAGCGTGTAGTCGATCTGCCGCACCCCGAAGTCGTGGTACCGGGCTCTGCGGGTCGGGTCGGTGACGTTCTCGCTGTGCACCAGCGCGACGAACGCCGTGTTCGCCGCGTACCGCAGCGAGCCCCAGGTGTCGAGGAACGCCTGGCCGCCGGGGGAGTAGCGGACGCGCTGGCCGTTGTAGCCGGTGGTCCAGAAGTCCAGCCAGCGGTTGGCGTCGGTGAAGTACCGCTCCTTGCCGGTCAGCTCGGCGAGCAGCACGTAGGCGCCGTAGGACTTGTCGTCCCACGCGATCGTCCACCGGTAGGACTTGTCGCTGGTCTGCTGCTCGGTGGCCAGGTTCGCGTACTCGGCCTCCGCCTTCGCGAGGTAGGCCGCGTCGCCGGTGGCGCGGTAGAGCCAGATCGCGCCCCACACCAGCTCGTCGGCGTACCCGCTCCACGAGCGGTAGAAGTTCGCCGCGTCGGTGATGCAGTCGCTGTACCTGCCGCGCCGCTGGTCGGCGAACGCGTAGAGCTGCTTCGCGTGTGTCAGCAGGCGGTTCGCGTAGGTCGGGTCGTCGGAGAACACCATGCTCGACGCCGCCATGGCCGCCGCCGACTCGCCGGCGAGGTCCGAGCCGGGGCAGCTCGCGTCGATCTTGTAGGACGGCCGCGCCATCGGCATCACCTCGGCGGGGCCCCACCACTGGTGGTCGGCGTTGCCGCTGCCCACCTGCCCGTAGAGCACCTCCGGCTGCGGGTGCGCCTTGACCAGCCAGTCCATGCCCCAGCGCAGGTTGGCCTTCAGCGGCGCCAGCTGGCCGGACCGCTGGTAGGCGGCCGGCTCCTCGAGCGCGCCCCACGCGAGCATGGTCATGCTGGCGCTGAACGGAAGGCCGAACTTGACGTGGTCGCCGGCGTCGTAGAAGCCGCCGGACAGGTCGAGCCCGACGTCGCGGCCGTCGGTGGTCGCGGAGTCGCCGCGCCAGTGCACCCGGTTGCCGGCGTCGAGGTCGCCGGACCGCTGCGCGTCGTAGAACCAGATCGACTTCTGCAGCGCCTCGCCGTAGTTGAAGGCGGGCGCCGCGGCGGCGGGGACCGGCGCGACCAGCGCACCGGCGACCATGACCAGAACCGCGAGCAGGGGAGCAGGGTTGCGCACGGATGCCTCCTCATCGAGGGCTGGGAGCGCTCCCAGAAGAGTAGCGCCGGATCGGCGGATTTGGGAAGGGCGATTCCGCCATCCGCGCGAAAAGTGTTGTGCCGATGATAGTTTCGGAGTAGAGCAGAAAGGCATGAGGTGTCTCGCGACCGCATTGTTGATCTCCGCCGGCGTGCTCGCCGGCTGTTCGGCGGCTCCGCCCGCGGCGACCCGGGGCGTCGACTCGCTCGGTGCCCGACTGACCACAATGGACGAACTGGTGGACTGGATCGACGACACCGCAGGGGATTGCGCGGACGTCACCACCCATGACCTCGGCGAGCTGCACGGGTTCGTCGGGCCGGACATCGCCGCGCGCTTCGAGCCGTTCGTGGCCGAATGGGCCACCTGCCGCGTCTCGCCGGAGTTTCCGAAGGTCGGACTGATCCTGTTCAGTGGCGACGACCAGCGAAAATTTCAGAAATCCTGGCACACCGCGATGACGGCGGGGGAGATCGCCGACGGACCGTCCTTCGCCTTCGGCAACGGGTTCGCCGTCTCCGCCGGTTACCTCGGCGTCGCGGACCTCGGGCTGTACTACTTCCGGTGCGACTACCTCGACCCCCAGGTCCATCAGCTGCCCGCCGACGAGGAGGGCTGCGTGTTCGCCAACCCGGAGCACGGACACCACTGAAGCCGCCGCTCCAGTGGTGTCGCCGGTGTCTACGGGCTCTGGCAGGTGACCGTCGGCTGCGCCGGACTGCCGGTCCCCTGCGCGTTCGCGGACAACCCGAACGAGCGGCGGCCGTCCGGCGCCACCTGCGCGTTCCAGTCGACGTTGCGGACCGTCGCCTGCGTCCCGCTCTGTGTCAGCGTGCCGTTCCACACGCTGTTGATCGTCTGCCCGCTGGGGATGTTCCAGCTGACCCGCCAGCCCGACAGCGGTGTCGTGCCGTGGTTCATGACCGTCACCTCGGCCTGGTAGCCGCCGTTCCAGCTGTTGGTGACCACGTACTCGGCCATGCAGTTGCCCGTCCCGGGATCCGGGTCGGGTGGGTCGGTGACCTCGCCGATGCCGGTGACCTCGCCGTTGCCGCCGTCGAACGTGACGTCCGAGCAACCGTAGAACGTCTCCGCGCTGTCCGACCGCTTCCACACCGAGTAGACGACGTGCCGCCCGGACTTGCCGGACGGGAACGCCCCGGACCACGAGTACTTGCCCTCCACGCTGCCGACCGGCCCGGACTGCGGCGGGTGGTCGGCGGTCAGGAACGGCTGGTCCTCGAAGTCGTCCCAGCGCAGCGGCTGATCGGGGTTCCAGCCGTCCTTGGTGACGTACAGGTAGAACCAGCCGGGGTGGGCGGCCCACGAGTTGTAGGTGAAGTTGAAGTTCGCGCCGGCGGTCAGGTGCGTCAGCGGCCAGTCCCCGGTGCGGTCGAACCCGGAGTAGTTCGGGTTGCCGCCGGAGCAGAGCTGGCCGTCCGGGATGAACCCCCTGGTCCGGCCGGCGCCGTCCGAGCGGAGCACGGAGAACCAGTTGTAGAGCGAGTTCGCCCCGCTCTGTGCGACGGCCGCCGCGCAGGCCGAGTTCTTCGGGACGATGTTGCCCTGCGGGGTGAGGCCGTCCTTCCAGCAGAAGAACGTCCGGCTGCCGGGCGTCATCATCGCGCCGTGCGCCGACGCCGGCGGGGCGTTCAGCACCGCGGTGAGCAGGCCGGCCAGCACCATCGTGACAACGGCGAGCGCCGTCGTGGCTACCTTTCCTCGAGTCATCGCTCCTTCTTTCTCACGGTCTGGGAGCGCTCCCAGCAAGTTCGGACCATAGCGCGCGGGCGGTGGGCCCGGAAACGGGCAAACGAGTGAGATATTGCCGGCGCGACGTCATTGTGCGTGACGGACTTCCCAGGGGGCGTCTTCGCCGCTACATTGTGGGAGCGCTCCCAATCGTGAGTCTGTTGTGGACAGTGGCGGAGGAGATCACGTCGTGGTGATCAACAAATGGCGGCACGCGCTGACGGTGTCCGTGGTGGTACTCGCGCTCGGCACGCCGCTCACGGCGTCCGCGCAACTCGCCGACTACGAACGAATAGTGAACGGCGACTTCGGCACCGGGAGCGCCGACCCGTGGTGGGCCGGGTCGGGCACGAGCGGCGCGGTGACCGGCGGGGAGTTCTGCGTCGACGTCACCGGCGGCACCGCGAACGGCTACGACGCGCTGGCCGGGCAGAACGGGGTGGCGTTCGAGGCGGGCCAGTCCTACACGCTGCGGTTCGACGCGCGTGCCGAGGTGGCGCAGCCGATCTCCGCGGTGGCCGGCGAGGCGGTGAGCCCGTACCGGCAGATCGCCAGGACCGACGTGACCGTGACGCCGGAGCCGGCGACGTTCACGTTCACCTTCGAGTCCACACTGGACTTCCCGGCGGCCGGCAACGGCCAGCTGGCGTTCTGGTTCGGCGGGCAGTCGTTCGACAACACGGTGTGCGTCGACAACGTGTCGCTCGTCGGCGGCGTGCTGCCGCCGCCGGGCCTCGAGCCGGCCGCGCCCGTCCGGGTCAACCAGGTCGGCTACGTGCCGGGACTGCCGAAGCAGGCGAGTGTCGCCACCGAGTCGACCACCCCGCTGGCGTGGACGCTGAAGAACGCGGCCGGCGCCGCCGTGGCCACCGGCCAGACGGTGCCGAAGGGCATGGACGCCGCGTCCGGCGAGAACGTCCACGTCGCCGACTTCTCCTCCTACGACACGCCCGGCACCGGGTACACGCTGACCGTCGGCGCCGAGACCAGCTTCCCGTTCGACATCTCCGCGACCGCGCTCACGCCGCTGCGGCGCGACTCGCTCGCGTTCTTCTACCACCAGCGCAGCGGCACGCCGATCGAGGCGGAGTACGTCGGGGCGGAGTACGCGCGGCCGGCCGGACACGTGAACGTCGCGCCCAACAAGGGCGACGACGCCGTGCCGTGCCTCGTCGACTGCGGGTACACCCTGGACGTGCGCGGCGGCTGGTACGACGCGGGCGACCACGGCAAGTACGTGGTGAACGGCGGCATCTCCGCGTGGCAGCTGCAGAACACCTATGAGCGGGCGGTCGCGCTCGGCGACGCGGCCGCGTTGGGCGACGGCACACTCGCCATCCCGGAGCACGCGAACGGCAAGCCGGACATCCTCGACGAGGCGCGCTGGGAGGTCGAGTTCCTGCTGAGCATGCAGGTGCCCGACGGCCGGCCGAAGGCGGGCATGGCGCACCACAAGATCCACGACGCGCAGTGGACCGGCCTGCCGACGCTGCCGCACCAGGACGCGCAGCCTCGGCGCCTGTCACCGCCGAGCACCGCGGCGACGTTGAACCTCGCGGCGGTGGCGGCGCAGTCGGCGCGGCTGTGGCGCACGCTCGACCCGGCGTTCGCGACGCGCGCGCTGGCCGCGGCGGAGAAGGCGTACGCGGCGGCGAAGGCCAACCCGGACGTGCTCGCCGACCCGAACGACGGCACCGGCGGTGGCGCGTACAGCGACCCGACCGTGACCGACGAGTTCTATTGGGCGGCGGCGGAACTCTATGCCACCACAGGGAACTACCAGAGCGACGTGACGGGTTCGCCGCTGTACCGCGGCGAGAGCCTCGACGCCCGCGGCTTCGACTGGGGCGCGACGGGGGCGCTCGGCGACGTGACACTGGCGCTGGTCCCGACCGCGCTCCCGGCGGCGGACGTCGCGGCCATCCGCGCGGCGGTGACCTCGACGGCCGACGCGCACCTCACCCAGCTGGCGGCGGCCGGTCACCCCGCGCCGTACCGCACGGCGGACGGGTCGTACGAGTGGGGCTCGAACGGTCTCGTCGCGAACAACGGCATGGTGCTCGGGCTCGCGTACGACTTCACCCACGAGGCGAAGTACCGGGACGGCGCCTTCGCCGCGATGAACTACCTGCTCGGCCGCAACCCGATGAACTACTCCTATGTCGCAGGCTACGGTGACCGGCCGGTGCAGAACGTGCACCACCGGCACTGGGCGCACCAGTTGGACGCGTCGCTGCCGACCGCGCCGCCGGGTGCGCTGTCGGGTGGTCCGAACAGTGCGCTGCAGGACCCGATCGCGCAGCGCCTCCTGCCGGGTTGCCAGCCGCAGCGGTGCTTCGTCGACCACATCGAGGCGTACTCGGTCAACGAGGTCACGGTCAACTGGAACTCGGCGCTCGCGTGGCTCGCCAACTGGACCGCCGAGCACTCGGCGCCGCCGGCCACCGCACCCGGCTGCCGGGTCGAGTACCAGGCGAGCACGTGGCAGACCGGCCTGAGCGCCAACGTGAAGGTGACCAACAAGGGCGCCACGCCTTGGCAGGGCTGGACTCTGGCCTTCACGTTCGCCGGCGCGGAACGAATACAGCAAGGTTGGTCGGCGACATGGACCCAACAGGGCCGCGAGGCGACGGCCACCAATGTGTCGTGGAACGCGACGGTGGCCCCTGGCGCGTCGGTGACATTGGGCTTCAACGCGAGCAACTCGGGTGCCCACACGCCGCCGGCCGCTTTCACGGTGAACGGTCAGTCGTGCACGGTCTGAGTCACGCTACGCGGCCATTATCCACGTCGCCGCCGTCAAACCGTCAGTCGACCATTTCGAGCTCGTCGAACGAAACGCCGGCCGTCCCACCGGCCTCGTACGTGCAGTCGCCCTGCCATTGGCGCTGTTGGTTGGTGCCGGTGATGGTGTATCTGATGTAGTAGCGGGTACCTCGGGTGAACTGCACGGGCCTGGCCGCGTTGGTCGGATCGCTGCACGCCAACTCGTTGTGCCCCTCGTCGGTGTGCCCCTGCGGGAAGGTGTGGATCAAAGTGACGAAGCCGTTGTCCTGGTAGATCGACACATTGGTGATCTCGGCCATTGTTCCTCCTGGTTGTGCCGCCGACTGAATCCAGTTGACCGTGACGGCGCACGAGGGTCAACGTGCGGACGGATTCTGCGCGCGAAGACGAGCGGCGGCCCGCCCACAAGTCAGCACGGACGGACATAGTTTCGACGGCAGGTGGCAGAGAAGGTATTGGCCGGCGTATTTTGGTTGACCCGGGCTGCGCCAGAACCGGGTCAGGCCGACTCCCGGCACACGAGCTCCGTCGGCAGGATGACCGGCGACAGCGAGGTGTCCGGTTCGCGGAGCTGTGCGATCAACAGCTTCGCCAGCTCCCGGCCCATCTGTTGCGTCGGCTGGCTGACGGTGGTCAGCAGCGGATCGGTGTTGCGCGCCAGCTCCGAGTCGTCGAAGCCGATGACGGCCACGTCGTCCGGGACGCGGCGGCCCGCGGTCCGCAGGGCGCGCAGCGCGCCGGCGGCCATGAGGTCGCTGGCCGCGAACACCGCGTCGACCTGGGGGTCCCTGGCCAGCAGCTCACGCATGGCGGCCTCGCCGCTCGCCTGCCGGAAGTCGCCCTGCGCGATGAGTCTCGTGACGCCCCGCTTGCCTCGCAGCGCGGCGCGGTAGCCGTTGAGCCGGTCGAGGCCGGCGGCCATGTCCTGCGTGCCGGTGATCGTCGCGATGCGTCGGCGGCCCTGGCGGTACAGGTACTCGGTCGCCGCGCGGGCACCGGCCTCGTTGTCGGCGTCGACGTAGGGCGCCGCGCCGACATCGGACATCGGCCGCCCGTTCAGCGCCACCGGGGCGCCGGCCGCGACGATGTTCTGCGGCAGCGGGTCGTCGCCGTGCAGGGAGATCAGTATCACGCCGTCGACGTGTCCGTTTCGCACCAGTTGCTCGACCCGGCCGTGCTGGCGCGCCGTGCTGGCCATCATGAGGTTGAGCTGCAGCGACGTGGTCGACAGCTCCTGGCTCAGCCCTCGCACGAGGCTGCCGAAGAACGGCTCGCCGAACACGCGGTCCTCGGACTCGGACACCACCAGCAACACCGTGTCGCTGCGCCGCGTCACCAGGCTCCGCGCGGCCTGGTTCGGCACGTACCCCAGCTTGCGGATCGCGTCCTGGACGGCCTTCAGCGCCCACGGGCTCACCTCGAGCGACCCGTTCACCACCCGCGAGGCCGTGCCCCGCGAGACGTTGGCCTCCACCGCGACCTGTTCGAGGGTCGGGCGGCCGCTCGTCCTGGCCCGGCGGCCATTGTTCGTCATGCGCCACATCCGAACCGCTGCATCCCCACATGATACTGGGAACTACTCGCCGCGCTGGCGTTCTTGACTCCGTGTGGCGAGCCGACCACACTGGGAACCGCTTTTGGGAACGCTCCCATCCACCGACCGAATTCTCCTCGGAGGTATGGATGAGGCTCAAGAAATGGCTGGTCGCGATCGTGTGTGCCGCGTCGACCGCCCTACCGGGGACCGCTGAGGCCGCCGCGCCGTCGGTGTTCTATGTGGACCCCGAGACGAACGCGGCACGCTGGGTCGCCGCCAACCCCGGCGACGGCAGGGCCGCGGTCATCCGGGACCGGATCGCCACCGTGCCGCAGGCGCGGTGGTTCACGACGACCAACACCGGCGCGGTGCGCGCCCAGGTGAGCGGCTTCGTCGGCGCCGCGGCGGCGGCCGGCAAGATCCCGATCATGGTCGTCTACAACATCCCCAACCGGGACTGCGGCGGCGCCAGCGGCGGCGGCGCGCCATCGCACGCGGCCTACCGCGCGTGGGTCGACGAGGTCGCGGCCGGGCTCGCCGGCCGGGCGGCGTACATCGTGCTCGAGCCCGACGTGCTGCCGCTGATGACGAACTGCCAGAGCGCCGGCCAGCAGGCCGAGACCAGGGCCTCGATGGCCTACGCCGGCAAGCGGCTCAAGGCCGGCTCCGCCCAGGCCAGGGTGTACTTCGACATCGGACACTCCGCCTGGCTGTCGCCGTCGGAGGCCGCCGCCCGGCTGCGGGCCGCCGACGTCTCCGCCAGCGCGGACGGCATCTCGACCAACGTGTCCAACTACCGGAGCACCGCCGACGAGGTCGCCTTCGCCAAGGCCGTCCTCGCGAACGTCGGCGACAACCGGCTGCGCGCGGTGGTGGACACGAGCCGCAACGGCAACGGCCCGGCCGGCAGCGAGTGGTGCGACCCGGCCGGCCGCGCGGTCGGCACGCCGAGCACGACCGAGACCGGCGACGGTCAGGTCGCCGCGTTCCTGTGGGTGAAACTGCCCGGCGAGTCGGACGGCTGCATCGCGCCGGCAGGCCAGTTCGTGCCGCAGCGCGCGTACGAGCTGGCCATTTCCTGACCGCGAATTCGAAGGTCGCGGAAGCCGTCGCGAGTTCCCACTTCTGGCCCAGTCGCGACGCGTTGGCGGGCCGTGGCGGCGGGCGACCGTCGCCACGGTCACCGTCCGTGGCACTGAACGGTTCCTGAACGGCGCAATGGCGGACATCTCCGCCCGGCGGGAAAATCACCATCTGTACACGTGGTCCGCCAGTGCTGTTCGGTACGGGCTTCCCGAATGCCGGAAGCGCCGTTACAGTCAATTTACTGGGAGCGTTCCCAAATCCTCCCGAAAATTCCATGACAAAGGAGTCATCATGCGTTCTGCCCCTCGAAGGGGGTTGTTCCGTGGCCTGGCTGTCGCGGTCTCGTGCGCCTCGGTCGCGTTGCTCACCGGAGTGGGCACCGTCTCGGCCGCGCCGGAGCGCGCGCCACGGGTCGACAACCCCTATGCCGGCGCGCGGGTCTACGTGAACCAGGAGTGGTCCGAGAAGGCCGCTGCCGAGCCCGGCGGCAGCCGGGTCGCGAACCAGCCGACCGGTGTCTGGCTGGACCGGATCGCGGCGATCGAAGGCGCGAACGGCGGCCCCGGTCTCCGCGACCACCTCGACGACGCGGTGTCGCAGTCCGGCGGACAACCGCTGGTGATCCAGCTGGTCGTCTACGACCTGCCCGGCCGGGACTGTGCCGCGCTCGCGTCGAACGGTGAGCTGGGGCCGGACGACCTGCCGAGATACAAGTCCGAGTTCATCGACCCCATCGCCGCGATCCTCGCCGACCCCGCGTACGCGAACCTGCGCATCGTGACGGTCGTCGAGATCGACTCCCTGCCGAACCTGGTGACCAACACCAGCGGCCGGCCGACCGCGACGCCGGAATGCGACCGGATGAAGGAGAACGGCAACTACGTCAACGGCATCGGCTACGCGCTCGCCAAGCTCGGCGCGGTGCCGAACGTCTACAACTACCTCGACGCCGGACACCACGGCTGGATCGGGTGGGACGACAACTTCGGCGCGTCGGCCGACCTGTTCGCGCAGGCCGCGCGGGCGCAGGGCAGCACGGTCGACAACGTGCACGGCTTCATCGTCAACACGGCGAACTACTCCGCGCTGCGCGAGCCGCACTTCACGATCGACGACGCGGTGAACGGCACGTCGGTGCGCCAGTCCAAGTGGGTCGACTGGAACCGTTACGTCGACTCGCTCTCCTTCGCGCAGGCGTTCCGGCAGCGGCTCGTCCAGGCCGGCTTCCCGTCGGACATCGGCATGCTGATCGACACCTCGCGCAACGGCTGGGGCGGCAGCGCGCGGCCGACCGGGCCCGGCCCGCAGTCCACTGTGGACGAGTACGTCAACGGCGGTCGCGTGGACCGGCGCATCCACCTCGGCAACTGGTGCAACCAGTCCGGCGCCGGGCTCGGCGAACGGCCGACCGCCGCGCCGGAGTCGGGCATCGACGCGTACGTGTGGATGAAGCCGCCCGGCGAGTCCGACGGCGCGAGCGAGGAGATCCCGAACGACGAGGGCAAGGGCTTCGACCGGATGTGCGACCCGACCTACGAGGGCAACCCACGCAACGGCAACAACCCCTCCGGCGCGCTGCCGGACGCCCCGCTGTCCGGGCACTGGTTCTCCGCGCAGTTCCAGGAACTGATGCGCAACGCCTATCCGCCGCTGTAGGACGAAGGGGCGTCCGACGGGCGCCCCTTCCCTTCCTGTGAAGGAGAAGAGACAGTGACCGTTCGATTTCGCGCCGCGGCCGTGCTGTCGGCCGCCGCGGTGCTGCTGACCGGCATGGCCACCACGGCGAGCGCCCACGGCTCGGCCACCGACCCGCCGTCGCGCAACTACGGCTGCTGGGAACGCTGGGGCACCAACCACCTCGACCCGGACATGGCCACCGAGGATCCCATGTGCTACCAGGCATGGCAGGCCGATCCGAACACCATGTGGAACTGGAACGGGCTGTACCGCGAGGGAGTGGCCGGCAACCACCAGGCCGCCATCCCCGACGGACAGCTGTGCAGCGCGGGCCGCACCCAGGGCGGCCGGTACGCGTCGCTCGACGCGGTCGGCGACTGGCAGGCCGCGACGAAGCAGAACCAGTTCACGGTCAACATCTACGACCAGGCGCTGCACGGCGCCGACTACTACCGCGTCTACATCACGCGGCAGGGCTACGACCCGGTCACCCAGCCGCTGCGGTGGGCGGACCTGGAGCTGGTGAAGGAGGTCGGCAGAACCGCGCCGGCGAACAACACCCTGATCGACGTGGACGCCGGTGCCAGAACGGGCCGGCACATCGTCTACACGATCTGGCAGGCGAGCCACATGGACCAGTCCTACTACTTCTGCAGCGACGTCACGTTCACCGGGTGAGGCCATGACGCGGCGGCCACCTTCGCGGGAAGGTGGCCGCCGCGGTCCCCCGTCAGGACACGGTGCAGGCACCGAGTCGTGGCGTGGTCCAGTTGCCGTTCGCCATCACGGTGAAGCCGAAGGTCGTCGACGCGCCGGCCGCCAGGTTGCCGTTCCCGTTGGGGCGCATGGTCATCACGTTGCCGCTGCTGTCCCAGGACGGCGTGCCGTTCCAGGTGGTCGAGATGTCCTGTGCGGTCTGGACGGTCACGGTCGTGGTCCAGTTCGAGATGGCCGAGCTGCCGGCGCGGACCGTCACCTGTCCGTTGAACCGGTCACCCCAGCGGTTGGTCTCCTGGTAGGACACCGTGCAGGCCCCGCCCGGCGGGTTGGGGTCGCCGCCGCCCGGCGTGCCGCCGAGCGCGGACAGGACCGCCTGGTACGCGGGCTTCTTGTTATAGCTGTTGTCGAACAGCAGCGGGGTGCCGGACGCCCGCCACGAGTACATGTCGGGGATGCCCCACACGGTGATGCCGGTGCAGCGGGAGACAGCGAGGCAGGCCTCGGTGACGGTCCGGTAGCTGTTGGCCTGCGCGGTGCCGGAGCCCTCGATGTCCAGCTCGGTGATCTGCACGTCGAGGCCGAGGTTGGCGAAGCGCTGCAGGTTCGCGCGGTAGTCGGACGGGACGGGGGACTGCGCGTTGAAGTGGGACTGGAACCCGACGCAGTCGATCGGCACGCCGCGGTTCTTGAAATCGCTCACCATGGCGTAGACGGCGTTGCTCTTCGCGTTCTGGCCGTCGGTGTTGTAGTCGTTGTAGCAGAGCTTCGCGGCCGGGTCGGCGGCCCGCGCGGTGCGGAACGCCTCCTCGATGAAGCCGTTGCCGAGCTTGTCCTGGAACGGTGAGCTGCGCCGCGCGCCGCTGTTGCCGTCCTGGAACGCCTCGTTGACCACGTCCCACGAGTGGATCTTGCCCTGGTAGTGCCGCATCACGGTGGTGATGTGGTTGTTCATCGCCGAGCGCAGCTGTGTCGTGGCGAGGCCGCCGACCCAGCCGGGCAACTGCGAGTGCCACACGAGGGTGTGGCCGCGGACCTTCATGCCCCGGCCCTGCGCGTGGGTGACGATGCGGTCGGCGTTGCCGAAGTTGAACGAGTTCTGGGAGCTCTCGATCGTGTCCCACTTCATCTCGTTCTCGGGGGTCACGCTGTTGAACTCGGCGTTCAGGGTGTTCGCGTACCCGGACTCGCCGAGGTGGTTCGCGGCGACGGCGGCACCGAAGTACCGCCCTTTCTCGGCGGCCGCGGCGCCGAGGGTGGTCGCGGCGCTCGCCGTGCTCGGCAGCGCCGTGAGCCCGACGACCGCGACGGCGGCGACGGCGAGCGAACGCAGGGGTTTGTTGACCATGACTGCTCATTTCCTGGCTGCGGAAGGCCAAACCTGGGACGGGGATCGTGCGCAACGCTGAGCGACGTCTCGATCGCGATCGGCTACAGCTCTCAGGAGTATGGGGCCATTTTCGAAGTCATGTCAACGACGGATTTCCGATAGTTTCGACAGCATTAGCGATGTTGTGCAGGCAATAGGTGGGTCTGCCGTGCGAGGGCCGTCGATAGTTCCGGCCTGGTTTCCGACAACTATCGGAGTGCTGTCGATCGTGAACCATGCGTATCTCTAGCTTAGTCAAACAAGTGATTGACACAGCCATGTGAGTTGTTGACGATGTGGTCGTACGCGAACGCGAGACAGGGGGAGTCGCCATGGCCGAGCAGTACGACGACACGACCGCCGTCCTCATCGTGGGAGGTGGCATCACCGGGCTCTCCACGGCGCTTTTCCTCGCACGGCAAGGAGTTCGCCCGACTCTGGTCGAGCGGCATCCGTCCACGGCGATCATGCCGCAGGCGCGGGCGTTCAACCCGCGCTCGATGGAGATCTACCGTGCCATCGGCCTGCAGGAGGAGATCCGCGACAGCACGTCGTTGCTCGCCGACCTGCCGGAGATGATCGGCGCGGACACGTTGGCCGGCGCGGAACGCTTCCGCATGGACGTGCTCGCCCACGTCCGACCGCCGGAGACCATGAGCCCCACCGACTGGGTGATGATCGACCAGGACGAGCTGGAACGCATCGTGCGCGCCCGCGCCGAGGACGGCGGCGCCGACATCCGGTTCGGTGCCGAGCTGATCTCCTTCACCTCCGACGCCGACGGGGTGACGGCCGTCGTGTGTGACCTCGGCAGCGGCGCCGATCGACGCATCCGCGCCGACTATCTCGTCGGCGCGGACGGGCACCGCGCGGGTGTCCGCGACCGGCTCGGCATCGGGGCGGACCAGCCGGGCGCGCCGGCCCACGCGATGTACTGCGTCTTCGAGGCCGACCTCACGTCTGTCCTGAATGGACGCCGGTTCCTGTTGGCCTACCTGGACCGGCCGACGACCGGCACCGTCCTGGTGCCACTGCGGAAGTTCGGGCAGTGGATGCTCGGTGTGCCCTACCATCCGGAACTCGGCGACGAGCCCGCCGACTTCACCGAGGAGCGCTGCGTCGAGCTGGCCCGCGTCGCGGTCGGCGTGCCCGACCTCGACGTCATCCTCGTGCCCCCGGTGCCCGGGTGGCCGCAGAAGGTCTCCCACAGCACCGGCGGCGGGTGGGTCGCGGACCGCTATCGGGACGGTCGGGTGTTCATCGCCGGCGACGCGGCCCACGTGGTGCCGCCGGCGGGGTCCTTCGGTGCGAACACCGGCATCGCGGACGCGCACAACCTGGCATGGAAGCTCGCCGCAGTCGTCAAAGGTCAAGCGGGAGAACAACTCCTGGACACCTACGACGCCGAACGCCGCCCGGTCGCGCGAACCACCCTCGCGGCGGCGATGCGGCTCCTGCGCACCCGCCACGAAGGAGCGGGCGACGACGTCACGAACATCGACTACCTGACGATGACCTTCGGCTACCGGTACCGCTCCACGGCCGTCCGCGCCGAGCCGCACACGCCGGACGAGCCCGTCGAGGATCCGAGGAAGCCCAGCGGACAACCCGGTCTGCGCGCGCCGCACGTGTGGCTGGAGCGCGCCGGCGTCCGACTGTCCACTCTGGACCTGTGTGTCGATGCCTGGACGCTGCTGGTCGGCCAGGACGGGACCGGCTGGGCCACGGCGGCAGCGGCACTCGACGTGGCCGTCCACCAGCTCGGCGTGGACCTCCACGACCCCGGCGCGCAGTTCCTCGGGGCGTACGGCATCACCGAGACCGGCGCGACCCTCATACGTCCCGACGGTTTCGTCGCCTGGCGTGCGACCACGATGCCGGCGCACCCCGAGCGCGAGCTGCGGCAGGCGCTGACGCACCTGCTCGGCGTCAGCCCAGGATGATGTCCAGGCGGTGCGGGCCGGCCAGTGTGGCGGGGATCGCGTGGTCGGCCTGAGCGACACCGTCCACAGTGAACGATTCGACGCGGCTGCCGGCGCCGGTGATCGTAATCTCCAAGGTGAGGTCGCGGTGCGTGAGATCGGACAGCCGGAGCTGGGAGAAGGCGGCGGGGACGGTGGGGCGGAACCGGAGCTCCGCGCCGTCGGACGTCAGGCCGAAGAGTCCGTTGTGGACCATCGCGAGATACCCGGCGGCGCTCCACAGCTGACGGGCGGAGCCGTCCGGCCGGCCGGTGTCGGCCCGGTAGAACTCGTGGTAGGTCGGCGCGCGGCCGGCGAGGTCGGCGAGGCTGGCCAACTCGGCCGCGAACACCTCGACGGCGTCGCGGGTGGCGGCCGCCCAACCCCAGTAACCCTGCACGAACGGCCACACCGTGCCGTTGTGGTAGTAGTACTCGTCCCGCAGCAGCCACGGTTTCCACAGCGGGTACGGGGGCCACAGGCAGGGCAGCCCGTGCCGGGTCGCCGTGACCGTGCGGAAGATCGCCGCGGCCTGCTCGTCGTCGGCGACGCCCCACAGTACCGCCAGCGCGTTGCCGAGTCCTTCCCAGCGATCCGACGGGTGGCCGTCGGCGTCCTCGTAGTACGCGTAGCAGCCGCGTTCCGGCTGCCACAGGCGTGCGTTGATCGCCTGCTTCAGCGCGGCGGCCCGGACGTCGAACGGCTCCGGGTCCTCGCCGAGCAGCTGTGCCGTGCGCGCGGCCAGCATGTAGCCGCGGTAGTGGAGAACGTTGGTGCTCAACGCTTTCGTGGCGCCCACCGCTTTGCCGCGGAACGCGAACCGAGGGGGATAGCCGCTGTTGGACTCCATGAAGCTGGAGCAGCCGAGGAACAGTCGGCCGTCGAAGACCTCGCGCTCGGCGCGCGCCAGACTCGCGCGGGCCACGTCGTGGCTCCAGCGCAGGAAGTCCAGGTCGCCGGTGGCCACGTAACAGGCCCAAGCGCCAACGGCGCCGACGACGGAGTCGGTCAGCCGCGGCCACCCGCCGAAGTGCGCGGCCCGGTCCTGCGGCCACCCCCCGTCCGACGCGGCGACCCCGCGCAACGTGGCGCTGGAGACGTCGGGATGCAGCAGCCCACACCCCAGATCGATGGCGAACGAGGCGTCCCGAACCCACACCGTCGGCCACGACTCCCCGGCGACGAACGCACCGCCGGAGATGCTGTCGGCCACGTCCCGGACCGCCTTGGCATAGGCGTCGTCGTAGGCCGCGTGCCCGCAGGTGAACCGAGGCGTCCCCACGCGGCAAACGGTACCGGCCGGGTTCGCGCTCCGATGCCGTTGACAGCGGGGTGCCTACCTGGCGCGTCGGGCGATCCGCACGCCGGACACGATCGCGCCGATGACGAGCAGGGCACCCAACAACTGAAGGCCCGGCGAGTCGTCGGCCTCCCCGTACGCGAGGCCGGCGAGGCCGATGGCGAGGACCAGGACGAGGGCGGCGTACTTCATTCGTCCACCCACTCGAGCAGGTCGCCGGGCTGGCAGTCGAGCACCCGGCACATGGCTTCCAGGGTGCTGAAGCGCACCGCCTTGGCGCGACCGTTCTTCAGCACCGCCACGTTCGCCGGCGTGAGCCCGACCCGCTCGGCGAACTCGCCGACGCTCATCTTGCGTTTGGCCAGCTCGACGTCGATGCGCACGACGATCGGCATCAGATCACCGATTCCATGTCGGTCCGCAGTGTGGTGGCCTGCCGCAGCAGCGCACGCATCACCACCATCAACAGGCCCAGCACCGTGACACCGGTCGACAGCAACAACAACAGGAGCGGCAGCCCCGGGTCGTCCGCCTGGAGACCGACCCAGACCGACACGCCGATGAGGACCACCCACGCGGCGACGATGGCCCACACGATCCCGTCCACCCACCGCAGGGACGCCTCGCTGAAGATGCGGTCGTTCTTGACCAGGGTGAGCAACCGCCACGTGCACACGATCACCACCTGAACGCACAGCACCCAGAACACCGACACGGCGGTCATCGGCCACCTCAGGTACGCGAGGTCCGGGGACTCCTTGGCCATGTAGGCGAACTGCCCTGGCAGCGACATGGTCTGGAACAGGACCAAGATCGCGAACAGCAGCACGAGGAAGACTCTGAGAGGCGCTACCGCCCGATGCTCCGGAACCATGCATCGAGTATCGCTCACATACTATCGAATATCAATAGGTACAGCGGTGACTCGTCCTTGGACCCAGTCCATCTGGCACGGGTCGGTCCAGTAGTTCCCGTGTCCCTGGACCGCCTTGCCAGGGCGCGGATCGGTCAGCTTCTCGTTGTCGCTGATCGGCAGTGCGGTGGCGATCGGGTCGGTGTCGCGCCAGAAGTTACGCCAGCTGCGGGTGTTCTCGGTGGCCTTGTCGAAGAAGTCCTGGTTGACGTGGCGGGGGAAGAACTGCGCGTAGAGCGAGCTCAGCGGTGAGCCGCAGGTGACCAGGTGCACCTTGGCCGCGGGTTGGTGGGCGGCCCACCACGCGCAGAGCACCGAGCCCTGGCTGTGGCCCACGAGCACGACCGGCCGCGCCCCCGCGTCGACGACGGTCCGGGTGATGCCGGCCAGCGTCGAGGCGCGGTAGGACAGCCCGGCGAGCGGATGGTGTTCGATCTCCCAGAAGCCGGCGAGGTCGGCGACCAGGCTCATCGTCGTGCGGACCCTCGGGATGGCGCCGAGCAGCACCACGAGCGCGGTCACGGCGGTGAGGACGTGGATCAGCCGGACGACGAGGAAGGCGGTGCCGCCGGTCATGAGGTCGGGCAGCCGCCAGGTGAGCACCGCGACCGAAACGATCATGAGAAGGCCCGCGCCCAGACAGATCGAGCCGAGCAGGTCCGGCAGGCGGGTGACGAGTTTGCCCGGACCCGACTCGCGGAGCCGGATCACCAGCCAGGCGGCCAGAAGCAGCGAGAGCAGTACCGCCAGCCCGTAGAGCGGGATCAGGTCGAGGCGCGGCGCCGAGGAGGTGCTTTCGCTGAAGTACGGCATGAGCGCGCGGTCGTCGAAGGCGAGCAGCCTCGGGTTCCGGGGGTTCGCAGGCGACGCCCAGTCGGCGACCCAGCCAACGGCCATCCTGAGCAGCGAACTGATGGTGTGCATCAACGTCATGGCCGCGATGAGGAGGATCGACGCCATCGCGAGACTGGTGCGGGCCGCCGGGTCCGCCTTCGGGACGCGGAGGCGGGCGAGCATGACCCAGGTCGACGCGACCACCGAGAACGCCGTGGTGGCGATGACCAGGACCGCGGTCGGGTCGAGTCTGTCGACGAACTGCGGTGTCGGGCCGCGGACCGGGGTGACGACCGAAGGCCAGCCGGAGTAGGCGAGCTGCGCGGGAAGCAGGACCGCGGCGGCGGCGCCGAACAGCACCAGCGTCACCACGTGCACGCTCGCGAGCGACCCCTTGAGGGTGTCCCTTCGCCTGCGCCACCGGGCGAACACACCGACCGCGAGCAGGATGGGCAGCGCACCGGCGATCGCACGGCCCGCCCGCTCGTCGTCGACCGGAAGCGGGACGACCTTCAGGACCGTCTCCGCGATGACGACGAGCCAGGTCGCCGCGGCCACCGTGAGGAGCACGCTGACGACGGCGTTGGCTCGGGGCAAGGTCCGTCTGCCGTTGCCCGGCCCCATGTTGCCGACGGCGTTGATCAGGGTGAACGGGAACGCCAGGTACCACAACAGTCCCCGCGACATGCCGCGTGAGGTTCGGGACCAGTTCACCAGCTTCAGTGAGTGCGCCGGGATCGACGGGGGAGAGGCCACGTCGACGCGGTCCGTGCAACGCTCGATCTGCGGCTTGCCCAGCGCGCTCAGGTCGTCGTGCTGGCCGATGCCGTGCACCCGCACTTCCGCCCCGGCCAACGTGGTGACCAAGGCGGCGGCGTCCTCCGGCGGGGTGTCCACGTGAGCCGTCATGGGGTCGCCTCCGGATCCGCCGAACGCCGATGCTGCCCCTGATGTCGAGAACGCAAGGAATTCGTTGCACAGCGTCACGCGAACGCGTGATCGCGTCACTTGCGGTAGCGCTCGGGCCGCAACCTCTGGATGGCCTGGCGCAGCGGATGCGCGTCCCGCAGCAGCAGCGTGACCGGTGAACGCAGGCCCGAGGACGTGTGCTCTATGCGGATCGCCGGCCAGCCGTGGGTGAGCGTGCCCTGTTCGTGCACCGCGACGAGCTGGTCGGCCATGATCGTGCGGCTGCCCATCAACGTCAGCCGCACGACGAGTCGGTCGGCGTAGGCGGTCACCCTCATCGTGTTCTGCAGCCGGACCGCGCCGATCGCACCGGAGCACCTGGCGGTCGCGAGCGGCGGCCCGGTGTGCGGTGGCGGCGGATCGGCCGGGCGCAGCAGCACCGCGGGCACGATCCGGCGCACGACCAGGAAGCCGAATGCCAGGATCATCGGCGGGTGGCTGACGAACACGGGGATGGTCTGCGTGAAGAAGTTGACGAACCCCAACACGGCTACGACCACCGCCAGTGCGGTGATCACGTTTCGCATGCCCGAATCATCACCCTGATCCGCGCTGGCGCGGCGGCCGTGGACCCGAAAGTGCCGGAAAGCTTCCGGGGGATCATCGTGGGTGTGGACGAGGTGCGGGCGCTGGCCGCTTCGTGGTGGCCGGAGCGCAGGTGGGACACGGCGGAGGCACACCACGGGGCGTTCCACGAGGTGCTGGTCATCCCCGGCCACGTCGTGGCGCGATTCTCGAAGCGGTCGGGCGGGACGCGGCGGCTCGCGGCCGAACGCCGCACTCTGTCGATGCTTGCCGCCGGTGGGCGGTGGACCATTCCGGCCGTGCTCGGCGACCTCCGCACGGCCGAGGACGGACGGTCCGGGATGCTGACGAGCTGGCTCCCCGGCGCGCACCTCGGCGACGTCGGATGGACGGACGTCGCCGACGAGGTCGGCGCGTTGCTCGCCGCGCTGGCGTCCGGCGCCGCGCTGCGCGTGGACGGGGTGCTGCCCCCGACGCGGACCTGGTGCGGTGGCAGCGCCTTCCCCGACATCGTCCGCGCCGAGCTGGTCCCCGTTCTGGGCGGTGCGGACGGAAAGGCCGCGACGGCCGCGGTCGACCGGATGCTGAGCACCGAACATGGCTCCGTACCAGTGCATGGTGACCTGGGTATGCACAACATCCTCTGGCAGGGGAGCCGGCTCAGCGGGCTGATCGACTTCGACCACGCCGCGGTCGGCGACCCCGCCATCGACGTCGCACCCCTGCTCGGCCGTTTCGGGTCGAACGCGCTCGCCCCGGTGACCGATCCCGCCGTGCTGCGCCGCGCCATGATCCATCGGGCGACGCTGTCCCTTCAGGTCGCCGCCGCGGCCCAGCCCGTCGGGGACCGTCAGCTGCGCGACGCCGCGTTGCGCAACTTCGCGCGTCGCCGGGCGGCGGGCACGCCGCACGACCCCGACGGTGCCGTGGTGTGACATCTGGCGAACGGGTGTATCAGGAACCGCCTTCCGGCCCTGCCGGGGTGGATCACGCGTCGATAGCGTCGTCGGAAAGGGCAGCAGCGGTCGGGAGGCAAGGAATGGACAGGCGAACTCTGTTACGTGGCATGGTGGCCGCCGCCGGCCTGGCGGGCGGCGGCGTGGTGCTCGGCGCCGGCACCGCGCACGCGGTCGACTTCTACAACCCGTTCGGCGGGTACCCGATCACCGGGACGTGGCAGGACCACCTGAACTCCGGGTCGCTCGGCGGGATCGACTTCGGCATGGGCGTCGGCACCCGGCTGCCGGCGTGCGGCGGCGGGACGATCCGCAACATCCCCGAGAACGGGACCGGCGGGCACACCGTCACGATCTACCACGACAACGGGTACCGCACGCAGTACATGCACCTGTCGCAGTTCCTCCTCGCCGACGGCGCCGCGATCGGCACCGGCGGGATCGTCGGCCTGTCCGGCGGGCAGCCCGGCGCGCCCGGCTCGGGGTCCTCGACCGGGCCGCACCTGCACTGGCACATGATCGATCCGGGCGGCACCCGGATCAACCCGCTCGAGTACGTCGGCGGCGGGGGCGGCGGGCTGCCCAAGACGAGCACCGAGCAGGACGGCGTGCCTGGCACGATCTTCTGGCAGCGCGCGCAGAACTGGCTGCGCATCGAGTCCGGGTACACCGGCCCGATCGACGGCGCGCCCGGCGTCAACACCTACGCCGCGCTGCAGCGCAACATGCGCGACCACTACGGCTACACGGGCCCGATCGACGGCGTGCCGGGGCCGAACACGTGGGCCGCGCTGCAGCGTCTGGCCGCGGGTTGGGGGTACACCGGCCCGGTCGACGGGGCGATGGGGCCGAACTCGTGGCGCGGCGTCGCCCGGTTCCTCAACCAGGACAAGTTCGACTGACGCCGGCACGGCGTAGCCTCTGGCGATGCCTGTGGACGTCGAGACAGTGGTGGAGATCGACCGGCCGCGCGCCGAGGTCGCGGAGTTCGCGTGCGACCCGGACAACGCCACGACCTGGTACGCGAACATCCTCGACGTCGAGTGGCGCACGTCCCGGCCACTCGCCGTCGGGGCGCGGCTCGGGTTCGTCGCGCGGTTCCTCCGGCGCCGGCTCGCCTACACCTACGAGGTTCGCGAGTACGTGCCCGGCGAGCGGTTCGTGATGAGCACCGAGCAGGGCCCCTTCCCGATGGAGACCACCTATTCGTTCGCCGACACCCCGGGCGGCGGCACCCGGATGACGCTGCGGAACCGCGGCGAGCCGGCCGGCTTCGGCAAGCTCGCCGCGCCGATGCTCACGCGTGCGATGCGCAGAGCGAACACTCTCGACCTCCAACGCCTCAAGTCCATTGTGGAGGCACGCGGCCAGGCCCGGTAGGCGTGCCGGTGACCCGAACCCTTCGAAGGTTCGGGCCACCGGTCGCGGCCGACCGCGCGCTGAGTGAGCCGTCTCAGCGAACGGCCGGGTTGACCACCGAAATGGTCAGGACCTCGTGGGCCGGGAGTGGGTTCGGGCGAGTGTCTGGGTTCGGTTCGCCCGAACCCACTCCCTTCCGGTCAGCCGCCCTGAGACGGCGGTCTGGCGCCGCTGGGGGGTACGGCGGTTGCGGCGCCATGGGCGGAGCTGACCGGAGTTCGGGCCCGGCCGGGCGGCGTGGGCGGGGGCGGGTGTCCGTTCGCCGCGCCGGGGCCGTCCTTGCCGGGTTTGGTCGGTTTCGGTACGTGACTCGGGTGGCTGTTCGCCGCGCCGGGACCGTCCTTGCCGGGTTTGGTCGGTTTCGGTACGTGACTCGGGTGGCTGTTCGCCGCGCCGGGGCCGTCCTTGCCGGGTTTGGTCGGTTTCGGTACGTGACTCGGGTGGCCGTGCGGCTTGTCGGCGGCCACGTCGGCGCAGTACGTCGGGACGTTCGCCGCGCCGCCCGCCGCGGTGACCAGAGCGCTGAACGCGGGGTTGTCCTTGACCTTGCCGGGGTGCTTGGCCACCGGGGCGGTGTAGGCCTTGCACAACTCGGCCATGGACGGCGTCGGGGCGCTGCTCGCCTCGGTCGGCTTGCCGGCGGGGGACGGCCGACCGGTCGGTGTGTCCGAGGTCGGTGGCGCCGTCGAGGTCGGGACCGACGGCCGGTCGGGGGGCGGGTCGGACCAGGGCACCGGCACGGTGCCACCGGCGGCGGCGAGCACGACGCCGGTCAACCCGGCCGCGGCGAGGAGGATCACGGCCTTGACGGTGAGGAACTTCGCCAGCGCGGACTTGAGCGTGGACCATCGCCGGGGCTCGGTGACGGTGTCGAGCTGAGCGGCGTCCCGGAAGGCGGCCAGCGCCGCCTGCTCCCCGACCAGCTCCTCCGGATGCGCGGGTGCGGCCGCCGCACGCAGGACCGCCGCGAGCGGGCCGGGCGCGTCGGCGCCGGCCAGCAGCCGCTCGGCCGCACGGCGGTCGACACCACGTGATCCGTAACTTCTCATCTCGCCTTCCTTGGCGTCGGGTGCCCCGGATTCGTCACACGGGCCTCTTCGAGCCGCTCGGCCAACTTGCGCAGTCCGCGCCACGCCGCGGTCCGCACCGCGCCGGCGCGCTTGCCCATCACCCGCGCGGCGGCCTCCGCGTCGAGCCCGACCACCACCCTGAGCAGCACCGCCTCGGCCTGGTCCCTCGGCAGGGTGGCGATGAACGCGATCGTGGCGTTGGTCGACGCGCTCCGGATCACCTGCTCCGCGGTGTCGTGCGTGTCGGGCAGGTCGACCAGCACGTCGGCCGACACGCCACCGACCGGCCGCCGCTGGTTGCGGCGCAGGTGGTCCAGCGCCCGGTGCCTGGCGATGGTGACGGCCCACCCGCGGAACCCGGCACCCTCGTCACGGAACGTGCGGATGTCCCTGGCGATCTGCAGCCACGTCTCCGACGCGAGATCCTCCGCGTCCGCACCGGTCAGGCCGCGCAGGTACCGCAGCAGACCGGGCTGCACCTCGCGGTACAGCACGCGAAACGCCTCCTGGTCCCCGCCGCGGGCAGCACGAACCGCCGCCGACAGATCAGCCGCCGTCTGACCACCTGTCACGAAGTACCTCGAACCTCGGTGTCGTTGGACTCCATCCCAACAGCCTTGGCGTACGAACCGCCGTTCGTGTCACACCTAACCTGGACCCACTCAACCGCGTGGAGGCGAGCCCGTGCCCGAGGAACTCAGCGAAGAGGAGCTGGCGTACCTGCGGTCGATGTTCGACCTGGCCCGCGACGGCGACACCGCGCGGCTCAGCGCCGCGATCGACGCCGGGATTCCGGTGAACCTCACCAACGGGGCCGGCGACTCGCTCCTCGTCCTCGCCGCCTACCACGACCATCCGGACACGGTCCGCGCGCTGCTCGACCGCGGCGCGGACACCGCGCGCGTCAACGACCGGGGGCAGACCGCCCTCGGCGCGGCCGTGTTCCGCCGGTCCGTGCCCAGCGTCACCCACCTGCTGGCCGCGGGCGCGGACCCCGCGCTCGGACCCCGCTCCGCCATCGAGATCGCCCGGCACTTCGAGCTGCCCGACATGCTCGCCCTGCTGACCGACCTGTAGCCCCCGCGGGGTCGACCGGCTCAGTCGACGCCGCGGACCGCGTTGTCGTCGAGGCGGTCGTCCGTGTCGTCCCACATAGTCGTGTTGGCCCAGACGTTGAGGTTCACCCCGACGCCGTCGACGGAGACGGCGTCCGCCTCCGCGCGTGGGGCGGGGAACTCTTGTTGTTGCCCGGCCACGGTCATCCCCTCCCGTCGTCCACCGAGGACACGCCTCGGAAGCTCCGTGCTGGTGGACTACCCGTTGCCACGGGGTGACAATCGCGCGGAACCGCCGGCAGTCACGGTGTCTCGCCGGCGCCGGTGCCCAGCTCGTGCAGTCGTCCGCCCGGCACCGTGGGCGCGAGCGGCGGCGTGGGCATTCCGGCTACGTCCCGCATGCCGCCGAGGAGCTCGGTCACGGCGTCGGCCGCGTCGTGGGCCGGGGTCCAGCCCAGCTCCGTGCGCGCCCTGGCCGAGTCCATCAGGGGCAGGTGCAGGACGGCGTCGAACAGGTCGGGCGACGCGGGGGTCAAATGCAGCCGCCACGCGGCGACCAGCGGTCCCCGTAGCGCCCACACCGGCAGACGGACCACCTTGGCGTCGAGCAGCTCCGCCAACATCGGCGCGTCCAACACCGGGTCCGCGGCCAGGTTGAAGGCGCCGCGGGCGTCGCCGAGCGCCGCGAGCCGGTAGGCCTGTGCCGCGTCGTCGGTGTGCAGGGCCTGCATGCGCAGCCCCGGCAGGTCCGGGACCACCGGGATCAGCGCGGGACGGACCAGGCGCTGGGGGATGAGCGGGCCGCCGAACAGCCGGCGCTGCTGGCTCGCCGACTCGCGCTTGAACAGGAACGCCGGTCGCATCCGCACCACCCGCACGTCCGGGTGCGCCGCCTCGAACCCGTCCAGCGCCCGTTCCAGGTAGGCCTTCTCGCGAGTGTAGGAGGCGGCGGGCCACCCGTGCGTCGGCCAGCTCTCGTCCACCGCCCGGTCCTTCGGGCCGGGCGAGTAGGCCCCGACCGACGACGCGTGCACGAGCGCCGGCACCCCGGTCCTGGCGACCGCGTCGAACAGCCGAAGGCTGCCGAGCACGTTGGTGCGCCACGTGGTCAGCGGGTCGCGTGCCGGGTGGAACAGCCACGCGAGATGGATGACGACGTCCGCGCCCGCCAGGAGCGGGTCGAGGTCGACCCGGTCGTCGCCGAGGTCGGCGGGCGCCCACTCCAGTTTCGGCACGGACCACTCCGGCCGGCGGCGCACCACACCGACCACGCTGCTCACCTCGGGATCCGCGCTGAACGCACGGACCACACTCGTGCCGACGTTTCCGCTCGCGCCGGTCACCACGACTCGCTTCGGCTTGACGGCCACAGCGCACCCCTAACGTCTTGTGCGTTCTGCGATGCCCCGGCGCGACGGCGTCAAACGTCCGACCGGTCGACGACCGCCGCACAGGTGACGCCGATGGCGAGGCCGGCGAGAAGGTCGGTGGGCCAGTGGACCCTGGCCCGCAGGCGGCCGTAGGTGGCGAGCACGGGCAGCGACACCAGCGGCGCGGCGATGCGGTGGTCGTGCGCGAGGACGGCGGTCGTGAACGCGGCCGCGGTCGCGGCGTGAGCCGAGGGGAACGACGACGAGTCCGGCCGCTCCGGCAGCGAGCGTCGGGCGCCACCGCCCGGCGGCTCGGGACGGGGACGGCGCGGTGTGACCCGCTTGATCAAGTGGCTGACCGTGAGCGCGCTCAGCACGGACAGCGCACCGCGGCGCGCCGCACGCCGGTCGCCGCGGGACCGAACCGCCTCGAGTGCGCAGAGCAGCAACCACAGGACGCCGCCGCGAGCCGCCGTCGTCACGGCGATCACGACCGGGTGGGGAGCGGTGTCCGGCAGCGCCGGATTGTCGACGAACAGCTTCGTCTCCACCTCGTTGAGCGACGCCCAGTATCGTGATCTGCGCACGGGACCGGTTACCCCGGATCGGCGACGTCACGCGCGACCGGCGCCTCCGCGAGCTCCTGGGTGGCGGCCCAGCTGGCGAGCATCTTGAGCGCGTCGGCGGGTGGGGCTGTCCGGGGTGGCGGTGTAGACGTTGAGGGTCAGGCCGGGCTCGGAGGGCAGCTCCGACCTCCACCGCATCGAGGCCGCCGACCCGTACTCCGACGACTACGACGACACGGTGGCGCGCAACAAGCGGGAACAGGACGCCGACGCCCGGCCCGCCATCGCCAACCCGCTGCCTGACGTCACAGACTACGACGTCGTCCTGCTGGGCAGCGGCATCTGGAACGTCCGCCCACCCATGATCATGCGCACCTTCGCCGAGAGCGTCGACCTCACCGGGAAGACCGTCCTGCCCGTCGTCACGTACGCCGTGAGCGGGTTGGGCACCGCCGCGGAGGACTACGCGGAGGCGTGCCCCGGCGCGACCGTCGGGGACGGCCTCGCCGTGCGCGGCGAAGAGGTCGCCCAGGCAAGCGACGCCGTCTCGTCGTGGCTCGCCCGCGTGGCGCTCCGCTAGCAAGCGGGCCTGCGAACGTGGTTCAGCAGGCGGGGCGTCACCCGCCGCCGTCGGTCACGGTCCAGGGTGTCGAGTGGACGGTCGGTGGCCGCGTCTCCGTCAACCCGGCCTCGCCGCGAAGGACCGGCCAAGCCCACACCAGCCCGGGACCGGACACACGTCACCTTCGCCAGAAGCGGCCGCACCGTCCGCTGGCCACCGAGCGGCACTCACTACTCGACCTGGCCGACGCGTGCGACGTGCCACCCGATGGTCCTGTCGCACTGGCGTCTGCCACCACGACGCTCCTGCTCGCTCCTATGTGGCGAGTCGGACGTACTCGGTGGCCGCGGGTCGCGTCGCCCCGAACCAGACCGTGGCCGCCAGGAGTGCGAAGACCAACGTCACCGTGGTGACGAACACGCTCGTATCGGCGGGTTCGGGCCACACCACGAGCACTACGAAGAGCAGGTTCCCCAGACAGGCGACCAACTCCAGCACGGCACCGACCACCAGCGCGGTCCGACCGACGCCCATGGCCAGCCGCAGCCCACCGACGATCATCAGGACCGGGGCGGTCACCTGGATGGCGGCCAGCAGCCAGATCGAGATCGTCAGCAATGTCACCGAGCCGGGCCCGACCAGCGACAGCGCGACGACCATGCCGGCGGTCAGCATGACGCCACCGACAAAGACACCCGTCACCGCGGCCGCGGTGACCACGCCTGGCCGCAGTCCCTGATCGTCGAAGAGGATCAGCCACCGACCTGTCATCGCGACTCCTTCGGTGCGCCGTTCACCATTACATCGTCGACGTCACCTCGGCCGTATCACGGAAGGAGCCTGAAGGAAGGCTTCAACCGGGGGTCGGTCCACCGCAGTGCGCTGCCGCACGGGGCGGAGTCCAGACGACGCACGATGAGGGTGAGCTGGTCCAAAGGCTGCGACACGGGGATGTCCAGCTGCGCTTCGGGGTGGTCGCCGGTCAGGGTGTCCCGGGTGCGTTCCTTGGTGGCGATCGTCCATTCGACGCGGCTGTCGGCGCAGCCGGGGTTTTCGTGGATCAGGGTTCCCGTAACGGCTTCGAGGTCCGAGCGGCCGGTCTTCCACGTGGTGCTGACGACGCGGTCGCCGTCGGCCGGCAGCAGCCACAGGTAGGACGAGGTGTCCGTGCAGTTCTCCAGGCCGGGCTCATCGAAGGCGCACGCGTGTCGGTAGGTTTCCTGCTTCGGCAGGGTGCCATCGATGTGTGTCATCGACACGGGTGCGTACCAGATCGCTGTCGCGATGCTCAGCCAGCCGATCACCACCGCGGCTACGAACTTCCCCATGTCAGCACCCCCGGCGACGTGGAGCAACGATCGTAACCTGTCGGCGGGCGCGAGCTTCTTGTCCAGGCGTGCAGCTTCGCGCACGTCCGGCTCCGCGCGGTCGGTCCGGCGGGCATGCTGTCGGCATGGCGGATCGACGAGAGGCAGAGGAATCGGACACGGTGGGGCGCAGGCTGTTGCTGCTCGGCAAGGTGGCGCTGGCCTTCGCGGCCGCGGCCGGGGTGTACGCGCTGGGCCGGTCCGTCGGCGACGAGACGACCGACAAGGACGGCTGGGCCGCCTTCGCCGCTTTCGCCGGGGTGCTGGCGATACTGTTCCCGGCCATGTTCTTCGAGGCGGACGCGCCGAGAAGGTGGTTCGCCGGACCTCGGCCGGGGCCGTCGACGACGTACCTGTGGACGTCCCGCATCACCGGCATCCTCCTGGTGGTGGGCAGTGTGCTGGCCGTCCTGTTCCTGACCGAACCTGCCCCGTCGGGGGTTCCTGGCCTGGACCCGGTGAACCCCTGAACTTGCCCGTCCGAGCAATGTCGCTCTCCCGCGGTGCACGCGTGGGCTCGCGCCACCGGTCCGTGGGGCACGGTGTCGGCGTGGTGGAGCGACGAAAGACCAGGCGACCGGAAACGGTGTGGGACAAGCTACTGATCTTCGCCGGGACGATGTCTCCGTTCGCGGCCGGGGTCGGCGTGTACGCGCTGGGCCGGACGTTCGGTGAGCTGGCGAACGGCGACTACGTCCTGGCCGGCTTCATCGCGTTCCTCGGTGTCGTGTCGATTCTGGCGCCGGGCGCGTTCTTCGGGTTGGACACGCCGAGGTGGTGGTTCGCCGGAGACCGGCCGGGGCCGTCGAAGGCCTATCTGGTGTCGGGGCGTATCGCCGGCGTCGTCCTGGTGGTGGGCAGCGTGCTGGCCGTCCTGTTGCTGTCCGAGCCCGAACAGCCGAACATTCCCGGATTGACCCAGTAGACCTAGATTTCCATGCCCAGTAGAGGCTCTGAATGCCCCAGAAGTACTGGCCGACGCTCCTTCCAGCACACCAACTCCGGCGCCTGATGGCGCGATCTTCAAGTCGATCGGCCCGAGTCACTTGCGGTCGAGCGTGGCGGTGGCGGTGAGGCCGTTTCCTTCGTAGGAGTACGCCATCTGGTCGCCGGTCACGGTGAGGGTGAGCGTGCCCTGGTTCCCGCAGTTGCCGACGACGTCGGTCTTCTCGGTCTCGCTCAGCACGATCTCGTTCTCGCCGGAGGACATCAGCCGCAGGTCGGCGTTGCAGCTGAGCACGGGATCGGCGGACGGGTTCCAGTCGTCGCTGTACTCCGAGAGGCCGACGGTGTCGGTGCCCGCCGCCTCGTCCGTGCCCCACAGCGTGATCTGCACGTAGTAGGTCTTCGTAGAACTTGGCTGCCGCACCGGCTCCGGCGAGATCCACAGTCCGTGGAAGTTCTCCGGCACCGTCGGCCGCTCCTGCGGCGACGGCGGCACCGGGCTCGGCTCGGTCCCGGCCGGTGCGTCACAGGGCGCGGTGGCGAACACGTCGACGAGGTCGCGCCCCGGGTAGGGGCCGCGCGGGCCGGACGTGTTGGTGATCGCGCCGGTCTGCCCCCAGCGCCCTCGGTAGCCCCACCACGGTTGGCGCACCACGGACTTCGCGGCTCCCCACGTCGCCCACTTCCGGCCCTTCGACGTGACGTCGCGGACGGCATCGGTGAGTACGTCGAACTCGCCGACCTGGTGGTAGGAACCGTGTGAGCCGTCGGCCGAGTACGTGACCGGGTGCCCATCGACCTTCTCCAACGCGGGCCACGGCATCCGGCAGGGGTCCGAATGGTGCTTCCAGTAGGTCACGCCCACCGGGCGGTCGTCCTCGAGCTGGACGGCCACCCGCTCCCAGTCGCCCTCGTGTTTGTTGTCGAAGTCGTTGTAGCCGTAGAACAACCAGTAGACGTAGGCGGCGGCGACCACCTTGCCCCGATCGTCGCGCTTCTCGTGGTACTCCCAGTAGGTCGGCGCGTTGCCCCCGTCGCCGTGCCGGGCGGCGTCGGCGAGGTCGAGGTAGAAGCCCATTCCCGACGCGGCGGTGAAGTCCTTGTCGGACTGATAGCTTCCGGCGCAGCCCTCGTGTTCGTAGCGGCCCGCGCGGCCGGCGAGTGTGTCCTGGTCGACGTCGGCCGCGACCCGCGTGGTCCGCGGCCGGTCGGTGTTGCCACTGCACCGCTCGTGGAACCACAGCTCGGACTCGCCGACGAACCTGCTGGCGTCCATCGGGTTGTCCTCGTCGCCGTCGGCGAGCCACACCATCGGCGCGAACTGCTCCGCCTGCGCCTGCCGGTCGACCTTGGGCTCGTGCTCGCCGACCGAGCCCGGCGGCTTGGCGGCCCCGTCGTCACACCCGACGGCCAACGCCGCCAGCGCGACCACCATCCCCCTGACCAGCGCAGACCGCATCCCCATCCCCCTCTTCGGTGTTTCCCGAGACAAACCTACCGAAGTTCGGAACCGGGCTCTGTCACGCGTCGCCGGTCGAGGGGGGCATGTCCGGTACCTCCGACACGGAGTCGAACCGTGCGATTCCGTATTTCGTACGGCGTGTTCCCGTTACCACCACGGAGGCCCGAAACCGGCACCAATGATACATAGGTGGTGTGGTTCGAGTACCGAGAGCGACGGGGGCGTCGATGAGCGACGAGCAGGAGCGGGTGGTCCGCAACACCGCCGCGGCCGTCTCCGGTCGCCTCGTCCAGGCCGGCACGGTGTTCGGCGGAATACACGTCGGCCCATCGGCACCGCCGACGCTCCCCGCCGCGCCAGGTGGTTTCGCCGGGCGGTCTCGCGAGCTCGCGGGACTGACCCACGCGCTCGACACGGTGGCCGACACCCTGCCCATCGCCGTGATCAGCGGGGCGGGCGGCATCGGCAAGACCTGGCTGGCGCTGCACCGGGCGCATCGCAACGCCGACCGGTTCCCCGACGGACAGCTGTTCGTCGACCTGCGCGGGTTCACTCCACACGACCGGCCGTTTGCCGCCGACGATGTGGTGACCGGGTTCCTGACCGCACTGGGCGTCGGACCCGGCCGAGTCCCCGCCGACCCGGCGGCGCGGGTGGGGCTCTACCGAAGCCTGCTGTCCGGCAGACGCGTCCTCGTCGTCCTCGACAACGCGGGACTCCGAGCAGGTGACGCCGTTGCTGCCCGGCAGCCCGTCGTGCACGGTGCTCGTCACCGGCCGCGACCGGCTCGCAGGTCTGGTGCACGCGCACTCCGCGAAGCCACTGACCCTCGACGGTCTTCCTGATGTCGAGGCGCACGAAGTGCTCGTCGCGCGGGTCGGTGCCGAACGGGTGCGGGCCGAGTCCGAGGCGGCGACCGACCTGATCTCCTTCTGCGCCGGCTATCCCTTGGCGCTCGGCATCGTGGCGGGGCGCGCCATCAGCGCAGATCCGCTCGACGACGGCGACGCGCCGACGAGCCTGTCGACGGTGTTGTCCTGGTCCTACCGCGCGCTCACCGCCGAACAGGCGTCGGTGTTCGGTCTGCTCGGTCTGATGCCTGGCCCGGACATCAGCCTTTCCGCCGCCGCCAGTCTCCTCGACCGACCCGAGGCGGACACCGCGCGACTGTTGCGGGAGCTGACCGGGGTTTCCCTGCTGCAACGCCATGTCGTCCGGCGATACCGCATGCACGACATGATCCGACTGTATGCGGCCGAACAGGCGCACCGCGGTAGTCGCAGGATGGCACTGCGCAGATTGGTCGACCATTACGCGCGAGCCGCGGACGAGGTGTTGGGCAGCGCCTTCTCCGAACAGGACTCGCCGGCCGAACAGCAGCGCCGGGACGCCGAGGCCTGGGCGTGGTTGGACGAAGAACGGTCGTGTCTGGAAGCGGCGCAGGCTCTTGCCATCAAAGAGAACCTGCACCGCGCGGTGTGGAAGCTCGCCCGCGCGCTGGACACCTACTACTACCGGCGTGGCCACGTCGACGACCAGCTCGCCGTGTGCGAGGCGGGACTGAGCGCGGCGCGGCGGTTGGGGAACGCGGACAGCCAGGCTCGGGCGCACCGACTGCTCGGCGTCGCGTACACGAGAGCGGGCAGCCACGACGACGCCGTCGTCCACCTCGACCAGGCCATGGCGTTCGCCGTGCGGGCGGGCAACCAGCCGAGTCAGGCGAAGGTCCACCAGGCGCTGGCGCGGGTACACGAGAAGTGCGGGGATCATCAGCTGGCGCACGATCACGCTCGTGCGGCACTGGACCTGTACGCGGAGCTCGGCAACCCGGCGGGGCAGGCCCGCGCGCTCAACCAGGTCGGCTGGAGCCTCGCGCGGCTGGGCCGGCACCTCGAGGCACAGTCCCATTGCGACACCGCGCTCGCGTCGTTCCGCCGCCGCCACGACGGCCACGGCCAGGCCGACACCCTGGACAGCCTGGGGTACATAGCCCACCTCAGCGGCCGGCCCGACCAGGCGGTCGACTACTACCGGCAGGCGATAGTCCTGTTCCACAACCTCGACGACGCGTACCACGAGGCCGACACCCTGAGCCGGCTCGGGCACGCGCACCTGGCCAGGGGTGAGCACGAGCAGGCGCGGGCGGCGTGGGTCGCCGCGCTGCGGCTGTACGAAGCGCAGCGTCGCACCGAAGACGCCGAAGCGGTGCGACAGCTCCTCTGACAACCGCTGGACCTATCGCAGGAAGAATTCGAAGGTCTGCACCCGGTACAGCTCGACACCGTTGCCGAAAGCGGCGTCGTTGCGAAACTCGCTCGGGTCCCCTTCGGGATCGCGCACGCCGCGGATACCCGTTCCGCCGATCGGGATTATCTGGTCGAACGGGCGATCCGGTCGACCAAGCCATCGGACGCCACCTGACCCCCGAGTTCGATCTCCAGCTCAGCTCCAGAGTGCTCGCCCGCGTGTCGCCATCGCACCCAGACTCGGCTCGGTCAAGCGAACTGTGAGGAAGGAGTTCAACTCGTGAAACGAATTGCGATCCTTGCCGCCATGATGGCGTTGCTATCAACGGGACTCGGGTCGACGGTCAGTTCCGCCGCCGAGGAAACCGCCACGCCAATGGCGTTGGAAAACTGTGATCACTACAGCGGCGGCGGTAATGGGGCAATCGTGGCTGGGGGAGCCGTAGGTGTGAGACCGACCGGCTCGACCACGCCCATCGGCGCTGCGCAGCTGTGCCAGGAAGGCAGCAGATTCTGGGGCTACGTCGTGTTCTACTCACCGATGCCAGCGAACAGATGGGGTCAGGTGTACCTCCAGATTGATCCTGCTCCTCTGGGCGGCGGCGACGTACGTCAAATCAGCTGTGACTCCGCACCGCTCGGCACCCCGGATGGTGGAAATCAACACGTCAGACCGAACGAGACCAAGTGCTGGACCCCGAAGGTGCAAGCTAACCTTGCTACGGAATGGCTCCGTGTCGTGGGAGCCCGGTATGTAGGGACCTATCCGGATCTCGGCACGCGGGATGCCGTGGGCGTCGGAGCATGGAAATAATCGGTCCGTAACCGACAGCATGCCCGCCCTGGAACTCCTCCTGGTGAATCGAGCAGTGCCGCGTCTGCTCTGCCAGGAGTTCCAGTGCGGGTTGTCCCTTGTCAAGGCTCGGGGGCTGAACACGGGGTGATGCGGGTAGGCTCGGCGTGTGTGCCACTCTCCCGGTGCGTGCGCATCGCCTTCGCTGTGAACGCGTGGTTCTCCAGGACCCTTCTACTTGCCCGAATCATCGGCCGGCTTCTCAGCTCTACTCTGGACGAGAGGCTCGCCAACCTATATTCACGAAACGACACGACCGGCTCGAATCGCGGGAACGGGGTATTCAGGCTTTGGGCTGGTCGCCGGGTGCCTCACCGCGTAGTGCCGCATGCCCGATCAGCCATTCTCCGACCGTGTCGGCATAGACCTGGGGGATTTCCAACGGTGGCAGGTGACCGACCGTCTCGAAGATGCGGAGGTCCCAGTCGGGGCGGCGGGCGATCAGGTGGTCGATCACAGCACGTTCGATCAAAGGATCCTGGTCGCCCCACAACAGGAGCGTGGGCGTCGTGAGCCGATCGATCGCTTCCTGGACCGGGCGCCGGTCGACATACATCGCCGACACCGCGGAGGCGAAGGCGACTATCCCGTCACGCCACCGATGCGGTTGCGACCGGAGCCCGTCGAGTTGCTCGGTGACCAGCGTGATGAGCTCAGCCGAGCACCGGGGCAAGGCCTGCTGGCCTGCATACCGCTGCTTCGCATCCAGCAACGCGGACCCGAACAGCCCGACAAGCCCACCCAGGACCGCCGAGCCGACAAGCAAGCCGGCCCGTCCCAGCGTTTGCCACGCCACTCGCTCGGCCGTGCTCAACGGACCGGGCAACGTCGGATCGGCAAGTATGAGTCGTTCGACCCGGACAGGCTCGAGATCGGCGAACAGCACCGCGACCAAGCCCCCGAACGACCAGCCGTGCAGCACGAGACGGTCAAGACCAAGCGTGGAAGT
Organism: uncultured Actinomycetota bacterium; assembly: GCA_963840275.1. Classification (GTDB taxonomy): domain Bacteria; phylum Actinomycetota; class Actinomycetes; order Mycobacteriales; family Pseudonocardiaceae; genus Actinophytocola. The sequence continues at coordinate 713,997 of CAWIYK010000010.1, forward strand.
CAGAGCACGGAGGAACCGTGCGCTCGGCTCCGCGCGAACCGCAGACGGGTGCGGTGATGCCGTATGCCCCAGCACGGCCCCCGGCAGGTCAGGAGCGATGACCGGTCCATACGCAGTCAACGGGCCCAGCACATCCAGCCAGACCATCCCACCACTGGCCATCGAGTGAACCAACAGTTGGGGCGGCGCATCAACTGGCGCTTCCGGACCGGCCTCGGCCCTCAACAGGTGAACGCTCGTGCCGCACACGTCGACCACTTCACTGCGGATGCCCGCCCATCGCACGGACCGTTCGCCCCAGTCCGCACACCGCATCGCAATCCTCCTACCGCGCGTCCCGCCAGCCTACGCAGAGGACCACCACTCGCGGGCCTGAGCTTCCCCCCGGATCGTGGAGTGGCTGCGAGGCCTCAAGTGGGGCGTGACCACTACGGACTGGCGGCATGCCCTTCTTCAGCTCGAAGTCGGCCGTGCCCTTCAGAATTCCGACACAGCGATCACCGTCGAGCCCGAGATCAGCGGCAGCCGGAACAAAGCCGACCTCATAGTCACGCTGACCTTCGATATCGGGGACCGACGCCGACCAGTTCGGCGGTCTGATGCCTACGCGAAAGGGCCCGGACGCGCACGGCGTCCGGGCCCTGCAGTTTTCGATTGTCAGGTGATGATGTCGTTGATGTACCAGTTGGTGCCGACCGCCACCGGTGCGCTGTAGGTGGTGAAGGCGGTGCCGTCGGGGTCGACGAACCAGTGCGGGGTGCGCTGGTAGGCCAGCAGGGTGCTGTCGCTGTTGCGCTTGGCGATGATGTCGTCGCGGCCGTTGTTGTCGACGTCGGTGAAGGTGATGCTGTTCACCGTCTCCCAGCCGTACCCGAGAGTGGCGTAGCCGGAACCGTTGAGCGCGATCATGACCAGAACGCCGTTGCTCTGGTAGACGAAGTCTGGCGAGCCGTCGAAGTCCACGTCCGAGATGCCCTGGTACTCGTCGTATTCTCCGTTGTCCATGAACTGGACCGGCGCCTGGAGCGTGGCGGTGCCGTTCAACCCGTTGTTGAAGTAGACGTAGGAGTTACCGGTGCCGGCGCGGCGGGCCAGGAGGTCGTCCAGGCCGTCGCCGTTGTAGTCGTAGACGTACACCATGTCGTTGATGTTCCAGCCCCAGCCCAGGTAGACCAGACCAGACCGCAGCGTCCAGATGCCGTCGAACTGACCGCTGTGCAGCGCCGCGTACATGTCTCCGTTGGGGGTCGTCGCCACCACGTCGGCGAAGCCGTCACCGTTGAGGTCGGCGGTGCCGATCCAGGAGAACCCGCTCCAGCCGTCGTTGATGAACGTCGCCCTCGGGTAGGTCGCGGTGTCGTCGAAGACGCCACCGTTCTCGTAGACCATCAGCGCACTACCGTACTGGCGGGCCAGGATGTCGGGGATCCCGTCGCCGGTGAAGTCGTGACTGCGCCCGCCGCCACCCGCGGCACGCTCCTGCGAGGTGGTGGGCGCGAGCTTCACCACGTGGGTGTCGCCCTTCGGCGCCGGGGCGGGTCTCTCCGCCGCCGACACCGCCGACCCGAGGCCGACCACGACAGCCGCCGCGGACAGTGCCGCGAGCACAACCGTTCCCTTGATACGCATAAAGTTTCTCCCCCAATGAATGTCTACAGTGGATCTTTCCACCGTGTTACAACCCATAGACACGCGAGAAGCGCTCCTGGTTGCGTCCCTTTCCGCAAAATGCTCCGAACGGACGAAAGGCCTTGGGCAGCACCCGCCCGGGCCTGACACCCAACAACGGGCCCTCACTCCCCCGGGGAGCCATGCCGGAAACCAGCACGCCGCGTTCGGTGAGCTGCCATGCTCGGAGCAGTTCATCGAACAGGGCTGCGGCCGGTCAGCCGTTGTTGTCGCACTTCCAACTCGAGCAGGCCGCGGGCGGGAAGTCGTCCACGCAAGTCCGGTAGCTGATGTTGAACCTGCGCTTGGGTTTGCCCCGGTGAAGCGGCGGCCGCGTCATCGGGGCGGGCTGCGCTCGGCCGGGAACGGGATGCCGATCCCGGGCGCATCGGACGGCCCCGACGTCGACCACGTCGCGCCAGCCGGCGGGTGACCCGTCAGGGCCGCCGATGAGATCCCCGCTCGCCGACCCGGATGCCGGCTACGACGCCATCCCACGTGCGGCTGCCGTGTCAGCTGAGTCGTTTGTGGGTTTGGTGGGCGGCGTGGATGCCCATTTCGATGGCGCCGTCCATCCATGCGCTGTTGTAGCTGCCGGAGATGTCGGCTCCGGCGAAGTGGAGACGCCCTTCGGGGGTGCGGAGGTCGTCGCCGTAGGAGGTGTGCCAGCCGGGTGGGGTGGCCATCCAGGTGCCACGGGAGTAGGGGTCGGCTTTCCAGTCGTGGACGAGGACGTCGGTGACGTGTGCGTCGGGGGCGTAGGCACGCAGTGTTCGTTGAACGGTGTCGGCGGGGTAGGGGCCGGGCACGACGCGGGGGTCGGCGCCGGCGACGAGCAGGCTGTGGTCGTTGTCGAGAAGCTGTTCGGTTCTGACCCAGGCAAAACCGTCTTCGCGGCCTTCGCCGACGAAGCAGGGGTGGGGCAGGTTGTCCGCGAGGACCCACAGTTTGGCGAGGTTGCCGGGGTGGCCCTGGGCGGCCGCGGCGGCTTTGGCCGGATGCAGGGGCGGGTCGAACGTGATCGTGTGCCAGCAGTTGACCGGCAGTGCCACGATGGCCGCCGCGGCGCGGTGAACGTCTCCGGAGTGGGTGATCACGCGGACGTGGTCCTGGTGGTTCTCGACGCGGACGACGCGGGTGTCGTAGCGGACCTCGCACTCCGCGTCGGCGGCGAGCGCGTCGACCAACGCGGCCGTGCCGTCGGCGAGGCGGTGCACGGTGGCGTCGATGTCCTTGAAGGGGTTGAAATGGGTGGCGATCTCACCGAGCAGGTGCAACGCGGACAGTTGGTGTGCCGGCGCTCCGTAGTGCAGGGCGACCTGCCAGGCCAGCCGGTCTCGGGTCGACTGCGCGATGTCCAGTTTGCCCAGGTAGGTGTCGACGGAGATGTCCAGGTCCAACGGTCGCGCGTTGACCAGTGTGTCCCTGTCGCGTTCCGCCTCCTCGGTGATCAGGTCGATGGCCTGGCTCAGCGCTTCCTCGGTGACCTCCGTCTCGGCGAAGGAGAAAGCCTGGGGTTCGGGTGCCGCTGCGAGGGCGAGGTCGTAGCGACGGACCTCGGCGTGCGTGTAGGTGTTGCGTTCGCTGCCCAGCCACATGCCGCCGATGTCGACGGCGGTGCCGGCGGCGTCGAACCGGCGGTACCAGGTGCGTCCGCCCAGGCGTTCGCGCGCTTCGAGAAGGAGGGCCGATCGTCCGTGTTCGCGCAGTCCGCGTGCGGCGACGAGTCCGGACAGGCCTCCACCGATGATCACCACGTCATGGGTGGTGTTGTGGTCAGGCATGGCGTTTCCTTCGTGGGGTGCGGGATTGGCTGGTGCCGGGCACGGTCAGACCTGCGCCAGGCCGAGTTCGAACAGGGTGACCGAGCCGTAGGGCTGGACGGCCTGCCGCTGACGTAGGCCTGCCTGTTCGAACAACGCGGTGAACTCCTGGTGGTTGCGAGTGTGGGCGTGTCCCATGACGAGCTGGAAGAGGTCGACGCTGCGCCCCAGCTGGAAATCGTGCGTGGTTGCGTTCGGATCCCGGTCGGTGACGCAGTCGACGACCAGGAGCGTCCCGTCGGGTGGCATCGCGCGGGCGACGGTATGCAGCGCCTGGAGGGCCTCATCGTCGGGCCAGTCCATGAGTACGAAGGACATCAGGTAGGTGTCGTGTCCCGGTGGGACGGTGTCGAACATGTCACCGCCCACGGCGTCGGCACGGTCGGAGAAACCGTGCGCGGCCAGGCTCTGCTTGGCGGCGTCGGTGGTTTCGGGAGTGTCCAGCACGGTACCGCGCAGTTGCGGGTAGGCCTCGAGCACCGCCATCAGGTTGTGTCCGAGCCCGCCCGCGATGTCGACGACGTGTGTCGCGTCGCTGTAGTCGTGCCGGAGGGCGGCAGGGATCTGCAATGCGGTGGCCACCGACGACATCCCGCGGTGGAACTCGTCCCGTTCCGCGGGATTCTTCTCGAGGTAGTCCCAGTAGTGCGGATTGCCGAGAGCCATCTGGATGCCGGGTTGTCCGGTCCGCACTGTGCGGGGCAGCTGGGCGAACGAGCTCATGATCCAGGGCGCGGACATCGCCGTCGCCAGGTCGTGCAGCGAGGAGGGATGACCGGGGCTGAGCATCTGACCCATCTTGGTGAGGGTGAAACGCCCGGGTTCGGGTTCGTCAACCACACCGACGCCGGTGAGTGCCTGTAGAAGCCGGCGCAGTGCTTCGGGATCACAACCGATTCGTTCGGCGAGCGTGGTCGGGGCGGCCGGTTGGTCCCCGGAGAACGCGTCGGCGACGCCGAGCTCGGCGAAACAGCTGAGGGCGTGCGCGAGCCACCCACTCTGGGACAGTTCGATCAAGCGCAGTGCGCGCGGGTCGGTCGCGTTGGTTTGCGTCATGGTGGTCCACCGCCGTTCGTAGTTCGTTCAGGCCGGTCGTGGCAGCGCGCTCAGTGCAGGATGGGTGCGGTCACGGCCAAGTCATCGGTACTGGATGGGCGTCCAACGAGAGAAAGACAGTCAGCCGACGATGTCCGGTGACGCCCACGTAGTTGAGCGTGTTGCTGGTCTCAGGATTCGGCGTGAGCGCGGCGAGGGTGCGTTCGCACGGGGCGGGGTCCAGTCCCGTGAGCCGGAATGCTTCGGTGACCGCGCGGCATCCCTCGGCATCGTTGTCCATGTTCGGGGAGACCGGCAGGTTCACCGTGCACCGCTGGGGACGTGCGGCGCTGCTGAGGAGGGTGAAGGTCGTGATGGGAGGCTTCGGCGCGAGTTTCGCGGATATCTTCCGACAGACGTCGGCGACCTCGCCCGCGACGTGCTCCTCGGCGGCGCCTGCGAGGTGCTCGAGCTGCTCCGGGGTGGCCCCGGCATGGCGCAGGTAGATCTTCACCCGGGCGTCGTCGGTGGCTCGCAGGTCCAGGGCGAGGTACACGATTTCGCTGGCCATCTCCGACAGTGCCGGCTCGGCGAGGCGTTGGCGCACCAACTCCCACTGCTCGGCGAACCCGAGACGACGCATCGCTTCGCGGACGAGGTGTCCGGCCCGTCCACGCCCGCGTGCCTGGGGGTTGAGGTAGATCTTGAACCACGGCGCTCGGTCGTCTTGCCAGACCACCGAATATATCGCGACGAAGTCGGTCGGCGGTGCCGGCGGAATGAAGAGGTCTTCGATTTCGTGGTAACGCGCCAGGCTGACACCCGGATAGTGCCCTAGCGAGTTGGTGACATCTTCGGCTGCGCGCAGCCGCTCGCTCGGCGAGGCATCCGCTCCTAGCGGCTCGAATGTGGCCCGTACTTCCGTGCGGTCGCACTGCCAGCCCATGGACAGCTCGATCGGCGCGCCGTCGTTGGATGCCGCGGAGAAGTAGCGCAGGGGCCGGGGGACGTCCGCCAGACCCCACGGGCAGGTCACGTCCCGAAGCAGCCCGGTCGCCTCGTCGATCCGTTTCTGGCTGGCACCGACGGCACCAAACATGCGCGCCAGTTTGTGCTCGGCCAGCTCGACATAGGAATTCCCCGCTGTCCGCGCGGTGTGCTCGCCTACACTGCTCATACTGTCACCTCCGCAATGTTCAGGAACAACCTCGAACCGCATCGTGAATGCCGGCCAGGGCTTCTTCGACCTGAGATTGATAGGTCGCGGGATTGAGCACGGTCATCCGCAGGAAGTACTGTCCCTCGATCACACAGCCGGACAAGTGCGTTCGGCCATCCTGGTTGATACGCCGTAACAGGTCGCGGTTGTCGTCGTTGGTTCCGTCTTTCAGCCGGAACACCACAGTCGCCAGGCGTGGTCGTGGTCCCACCGCGAGCGCCGGGTCGCGTTTCAGGTCGTCATGAGCGAACTCGGCGAGGCCCAGCATGTCGTCCAAGGTTTCGCGGAACGCCGCGACGCCGTGCAGATGCAGTGGCAACCACAACTGCAACGCTCGGTACTCGCGGCTCAGTTCGAGACCAAGATCGGCATACGCCGGCAGGGAGTCGTCGTCGAGGTCCGTCATATAGTCGCCGCGCTGCGAGAACGTTCTGTGCAGGATCGCCGTGTCCCGGACCAACAGCACACCGGTGCCGAACGGCAGGAACAATGTCTTCGGTGGGTCGAGCGCGATCGAGTCGGCGCGCCCGATACCGACCAGCCGCCCTCGACCTCGCTCGGTGACCTGGAAGAATCCGCCGTAGGCGCCGTCGACGTGGAACCACACGCCTTCCTCGCCGGCCAGGTCCGCGAGTTCCTCGAGCGGGTCGATGGCGCCACTGGACGTGGTCCCCGCGGTGCCTACCAGCAGAAACGGTGTATGACCCTCGGCGCGATCGGCGGCGATCATCCTGCGGGCCGCGCCCGGGTCCATCTCCCAGTCCGGCGTCATGGGAACTTCACGGACAGCGGTAGCCGGGAAGCCCGCGACCTTCAGCGCCTTGGCCACGCAGTGGTGAGTCTGCTCCGTCACGTAGACGGTGGCTTTGGCCCTACTCGCGAAGTCAGGAAGAGTGTCGCCCGCGGCAGCGACCGCGATCAGCGTCGACATCGACGTGCCGCTGGTCATCGTTCCGATACTGCCCTCGGGCAGCGCGAACAGTTCGCACAACCACCGCATCACCGAATGTTCCAAGCGAACCAGATGGGGGGCGTAGTCGGGCGCCCCGGTCGGACGGTTGTAGCCAGCCGCGAGCATCGCCGCCAGAGCCGCGGACGAGAGTCCGCGTGTCGGAAAGAACGCCATGAACCGCGAGGCGCGGTTCTCCACCGCTTCCTCACCCGCGGCGGAAAAGAGTCGCAACAACGCATCTTCGTCGCGCGGAAACTCGGGGGGAAACCATTCGAGCTCGGCCGCCGGCCTGGCCTTTCCGAACAACGCTTCCGGTATGATCCGGTCGCCGATCCGTTGCGAGTCAACGAAGGCGTCAACCATCTTGTGAGCCAACCGCGCGATCTCGGTGTCCGGCCAGTCCAGAGACCTTCGACTCATCAACCTGTCCTCTCGGGGATCCGCTGCGGCCACACGCCCGCAGCGACGAGCACCAGGCCCTGCCGAGCGATTTCGCGACGTGAACAGCGTTCGCTGCCGCCTTGACCTGTTTGGTCAGTCGCAGACCGAGTTATTCAAGGATGTCGCTACCAAGGTGGCTTCGTGGACCGGGGCGCGGTGAGCGACACGAATGGTGCCATCGATTGACGGAGCGGAAAGGACATCTCGGCGCCTGCGTGCACATGCGATGAATGCTCCTCGCGGTGGGCTGAGCATGAACAACGGGTGGGCGGAGGTGCTGCGGTCAATCCGGTGGCTACCGGATATCCCGCACGATCGTCTTGTACGTCACCATGTCAATCACCCTACGGACCTCGAACATGGTGTCGCTCAAGACGGAGTCGTGCTCCGAACACGCGGCGGCGAAGCGACGGAGTGATTGTTCGCGTTCTCCGAACCTGTCCACAAATGCGATGCCGAGGCGAGATTGGCAGCAGATCATTCCCGAGGAGGTGACCACGTCGCGAACCGTGACGTGCTCGGCATGCACGGCACTGCGCCGCTGCGCGGTCCACACGCCCGTGCACATGCCCTGGCGCGCAACGTTTCTCCGCCCGCGGCGAACTATCGGAGAGGGACAAGGACGCGCGGCGAGCATGTCAGGTCCGTCCATCGCGAGGATCCATCGGTCATCGCCGTAGCGCGCCTCGAGGTAGTCCGCTAGGTAAGCCGCGGCGACGCGCGAAGATTGGCCTCCACGAGGCCGACAAGCCATCCGGTGATCTCTGTGTGTACGCCGAGATCAAGGCCGTAGTCATGCCAACACGAAACCCACCGTTCACCAGATCGAGGTCTGCGTCCAACAGAACCGCAAGCGCCTCGGTTTCGGTGAGGGCCTTTATGACCGGATGAGCTTGGCCCTGTAGTCCAGACACCGGCCTGACCGTTCGCGACGGTCACGGTGAGGGGGTCGACGGTGATGGGGTCGCATGTGGTGATGGCGGCGTGGGTGTCCAGAATGGCGGGCATGCCGAGGGCGTCGATCGCACTCCGAGCGCTGGGCCCGGTGGAGGTCAGGCGAATACCCGGCCCCGGCAAGTCCGTGGGAGCGGGTCGGTGGGACGCCACGTGCAGCAGGTTCTCCGCCGTCCGATAGGTACGACCGCCATGTCACCGAGGTTGGGGGGCCGCATCGCTGGGTATGTCTGCTGGCGCATCGACCAAAGGAGATCATGATGGCTGGCCTGTTGAACCGGATCAAGAACTTCGTGCGCAGCCCCAAGGGGCAGCGGATGACGAACAAGGCGCGTGAAATGGCGAAGGACCCGCGTAATCGTGAGCGCGCCCGTCAGGCTGCGCAGAAGCTTCGTCGCAAGCGTTGACGGGGTTGACGCCGGAGTGACGATGTTGGTTTCGGCGTCAGGTCTGTGCTTGACACCAGGTCGCATGCTGTTCCTTCACGCGGCGCGACTAGAGCGACTGATGCCACCCGACCGGACGACCCACACTGACAGCCTGCACAACTCCGTGCACTTGGTCGCCTCCGGGGTGCTCGGTATCAAGTGCCGGATCCGGGGTGAAGGCGGCGACGGGCTCATGTGCATGACCTGTCCTTGGCGCAGCGGCACTCCAACTTCCGGGTCCAGGGAGTCAGCGAGTTCGGGTACGCGTGTTCCCATGGCTGTCGTCGTCCGCAGGAGTTGGGGTGCAACGAGGTGCCCGGAATCGGGGACTGTCCGATCAGTCCGCCCGACGCATCGGTGCGTCGAAGGCACGTCGGTGGCCTCGGTCCGGACGCGGAGTCGACGCACTGAAGATCTTCCTTCCTCGACTGCGTTCTGACGGACCCGATCAAGAAGTAGCTGTGGGCCGGCGGAGTAGCCGCCGATTCACACGAGGCAGCGGGCGGAGGTGCGAGCCGTGACCTTCGGCGGCGAGGTGGCTACGGGGTTGTTCGATGGGCAGCTCTCGGTGAACGAGCTGAGTCGGGTCCGGCGGCAGCTGACGTCGTGGGCGCGAGGCGCGGGTCTCGATGAGGACACCGTGGATGCGATCACTCTCAGCGGGTACGAAGACACTCGCCAACGTGGTCGACCACGCCTACCGCGAAGCGGGCTACGGCCAGGTTGAGGTGCATGTGACCCGACTCGACCGGATCGCGACCCTCACGGTGACCGACCACTGGCTCGGTGCCGAGGCGATCCCGCGACGGTATGCGGATTATCTGCACTCCGACGAGTTCACCACGCTCCACATGATCTCCACCGTCGGTGCGTTCGTGCTCGGCGCCTCGGTCCTGCCGTTCATCTGGAACGTGTTCCGCAGCTACCGTTACGGCGACCCCCGAGGTGGACGACCCGTGGGGATTCGGCAACTCACTTGAATGGGCCACCAGCTGCCCGCCGCCGCGACACAACTTCACCGAGCTGCCGGCGATCCGGTCCGAACGACCCGCTTTCGAGCTGCACTACCCGCACATGGCCGACCGCTTCCGCGAGGAGTCCCGTCAACACCCGAAGAAGGGCGGGCAACGTCCGCCCGCCCCCTCGGAGCTCGCCGCCGCCACCCAACCCGAGGAGCAGGACGACAACACCGACCCACGAGGCAAGTGAGTCTGTGTCGACCCCATCCGATCGGCGAGGGCTGCGACATGGTCGCGCGGGCTGCGCGCCACCGACCCAGAATGGCGCGCTCGCACGACCCGCGGTGACGAACCGCTCGCCGCCGACTGGACGCGTCTCGCGGCGGGCATCCTCGCGGTCACACTCATGGCGGCCGGCGCGGCACTGGTCAGCCTGGGAGAAAATCTGTGGTGGCTGGAGTAGACATCTTGGGCCGGCTGTGTGTAAGGTTCTAAGTGTTCCAAGAGAGACAACGTCCATTTGGCGCAGGAGATGACGCAACTACCTGCGAAGTGAGGCAAGACGGTCGCCTGATGACTCGACAAGGTGACCGTGAGTGACGGAGCCGAGTTGGTACGACGTTCGACAGAGGTCGGCTCCGGGATACAGAAGTGGTTGGCCGCGAGTGGAGATGTAGCACTCGCGGGTGTGTGAGGTAGTTGGTTGGAAGACGGTCGAGTTCGCCGGGATTGATCAGTAAGACGGGTTCCGGCGTGAGACCAGCGACGTCACGCGTGCTGGGGCCGATCTCGGTAAGGGGTTCCGGCAGGTGGCGGTCGTAATGCACGGTCAGTGGAAAGTATCGGAGAGAAGGGAAGGGGTACGTCATTGGATCGCCCGTCTCGGGTGTGTTGTCCCAGGCGGGTACCGCGGTTCCATCGGATTGGTAGGTGGTCTTCGGTTAAGCATCAGCGATCCCCGTATGTTCCGCCTTTCGGGCGGGTACGGATATAGGAAACCGATTTCGCGATCGGTTGACATTGATGAACCCAACCCCTGGGGCCCGGTGCCGAAACGGCACCGGGCCCCTTGTGATGTGGAGGTGTGATGATCCCTCACCGTCGTGACCCGTCGGTGGCGAGTGAAGCCGACAAGTTCGCTGACGAGAACTACCCGGCCTACACGATGGGCCGAGCCGCAGAGATGCTCGGGACCAGCCCTGGGTTTCTGCGCAGCCTGGACGAGGCGAAGCTGATCGAGCCGCAACGCTCCGCGGGCGGGCACCGCCGCTACTCACGTGCGCAGCTTCGGGTGGCCGCACGGGTGCGGGAACTGGTCGACCAGGGCACAGGCCTCGACGCCGCGTGCCGCATCGTCACCCTCGAAGATCAGCTCCACGAAGCCCACCGCCTCAACACCGAGCTACAGAACAGCGACTGAACGCACCCGTCGGCGCCCGCGAGACCAGCCGAACCGAGAAGGCGGCCGGGGCGTCAGGAGCCAGGGCGCCGGTTCGTGCGTTGGAAGATCGTGAACAGCCATGCCAGTGCGGGGAGGCTGATCACGTTGAGCGCCGGCGGTGCGCTGGGCGGACACCTGTCCTACGCGCAAGGCGGCGGCGTGCACCGGTGGCAGCCTCCGCAGGAGGTCGACGCCGCCGCCGGGGACGGTTTCACAGGCACCCGTCTGGAGACGGTCCCCGCGCCGACCGACCGGCTCTGAACGAAGGCAGTCGGGTCAGTCCTCGTCGGAGTCGGGTTCGTGTGGTGACCGGTGCGGAGGAGGGTGGCCCGCGAAGGCCTCGGCACCGGCGCCGGCCCGTAGTGGCTCGACCTCGGCGCGTTGGCGGGTGGCGCGCTCGATGAGCTCGTCGAAGTCCACGTCGGGCAGCCGCACGGCCAGACCGGCCTGGTCACGCAACGTCGTCCACAGCTGCTTCTTGCCGTCGATGCCCATCGCGAGGATCTCCAGCTCCTCGAACCGGCTCAGCGGTGAGTACGACCTGAGCCGGCCGTTCGGCTTCAGCCGCGCGACCCGCTCGGCCGCGAACGCGAGCCCGGTCTTGACCGGGCTGGTGCGCACCTCCAGGCGGCGCATGATGTCGCGGAACGTCTCCACGTCCTCGGCGATACCGGTCGCCACGCGGTTGAGGGCCTCGCCGGCCGGCGCGGCGCGGTTGTTGTGCGCCGACCTCTTGGCCAGCTCCCGCCATGCCACGCCCATCGCGAGTTGGTCGTTCAGATAGATCCCGAGGAACTGGTCCATGACACCGAGATACCCGTGCGTCCGCGCGCCAACCACCGTGTTCGTCAGTGGCGGCGGCGTCGCAGCATCGCCTTGACGGCCGAGAACGCGAGGGAACGGCTGGACCACCTCCTGCCGGACACGGCCTGCTACGCGACACCGTATCGCCGACGGGACTCGTCGGTCTGCCGCCCGAGCTACACGAGATGGTCATGACCTGGCAGCACGGTTGGGGGACGCCTCGGTTCGATCCCGTATCGGTGGGGAATCCACTGTGTACAGAGCCGAGCGGAGGCGATGTCCATGAGTGGGCCCAGACCGTTGTCCAAGGCGCACCGGAAGGCCGGGCGGAAGACGGGTGGGGGACGTCGGGACCGACCACCGGAGCTCGACCCGTCCGCGGGCGATTTCCTGCTCGCGAGCATCGACGCCGTGCTCGCGCACCTGACATCTCCCGCCCCGTCCGCGGCGGTGACACCTCAGCTGGTCGGCGACCTGCGTGCGGCCTTGGCCCGGACCGCCGCCCTCGGCGAAACCTGTCGGGTGGCCGCCGCGGCCGACGACGTTCGCCTCGCCGCGAACCTGCTGCTCGCCGGCACGACCGACCAGGCGCGGCAGGCGCTTGGGCACGCGCGGACGGCTCTGATGGACATGTACGCGCCCCGCCTTTGACCGCGGGGATCCACCGGGGCGGCTCAGTTCGGGGCGTGCATGGGCGTGTTGGTCGGGCGGCGGGGCGTGCCGACGAGCCAGGCGAGCGCGAACATCGTCAGCGCGAAGAACAGGTGGAGCCAGTTGTCGGCGGGGTTCACCGGAACGACGTTGGCGCCGGACTCCTGATCCAAACGTCAACTCGTTGTGGTGCGCGGTGATCCGGGGATGAAACCCGCGACACCGACCAGGAGGAAGACGCACGCCACCACCAGTGCGACGAGTTCGCCCGGCTCCCGCCGGTGCATCGGCGTCACCGTCTCGGGCACCGGCGTTCGTTCCCCGCACGAACTGCTCGTCATGGCACCCGGATACCCGACCGCCGCCCGGGCAACCGTGCGACCCGGGCGGACGCGCTTCGGTTGAGTGGCCCGGAACCGGGCACCACCCCGCATGGCAGACGACCGAGGACGTACCGAGCACACGGAGGAACCCGCCGAGGGCGGCCGCGAGGAAGGCGAAGCGGCCTTGGGCGTCCGCTGCAGAGGTGTCGGACAGTTGGGACTGTGCCTGCGGCGACGGCGGTCGCTGTGGCCAAGGCGGCCGGCGTTTCGGTCATCGTGGGTGACACCGGTCGTCTGGGCATAGGTCGACTGCGGATGGTCGGCGAGACCGGCGAGCGGATGCTGACCGGCGTGGAGGCGGGTTCACTCGTTCATGGTCGTGGGGTGAACGAGCCTGTAGACCGGAGAAGGGGTTCCGACGCTGGCGTAGTCGTCGTCGGAGTCGGCGCGACCGGACATGCGGCCACTGAGTGCGTCACGCTCAAGTAACCGGTGTCTGCGGGCTGTTGTCAAAGCTCTGGTCGATCGACATATGTCCAGCACACGTTGCACGGACGGTGTCGCCGCACCGAGGGTGCCGCGACCGTCGGAGCGAAGTCCCGGCTCGGTGACGTCTTCTGTACGACCGAACAACAGTTGGCCGCTCACCGCATCGCGAGTCAGCATGAGTAGAGCGACGTTCTGACCGGCTAGATCAGTCCGCGGTGGGGATCAGCTTCAGGGAGATCGAGTTGATGCAGTAGCGCTGGTCGGTGGGCGTGTCGTAGCCCTCGCCCTCGAAGACGTGCCCGAGGTGGGAGTGGCAGTTCGCGCAGATGACCTCGGTGCGTTTCATGCCGAGGGCGCTGTCGTCGCGGAGGATGACCGCTTCGCCGGCCAGCGGGCTGAAGAACGACGGCCAACCGCAGTGCGACTCGAACTTCGTGTCGCTTCGGAAGAGTTCTGTGCCGCACGCACGGCATTGGTAGACACCCGTCGTCTTGGTGTCGGTGTACTCGCCGGTCCACGGGCGCTCGGTGCCGGCCTGCCGCAGCACGGCGTACTCCTCCGCCGTCAGCTGCTGGCGCCACTCCTGCTCAGACTTCGCCACGCGCGGGGGCTGCTCCACGTCCGAATCCATGCGTTCCAAACTACGCGTCTCACCGCGTGAACGTCGCCACGACGAACACGATCGCGTCCCACGCGGTGATCGTCACACCGAGCAGTATCAGCAGGACGAGGATGCCGGCCATGAGCTTGTAGTGGCCGCCGAGCCGGTTGGCGGAGTCGGCGAAGTCACTCACGTCGGACAGGTAGCCCTCGACGGTGTACCCCGACCGCACCTGCTGCTGCCGGTCGAGGTGCGCCGCGAACGCCCGCGCCTCCGGGTCGTCCGGGTCGAGGCCGACCAGCTCGTCGTCGAACTGGGTCGGCGGCTTGTCGTCCTCCGCGGGCTCCGGAGCTGAGATGGCCGCCATGCTCCCACCGTAACCGCTGCGCGTGTGGTCAGCGCTTCTCGCCGAGCTGGCGCTCCTCCCCGGCGACCCCCGGGCGCAGGTGCACGAACGACGTGAAGCCCCACTCCTCGAGCCGGCCGAGCTGGGCGCCGAACTTGCCGGAGCGGCGCACCGGCGACACAGTGCGCCCGTCGGCGCGCAGGTCGCGGGCGGTCGCGAGCACCTCGGTGAGCGGGGTGTCGGACTCGAACAGCACGGCGACCGCCGCCACGGCCGGGGCGCTGACCAGCAGGTCCACGATCCGCTCGAAGCCGATCGAGAAGCCGCACGCCGGCACGTCGGCACCGAGGAACCGGCCGACGAGCTTGTCGTACCGCCCGCCGCCGGCCACGGAACCGCTGGCCGACGGGTGCGTGACCTCGAAGATCTGACCCGTGTAGTAGCCCATGCCGCGGACCAGCGTCGGGTCGAACTCCCACCTCAGGTCCGGCAGCGCGGACAGCGCCTCGACGGTCGTCGTGAGGTCGGACAGCACGTCGTCGCCCAGGTTGGGCAGCGTGGTGGCGAGCTGGTCGGCGAGCTTGGCGTCCTCGACGCCCTGCAGGCCGGTGATGGTGTCGGCGACGCGGGCGATCGTGGGCTCGTCGAGGCCGCGCCCGACGAGCTCCTTGCGCACCCCGTCCCAGCCGACCTTGTCCAGCTTGTCGAGCGTGATGAACAGGCTGTCCCAGCCCGCCTCCGGCACCCCGGCGTGCGCGGCGAGCGCGGAGAGGAACCGCCGGTCGCACACGCGCACGGTCGTGCCGTCGAGGCCGGTGGCGGCCAGCGCGGCCGCCGTCGCCTCGATCAGCTCCACCTCGGCGAGCACGCTCGACTCGCCCAGCATGTCGATGTCGCACTGGTAGAACTGCCGGTAGCGGCCCTTCTGCGGCCGCTCGGCCCGCCACACCGGACCGATCTGGAACGACCGGAACGGCTGCGGCAGCGTCGCGCGGTTGTTGCCGTAGAACCGGGACAGCGGGACGGTCAGGTCGTAGCGCAGGCCGAGGTCCACCAGGTCGGACAGCGGGGTGTCGGCCGGCACCGGGCTGTCGAGACCGCGACGCAGCACCTGGTAGATCAGCTTCTCGTTCTCGCCGCCCTGGCCGCCCTGCAGCCGCTCGATGTTCTCGAGCGCCGGCGTCTCGATGCGCTGGTAGCCGTAGCGGCGGTAGACCTCCGTGATCCGCGCCAGCACATGGTCGCGCACGGCGACGGCGGCGGGCAGCAGATCACGGGTTCCCCTGGCGGGGTTCAGGTCCGATTTCACCCTCATAACGCTACTTGACCTGGCACGTGAGTTTTCGCCAAGGCCGTAGGCTGGCGCGATGGCAGCGACCAAGGCGATCGAGTTCGAGGTGGGCGCGCGCTCCGTGCGGGTGTCCAGCCCGGACAAGCCGTACTTCCCTGAGCTGGGCATCACCAAGTCCGACGTCGTGCGGTACTTCCTGTCCGTCGGCGACGGCATCCTCGGCGCGCTGCGCGACCGGCCGACGACGCTGGAACGCTGGCCGGGCGGCGTCTTCGAGGGCGCGAAGCTGTCCACGCGCGCCGACAACCGGGGCGACGCGTTCTACCAGAAGCGGGTGCCCAAGGGCGCGCCCGACTACGTCGAGACCGCCCGCATCCAGTTCCCCAGCGGCCGGCCCGCCGACGAGGTGTGCCCGACGGAGCTCGCGGTCGTCGTGTGGGCGGTCAACCTCGGCACGCTGACGTTCCACCCGTGGCCGGTCCGCCGGCCCGAGGTCGACCACCCCGACCAGCTGCGCATCGACCTCGACCCGCAGCCGGGGACCGACTTCCGCGACGCGGTGCCGGTGGCGTTCGCGCTGCGCGAGCTGCTCGCCGAGCTGGGGCTGGAAGGCTTCCCGAAGACGTCCGGCGGTCGTGGCCTGCACGTGTACGTCCCGATCGAGCCGCGCTGGACGTTCGTCGAGGCGCGCCGCGCGGTGATCGCGCTGGGCCGCGAGCTGGAGCGGCGCATGCCCTCGGCCGTCACCATGAGCTGGTGGAAGGAGGAGCGCGGCGAACGCATCTTCATCGACTTCAACCAGATGGCCAGGGACCGGACCATCGCCTGCGCGTACTCCATCCGCCCAACGCCGCGCGCGCAGGTCTCCGCCCCGGTGACGTGGGACGAGCTGCCCGACGTCATGCCGGCCGACTTCACGGTGCTCACCATGCCGGACCGCTTCGCGAAGGTCGGCGACCTGCACGCGGACGTCGCCGCGAAGGCGTTCTCCCTCGAGCCCGTGCTGGCACTGGTGGCCCGCGACGAGTCGAACGGCGAGGGCGACATGCCCTACCCGCCGGAGTACCCGAAGATGCCCGGCGAGCCCAAGCGCGTGCAACCGTCGAAGGCCAGACACGACGACTAGGGGCACTTGCACCTAGTCGGCGACGTGGATCCGGTTGCGGCCACCCGCCTTCGCCGCGTACATGGCGCGGTCCGCACTGCTCACCAGGTCCGACAGAGTCGCGCCGTCGCGGGGGAAGTGGGCCGCGCCGATCGACACGGTGACCACGACGGTCGTGGCGCCCACCGGCGTGGGGGTGTCGACGACGCGCTTCCTGATCCGTTCCGCGACCGCCACGAGGCCGGCCGGGGAGATGTTCGGCAGCAGCACCGCGAACTCCTCCCCGCCCCACCGGCCGACGACATCGTGGTCGTCGCGGACCTCGCGGCTGATGATGCGCGCGACCGCGGCGAGCACCTCGTTGCCGACCAGGTGACCGTGGCTGTCGTTGATCGTCTTGAACCGGTCCAGGTCTGCGATCAGCACCCCGACGTGCGTCCCCGTCGTCCTGGCCCGCGCGATCGCCGCCGCCGCCTGTTCGGTCCACCACCGGTCGTTGGTGAGCCCGGTCCGCTCGTCGGTGGTCGCCTTGAAGCGGTACTCGGTGATCAGCGTCGACCGGTGCACGGTCAGCGTCACACCGAGCACGACCAGGCCGAGCGCCGGTTCGACCGCCACCAGCACCGTGGCACTGATGCCGGCGCACAGCGCGCCGACCGAGTAGATCTGCTCACGGAAGTCGGCGAACGGGGACCGCCCGTTCGGCCGCGACCACGCGATCACAAGCACCACGAGCAGGTAGTTCCCCGCCCAGCGGACCGCCGCCGCGAGGACCAGCACCCAGAACGGCGGCGGCAGCCCCGGCGCGTACGGGTCGGGCGCGAGCAGCAGCACGACCAGCACCGCGCCGCACGAGCCGAGCACCACGGTCGACCCCGTGTACACCCAGCGGCCCAACGCCATCGGCACGTTCCGCTGCGGCACCCGCAGCCACACGTACCCGAACGACACCACGATCACCGCGAGCGCCAGCACCGGCGGCAGGAGCAGCGCCCCGGCGAGGTTCCACACGCTCTTGAAGTCCTGGTACGGGCTCCGGTCGTTCCGCCGCCGCTCGGCCTGCCGGCGCCGTTCCACGTCCCTGGTCAGCTCGGTGTGCACGACCACGCACCCGGCCAGCGTCGCGAAACGCAGCCAGTGCCACCCGGTCACCGGCAGCGCCGACAGGGTCGTGCCGATCAGCACGGTCCCGGCCAGCAGCGCGGCAGCGACGACGCCGAACACCAGTTCGCGGGCCCGAGCGGGCAGATCGCCCATGAGCGGACACATAGTTCCCACCCCAGTGCGGAAACTGTGAATCCTAGCGGTCAGCCCATCAGGTTCCACGGTTGGCAGCCGGCCGTTTCGACGAGCTCGTTCGTGTTCACCGTGATGGTGCCGGGCCCCCGGTAGACGCCGTTGTCGATGACGCCGCCGCCGACGTCGGTTCTCGTCCAGTAGCAGCCGCCCGCGTTGGTGCCGCTCGGGCCCGGCGTGGCGTACTTGCCCGGCCGCACGTCGATGCCGACGGTGTGGATGCCGTCGGTCAGGGAGGCGCCGGGACCGTTCTCCGGTGGCGGGGTGGCGGTGACGGTCTCGGTGACGGTCGTGGTCCGGAACTGGGTCGCGGTGACGGTGACCCGCGTGGCCGCCGGTTCCGCGTCGGAGTCCGAGTTGGCCGCGGTGCCCACGATCGCCGCGACGGCCGTGATGACGACCCCGGCGACGGTCAATACCAGCCACGGCCACAGGGGCCAGCGGTGCTGCGACGACGGCATGTGCCGCTCCTCACGGGGAGTGCTGCTGCATTGGCGTCGTCAGGATTGTCGAAACCGTTACGTCATCGCGAGTTCAAACGCGATGAAGATGTGCTGACCTCCGGTTTTGACCGACGCGCGACCCCGGGTGCGGCGCGCGCGGTTGATTTCCCTCGAATCCCAAGGAAGCATCGAGGTGCCGGCACCGGAAAGGAGGTCATCGTGACGGAGCCGTACGTCGTGCGTTACGTGGGCGGGCCGCTCGACGGTCGGGTCGACACGCTGCCCGAGCTGCCGGAACAGCCTCGTGACACCGTCACGCACGTGCACCTGCACGAGGGGCCGAAGATCGTCCACCACTACGACCTCTGCTACGCGGTCGAGTACGGCTGCGAGTACCGCGTCCGCGAGGAGTTCGGCGAAGCCGACTAGCGGCGCACCGACAGCTCGGCCAGCACCGGCCGATGGTCGGACACGAGGGTCGCCGGCACGGTCGCCGACCGCACGTGCACGTGCGCGGACACCGTCACGTAGTCGATCCGCTTCTCCGGCACGTCCGCCGGATACGTGGCCCCGTCCGGAGTCGCGTCGGTCAGCACCGTCCACAGTGGAGCGAGCTCCGGCGCGTCGTGGGCCGCGTTGAAGTCGCCGAGCAGCACCTGCGGACCGCGCCGGTCCATGATGCGCAACGTGTCCGCCACCTGCATCGCGCGGACCGCCGGGTCGGCGCGGTAGTCCAGGTGCGTCGAGTACACGCGCACGGCCACGCCCCGCACCAGCACGACGGCCTCCGCGAACCCCGGCGCGAGCGCCGGCACCGGGTTCTCGTCCTGCGTCGACAGGCGCGTGATCCAGTGGTTCGTGGTGTGCAGCACCGGGAACCGGCTCAGGATCGCCACGCCGTACTGCCGGCGCGGCTCCCCGGCCGACGGCGGGTCGAGATCGTAGATCGGCGCGAAGAACACCCGCATGTGCAGCGCCCGCGCCAGGTCCGCCGCCTGGTCCCGGAAGTCGCTGCGTGCGTCCCAGTGCACGTCGACCTCTTGCAGCGCCACGACATCGGCCCTGGTGTCCCGGATCGCGTCGGCCGTCCGCGCGAGGTCGAGCGCCCCGTCGGACCCGATGCCGGTGTGGATGTTGAAACTCAGCACCCGCAGCGTCACCTCGCGCGACGCCGAGGCCGGCGAGGCCAGAAACACCGCCAGCACCGCAACAAGGAACAGGACCCCGACCCGCCGCATCGCGCACCTCCTGGCAGCACACCCTATAGACGCACGATCACGGTGGGCAGGCCGTGCCGTTGCGCGGCACGGCCGCGTCGGTCAGGAAGGCGACCGCCGCCGTGGTCGCGCACGGCGAGAAGCCCAGCGCGCCGTGCCCGCCGCCCTGCCAGCTGACCAGCACCCCGGAGTCCAGCTGCTGCGCGGCCCGCTGGGTGCCCTCCAGCGGGGTGACCGCGTCGGCGGCGGTGCCCAGCACCAGGATCGGCGGCGCGCCACGGCCGGTCGGCGTCGGCACCGGCTTGTTCGGCACGGTCCACGGGCCGCAGTACGCGAGCCGCTCGGCCACCAGCGGCCCGAACAGCGGGAACTGCTTCTGCCAGTCCTTCGCCGACGTCGTGATCTGCTCGGGCGACAGCCGGGTCTTCGTGTCGTTGCACCTGGTCACGAGGGTGCCGTCGAGGGTGGCGGCCTGGTCGTCCGTGCCGATGACCGACGGTCTCAGCAACGCGACGAGCGCGTCCGGGTCGCCGTCGCGGGCCTTCGCGAGCGC
Organism: uncultured Actinomycetota bacterium; assembly: GCA_963840275.1. Classification (GTDB taxonomy): domain Bacteria; phylum Actinomycetota; class Actinomycetes; order Mycobacteriales; family Pseudonocardiaceae; genus Actinophytocola. The sequence goes on from CAWIYK010000010.1 coordinate 734,036, forward strand.
GGCGGACAGCGTCGGCCACACCTTGCGGTCCGACAGCCCGACCACGATGGCATGCATCGTGGAGCCGGCCGTGACCTCCAGGTCGAGGCCGGGCAGCGGCGCGTCCCGCAGCCGGCCGAGCAGCTCCAGCAGCGTCCGTTCCGGGTCGGCGCCCAGCTCGCAGGAGCGCTGTACGCAGTCGGCGGCGAACGCGTCCCACGCCGCCTCCGCGCCCTTCGCGACGCCCTCGAGCGCGATCTGCGAGTCCGCGCTCGGGTCGGGAAGGCCGTCCAGCACGAACCGGCCGACGCGGTCGGGGTAGCGGTCGGCGAACATGCTGACCACGCGCGAGCCCTCGCCGTGCCCGATCGCGTTGAGCCTGGAGAGTCCGAGCGCGGTGCGCAACGTGTCCAGGTCGGCGGCGGTGCGCCAGGTGTCCAGCGCGGGAAGCTGGTTCTGCAGCGCGATCGCGCACTGCTGACCAGCGGTCTGGGCGGCCTCCAGCCAGCCGGCGACGTCCAGGCCCGCGGGGTCGGGCTCGACCATCGCGCGCCGGATCTCCGGCGGCACGCAGTTCGCGGCGGCCGAGTTGCCGGTGCCGCGCCGGTCCATGCCGATGAGCGTGAACTTCTCGAAGAACGTCTGTGGCAGCGTCGCGGCGAGGCGCGCCGCGTACACGGTGCCGGGCAGCCCGTCGACGTCGTTGACCACGGCGATCGGCACCGGGCCGGCGCCCGCCTTGAGCAGCTGCAGCCGCGCGACGTCACGGCCCGGCGCGTAGGGGGAGTCGAGCACGCCGTTGATCCGGCCGCACTCGGTCGGCAGCCAGTCGGGCAGCTGCTGCGCGGCGAGTGCCGCGCGGACCTCCGGCGTGCACACCCGCCACGTGATGTTCGATTCGCCGTCCTCGAGCTCCGGCACCTCGGACCGCGCGACGCTCGGCGTGGTCTCCGCGCCCGGCGCGTTGTTGACGACGATGTCCGGCCGCGTCGACGGGCCGGCGGTGCAGGCCGACAGCGCCCCGGTCGCCGAGACGAGCAGGACAACCATGGCCACCCGTACTCGCCAGGCCGTCACCGCGTGTCCTCCCCATTCGTCCGAGTGCGTCACGCAGCGTCGCACGCGGCAGGTGAGGACGGTGTCAGGCCAGGACGTCCGCCAGGTCGAACCGCACCGGCTCCTCGAGCTGGGCGTACGTGCACGACTCGGGGGTGCGGTCCGGGCGCCACCGGGAGAACTGCGCGGTGTGCCGGAACCGGACGCCCTCCATGTGGTCGTAGCGCACCTCGACGACCCGCTCCGGCCGCAGCGGCACGAACGACAGGTCCTTGCCGGCCTGCCAGCGGCTGCCCTCGGAGTTGCGCGGGGTGCGGTTGCCCTCCTCCTGCTTCGCCCACGCCCACGGGTGTTCGTCGAAGTCGGTGACCAGCTCCTGCATCTCCTCGAACAGCTCCTCGCGCCGCGCGAGGGGGAACGCGCCGATGACGCCGACGCTCGCGAGCACGCCGTCGTCGTTGTACAGCCCGAGCAGCAGCGACCCGACCCGGTTCGGCGCGCTCTTGTGCACCCGGTAGCCGGCGACGACGCAGTCGGCCGTCCGCTCGTGCTTGATCTTGAACATGGTCCGCCGGTCCGGCTCGTACAGCCCGTCGAGCGGCTTCGCGATGACGCCGTCCAGGCCGGCGCCCTCGAACTGCTCGAACCACTGCTGCGCGACGTCGCGGTCGGTGGTGGTCCTCGTGAGGTGGATCGGCGCCCGCGCCTTCGCGAGTGCCTGCTCGAGCGCGGCGCGCCGCTCGGCGAACGGGCGCTGCGTGTAGTCGTCGTCGTCCAGCGCGAGCAGGTCGAACGCGACGAACTTGGCCGGCGTGGTCTCCGACAGCATCTTCACACGGCTCGCGGCCGGGTGGATGCGCTGGGCGAGCACCTCGAAGTCCAGCCGGTCGCCGGTGGGGCCGACCACGATGATCTCGCCGTCGATCACACACCTCTCCGGCAGGTTCGCCTTGACCGCCTCCACCATCTCGGGGAAGTACCTGGTCATCGGCTTCTCGTTGCGGCTGCCGATCTCGACCTCGTCGCCGTCGCGGAACACGATCGACCGGAAGCCGTCCCACTTCGGCTCGAAGCTCACCTCGGTGGTCGGCATCTTCTTCACCGGCTTGGCGAGCATCGGCTTGACGGGCGGCATGATCGGCAGCTGCATGGCGCCATTCTCACCCGATCGGCGCCGCCCGGCGATACCGCAGCATGAGAAAACCCTCGTCGGTCAGCACCGACTCCAATGTGAGGTCCAGCGGCGCGTCCGAGGGCCGCCCGTCGGCGACCCGGACCGCGCCGGCCCCGACGAGCAGCGGCGCGACCGTGAGACACAGCTGGTCGACCAGCCCGGCGGCGATGAGGTCCGCGAACAGCGTCGGCCCGCCCTCGCAGCAGACGCGCAGCAGGCCGCGCTCGGCGAGCGCGTCGAGCGCGCGGACCGGGTCCACGCGGTCCGTGCCGGCCACGACGACGTCCGCGCCCGCGTCGGCCAGCGCCGAGCGCCGGCCGGCCGGCGCGGCTTCGGAGGTGAGGATGATCGGCGGCACGCTCGCGTCGGTGACCAGCGGCGACTCGGGGTCGACGGACCCCTGGCCGGTGACGACGGCGATCGGCGGGACGTCGGAGAGGCCGAGCCGTTGGCGGCGTTCGGCACGCAGCTCGGTCCGCTTCACGCCGCGGTAGCCCTCGACGAGCGCGGTGCCGGCGCCGACGAGCACGACGTCGGCGAGGTCGCGGCCGAGCGCGAACACCTTCTTGTCCGCGGGGCTCGACAGGCCGCGGGAGCGTCCGGAGACGGTCGCGGCACCGTCGGCGCTGGCGACGAAGTTGACCTGGACGAACGGTCGGCTGAGCCCGTCGGGATAGGCGTAGAGGTCCTCGAGCGCGCGGTCGCCGACGTTGGTGCCGACGTTGGTGCCGCCGGTGCCGGAGTTCAGCCGGAGCAGGTCCATCTGATCATCTCAGCACGGCCGCCCGCGGGTCGCTCAGCGCCGTTTGCCGGTGCGGTGCTGGTTGACGAGCGCCCACACGGAGACGGACTGGGAGTCCTCGTCGCCGGTCCGCGACCTTCTGGCAACGAACGGGTCGGCGCGACCCGCACCAGCCTCGAGCTCTTGGCGGATCTGGTCGTAGATCGGGGTGTCGGACAAATACCCATCCTTCCCGTCAGCAGCCAGCCCTCGCAGGCTACGCAGCGTACCGCTCCGCATCCGCAGTGGCGCCAAGGGGGTTGCTTAAGAAAAGCGTTCGCCGCAAACGGCCCGATACCGGACGATCTGCGGTATGGGCGTGGGATTTCTCGAGGCGAACGGGCTCGGCCACCGGCTCGACGACGGGCGGCAGCTGTTCACCGACGCGTCGTTCCGGGTGAGCACCGGGCAGGTGGTGGCACTCGTCGGCGCGAACGGCGCCGGCAAGACCACGTTACTGCGACTGCTCTCCGGCGAGCTGACCCCGGTGGCCGGTGGGGTGACCGTCCAGGGTGGACTCGGCGTGATGCCGCAGTTCATCGGTTCGGTACGGGATGAAAGAACCGTGCGGGACCTGTTGCTGGCCGTCGCGCCGGAGCCGCTGCGGGCCGCCGCGGCCGCGCTGGACGACGCGGAGCTGCGGATGATGGAGACCGACGACGAGCCGACGCAGCTGCGCTACGCCACCGCGTTGGCCTCGTGGGGCGAGGCGGGCGGGTACGACGCCGAGGTGCTGTGGGACACCGTGACGGTGGCGGCGCTCGGGGTGCCGTACGACCGCGCGCAGTTCCGTTCGGTCGCGACGCTGTCCGGCGGCGAGCAGAAACGCCTCGTGCTGGAGGCACTGCTGCTCGGCCGTGAGCAGGTGCTGCTGCTCGACGAGCCGGACAACTATCTCGACGTGCCCGGCAAGCGGTGGCTCGAGGAGCGCCTCGCGTCGTGCGGCAAGGCCGTGCTGCTGGTCAGCCACGACCGGGAGCTGCTGGCCAGCGCCGCGACGCACGTCGTGACGCTCGAAGGCGGCACCACGTGGGTCCACGGCGGCGGGTTCGGCACGTGGCACGCGGCTCGCGAGGCGCGGTGGGACCGGATGGCCGAGCTGCGGCGGCGGTGGGACGAGGAGCACCAGAAGCTGAAGGACCTGGTCCGCAACCTGCAGCAGGCGGCCATGATCAGCGACGGGCTGGCGTCGAAGTACAAGGCGGCGCAGACGCGGCTGCGCAAGTTCGAGGAGGCCGGGCCGCCGCCGCTGCCACCGCGTGAGGAACGCGTGCAGCCGCGGCTGCGGGGTGGCCGGACCGGCCTGCGGGCGATCACGTGCGCCGAGCTGGAGCTGACCGGGCTGATGAAGCCGTTCGACCTGGAGGTGTTCTTCTCCGACCGGGTGGCGGTGCTGGGTTCCAACGGTTCCGGCAAGAGCCACTTCCTGCGGCTGCTGCATGGTGGGCAGGACGGCACGGTGTCCCACACCGGTGCGTGGAAGCTGGGCGCGCGGGTGGTGCCGGGGTTGTTCGCGCAGACGCACCAGCATCCGGAGTGGGTCGGCAGGACGCTGCTGGACATCCTGTGGCGCGGCGAGGGCGGCCGGTCCGGAATGGACGAGGGGGCGGCGTCGTCGCGGCTGTCCCGCTACGGTCTGGCCGGCGCGCGGTCGCAGCGGTTCGAGACGCTCTCCGGCGGGCAGCAGGCACGGTTCCAGATCCTCCTGCTGGAATTGTCGGGGGCGACGCTGCTACTCCTCGACGAGCCGACCGACAACCTGGACCTCACGTCGGCGGAGGCGCTGCAGGACGCGTTGGAGGCGTTCGAGGGCACGGTGGTGGCCGTGACGCACGACCGGTGGTTCGCCCGCTCCTTCGACCGGTTCCTCGTGTTCCGGTCGGATGGTCAGGTGTCGGAGGCGGACGAGCCGGTGTGGGACGAGACGCGGGTGCGTCGAGTGCGCTAGCCGTGGTGACCCGGTGCAGGCACGTCGTGGACCGTCACCCCGCCTCGTTGGTTCGCCAGCGGCACCAGGCTGACCGGGCCGGGACCGCCGGTGGTCGTGTCGTCCAGTGCGATCACCGCGAGCGCCAACGCGTTGGCGCCGTGTTCGTGCAGCACTCCCGCCGGTAGCACGAACTCCCGCTGCGGCCCGAGGTCCGCCGTGAACTGTCCGAGCTGCCATCCGTTGACGAAGATCAGCACCCGGTACGCGCCCGTGCCGTCGAAGCGCAGACCGACCGGGACGTCCTGACCGCGCGGCAGGTCGAGCCGGAAACCGGTGCGGTACCACGTCACCCCGGGCGGCAGCGGCGCCGACGTGGCTCTCGGCCAGGTGCGGTCCGGGTAGCCCGGCAGGTGCCACCCCGCCCGCTCGCCGAGCAGGCCGCCGTTGTTCAGCGGGCCCCGCACCGGGTCCGGCGCGTTGCCCCGCAACCGCCACGTCACGGGGGTGGCCGCGCCGACCAGCGACGCGCCGACCAGCCCGCGCGGCTGCTTGAACCGGGTGTCGTCCGCGGTCCAGTCGTCGTTGTGGCCCATGTTCTCCACCAGGACCGACAGCACGGCCGGGGTGCCGGCCGGCAGCGCCGGCAACGTGAACGTCCCGGGGCCCGGGTCGGGGTTGACCGGCGCGTCCGAGTCGGCCTGCGTGCCACCGCGCGCCCAGCCGAGGTACCGGTCGTTCAGCCACACCTGGTAGACGCCGTTCTTACCGGTGATCGCGTTCAGCTTCACCGCGGTCTCCGCGCCGGTCGCCGTGAAGTGCCCGCGGTACCAGACATGCCCGTGGTCGTACCCGTACGCGCCCGCCGCGAGGCCGCGGTCGACCACCGTCCAGCCCGAGTCGTCCACAACGGACTCCTGCTGGGCGCGCCAGCCCGTCAGCGCGGGCAGCCGCACCGGCTTCGGCCCGGGCAGTGTGCCGAGCAGGGAGCCGCTGGACGTCGTCCGGGTCGGCACCACGTCGGAGCCCACCACCAGCCGCCCGGCCGGGGCGAACACCTCGACCTCGGACCGCGCCGCCGTGTCCGCCCGCAGCGTGACCGTCTGCCCGCGCACCCGCGCCGACCGGACCAGCGCCGTGCCGCGCACCAGCACCGACCCGACCTGCCAGAACTCCGCGGCCGTCTCGTTCGTGCCCAGCAGCAACAGCATCGGCGGCCGGCCGCCGCCGGTCACCAGCACCCGTGCGAGACCATCGTGCCGGTAGTCGAGGCGCAGGTCGCCACCCGCGTACGACGACTTCACCGACCCGGCCAGCACCTTCACCGACGGACGGGACGCGTACCGCAGCACCGTGGCGCCCGACGTCCCGGCACGCCCGTACAGCAACGCCACATCGCGGCCGCCGACCTTCGTGTGCGTCATCAGCTCCGACGACGACCACGCCAGCCGCTGCCCGCCCATGTCGTAGCCCGCGACCAGGACCATCGCGTCCCGTGCTCCGACGGTGACCGGCACCTGGTACCGGCCGTCCGGAGTGGACCAGTCCAGTATGGACGCACCGCCGGTGAGCGACCGCGCGAGCACGAACTGCGTTCCGGTGTCGGGGTTCGCCCGCGCCAGCGTCTCCACCGCCGCGTTCGACGACGTCGGAGCGGTCGCGGAGTCCGTGTGCGTCAACGGTTTCACCGCGCGCACGAAGTAGCCCTGCCGCTTGAACTCCGCGTACTTGTCCGTCAGCTGCCGGGACTCGGTGATCGGCGCCCCGTAGTCGTAGGAGGTGTACACGTCGTTGGGCTGCCCGAGCCAGCCCCAGTTCGTGCCGCCGAACGCCATGTAGTAGCCGAACATGGTGGCACCACTGGTGATCAGGTTCGACTTGTAGAAGTACCGCATGTACGACGGTCCGGTCAGCTCCCGGCACTTCTCGTACCCGGCCCGGTTCAGGTCGATCGCGCCCGCCTGGTACTCGGCGCCGTACACCGGCGCGGTCTCCGACAGCCGTTCAGTGATCCCCGCGCCCCACGGCCCCCACACGTCCGGGGTCTGGCACTCGAACGACTGCGGGTAGTCGTCGACGCCGGGGATCTGCACCGCGCCGAGCCCGGACGCCCACGTCGGCGTCCACGACGCGTCGCAGCACTGGTTGTGCGTGATCGGCACGTCGATGCCGGCCGCCCGCGCGGTGTCCTGCAGGTCCTGCATGTACCGCGCGTCGGTGTTCGCCGCGTACTCGTTCTCCACGTTGTACGCGATCACCGACCCGCCCCGGGTGACCTGGTGCCGCGCGATGATCGGGTTGATGTGCCCGAGCCACTCCCGGTAGGCCGCCGTGTAGCCGGCGTCGCTGGACCGCGCGCGGCCCGGCACCTGCTTGAGCCACGCGGGGAAGCCGCCGCCGCTGACCTCCGCGTTGATGTACGGCCCCGGCCGCACCACCGCGTACATGCCCAGCTCCTCGGTCATGCGCAGCAGCCGGTCGACGTCCCGCACGCCGCTGAAGTCGTACCGACCCGGCGCGGGCGAGTGGTAGGCCCAGTTGAAGTACAGCGACACCCCGGTGAACCCGGCCGCCCGGATCTTCTCCAGCACGTCCCGCCACAGGTCGGGGCTGGGCAGCCGGAAGTAGTGGAACTCCCCGCTCCACAACAACACCCGCTCGCCGTCGACCGACAGCGAGTACCGGTCGTAGGTGACGGTGTGCGCCGGCGTGGCGGCGGCCACGGGGGTGAGGACCCCCGTGGCCAGCACCAACGCCAACAGCAGCGCCAGCCGCCTCATCGGATGTCCGCCGTGTACGCGTCGGTGTCGAGCTGTCCGTTGCCGACGAACACCTCGGTGCCCGCCTCGATGCTGGACAGGTACTTCGTGTTCGCCACCCACCCCCGGCCGACGAGGTTGTTCAGGAAGTCCTGCAGGTGCAGGGTGGTCGAGGTGGTGTTCGCCCGCCGGACGAACGAGAAGACGTGCCAGCCGATGTCGCCCCGGTAGAGGTCCCAGCTGGTGCCGGCGATCGTGACGGTGCCCTGGAACGTCCCGAGTGGACCGGCACCGCCGGAGCGGTACAGCCAGACCATGACCTCGTCGGTCGGGTTGTGCTGCCAGTCCGGGTTCGGGATGTCGTGCAGCCACAGGTCGTACGCGACGTTCATGGTGCCGGAGCCGGAGACCCGGTACCGCCAGTCGGTGTAGACGTCGCGACCCGCGTCGAGCCGCACCGGCAGCTCGGTGCCACTGGTCTTCCAGCCCCAGTGCCAGCCGAGCACGCTGCTGGTGAACGACTTCACCTGGTTCTGCGCGCCCGACCAACCCCAGCTGGTGCCCCAGCCGATGGTCGAGCCGGACGCCGTGTCCCACATGCACTGCCAGCCGGAGCCGGCGTCCTGGCCCCACAGGTTGTTGTTGAGCCAGTACTTGCCGAGTGTGATGGACCCGAACGCGTCACAGGTGTTCGCCGCGCTCGCCGGTGCTGCCGGCACCACCAGCGCCGCGCCCGTGAACAGCGCTGTCAGCAGGGTTTTCCAGCGCTTCATGGGGTTGCTCCTTCTATTTCAGGCTGAACGTGTCGACGCGCAGGTCGCCGGTGAACACGAGGTACACGTCGTGCCGGCCGTCCGCGCCGCTCAGCGGCGCCGACACCGTGGTGTACGTGTACTTGTCCGCGGTCCCGGCGAACGACGCGGTGCCGGCGAGTGGTCCGGTCGGGCTGTCGAGCCGGACCTCGATCGTGCCGGCGCCACCGGCCACGCGGGCGCTGAACGTCTTCGCGTGCTTCAGTCGCGCGTCCGCGAACGAGACCCAGTCGCCGGTGGCCGCGCCGATCGACTCGCCGCGTTCCTTCGACGTGTCGACCAGCTCGACGCCCGCGTAGTCGTCGAAGTCGATGGCCCGCGTGGTCCTGCCCAGGTCACGCGCCGGGATCGTCTCGCCGTGGACCCGCACCGAGGCGCGCTGGCGAATGTCCGAAGAGGACGAACCGACCAGCAGGTCGTAGGTGCCGCTCTCGACGACCCAGCGGCCGCGAGTGACGTCCCAGTGCGACAGGTCCCCGACCGACAGCCGGATGTTCTTCGTCTGCCCCGGCTCGAGGTGCACCCGTTCGAACGCCCGCAGCGTCAGGTTCGGCTGCGGGTCACGGGAGTCCCGCTGATGCGTGTACAGCTGGACGACCTCGTCGCCGGCTCGGCCGCTGGTGTTGGTCACCGGCACGGTCACCCGCCTCGACGACTCGACACGCGGCTTCCCGTACCGGAAGTCGCTGTAGGACAGGCCGTGCCCGAACGCGTAGAGCGGGTCGCCGTCGAAGTACTGGTAGGTCCGGCGCGCCTTGATGATGTCGTAGTCGAGGATGTCCGGCACGTCGCCGTCCGACCGGTACCAGGTCTGCGTCAGCCGCCCGGCCGGGTTGACGTCGCCGAACAGCACGTCCGCCACCGCGTTTCCGGTCTCCTGCCCGGCATGCGTGGTCCACAGGATCGCGGGCACGTTGTCCTGCTCCCACGTCAGCGTGGTCGGGTAGCTGTTCTCCACCACCACAACGGTGTTCGGGTTCGCCGCGTGCACCGCCCTGATCAGCGCGGACTGGCTCTCGGCGAGCGCCATGGTGGTCCGGTCGTGGTCCTCGCGGCCGTTGATGAACGGCATGCTGCCCACCACGACGACCGCCGCGTCGGCGCCGGTCGCGGCGGCCACCGCGGCGTCGACGCCGCTCGACACGGTCTCGCGGGTGAACCGCGCCGCGCCGGCCGCGTCGGGGGAGCCGAGGACGAGTCGGCCGCCCGGCGCGACGGTCAGGTAGTTGTTCGGACCCTCCCAGTCGTTGACCGTCTCGTAGCCGACGTACTTGACGACGACGGCGCCGTCGCCGGCGTCCTCCAGCGTGAACTGCTGCTGCACGAACCAGTCCCTCGGCTGCGGGGCCCGGTTCACGAACGGGCTCGTCGTACCGAAGTCGGCCCGCTCGACGTACTTCCCGTTGGCCACACTGCGCAGCGTCGCGACGCCCTGGCCCCAGTCGAACACGTCGAACTGCTGGTCGGGCCCGGCGGACGCGCCGGTCGCCGTGAGCGCGGCGCCGTCCACACCGGACCCCGCGGTGACGAAGCCGCCCGTGTCGAGCGACCGCAGGGCGATCCGATCGACGGCCTCGCTGCCGGTGACAGTGCCGTCGAGTCGCGCGGCGATGCCGGCCCTCGGTGTCACCTGGTACGGCGGTTTGCCGGAGTACCAGTCGGTGTAGAGGGTGTCGGCGAGCGGCCCGACCACCGCGACCGTGCCGGCCGACGGCGACAACGGCAGCGCGTCGTCGTTCTTCAGCAGCACCATGGCCTTGCCCGCCGCCTCGCGGGCGAGTCGTTGGTGTGCCGGGGTGTTGACCGCGTCCATGGTGATCGACCCGTACTTGCCGCCGTGCGGGTCGAACTCGCCGAGCCGGAACCGGATGCTGAGGATGTGCCGCACCGCGGTGTCCACATCGGACTCCGTGAGCAGCCCGGACGCCAGCGCGGCGTTGACCGCGTCGGTGGTCGGACCCGCGTTCGTGTTGTCGACGGTGAAGCTGTCCACGCCCGCCTTCAGCGTGGCCGCGTCGGCCTCCGCGAGAGTGGGGTAGTACGCCTGCGAGCCGACGAGGTTGTTGGGGTTGCCGGCATCCGTGACGTTCAGCAGCGTCTGGTCGGTCCACGACCGGACCACGTCGTCGTGGTCGGCGTGCGCGGTCATCGGCCGCCCGTTGACCAGGTTGTACGCGGCCATCACGCCGGTCGCCGCGTTGTTCGCGATCGCCGGTTCGAACGCGGCCTCGTCGTACTCGTGCTTCACCCTCGGCCGCAGGTTCGACGACGTCCGGTCGCGGCGGACCTCGTTGTTGTTGGCCAGGTAGTGCTTGAGCGTCGGCGCGGTCTTCAGGTAGCGCGGGTCGTCACCACGCATGCCGCCCGCGTACGCCGTGGAGATCGCGCCCGTCAGGTACGCGTCCTCGGAGTAGCCCTCCTCGTTGCGGCCCCACCGCGGGTCGCGCAGCAGGTTCACCACCGGCGCCCACGTGTTGAGCCCCCACACGTCGGGATCGGCCGAGTTGTAGCCGCGGGTCTCGTCGCCGACCGCCGCCCCGACCTTCTTGATCAGCGCCGGGTCCCACGTCGAGCCGAGCCCGACCGCCTGCGGGAACACGGTCGCCGTCGCGGTCCGCACGGCGCCGGGCTCCGGGGTGGAGTTGATGTCGGTCGACCACGCGAGGCCGTGCAGCGCCTCGGTGCCGGTCTTGAACCGCGCGATGCCCAGCCGCGGTATGGCGGGCTGGTACTGGTGCAGCAGCGAGACCTTCTCCGGCAGGGTCAGCCGGCCGAGCAGGTCGTCGATGCGCTTCTCCAACGGCAGTCGGGGGTTGCGGAACGGGTAGGTGGTCGCCGTCGCCGGCGCGGCGAGCGAGGTCATGACCAGCACGGCGAGCAGGGCTAACGCAATCCTCATGATCACTCCAGCGTGAGAGAGGAACCGGTGGTTTCGACGGGGTCGGCGCCGGCGAGCTGAACCCGCCAGCGGGCAGGTGGGTTGTCGACGGAGACGTGGACGCGGTCGCCACGCCGGGTGGTCGTGAACGTGGCGGCGACGTCGCCGCCGGCAGTCGGGATGACGGTGGTGACGGACGCGCCGTCGGCGAGCTCGTGGATCACGAGGGTGACGCCGTCGGCGTAGTCGTACTCCGGCCGGTCGTCGACCGCGCCGACCGGGAGCACCGCGCCGGGCCGGACCAGCAGCGGCACGCTGTCGAAGCCGTGCCGCTCCCGCACCCAGCGCGGCCCGGAGACCCGTTCGCCGGTCAGGAGGTGCGTCCACTCGCCGGCCGGCACGTAGTACTCGACCGTGCCGTCGTCGGTGAACACCGGCGCGACGAGCAGGTCGTCGCCGAGCAGGTACTGGCGGTCGAGGTAGGCGCATGCGGGATCGTCCGGGAACTCCACGACCATCGCCCGCATCATCGGCACGCCGTCGAGGTGTGCCACCCTCGCCGCCTGGTACAGGTACGGCATGAGCGAGGCCTTCAGCTTCGTGAAGCGCCGCAGCACCGCCACGGCCTCCTCGTCGAACAGCCACGGCACGCGGTAGGAGTAGTTGCCGTGCAACCGACTGTGCGAGGACAGCAGTCCGAACGGGATCCACCGCTTGAACAGCTCGGCGCGCGGCGTGCCCTCGAACCCGCCGATGTCGTGGCTCCAGAACCCGAAGCCGGACATGGTGAGCGACAGCCCGCCACGCAGCGACTCCGCCATCGACGCGTAGGTGGACAGGTTGTCCCCGCCCCAGTGCACCGGGAACTGTTGCGTGCCAACGGTCGCCGACCGCGCGAACACGACCGCGTCCCGTTCGCCGCGCCGCTTGCGCAGCAGGTCGAAGACGGTCTTGTTGTACAGGTAGGTGTAGTAGTTGTGCATGTCGTCCGGGTCGGACCCGTCGAAGTACGTGACGTCCGTGGGGATGCGCTCGCCGAAGTCGGACTTGAAGCAGTCGACCCCCATGTCCAGCAACGCGTCGAGTTTCGACGCGAACCACTCGCGGGCCTCCGGGTTGGTGAAGTCCACGACCGCCTGACCCGGCTGCCACAGGTCCCACTGCCACACGTCGCCGTTCGGGCGGTGCAGGAAGTAGCCGCGTGCCTTGCCTTCCTCGAACAACGCGGACCGCTGCGCGACGTACGGGTTGATCCACACGCACACCCGCAGGCCGCGGGCCTTCAGCCGGGACAGCATGCCGCGCGGGTCGGGGAAGGTCTTCGGGTCCCACTCGAAGTCGCACCACGACAGCTCCCGCATCCAGAAGCAGTCGAAGTGGAACACCGACAGCGGCAGGTCGCGTTCCGCCATGCCCTCGATGAACGAGGTGACCGTGGCCTCGTCGTAGTCGGTGTTGAACGACGTCGACAGCCACAGCCCGAACGACCACGCCGGCGGCAGCGCGGGCCTGCCGGTGAGCGCGGTGTACCTCGCGAGGATCTCCTTGGGCGTGGGGCCGTGGACCACGAAGTACTGCATGGACTGTGCCGCGACGCTGAACTGCACCTTCGACACGTCCTCGGAGCCCACCTCGAACGACACCAGCCCAGGGTGGTTGACGAACACGCCGTAGCCGGCGTTGGTGAGGAAGAACGGCACGTTCTTGTACGCCTGCTCGCTGCTCGTGCCGCCGTCGGCGTTCCAGCTGTCGACGACCTGGCCGTTCTTGACCAGCGGCCCGAACCGCTCGCCCATCCCGTACACCGCGTCGCCGACACCGAGGTTGAACCGCTCCCGCACGTGCGGCCCGTCCTGGGTGGACATGAGGCCGAGGTCCTTCTCGCCGCTGGACGTGAGCACCCGCCCGTCCGCGACGAACTCGAGCCGCCACGGGTTTCTGGTCACCCGTACCGACAACGCGCCCGAGGTCAGTGTCGCGGTGTCCTCGTCGACCTGTGCGGTCGGCGCCGGGCCGGTCGGGAACAGCTCGAACCGGGGCGACTTCGTGGCGCTGCCCGCGTGGTGGGTGACCCGGACCCCGATCACCCCCGGCAGCGGGGACGTCAGGTCGACGGTCAGCACGGCGCCGCTCTGCAGGTCCCGCCTGCTGTGCACCGGGTAGGTGGGCGCCAGGACCCTGAGCCCGTCGGCGGTTTCCGCCACGTCGAGCACCTCGACGGGATAGGCGGGCGTGACGCCCTTGCGCATCATCCAGTGCCCGTCCGTGAACTTCATTTGATCGCTCCCACCGCGATTCCGCGCGTCAGTGTCCGTTGGAAGATCAGGAAGAACACCACCGCCGGCACGATGCCGAGCAGTGCCGACGCGCTCTGCGCGGTGGCGTCCATCAGCCGTTGGCCCTGCAGCACGCCGAGTGCCACCGGGACGGTCTGGTTGTCGTTGGAGACCAACATGATCATCGGGAGGAAGAACTCGTTCCACGTCCAGATGAAGAAGAAGACCAGCAGCACCGACAGCGTCGGCCAGCTGATCGGGACCACCACCCGCCACAGCACCTGCCAGCGGCTCGCGCCGTCGATCCGGGCCGCCTCGACGATCTCGCGCGGGAACGTCGACAGCACCGACGACAGCAGGTAGGTGCCGAACGCGGCCTGGATCGCGGTGAAGATGACGATCACCGCGAGCTTCGTGTCGTAGAGGTCGGCCTCCTTGGCGAGGAAGTACAGGGGGTAGACCAGCGCCTCCTGCGGCATCAGGTTGGCCAGCAGGAAGATCGCGACTATCCACATGCGACCCTTGACCCGCCCGATGCCGAGTGCGTACGCGGTGACGATCGACACCAGCACCGCCAGCACCGCGACCGAGCCGGCGATCACCGTGCTGTTGACCAGCTTCTCGCCGAAGTCGATGCGGACCCAGAAGTCCACGATGCCCTTCAGATACACCGAGTCCGGCAGGCTGAGCGGGCCGTGCGCGGTGTAGTCGGCGGGGGACTTGAACGCGTTGAGCAACACCAGCAGGAACGGGAACAACGTGATCACGGCGAGCACGACCAGCACGACGAGCAGGAGCTGACGTCGGAAGATCATCACGCCTCCCGACCCTGCGCCCGCAGGAACAGCAGGGAGAGCGCGACGATGATCGCGGCCAGCACGGTCGCGATCGCGGCGCCGTAGCCGACGTTGGCCTTCTCGAAGAAGTTCTGGAACGAGAAGTACGACGGCGTGAGTGTCGAGCCGCCCGGCCCGCCCCTCGTGAGCACGAAGATCTTGTCGAACGACTTGAGCGCCGCGATCGTGCACGTCAGCAGCACCACGAAGATCTCCTGCCGGATCTGTGGCACCGTCACCGCCCACAGCCGCTGCCACCAGTTCGCCCCGTCGAGCGCGGCGGCCTCGTACAGCTGCGGGTCCACCCGCTGCAGACCGGCCATGAAGATCACCAGCGGGAAGCCGATCTGGATCCACACGAGCACGGCCATCACCGACAGCAGCGCCGTCTTCTCGTCGCCGAGCCAGTTCTGCGTCCACGAGTCGAGGCCGAGGAAGCGGAGCAGGGCGTTGGCGGAGCCGTACTCGGGGTGCAGGATCCAGCCCCACACCACCCCGGCCACCACCGTCGGCAGCACCTGCGGGAGGTAGAACGCGGCCCGCAGACCGGTGGTGGTGCGGGGGTTCCGCTTGGACACCACGTCGAACAGGGCGGTGGCGAGCAGCAGCCCGAGGAACGTCGGGATGACCGCCATGGCCAGGATCAGCGCCGCGTTGTTCCGGAACGACAGCCAGAACGTCTCGTCGCCGAACAGCTTCCGGTACTGGTCGAGCCCGACGAAGTCCGGGTCGCCGACGCCCTGCCACCGGGTGAAGCTGATGCCGATGTTCATGAGCAGCGGCACGGCGATCACCGCGACGAACAGCAACACCCCGGGCACCAGATAAGGCAGGTACCCGCCGCCCCGCCGGCTGTCAACCACCGACATTGGTGAGGTTCTCCTCGTACGGTCCCGCTATCTCGTCCAGTACCTCGTTCGGGGTCGCCGTGCCGTTGATCAGCTTCTGTGTGGCGGACACCAGCACGTCGTAGTAGCCGGGCACCGGCCAGTCCGGGTAGTACGCGAGGCCGTCGCGGTCCACCAGCGTCTGGTAGTTCTCGATGAGCGCCTTGCTCTTCTCGTCCGTGATCGCCGCCGGGTCAGCCGGCCACCGGGATGCCGCCGGAGTTGCCGAGCAGGTCCTGGTTGGTCTTCTTCATGGTGATGTCGATGAAGTCGTACGCCAGGTCCTTGTTCGCCGAGCCCTCCGGGACCACCCAGATGTTGCCGCTCGAGCCGAGCGCCATGTCGCTGTCGGGGAACAGGAGCGTGTCCCACTGGAAGTCCTTCACCGTGGACTGCACGCGGCCGTACCACCACGAGCCGGACACCATGATCGGGAACTTGCCGGACATGAACGCCACGCCCATGCTCTCGGCGTCGATGCCGGCCGAGTCCTTGCCGATATAGCCCTTCTTCACCCAGTCGGCGAACGTCTCGGCGCCGTAGGTCCACGCGTCGTCGTGGAAGTCGACGTCACCGGTGTACTGCTGGAGGTTGTCCACCCACTCCTTGTCCGCCTTGGACAGTGCGAGCTGGTAGAGCAGCTGCTGGGCCGGGTACTCCTTACCGCCGACCGACAGCGGCGTGACCCCGGCGGCCACGAACTTGTCCATGGCCGCGACCAGGTCGTCGAACGTCTTCGGCACCTCGACACCGTGCTGCGTGAACAGATCCTGGTTGTAGTACACCATCGTGTACTCGGCGTAGTTCGGGACGCCGAACCACTTGTCGCCGCCCATCACGCCGCGCTCGTCGTACTTGCACGTGGTCTGCAGGCTCGGGCTGAGCAGCTTGTCCCAGCCGCGTTCGGTGACCACCGAGGACAGGTCGGTCAGCAGGCCCTGCTTGGACAGCAGGCCCGCGGTCGCGTTGCCCTTGTTGTACTCCATGAGGTCCGGCGCCTCGTCCGAGTTCAGCACCATGCCGGCGTTCTTCTGGATCTGCTCGAAGCCCTTCTCCTCGAACTTGACCTTGACGCCCTCGTGCGTGCGTTCGAACTCCTCGATCGCCGCGGCCCAGGCGACGCCCATGGCGCTGTCGGGGCCCTCGTAGTGCCAGAGCGTCAGCTCGTTGCCGGCGCCCGCCGAGTCGTCGTCGCCGCAGCCGGCGAGCGTGGTGGTGGTGATGGCGAGCGCCGCGACGAACGCGGCTGCCCTTCCCGGCTTGAACATCGTTGTTCCTCCAACCAGTGTCGAATCGCTTCGACGATGTGCCGCGGGACGTGCGGTGGAGTCGTAGGTGGGTTATCTCGGGGTGCTGCTGCTGGCTCGCTGGGTGAGCCGCGGGGGAAGCAGGGTGGCGTCGGGCACCTGCCGGCCGTCGAGCTTGCTCATCAGCAGCGCGACGGCCTGCCGACCGACCTCGTCGGCCGGGATGGCCACCGAGGTCAGCGCGGGCATGGTGTACTCGGCGAGCTCGTCGGGGCAGATGGCCACCACGGACAGGTCGCCGGGGACGTCCCGGCCTGCCTCGCGGAACGCGGCCAGCAGCGGCCCGACGACGGGTTCGTTGTGCACGACGACGGCGGTGAGGTCGGGATGGTCGGTGAGCAGGTCCGCGGCGACCTTCCGGGCGCCCGCGTGGGTGGCCTCGCAGGGATGCACGCTGGCGGTCATGCCGTGCCGGGCGGCCGCCTCGGTGAACCCCCGCGTGGTGCGGGTGGCGAAGCCGGTCTCGCGTTCGTAGACCTCCGGCGGCGACCCGACCAGCGCGACCGTCCGGTGGCCGAGCTCGGCGAGATGGTCGACGCAGGCGGCGCCCGCGGCGGTGAAGTCGAGGTCGATGCAGGTCAGCCCGGCCGCGTCCTGCGGGAAACCGATCAGCACGGCCGGCCGCCCGAGGTTCTTCAGCACCGGGATCCTCGGGTCGTGCAGCTCGACGTCCATCACGATGATCGCGTCGACCATGGCCGTGCCGGCGACGCGGCGCAGGCCCGCCTCGCCCTCGTTCTGGGTCAGCAGCAACACGTCGTGGTCGTGCTCGCGCGCCGCGGTGACGACCGAGGTGGCGAACTGCATGATCACCGGCACGTGGATGCCGGTGCGCAGCGGCACCACGAGCGCGACGACGTTGCTGCGGTTGCTGGCCAGCGCCCTGGCGCCCGCGTGCGGCTGGTAGCCGAGCGTCTCGATGCTCGCGAGGACGCGCTCGCGGGTCTCCTTGGTGATCGACCGCTTGCCACTCAGCACGTAGGAGACCGTGCTGGGTGCCACCCCGGCGTGCCGGGCCACGTCCTCGATCTTCGCCACGATGCCTGCCAGCGGTCGGTGTCGAATCGCTTCGACGCTGATGCTAGGCAGGTTGTGCTCGTCGGAGCAATGCCCCGAGCTTGCTGAAATGACGCGCAAGTACTTTCATCAACCTGTGATGAGAGACCTGACGTGGCTCGCCTAGAGTCACCGGGTGTGACCGCTCGCCTCAGTGACATCGCCGCGCAGGCGGGAGTCAGCGAGGCGACGGTCAGCCGGGTGCTGAACGGCAAGGCGGGCGTGTCCGCGTCGACGCGGCAGGCCGTCGTCGCGGCGATGGACGTGCTCGGCTACGAGCGGCCGCCCCGGCTGCGGGAGCGCAGCGCCGGGCTGATCGGCCTGATCACCCCTGAGCTGAGCAACCCCATCTTTCCCGCGCTGGCGCAGGTGATCGAGCAGGTGCTGACCAGCCGCGGCTACACGCCGGTCCTGTGTACCCAGACGCCCGGCGGCTCGACGGAGGACCAGCTCACCGAGCTGCTCGTCGACCGGGGCGTCACGGGGATCATCTTCGTCTCCGGGCTGCACGCGGACTCCACCGCCGACATGGACCGGTACGTGAAGCTGGCCGGCCGCGGCGTGCCGTTCGTGATGATCAACGGCTACACGGAGAAGGTGTCGGCGCCGTTCGTGTCGACCGACGACCGCGCCGCGGTCCGGCTGGCGGTGTCGCACCTCGTCGAGCTGGGACATTCACGAATCGGCCTGGCCATCGGCCCGAGGCGGTTCGTGCCGGTGCTGCGCAAGATCGAGGGTTTCGTGCAGAACCTGCGGACACTGTTGCCCTACACCGCGGAGCAGGCGGAGGCGCTGGTGGCGCACTCGCTGTTCACTGTGGAGGGTGGCCAGGCGGCGGCGACGGCGTTGCTGGACAAGGACTGCACGGCGATCATCTGCGGCAGCGACCTGATGGCGTTCGGCGCGATCCGGGCCGCCCGGCAGCGCGGCCTGACCGTGCCGGGCGACGTGTCGGTCGTCGGCTTCGACGACTCGCCGCTCATCGTCTTCGCAGACCCGCCGCTGACCACCCTTCGCCAGCCGGTGGAGTCCATGGGCCAGGCGGCGGTCAACGCGCTGCTGGAGGAGATCGGCGGCACCCCGGCGCCGCACGCGGAGTTCGTGTTCCTGCCGGAGCTCGTGGTCCGCGGGTCCACCGGCGCGGGCCCGAGCCGCACGAAGAGCTGAGTGGCCTCCGGCCCCCGGATTCCAGCGTACGGGCTGCCACCGACAGTTTTCACGCGTGGCAGAGCGTCCTGTGGACAACCGGCGCTCGAGAGGCCGGGACTGTCGGTGTCCTGCCGTAGGCTACATACTATTTGGTTACATAGCTGTGACCTGGCCGGACGTTACATCACACGGCGATGTTCGCACACCTGGTGGGCACATACGGCTTGTTGACCAGTGTCAAGTCGGCTGCGGGTGCGGGTGGGAGAAACGCGCTGCGGTGCCGCAGCGATGTTGTTTGGGATAGCACACCACACCATGGGGATGCGACATGCTCATACCCGACAACACAAACGACACCGCTCAGGGCCGTGGTGGACGCGGATCGCCTGCTGACTCGACGTCACCATCCGTCGAATCTCGACCATCACATAATAACCATGCGGCAAACGGTAGGAGCGGATGAGCTGCGCGCCATGACGGAATATCTCAAATGTTGAAGAACGATCCATGCGCTTCATGCGGAAAGCCACTGGGAAACGTGCACGGCAATGCCACAACACATCAAGGCGCGTGCCGTGCGCAGCTCCGCAGGTTCCTGACCAGTAATTTCAAAGCCAACCAACGTGCTCAAGCTCAAGCTGCAAAACTTTGCACTTGGTGCCAAGAACCGATGCCGGGAATTTCTGGTCTGACGAATACGCATCCGGGAAAATGTCGCGAGCTACACCAGCGCCGCGTAAGGAAACCGCATGAAATTCGCGTTGATGCCACCCGCAAGGCTGAGCGCGATGCACAAAAGGCCGGCAATAGATGCGCGGACTGCGCCGACAGTATCGCCCACTTGAAGGCCGATGCTATTCGCTGTTCCGACTGTCAGCGAAAGCGAAAGAATGCGCGCGCGAGCGAACTAGACTTCGCTCGAAACCCTCGCTGCTGCAGAGACTGCGGGGCCACCTTTTCGCCTAAAGCCGGTAAGCGCACATGCGACAGCTGCGCATATCAGAGAACCCTGCTGCATGACCGTGCCAGAAATAACGCGAAGAAGGAGTTGAGTGCAGGTCCACTCAAAGCCTATGAGTGCCCCATGTGTCACGAGAAGTTCGACCGGAAAACGCGCCTTATTAAATACTGCCAGAAATGCATTGGCGTCCGCCGACAGATCCACGCGACACGCCAGCGCGCCTTAAGGAAGACAAAAGGTGGGCCCGATACTCGATTGAGCGCATATAGAATATATAAACACGCAATCTTTAAGCGTGACAAATATATCTGCCACTTATGCCGCAAGGCCACGAAATACGTGTGGCAGAAGGGGGATCCCCTCTCGCCGGTTCTAGACCATCTAATTTCGCTTAGTCATCCAAAATCGCCAGGCCACGTTACGGCAAATGTTGCGTGTGCGCATGCGGGCTGCAACGCGCGCTAGCACAATACCGTGATCGCCACGATATAGCTCTATACCATCACTTGCGGGATCGAGAGACCTACGGATGGTGACGCTTCGCGTTCGGAGCTTGGCGTCGCATTGATGTGAGACTCATCGCGCGGCTCGGCAACGAGCTCCGCAGTGAGCCCTTCCGCGTAACCGTTGATGACTGTGGGTAGCGGTGATCTGGGGTGGCGGTAGCGACACGCTGAATTCGTTGTCATACAACAGAAGAGCGCAGAACCCCGGTATGAAGGTGGTCCTACCACAGATCAACTTCATAGAGGTTCTGCGCTGGCATGAGTGTCGCATACACCGCTGTCCTGGAGGTATCCGAGGACAGCGTCTTGTTCCTGTCCAGGCTGCTCCATGCCGAGCGTGTCCGGCGTGGCACTCGCAAGGGCGCTCGTGCGTTGGGGACCTACAAGCAGGCTGTGCTGGTGCTGCGCTGGTTCCTGGACGACACCCGGATGTCGGCTTTGGCCAGGGACAACAACATTTCCGTGTCGACCGCATACGAGTATCGGGACGAGGGCATCGCAGTGCTCGCCGCGCGTCGGCCGTCCCTGCACGGCGCGTTGCTGGCGGCGAAAGCGGCGGGGCACTCGCATGTGATCCTGGACGGCACGCTGATCCACACCGACCGGATCTCCACCCCCGGCCCCACATCCGGGGTGGACTTGTGGTGGAGCGGCAAGCACCACCACCATGGAGGGAACATCCAGGTCGTGTCCGCTCCGGACGGGTGGCCGCTGTGGACCTCCGGGGTACGGCCCGGCCGGGAGCACGACACGAGTGCTGCCCGCGCCGACCCCGACCTACTGGCCCGGATCGCCGACTGGATCAGCGACGGCGCCCACGCGCTGGCCGATCTGGGCTACGAAGGCGAACCCGAAACCTTCACCATCCCGTTCAAGAAACCCAAAAAAGGTGAACTCACCGTCGATCAACAGGCCTACAACGCCATCCACGGCGCACTGCGCTGCCTCGGCGAACGCGCCAACTCGCTACTCAAAACCACCTACAAGAACCTCCGCCGCTACCGCGGCTGCCCCTGGCGCCTCGGCGACATCGCCGCAGCCGCACTGGTGCTGCTCCACCACGAACACGGCCGCACCACATGACCAAACAGAAGTTGATCACACACAGCGACCGACAGTTACGCGGAATGGCTCAGTAGCATGGGATAGTCGTTCTTATCCGGCAGTCAGCCCCCTGAAGCAGCGAGCGCATGGCTTGCAAGCGCCGGGATCGAATCAACTAGAGATCTGGGATAATACTGCAGGTGTTGACCGTAGAGCCAGACGGCAATCCGGATCGTCTCATGCAATGCCCTGGACGGAGTACGTGGCTGAGTCAATTCGCCAGTACGGGGCGTTGCTTGACGCCGATCCGGACGAGCCCGCAATGCAGCGCTTCTTCGAATTGAATCCCTCCTTTTTGCCTGGAGCCGATGATATCGGACACGGCGGTCACCATGGAGCTTGGTGGGATGCTGTGATTGCACAGCCGAAACTCCAAGGGTTGAAGCCGGACAGGGTGCCCGATTTCATGTTCGTAAGGCGAGATACCGCAACCACTAGACCTGTATGTATTGAGATCGAGGCACCGTCCAAGCCGTGGTTCAATCAAAACCTGACGCCGACCGCAAAATTGACCCAGGCACTGGACGAACTGGACGAATGGGCAATATGGTTCGAAAGTGTCGAAAACCGACTCATCTTCAACAAGCTATATGTTCCATCTGAGTATGTCGATCGGACTATCGAGCCTATCTATGTTCTCATTTATGGGCGCGACAAGGAATTCCGTGTGCATGGTAACTATCCGCGCAATTTTGCCCGCGCTCGAAGGAAGCGCGAAAATCTACAGTCGCCAAATCGTTATCTCATATACCTACGATATGCTGAACGCCAGGTTTATGGCAAGCGCTTATGCCAGTGTCAGAGGGGATCTTATTGGCGGCTTTGACCTGATCGATCTTCCCAGAACCTTTCAAACAGGTAGCGACCTAGTGTTCCCCGGAAGCCTCATGCAGATAGTACCTGAAATTTCCGATTAATCTTAGTCGAATTTCTCATATTGACACCGAACGGAGAAGATATCTAGTTAATAGATGGAATTTTTGGAAAGAATGTATGGATCGTCGTGACGGTGAATCGCGGGCTTTCGGAATGGGATCTTGAATAAAGCTGAGTATAGTGAAGTCCGTTGACTTCGGCACGGAAGTCTCTCGAGTGCGCCAGGCTAATATCTGAGGAATTATCGGCGTTGTTCCTCGTCGGGGAATAGGTCGTCGGCTGCCATGCATCTAGGCCGATCTGTCTTCCGCGCGGGTATTCTTGAGGTCGCGACCCTAGAGCGACAGACGCCGGAGAAGGGCGCGATGACTTGGGGCAACGGCTCGACTTTGCTTCGCAGGGCTTACCCGGAATACGTGGCGTCCGCCTGGGTCGGACTGCACGCTGATCAACGCTTAAGAGGTAACATCGTACAGTCGCTTAGCTCTCGGATCAGGCTCACTGCTCGGACCCAAGCAACGGCGGGGTCATCTAACCGCACGGACGCCGCACCGACCGCAGAAGGCCGAGAGCCCGCGTACAGAGTTCCGTGAACTCCTGCTACCGGGTAGCTCCGGACGCGAACAGCTAGGCGCCCCTTTTGAGCGCGGGACACATCCGCACCGACGTCGAGCACAGGGCAGGCAAATCGGCGGTTCGGTCACGCCCATCCCGTTCGGCCACGAAGGCCAGTCCTCGCGGTGATCTTGGAGCAGCCACAACACGCCGTCGTCGGTGCGATCGGCCGGGCCTGCGCACACCTGGCACAGCAACCGCAGCATTGTCCGACGCTGCCGTATCGGATGCACCCGCCCGAACTCCGGCCGACCCTGTCCTGGCCGGAACGGTGTACGGAACCACAACACTCCGTCGCGGTCCCGATCGGCGAATGCCTCATCGAGATATGCGATTCCGCCGCCCGGACGCCTAACCACCACGTATGGCGGGTCCTTCTCGCCACTCCATGCCGTGACGTACGGCGCGACCAACAACCGCCGAGAAGTTTCGATGCCCACCAGTTGCGGCCGGTCGCCGGTGACAGTCCGAGCAGGCTGAGGTGATCAAGGTCGTGGCCCGGGCGCATAAGACCCTGATCTGGGAACGCACCCGCACACGCCCAGCGGTGCGGCACCACACTGCGCGAGTACTTCCCCGCGCGCTGGACGGCCTACGCCGACCTGGCGCTGACCAGCACCGACGCCTGGAACTGCTGAACAAGGCGCCCGACCCGGGCGCCGGCGGCGAAGCTGACGACGCACCCAGATCACCGCGGTCGCTGAAGCGCGCCATCGCCGCCACCATCGCGACGAGAAAGCCGCGGCGATCCAGACCGCCCTGCGCGAGCGACAGCTCGGCCAGCCCGAACCGGTCACTGCCGCCTACGCGGCCACGGTTCAGCGCTCACGGCCGCGATCTTGATCATCGCGCTGAACGAGCAGATCAGCCGCGCTGGAAGGGCAGGTGAAGGCCCATTTTGGTCGCGCACCCGGACGCTGAGATCTACCTCGTCGATGCCCGGCATCGGGGATGATCATCGGCGCCCGGGTGCTCGCCGAGTTCGGAGACGACCCCACCCGCTACGCCAGCGCGAAAGCCCGCAAGAACTACGCGGGCACCAGCCCCGATCACCCGCGCAGTCCGGCAAGAAGCCAGACCGTGCCAGGCCCGCTACGTCCGCAACGACCGCCTCGCCGACGCCCTCCAGCTGCCAGGCGTTCGCCGCCCTGCAGCACCTCACCAGGCGCACGCCGCTACTACGACAAACAGCGCGCCCGCGAGCGCCGGCTACAACCGCCGCCCTGCGCCAAGTGGGCAACCGCCTCGTCGGCATCCTCCACGGCTGCCTCGACACCCGAACCCACTACGACGAAGCAACCGCCTGGTCACACCACGCCGCACCGCCACGCCGCTTGACTCGAAGCGACATGGGATGTCTTTTTCCACGCCGACAACCCGTCGTCTAGCTCAGCGCCCAGCACGCCACCCAACCGCTCAACCACCTTGCGGTTGTCCGCCCACTGCGTCTCGATCTTCTCCAACTCACCCGTATCCGGCATCCTCGACAACCGCGCATACGAATCGAACACCGGCTGACGCCTGGCCTGACCTGCGCTAACTTTTCTTTTGCCGCTCATACACCGACAATACGTACAAATAGGTGTAGGCTGGAAATCGGGGGCCGGAGGCCACGCGCGGCGCGCGTTATTCGTTGCTGTTAGTCATCAAATATCCCTCGATCGTGTGTTCGAAACAATCGGGGTTCGCGGGTAGAATAAAAGCCATGACGAGCTTCGTGGAAACCCCTCCCGGGTTGCCGGAGCTTGCCCAGAATCTGGTGGAGATCATGACCCAGATGCGGAAGCTCCACAGTTCCGCATTGACAGTGATCTCCGAATTGGAACAATCCGATGTGGCTCGTGTGGCGGGGTATTCGAGCCTGGGTGCGCTTCTTTCGGATCTGGTGCGGATCACGCCCCGCCGAGCCTCCCGGTTGATCGCCCAAGCCGGCCTGGTGGCGGAGGTGCTGACGCCCACCGGCCACGTCACGCCGGCGGCGTTGCCGTTGGTGCGAGACGCACTACAGGATGGCGCGTTGGACTCCGATCATGTGGATGCGATCGCGGAGACGGTGAAGAAGATCCCGGCCTGGGCGCCAGGGGACACCGCGGAGATCGTGGAGAAGCACCTCGTCGAGACCGCCCGGATGGCGCACTCCTCGGTGGTCCGATCCCACGGCGAGACGTTGCTGGCCCGTATCGATCCGGACGGTGACCAGCCTGCCGACGAGGCGTTGGCGGAACCGAAGAACGTGTTCCGCAGCCGGCGTGACCAGGCCGGATGGGTGCACTTCGTCGGCACGATCGAACCCGAAACAGCCGAAGAACTCGACGCGATGCTCGGCGCGCTCGCCAAGCCAGACGGGCCCTCCGATGACCGGCACCCGACCCAGCGGCTGGGTGATGCGTTCTGCGACGTGATCCACCACGCCGTCGACTCGCCGGAGCTGCCTGCTCGGGGTGGGGAGAAGCCGCATCTGAACGCGACCATGGACTACACGCACTTGCTGGCCGGTGTCGGCACGGCGACGTTGGAAGGTGGCGCGCTGCTCTCGGCGGCCGCGGCCCGGCGGATCGCGTGTGACTGCGGAGTCGTGCCGGTGGTGCTGAACGGTGCGTCAGTGCCGTTGGATGTGGGCCGCACCCGCCGCCTGGTCACTCCGAAACAGCGGGTCGCACTGAACACCCGAGACAAGGGCTGCGCATTTCCGAACTGTGGACGTCCGGCGCGGTGGTCGGATGCCCACCACATCCAGCATTGGCTGGATGGCGGCCCGACGGATCTCAATAACCTGGTGCTGCTCTGTAGGCGACATCACCGAATGATCCACCACTCGGAATGGGAAGTCCGGATGAACAATATCGGGCTCCCGGAATTCATTCCGCCCAGGTGGATCGACCCCAATGCCACTTACTTAAGCCGTTTGGCCTGGTCAGATGCCGTACGGAGCAGTGCTGCGCCGATCAAGAGGGCGTCCACTTAGGACGCCGGCTCGAGATGGATCGCCAACGCCCAGGTGGAGTGATGTCCGATCGAACTAAGTCTTCGACATCGGCTACCGCTCAAACCATCTCTGACCTGCGCAAATAGCCCCTAAGTAAGTGGCATTGGGATCGACCCTCATCGGATTCCGCAACGCAATCTGCTACACCAACGCGAATAAACCCAACCAGCCAACAACGCTCCCGCCGGTCCGCTGCCAGCCGCCGCCCCCAGGGCAACTGACCGATCTCCCGCCGTGCACCCGATGGCGGCCGGTCGCAGTCAGGTCACCAACTGCGGGCGCCGATCGGCACGAACGGACTACTCGTCCGAGACGTTTCTTCTTTCCGTGTCGAAACCGTTGGGTCAGCTTCGACGTGTCTGTGTGAGAAGCCCGACAAGCGGGCCGCGCCGGAGAGGACTTGGTCATGACCACCACGTTGAGCCTGGTCCACAGCGGTACCCGCGTCTCGGCGCTGGCCGACGCGCTCGTCGCCGAGGACCGTGCCGAGGAGACCGGCTGGCTGGACCCGCAGGACCGGATGACCTGCCCGGCACACCGGCGCTGGATCCACGAGTGCTGCCACAGCGACCTGCACGTCAGTCAGGTCAGCGGGCACCGCTGGTGCCGGCCGTGCCGGCGGGTGCTGGAGGTGGCGGTGGACGAGGTCACCCGCACCGTCGCGCTGCACTGCCCGAAGTGCGGCCGCGGCGCCCGGACCCGCGCCGACGCGCAGCTGGTCGCCGCCTGCGAGGCGAGTCTCACGGCAGCGAGCCGCCCGGTCCGCCGCGCCGCCTGAGCAAGGAGTTCGTGGCTTGCTCGATCACCCCTGACGATCCGGCCGTGACGAAGGTGAACACCGGACCGTGCCTCAACAGGCGCTCGCCGCCGGCCTGCTCGACGAGATCCAGGTGCACCTCGTCCCGGTGCTGCTCGGCGCCGGCGTGCGGCTGTTCGACCACCTCGGCGCACCGGTCACCCTCGAGCGGACCCGCGTGGTCACGACACCGGCCGCGACACACGTGCGCTTTCGGGTGATGCGCTGACCCGCTCGTCAGCGGCGGAACGTGCCGCCGTCCACGGTCAGTGCGCTCACGCCGGTCCGCACACTCCGGTTCGCACCCGTCTCCCAGATGACCGGCTGCCCGTCCTGCTTGATCACGAACTTGTACTCCACCGTGGTGTTCGCCGGCAGGGTGCCGTTGCCGCTCCACCTCGGGTACGTCCCGGCACCGGTGGTCAGCGGCACCGCGTTCGCCGGGTTCCAGCTGCCGAGCTCGGCCACGTTGCCGACCACGAACACGTTCTGCCCCCACGCGGTCTCCGCCTGCACGGTGTACGTCGCCGCCACCTGGCTCGGGTTCGGCTCCCCGGTGCCGCCGCCGGTGTGGAACGCGACCGCGCCCTTCGCCGGCACGGTCAGCGTCGCGCGGCCGCCGGACACCGTCACGTTGCTCGCGCAGTTGGTGATCACGTTGCAGTACGACCCGTCCGCGAGCCCCGTGGCGAACGAACCGGTGTACGCGCCGCCGGTGTTGTTGATCGCCACGAAACCCGTGCTGCCACGGGAGAACCCGATGACGTTCGACGTCGGCGACTGCCAGTTCGCCACGTTCGCCGCGCCGACCGCGTTGTGCCACGCCACCATGCCGACCACGGCCGGGTCGCGGTTGAGGCAGTACCAACCGCTGCCGCACGTCGTGTCCGTGACGAAACCGTTCGAGTTCGGCGGCGCCTGCTCGGAGTTGCCGAACTCGAAACCGGCGTACACGGTCGGCGTCGTGTGCTTCCACGCTAGCTGGAAGACGTTCGCGATGACCGACGTCGCGCCGTCCTTGTACGTCAGGTGCCGGCCGTTGCGCTCGGTGTCGTGGTTGGTGACGAAAGAGACCGAGTTTGCCGCCGGCAGCAACCCGTTGCCGAACGACGCCAGCGACGCGATGTCACCCTGGAACGCGGACTTCACCTTGTCGCCGTAGAAGAAGTCGAGCACGTCGCCGCTGCCGTAGTACGCGCTCGGCGCGGGCGGCTCGCCGGGGAAGACCTCGAGGAACACGTACGGGCGCGCGCCGGACGACGTGTTGCCGAGCTGCCCGACGATCGCCGACAGGTCGGCGGCGGGGATGTGCTTCGCCGCATCCACCCGGAAACCGTCGACGCCGAGCGCGATCTGCGAGTTGAGGTAACCCGCGATCTTGTTGCGCACACCCGAGTTGCCGGTCTTGAGGTCGGGCAGCTCGAGCAGCTCGCAGTTCTGCACCTCCCACAGATCGCCCCAGTTGTTGATCGGGTGGTCGCAGACGTCCACGTTGTACTCGCCGCGGTCGTACATCGGCGGGTCGTACTTGTCGGTGAGGACCGTGCCGTCGTAGCCGGTGCCGGTCTGCGCGCCGGTGTGGTTGATCACCGCGTCGGTGTAGACCTTGATGCCGGCGGCGTGACACGTGCTCACCATCGCCGAGAACTGCGCCTGGGTACCGAAACGGCCGGTCAGCCGGTAGCTGTAGGGCTGGTAGACGTCCCACCAGACGCCGCTCGGGTGCTTGAGCGACTCCGACGGCGGGGCCACCCAGACGGCCCCGTACCCGGCGGGGTCGAGACGGTTGGTGCACTCGGCCGCCACCGACTTCCAGTTCCACGACCACAGGTTGGCGATCACGTCGCCGTTGGGGACGCCGGTGTCGGCGGCCGCCTGGACCGGCGGCGCCGCAGGCGCCGCGGTCGCGGGCGCCATCCCGATCCCCGCGGCGAACAGGGCCGCCACCATGGTTGTGCGCAGGAGTGAACGTCGCATCCTGGTCTCCTCGCTGAGCCGTAATGGACCCCGACGGGTGGGCGGGTTCACCGCACGCGCCCACCCGTCGGGCGACTTGCGCAACTTGCTGCAACTTCTTTCACGGTAGCGGCATGCGGGCTGTGCTGTAAACGGCCGGACGGCGCGATTGGGCCGAACGGCCGCCGAACAAAAGTGCCCGCGAGCGCGGCTCGCGGGCACTCTCGGTGTGGTCGGGCTAGCGGGCCAGTACCTCCGCGATCGTGTCGACACCCTTGTCCAGGTCCGCCTGGGAGATCATCAGCGGCGGCGCCACCCGCAGCGTCGTGTCGTGCGTTTCCTTGCACAGCACGCCGTTCGCCAACAGCAGCTCGCTCGCGTCGCGCGCGGAGCGGCCACCCGGCGCGATCTCGACGCCGGCCCACAGCCCGCGGCCGCGGACCTCCGCGACGCCGCTGCCGACGAGCTCGCCCAGCCGCGTGTGCAGATGCGCGCCGAGCGACACCGAACGCGAGAGGAAGTCGCCCGTGCGCAGCAGCCGGATGACCGCGCGGCCCACGGCACACGCGAGCGGGTTGCCGCCGAACGTGGAACCGTGCTCGCCCGGCTGCAGCACGCCGAGCACGTCGCGGCGACCGACCACCGCCGACACCGGCATGATGCCGCCGCCGAGCGCCTTGCCCAGCGTGTACAGGTCGGCGGTGACACCCTCGTGCTCCAGGGCGAACAGCGTGCCGGTCCGGCCGAGGCCCGACTGGATCTCGTCCGCGATCAGGAGCACGTCGTTGGAGGTGCAGATCTGGCGGACCTCACGCAGGTAGCCGGCCGGCGGCGTCAGCACCCCGGCCTCGCCCTGCACGGGCTCGATCAGCACGGCCGCCGTGTTCGGCGTGATCGCCGCCTCGAGCGCCTGCGCGTCGCCGTACTTGACGACCGTGAAGCCGGGCGTGAACGGCCCGAAGTCGTTGCGCGCCACGTCATCCGTCGAGAACGAGATGATCGTGGTGGTGCGCCCGTGGAAGTTCGAGCCGGCCACGACGATCTCGGCCGCGCCGTCCGGCACGGCCTTCACCCGGTACGCCCACTTGCGAGCGACCTTCAGTGCCGACTCGACCGCCTCGGCGCCCGAGTTCATCGGCAGCACCATCTCGGTGCCCGTCAGGTCCGCCAGCTCCTCGCAGAACAGACCCAGCTGGTCGTGGTGGAACGCGCGGCTGGTCAGCGTCACCCGTCCGAGCTGCTCGACTGCGGCGGCGATCAGCTCGGGATGCCGGTGCCCGAAGTTCAGCGCCGAGTAGCCGGCGAGGAAGTCCAGGTATCTCTTCCCGTGCACGTCGGTGACCCACGCGCCCTCCGCCTCCGCGATCACCACGGGCAGGGGGTGGTAGTTGTGCGTGCTCCACTGTTCGTCGAGCGCGATGAAATGGGCAGCAGTCATCGACATATGAACAGGTTAAGGCCGTACACCCACAGTTTCAGCCGCAGACCGTTGCGCGAAACGCCACATCGTTGCGTCATGTGCGGGGTGTTGCGTCAGTTCGTTGTGATCACAAGGTCACTGACCGACGACCAGGCCCTGTTCCTCGGCAAGTCGACTCAGCCGGTCCAGCTCGTCGGTGATCGTCTGCGCGACTTCGCGGAGCTTGTTGGCCATCTCCGGCTGCCCGTTGCTCTCGAGGCAGGTAGCGAGGTCGTTGAGCGTGAGCGCGAAGTTCGCCCCGGCCATGGCGCTGCCGAGCAGGCCAAGGACGACAGCGGGGGTGGTGGCGGCCAGCCCCGTGCCGCCGACCGCGATGATGACCGCGCCGCCCGCCGTGGCCAGCTTGATCTTCTCACTTAAGCAAGGCATGTCAGTTCCTCCTCAGGCGTTCGCGAACGGCTCGTCGTCGCACATGATGTTCGGGTCGATGCCCAGGTCGGTCAGGTAGACGTCGATGTCCTCGCCGTAGTGGAGGAGCCGGGCGATCTCGGGGAACTCGCCCCAGTCCATCGGCTGCTCGTAGTCCGCCGTGCTGGTTTGGGCGGCGAGCGGGTCGGCCTCGACCGGCTGCCAGGCGACGCCGTCCCACCAGAAGTTGCCGTCCTCGGACCTGCTACCGGTCTCGGCGCCGCCTGTCGAGCCGGCGTCGGACGTGCCGGTCACGGGCTGCCAGGCCTCGCCGTCCCACCAGTAGTTGCCGTCGTCGGAATACTGCGGTGCGGTCATCGAACACTCCCTCCTCGTCGCATGGGGGCCAGTTGATGGCCCACCATGCGACTGTGGCCGAGGAGGTCCCGTGATGGTACGGATCTTCGCGCGCCCGATGAGGTGTCGCCGCGCTCCCGAACGGGCAGCGCCCGGTCACGCCGTCAGTTTGGGAATGATCTCCTGTCCGTAGGCCGCCAGGGTTTGCTCCTTCTGGTCGTGCATGAGGTACAGCGCGAACTGGTCCACGCCCAGCTCCGCCAGTTCCGTCAACCGCTCCACATGCGCGGCCGCGGGCCCGACCAGGCAGAACCGGTCGACGATCTCGTCCGGGACGAAGTCCGTCGACGGGTTGCCCGCCTTGCCGTGGTGCGCGTAGTCGTACCCCTCGCGACCCCGGATGTAGTCCGTCAGCTCGTGGGGCACCGGGCCCGAGTCGCCGTAGCGGGAGACCAGGTCGGCGACGTGGTTGCCCACCATGCCGCCGAACCAGCGGAGCTGGTCGCGCTGGTGCGCGACATCCTCGCCGACGTACGCGGGCGCCGCCACGCACATCGTGATGCCGCCCGGGTCGCGCCCGGCGGCACGGGCGGCGGCTCGGACCGACTCTATGGTCCACCGGGTAATCGCGGGGTCCGCGGTCTGCAGGATGAAACCGTCGGCATGTTCGCCGACGAGCTGGAGCGCCTTGGGACCGTACGCGGCCATCCAGACCTCGAGCCGACCGTCGCGTACCCACGGGATCCGTACCGGTGCGTCATGATGTGAGACCTCCCGTCCTTCCGCGAGCTCGCGGATGACGTGCATGGAATCACGCAGCACCGACAACGACGCCGGCTTCTGGCCGATGACCCGTCGCGCTGAGTCACCGCGGCCGATGCCGCACACCGTTCGGTTGCCGTACATGTCGTTGAGGGTTGCGAAGAGTGACGCGGTCACCGACCAGTCCCTGGTGGACGGGTTGGTCACCATCGGCCCTACGACCAGGGAATCCGTCGCCGCGAGGATCTGCGAGTAGATGACGAACGGTTCCTGCCACAACACGACCGAGTCAAATGTCCAGCCGTACCGAAATCCCTGCTGCTCCGCCGCCACCATCAGGTCGACGACCCCTGACGCGGGTGGGTTCGTCTGCAGCACCACACCGAAGTCCATGCCGAACCCCAATCAGTAACGATGTTCGTTCCGCGAGTTCCACTCAGACCAGATACTGCGACAGTTCACGCGACAGGAACCGACCGTGTCCCTCACGGCCGTGGAACGCGCCGTCGGAGATCACCACGGACCCGCGCGACAGCACCGTCGACACCCCGCCGGTGATGGACATGCCCTCGTACGCCGAGTAGTCCACGTTCATGTGGTGCGTCTCGACCCCGAGCGTCTGCTGACGCGCCGGGTCGTACACCACGATGTCCGCGTCCGCGCCCGCCGCGATGACACCCTTGCGCGGGTACAGCCCGAACATCCGCGCCGGCGTCGCCGACGACACCTCCACCCACCGCTGCAGCGTCAGCTCACCGGCCACGACCCCCTGGTGCAGCAGGTCCATCCGGTGCTCGACGCCGGGGATCCCGTTGGGAATCTTGGAGAAGTCGCCGCGCCCCAGCTCCTTCTGGTCCTTGAAGCAGAAGGGACAGTGGTCGGTCGACACCACCGACAGGTCGTTGGTCCGCAGCCCACGCCACAGGTCCGCCTGGTGCTCCTTGGGCCGCAGCGGGGGAGAGGCCACGTACTTCGAGCCCTCGAAGTCCGGCTTGGCCAGGTCCTCGATGGACAGGTACAGGTACTGCGGACACGTCTCCGCGAACACGTTCTGCCCGGTGTCCCGCGCGGCCGCCACCGCGGCAAGCGCCTGCGACGCCGACAGGTGCACGATGTACAGCGGCGCCCCGGTGACGCGAGCCAGCTGGATCGCCCGCGACGTCGCCTCGCCCTCCAGCTCCGGCGGCCTGGTCAGCCCGTGCTGCACCGGATCGGTGCGACCCTCGGCGAGCGCCTGCGCCACCAGCTCGTCGATCGCGATGCCGTTCTCCGCGTGCATCATGATCATCGACCCGGTGTCGGTCGCCTTCTGCATCGCGCGCAGGATCTCGCCGTCGGTCGCGTAGAACACGCCCGGGTAGGCCATGAACATCTTGAAGCTGTTCACGCCGGCCGCGATGCACGACTCCATCTCCTTCAACGACTGGTCGTTGACGTCGGAGACGATCATGTGGAAGCCGTAGTCGATCGCGCAGTGCCCGTCGGCCTTCTCGTGCCACTTGTCCAGTGTGGACAGCAGCGAGGTGCCCTTGGCCTGCATCGCGAAGTCGATGATCGTCGTCGTGCCGCCCCACGCGGCCGCCGTGGTGCCGGTGAGGAACGTGTCGTTCGACGACGTCCCGCCGAACGGCATCTCCATGTGCGTGTGCGCGTCGATCCCGCCGGGCAGCACGTACTTGTCGTCCGCCTCGATGATCGTGTCGGCCGTGTCGAACAGGCCCGGCGCCGTCACCGCCGCGATCTTCTCGTCCTCGACCAGCACGTCCGCGCGCAGCATGCCGCCCGCGTTGACGACCGTCCCGTTCCGAATCAGAATTCGCATGCTCACGCCCCGGTCAGCGAGTCGTAGCTGTCCGGCCTGCGGTCCCGGTAGAACTGCCAGAGGTCACGCACCTCGGTCAGCAGCCCCATGTCGAGGTCACGGACGACGACGTCCTCCTCGGAGTCCGACCCGGTCTCGCCGACGACCTGACCCCGCGGGTCCGCGAAGTACGACTGTCCGTAGAAGTCGTTGTCGCCCAACGGTTCCACGCCCACCCGGTTGATGGTGCCGACGTAGTACTCGTTCGCGACGGCCGCCGCGGGCTGCTCCAGCTTCCACAGGTACTCCGAGAGCCCGCGCGAGGTCGCCGACGGGTTGAACACGATCCGCGCGCCGCCGAGCCCGAGCGCGCGCCAGCCCTCCGGGAAGTGCCGCTCGTAGCAGATGTACACGCCGATCTTGCCGACCGCCGTGTCGAACACCGGGTAGCCGAGGTTGCCCGGCCGGAAGTAGAACTTCTCCCAGAACCCCTTGACCTGTGGAATGTGGTTCTTCCGGTGCTTGCCGAGGTAGGTCCCGTCCGCGTCGATGACGGCCGCGGTGTTGTAGTAGACGCCCGGTTGCTCCTGCTCGTACATCGGCACGACGAGCACCATGTTGTGCTGGTCGGCCAGTTCGCACATGAGCTGCGTGGTCGGACCGTCGGGGATCTGCTCGGTGTAGGAGTAGTAGTCGGCGTCCTGCACCTGGCAGAAGTACGGCCCGTAGAACAGCTCCTGCAGGCACACCACCTGTGCACCCTGCGACGCCGCCTGGCCGATCGCCGCCACCGCGTTGGCGATCATCGACTCCTTGTCGCCGGTCCAGCGTTGCTGAACCAGCCCAGCCCTGACGATCTCAGACACTGACCTCTCCCTCCTGTGGAGTTCCAGCCGGCTGAGGTGCCGGCGAACTCTTTGTCGAGCTGCGTGCCGTCAGCAGCAGGTACACGAGCGATGCTGCCACTAATCCGACGACCCAGCTGTAGTTGTAGAAACCCTTCAAGAACGGGATGAGCCCCTCGTCGGGGAACGGTCCGGTCGGCCCGCTGTGCGCGCCGCCGACCGCCAGCACCGCGCCGACGACGGTCGCCACGAGCGCGGGGATGTTCCACCCGCCGCTGAACCAGTACCTGCCGCGCTCCTTGTAGAGGTCCTCCAACGCGATGTGGGTGCGGGCGCGCAGCCAGTAGCCGGAGACGAGCACCCCGGCGACCGCGCCGAGCACGCCGCCGTAGAAGCCGAGCCATCCGTTGATGTACACGTCCGGGTTGGCGAGCAGCCGCCACGGCTGCATGACGATGCCGATGACGCCGGTGATCAGCCCGCCGAGCGCGAACGTGATGCGCTTGGGGAAGGCGTTCGAGAAGTCGTACGACGGGCTCACCACGTTCGCCGCGAGGTTCGCCGAGATCGTCGCCAGCACCAGCGCGACCAGCGCCACCACCACGACCACCGGCGAGGAGAAGCGGGACGCGAGCGTCGCCGGGTCCCAGATGACCTCGCCGAACAGCACCGAGCCGCCCGAGGTGGTCAGGATCGCGACGATCGCGATGAACGTCATCGTGGTCGGCAGACCCAGGATCTGCCCGCGGACCTGCTTCTTCTGCGACCCGCCGAACCGCGTGAAGTCCGGCATGTTCAGCGACAGCGTCGCCCAGAACGCGATCATGCCCATCAGCGACGGCGCGAACACCTTCCAGAAGTCGGCGCCCCAGCCGAGCTGCGAGGGCTGCGACAGGATCGGGCCGAACCCGCCCGCCTTGATCAGCACGTACGCCAGCAGGATCAGGAACCCGACAGTCACGAGTGGCGCGGTCCAGTTCTCGAACTTCCGCACGGCCTCCATGCCCCGCCAGATGATCAGCATCTGGATCACCCAGAACACGGCGAACGACACCCACAGGGTGATCGGCTGGCCCGCGACCACCGCGGTGTCCAGCCAGCCGTCACCGACGAGCTTGCCGACGATCACATAGATCGCCCCGCCGCCGACCCAGGTCTGGATGCCGAACCAGCCGCACGCGATGAACGCTCTCAGCAGCGCGGCCAGGTTGGCCCCGCGCACTCCGTAGAAAGCGCGCGCGAACACGGGGAACGGGATGCCGTAGCGGGTGCCGGCATGGCTGTTCAGCAGCATCGGGACCAGCACGATGATGTTTCCGAGCGTGATCGTGATGAGCGCCTGGATCCAGTCCATGCCGAGCGCGATCAGCCCGGAGGCGAGCAGGTAGCTGGGGATGTTGTGGGCCATGCCCATCCACAGCGCGAAGTAGTTGTACGTGGTCCAGGTGCGCTTCTCAACGGGGACCGGGGCTAGCTCGGGGTTGTAGAAGCGGCTGTCCTGGATGGACGTGTGGTCGGCAAGGTCGACCCGTCCGTCAGCCGTCGTGGTCGTAATCGCCATCTCGGAATCGTCGGGTGCGACGATCTCGGGAGGCAGTGTCACAGTGTGCACCGTTGGCCCACTCCGTGGGCACTGTGACAGTTGCGCTCAGTCCTGTTCGTCGTATGGCAGGTCGTACGGCTGGTCGCTGACGAGGTCGGCGAGGCCCTCCTGCTCCTCGGTC
Source organism: uncultured Actinomycetota bacterium (assembly GCA_963840275.1). GTDB lineage: Bacteria > Actinomycetota > Actinomycetes > Mycobacteriales > Pseudonocardiaceae > Actinophytocola. Next base: position 770,030 of record CAWIYK010000010.1, read on the forward strand.
AGCCACGTCAGCCGCACGTCGCCGACGATCTGCATCGTGCGGAACACACTGTCCGCGGTGGCGGAACGGTGCGTCGCACAAGTGGCCGGATCGGTGTAGAGCGTGCCCTGCTTGTCGGGGAACTGCATGCCCCAGCCGAGTATGTGGCCGTCCTCGCGGCGTTTGTAGAGACCGTGGATGGCGAACAGCCGAGGCTGGTAGAGCACTGCCGCGTCGGCCAGCGCGGACATCATCTCGGTGTGGAACGTGGTTTTCGTGGTGTTGGCGTCGTCGGTCATGGGGCATGTCTAGCTAAAGAGAAAGTTTCTCGCTAGTGCTTGTACTCTTTCGAGTGAATGCCAGGGCGAAACCTTCGCGTTCTGAGGCACTATGAGCCCATGACCGCGATGTCTGACGCTGACATGATCAACGCACAGCTGGGAATCGAGCTGCGGCGGTTGCGAGAGGAGGCCGGGTATACGGCTGTCGAAGCCTGCGAACCGCTCAAGGCGCAAGGCCCGAAGCTCAGCAAGATTGAGAACGGGAAGCAAGGTGCCACGCCGGAGGAGGTCCGCATCCTCTGCGACTTCTACCGGACCGGTGTCGAAGAACGCGACTACCTGGTGGCGCTGGCGGAGCAGCGGCCACGCCGCAGGCGACGCAGGGCGGGCAAGCGAGACGCCGTACCAGACTGGTTTCGTCGTTTCATCGCCTTGGAATGGGATGCAACAGAGATCAGAGGTTACGAACCTGAGAGCGTGCCCGGCTTGTTGCAGACCGAGGACTACGCCCGCTCGATGATCCGAGCCTGGGAGCCAGAAGCTGATGACCGTCTCATCGATAAGCAGGTTGAGACCCGCATGAAACGGCAGGAGGTGTTGCGGCGCACGGGCCGGCCGTCTCTGCGGCTGGATGTGGTGCTCAGCGAGGGAGCGCTGCGGCGCATTCAGGGCAGCCCGCTGATCATGCGCGCACAGCTGAAACATCTGGTCAGGTTGTCGAAACGGCCGAACATCACCATCCGGGTGCTGCCGTTCGACGTGCCTAACCGGATCTCGGTCGCCTCCGCGGTGAAGCTGTTCAAGCTGGCGGAGCAGAACATCGCGACCGTCTACCTCGAGGACCTGTTCGGGGCGACCTACCTCAAGGAACCGGAGGAGTACACGCAGTACAACTCGGTGTTCGGACGGTTGCGAGATGCTGCGCTCAGCCCGGAAGCGTCGCGGGAGTTCATCGATAAGATGACAGGGGAGTTCACCTGAGCGACCACTTAAGGGGTGTGTGATGGCCGCCGACACGACATGGCGCAAGAGCAGTTGCAGCAGCTCCAACGGCGGCAACTGCGTCGAAGTCGCGTGGCGGAAGAGCAGTTTCAGCTCCTCCAACGGCGGCGACTGCGTTGAGGTGGCTGGCACCCTCGGTGCCCTTCGGGACTCCAAGAACCCTTCCGGCCGCCATTTGGCCGGTCGCGTCGATCTGCTGATCGCTGCCCTAAAGGCTGCCCCGGCGTTCGGTTCGGGCACGTCGAACGGCTAGCACCCTAGAGGGCATGGTTAGTCCGGAAGACCTGCTGAAGCTCCCCGACTACATCGAGCTGGCGAAGAAGCTCGGCATCGAGGTCAAGGATCTCCTCGACGCCAAGAACTCGACCGCCATCAGCGTCGTCAACCGCACGCAGCACGCGCTCGTCTTCATGGAGGAGCTGCGCACCGCGCCGGGCGACTGGTCGGACAACGAGGACGGTCCCGGCAAGGACGGCAGCGGCGCGCTGCGGATCCTCGCGCCGAACCGGATCGAGCCGGGCGACACCGCGACGTTCATGTCCGGCGAGACCCCCAACTCGATCCTGACCGGCGACGAGGGCTGGTGCCGGTACGCGATCGGCGCGCCGGAGCACGCGCACGTGTTGCTGCACTGGAACAACCCGGCGGTCGGTGACAACACGGGCGACGTGCGGATCGCGTTCCCGTCCGGGCAGACCCGGCCGGACGGCACGGTCGTCGACTTCAAGGCGACGGTGGCGTTCGCGGCGAGCGGGTCGGTGATGTCGCCGTACGAGTTCGTCGTGCTGGAGGAGGACTTCGGGGGCGGCGGGGACGGGGTCGTCGACAAGAACTCGTGCGTCGTGACCGTCGTGAACGAGACGAAGCAGTCGCTGTTCCTGAACGAGACACAGTTCGACGCCGGCGACCCGGTGACGTTCCCCGACGACCACATCCCGTCGGAGGGCAGCACCACGTTCACCGTCTCGGAGAAGCTGCGGCCCGACCACCGGCGCGAGGGCGTGGTCGGCTTCGCGCGGTTCTCCGTCACGCAGGACCCGGGGCACGCGCTGTGGACGGTGTTCTGGAGCAACACCGAGGTGGGCGACAACGTCGCGGACAACCGGCTCGACGGTTCGAGCACCGCGCTGTACCAGGCGGGGCCGCCGCAGATGCCGCGTGACCGCAAGGAGGAGACGCCGGTCCGGTTCGTCCTGCGCGACGCCGTCGAGTCGCCGGCTGTCCCGCCAGTCATCCCACCGGTGGTGCCGCCTGTCGTGCCGGTCGTCCCGCCGGCGACGCGTGAGGAGCCGCCGCCGGAGACCGACGAGCCGACGCTGCGGCACGGCGACCAGAGCGTCGACGGGTGGGTCGAGTACCTGCAGACGCTGCTGAACCTGTGGGGCCACCCGGTCACCGAGAACGGCAGCTTCGACGACACGACCTTCCACGCGGTGCGGTCGTTCCAGGACCGGATGGACGCGATGACGGACGGGATCGTCGGCAACCAGACGTGGGCGCTGCTGCGGCAGGAGGACGCGCGGCCGCCGAGCACGGACGGGCTCGTGCCGCACACGTTCGTCGAGGACGGTGCCCAGGCGCGGTGGGGTACCGAGGACGAGGAGGCGGAGTACTTCGAGGCGCAGGACTTCTTCGCGCTCGCCGCGTTCAACGTGGGCAGCGTCCCGATCGGCGACGGCCAGTTCACGGCGACCGCCGACTTCACCCCGGCCGCGGGCGGCGCCACCGTGCAGCTGCACCTGACGTGCTTCTCGCAGGACGGTCAGCCGATTCCCGTGCACGCCACGTTCGGGTTCGGCCTCGCCGGGCTGCGCCAGCACCTGCCGCCCGGCGAGTACACGATCCACGCGTGGCTGCCGGCCGAGCTGGGCGGCGACGACGTCAACACGCGGGTGACCATCTGAGGGCCGCCGCGTACCGGATGAGCCCTTCGAGGTCGGGCTCGTCCGGCGTCGGCTCGAGCACGACCGTGCCGGCGCCCGCGTCGGCGAGCCGTTCGACCATGGCGGGGATGTCGTCGTCGGCGACACCCAGCTCGGTGGTGTCCTCTGCGTCGATCCGCTGCTGCGCGCCGGGCCCGATGGCGGCGCGGAGGTAGACGGTGATCGGCACGGCGTCGCCGACCAGCTCGCGGGCCGCGCGCACCCCGTCCGGCCCGGCCGACGCGGTGAGGATGACGCCGTCGGCCTCCTCCCCGCACACCCGCAGCGACTTCGGCCCGATGGCGCCGGCGAGCACCGTGGGGGCGTTCGCCGGCAGCCACTCGAGCGCGACGTCGTCGAGGGTGATGTAACGGCCGGTGGTGGTGACCCGCTCGCCGGCGAGGAGCTTGCGCAGCGCGGACAGGTACTCGCGGAGGAGGGTGACGGGCGAGTCGACGCGCGCGCCGACCTGTCCCATCCACTCCTGCACGCCGTGGCCGAACCCGATCGTCGCGCGGCCGGGGAAGAGGCGCTCGATGGTGGCGACCTCCATGGCCGACAACGCGACGTTCCGCAGCGGCACGGGCAACAGCCCGATGCCGACGCGCACGCGTTCGGTCCACCCGAGCACGGCGACCGCGGTAGCCGTGCCGCTCTCGCGGAAGCAGTCCTCCCACAGCCAGAGCTCGTCGAGCCCTTCGTCGTCGGCGGTCCGCGCGGCACTCCGCAGCCGCTCGGGCGCGAACTCCGGGCGGAACACCACTCCGAGAACCGTCATGCCCGGATCATGCCAGCCCCTCGGCGCGTAAAGTGCTCACTAGATGAGCATTTTGGTGGGCATGATCGGGTACATGGAAACGCTCAACGGCGCAGAGATCATGGACTTCGCTTCCGCGGCCCAGTGGGAGGCATGGCTGGCCGACCACCACGAGCTGTCGGCCGGGGTATGGATCAGGATCGCGAAGAAGGGGTCGGGCCGGACGTCGGTCACGATCACGGAGGCACTGGACGGCGCACTCTGCTACGGCTGGATCGACAGCCACCGCAAGAGCCTCGACGACGAGTACTACCTGCAGCGGTACTCCCCGCGCCGGCCGAAGGGCTCGTGGTCGCAGGTCAACGTCGCGAAGGTCGAGGCGCTCGTGGCCGCCGGTCGCATGCGCGGCCCCGGCCTCGCCGCGGTCGAGGCCGCCAAGGCCGACGGCCGGTGGGACGCCGCGTACGTGTCGCAGCGCACCGCCACGGTGCCGGCCGACCTCGCGGCCGAGTTGGCGCGCGACGCCCGTGCGCGCGCCGGTTTCGACCGGCTCGACCGGACTCGCCAGTACGCGCTGTTCCTGCGTCTGATGAAGTCGGGGACCAATCGGGCTCGGCAGCTCGAGCTGATCGTCGAGTCCCTCACCGGAATTCCGCCGGTGTCACAGGCGGTTGAGTAGCCACTTCGGGCCGAGCGCGGTCGCACCGGCGGCCTCGCAGCGGCGCCGCAGCTCGCGGTCCGCGGTCACGACGTAACAGTCGATGTCCGGTCCGGCAAGCTCCCGCACGGTGTCCACAATGGTGTCGTCGCCCTCACCGGGTGAGTCGATCACCCGCACGTTGGCACTGTCCTCGACACCGCGCGCCTTGCCCTCGACGATCATCACCAGCTCGGGGTACGCGATGTCGAACGGTTCGAGCGGCACCCCACGCAGTCCGTCGATCTGGTCGCGCAGCCGGATCGCCGCGCCGTGCCGGTCCCGCCACCAGCCGTCGTTGCGCGAGCCCATCACGTTCGCCGTGTCGACCACGAGCACGGCGCGCCGCATCGCGGCCCGCACCCTCGGCCAGGACGCGGCGAACGGCGGGAACAGGGTCATGTCGGTGACCTCGCCGACCGGCACCCACCGCGCCGCCTTGGTCTCCCACGACTTCGGAGCCACCTCCGGGAGCTCGGCGAGGTCCCCGAAGTCACCGATGACCGTGTCGTAGGCCCAACCGTCGTGGTCCTCGTGCATCAGGCCGCGCACCCGCACGAGCCCGGTGTCCAGAGTGGACTCCTCGCCCGTCTCCCGCAGCGCGGCGACCACCGGGTCCTCGTCGCTGTCCCGCGCGCCGCCGAACACGCCCCAGGTGCCGCCGCCGATCGACAGCTTCGCGCGGTGCTGAAGGAGTACCAACCCGTCGTGGTGGACGAGGAGCCCCGCGGCGCCGTACCTGCCCCAGTGCGTGTGCCCGAGCCCGCACCGGACGAACCGGTCCCCGTCGCGGATCATCGTTCCCCTTCGCCGCCGATCTCGTGCACCAACAGTGCCACGTGCAGGGACAGCACCGACTCCGGGTCGTCGAGTGACACGCCGAGCACCTGCTCGATGCGCGACAGCTGCTGGTAGTACGCCGTGCGGGACATGTGCGCGGCGGACGCGGCGGCCGACTTGTTGCCGCCGTGGTCGCAGAAGTGCCGCAGCGCGTCGATCAACCTGCTCGCGTGCGCGGTGTCGCGGGCGAGCAGCGGGCCCAGTTCCCGCGCCGCGAACGCCGTCACCCGATCCTCGTCGGCCAGCAGGTGCAACAGGCCGCGCAGCCGCACGTCGTCGAGCCGGTGGTACGGGTGGTCGTTCGGGGATCGCAGCGCCGCCTTCGCCACGTGGGCCGCCTCGATCATGCTGCGGCGGGCGTCGGAGACGGCGTCGACCGTGGTGCCGACGGCCATCACCACCGGCAACGCCTTCGGCGCGCTCGCCGCGGCCTGGTGGATCTCCTTGGACAGTCGCCGGAGCACGGCGTCGGCGTCGGCCTGCGGGGTCAGCGACAGCAGCGCACGCACGCTGATGTCGTCCACCACCCCCACCAGCGCGGCGACCCTGGCGCGGCGGGCCGCGAGAGCCGTCGCCTCCGCGAGGTCGCGCAACACCTCCTGCGTCGCCATCGACGGGCGGCCCGCGGTCGCCGCGGACGGGCGGACCGAGATGCCGAGCAGTTGGCGGCGCTGCAGCGGCACGCCGAGCGCGCTGGCCCGCGCGGCCAGGTCGGCCGCCGTGGTCGTCGAGCCGAGCAGCTCGGTGAGCAGCGTGCGGTGGGCGTGCCGCTCGAGGCCCTCGCGGTCCCTGGCCACCAGCCGGTGCACGGCCAGGGCCGACGCCGCCCGCTCGGCGATCACCACCTGCCGGTGCTGCGGCTCGACCGGACACACCAGCACGAGCCGGCCCCAGTCGTTGCCACGCGCGCCGACCACGGTGATCAGCCAACCGGCCTCGGGGTTATAGCTCGTCCGCTCCGCGACCGTGACCGCCCGCGACCGCGCGGCCCAGTCCGCGACCAGCTCGCGTGGGTCGGTGCCGGCCGAGTCGTAGGCGAGGACGTCGTGGCCGAGGGTCTCCAGCACGACCGGCAGCCCGGACGCGCGGGCCACCTCGCGCAGCACCTCGGCGGGCTCGGCGCCGGCCACGGTCAGCGCGGTGAACGTCTCGTGCACGCGTTCCGCCGCCCGCAGCTCGGCCACCTGCGCGGCCACGATCAGACCGACGACCGCCTCGGTGACCGCGACGAACCGGGTCTCCCGCGACAGCGTGATCAGCGGCAGCTCGTGCGCGTCGGCGGCGTTGACCAGCGCGGCCGGCAGCTCGCGGCTCCAGTGCCGGACCAGCTCGACGACCACCCCGACCACGCCGGCCGCCGCCAGCTCGCCGACGTAGTTGGTGAGCGCCACCGCGTCGTCCGGCAACGCGATGCCGGTGGTGAGGACCAGCTCGCCGCCCTTGAGCAGCGGCGCGATGTCGGCGATCTCGGCGATGTGCACCCAGCGGACCTTGCGGTCGAGCCCGTTCGCGCCCGCGACCACGGTCGCCATGCCCTGCCGGATCACCGGAAGGGTCAGCACGTCCGCGACGGTCGGGTACATGCGCGCACACTGTACGGCCACCCCGCGGTCCGCGATACAGACTGTCCATGGCGTGGCGGGTGGGGGCCAGCCACACTCGACGCATGGGTGAAGAGCGCTTGATCGACCGTCACCGTGCCGTGCTGCCGAACTGGCTGGCGCTGTACTACGCCGACCCGCTCGAGATCGTGCACGCGCACGGCAGGCGGGTGACCGACTCGAACGGCAAGAGCTATCTGGACTTCTTCGCCGGCATCCTCACCAACGCGATCGGCTACGACGTCGCGGAGATCAGCGACGCGGTCCGCAAGCAGCTGGACACCGGCATCCTGCACACCTCGACGCTCTACCTGATCCGCAGCCAGGTCGAGCTGGCCGAGCAGATCGCGAAGCTGTCCGGCATCCCGGACGCGAAGGTGTTCTTCACGAACTCCGGCACCGAGGCCAACGAGACCGCGCTGATGCTCGCCACGCAGTACCGGCGCAGCAACCAGGTGCTCGCGATGCGGAACTCCTACCACGGCAGGGCGTTCGCGACCGTCGGCATCACCGGCAACCGCGGCTGGTCGGCGTCGGCGCTCTCGCCCGTCCGGGTGTCCTATGTGCACGGTGGGTACCCGTACCGCAGCCCGTTCCGCGGACTGTCGGAAGCGGACTACATCAAGGCGTGCGTCGAGGACCTGCGCGACGTGCTGCAGACCGCGACGTCCGGGGACGTGGCGTGCATGATCGCCGAGCCGATCCAGGGCGTCGGCGGGTTCACCACACCGCCCGACGGGTTGTTCGGCGCGTTCGCGGAAGTCCTTGCCGAGCACGGGATCCTGTTCATCTCCGACGAGGTGCAGACCGGTTGGGGTCGAACGGGTTCGCACTTCTGGGGCATCCAGGCACACGGCGTGACCCCGGACATGATGACGTTCGCGAAGGGCCTCGGGAACGGCCTCGCCATCGGCGGCCTGGTCGCGCGGGGCGAGCTCATGGACTGCCTCACGGCCAACTCGATCTCCACGTTCGGCGGCAACCCGGTCGCGACCGTCGGCGCCCGCGCGGTGCTGGACTACCTGCACGACCACGACCTGCAGGCGAACGCGGAGTCGCTGGGGTCGCGGCTGCTCGCGGGCCTTCGCGACGTCGCGTCGCGCAACCCGGTCGTCGGCGACGTGCGCGGCAAGGGGCTCATGGTCGGCATCGAGTTCGTCGAGCCCGGCGGCATGACGCCGTCGCCCGCCGCGGCGACGCGGGTGCTCGAGGAGACCCGCGCGCGTGGTCTCCTTGTCGGCAAGGGCGGGCTGCACAACAACGTCATCCGCCTCGCACCGCCGATGACGCTGACCAGCGAGGAGCTGGACGAGGCGCTCGGCATCCTCGGCGACGCGGTCGCCGCTGTCACTTCGGAAGGGGACCGCTGATGGTCGCGCGGATCAGTCACTGGATCGACGGCAAGCCGTGGGCGGGGGTCGCGGCACGGACCGGCGAGGTGTACGACCCGGCGGCCGGCACGGTGTCCGGACAGGTCGACTTCGCGTCGCCGTCCGAGGTGGACGAGGCCGTCGCGGCGGCCGCGCGGGCCTTCCCGGCGTGGCGGGACACCTCGCTCGCCGCGCGGTCCAAGGTTCTGTTCGCGTTCCGGCAGCTGCTCAACGAGCACCGCGACGAGCTGGCCGCGATCGTCACCGCCGAGCACGGCAAGGTGCTCGACGACGCGGGGGGCGAGGTCGGGCGGGCGATCGAGAACGTCGAGTTCGCGTGCGGGATCCCGGCGCTGCTGAAGGGCGGGTTCAGCGAGAACGCGTCCACGCGGGTGGACGTGTACTCGATGCGCCAGCCGCTCGGGGTGGTCGGCGTGATCTCGCCGTTCAACTTCCCGGCGATGGTGCCGCTGTGGTTCGTGCCGAACGCCATCGCGTGTGGCAATACGGTCGTGTTGAAACCGTCGGAGAAGGACCCGTCGGCGTCGAACTTCATCGCCGACCTGTGGGCGCGGGCCGGTCTGCCCGACGGCGTGCTGAACGTCCTGCACGGCGACAAGGTGGCTGTGGACGGGCTGCTGACCCATCCGTCGGTGCGCGGGATCTCGTTCGTCGGCTCCACGCCGATCGCCAGGTACGTGTACGAGACCGGCACCGCGAACGGCAAGCGCGTGCAGGCGCTCGGCGGCGCGAAGAACCACATGGTGGTGCTGCCGGACGCGGACCTCGACCTTGCCGCCGACGCCGCGGTGTCGGCCGGCTTCGGCTCCGCGGGCGAGCGCTGCATGGCGGTGTCGGTCGTGGTCGCCGTCGAGCCGGTCGCCGACGAGCTGATCGACCGCATCAGGTCCCGCATCGCCGCCCTGCACGTTGGCGACGGCCGCCGGCCCGGCTGCGAGATGGGCCCGCTGGTCACCGCCGCGCACCGGGACAAGGTGACGGCCTACCTGGACGCGGGGGTCGAGTCCGGCGCGTCGCTGGTGGTGGACGGCCGTGGCCACGAGGTCGACGGCGCGGCTGAGGGCTTCTGGCTCGGCCCGACGCTGTTCGACAACGTGTCGCCCGACATGTCGATCTACACCGACGAGATCTTCGGGCCGGTGCTGTCGGTCGTCCGCACGTCGACCTACGAGTCGGCGGTCGCGCTGATCAACGACAACCCGTACGGCAACGGCACGGCGATCTTCACCAACGACGGCGGCGCCGCGCGGCGGTTCCAGAACGAGATCGAGGTGGGCATGGTCGGCGTCAACGTGCCCATCCCGGTGCCGGTCGGCTACTACTCGTTCGGCGGCTGGAAGGACTCCCTGTTCGGCGACACCCACGCGTACGGTCCGGACGGGCTGCACTTCTACACCCGCACCAAGGTCGTGACCTCGCGCTGGCTGGACCCGTCACACGGAGGAGTGAACCTGGGCTTCCCCCGCAACGACTGACCCTCGGAATTGTCGGTGGGCCGACCTAGTGTCGGTGCCATGGATCGCTACGCGCTGGTCAGTGTCGCTGCCGAACGGGTGCTGTGCACGGCGCGCGACGTCGACGGTTTCTTCGTCGACGCCGCGCCCGGCCGGCGCGTGTTCCGGCTGGCCGGGGCCGCGCTGGCCCCCGGCCCGCTCGGCGACGTGGAGCTGCGGGTGCTCGACGACGCCGGCAAGGCCATCGGCGCCTACTCCGTGGCGTCGGCGTCGGTCTCCGCGGACGGCGCCGAGGTCACGGGGCAGGTGTTCAGCCGCCCACACCCGTCCGCGCCGCGGGTGTGGGAGCTGTGGCGGGCCGGTCCGCTCGCCGTCCGCGGCACGTGGGAGCCGTTGCCGACCGCCGACCGGGAGGCGTGGCTGGAGGTGGCGCGATTACGCGGCCACCGGTCGGACGGGGACTTCGTGGTGGCCGGGACCACCGATCTCCCCGGGGTGTACTGCGCGCTCGGTGAGGCGGTGAACGGACCCGGCGGGTACTACGGTGCGAACCTGGACGCGCTGGCCGACTGCCTGCGGGGTGGGTTCGGGCCGGTGTCGCCGTTCGAGCTGACGTGGCGTGGCGGGACGCCGCCGGCGTCGGTGCTGGAGCCGGTGCTGGACGTGCTCGCCGAGGCGAAGGTGACCGTGCGGGCGGGATGAGACCGTGTGACGGTGTGATCCACACGATCTTTCGGCGAAGTTCGTCAAACGGAACCCGGACGGCGGTTTCGACGTCATAATCCCCGGGTGTACCGCCTGGTCACGGGCGGTAAGATTCGGGGTGATCGTGGTGACTGTGAATGAGGGGTGTGGTGGGCGTGCCTGACGGTACAGCCGCTGAGCGGGGCGAGGACTCGACCGAGACGCCTGAGACGACCGACACCGAGCCGCAGGACCCGGGCACGCCTGCCGACCAGGTGAACGCCGAGATCGCGTCCGCCGAGGTATCTGACTGGTGGCGGTCGCTGTTCGGGCTCGGCGGCGGGGACCCGCACGAGGCCGGTGGCGGCGGCACGGGTGGCCAGTTCATGTTCGCGAGTGTCGAGCAGCTGAACGGCGTGATCTCCAAGTGGGAGAAGGAGCGCGACGGCATCATGGCCGACCGGGACGCCATCGCCGACGCGTACTACATGATCGCCGAGCCGGCGTCCGACACGATGAGCGTCGGCCAGGCGAACGCGTCCCGCAACTCGCTCGCGAACATGTGGCAGCACAGCGACCAGATGCTCAGGTACGCGGAGGACTACATCGCGAAGTTGTACGCCAGCCACAAGCAGATGACCAGCACGGAAGACGGCGTCCGTGACTCGATGAACAGCATCGAGGTGTGACCATGGGATTCCTCGGCAACCTCTGGGGCATGAACGGCTCGGAGATCTACCACAACTTCCGCGGCCGGACCGGCGACGACGGCAAGGGGATGTACCGGGCCGCGTTCCAGGTGCAGCAGCTCGTGAAGAACTACGAGAACCGCACCCAGTCGATCACCAAGCTGACCGACACGATGGAGGACGCGTGGCGGGGTGGCGCGGCGGGTGCGGCCCGTCGTGGCGCGGGCCCGCTCGCGGTGGAGCACGGGCTCGCCCAGGGCGGCATGCTCACGGCGCAGTCGACCCTGAACAACCAGGTCGACGCGTTCGCCTCGGCGAAGACCTCGGTCGTCGAGGTGCCGCCGGAGCCGGAGAAGCCCGGCGTCTGGGACAACCTGAGCAGCTTCGGCGGCGCCGGTCGCAACTACGAGTCCAAGATGAACGAGTACAACGCGGCCAACGACTACAACGTCGCGGTCATGGAGTCCTACGAGGGCACGACCGACAGCAACACGTCGGCGATGCCCACCTCCTACGGCCGGATCACGATGGACTACGCCGACGTCGGCGTGCTGCCGCCCGGCCCGCCGCCGGAGCCGCTGCCGTGGCAGCCGCCGCCGGGCACCGGCGACCCGGGTGGCAACGACAACGGGTACACCCCGGGGCAGACGAACACCCCGCCCCAGACGGGTGGCAGGCCCGACCAGACGGGCAGCAACCCCAGCGGCAGCGACACCACGAACCCGAGCGACAACCGGCCGACCAACCCGGGCGAGTTCCGGCCGACCGAGCCGCCACGAACGCCGCCGCCCGGTCCGGGTGGCAACCAGGGCGGTAACCAGCACATGCCCGGTTTCATGCCGCCCGGCCCCTTCGGGCCGACCGGCGGGGGCGGCAACCCCGGCGGCGGCCGGATGGGCACCGGCAGCGGGTACGGCCGGGGCGGCGGTGGCTTCGGCCCCGGCGGTTCCGGTCCCGGCGGCTCCGGTGGCGCGGGTGGCTCCGGGGGCGGTTCCGGCTCCGGCGCGCGCGGTCCCGGGGCAGGCATGCCCGGCGGCGCCGCGGCGGCGGCCGAGGGCGCGCCGGGTCGAGGTGGTCTCGGCGGCGGACGCGGCATGGGCATGGGTGGCGGCGGTATGGGTGGTGGCGGCGGCCGGGGTCAGAACGGCGAGGACGACGCCGAGCACGACCGGCCGTCGTTCCTGGTCGAGCCCGACCCGCACGACACGTTCGGCACCGACCAGGTCACCGCACCGCCGGTGATCGGCGAGTAGGGAAACAGGTGCTCCAGAAGAAGCTGACCCTGCACGTCGAGGCGTTGACCCGCCTGGTGCGGATGGAGAACCTCGGCGAGCTGCACGTCACGCTGAAGCCGTTGGCGAAGTGGCGGCCGAAGTCCGCGCAGAGCCAGTTGGAGACGGAGGCGCGCACCGAGTTCCAGCGGCTCGGCATGCTCGACAGCCGCGGCAGGCTGGACGTGGAGCTCAGCTCGTCGCTGGCCGTGCTGTGCCGCGCGGGCGCCGAGTTCTACGGGTGGATCAACGAGGGCGAGAAGACCAGGGGTGTGCTCGCGGGTGCGATCGGCCGGGAGGCGATCCTGGCCGTTCGCGAGGGCGACATGGTGACGATCAGCCAGATCCGGCCCGAGACCCTGCCGATGGCGTTGGTGGCGCAGACCCCGGAGCTGGGCCCGGCCCGAGGCGAGGCGGTGAACGTGCTGCGCAGCGACATGCTCGCCTCCGTCGGCGGCCGCCAACGCACCGCCGCGGGCGTCGGCATGCGCCCCGCCCCGCCCGAGGTGCGGATAGCGCAGCAGATCGTGGCGCAACCAACCCTGGGCGGCGGCGAACTGTACGTGGCGGTCCGGGACCGAGTGGGCCGCCGCCGCCCGGCGCCGGAACCACTGCGCTACGCCGACACCGCTGGCGGCCGCTGGCTCAACTACATGACCACCACCCCCGACGGCGAGCAACGGGTCCTCATCGCACCCGCGTCACGCGGCGACCTGGCCGGCCGCCTACAAGAGATGCACCGAAACCTGTCGCACTGACTCCGCGGACGGGCCCGGTGGTTGATGTTGTGAAGGGCCACCACCCCTTCACGGCATCGCCGACCGCGCCCCAGCCCGCGCGATGAGGACAGCCGCTGTTCCTACTTCCTTTGGGGAGCAGGAGGTGCGCCGGGACCACTCTCGAACTGGCGGGTCAACCAGTCCGTCAACGCCTCATCCACAACTTTCGTCGTCGGACGTTGCGGTGCGGGCTCCAGACCCGGTTCGTCGGCGAGGGGGTGTGCCAAGCCGGGCACCGTGTGCAGCTTCGCGGTCGGTGCGGCCGCTACCAGCTCCTCAGCGTCCGAGCGGAAAGTCGGGTGGTCGTCCTCGCCGCTGACGACCAGTAGCGGCGCCGACAGCTCCGCGGCGCGGGCGACGAAGTCCAGTGAGTCCGCCAGTGCGTCCGTCTCCGGCGTCCACGGGTACTCGCTGTCGAGCAGTGTCACCACCGTGCGCGCCCGGACGGCCGGGTTCACCAGCGCGGCGGCGGCCACCGGGACTGAACCGGACGCCAGCACTCGCAGCGCCACCAAGCCGCCGAGCGAGCCGCCGACCAACCCGATCGGACCGTCCGACAACGGAAACCGCTCGCGCAACGCCGACAGCGCCGCCGGGAACTCCGCCGCCGCCTGCGCGGAGAGCCCGGCCACGAAGTTGTTCAGCGGGTCCGCTACCACGAAGTCCATCGCCGCGGACATGCCGCCCGCCAGCATCCTGGCGCCGCTCATCGGCATGCCGAGGTGCACCCGCCACGCCGGCACCCCGTCGAGCGGCAGGGCCGCCGCGAACGCGGCGTCGGTGCGGGGCGCGTCCATCATGTGCCACGTCACGACAAGTGGCGCCGGGCCACCGGAAGACGGCGGCAACGCCGTGAACGGAACGCCTGCCGCCACCCCGGTGATCGTCATGCGACCCACGCTAGAACGCGGAACCCTTCGGAGGGCCCCGTTTCCGCCACGGGCGAAAGGCCTTACCGTGGTACGTCCCCATAGAGAGGCCACATGGAGATCATCGGACTGGTGCTGGTCACCGCGGGGCTCTGCGTGCTCGTCGCGGTGGTCGTCGCCCTGCGGCGGCTGCGGCAGGAGGTCGCGGGGGTGGCGGACCGCGCCACGGAGGTGGCGGCCCGGATGAACGCGCTGCCGCCGGAGCTGACCCGCAGCTTCGGCACCGGCGCCCGGCACATCATCGCCGTGGAGCTGCTCAACCTGTTCGAGCTCGCCCACCGGGAAAGCGCGCTGACCAGGCCGTTCACCGTGCTGACGCCTCGACTGCTCCGCGACGTCGTGCACCGCAGGCTCATCGGCAAGGTCCGCGACGCCCTGACGGACGCCGGCGTGGAGGCGGACGTGAGGCTGCACCGTGCTCGCTGAGCTGACCGTCGTCGCCGGCATGATCCTGCTGCTGGCGGCCGCCGCGCTGCTGCGCGAGATCGTCGAGACCCGCCGGGACGTCCGGCGGGTCGACTGGCTGCTCACCCGCGCGGCCGCCGCGATCAGCGAGGCGCCGCGGGCGAGCATCACCACCGGTGGCCTACAGCTTGTCGATCACCTGTTGGGCGTGGTTGCTCGGGATGGCGAACCCGATCCCGACGCTGCCCGCTGACCCGTCCGGCCCGGACACCGGCGAGTACATCGCCGAGTTGATCCCGACGACCTCACCGGCCGAGTTGAACAGCGGCCCGCCCGAGTTGCCCTGGTTGATCGACGCGTCGGTCTGGATCGCCTGGTAGGACGTGGTGTCCCCACCCTGCTGCTCGTTCTGCGCGTACGGGAACGGGCTCTGCTGCCGCTCCTCGTCCGGCACCGTCACCTTCCGGTCCAACGCGCTCACGATCCCCGTGGTCACCGTCCCCTGCAGCCCGCCGGGCGACCCGATGGCGATCACCTCGTCGCCGACCCGCACGTCGTCGGAGTTGCCGAACTTCGCCGCGGTCAACCCGCTGACGCCCTGCG
The DNA here is from genome assembly GCA_963840275.1 of uncultured Actinomycetota bacterium. Classification (GTDB taxonomy): domain Bacteria; phylum Actinomycetota; class Actinomycetes; order Mycobacteriales; family Pseudonocardiaceae; genus Actinophytocola. The sequence continues at coordinate 785,314 of CAWIYK010000010.1, forward strand.
CCTGGATGACCGCGAGGTCGCTGTCCGGGTCGGTGCCCAGCACCTTCGCGTCGACCGTGCGGCCGTCGGACAGCGTCACGGTCACCTCGGCGGCGTCCGCGACCACGTGGTTGTTCGTCACGATCTTGCCGTCCGAGCTGATGATCACCCCGGAGCCGATGCCCTCCGCGCTCGCGGTCCGCACGTTCACCTGCACGACGCTCGGCGCCACCTTCGCCACGACCGCGCTGACGTCGGTCGCCTTGCTGTCCGCGGCGGTCGTCGCGGTCGACACGGGGGTCGCGGCCGCCGGGCTCGCGCCGTCGCCGCCGAGCAGCGCACCGACGGTGCCGCCGACGCCACCGGCGACCAGCGTCGCGGCCGCGACCACGGCGAGCGTGCCGCGCCGGAAGCGGCGGGGCGGCTGCGGCGGGGCGGGCGGTAGTGGCGGGGGCGGGTAGCCCGGTCCGGGGTAGGTCCATGGCGGCGGCGCTTGGCGCGGGTTCTCGGTCATGGCATCACCGTCGTCCCGCCCCATGAGAGGAGCCTGTGAGCCCGCACAGGACAGGCCAAGAAGTTGACTGAGGACATTCGTAAGTTGTAGCTTACCGTTCGTGTCGACTTACCAATTGGACGCGCTCGGCGCACTGGGCGACCCGACCCGGCGCGCGATCTTCGAGCTGCTCACCGCCCGCCCCCGTGCGGTCGGCGAGCTGGCGAAGGAGCTGCCGGTGAGCCGGCCCGCGGTGTCGCAGCACCTGAAGGTGCTCAAGCAGGTGTCGCTCGTGACCGACAGCGCCGAGGGCACCCGGCGGCTCTACCGCGTCGACCCGCGCGGGGTGCACGCCCTGCGCGACTACCTGGACCAGTTGTGGGACAACGCGCTGACCGCGTTCGCGGCCGCCGTGGAAAACGTCGAGAAAGAGGACTCATGACCACCGACACCAACATCTCCGTCACCAAGTCGGTCACCGTGCGGGCCGGCCGGGAGCGCGCGTTCACCGTGTTCACCGAGCAGTTCTTCACCTGGTGGCCGGCGAGCCACCACATCGGCGACGCCGAGCTGGCCGACGCGGTCATCGAGCCGAAGGCGGGCGGGCGCTGGTACGAGCGCGGCGTGGACGGCAGCGAGTGCGACTGGGGCGCGGTGCTGGCCTACGAGCCGCCCGACCGGGTGCTGCTGTCGTGGCACCTGCAGGGCGACTGGACCTACGACCCGGACCCGGCACGGGCCAGCGAGATCGAGGTCCGGTTCGTCGCGGAGGCGGCCGACCGTACCCGTGTCGAGCTGGCGCACCGGCACATCGAGCGGCACGCCGACCCCGACGAGGTCGTCCGCGGCGTCGAGTCGCCGAGCGGCTGGTCCGGCCTCCTGATGGCGTACGCGGAACAGGTAACCGCCTGACGCGCGTGTCCAACGCCCAGCGCCCGCGTGTCCAACGCCCAGTACCGGTGAGTTGAACATCCACGCCGAACGGTCGGTAGGCGCGAGTGCCGAACTCGCTGGCCGCGAGTGTTGGACACACTGGTCGTGAGTGTCGGACACGCGGGGTTTCGGGCGGGGGACCACATAGGGTGCTGGGGTGACCAACGAGAGCTCATTCCTGCGACTCCAGGCCAGGACCCAGCGGTTCACCCTCGGCACCCCGCGCGGCTTCCAGGTGTCGCCGGACGGCAGGCGCGTGCTGTTCCTGCGTTCGTCGTCCGGCACGGACCGCTCGCACATCCTGTGGCAGCTCGACGTCGAGACCGGCGTCGAGTCGCGGCTCGCGGACCCCGAGGTGCTGCTCGGCGGTCACGAGGAGCTGTCGCCGGAGGAGCGGGCCCGTCGCGAGCGCAGCCGCGAGCAGGGCGGCGGCGTGGTCGGCAACGCCACCGACGCGGCCGTGCGGATCGCCGCGTTCGCGTTGTCCGGCAAGGTGTTCGTCGCCGACGCGGAGACCGGCGAGGCTCGCCCGCTGGACACCGAGGGCCCGGTCATCGACCCCCGGCCGGACCCGACGGGCACGCACGTCGCGTACGTCGCGGGCGGCGCGCTGCGGGTCGTCGGCGTGGACGGCACGGGGGACCGGGCGCTCGCCGAGCCGGACGGCCCGGACCAGGCGTGCGGTCTCGCGGAGTTCATCGCCGCGGAGGAGATGGGCCGCTCGCGTGGGTACTGGTGGTCGCCGGACGGCACCCACCTGCTCGTCGCGTTCACGGACAAGAGCGACGTGCGGCGCTGGCACATCGCCGACCCGGCGAACCCCGAGTCGGAGCCGAACGTCGTCGCCTACCCGGCGGCGGGCACCGACAACGTGCGCGTCCGGCTCGCGGTCGTCGGGCTCGACGGGTCGCGGGTCGACGTCGGCTGGGCCGGCGAGTACTTCGTCACCGCCCACTGGAGCCGGCACGGCCGGCCGCTGATCGCGACGGCGCCGAGGGACCAGCGGCGCATGCTGGTGCACGCCGTCGACCCGGACACCGGCGCGACCGAGCTGCTCGTCGAGGACTCCGACGACCGGTGGGTGGAGGTCGTCCCCGGGGTGCCGGCGTGGACGGAGGACGGCAGGCTCGTGCGGGTCGCGGTGGCCGACGGCGCGAACCGGCTCGTGGTGGACGGCAAGGAGGTCACGCCGCCGAGCCTGCAGGTGCGGGCGGTGCTCGACGTCGGCGCGGACGTGCTGTTCACCGCGTCGGCCGACGACCCGACGCAGGTGCACGTGTACCGCTGGGCCGAGGCCGGCATCACCCAGGTGTCCACATCGGACGGTGTGCACGGCGCGGCGCGCGGCGGGGACGTCACCGTGCTGGCGTCGTGGTCGCTCGCGCACGCCGGGCCGAAGGTCTCCGTGCTGCGCGGCACTGCCGAGGTCGCGTCCGTCGAGTCGCTCGCGGTCGAGCCGCCGATCGCGCCGAACCCGCACCTGATGACCGTCGGCACGCGCGGCCTCCGCGCCGCCCTGCTGTACCCGACGGACCACGAGCCGGGCACGAAGGTGCCCGTGCTGCTCGACCCGTACGGCGGGCCGCACGCGCAGCGGGTGCTGGCGAGCCGCAACGCCTACTTCGGCGCGCAGTGGTTGGCGGACCAGGGTTTCGCCGTGCTGATCGCCGACGGGCGCGGCACGCCGGGCCGCGGTTCCGAGTGGGAGCGGGAGATCGCGTTCGACTTCGCCGGCGTCACGCTCGACGACCAGGTCGACGCGCTGCACGCGGTCGCGGCGGAGCACCCCGACCTCGATCTGTCCACCGTGGCCATTCGGGGCTGGTCCTACGGCGGGTACCTCGCCGCGCTGGCCGTGCTGCGCCGCCCGGACGTGTTCCACGCGGCGATCGCGGGCGCGCCGGTGACGGAGTGGCGCCTGTACGACACCCACTACACCGAGCGATATCTGGGCCACCCGGACGAGCTCCCGGAAGTGTACGACCGGAACTCGCTGATCAACGACGCGCCCGCGCTCGAGCGGCCGCTGCTGATCATCCACGGCCTCGCGGACGACAACGTCGTGGTGGCGCACTCGGTGCGGCTGTCGGCGGCGCTGGTCGCGGCCGGCCGTCCGCACGCGTTGCTGCCCCTGCCGGGTGTCACCCACATGACGCCGCAGGACGACGAGGTGGCGGAGAACTTCATGCTCATGCAGATGCGGTGGCTGCGGACCGCGCTGGGCGTGGCGTCATGAGCGGAGCCTGCGGAGCGAATCATCGATGTTCAGGACGCGACAGAGCCCGCGAAGGGCGCCGGTGGAGCGGAGCTTGCGGAGCGTTCCGGCGCCGCGGAGCGGGTGAGGTGACGTCGTGAAGCGGTGGGGGATCACGCTGCCGCTGACCGGCGTGCCCCTGGTGGCGCACCGCGACCTGGTCAAGGAGCTGCCGGACCTCGGGTACACCGACGTGTGGTCGGCGGAGACCGCCGGCACCGACGCGTTCACCCCGCTCGCGCTGGCGGCCGAGTGGGCGCCGGGGCTGCGGCTCGGCACCGCGATCGCGCCGGTGTACACGCGCGGCCCCGGCCTGCTGGCGATGAGCGCGGCGACGATCGCGGAGCTGGCGCCGGGCCGGTTCGTGCTCGGTGTCGGCACCTCGACGCCGACGATCGTGTCGAACTGGAACGCCGTGTCGTTCGACGCGCCGTACGCCCGGGCGAGGGACACGCTGCGGTTCCTGCGTGCCGCGCTGGTCGGTGACAAGGTCACCGAGGACTACGAGACGTTCTCGGTGTCGAAGTTCCGGCTCGAGCGGCCGCCGACCCCGCCGCCGCAGCTCGTGCTCGCGGCGCTGCGGCCGGGCATGCTGCGGCTCGCGGCGCGCGAGGCCGACGGCGCGATCACGAACTGGCTCGCGCCGGCCGACGTGCCGACCGTCCGGGCCGAGCTGGGGCCGGACCGGGAGCTGGTCGCGCGGGTGTTCGTGTGTCCGACCGAGGACGCCGCGGCGGCGCGCGGCCTGGGACGTCTGCTGATCTCCAGCTACCTGACCGTGCCGGTCTACGCGGCGTTCCACGAGTGGCTCGGCCGCGGCGACGCGTTGCGCGGCATGCACGAGGCGTGGGCCGCCGGCGACCGGGCGGGCGCCAACGCCGCGATCCCGGACGAGGTGGTGGACGACCTGATCGTGCACGGCTCGGTCGACCGCTGCCGGGAGCGGGTCGCGGAGTACGTGGCCAACGGTCTCGACACCCCGGTGATCTCCGTGCTCCCCACCGGCGACGACCCGCAGGAGCTGGTGCGCGCGCTGGCCCCGTGAGACCCGCGGGCGCGCGGCAACCGTATTGTGCTTCTTAGTTAGGTATGCCTAAGAAGGAGTTACATGCGGGCTTCGATCGACGCACGGCTCGCCGGGGGCCGGGCCGGTGTCCAGCAGGTGCGCGACCTGGTCACGGTGGCACTCGACGCCATGGCCGACGCCGCGCCGGACGGGCCCGCGCCCCGGGGCGGGCCGGCCGCGGTCGCCGCCGCGCTGGACCTCGACCTGATGCCGGAGCGGGGCGTCGGCGACGCGGTCGCGCTCGATCAGCTCAGCAGGCTCCTCGTCGCCGGCTCGGTCGACCCGACCCACCCGTGGTGCGCCGCCCACCTGCACGGCCCGCCGCTCGCCGTCGCGGCCGCCGCAGACCTCGTCGGCAGCATCCTCAACCCCTCCATGGACTCCTGGGACCAGGCGCCGATCGCGAGCGTGCTGGAGCGCGCCCTCACCGACGGGCTCGCCAGGCTGTGCTTCCCGGACGGGCCGGCCGACGCGCTGATCACCAGCGGTGGCACCGAGTCCAACCTCCTCGGCCTGCTCCTTGCCCGCGAGCTCACCGGTGCCGTGCAGCCGGTCTGCGGCCGCAACGCCCACCACAGCATCGCCCGCGCCGCCTGGCTGCTCGGCCTGCCGGCGCCGCTGGTCGTCGACTGCGCCGACGGCCGCGTGCGCGTCGACCACCTCGCCGAGCTGCTCGCCGGGCTCGACCGGCCCGTCGCGGTCTTCGCGACCGCCGGCACCACAGACACCGGCGCGGTCGACCCGATCGCCGAGATCCGTGCCGCCGCACCGGAGGCGTGGCTGCACGTCGATGCCGCCTACGGGGGCGCGACGCTGTTCAGCGACCGCCTCGCGCCGCTGCTCGACGGCGTCGCGCGGGCCGACTCCGTTTCGCTCGACCTGCACAAGTTCGGCTGGCAGCCGATCGCGGCCGGGGTGCTCGCGACCCGCCGCCCGCTGGCCGCGCTCGAGACGAGGGCGGACTACCTCAACGCCGCCGACGACACCGACGCCGGACTGCCCGACCTGCTCGGCCGCTCGCTGCGCACCTCGCGGCGGCCCGACGCGTTCAAGATCGCCGTGACGCTGCGTGCGTTGGGCCGCACCGGGATCGGCTCGCTGGTCGAGCACTGCTGCACGGTCGCGGGCGAGGTCGCCGACGCCGTCGACGCGCACCCCGGGCTGGAGCTGTGGGGTCGCCCGACCCTGTCGACCGTCCTGTTCCGCCCGGCGGACGCCCGGCTCGTCGCCGGCATCCGCAGGCGGCTCCTCGAGGAGGGCACCGCCGTGCTCGGCCGCGCCACCATCGACGACGCGGTGTGGCTCAAGCTGACCCTGTTGCGCCCCAACGCGTCCGCCGCCGACTACCGCGGTCTGCTCGACCTGGTGGCCGGCGGGTCCCGGTCGTGACCGACGTGACCGACGCCCCGCTCGATCTCGTCGGCGTCGGCATCGGGCCGGCGAACCTGTCGCTCGCCGCGCTCGCCGACCCGATCGACGGCCTGCACACCGCGTTCTACGAGCGGGAGAGCGCCTTCCGCTGGCATCCCGGCCTGATGATCGACGGCGCGTTCCTGCAGGTGCCCTTCCTCGCCGACCTGGTGTCGCTCGTCGACCCGACGAGCCAGCTGTCGTTCCTGTCCTACCTGCGAGCCAGGGAACGGCTGTTTCCCTTCTACTTCGCGGAGAAGTTCCACATCCCGCGCACCGAGTACGCCGACTACTGCGCCTGGGTGAGCCGCAGGCTGCCGAACTGCCGGTTCGACCAGTCGGTCCGCGCGGTCCGCTGGTCGGCGGCCGAGGACGCGTTCGAGCTGGACGTCGCCCCGGCCGGGCGGGTGCTGGCGCGCAATGTGGTGCTCGGCGTCGGTACCGAGCCGAAGATGCCGGCGCCGCTGGAGAAGCTCGCGCTGCACTCCGCGGACTACCTGCCGGCGCGGGAACGTCTCATCGCCACCGACGACGTCACCGTGGTGGGCTCCGGGCAGTCCGGCGCCGAGGTGTTCCTCGACCTGTTGCGGGCGCGGCCGACCGGGCGCGGCACGCTGCGCTGGCTCACGAGGACGTCCGCGTTCGCGCCGATGGAGTACTCCAAGCTCGGCCTCGAGCAGTTCACGCCGGACTACACGCGGTTCTTCCACGGCCTCGACGAGCCGACCCGCGACCGGCTGGTGCCGGCGCAGTGGCAGCTGTACAAGGCGATCAGCGCCGACACGATCGCCGAGATCTACGACGAGCTGTACCGGCGTTCGGTCGGCGGCGGCTGGCCGGACGTCGTGCTCGCGCCGGCGGTCGAGGTCACGGCGGCCGACGAGCGGGGCGGCCGGATCGAGCTGACCGTGCGGCACGTGCAGCAGGGCGGCCACGCGAGCATGTCGACCGACGCGGTGGTGTGCGCGACCGGCTACCAGGAGCGCTCGCTCGGCGATCTGCTCGGTCCACTCGGGACGGAGCTGGACCGGGACACCGCGGGGCGGCTCGTGGTGGACGCGGACTACCGTGTCGGCACGAGCACGCCTGGTTCGCTGTTCGTGCAGAACGCGGAGCGGCACACACACGGGGTCGGCGCGCCCGACCTCGGGCTGATCGCGTGGCGTGCCGCGACGATCCTGAACTCGGTGTGCGGCAAGAAGGTGTACCCGCTCCCCGAACGGACCGCGTTCACCACTTTCGGACTATAGGGGAGAAGCATGCATACGGCGTGGCGGCGGGCCGGGGCACTGGTCGTGCACAAGATGCTCGGCGAGCTCAGCTACGAGGGCCTGTTCGAACCCGCCGCGGCCGGTGCCGAATGGCTGCTGGAACTGCCGGACGGGGTCTCCTACCGGTTCCGCGCACGCCGCGGCGCGTTCGAGTCGTGGTTCGTCGAGCCCGACAGCGCCACCCGATCGGGTGAACCTGCCTGGGATCCCCGGGTGCTCGTGGTCGACGCGCGGGAACGGCTCGGGCTGACCGGGCCGCGACTCGCCGACGTGCTGAGCGAGCTGACCGCGACCGTCGCCAACGAGGCCGCCCGGCTCGAGCGCGCGCCCACCGCCGCCGAACTGACCACAATGGACTACGACAGGGCCGACGGGCACCTCACCGGTCATCCCCGCCTGGTGCTCAACAAGGGCCGCGTCGGGTTCTCCGCGCGCGACCGGGAGCGGTACGCGCCGGAGTCCGGCGCGGGTTTCCCGTTGCGGTGGTTCGGGGTGCACCGCGACTTCGCGTCGTTCCGGTGTGTCGCGGAGCTGACCGAGGAGCAGCTGCTCGCCGAGGAACTGGGAGCCGAACAACTCGCGTCCTTACGGTCCACACTGGACCGGCCGGACGAGTACGTGCTCGTGCCGGTGCACCCGTGGCAGGCCGACGAGATCATCGGCACGCTCTACGCCGGTGAGGTGGCCGACGGCACGGTGGTGCCGCTCGGCGAGGGCAGCGACGTCTATGTGCCGCACCAGACGGTCCGTACGCTCGCCAACACGAGCCACCCGACCCGCCGGGACGTGAAGACAGCCGTGTCGGTGCGCAACACGCTCGTCTACCGGGGGTTGGCCGCGGCCGCGACCCTCGCCGCGCCGGCCGTCACCACCTGGCTGCGTACCGTCAGTGCCGCCGATCCGTTGCTGCACCAGGAGTACCGCTTCGAGCTGCTCGGCGAGGTGGCGAGCGTGTCGGTTCGCCACCCGCTGCTCGGCGACCTCGCGGAGCTGCCCTACCGGTTCCACGAGACGCTCGGCGCGCTGTGGCGCGAACCGATCCGCACCCGCGTCGCGCCCGGCGAGCGCGCCATCTCGTTCGCCGCGCTGCCCTACCGCGGCCCGGACGGCGAGTCGGTGGTCACCCGGCTCATCCAGGAGTCCGGTGTGGACACCGACGGGTGGCTGACGCGGCTGCTCGACCTGCTGCTGACCCCGTTGCTGCACTGGCTGCTGCGCTACGGCGTCGGCTTCTGCCCGCACGGCCAGAACCTGATCCTCGTCACCGACGAGCGCGGTGTCCCGCTGCGGGTCGCGATCAAGGACTTCGCGCAGGGCGTCGACCTGATGGACGAGGACTTCCCTGAGTACGCGACGCTCGCGCCGGAGGCCAGCGCGGACATGCTGCGGTGGGCGCCGCACCTGCTCGCGCAGTCGCTGTTCAGCTCGGTGTTCGCCGGCCAGCTCCGCTTCCTCGCCGAGATCCTGCTCGACGACCTCGGCTACCCGAGGGCCGAGCTGTGGGCGCGGGTGCGGGAGATCGTGCGGCGCTACCGGGACGAGCACCCCGAGACGGCGGCGCGGTTCGACGCCTGCCAGCTGTTCGCCCCCGACGTCGAACGGGTCTGCCTCAACCGTGAACACCTTGCCGGGCAGGGTTTCGACAAGGTCGACCGCGACGACGAGTTCGACGTCCGCTTCGGCAGGGCCAGGAACCCGTTGGCCGCACCGGATCCCGGTGGTGCCTGGTGATCGCCAACCCGCGTCCGAGAGGCCCGAGAACCCTCGCCGCCAGAACCGAGGCGGCCGCGGCGATGGCGGCCGCGCTGCGCGGCGAGATCGACGGCGGCGCCGTGCGGAACGTGACGCTCCTCGTGCCCGACGCGCACGCCCGGTTCGCGGCCGTCGAGCTCGGCGCGCGGTTCTTCGCCGACACCGTGCTGGCCGACGGGTACGGCCTGTGCAGCTACGTGTTCGCGTGGAACCCGGAGCGCGAGGCGATCGAGGCGCCCGTGTTCGAGCCGTACCTCGCCACGTACGGCGATCTGTTGCTGCGCCCCGATCTCGCGACGCTCGCGCCGGGCGGGGACGGCGCGTGGTTCGTGGTGTGCGACGTCGAGTGGCCGGACGGCCGCGTCGTCGACATCGCACCGCGCACGGTGCTGCGGCGGCAGGTGGCCGCGGCGGAAGAGGCCGGGCTGGTGCCGTCCGTCGGGCTCGAGCACGAGGTCACGTTCACCGACCACGCGGGCGAGCCGCTGACCACCGGCGGCCTCGACTACGCCACCGGGCACCTGGACGCGCTGCGGCCGCTGCTCGACGCCGTCCGGTCCGCTGTGGACGGTCTGGACATCGGCGTCGAGTCGCGTCGCGGTGAGTGCCATCCGGGGCAGTACGAGCTGGTGCTCGGCCACCGCGACGCGCTGGCCGCATGCGACGACGCGATGCTGCAACAGCTCGCGGTGCGGACGGCGGCCGCGGCACGGGACGTGCGGGCCGGCTACCTGGCGGCCGAGCGGCCCGCGACCGGCAGCTCGTGTCACGTGCACCTCTCGCTGTCCGATGTGGACGGAAGGTCGAAGTTCGCCGACGGCCCGCTGTTGGACCACTTCGTGGCCGGCGTGTTGCGTGCCGCGCCGGACCTGACCCCGATCTGGGCGCCGACGTGGAACTCCTACGTGCGGTTGCGGACCGCCCCGTTCTCGCCGAGGGTGGTCCGGTGGGGTGTCGACGACCGGACCGCGGCGGTCCGCATCGCCGGCACGGGTGCGTCGACCCGCCTCGAGGCGCGGTTCGCCGGTGCCGACGCGCAGCCGCACCTGGTCGTGGCGGCCGTGCTGGCGGCGGGGCTGTGGGGGATCCGGGAGCGGCTGACCGCTCCCGCGGCGGCGATGCTGCCCGCGACCCCGTGGGAGGCGCGGCAGGCGTTCGCGGAGTCGGCGCTGGCCAGACGGCTGCTCGGCGAGTCCGTCGTCGAGGCGCAGCTCGCGCAGCTCGACGAGGAGTTGGCGGCGGGCTGCGACGCCGTCACCGACTGGCAGCGACAGCGCGGCGCCCTGCGGATGTGACGAAGGAAAAAACAAGCACGCTTGCTTGATTCGACGCCCCGTGCCATCGTGGTCGCGTGGTGGAGCTGAACGCGCTGGTGGCCGACCTGCGGGCCGAGGGCGACGAGATCGACGCGCTGGTAGCCGACCTGCCGCCGGCCGGGTGGGAGAAGCCGACCCCGGCGGCGGGCTGGACGGTCGCGCACCAGGTCGCGCACCTGGCGTGGACCGACCAGCGCGCGCTGCTGTCGGCCACCGATCCCGACGGGTTCCAGGCGGAGTTCGCGAACATCGCGTCCCAGGCGACGGAGGGTCTCGACAGGTTCGTGGACGCGGCCGCCGCCGAGGGTGCCGCCCTGCCGGTCGACGAGCTGCTGTCGAGGTGGCGAACCGGCCGGGCTTCGCTGGCGGCGGCACTGCTCGCCGTGCCCGCCGGCGCGAAGCTGCCGTGGTACGGCCCGCCGATGTCCCCGGCGTCGATGGCGACCGCCCGCATGATGGAGACGTGGGCGCACGGCCAGGACGTGGCCGACGGCCTCGGGCTGCGGCGCACCGCGACGGCCCGGCTGCGGCACGTGGCTCACATCGGCGTGCGGACCAGGGACTTCGCGTACCTCGTGCGTGGGTTGACCGCGCCGGCCGAGCCGTTCCGGGTGGAGCTGACCGCGCCGGACGGCGCGCTCTGGACGTGGGGCCCCGAGGACGCGGCGCAGCGGGTGACCGGGCCGGCGCTGGAGTTCTGCCTGCTCGCGACGCAGCGGGTGCACCGCGCGGACACCGCGCTACTGGCCGTCGGCGACGACGCCGACCAGTGGCTCGACATCGCGCAAGCGTTCGCGGGCCCCCCTGGTAACGGCCGCGAACCGGGGAGCAGAGGGTGACCATTCGGATCGGCAATGCTTCCGGGTTCTACGGCGACCGGTTCTCCGCCATGCGCGAGATGCTCACCGGTGGGCAGCTCGACGTGCTGACCGGCGACTATCTCGCCGAGCTGACCATGCTCATCCTCGGGCGGGACCGGATGAAGGACCCCGGCCGCGGGTACGCGCGCACGTTCCTGCGTCAGCTGACCGACACCCTCGACCTCGCGCTCGAGCGGGGCGTCAAGATCGTCACCAACGCCGGTGGGCTCAACCCCGCGGGCCTCGCCGCCGCCATCCGGGAGCTGAACCCGCAGGTCAAGGTCGCCCACGTCGAAGGCGACGACCTCCTGGCGCACGGGTTCGACGGCGCGCTCACCGCCAACGCCTACCTCGGCTGCTGGGGCATCGTCGAGTGCCTCGACGCCGGCGCGGACATCGTCGTCACCGGGCGGGTCACCGACGCGTCCCTGATCGTCGGGCCCGCCGCCGCGCACTTCGGGTGGACCCGCGACGACCTCGACGCACTCGCCGGCGCCACCGTCGCCGGCCACGTCATCGAGTGCGGTACCCAGGCCACCGGCGGCAACTTCGCCTTCTTCACCGAACTGTCCGACATGGACCGTCCCGGCTTCCCGATCGCGGAGCTCGCCGCGGACGGCTCCGCCGTGATCACCAAGCACGACGGCACCGGTGGCGCGGTCACCGTCGACACCGTGAAGGCGCAGCTCCTCTACGAGATCGCCGGCCCGCGCTACCTCGGCCCGGACGTCACCACCCGGTTCGACACCATCGCCCTCACTCAGGACGGCCCGGACCGGGTCGCCATCAGCGGCACACGGGGCGAGGCGCCGCCGGACACCCTCAAGGTCTGCGTCAACACCCTCGACGGCTTCCGCAACAGCACGACGTTCGTCCTCTGTGGACTCGACATCGACGACAAGGCCGCTCTGGCGCGCCGGCAGCTCGAGGCCGAGGTCGGCGCCGATGGTCTCAGTTGGACACTCGCACGCACCGACCACGTCGACGCCGAGACCGAGGAGACCGCGAGCGCGCTCCTCCACGTCACGATCAAGACGCCCGACCCCAAGCGCGCCAAGGCGTTCTCCCGCGCGGCCGTCGAGCTGGCCCTCGCGTCCTACCCCGGTTTCACGCTCACCGCGCCACCCGGTGACGGTACCCCGGTCGGCGTCTACCGGCCGGAGTACGTGCCACAGCAGGCCGTCGAGCACGTCGCGGTGCTTCCGGACGGCACCCGCACCGCGATCGCGCCGCCGGCCACCACCGGCGACACCGCCGCGACGCCGGTCGAGGACCAGAGCCCGGTCGCCGGCGGTCCCACCCGACGCGTGCCGCTCGGCACCATCGTCGGCGCCCGGTCCGGTGACAAGGGCGGCGACGCCAACCTCGGCGTGTGGGTCCGCGACCCGGCCGCCTACCCGTGGCTCGCGGCCGAGCTGACCGTCGACCGGCTGCGGGAGCTGTTGCCGGAGGCCAAGGACCTCGAGATCGAGCGGCACCCGCTGCCCAACCTCACCGCGATCAACTTCGTGCTGCACGGACTGCTCGGGCAGGGCGTCGCCGCGTCCACCCGGTTCGACCCGCAGGCCAAGTCGCTCGGCGAGTGGCTGCGCTCGCGCCACGTCGACATCCCGGAGGCGTTGCTGTGACCGATCCCTTCCGCACGCCCGAACGCACCGCCCTGCGCGAGACCACCCGGCGCTTCGTCGAGAAGGAGGTCACCCCGCACCTCGACGACTGGGAGCGCGCCGGCGAGCTGCCCCGCGACCTGCACCGCAAGGCCGGCGCGCTGGGCCTGCTCGGCGTCGCGTTCCCCGAGTCGGCGGGCGGCGGTGGCGGCGACGTCATCGACGCCATGACCGTCACCGAGGAGATCCACTACGCCGGCGGCTCCGGCGGTCTCGTCGCCTCCCTGTTCACCTCCGGGATCGCGGTGCCGCACATCGCGACCGCGGGCGACGCCGCGCAGCTCGAACGCTGGGTCAGGCCGACACTCGCCGGCGAGAAGATCGGCTCCCTCGCGGTCACCGAACCGGACGGCGGCTCGGACGTCGCGAACGTCCGCACGACCGCGAAACGCGACGGCGGCCACTACGTCGTCAACGGCGCCAAGACGTTCATCACCTCCGGCTGCCGCGCCGACTTCGTCACCACCGTCGTCCGCACGGGCGACGCGGGCGCGCACGGGCTGTCGCTGCTGGTCGTCGAGCGCGACACCCCCGGCTTCACGGTCACCCGCAAGCTCGACAAGATGGGGTGGCACTGCTCGGACACCGCCGAGCTGTCCTATGTGGACTGCCGGGTGCCGGCTGCGAACCTCGTCGGTGCGGAAGGCGAAGGGTTCGCGCAGGTCGCCACCCACTTCGTCACCGAACGGCTCGCGCTCGCCGTGCAGGGGTACGCCACCGCGCAGCGCGCGCTCGACCTGACCGTCGACTGGTGCCGGCTGCGGGAGACGTTCGGCCGACCGCTGATCTCCCGCCAGGTCGTGCAGCACAAGCTCGCCGAGATGGCCCGACGCGTCGACGTGGCCCGCACCTACACGCGGAGCACCGCCGTCCGGCACGCGGCGGGCGAGACGGTCGTCGCGGAGGCCTGCTTCGCGAAGAACACGGCCGTCGAGACCGGCGAGTGGGTCGTCAACGAGGCCGTGCAGCTGCACGGCGGGCTAGGCTACATGCGGGAGTCCGAAGTGGAGCGACACTACCGGGACGTACGGATCCTGGGCATCGGCGGCGGCACGAACGAGATACTGACCGGACTGGCCGCGAAAGTCTTGGGGTACCACACGTGACAGCCTTCAACTCCACTGTGGACACGAAGTCCGCCGAGTACGCGGCCAACCGCGACGCGATGCTGGACAAGCTCGACGAGATCGAGGCCGAGCAGGCGAAGGCGGTCGCGGGCGGCGGCGACAAGTACGTCGAGCGGCACCGCAAGCGCGGCAAGCTCCTGGTGCGGGAGCGGATCGAGCTGCTGCTCGACCCGGACTCGCCGTTCCTCGAGCTGTCACCGCTCGCCGCGTGGGGCAGCGACTACAAGGTCGGTGCCAGCGTGGTCACCGGCATCGGCGTCGTAGAGGGCGTCGAGTGTCTGGTCTGCGGCAGCGACCCGACGGTCAAGGGCGGCGCGAGCAACCCGTGGACGGCGAAGAAGAGCTACCGGGCCGCGGACATCGCGAAGCAGAACCGGCTGCCGACGATCAACCTGGTCGAGTCCGGCGGCGCCGATCTCCCCACGCAGAAGGAGATCTTCATCCCGGGCGGCCGGATCTTCCGCGACATCACCAGGGCGTCCGCGGCCGGTGTGCCGACCGTCGCGCTGGTGTTCGGCAACTCGACCGCGGGCGGGGCGTACCTGCCGGGCATGTCGGACTACGTGGTGATGGTGAAGGAGCGCGCGAAGGTGTTCCTCGGCGGACCGCCGCTCGTGAAGATGGCCACCGGCGAGGAGTCCGACGACGAGTCGCTCGGCGGCGCGGAGATGCACGCGCGCACGTCCGGGCTCGCCGACTACCTCGCGGCCGACGAGGAGGACGCGATCCGCATCGGGCGGCGGATCGTCGCGCGGCTCAACTGGCGCAAGCAGGGACCGACGCCGGTCGCCGACTACGCCGAGCCGGCGTACGACGCGGAGGAGCTGCTCGGCATCGTGCCGACCGACCTCAAGGTGCCGTTCGACCCGCGCGAGGTGATCGCCAGGGTCGTGGACGGCTCGGACTTCGACGAGTTCAAACCCCTGTACGGCACCAGCCTGGTGACCGGGTGGGCGCAGGTGCACGGCTACCCGGTCGGCATCCTCGCGAACGCGCGTGGCGTGCTGTTCAGCGAGGAGTCGCAGAAGGCCGCGCAGTTCATCCAGCTCGCCAACCAGATCGACACGCCGCTGCTGTTCCTGCACAACACCACCGGGTACATGGTCGGCAAGGAGTACGAGCAGGGCGGCATCATCAAGCACGGTGCCATGATGATCAACGCGGTGTCGAACTCGAAGGTGCCGCACATCTCGGTGCTCATGGGCGCGTCCTACGGGGCCGGGCACTACGGCATGTGCGGCCGCGCGTACGACCCGCGCTTCCTGTTCGCGTGGCCGAGCGCCAAGTCCGCGGTGATGGGCCCGCAGCAGCTCGCCGGCGTGCTGTCCATTGTGGCCAGACAGGCCGCGGCCGGCCGCGGCCAGGAGTACAGCGAGGAGCACGACGCCGCGATGCGCGCGATGGTGGAGAACCAGATCGAGGCGGAGTCCCTGCCGATGTTCCTGTCCGGGATGCTCTACGACGACGGCATCATCGACCCCAGGGACACCCGTACGGTGCTCGGCATGAGCCTGTCCGCGATCCACAACGGACCCGTGAGCGGCGCCGCCGGCTTCGGCGTCTTCCGGATGTGACAACTTGATCACCACACTGCTCGTCGCCAACCGGGGTGAGATCGCCCGCCGCGTGTTCCGCACCTGCCGCTCGCTCGGCATCGGCACGGTCGCCGTCTACTCCGACGCCGACGCCGGCGCGCCGCACGTGCTGGAGGCCGACGCCGCCGTGCGCCTGCCCGGCAACACGCCGACCGAGACCTACCTGCGCACCGACCTGCTCATCGCGGCCGCGGTGGAGTCCGGCGCGGACGCCGTCCATCCCGGCTACGGTTTCCTCTCCGAGAACGCGGCGTTCGCCCGCGCGGTGATCAACGCGGGCCTGACGTGGGTCGGGCCGCCGCCGGAGGCCATCGAGCAGATGGGCTCCAAGATCGAGTCCAAGCGGCTGATGGCCGACGCGGGCGTGCCGGTGCTGTCCGAGCTGGACCCGGCGACCCTGACGCCGGACGACCTTCCGGTGCTGGTCAAGGCTTCCGCAGGCGGCGGTGGTCGCGGCATGCGGGTGGTCCGCACGCTCGACGAGCTGGCGTCCCAGGTGGACGGTGCCCGTTCCGAGGCCGCGTCGGCGTTCGGCGACGACACCGTGTTCGTCGAGCCGTACCTGGCGACCGGCCGGCACATCGAGGTGCAGGTGCTGTGCGACGAGCACGGCACCGTGTGGGCGGTCGGCGAGCGGGAGTGCTCGATCCAGCGCCGGCACCAGAAGATCGTGGAGGAGTCGCCGTCCCCGCTGGTGGAGCGGGTGCCGGGGATGCGGGCCGAGCTGTTCGACGCGGCCCGCGACGCGGCCAAGGCGATCAGCTACATCGGCGCGGGCACCGTGGAGTTCCTCGCGGACGAGCGCGGCCGGTTCTACTTCCTCGAGATGAACACGCGGCTGCAGGTGGAGCACCCGGTCACCGAGTGCGTCACCGGCCTCGACCTGGTCGGGCTGCAGCTGGGCATCGCGGAGGGTCGGCCCCTGCCGGCGGACCCGCCGCACCCGCAGGGCCACGCCATCGAGGTTCGGCTCTACGCGGAGGATCCCGCCGCCGACTGGCGTCCGCACAGCGGCACGCTGCACCGGTTCGAGGTGCCCGGGGTGTCGGCCCGGTTCACGGTCCCCATGGGCACCGGCATCCGGCTCGACTCCGGTGTGGACAGTGGGTCGGTGGTGAGCCCGCACTACGATCCCATGCTGGCCAAGGTGATCTCGGTGGCGCCGACGCGCGACGTCGCCGCTCGCGCCCTCGCGGCCGCGCTGACCAGGGCGAAGATCCACGGCGTCACCACGAACCGCGACCTGCTGGTGCGGATACTGACCCACGCCGCGTTCCTCGCCGGTGAGACCGACACCGCGTTCTTCGACCGGCACGGGTTGCCGGAGCTGTCGCTGCCGTTGGTGGACAACCACTCCGCGAAGCTGTCGGTGCTCGCCGCGGCGCTGGCGGACGCGGCGGCGAACCGTGCCGGGGCGAAGGTGCTCGGCAGGCTCCCCAGCGGGTGGCGCAACGTGGCCGGTCAGCCGCAGGTGAAGAAGTACGCGGCCGGCGATGCCGAGCACGAGGTCCGCTACCGGCTCGGCCGGTCCGGGCTGGTCGTCGAGGACATGGCGGAGGTGCGGCTGGTGGACGCGTCGCCGACCACGGTGACGCTGGAGATCGGCGGCATGCTCCGCCGGTTCGAGGTCTCCGTCCACCCTGGACTGTCGTGTGTGGACTCACCGTTGGGATCGGTCACGCTGGTTCCGGTCGAACGGTTCGCGGACCCGGCGGCGCAGGTCGCGGCGGGGTCGCTGCTCGCACCGATGCCCGGCACGGTCGTCCGGGTGGTCGTCGAGCAGGGCGACCGCGTCACCGCCGGACAACCCATGCTGTGGCTGGAAGCCATGAAGATGCAACACCAGATCAACGCCCCCGCCGACGGGATCGTCACCGAGCTCGGTGTCGGCGCGGGCGACCAGGTCGACGTCGGCCGCGTGCTCGCTGTCGTGAGTACTGAGGAGGAATGATGACCGGATTCACCGAGTCGGAGGAGCGTCAGGCACTGCGGGCGGCGGTGTCGGACCTCGGCAGGCGCTACGGCGGCGAGTGGTTCATGAAGAAGGCCCGCGCCGGCGAGAAGTCGTCCGAGCTGTGGGACGAGGCCGGCAAGCTCGGTTACCTCGGCGTGAACGTGCCGGAGGAGTACGGCGGCGGCGGTGGCGACATCGGCGACCTCGCGGCGGTGGCGGAGGAGCTGGCCGCGGCGGGCTGCGGGCTGCTGCTGATGGTGGTGTCGCCCGCGATCTGCGCGACGATCATCACGCGCTTCGGCACCGACGAGCAGAAGCAGACGTGGCTGCCGAAGTTCGCGGACGGCTCGCTGCGGATGGCGTTCGCCATCACCGAGCCGGACGCCGGCTCGAACTCGCACAAGATCACCACCACCGCGCGCCGCGACGGCGACGGATGGGTCCTCAGTGGACGGAAGGTCTTCATCTCCGGTGTCGACGAGGCGTCGGCCGTGATGGTGGTGGGACGCACGGAGGACGCGAAGACGGGCAAGCTGAAGCCGGCGCTGTTCATCGTGCCGACCGACGCGCCGGGCTTCGAGTACCAGCCGATCGAGATGGACATCATCTCGCCGGACAAGCAGTTCATGCTGTTCCTCGACGACGTGCGGCTGCCGGCCGACGCGCTCGTCGGTTCGCAGGACGCGGCGCTGATGCAGCTGTTCGCCGGCCTCAACCCGGAACGCATCATGGCGGCGTCCTTCGCCATCGGCATGGGGCGGCACGCGCTGAACAAGGGTGTCGAGTACGCGAAGACACGTTCGGTGTGGAACACGCCGATCGGCGCCCACCAGGCCGTCGCGCACCCGCTCGCCGAGGCGAAGATCGAGCTGGAGCTGGCGAAGGTGATGACGCAGAAGGCGGCGGCGCTGTACGACGCGGGCGACGACATGGGCGCCGGCGAGTCGGCGAACATGGCGAAGTACGCGGCCGCCGAGGCGTCGATCAAGGCGGTGGACGCGGCGGTGCAGGTCCACGGCGGCAACGGCATGACCGCCGAGTACGGCCTCGGCGCGCTCGTGGCGGCCGCGCGCGTGAACCGGATCGCGCCGGTCAGCAGGGAGATGATCCTGAACTTCGTCGCGCAGAACACGCTCGGCCTCCCGAAGTCGTACTGATGACCGACGTGTTGCGGCAGCCGCAACAGGATCGCAGCCGGGCGACCCGGCAGCGGTTGCTGGAGGCCGCCATCGAGTGCCTCGCCGAGGTCGGGTGGACGGGCAGCACGGTGTCCGTGGTCGCCGAGCGGGCCGGCGTGTCGCGCGGCGCCGCCCAGCACCACTTCCCGACCCGCGAGGACCTCGTGACGTCGGCCGTCGAGTACGTGGCGTCGGAGCGGCTCGCCGTGCTGCGCTCCCACGCCGTCGACCTGCCGACCGGCCCCGGCCGCACGAGGGCCGTGATCGACATGGTCGAGCACATGTACACCGGGCCGCTGTTCCGCGCCGCCATCCACCTGTGGGTGGCGGCGTCGTCGGACGAGCGGCTGCGTGAGCGCGTGGTGGCGCTGGAGGCCCAGGTCGGGCGCGAGACGCACCAGACGGTGCTCGAACTGCTCGGGG
This sequence comes from uncultured Actinomycetota bacterium, assembly GCA_963840275.1. Lineage (GTDB taxonomy): Bacteria > Actinomycetota > Actinomycetes > Mycobacteriales > Pseudonocardiaceae > Actinophytocola. The sequence continues at coordinate 804,592 of CAWIYK010000010.1, forward strand.
TGGACGAGAAGGCGCCGGGCGTCCGCGAGGCCGTGCAGGCCACGCTCGACATGGCTCGCGGGCTGGGGTTGGCGAACCTGCTGTCCGACGACCAGCGGCGGCGGGCCCGCGTGCTGCGCCAGTGGGCGGACATGCTGGACGCGGTGCTGCGGACAGGTTGAGTCACCCTCTAGCGGGTGAATTGTCTTTTCCGCGCTATTGCGCCATACTCAATGGCTGGCAAATCTCGTAGACATACGAGATGCGCTGTGAATACGGTCAGGGTATCAGGTGAGGGGCGCTTTTGTCAAAGGACAGCTACGACTCGGAATTGCACGCCGAGCGGGAACGCATCGCGTTTCTGTACTCGCGGCTGGACGACGAGCGCGCGACCGCGTCCGGCAAGCTCGACGGCGTCCTGTTCGACAGCTCGGCCGAGACCACGGAAGCCTTGTGGGAGCGGGACGTGGCCGCGACCACGCTGTCCAAGCGGATCGGCCTCCTGCGGGTCGCCGACAACGGGCTGTGCTTCGGGCGCCTCGACCACGCCGACGGCGAGACCAGCTATATCGGCCGAATTGGGCTCTTCGACGAGGACAACGACTACGAGCCGCTCCTCACCGATTGGCGTGCGCCGATAGCGCGGCCGTTCTATGTCGCCACGGCGGCCAATCCGGAGGGGATTACCCGGCGGCGCCATTTCCGTACCCGGGGGCGGCGGGTCCTCGCTTTTCACGACGACGTGCTCGAGCGCGGCGTCGCGGACAGTGACGAGGTGCTGCTCGCCGCCCTGAACGCGCCGCGGTCGGACACGATGGGTGACATCGTCGCCACGATCCAGGCCGAGCAGGACGAGATCATCCGGCTGGGCCGCACCGGCGTGGTCGTCATCGACGGTGGTCCCGGCACCGGGAAGACCGTGGTCGCGCTGCACCGGGTCGCCTACCTGCTCTACACGCACCGTGAGCGGATGTCCCGCCGCGGCGTGCTCATCATCGGGCCGAACACCGGTTTCCTGCGCTACATCGGCGGCGTCCTGCCGTCGCTCGGCGAGACCGACGTCGTGTTCGCCACGCCGGGTGAGCTGTTGCCGGACGTGAAGACCCGGGCCGCGGACCCGGCGCGTGAGGTCAAGGGCGGTCTCGGGATGGTCGAGGTCATCCGCGCGGCCGTCGAGGACCGGCAGGAGCTGCCGGAGACCCCCATCGAGATCGAGCTGGACGACGTCACCGTCGAGATCGACGAGTTCGTCGCCGGCAAGGCCCGTGAGCGGGCCCGCGGCAGGGGGATGCTGCACAACCGCGCGCAGGAGATCTTCCACGAGGGGCTGGTACTCGCGCTCGCCGAGCAGGCCGTCGACCGGATCGGGGAGGGCTGGCTCAACGCGCGCGAGACCCCCGACCTCGCCGGCGACCTCGCCGCCGACGTCCGGCGTGAGCTGATCACGAGCGACCAGCTCGCCGCCGCGGTCGAGCGGCTGTGGCCCCGGCTGTCGCCGCGCCGGCTGCTCGCCGAGCTGTACACGTCGCCGGGGCGGCTCGCGGCGGCGGGCGCGCCCTCGGCTCTGTTCCGCGAGCGCGGCGACGCGTGGACCGTGTCCGACGTGCCGCTGCTCGACGAGGCCGCCGAGCTGCTCGGCGAGCTGGAGTCCGAGGACGAGGCCGACCAGGCCCGCCGCGAGCAGGAGGCGTACGCGCGCGGCGTGCTCGACATCCTCGACACCGAGGAGGACCCGGACGGCGAGCTGCTGCGTGCGGTCGACGTGATCGACCCGACGCAGCTGGCCGAGCGGCAGGAGGAGCGCGACGGCCGTTCGCTGGCCGAGCGAGCCGCCGCCGACCGCGAGTGGACCTACGGGCACGTGGTCGTCGACGAGGCGCAGGAACTGTCCGAAATGGACTGGCGGGTCCTGATGCGGCGCTGCCCAAGCCGTTCCATGACGATCGTCGGCGACCTCGCGCAGCGCGAGTCGCCGGCCGGGGCGCGGTCGTGGGCCGCGATGCTCGACGAGTACGTGCCGGCGCGGTGGGTGTACCGGCAGCTGACGATCAACTACCGCATGCCGGCCGAGATCATGGACGTCGCCGCGTCCGTGCTGTCCACAATGGACGCCACGCTCCAGCCGCCGAAGTCCGTGCGGTCCTCCGGGGTGCTGCCGTGGTCGCGGCGCGCCGAGCCGGAGACCCTCGCGGCGGTGGTCACCGAGATGGTCGCGAAGCTGGAGGCCGAGATCGGCGAGGGCACGGTCGCGGTGATCGCGCCGGAGGGCTCGACACTCAACGTCGACGCGCTGCTCCTGCCCCCGCGGGCGACCAAGGGCCTCGAGTTCGACGCGGTGATCGTCGTCGAGCCGGCGACGATCATGGCCGGCCCGGCCGGGCCCGCCGCGCTGTACGTGGCGCTGACCAGGCCGACGCAGCGGCTCGGCGTCGTGCACACGCAGCCGCTGCCGGAGTGCCTGACCCTGCTGGACGACGTGACTCCGTGAGTTCCGGAAGTCGATCGTCCGGAACTGCCCGTAACCTGCTGGATGCCGCCGGGCTGCGGGTGACGGTGGGTGCCTGGAGGAGGACGTCTTCGCAGGCGTTCCTCGGCCGGGAGCTGGAGCGACCGTGGCGCGCGGTGGACTGGGACGCCGATTCCGACTGGGCATGCTCGCCGTGGCCCGACGGCAGCGCCCCGAGCCTGCGCCGCCTCCTGATCGACATGGTCGAGGAGTACGCCCGCCACGTCGGCCACGCGGACCTGCTCCGCGAGTCCATCGACGGCCTCGTCGGGGAGGATCCCCCTAGGTCGTGAGGCGGTGTTTGAGGTCGATCGGTAGGCCGTCCTTCGGCATGGGCAGCGCTGTCGGGTCCCAGCGGACGTCGTAGTCCTCGGGCACCGTCCATTCGAAACGGCGGACCAGCTCGTGCACGAGGGTCTTCACCTCGTAGGTGCCGAAGTGCATGCCGATGCACTTGTGCACCCCGCCGCCGAAGGGCATGTACGCGAACCGGTGGGACTTGTCCTCCCGCCGGTCCTCCGCGAAGCGGTCCGGGTCGAAGCGGTGCGGCTCCGTCCAGTACTCCGGCAGCATGTGGTTGATCCACGCGAGCGTGGTCACGAACACGCCGGCCGGCAGGTGGTGGCCGAGCAGCTCGGTGTCCTTCACGGTCTTGCGCACCATCCACGGCACCGGCGCGACCAGCCGCATGGACTCCTTCAGCACCAGGTCGAGCGTCGGCAGCCGGTCCAAAGAGGACACGGTCAGCGGCTCGTCACCGAGCGCCAGCGACTCCGCGCGCACCCGGTCCTGCCAGTCCGAATTCTTGCCGAGGTAGTACACGACCGCCGACGTCGCGATGGTCGACGTGTCGTGCGCCGCCATCATCAGGAAGATCATGTGGTTCACGACGTCCTCGTCGCTGAACGTCTCGCCCTCGTCGGTGCGTGCGTGGCACAGCGCGGCGAACAGGTCGTCCGAGTCCGACGCCCGCTTCGCCGGCAGGCTCGCGCGGAAGTAGTCCTCCAGCACCTTCCGCCCGGACAGCCCCGCCTGCCACCGCCCACCCGGCACCGGAAGCCGCAGCAGCGCGGTGCCGGCGCGCACGGTGTCGACGAACGCCCTGGTGAGCTTGCGGCTGTCGCCACCGAGGGACGACGCCATGAAGATCTTCGTCGCCACGTCGAGGGTGAGCTGCTTGAGCGCCGGGTACACGGCGAACGTCGAGCCGGGCACCCACGAAGACACGCTCGACCGCACGACGTCGCCGACCTGGCCCATGTACCCCGACAGCCGGTCGGCCGTGAAGGCCAGCTGCATCAGCCGCCGGTGGTACAGGTGCTCGTCGAAGTCCAGCAGCATCAGGCCCCGGTTGAAGAACGGGCCGATGAAGTACTCCCAGCCCTGCTGCGAGAACGCCTTGTCCTTGTTGGCGAGCACGACCTGCGTGGCGTCCGGGCCCGACGCGGACACGACGCGAATGCCGAACGCCCGCACCCACGACACCGGGCCGTGCGAGCGGTAGCGCTGCATCGCGTAGTCCATGCCGAGCCGCAGCATCTCCAGGCTGTGCCCGAGCACGGGAAGGCCGGTGTCACCGGGGATCGGCTTGAGGCCGGCAGGCGGTGTGGTCAGGTCCCGCTTCGGCCACTCGTGGTTCATCAGCCACTGGTCGAGCGCGTTCTTGTCGATGGCATAGGGAGCCCGCAGATCGGTGGACATGACACCTACCTCCTAGCGTCGAGAACGGTCACCGCCAGTTCGGAGAGCTCGGTCGCGATGCCCGGTCGCGTGACGATCCGGGGCGTGCGGGCCAGGTCGTTGATGATCGTGAGCGCGGCGTGCACGACGACGCGGGCGTCGGGCTCGGGCAGGTCGGGGGCGAGCGCGCGGAGCTGGCGGACCCATTCGGCCACATAGGTCCGCTGCAGACGCACCAGCTCCTTGCGGTCCGGGTCGGGCAGGTTGCGCAGCTCGTTCGCGAACGTCGCCATGATGTTGTCCGACCGCAGCACGGTGTCCACATAGGACGTCACGAGCGCGCGCAGTGCCGCGCGGGGGTCCGCCGCGTCGCTGACCGCGCGCTCGGCCGTGCGGGCCAGGCGGTCGGCCATCCGGTAGCCGCCCGCGACGAGGATCGCGGCCTTACCGGGGAAGTACCGGTAGATGCTCGGCCCGGCCATGCCGGCCCGCGCGCCGATGTCCTCCATGCTGACCGCGGCGTACCCGCGGTCCCGGAACAGCGAGATCGCCGCGGACAGCAGCTCCTCGCGCCGCGACGCGGGCTGCGCGACCCGCCGCGTCGGCGCCTCGGTCGTGGCTGGCACCCGCCACTCGGTCACCGCCGCCGCGAGCGACACCATCAGGTCCTCGAACCGCCGCCGCGGCGGGCTCACGTGGTGGTCCGACAGACTCCCGTACACCGAGAGCGTCGCCCAGCCGAGCAGCTCCGCGTCGGCGGGGCTCAGCTCCGGCCGCACGTCACGCAGCGCGATGCCCCACTGCGCGATCAGCTCGGCGCCCCGGTGCCGGATCTTGGTGCGGTCGGCCCTGGCGAGGTGGCGGCCCTCCCATCGCCACAGCGCGGTCACCTCGCGCCGGTCCACGGCGAGCGCCGCGACGGCCCGCAGCAGTGCGGTGAGCTGCTCATCCGGCGTGCCCGGCCGGGCCAACGCCTGCTCGGTGACCAGGCCGAACGTGTCCATGCCGGAGAGCAGCACGTGCGCGAGGATGTCCTGCTTGCCGCGGAAGTGCCGGTACACGGCCGGCCCGGTGACACCCGCCGCGCTGGCGATGTCGTTCACGCTGACCTGGTGGTACCCGTGCTTGCGGAACAGCTCCGCCGCCGCGTCGGCGAGCTGCGCCTTGCGGTTGCGCGGCCGCCTGGCCGGTGCCTGGGAAGTCTCCACAACGGTCCCTCCACGCGTGAAGCGTCACTAGCGAAAGTAGACCATGCCCATGTTGTTGGCAATCCGCCAACTCCGGCCGGTAAGTTAACGGTCATTAGCACGCTGTCAGCGGACTCGTGGCTGGCTGTAGTGCCCGGTCACCTGAAGTGTGGCCCACACCCCATTTAGGGCGCCGGTCGTTGACAACCACAGATCCGGTGCCAACATGTTAATGAGTATTAGCGCCTCGAGAGGACCCGCCAGCGTGTCTACCGAAGCTTTCGTCTACGACGCGATCCGCACGCCCCGCGGCCGGGGCAAGAAGAACGGATCCCTGCACGGAACCAAGCCCATCTCACTGGTCGTCGGCCTGATCGACGAGCTGCGCAAGCGCAACCCCACGCTGGACGTCGACCGGGTCTCCGACCTGCTGCTCGGCGTGGTCACCCCCATCGGCGACCAGGGCAGTGACATCGCGAAGACCGCCGCCATCGCGGCCGGGCTGCCCGACACCGTCGGGGGCGTGCAGCTCAACCGGTTCTGCGCGTCGGGCCTCGAGGCCGTCAACATCGCGGCGCAGAAGGTGGCGTCGGGCTGGGACGAGGTCGTCATCGGCGGCGGCGTCGAGTCGATGTCGCGGGTCGGCATGGGCACCGACGGCGGCGCGTGGGCCATGGACCCGGCCACCGCGTACGACACGTACTTCGTGCCGCAGGGTGTCGGCGCCGACCTGATCGCCACGATCGAGGGATTCTCCCGCGAGGACGTCGACGCCTACGCGGTGCGCAGCCAGCAGCTCGCGGCCAAGGCCGCCAGCAACGGCTACTTCGCCAACTCGATCGTCCCGGTCGTCGACCAGAACGGCCTGACGGTCCTCGACCACGACGAGCACATGCGCCCGGAGACCACCGTGGAGGGCCTGGCCAAGCTGCCGGCGTCGTTCGCGGCGATCGGTGACATGGGCGGCTTCGACGCGGTGGCGCTGCAGAAGTACCACTACGTCGAGAAGATCAACCATGTGCACCACGCCGGCAACTCCTCCGGCATCGTCGACGGCGCCGCACTCGTGCTCGTCGGCTCCGAGCGGGCCGGTACGGACATGGGTCTGACCCCGCGGGCCCGCATCGTCGCCACCGCCACCTCCGGTGCCGACTCGACGATCATGCTGACCGGTCCGATCCCGGCCACCGAGAAGCTCCTCGCGAACACCGGCCTCACCGTCGACGACATCGACCTGTTCGAGCTGAACGAGGCCTTCGCGTCGGTCGTCATGAACTACCAGCGGAAGCTGCACATCCCCGACGAGAAGCTCAACGTCAACGGCGGTGCCATCGCCATGGGTCACCCGCTCGGCGCGACCGGCGCGATGATCCTCGGCACCATGGTCGACGAGCTGGAGCGCCGGCAGGCCCGCCGCGCCGTGATCACCCTGTGCATCGGCGGCGGCATGGGCGTCGCGACCCTCATCGAGCGCGTGTAAAGGACAACGACTCTCAATGACTGAGACCATTCGCTGGGACAAGGACTCCGACGGGATCGTCGTCCTCACCATGGACGATCCGAAGCAGTCGGCCAACACGATGAACCGCGACTACGCGGCGTCGATGGCCGCGACCGTCGACCGGCTCGAGGCCGAGAAGGACGACATCTCCGGTGTCGTCATCACCTCGGCGAAGAAGACGTTCTTCGCCGGCGGCGACCTCAAGGACATGATCGAGGCGAAGCCGGAGGACGCCAAGGAGGGCTTCGAGTTCATCTCCGGCATCAAGGCGCAGCTGCGTCGCCTCGAGACGCTCGGCAAGCCGGTCGTGGCCGCCATCAACGGCGCCGCGCTCGGTGGCGGCCTGGAGATCGCGCTCGCCTGCCACCACCGGATCGCCGCCGACGTCAAGGGCTCGCAGATCGGCCTGCCCGAGGTCTCGCTGGGTCTGCTGCCCGGCGGCGGTGGCGTCACCCGCACCGTCCGGCTCATGGGCATCCAGAGCGCCCTGCTCAACGTGCTGCTGCAGGGTCAGCGGCACAAGCCCGCGAAGGCACTCGAGCTCGGCCTGGTGCACGAGCTGGTGTCCACTGTGGACGAGCTGCTGCCGGCGGCCAAGGCGTGGGTCAAGGCCAACCCCGAGGCCGCGCAGCCGTGGGACGTCAAGGGCTTCAAGATCCCCGGCGGCTCGCCGTCGCACCCGGCGTTCGCGGCGAACCTGCCGGCGTTTCCGGCGAACCTGCGCAAGCAGCTCAAGGGCGCCAACATGCCGGCGCCGCGCGCGATCCTGTCCGCGGCCATCGAGGGCGCGCAGGTCGACATCGACACCGCGCTCGTCATCGAGTCCCGCTACCTGATCGAGCTGCTGTCCGGCCCGGTCGCGAAGAACATGATCAAGGCGTTCTTCTTCGACCTGCAGCACATCAACTCCGGTGGCTCGCGGCCGGACGGCTACGAGAAGTTCACCGCGCGGAAGGTGGGCGTGCTCGGCGCCGGCATGATGGGCGCCGGCATCGCGTACGTGTGCGCCCGCGGCGGCATGGAGGTCGTGCTCAAGGACGTCACCCAGGAGGCCGCCGACAAGGGCCGGGACTACTCGGTCAAGCTGTTCGACAAGGCCGTGTCCCGCGGCAAGGTCACCCGCGAGAAGGCCGACGAGACCCTCGCGCGGATCAAGCCGACCGCCGTCGCGGACGACCTCGCCGGCTGCGACCTGGTGATCGAGGCCGTGTTCGAGAGCACGGACCTCAAGCACAAGGTGTTCGCCGAGATCGAGGGCGTCGTCGCGCCGGACGCCGTGCTCGGCTCCAACACCTCGACGCTGCCGATCACCGGTCTCGCCGAGGGCGTGAAGCGGCCGGAGGACTTCGTCGGCCTGCACTTCTTCTCGCCGGTCGACAAGATGCCGCTGCTGGAGATCATCGTCGGCGAGAAGACCAGCGACGCGACGCTCGCGAAGGCGTTCGACGTGGCGCAGCAGATCAAGAAGACGCCGATCGTGGTGAACGACTCACGCGGCTTCTTCACCTCGCGGGTGATCGGCACGTTCATCAACGAGGCGATCGCGATGGTCGCGGAGGGCGTCAACCCGCAGTCGGTCGAGCAGGCCGGTTCACAGGCCGGCTACCCGGCGCCGCCGCTGCAGCTGATGGACGAGCTGACGCTGACACTGACGCAGAAGATCCGCCGCGAGGCCAAGGACGCGGTGCTCGCCGCGGGTGGCGAGTGGCCGGCGCACGCGTCCGAGCCGCTGGTGAACCGGATGGTCGACGAGTTCGACCGCAAGGGCCGCTCGTCCGGCGCCGGTTTCTACTCCTATGTGGACGGTAAGCGCGACGGGCTCTGGTCCGGCCTGTACGAACACTTCACCAAGGAGGGCCACGAGATCCCGTTCGAGGACATGAAGGAGCGGATGCTCTTCGCGGAGTCCCTCGAGACCGTGAAGTGCTTCGACGAGGGTGTGCTGCGGTCCGTGCCGGACGCCAACATCGGCTCCATCATGGGCATCGGCTTCCCGCCGTGGACCGGTGGCGTGATCCAGTACATCAACGGCTACGAGGGCGGCGTCGCCGGTTTCGTGGCGCGGGCCCGCGAGCTGGCGGAGCGGTACGGGGACCACTTCCTGCCGCCCGCCTCGCTGGTGGAGAAGGCCGAGAAGGGCGAGAAGTTCGAGTGAGCTAACGGACCCGCCCCGGTACGCCGGGGCGGGTCTGCCACGGGTGCGGGCCGGCCAGCGGCCGGTACTCCACGCCCAGCGCGTCCAGCCTCGGCAGATGATGCTCGACCAGCCGGCGCTCGAACTCCGCGTACGAGCGTTCCGCCGGACTCCACACGACCTCCGCGAACGCCGCCAGCCTCGGGAACGCCGCGTAGTCCACCCGGCGCGGGTTGTCCAGGTGCTCCGACCACAGCTGTGCCTGCGCGCCGAGCGCCGCGCCGCCCGGCTCGTAGGCGTAGACGTCGGCGAGGGTGCGCAGGTACCCGACCGGGATCGGCTCGTCCGGGTGGTCGGACTGGCGGTGGTCCAGGTACACGTGCTCCTCCGGGCACGCCACCACGTCGTGGCCCGCCGTGTCCACGCCGGTGTGCCACGCCGCCACGACCGTACGTTTCGGCAGGGCGGGGCTCAACGCCTCGTCCCACACGTAACCTCTGCGGCCCAACGACTCCAGGTGTGTCACGAGTTGACCGACGAACCAGCCGTGCAGTTCGTCCACACCGGACAGTCCGAGGTCGGCCGCGCGGTCGACGGTGTCGGCGTCCGCGGCCCACTGGGTGGTCGGCACCTCGTCGCCGCCGACGCAGATCACCTCGGCCGGGAAGATCTCCGTGACGTGCGTGAGGACGCGGCGGTAGAAGTCGACCACCTCGTCGGTCATGGCGAGGACGTTGTCGTTGATGCCCCAGCGGGTCAGCACGTCGAGCGGTCTGCCCGTCACCCCCAGCCACGGGTACGCCGCGATCGCCGCCTGGCTGTGCCCCGGCACGTCCACCTCCGGCACCACCGTGATGTGCCGGGCCGCCGCGTACGCCACGATCTCGCGCAGGTCGTCGACCGTGTAGTAGCCGCCGTGCGGTCGGCCGTCGTGGCCGGGCGTGCCGTCCGGCGGCCGGCCGACCCACGAGCCCGCCCGCCAGGCGCCCACCGACGTGAGCCGGGGGAACTCCGGCACCTCGATGCGCCAGCCCTGGTCGTCGGTGAGGTGGAGGTGCAGCACGTTGAGCCGGTGCGCGGCCATCAGGTCGAGGAACCGCAGCACGCCGGCCTTCGGCATGAAATGGCGAGCCACGTCGAGAAGGCAGCCGCGCCAACCGAAGCGCGGCCAGTCCTCGACGACTCCACACGGCAACCGGCATGGTCCACTGTGGAGGTTCGCCGCGCGGAACGCTGTCGGGCCGAGTAGCTGCCGAAGCGCCTGCGACGCATAGAACTCGCCGGCCAGGTCGGCCGCTGACACTCGCACGCCGGCCGGGTCGATGGTCAGCCGGTAGCCCTCGGCCGGCAGCGACGAGTCCGTCGTGACCACCGGCGACGGTGGTCGGTCCACCCACAGCGTCTCGCCGGTCGCGGCGGCCCGCGCCGGCCGGGGGAGCAGCCCGTCGAAACCCGTCATCCCTTCACCGCCCCCGCCATGCCGGACACCAGATGTCGTTGCACCATCAGGAAGAACGCGAGCACCGGCAGTGTCATCAGCGTCGAGCCGGCCATGATCGCGCCCCAGTCCTGCTCCTCCGGCTTGAAGAACACCAGCAGCCCCAGCGGCAGCGTGCGGTTGTCGATGCCGGAGATGATGAACGTCTTGGCGAACAGGAAGTCGTTCCACGCGTGGATGAACGACACCACGCTCGCCGCCACCAGGCCGGGCGCCACCAGCGGGAACAGCACCTGCCAGGTGAACCGGAACCGGGACGCGCCGTCGAGCGCCGCCGCCTCCTCCAACTCGGCCGGCACCGCCGCGACGAAACCGCGCAGCATCCAGATCGCGAACGGCAGGCTGAACGCCAGGTGCACCAGCACGAGCGAGCCGAGCTGGTTCAACCCGACCGCCGGCACCACGTCCCCGAACGACCGCATCAGGAAGAACAGCGGGATGGTCAGCGCCTCGACCGGCACCATCTGCGCCACCAGCAGCATCACGACCAGCACGGTCCGGCCGCGGAAGCGGAACCGGGTGAGCGCGACCGCCGACAGGAACGACACCAGCAGCGACAGCGCCACCACCACTACCGCGACCACGAGGCTGTTCACGAAGTACAGCCCGAAGTTCTCCACGTCCAGCACGCGCCGGAAGCTGTCCACGGTGGGCGCACCGGTCCACGGTCGCGCGGACTGCAGCTCACCGACCGGTTTGAGGGCGGACAGCACCATCCAGTACAGCGGAAACGCGACCACCGCGGCGATCACCACGCACGCGACGTCGACGACGAGCTGCCCGCGCCTCACCGCACACCCCGCTGCGCACGCACGTACAGCCCGGTGATCAGTAGCAACAGCACGGTCATCACGACGCCGATCGCTGCGCCGAGTCCGTACTGCTCGCCGGCGAACGCCTTCTGGTAGGCGTACACGTTGAGCACGAGGTTCTGTCCGGCGACGCCGCCGCCGTTGGTCATCACGTAGATCTGCGTGAACACCTTGAAGTCCCAGATGATCGACTGGATGGTCGCGATCATCAGCAGTGGCCGCAGGATCGGCAGGATCACGGCGGTCGCCGTGCGCCGCGCGGACGCGCCGTCGAGCGCGGCCGCCTCGAGCACCTCGCCGGGGATCGCCTTGATGCCGGCGTACATCGTCACCATGACGAACGGGAACGAGCACCACACGATCTCGCCGGCGACCAGCCCGAACGCGGAGAACCGCTCGAAGGTCCAGGAATGGCCGCGCATGCCGCCGAACCCCAATGATGCCAGGGTTTCGTTGACGAGCCCGAAGTCCTGGTCGAACAGGAAGAGCCACACGTACGAGCCGGCCATCGTCGGCGTGGCCCACGCGCCGAGCGCCGCGAGGAACAGCAACATCCTCGGGACCGCCCGCGCGCGGCTCGCGAGCACGGCGAGTGCGGTGCCGACGGCGAGGCTACCGATCACGCACACCGCCGCGAACACGACCGTCGCGCCGAGCACGTCCCAGAACTGCGGGTCGGACAGCAGGTCGACGTAGTTGTCGAAGCCGAGGAACACCAGGGGCGCGGCGCCGCTGGCCTGTGGCTGCCCGTAGTCGAACAGCGAGATGACGACCAGCTGGTAGATCGGGTACGCCATCAGCGCGAGGAGCACCACGGCCGCGGGCACGAGGTAGCGCAGTGCGGCCAGGCCGTCGCCGCGCCGGACTCGGGTGGCGGCCATCTAGCCGCCGAAGGCTTCGTTCATCTCGGCGGCCGCCGCGCTGGTGGCCGCCTCGACGCCGAGCTGTCCGGTCGCCACCTGCTGCACGGCGGTCGGCAGCACCGCGGCGGCGTCGATCTTGGTCCACGCCGGGGTCGCCGGCACGAACTTCGTGCCGGACTGGACGGTCCTGATGAACGGCTCGAGGAACTCGTCGTCGTTGGCGATCTTGTCCTGCACGTCGGAGAACGTGGGCATGTTGCCCATCGCGCCGTACAGCTTCTCCTGGTAGGACTTGCCGCCGAGCAGCTCGATGAACTCGAGGGACAGCGTGTACTTCTCGCTGGCGCGGAACACGCCGAGCAGGTTGCCGCCCGCGAAGGCGGGCGCGATCGAGCCGGAGTCCTTGCCGGGCAACGGAACCACGCCGTACTTGCCCTTGACCGCGCCGGCGTCGACGGCTGCGCGGTTGAAGTCGCCGCCGATCGTCATCGCGGCCTTGCCACCGGCGAACGCGGCAACCGACTGGCTGCCGGTGAGCTCCGCGCACTGCGCGGGCGGACAGATGTCGTCGCTGATCAGCTCGGCGTACTGGCGCAGCCCGTCCCGGGCGGCCTCGGAGTCTATTGTGGACTTCCAGGTGTCGCCGTCCTGCGCGGCGACGTCGCCGCCGTTGGCCCAGATGTAGGGTAGGAGCGCGAACTGGTACTTGCCGCCGACCGCGATCCCGTACAGGTCCGGCTTGGCGGCACGGATCTGGCGGGCGGTCTCGGTAAGTTCTTTCAGTGACGTAGGTGGTTCGAGGCCGAGTTCGGTGAAGACGTCCGTGCGGTAGTAGAGCGCGCGGGTGCCGGTGAACCAGGGGATGCCGTAGGCCTTGCCGGCCACCTTGGCAGTGTCGAGCACCTCCGGCACGAGATCCTTGCTGTCGGGCCAGGCCGCGATGTCCTTCGTGAGGTCGGCGAAGCCGTTGGAGGCGGTGTAGCCGGCGAGGTCGGTGTTCCCGAACTCGGCGATGTCCGGGGAGCTGGCCTTGTCGTTGAAGGCACCGTTGAACCGAGCCGCGCGCCCGTCGACCGGCAGGTACTCCACGGATACCGTGACATCGTCGTGCGCGGCCTCGAACTCGGCCTTCGCCTCGTCGACCACCGCCTCCTTGGCGGTGTTGGCTGCCTCCTGGAACAGCCAGACGCGCAGTTCGCCGGTGGTGGCGCCGATGGTCTCACCCGCCTCGCCGGTCTGTCGCGGGTTGTCGTCGGCGGCCTGCGGCGGCGCGCACCCGAGCACGAGGAGCCCGAGCGCGGCGACCGCCAGCTTCCTTCGGAACTTCATCCGTACCCCCGTTGCACTCTGTGCAATCGACGTTTCACTATCGGCAATCGGGATGCTATTGGCGAGGTCCAGTCTCGCACAAGGGTCTATACCAATTGTCGTTCGTGTGGGCTGTGTTCGATTGGGTGATTCTTGCTGCTGGGCAAGGGTTTTAGTGCGCGCCCTGGCAGTCTGAACGTATGTTCGATGAAGGTCATGAGCTGTTGGTTGAGGGGATCGGTGATGAGGCTGGCGGATCCGGTGGCTGCTGCGGCGGGTGATCCATGAGCACCTCGATGATCGGGTGCGAGCACTGGCCCGGCAGATCAAGACCGCTGGCGATGACCGTACTTTGGATCGGATCGTGGCCCACCCATAACGCGTCGCCGAGCGCGATCCTGTTGTGGCCGCCGCCTTCATGCGCGTCGCCGGCCCGCGCGCCCGACTGTCGGCCGTGATGGCTCCGCGCATCCTCGCTGCCGCGATCACGGCGCCGCGTCTTGCCTCCGGCCCCCTTGATCCACGCTACTCGGGGGCACCGACATGGATGGCCGGCCGCGTGCTGTCCTGTGGACACTCTGTCGGCTGTGGACAACTGCCGTTGTGGCGGCTTGCGTCGGGCGGGGTTGTCGGTGGTTGCCGGTAGGCTGGAAATCGGGGGCCGGAGGCCGACTGGGGGTGGTGGCCGGCGGTGGGTTTACCTGGATCGCGAGGTGTACCCGGTCGGGTGAACTTCCTTGCTGCGTAAGGTCTTTCGCGCCCGACAGGGTAGTCTGAACGTATGTTCGATGAAGGTCATGAGCTGCTTACCAGGGGTCTCGACTGTGCGAGTCGGGTGGCTCGGGAGTCGGCTGAGTTGTTGGACTGTCTCGCGCAGTTCGTGGCACTGCATCCCGGTGACGACAGGGAGTTCGTGCCGTTGGAGGTTGCGGCGGCGTTCAAGTGGACGGTGTCGTTCGCGCAGAAGCGGATCGGGTTGGCGGTGGCGTTGACGTCCCGGCTTCCGGCGACGTTCGCGGCACTGCGCGCGGGCGAGATCGATGAGTACAAGGCGCGGCAGATCGCGGAGGCCACTGAGGTCTTGTCGGATGAGGATGTGGCTCGGGTGGAAGCGGCGATCGCCGCACAGGCAGCGGGGTTGAACCCGCGGCAGCTCAGTGACCGGTTGCGGCGGGCGGTGAATCTGGCGGATCCGGCGGCGGCCGCGGCGCGTGCGGCAGCGAAAACGGCGGCACGGCGAGGTGACGCATGAGCACCTTGACGATGGTGCGGGGTTGTTCACGGTCATGGGTGACGTGGAGCGGACTCAGCTGGCGCATGATCGGGTGCGGGCGTTGGCTCGGCAGATCAAGACCGCCGGCGACGATCGGACTCTGGATCAGATCAGCGCTGATGTGGCGTTGGATTGCTTGGCGGGTAAGGGGTTCGGCAACGCGAAGGTGCAGGTGCGGCTCACGCTGCCGGCGACGACGGTGTTGGGGGTGGATGACAAGCCGGGGTATTTGGCGGGGTATGGGTGGTTGCCGGCGCAGCGGGCACTTGGAACTCGCTGCTCAGCAGGACGCGATCTGGCAGCGGGTGCTGACGGATCCGCTCACCGGACACGCTGTCGATGTGGGACGGCGGAAGTACAGTCCACCGGCCGCGTTGCGGGACCACATTCAAGCCACCTACCCGACCTGCACCGGTCCGGGGTGTGTCAAGCCGGCGCATTTGTGCGATCTGGATCATCTGACCGCGTTTCCGGTGGGTGGGACGGATGAGGAGAACGTGCGTCCCGCGTGTCGACCGCATCACCGGGCGAAGACGGTGGGTGGGTGGCGGGTGGAGAAGTCCAGTGATGGTCGCGGGGTTGACGTGGGTGACCCGGCACGGGTTCCGCGTCGAGCATGAGCCGGAGCCGATCGCCGATCCGGAGCCCGCGCCGTTCTGACCGCCGGGATGGTGGGTGGTTACACGGTCAGACGATCGCCTACGGGGCCGGGCCGGTGGGGGGTTGGGGCGATCGAGGCCGCGCCTTCGCCGGAGGGTTCCGACCGGGGTGGGTCGGGTGCGGCGAAGACACGGCACCGAAAGATCGGGAGCTACCGCACGGGGTGACCAGGATGGTCGCGCCGACCTGGACGGCAAGCACTGGTGGGTGGTTGCACTGCGCGGGCTCGGCTTCCTGGGGTTTCGTCCAATCTTGTCGGCTTCAAAGCCTCTTTTTCAAGCAAACAAGAATGAGACGAAAGGTAAGGGAGTGTGCTTGTGGCCAGCGGGTCTCGCCCCGACCCCAAACTGGACAGGAACCTGAGTCCCGGGGGAAATCAACTCGGCGATCCTGGCTACGCAACCCCAACGCCCGGTGCCGTGCCTCGCCGCACCCAAACACCCCATCGAAACCGCCGGCGAGGTGCGGCGTCGATCGCCCCACCCCGTGCCGACGGGACAACAGCGCGATCGTCCGACCGCGTGTCCCATCCACCCTCGCAAATCACCGCCGAGCCACAGCGACAACCCCAACCACCACCAACACGACAGAGAAAATAATCGCAGGCACCCACCAACCAGCAGCAACAGCCAACAACACGATCACAGCACCACTAGCCAGCACCATCCAGAGAAACGCATTCGGATGATGCGCACCGGCAGCCACCTCCGCACCACCGATCATCGGATGCGGTGCGGGCAGATCCGCGAACAGGTCTCTCAGCTCGCCGCGGGTGCGGGCGGTTCTGGCCAGGTCACGGCGCCGGTCGTGCTCCGGCCCGGTCAGGCGTGCCTCGTCGTGGTGCTCGGTCAACGCGCGGAGCGCGACCTTCCGGTCGGCGCTGTCGACCCACTCGCTGTCATCGTCCGGTGACATGGCGGACAGTGTAGGGAAATCCTTCCGTTATAAGGGAATCAGACGAACGCGACGATGCCGACCGACGGCACGTCCACGGCACCCACCGAGGCGCTGACCAGGCCCGTCTCCGGATCGCGGGGTAGCCAGGTGACCGTCCCGGAATTCTGGTTCGACACATAGATCAGACGTTCGTCAGGGCTCAGCGTGAAGTGTCGCGGCCACTCGCCACCGGTGGGGGTGCTGCCGATCAGCTCGAGGCCGTCCGCGCGCACGGCGAACGCGGCGATCGTGTCGTCGCCGCGGTTCGACGCGTACACGAACCGGCCGTCGGACGTCGCCGCGATCTCGGCGGGGGCGTTGCCGCCGGCCGCGGTCGGGACCACCTGGCCCGGGGTGAGCGTGCCGGCCTCGGGGTCCCAGGCGGCGACCGTGATCTCCGGTCGCAGCTCGCCGAGGATGTAGGCCCGCGTGCCGTCCGGGTGGAACGTCAGATGTCTCGGGCCGGCGCCGGTGGGCAGCCGGAGCTGTTGGTGCTGGCTCAGCTTCCCGGTGCCCTCGTCGAGCGTGTACACGTACACCGAATCGGCGCCGAGATCGACGGCGAGGACCCACTGACCAGTGGGATCGGTGACGACCTGGTGCGCGTGCGGGTCGCGGTCGGTGCCCTCGTGCCGCACGAGGTCCGTGGACTCGCCGATCGCGCCGTCCTCGGCCAGCGGGTGCACCGCGACCGAGCCGTCGCCGTAGTTGGCGGTCAGCAGGTGCCGGCCGCCGGGATGGACCGACAGGTGCGTCGGGCTCGCGCCGCCGGTCGGCCGCGTGTTCAGCACGGTGTTCGTGGTGCGGTCGACCGCGGTGACGCGGCCGTCCCGCAGCTCGTTGGTGGTGTAGAGGTACTGGCCGCCGACGGCCAGGAACGACGCGTCCGGCACGCCCGCGACGCTCCCGGTGACCGTCAGCGCACCCGCGTCGTCGACGGTGCCCGTCCGCAGGTCGGACCCGAAACTTCCGAGGTACACAATGCGCTCCTGCCCGATCGAGCCCGCCGTGCGGGCGAACGCCAGCGCGGCCGTCGCCAGGCCGGCGACACCGAGGAACTCACGTCGACCCAGCATTAGATCACCGCCATCAGGATCGCCGCCACCACGAAGCTGACCACCGAGAGGATCGTCTCCAGCACGGTCCACGTCTTCAGCGTGTCCTTCACGGAGATGCCGAAGTACCGCGACACTATCCAGAATCCGCCGTCGTTGACGTGCGACGCGATGATCGAGCCCGCGCAGATGGCCGCGGCGATGAGCGCCAGCTCCGGCTGCGAGTAGCCGACCTCCTTGATGGTCGGGCCGATGATCGCGGCCGTCGCGGCGATCGCGGCGGTGGCCGAGCCCTGGGCGATCCGCAGACCGCAGCTGATCACGTACGCCGCGAAGATCACCGGCAGGCCGGCGTCGTGCAGGGAGTCGGCGATGACGTCGCCGATGCCGGTCGCACGCAGCACCGCGCCGTAGAACGCGCCGGCGCCGACGACGAGCAGGATCATGCCGATCGGTCGCAGCGACACCGCGCCCAGCTCAGCGACCTGCGGCCTCGTCATCCCGCGCCGGTAGCCGAGCAGCCAGAACGCCAGCAGCACCGCGATCGTCAGCGCGACCGCGGGGGTGCCGATGAAGTTCGCGACGCCGACGGCCGTCGAGTCGGCCGGCAGCCAGATGCTGCCGAACGTGCCGGCCAGGATCAGCACCAGCGGCACCGCGATGATCGCGATGACCAGGCCGAGAGGTGGTTCGTCGACGGGATCCGTGTCGTCAGAGCCACCCGAGCGCGTCGTCCGTGCCGCGACCAGCATCTCCTCCGGCACCGGGATGTCGATCCGCTTGCCGATCCACGACGAGAACAGCACGCCGCCGAGGAACCAGGCGGGGATCGCGCACACCGCGCCCATGAGGATGACCCAGCCGAGGTCCACGCCGAGCAGGCCCGCCGCGGCGACGGGCCCGGGGTGCGGCGGCAGGAACGCGTGTGTGACCGACAGGCCGGCGAGCAGCGGCAGGCAGTACAGCAGGATCGAGCGCCCGCCCTGCTTGGCCGCGACGTAGACCAGCGGCGCCAGCACGAAGATGCCGACGTCGAAGAAGACGGGGATGCCGAAGATCAGGCCGGCGAGCCCCATCGCGAGCGGCGCGCGGTTCTCGCCGAGCGCGCGCAGGAGCGAGCGGGTCAGCACCTGCGCGCCGCCGGACGCCTCGAGTATCGCGCCGAGCATGGTGCCCAGCCCGATGATCGCGGCGATGTGGCCGAGGATGCCGCCGAAACCCGTCTCCAGCAACGACTCGCCGGGCTTCTGCGCGGAGCCGACCAGCGCCTGCACCGGCAGGCCGGCGGCGAGCGCGGTCAGCAGGCCGATCACCAGCAACGCGATGAACGGCTCGACCTTCCATCTGATGATCATCAACAGCAGTACCGCGATGCCCACTACGGCGAGCGTCAGCAGCCCGAGTGTCTCGTGCTGCAACCAGTCCACGAACCCCGACATGACTGATCTCCTATTCGGTTACGGCAGAGAGAAACTCCGTTGCCCGCGCCGCGATCTCGGCGAACCGCGACTCCGCCGCCAGCTTCGGGCCGACGACGCCGCTGCCCGCGGTCACCGCGATCGCCCCGCCGGCCAGGAACTCCGCCGCGTTGCCGGCGTTCAGCCCGCCGGTCGCCACCAGCGGCGTGTCCGGGTACGGGCCGTGCAGGTCGCCGAAGTACGCCGCGCCGAGCCGGGCCGCGGGGAACACCTTCACGGCGGTCGCGCCGAGGTCGACGGCGTTCGCCACCTCGGTCGGCGTCATCGCGCCGAGCACGACAGGCACTCCCTGCCGCACGGCCTCTTCCGCGACCGCCGGCCGCAGCCCGGGGGTCAGCAGGAACGTGGCGCCCGCGTTGATCGCGTCCCGCGCGTCCTGTGTGGACATCACGGTGCCGGCGCCGAGGATCAGCCCGTCGACCTTCGCGGCCGCCTCGATCAGGCGCGGCGCGTCCGGGGTGGTCAGTGCGAACTCGACGATCGGCATGCCCGCCTCGACGAGGGTGCGCGCGAGACCGGTGGGATCGGGGATCGCCGGCGCGCGGATGATGCACAGCGCCCGCCGCGCGGTCAGTTCGGCCAGCAGGTCCATGTCAGACTCCCGGGTTGCGGATGGAATGACCGGCCAGCGCGCCGGTGTGCCGGCCGTCCTCGATCACGGGCACGCCGTTGACCAGCACGTACGGGATGCCGGCAGCCGCCTGGCGCGGCTCGTCAAAGGTCGCGGTGTCGGCCACCGTCGCCGGGTCGAACAGCACGAGGTCGGCGGCGTAGCCCTCCCGGACCAGCCCCCGGTCGGTGAGCCGCAGGCGGCGGGCGGCGCGGCCGGTCAGGTGCGCGACGCACTCCTCGAGCCCGAGCACCCCCAGCTCCCGCACGTACCTCGCGAGGTAGCGCGGGAACGTGCCCCACGCGCGCGGGTGCGGCCGCTCGCCGACGAGCAGGCCGTCGCTGCCGCCGGTGTGCGTGGGGTGGCGCATGATCGCCTGCACGTTGTCCTCGTGCCCGACGTGCATGAGGCACGACGTGCCGAGCCGCTCCGCGACGAGCACGTCGAAGTACAGTTCGGCGGGCGCGCGGCCGGCCGTGCGGGCCGACGCCAGCACGCTGTGCCCCACCAGGTGCGCGTTGTCGGCCTGGCGCACGCCGTTGATCTCGATGGCGTCCCAGTCGACCGGCACGCCGTGGCAGCCGTCCGAACCGGTTTTCTCGATGTCGACCCGGATCCGCTCCCGGGTGTCCCGATCGGACAGTCGGGCGAGCGTCGCGTCGAGCCCGCCCTCTGTCGACCAGCTCGGCAGCAGCGCGGACAGGTACGTCGCGCCCGGCAGGTACGGGTAGGAGTCCAGCGAGATGTCGCAGCCGTCGGCGATCGCGTCGTCCAGCAACGAGAGCAGCTCACCGGCGCGGCCGTCGTTGACCGGGAAGTTCATCGTCGCGTGCGCGAGGTGCAGCGGGCAGCCGGACCGCCGCGACACGTCGACCATCTCCGCGTACGCCTCGAGCGCGCCCGCGCCGTAGCTGCGGTGGTGCGGGCTGTAGTAGCCGCCGCCCGCGCCGACGACCTCGCACAGCGCCACCAGCTCGTCGGTGTCGGCGTACATCCCCGGCGTGTAGGTGAGTCCGGACGACATGCCCATCGCGCCCTCCGCGAGCCCGGTCGCGATCAGCGCGCGCATCCGGTCCAGCTCGGCGGACGTGGCCGGTCGCGCCTCCCAACCGACCGCGAGCATCCGGATCGTGCCCTGCGGCAACAGGTACGCGGCGTTCACCGCGATGCCGCGGTCGAGCCGGTCGAGGTACTCGCCGACACCGCGCCAGTCCCACTGGAAGTCCGGCGGATCGTCGTTCCAGCCGGCCAGCTGGGTGCGCAGCGCGTCGAGCGTCGTGTCGTCCACCGGCGCGTAGGAAAGACCGTCCTGTCCGTACACCTCGAGCGTCACGCCCTGCGAGACCTTCGCCAGGTGATCGGGTCTCGCGAGCACCTGCAGGTCGGAGTGCGAGTGCATGTCGATGAACCCGGGCGCGAGCACGAGCCCGTCGGCGTCGACGACGCGGCCGGAGCCGGGCTCGCCGACCGCGCTGATCCGTCCTTCGTGGACGGACACGTCGGCGCGGTACGCCGGCGCGCCGGTGCCGTCCACGACGGTCGCGCCGCGGAAGACCAGGCCCGCCATCAGAAGTAGGTGCGGATCAGGTCGACCACGGTCTCGCCGTCCGCCCCGACGACCGGCACCAGCGGGAACTTGTCGAACGTGGTGCAGGGGTGGGACAGGCCGAGGCCCACCCAGTCGCCGACCTCGACCGCCGCGTCGGTGTCCAGCTTCAGGAACCCGTGCTGGTCGTTGAGCGAGGTGACCGTGCAACCGGTCAGCTCCGTGATCTTGCCGCCCGACCTGCGCAGCTCCGCGGTCGGCAGGTCGATGTCGTAGGGCAGGTCGCGCTTGCCGGCGGTGAGGAACGCGAGCCGGGGCTCGGGCCGCGAGGTCACCTGCGCCCACGACCGCACGGCCGGCCGCAGCCGCGCGCCGTCGATGCGGGGCGACGCGCCCAGCGGTGACATCCGGTCGTAGAACCCGTGGTCGTGCGTGACGTACGCGCCGCTGCGCAGCACCGGCAGGACCGGGAGCCCGGCCGGCCACGGCGCGCCGAGCACCTCGACGACCTGGTCGAAGAACGAGCTGCCGCCCGAGGTCACGATGACCTGCCCGACGCCGTCGAGGTGGCCGTGCTCGCCGAGGTCGATCGCGAGCGCGCGCAGGTCCGACAGGTGCGTGTGCACCGCGCGCAGACCGTCGGCCGACGTGTCCTTCGACACCGAGCCCTCGTAGCTGGCCACGCCGGTGAGCCGCAGGACCGGACTCGCGGCGACCGCCTCGGCCACCTTGAGCGCGGTCGTGCGGTCGCGCGCGCCGGTGCGGCCACCGGGCAGGCCCAGCTCGACCAGCACGTCGACGGGCCTTGTCGGGGCGGCCTTTCTGAGTGTCTCGGTCATCAGCTCGACGCCGCGCTCGGTGTCCACCCAGCAGGCGAACTCGAAGTCGGGGTCGCGGTCCAGCTCGGCCGCGAGCCACGTCAGCGCCGCCGGGTCGACCAGCTCGTTGGCGAGGATGATCCGGCTGACGCCGAAGGCGCGGTAGATCCGCAGCTGGCTCGCGTTGGCCGTGGTCTGGCCCCACGCGCCGTGCTCGAACTGCTTCGCGAACAGTTGGGGCGCCATGGTCGTCTTGCCGTGCGGCGCGTGCGCGAAACCGTGTCTGGCGCACAGGTCGGCCATCGTGGTGAGGTTGTGTGTCAGCGCGGACTCGTCGAGGACCGTGATCGGGGGCAGGAAGCCGTCGCGGAACAGGTTCAGACCGCGCTCGCGGGCGTCTCGAATGGACATTCCGGACAGTGCGTTCGGCAGTCCCTTGAACCGCCAGTCGATCCGCTCGGCGAGGAGCGCGTCGACGGCGGCCTGGTCGAGCCGGCCGGGGGTGATCGGAACCTGCGACATCGCCCACCTCATTGCGTATGATGCAACGCCTATTGCGCTATGTGCCGCAGAGTTGTGTAGCATCTCCTCGCCGGACCAGTCAACGCCGTGAAGGGATGGACCGGTGCGTGCCAACACAGTGCTCTGCCTTGGCGAGTCCATGGCGTTGTTCGTGCCGGCCGAGGACGGCCCGCCGGACGAGGTGGTCACCTGGACGCGGACCGTCGGCGGCGCGGAGTCCAATGTGGCCTGTCAGCTCGCCTCCCTGGGGCTGCGGAGCGCGTGGGTGAGCGCGGTCGGCGACGACGCGCTTGGTCGCGCCGTGGTGTCCTATGTGGAGTCCGCGGGGGTCGACGTGTCCGGTGTGCTGGTCGACTCGACCCGCCCGACCGGGCTGTACATCAAGGAGAGTGACGCGTCCGGCAGCCCGGTGCGCTACTACCGGAGCGGCTCCGCCGCGTCCGGCATGGGTCCTTCGCTGCTGGAGAGCATCTCCTTCGACGGCGTCCGCGTCGTGCACACCAGCGGGATCACGCCCGCGCTGTCGGACAGCTGCCACGCGCTGATGTCGGCGCTCGTCGCGGCGAGGAGGGACCACCTCCTGTCGTTCGACCTGAACTGGCGGCCCCGGCTGTGGGCCGACCGGGACCCCGCGGTGCTGCGGCCGCTCGCCGCGGCCGCCGACATCGTGTTCGTCGGCGCCGACGAGGCGGAGGCCGTGTGGGGCGTCGGCACGCCGGCGGAGATCCGCGCGTTCCTGCCCGAGCCCGCGACGCTGGTCGTCAAGCACGGCGGGGACGGCGCGACCCTCGTCGACGGCGACTCGGTCCTGTTCCAACCCGCGCTGCGGGTCGACGTGGTCGAGCCGGTCGGCGCCGGAGACGCGTTCGCCGCCGGTTTCCTCGCCGCGACGCTGGCCGGCTGGTCGCCGAGGCGGCGGCTGCGAGCCGGACACCTCCGGGCCGCGTCCGCGCTGCGCACCCGCCACGACGTCGGCCCGCCGCTGCCGGCACCGCTCGTCGCCACCCTGCTCGACGCGAGCGAGGACGAGTGGGCCGCCGCGCACGTGACGGGGGCGTCGCATGAGCGAGCTTGCGAGCGAATCAATGTCACAGGGCGACCGCGAGCGGCGTCACCGAGCCTGTGAGGGGGCGTCGTGAGTCAGAGCGTGGACCGCGCCTTGGTGTTGCTCGACGAGCTGGCCAACGGGCCGAAGACGCTCGACCAGCTGGCCGAGCGGGTGAACGTGCACAAGTCGACCGTCCTGCGGTTGCTGCGGACCCTCGAGTCGCACCGGTTCGTGCAGCGCAACGGGATCCGGCACTACCGGCTGGGCACCTCCCTGTTCGAGATGGCGTTCCGGGCGCTCGACGAACGGGACGTGCGGCGCAGCGTCGAGCCGGCGCTGCGGGAGCTGAACGCGTCGACCGGGCACACCGTGCACCTCGCGACCTACGAGGACGGCGAGGTCATCTACATCGACAAGTACGAGAGCCGGCACAACGTGCGGATGTACTCCCGCATCGGGCGGCGGGCGGCGCTGCACTGCACGGCCGTGGCAAAGGTGCTGGTCGCGGCGCTGCCGGAGGAGCAGCGCAAGGTCATCGCGGGGTCGATCGAGTACCCGAGGATGACACCGAACACGATCATCACGTCTCGTGACTACCTCGCCGAGCTGGCTCGGGTGGCCGACTGCGGCTACGCGATCGACGACGAGGAGCACGAGGAGCACATCCACTGCGTCGCGGCGCCCGTGCGCGGGGCGCGTGGGGAGGTGCTGGCGGCCATGTCGCTGTCGGTGCCGCAGGTACTGCTCGACATGGACGGGCTGCTGCGGCTGGTGCCGGCGCTGCTGGACGCGGCGGCCGTCGCGTCCGCCGAATGCGGGTTCACCGAAACAAGGAGGAGTAACTGATGGCGAAGGTCGCGATCCACCCCGAGGGCACGAAGATCCCCGCGGTGCCGCTGACACACGGCATTCGCAAGGGGAACATTCTGCAGGTCGCCGGGCAGGTCGCGTTCGACCCGGCCACGAACGAGATCGTGGGCGAGTCCGTCACCGAGCAGACCCGGCAGGTCATGGCGAACGTGCGGTCGGTCCTCGAGGCGGGCGGCGCCACGTTCGAGGACATCGTCATGTGCCGCGTGTACCTGACCGACACCGCGCACTTCGCCGAGATGAACGACGCGTACCGCGAGTTCTTCGAGGAGTCCTTTCCGGCACGGACCACCGTGTACGTCGGCCTGCCGGCGGGACTGCTGGTGGAGATCGACGCGCTGGCCGTTCTGGACTGAGCGTCGCGGGGCCGGCGGCCAGTCTCGTCGAGCTGCCGGCCACGCGCCGCCTCGCCGGGCTCCGATCAGTACAGTTCCGTGGATGTCCGACTATTCGACGCTCGACGGGTTCAACGTCGCCGAGCCGGCCGCGGCGGAGCACGACCTGCTCGCCTGCTGCGCCTCCCGCCGGTGGGCCGACGAGGTCCTCGCCCGGCGCCCCTATCCCGACCTCGCCGCGCTGCGGAGCCTGTCCGCGCGCGTGCTCGCCGAACTCGACTGGGCCGACGTCGAGCAGGCGCTCGCCGCGCACCCGCGCATCGGGGAGCGCTCGGCGGGCGCGACGCCGGAAGCCGCCTGGTCACGGGCCGAGCAGGCCGGTGCGACCCCGTCCGACGACCTGGTCGCCGGCAACGTCGTCTACGAGGAGCGCTTCGGGCACGTCTTCCTCATCTGCGCCACCGGCCTCTCCGGCGAGGAGATGCTCACCGCGCTGCGCACCCGGCTCGGCAACGATCCGGCCACCGAGCGCGACGTGGTCCGCGAGGAGCTGCGCAAGATCGTCGACCTGCGGCTCGGGAAGGCGTTCGGATGACACTGTCCACGCACGTCCTCGACACCAGTGTGGGCCGGCCGGCCGCCGGGGTGCCCGTGCGGCTAGACCTGCACGACGCCGGCTGGCGCACGATCGCGACCGACCGCACCGACGACGACGGCCGCGTCGGCGGCCTCGCCGCGCAGGAGCCCGGCGTCTACCGGCTGGTCTTCGAGGTCGGCGGCGAGTTCTATCCCGAGGTCGTCGTCACCTTCCGGATCACCGACGCCGCCGACCACTACCACGTGC
The DNA here is from genome assembly GCA_963840275.1 of uncultured Actinomycetota bacterium. Classification (GTDB taxonomy): domain Bacteria; phylum Actinomycetota; class Actinomycetes; order Mycobacteriales; family Pseudonocardiaceae; genus Actinophytocola. The sequence goes on from CAWIYK010000010.1 coordinate 830,055, forward strand.
CACTGCTGATCAGCCCGTTCGGCTACTCGACATACCGGGGGAGTTGACCATGGAGTTCCGGCTCGGGGACAACCAGTACGGCAAGGCCGAGACCCGGCTCGTGCGCGTGAACCGCGACGAGGACCGGCACTCGATCACCGACCTCAACGTCAGCACGGCGCTGGCCGGCGACCTCGCCGCGACGCATCTGACCGGCGACAACAGCGGCGTCCTGCCGACCGACACGCAGAAGAACACCGTCTACGCCTTCGCGCGGGACGGCGTCGGCGAGGTCGAGGACTTCGCGCTGCGTCTCGCACGGCACTTCGTCGACACCACGCCGACGATCCACCGCGCGCGGGTGCGGATCGAGAAGTACAGCTGGGCACGCATCCCCGTGGACGGCCAGCCCGCGCACCACTCGTTCGTGCGCGGCGCCGGCACCCGCACCACCACCGTCACCTACGACGGCACGCGGGCGTGGGTGGTGTCCGGGGTGGACGACCTGGTCGTGCTCAACACGACCGGGTCGGAGTTCCACGGCTTCCACAAGGACCCGTACACGACGCTGCGGGAGACGTCCGACCGGATCCTCGCCACGGCGGTCACCGCGCGGTGGCGGCACGCGAGCGCCGACGCCACCGACTGGGGCGAGTCGCACCGCCAGGCCGCGCGCCACCTCCTCGAGGCCTTCTCCGACACGCATTCCCTTTCGCTGCAACAAACCCTGCACGCCATGGGGGAGCGGGTGCTGCGCAACCGCCCGGAGCTGGCCGAGGTGCGGCTGTCGCTGCCCAACAAGCACCACTTCCTCGTCGACCTCACGCCGTTCGAGCTGGACAACCCCGGCGAGGTCTTCTTCGCGGCCGACCGGCCGTACGGGTTGATCGAGGGCGCCGTCTCGCGCGACGGCGCGCCGGAAGCGGGGCTGGCCTGGTGGTGAGCATGGACTTCCTTCGACCGTCCACACTGGACGAAGCGGTGGCGATGAAGGCCGAGCACCCGGACGCGGCGCCGATCGCGGGCGGCACCGACATCATGGTGGAGCTCAACTTCGACGTCCGCCGCCCACCCGCGCTGCTCGACCTCGGCGGGCTGACCGACCTGACGGAGTGGCACGCGGACAACGGGCACGTCCGGCTCGGCGCGGCGGTGCCCTACACCCGCATCGTCACCGAGCTGGCCGACTCGCTGCCGGGCCTCGCGATGGCGTCCCGCACGGTCGGCTCGCCGCAGATCCGCAACCGCGGCTCGGTCGGCGGCAACCTCGGCTCCGCGTCCCCCGCGGGCGACGCGCACCCGCCGCTGATCGCCACGCCGGCGACGACCGTCGAGGTCGCCTCCGTGCGTGGCACGAGGACGATCCCGGCCCGCGAGTTCTACCTCGGCCCCAAGCGGTCCGCGCTCGAACCGGACGAGCTGATCACCGCCGTGCTCGTGCCGAAGGCGGCGGGCCCCCAGCAGTTCGCCAAGGTCGGCACCCGTAACGCGATGGTCATCGCCGTGTGCTCGTTCGCGGTGGCGCTCGACGTCGCGAACCGGACGGTCGGCACCGGCATCGGCTCTGCGGGGCCGACCCCGCTGCGCGCCACCGAGGCGGAGGAGTTCGCGGCGACCGCGTTGCCGTGGGGCAGCGGGGACCCGTTGCCGGAGCCGGTGTCCCGGGAGTTCGGCACGCTGGTGGCGCGGGCCGCCCGGCCGATCGACGACGTGCGCGGCAGCGCGGCCTACCGCAGGCACGCGCTGTCCGTGCTGGCCCGCCGCACACTCGGCTGGGCGTGGCAGGAAGTGGAGAGGTGGTCGTGATGCGCGTCAACGTGGAGATCAACGGCGAGCAGCGGACGGCCGACGACGTGTGGCCCGGCGAGAGCCTGCTGTACGTGCTGCGCGAGCGGCTCGGCCTTCCCGGCGCCAAGAACGCCTGCGAGCAGGGCGAATGCGGCTCGTGCACCGTCTACCTGGACGGCACGGCGGTGTGCGCGTGCCTGGTCGCGGCCGGGCAGGTCGAGGGCCGGACCGTGCGCACGGTGGAGGGGCTCGGGACCGAGGACGAGCTGGACCCCGTGCAGGACGCGTTCGTCAAGACGGGCGCGGTCCAGTGCGGCTTCTGCACGCCGGGTCTGGTGGTCGCGGCGCACGACCTCGTGCACCGCGTGCCGGACGCGAGCGACGCCGAGATCCGCGAGGCGCTGGCGGGCAACCTGTGTCGCTGCACCGGGTACGAGAAGATCCTGGACGCCGTCCGCCTCGCGGCGCGGACCGTGCGGGGGCAGGCATGAAGACCATCATCGAGAACGCGGCGATCGCGACCGTCGACGGACCCGAGGGCGCGGGCACCGAGTACCGGTACGGGCACGTCGTCGTCGACCGCGGCGTGATCCAGGCCGTCGGCGACGGCCCCGCGCCCTCCGGCGTGGACGCCGACAGGTGGCTCGACGGCACCGGCTGCCTCGTCACGCCGGGCTTCGTCAACACCCACCACCACCTCTACCAGTGGGCCACCCGTGGCTACGCCCAGAACTCGACGCTGTTCGAGTGGCTGACCGAGCTGTACCCGGTGTGGGCGGGCATCGACGAGACGATCGTCCACGCCGCGGCGGTCGCGGGCCTCACCCGGCTCGCCCGCACCGGCTGCACCACCGCCGCCGACCACCACTACGTCATCCCGCGCGACGGCGGCGACGTGTTCGGCGCGACCGTGGAGGCCGCCCGCGCGGTCGGCATCCGGCTGCACGGCGTGCGCGGGTCCATGGACCGCGGCGAGTCCGACGGCGGCCTGCCGCCGGACTCGGTCGTCGAGACCCTGGACGGCGCGCTGTCCGGCACCGCGGCGGCCATCGACCGGTTCCACGACCCGTCGCCGGGCTCGTTCCTGCGGGTCGCGGTCGGGCCCTGCTCGCCGTTCTCGGTCAGCGAGGACCTCATGCGCAAGTCCGCGGAACTGGCGCGGGACAAGGGTGTCCGGCTCCACACCCACCTCGCCGAGACCCTCGACGAGGAGCGCCAGTGCCTCGACGAGTACGGCTGCACCCCGGCCGAGCTGGCCGACCGGCTGGGCTGGCTCGGCGATGACGTGTGGTTCGCGCACGGCATCCACTTCTCCGACGACGCGGTCGCCCGGCTCGGCGCGACCGGCACCGGGGTGGCGCACTGCCCGACCTCCAACTCCCGCCTCGGCGCCGGCATCGCCCGCGTCCAGGACCTCGTGCACGCCGGCGCGCCGGTCGGGCTCGGCGTCGACGGCGCCGCGTCCAACGAGGACGGTGGGCTCGGCATCGAGCTGCGCCAGGCCGTGTACCTGGCCCGGCAGAAGAAGGGGCCGCACTCGGCCACCGCCCGCGACGGGCTGTGGCTCGCCACCCGGGGCGGCGCCCGCTGTCTCGGCCGCGAGGCGGAGATCGGCTCGCTGGAGGTGGGCAAGCAGGCCGACCTGGCCGTGTGGCGGCTGACCGGCATGAACCACGCGGGCATCGCCGACCCCGTCGCGGCGCTGGTGTTCGGCGCGCTGCCGCCGCTCGCGCTGCTGCTCGCGGGCGGCAACGTGATCGTCGAGGACGACGAGGTCCGCACCGTGTCCGAACCCGACGCGGCGGCTGCGCTGAACGTCGCGTCGCGAGTGCTGGCGGAGAAGTCATGACCACCACGCAACCACTCGTCACGAACGTCACCGGCGGTGTCGGCGACAGTCCGGTCCGGCCGGACGGCGCGCAGAAGACCCGCGGCGAGTTCGCGTACTCGTCGGACCTGTGGGCCGACGACATGCTGTGGGGCGCCACGCTGCGCAGCCCGCACCCGTACGCGCGGATCCTGGGTGTGGACATCACCGAGGCGCTGAAGCTGCCCGGGGTGCACGCCGTGCTCACCCACGAGGACGTGCCGGGCGAGAACCTCTACGGCCTCGAGCACCCGGACCAGCCGGTGCTCGCCGTCGACGTCGTGCGCTACCAGGGCGAGCCGGTCGCGATCGTCGCCGCCGACCACCCGGAGACCGCGCGGCGCGCGGCCGCCCGTATCGAGGTCGACTACGAGGTGCTGGTGCCGGTCACCGACGCCGAGGTCGCCATGCGTGCCGACGCGCCGGTGCTGCACCCGGACCACGAAGGCGGCAACATCGTCCGGTTCGTGCCGATCCGGTCCGGGGTCGAGGCGCCGACCGCGGACGTGGTGGTCACCGGCGAGTACACGGTCGGCATGCAGGACCAGGCGTTCCTCGGGCCGGAGTCCGGGCTCGCGGTGCCGGCGGAGGACGGCGGCGTCGACCTCTACATAGCGACGCAGTGGCTGCACGCCGACCAGCGGCAGCTCACCAGGGCGCTGGGGATGACCGAGGACAAGGTGCGGCTGCACCTGTCCGGCGTCGGCGGCGCGTTCGGCGCGCGGGAGGACCTGTCGATGCAGGTCCACGCCTGCATGCTCGCGCTGCACACGCGCAAGCCGATCAAGATCGTCTACGGCCGCGAGGAGTCGTTCTTCGGGCACGTGCACCGCCACCCGGCGGTCATGCGCTACGAGCACGGCGCCACCCGCGACGGCGACCTCGTCTACGTCCGCGCGGAGATCATCCTCGACGGCGGCGCGTACGCCTCGACGACCGCGGCGGTCACCGGCAACGCGGCGACGCTCGGCGCCGGCCCGTACCGGGTGCCGAACGTGCACGTCGACTGCTACGGCGTCTACACGAACAACCCGCCGTGCGGCGCGATGCGCGGGTTCGGCGCCGTGCAGGCGTGCTTCGCCTACGAGTCACAGATGGACAAGCTCGCGGCGGCCCTGGGCATGGACCCGGTCGACGTGCGGATCCGCAACGCCGTCGAGAAGGGCACGCGGATGCCGACCGGGCAGGTGGTCGACTCGCGCGGCGCCGGTCGCCGAGCTGCTGGAGCTGGTGCGGGGCAAGCCGATGCCGGTGGTGGCGGACGGGCCGAGGGACCTGCGCGAGCTGCCCGGCGGGGTCTCCAACACCACGCACGGCGAGGGTGTGGTGCGCGGCGTCGGGTACGGCGTCGGCATCAAGAACGTCGGCTTCTCCGAGGGGTTCGACGACTACTCGACCGCGCGGGTGCGGATGGAGGTGATCGCAGGCGAGCCGGTGGTGTCCGTGCACACGGCCGCGGCCGAGGTCGGCCAGGGGCTGGTCACGCTGAAGGCGCAGATCGCGAGGACCGAGCTCGGCGTGCAGCGGGTGCAGATCCAGCCGTCGAACACGTTCGTCGGCAGCGCGGGGTCCAGCTCGGCGTCGCGGCAGAGCTACGTGACCGGCGGCGCGGTCAAGGCGGCGTGCGAGGAGGTCCGCGCCGGGGTGCTGGAACTGGCCGCCGCGCGCGGGATCGCGGCCGCGGGGCTCGCGGGCGGCAAGGTCGTGTCGGCCACGCACGAGGTGCTCGCCGACCTCGTCGACGTGCTCGCCGACGAGGTGGTCGAGCGGACCGTGGAGTGGCGGCACCGGCCGACCGAGCCGCTCGATCCGGTGACCGGCCAGGGTGTCGCCCACGTGCAGTACGCGTTCGCCGCGCACCGGGCCGTGGTCGACGTGGACGTCGAGCTGGGGCTCGTGCGGGTCGTGGAGCTGGCGTGCGCGCAGGACGTCGGCCGGGCGATGAACCCGGACGCGGTGCTGGGGCAGATCCAGGGCGGCTCCGCGCAGGGGCTCGGGCTCGCGGTCATGGAGGAGATCCAGGTCGTCGACGGCGTGGTGCGCAACCCGTCGTTCACCGACTACCTCATCCCGACCGTGCTGGACATGCCGCCGATGCCGATCGACGTGCTCGAACGAGCGGATCCCCATGCGCCGTACGGGCTGCGCGGCGTCGGGGAGCCGCCGACGCTGTCGTCGACGCCCGCGATCGTGGCGGCCATCCGCGCCGCGACGGGGCTCGCGTTGACGAGGGCGCCGGTGCGGCCCGAGCACATTGTTGATGGAGCGTAATCGCGATCTTGGACCGAACCCGCCCGATCGGCGCTCATTACTGACGGTAGTTCACCCGTTTGGCTTAGTCGCCAACACATAGAGTGGTCGCTGGCGCCGGTGATCGGGGCACTTTTGGGTGCAGAGGTGAAACTCTGTCACTGGTAATGTCGACACCGCGGCTCACCGGAGAAGGACACTCGATGACTTGGCCAATGGATGGCTCCGGTGGATCGATCTGAGTTGGCGCGCGAGTGGGCGAGTGCGCTGGCACAGGTCATCTACATCGCGCGATCCCGTGACATCGTCGAGAGCGAGCTGGCAACGGCTCTCGACGATCTCGTCGTCGCGGTGCGAGCCGGGTCGTTCGACGCGCAGTCGGTGTTCGCGGTCGCGGATCGGTTGGTGCGACTGGGTTTGGCCCACTCCGATGGCGTGGAGTGCTCCATCGAGGTGCTGGGTGAGCTGATGCCGAAGCTGCCGGACGTCGCGGACGTCACGGACCTGCCTGGCCGGCTCGTGCACGTCTTCAGCTCGTTGGCAAAGGGGTTGGCCGAAGGCATGCGGCAGCGCCTGTTCTCCGAGCAGGAGGGGCTGACCCGCGCGCTGATCCACGCCCGCGAGAACGCGGAGCGCGCGCTGCACGACAGCGAGGCGCGGTTCTCCGAGATCTTCTCGTCCTCCACCGTCGGCATGGCGATCACCGATCTCGACTTCGGCATCCTGCGCAGCAACCGCGCGCTCGCCGACATTCTCGAGCACCGGCGCGGCAAGCTCGCCGCGCAGCGGCTGGACGAGATCTTCCACCCGGACGACGCGCACTACCTCCAGCTGCGCTACCAGGTGCTGCTGGAGGAGGACTCGCTCCCGTTCCGTGAGCGCCGCAGCCTCGTGAAGAGCGACGGCGAGGAGGCGCTCGTCTTCCTGTCGGCGTCGGTGCTGCGCGACCCGGACGGCACGGCCCGGTACTTCGTCACGACCGTCGAGGACGTGTCGGACCGGCACTTCCTCGAGAGCCAGCTGCAGTTCCAGGCCACGCACGACGCGCTGACCGGGCTCGCGAACCGGCAGCGGTTCGTCGGCAGGCTCGAGGAGACGCTGTCGGGCCGGAACGCCGCGGAGGAGATCACGGTGCTGCACCTGGATCTCGACGGCTTCCACGCGGTCAACGACGGGCTCGGCCGCGACGTCGGCGACCGGCTGCTGCAGCAGGTCGCGGCGCGGCTGGCCGACGTGTTCGCCGGCGAGAGGACGACGATCGCCCGGCTCGAAGGCGACGAGTTCGGTGTGCTCGTCGAGCACTCGCAGACCACGCCGAGCGTGCACGCCATGGCGACGCGGATCAACGAGGAGCTCGCCGAGCCGCTGTTCGTCGACGACCACGGCGTCGCCGCGACCGCCACGATCGCCGTGCTGCACCACCCGACGCCGGGCACGACGCCCGCGGAGGTGTTGCGTGCCACCGACATCACGCTGCGAAGACTCAAGGCCGGCGGCCGCCGGCAGTGGGGCATGGTCGACGAGCAGCAGAACAAGGCCGACCGTGAGCGGTTCACCCTGGCGAGCACCATGCCGGGCGCGTGGGAGAGCGGCGACATCGAGCTGGAGTTCCAGCCGCTCGTCGACCTGGCGGACCGCAGGGTCGTCGCCGTGCAGGCGTTGCTGCGGTGGGCCCACGTCGACGGCGCGCTCGGCCACGACCGATGCCTGCAGGCGCTCGCCGAGACGGGGCTGTCGCTGCCCGTCGGCCGGTGGATGCTCGGCCGCGCCTGCGAGCAGCTGAGGGCCCTCACGGGCCGGCCGAAGCTGTACGTCGAGCTGACGAAGGAGTTCGCGGGCGACCCCGACCTGGTCGCGACCGTGAAGGCCGTCCTCGCCGACGCGTCCCTCGAACCGGAGCAGCTGCAGCTCGGCATGCCGGTGCAGGCGCTGTGCATGGTCGACGGAATCGCCGAGGACAACCTCGACGTGCTCGCCGATCTCGGGATCGCCGTGGTGCTCTACGAGTTCGGCACCACCAGGGGCGATCTCGCGTGTCTCGAGGACCTGCCGGTGAGCGCGGTGAAGATGGCGTCCCGCGTGGTCACCAGGGTCGCGGACCGCATGGACGACCAGTCGCTGTTCACCCGAGCCGTCCGGGACCTGGTGCCGCTCGTGCGGACCACCGGCATCCCGGTCATCGTGGGCGACATCGAGAGCGCGGACCAGCTCGAGTGGTGGCGTGCCATCGGGGCGAACACCGTGCAGGGCAGCCTCCTCGGCGAGCCCGCCGCCCCCGCGGAGCTGGTACTGCCGTAGCGGTCGCGAAACGGGTGACGGCGCCGGTGTGCCGATGTCACTGACCCTCCTCCGCGTGACCTGAGCACGGGGAACCCGCCGGGGAGGGTGGGTCTGCCCTGTGGTTCGAGGGGATCGACCGCGTGCAGAAGGAGCAGGCCCGCGGCATCACGATCAACATCGCGCACGTCGAGTACGAGACCGCCACCCGGCACTACGCGCACGTCGACATGCCGGTCCACGCCGACTACGTCAAGAACATGATCACCGGCGCGGCGCAGCTCGACGCCGCGATCCTGGTCGTGTCCGCACAGGACGGCGCCATGCCGCAGACCCGCGCTGCAAGGCGACCCGGTGTGGACGCGCAGCGTCGTGGACCTCCTCACGGCGGTCGACGAGCATGTGCCGGTGCCGCCGCGACCACTGGAAAGGCCTTTCCTCATGCCGATCGAGAACGTCCTGACCATCACCGGTCGCGGCGCGTCGTCACCGGCGCGGTCGAGCAGGGCACCATCGAGGTCGGGAGCGCCGTGGAGGTGGTCGGTCTCGGGCCGAGCCGGCGCGGGCAGGTGCCGTGCGCGTGCTGTCCACACAGGAGGGTGGCCGGACCACCGGGTTCGCGTCGCACTACCGGCCGCAGTTCTTCTCCCGGCGACTCGGTGGAGATCGTGGTCGAGCTGGGCAAGCCGGTGGCCATGGACGTCGGGCTGGGCTTCGCCATCCGCGAGGGCAACCGGACGGTGGGCGCCGGCACGGTGCGGGAGCTGCTCGACTGAAAGCGCGCCGGCCACGTCATCCGAGCGGATGGCGTGGCCGGTGTGTTGTCCACTGCGGGTAACTCGAAGTGCGTGAGTGATTACCGCGAGGGATTATTGCCGTTTTCCCGTTTGATCTGACAATTGGGCTAATCAGAAGTCATGCGGCGGCCGGGGTCGGAGCGAGTGCGGCCACGCCGGCGTCGGTCAGCGCGGCGGGCACGAGCGAGCCGACGGCCCCCTGGTAGGCCGGCTCGATGAAGCCGTCGTGGGCGAGCGTGTGCGCCAGGTACTGGTCACAGCAGGGGACACCGTCGATGAACAGGTCCGGCTCGCTGCTGCAGCTGATCTGGGCTCGACCTGCGACTACAGCCCGCAGCATCGACCTCGCTCGGTGGTTCAGACCTTCTGTTAGCGCGGACATCGTGTTCCCCGTGTGGTTCGGCGTTCCTGCGGAGTTATGTCTATCACTCTGCACTGACAATTCGTTGGATGTTCGATCGGCCCCGTTGGTTTCATCGAACTTTCTCACGGATTGTTACCAACAAGGAGTACCCAGCGTCCACTCAGATACTCACCTTGCCCGAAAGGGCTACCCGGAGAGACCGAGTGCGTTCATCGGGTTGCCCTCGAGCAACTGTTCGAGAGTCTCGTCGCGAACCCGCGGTAGGCCGGAGCCACCCGACCGCGCCAGCTCCCGCAGTCCGTCGACGGCTTCGCGCGGTGTCCACATCGGATAGTCGGACCCGAAGAGCAGCCGGTCGACGATGCCCCACTCCTGCGCCCGCACCAGGGCCAGGTACCCGTCCAGCGGCCGCGCCCACGACGCCGACACGTCGGTGAACACACGCCGGTTCTTCCGGCAGGTCACGATGCTCTCCCGCTGCCACGGGTGGCCGAGGTGGGCGATGATCTGCACGAGGTCCGGGTGCCGGGTCGCCACGTCGTCCACCAGCAGCGGGTTGGACAGCGACAGGTCGCCCGCCGGCGACGGGGTGGCGCCCATGTGCCACAGCACCACCAGGCCCAGCCGCGTCGCCGCCACGAAGAACGGGTCGTGCTTGGTGTCGCGGGGGTCGAAGCCCGCGAGCACCGGGTACAGCTTGATCCCGCGCAGCCCGTTGGCGATCCCGTCGGCCAGCTGCGTCATCACGTCCGGGTCGGACAGGTCGAGCGACATGAACCCGACGGTCGGCGTGGCCGTGTCCCGGCAGAACCGCGCGACGAACTCGTTCGGCGTCTTCACGCCCTGCTTGGTGGCGCGCATGCCGAAGACGAACGCCAGGTCGACGCCGCCTTCGGCCATCGCCTCGTCGTAGGCGTCCGGCCGAACGTCCACCCACTCCCGCCCGTACACCGGTTTCCAGTTGGTGTCCCACTCCGGACCCCAGTGGGTGTGCTGCAGGCAGTGCGTGTGGACGTCGAACATCGGGCCTACTTCCTCGCTGTGGGCGGTTCGCCCATCGACTCGTGCATGCGGCGGAGCACCGCGACCACGTCGTAGTCCGCGGCCAGCGCGTCCGCGGTCGTACGCAGCAGCTCCAGGTACTCCTTCTGCTTCTTCGGCGTGAACTCGCCGGTCGGCCCGGACACCGACAGCGCGGCCACCTGCTGGCCGCCGACCGACAGCGGCACGGCGATGCACTTCAGGCCGAGGCTGTGCTCGTTGTCGTCGATCGCGTGGCCGCGGCGCTGCGTGCGCTTGACCTCTTTCGCCATCTCGTCGAGCGTGGTGATCGTCCGGTCGGTCCGCGCGACGAACGGCTCTGCCGGCAGGTGCGCGGCCAGCTGCTCCGCCGCGACACCGGCGAGCAGCATCTTGCCGAGACCGGTGCAATGCGTGCTGTCCCGCGCGCCGGGGCTGGTCTCGAACCGCAGCGGGCGGTCGGGCTGGCGCACGCACACGTGCACGACCTCGCGGCCGTCCAACAGCCCGAGGTTCGACGTCTGCTGCGTCTCCCGCGACAGGTCGTCCAGGTAGGACCCGGCCGCTGCGGACAGGTCCAAACTGGACACGTACGCGTCGGCGAGCGCCATCACCTTGTGTCCCAGCCGGTAGGCGGGCCGTTCGTCCACCCGGACCACGAACCGCATCTCGGTGAGCGCGGCGAGCAGACGCACGAGCGTGCTCTTGGGCAGCCCGGTGTGCTCGTGCATGCCGGTCAGCGTCATGGGCGGCGGGACGGACGCGAGCAGGTCGAGCAGCACGAGTCCTCTGGTGAGCGCGTGTGTGTGGTAGTTCGCGCTCTTCGGGCCGAGCTGGTCGTCCGACCTCGCCGGCCGCGCCCCACGTGTCTTGGTGGCCATCTACGTCTACCTCTCACTCGCCCGAATCACGGTGCCCGGTCGCGAACCGGTGTGCTGTCCTGCCGCCACAACCATTGTCCCGGCGACGAAGACTAGATCGACGCCGGCGGGAAAACGTTGCGGCCGGGTGAAGGTAGCGCGATCGGCAAGCCGTTCCATGTCCAGCACCACCAGATCGGCGAGTTGTCCCGGCGCGACCGTGCCGCGGTCGGTGAGCCCGACGCGCCGCGCGGGCGCCTGTGTGCACTTGTGGACGATGGCGGCCAGGCCCGGGTCGCCGCCGCCGAAGTCGGTGACGGCACGGGGGAACGTGCCGAAGGAGCGTGGGTGCGGGAAGCCGCGGCCGGTCGGGCCGTCGGGGTCCAGCGCCATCCCGTCGGACGCGACGACCGTCGCCGGATGGCCCAGCACGGTACGCAGATCGCGCTCGCTGCGGCCGCCGGCGGTCATGATCACGTTGTGGCCGTGGACGGCGATGAGGTCCATCGCGACCACGCTCGCCGAGCGGTCCGCCTCGGCCAGCGAGGCGATCGTGCGACCGAGCACGTCGTCGGCGGCCCCGCCCGCGACGGTGATCTCCGTCCACGGCACCGGATTGCCGAGCCACGCGTGCTCGACCCGTTCGCGCGCAACGGGATCGGTGAGCGCGCCGACACCCACCAGGTCGGGGAGGAGCTGGCTCAGCGGGGCGTTGCCGTGCAGGTACGGGTAGATGTCGACGCCGACGGAGTCACCGGCCATGGCGAGCACCGCGTCCACGGTGCCCCAGTTGCGCTCGCCGATCGACGAGAGGTGCGAGATCTGCGTGCGTGCCCCGGTGACGGCCGCGATCTGGACGGCCTCGGCCGCCGACGTCAGCAGGTCGTCGCCGTAGTCCCGCAGGTGCCACGCGAACAGGGCGTCGTGGTCGGCGACGACCGCGGCGAGCGCCCGCAGCTCGTCGGTGCGCGCCGCCCGAAGGGGCGGGTAGACCAGCCCGGTCGACAGGCCGAGCGCACCGTCGGCGAGCGCCTCGGCGACCAGGGCGCACATGGCGTCGATCTCGGCGGTCGTGGCCGGCCGGTCGTCGAAGCCGACCACCGCCGCCCGGACCGGGATGTGCCCGACGAGCGTCGCCACGTGCACGCTCGTGCCGGCCACCGCGTCCAGGTACTCGCCGACGGTCCGCCAGGTGAGCTCGACCGACGGGTCGAGGTCGAGGTAGGCGAGCGCCGACCGCAGCGCGACCAGGTCGGTCGCCGGCCCGATGGGCGCCACGCCGAGGCCGCAGTTGCCGACGACCTCGGTCGTGACGCCCTGCCGGACCTTGCTGTGCGCGAGGGCGCTGGACAGCAGTGTCAGGTCGGAGTGGGTGTGGATGTCGACGAAGCCGGGGCACACCACGCGCCCGGTCACGTCGACGCGCCGGACCACCGGCGCATCCGGCACCTCGGCGCCCGGCTCGAGCACGGCGGCCACGTGTGCGCCGCGGACGAGCACGTCCGCGGGCCGGGGCGCCGCGCCCGTGCCGTCCACCAGCGTGCCGCCGGCCAGCAGGAGGTCGGTCACGAAGCCGCCATGCGGTTGGTGAGCGTGCCGAGACCGCCGATGGTCACCGACATCTCGTCGCCGGCGCTGAGATACTCGCCGGTCGCCGCGCCGACGCCGGAGGGGGTGCCGGTCAGGATCACGTCGCCGGGCTCGAGGGTCATGAGCGTCGACGCGAACGACACCAGCTCGGCCACCGAGAAGATCATGTCCTTGGTGCTGCCGTGCTGGCGGCGCTTCCCGTTGACGTCGAGGATGATCTCCAGGTCCTGCGGGTCGGGCACCTCGTCCGGGGTGACCAGCCACGGGCCCATCGGCGCGAAGCCGTCGAGCCACTTGCCGGCCAGCCAGTCGAAGAACCACACCTGCTTGTCGTCGGTGTCCCGCTCGTACCCGAAGTCCATCGACCTGGCCGACACGTCGTTCGACGTGAGGTATCCGCCGACGATGTCGAGCGCCCCGGCCACCGGCACGTCGCGGGCGGTCGCGCCGATGACCACTCCCAGCTCGGCCTCCCAGTCGACCTGCCTGCTCACCGACGGCATCGGGATCTCGGCGTCCGGCCCGACGATGCTCGTCGGCGGCTTCAGGAACAGCCTCGGCGACAGCCGCGACTTGTCGAGCGGGTCGCCGCCCGCCTCGGTCACGTGGTCCTGGTAGTTCGCGGCGGCGGCCAGCAGCTTGCCCGGCCGCAGCAGCGGCGACAGCAGCTCGACGTCGGCGAGCGGCAGCGCGGGGCCGGCCGCGGTCAGCGCGTCGTCGTGGCGCAGGTGCACCTGCGCCATCAGCACCCCGAGGTCGCCCTCGCCAAGCGGCTGGACGACCGTGCCGTCCTCGACGAGGTGGCCGTGGCGGACGCTGTCGTCATGCCGGTAGGTGACCAGCTTCATGGAATCACTCCGTGTTCTCCGTTCGTTGCCACCGGCACGCCCTCGGCGAGGGACCGGCGCGCGGCGTCCAGCACCCCGGCGGTGCGCACCGCCTCGTCGAGACCGGCCGCCGACGGCCGGCCGCCGCTGACGGCCGCGTGCAGGTCGTCGAGCAGGCTCGTGACGGTGTCGATCGGCAGCCACTGCCGGTCCGTGCCGGCGGCCGTGGTCACGGTGACCGACGGCTTCGTCGCGTCGAGCACCAGCACGCCGTGCGAGCCGCTCACCCGGTAGCGGTGGTGCGCGAGCCGCCCGGCCTCCGTGCCGGCCCTCGGCGCGGTCCGGCCGACGACGATCGTGCTGGTCAGACCGTGTTCGTGGTCCAGTGCGAGCACGGTCAGCTCACCGGCGCCGGTCGCGTGCACCCGGTGCACGGGCAGGCCGGTGAGCGCGGCGACCGCGTCGACCGGGTAGCAGCCGAAGTTCAGCAGCTCGTCCGGGCACGGGTTGCCGCCGGCGACCACGAAGTCGACCTGCACGTTCCACGGCAGGCCCACCCTGCCGCCGCGCAGGGCGCCCGCGCCGGCGACGATCATCGGGTGGAAGCGGTGGTGGTGCGCGACGACCACGTGCGCGCCGGCACGACGGGCGTCGGCCGCCACCCGCTCCGCCTCGGCGAGCGTCGGCGTGAACGGCTTGTCGGCCAGCACGTGCCGGCCGGCCCGCAGCACGGCCGACAGCGCGTCGGCCCGCACCGCCGCGGGGGCCGCGACCGACACCACCGGCGCCGCCACGGCGGCCAGCGCGGTGTCGAGATCGGCGTGGCAGGGCACGGAGTACCGCTGCGCGGCCGCCTCGGCGCGCGCCTGGTCGGACGGGTGCGTCGCCGCGACGCCGACGATCCGGAAGCCGGGGTGCGCCGCGAACGCGGGCAGGTACATGGCGGACTGGTGGTCCTGCTCGCCGAGCCCGCCGAACCCGGCGATCAGCAGGTCGAGCGTGGTCATCGGGTGGCCTCCACGGGTGCGCCGGTGAGTGCGACCGGTTGACCGCTCGCCATGGACAGCTCGGCGGCCTCGGCCATCGCGACCGCGGCGAGGCCCTCCGCGCCACCGGCGACCGGTCTCCCGTCGAGCCAGCCGTCGAGCTGGCGGTTGAACGCGGACCCGGCGACCGGCAGCAGCCCGGCGACGCCCTGCTCGCCGAACAGCAGGCTCTGCTCGGCGTCCCAGGGCAGCGCGACCGTGCCCTCGGTGCCGATGACCAGCACGTCGCGGTGACTGAGGTTGCCGGGCCGGTGCGCGCGGCTCATCTCGCAGTGGGCGACCCGCCCACCGGGGAACCGCAGCACCATCTCCAGGTAGTCGTAGATCGGCAGCTCCGCCGCGGTCTGCCGGCGGCCGCGGGCGTACACGCTGTCCGGCCGCGCGCCCATCCACCAGGTCACGAGGTCCAGCAGGTGGACGCCGTTGTGCAGCTGGTGGCCGCCGGAGCGTCTCGGGTCGAGCACCCACGCGCTCCAGTCGCCCCAGATCCAGCCGCCGAGCAGGCTCGCGCGGATGACCTGCGGCTCGCCTACCTGGCCGGAGTCGAGCGCGGCCTTGACGGCCATCGAGTAGTCGTAGACGCGGTGGGTGTGCGCGGTGGCGAGCACCAGCCCGCGCGCCCGGAACGCCTCGACCACCTCCCGGCCCTCCGCCGTGGTCGTGGCCAGCGGCTTCTCGATCATGAGGTGCTTGCCGGCCGCGGCGACCGCCTTGGCGATCGCGCCGTGGCTGCCGTTGGGCGTGCACACGATGGCGCCGTCCACCCCCGGCCAGGCGAGCGCCTCCGCGAGCTCGGTGGTGGCCGGCACGCCGCCGTTGGCGAGCGACGCCGCGGCCGCCCGTGCCGGGTCGGTGTCGACCAGCCCGACGAGCCGGGCCCGCCCGCTCGCGCGCAGCGCCGCGACGTGCAGCTCGGCGATCATGCCGGTGCCGACGATCACGACACCGAACGCATTCGCGAAATCGCGTTCCATGTCGGGGATGCTATGGCAGTCGTTGGTACCGTGCAACGGTCGGGCGCGCCCGACTTCCCGCGGACTTGAAAGGACGTTTCATGTCTCGCTCCCAGCAGTGGTACTCCGGGGACTCCCGCAACTCCTACATCCACCGCGCGTGGATGCGCCGCGGCCTGCCGAGGGACGCGTTCGACGGCAAACCGCACATCGCGATCGCCAACACCGCCTCGGACCTGACCCCGTGCAACGCGCATCTCACCGAGGTCGCGAAGAGCGTGTCGGACGGCGTATGGGCGGCCGGCGGCGTGCCGCTGCACCTGCCGGTGGTGTCGCTGGGGGAGACGCTGCTGCGCCCGACCGCGATGCTGTTCCGCAACCTCGCGGCGATGGCCACCGAGGAGATGCTGCGCGGCAACCCGATCGACGGCGTCGTGCTGCTCGGTGGCTGCGACAAGACGATCCCGTCGCTGCTGATGGCCGCGTCCTCGGTGGACCTGCCGGCGCTCGTGGTGCCCGGCGGGCCCATGCTCACCGGTCACTTCCGCGGCGTGCCGCTGGGTTGCGGCACCGACGTGTGGCGACTGTCCGAAGAGGTCCGCGCCGGCACGCTGTCGCAGGACGACTTCATGCGGTCGGAGTCGTCGATGATCCGCAGCCGAGGGCACTGCAACACCATGGGCACGGCGTCGACGATGGCGATCGTGACCGAGGCGCTCGGCATGACGATCCCCGGTCTCGCCGGCACGCCGGCGGCCGACAGCGGGCTGTTGGAGCTGGCGCACCAGTCGGGACGGCTCGCGGTGTCGCTGGTCGCGGAGGACCGCAGGCCCAGCACCGTGCTCACGCGTGCGTCGTTCCTCAACGCGATCGTGGCGCTGGCCGCGGTCGGCGGGTCGACCAACGCGGTCGTGCACCTGCTCGCGATCGCCGGGCGGCTCGGCGTCGAGCTGACGCTGGAGGACTTCGACCGGACCGGGTCCGGGGTGCCGCTGCTCGTCGACCTGCAGCCGGCCGGTCGGCACCTGATGGACGACCTGCACCGCGCGGGCGGGCTGCTCGCCGTGCTGCGCGAGGTGGCCGACCTGCTCTCGCCCGAGGCGATCACGGTGACCGGCGAGCCGCTGACGTCCTACCTGGACGGCGCGCGCATCCACGACGAGGCGGTGATCCGGCCGCGCTCGGCGCCGCTGCAGTCGTCGGCCGGCATCGCCGTGCTGCGGGGCAACCTGGCGCCGAACGGCGCGGTGATCAAGCCGGCGGCGGCCACGCCGGCGCTGCTGACGCACCGGGGCCGGGCGGTCGTGTTCGACTCGATCGAGCACCTGCACGCGACGATCGACACGGTCGACGCCGACGAGGACTCGGTGCTGGTGCTGCGCGGCTGCGGGCCGAAGGGCTACCCGGGCATGCCGGAGGTGGGCAACTTCCCGCTGCCCGCCGCGCTGCTGGCCAAGGGGGTGCGCGACATGGTCCGCATCAGCGACGCGCGGATGAGCGGCACCGCGTACGGCACGGTGGTGCTGCACGTGGCGCCGGAGGCGGCGGCCGGCGGCCCGCTCGGGCGGGTGCGGACCGGCG
This sequence comes from uncultured Actinomycetota bacterium, assembly GCA_963840275.1. GTDB lineage: Bacteria > Actinomycetota > Actinomycetes > Mycobacteriales > Pseudonocardiaceae > Actinophytocola. The sequence goes on from CAWIYK010000010.1 coordinate 847,254, forward strand.
ACCCGATCGTGCTGGACGTGCCCAACCGCACGCTCATGGTGGACGTCCCGGACCTGGACGCCCGCGAGCCGGCGCGGGCGGCCGTCGACGCGTTCGCCGCGCCGACCCGGGGTTGGCAGCGGCTGTACCTCGACCACGTGCTGCAGGCCGACCGCGGCGTAGATCTCGATTTCCTCACGGGATCACACGGAGCCGCCCCGACGCGGGAGTCGCACTGAGTATCGTGCTGGGTCTGGGGGTGTTGTCATGCGTCGTCTACTTTCCGGTGCTGCCGTACTGACCGTGTTGGGTGTCGTGCTCGTGCCGACCGCCGCGGCGGCGGTCACGTGCACGCCGACCGTGCTGCCGAACCCGCCCGGCGCGACGGCGGTGTCGGTGACCGGCACCGACTACGCCGGCACGTACGTCGGCCTCGCGACCGACGCCGCGTCGACGTTCGGGGTCGTGTGGCGGGACGGCACGGTGTCGCGGCTGCCCAACGGCCTGGTGCCGTACGACATGAACCGGGCCGGGACCGTCTCCGGGTACGTCGAGGTGCAGGAGTTCCCGGAACGGGTCCACAGTGCGGTGCTCCTGGCGGCCGACGGCACGATCACCTATCTCGACTCGGGCTACTCCGTGGTCGCCGCGGGTCTGAACGAGCGGGGCGACGCGGTCGGCTGGTACTACCCCAGCCACCCGGTGATCCACTTCGCGGCGCTGTGGCCGGCGGGTTCGCCGACGTTCGAGACGCTCGACCCGGACTGGTACGTGCCGCTCGACATCGACGACAGCGGCGTGAGCATCGGCGTGCCGAGCAGTGCCGACCAGCCGCAGCGGGTGTGGTCCTTCGACGGCGGCGTGCTGCGCGAGTACGGCCCGTACGCGGCGGGGGAGACGTCGATCGAGCTGGCGGACATCGACGACGGCAAGATCGCGGCCACCCGCACCGAGCCGGACGGGCAGTCGCAGATCGTGGTGCTCGACGCGCTGTCCGGTCGGGGCGCGGCCCTGCCCGCCTCGGTGGGCGCCACCCCGCTGGAGATCGAGAACGGCGTCGTCGTCGGCAGCGGTCCCGAGGGCGCGATGCTGTGGCGCCGCACCGCGGCGACCGTCCTGCCGGCACCGGCCGGCATGACCGCCCGCGAGGCAAGCGCCGTCAACGGCGACGGCACGGAGGCGGCCGGCATCAGCGTCGCCGCGGACGGCCACACAACCGCAACGGTATGGCACTGCACCTAACCCGCGCTGGCCCGAGTGGCCATGCAGTGAAGGGGGTCCATCACTGCATGGCCGAGAGCGGGCAGGCTGGCCGCTGGCCCCCTCGAACCACGCTACGGCACACCACCGACAGGAACGGGCGCGTTGGACGTGGTTGTCCACAAGGACCGAGGTGCCCACAGGACGCTCCGCCACGCGCGTGAAACTGTCGGTGGCGGCCCGTAGGCTGGAAATTGGGGGGCCGGAGGCCACGCCGGCTAATCAGGCAACACCACCTGCCGTAGCGCGGTCGCGTCCGCGAGGTCGTCCATGGCGTGGTTCAGATCCGTGAGCTTGATGCGGGCGCTCACCAGCCGCTCCACCGGCAACCGCCCCTGCTGCCACAGCTCCACAAAACGCGGCACGTCCCGCGCCGGGACCGAGTTGCCCATGTAGCTGCCGACGATGCTGCGTCCGCCGGCGACCAGGTCCAGCGGCGAGATCTCCACCCGCGCGTCCGGGTGGGTCAGGCCCGCGATGACGGTCCGGCCGCCGGGGCCGGTCGCCGCGATGGCGGTCGCGACCGCCGGGGCCGCGCCCGCCGCCTCCACGACGCAGTCGACCGCGAGCCCCGCCGTCTCCGACGGGTCCAGCGTGCGGGTCGCGCCCAGCGCCATGGCCGTCGAGCGTTTGGCCGGCATGGGGTCGATCGCGACGATCTCGCGTGCGCCGACCGCGGCCGCCGTGAGCACCGCGGCGAGGCCGACGCCGCCGAGGCCCACCACCGCCACCGACTCGCCTTCGCGCAGGTCGGCCGCGTTCAACAGTGCGCCGCCGCCGGTCAGGACCGCGCAGCCGAGCAGCGCGGCCACCTCCGCCGGCACCGACGACGACACCCGCACGACCGACCGCCGATCCACGACCGCGTGCGTGGCGAACGCCGAGACGCCGAGGTGGTGGTGGACGGGCGCGCCGTCGTACGACAACCGCCGGCCGCCGCCGAAAAGCTCGCCCGCGGCGTTGGCCGCGCTGCCCGGCACACACGGAAAACGCCCGTGCGACGCGCAGCCCGCGCACGCACCACAGCGTGGCAGGTACGACAGCACCACCCGATCACCGACCGCGAGGTCGACCACCCCGGCCCCGAGCGACACGACCCGCCCGGCGGCCTCGTGCCCGAGCAGCATCGGCACCGGCCGCGGGCGGTTGCCGTCGATCACCGACAGGTCCGAGTGGCACACGCCGGCCGCCTCGATCTCGACCAGCAGCTCACCGTCCGACGGCGCCGCCAGCTCGAGGTCCACGATGGACAGTGGCATCGTCTCCCGGTACGGCCGCGCGACGCCCGACTCCCGCAGCACGGCGCCCCTGATCAGCACGGGTACTCCGCGCGCAGGTTGATCCGCGAGTAGTCGACGTGCCGGGTGACCGGATCGACCTTCAGCGCGATGTCGGTGACCGGCAGGTGCGAGTGGGTCTCGTTGTAGTACCGGCAGAACGCCTCCGCGTAGTTCACACCGGCGGCCCGCCCGCACTCGCCGTTCCACGACTCGATGAGCTTGCGCGCGAAGAGTCCGTGGTAGGCCTGGCTCACGAACTGGTCCATGGCCTCGACCTTACGGCCGACCACCGGCGTGATGTCCACGTACGTGTCGTTGCGCTTGCCGTCCAGCGACAGCAGCTCGACCGCCGTCACCGGCAGCCCGGAGAAGAAGATCTGCTTGACCCAGAACTCCTCGCGGCCGTCCAGGTTGCGCATGAACGTGGCCGCCCGGTTGACCCCGTTCAGCGCCATGACGCTGGCCGTGGTGTGCGGATCGGGCACCACCGGGTTCTTCGGGTAGTCCATGATCACCACGTCCGGCGCGAAGTCGGCGACGTGGGCGGCGATCTGGTCGACCATGTCCTCGTCGACCGTGCACCGCGCGTCGTCGTGGTCCAGCGTGACGACGCGGCTGATGCCGAGGATCGCCGCGGCCCGCGCCAGCTCCGCCTTCTTGTTGGCGATGATCTCCTCGAGGCCGGCGGCGGTGACCGTCTCGTCCGGGTTGGACTTGCGCCACTCCTCGACGTACTTGTTCGCGTGGATGCGCCCGCCGTGGGTCAGGATGAGCGCGACGACCTCGTCCCCCCGCTCCGCGTGCAGTGCGAGCGTGCCGCCGCAGTTCGTGATCGTGTCGGCCGGATGGGCGAAGACTGTCATGATCTTCACGGGTTTCGCTCCCGATCTGGTGGCTGCCGTCAATGTGAAATAACGTTCCACGAGCATAGGGACGAGGCCGCGCGGAGACAACGGGTCGGCGTGAAATGTCGTTCCAGGAGGTGTCGGATGGTGCGACTTGGTGTGGTCGGCTGGCGGCGGGGCGCGAGCCTGGCGGCCAGCTGCGCCGCGACGACCGGGGTGTCGGTGGTGGCGCTGTGCGACCGGGCGCCACCAGAGGCGGACGTGGGCATCCCGGTGTGCGCGGACCTCGACGAGCTGCTGTCGCTCGACCTCGACGCCGTGCTGCTCGCGAACCACTTCCACGAGCACGCGCCGATGGCGCTCCGGTGCCTCGCGGCCGGCAAGCACGTGCTCAGCGAGACCACCGCGTGCCTCACCCTCGCGGAGGGCGTCGCGCTCGTCGAGGCCGTCGAACGCAGCGGCTGTGTCTACATGCTCGCCGAGAACTACCCGTACATGGCGCACAACCAGGAGATGCGCCGCCTGTACCGAACCGGCGCCATCGGCAACTTCCGCTACGGCGAAGGCGAGTACGTGCACCCGATGAGCGCCGAGGTGCTCAACAGGATCTCGCCGGGCGCCGACCACTGGCGCAACTGGCTGCCGGTCACCTACTACAGCACCCACTCGCTCGCGCCGCTGATGTACGTCACCGGGTGCGAGCCCGTGCGCGTGTCCGGCTTCGCGATCACCGACGACGGCACGGACGCCAACCGCACCGCGACCCGGCGCAGGATGGACCTGGCGAGCGCGATCATGGTGACGATGGCAGACGGCGCGCTCGCCAAGCTGCTGCAGTACGACCTGCGCGGCGAGGGCGTGTGGACCAGGGTGCACGGCACCGCGGGCCTCATGGAGAACGCCCGCGGCGGCCGCCGCGAGGCCGTGCGGGTGCGCAGGGAGCGGTTCGACAAGCCGGCCGACGTGCCCGAGGAGCTGTCCTACCTGCCGGACTTCCCCCGCCACCACGACGCGGCCGCCGCGACCGGCCACGGCGGCTCGGACTACTTCGTGCTGCTGGAGTTCGCCGACGCGGTCCGCGCCGGCGAGCAGCCGTTCTTCGACGTGCACCGCGCCGTCGCCATGTCCGCGGTCGGCATCCAGGCATGGCGCTCGTGTCTCGCGGGCGGCGCGCCCTTCCCCGTGCCGGACCTGCGCGACCCCGCGGTCCGCGCGGCCCACCGGGACGACCACTTCTCGCCGGACCCGACCGCACCCGAGCCCGCACCGGTGCGGGTCGGCCCGACGTTCCGGAGTGGACAGTGAGCCTGCTCGACCCGACACGGGTGATCGTGTTCGACGGCCCGACCGCCGCGTCGCCGCGGTTCGTCGGGCCGCCGACCCTGCGCTGGACGCCGGTCGCGCTCGCGACCCGGTTCGAGGTGGCGGTCGCGGACGTCGACAAGGTGGTGTGGACGACCTCCGTGCGCGGCACCGAGGTCGACCTGTCCGCCGCGTGGCCGAAGCTCCGGCTCGGCCCGGTCGACGTGCTGGTGCGCGGCTTCGACGACGACGGCGCGGAGGTCAGCGTCCGCGCGCACCGCCGGTTCTGGCGGGTCCCCGGGTTCGACGGCCGCCGACCGGCGCCGATGGACTGGGCCGGCGCCGCCCGCGAGGCGGTGGCGTACCTGCTCGACCCGCCCCGCGACCCGGTCGCCGACTACGAGCGCGACGAGCCACGCAACGCGTGGCGGTCGTTCGAGGACAGCGTCACCGGGCTGCGCGGCCGAGTCGGCTTCCCGGCGCTGCACCACCCGAGTCACATCCTCGCGCTGCTGGCGTTCGCCGACCGGCGGCCCGCCGATCCACTCGCGACACAGGCCCGCCGGCAGGCGCTCGCGTTCGGCGGCTGGCTGGTCGACCACCCGCTGCCGGACGGTTGGCGGTGCGCGGGTCTCACGCCGTCGACGGTCGAGGACGGCGCGGTCGGCGGGTGGGTCGAGGGCGACGCGATCACGCTGTTCCGTGCCGCACGGGTCGGCGAGGCGCTGCTTCGACTGCACGCCCACACCGGCGACGACGCGTTCCGCGCGCGGGCGTGCCGGATCGCGGACGTCCTGCTGGACCTGCAGGAGGACGACGGCTCATGGCCGTTCCGCGTCGACCCGCGCACCGGCGCGGTCGTCGAGCGGTACACCTCGGCGGTCGTCACGCCCATGCGGCTGCTGGCGATGCTCGAGCACGGGAACCCGGCCTACCGGGCCGCGCGGCTGCGTGCGGAGGCGTGGCTCGTCGCCGGCCCGATCGCCGACGGCCGCTGGGAGGGCATGTACGAGGACATCCCCGGCACGCCGCCGTGGACGAACCTCGAGAACTGGGACGTCCTCGAGACGATCAGGTACCTGCTGAGCGACGTCTGCGTGCTGCCGGAACGGGTCGCCTACGCCGAACGGCTCAACGCGTTCGTCGAGGACCAGTTCGTGGTGTGGGGCCCGGAACAGTCGCCGGTGACCGTGCGCTGCCCGACGCCCGCCGTCCTGGAGCAGTTCCGCTGCTACCACCCGATGGAGGTGCACACCGGCAACTGGCTGGTGTCGCTGCTCGCGCTGCACCATGCCACCGGCGCGGACCACTACCTGGCCAAGGGTGTCGCGGCGGCGAACGCGATCGTCGCGGGTCAGCACGAGCTCGGCGCGCTGTCCACGTGGGGCCTCGACACCCGGTTCGGCACGCCGCTGATCACGCTGGACTGGCCGGGCTGCAACGCGGTCGCGGTGAGCGCGCTGCTGCTGTGGCAGGCCTACCACGACGCGCGGGAGACGTTCGGGCCCTGGACGGTCTGAGCACGAGAAGGGGACCGGACAGGCGGATCCGGCCCCTGTTCCCTACTCGTGCTACGAGGACATGAGTTCCTTGAGCACGTCCCGGGACGCCTCCAGCGTGCGGTCCACGTCCTCCTCCGTGTGGGCGAAGGACACGTGGTTGCGCTTGAGCGACATCGGCAGCATGAGGAACCCGCGGTCGGTCATGCGGCGGTGGAACTCGCGGTAGCGCGCGTCGTCGTTGCGCATCAGGTCGCGGTAGCCGTTGATGTCGCCCTCGACGAAGTACAGGCAGAACACCGATCCGTAGCCGCGCACCTGCGCCGGCACGTCCAGCTCGGCGACGACCGACGTGAGCCCGTCGCGCATCCGCTGACCCAGCTCCGCGGTCCGCTCGAACACCTTCGCGTCGCGCAGCTTGTTGATCGTCGCGACGGCCGCGGCGCACGACGACGGGTGGCCGGTGAACGTGCCGGCGAGCAGCACCGAGCCGCCCGCCGAGTTGAACTGCTGCATGTACTCGTGCTTGCCGGCGAGCCCGGCGATCGGGTGGCCGTTGCCCATGGCCTTGCCGAAGCTGGTGAGGTCCGGGGTCACGCCGGAGATCTCCTGCCAGCCGCCGAGCGCGTGCCGGAAGCCGGTGATGACCTCGTCGAAGATCAGCAGGCTGCCCTGCGCCTCGGTCGCCTTGCGCAGGCCCTCGAGGTAGCCGGGGTTGGGCAGCAGCGCGCCGACGTTGTGCGGGATCGGCTCCACGATGACCGCCGCGATCTGGTCCGGGTAGCGGCTGTAGAGCTCCTCGAGCGAGGTCAGGTCGTTGAACTCGGCGATGAGCGTCGACTCGAGCGTCTCGGGCAGGATGCCGGAGCTCATCGGGTCCATGCCGTACGCGAGGTCCGGCGGCGAGATCACGTTGCGGGCCACGGCGTCGTGCCAGCCGTGGTAGCCGCCCTGGACCTTGACGATCATCCGGCGGCCGGTGACCGCGCGGGACAGGCGCACGGCGTGGAAGGTGGCCTCGCTGCCGCTCGTGCAGCAGATCATCTGGTCGGCGGACGGGATGACCGAGCAGACCAGCTCGGCGACCTCGACCTCGGGCCGCGTGATCCCGACTCCGATCAGGTCGACCGGGTTCAGCGCCTCGGCGACCGCCTTGTCCACGTCCGGGTCGTTGTGCCCGAGCACGATGGCGCCGAAGGCGGCGTGGTAGTCGACGTAGCGGTTCCCGTCGAAGTCCCACACGTGGGCCCCGGCGGACCTGGCGAAGCCGTACGGCTCGCCGAGGTGGCGACTGAACGAGTTGAGACCGCCGGGAATCACCCGTTCGGCCCGTCGGGCCCAGTCGGCACCCATCGGAAACGACGACTCGGCCATGGACAACATCACTCCTGTTGGTAGCGGGGCTCGGGTGCGATGGTGCTACATGTGGAATCTCGTTTCAAGTCCTTCCACGCAGCTACGGCCCTTATTGACATGAAACATGGTTCTAAGTACTCAGGTGCCGAGGGCGGAAGAAGGAGACCAAGGTGAACAGAACGAAGATCCGGCGCCGCGGCGCGCTGGCCGGCGGGGCCCTGCTCGTCATCCTCGGCATGGCGGGCAGTGCGGGCGCCGACCCGTCGCCCAACCCGGACGACGTGCTGCGCGGCAGCCTCGTCTGGAACGGCGACTTCGACGTCGCGGACGGCGCGGGGCATCCGCTCGGCTGGTCGGTCGACGGCGCCGAGTCCGGCGCGAACGTGGTGAACCTCCAGGCGTACCGGACGTCGGGTCTCACCTCGCTGGAGATCGACGACAAACCGGGCACGAACGTGTCGGTGCGCAGTGAGCGGGCGCCGGCGCTCGCGGGCGTCCAGTACACGGCCACCGCGAAGGTCAAGGGCAAGGGCGGCACCCCGGCGTCGCTGTACCTGGAGTTCTGGGGCATCGAGCGGGACGCCCCGCGGCTGATGGAGGTGCACACCGCGCCGGCGTTCTCAGCGCCGACTGGCAGGACGTGCGCGGTGGCCGCGGTGGCGCCGGCGGGCACGGTCCAGGTGACCATGCTCGTCTACGGCACGCAGGCCGGCGACGGCGTCTCCTACTGGGACGAGGCGCGGCTCGACCGCGGCGCCGGCGGCCGTACGACCCGAAGGTCGGCGACGGGCGCGAGCTGTTCGTCGACTCCTACCGGATCGCCGAACTGTCCGATGTGGACCGCGTGTCGCACCCCGGCGTGAAGGACGAGCGGCCGCTGATCGTGGCGGACAAGCCGTGGGAGAAGACGGTCTACTACACGTCGTTGGTGAGCAAGGGACCGCACCGAGTACCAGCTGTTCTACACCTGCTACAACGACGTGCCGCCGAACTACCACACGTGTCTCGCGGAGAGCACCGACTTCATCCACTGGACGAAGCCGAACCTCGGCGATCGTGCGAGTTCCAGGGCTCGAAGGACGAACAACATCGTGATAGGCCGGTGGCGGCGTCGGTCGCCTACAACCCGGACACCGGCAAGTACCTGTTGCTGACGTACAAGACCGGGCAGCTCGCCGCCGATCTACATCGGCTACTTCTCGACGGACGGCAAGGCACTGGACCCCGGCCGCGGACGGCGCGGGCCTGCTCCCCGGCGGTGACGTCATCAACGTCACCTACGACCGGCCGGACGAGGCGGTTCATCGCGACGTACAAGGACCGGCTGTTCACCAGCCGCACGCCGGGCACCTACGACCGGTCCGCGTTCATCTCCACGAGCGCCGACGGTCTGGACGTGGACACCGCAGGGCGCTCGGCCGTCAGCGGTGACGTCGCCGACGACGGCTGGGCCGCGACCTACGGCGGTGTCGAGGGCCAGATCTACGGCATGCCGGTGGCCCGGTACGAGAACTCCTACCTCGGCATCCCGTGGCACGTTCCTGCTGACCGACTTCACCAAGGGCCAGTACAAGACGGCGGCCGACGGTCCGGTGATCCCGGGCCTGGTCGCCTCGCGGGACCTGCTGCGGTGGGACCGCTCGACCGCGGGCGCGCTGATCGAGCCGGGCAGGCCGGGCGCGTGGAACGACGGCGCCATGTACACGGGCAACTGCGTTCAACGTGACCGATGCGCGAGGTCGCGTTGCTGTACGGCGGTTTCAACACCTGGCACGGCGGCGCGATCGCCGGCGGGCCGAGCCGCGAGGTGCAGAAGGCGTCGATCGGGCGGGCGGTGTGGCGGCGCGACGGGTTCGTCTCGCTGACCAACGGCGCGCTGCCCGGTCTCGGCGACCCGGGCACGGTGACGACGAAACCGTTGATGCCCAACGCGAACACGCTGCAACGTGAACGCGGACCTCGACAGCAGGGCGAGCTGCAGCGTCGAGGTGCTCGACGCGGCCGACCGACCAGCCGATCCCGGGCTTCACCGAGGCGGACTCGCAGAAGATCAGCGGGCGACCGGCTGTCGGCGAAGGTCGAGTGGCGTGGCGAGACGCTTGACGTCGCTGGCCGACCGGCAGATCAAGCTGCGATTCTACCTGACGGGCGGTGACCTGTACTCGTTCTGGTTCACGGCCTGACTCAGGTGAGCAGCGAGAGGCCGCCGTCGGCGGTGAGCGTCGTGCCCGTGATGTGCCGGGCCGCCGGACTCGCGAGGAACACCACCACCGCGGCGACGTCGTCGGCCGTGGACAGCTCACCCAGCGGCACCTGGGCCGTCGCCGCCGCGCGGCGGCCCGGGGTCGCGTCGAAGATCTGCTTGCTCAGCCCGGCGTCCACGTAGCCGGGCGCGACCTCGTTCACCCGGATGCCGTGCGGGGCGAGCTCGAGCGCGAGACAGCGGCACAGCATCCGCACGCCCGCCTTCGCCACGCTGTAGCCGATGATCGCCGGGTGCGGGCGGTCCGCGGCCCACGAGCCGACGAACACGATGCTGCCGCGCGTTCCCGCGGCGACCATCCGCCGGGCCGCCGCGGCCGCCAGCAGGTACGGGCCGGTGAGGTCGACGTCCAGCTCGCGGCGCCACGCCGCGGCGTCCAGTGGCGCGGAAGTCACGGTCGCGGCCGCGGGGACCACGACCGTCGGGGTGCCGACCGCGTCGAGCCAGCGCTCGACCGCGTCCGCGTCGGTCACGTCGACCTGGTGTAGGTGCCCGGCGTGGTGCCGTCCGGGGCGAGGTCGGCCACCGACACCGGCATGGTCGCCGCCAGCCGGGCCGCGATCGCCGCGCCGATGTCACCGAGGCCGCCGCTGATCACGGCCGTCACTCCAGCGCCTCGGACACGGCGTCCACCAGGCGTTCCAGCCCGCCGGCACGCACTTCGGTCTGCCACACCTGGTACACGTCGCGCTCGTAGGTCGACTTCGGTGGCAGGTAGCCGAAACCGGGCCCGTTGGTGCAGTTCAGCACGAAGACCGACAGGTCGGGGTGGCGGCGGCGCAGCTCGGTCTGCAGCCACGAGTACGAGCCGCCACACCCAGACCGGGTGCTGCGCGATGTCGTCCTCCACGTACCCGGCACGCAGTCCCAGCGCCCGCCGCAGCCGCTCGTCGGCCGCGGCGGGGGACAGGTCGGCGAACCGGGCCCGCAGCTCGTCGGCGGTCATCGCGGGGCCGGCCGGCAGCGCCACCTCCAGCCGTCGGGTGTCCACACGGGACGACGGCGTGGCACGGACCGGTTGCCACAGGCCGAGAGTTGCGCCGGACTCGACGACGCCGGCGAGGCGAAGATCAGTGCCGGGCGGCGGCATCGACTCCAGTGTGGACAGTGCGGCGTAGCCGATGGCCGAGCCGAGGCCGGCGGTGAGGAACCGGTCGCCGTACTGCTCGCGCGGGCTCAGCTCGCCGGAGGCCCCCTGCAGGACCAGGCAGTCCGCGCCGGTCCGACCGCTCACCAGGTCGCGGCAGCGCCAGATCCAGTCGGGCGACAGCATCGGCGGCTGCCAGCCGAGCGTCGTGGGGTGGCAGGCGTAGTTGACGAGCGTGGCGACCGTGCGACCGCCGCGGTCGGCGAACCGGCCGACGAGCAGCGTGTCGTCCGCCGCAGCGGCCGGTCGCGAACGTGGCCGTCACCTCGGTCGACTCGGCGAGCGCCTGGCGGCACGCGTCGACGATCAGGCCCGACAGCGTCTCGAGGTAGGGCGCGACCAGGTCGCCGCCGGGCAGGTCGGTGTGCGTGGTGGACAGTGTCGGTCCCGAGTGCGTGTGCACCAGGTGGATCAGCAGGCCGCCTCCGCGCAGCCCAGCGCGGTCAGCACCCGGTGGCGCACCGACCATTCGTCGGCCGCGTTGCGCCACCAGCCGAGGTCGGCGCTGACCAGGTACCGCGTCGGCGGAGCCCCAGTTGCGGGCCAGGATGTCCAGCGTGGGGGTGATGTTGCGCCACGACGCGCCGGCCCGTCCCGCGAAGGCCGCCGGGCGCCAGGTCAGTTCTGTCACCCGAGCAGCTTTCGTGGAACCGCGTTTCGTGTCAAGTCAGCGTTGGTCGGGGATGTGCGCGGCGGGCATCGGCCGGTGCACGGTGAACTCGCCGGCGCCGCGGATCCGCAGCACGGTCGTCCCGTTGCGGGAGACGGTCTCCGCGCCGGAACAGACGATCTCGCCCGCCACCGCGACCACGGCCTCGCCGGAGGGCGCGCGGAACGTCACCGAGCCGGCGATCGACGACACCACCTCGGCGGTGGCGTGCACGATCCGCAGCCCACCGACCTCGACGCCGAGCGGCAGCATCAACGCCCGCCGCCCCGGCAGGCGCAGCGGCTCGCCGCCGAACAGCGGTCGGCCGTGCTCGGTCACCGTGAACTTCTGGTCGTAGCCGGAGACGTTGAGCGCGTGCAGGATGCGCCCGCCGCCGTCGTCCACAGTGGTCAGCAGCACGATCCCGGGGATCTCGGCGGAGTGGCGCAGCGCCGGTTCCGCGCCGAGCGCGGCGAACGCCGCCCGCCACAGCCCGAGGTCGCACTCGTAGTCGGTGGCGAGCACGACCGCGCGGCCGGCGCCCATCGGGATGTCGAACCCGCAGCCGGCGCCGGTGGACAGCTCGCGCAGCACGGTGTCGCCCGCCGCGGGGTCGAACAGCTGCGCCCAGCCGGTGCGGGTCTCCGGCCGTGGCACGGCCCACCCGTGCGCGATGACCGACGTGAAGAACTCCGCCGAGCTCCTGATCGTCGCGAGTGGACGCAGCCCGAGCGCGTCCCGCAGCAGCGTGCACGGCTCGCCGGTCATGTCGCGCTCCGGCACCCGGCCGGCGAGCAGCAGCCGCCCGCCGCCGTTGAGGTAGTCCACGAGCGTCTGCTGCACGGCCGCCGGCAGATGGGTGGTGCCGGCCAGCGCGAGCACGGGAGTGGTCGGCGTGCCGGCCTGCAGGTTCACCGCGCCGAACCGGAAACCGCCCAGCAGCATGGCGCGCGCGAGGATGCCGCGCGGGCCGGCGCCCCTGGTGCCGACCACGTCGTCGAGCACCTCTCGCACCGACTCGCTGCCCGGATAGTGGTACTCGGTCAGGTAGTGGTCCGGCACGAAACCGATCGCGACGTCGTCGTGCTCCTCGCGCATGCCGGCGAGCAGCGGCGCGACCGCGCGGACCGCGCGCAGGACCCGTTGCGTCGGGCCGTAGACCGGGTTCAGCTGACCCTCCGGCCCGACCGGCGCGGCGAACCCGTGCCGCTCGCCGGTGAACGCGATCCGGTCGTTGCCGTCGCCGACCAGCTCGTCCAGCGGCGGGTTCACGCCGCCGGCGAACAGGTAGTAGTTGAGCAGCCGGTTGCCCTGCGCCAGACACATCCTGGTCTTCAGGTCCACAGCGGACGGGTCGTACTGGCGGGACAGGTCACTGCCGTAGTCACCCGTGCCGGCCTCGAACTCCATCGACGTCAGCGGCTGGTCCTCGTCGTGCACGGCGTCGCAGAAGGCGTTCACCAGGTACAGGTCCGCCGCGTTCGTGACGGTCAGCTCGCCTAGGTAGATGTCGGTGCCGGACAGCATGCCCGGCACCCCCGAGTAGCTCTCCATGAGCTGGCTGATGCCGATCGGGAACGTCTCCGCCCTGCCGCCGTCGGTGCCGTGGATGTTGACCACGAACGGCACCCCGGCGATGCCGCACTCCTGCGCGTAGGACCGCAGCTCGTGCAGGTAGCGGGCGAACCGGTCGCGCATGAACGTGCCGAGGTCGCGCATCAGCGGCGCGGCGTGCTCCTCGTCCGGCGACCTGATGTCCATGGTGGACGGATACGGCCGGTCCTCCTTCTCGCGCCACCGCTCGAAGTCCGCGAGCAGGTGGTCGGTGAGGTCCGGCGTGTTGCTGACCCACGCCAGCATGCCGACCTCGTTGTCCAGCTGCACGGCGATCACCGGGCCGCCGTTGCCGTGCAGCCGCGGCGCGATGACCGGCAGCACCGCCTGGTACCACCGCCGGGCCTCGGCGAGGAACGCGGGCGCGAGGTAGTCGACGGTCCTGGTGGGCGCCGGCGCGCCGTCCCACCCGGTCGGCACGATCTCCGGGTGCTGGCGGTAGAGCCGGTAGGGCAGGCCCTCGTTCTTCAGCTCCGCCATCACGAACGGCCCGGGCCGCGCGATCACGTGCAGGCCGTTGTCGTGGCACAGGTCGAGGAACGCGCCGAGGTCGCGCTCCGGCCGGGTCCGCCCGGTCACGTCGACCGTGCCGTCCGGCAGCTCGTGCCACAGCCACGGGATGTAGGTCGCGACCGTGTTCAGCCCGGCCGCCTTGGCCTTGTCGAGGCGGTCCTGCCACAGCGCTCTGCCGACCCGGAAGTAGTGGATCTCGCCGGACAGGACGAGGACCTCGCTGCCGTCGATGACGATCCGCTTGCGCTGGTAGTGCACCGTGTCGATCAAGGTCTGGCTCCCGGGTGGCTCGACCCGCCTATTGCGTAGGCGCTGGTAGCGGGCTAATCTCCGGCAAATGGAAGCGCATACAGGATGCGCTTACATTCCACGTTAGTGGTTGGGGAGGACTGGGACAAGGCGCGCCGCGACCCCCCGGTCCGACTCCCGGCCGCCCCGAGCGGGAGGTGTGCAAGGTGGCACGTCGCTGGCGCTTTCTTGTGATGGCGGTCGCGGCCGCCGTCGGGATCGGCACGGCCGCCTGTTCGGCGGGCGGGGCGCAGACCGAGGCGTTGACCGAGGACGGTCTCACCCCGTTCATCAACCTCGGCGACTACGCGCCGGGCGCGTCGCCGCAGCGCAACTTCAACCCGTTCTCGCCCAACAAGGCCGTCGTCGGCTTCACGTTCGAGACGCTGTACCAGGTGGACGGTTTCAACTGCTCGGAGACGCCGTGGCTCGCCACCGACTACGAGTGGGACGGCACGCAGAAGCTGACCTTCACCCTGCGCGACGGGGTGAAGTGGCACGACGGCAAGCCGTTCACCGCCGACGACGTGGTGTTCACCTACGAGATGATCAAGAAGAACCCCGCGCTGGATCTGATGGGCCTCGGCCCGGTGCTCACGTCGGTCACCGGGCAGGGCGACAAGGTCGTCATGGAGTTCAACACGCCGGCCGTGCTGCTGTTCTCCAAGGTCGCGAAGGTCGAGATCGTGCCGAAGCACATCTGGGCGAACGCGGGCGATCCGGTGAAGTTCACCAACAACGACGCGGTCGGCACCGGGCCGTACCGGGTGAAGGCGTTCAGTGCCAGGCAGATGGTGCTCGAGCGCGTCCCGGGCTACTGGCAGGCCGACAAGATCAAGGTCAAGGAGCTGCGGTTCACGCACTCGCCGGAGGGGCAGGTCGACCAGCTGCGGCTCGAACGCGGCGAGTACGACATGAACATGATGTTCGTGCCGGACATCGAGAAGGTGTACGTGTCAAAGGACCCGGCGCACAACAAGTACTGGTTCGCCCCGGGTGGTGTGATCAGCCTGTACCCGAACCTGACGAAGAAACCGTTCGACGACAAGAACTTCCGCAAGGCGCTGACGTCGGCGTTCGACCGGAAGGGCATCGCGGACAAGGCGCAGTTCGGGTACGTGGAGACGGCGAGCCAGACCGGGCTGATCCTGCCCAACCAGGACGAGTGGCTCGACAAGGACATCCCGAACGGCGGCCGGATCGACCACGACGTCGAGAAGGCCAAGAAGGCGCTCGACGCCGCCGGGTACAAGATGGACGGTGAGAACCGCAGGCTGGGCAAGGACGGGCAGCCGCTGTCGTTCGAGTTCAAGGTGCCGACCGGGTGGAACGACTGGATCCAGGCCGCGCAGATCGTCCGCGACGACTTCGCCGAGCTGGGCATCCAGGTCGACGTGGCCACCCCGCAGCAGGTGACCTACGACCAGGACCGTGCGGTCGGCAACTACGACCTGCTGTTCGGGGTCTACGGCGGGGACTGCAACATCCACAAGGACTTCGCCGACCCGCTGGCCTCCGCCCAGAGCGCCGACATCGGCAAGGCGGCGATCTCGAACTTCTCCCGGTGGCGCGACAAGGAGACCGACGACCTGCTCACCGAGCTGCACACGGCCGGCGACGAGAAGACCCAGCAGGAGGCCGTGCGCGGCCTGCAGCACGTGATGATGGACGAGGTGCCGAACATCCCGCTGTGGTACGGCGCCAAGTGGTTCCAGTACCGGACGAAGCGGGTGACCGGCTGGCCCAACGCGGACGACCCGTACTCGATGGCGAGCGACATGCTGCTGATCATCACCCGGCTGCGGCCTGCGTAGTGAGCGAGAGTGAGGGAGCGCGCGCCGTCTGGACCGGCGAGCAGCGCAGGCTCGCGAGGAACGAGCTGGCCGAGCAGCGCAGGAGGGAAGACGGCGTGTTGGCGACCGAGCGAAGCGAACAGTGGACACGGCCATGAGGTACTTCCTCCGCCGCACCGCGTTCTTCGTCATCACGCTGTGGGCGGCGGTCACGCTGAACTTCGTCATCCCCCGGTTGCAGCCGGGGGACCCGGCGGAGGCGATCGTCGGGCAGCTGACCGGGCAGGGGCCGGTCGACCCGGACCAGGTCCGTGCGGTGCGGCTGATGCTCGGCGTGCCGGACACGTCGCTGCTCCAGCAGTACTGGGACTACCTCGGCAGCCTGCTGCGCGGTGACTTCGGCATCAGCTACAGCTACTTCCCCTACCCGGTCACGCACATGATCGGCGAGGCGCTGCCGTGGACGCTGGTGCTCGTCGGGGTCACGCAGATCCTCGGGTTCACGATCGGCACGCTGCTCGGCGCGTTCGCCGCCTGGCGGCGCAACTCCCGGTTCGACTCGGTGGTCACGCTCGGCTCGCAGTTCGTCGGCGCGCTGCCGTTCTTCTGGATCGCGCTGCTCCTGCTGTACGTGCTCGCGTTCGTTGCCAACTGGTTCCCGAACGCGGGCGGCTACTCGGTCGACGTCGAGCCGTCGTGGTCGTGGACGTTCTTCGGCGACGCCGTGTACCACGGGATCCTGCCCGCACTGTCCATTCTGGTCACCGCGCCGGCCGGCTGGATCATCGGGATGCGCAACAACATGGTGCAGTCCCTCGGCGACGACCACACCCGTCTGGCGCGGGCGAAGGGGCTCTCGGTGCGGCGGATCGCGCTGTCCTACGGCGCGCGGGTGGCGATCCTGCCGAACGTCACCGGTTTCGCGCTGGCGCTCGGCGGGATCCTCGGCGGCACCGTGCTCGTCGAGACGATCTTCGACTACCCGGGGCTCGGCCGGCTGCTGATGGAGTCGGTGTCCGCCCGCGACTACCCGCTGATGCAGGCGTTGTTCCTGTTCGTCACGATCGGCGTGCTGATCGCGAACCTGCTGGCCGACGTGCTGCTCGGCGTGCTCGATCCCCGGGTCAGGAAGGAGGCGTCCGCGCGATGACCGTCCAGCCGCCGGCGCCCGTCGCGGAGCCGACCGACCTGTTGACCACCCGGTCCAGGGTGCCGCAGTGGCTGCGGATCCTGATGGCCAACCGGAAGTCGAGGGTCGGCGTCGTCATGCTCGGCGTGTTCGTCCTCGCCGCGGTGCTCGCGCCGCTGGTCGCCCCGCACGACCCGGAGTCGACGTCGTTCGGCGCGGGACTGCCGGTCAGCGGCACGCACCTGCTCGGCACCACGTCGCAGGGGCAGGACGTGTTCTCCCAGCTGGTGCACGGCGCGCGCACGTCGTTGCTGGTCGGGTTGGTGGCCGGCGTGTTCTCGACGATCATCGCGCTGCTCATCGGCCTCACCGCCGGGTACCTGCGCGGCTGGGTGGACGAGTTCCTGTCCGGCCTCACCAACCTCGCGCTCGTGATTCCCGTGCTGCCACTGATGATCACGCTCGCCGCGTACGCGCCGGTGCGTGGCGTGTGGCTGATCATCTTCGTGATCAGCGTGACCGGCTGGGCGTACGGCGCGAAGATCAAGCGCGCGCAGATCATCACATTGCGCACCAGGGACTACATCACCGCGGCGCAGCTCGCCGGCGACAGCACCATGCGGATCATCTTCCGCGAGATCATGCCGAACATGACCTCGCTGGTGGTCGTCGGCTTCATGGGCGCCGCGACCGCGGCGATCGGGGCGGAGGCGGGGCTCGAGTTCCTCGGGCTCGGCGATCCGACGACGATCAGCTGGGGCACGATGCTGTACTGGGCCGACAACGGCGGCGCGCTGCTGACCGGCCAGTGGCCGTGGCTGATCGCGCCGGGGCTCGCGCTCACGCTGCTGGTGACCTCGATGACACTGATCAACTTCGGCGTGGACGCGCTGAGCAACCCGGCCCTGCGTGAGGAGTGAGCGTGTCCCTGCTCGAGGTCGAAGACCTGTCCGTCACGTACGACACGAAGCGCTCCGCGCCGACGCGCGCGGTGCGCGGCGTCAGCTTCTCGATCGAGGCGGGCGAATGCGTCGGTCTGCTCGGGGAGTCCGGCTGCGGCAAGTCCACACTGGGCAACGCGCTGCTGCGGCTGCTCGACCCGCCGGCCCGCATCACCGGCGGCACGATCCGGTTCGACGGCACGGACATCACCTCGCTCGACGAGGATGCCCTGCGGCCGCTGCGGTGGCGGCGACTGTCCACTGTGTTCCAGTCGTCGATGAGCTCGCTCAACCCCGTGCTGACGATCGAGGCGCAGTTTCGGGACATGTTCCGCACACACACGTCGCTGTCGGCCGACGAGATCCGGACGCGGACGGCCGAGCTGCTCGAGATGGTCCTGATCGAGCCGTCGTACATGCGGTTCCACCCGCACGAGCTGTCCGGCGGGATGAAGCAGCGGGTGGCGCTCGCGCTCGCGTTGGCGCTCGAGCCGAAGCTGGTGGTGCTCGACGAGCCGACGACCGGGCTCGACGTCGTCGTGCAGCGGTCCATCTTGGACAGTGTGCGGTCGCTGCAGCGCGAGCAGGGGTTCGCGGTGTTGCTGATCAGCCACGACCTCGGCACGGTGATGGAGGTCGCCGACCGGGTGATGGTGATGTACGCGGGCGGCATCGTGGAGTCACGGGCCGTCGGCGAGATGCTGCATCCGTACTCGCGGGGCCTGATGGGCAGCTACGCCGATCCCCGCGCGGAAACCGTTGACGTGACCTACATCCCGGGCCGCCCGCCGGTCCTGTCCCGCGACTACGACGGCTGCCTGTTCGTCGACCGCTGCCCGGTGGCGCTGCCCGAGTGCGCGGTCACCGCGCCGCCGCTGCGACCGGTGGCCGACGGGTTGGTGGCCTGCCATGTCGTGCCGGAGACGCGGGCGGACTTCGCCGCGTCGACGTTCGTGCGCAAGCAGCGCGGGTTGGCCTCGGCGCCCGCCGTGCTGTCGGTGACCGGGGTGCACAAGTCCTACACCCGGCGGCGCGCCACGGTGGACGCGGTGTCGGACGTGTCGTTCTCGCTGCGGCGCGGGCGGGTCACCGCGTTGGTGGGGCAGAGCGGCAGCGGCAAGAGCACGATCGCGAAGCTGCTCACCGGTGTCGAGCGGCCGAGCTCCGGTTCGGTGGAGTTCGGCGACGTCGCGGTGCACCGGTTGCGTGGGCGGGCGCTGCGCCGGTACCGCAAGCACGTGCAGCTGGTGTTCCAGGACCCGTTCGCGGCGCTGAACCCGGTGCGCACGATCCGGCAGACGCTGGTTCGCCCGCTGCGCAACCACCTCGGTCTGTCCGAGTCGGACGCCTACGATCGGTTGCCCGCGCTGCTGGACACGGTCGGGCTGCCGTCGTCCTTTCTGGACCGCTACCCGCACCAGCTCTCCGGTGGCCAGCGCCAACGCGTGGTGGTCGCACGGGCGCTGGCCCCGGAACCGGCGATCCTCATCGCGGACGAACCGATCTCGATGCTGGACGTGTCGATCCGCGCGGAGATCGTCGAGCTGCTGGACCGGCTAGTCCACGAACGCGACCTCGCGATGCTGTACATCACCCACGACCTGCTGTCGGCGCGCCTGCTCGCGGACGAGGTCCTGGTGCTGCACAAGGGTTCCGTCGTCGAGGACGGTCCTACGCTCGAGGTGATCCGCAACGCGCGCGACCCGTACACAAAGCGCCTCCTCGACGCGCTGCCGAACCCGGTCAGCGGGTAACGGGCACTCAGGCCGCTGCGGGAGTCGACCGGTCGGTCACCAGGCGTACGGCGAGGCCGGCCAGCACCGTCCCCATCACGTAGCGCTGTACCCGCTGCCACAGTGGGCGGGCCGACAGGAACCGGGCGAGTGAGCCGGCGCCGAGCACGATCATCGCGTTGACCAGTAGCGCCACGGCGATCTGGATGCCGCCGAGGGTGAGGCTCTGCAGCGCGACCGAGCCGCCGGCGTGGTCGATGAACTGCGGCAGCAGCGCGATGTACAGCACGGCGATCTTGGGGTTCAGCAGGTTCGTGACGAGCCCCATCGTGAAGAGCCTGCGCGGCCGGTCCGGCGCCAGCTCGCGTGGCTGGAACGCCGACCGCCCACCCGGCCGCACCGTCTGCCACGCCAGGTACAGCAGGTACCCCGCGCCGCCGATCTTGAGCGCCAGGTACGCGACCGGCACCGCGACGAAGATCGCCGTCAGACCCGCCGTCGCCGCGGCCAGGTAGACGCCGAAGCCGACGGCGACGCCGAGCAGCGACACCAGACCGGCGCGCCGGCCCTGCGTGATCGACCGGGAGACCAGGTAGATCATGTTCGGGCCCGGGGTGAGCACGAGTCCCAACTCCACCAGTGCGATACCCGCCGCGGCGGTCCAGCTGACCATGCCGCGAGCATAGGTGGCACGGTCAGCCGGACGCGCGGGATTTCACCAGGTGGACGTCAGTCCCGGTAGACGGCGTAGCTGAAGCGGTCCATGCGCAGCAGACCGTTCTCGACGGACGTGCCGCTGCCGAGCACCTGGTCCCCGGACACCGGCAGGTCCGTCACCGCCGGGGTGAACGACGGGTTGACCGCCACCGTGAACCGGCCGCCCCTGCGGTAGACGAACGGGTAGCCCGGGTTGAGGATCTCCACGTCGCCGCCGGAACCGAGCTCCGGATTGTCCTTGCGCAACGCGATCAGCGACCGCACGAGGTTCAGCGTCGAGTCCGGGTCCGCCTGCTGCGCGGCCACGTTGGGACGCTCCGGCGACGGGTGCGGCGGCAGGTACGTGACGTCCGGATCGGCGGCGTCCCACTGCATCGGCGTCCGCGAGCCGGCCCGGTTGTACCCCGCGCGGGGCGGGCCGAGCACGCTGCCCTCGAAGTCTGGCAGGCCCGGCTGGAACTGCATGCCGATCTCGTCGCCGTAGTAGATCGCCGGCAGCGTCTGCCACGTGAGGATGAACACCAGCGCCGCACGCGCCTGCTCCGCCGTCCGCGAGCCGGCGACCAGCCGGGGGAAGTCGTGGTTCGCCGACGGCAGGACGATGTGTCCACTGTGGCCGATCACGCTCGACGCCGTGGCCCACTCGGCGAGGAAGTCCGCGATGGACCCGCCGCCGGAGGCGTCGAAGTAGCACGGCCGCGGCGGGTAGGTGTCGTCGTACACCGCGCCGTTGTGGAACAGCGACCGGAACGCCTTGCTGTTGCCGAAGTGCAGGAAGAAGTCCGCGTGGAACCCGGCCGGCACCGACACCTGCGGCTGCGCCCACTCGCTGAACAGCGCCGCCGACGGGTGCGCGTGGTCGAGCCAGCCGCGCAGGTCCTGCCACAGCGCGGCGGTCTCCTTCTTGCCGGCGTCGTCCTTCACGAGCGACGACGCCATGTCCACGCGGAAACCCGCGATCCCGGTCTGCAGCCAGTGGTCCATGATGTCGCGCAGCGCCTGACGGTTCTCGCGCGGCCCTTCCGCGTCGACCGGCTGGCGCCACGGCTCGTCCGGGTTCTTCCGTGCGTAGCCGAAGTTCAGCGCCGGCTGCACCGGGAAGAAGTTCGGCAGGTAGAAGCCGTCGCGGGTGCCCGGCGACGGCTGGAAGCCCGGCGCCTGCCGGTCCGCCCACACGTACCGATGGTCGTTCGGGTCGTCGGCCGAACGGACGAACCACTCGTGCTGATCGGACGTGTGGCCGGCGACCAGGTCGAGTAACACGCGGATACCCTTGCGGGACGCGGAGTCCACGAGCTTGGCCAGGTCGTCCCTGCTGCCGTAGCGCGGGTCGATCGCGTAGTAGTCGCTGACGTCGTAGCCCGCGTCGCGCATGGGGGAGGCGAAGCACGGGTTGAGCCACACAGTGTTGACCCCGAGCCACGACAGGTAGTCCAGTTTGGACTCGATGCCGTTCAGGTCGCCGATGCCGTCCCCGTTGCTGTCCGCGAAACTCTGCGGGTAGATCTGGTACAGCACGGCGTCGGAAAGCCAGGCGGGCACGGGCATGAAGACTCCTCGCGTCAGCGCCGGGTCAGCCGCAGCGATCGGATTCCCGGCATGGGCAGCTCGAAGGCGATCGACGCGACCCCGTTGTCGCCGACCGCCACCTCTGCAAGGTACTCGATCGCGAGATCGTCGGCGGCGCGCAGCGCGGACCACTGCGACTCGTCCGGCCAGTCCCCGCCGCCGAGGTCCGACCACACCCGTGCGATGTTCGCGTGCGTCTCGTCCACCCTGGCCGACGCGACCGTGTACGTGCCGGACGTCAAGCCGGACACCGACACCGTCACCGTGCGGTCCAGCGCCGGCGCACCGTCTATTTTGGACTGATCGAGGGTTCCGTTCCACACCAGCACGTCCACCGTGGACCCGTCCCGCGTCGCCAGCGCCTCCACGAGCGACGTGCCGCCGTCGCCGGTGCACTCCGCCGGCACCCGGCCGCCGGCCAGCCGGGAAAGCAGGTACAGCGCCCAGAACCGCGGCTTGCGCAGGTTTCCGACGGTCAGCAGGCCGAACCCGCCGTGCAGCAGCCGCGGCGCCCAGCCGAGCTCCTCGAACTGGTCCGAGCACACCCAGTAGGCCAGGCAGTCGGTCGACGCGAGCGCGCTCTTCATACCCCGCAACACGAACGGCGCCGCGAACACCGTGTCGTTGACGCGGTGGAAGTGCGTCGGCGTGACACCCCACTCGGTCCACAGGATCTCCGGCTCCGGCTTCCCGGTCGCCTCGGCGAACGAGCGGGTCAGCGGCCGCATGTCCAGCGGCGCGTTGCCGTAGGTGTGCGTCGACACGAAGTCGATCGGCACGTCGTGCGCGCGGCAGTGCTCCAGCAGCGCGCCGACCCAGCCGGCCGCGGCCGACGACGGCCCGCCGACCCGGATCCTCGGGTCCACGTCCTTCACCGCGCGTGCCGCGACCTCGTACAGCCGGTGGTAGTCGTCCTGCGTGCCGTTCCAGAACACCTCGAGGTTGGCCTCGTTCCAGACCTCGAACTCCCAGGTCGCGACCTCGTCGGCGCCGTAGCGCTCGCGCAGGTGCACGGTCACCGCGCGGACCAGGTCGCCCCAGCGGTCCCACTCGCGCGGCACGGACACCTGCGCGCCGTACTCGAACACGCGGTAGTCGGGGTCCTTCGCCAGCTCGACCGGCATGAACGACAGCTCCACCACCGGCTTCAGGCCGCTCGCGAGGAAGTGGTCGTACACCTCGTCGAGGCCGGCGAAGTCGAAGGTGCCGTTCGCGCGCACCGTCACGGTCTCCGGCAGGAACGTCCCGTGCGCGCGGACCGTGCGCACACCGATCTCGTCACGCATGATCCCCAGCGCCGCCGCGTACTCGACGGCCACGTCCGAGCCGCCGGGACCCTCCTTGTCCCACACGAGCAGGGAGAAGTGCTCCGCGCCGATCATCCGGCGCCAGACGTCGGGCAGCTCGGTCGGCGTCGCCGCGGCGTCGACCGCGACCGTCACCTGCCGGGAGCCGTCCGCCGGTGCGGCGGACACGGCGTTCGACAGGTCGCCCGCGCCGCTGTCGCTCCAGGTCGCGATCTTGTAGTGGTAGGTCGTGCCCGGCTCGGCCATGGTGTCGGCGTACGGCGGGTGAGGGACGGCCAGGACGTCGCCGCCCTGGTGGTCGAGCGGCTCGAAGTCGCCGTCACCGTCCGTCGCGCGGTGGACCAGGTAGCCGAGCGCGCCGGGGACCGGTTGCCAGTCGAGGTGGACCAGACCGGTGCCCGCGGTCGCGGTGACCTTCTCCGGGGGCGGCAGCTGTCCGGTGCCGGTCAGGGGGTGGTCGCTGGGCAGGCCGATGCGTCGTTCCCAGTCCTGGCGTGCGGTCGTGTCGGTCACTGACGGCCCCCTCGCGGCGATGTAAGCGCTGTCTGTAAGCGCATACAGTAGGCGGATGGGCCGATTGCCGCAAGGAAATTCGGTCGGGGCACTACTTGCCGCAGCCGCAGCTGGACCTTCTCGTCTGGGTCACCGGGAGCATGACTTCGCGCGGGTCGCGGCCGGGCTCCGTGAGTCGCCCCACCAGCAGGTCCACGGCCGCCTCGCCGAGCTTGCGCATCGGCTGGCTGACCGTGGTGAGGCTCGGACGGACCACGCGGCCGAGCGGGATGCCGTCGAAGCCCACCACCGCCACGTCGGCCGGCACGCGGATTCCTCTGCGCTCCAGGGTCTCCAGCGCGCCGACCGCCATCTGGTCGTTCGCGAAGACCATGGCCTGCGGCAGCTCGGCCCGGGCCAGGAGCCGCTCGGTCGCGAGGCGGCCGTCCGCCTGGGTGAAGTTGCCCCTGGTGTCCGGGGCGTCCGGCACCGGCAGGCCGGCCGCGCGGAGGGCCTGCTGATAACCGAGGAACCGCGCCTGCGCGTCGGGGGAGTCCTCGCCGCCGCCGACGAACGCCAGCCTGGTCAGCCCGTGGTCGGTGATCAGGTGGGTGGTCAGCGCGAACTCGCCGTCCTGGTTGGCCACCTCGAGGTGGTCGAGGTGGTCGATCTCGCGCGGTCCGGCGATCATCACGACCGGCAGGCGTCGGGAGATCAGCTCCAGGTCCTCCGTGGCGACGGTCCTCGCCAGCACGGCGAAGCCGTCCACCCGGCCGGCCACGGACGCCACCAGGCTCTCCGGGCCGCCCGACAGCGACGCCGCGATCAGCAGCGCGTACCCGTGCCGGCGTGCGGCGCGTTCCATGCCGCGGGTGATCTCGTCGGCGTACAGCATCAACTCCGAGTCGTCCGCGTCCGCCTCCGCGTTGTCCGGGTTGTCGATGTCCGGGTCGCCGTAGTCGGGGAAGCACAGGCCGAGCACGCCCGTCGAGCGGCTCGCGAGGCCGCGGGCGTTGCCGCTCGGCACGTAGCCCAGCTCGCGCGCCACCGCCAGCACCCGCTCGCGGGTCTGCGCGCGGACCGTGTCGGGGTTGCGGTAGACGCGTGACACGGTCGCGATGGAGACGTTCGCCCGCTCGGCGACGTCGTACACCGTGGGGGCTCCCACCTGCACACCCTCTCGTGTAAGCGCATTCAACCCGCCAACGCTACCGGCAGCCATCCTGGTCGGCAAGACGATTTCCCCCGCGCCAGGAGCGCCACAGCTCCGCGTAACGGCCGCCGGCCGCGACCAGCTCGTCGTGCGTGCCGGCCTCGACCGTCTTCCCGTGGTCCAGCACCAGTATCCGGTCCGCGAGCACGGCCTGTGTGAGCCGGTGGGCCACGATGAGCGTGGTGCGGCCCTCGGTCGCCGCCAGCGCGGCCCGTTCCAGGTCGCGGGCGCCCGCGCTGCCCGCCTCCGCGGTGGCCTCGTCGAGGATCGCGACCGTCGGGTCGGCCAGCACCAGCCGCGCGAGCGCGAGCTGCTGGGACTGCGCGGCCGTGAGCTGGTGCGCGCTCTCACCGACGACCGTGTCCAGCTCGTGCTCGAGCGCGCGGACCCAGCCGGTCGCGCCGACGACCTCCAGCGCCGCCCACGCCTCCTCCTCGGTGGCGTCGGGTTTCGCGAGCCGCAGGTCGGCGACCAGCGGGCCGGAGAAGACGTGCACCTCCTGGCTCAGCATCGCGAGATGACGGGTGCGGTCCAGCTCGCCGACCGGCACGCCGCCGAGCCGGACCGTGCCGCGCTCCGCGTCGAGCAGGCCCGCCGCGATGCCGGCGAGCGTGGTCTTGCCGGCGCCGCTGGCGCCGACGACCGCGAGCCGCTGACCGGCCGGGATGCTGGTGGAGACGTCGTCGAGGACGAGCGGGCCGTCGTCGTAGCGGTGGGCGATGCCGGTCAGCTCGAGGCCGTGGTCGGCCGGCTCCCGCAGCACCGCCGGCCGGCGCGGCGGCTCGAGGTCCGCGACGCCGACGAGCCGGGCGAGACTGGCGCCGGCCGCCTGGACCTCGTTGAACTCCATGATCAACGCGCCGATCGGGTTGAACAGCCGGTGGAAGTACAGCGCGGCCGCGGTCGTCGCGCCGACCGTCACCAGGTCGGCGCGGACCAGCAGGAACCCGATCGTGAGGATCGCGGCGAGCCCGGCGAACTCGGCGCGGTTCATGCGTGCCACGAGGCGGGTGAACAGGCGGAACACGCCGATCGAGAGGTCCATGGCGGCCCGGGAGCGGTCGTTGATC
The DNA here is from genome assembly GCA_963840275.1 of uncultured Actinomycetota bacterium. Lineage (GTDB taxonomy): Bacteria > Actinomycetota > Actinomycetes > Mycobacteriales > Pseudonocardiaceae > Actinophytocola. The sequence continues at coordinate 873,213 of CAWIYK010000010.1, forward strand.
ACCGCCGTGTGCTCGGCTTCGAGGCGGTAGGCGCGGACGGTCGCGCCCGCCTGCAGCGAGCTGACCATGGCCTGCGCGCGGTCGCCGATGGCGACGCGTTCCTTCGCGTAGAACGGGCCGGAGCGCGGCAGGTACCAGCGGACGGCGAGCACGTAGAACGGCGCGGCCGCGAGACCGGCGAGGCCGAGCCGCCAGTCGAGCGCGAACATGCCGCCGCCGGTGAGCACGATGGTCAGCAGGGCGGCGGCGAGGGTCGGGCCGGTGGTGCTGATCGCGGTGGTGACCACGGAGACGTCGTCGCCGACGCGGGAGAGCAGGTCGCCGGACTTGACCTTGTCGAGGGTGACGGCCGGCAGGTGCAGGGTGCGGTCGAGGACCCGCTCGCGCAGTCGGGCCAGCACCGTCTCGCCGAGCCGGCTGATCAGCACGGCGGACAGGGCGGTCAGCGCACCCGCGAGCAGTGCGGCCACCCCGATGACGACCGCGGTCGTGAGCACGGCGCCCCGGTCCGCGCCGCCGGCGATCTCGTCGACCAGGTCGCCGAGCACCCACGGCGCGACGAGCCCGGTGCCGGAGGCGGCCACCGCACTCAGTGCCGTAATGAGACTGAGTGTGGGCAGCGCGCGGACATCGGCCCACAGCGCGGCGGCGGTTCGTTTCGCAGAGGCGATCGGCAGGAGGTCGCTCATGACTCCCCCTCGCAGGCTCCGGGGAGCCGCTCGCGGTCGCCCTGTGACCTTGATTCGCTCGCAAGCTCGCTCATGACGCCCCCTCGCGGGCTCGGTTGCGCCGCTCGCGGTCGCCCTGTGACATTGATTCGCTCGCAAGCTCGCTCACGACGCCCCCTCGCAGGCTCGGTTGCGCCGCTCGCGGTCGCCCTGTGACATTGATTCGCTCGCAAGCTCGCTCATCGCAGGACCGCCTCTCGGTAGCGGTCGTCGGTCTCGGACAGCTCCGCGTGCGTGCCGGTCGCGACGACGTGGCCCGCGTCGATCACCACGACCCGGTCGGCGATCGCGAGGAGCGCCGGGCTGGACGTGATCAGCACGGTGCTCGCGCCGCCCCGCAGCTCCGCGAGCCCGCGTGCGATCCGTTCCTCGGTCACCGCGTCGACGGCGGTCGTCGGGTCGCGCAGCACCAGCACCGGCGGGTCCGCCGCGAACGCCCGTGCCAGCCCGATCCGCTGCCGTTGTCCGCCGGACAGCGTCGTGCCCCGGTCGGCGACCGGGTGGTCGAGGCCGTGCGCGGCCACGATGTCGTCGGCAGCGGCGGCCTGGATCGCGGCGGCCGGGTCCGGCGCGCGCAGGTTCGTCCGCAGCGTGCCCTCGAACAACGCCACGTCGTGGTGTTCGACTAGCACCTCGCGTCTGCTCGTCGCGAGGTCCAGCTCCTCGGCCGGCACCCCGCCGACCGCGATCCGGCCCTCGTACTCGTCGGCCGGGACGGCGCCGGAGAGCAGTTCCACCAGCGCGTCGCAGTCGCGCTGCTCGTACCCGACGACGCCGACCGTCTCGGTCGGTCCGACGGCCAGCGTGAGCCCGGACAGGGTCCGGTAGCCGACGTCGGTCAGGTCGATCCCGCGGGCGGGCAGGTCGTCGGCGCGGGTTCCCGGCGTCAGCACGAGCGGCGCGGACAGCACGGTCGCGAGCCGGCCGGCGGACGCCCGCGCACCGGCGATCATCTGGCCGGCCATCGCGAGCAGCCGGACCGGCTCCGCGACGAACTGCGCGAGCCCGACCACGGTGATCAGCTCGCCGATGCTGATCGCCCCGTCCAGGGCGAGCCAGCCGGCGAACCCGGCGACCGCGGCGAGGAACAGGCCGCTCGCCGCGACCGTGATGCCCTGGTAGACGCCGTTGGTCGTGGCCGCGCGCAGGCTCGCGCGCAGTGCCGTCGTGCTGGAGGTCCGGTAGGCCGCGGCCGCGGCGTCCATCGCGCCGATGCCGCGCAGCGCACGCACGCCGCGCACGAGGTCGGTCGCGAGCGCGGTCGTGCTGCCGGCGGCCTCCTGTGCGGCGGTCGCACGGCGGGTGAGCAGGGGGCTCAGCACCTGCAGGCCCGCGACCAGCACCGGGACGCCGATGAGGACCGCGAGCCCGAGCGGCAGGTTGATCGTCAGCAGGGACACGGCCGACACCGCGAGCGCCGTGCAGGCGGCCGCGGCGAAGGCGACCGCGTGCATGGCGTTCATGGCGCGCTCGGCGTCGGACGTGGCGATCTGCATGATCTCGCCGGCCCGCAGCCCGGTGCGCTGCCCACGGGGGTCCAGCACGCGTTCGACCACCTCGACCCGCAGCTGGTGGTTCTCCCGCTGGTCGGCGACGATCGACAGCCGCGCGCCGAACCGCCAGCAGATCGTCAGCGCGACGAACAGCGCGCCGAGCAACCCGATCCACAGCAGCAGCCGGCCGACGTCGCCGGTGCCGACCGCCTGGTCGATGATGACGCCGATCATGACCGGCACCAGCGCCTCCGCCGCCTGGTGCCCGGACAGCAGCAGCGTCGACGCGGTCAGCCTGCCGCGATGGCGCCGGAACGACCGCCGGAGCAGTCGGCCGGCGGTGAGCCCGTCTCCCAAGGCACCTCCCAGTGTTAGGTCACCCTAACCGACACCCACGGGGGACTCGCGGTCAGCGCAGTTGGACCGTCAGGCGGGAAATGCCGTCCTTGCCGTGGCCATCGGTGATCGCGCGGCGGGTCAGTGCGTGCGCCGCCCTCAGGATGCTCGCGTCGATGCCGCGGGCCTCCGACGTGTGGATGACGTGCGCCATGCCCGCCGCGGCGGAGTCGAGATTCGCGTAGTCGCCGTCGTGGCGATCCTCCTCGAGGCGGGTGCTGTGCTCGTCGATCACGATGGGCATCAGGTCGGCGATGCCCTTCGCCAGCGGCGCCAGCTCCGACGGCCTGATGTTCTCGGTTCCGGCCACCGCGAACGCGTGCGCCAGCCCGGACACCGACGTCCAGAAGAGGTCGAGCAGCGCGACGTCGAACGCCGCGGCCCGGCCCGGGTCCGTGCCGAGGTAGGTCTGCGTGCCGCCGAGCGGCGCCAGTACGGCCGTCTCCGAAGGTCCACTGTGGAGGATCACGGCGGCGGGCGTGCCGATGGTGTCGGTCGGGGTCATGATCGCGCCGTCGACGTAAGGGATGCCGTGCGCGGCGGCCCACGCCGCCATCGCACGCGCCGCGTCCGGCGACCCGCTCGTCAGGTGCACCACGAGCCGGCCGCGCAGCTCGGCCGCCACCGGCTCCAGCACGGCCCGCGCGGCGTCGTAGTCCAGCACGCACACGACCACGACCTTGCTCGCGGTCACCGCCTCCGTCGCGGTCGCCGCCCTGGCGACGCCGTCGGGCGCCGGGCGCGTCGCGGTGCGGGTCCACGCGGTCGTCGGGTGGCCGGCGGCGTGGAACGCGCCGGCGATGGCCTGGCCCATCGGGCCGAGCCCGAGGACCGTCACGGAATCAGTCATGGCCGCACGCTAAAGCCTGACACCAGTGTTAAGGTCAAGTCATGCGGATCGGGGAACTCGCTCAGCTGACCGGTGTCAGCGAGCGGTCGCTGCGGTACTACGAGGAGCAGGGACTCCTTACACCGGCGAGGAAGCCGAGCGGCTACCGCGACTACGCGGTGTCCGATGTGGACGTCGTGCGGCGCATCCAGACGCTGCTCGCGGCCGGGCTCAACACCACGTTCATCGCCGAGGTGCTGCCCTGCATGGTCGACACCGGCGACGGCCTCGCGCCGGGTTGCCCGCAGCTTCTCCCGCACCTGCGCAAGGAACGGGACCGGATCACGATCGCCATCGACGGGCTCGCCACCGCGCGGACTCTCCTCGACGACGTCATCGCCGCGACCCCGCCGGACAACACCGAGTACGACAGGTGGGTAGCCGCCCGCGCCGGCTGAGTTCCATGGACTGGACGCTCTTTCCCGCATTGTTGACCGCAGGCCCGCCGTTCGCGCGAGCCTGCGCCCAGGCATGTCCGCGGTGACCGAGTAGCCCTTATCGAGGTTCCCTTTGTGCGACACCAGGTCGCGCTCCTTCGGCCAGCAGGCTCGACACCGACGAGGCGTCCGCGACCTACGGCACGGTCGTCGGCTGGCCACGTGGTCGTTCCTGATGGCCTCCGTGCACACCGCGTCGATGCTCGTGGTGACGACCCTGGTCGCGATCTGCGTGTACGAGTTCCTCGGACTGCGGATCCTGCGCACCGCGTGGGTGAACCTCGACCGGGTGTGGGCGGTCGCCCTTGTCGGCGCCGGCACCGCGACGGCCGTCGCGCCGTGGTGTGAGAGGGAGTCTGGTTGCGATCTAACCCGTCTCGGGGGTATACATGGGGTCATGCCAAAGATTAACGTCTATCTCCCGGACGACCTCGCGGAGAGCGTGAAGGAGACCGGGCTGCCGGTGTCCGCGATCTGCCAGCGCGCGCTGGAGCAGTCGGTGAAGCGGGTGAGCGCGATCCGCGCGGTCGTGATCGGCGACCTGAACGAGGACGATCCGACCGCGGGGCTGACGTCGTTCACGCAGCGCGCCAAGGACGCGATCCGGCTCGGGATCACCGCGGCCCGGGAGCGCGGTGCCGCCGAGATCGGGACGCGCGACCTGCTGTTCGGCATGCTCAGCGAGGGCACGAACCTGGCGCTGCACGTGCTTCGTGCACTCGACGTCGACCCGGCGCACGCGCTGCGCGACCTCGGCCGCGTCGAGTCGACCGGCGGTGGCGGCCGGGCCGAGCGGATGAGCGGCACGGCCGCGAACGCGCTGGAGCTGACCGTCGTCGAGGCCCTGTCCCTCGGCCACAACTACGTCGGGTGTGAGCACCTGCTGCTGGGGCTGGTCGCGGAACCCGACGGCACCGCGGGCCAGGTGCTGCGCGGTCTAGGCGCGGAACAACGCACGGTGCGACAGGTGGTGTCGGCCATCCTCGCCGGGTACGTGCAGGCGGACCAGGCCGGCCGCGGGCCCGCGAGCCTGGTCGCCGCCGCGGTGGGGCAGGCGCTCGAACCGGTGTTGCGAAGGCTGGACCGGCTGGAGGAGAAAGCCGGCACCGCGTGACTGGTGTTCTCATCGTTGTTGTTTGAAGAGCGCATCTTGTATCTCTCGAGACGTCGTCAATTTCCGCGGTGACGAAGTCCGCTGTAACCCATCTCGCCCCGCCAACGACAAGATCAGGGTCACCCGACGAAGGGGACCGAATTTTGTGCGTTGGAGGTTAAGAGTGGCGCTGATCAGGAAAAAGAGTCCTGAAGAGGCGGCGGCAGAGTTGGCTGCGAAGGAGCAACAGCGCCAGGACGCCGCAGAACTCAAGCGCCGCAAGGAGTTGGCGAAGGAGCGCGAGGCGTTCGAACGGTCACCGGTAGGCCGAGCCCGGGCGGGATTCGCGAGAGGCGACGGAGTGTTCCAGTGCTCCATCGACGTGATGAGCCAAAAGGCTGTCATCGTGGCCATGGTCGGCGGCACGACGACCCAGCGAACGAATGAGCCGGTAGCAGTTCTCAACTCCGTCTGCCGAGAAGGTTGGGAGTTGGTCAACGGCTCGTTCGTCTTCGTGGAACAAGGGCAGGAGAGTCGGGACAAGTTCATGTCCTCGGGGCAGAACGTGGCGATCAAGGGCGAGGTCGTGGGCTATTACCTGTTCAAACGCTGCGACGCGAACAAGCAACCGGCGTAGCGCGCCGAGCGCCGGGCGTGGCCTCCGGCCCCCGGTTTCCAGCCTTCCACAAGGGACCGACAGGACCGGAGCGGAACCGGCGATCAGACGCCGACTGTCCACAGCGAGGTGGTTGTCCACAGGCGGCGCCGCGAGCACCTGTTTGTGTCGGTGGTGCGCGGTAGCGTGGATTCGGGGGCCGGAGGCACCGGCGGCGGACCTCGTCGGGCGGTTCCGTCAGTTGTCGGTCTTGATCTCTGGGACCGGGGTGCCGTTGACGCATCGCAGGCGCACCTCGATCTCCCGTTCGCCGGAGTAGAACTTCACCGACGGGTGGTCGTCGAGGGCGTCGTCGTCGGGGTCGACCTGGTAGCCCTGCGCCGGCACGGCCGACAGCACCTCGACCAGGCCCCCGGCCGCACACCGTGAGATCACCGTGCCGCCGTCGGTGTCGGTCTGCTGCTGGTCGCCGGCAGGCGGCGCGGAGGTGACGGGCGGCGCGGACGTGACCGGCGGAGTAGAGGAAGGCACAGGAGAAGACGACAACAGGTCGTCCACTTCGGACTGACTGCGCGGGTCCTGACCGCCGCCGAAGATGTCCGTGCCGATGGCGCCCACGGCGGTCATGCCGACGAGCGTCGCCGCCACCGCGGCCGCCAGCCACAGCAGCACACCTGTGGTGATCCGTCCCCTCTTCACCTGCGCAGTATGCCCGCCGCGATGGTTAAGAGACCCCTAACGCCGCCCTATCGCGGCCCTGTCAACGCCCCGCACCCCACGAAGGCCGATACCGTGCGGACATGGCCCAGGTACTCGTCGTCGAGGACGACGCGACGATCCGCTCGTCGCTCATCCGTGGCCTCACCGAACGCGGCCACGCCGTCGACTCCGCGCCGACCGCCATGGCCGGCCTCGAACAGGCGGTGAGCGGCCGCCCGGACGTCGTGGTGCTCGACCTCGGCCTGCCCGACCTCGACGGGAAGGCGATGCTGCGCATGCTGCGCGGCGTGTCCGATGTCCCGGTCGTCGTGGCGACGGCCCGCGACGACGAGAGCGAGATCGTCGCCGTGCTCGACGCCGGCGCGGACGACTACGTGGTCAAGCCGTTCGGCGTCGCCCAGCTCGACGCGCGCATCCGTGCGGTGCTGCGCCGCGGCGCGGACGAGACCCAGGACCAGACCGTGACGGTCGGCGGCCTCACCGTCGACCCCCGCTCCCGCATGGCCGCCGTCGACGGGCGGTCGATCGAGCTGACGCCGCGCGAGTTCGACCTCCTGCACTACCTCGCCGCCCGCGCCGGCGAGGTGGTCGGCAAGCGCGAGCTGCTGACCGAGGTGTGGCAGCTGCCCTACGGCGGCGCCGACAAGACCGTCGACGTGCACCTGTCGTGGCTGCGCCGCAAGCTCGGCGAGACCGCGCAGCGACCCCGCTACCTGCACGCGGTCCGCGGCGTCGGCGTCCGGCTCGCGGCGCCGGAGGACTGACGTGCGCCGGCGCGTCCTGCTGCTCGTCGCGGCCACCACCACACTCGTGCTCGTCGCGTTCCTCGTGCCGCTCGCGCTGCTGGTGAAGAACGTCGCGGCCGACCGGGCCGTGCAGCGCGCGACGGTCGAGGCGCAGCAGCTCACCTCGCTGGTCGCGACCACCGACCGGACCACGCTCGACGCCGCCGTGCGGCGGGTCGACGACCGGTCGGACTACGACGTCTCGGTGTTCCTCGACGGCGGCGTGCTCGGCACGCGTGCCGACCACTCGCCGCTGGTCACGCTCGCCGAGGGCGGCACCAGCACGTCCGGCGAGGTGCCCGGCGGCAGGGAGATCGTGTTCGCGGTCGCCCGGCCGGGCGGCAGTTCCGCCGTGATCCGCACGTTCGTCTCCGACGCCGCCCTCGCGAAGGGCGTGCCGAGGGCGTGGCTGCTGCTCGGTGGGCTCGGAATCGCGTTGCTGCTCGTGAGCCTCATCGTCGCCGACCGGCTCGCGCGCACGTTCGTTCGGTCCACTGTGGACCTCGCGGCCGTGTCCCACCGGCTCGGCCGCGGCGAGCTCGAGGCCCGTGCGGACACCTCCGCGCCGGGGGAGCTCGGCGTCGTGGCGACCGCGCTGAACGGGCTCGCCGGCCGCATCGCCGAGGCGCTGCGCGAGGAACGCGAGACGATCGCGGACCTGTCGCACCGGGTCCGCACCCCGCTGACGTCGCTGCGGATGGACGCCGACGCGATCAGCGATCCCGAGGTCGCCGAACGGATCAGCGCGGGCGTCGACGCGGTCAACCGCGCGGTCACCGAGGTGATCGGGCAGGCCCGCAGACGCGGCGTCACCCCGGAGGGCGCGACGACCGACGCGGCCGAGGTGGTCGCCGGCCGGGTCGCGTTCTGGGCGGTGCTCGCCGAGGACACCGAACGCGAGCTGACCGTCGACGTCGCGCCCGGCCCGCTGCCGGTGGCGCTGTCCGGCGCCGACCTCGAGGCGAGCGTGGACGCCTTGCTGGGCAACGTGTTCGCGCACACCCCGCACGGCACGGCGTTCCGGGTCGGCCTGCACCCGATGGTGCAAGGCGGCGCGTGCCTCACCGTCGACGACGCGGGCCCCGGCCTGCCGGGCGGGCACCACACCGGCGCGTTGCGGCGCGGTGTCAGCGGTTCCGGGTCCAGCGGGCTCGGACTGGACATCGTGCGCAGGTCCGCCGAACGGACCGGCGGCGAGGTGCGCCTCGAGTCGTCGGCGGCCGGCGGGCTGCGCGTGGTGGTCGAGCTCGGCTTAGGCCCGCGTTAACCGTCGGGCAGCGCGGCCATAGGGCCGTTCCGGACATCGTGGTGGCACAACGAACCACGAGGAAGGAACCGACATGACCAGGAAACTGCTCGTCGGCGCGGTTGCCGCCGGTGCGCTGGCCCTCTCCGCGGGTACCGCGCTCGCGCTCTCGTCGAACGACGGGCCCACCCCGAGCTCGGCATCGGTCAGCACGTCCTCCGACGACACGGCGACGTCCTCGTCCACTCCCACCTCGGCGACGTCGTCCTCGACCTCGGAGAGCCCGACCAGCTCGACCAGCTCGACCTCGACCGGCACCGCGACCCCCGCACCGGGCGGCACGCGCCTGTCCGCCGACGACGCGACCCGCATCGTGCTGGCACGCATGGGCGGCACCGTGCACGAGGTCGAGCGCGAGCTCGAGCACGGCCGGGTGGAGTGGAAGGTGGAGATCACCGGCGGCGACGGCAACACCTACGACGTGCGCGTCGACGCCGAGACCGGCGAGATCACCCGCATCGACGCGGACGGCCGCGACGACAGCGGCCGCGACGACGACGGCGGCTCGGGCCACCACGGCGGTGACGACGACGGTGACGACCATGGGGACGACAACAGTGGACGCGGCAGCGGCGGTGACGACCACGGTGGCGGCCATGGTGGAGACAGCAGCGGACACGGCAGCGACGACGACTGATTCCGAGATAGCCTGCGGAATGTGAGTCCAGGCATCGCCGTCCGGACGGTGGACGCGTACGAGCTGGCCGGTTACACCGGTCGGCTCGAACGCCTGTACCGCCAGTGTTTCTCCACGCCACCGTGGTTGGAACCCGAGGACCGGCTGGCCGGGTTCCGCGACCGTCTCGCGCGCCACCTGGACAACGACGGCGCGAGCGGCGTCGTCGTCGTGGACCGCGACGAGCTCCTCGGCGTGGTCTACGGTTGGCCGGCCGGCTCCGAGCTCGCGAGCGGCTCGCCGTTCGACGACGCGCTCGCCGCCGCCGTCAGCCCCGAGGTCGCGCGGCGGCTCGTCGCCCCCGCGGTCGTCGTCGCCGAGCTGATGGTCGACCCCGGCCACCAGCGGCGCGGCATCGGCCGCGCCCTGCTGACCAGGTACGTCGAGGACTGGCCGGCAGCCTGGCTCGCCACCCACCCCGAGGCGCCCGCCGCGGCGATGTACCGGGAGGCCGGGTGGCTGCAGGAGGCCGAGTTCGTCGTCACCGACTACCCGCTGGTGGTGTTCACGTGGCAGGCGTCCAGGCGAACGGTGTCATCGCATCGTCGAGTGGCGCGCGGGTGAGGCGGTTCGCGAGCGTCGACATCGTGTAGGCGCCGATGCCCAGCACCACCTCGAGTGCCTGCTGGGCGGTGAAACCGGCGGCCAGGAACGCGGTCAGCTCCTCCTCGGGCACCGCGCCGGCCGTGGCCAGGACGGTGTGCGTGTAGTCGCGGAGGGCCGCCAGCCGCTCGTCGGGTAGCGGTTTGTCGTCGCGCAGCGCCGTGACCAGCGCCGGATCCGCGTCGAGCTGGTGGAGCCGCGCCGTGTGCATGGCGACGCAGACGTGGCAGCGGTTGCGGGTCGCCATCGTCATGATCACCGTCTCGCGGGCGAGCGGGTCGAGGCTCGTGGTCTCGAACATGGCGCTGAGCTTGAGGAATCCGTCGAGCAGCTGTGGTGACGACGCGAGCCGGGCGACGGCGGCCGGGAGGTGGCCGAACTTCTTCTCGGTCGCGGCGATGGTGCGGCGCGCCGCCTCCGGTGCGGTCTCGACGGTGTGGTCGACGAACATGTCTCCCCCAAGATGGACAATATGGTTGACCAAAATAGTAAACCAAGTTGTCTAGGTTGACAATGGCGTCCATGTCCGACCCGCCCGGTTTCGAGTTGCCCCTGCTGCTGTTCGCGGGGTTCCGCTCGCTCGTCGAGCGGCTGCACGAGGAGCTGGCGCGCCACGGGCACCCGGACGCGCGGCCGGCGCACGGGTTCGCGCTGCAGGCGATCGGCGGCGGCGCGTCGGCCTCGGAGCTGGGCCGGCGGCTCGGGGTGTCCAAGCAGGCGGCGGGCAAGACGGTCGACCGGTTGGCGCGCCTCGGTTACGTCGAGCGGGTCGACGACGCGGCCGACGGGCGTCGCAAGCTCGTCCGCCTGACGCCGAGGGGCGCCGACGTGTTGGTCCGCTCGGCCGCCATCTTCGACGACCTGCGTGCGGAGTGGGTGCGCACCCTCGGCGCCGACGAGGTCCGCGCGCTGGAGACGGCTCTGCGCACGGTCGTGCCAGGCGGCGTCAAGGTCGACGCGGTCGGCTGGTTCGGCGCGGAGTGAACGCGCGGAGCGAATGGGCGGTGTCGGTCGTCGACCCCGCGCCGGACGACCGAATCGTGGAGCTGGGGTGCGGCCCCGGCGTCGCGGCCGCGCTGGTGTGCGCGCGGCTGACGACCGGGCACCTGACCGTGGTCGACCGGTCCCCGGTGGCCGTCGCCAGAGCCGCCGCCCGCAACGCGGCGCACATCGCGGCCGGCCGGCTCACGGTCGTGCAGTCCGATGTGGAGGGTCTGGTGCTGCCGCCGGCGAGCGCCACGAAGGTGTTCTCGGTCAACGTCAACGTGTTCTGGACCCGCGACCCGGCGGGGGAGTTGGCCGTGCTGTCGGAGATCCTCCGGCCCGGCGGGTGGCTGTTCGTGCTCTACGGCGGCGGACCGACGGGCGCGGGCCGCGTCACGGCGCCCATCGCGGCGGCGCTGCGCGAGACCGGCTTCGAGGCGGTGGAGCGCGTCTTTTCCGCGGACGGCATCGGCGTCCGCGGCCGACGGTCCGGAATTGGTGCTCGGTGATAAATGTTTATGGGCGCGTGACTATTAGAACGCCCGGGCCCAAACGAGGGCAGCGGCCCGGGCGCCCGTTTCGCAACTAGGCGAAACTCGATCGATGGCGGTTGGCTGACCTGGGTGTTCAGTGACAGTGCCACCAGGCGCAGCAGAACGAGATACCGATTCCCAGTCCGATAATGATCACGGGCGCCTCCACCTGTGAGATTTCGTTTCGCTGCTGCGAAAGTGCTTACGACGTTAACCGTCATCGGGAAGGAATGTCTTTCCCCGGTCAGGTTAGAGATTTGTCGCGCGGCGTGTCCGGCGCTGTCGGCCAATCGTGTCAACTACGCGAGAACGGCCTAGCCGCGGATCTCGTTCAGGTGGAGTTGGGACCCTGCCACCTGTTCCGGTAGCGGGCGTCCTGCTCGGCGGCCGCGGCCGCGTGTGCCCGTTTGCGCACGGCGGTGGCGTGTCCTGGCCGGAAACCGTGGCGGACCAGCCGCGCGTCGACGCTCGGGCAGCCGGATCCCGTTTTGGAAGCACAGCCAGCGCACCGGGTTCGGCCGTTTCATGGTGCCCGATCTTGCCTCGTGGGGCGGCGGTCTGTTTGTCTGGTGGCATGCGGAGTGTCGTCGGGGTGCTGCTGCTCGTGTCCGGTCTCCTGTTCGCGACGCCGTCGGCGGCCGCGGCCACGACGGTCAAGGTGTTGCAGCTCAACATCTGCCACAGCGGTCACGCCGGCTGCTACGCCGGCGCGGAACCGGTGATGGCGAAGGCCGTCTCGGTCATCGACTCGGTCAACCCGCAGGTGGTGTCGGTGAACGAGGCCTGTTCCGGTGACGTCGCGCGCCTCAAGGCGGCCGTCGGCGCGTCCCAGGCGGTGTTCGTGCCCGCCCAGACCCGCGACGGCGGCGTCGTGACGTGCACGAACGGTCAGCAGTACGGCAACATCGTGATCGTCGTGGACGGTCTGGCCGGCGGTCCGCCGAGCACCGGCCGTTACGTGGCGCAGGACAGCGGCAACGAGATGCGGGTGTGGGCGTGCCTGCCGGCCGGCGGCATCAGCGCGTGCACCACCCACCTGTCGGCGAAGAGCGGCACCGTGGCGCTCGCGCAGTGCAAGGAGCTGCTCGGCCGCGCCGTCGGCCTGCCGGGTCCGACCGTCGTTTCCGGCGACATGAACCTGCGGTACCAGGGCAGCCCGAACGTGCAGGACTGCAACCCGGCGGGCTTCTACCGCAAGGGCGACGGCGACCTGCAGCACGTCTTCGCGTCGAACAGCCTCGCCTTCGTGAGCGGCACCGAGATCAGCATGTCCGGCACCACCGACCACCCGGCGTGGCTGGTGACCGTCACCGCCTGACGCCCAGGTCAGCGGCGCATTTCTCGTTTTTGTCGGTGGTTGATGCGAACATATGTTCGTGACGACGGCAAGCATCCTCCACGCGGACCTGGACGCGTTCTACGCGTCGGTCGAGCAGCGGGACGATCCGAGCCTGCGCGGCCGCCCGGTGATCGTGGGCGGCGGCGTGGTGCTGGCGGCGAGCTATGAGGCCAAGCGCCTCGGCGTGCGCACCGCGATGGGCGGGGCGCGGGCGTTACGGCTGTGCCCGAGGGCGGTGGTGGTACCGCCGAGGATGTCGGCCTACTCGGCGGCGAGCAAGGCGGTGTTCGAGGTGTTCCGCGACACCACGCCGTTGGTCGAGGGCATCTCCATCGACGAGGCGTTCCTCGACGTCGGCGGCCTGCGCAAGATCGCGGGGTCGCCGGAGGCGATCGCCGCGCGATTACGTGTCGCGGTGCTCGAGCGGGTCGGGCTGCCGATCACCGTGGGCGTCGCGCGCACCAAGTTCCTCGCGAAGGTCGCCAGCGGGGTCGCCAAGCCGGACGGGCTGCTCGTGGTGCCGCCGGAGGGTGAGCTGGCGTTCCTGCACCCGCTGCCGGTGGAGCGGTTGTGGGGCGTCGGCAAGGTGACGGCCGCGAAGCTGCACGAACGCGGCATCCACTCGGTCGGCCAGGTGGCGAAGCTGAGCGAGTCCACACTGACGGCGATGCTCGGCAAGGCGTCCGGTCGGCACCTGCACGCGTTGGCGCACAACCACGACCCGCGCCCGGTGCGGGTCGGCCGTCGGCGCGGGTCGATCGGGTCGCAGCGTGCGTTGGGCCGCTCGCCGAGGACGCCGGAGGATCTGGAGGCCATGCTCGCGCAGCTGATCGACCGGGTGTCGCGGCGGATGCGCACGGCCAAGCGGTCGTGCCGCACGGTCGTGTTGCGGCTGCGGTTCGCGGACTTCACCAGGGCGACCCGGTCGCACACGCTGCCGTACCCGACCGCCGAGACGGAGGTGCTGCTGGCCACCGCCCGACAGCTGTTGCGCGTGGCCCTGCCGCTCATCGCCGACCGCGGCTGCACGCTGGTCGGCGTCTCACTGGCGAACCTGGACAACGAGGACGTGATCCAGCTGATGCTTCCGTTCGACGAGCAGGAACCGGGGGCGCTGGACTCGGCGCTCGACGGGGTACGGGACCGGTTCGGCTCGGCGTCGGTGACTCGTGCGGTGTTGTTGGGCCGTGACCCGGGCGTTTCGGTGCCCATGTTGCCGGACTAGCGGTGATGGGTGTCGTCCGGGCGGGACGGTCGGTTCGGCTCGGGTGACTCGTGCCGCACGGGATCCGGGCATTTCGGTCCCGTCGATACCCGACTGAACAGACGCGCGCGCCCCGCCGCTCGCTCGTTGGGCGACGAGATCAAATCTGGTGTTTGCTTGTTTCGGGGTGCGCGGAAAAAGCGTGAAGCTCGGGAGGTGACTGGAGTTGCAGGTACTGGCAGCTGACTTGCGCCTGGACGCCAACGCGGTCGACTACGTCCTGCTGGCGATCTACTTCGTGCTCGTCCTCGGCATCGGGTACATGGCGAGACGGCATGTGTCGACGAGCATGGACTTCTTCCTGTCCGGCCGGTCGTTGCCGGCGTGGGTCACCGGGCTGGCCTTCATCTCGGCCAACCTCGGCGCCATCGAGGTCATGGGCATGTCGGCGAACGGCGCCGAGTACGGGATGCCCACCGCGCACTACTTCTGGATCGGCGCGGTCCCGGCGATGCTGTTCCTCGGCATCGTGATGATGCCGTTCTACTACGGCTCGAAAGTACGCAGCGTCCCGGAGTTCATGCTCCGCCGCTTCGGCAAACCCGCGCACCTCGTGAACGGCGTCAGCTTCGCCACCGCGCAGGTCCTCATCGCGGGCGCCAACCTGTTCCTGCTCGCCTCCGTCGTGAACCTGCTCCTCGGCTGGCCCCTCTGGGTCTCGGTGATCGTGGCCGCCGCGATCGTGCTCAGCTACACCGCGCTCGGCGGCCTGTCCGCCGCGATCTACAACGAGGTGCTGCAGTTCGTCGTGATCGTCGCCGCGCTGCTGCCGCTCACGATCGTCGGCCTGTACAAGGTCGGCGGCTGGCAGGGCCTCGTCGACAAGGTGTCGGCCGGACCGGGCGGCCCGGAACAGCTCGAGAGCTGGCCCGGCAACCAGCTGACCGGCTTCGCCGACAACTTCCTGTCCGTCCTCGGGCTGGTGTTCGGCCTCGGGTTCGTGCTCTCCTTCGGTTACTGGACAACGAACTTCGTCGAGGTGCAGCGCGCCATGGCGGCCAAGAGCATGTCGGCCGCCCGCCGCACGCCGATCATCGGCGCGTTCCCGAAGATGTTCATCCCGTTCATCGTGATCATCCCGGGCATGATCGCCGGCGTCGCGGTCACCGAGCTGAGCGGCGAGAACAAGACCGCGCTGATGGCCGGCGGGGAGGCGCCGAGCGGCGCGACGTTCAACCAGGCACTGCTGTTGCTGATGCGCGACCTGCTGCCCAACGGCATGCTCGGCATCGCGATCGCGGGCCTGCTCGCGTCGTTCATGGCCGGCATGGCCGCGAACCTCAGCTCCTTCAACACGGTGTTCACGTACGACATCTGGCAGGCCTACATCAAGAAGGACCGGCCGGACGGCTACTACCTCCAGGTCGGCCGCGTGGTCACGGCCGTCGCGACGGTGCTCGCCATCGGCACCGCGTTCATCGCCTCGACCTACGTCAACCTGATGGACTACCTCCAACAGCTGTTCTCGTTCTTCAACGCGCCACTGTTCGCCACGTTCATCCTCGGTATGTTCTGGCGCCGCATGACACCCGCGGCGGGCTGGATCGGCCTGGTGAGCGGTACCGCGTCGGCGATCGTCGTGTTCGTCCTGACCGAGTCCGGCGCCTGGGCGCTGCCCGGCCAGGGTGGCGCGTTCGTCGGGGCCGGCGCCGCGTTCGTGATCGACATCGTGGTGAGCGTCGGCGTGACCATGGTGACCGCGCCGAAGCCGGCCGACCAGCTCGTCGGCCTCGTCTACTCGTTGACACCCAAGGAGAGCCGCCAGCACGAGACCACCGGCGAGGACGCCGGCTGGTACCGCAACCCGGCGCTGCTCGCCGGCATCGTGCTCGTCGTGACCATCGTGCTGAACATCATCTTCTAGAGGAGGGTCGATGAGCCCGAACAGCCGCACGTCCGCCTTCGACATCCGCCTGATCATCGCGCTGCTGACCGGTGTCTACGGGCTGGTGACCACCGTGCTCGGCCTCGGCTTCACGTCCGACGCGGAGATCGACCGGTCGGCTGGCGTCAACATCAACCTGTGGGCCGGACTCGGCATGCTCGTCGTGAGCCTGCTGTTCCTCGCGTGGGCCCGGCTCCGGCCGCTCCGGGTGCCGGAGCACCACGAGGAGGAGGACCAGGCGACTCCACACTAGACTCCGCGCGACCAGCGTAGGGAGTCGTCAAAAATGACCGTTGTGGCCGATATCGTCGTCGGGCTCGTCGCCGCGATCCACGTCTACATCCTCGTGCTCGAGATGTTCCTGTGGCAGACCCCGAGAGCCCGTGCGGCCTTCGGCACCACCCCGGAGTTCGCGGCGGAAACGGCGGTGCTCGCCGCGAACCAGGGTCTCTACAACGGTTTCCTGGCCGCCGGCCTGGTCTTCGGACTGGTGTCGAGCGACCCGGTGGCGTTCCCGGTCACCGTGTTCTTCCTGGCGTGCGTGATCGTCGCCGGGCTGTACGGCGCGGCAACCGCGAGCAAGCGCATCATCTTCGTGCAGGCGCTGCCCGCGGCGGTCGCGTTGGTCCTGGTGCTGGTCGCGCACTGAGGTTTCGGCCGGTGGGCGCCGGGTAGCCGACGGCATGGCAGGCGCCGAGGAGTTCGTGCCCGAAGGGGCTGGCATCGACCGGCTGCGTGCGGCGGTCGACGGCTGTCGCGGCTGCGACCTGTACCGGGACGCGACGCGTGCCGTGTTCGGGGAGGGTCCGGCCGACGCGGCGGTCCTCGTCGTCGGCGAGGTGCCGGGGGACCAGGAGGACCGGCAGGGTCATCCGTTCGTCGGGCCGGCCGGCAAGCTGCTGGACCGTGCGCTCGAGGAGGCCGGCATCGACCGCGCCGGCGTGTACGTCACCAACGCGGTCAAGCACTTCAAGTTCACCCGCGCCGAGCGCGGCAAGCGGCGGATCCACAAGAAGCCGTCGCGCACCGAGGTGGTCGCGTGCCGGCCGTGGCTGATCGCCGAGATGGACGCCGTGCGGCCGGACCTGGTGCTGCTGCTCGGCGCGACGGCCGCGCAGTCGTTGCTGGGCTCGGGTTTCCGCGTCACGAAGGACCGCGGCACGGTCCTCGAGGTGCCCGACCGGCCGGAGCGGGCGGTCGCGACGGTGCACCCGTCGGCCGTGCTGCGGTCCGACGATCGGGAGGCGGCGTACCGGGATCTGGTGGCAGATCTGCGGTCCGCCGCCTCCGTACTCGGAGACGCTCAGCGCACGACGCGGCGGTAGCGCACCTCGCGGCGCGGGCCCGGGAGGGCCAGCCTGCGGATCAGGTAGTTGAGCGCGGCCGCGATGACCAGCCAGCCGATGGCGGCGAGACCGTCGTTGAGGAAGGTCCGCAGCTTCAGGTCGGCGGGCACGAACAGGTCCCGCAGGCCGAGTGAGACGGCGGCGGACCAGCTGTCGATGAACGACGCGAACCCGTTGCCCTGGTTCGCCTCGCCGATCACGAGCACGATGTGCAGCCCCAGCACCACGGCGAACAGCACACAGATCACGTTGATGATCGTGGACGCGATGCCGACGGTGCGGCGGCGCCGGTGGTCGGCGTCGGCGATGCCCTGCTCCTCGACGACGGGATCCGGCGCGACCGGGGATGGCGGGGGCTCCGCCGCGGGGTTGAGGTCGAGTCGTGTTCTGTCGGGATCGACCGGCTGGTTCATGGTGTGACCTCTCGTCCAATCCCCCGTCGGGGTCGACACCCGGGTTGATCCTGATGCGCGCCGGCCCCTCGGTGATCGATTCTGTTTCGGTGACAGCAAGCGAAACAGAGCTACCCAAAATCGACCGGCCCGAAACCCTCGACGGAGCGATGATGTTTCGCCGGCAACGTGTCGATGAAAGGGCGTGGGGCCGGAGGTGCGGCGTTGGCGGGGCTGCCCCGGCTGCGCGCCGAGACCCGTCGGGTGCGAAGTCGAGCGAGCGGCGGCTGCGTTGGGGCGAGACCGGAGGGCGCGACGCAGGTCTGGCGCATGCGGCGCCGTCGATGGTGCGGCGGTGGTCGGGAGCGCGGGATAGCGTTGGCGGATGCGAGTGAGCAGAGCCCGGCTGCGGGCGATGATCCGGCTGCGTCGCCGCGGGGTGCGGCTCATGGCGTTGCCGATTCTGCAGTGCTCGGTGGCCGCCGCGTTGGCTTGGCTCGTCGCGACCGAGGTGTTCGGGCACCCGCGCCCGTTCTTCGCGCCGATCGCGGTGGTCATCTCCATCGGTGTGGGGCTGGGGCAGCAGCGGCTGCGGCGGGTGGTCGAGCTGGTGGTCGGCGTGAGTGTCGGCATCGGGGTCGGCGACCTGCTGATCTACAACATCGGCACCGGGCCGTGGCAGCTCGCGCTGGTGCTCGCCCTCGCGATGACTGTCTCGGTCCTGCTCGGCGGCGGCACGCTGGTGACACTGCAGGCCGGATCGTCCGCGATCCTCGTCGCGACGCTGTTGCCGCCGGGCGGCACCGCCGGGTTCGATCGGATGCTCGACGCCCTGATCGGCGGCCTGCTCGGTCTCGCCGCGATCGCGTTGCTACCCGGCGACCCGCCGGAGCTGGCCCGCAAGCACGGCCAGCAGCTGCTCGCCGAGCTGGCCGCCGCGCTCACCGCCGCCGCGGACGCCATCGCCGCGCGGGACCGGGAGATCGCGCAGCGCGGACTGCGCCGGGCCCGAACCCAACGGGCCGGCGACGACTACCGCGACGCCGTCCGCACGGCCCGCGAGATCGCCGCGATCTCGCCGATCCGTCGCGGGCAGCGCACGCGGATCGCCCGGTATGTCGCGGCCGCCGAACCCATCGACCTCGCGCTGCGCAACAGCCGCGTGCTGCTGCGGCGCACTCGCTCGGCCCTCACCGACGACGAGGCCTTCCCGCCGACGCTGCCCGGCGCCCTCCGCGGCCTCGCCGCGGCCGCGGCCCAGTTCGCCGACGTGCTCGGCGACGCGGGCGAGCTGGTCGAGGTCCGGGAGGCGATCGGCGCGGCGGCGGAGTCGGTCGACGCGGACGACCTCGACCACACCGGGTTCTCGGCGCGGGTGGTCACCGCGCAGCTGCGGTCGATCGCCGTGGACCTGTTGCAGGCGACCGGTCTCGACCACGAGCGGGCGCGCGGGTTCCTGCCGTCGATGGGCGCTAGCTGAGGTTTGCCAGGGCGTTGACGGTAGAGCGGGGCTGTCGACGTCTCGCCATGGCTGGCCCTGATGAGACCGGGCCGCAGCACGGGTAAGCGTTCAGCGTCGACGCCAGCAGCGCGTTCGGCAGAGCGTTGATCCCGCAGGTCCAGCCATGGCTCGTCGGTCCGCACCTCGCGGAGCTTCTCGGCCGTCAATCCCAGCGCCGACCGCCCGACCGACACGACGGACTCGACGCCGGCGTCGGTGTCCCGGCGGGACCCCGAACCGCTACCGTATCTCGAAGATGGTTTCCGATGACCGAAGGTTCCGGCATGGACGACAGTCAGACACCCGGTGAACGCGCGCCCTCTCCCGCGGTGGACCGCGCGCTGACGGTGCTCGAAACGCTGGTCCACGCCGAGGATCCGCTCACGCTGACCGCGCTCGCGAAGGCGGCGCGGATCCCGCTCGCCACCTGCGCGTCCATCGCCTACACCCTCGAGCAGCGCGGGTACGCGGTCCGCCGCATCGTGGGGCGCAGCCACTTCTGGCGGCCGACGCTGCGGCTGTACAGCCTCGCCGCGGAGCTGGTCCGCAAGGTCGACCTGCCCTCGCTCGCCCAGGTGGAGCTCCAGGAGCTTGCCGACCGGCTCGGCATGCCGACACACGTCGGCATCCTCGAGGGCGCCTCGGTCGTCTACGTCGCGAAGGCCGCGACGCCCGGCTTCATCCAGTTCGACACCTACCGGGGCAAGGTCGCGCCGTTCGACCTCACCGCGCTGGGCCGCGCGATCGCCGCGCACCTGCCCGACGACGAGGTCAAGGCGCTGCTCGCGACGCTCACCCCGGGTCGCGGCCCGAAGGCGGCCCGGCCGGACCCGGACGGCTTCCTCGCGACACTGGAGGTGGTCCGCGCGGACGGGTACGCGGTGGAGGACGAGGAGGAGCAGGCCGAGATCGCCTGTGTCGCCGCGCCCTTCTTCGACGCCGAGGGCACGGTCGCCGGCGCGGTCGGGGTCACCGGGTTCGCCAGGGACCTGCGGGACGAGAAGCGCGCGGCGGCGATCGAGGGCGTCGTGCGGCTGGGGCACGAGGTGTCCCGGCGGCTCGGGTTCGTCGCGTTCTGACTCGACCATTGATTCCGGACTGGCCGACTTATATCTTGTAAGTCGAAGGCTTCTACGAAATACCGGAGGAACGGTGTCGGTACGTGTCGGTCTCGTCGGGCTCGGCGAGATCGGCGTCGGCGCCCACCTGCCGGCACTGCTCGCGCACCCCGAGGTCGACCTCGTGGCGCTGGCCGACCCCGACCCGGCCCGGCGGCAGCACACCGCGAAGCTGACCAGGGTGCCCACCCTCGCCGGGCTCGACGAGGTGCTCACGGCGGACGTCGCGGCGGTGGTCCTCGCCACCCCGCCTTGGGTGACCCCGGATCTCGCCGTCCGCGCGCTCCGGGCCGGGTGCCACGTCCTCGCGGAGAAGCCGGTCGCCACGTCGACCGACGCGGCCGCGGCCTACGACGTGCTCACCGACGACGAGCGCCGCCGGCTCCAGGTCGGGCTCACCTACCGGCACGACCCCGCCCTCGAGCAGCTGCGCGACTGGCTCGCCGACGGCGTGCTCGGCCACCCCCTGCTCGTCCGCGCGCACGTCTACGACGAACGCCGCGACCCGGCCGACCCGGCGCACGAGCGGCGGCTCCGCGACACGCTCCGGCACGGCTCCCCGGTCGTGCACGAGGGTGCCCACGTCCTGGACTGGCTGTCCTACCTGATGGGCGGGCCGCCGGACGGGGTGGCCGACGCGTGGGCGCTGCGTACCGACGACACGTTCGCCGCGCCGAACCTGACCGGCGCCCGACTGTCCTACCGGGACGGTTCGGTCGCGCTCGTCGAGTTCGGCTGGCTCACCGACGCGCTGCCACGCTGCGAGATCAGCGTGCTCGGCCCGGCAGGGCACGTGCTGCTCGACGGGTTCACCTTCCGCCTCACACTGTCCACAACGGACGGTGACAAGGTCGTCGAGCTCCCCGGCGACCGGACCGCACGCTGCTTCGAGCGCCAGCTCACCAGGTTCGTCGAGCTGGTCGCCGGCCGCCGCGAGCGGCCGACCCCCGACCTCGCCGACGGGCTCGCCGCGTTGGGGCTCAGTGAGCGGATCGCTCATGCCGTGGTGGGGTCAGCATGAGCGATCCGTTGCGGTGGGCCGAAACCGACCGGGAGACGCTGCGCGCGGAGCTGCCGGAGGGCCTCGTGCTGCTGCCCGTCGGCGCCACCGAGCAGCACGGTCCGCACCTGGCCACCGGCACCGACGCGCTGCTCGCGCACACCGTCACCGAGCGGGCCGCCGCGCTCGCCGACGCGCCGCGCAGGCTGATCCTCGCGCCGCCACTGCCGTTCGGCTCGTCCGACCACCACCTGCCCTTCGGCGGCACGCTGTCGCTCACGCCGGAGACGTTCCTCGCGGTGCTGCTCGACCTGGCCCGCTCGATCGCCGCACAGGGCGGCCGCAGGCTCGTCGTCGTCAACGGGCACGGCGGCAACACCGGGATCTGCCAGGCCTTCGCGCAGGCCGCGGCCGTGCGGCACGACCTGTCGGTCGGCTACTTCGACTACTGGCGCTTCGCGGCGACGGCCGCGCCGGGGCACGCGGGCGAGTTCGAGACAGCGCTCGTGCTCGCCGTGCGACCCGAGCTGGTGCGTGAGCGGCAGTCGCGGCCGGACCCGCCGCCGCTGCCGGCGGTCGACAGGGTGGACATCCAGACCACCGGCCTCTGGCGGTCGATCGACGGCTACACCGACCATCCGGCCCGGGCGACCGAGGAGAACGGCAGGCGCTGGCTGGACGGCATCGTCGACGCCGCCGCGGCTGCCTTCGTCGAGCTGGCGAGGACGCTGTGAGGAGGACGCCGTGATCGACTTCCACACCCACACGCCGGCATGGCGCACCGCGAGCTGGCTGGCCGGCGCCACGTTCGGCGCGGACGAGTTCGTGTCCTTCATGGACGGTGCGGGGCTCGAGCGGGCGGTGGTGCTGAGCCACGACGGCCTGTTCGACGCGACGCCGGAGGCGAACGACGACCTCGCCGCGTTCGTCACCGCGTACCCGGATCGCCTGGTCGGCTTCGGCACCGTCCACCTGCGACGGCCGGGCGCGGTCGCGGAGACCGAGCGGATGCTCACCACGCTGGGGCTCAAGGGAATGAAGCTGCATCCGTGGCTGCAGGGCTTCAGCATGCACGAGCCCGGTCTGGACGCCATCTGCGAGGTGCTGGTGGCGCGCGGCGCGATCCTGCTGTCCCACGACGGCACCCCGCCCTACTCGACGCCGGCGCAGATCGCCGCGCTCGCCCGCCGCCACCCCCGGCTGCCGGTGGTGCTCGGCCACGGCGGCCTGCACGACCTGTGGCGCGAGGCGCTCGCGCTCACCAAGGAGACGCCGAACCTGTTCCTCTGCATCTGCGGCACACCGCCGTACGCGGCGCGGCGGATCCTCGCGGAGGCACCGGCCGAGCGGGTGCTGTTCGGCTCGGACGCGGGCCTGTCGGACAAGCCGAGCCAGGACTACGCGGTCGCGCGCGTCGAGGAGATCGACGGCTGGGGCATCACCGACGCGCAGCGGAAGGCGATGCTCGTCGACAACCCGCGCCGGCTGCTGGACGGGGAGTGGTTGTGACGGCGACGATCGCGGCGATCGAGACCGCGCAGGTCAGTCTGCGACCCCGCGCGGACCTGGTGGTGCGTGGCGCGAAGGGCGCGCACGACCGGTCGGACTTCCTGCTGGTGCGGGTGCGCACGAGCGACGGCGTGGACGGCTACGGCGAGGTCAGCGCGACACCGCTGTGGAGCGGTGAGGACGGCGCCAGCGCGCGGCACTTCGTCGAGACCGAGCTGGCTCCGGTGCTGGTCGGGCAGCCGCTCGCGCCGGTCGGCGGACTCGACGCGGTGATGGACAAGGTGTTGGCCGGCAACCCGTTCACGAAGGCGGGGGTGTCGATCGCGTTGTGGGACGCGCACGCGCGCACCCTCGGCGTGCCGCTGGCGGTGGCGCTGGGCGGGCCGTACCGGACCGAGGTGCCGATCAAGCTGTCGCTGTCGGGCAACGGCGAGGCGCTCGAGCGGGTGCACGCGGGCGGTGTCGAGCACGGCTTCCGCGCGTTCAAGGTGAAGGTCGGCACCGGGGTCGACGCGGACGTGGCCCGGCTGGCGCAGGCCCGCGCGCTCGCCGGCGAGGACGCGTTCCTCGGCGTGGACGCCAACGGCGGCTGGTCGCGTGCCGAGGCGGCGCGGGCGATCCGCGAGCTGGCGCCGCACCGGCCCGCGTTCGTCGAGCAGCCACTGGCGCCCGACGACCTCGTCGGCATGCACGGGTTGCGGGGCCAGGGTTTCCCGATCGTCGCGGACGAGTCGGTGTTCGGCACGGCCGACCTGGTGCGGGTGATCCGGGCCGACGCGGCGGACGTGGTCAGCGTGTACGTCGGCAAGAGCGGCGGGCCCGGTCGCGCGGTCGCCATGGGTGGCATCGCCGCGGCGTTCGGGCTGGACACGCTGATCGGGTCCAACGGCGAGTTCGGCATCGGCGCGGCGGCGCAGCTGCACGTGGCGTGTGCGCTCCCCGACCTCGCGACCTGGGTGCCGTCGGACATCATCGGCGCCTTCTACTACGCGGAGGACGTGCTCGCGGAGCCGCTCGACAGCGACGGCCGCGTCGTGCGACTCGGCGACGCGCCGGGCCTCGGCGTGACACCTCGTGAGGACTTGCTCAAGGAGTTCAGGTGATAGTCGACGTTCACACGCACACGCCGACACACCGGGACACGGTGCCGGCCGACGAGCGGCGCGAGTTCGGCAACTGGCGCACCGACCGGCCGGTCGTCACCACGAACTCGTGGGCCGACCACGCCAAGGCGACGGCCGCGGCCGACGTGTCGATCGTGTTCAACATCGCGGTCGACGACCCGGCGGCCGCGACCGGAATCCCGCACCGGCCGGAGGACACGAACACCTCGACCGCCGCGTTCGTCGCGGACAGCCCCGCCACCCGGATCGGGTTCCTGTCGGTGAACCCCAAGTGGGACAACGCGATCGAGGAGGCGGACCGCTGCCGCGAGCTGGGGCTCGTCGGTGTCAAGCTCGGCCCGAACTACCAGGACTACGACCCGCTGTCGCAGCCGGCGCTCGACTTCTACGCCTACTGCGAGCGCAACGGACTGCCGATCCTGTTCCACCAGGGCGCATCGCCGATCCGTTCCGCGCCGCTGCGCTACACCTACCCGCTCGTCACCGACGAGGTCGCGATCCGGTTCCCGGAGCTGCGGATCGTCATGGCGCACATGGGACATCCGTGGGGCCGCGAGACGGTCGTGACGATCCGCAAGCACCCGCACGTGTACGCGGACGTCTCGTCGATCTACCTGCGTCCGTGGGTCTGCTACGAGTCGCTGCTCGCCGCGACCGAGTGGGGCACCGGCCACAAGCTGCTGCTGGGCTCCGACTTCCCCATCGCCACCACGGACGAGGCGATCGCCGGGCTGCGGCGGGTCAACGACATCGTCGAGGGCACGGCCATGCCGAGGATCCCGACCGAGCTGATCGACCAGATCGTGCACGCGGACGCGCTCGGCGCGCTCGGGCTGTCGGTGCCGACATGATCATCGACGCGCACGTCCGGCTCGGTCGCGGCCGCGAGGTCGAGCTGACCGTCGAGCAACTGTTGTCCACCATGGACGAGCTGGGGGTCCACCGGGCGATGGTCGCGCCGGACGAGCGCGCGACCGCCGTCGACAACCGCGCGGGCAACGAGGCGACCACGGCCGCCGCCGCGGCGAGCGACCGGCTCGTCGCCTACGCCGTCGCGAACCCCTGGCGTGGCGCGGCGGCACTCGACGACCTCGCCCGCGCCCGCGACACCGGCGCCCGCGCGCTCGCCGTCGACTCGGTGCTGCAGGGCTTCGACCTGCTCGACGGGCTCGTCGACCCGCTGCTGGAGTTCGCGCGGGACGCGGGCTGGTTCGTCTACGTCCGCACCGGCACCCCGCCCACCGCGCTGCCGCTGCCGCTCGCCTCGCTCGCCCGCCGGCACCCGGACCTCGCGTTCGTGATGGGCCGCAGCGGCGCCACCGACTTCTGGATCGACGCCGCGCCCGCGCTGCGGCACGCGCGGAACCTGTTCGGGGACACCGTGTACGCGCCGTGGGACACGGTGCTCACCGAGTTCGCGAACGACCCCGACATCGGCCCGAGCCGGTTGGTTTTCTCCACCGACGCGCCGTACACGGTGCCGCGCGCCGAGCTGAAACGGATCACCGACTGGCCGATCTCGGCCGAGGACCGGGCCGCCGTGCTCGGCGGCACGCTCGAGAACCTGTTGCGGGAGGGCGGATCACATGGGATCGGGGAGTGACGCGTCGGAGTTGGTGCGTGGGGTGTCGCCGGTGGTCGAGGTGCCCTTCACGGACACGGGCGAGATCGATGTCGCCGGGTTCCGCCGGGTGGTGCGGTATGTGCTGAGCACCGGCGTGACGAGCATGATGTTCCCCGGCTTCGCGTCGGAGTACCACAAGCTCGCCGACGGCGAGCGGCGCACGCTGACCGAGGTGCTGCTCAACGAGACCGCGCAGCACGACGGGGTGGCCGCGATCGTCGCCGTGCAGGACCACGCGACCCGGCTCGCGGTGGCCCGCGCCAGGGACTCGGTCGCGGCCGGCGCCGACCTGATCAACCTGCTGCCGCCACATTTCCTCACGCCGTCGCGGAACGCGGTCGTCGAGCACATCCGCGAGGTGTTGGACGCGGTCGCGCCGACCCCGGTCGTGCTGCAGTACGCGCCGACCGAGACGGGCACGAGCCTGGACGCGGCCGCGATCGCGGCGATCGCCGTGAAGCACCCGAACCTCAAGCTCATCAAGGTCGAGTCCAGCCCGCCCGGCCCGATGATCGCCGAGCTGGCCGCCGGCGACCCGCCGATGCTCGCGGTCGAGGGCTACGCGGGCGTGCAGCTGCCGGACGCGATCCGGCGCGGCGCGGTCGGCACGCAGCCCGGCTGCTCGTTCACCGAGCTGTACGTGGAGATCTGGCGCCGGTTCGCGACCGGCGACGAGGCGGGCGGGGACGAGCTGCACCGGCGCCTGCTGCCCTACATCTCCTACTGGATGCTGCACACCGAGCTGATCATCGCCGCCGAGAAGCTCGTGTCCGCGCGCCGCGGGCTGATCGGCAGCGCCTACTGCCGGGCGCCGGGGTACCAGTTGGACAGTGCCGAGATAGGCGCGGTCGACCGGTTTCTCGCCGAGTTCGACGACCTGCTGATGACAGTGCGGTAGCGACGCGCCGGCCGCTCTTGTGCGTGCGCCGGACCGGGGCGTAACTTCAACCTTCACAATAGGAAAGCTATCTACAGAATACGATACATCCGCTCGTTCGGTGGGAGGTCCCGATGAGGTCGATGCGTCTGCTGGCCGGTGTCGCGTTACTCAGCCTCGTGGTCACCGCGTGCAGTGACAGCGGGGGCACGGACCAGGACGCGCCGGACCCGACGAGCTGGCGCGACGACGTCAAGGGCAGCGCACTGGAGGTCGGCGTGCTGTCGGCGACGGGCACGCCGGCGCTCGACCTGTTGAGCGGGCTCGCCGACGACCTCGAGAAGGACTACCAGGGCACCGACGTCACGCTGACGTTCGCGAACACCGAGGCGCGGCCGGCGATCGAACAGCGGTGGCGCGGCGGCGACCCGCTCGACGTCGACTACGGCATGTTCGACGGCACCGACCCGGAGCTGCGCGTGTGGGCCGACGACGGCGCGCTGCTGAACCTCAAGCCCTATCTCGAGCAGAAGGACCCGGACACCGGCAAGCCGTGGCTCGAGTCGTTCAACCCGACGATCCGCAAGTTCATGGAGAACCCGGGCGACGGCGGCGTCTACGGCGTGCCTTCGGAGCTGTCGCTGCACGTGTTGTTCTACAACGCAAAACTCTTCACCGACCTCGGCATCACGCCACCGGCCACCTGGGACGACCTGACGTCCGCTGTGGAGGAGCTGAAGGCGGGCGGCGTCGACCCGATCGCGCTCACCGGCCTGTTCGAGCCGTACATGGGCATGTGGAGCGACCACCTCTGGCTGCGGACCGTCGGCTACGACAAGGCGCGCCAGGTGCTCAGCGAGGGCAAGGGGCACATCACCGACGACCCCGGCTTCCTCGACGGCCTGGAGAAGCTGCAGGACCTGCGGGACCAGGGCGCGTTCCTGAAGGGCTTCGAGGGCACCGAGTTCACCGTGGCGCAGTCGCAGTTCTTCCAGGGCAAGGCCGGCATGATCCTCATGGGCAGCTGGCTCGTGAGCGAGATGGCGGACAGCATTCCGCCGGACTTCGAGCTGGGGGTCGTCCCGTTCCCGACCGTGCCGGGCGGCAAGGGCGACCAGGGCGCGGTGATGGCCGCGCTGCAGCAGGTGTCGATCGCCGCGGACAGCGAGAACATCCCGCTGGCGCTGGAATGGGCGCGCCGACTGACCAGTGTGGACTTCCAGACCAAGCGCGCCGACGAGATCGGCGAGATCTCCGCGGTGGCCGGGGTGCCGACCCCGCCCGGCATCCCGGGCCTCGACAAGGTGATCTCCGGCGCGGAGTCGTTGAACCCGCGGGACTTCGGGTTGACCGTGAGCCCGGTGAAGGACGTGGTGTACCCGGAGATCGCCAAGCTGCTGTTCGGCAAGCAGGACGCCAAGGCCACCTTGGACGCGCTCGACGCCGGACTGCGGCGGGTGCACGGGAACTAGCGGCGGGGAAAGGGCCCATGTACCGCACCGCCCAGCGGCGGATCGTCATTCCGTTCCTGCTGCCGGCGCTCGCCCTGCTCGGGGTGTTCTTCCTGTACCCGCTCGTGCGGGTCGCGGAGATCTCGACGAACGAGTTCTCCCGCACCGGCAAGGCGACGTTCGCCGGCCTCGACCAGTACCAGCGGCTCATCGAGGACCCGAGCTACGGCGACGCACTGGTGAACACGTTCATGATGACGTTCGTCGGCGGGTGCATGCTGTTCCCGCCCGCGGTGGCGATGGCGTGGGCGTTGAGCCAGCGCGTGCACGGCGAGCGGTTCTTCCGGTTCGTGGTGTTCGCGCCGGTGGTGCTGTCGGCGGCGATCGTGTCACTGATGTGGAAGTTCCTGCTGCACCCCACTCTCGGGCTCATCAACCCGGCACTGGAGTCGATGAGCCTCGGGTTCCTGGCGAAGACCTGGCTCGGCGACCCGGCGGTGGCGTTGCCGGCGGTCGCGTTCGTCCTGGTGTGGCAGGGCATCGGCATCTGGGTGGTGTTGCTGTCCGCCGGGTTCGAGCGGCTGCCCAAGGAGGTGCTCGAGGCGGGGCGGATCGACGGCGCCGGCGAGTGGCGGCTGTTCCGCAGCGTGATGCTGCCCATGCTGAACGACGTGTTCCGCGTGCTGATCGTGCTCTGGGTGGTGCAGAGCATGCAGTCGTTCGCGTTCGTCTGGATCATGACCCGCGGCGGTCCGTTCGGTTCGACCGAACAGGTGGTCACGCTGTCCTACCGGACGGCGTTCGAGTTCGGCGACCTCGGCTACGCCGCCGCGATGGGTATCGCGCTGGTGGCGGTCATGCTGACGGTCGCCCTGCTGTTGAACAGGTTGCTGAAGCGCGATGCTCTCGAGTACTGAGACGCGGCGGCCGCGGCGCGCGCGGACCGAGCGCGAGCCGAGGGCGCCGTACCGGCCCGCCCACCTCGTCATCTACCTGTTCCTCGGCGCGGTGGCGCTGTCCAGCGTGAGCGCCTTCGCGTGGGTGTTCAACGTGTCGATGAAGAGCAACAGCGAGTTCCTGGTGACCTCGCCGTGGGCGGTGGCCGAGGCGTTCCGCTGGGAGAACTACGCGAACGCCTGGAACAACGCCAACGTTGGGCTGTTCTTCGGCAACAGCGTGGTGGTGAGCGTGTCGGCGACCGTGCTCGGCGTCGTGCTCTCCGTGTTCGCCGCGTACCCGCTCGCGCGCATCCAGTTCCGTGGCAGCGGTCTCGTGCTGTCGGTGTTCCTGCTCGGGCTGATGGTGCCGTGGATGGTCACGTTCATCCCGCTGTACCTCACCTTGTCCGACCTCGGCCTGCTGGACACCCGCATCGGCCTGATCCTCGTGTACGCCACGTACAACCTGCCGTTCAACGTGTTCGTGCTCGTCGGGTTCATGCGCACGCTGCCTCGGGAGCTGGAGGAGGCGGCCGCGGTGGACGGCGCCGGGCCGACCAGGACGTTCGTCAGCGTGATCGTGCCGCTGCTCGGTCCCGGCATCGCCTCCGTCACGGTCATCAGCTTCCTGCAGAACTGGAACGAGTACTTCTACGCGCTGGTCCTGATCCACTCCGAGGAGCTGATGACGCTGCCGCTCGGCCTGTTCCAGCTCGGCCAGGCCGCCGACTACGGCACCAACTGGGTCACGCTGTTCGCCGGCATGATGATCACGATCCTGCCGGTGCTGCTCCTGTTCGCCGTCATGCAGAACCGGATCACCAAGGGGCTCACCGCGGGCGCGCTGAAAGGGTGACGAGCGCGAGCAGGAACGCGGCGGGGACACCGAACCCGTCGGCGCCACCCGCTCGCGTGGCTCAACCAACAGCGGCTCGCCCGTGCCAGGGAGCTGTTGGAGACGACCGACCTCGGCGTCGAGACGGTGGCGCAACGCTGTGGGCTGGGCACCGGAAGCGGGCTGCGGCAACACTTCCAGCGCGCGTTCGGCACGACGCCGGCCGCGTACCGGCGTGCGTTCCGCGTGGTGGTCAGCCGAGTGGGGCCGGCGCTCGCGTCGTGACCGGGTGGCGGGTCATCGCGACGCCGGCGAGGACGACCGCCATACCCACCAGCACCCTCGGGCCGACCGACTCGTCGAGCACGAGCGAGCCGAGCGCGACCGACACCACCGGCAGCAGGTAGCCGACGGTCGCGGCCGTGGTCGGGCCCTCGTCCGCGATGAGCCTCGTGTTGAGGTAGAACGTGATGCCGGTCGCGAAGATCCCCAGTATCCCGACGGCGAGCAGCGCGCCGGGGTGCGCGTCCGTCCACTCCAGACCGCCGGCCGGCATGGCGAGCGCGGCGAGCCCGGTCGCGGCGACCAGTTGCGCGGCCGACAGCGCGAGCGGCTCGACGCCCCGTCCGACGAGCTGGCGGCCCATGTACGCGAAGGCGCCCGCGTAGCTGACCGCCGCGGCGAGCAGCGCGAGCGCGCCCCAGCTCGTCAGCCCGCTCCGTTGCCACGGGGCGAAGATCAGCAGCACCCCGCAGAAACCCAGCAGCAGCCCGGCGAACCGGACCGGGTGGGGCCGCCGCTCGCCGGTCGCGAGGCCGATCAGCAGCGTCCACAAGGGAGTCGTGGCGTTCAGCACGCCGGCGACGCCGGAGTCGACGGTCTGCTCGCCGATGCTGAACAACGCGAACGGCAGGGTGTTGCAGAACAGCGCGGCGACGACGAGCCGGCCCCAGGTCGACCGGTCGCGGGGGAGCCGCTGGCGTGCCGCCGCGGCCAGCACGAGCAGCACGGCCGCGCCGAGCGCGCAGCGCAGCACGGTCACCTGCACGGGTGACAGGCCGGTCAGGGCGAGCTTGATCCACAGGAAGCCCGAGCCCCACAACAGGGCCAGGACTCCCATCCGAACCACGGTTCCATGTCGCACCACCCCACCGTCCACCGCCCGATCCGACAGGACAAGTGAAATGAATTGCATGAACCGTTAAGCTGGGCTACATGCTTGATGTGCGACGGATGCAGGTGTTGCGTGCGGTGGTCACCAGCGGCTCGGTGACCGCGGCGGCGACGAACCTGGGCTACACGCCCTCCGCGGTGAGCCAGCAGGTGGCCGCGCTGGAGCGGCAGGCCGGAATCGCGCTGCTGGAACGGATCGGCCGCGGCGTGCGCCCCACCGCGGCGGGCCGGCTGCTGACCGAGCACGCGGCGATCATCGGCAAACACGTCGCGGAGGCGGAGACCGCGCTCGCCGACCTGCGTGCGGGGCGCACCGGCCGGCTCGCGATCCGCTACTTCGCGACCGCGGGCGCCGCGCTGGTGCCGCCCGCGCTGGCGCGGCTGCGTGCCGAGCACCCCGGCGTGCAGGTCGACCTGAAGCTGATCGACCCGCAGGACCCGCTGCCGGAGGTGGAGCAGGGCCGTGCGGACCTCGCGATCGTGGTGAGCCCCCGCGAGGTCCGCGACGGGATCCGGATGGTGCACCTGCTCGACGACCCGTACCGCGCGGTGCTGCCGAAGGGGCATCGGCTCGCCGCCAAGCGGGTGCTGGACCTCGCCGACCTCGCGGACGAGCCGTGGGTCAACAACGAGCTGTCCGCGGGCCCGTGCCTCGAGGTGATGCTGGACGCCTGCGCGGCCGCCGGCTTCACGCCGAACTTCGTGGTGGAGAGCGACGACTACGCGACCGCGCAGGGCTTCGTCGCCGCGGGGCTCGGCGTGACCCTGATCCCGGGGATGGGGCTGGGCAACCGCCATCCCGCGGTGGTGGTCCGCAAGGTCCGCAAGCCGGAGCCCTACCGCGCCATCTTCGCGGCGGTGCGGGAGACCTCGCTCGCGCAGCCGGCGCTGTCCGGTCTCGTCGACGCGCTGAGAGACGCGGCAACGCGCTAGCAGCGGGCAACGGACTGTTTCGAAAGTCGGTAAAAGAGAATCGCTTTTTACGTGGCTTTGTTACCGGTTTCCGGCAATCTCGTCACCTGTTCACACCAACAGTCCACTGACCAAGGGAAATGACGCTGAGTGATGTGACATGTGCGTGGTCGACCGGTGACGTTCGGCACTGATC
The DNA here is from genome assembly GCA_963840275.1 of uncultured Actinomycetota bacterium. GTDB lineage: Bacteria > Actinomycetota > Actinomycetes > Mycobacteriales > Pseudonocardiaceae > Actinophytocola. Next base: position 904,956 of record CAWIYK010000010.1, read on the forward strand.
GGCGGGCCGGTCGATAACGCACGATTGCTCTCGGAATTGGACCCGAGGAGCGGAGCGCTGCGGGATGGACCAGGATTATCAACCGTTCTGCATGGCGGATCCGTCGTTCTACGACGCGATGTATTCCGAGGACACCGCCGGCGAGTCGTTCGCCACCGCGGCCCGGCCGCTGCCGGCGGGATGGACGCTGCGCGAGCAGGACGACTGGTTGACGGTCAACCCCCGGGTCCGCCCGGAACTCCCGCAGCAGGGTTGGAAGATCCACGCCTCCGCCGCCATGGACAACGCGGACAAGGTGCTCGACACCGTCTGGGAGTACTGCGTCGCCCGCGGCATCTCGTTCAAGTTCCTGCGGTCCAGCTCGGCGCTGCTCGCCCGCGTCTCCAAGTACGCCCCGCGCGGCTACGCCGGCAAGCTCGTCACGATCTACCCGGTCGACGACGCGGCGTGCGAGCAGATCCTCAACGAGCTCGGCGAGCTGCTCGCCGGCGAGCCGAGCCCGTACATCCTCAGTGACCTGCGCTGGGGCCGGGGCCCGCTGTTCGTCCGGTACGGCGCGTTCGTCAACCGGCACACGGTGGACAGCACGGGTGTGGTGGTCGAGGCGATCGCCGACCCGGACGGCAACCTCGTCGCGGACCGCCGCGACCCGGTGTTCTACCTGCCGCCGTGGGTGACGCTCCCCGCGTTCCTCGAACCGCACATGGCCGCCCGCAACGCGGTCACCACGACCGACCTGCCGTACACGATCGAGCGGGTGCTGCACTTCTCCAACGGTGGCGGCATCTACGCGGGCCGCGACACCCGCACCGGCAAGGAGGTGGTCCTCAAGGAGGCCCGCCCGCACGCCGGCCTCGACGCGTGGGGCCACGACGCGGTCCGCAGGCTCGGCCGCGAGTACGAGACGCTGAACAAGCTCGCCGGCATCCCCGGCATCCCGGCCGTGCACGACCTGTTCTGGCTCGGCGAGCACCGCTTCCTCGTCATGGACTTCGTCGAGGGCGACGTGCTCGCCAGCGCGATCGTGCAGCGCTACCCGCTGATCGACCCCACCGCCACGCCCGAGCAGTACGCCGAGTTCGCGGCGTGGGCGGCCGACATCCACCGTCAGGTCAGCGAGACCCTCGCGCAGGTGCACGAACGCGGCATCGTCTACGGCGACCTGCACCTGTTCAACATCGTGGTGCGCGAGGACGACACGGTCGCACTACTGGACTTCGAGGTCACCTCGTCGGTCGAGGAGGCGACGCGCCCCGGTCTCAACAACCCGGGTTTCGCCCCGCCGAGCGATGTACACGGGTACGACATCGACAACTACGCGCTCGCGTGCCTGAAGTTCGCACTGTTCCTGCCGATGACCAACCTGCTCGGCCTGCACCGGCTGAAGGCGCGGCACTTCGCGGAGATCATCACCGAGAACTTCCCGGTGACCATGGAGTCGCTCCAGTCCGCCGTGGACATCGTCGTGCCGCCCGCCACCCCCGTCATGCCGAACCCGCGCTTCGAAGCCGATCCCGACGCGTGGCCCGCGTTGCGCGACGACCTGGTCCGGTCGATCGTGGCTAGCGCGACTCCCCACCGCGACGACCGGCTGTTCCCCGGCGACCCGCAGCAGTTCGCTCTCGGCGCCCTCGGTCTCGCCCACGGCGCCGCGGGGGTGCTGTACGCGCTGGAGGTCACCGGCGGCGGCCGGTTCCCGGAGTACGAACAGTGGCTCGTCCAGCGCGCGACCAACCCCGCCAGCGGCAGCAGGCTCGGCCTCTACGACGGGCTGCACGGTGCCGCGTTCACGTTGGCACACCTCGGTTACCGGCAGGAGGCACTCGACGTCGTCGACATCTGCCTCCGCGAGAACTGGGAGACGATGGGCCACGACCTGATCGGCGGCACGTCCGGGTTCGGCATGAACCTGCTGCACCTCGCCGACGCCACCGGCGAGCCGGCCCTGCGGGTCGCCGCGCACCGGGCCGCGGAGCTCGTCGCGCAGGCGCAGGGTCCGGAGGAGTCCCCGGTGGACAACCCGATCAGCGGGTCGGGGCAGCCCTGGGTCGGCCTGCTCCGCGGCCGGTCGGGTGCCGCGCTGTTCCTGATCCGCATGTACGACGAGACCGGTGACACGTCCTACCTCGACCGCGCGGCGGACGCGTTGCGGTTCGACCTGCGGCGCTGCGTCACCCGCGACAACGGCACCGTCGAGGTCAACGAGGGCTGGCGGACCATGCCCTACCTCGACGGCGGCAGCATCGGCATCGGCATGGTGCTCGACGAGTACCTGCGCCGCAGGCCCGACGAGCAGTTCGCGACCGCCGCGATCGGCGTCAGCCGCACCGCGCAGTCACCCATGTACATCCTGCCGGGCCTGTTCTCGGGCCGTGCCGGTGTGCTCGCCTACCTGGCCGGGCGCACCGACGACCCCGCGTCCGACGCGGACGTGGCTCTCCAGGTCCGCAACCTCGCCTGGCACGCGCTGCCCTTCGGTGAGGGCATCGCCTTCCCCGGGACCGGGCTGCTGCGACTGTCCATGGATCTCGCGACCGGCACCGCCGGCGTGCTGCTCGCGCTGGGCGCGGCCTTGCACGACCGCCCGGTGCACGCCCCGCTGCTCACTCCGTCCCGCGGTTCGGTCGCGGGGCGGAGTGAGCCACCACAGACCCCCACGCCTGCTGGCGTGGGCCAGTAAGAAGATCCCCCGAAAAAGGAGCCAACAATGGCACTTCTCGACCTCCAGGGCATGGACAACGCTCCCCAGACCGGTGGCGGCGGCCACGGTGGTGGCAGTGGCTCGAGCCAGAGCTGCCCGTCCAACGTGTCGGCCCTGCTGTGCGGCGGCACCTCCGGCCTGAGCCTGCTGCTCTGCCACTGAGTGTTCAGCTGACATGAAGCGGGACGCGGTCCCGGACAACTGGCGTTTGTCCGGGGCCGCGACCCTTATGAGAAAGAGTAGACGTGACCGCGTTCGCTGAGACAGCCCGAAAGGCCGGCGGCTGGCTGCCGCTGATCGGGATCAGCGCGTTGCTTGGCACGCTCGGTGGGCTCGCACTGCCGATGGTGCTCGGCAAGGCCGTCGACGCGATCGTGTCCGGTGGCTCGTCCGTCTGGTTCCTCGTGGCGGCCGGGCTGGTGGTGCTGGGGATCGTCGTCGACCTGGTGGACGCGTTCGCCGGCACCGCGTGTGTCGCCGGCACGACCGCCTGGTTGCGGGACCGGCTGGTGCGGCACGTGCTCGACGCCGGGCCTCGGCACGGGTTCGAGACCGGCGACCTGGTGAGCAGGGTGTCCGGCAACGCCGCGCAGGCCGCGTACGCCGGGCCGAGCGTGGTGACCGTGTGGATGGCTGTGCTGCCGCCGGTGGGCAGCCTCGTTCTGTTGACATATATGGACATCTGGCTCGCGGTGGCGTTCCTCGGCGGCGTCGCGATGGTCGCGGTGGTGCTGCGGGTGTTCACCACGCGCACCGCGGCGGTGGTGACCGCGTACCTCGAGGCGCAGGGGCGGATCGCCGCGCGGCTGACGGAGTCGCTCGCGGGCGTGCGCACGATCGCCGCCGCCGGCACCGTGGCGCGGGAGGAACGGCGGGTGCTCGCGGACCTGCCCGCGTTGCACGAGCAGGGGATGCGGAGTTGGCGGGTGCTGTCCGGGTCGGCGGCCCAGGCGGCGGTGGTGGGCCCGCTGGTGCTGGTGGCCGTGCTGGGGACCGGGGGACTGGGGTTGGCGGCCGGACGGCTGACGCCCGGGGAGCTGTTCGCGGCCGGGCAGTACGCGATGCTCGGCGCGGGGCTCGGGGGACTGACGAGCATGTTCGGGCAGCTCGCGCGGACCAAGGCCGGCGCGGCGCGGGTCGGTGAGGTGCTGGACGTGGCACCGGTGCCGTACGGGGCGCACGAGCTGCCGGTGGGCACGGGACGGCTGGAGTTTCGCGGGGTGACCGTCGGGGACCTGCTGACCGACGTGTCGTTCGCGGTGCCCGGTGGCGCGTCGGTGGCCGTGGTCGGCCGCTCCGGCGCCGGGAAGTCGGTGCTGGCGAGTCTCGCCGCCCGGCTGCGGGACCCGGACGACGGCACGGTGCTGCTGGACGGTGCACCGCTGTCGGGCTTGTCGCACGACGCGTTGCGGTCGGCGGTGGGCGTGGCGTTCGAGCGTCCGTGTCTGGTCGGCGCGACCGTGGGCGACGCGATCGGCGGCACCGGCGCGGACGTCGAGGCGGCCGCGCGGGCGACCTACGCGCACGACTTCGTGAGCAGGCTGCCGGAGGGCTACGCGACACCGCTGGCCGACGCCCCGATGTCCGGCGGTGAGCTGCAGCGGCTCGGGCTCGCGCGGGCGTGGCCCGCGCAACGCCTGCTGGTGCTCGACGACGCGACGTCCAGTGTGGACATGGTGACCGAGATGCGGATCAGCGAGACGTTGACCGACGCGGGCGGGCGCACCCGGCTGCTGGTGACGCACCGGAGGTCGACCGCGGCGCGCGCGGACCTCGTGGTGTGGCTGGAGTCCGGGCGGGTGCGGGCCTTCGGTCCGCACGAGGTGCTGTGGTCGGACGAGGACTACCGGGAGGTGTTCGGGTGAGGCGCGAGCTTCGCTTCGCAGTCGGGTCGCTGCGGTCGAAACCGCTGCTCGCGCTCCTGGCGTGGTCGTTGCCGGAGGCCCTGCCGGCCGCCGTGTCGGGACTGGCCGTGGCCAAGGCGGTCGACAACGGGTTCCTCGTCGGACGACCAGGACTCGGGCTCGCGTGGCTCGGCTCGCTGCTGTTCGTGTCGGCGGTCGGCGCGGTCGGCACCCGGATGGTGTTCCGCAGGCTCGGCGACCTGGCGGAGCCGTTCCGCGACGACCTCGTCCAGCGCGTCGTCGGCGGCGCGCTGCGCAACGGCGCGGCCGGCCGGCCCGACCGCGGCGCGCTCGCGCGGCTGACCCGGCAGGTCGAGATCGTTCGCGACACCTACGCGGGCCTCGTCGTCATCGTGCGCGGGTTCGTCGTCACGGTGATCGGCGTCGTCGTCGGGCTGCTGTCCGTCGCGCCCGTCATCGGACTGCTCATCCTGCCGCCCTTTCTGTTGGGGCTCATCGGTTTCGTCGCCATACTGGGGCTCGCCGCGGCCCGCCAGCGCGCGTCGGTCCTCGCCGACGAGCGCCTCGGTGACGCGGCCGGCTCGGTCTTCGCCGGCGTCCGCGACGTCACCGCGGGCGGCACGGAGGACACGGCCGCCGCGCTCGTCGCACGGCCGGTCGCCGAGCAGGCCGCCGCGGAGCGCGCGCTCGCCGGGGTCGCGGCGCTGCGCACCGCCTGCTTCGCCGTCGGCGGCTGGCTGCCGCTGCTGGTCCTGCTGTTCGCCGGGCCGTGGCTCGTGTCCAACGGGCTCACCGCGGGCGCGATCATGGGCGGCGCCACGTACGTCCTTTTCGGACTCCAGCCCGCACTGCAGAACTTCGTCGCCGGGGTCGGCGGCAGCGGGCTGCGGTTCGTGATCACGCTCGGCCGGGTGCTCGACGCGAGCAGTGTGCGGCCGGTCCCGGAGATGGCGCACCCGCCCGCCGACGGGCACACGATCACACTGCGGGACGTCACGTTCGCGTACGGGCCGCACGCGGAGCCGGTGGTCCGGCACCTCGACCTCACGGTTGCCGAGGGCGAGCACGTCGCGGTGGTCGGGCCGAGCGGCATCGGGAAGTCCACGGTGGTGAACCTGGTGTGCGGGCTGCTGCGGCCCGACGACGGCGAGGTCGAGCTGGGTGGGGTGCGTGCCGCGGACCTGTCGCCCGCGGAGCTCGCCACCATCCGCGTGCTGATCCCGCAGGAGGCGTACGTGTTCGCCGGCACGCTGCGCGAGAACCTGACCTACCTGTGTGCCGACGCGACCACCGCCGACCTCGACGCCGCGGTGGCCGCGCTCGGTGCGGACCTCGGCGACTACGACGCCGTGCTGCGTCCGCAGGAGATGTCCGCGGGCGAGCGCCAACTCGTGGCACTCGCCCGCGCCTACCTCTCACCAGCGCCGCTCGTCGTGCTCGACGAGGCGACCTGTCACCTCGACCCCGCCGCCGAGCGACGCGCGGAACAGGCGTTCGCCGCCCGGCCCGGCACGCTGGTCGTGATCGCGCACCGGATCAGCTCCGCGCTGCGCGCCGACCGGATCCTGGCGCTCGACAGCGCGGGCGCGGCCATCGGCGACCACGCGACCCTCCTTCGTACCTCCCCGCTCTACCGCGACCTGCTCGGACACTGGGAGGCCGGACGGACCCCGGCCTCACAGCCAGCCTGACTCGGTGGCGATCCGGATCGCGTCGATCCGGCTGCGGGCGCCGGTCTTGTTCATCGCGTTGGACAGGTAGTTGCGCACGGTGCCCGGCGACAGCGACAACCGTTTCGCGATCTCCGGGCCGCTGGCGCCTTCCGCCGCCAGCCGCAGGACGTGGAGCTCCCTCGGTGTGAAGGGGTCGTTGCCCACCGACAACGCGGCGAGCACGAGGTTCGTGTCGATCACCGTGCCGCCGTCGGCCACGCCTCGGATGGCGTGGAGCAGCCGCGCGGCCGGCGCGTTCTTGTCGATCAGGCCGGGCACGTCCGCGGCGAGCAGTCGTTTGAGCAGCCCGACCGGCTGCTTGACCGACATGGCCACGATCTGGCACTCCGGCAGCCGCTCGCGCAGCTCGTGCACGGTCGCCAGTCCCTGGTTGCCCGGCAGGTCCGCCGAGACCACCACGACGTCCGGCCGCAGTCGCAGCGCGACCGAGACCGCCTTCTGACCGCATTTCAGATCGGCGATGACCTCGATGTCCTCCTCGTCCGACAGCAGGCTCACGAGCGCGGTACGCAGGAGATCCATGTCCTCCGCGAGCAACACCCGGATGGATCTCACGTCGTCGTCGTGCTCCACCGAGTCAACGGTGCGACGAAGTGCCATTCCTCTCCTCCCGGTCTGTCGACGACGTGGGGACGGGCGACCCCATCCATCGACGTCCCATAGGGAGGTCATTACGAGAGCAATTCGCGTTACAGGTAGTACATCTGTTGGAGTAATCTTTGCGAACAAATCAACTGGCTACTCGGCCGGACGCTACTCAGAATATGCGTCGAATTTCCCGGATGGGGTATCAGTTGTCCGCTTGGCGGAATGTTTGCCAGATTTACCACAATGCGGCCGTATGGCGCAGGCGTGGTACGGCACCTGCACCATGCGACCGAATATTCATTGATTTCAGAGCTGCGGCACCGCCGCGGTCATCTTGGACTGCACGAGCGGGGTGTAGCCTGCGGCCTGGCCGTTTCCGTTGGGGTGGTAGGATTCCAGGATCGGGTCGGACAGGCCGTTGACCCACTCGACGTCGTCGCACACCGCGTGGCCGGTGAATGCCGTGCGGACGTCGACGAAGCCGAACCCGTGCGCGGCCGCCCGGCCACTGGTCGTGGTGGCGAGCAGGTCGGCGGTCTGGTTCAGCGAGGCCTGCTCGCCCGGGCTGATTCGTGCCAGCGCGTTGCACTCCTCGCCGTTGAACAGCCGCGGATAGCCGACCACGACGACCCGCGCGCCGGGTGCCCGCGACCGAATTTGGTTATACAGGTTGTCGAGTGCTGCCGGGAGCGTATTGCGGATGTAGTTGTTCGCGTTCTCGATGTCCGCGGTGCAGGTCCACGGCCACGGGTACGCGCACTTGGTGATCACGTCGGCGAAGCCGGCGTCGTTGCCGCCCACCGACACGGTCACGTACGCGGTGCTCGCGTTGAGGCTGCCCAACTGGTTGAGCACGTCGGGCACGCGGGCGCCGGAGCAGGCGGCGAAGGTGAGCGGCGCGCCGATGCGGGCCGCGACCTGCACCGGGTAGGCCTGCGGGGAGCGGTAGCAGGAACCGCTGTCGGGGTAGTAGTTTCTGGTGCCGACGCCGGACGAGTACGAGTCGCCGAGCGCGGTGTAGGGTCCGGCGGCCGCCGCGGCCTGGTCCACGCCGACCAGGCTGAGCAGGGCGACGACCGCGGTGACGAACGCTGATCTGATGGTGGTTTCGCGGGTCCGCATGGGCTGCCTCCACACGTCACAGGGGTGTCCGGGAGACCGGACATGGTCAGCGTGCGGTGTGGCCGGAGGGGCGGCAATCGCCCGATACGGTAGAAGTTTTCGAGCTAGCAAGAAGAGTCGTAACTTTCTGTCAAACCTGCTCGGTCGATACACCTCGTGCGGTATCGGGAGGTCGTCGACTACGCCCCTGGGAGTACAGGCGGGTCGGTTCCACGGCGGACGCGCTTTTCCGGGCAGGGCCGCAAGCTAGCCGGAACGCCCCATGACGTCCGTGGGGCACGCCGGGGGAGGCCGGGCATGGGCGGTGCGGAGCGGCTGTTGCCGGACCTGCTCGCGCGCCGGGCCGCCGTACTCGGCGCGTCCGCGCTGCTCACCCACCACGACCACCGGGCGGGCACGACCCGCACGCTCGGCTGGTCCGAGGTGGACGCCGCGGTCGACTCGGTGGCCGCGTGGACCAGGGCCCGGTCGGCGCCGGGCGACCGGGTCGCGGTGCTCGCCGCGCAGGGCCCGGAATGGGTGATCGCGTTCCTCGGCGTGCTGCGCGCGGGGCGGATCGCGGTGCCGCTGCACTCGCCCCGCTTCCCGGTGAACACCTGCCGGCTCGCGCGGGCGCTGCGCGACAGCGCGCCGGTGCTGTGCCTGACCACCCACGCCGACCTCGCGCTGGTCAAGGGTTTCGTCGCGGAGCTCGCGACCACCGTGGCCGCGGTCGACGACCTGCCGCCCGCCCGCTGCCCACCGCCGGTCCTGCGGCCGGACGACGTCGCCTACCTGCAGTACTCGTCGGGTTCGACCGGTCCGCCGGCCGGCATCATGGTCACCCACGGCAACGTGGTGGCCAACGCGCGGCAGGCCATGCAGGCCTACGGCGCCGACGTCGGGTCGGTGTCGGTGAGCTGGCTGCCGCTGTTCCACGACATGGGTCTGGTGCTGGCGGTCGCCGGGCCGGTCGTGCACGGCATGCGCACGGTGCTGATGGACCCGCTGGCGTTCCTGGAGCGGCCGGAGCGGTGGCTGCGGGCGCTCGCCGAGCATCCGGACACGGTGACGGCCGCGCCGAACTTCGCGTACGGGTTCGTCACGGCACGGGTCACCGCGGCCGAACGCGCCCGCCTGGACCTGACCGGCGTCCGCACGATGATCAACGGCGGCGAGCCGGCGGAGCCCGGCACCATCGACTGGTTCCACCGCACGTTCGCCGAGTGCGGCCTGCGGCCGGAGACCCACCGGGTGTCCTACGGCCTCGCCGAGGCGACCGTGCTGATCTCCACCACGCCGCCCGGCCGGTGCCGGCGCGTCACCGCCGACCGCGAGCGGTTGGGCTTGGGCGAGTTGGTGCCGAGCGCGACCGGCGTGACGCTGATGTCGTCCGGGCGGCCCGCCGGCCAGGAGGTGCGGGTCGTCGACGGCGGCCGGGTGCTGCCCGCCGACCGGGTCGGTGAGATCTGGGTGCGCGGGCCGAACGTCGGCGCCGGCTACTGGGGCGACGCGGAACGCACGGCGGCGACGTTCGGCGCGACCCTCGACGGTGTGGACGGGGTGTGGCTGCGCACCGGCGACCTGGGCGTGTGGCACGAGGACGAGCTGTACGTCACGGGCCGCACCAGCGACGTCATCGTGCTCGACGGCCGTAGCCACTACCCGCAGGACATCGAGTCGGTCATCGAGTCCGCGCACCCGGCGATCCGGTCACACCATGTTGCCGCGGTCGCGGTGCCGGGTCCGGAGGGTGACCGGGTGGTGGTGCTGGCCGAGCGGTCGCGGTGGATGGTGCGGGTGGACCTCGCGGAGGTCGCGGCGGCCGTGCGCGCGGCGATGACCAGCGGCGCCGCGGTGGAGGTGGTGCTGCTCGAGCCGGGCACGCTCCCGAGGACGTCGAGCGGGAAGGTGTCCCGGTCTGCCAGCAGGAAAGCGTATCTCGACGGGGTGCTGTCGCAGGGCACGTAAAGTCGGGGGCATGTGCCGAAACATCACCGCGCTGCGAGGGCTGGAGCCGGTCGCCACGACCGAGGAGATCGAGGCGGCCGCTCTGCAGTACGTCCGCAAGGTCGCCGGCCTCTCGTCCGTGTCGGACAAGACCCGGCCCGCGGTCGAGGCCGCGGTCGCCGAGGTAGCCGCCACCACCACCCGCCTGCTCGCCGAACTCCCGCCGCGCAAGCAGCCCCCGTCGACCATCCCCCCACTGCGCCGCCCAGAAGTACAGGCCCGCATAGCAGCAAAAGCCGCCGCGAAGAGTTAGCCACCAAACCCGCGAGTCCCCCGTTCGGACACGCCGAGTTGGCGGTTCGTGCCACAAGTCCGCGCAGGTGGGGGTAGCGGAGCGCGAGGGTGAGGGCGTGTGTGAGCGGTGCCGGCCAGAGTCTGCCGTGAGTGAGGGCCCGAGTGAGCGGCCGCCGGCGTCTGGACTGACGCTCGCGCGCAGGCGCGTCAGCGCCGAGCACGGAGGAGGGAAGACGCCGGGTTCAGGCCGCGAATACGCGAGCGAAGCGAGCCAATGTCGCGAGTGAGGGCTTGTGTGAGTGGCCGCCGGCGTCTGGAGTGACGCTCGCGCGCAGGCGCGTCAGCGCCGAGCACGGAGGAGGGAAGACGCCGGGTTCAGGCCGCGATTTCGCGAGCGAAGCGAGCCAATGTCACAGCCGCGATTGTGCGAGCGGAGCGAGCCAATGTGGCAGTGAGGGCGTGTGTGAGTGGCCGCCGGCGTCTGGAGTGACGCTCGCGCGCAGGCGCGTCAGCGCCGAGCACGGAGGAGGGAAGACGCCGGGTCAAGGCCGCGATTTCGCGAGCGAAGCGAGCCAATGTCACAGCACGGGGTAAAGTCGCAGGTCGCCCGGGGTTGTGGCCGGGTTCGCTGCCCGCAGGTCGTCCGGATGCAGCGTCTATTCGCGGAGGATCTGTTGCGCGTGCGTCCGGTCGGTGGTCGATGACCGCCGTCTACGAAGACTCCCTGCTCGAGGCCTTGGTCGCGCCGCTGGCGCGGTTCAGTGGCGCCGCCGCGGCGGCACCGCGCACGCTGGTCGACGTCCTCGCCGACACCGCCCGCCGGCATCCGCTGGCACTCGCGATCGACGACGGTACGACCACGCTCAGTTACCAGTCGCTCCTGGTGACCGTCGACGAGCTGCGGCAGAAGCTGGCCGCGGAGGGCGTCGGCGTCGGGGATCGGGTCGGTGTGCGGGTGCCGTCGGGCACCGCCGACCTGTACGTGTCGGTCCTGGCCGTGCTCGCGGCGGGCGCGGCGTACGTGCCGGTCGACTTCGAGGACCCGGACGAGCGCGCCGACCTGGTGTTCTGCGAGGCGGGCGTGTGCGCGGTGCTCGGCGAGGGCCGGGCGCTGACGATGCGGGACGTGCCGTCGGGCCGCCCCGGCGCGCCGGGCCCGGACGACGACGCGTGGATCATCTTCACCTCCGGCTCGACCGGCCGACCCAAGGGCGTCGCGGTCTCGCACCGCTCGGCGACCGCGTTCGTCGACGCGGAGGCGGACCTGTTCGTCGCGGACGACCCGATCGGCCCGGACGACCGGGTACTCGCGGGCCTCTCGGTCGCGTTCGACGCCTCCTGCGAGGAGATGTGGCTCGCGTGGCGGGGCGGCGCCTGCCTGGTGCCCGCGCCGCGCTGGCTGGTGCGCACCGGCGTCGACCTCGGCCCCTGGCTGGTGGAGCAGGAGATCACGGTCGTGTCCACGGTGCCGACGCTGGTCGCGCTGTGGCCCTCGGAGGCACTGCTGGACGTCCGCCTGCTGATCCTGGGCGGCGAGGCCTGCCCGGCCGAGCTCGCCGAGCGTCTCGCGGTCGACGGCCGCGAGGTGTGGAACACCTACGGTCCCACCGAGGCGACGGTCGTCGCGTGCGGCGCCCGCATGACCGGCACCGGGCCGGTGCGGATCGGGTTGCCGCTCGCCGGCTGGGAGCTGGCGGTCGTCGACCGGGCCGGCGAGGTCGTGCCCATGGGCGGCGACGGCGAGCTGGTGATCGGCGGCGTCGGCCTGGCCCGCTACCTGGACCCGGTGAAGGACGCGGAGAAGTACGCGCCGCTGCCCGCGCTCGGCTGGACCCGCGCCTACCGCAGCGGCGACCTGGTCCGCGCGGAGCCCGCCGGCCTGGTGTTCCTCGGCCGCGCCGACGAGCAGGTCAAGCTCGGCGGCCGCCGGATCGAGCTGGGCGAGATCGACGCGGCCCTGCAGGCGCTGCCGAACGTCACCGGCGCGGCCGCCGCCGTGCGCACGACCGCGAGCGGCACACAGCTGCTCGTCGGCTACGTCGTGTCGCCCGACTTCGACGAGCAGGGCGCGCTCACCCGCCTGCGCGAGGCCCTGCCCGCGGCGCTCGTGCCCCGGCTCGCGGTCGTCGACACGCTGCCGACCCGCACGTCCGGCAAGGTCGACCGCGCCGCGCTGCCCTGGCCGCTCGACGTGCCCGCGACCACCCTGGTCGCGTTGCACGGCACCCAGGCGTGGCTGGCGGCACGCTGGGCCGACGTCCTCGGCGCGGCGCCGCACGCGTCGGGAGCCGACTTCTTCGCCTCGGGCGGCGGCAGCCTCACCGCGGCCCGGCTCGTGTCGATCGTCCGCGCCGAGCACCCCACGGTGTCGGTCGGCGACGTCTACCACCACCCGACGCTCGCGGCGCTGGCCGCGCGGCTCGACGACCTGGCGGAGTCTCCGGCCTCGACCCGCGAGATCGCGCCGGTGCCCCGACGTGCCGGCGTGGTCCAGAGCCTCGCGATGCTGCCGCTGCTGAGCATCGTCGGACTGCGCTGGACCGTCGTGCTCGCCGCGCTCGGTAACGTCATCGGCTATCCGTGGACCGTGTCGTGGTGGCTGGTCGGCGCCGGCTGGCTGCTGCTGTTCAGCCCGCCGGGCCGGCTCGCGGTCGCCGCCGGCGGTGCCCGGCTGCTGCTGCGCGGCGTGCGACCCGGGACCTATCCCCGCGGCGGCAACGTCCACCTGCGACTGTGGGCGGCGGAGCAGCTCGCCGAGCGGTCCGGTGCGGCCGACCTCGCCGGCTCCTGGCTCACGCACTACGCCCGCGCGCTCGGCGCCAAGATCGCGGCCGACGTCGACCTGCACTCGCTGCCGCCGGTCACCGGCATGCTGCGGGTCGGGCGGGGCGCGGCGGTCGAGCCGGAGGTCGACCTGTCCGGCCACTGGGTCGACGGCGACGTCGTGCACATCGGCAAGATCCGGATCGGCGCCGGCGCGGTCGTCGGCACCCGCAGCACCCTGTTCCCCGGCGCGCGGATCGGCAAGCGCGCCGAGATCGCGCCCGGTTCCGGTGTGGTCGGCGCGGTGCCCACCGGACAGCGCTGGTCCGGGGTGCCCGCGGTCAGGCAGGGCAAGGCCGCCCGGCGCTGGCCCAAGGCGCGCCCGGCGCGGCCGAGAACCTGGCTCGCGATCTACGACACCACCTCGGTCGTGCTCGGGCTGCTGCCGGTGGTGTCCGCGCTGCCGGCGCTGTGGCTGCTGGTCGCGCTGCTCGGCGCGACGCCGACGCTCGGCGCGGCGCTCGCGGCCGTGCCGGCGGTGACCGTCGCGTGGCTCGCGACGCACGCGCTCGTCACGCTCGTGTCGGTGCGGCTGCTCGCCGTCGGCCTTCGCGAGGGCTACCACGCGGTCCGCGGCCGGGTCGCCTGGCAGGCGTGGACCACGCTGCGGCTCATGGACTCCGCCCGAAGCGTGTTGTTCCCCTTGTACGCCAGCCTGTTCACGCCCGTGTGGCTGCGCGCGCTCGGCATGCGGGTCGGCCGCAACGTCGAGGCGTCCACGGTGGTGGCGCTGCCGGCGATGACCACGATCGGCGACGGCGCGTTCCTCGCCGACGACACCATGGTCGCCTCCTACGAGCTGGGCGGCGGCTGGCTGCGGATCGCGGCGGTGCGGGTCGGCAAGCGCGCGTTCCTCGGCAACTCGGGGATGGCCGCGCCGGGGCGGTCGGTGCCAAAGCGCGGGCTCGTCGGCGTGCTGTCGGCGGCGCCGAAGCGGGCCAAGACCGGCAGCTCCTACCTCGGCATGCCGCCGATGCGGCTGCCGAGGGTCGCCGAGGGCGGCGACGCCGGCCGCACCTACGAGCCGCCGCGCCGGCTGCTGGTCGCCCGCGCGCTCGTCGAGCTGTGCCGGGTGCTGCCGATGATGGGCTCCGTCGCGCTCGCGTTCCTGGTGCTCGGCGTCCTTGCGTCCGTTGGCTTTCCGCTCGCGCTGTTGTTCGGCGGGTTGGTGCTCGCCAGCGCCGGGCTGGTGGCGTGCGCGGTCGCGGTGGCGGCGAAATGGTTGCTGGTCGGGCGGTTCCGGGCGCGCAACCATCCGCTGTGGTCGTCGTTCGTGTGGCGCAACGAGTTGGCGGACACGTTCGTCGAGGTGCTGGCGGTGCCGTGGCTCGTCGGCTCGGTCGGCGGCACGCCGCTGATGTCGTGGTGGCTGCGTGCCATGGGCGCGCGGGTCGGGCGCGGCGTGTGGTGCGACTCGTACTGGCTGCCGGAGGCGGACCTGGTCCGACTGGGTGACGGCGCGACCGTCAACCGGGGGTGCGTCGTGCAGACGCATCTGTTCCATGATCGGATCTTGCGCATGGACCACGTGACCCTGTCCGCCGGCGCGACGCTCGGGCCGCACGGCATCGTGTTGCCGGGCACCGCGGTCGGCGCGCACGCGTGCGTCGGGCCGGCGTCGCTCGTGATGGCCGGTGAGCAGGTGCCGGCCGGCACCCGTTGGCTGGGCAACCCCGTCGCCGCATGGCGTTGAGGCCGACCGACCTGCTGGGGCACGGCAACCCGGGCTACCGGGTGTCGCACTACGACCTCGAGCTGTCGACCAAGCCGGCGACCGGCCGGGTGTCGGCGCGGGCCCGGCTGACCGTGGTCGCGTCGGCCCCCGATCTGGCGCTGGCACTGGACTTCGGGCCGTTCCGGGTCGAGCGGGTGCTCGTCGACGGCAAGCCGGCGCGGTGGGTGCACCGCAACGGGAAGCTGCGCGTTCGCGGCCGTTTCCTTGTGGACACGCCGTTCGCGATCGAGGTCCGCTACGCCGGGCGGCCCACGCCGGTCCGCACCCGGCACTGGGGCGAGGTCGGCTGGGACGAGCTGGCCGACGGGGTGATCGTGGCGAGCCAGCCGATCGGCGCGCCGTCGTGGTTCCCGTGCAACGACGTGGTGGGGGAGAAGGCGACCTACCGGATCACGGTGACCGCGCCCGCGGCGTACACGGTGGTGGCGAACGGGGTGCTCGCGGAGCGGACCGCGGGCGGCAGCACCACGACGTGGACCTACGCGGTCGACGAGCCGATGGCTGCCTACCTCGCGACCGTCCAGATAGGACCGTACGAGCAGTGGCTGGTGACGCGTGGCCAGTCGGTGGCCGTGCCGCGTGGCCTGGTGCGGGCCGCACGGCACGACTTCGGCCGCCAGCCGGCGATGATGGACGTGTTCACCGAGCTGTTCGGGCCGTACCCGTTCGCGGAGTACGCGGTGGTGGTGACCGAGGACGAGCTCGAGGTGCCGGTGGAGGCGCAGGGCCTGTCGATCTTCGGCGCGAACCACGTCGACGGGCGAAGGGGACACGAGCGGCTGGTGGCGCACGAGCTGGCACACCAGTGGTTCGGCAACAGCGTCGGACTCGCGGACTGGCAACACATCTGGCTCAACGAGGGCTTCGCGGCGTACGCGGAGTGGCTGTGGTCGGAGCGGGCCGGCGGCCCGTCCGCCTCGGCGCTGGCCGGCCGCTCGCGGACGCTGCTGTCCGGGCTGCCGCGGGACCTGCTCGTCGGCGACCCGACCGCCCGCGACATGTTCGACGACCGTGTGTACCAGCGGGGCGCGCTGACGCTGCACACCCTGCGCACGCTCGTCGGCGACGACCGATTCTTCCCGCTCCTGCGCGAATGGACGGCGACGCACCGGCACGGCACGGTGTCGACCGCGGACTTCGTCGCGCTGGCGAGCCGGCACGCCGGCGTGGATCTGACGGCCTTCTTCGACGCGTGGCTGTTCTCTCCGGAACTGCCCGCGTGACCTCGCGGGTGGTCGGCTTCGGTTGAACTCGCGGGTCGTGAACGTTGGACTCGCGGGTTCTGAGCGTTGGACTCGCGAGTGGGGGCCGGAGGCCACGTCGGTCAGTCGTCGCGACTTTGCTGTGCGTGCACAGTCGTGTTCCTCGCGTGTACATCCAAGCCCGGTGAGATGCCAACGAGCATACGTTGCATCTTGTCAATCACTAACTCGAAGGGCCTTGGATGCGCTCGTTGAAGATGCTGCTCGTCGCGGCTTCCGTACTCACCATGACCTCGACCGGGGTGGCCGCCAACGCGGCGACGGCCGGCGACGTGACGGTCATGGACGACACCCGTCCCCCAGGTTGCTCCAGCCACTTCCAGGATCCCAACCCCCGTCAGCGACGGGTCAACCGCAACACCAACATGCACGAGATGTCGAACCCGCCGGTGTGCGCGCCGCACGGGCCGTATCTGGGCATGCTGAGCGAGGGCTCGACGTTCATCGTCTACTACAACGACCCCTACGCGCCGCTGTGGTGCTACGGCTACTCGTGGCAGATCGCCAAGACCGGTTACATCCTCTGTGAAGCCTACGACTAAAGGATTCCCGATGAACGCGCGAATTTCCGCGGTCCTGGCCGGCATGCTCATGGCGGGTGGTCTCGCGTTGGTGCCGTCGGGCACCGCGTCGGCCGAGCCGTGCAACGGCACGTACACGCACTGCGAGACGAACCGTTGCGTGGCAGCCACTTTCTACCGCAACTACGACCCGGGCAGCGACCACTTCACCAACGAGTACGGTGACCAGCTGGTGCAGGGCGAGCAGGGCAACATCCGTGACGAACCCTACCGCCGGTACGGGCCGCGCGGGGTGCGCGCCATGCACGGCGGCCAGTGGGGCTTCTACAGCACCACCTGCTTCCCCTGAGCCAACCCGGCACTTTGTTCCGAGCGGCGCCCGGTCACCCGACCGGGCGCTGTTTTTATTGGCTCGCTCCGCTCGCGTATTCGCGGCTGTGACATTGGCTCGTTCCGCTCGCGTATTCGCGGCCTGTACCCGGGCGTCTTCCTTCCTCCGTGCTCGCGCTGCTCGGCGCTCGCCTCCGCGCTCGGCGCTGCGCGCCTGCGCCGAGCGTCAGTCCAGACGCCGGCGGCCGCTCACCCAAGCCTTCACTGTCACATTGGCTCGCTTCGCTCGCGCATTCGCCGGCCTGGTCCTGGCGGCTCACTCAAGTCCTCACTCATGGCGGTGGCGCCGGTCGACCGCTCCGCGGGCCCGCGCGCACCGTCCGCCGTCGGCGGCAGCACGCCGGGCCCCGGGGTCCCGGGATTCTTCGGGTCCCGGACATAGACTGCGGGCCTCCCGCAGAAGCCGTCAGAAGGAGACACCGTTGCCGCAGCCAGGTGGCTCGCCGAACGGTTCGCCGGGGACCGTGCAGACGAGCCGGCCGCCGGTGGGTCTGGTGGTCGGCACCGTCGCGGCGAGCCCGCTCGAGTTCTCCGTCGGCGTCGCGTCCGATCAGTACCTGCAGCTCGACGACGTCGTCGTCACCAAGCGCATGCTGCCCGACGGCACCGAGGTGCAGATCGCCGGCGTCGTCACCAACGTCGAGGCCGGGCACGAGGGCGCGCGGTTCGCCTCCGACGTGTTCCTCATCGAGCAGGGCGCGCTGCCCGCCGAGGTCAGCGAGGTCGCCGAGGTCACGGTCACCCGGGTCGAGCCGGAGGTGTACGTGCCGCCCCGGCCGGGCATGAGCGTCCACCGCGCGGACGGCGCGGAGCGCGACTCGGCCCTGTACTTCGACACGATGGCCGACGCGAAGGTCCCGATCGGGCTCGGCCGCGACGGTCAGCCGGTGTTCCTCAACTTCGACTTCGTCGACGGCACCCGCGGCGGCCACGTGTCGATCTCCGGCGTGTCGGGCATCGCGACGAAGACGTCGTTCGCCACGTTCATGCTGCACTCGATCTTCAACTCGGGCGTCCTGCGCGGCGAGGCGCACAACACGAAGGCGCTGATCTTCAGCGTCAAGGGCGAGGACCTGCTGTTCCTCGACTACGAGAACTCGCGGCTCACCGACCAGATCCGCGCGAAGTACGGCCTGCTCGGGCTGCCGGCGACCTCGTTCCGCAACGTCCAGGTGTTCGCGCCGCCCCGGCCGGGCGACGCGAGCGGCACCCCGGACGTGCGTGCCCGCGACAAGGCGGTCAGCCCGTTCTACTGGACGCTCGCGGAGTTCTGCGAGCAGGAGCTGATGCCGTTCGTGTTCGCCGACGGCGAGGACGAGCGCAGCCAGTACACGATGCTCATCGGCCAGGTCGCGGCCCGCCTGCGGCGCGACTACTCCAAGGTCGGCACGGACGGCGCGGTCAGCATCGCCAACGTCGACCCCGGCCGGGGCGGTCAGCTGCGCAGCTTCGAACAGCTCGTCGGCCTGATCGAGGACGAGCTGCTCGACGAGGACACCCGCCGCGACTGGGTGGCCGGCAGCACGTCGACCGGCAGCGTCAACGCGTTCCTGCGCCGGCTCCGCTCGGCCGTCAAGCCGCTGTCGGTGATCATCCGCGCGGACCTCAAGGACCGCGGCGACCGTTCGCTGACCACGTCCGCGGCGCAGGTCACGGTCATCGACCTGCACAACCTGCCGGACCGGGCGCAGCGGTTCGTGGTCGGTGTCTCGCTGCGCCAGGAGTTCCGCCGCAAGGAGGAGCAGGGCACCGCGCGGCCGCTGATGTTCATCGTGCTCGACGAGCTCAACAAGTACGCCCCGCGCGACGGCGACAGCCCGATCAAGCAGATCCTGCTCGACGTCGCGGAGCGCGGCCGTTCGCTCGGCGTGATCCTGATCGGCGCGCAGCAGACCGCGTCGGAGGTCGAACGCCGGATCGTCGCGAACTGCTCGATCCGCGTCGCCGGGCGCCTCGACCCGGCGGAGGCGTCCCGGCCGGAGTACGGCTACCTGCCGGCCGCGCAGCGCCAGCGGGCAACGATCGCGAAGCCCGGAACGATGTTCGTGTCGCAGCCGGACATCCCGGTGCCGCTCGCCATCGAGTTCCCGTTCCCGGCGTGGGCCACCCGGCCGGCCGAGAAGGGCGTGTGGACCGGCGTCGACACCGGCCCGGCCGCGCCGGCCGACCCGTTCACCGGCCTCGACGACGACCCGCCGCCGTTCTGAGAAGGGCAGTATGAAGATCCTGCACACGGCCGACTGGCACGTCGGCAAGGTGCTGAAGAACCAGCCCCGCTTCGACGAGCATCGGGCCGTGCTCCGCGACCTGGTGCGTATCGCGAACGACGAGGATGTCGACCTGGTCGTCGTGGCGGGCGACCTGTTCGAGACCACGGCGCCCAGCCCGGCCGCTCAGGGTCTGGTGATGCAGACGTTGATGGCACTTCGGGCCGAGGGACGGCACGTGGTGGTCCTCGCCGGCAACCACGACAACCCACGACTGGTGCAGGACGTCTACCGGCCGGTGCTCGGCGAGTTGGGCCTGCACGTCATCGGCACGCCGCAGCGCCCGGACAACGGCGGAACCGTCACGCTCGACACCCGATCCGGCGAACGGGCCGTGGTGGCGGCGTTGCCGTTCCTGTCGCATCGGCACGCGGTGCGCGCGGCGGAAGTGCTGCTGCACGACCCGTCCAAGCACAACCAGGACTACGCGAACCGGGTCCGCGCGCTGGTCGACACACTGTGCGCCGGCTTCACCGACGACACCGTCAACCTCGTCACCACGCACGCCACCTTGCTCGGCGGTCGTTGGGGTGGCGGTGAGCGCTCCGTGCAGACACTGCTCGGGTACGAGGTGCCGCCGAACACGTTCCCGGCCAGCACGCACTACGCCGCACTTGGCCACCTCCACCGCTTCCAGGAGATCGGTGGACCCTGCCCGATCGCGTACTCCGGCTCGCCGATCGCGTTGGACTTCGGCGAGGAGGCCAACCAGTCGGTCGCCGTGATCGTGCACGTCACGCCCGACAGTCGCGCGAAGATCCGGCCGGTGCCGCTGACCGGTGGGCGGGCGCTCGCCACGTTGCGGGGCACGCTCGACGAGGTCTTCGCCGCGGGTGCGGAGGCGGGCGACGCGTTCCTGCGCGTGATACTGACGCAGAAGGCGAGCGCCGGCCTCGCGGACATGGTCCGCGAGAAACTGCCGAACACACTCGATGTCCAGATCGACGAGAAGTTCCGCGCCAGCACCGGATCCGGTGTCGTCCGTTCGCGCATCGGCCGGTCGCCGACGGACCTGTTCGCGGACTTCCTGTCCGAACGGGAGATCGAGGACCCGCGGCTGGGCGCGATGTTCGCCGAGCTGCTCGAAGACTCCACCGGGGGTAGGTAATGCGTCCGCTGCGCCTGAGGTTCGAGGGTTTCGGCAGCTACCGCGAGAAGACCGACGTCCACCTGGCCGACGTGGACTTCTTCGTGCTGACCGGGCCCACCGGCGCCGGCAAGTCCACCGTGATCGACGCGCTGTGCTTCGCGCTGTACGGCACGGTGCCGCGCTGGGGCAAGAAGGACGCGATCCGGGACGCGTTGGCGCCGTCGGTCAACGAGTGCACCGTCTGCCTCGTGTTCGAGGCAGCGGAAGGACGGTACGCGGCGGTGCGTCAGCTCCGGCGCGATGTTCGCGGCAAGGTGCACACGAAGGAGGCCCGGCTCGACCGGCTGGACCCGAGTGTGCCGCCGGACGCCGACCTGACGCAGATCCTGGAGGCGGTCGCCGAGTCGAAGGCGGAGGGCGACAAGGTCACCGGCGCCGTGTCCGAGCTGCTCGGCATCGGCTATGAGCAGTTCACCCAGTGTGTGGTGCTGCCGCAGGGCCGGTTCGCCGAGTTCCTGCAGGCCAAGCCCGGCGACCGGCAGGATCTGCTGATCCAGCTGCTCGCGTTCGCCGTCTACGAGGACGTCGGGCGGAAGGCGCGCGAGCGCGCCACCCGTGCCTCGGCAAGCCTGGACATGGCGCAGAAGCGGCTGAACGAGCTGGGCACGGTCACCGACGAGGTGGTCGCCGCCGCGAAGACGCAAGGTCGCCGACCTCGACGCGCTCGTGCCGACCGTGGACGCGGCGGTCGAGGAGATGGCCACGCTGCGCACCCGCTGGACCGAGGCCAACGCCGCGGCCGGTGCCGCACGTGAGCAGCTCGCCGAGCTGACGGCGTTGCGGCGGCCGAACGACGTGACCGACCTGTCGACGCGGCTCGCGGTCGCCGACGACGAGATCGCGGCCCGCGTCGCGGCCCGGGTCGCGGCGGAGAAGGCGGAGACCGACGCGGAGGCGGAGCGTGCCGGCCTGCCGGAGCACGCGGTGCTGACCCGTCAGCGCGACGCGCACGGCCGGTCGGCCGCGCTCGTCGAGCGGCTCGACCGGCTGCGGTCCGCCGCCGACGCGGCCGACGCCGTCGAGAAGAAGGCCGCGGAGGCGTTCGCGGAGGCCGAGCAGACGCTCACCGACGCCGAGGCCGCGCAGACGACCGCGGACCGGGCCCACCGCGCGGTCGCGCTCGCGGCCGACCTCGCGGAGGGCGAGCCGTGCCCGGTCTGCCGCCAGCAGGTCCACGAGCTGCCGCACCACGCGGTGCCCGCCGACCTCGACGACGCGCGTGGCGTGGTCAAGGACGCGAAGTCGAAGGTCACCGCGCTGCGCAGGGCGCACACCGACGCGTCGAAGGACGCGTCGGCGGCGCGCGCCGACGTCACGTCCGCGGAGCGGCAGGCCGGCGAGCTGGCGAACGAGCTGCGGGACGCGCTCCCGGCCGCCGAGGTCGACGCGGCACTGGCGAGGCGCGCGGCGGCCGACACCGCGGCCGAACGCGCCAGGGCGGCGGCGAAGATGGCGCGGACCGCCGTCGAACGTGCGCAGCGGGACCGCGCCGAGCTGGCCGACGAGGAGAAGAAGGCCTGGTCGACGCTGCGCGCGAGCCGGGACCGGTTCGTCGCGCTCGGCGTGCCGGCCGTCGACGGCACCGACCTCGCCGCCGCGTGGCAGGAGCTGTTGACCTGGGCGGAGACCCAGCGTGCCACGCTGTCCGGTCGCGCCGCCGACCTCGACCAGGCCGAGCAGGACCTGCGGACCAAGGGCAGCGAGGCGCGCGCGACGTTGACCGCCCTGCTCGACCAGCACGGCGTGGCACTCGCGCGGGACGCGAAGCCGGACGTGGTGCTGGCGTCGCACCGCGCCGAGGCGGCCCGCGACCTGACGGAGCTGGTCGAACGCCGCAAGAAGTCCGCCGCGCTCGTGGGGGAGGTCGAGCGCTGCCGCGAGGAGGAGCAGGTCGCGAAGCTGCTCGGCAACCTGCTGAAGTCCAACGGTTTCGAGGCGTGGCTGTGCGCGGAGGCGCTGGACTCGCTGGTGACCGAGGCGTCGGAGATCCTCATGCAGCTCTCCGGCGGGCAGTACGAGCTGCACCGCGCCGACCGCAACGAGCTGGTCGTGCTCGACCACAACGACGCCGGCACGCAGCGGCCGGTGAGCACGCTGTCCGGCGGGGAGACGTTCCAGGCGTCGCTCGCACTCGCGCTCGCGCTGTCGCACCAGGTCGTCGGCCTGTCCGGCGGCAAGCGCGACCTGAACTCGATGTTCCTCGACGAGGGCTTCGGCACCCTCGACGAGTCCACGCTGGACACCGTGGCGGCCACGCTGGAGCGGCTCGCGTCGGAGACCGACCGGATGGTCGGCATCGTCACGCACGTGCCGGCGCTGGCGGAGCGGGTGCCGGTGCAGTTCGCGGTGACCAGGGACGGCGCGTCGTCGCGGCTGCGGCGGGTCGAGGTGTGATGGTGCAAGCATGACTGGGCTGCTCTCGCCGACGACGTACACCGTGGATCCCTGGGATCCGGGGTACGGGGTCGCGCGGGGGGACGAGCTGGACGGTCGGGAGTCGTCCGCGCGACTCGACCTCGGTGTCGAGCTGCAGCCGGACGGGTGGCGGCCGTTGCGGCCGGGTCTCGACACCCCGACGCCCGGCTCGGTGCTGTTCCTCGACGGCGTGCAGCGAATCGACGCCAGGGTGTGGCGCCACGGCGACGAGCCGGAACCGTCGCCGGGCGTGCTCGCGTCGGTGGCCGTCGGACTCGTGCGCTGCGACGGCACCGCCCAGATCGTCGGCGTCGCCGTCGACCGCGGCCTCTTCGCCGAGGCGGGCGACGACATCGTCACCCGGCACGCCCGCTACACCTACCGCCACACCACTGGTGGCCTCGACAAGCTGACCTTCGGGGTGACCCGGCGGATGTCCGAGCTGGAGGTCGAGGTCGCGAACGCGTGGCGGCAGGACAGCAACGTCGAGGACGACCTGCTGGTCGTCGACGGTCCGTTGCGTGGCCGTACCCACCTGGCGCGGACCGTCGGCTATGTGAAGACGCACCAGAAGTCGTACCTGCAGCCGGATCAGGCCAAGGTCGTGGCGGCGTTGGAGCCGGGGGAGCGCAGCCCGGTGTTCTCGATGGGGACGTCCTGGGAGCGGCGGTCGTGGTACCTGCGCCTGCCGGGCGCGTCGAACGCGCCGTGGTCGGCGATCGTGCGGCTGGAGTGCTCCGCCGACCTGCCGATCGAGGACGCCATCACGCTCGCCGACGTCACCGCCCGCGTGCTGCCCGGCCTGGCCAGCTCGCCGCACAAGGACCCGCGTGCGCCGCAGAACCTGGTGCCGATCGGTGGTCTGGAACGACAGCTGCGGCACCGCCTCGGCGATGCCGCGCTGCTGTA
Source organism: uncultured Actinomycetota bacterium (assembly GCA_963840275.1). GTDB lineage: Bacteria > Actinomycetota > Actinomycetes > Mycobacteriales > Pseudonocardiaceae > Actinophytocola. The sequence goes on from CAWIYK010000010.1 coordinate 928,660, forward strand.
CCGGTCGCTACGCGGCGCCCTGGCCGCTTAGCTCCCGCGCCGGCGCCTGCTGCCGGTGGGTGGCGAGGCCGAGCCACACGCACCCGGCGAGCATCAGGACGCCGTGCGCGATCCGGGCCGCCGGCGGCAGGTAGAACTGCGGGACGAACAGGGCGAACCCGGCGGCGAACACCACCGCGGCGTACCTGGCCTCGGTGCGCCACAGCGCCACGGCGACCCACACCGCGCCGACGCCCAGCGTCAGCAGGCCGACCGCGAACATGGTGGCCGGCACCGCGTGGAAACGCATCGCGTCCGCGATGGCCAGCAGCGACTCGCGGCTGCCCGCGGTGGCGGCGCCGTGCAGACCGAAGTCCTCCGCGCCGTAGTAGGGGAGCGTCAGGCCGGCGCCGACCCACGCGGTGACGACCGGGCCGAGGCCGATCCGGTCGCGTAGGGCGAGGAGCCCGAGCGGCACGAGGATGAAACCGATCATGGCGAACAGGTGCGAGGCGATCCACGCGGTCGAGCCCATCGAGGCGATCGCGCCCGTCGCGGTCGTCTCGTCGTGCCACGGGCGGACCGCGGGGTAGAGGAGGAAGAGCACGCCGGCGGCGGCGAGGGTGGCTCTGGACATGGTGGTCCTACTTTCTTGGCAGGCCGGCGAGGACCAGGCTGATCAGTTGGTCGTAGGTCTCGTCGAGGTCCTCCGGGAGGCCGAAGCCCCCGTTGGCCTCGAGCGAGGCGAACCCGTGGACGGCCGCCCGCAGGCAGCGGGTGGCGTGGATGGCCGCGGCGTCGGTGAGGCCGTAGCCGCGCAGTGCCGCGAGCACCACTTCGAGAAGCTTCCCGCCGGCCGCGGCCAGCGCGGGGTCGTGCAGGGGGTCGAGGGGCATGACCGCGTAGCGGGCCGGGTGGCGGGTGACGTAGTCGCGGTAGGCACGCATGAGCTCGGTGACCGCGTCGTCGCCGGAACGCCCCATGACGGCCGTCGCGAACCGGTCGGCCATGTCCTCCAGCACGCGGACGCCGAGGAGCGTGCGGAGCTCGCCCAACCCGGCGACGTGCTTGTACAGCGACGGGGTGGCCACCCCGGTCCGCTGCGCCACGGCGGCCAACGTGAGCGCGGCGTCCCCGTGCTCGTCGACGACCGCGAGCGCGGCGTCGACGACCGCGGTGGCCGAGAGTCCGGCCCTAGGCATGACGGCTACCTTGCATAGCCGTAAAGCTAATGCACTTAGCTTAAGGTGTCAACGCGTGGTCAGGTGTCTGCCAACCACGCCAGCAGGCGGCCCTGCGACCAGCAGCGGCCGACGGCCTCGGTGCGCAGCGTCGAATGGTCGAACATCGCCAGGCCGACGATGCTGTGGCCGGAGGCGCGGCGATCGCCGAGTGTCGGTATCGCCGGTGCGACTCCGACCCCTTCCGCCGACACCCACGCCACCGCCCGGTGGGTCGCCGCTTCGTCGAGGCGGTGCAGGAAGCGCAGGCGGCTCTCGAGAGGGAGGGCCGACAACGTCCACGTCGTGGTGACGACAGGCAGCGCGTCCGCGGGCACCTGGGCGAAGGCGTCGGGCAACACCTCGACGGCGTCACCGTGCAGCAGCAGCGGAGGGGCCGTCGCGGCCAGGGCTATCTCGGCTTCGAGCCCCGCGATCCGCTCCGGCTGATCTGGTGACACGCACGCGCGCAACCAGCGGGTGTCGTCCGCGTCGGTCACGTCGACCGGCTCGGGGTCGACGCCGATCCGGGCGACGACGTCGGGCAGCGCCCGTGTCGGGACGGGCCGGTCGCCCACGATCGAACACGACAGCCGCACGGTCGATGACGGGTCGCCCAGCGCCTGTCCGTTGCTGTAGGTGATGCCGACGCGGTCGACGTTGAGGTTGAGCCCGGCCGAACAGCCCACGTCGATCAGCCCGACCGCGTTCGCGCCTGCCCGGTGCGCGGCCTCGGCGATGGCCGGGTACAGCACGGCGCAGCGTCCGGTCTCGTTGGTCCGCACCTTCCGACGCACGGCGATGGCCACGACCGAGTCGGTCATGCGCAGGAGCGTGTCGATCGCCGCGTCGACGGCGGTGTCGCCGTCCGCGGCGGCGTAGGCCGCGGCGAGCGCCGGGGCGCGTCCGGAGAGGGCGAGGTCGTGCAGCGCGGCGAGGATCACCGTGGGGTGCCGCTTGCGCGCCGGCACCGCCTCGATGGCCCGCAGCGCTTCGGCGGACTCACTCAGCGCGACGACGACGCGCTCGTACAGCGGCGATGTCTTGGCGGCGTCGACCTCGCCGAAGTGCCGGTACACCTGAGCGAGCGTGCGGGCCCTACCCACGCACGACACGTCCTGCGGTCGACCCTGACATCCCGCCGACTCTAGCCGGGACAAGACGCCAGGGCGGTCACTTGGATCTTCGTGCGAAGGTCTGCGCCTGACCAACAGGTACCTCAGGGGAACGTGAAGGCACTCAGCCACCATCCACCTCGGTAGCCGCACCGTTCGCTGGGACGCGACCAACACTCAAAAATCCGGGGGCGGGCTAGGCCTGTCCCTTGGATCTTCGTGCGAAGGTCTGCGCCTGACCAACAGGTACCTCAGGGGAACGTGAAGGCACTCAGCCACCATCCACCTCGGTAGCCGCATCGTTCGCTGGGACGCGACCAACACTCAAAAATCCGGGGAGGCGGACTAGTCGATGCCTTGCGGTGTCAGGCGGAAGCGGGCCGTGCTCTCGACGGTGTCGGAGACGTCCAGTGCCTTGTCGTCCACGTAGTCGGCGGTCAGGGAGTCCACCAGCACCTTCGCGCCGGTCGTCTCCTCGGTGACCACCAGGTCCGTGTCGTCCGGCAGTGCGGCCACCGACATGGCGAAGGCCGGCTCACCGACGCGGGCCTCGACCCGCAGGCCGCCGCTCGCGCCGACGCCCTGGGCATCGACCAGCTTGCGGATGGCCAGGCCTGCTTCTGGCGTGATGTGCAGCATCCTGCTGGCGTGCCCGGCCCCGCGCGCGCTCAAACACCCACCGGGCTCGTCGTGTGGTAGATCGCGTTGAGCCAGATCGTGTGCAGCACGGTGACCACGTCGGACTCGGCGAGTGCCGGTTCGTCGCCCGCGAACAGCGCGTGCATCGACCGCTCGTTCATCGAGCTGAGCGCGACCGCGAGGTCCCTCGCCGGCAGCCCGGGCGGCGCCGCGCCCCGTTCCCGCTCCGCCTCGATCGCCGCGGCCGCGCGTTCCGTCCACACCGACATGACCGACGCCCACAGCGTGCGCACCTCGTCGTTGGTGCACCGCGCCTCCGCGCACGCGAGCGTCACCGCCCGGTGGTCGCGAAACGTGCGGTAGAACGCCGCGATGCAGTCTCGCCAGTACCGGGCCGGGTCCACCCTGAGGTGGCTGTCCGGCACGACCGTCGACGCGGCGTCCGCCTCCTGCACCACCCGGTCCAGCAGCGCGAGCAGCACCGCGTCCTTGGACGGGAAGTAGAAGTAGAAGGTCGGCCGGGAGATGCCCGCGCCCTTCGCCAGGTCGTCGATGGAGATGTCGCGCAGCGAGCGTTCGCCGAGGAGCCGTTCCGCGGTCGCGAGGATCGCGCCCTCCCGGTCGTCGCCGGTCGGGCGTGCCGCCCGCCGGCCGCGGGTGGAGGGCGCGGAAGTCATGGCCGTCACGCTATCAACACACTGTTGACCAAGTCGACACCGTGTCGATAACGTGCGTGACATGGCAGCTGACCACGTCGACGTCCTGATCGTGGGTGCCGGGCTGTCCGGCATCGGAGCCGCGTGTCACCTGCGGCAGCACAGTCCCGACCGGACGTTCGCGATCCTCGAGGCCCGAGACGCCATCGGCGGCACCTGGGACCTGTTCCGGTATCCCGGCGTCCGCTCGGACTCGGACATGTTCACGCTGGGCTACTCGTTCAGCCCGTGGTCCGAGGCCAAGGCGATCGCCGACGGCGACTCCATCCGCGAGTACGTGCGTCGCACCTCCCGCAAGTACGACGTGGACCGCCACATTCGCTTCCAGCACAAGGTGATCCACGCCGAGTGGGTCACCGAGGACGCCCGCTGGACGGTGACCGCGGAGCGCACCGACCCCGCGTCGGACGCGGTGGAGACGGTGACCGTCACCTGCTCCTTCCTGTACGTCTGCTCCGGTTACTACCGCTACGACAAGGGCTACACCCCCGAGTTCGCCGGCGTCGACGACTTCGCCGGTCGGATCGTGCACCCGCAGCACTGGCCGTCCGACCTGGACTACGCGGGCAAGCGCGTCGTCGTGATCGGCAGCGGCGCCACCGCGATCACGCTCGTACCGTCGATGGCCGAGACCGCGGCACACGTCACGATGGTCCAGCGCTCACCGAGCTACGTGCTTTCCCTGCCGGGCAAGGACATCATCGCCGACAAGCTGATCGGCAAGGTGCCGCCCAAGCTGCTCTTCCCGGCGCTGCGCTGGAAGAACGTGCTCACCGCGATGCTCGCGTTCCAACTGTCCCGGCGGGCCCCGAAGGTCATGAAGACGTTGCTGCGCAAGGGTGTCCTGAGTCAGGTGCCCGGCGACTACGACGTCGACACGCACTTCGCGCCGACGTACGACCCCTGGGACCAGCGGATGTGCTTCGTGCCGGACGGGGACCTGTTCAAGGCCCTGCGCGGCGGCGGCGCCTCGATCGTCACCGACACCGTCGACACCTTCACGGAGAAGGGCCTGCGGCTCGGCTCCGGCGAGGAGCTCGAGGCCGACATCGTCGTCACCGCCACCGGCCTGAACGTCCTGGCCATCGGCGGCATGACCATGACCGTCGACGGCAAGGCGATCAACCTCAGCGACACGGTGGCGTACAAGGGGATGATGCTGTCCGGCGTGCCGAACTTCGCGCTGACCCTCGGCTACACCAACGCCTCCTGGACGCTCAAGGCCGACCTCGTCGCGGGCTACGTCTGCCGGCTGCTGAACCACATGGCGACACGCGACTACCAGGTGGTGACGCCCGTCCTCACCGACCCGACGGTCGACACCGAGCCGATCATCGACCTGAAGTCCGGGTACGTGCTGCGCAGTCTCGACAAGCTCCCCAAGCAGGGGCCGGCCGCGCCGTGGCGGCTGCATCAGAACTACCCGAGGGACGTGCTGCTGATGCGGCACGGCCCCATCGACGACAGCGTGCGTTTCGACCGCGTGCCGGCCAAGGACCGCAAGCCGACGGCTCGCCAGCCCGCCTGAGCGAGGTGGCGGCAACATTTCGCTGAACGCCCGCAAAATCAACTGCCCGCCTTTCGCCGTATCTCGCTTGCGGCAAGAACGGGGGGACCGCATAGTAGGCGGCGACCGTGGGCGCGAATTGGGCGAATTGGGTGGTTCATGTTCGATGTGATCATTGCCGGGTGTGGGCCGACCGGCGCGATGCTGGCCGCCGAACTGCGGCTGCACGATGTGCGGGTACTCGTTCTGGAGAAGGAAACCGAGCCCGCGTCGTTCGTCCGCATAGTGAGTCTGCATATTCGCAGTATCGAGCTCATGGCAATGCGCGGACTGCTGGATCGCATTCTCGAACACGGAAGACGGCGTCCGGTCGGCGGTATCTTCGCCGCCATCCCCAAACCCGCCCCCGAGGGCCTGGATTCAGCGCACACCTATTTGCTGGGCATTCCGCAGCCGGTCATCGATCATCTGCTCGAAGAACACGCGGTCGAGCTGGGTGCGCAGGTCCGGCGCGGTGGTGCGGTGGCCCATTTCGAGCAGGACGACGAGGGGGTGACCGTCGAGCTGGCCGACGGGGAGCGGCTGCGGTCGCGTTACCTCGTCGGCTGTGACGGCGGGCGCAGTACGGTGCGCAAACTGCTCGGCGTCGGCTTCCCCGGCGAGCCCGCGCGGACCGAGACGCTGATGGGCGAGATGAAGGTGGGCGTGCCGCGGGAGGAGATCGCCGCCAAGGTGACCGAACTCCGCGAGACCCAGCAGCGCTTCTGGCTCCGGCCGTTCGGCGAAGGTGTCTACAGCGTCGTGGTCCCCGCCGCGGGAGTCAGCGACCGCGCGGAACCGCCCACCCTCGAGGACTTCAAACAGCGGTTGCGCGCGATCGCCGGAACCGATTTCGGCGTGCACTCCCCGCGCTGGTTGTCCCGCTTCGGCGACGCCACCCGGCTGGCCGAGCGGTATCGGGTCGGGCGGGTGCTGCTGGCCGGCGACGCGGCACACATCCACCCGCCCGCCGGTGGTCAGGGCCTGAACCTGGGTGTTCAGGACGCGTTCAACCTGGGCTGGAAGCTGGCCGCACAGGTCCGCGGCTGGGCGCCGGACACGCTGCTGGACACCTACCGGGACGAACGTCATCCGGTCGCCGAGGACGTGCTGGACAACACCCGTGCCCAGATGGAGCTGTCGTCCACCGAACCGGGCCCGCGGGCCGTGCGCAGGCTGCTCACCGAACTGATGGACATCGACGAGGTCAACCGACACCTGATCGAGAAGATCACCGCGATCGGCATCCGCTACGACTTCGGTGCGGGCCCCGACCTGCTCGGCCGCCGCCTGCGCGACATCGACCTGAAACAGGGCCACCTCTACGACCAACTACGTCGGGGCCGCGGCCTGGTGCTCGACCGCACCGAACGTCTGGCCGTCGAGGGCTGGTCGGACCGAGTCGACCTCATCGCGGATCCCACCGCGGCCCTGGATGTTCCGGCCATCCTGCTGCGGCCCGACGGCTACGTCGCCTGGATCGGCGAGCACCAGCAGGACCTGAACGACCACCTCGCCCGCTGGTTCGGCAAGCCCGCCGACCCGGCCCCGGGACGCCTACCTGGCGGTCGCGCCCTGAGCTGACGTGCTGGGTGGGGAAGATCGCACGGGCGCTCGTACGGGCCCGCGCGTCGCGTGTGCAGGGCTATGACCAGGCAGGAGAGCCCCGTGCGAGAACGTCGCGGCGCTCGCCGCGGCCTCCTGGCCGCACCTGTGACCGAACACCTGAGCGGGCAAATGCCGGGGGTTGTCGGTGGTTGCGGATAGGCTCTCCTACGGTGGTCCACGCCTCCAACAGTTGTTGTGACGGTGTTGAGACGGCGCGCCATGGATCCGGGAGACGACCAGAGTGACTGCGGGAACCTTTTACGGGGCCGATGATCTGACGCACCTCGAAGGACTCGAGGCGGTGCGGAAGCGGCCGGGGATGTACATCGGCTCGACGGACAGCCGTGGCATAAACCACCTGTTCAACGAGATCGTGGACAACTCGACCGACGAGGGCATCGCCGGTCACGCGAGTCGCGTCGTGGTCACCCTGCACGCCGACGGCAGCCTCCAGGTCGACGACGACGGCCGGGGCATTCCCACCGGCGTGCACACCAAGTCCGGTTTGTCCGGTGTCGAGCTGGTGCTGACCCGGCTGCACGCCGGCGGCAAGTTCGGCGGCTCCGGCTACAAGACCTCCGGCGGCCTGCACGGCGTCGGCGCCTCCGCGGTCAACGCGCTGTCCCACCGCTTCGACATCACCGTCAAGCAGGACGGCAAGGTCCACCAGATGTCGTTCGCGCACGGCGTGCCGGGCGAGTTCGACGGCCCCGGCCCGAAGGCCAAGTTCGCCAAGAAGTCCGGTCTCCAGGTGGCGCGCAAGATGAAGCGCGGCGAGTCGACCGGCACGTCGATCCGGTACTGGCACGACCAGCGGTACTTCGAGAACACCGCGACGCTCGACCTCGAGGCCGTGCGCACGAAGCTGCGCAACACCGCGTTCCTGGTGCCGGGCGTCACCTACGTCCTGCGCAACGCCACCGAGGGCGCCATCGACGAGGAGACCTTCCACTTCCCGAACGGCCTCTCGGACATGGTGGAGTTCCTGACCCCGGCCGGCGACCGGCCGGTGTCGGGCATGCTGCTGATCAACGGCGACGGCACGTACCGGGAGAACGCCGCGGACCAGAACGGCGTCATGCAGTCCAAAGTGGAACGTGTGGCCGAGGTCGAGATCGCGCTGCGCTGGGGCACCGGCTACGAGCGCACGGTCGAGTGCTTCACCAACACCATCCGCAACGTGCACGGCGGCACCCACCGGCGCGGCTTCGACCGCGCGATGGTGAAAGCGGTGCAGGAGGCCATCTCCAGGACGCGGGGGCTGCTGAAGCCCAAGGAGGACCCGCCGACCGTCGAGGACGTGGAGGAGGGCATGACCGCCATCGTCCACGTGCGGATCCCGGAGCCCCAGTTCACGTCGCAGACCAAGGACGAGCTGTCCACGGCGGGCATCACGAAGGTCATCCAGGCCATCGTGGAGCGCGAGATCAAGGCGTGGACGGAGCACCGCAAGACCAAGACCGAGGCGAAGACCGTACTGCAGAAGGTCGTCGACGCCGCCCGCGTCCGGCTCACACAGAAACAGCAGAAGGACGCCGCGCGCCGCAAGACCGCCCTCGAGGGCGCCGCGATGCCCCCGAAACTGGTCGACTGCCGTTCGACGGGCATCAACCGAAGTGAGCTTTTCCTCGTGGAGGGCGACTCCGCCCTCGGCTGTTTTACCGGCGACACGATGGTGGCCCTGGCGTCCGGACAGAGTAGGTCGTTCGCGGATCTGGCCGCGGACTGGGCAAAGGGCATCACACATTTTGGCTACACGACCAACAAGGCCGGGCGAGTCGTCGTCGCGCCGCTGGTCGAGCCGCGACTGACCAAGCGGAACGCGCCACTCGTGCGGGTCACCCTCGACAACGGCGAGTCGGTCCGGTGCACACCCGACCACTTGTTCCGGCTTCGTGACGGGTCCTACCGGTGTGCGGACGCACTCGCCGCCGGCGACTCGCTGATGCCGCTGTACCGCTCGGTGTCGGCCAAGGCGAATGGTGACAAGCTCGACGGCTACGAGCGGGTGTGGATGAACGACCGCGACGAGTGGGTCTACACCCACTATGTCGCCGACGCCCACAACCTGCGCCACGGCATCGACAGCACGGACAACGGCACCGTTCGGCACCACGTCGACGTCGACAAGCGCAACAACGACCCGCGCAACCTGCGCCGCATGACGTGGGACGACCACGCCGCCCTGCACGCCGCGATGATGGGCGAGCACGTGCATGAGGGCTATCGGGCCTGGCTCGTCAACGGTGGGCTGGAGTTCAAGTCCGCGATGCTGTCGGACCAGTGGAAGGACCCGGCGTTCCGCCAGGCGTGCCTCGCCCGGCTGGCCGAACGCAATGCCGATCCGGAGTTCCGGGAGCGCATCGAGCGGGGCTTCCAGGACTGGTACGCGTCGCTCGACGCCGAGCAGGTCGCCGCGTACGCCGAGTGGAGTGCGCGGTCGGTCGAGCAATGGCAGGACGAGGACTTGTTGGCGTGGCGCCGAGAGACGACGATCGCGCAGTTCGCCGACCCGGCTGAGCGGGAGCGTCAGCGAGAGGCGGTTCTCGCGTGGCATCGGGAGAACCCCGAGTTCGGTGAGCGGCACTCGGCGCGCATGAGGATCCGGATGAGTGACCCGGAAACCGGTCATCTCTCGAAGATCCAGGCCGGGCGGCGTCGGTACGTCGAGTCCGTGCCTCGCAGCGAGCGGGTCGCTCAGCAGAACAGCGGTCGCCGGATGGCCGCGCTCAAGCGGATCTCGGCACTGCTGTCGCTGTCAGACGGGGAACTCGGCTCGGCCTACGACGCCGAACGGATGCGGGTGGCGAGGACGGGACTTCGGTTCGACCGTCTGCTGGCCTGCTACGACGGCGACGTCGCACGACTTCGGGAGGCGGCGACCCAGGTCAACCACGCCGTGGTGTCGGTGGAGCCGCTCGACGTGACCGCCGATGTCTACGACCTGACCGTCGACGGGTACCACAACTTCGCTCTCGAGGCCGGCGTCTTCGTGCACAACAGCGCGCGGATGGCTCGGGTCTCGGAGTATCAGGCGCTGCTTCCCTTGCGTGGCAAGATCCTGAACGTCCAGAAGGCCAGCCTCGCCGACACGCTGCGCAACGTCGAGATCGCGTCGATCGTGCAGGTGCTCGGGGCCGGGACCGGGCGTACGTTCGACCTCACGACCATGCGGTACGGGCGCGTGATCCTGATGGCGGACGCCGACGTCGACGGCTCGCACATCCGCACGCTGCTGATCACGTTGTTCGCCAGGTACATGCGGCCCGTGATCGAGGACGGGCGGCTGTTCGCCGCGATGCCGCCCCTGCACAAGATCACCACCAAGGGGCGCAACCCCGAGACGCACTTCACGTTCTCCCAGCGGGAGATGGAGAACAAGATCGCGGCGCTGCAGAAGACCGGCAAGCAGATCGTCACGCCGGTGCCGCGGTTCAAGGGGCTCGGCGAGATGGACGCCGAGGAGCTGTGGGAGACCACGATGAACCCGGCGACCCGCTCGGTCCGCCGCATCACCATCGACGACGTCGAGGCCGCCGAGGCGGCGCTGGAGCTGTTGATGGGTGAGAAGGTCGAACCGAGGCGCGCGTGGCTGGTCGAGTCCTCCGCGCGGGTGGACCAGTCGGCGATCGACATCTGAGAGAGAGCAACACGAACATGGCACGCCGCAAGGGCCCGTCGACCACCAAGGTCGACCCCAACGCGTTCGACCGGGCGGGCGCCCAGGTCTTCGAGAACCCGCTCAAGACCGAGATCGAGGACTCCTACCTCGAGTACGCCTACTCGGTGATCCACTCCCGCGCGCTGCCGGACGCGCGCGACGGGCTGAAGCCGGTGCACCGCCGGATCCTGTACTCGATGAACGAGAACGGCTACCGGCCGACGCACGCGTACGTGAAGTCGTCCCGCGTGGTCGGCGACGTCATGGGCAAGTACCACCCGCACGGCGACACCGCGATCTACGACGCGATGGTCCGTCTGGCGCAGGACTTCTCGATGAACGCGCCGCTCGTGGACGGGCACGGAAACTTCGGTAGCCCAGACGATGGACCGGCCGCGTCACGTTATTGTGTGACCGGAGACACACGCCTTCGGCTCGCCGATGGTTCGAGCCCGCGCATCTCGGACGTCGTCGACCTGCCACCGGACTCGGAGGCGGATGCTGACTTCGACGTGCTCGACAAGGACGGAAAGGCCGTCCGGGTCAACAAGGTGTTCAACTCGGGCGTGCATCCCACACTACGGGTCACCTCCAAGTCCGGGTTCTCCGTTCGTGGCAGCGAAAACCACCTGGTGCTCTGCCTCGAGGCACCGGCGGGTGTGCCACTGTTCCAATGGCGGCGGCTCGACGAGATCCAGCCCGGCGCCGTCGTCTGCGTCGCACGTAACGCCTGGTCCCAGATTGCCCCGACCGCGCGGGAATACATGCTCGGAGTCCTCGGTGGAGCCTGGGTCTCAGAGGGTTGGGCGAGCGAGACACGCGCTGGTTTCAACAACACGGACGAGCACTTCTTCGGTGCGGTCCTGCATGCCTACGACCAAGTGGTCGGGGGCAGCCGGTATGTGTCGGAACGCAAGACTCGACGTGACCGCAAGCGCATACAAGAAATGGACATCCAGGAATGCGCCGGAGGCATGGCGGCGTTCCGGGCCAGTCCTCTCGCGGAGCTCATCGGCCATCAGGCGCGGGACAAGTTCGTTCCCGAGTTCGTGTGGGCGGGTGGTTGGGGTGTCAAGCGCGCGTTCCTGATGGCGGCTTTCGAGGGTGACGGCGGTCCTCGCGTAGCCCTCGACGGGTTCACGATCCACTACTCGACCTACAGCGAGCGTCTCGCCCGTGAACTTCAGGAGCTGTTGGCCGAGTTCGGGGTCATCGCCGTCCACCGGCGCTACACCCGGCCGAGCGGCGCCATCGAGCACAGGCTCGTCGTCTCCGGTCTCCGCAACGTCCAGGCGTTCGTCGAACGGGTGGGGTTCCTGCGCACGAAGCAGAACAAGCTGCATGAGCTGATTCGTCGCTCTCCGCTCCGGCCACACCGGTTGAGCCAGGACCGTGTGCCGTTCGTCGCCGACTACGTGCGTGGCGCCCTCGACTTCGACCGGCGTGGTAGCGGGCGCAAGTGGTTGACACAGCACAACTTCGATCGTGTCGAGCGTTGGGAGACCGAGAGGCTGCGGATCATCGACCGGATCAAGGATCCGGAGATCCTTGCCACGATTCTGCCGGTCATGGACTCTGGCTACCGCTTCGAAGAGGTTGTGGCGGTCGAAGCGGCGGAGCCCGCTGAGGTGTACTCGGTTCGGGTGGAGTCCGAGGACCACTCGTTCCTCGCCGGCGGCTTCGTCAACCACAACACAGAGTCCCGTTTGTCCAATGAGGCCATGCTTCTCGTGGGGGAGCTGGGCGAGGACACCGTCGACTTCCGGCCCAACTACGACGGGTCGCTCGACGAGCCTTCCGTGCTGCCGGCCGCGTTCCCGAACCTGTTGGTGAACGGCACGTCCGGCATCGCGGTCGGGATGGCCACCAACATGATTCCGCACAACCTCGGTGAGGTCATCGGCGCGGCGCGGTGGCTGATCACGCACCCGGACGCCTCGCTCGACAAGCTGATGGAGTTCGTGCCGGGGCCGGACCTGCCGACCGGCGGCATGCTGCTCGGGCTCGACGAGGTCCGCCGCGCCTACGAGACCGGCCGCGGCGTGGTTCGCATGCGCGCCAAGGTGGAGACCGGCCCGCTGGAGGGCAGCCGGGGCCGGCAGGCGATCACGATCGTCGAGCTGCCGTACGCGGTCGGGCCAGAGAAGATCATCGAGAAGATCACCGACGAGGTCACGAAGTCCAAGCGCCTCACCGGGATCGCGGACGTCAAGGATCTCACCGACCGCGAGAACGGCACCCGCGTGGTGATCGAGTGCAAGGTCGGCGTCAACCCGCAGGCGCTGCTCGCCGACCTCTACCGGCTCACGCCGATGGAGCAGTCGTTCGGCATCAACAACCTCGTGCTCGTGGACGGGCAGCCGCAGACGCTCGGGCTCAAGGCGCTGCTGGACGTCTTCCTCAAGCACCGCTACGAGGTCGTCACGCGCCGCACGAAGTTCCGGCGGCGCAAGCGCGAGGAGCGGCTGCACCTCGTCGAGGGTCTGCTCATCGCGTTGCTGGACATCGACAAGGTGATCCGGCTGATCCGCGCGAGCGACGACGCGGCGGCGGCGAAGGAGGGCTTGATGAAGCGCTTCAAGCTCTCGGAGATCCAGGCCACCTACATCCTCGACACGCCGCTGCGGCGCCTCACCAAGTACGACAAGCTCGAGCTGGAGGCGGAGCAGGACCGGCTGCGCAGCGAGATCGCCGAGCTGACCAAGATCCTCGACGACGAGTCGGTGCTGAAGAAGCTGGTCTCCAGCGAGCTGGCGAAGGTCGCGAAGGACCTGGCGCAGGAGCGCCGCACCGCGCTGATCGACGGCGACCTGAAGGAGGTGCTCGCCGCCTCGAAGCCGGCCGGCCCGCTGGAGGTCACCGACGACCCGTGTCAGGTGATCCTGTCCGCGACGGGTCTGGTGGCGCGCACGGCGGCCGAGTCGGAGGAGGCGTCGGAGGCACGCAAACGCAGTGGCCGCGCCAAACACGACACGATGTCGGCCGTGGTGCACACGACCGCGCGTGGTCAGGTGCTGCTGGTCACCAGTCAGGGCCGCGCGTTCAAGACCGACGTGCTGCCGCTGCCGGTGCTGCCCGAGGCCGCCGGCACGGTGTCGCTGCGCGGCGGCATGGCGGCGAGCGAGCTGATTCCCTTGGAGAAGGGGGAGAAGGTCGTCGGCATCGCACCGCTCGGCGAGCGGGCCGAGGGTTCGCCGGGGCTCGCGCTCGGCACGAAGCAGGGTGTGGTCAAGGTGTGCTCGCCGGAGTGGCCCGTCCGGTCCGACGAGTTCGAGGTGATCTCGTTGAAGGACGGGGACGAGGTCGTCGGCGCGACCTGGCTGACCGACGGCACCGAGACGCTCGTGTTCCTGTCGTCCGACTCGTCCTTGCTGCGGTACGCGGCTTCCGCGGTTCGGCCGCAAGGGGTCAAGGGTGGCGGCATGGCGGGGATCAACCTGGCCGGGGACGCGTCGGCGGTGTTCTTCGGCGCCATCCGGACCGACGACCACGACCACGGCGACCCGATGGTGGTGACGTGCACCGGGTTGAGCGTGAAGGTGACGCCTTTCGAGCTGTACCCGGCGAAGGGCCGGGCGACCGGTGGGGTGCGCACGCACCGCTTCCTCAAGGGCGAGCTGCAGTTGGTGCTCGGGTGGGTCGGACCCCGGCCTGCCGGCGCGTCGTCCACCGGCACGGCCGTGGAGCTACCGGAGATCGACACGCGCCGCGACGGCTCGGGTACCGCGCACCCCGGCCCGGACGTGGTCGGTCACCTGATCGAACGGCTGTGAGAGAGGCGCTGATCCGGGCTGCCGGCCGATGCGGTTTGGCCCGGTGTGCACCTCGAACCGGTGCAGCTTGCCGCTGTGCGGACGCCAGTCAGCGGCCCGCTGTGGTCGGCGGCGGTGAGCAGCGTGGGCGCTGGGCTGGCTGACCGGTTGCGGATTGTCGGCCTGCTCGGTCGGGGGCGGGGCGGTGGGGGTGCCAGGCTGCGGGTGGTAGTTCTGACCGCTGGCGGGTCGTCGGTGAGGTCGGCGGCAAGCCGCGCGGACGCTGCGTCGGCCGGTCGGCCGGTCGGTCGCGGATCGGCCATGCGCTCAGGTGGCGGCCTTGGCTATGGCAGGGCGGTGGGTGTCGAGCGGGGCGCGGGCCGCGGCCGGTCGCCCCGACCGCACCCGCGCCGGTCAGCGTGTTAGTTCGAAGCGGCCCTCGCCGCGGCCCACGGTGATTCGACCTGTGCAGGCCTCATCCGTGACCAGGACAGTGAAGGGGCCCGTGGTGGCCGGGACACGGCCGTCGCCGATCCAGATCGCCGGTAGTTCGCGGTCCACGCACTCTCGGGGGAGCTCGCGTGCCGGGTTGGTGCCTTCGTGGACCAGCACCGTCGCCGGGAGTCCTGACGCGTAGGCCGGCGCGGTCGGCTGGGGGGCTGGCGTCGGCGCGGCGGGGGTGTCGGACTTGCGTTCCGTCGCTCCCGGTAGGGCCAGTGCGTAGCCCGTGCCGCCGAACAGCGTCAGCACGGCCGCGATCGCCAAGATCCGCCGTGCCAGGCGGAAGCGGCCCCTCAGCTGCATGACGCCCGACTCGGCCAGCACCAGGTCCCGGTGGTCGTGGTACATCGCGAGCCTGGTGTCCACCTCGGCGAGGTCGGCCTTCTTCGTCGTCAGTCGCACGCGTTCCGCGTCCAGCTTCGTCGCCGCCGTCGCGTACTTCTCCGACGCGTCGGCGATCTGTTCCGCCAGCGCGTCGGTCGGCTGCTCCGCGTGCCGCTTGCGCAGCTCCTCCAACAACGTCGTGAGGTCCGCGGTGCGCTTCTCGTGTGTGTCGACGGTGACCGACTTCTCCGCCACCTCCGGCGCCAGCACCGAGTGTTCCGACTCGAGAACCTTCAGCATCCTGATCAGGTCGGTCACCGTCGCGTGCCCGGACTTCACCAGGTTCGGGCCGAGGTGCGCGGCGGACTCCTCGCCGTGCAGGATGTTCGTCAGCTCGATCCGGCACTGCAGCCTCGGGTTCCACATCGCCCGCAGCTTCGGCACGGCGATCACCGGCTTGCCGTCCTTGAAGACGAAGCCGTTCCGGTCGACCCTCTGCACCGCACGCAGATCGCAGTCCAGCTCACCCAGGCTCGCGTCCTCCGGCTCGCTCACCAGCGACACGGCGATCACCGCGCCCACGATGCCCGCCACCGCCAGCACGAGACCGCCCACCAGCCACAGGCTGTTCGGCCACGTCAGCTCCACGTCGGCGATCGCGGCGAACGGCAGCGAGCCGAAGATGACCACACCGACCGTCGCGAACGCCGCGAGCATCCAGCGTGCCGTCTTCTGGTAGCTCTGTCTCGCGTTGCGCGCCATCTGTGTCGCGGGCGAGTCGCCGGGGACCGGGCCGCCGGACGCGGGCTTCTCCTCGCCCGTGCCGGCCGCCTTCTCCGCGAACTTGCGCACCGCCTCCACCGCGTCGGTGAGCTTGGAGAGCATCGAGAGGTCGATCGCCATACGCACCTGCCCCAGGTTCCGTGTGTCTGGCTGTTCATCGCGATGAGTACCACGCCTGTGACACCCCGTCTGACTAGGGTCGGAGCAGAGGTATGACGAATCGCGCAAGCCTACGCAAGTGTTTGCGCTATCCCGAACAGGAAACCCGACTTTGTGCATCCTTGACGGGAAATACATCCGATCTCTAATCTGCGAAGGTCGATCGGTGACGGCGAGGGTGAGCAACAGATGCGCGTTCAGCGGAGAACGTTCCGGGTCCTTGCGGTCGCGGTGACCGTCGCGGCGGGACTGGCGATGGTCACCACGCCGAGCGCCGGCGCCCCGCCGGGCGGCAAACCCGTGCCGGAGCCACGAAACCCGGCCATGACACTGTGGTACGACGAGCCCGCGACCGACTGGGAGTCGAAGTCGCTGCCCATCGGCAACGGCACGCTCGGCATGAGCGTGTTCGGCGGCGTGCAGCACGAACAGCTGCAGTTCAACGAGAAGTCGCTGTGGACCGGCGGTCCCGGCGCACCCGGCTACGACTTCGGCAACTGGCGCACGCCGCGGCCCACCGCGATCAGCGACGTCCAGAACCGGATCGCCGCCGAGGGGCAGGTCACGCCGGAGTGGGCGGCGGGCGTGCTCGGCCAGCCGAAGACCGGTTTCGGCGCGTACCAGACGTTCGGGGACGTGCGACTGTCGCAGCCGCAGAACCCGCCGTCGGTCACCGGCTACCGCCGCGGCCTCGACATCGCGAACGCCGTCGCGGGCGTCTCCTACGACTCGGCCGGCGTCACGTTCAGCCGCGAGTACTTCGCCTCCGCCGCGGACGACGTGGTCGTCGCGCGGCTGACCGCCGACCAGGCCGGGAAGATCGGCTTCACCGCGTCGATCACCGCGCCGGACAACCGGTCGCGGAACTTCTCCGCGCGGAACGGGCGGATCACGTTCAGCGGCAACCTGAACGACAACGGCATGCGGTTCGAGTCGCAGCTGCAGGTGCTCAACGAGGGCGGCTCGCGGACCGACAACGGCGACGGCACGGTCACCGTGGCCAACGCGAACGCGGTCACGCTCGTCCTCGCCGCCGGCACCGACTACTCCATGGCCTACCCGACCTACCGCACGACCGACCCGCACGACGCGGTGACCGGCCGGGTCGACGCCGCGTCGGGCAAGGCCCATCCCGCGCTGCGGGCCGCGCACGTCGCCGACTACCGGGGCCTGTTCGACCGCGTCACCCTCAACGTCGGCCAGGAGATGCCGAACGTCCCCACCGACGACCTGCTGCGTGCGTATCGCGACGCGAACACGCCGCCGGCGACGCGGAAAGCCCTCGAGGTGCTGTACTTCCAGTACGGCCGGTACCTGCTGATCTCGTCGTCGCGCGCGGGCGGGCTGCCGGCGAACCTGCAGGGGGTGTGGAACAACTCGACGTCGCCGCCGTGGAGCGCGGACTACCACGTCAACATCAACCTGCAGATGAACTACTGGCCCGCGGAGACCACGAACCTGAGCGAGACGACCGGGCCGCTGTTCGACTACGTGGACTCGATGGTGCCGCCGGGCACCGAGACCGCGCGGGACATGTACGGCAACCGGGGCTGGGTGGTCAACAACGAGACCAACCCGTTCGGGTTCACCGGCGTGCACGACTGGGCGACGTCGTTCTGGTTCCCCGAGGCGGGCGCCTGGCTCGCGCAGCACTACTACGAGCACTACCTGTTCACCCGCGACGAGACCTTCCTGCGCGAGCGCGCCTACCCGATCATGAAGTCGCTGTCCCAGTTCTGGTTCGACGAGCTGGTCACCGACCCGCGCGACGGCACGCTCGTGGTGAGCCCGAGCTTCTCCCCGGAGCAGGGCCCGTTCTCGGCAGGCGCCTCGATGTCGCAGCAGATCGTGTTCGACCTGTTCACCAACACCGCGGAAGCCGCGACCGCGTTGGGGGACAGCGGGTTCGCGACCGAGGTGCGGGGCTTCCTCGGCCGGCTCGACCCCGGGCTGCGGGTCGGGAGCTGGGGTCAGCTGCAGGAGTGGAAGTCGGACTGGGACGACCAGAACAACGACCACCGGCACGTGTCGCACCTGTTCGCGCTGCACCCGGGGCGGCAGATCACGCCGCAGGACGACCCGGCGCTCGTCGACGCGGCGCGGACGTCGCTGACCGCGCGCGGCGACGGCGGCACCGGCTGGAGCAAGGCCTGGAAGATCAACTTCTGGGCGCGGCTGCTGGACGGCAACCACTCGCACAAGATGCTGTCGGAGCTGTTGAAGACGAGCACGCTCGACAACCTGTGGGACACGCACCCGCCGTTCCAGATCGACGGCAACTTCGGTGCCACCGCGGGTGTCGCGGAGATGCTGGTGCAGAGCCACCGCGGCGTGGTGGACGTGCTGCCGGCGCTGCCGGACTTCTGGGAGACCGGCGCGGTGAAGGGCCTGAAGGCGCGCGGCGACGTCACGGTCGACACCGACTGGGTGGGCGGCGTGCCGACGCGGATCGCACTGAAGGCGGGCCGGACCGGTTCGCTGACGGTCGCGAGCGACCTGTTCGACGGACTGTTCCAGGTGGTCGACCAGAAGACGAGGAAGGCGGTGCCCTACCACCGCGTCGGCCGGGAGATCACGATCAACGCGGTCGCCGGGAGGACGTACGTGGCGACGTCGGCGGTGTCGATGTCGGTGGCCGCGCCGGACCAGGTCGTCGCGGCGACGCCGTTCCAGGCGAAGGTGACCGTGGTGTCGCGCGGACAGGAGATCCCGGGTGCGACGCTGTCGCTGTCGGTGCCCTCCGGGTGGACCACGTCGGCACCGCAACCGTTCGCGACGCTCCCGAGTGGACAGTCACGGTCGTACACGTTCACGGTGACGCCGGCCGGCAGCGCGGCGGAGTCGCAGCGGATCGAGGCTGTGCTCGCCGGCAGTGGTTGGCGGACAACGGGTGTGACGCTGGTGCGGATCGAACCGCTGCCGCCGTGCGCGATCCCGCCGCCGGACACCCCGGTCGTGGCGTGGGACGCCCGGTCCGGCCCGACGGTCGACGACGTGTCGCCCAACAACCGGGACGCGGCGGTCGACGGGACCGCCACCTACGACGCGAGCGCGCCGTCCGGGTCCGGGCTGGTGCTGAACGGTGCCTTCCTGCGCACCGGGCCCACGACGCTCGGCTTCCTGCGGGAGGCCACGTTCGCCGCGGAGGTGCGGGTCGACGGGTCGGGGTCCTACCGGCGGCTGTTCGACTTCCAGCCGGGCGGGAACCCCGGCACCGACGGGGTGCTGATCGACCTCACGCCGTCGAACCAGGTGCGCTTCATCGGGTCGAACCAGAACGTCACCACGGACGCGGTGGTGCCGACCGGGCGGTACGTGGACCTCGTGGTGGTCATGGCCGACAGCGGCGAGCTGACGGTGTACGCGGACGGCACGCGCATCGGCGGGGGACAGGTGCCGGACGCGGGAGTCGACGGCTGCGCCAGCAGGCAGCTGCGGTTCGCCGCCGACCAGGACGGCGGACAGCGGCTGACCGGCGCGGTGGACCGGGCGGCCATCTTCGCCGACGCGCTGTCGGAGACGGAGATCCGCACGTGGCGCGACCGCGCCTTCGGTTAGCGACTCGTTAGCGGGCACTGGTGACCTGATGCGCAACCAGGAGGACCATTCGGCGAGTCCGGGGCGCGGCTGATCGTCTGGGACTGCGACGCGGCCGACCCCGACCAGGTCTGGCTCTAGCCGCGGCCGATGTAGGGCATCTTCGTGGCCATCACGGTCATGAACTGCACGTTCGCGCTCAGCGGCAGCTCCGCCATGTGCAGGCACCATGTCGGCGACGTGGCTCGGGTCCATCGTCGGTTCCGGTCTGGTGGTGCCGTCGGCCTGCAGGGTGCCCGCGCTGATCGACTCGGTCATCGACGACGCCGCGTTGCCGATGTCGATCTGGCCGCACGCGATGTCGAACTCGCGGCCCTCCAACGACAGTGCCTTCGTCAGGCCGGTGATCGCGTGCTTGGTCGCGGTGTAGGCGACGGCGTGCGGGCGGGGCACCTGCGCCGAGATGGAGCCGTTGTTGATGATCCGGCCGCCTCGGGGGTCCTGCGCGGCCATGAGGCGGAACGCGGCCTGCGCGCACCAGAACGACGCCGGTGAGGTTGGTGTCGACGACCGCGCGCCAGTCGTCGGGGGCGACCGTCGTCCACCGGACCGCCCGCGCCGAACGTGCCGGCGTTGTTCACCAGCAGGTCCAGCCGGCCCCAGCGGGTCTCGACCTCGGCGAACAGCGCGGACACCGAGTCGTGCGACGCCACGTCGGTCACGACCGCGGTCGCGGAGCCGGCCTCGGCGGCCGTCGACTCGAGGCTCGCCGCGGTGCGGCCGGCCACCACCACGTGGTAACCGGCGCCCGCCAGCCGGATCGCGATGGCCCGTCCGAGGCCGGAGCCGCCGCCCGTGACGACCGCGACCTTCGTCATGCGAGTCGGCGCGGCCCGACGAACGCCGCGGCCGCGGCCAGCACGTAGCCCAGCGCCGGACCGTACGCGCCGACCTGCAGGTCCGCGTAGCCGAAGCCGTCGGTCAGGTCGGACACCGCCGCGACGTGCACGCCAGCGATGACCAGCAGCACGAGCCCCGCGATCCGCCGGAACATCGACATGGCCATCTTCAGCATGAAGATCACCACGACGAGCACCGAGAGCGCGACGATCGCGACCGTGATCTCCTGGCGGGACAGGTCGATCCCCTCACCGGAGAACAGGTCGCCGAGGCCGAAGCGCACCACCAGCACCGCGACGCCGATGAGCGTGAGCACGCCCCACACGACCTTCATCGCGACCGACTCGATCACGGCCACCAGCGACAGCAGGATGCCGAGCACGGCGAGCGGGTAGCTGAACATGACGACGTACGCGCCGCTGAACCCACGCGCGTCGAAGTTCTTCGCCAGGTCCCAGATCGCCGGCAGCGCCTCGGAGTTCTGGCCGCCCGACGAGTACACCCACGGCAGCACGGTGAAGCTGAGCACCTGGACGACCAGGCCGAGGATGCTCAGCAGCAGCCCGAGCCCCGGCAGCGGGAACGATCTGCCCTCGCGCTCCGGCGGAGGCGGCGCCGGGCGCTCGACCGGCGGGCGCTGGGGTGCGGGCCGCTGGCCGTAACCCTGCTGGCCGCCTTGACCGCCCTGTTGACCGTAGCCACCCTGCCCGTAGCCGGGCTGCTGGTGACCTTGTTGCGGGTACTGCTGCTGGTACCGCTGCTGCGGCGGGTACTGGCGCCCCTGCTCGTCGCGGTACGGCCCTGATGGTCGGGACATGCGGGCACCGTACCGGTCGAGCGCCGCTGAACAAGCCCCCGCGAAGCCGAACGATCGGTGCCGACCTCGTTTAGAGTCGCAGGATGGCATCCGCGAAGAGCACGGAGTCTCGGGCCGACGTGCCGCTCACCAACCTCGACCAGCCGTTGTTCGAGGGGAGTGAGTCGACCAAGCGGGACCTGGTCGACTATCTGGACGCGGTCCACGAGCGGCTGCTGGTCGAGCTGCGCGACCGCCCGCTGTCGGTCATGCGGGTGCGGCCGGGCACCGACCCGTTCATGCAGAAGAACGTGCCGAAGTACGCGCCGGCCTGGCTGAAGACGACGTCGCACTGGGCGGAGTCCTCGCGCCGCGAGGTGCACTACGCGCTGTGCGACGACCGGCGGACGCTGATCTGGTTCGGCAACCAGCGGGCGGTCGAGTACCACCCGACGCTCGGCCGGGTCGACGCCATGGACCGCGCCACCCACCTGGTGCTGGACCTCGACCCGCCGGAGGGCGACGACACCTTCGGTGCCGCGGTGGGCGCCGCGCTGCTGGTGCGCCAGGCGCTCACGGACCTTGGGCTCGCCGGCGCGGTGAAGACGAGCGGCGCGAAGGGCGTGCATGTGTTCGTGCCGATCACGACGGACGTCGAGATGGCGGACGCGGCGGCCGCCACACGAGCGATTGCCGCGCGGGCCGAGAAGCTCGACCCGGATCTCGCGACGACGGCGTACATCAAGGCCGACCGCGGCGGGAAGGTGTTCGTCGACTCGACGAGGGCGGGCGGGGCGACGGTGATCTCCGCGTACAGCCCCCGGGCGCGGGCGGGCACGACGGTGTCGTTCCCGGTGCCGTGGGACGAGATCGAGAACGTCTCGCCGAAGGACTTCACGATCCGCAACGCGATGGCGCAGCTCGGCGACCGGGACCCGTGGGCGGACGCGCTGCCGGCGCCGCAGAAACTGCCCGCCGACCTGATCGCCGAGGGCCACGAGATCCCGGTGGCGCGCGTCGCGGCGATGCACGAGGGCAAGCGGCGCAAGCGGGCCGCCGAGAAGGCGGCGGATGGGTAGCCTGGCGGGATGGACGTCCTGCTGCCGTTCCTGTTGGTGGCCGTGGTCTGCGCCCTGGTCGGGTGGGGACTCGTGCGGCTGGCGGCACGCACGCGACGCCGCCGGGTCGGCAGCGCCGCGATGAGTGCCGCGATGGGCGTGTTCGACGAGATCTGGCACCCGGCCGCCTACGACCCGCAGATCGAGATCCAGCAGGCCTACGAGCGGGAGGCGCCGACGCCGTCGCCGGAGGACAAGGACGCCGACAAGGCTTAGGCCCGGTCCTTCAGCGCGGCCAGCTGCTGCGCGAACGGGATGACCGTCTCCTCCGTCGCCGGCACCGCCGGGTGGCGCGCCATCAGCTCCGCCAGCTCACCCGCCGCGCGGGCTACGCGGTGCGCCAGCTCGCCGTCGGCCCAGTCTGCCGACGCCGCGTACACCGAGGTCGGCGCGACGATCGCGTGCAGGTAGGTGAACATCGGCCGCAGCGCGTGCTCCAGCGCCAGCGAGTGCCGTGGCGTGCCGCCGGTCGCCGCGATGAGCACCGGCTTGCCCGCCAGCTCCTCGAACAGGTCGAAGAACGACTTGAACAACCCGCTGTAGGACGCGGTGAAGATGGGCGTCGCGGCGATCACGCCGTCGGCGGCGCGCACCGCGTCCAGCGCGGACCTCAGCGCCGGTGACGGGAACCCCGCCACCAGGTGGTTCGCGATGTCCACGGCCAGGTCCCGCAGCTCGACGACCGTCACGTCGGCCGCCACCTGGGCGGTCACCGCCGAAGTCAGCCGGTCGGCCAGCAGCCGGGTCGACGACGGGACGGTCAGCCCCGCCGTCACGACGACCAACCTCATGCCGTCACCTGCCGAGCGGCCTTGAGGGACTCGTGTGTCGGGGCTTCCGAGACACCCGGCGCCCGTCGCGCGGCGAACTCCTTGCGCAGCACCGGCACGATCTCGCCGAGGTGGTCGAGCTGCTCCAGCACGGTCTTCAGCGGCAGACCCGCGTGGTCCATGAGGAACAGCTGGCGCTGGTAGTCGCCGAAGTGCTCGCGGAAGGAGAGCGTCCGGTCGATGACCTGCTGCGGCGAACCCACCGTCAGCGGCGTCTGCGACGTGAACTCCTCCAGCGACGGGCCGTGCCCGTAGACCGGCGCGTTGTCGAAGTACGGGCGGAACTCGTTCACGGCGTCCTGCGAGTTCGGCCGGATGAACACCTGCCCGCCGAGCCCGACGTACGCCTGCTCCGGCGTGCCGTGCCCGTAGTGCGCGAACCGCTCCCGGTACAGGCCGATCAGGCGCATGAAGTGCTCCTTGGGCCAGAAGATGTGGTTCGCGAAGAAGCCGTCGCCGTAGTAGGCGGCCTGCTCGGCGATCTCCGGGCTGCGGATGGAGCCGTGCCAGACGAACGGCGGCACGCCGTCGAGCGGGCGCGGCGTCGACGTGAACGCCTGCAGCGGCGTGCGGAACCGGCCCTCCCAGTCGACGACGTCGCTGCGCCACAGCTCGTGCAGCAACGCGTAGTTCTCGATCGCGAGCGGGATGCCCTGGCGGATGTCCTTGCCGAACCACGGGTACACCGGCCCGGTGTTGCCGCGGCCCATCATGAGGTCGACCCGGCCGTCGGCGAGGTGCTGCAGCATCGCGAAGTCCTCGGCGATCTTCACCGGGTCGTTCGTGGTGATCAGCGTGGTCGCGGTGGAGAGGATCAGGCGCTCGGTGCGGGCCGCGATGTAGCCGAGCATGGTCGTCGGCGAGGACGGCACGAACGGCGGGTTGTGGTGCTCGCCGGTCGCGAACACGTCGAGCCCGACCTCCTCGGCCTTGAGCGCGATCGTGACCATGGCCTTGATCCGCTCGTGCTCACTCGGCGTCACGCCGGTGGTCGGGTCGGTGGTGACGTCCCCGACGGAGAAGATCCCGAACTGCATCACGCGCTTCCTTCCGAAAGTAGTTGCAAACTCAACTACTACCTCGAACGGTACCGGACCGGTCGGTATTCCCGCGCGCGAGGTGGTCGGCCACGAGACTCGCCGCGATCCAGAACAGGCCGATCAGCCAGCCGCCGAGCACGTCCGACGGCCAGTGCACACCGAGGTAGACCCGGCTGAACCCGACCGTCCCGACGAGCGCCGCGCCGACCACGACGAGGAGCACGCGACGCGCCAGCCCCGGCGCCGCGCGCACGGCGAGCACGGTCAGCAGCCCGAGCACGGCCATCGAGTGGAGGCTGTGGCCCGACGGGTAGGCGTAGCTGTCGACCAGCACCACGTGGTCGGCGACCACCGGGCGCTGCCGCTCGACGAGCTCCTTGAGCAGCGACGCCGAACAGCAGGACGCCGCTCGTCGACCCGACCACCAGCAGCGAGTCCGCCCTGCGGCCCCGCCACGCCAGCAGTGCTGCGACCACCAGCGCGATGACGACCAGCGACGGCGTGCTGCCGAACCGGCTCGCGTTGACCATCATCTCGGTCACCGCGGGCGTCCGGTTGGCGATCACGCCGTCGCGCCAGCCGTCGTCCAGCCCGGCGAGCGCGTCGTGCCCCACGACGGCGTAGGTGAGCGCGACCGAGGCCACCGCCAGCAGCACGACGACGGCGGCGCCGCCGAGCGCGCGCCGACGCACCGGCGTGGATTCGGTCATGGCCCTCACGGTAGGTCGCCGCCGCGCCGCTCGCGTGTCCAACACCCGCGACCGGCCGCATGGCCGATCGGCCACCCGGTCATCGGCCGATCGGCCGGTGCGCCCGGTCGGGACATGGCCATCTGCCCGACGTGCCGCGGGCGGTGGTCTGCACCAGGGTTCTCGCAGGACGACCACCGAGCGAAGGGGAACCCATGACACCGCTGCTGTCCGGCCGAGGACTGGTGAAGCGCTACGGCTCGCGTACGCGCTCGCCGGCGTCGACATCGACATCGCCGCGGGCGAGGTGCTGGCCATCGTGGGACCGTCGGGGTCCGGCAAGACCTCGCTGCTGCACGTGCTCGCCGGCATCCTCAAGGCCGACGACGGCGCGATCACCCTCGGCGGGCAGCGGATCGACCAGCTGAACGAGACCAAACGCAGCGAGCTGCGGCGCTCGGAGTTCGGCTTCGTGTTCCAGTCCGGCATGCTCGTCAGCCGAGCTGACCGCCGAGGAGAACGTGGCGCTGCCGCTGCTGCTCGGCGGCCGTGACCGGAACATGGCGATCTCGGCGGCCCGCACCTGGCTCGGCCGCCTCGGCCTCGGCGGCAAGGAGACCCGCCGCCCGGGTGAGCTGTCCGGCGGCGAGGCGCAGCGGGTGGCGATCGCGCGGGCCATCGCGCACCGACCGAAGGTCATCTTCGCCGACGAGCCGACCGGCGCGCTGGACACGAAGACCGGCCACGCCACGGTCAACGCGCTGATCGAGGCGGCGAAGGAGACCGGGGCCGCGGTGATCATCGTGACCCACGACCGCGAGCTCGCCGCGATGGTCCCGCGCACGGTCGCGATCCGCGACGGCCGCATCGAGCAGCCGGTGGTCGCGCGATGAACTCGCTGCAGCTCGCCATGCGGGTGCTGCGCGTCGACCGGCGCACCCAGGTGTCCACCGTGCTGACCGCACTGGGGGTCGCGGTGGCCACCGGGCTGGTGCTCCTGCTGGTCAGCCTCCCGTTCGCGACACAGTCCCGCGCGGAGCGGACCCTGTGGCAGGACCCGTCGTTCGGGATGTCCGAAGTGGAGCGTGCCACGGTCAGCTGGGCGGGCAGCGACGACGAGATCGACGGGCAGCGCATCACCCGCATCGACGTGGCGCCGCTCGTCGACCGTGCCGACGTGGCGCTGCCGCCGGGCATCGACCGGCTGCCGGCGCCCGGTGAGATGCTGCGGTCACCGGAGCTGGCGCACCTCGCGGACAGCCGGCCGGCGGCCGAGCTGGCGGACCGCTTCGACGCGACCCCGGCCGGCCTGCTCGGCGACGAGGCGCTGATGTACCCGGAGCAGCTCGTCGTGCTGGTCGGCCACTCGCCGGACACCATGCCGGCCGACGCCATGGAGCTGGCCGCGCTCGGCGACGGCGAGGCGTCCCCGGACGTGCTGCTGTCGCTGCTCGCGGGTGTCGGCGTGGTCGTGCTGCTGGTGCCGAGCCTCGTGCTGGTCGCGTCCGCGTCCCGGCTCACCGCCGCGCGCCGGGAGCGCCGCCTCGCCGCGCTGCGGCTGGCCGGCGCGACCCCGGCGCAGGTCACGAAGATGGTCGCCGCGGAGACCGGGCTCGCCGCGGTCGCCGGCGCGGTCGTCGGGGTGGCGGTCAGCCCGGTACTGCACTCGCTCGCGACGTGGGTCGCCTGGGACGGCGGCACCTGGTTCGCCCACGACTTCATGCTGCCGTGGCCGGTCGTCGCCACCGTGGCCCTCGCCGTGCCGATGCTGGTGGTCGGCGCCGCGGTCGCGGGGCTGCGGCGGGTGATCAACACACCGCTGATGGCCACCGGCGGGCACACCAGCAAGCCGCTCAGCAAGGCGCGGCTGCTGGTCCTGCCGGCCGCCGCGTTCGCGTTCTTCTGGACGCTGGCCATGGGGCGGGAGTCGGACGGCGCGTTGCTGCCGATGCTGGTGTCGCTCGGGCTTCTCATGTGGTCGTCCGACAGTGGTCGGACCGTGGGTGACCTCGGCGCTCGGCGGGTTCTTCACGAAGACGTGGCGCCGGCCGTCGGCGCTGCTGGCCGGCCGTCGACTGCGCGACGACCCCAAGGCGGCCTACCGGGCCTCGGCCGGTGTGGTGCTCGCGGTGTTCGCCGGCTCGATGGCGCTGACGCTGATGCCCAGCCTCGAGTCGGAGGCCGGCTACTTCAGCCAGTACAAGGACAACGTGCTGTACCTGAGCACCGACGCGGAGCACGCCGGCGAGGTCGTGTCGGCCGCCGACGCCGGGCTGCGGCGGTACGGGCTGGCTCAGCGGGCCGCGCAGGTCGGGCAGGTGTCGCTCCGCAAGGGGGCGGACTATCACCAGGGGTACGTGGTGGCCTGCTCGGACGCGAAGGTGCTGCTGCCCGTGAGCCCGGCGTGCGCGGCAGAACCGGCGATCTACGCCCCACCCGGCGTCACGCTCGACGGCCTGCGCATGGAGTCCGAGCCGGGGAGCGGCGACACCACCGACGTCCTGATGGCGCTGCCGTCCGACGCGAGGCTGGTGACGAGCGACGACGTCAGCGCGGTGCTGATCGACCCGGCCCTGTTGCCCGGCGCCGCGCCGCTCACGGGCGTCGACGTGGTCGTGCCGGCCGACGACGCGTCGCGCGAGTCGGCGCGGACCGCGCTGCTCGCCGCGTCCGGTGGGGCGCAGGTGATCAGCAAGGAGATGATGCTCGGGCAGCAGGACACGCAGCTGGCGGACCTGCGCAGGGTGACGGTGATCGGTCTCGTGACCGCGTCGGTGCTCGGCGGCCTGAGCGCGGCCATCGCCACGGCCGGGTCGGTGCTCGACCGCCGCAGGACCTTCGGCGCGCTGATGGCGGCCGGCACCCCGGTACGCACACTGGCGCGGGCACTTCGTGCCGAGGCGGCCCTGCCGGCGCTGGTGTCGACCGTCGGGGCCGGCGCGCTCGGCACCGCGGTCGGCGTGGGTCTGTTCGGGCTGGTGTCGCGGAGCGTGCCGGTGTTCAGCCCTTGGCTCGCGGCGCCGATCGTGCTCGGCGCGTTGGTCGCACTCCTGGCGGCGTCGGTGTGCACGCCGGCGCTGAACCGGGTGCGAGCGGAGCCTCTGGCGGACGAGTAGCCGCCGGGGCCGCGCGGGTGGGGTGGTGGTGCCGGTCGGCCCGGTCCGTCCTCGGGGGAGGACGGACCGGGCCGACCTGCGTCAGCGGTCCGCGAGCTCGGCCCGGACCCGGACGAGGATGGGCGTCGCGGCCGCCACCTCGCCGGCCAGGAGCAGGTCGGCGGCACGGCGGACCCCGTCGCACTGCGGGTGGACCCGGCAGCTGTCGCCGAGGGCGGCGGTGCGGGCGAGTGCGGTGCGCAGGTCGTCGCCGAGACCGATGGCCGCGCTCTGTTCGGTGAGGCGCGCGAGGACCCGTTCCACCCCGACCCGCAGCTCGTGCCCGGCGCGGGGCCGGATGTCGGGCGGCGAGTCCACCCGCGGCCCGGGCAGGGCTCTCGGCGCCGGACTCGCCGCCGCTCCGGTCACGGGTCTCGCCACCGGTCTCGTCACGGGTCTCGTCACGGTCCTGGGTGCGGCCTCGGTCGCCATCGGTCCTCCTCGTCGTTGAGGTGTGCCCGCCGAATTCCTCGGCAGATTGGCACGAAACCTGAAGGCATACCAACGGGTGACGCCCCGATCAGTGCGTTTCCGACCCGCGGGTCGCGACGGAACGGCAGGTGTACGGGCCCGCGCAGGGCCGTTCGCCACGCGAACCGCGTCTCAACGGGTGGACATCGTGGCCGGATGTTGGGCACGATGCATACGCTCTGCCGCGGTTACGCCAGACGGGTGACTTATGCAGGAAGGACGTACGAGATGACGGTGCGCTTGGTGGGTCTCCTCGCGGTCGCGGCGGTGCTGGTGGCCGGGTGCAACGCGGCGGCCAAGTCACCGCAGGGCGGCGGCGACGGCGGTGACGGCCCCTCGATCGTCCTCGTGACGCCCAACCCGGTCGGTGTCAACGACTTCCTCAAGCTCGCCGTCCAGGGCGTCGAGGACGCCGCGAAGGCGCACGACGGCACCCAGAACGTCTACCAGAGCACCGACCCCGCCTCCATCCAGCAGAATGTGGCCGCCGCGGTCCGCGACAAGCCGGACGTGATCGTCGCGGTCGGGTTCAACTTCGCCGACGTGCTCGCCCAGCAGGCCGAGCAGAACCCCGACCAGCGGTTCCTGTTCGTCGACTCCTGCACGGAGAAGCCGTTCCCGAACGTCACGTGCGCGGTGTTCCGCGAGTACGAGGGCGTCTACCTCGCCGGCGCCGAGGCGGGCCTGCTCACCAGGTCCGGCAAGGTCGGGGCCGTGGTGGCGGTCGACGCGCCCCAGTTCCACCGCTACTCCGACCCGTTCGGCCTCGGCGCGCAGAAGGTCAAGCCGGCCGCGACACTGAGCCCGCTCTACATCGGCGGCGCGAACCCGTTCAACGACCCCGGCCGCGCCAAGGAGCTGACCGCGACGCTCGCCGGCCAGGGCGTCGACCACGTCATGGGCGCCGCGTCCGCGTCCGGCAACCTCGGCGTGTTCGAGGCGGCCAAGGAGCACGGCATCTTCGCGTTCGGCGTGGACGCCAACCAGTGCCCGGCGAGCCCCGGCCAGGTCGTGGACAACGTGATCAAGCGGACCGACGTGGTGATCACCGACGGCGTCGACGCGATCCTGTCCGGCAAGCAGGGCGAGACACGGTCCTACGGCGTCAAGGAGGAGGGCATCTCGCTGACCGGACTGCAGCCGGACGTCGCGAAGTCCCAGTGCGTCATCGCCGACCACCCGGACGTGCTCGAACAGGTCGGCAAGCTGCGCGACGAGATCAACGCGGGCACGATCACCATCGATGACCCAGCAGCGGCCTGAGTTGGGCAACTCCGTCGAGCTGCGGGGCATCGTCAAGCGCTATCCCGGTGTGCTCGCCAACGACCACGTCGACCTGTCGGTGGCCGGCGGCGAGATCCACGCGGTGATGGGGGAGAACGGCGCCGGCAAGTCGACGCTCATGTCGATCCTCTACGGACTGTCCCAACCGGACGACGGGGAGATCCTCCTCGGCGGCCGGGTGGTGTCCTTCGCCTCCGCCGCGCGGGCCATCGACGCCGGCATCGGCATGGTGCAGCAGGGGTTCGCGTTGTTCGACACGCTGTCGGTGACCGACAACGTGGTCTTCGGCGCCGAGCCGACCCGGCGCGGGCTGCTCGACCGGCGCGCCGCGCGGACCGCCGTCGCCGAGCTGATCGAACGGCACGGGCTGCGGCTGCGGCCCACCGACCGCGTCGGCGACCTGCCCGTCGGCGTGCGGCAGCAGGTGGAGATCCTCAAGCTGCTGTACCGCAGGGCCCGCGTGCTGATCCTCGACGAGCCGACCGCCGTGCTCACCCCGGCCGAGACCGACCGGCTGTTCGACGTCCTGCGCGGGCTCGCCGCCGAGGGCAACACCATCCTGTTCGTCTCGCACAAGCTCCACGAGGTCCTCGCGGTGAGCGACAACGTGACCGTGCTGCGGGACGGCCGGGTCACCATGCGCTCGGCCACCGCCGACACCGACCGGGCGGCGCTGGCCGCCGCGATGACCGGCCGCGACGTCGAGCTGGACAAGATCTACCCGCCCGGCACCCCGGGCGACGTCGTGCTCGCCACCCACGACCTGACCGTCCTCGGCACCGGCAAGCCGGTGCTGGACGGCGTGTCGCTCGACGTCCGCGCCGGCGAGGTGGTCGGCGTCGCCGGGGTGGCCGGCAACGGGCAGACCGAGCTGGTCGCCGCGATCGCCGGCCTGCTGTCGGCCGACTCCGGCACGATCCTGTTGCACGACAAGGAGATCGGCGCGCTGTCGGTGCGCGCGCGGCGCGCCGCCGGCATCGCGCACATCCCCGAGGACCGCGCGGAGGTCGGCAGCGCGCCAGGCGCCCGGCTCGCCGACAACCTCGCGGTCGGCTTCCAGCGGCGGCTCGCCCGGCGCGGTTTCCTGCGCCCGCGGGCGATCCGCGCGCACGCGGCGGCGATCGTCGAGCGGTTCGGGGTGCGCACCGCCGGCACGTCGGTGCCGCTGCGGACGCTGTCCGGCGGCAACCAGCAGAAGGCGATCCTCGGCCGCGAGCTGACCCACGACGCGCCGGTGCTGCTGGTCGAGCAGCCGACCCGCGGCGTGGACATCGGCGCCGTCGTGAACATCCACCGCGAGCTTGCCGACTACCGCGACGCCGGCCACGCCGTGCTGCTCGTGTCCGCGGAGCTGAGCGAGATCCGCGCGCTGTCCGACCGGGTGCTGGTGATGTACGAGGGCCGGGTGGTCGCGACGTTCACCAAGGCGGAGGCCACGTACGAGGCGCTCGGGCTGGCGATGGCCGGGGGGACGCCGTGAGGACCGTCGCCGTCACGCTGCTCGGCGCGCTGGTGCTCGGCGCCGTGCTGCTCGCCGCCACCGGCGCGAACCCCCTCGAGGCGTACGGCGCGATCGTGACCGGCGCGTTCGGCCCCGACGGCATCCAGGACACACTCGCCTACGCCGTGCCGGTCGTCGGCATGGCCACCGCGATCGCGATCCCCCTGCGGGCCGGCATGGTCAACCTCGGCGGCGAGGGACAGCTCGTGCTCGGCGCGATCAGCGCGGTCGCCGTCGGACTGCACGTGTCCGGCCCGTTCGGTCTCGTCGCGGCGCTGCTCGCGGGCACGCTCGCCGGCGCGCTGTACGCGGCCGCCGCGGCGCTGTGCGAGGTGCGCCTCGGCGTGCCGCTGCTCGTGACGACCCTGCTGCTGAGCTACCCGGCGATGTCGCTCGCGGCGTACCTGGTGCGCTTCCCCATGCGGGACGCGGGCTCCAGCCTGCCGCAGAGCGGTCAGCTGCCACCGGACGTGCGGCTGCCGGCGATGGGCTCGGTGACCGTCGGACTCTTCCTCATCGTGGCGGCGGTGGCGGTGTACGCCGTCGTCGACGCGCGGACGCCCGCCGGGTTCGAGGCGCGGGCGACCGGGTGGGGGCCGCGGTTCGCGCAGTACGCCGGCATCGACCGGCCCGCGCTGACGGTGCGGTTGCTGGCGTGCTCCGGCGGCCTCGCGGGACTCGTCGGCGCGGTCGTGGTGCTCGGCTTCCCGTACCGGTTCATCGACGGGGCGCTCATCACGCCGCAGTACACGTGGATCGGGCTGCTCGCCGCGCTGCTGGCGGCCGCGAGCCCGCTGGGGACGCTGGTGGCCGCGGTGTTCTTCGCGGCGCTGACCAGCGGCGGCTTCGCCATGGAACGCGCGACGCAGGTGCCGCGTGAGCTGACCGCCGTCCTGCAGGCGGTGCTGATCATCTTCCTGGCGGCGGCCACCGGCCTGCTGCGCAAGAAGCGGAGCCCGGCATGAAACGGGGACTCACTCGGTCCGAACAGGCGACTCGCGGAGTGCGCGGGGGCGGTCGTGGTTGACGCCGCGCTCTTCTCCTCCGCGCTCGGGGCACTCACGCCCATCCTGTTCGCGGCGCTCGCCGGCGCGCTGTGTCAGCGGGCCGGGGTCTTCAACATCTCGCTCGAGGGCACCATGCTGGTCGGGTGTTTCGCGGGGGTCGCCGGCAGCTGGTACACCGGGAGCGTGTGGCTCGGGGTGCTCGTCGCGGCGGTCGCGGGCGTCGCGTACTCGCTCGTGCTCGCGATCGGACACGTCTCCCTCGGCGGCGACGCCATCGTGCTCGGCGTCGCGATCAACCTGCTCGCAGTGGGGCTCACGTCCTTCCTCATCCGCACCGTGTTCGGCACCCGGGGCACGTTCAGCGACCCGGCGCTGCGTGGGCTCGACGCGCTGGACATCCCCGGGCTGAAGGACATCCCGTTCGTCGGCGAGGTCCTGTCCGGGCACTCGGTGCTCGTCTACCTGTCGTGGCTCGCGGTCGTCGCGCTCGCCGTGCTGCTCTACCGCCACCCGTGGGGCCTGCGGCTGCGCGGCATCGGGGAGCGGCCGGACGCCGCCGCGAGCCTCGGGGTCGGCGTCACCCGCTACCGCTACGGCGTGATCCTCGCCGGCGGCGCGCTGTGCGGGCTGGCCGGCGCGCAGCTCGCACTCGGCAACGTCACCCTGTTCTCCGAGAACATGACCGCGGGCCGCGGCTGGATCGCGGTCGTCGCCGTCATGCTCGGGCGGGCCCTGCCCTACGGCGTGCTCGCCGCGGCCGTCCTCTTCGGACTCGCCGAGGCGTTCGGGTTCCGCCTGCAGGGCATCGGCCTCCCGCAGCAGGCGACCGACGCCGCGCCCTACGTCGTCACCCTCCTCGCGCTGTTCGTGTCCTCCGCGCGCATCAGAAGAAGAACCAGGGAGAGCGGTCCATGAGCGATGTCCTGCCGATCACGAAGATCCCCCGCGCCGGCCTGCCCGGCCACGCGCTGGTGGTCGGCGACCCGGAGCGGGCCGGCGCGGTCGCCGCGCTGCTCACCGACGCCGTGCTCATCGGACAGAACCGGGAGTACCGCAGCTTCCGCGGCACCTGGCGGGGCGCGCCGGTGGTCGTGTCGTCGCACGGGGTCGGCGGGCCCGGCGCGCTGTGCCAGTTCCAGGAGCTGGCGGCGGCCGGCGTGCACACGTTCCTCCGGTTCGGCACCGCGGGCGCGCTGCGTGCCGACATCGCCGACGGCGACCTCGTGATCGCCGAGGCCGCGGTCCGCGACGACGGCGTCACCCAGCAGCTCGTCCACCCCGAGTACCCGGCGTTCGCCACCCCGGAGGCGGTGCTCGCGCTCGACCGCGCCGCCGCCGCGCACGACGCGACCGCGCACCGCGGCGTCGTGTGGACGCGCGCCGCGTTCAGCCCGATGGTCCGCGAGCTGCCGATGCGCGAGTATCTGGCGGCGCGGGTGATCGCGATCGAGATGGAGCTCGCCACCCTGCTCGTGTTCGCGAGCCTGAGCGGCCTGCGTGCCGGCGGCGTGCTCGTGATCGACGGCAACGCCACGGTCGACAACACGGACCCGACCTCCTACGACCCGCACCGCGAGGTGGTCACCGCCTCGGTCGCCAGGGGCAGCGCGGTGGCACTGGACGCATTGGTGGAGTTGGCATGAACTGGCACGAGGGGCGACATGAACTGGCATGAACGCGCTGGGAAGCTCGCGGAGACACTGCGTGGTGACGCGGCCGAACGGGACCGCGTCGGCGCCGAGCCGACGCGGGAGGTGGCGCTGCTCAAGGAGTCCGGCCTCCTCACGCTGCTGGTCCCCGCCGACCTCGGCGGGGCGGGCGAGAGCTGGCTCGCCGCGAACACGGTCACCAGGGTCGTCGCCGCCGCGGACGCCTCGGTCGGGCACCTGCTCGGCTACCACTACCTGCAGCTGTGGCGCGGCGAGCTGTTCGACCGGCCCGACCTCGTCACGCGGCTGCAGCGGGAGACCGTGACCGGCGACCACTTCTGGGCCGGCGTGAGCAACCCGCTCGACGCGGCGCTCGAGCTGACCCCGGTCGACGGCGGCTTCCGCGTCAACGGACGCAAGACGTTCGCCACCGGCGCGAGCGTCGCCGACCGACTGGTGGTCAGCGCGACCAGGACCGTCGACGACGAGAAGCTGACCTTCGTGGTCGACGGCAAGGCGCCCGGCATCTCCTACCTCGGCGACTGGGACAACCTCGGGCAGCGGCTGACCGCGAGCGGCGGGGTCGAGTTCACCGACGTGTTCGTGCCGGCCGACGACGTGCTCGGCGACCAGCCGGAGCACCAGTCGCCCCGGCTCTCCCTCGCCGCGGTCGCGTTCCAGCTGTTCCTCACCCAGATCTACGTCGGCGTCGCGGAGGGCGCGCTCATCGAGGCCGCCGAGTACACGAGGACCCGCAGCCGGCCGTGGACACTGTCCGGAGTGGCCGAGGCGGCCCGCGACCCGCACACGGTCGCGGCCTACGGCCAGCTGGTCGCCGAGGTGCGGGCGGCCGGCGCGCTGACCGACGACGCGGCGGCCGCGCTCGGCGGCGCGTTCGACCACGGGCCCGAGCTGTCGGAGGTGGACCGCGCGGAGGCCGCCGTGACGGTCTCGGCGGCCAAGGTGGTGGCGACCAGGGTGGTCAACGAGGTCACGACGAGGGTGTTCGAGCTCGTCGGCGCGCGGGCCACCGCCAACAAGTACGCCTTCGACCGCTTCTGGCGCAACGCCCGCACGCTCACGCTGCACGATCCGGTGGTGTACAAGGCACGCGAGGTCGGCGCGCACTTCCTCACCGGCGACCACCCGCCCTACACGGGGTACAGCTGATGGCGCTCCCGATCCTCGCCGACAGCGTGCGGCTCACCGACGACGGGGTGTCCATCCTGGACCGCCGGGTGTTCCCGACCGAGCGGGTGTGGCTGCACTGCGCCACGGTCGAGGACGTGGCACGGGCCATCGAGGACATGGTGACCCAGTCGTCCGGCCCGTACTTCGCGGCGCTGTGGGGCATGGTG
The DNA here is from genome assembly GCA_963840275.1 of uncultured Actinomycetota bacterium. Taxonomy (GTDB): domain Bacteria; phylum Actinomycetota; class Actinomycetes; order Mycobacteriales; family Pseudonocardiaceae; genus Actinophytocola. Next base: position 963,998 of record CAWIYK010000010.1, read on the forward strand.
CTCGCGGCGCGCGAGGCGGCCGGGCTCGAACCGGCGGCCGCGCGTGAGCACCTGGAGAAGGCCGGCGCGCGGCTCATCGACACCCGCCGCACGAACAACCACCTGCGCAAGGCGGTGCACGCGGTGGTGTCGCGGGTGAGCGCCGGCATGAGCGGTGCCGAACTGGTCGCGGCCGCGCTGGCCGGCGCGCGGGCGGGCGACGAGCGGTACCGCGCCCGCAGCGCCGCGCTCGGCGCGCACACCGCGGACCTGTTGCCGGACCACGGAACCGTGCTCACGCACTGCTGGGCCGACCTGTACCTGGTGGAGCTGGTGCGCGCCGTCGAGCGGTCCGGCAAGCGGCTCGGCTTCTACTGCACCGAGACCCGCCCGTACCTGCAGGGCGCCCGGCTGACCGCCGAGACGCTCGCCGAGATGGGCGTCGACACCACGATGATCACCGACGGGATGGGCGCCGCCGTGCTCGCGAGCGGCGAGGTCGCCGCGCTCGTCACCGCCGCCGACCGGGTCACCATGGACGGACATGTGGTCAACAAGATCGGCACGCTCGGGCTCGCGGTCGCCGCGCGGGCGTTCGACGTCCCGTTCCACGCGATGGTGCAGGCGCCGGACCGGCTCGCGCCGACCGCGGCGGACGTGCCGATCGAGTACCGCGACGGCGCCGAGGTGCTGAGCCCCGGCGCGCACCCCGGCATCCGCGGCCACTACCCGGCCTTCGACATCACCCCGCCGCGGTTCGTCACCACCGTGGTCACCGACCGCGGCGCGTTCGACCCCGACCAGCTCGACGACTACTACCGGGAGACACCGTGACTCTCACCGCGACCCTCACCGCACAGTGGGTGGTCCTCGACATCGAGGGCACGCTCACCGCGACCAGCCAGGTGCACGTCGTGCTCTACGACTACGCGCGGCCGCGCCTCGGGCCGTGGATCGACGAGCACGGCGACGACCCCGTGGTGGCCGGTGCGGTGGCGGAGACGAAGAAGCTCGGCGAGCTGCCGGCCGGCGCGACCACCGACGACGTGGTCGCCGTCCTGCACGGCTGGATGAACGCGGACCAGAAGATCGCGCCGCTGAAGACGCTGCAGGGCCTCATCTGGCAGCAGGGGTACGCCGACGGCGACCTGACGACGGAGTTCTTCCCGGACGTCGCGGCGAAGCTCCGCGAGTGGCACGGCGGCGGGCTGCGGCTCGCGGTGTTCTCGTCCGGTTCGGTCGCCGGGCAGGTGGCGTCGTTCTCCCGGACCACCGACGGCGACGTGACCGGCCTGTTCGACAAGCACTTCGACACGGTCAACGCCGGCCCGAAGCGGGAGGCGCCGTCCTACCGGGCGATCGCCGCCGCGCTGCCGGCCGACCCCGCGCGGGTGGTGTTCCTCTCCGACGTGCCGGCCGAGCTGCACGCCGCAGCCGAGGCGGGCTGGCAGACCGTCGGCGTGGCACGCGAGGGCGAACCGTTCGGCGAGGCCGACTTCGGTCCACACCGGACGGTCCGCTCGTTCGACGAGGTCGAGGTGACGCCGTGAGGGCTTCCGGCGATCGAGGGCGGGCCGGAGGTCCGTCCGAGGAGTCGGGGTTGCCAGCCGCCGGCGAGGTGGTCAAGGCGAGCTCCGAAGGTCTGGCCCTCACCCTGGAGATGACACTGTGACGTTTGGTCAGCAGCTCGCCGAGGAGGCCGCCAGGTACGCGTCGATGGGCTGGATGCGCGGGACCTCCGGCAACCTGTCGGTGGTCCTGCGCCGGGACCCGTTGCGCCTCGCGGTGACCGCGAGCGGGCTGGACAAGGGCGAGCTGACGGCGATCGACCACGTGGAGGTCGACGAGCACGGCGCGCCGGTCTCCGACGGCGTGCCCTCCGCGGAGGCGGGCCTGCACGCGCGGATCGCCGCGGTCTCCGGGGCCGGCGCGGTCGTGCACGTCCACGCCATGGCCCCCGTGGTCGCCGCGGAGCGGTGGCCGGGCGGCGTGCCGCTGCGCGACCTGGAGATGCTGAAGGGGTTCGGTCGCGAGGCGCACGACGACCTCGTGACCGTCCCGGTGATTCCCAACGGCCAGGACATGCGGGTGCTCGGCGACGCGTTCGAGCGCGGGTACCGCGCCGACACGCCGGCGCTGATCGTCGCCCGGCACGGGATCTACGTGTGGGGCGACGACCTGCGCCAGGCGCGGCACCGGCTCGAGTGCCTGGAATGGTTGCTGCGCTTCGCGGTCAGCTGAGCAGCTTGCGCAGCACGAGCGCGTTGGCCGCCGGGTCGGACATGAACCCGTTGTGGTCGCCGGGGAAGTCCACGACGGACCGGCCGAGTCGCTCGGCGAACGCGACGGCCGCCCGGTTGGCCAGCTCGCCGGCGGTGGTGGTCCCGACGCCGACCTCGATGCGGGTCGACGCGGCACGCAGCGCGGCGAGGTCGGGCTCGTACTCGCCGATCGACCGGTACATGCGGCCGAAGAACACGTCGAAGTTGGCTTCCATGGCGGCCAGCCACTCCTGGGGCGGCGCCTCCTGCTCGTCGGCGAGGCCCGCCTCCACCATGAACGCCGCGACCGCCGCCCACACCCCGTCGCGCTCGTAGGCCTCGGTCACCTTCCGGTCGTTCGCGCGGATCCGGGCGGCGTCGGGCAGCAGGCCGACGAGCGGCGGCTCCAGCAGCACCGCCGTGCGCACCCGGTCCGGGTGCCGCTCGACGAGTGCGAGCGTGGTGAGCGCGCCACCGCTGTGGCCGAAGACGTGCGCCGGCCCACCGCCGACCGCGTCCAGCACGGCGAGCGCGTCGGCGGCCTGTGCCTCGACGGTGATCTCCTCCCGCCCGGCCGTCGCGCTGCGGCCGAGGCCTCGGGGGTCGTAGGTGACGACCGTGTGGTCGTCGGCGAACAGGGGCGCGAAGTCGGGGAACGACGTCGAGTCGAGCGCGCCGCCGGGGACGAACAGCAGGGTGGGGCCGGTGCCGGTGGTGTCGTAGTGGACGCTGTCGACGATCATGGGAAGTCCCTTCTCGAGGTGGTCTCAACCCTGCTGACGAAGCTGTGCGCCCGACTTCGACATAGTCTGGGGAGATCGGAAGGGGAATGTCATGACACTGCTGACCGTGTGGCCGGACGACGACCCGAACACCGTGCTGACCAGGACTTCAGACGGTGACGCCATAGCTGACGAGCTGAAGCGCCTCGGCGTGCGGTTCGAGCGCTGGCCCGTCGTGGCGGGCCTGTCGGCCACGCCGTCGTCCGACGAGGTGCTGGCCGCGTACGCCGACCGGGTGGCCGGGGTGGTCGAGAACGAGGGGTACGTGCTGGTCGACGCACTGCACATGACCCCGTCGGACGATCCGGAGTGGACCGCGAAGGCCGCGGAGGCGCGTCAGAAGTTCCTCTCCGAGCACACCCACGACGACGACGAGGACCGCTTCTTCGCGCGCGGCGCCGGCGTGTTCTACCTGCACGTCGACGGGAAGGTGTACGGCGTGCTGTGCGAGGCGGGCGATTTGCTGAGCGTGCCCGCGAACACCACGCACTGGTTCGACATGGGAACCCGCCCGGACTACGTCGCGATCCGCTTCTTCCACGACGAGGACGGCTGGGTCGGCAACTTCACCGGCGCACGCTTCGACTTCCCCGACTTCGACGCACTGATGGGCAGCCGCTGAGCTGGCTGTGACATTGGCTGTGACATTGGCTCGCTCCGCTCGCGTAATCGCGGCCTGGTCCCGGCGTCTTCCCTCCTCCGTGCTCGGCGCTGGCGCGCCTGCGCGCGAGCGTCGGTCCAGACGCCGGCGGCCGCTCACTCGGGCCCTCACTCGCGACGTTGGCTCGCTTCGCTCGCGTGTTCGCGGCTGTGACATTGGCTCGCTTCGCTCGCGTATTCGCGGCCTGGTCCCGGCGTCTTCCCTCCTCCGTGCTCGGCGCTGGCGCGCCTGCGCGCGAGCGTCGGTCCAGACGCCGGCGGCCGCTCACTCGGGCCCTCACTCGCGACGTTGGCTCGCTTCGCTCGCGTATTCGCGGCTGTGACATGGCTCGCTCCGCTCGCGTAATCGCGGCCTGGTCCCGGCGTCTTCCCTCCTCCGTGCTCGGCGCTGGCGCGCCTGCGCGCGAGCGTCGGTCCAGACGCCGGCGGCCGCTCACTCGGGCCCTCACTCGCGACATTGGCTCGCTTCGCTCGCGTGTTCGCGGCTGTGACATTGGCTCGCTTCGCTCGCGTATTCGCGGCCTGGTCCCGGCGTCTTCCCTCCTCCGTGCTCGGCGCTGGCGCGCCTGCGCGCGAGCGTCGGTCCAGACGCCGGCGGCCGCTCACTCGGGCCCTCACTCGCGACGTTGGCTCGCTTCGCGTGTTCGCGGCCTTGACTCGGCGGTGCTCACGCGAGCTTGTGTGCTGCTACCAGTTCGACCGTGGTTAGTACCGCGATGCCCTCGATGGCCAGTAGCGCGATCAGCACGATGAGCTGCGTCGCGCCGGCCTGGATCGGGGTGCCGCCGCCGAGCAGGATGCCGACGAACGTGCCCGGCAGCGTGACGAGCCCGACCGTGCGGGTCTGGTCCATGACGGGCACCAGCGCCTGACCGGCGGTGTGCCGGCAGATCAGGCGGGCGGCGTCCTGGTAGGTCATGCCGAGCGCGAGCGCGGCCTCGTACTCGCCGCGCCGGGCCGTCAGCTCGTCGAGCGCGCGGCGCCCGGCCAGCGAGGTCGCGGTCATCGCGCCGCCGATGAGGATGCCCGCGATCGGGATGACGGCCACCGGGTGCGGCGGCACGAGCCGGGTGGCGAGCAGCAGCCCGAGGATCGGCGCGACCCCGCCCGCGATGGCGACCGCGGCCCACCACCCCTGCCGGGACCCGGTGATCCGTCTCGCCGAGGTCAGCGTGGCGACGCCGAACATGAGCAGCACGAACACGGCCGTGAGCCACCCGTCGCGCAGGACCAGCACGATGACGAACGACACGGCGGCGAGCTGCGCGACGCCCCGGACGGCCGCGGTGACCACCGGCCGCCACGTCCCGATCCGGCCGACGCCGATCACCACGGCCGCGACCACGGTCAACAGGGCGAGCACCCCGGCGAGGGGCCAACCGACGGCGACGTTCACCGGAACAAGGTGACACAGGTGGCGGCGTCAGTCGCGGACCAGTTCGATGATCGAGATGTCCGGGGGAGCGCCCACCCGCACCGGCGGCCCCCAGAAGCCGGCGCCGCGCGTCACGTACAGCTGCGTGTCGCCCACCCTGGACAGGCCGGCCACCGTGCCCTCGAGCGCCCTGACCAGCAGGTTGAACGGGAAGATCTGCCCGCCGTGGGTGTGGCCGGACAGCTGGAGGTCCACGCCCGCCTCGGCGACCTCGGCCAGCGTCGCGGGCTGGTGGGCCAGCAGCACGAGCGCGGTCGACCGGTCCCAGCCGCGCAGTGTCTTCGCCACGTCCGGGCCCTCCGGTGCCTTCTCCAGCGTCGCGTTCGGGTCGATCAGGCCGGCCAGCTCGAACGAGCCGCCGTTGTGGGTGATGGTCCGCCGCTCGTTCAGCAGCACCTCGATGCCCAGCGTCGGCAGGTGGGCGAGCCACTCGTCGTACCGGTAGTAGTACTCGTGGTTGCCCGTGACGAAGAACGTGCCGTGCGTGCTGCGCAGGTCCCGCAGTGGCTCGGCCGCGGCCGCGAGGTGCGACAGCTCGCCCTCCACCAGGTCGCCGGCGATCGCGACCAGGTCCACCCGCTCCGCGTTGATCAGCTCGACGACGCGCCTGCTGAACGAGGCGCCCCGCAGCGCGCCGACGTGGATGTCGCTCACGAGCGCGATCCGCACCCCGGACGCGCGCCGGTCGAGCCGCGGCAGCACGATCCGCACCGGCAGGAGCTTCGGGTCCGACAGCGCGACAGGCATCCCGTACCCGACCGCGCCGACCGCGGTCGCGCCGGCCACCGCGGCGACCGACCGCGCGAGGAAGAGCCGGCGTGACTGCGACGTCGGCTCCGGCGCGCGCCGCCACCACCGCCGCAGCGCGAGCCGCGGCAGCTCCAGGACCAACACCGTCAGGCCGAGGTAGAAGAACAGCCCGAACCAGACGTACCCCGGCCACGAGAACCACGCCGCGACCGAGGGAGCCACGCGGGTGGTGAACAGCAGCGTCGCCACCATCACCAGGTCGAGCAGCACCCACACCACGGTCAGCGCCCGCCGCAGCGGGCCCGGCGCCATGGTGTCCTTGATCAGCCGCCGCCACACGTACCAGTGGAGGAGGCTCAGACCGATCGACAGCGGAACATGGAAGAAAGGCATCGCCGTAGTTATCCCACGGCACCGGCGCCACCGGCATCAGCCGTGGAGCGGCTTGCGGCCTACGTCCGATGACGTAGGCCGCATTGACATGGAACGCCGTTCCACACCAGGCTGCGAAGGCATGAGCATCGAGACGCTCCCGAACGGCTACCTCCTGCGCGGCGAGCACGTGGCGTACGCCTTCACCCTGCATCCGGACGCCGGCCTCGACGAGCCGGTGCTGCGCCACCTGCACTGGGGCGGCCCGATCACGGCCGGCGACGTGGCCGCGCTGGCCGCTCGCGTGCCGGAGCGCAGGCGGCCCTCCGGCGCGTGGTCGCGGCCCCGCGCGCACGAGGAGGAGTACGTCGCGCAGGGCGCGCTGCGCCGCGACGAGCCCGCGCTCGCCGTCGAGTTCGCCGACCGGGTGCGCGACGTCCGGCTGCGGCTGACCGGCCACGAGGTCGACGGCGACACCCTGCGGATCACGCTGACCGACGTCCACTACCCGCTCGACGTCGAGCTCACCTACCGCGTGCTCGCCGACGTCGACGTGATCGTCCGCGCCACCCGCCTGCGCAACACCGGCGGCGAGCCGATGTTCGTCGAGCGCGCCGCGTCGGCCTGCTGGGCGCCGCCGCCACGCGACGGGTACACGCTCACCACCCTGTCCGGCGCGGTCCTCACCGAGACGCAGGTGACCCACCGGCCGCTGGTCACCGGCCGGACGGTCGTCGAGACCCGCGCCGGCACCACCGGCCACGAGCACCAGCCGTGGGTCGCGCTGAGCGCGGGCACCGAGGTCTGGAGCGCGGCGCTGGAGTGGAGCGGTCCACACCGGACGGTCGTGCAGACCATGGAGGACGGCGGCACGCACGTCGTGCAGGGCGTCAACGACCTCGGCCAGCGGCACCGCCTCGACCCGGGCGCCGAGCTGACGCTGCCGGACAGCGTCGGCGGCTACGCGCCGGACGGGCACGACGGCGCGTCGCTGCGGTGGAAGCGGTACGAGCAGCGCCACGTGCTCCGGGACGCGCGGGTGGCGCGGCCCGTGCTCTACAACTCGTGGGAGGCGACGCACTACGACATCCGGCCGGAGCACCAGCTCGAGCTCGCCACCCGGGCGCGTGACCTCGGCGTCGAGCTGTTCGTCGTGGACGACGGCTGGTTCCGCGAACCCCACAGCGACGGCACCACCAAGCTCGGGGACTGGGACCCGACGCCCGAGCTGCGGACGCTGTCCGACGCCGTGCACGCGATGGGGATGCGGTTCGGCGTGTGGGCCGAGCCGGAGAACGCCAACGCCGACAGCGACCTCCACCGCGCGCACCCGGACTGGTGCTACCGGTGGGCGACCAGGGAGCCGACGCTCGTCCCGCGGCTGCGCCACGAGCTGGTCCTCGACTACACGCGTGCCGACGTCCGCGACCACATCGTCGGCATCCTCGGCCGGCTGGTCACCGAGGCACGCGTCGACTTCCTGAAGTGGGACATGAACCGGCCGCTCACCGAACTGTCCACACCGGACCGGATGACCGCGCTCGAGCACACCCGCGGGGTGTACGACGTGCTCGACCGGCTGCGGGCCCGACACCCCGACCTGCTGATCGAGAGCTGCGCGGCCGGTGGCGGCCGCATCGACCACGGCATCTTCCGGCGCACGCACTGGGCGTGGGCGAGCGACAACACCGACGCGCTCGACCGGCTGTTCATCCAGGAGGGCTTCGGCCACCTGCACGCCCCGTCCGCGATGATGTGCTGGGTGACCGACGCGCCGGGCAACCTGAGTCCGCGCGCCACCCCGCTGCGGTTCCGCTTCCACCTCGCGATGTGCGGCGTGCTCGGGCTCGGCGGCGACCTGCTGTCCATGTCGGCCGCGGAGCTCGCGCAGGCACGCGAGCTGGTCGCGCGGTACAAGGAGATCCGGCCGACCGTGCAGCTCGGCGACCAGTACCGGCTCGGTACCGCGACCGACGACGTGTTCGGCGTGCAGTACGTCCACGGCGACGAGGTCGTCGTATTCACCTTCGCCCGCCAGGTGCGGCACCTGCTGCAGCGCCGCGAGCTGACGCTCACCGCGCTCGAGCCGGACGCGTCCTATGTGGACTTGGCGACCGGCGTGCGGCTCAGCGGCGGCATGCTCATGCGCCGCGGGCTGTACCTGGAGCTGGCCGGCGACTACGTCAGCTCGCTGACCAGACTCCGCCGGGTCGGCCAGCGGGCTAGGATCGGAGGGTGACTCGCTCCCCTGCACGCGTCGCCACTGTTCTGGTCACCGCCGCGCTCGCCGTGGCCGGCCTCACCTCCGCCACGGTCGCCGAGGCAAGGCCGGGGTTGACGATCACCTCGGTGTCCAACCCGAAACCGGAGTTCGTGAGCGGCGGTGACGTGCTCGTGCGGGTCGCGAACGGCGACCGCGTGCGGGTGCGGAGCAACGGCGAGGACGTCACGGACAGCTTCACGCGGCAGCCGGACGGCTCGCTGCTCGGCGTGGTGACCGGGCTTCGCCAGGGCGGCAACACGATCACGGCCGACTCGAGGGGGCGGCACGCGACGCTGCGCGTGCGCAACCACGCGCGCTCCGGGCCGGTGTTCTCCGGTCCGCAGCAGACCCCGTTCCTGTGCCAGACCGAGGCGTTCGGGCTCGAGCCCGCGCAGCAGCCGCTGTGCGAGGCGCCGACCGTGGTCCGCTACCAGTACCGGTCCACGGCGGGCGTGTTCAAGCCGCTCGCCGACCCCGCGACGCGGCCCGCCGACCTCGCGGCCGCGTCCGTCCAGGGCCGCCAGGTGCCCTACATCGTGCGGGTCGAGACCGGGGTGATCGACCGGTCGGTGTACGAGCTGGCCGCCCTGTACGGCGCCGACCCGTCGCCGGTGCGGCCGGAGACCGGATGGAACGGCAGGCTGGTCTACAACTTCGGCGGCGGCTGCAACGGCGGCTACCGCCAGGGCGCGGTCACCGCAGGCGTGCTGGACGACCTGTTCCTCTCGCAGGGCTACGCGGTCGCGTCGTCCACGCTCAACGTGCTGGACAACAACTGCAGTCCGACCATCTCGGCCGAGGCGGCCATGATGGTCAAGGAACACGTCATCGAGACGTACGGCCCGGTGCGGCACACGATCGGCTGGGGCGGCTCCGGCGGCGCGATCCAGCAGTACAGCATCGCGGACGCCTACCCCGGCATCCTCGACGGCATCATCCCGGGGATCTCCTACCCGGACCCGCTGACGGTCATGGGCCCGGTCACCGACTGCGGCCTGCTGAACGCCTACTTCGCCGGGCCCGGCGCGTCGTTCACGCCGGAGCAGCGCAGGGCCGTGGCCGGCTACATCGCGTACAGCACGTGTGTGTCGTGGGAGCAGACGTTCCTCAACCGCGCGACCGCGACCGGCAGCTGTGACGCGGCGCTCCCGCGGGAGTGGATCTGGGACCCGGAGACGAACCCGGACGGCATCCGGTGCGGCGCGGCCGAGCAGTGGGTGAACCAGCTCGGGCGGGACCCGCGCACCGGGTTCGTCCGGTCCATGCTCGACAACACCGGTCTGCAGTACGGGCTGGCCGCGCTGAACGCGGGGCAGATCACGCCGGCGCAGTTCGCGGCGCTGAACGCGGGCGTCGGCGGGTACGACCACACCGGCGCGCCCATCCCGACCCGCACGGTCGCCGACCCGCGCGCGCTGAGCGCCGCGTACGGCGCCGACCTGATCAACAGCGCGGGGCTGGGCCTGCGCACCACGCCGATCATCGACCAGCGCACGTACCTCGACCTGGTCAGCCCGATCGCGGACATCCACACGGCCGAGATGTCCTACATCGTGCGCGAGCGGCTGATCAAGGCCAACGGCACGGCCGCCAACCAGGTGATCATCGAGACGGCGCCGGACCCGGCGCAGGCGGGCGTCGCCGCCGCGTACGAGCTGGACGCCATGGACCGCTGGCTGTCGGCCATCGGCGACGACGCCTCCCACCGCGACAAGGCGGCGAAGGTGGTCGCCAACAAGCCGACCGACCTCGGCGACGGCTGCTACACGTCGCCGACCGAGCGGATCGTCGAGCCGCTGACCTACCCGGCGTCCGGCCGGTGCGGCGCGCTGTACCCGATCGCGGCGAACCCGAGGCTCGTCGCGGGCAGCGACCTGTCGACGAACACCCTCAAGTGCCGCACGAAGCCACTCGACTTCGGCGACTACCGGGTGCGGTTCACCAGCGCCGAGAAGGCGTTGCTGCGCAAGGCCTTCCCGAGCGGCGTGTGCGACTACTCCCGCAAGGGCGTCGGCGAGCGCCCGCCGCGCGGCACCTGGCTGGACTACAGCCGCTAGGTCAGGGCCCTCCCCCTGGATCTTTGTGCGAAGGTCTGCGCCTGACCAACAGTTACCTCAGGGGACGTGACGGCACTCAGCCACTATCCACCGGCTGTCCGCACCGTTCGCTGGGACGCGACCAACACTTTGATTCGGGGGAGGCGGACTAGTCGGTCCACTTCTCGATGAGCCACGCGCAGACCTGTGGCTCGGTCATCTCGGGGAACTCCTCGGCGAACGTGGCGAGCGCGCGCACCGCCTCGTCCCGGTCGAGGCCGTGCGCGACGGCGGCGCGCAGGCAGTCGGCGCGGGCGGCCGACGGTCGTCCGCCGCCCGCGCCGCGGCCGGGCAGCCCGTCCCGCCAGCGCGCCATCTCGGCCACCCGGTCGGCGCGCCATCCCGGCGTCCCCTCGACGTCGACGTCCGGGGTGGGGAACGGATGGTTCGAGCCGCCCGGGAAGCGGGTGCGCCACTTGTGCACCGCGTGCCGGCTGACCCCCAACGCCTCGGCGATGCCGAGCGCGCCGACGTAGTACTCGGTCATGCGACCCCCCAAAAAAACGTTGTCTCTGGCGTGGACAACGTTAGCAGGGCCCCGGGCGTCACATCGAGTTTCGCTGTCGAGCCCGACGGGTAACGATGGGGGTATGGCTGCACCCACGCGTGTCGTGATCGTCGGGGGCGGGTTCGCCGGGTTCGAGACGGCTCGCTCGCTGCGCAAGGCCCTGCCCCGCGAGAGCGACACCGAGATCGTCCTGGTCAACCCGACCGACTACTTCCTTTACCTGCCACTGCTTCCCGAGGTCGCCGCCGCGGTGGTGGACCCGAGGCGGGTGACCGTGTCGCTGCCGTCTGCGCTGCCCGGCGTGCGGCTCGCGCTCGGTGCGGCGCACGCCATCGACCTCGAGAACCGGACCGTCGGCTACACCGACCCGGAGGGCGACGAGCACACCCTCGGCTACGACCGCCTGGTCCTCGCCGCCGGCAGCGTCAACAAACTGCTGCCGATCCCGGGCGTCGTCGAGCACGCGCACGGCTTCCGTGGCGTGCCGGAGGCGCTGTACCTGCGCGACCACATCATCCGGCAGGTCGAGCTGGCCGCCGCGACCGACGACGCCGAAGAGCGGGCCGCGCGCTGCACGTTCGTCGTGGTCGGCGCCGGGTACACGGGCACCGAGGTCGCCGCGCAGGGGCCGCTGTTCACCAAGGCCATCGCGGCGCGGCACCCCGAGCTGCGTGACCAGAAGATGCGCTGGCTGCTCCTCGACGTCGCGAAGAACGTGCTGCCCGAGCTGTCGCCCCGGCTGTCGAAGGCGGCCGACCGGGTGCTGCGCGCCAGGGACGTCGAGGTCCGGATGGGCGACTCCGTCGACGAGGCGACCCACGCGGGGGTGCGGCTCAAGAGCGGCGGTTCCGTGCCGACGCGGACGCTCGTGTGGTGCGTCGGCGTCCGGCCGGACCCGCTGGTCGAGGGCGCCGGCCTGCCGACACAGAAGGGCCGGCTCATCACCGAGCCCACCCTGGCCGTCCCGGGTCACCCGGAAGTGTTCGCCTGCGGGGACGCCGCCGCCGTGCCCGACCTCACCCGGCCCGGCGAGGTCACGGCGATGACCGCGCAGCACGCGAGCCGGCAGGGCAAGCTCGCCGGCCGCAACGTCGCCGCGTCGCTCCTCGGGCGGCCGCTGCGCCAGTACAAGCACCACGACCTGGGCTTCGTCGTCGACCTCGGTGGCTGGCAGGCGGCCGCCAACCCGCTGCGCGTGCCGCTGTCCGGCTTCCCGGCGAAGATCGTCACGCGGGCCTACCACCTGATGGCGATGCCGGGGAACCGCATCCGCACCGCCGTCGACTGGCTGCTCGACGCGGTCCTCGGCCGGCAGACCGTGCAGCTCGGCCTGGTCCGGTCGCGACACGTGCCGCTCGACACCGACACACCGGAACTGCCGCACGCGAAACCGCTCGAGGTGGTCGAGAAGCGGTAGCCGGCATCAGTCGAAGCGGATGTGTTTCACGCCGGTCCACGCGCGGCGCAGGTAGCCGCGTACCGAGCCGTCCGTGTTGGCGGTCAGTGTCAGCCCCGTCGAGGCGGCGATGTGGTCCGCCACCCCGGCGACCGGCAGCCGGTCGGTCCACACGTGTTCGGCGAACAGCTCGTCGTGCAGGCGTGCCAGGCAGCGGTCCACCTGGGCGACCGCCCAGCTCTCGCGGCGGAGGGTCACCCGACCCGCCACGTACTGCATGACGTGCCCGAAACCGCGCTCCCGCAACCGGCGCAACACCGTCTCACGCGTCGCGAGCAGCGCGAAGTGCCGCACGTCGTGCCCCTGTTCCCGCAGCCGCCCCACGGTCTCCAGGAAGTACGCCGGTTCGATCACCGTCATCGGCGCGATCACCGGACCGTCGTGCTCGCGCAGCGCCAGGTCAAGCACCTCGCACACCCCCTGCCGCCAGGCGGCCAGGTCCTGGAAGTCACCGCGCAGCGCGGGCGGCAGCATGCGGTGCAACCCGAAGCCGACGTGCTCGGGGTCGCACACGACACTGCCCGGCAGCCGCCGCAGCAACTCGTGCGCCGTCTGCGTCTTGCCGCCGCCGAACGGGCCGTTGATCCAGATCAGCACCGGCTACGCGAGGCGGTCCAGGGCGACCACCGGGATCGTCCGGCCCGCCTGCTTCTCGTGGTCGAGGAAGAACGGGTTCGCCGCGGTGATGTCCGCCCACGCGTCGGCCAGCTCCTCGCCGGACAACGGTTTCGCCACCGCGGAGTACCGCTCGTCGCCGATCTCGACCGTCACGTCCGGGTTCGCCACCAGGTTGCGGTACCAGTCCGGCGCGGTCGGCGCGCCGTTGTTCGACGCCATCACCAGCAGCCGGTCGGCGTACCGGTGGAACATCATCGGCGTGGTGCGCGGCGCGCCGGTGCGCGCGCCCGTGGTCGTGAGGAGCAGCAGCCGCTCGCGGTGCATCCCGTCGACCTCGCCGCCGGCCCGGAACTGCTCGACGACCTTGCGGTTGATCTCCTTCATGTCCATGGCAGGCACAGTAGTTGGGTGGCAGGCCTACTGCAGGTAGCCCTCCACGACGCCCTCGGGGCGGGTCTGCGCCTCGTCGGGGTCCGCGCCGGCCGACCGGCGGGCGCGGCGCTGGCGGAGCAGGTCCCAGCAGCGGTCCAGCTCGACCTCGACGGCACGCAGCCGGTCCGGGTCGGGCGTCTCGTGGGCCTCCCGCTCGAGCTTGTGCTCCTCGTCGATGAGCGACCCGATGCGGTCGGCGATCTCCTTGTCGTCCATCCCACCATGCTCGCAGAGGACGGGCATGCCTGCCGACGGCTCAGCCGGGTCCTCTGCGGAGCCGGACCCGGTAGGAGTAGTGCTCCGGCAGGAAGTAGCTGATCGCCAGCTCCACCGGCGCGCCCTTCGTGGAGTGGTAGATCCGGTCCACGCGCAGCAGCGGGTCGCCGGCCGCGCAGCCGAGCCGGGTGGCGAGCGACGTCGTGGCGAGCACCGCCGTGATGCTCTGTTCGGCCTCCGCGATCGGCTCGCGGTCGTCGACCATGGCGATGACCGTGGTCGCGCTGACCGCGCCCTTCGTGGCCAGCTCCGGCACGTCGGCGAGCCGGCGGCCGAGCTCCGGCGGCAGGTGCACGGTCGTGACACAGAACGGCACGTCGTTGTGCAGCCGCAGGAACTCCACCGTGTGCACGACGTCGCCGTCCTGCCGCAGCCTGCTCGCCGCCTCGATGTCGACCTGCCGGCGCAGCGGCGCGACGATCTCGAGCCGGGTGTCGATCGACAGGCCCATCAGGTCGTCGATCGACCCGAACTGCCGCAGGTACCGGCCGTCGCGCGGCGCGGCGAACGTGCCGCGGCCGGGCACCCGCCGCACCATGCCGTCGGCGACGAGGTCGTGGAACGCGCGGCGCACGGTCTGCCGGCTGACCGCGTGTTCGCGAGCCAGCTCCGCCTCGGTCGGCAGCCGCACCCCGTCGGGATAGCGGCCGCGCAGGATCGCGTCCCGCAGCGTGCGCGCCAGCACCTGGTAGGCGACCTCTCGCGCCGCCATGTCAGCCCGGCACCCCGCGGGCCACGAGCTGGGCGGCGATGATGTTGCGCTGGATCTCGTTGGTGCCCTCGCCGACGATCATCAGCGGCGCGTCGCGGAAGTACCGCTCGACGTCGAACTCGGTGGAGTAGCCGTAGCCGCCGTGGATGCGCACCGCGTTCAGCGCGATCTCCATGGCCGCCTCGGACGCGAACAGCTTCGCCATCCCGGCCTCCATGTCGCAGCGCTCACCCGCGTCGTGCTTCGTGGCGGCGAGCAGGACGAGCTGGCGGGCGGCCGTGTACTTCGTGGCCATGTCGGCCAGGTAGTTGCCGATCGACTGGTGCTTCCAGATGGGCTTGCCGAAGCTCTCCCGCTCCTGCGCGTACCGCAGCGCGTCGTCCAGCGCGGCCCGCGCGACGCCGAGCGCACGCGCCGCGACCTGGATGCGTCCGGTCTCCAGGCCGGTCATCATCTGGGCGAACCCCTCGCCCTCCCGCTCGCCGAGCAGCGCGGTGGCCGGCGCGCGGTAGCCGGCGAAGGACAGCTCGCAGCTCTCGACGCCCTTGTAGCCCAGCTTCGGCAGGTCGCGGGAGACGGTGAGACCGTCGCCGTGCTCGACGAGCAGGATGCTCATGCCCGCGTGCCGCGGCGTCGCGTCCGGGTCGGTCTTGCACAGCAACGCGATCAACTGGGAGCGGCGCGAGTTCGTGATCCACGTCTTGGTGCCGTCGACGACGTAGCCGTCGCCGTCGCGCCGGGCGACCGTCGTGAGCGCCTGCAGGTCCGAGCCGCCGCCCGGCTCGGTGAGCGCCATCGTCGCGCGGACCTCGCCGGTCGCCATCCTCGGCAGGTGGTGCGTGCGCTGTTCGTCGGTGCCGAACCGGCCGATCAGCTTCGCGACGACCGTGTGCCCGCCCATCGCGCCGGCGAGGCTCATCCAGCCGCGCGCGAGCTGCTCGGTGACCTCGACGTAGCACGGCGTGGACACCGCGACCTCGCCGTAGGGCGCCGGGATCGCGAGCCCGAAGATGCCGAGCCGCTTCATCTGCTCGATGAGCGCTTCCGGATAGGTGTCGTCGTGCTCCAGCTCGCGGACCACCGGCCGGACGTCGCGGTCGACGAAGTCCCGCACGGTGTCGACGATGGCCCGCTCTTCCTCGCTCAGCATGGGTTCCTCAGATCGCCTGCGCGGTGCGCAGCGCCGCGATGTCGTGGTCGGTGCGGCCGAGCGACCGCAGGATGGCGTCGGTGTGCTCGCCGGGCGCCGGGACCGGGTTCATCACCGGGGTGACGCCGCTGAGGTCCGCGGGCGGGCGCAGCGCCTGGATGTCGCCGTTGGGGGTGCCGACCGTGCGCCAGCGGCCCCGCCCGGCCAGCACGGGGTGGTCGAGGAACTCGGCGACGGTGTTGACGCGGCCGTTCGCCACGCCGGCCGCGTCGAGCAGTGCGACCGCCCCCTCGGTGTCGAGCGTGTCGAACCGATTCTGCAGCAACGCGTTCAGCTCGTCGCGGTGCCGCACGCGGGCCGGGTTGGTGGCGAAGCGCTCGTCGGTGGCGACGGCGGGGTCGCCGAGCAGCGTGCCGCACAGCGCGACCCACTCGCGTTCGTTCTGCACGGCCAGCACGACCGGGTCGCCCTCCGCGCTGGTGAACGGGCCGTACGGGGCGATCGTCGCGTGCTGCGCGCCGACCCGCTCCGGTTGGTGCGGACCGTATTGCGTGTAGTAGGCGGGGGAGCCCATCCACTCGGCGAGCGCCTCGAACAGCGACACCTCGACGTTCGTGCCCTCACCGGTGTTCGCGCGTCGCAGCAGCGCGGCGAGGATGCCCGAGTAGGCGTGCATGCCGGCGGCGATGTCGGCGATGGAGATGCCGACCTTGGCCATCTCGGCCGCCGTGCCGGTGAGCGAGACGACGCCGGTCTCGCACTGCACGAGCAGGTCGTAGGCCTTGCGGTGCGCCCACGGGCCGTCCGTGCCGTAGCCGGAGATCGTGCAGTGGACGAGCCTGTCGTTGCTGGCGCGCAACGGTTCCGCGTCCAGCCCCAGCCGTTGTGCCGCCCCTGGCGCGAGGTTGTGCACGAACACGTCCGCGCCCGCGACCAGCTCGGTCAGGATCTCCCGCGCCGCCGGGTGTTTGACGTCGAGCGTGACCGACTCCTTGGACCGGTTGAGCCACACGAAGTAGCTGGACTGGCCGAGCACCGACTCGTCGTACCGGCGCGCGAAGTCCCCGCCGCCCGGCCGTTCCACCTTGATCACCCGGGCGCCGAGGTCGGCGAGCTGTCGGGTCGCGTACGGCGCGGCGACGGCCTGTTCGACGCTGACGACGGTGATGCCTTCCAGCGGTGCGATCATGCCAGCTCCTCGGTCAGCAGTGTCCTGGCCGACGTCCAGTCCACAGTGGACGTGAAGCCGCAGTCGGTGAGCTTCTCGGCCAGCTCGGCGTCGGTCGGCGGGCGGTCCGGCGCGCCAGGGGGCAGTTTCTCGCTGACGGTGCTG
This sequence comes from uncultured Actinomycetota bacterium, assembly GCA_963840275.1. GTDB lineage: Bacteria > Actinomycetota > Actinomycetes > Mycobacteriales > Pseudonocardiaceae > Actinophytocola. The sequence continues at coordinate 981,081 of CAWIYK010000010.1, forward strand.
GTGCGTTCGCCGGTCAGCTCGATCGTGAGGTCGCCGGTGAGCAGACCGTCGCCGCCGGGCGTGGTTTCCAGTTCCACCAACGAGATCAGCCGCTGCGCCTCGGGTCGTCGCACGGCGTCGTCGGTGAAGCTCGCGAAGCCGGGGCGCTCGTCCAGCAGCGCCGCCGCGATCGCGTACTCCATGCTGAACTTGCCCTGCAGTCCCGTGATCGGAGCGTGGTGGATGAGTGGCTGCATGCTCGCGGCGGGCGTGCGTACGCGGATGCGGTCGACCGTCATCCTGGTTCCGCGCAGCGCGCTGATCGGGCGTTGCAGCGCGTAGCAGCAGGGGTAGAGCTTGATGGCGAGGCCGCCCGGCACGGCGGGCCCTTCGAGGTCGAGCGCGGCCGGGTCGCCGCCGACCAGTGCCATCCACTGGTCGAGCGCGGTCGGGTCCGCCCGCGCGCCCGCCGCGGCCAGGCGCGCCGCGCGGACTCCCGCGTCGGCCGCGAGCCCGACCTGCAGTGCCTTGGCGTCCGTGCCGAACGCGCGTTGTACGCCGCCGGCCTGCGGGACGGCGAGTGCGATCGCCTGCGTGGTCTGCTCGACGGTCAGCCCCAGCGCGACGGACGCGGCGACCGCCGCCGCCGGCGCGCCCGCGGTGCAGGTGACGTGCCAGCCTCGGGTGTAGTGCGCCCAGCCGAGCGCGGTGCCGAGCCGGGCCATCACGCCGGCGCCCGCGAGGTAGGCGGTGTCGTCGCCGCCGGTGGCGAGGGTGGCCGGCACGCACACGACGCTGATGTGCGCGGTCGACGGGAGGTGCAGGTCGTCGAAGTCGAGGACGTGCCCGGTCGCGGCCCAGCGGGCGGCGTCCGGCAGGCCGGCGGTGATGGCGCGCATCCGGCTGTCCCGGGCGGCGTGCGTCACGGCCAGCGTGTCCACCAGCGCGCGTCGCGCCAGCTCGCGGTCGGCGGTGGTCGGCGCGTAGTCGTGCGCCCATCGCGCGAGCCGCTCCGCGGTCGAGGTCATGTCCCTCCTTCGAGGAAATGTACGGCCAATATCACTCGCCGTTGTGCAGGGTGTCAAGGTCGCCTACGGTGATTTGGCCGGACGTTGGGAGGTGCGCGTGGAGCTGGTGGACGGGCCGTGGTTCGACGACCTGGCGGTCGGCGACCGCTTCCCCGGCGCACCGGGGGTGACGTTGACGAGTGGGTTGGCGGCGGCGCACCAGGCGGTGCTCGGCGACCGGCTGCGACTGCCGCTCGATGTCGACCTTGCCCGCGCGGTCACCGGTTCGGCGCCGCTCGCGCACCCCGCGCTGGTGTGGGACGTCGCGATCGGACAGTCCACTGTGGTCACCAGGCAGGTGCGGGCGAACCTGTTCTACCGGGGGCTCGCGTTCCACCGGTTCCCGGTCCTCGGCGATACGCTGCGGACCGTCACCGAGGTGGTGGGGCTGAAGGAGAACACGCGACGGCCGGACCGCGCGCCGACCGGGCTGGCCGCGCTGCGGATCACCACGGTCGATCAGGAGGACCGTGCGGTGCTGGACTTCTGGCGCTGCGCGATGCTGCCGCTGCGGTCGACCGAGCCGACCGGGCACGGGGACGACCTCTCGGAGATCGGCGCGTCGGTCGCCCCGGTGGCGCCGGACTGGGACCTCGCCGCGTTCCGCGCGCGGGTGCCGGGCGAGCACGCCGAGGCGATGACCGTGGGCCGGAAGTGGCGCGTGCCGGGCGGCGACGTGGTGTCGAACGCCCCGGAACTGGCGCGACTGACGGTGAACATCGCGGCCGTGCACCATGTCGGCGACCCGCGACTGGTGTACGGCGGCCACACCATCGGGCTCGCGCTGGCGCAGGCCTGCCGGGCGATCCCGAACATCGTGACGGTCGTGAGCTGGGCCGGCTGCGACCACCTCGGCCCGGTCCACGAGGGCGACTCGCTGACGAGCGAGGTGGAGGTGCTTGCGGTGGACGGCGGCTTCGTGACTTTGCGGTCCACAGTGGACAACTCGGTGGGTCCGGTCCTGGACTGGCGGTTCACGGTGGTGATGGCGTGATCGAGTCGGCGAGGAGTTTGCTGTTCGTGCCGGGGGATCGGCCGGATCGGTTCGCCAAGGCCGTTGCGGCCGGGGCGGACGGTGTCGTGCTGGATCTCGAGGATGCGGTGGCACCGGCGGACAAGCCGGCGGCGCGGGCGCATGTCGTGGCCTGGCTGTCCGAGGGGAACACCGCCGTCGTGCGAGTCAACGCTGTTGGTACCCCTTGGCACGCGGACGATGTCGCTGCCGTGCGGGAGCTGGCTGCCGTGGTGATGCTGCCGAAGGCCGAGCGGGTCTCCGACCTCGACGGGCTGCCGGCGGCCATACCGCTGATCGAGACGTCCCGTGGCGTCGCCGCCGCCGATGTCCTGTGTGGAGTGTCCACCGTGGTGCGGCCGGCCTTCGGGAGCATCGACCTCGCTGCTGAGCTTGGCGTGGACCCGAGTTCGCGGACCGCCCTGCTGAATGCCAGGTCGACGCTGGTGCTGGCCGCCGCTGCAGCGGGTTGCGCGCCGCCGATGGACGGCGTGACCACCGCCCTCGACGACCCCGACGCCGTCCGGCGCGACACGGAACACGCCCTGGAGCTGGGCTTCACCGGCAAGCTGTGTGTCCATCCGCGACAGATCGCCCCGGTGCACGACGCGTTGCGTCCCAGCGAGGACGAGCTGCGGTGGGCCCGCGCGGTGCTCGCCGCGTCGTCGGGAGGGGTCGTCGCGGTCGACGGCCAGCTCGTGGACCGCCCGGTCCTGCTGCGCGCGGAACGGCTGCTGGCCCGCGCGCGCTGACCCGACAAGCATGGCCTCACACGAGTACCACTGACCGGCTCAGGCGGCCGCCGGGATCGGGCGGGTCGGGAGTGGCATGGCCGGCCGCGTGTGGTCGCGGTCCACGACGACCGCGGTCGCGTTGTCCCTGCCGCCGGCCGCCACGGTCGCCCGCACCAGTGCTTCCGCCGGGTTGGCCGACGTCCGCATGATCTCCGCCATCGCCTCGTGGGACAGGGTCTTGTGCACCCCGTCGGTGGTCAGGAGCAGGCGACCGGGCGCCTCGACGTAACCATGGCGGGACGGGGACGCCGTGCGGACGCTGGCCGTAACGAGGTGCTCCATCCGAGGAGTCACCGGCTCACCGTGGTCGCGGAAGTACTGTGCCAGCGTGTGATCGCTCGTCAGTTGACGCAACGTCACGCCGTTCCAGGCGTACGCGCGGACGTCGCCGACCCAGCCGATCCGGTACCCGCCGGCAAAGGGTTGTGCCACAACGAGAACCGCGTCGCCGTCGGCGGCCAGTACGGCAGTCTGGGCCGCGGCCAGCGCGGCGGAGGGGCCAGCGGCCGGGGGGACGGACACCGCGGCCGTCACTGCGGTCAGCGCGGCGCGGACCGCGTCCGCGCTGTCGCCGACGCCGTCGGCAAGGGCGACGACACCGTGTGCCGACGCGACGGCGTCGGCGTTCACCGCGCGGGCGCCCTGGTGACCGGCGGTGCGACAGGTCGAGGTTGTCGGGACGGGGTCCATCGCGGCCCTCCTCACTCCGGGTCTGTCACCCAGAGTGAGCCGCGAAGCTGTGCGCTTCCTGTGGAGCGCGTGAAGGTCGGCTGTGGAAAGGGATCAGGAGGAGACCGCTTGCACGGCCTCCCTCACCTGATCAACCGCAACCGCAGTTCCCGCCACAGCAACTGCTGCTACCGCATCCACCGCATCCGCACGAGCAACCTCCGCGCATACCAACCTCCTGAGGTCGACACTCTCCGCACACGAAATGGTACGCGCCGAACACGCCCACCAACACCGCTCGATCCGGTACCGATCGGGGTCACGACACGAGGGAGCCGGCGCGGTCGGTCAGCTCGGCGCGGATCGCGTGCGCGCGGTCGGTGTGCCGGCGCGCCACGAGCGGGTCGCCGAGCAGTTCGTGCAGGCGGGCCAACAGGACCGCGACGTCGGCCTCCGACCGGCGGTCGCCGCTGCGCCGGTGCAGCTCCAGCGCCGACGCGAGCAGCCGGCCCGCGTCGGTCAGCTCGCCGCTGCGCAGGCACAGCTCGCCGAGGCTCTGGTTGGTGTAGCCGACGCAGTGCTCGTCGTCGAGGTCGTTGAAGATCGCGAGCGCTCGCGCGACGTGTGAGCGGGCGGCGGTCAGGTCGCCCCTGCGCTGGTGCAGCTCGGCCATCCGTTTCAACGCGTGGGCCTCGCGGTGCCGGTCGCCGATGGCGGCGGACAGCTCGTACGCGTCGGTGAACCAGCGGCCGGCCGGCGCGAGGCAGCCGAGCGCGAGCCACACCGACCCGGCCGCGAGCCGCGCGACCGCCTCGCCGTGCTGGTCCGCGACCCGCGCGAACAACGCCAGCGCGCGGTGGCAGCAGTCCAGCGCCCGGTCGTGCTCGCCGGCGATCCGCAGCACCGTGCCGAGCCCGGCCAGCGCGATCGCCGCGCCCCGGTCGTCGCCGACGCGCTCGAACAGGCGGTGGGACTCCTCGAACGCGACCCGCGCGTCGGCGTAGCCGTCCCGGTACAGCGCGACCTGCCCGAGGTTGCGCAGCACGATCGCCTCACCCTGCGGCGTCGCCCGCGCGGCGGGCGGCCGCGAGCGCGACGTCGTGGGTGCGCTGCCAGTCGTCCTGGCGACCGCGCAGGTCGAAGTACGGCGCGAACGCGGTCGCGAGCCGCCACGCGAGGTCGGTCAGCCCGTAGGACTCCGCGAGCGCGACGGCCGCGACCCCGGTGTGCCGTTCCGCGTCGAACCAGGCGACCGGGTCGGCCATCGCGGCGCCGGACCACGCGGGGAGCACCCCGAAGTACGGCATCCCGGCGGCCGCGGCCGACGCCCGCTCGACGTACTCGGCCAGCACCCGCGCCACGGCGCCGCGCGCGCCGGCGTCGGTCGACGCCAGCTCGGCCGCGTAGCACCGCAGCAGGTCGTGCAGGCGGTAGCGCGGCGCGCCGGTCTCGTCCGGCCCGACCAGCTCGACGAGGTGCGCGTCCACCAGCGCGTCGAGGACGTCGTCCGCGGACTCGCGGCCCAGCAGCGCGCCGACCACCCAGCCCGGCCACCGCACCGGGCCGAGCAGTCCCAGCCTGCGGAACGCCAGCGCGGCGGCGGGCGTGAGCAGGTCGTAGCTCAGGTTCACGCTCGCCCGCACCGCGAGGTCGCCCATCCGCAGCTCGTCGAGGCGGTGCCGCTCGTCGCGCAGCCGGTCGGCCATGGTCCGCAGCGTCCAGCCACGCCGGTGCGTCAGCCGCGTGCCGACGACCCGGATCGCGAGCGGCAGGTACCCGCAGAACCGCAGGATGGCGGCCGCGCACTCCGGCTCCGCCTTGGTCCGCGCCGCGCCGACGATGCCGTCGAGCAGCCGCGCCGCCTCCCGCTCCGGCAGCACGTCCAGCTCGACCGGCCGCGCGCCGAGCAGGTCCGGCAGCATCACCCGGCTGGTCACGAGCACCGCGCTGCCACCGGCGCCCGGCAGCAGCGGCGCGACCTGCGCGGCGCACGCGGCGTCGTCGAGCACGACGCACATCCGCCGGTCGGCCAGCGCCGACCGCAGGAGCGCGGCCCGCTCCGGGAGCGAGCGCGGGATGTCCACGTGGCCGACCGCCCGTAGCAGCTCGGGCAGCACGTCGATGGCCTGGCGCGGCGACGCGGACGTGCCGGCGAGGTCGATGTGCAGCTGGCCGTCCGGGAACTCGGCCCGCACCGCGTGCGCGACCCGGACCGCGACCGACGACTTCCCGACGCCGGGCGGCCCGGACAGCACGACCACGGTCGGCGCGTCCCGCCCGCACAGCTTCGCCACCAGCTCACCGACGAGCGCGCCGCGGCCGGTGAAGTCGGGCAGGTCGAGCGGCAGCTGGCACACCGGAGCCGGGGCCAGCGCGGCACGCAGCGCCGGGCCGGGCGCGGTGTTCAGCTCGTCGCGCAGCACCTGCTCGGCCTCGGTGTACGCGCGCCGCGCCTCGGTGCGCCGGCCCGCCGCGGTCAGCGCGGTGATCAGCAGCCCCCACAGCTGCTCACGCAGCGGATGGTCGCTGAGCAGACCGCGCAGCTCGGCGGCCGCTGGCTCGTGCTCACCCCGGTCGATCCGCGCGGCGAGACGCTGTTCGTGGGCGGAGAGCCACAGCTCGGTGACCCGGGCCGAGGTCGCGGCGAACGCGTGGCTCGGCGGCAGGTCGGCGAGGAACCGGCCACGCCACAGCGCCACGTCGCCCGTCGCCTCGAAGCGGGACAGGTCCAGCTCGTCTCGGTCGACCCGGAGCAGGTAGCCGCCCGGCCGGTGCTCGATGCGGTTGTCGAGGAGTCTGCGCAGGCTGTGGACGTAGGTGCGGACGTTCGCGGCCGCGGACCTCGGCGGCCGGTCCGGCCACAGGACGTCGACCAGCACGTCGGTCGGCACGGCCGTGTTCGGGCTGAGCAGCAGCGTCGCGAGAAGCAGGCGCGGCTTCGGGCCGCCCAGCGGCACGAACCGACCGTCTACGTGGGCCTCGAGCGGCCCGAGTACCCCGAACTGAACCGTCGCCACCGATACCGCCCGACAAGGTAAGGGTCCGAACGGTTGGGATGGTATGCGCAGTTCGTGCTGAGCGGAACTCTTCGTCAGCGATCGCTGCCGGTGCGTGACGCGGTTGCTCACCGCCGACGCCCGCCGGCTGGGCAGGCAATGTCGCACGCACGAAACATTCGCGCACCTGGCGGTAACGCGGACTCCATAGCGTCCAGCGAAACGGACGCGAGGAGGACGGCGGGTGACGACAGCGGCGGCACGGCCCGACACCGGCACCACCGACACACACTGCCCGTACTGCGCCTTGCAGTGCGGGATGCGCCTGCGTGGCAAGGAGGTCGAACCCCGGGAGTTCCCGACCAACCGGGGTGGGCTGTGCCAGAAGGGTTGGACCGCCTCGGCCGTCCTCGACTCGCCGGGCCGGCTGACCGGGCCGCTCGTCCGGGAGGCCGGCGCGCTGCGGCCGGCCACCTGGGACCAGGCCCTCGACCTCGTCGCGAACCGGGTCGTCGAGCTGCGGGCCCGGCACGGGCGGGACGCGGTCGCGGTGTTCGGCGGCGGTGGGCTGACCAACGAGAAGGCGTACCTGCTCGGCAAGTTCGCCAGGGTCGCGCTCGGCACCTCCCGGATCGACTACAACGGCCGGTTCTGCATGTCCGCCGCGGCGGCCGCCGGCAACCGCGCGTTCGGGATGGACCGGGGCCTGCCGTTCCCGGTCGCCGACCTGCGCGAGGCCGACGCCGTGCTGCTGGTCGGTGCGAACCCGGCCGAGACCATGCCGCCGTTCGTCCAGCACCTGCGCGGCGCGGAGCTGATCGTCGTCGACCCGCGCCGGTCGGCGACCGCGGAACTGGCCGCGCTGCACCTGCGGGCGGCGCCCGGCACGGACCTCGCGCTGGCGCTCGGCATCCTGCACGCGGTCGTCGCCGACGGACACCTGCGGCACGACTACCTCGCCGCCCGCACCACCGGCTTCGACGACGTGTGGCGGATCGCGGCGACGTGGTGGCCGGAGCGCGTCGAGCGGGTGACCGGCGTCTCGGCCACCGACCAGCGGGCCGCGGCCGCGCTGCTCGCCGGCGCCGCCAACGCGTACGTGCTGACCGCGCGGGGCACCGAGCAGCACGCGAGCGGCGCGGACACGGTCAGCGCGTGGATCAACCTCGCGCTCGCGCTGGGGCTGCCCGGCCGTCCCGGCTCCGGGTTCGGCTGCCTGACCGGACAGGGCAACGGGCAGGGCGGCCGCGAGCACGGGCAGAAGGCCGACCAGCTGCCCGGGTACCGGCGGATCGACGACCCGGCGGCCCGCGCGCACGTCGCCGGCGTGTGGGGCGTCGACCCGGACTCGCTGCCCGGGCCCGGCATCTCCGCGTACGAGCTGCTCGACTCAGCGCCGAAGGGGCTGCTGGTGTTCGGCAGCAACCCGGTCGTCTCCGCGCCGCACGCGGGTCGCGTCGCCGCCCGACTGTCCGAAGTGGATCTCCTGGTGGTCGCGGACGTGGTCATGTCCGAGACCGCGGCCATGGCAGACGTGGTCCTGCCGGTCACGCAGTGGGCCGAGGAGGACGGCACGCTCACGAACCTCGAGGGCCGGATCCTGTTGCGGCAGCGGGCGGTGGCGGCGCCGGCCGGCGTGCGCACCGACCTGGCGGTCCTCAACGGACTGGCGACCCGGCTCGGGCAGCCCGCGCACCGGTTCCCGGTCGACGCGCAGGTGGTGTTCGACGAGCTGCGGCGGGCGTCGGCCGGTGGGATCGCCGACTACGCCGGGGTGTCCTACGACCGGTTGCGTGCCGGGGAGGCACTGCACTGGCCCGTGCCGTCCGTCGACCACCCCGGCACGCCGCGTGCCTTCCTCGACGGGTTCGCGCATGCGGACGGGCGGGCGCGGTTCGCGGCGGTCGACCACAGTGGACCCGCCGAGCCACCGGACGACGAGTTCCCCTTGCAGGCCACCACGGGTCGCGTGCTGCAGCACTACCAGTCCGGCGCGCAGACCAGGCTCGTGCCCGAGCTGACGGCGGCGGTGCCGGAGATGTACGTGGAGGTGCATCCGGACACCGCCACCCGTGCCGGGGTCGCGGACGGGGGCCTGACCGACGTCGTCTCGCGGCGCGGCACGGTCCGGGCCCGCGTCCGGTGCGTGCCGTCGATCCGCGTCGACCTCGTGTTCCTGCCGTTCCACTTCCCCGGCGACGGGCGGGCGAACCTGTTGACCAACCCGGCGCTCGACCCGGTCAGCCGGATGCCGGAGTTCAAGGTGTGCGCGGTGCGACTGGAGGCTGCCACGTGAGGCGCGTCGTGGTCGTCGGGTACGGCATGGCCGGCGCCCGGCTCGCGGAGGAGATCCGCAGACGGGACACCGACCGCGTGGCGGTGACCGTGGTCGGCGCCGAGCGGCATCCCGCGTACAACCGGATCCTGCTGTCCAGTGTGGTCGGTGGCGGGATGACGCCGGAGATGATCCGGTTGCACGGCGACGACTGGGCCGCCTGGCACGACGTCGACCTGCGGCTCGGGACCGCGGTCACCGGGATCGACCGTGCGGCGCGGAAAGTCGCCCTCGACGACGGCGCCACCGTGGACTACGACGCGCTGGTGCTCGCGACCGGCAGCAAGCCGTGGCTGCCGCCGACCGAGGGGCTCGTCGTCGACGGGGCGCCGGCGCCGGGCGCGGTCGCGTTCCGCACCCTCGACGACTGCGAGCGGATCCTCGCGGCGTCGAGACCCGGCGCGCCGGTCGCGGTGGTCGGCGGCGGGCTGCTCGGACTCGAGGCCGCGCGAGGGCTCGCGAGCCGGGGCAACCTCGTCACCGTCGTGCATCCGGTGGGCCACCTGATGGAACGCCAGCTCGATGGCGGCGCCGGCGCGGTCCTCGCCGCGCGGCTCGCCACGCTCGGCATCGAGGTGCGGCTGAACGTGACGGCCGCCCGGTTCGTGCCGGGCGACGGGCTCAAGCTCGACGACGGCACCCACGTGCCCGCCGATCTCGTCGTCGTGTCCGCCGGCGTCGTCCCGGAGACCGGGCTCGCCCGCGACGCCGGGTTGACCGTCGAGCGCGGCATCGTCGTCGACGACCTGTTGCGTACCGACGACCTCCGTGTCCACGCCATCGGCGACTGCGCGCAGCACCCCGGGACGGTCGCCGGGCTCGTGCAGCCGGCGTGGGAGCAGGCCGCCGTGCTCGCGGACCTGCTCACCGGTGCCCGCCCGGCCGCCCGCTACCGCGGCACCCCGGTCGTGACCCGGTTGAAGGCCAAGGACGTCGACCTCGCCGCGCTCGGCGACGTCCACGCCGAAGTGGACAGTGCGGACGCGGAAGTGCTGTGCCTGTCCGATCCGACGGGTGGCAGGTACGCGAAGCTCGTCATCCGCGACGACCGGGTGGCCGGCGCGATCGTGCTCGGCGCGCCCGACGCGGCCGCCGCGATCACACAGCTGTACGACCGGGGGATCCCGGTGCCGTCGGACCGGCTCGCGCTGCTGCTCGGTCGCGCGCTGCCACCTGCCTCCTCCGCCGCGCACAGCCCGGCCGACCTGCCGGCGGCGACCACTGTGTGCCGCTGCAACACCGTCAGCAAGAGCCAGCTGGTGAAGGCCTGGCGCGGGGGCGCCCGCGGCGTCGCGGGTCTCGCCTCGGCGACCCGCGCGACCACGGGCTGCGGCGGCTGCCGCGACACCGTCACCGCGATCGCCGACTGGCTCGCCACCGCCGACGAAGGCACGGCCTGACATCGTTCCCCGCTTCTCGAGGAGACCGCGACATGACTGCCACGATCGACACCTCGACGACCGCCACCGGCCGCCGCAATGGCCGATGGCTCGACGAATGGGACCCCGACGACGAGACCTTCTGGGAGGCCACCGGGAAGCGGATCGCCCGCAAGAACCTGATCTTCTCGATCTTCGCCGAGCACCTCGGCTTCGCCATCTGGGTGCTGTGGTCGGTGGTCGTGATCAACCTGGCGAACGCCGGGCTGCCGATGACGCTGCCGGAGACGTTCTGGCTGACCGCCGTGCCGAACCTGATCGGCTCCGCGCTGCGCATCCCGTACACGTTCGCGGTGCCGAGGTTCGGCGGCCGGCTCTGGACCACGATGAGCGCCGGCCTGCTGCTGATCCCGTCCATCCTGCTGGCCGTGGTCGTGCCGAGCGGGTGGCTCGCCGCCCAGCCGCACGACACCCGGTTCCTCGTGCTGCTGGCGTGTGCGGCGACCGCCGGTGTCGGCGGCGGGAACTTCTCCTCGTCGATGGCGAACATCTCGTTCTTCTACCCGGAGCGCAGGAAGGGCTTCGCGCTCGGCCTGAACGCCGCCGGCGGCAACCTCGGCGTCGCCGTCGTGCAGCTGGTGGTGCCGCTCGTGGTGCTCATCGGGGTGCCGGCCGCGGCCGCGCGACTGCCCCGGCACGACGTGAACCTGGCGTACGCCGGGCTGTTCTGGATCCCGTTCGTGGTGGTCGCCGCGGTGTGCGCGTGGCTGTACATGGACAGCATCACGCACGCGAAGTCCGACGCGAGGTCCTACGTGCTGGCGTTGCGGCACGGGCAGACGTGGATCATGTCGATCCTCTACATCGGCACGTTCGGCTCGTTCATCGGCTACTCGTTCGCGCTGCCGCTGGTCGTCAAGAACACGTTCCCCGAGTTCCTCGCCCAGAACCCGTTCATCGCCACCTACCTCGCCGGGCTCGGCTTCGCGGGTGCGCTGATCGGCTCGGTGGCCCGGCCGTTCGGCGGCTGGCTGTCGGACCGGGTGGGCGGCGCGCGGGTGACGCTGTGGTGCTTCCTCGGCATGGGCGCGTTCACCGCGCTCGCGATCGTGGGCGTGAACGCGCACAGCTTCGCGCTGTTCTTCGGTTCCTACCTGGTGATCTTCCTGCTGTCCGGCGCCGGCAACGGCTCCACCTACCGGATGATCCCGGTCATCTTCGGTGAGCTGGGCCGCAGGGAGGCCGCCGAGAAGGGACTGGACAAGGCGCGAACCACGCTGACGTTCAAGCGGGAGGCGGCCGCGGTGATCGGCATCGCCGGGGCGATCGGCGCGTTCGGCGGCTTCCTGATCCAGGTGGTCTTCCGGCAGGCGAGCCTCGGCGTCACGGCGAAGGTGGCCGCCGCCGACACGCTCGAGGCGAAGCTCGCGGTCGCGCGGGCCAACGACGACTGGTCGAACTCCGCGCTGTACGTGTTCCTCACCGCCTACGTCGTCTTCGCGTTCACGACCTGGTTCTTCTACCTGCGCAGGAGCTTCGCGGTCACCCGCGTCCCGAGCCTGGCGCACGCGGGGGTGTAGCGGTATGCCGAGAACACTCGTGGTGGCAGGCAACGGACCGGTCGGACACCGGTTCGTCGAGGCGTTGCGCGACCGGGACCCGACCGGCGGGTGGCGGGTCGAGGTGTTCGCCGAGGAGCCCCGCCCCGCCTACGACCGCGTCGCCCTGACGTCCTATGTGGACACCTGGGATCCGCTGGCGCTCCAGCTCGACGGCGCCACCCACGACGGCGACGACCTGGTGACCCTGCACCTCGGCGATCCGGTGGTGTCGATCGACCGTGCCGCGCGGAAGATCACGGCGCGGAGCGGGTCGACGGTCGCCTACGACGCGCTCGTGCTCGCCACCGGGTCCTACCCGTTCGTGCCGCCGGTGCCCGGCCACGACCTGCCCGGCTGCCACGTCTACCGGACCATCGCCGACCTCGACGCGATCCGCGCCGCTGTCCGTGCCGCTGCCGAGCAACCCGGGCGCGGTCGCCGCTCCGCGCTCGTCGTCGGCGGCGGGCTGCTCGGGTTGGAGGCCGCGAAGGCGTTGCGGGACATGGGACTCTCCCCGCACGTCGTCGAGCTGGCGCCGCGCCTGATGCCGCTGCAGGTCGACGAGGGCGGCGGCGGGCTGCTGCGCAACCTCATCGAGAAGCTGGACGTGACCGTGCATCCGGGCACCGGCACCCAGTCCATCGAACCGGACCGGGGCCGCCTGCTCGCGAAGCTCGGCAACGGCACCGAGCTCGACGTCGACCTCGTCGTGTTCTCCGCCGGCGTGCGGCCCCGCGACGACCTGGCCCGCTCGGCCGGGCTCGCCGTGGGGGAGCGAGGCGGCGTGGCCGTCGGGCCCGACTGTGTCACCAGCGACCCCGACATCTACGCGATCGGCGAGTGCGCGTGCGTCGAGGGCACCGTGTACGGGCTCGTCGCGCCGGGCAACGCGATGGCGGAGGTGGTCGCCGACCGGCTCCTGGGTGGCCGGTCCACCTTCGAACGCGGTGACACGTCGACGAAGCTGAAGCTGCTCGGCGTGGACGTCGCGAGCTTCGGCGACGCGCACGCGCGGACCGAGGGTGCCCTCGAGGTCGTGTTCAACGACGCGGTCGCCGGTTCGTACAAGAAACTCGTGGTGTCCGACGACGCGAAGACGTTGCTGGGCGGCGTGCTCGTCGGCGACGCGAGCGCGTACCCGTTGCTGCGCCCGCTGGTCGGCCGCGACCTGCCGGGCGACCCGGCCGCCATGATCGCCCCGTCGGGCGGGGCGGTCGCGGTCGGGATCGGCGCGTTGCCGGACGAGGCGCAGGTCTGCTCGTGCAACGGCGTCACGAAGGGTGCGATCAACGGAGCGATCACAGACGGTTGCGCGGACGTGCCCGCGCTCAAGGCGTGCACCAAGGCGGGTACGACGTGCGGTTCGTGCGTGCCGATGCTCAGGCAGCTGCTGTCGGCGGCGGGAGTCGAGCAGTCGAACGCGCTGTGCGAGCACTTCGGCCAGAAGCGGGCCGATCTGTTCGAGATCCTGCGCTCGACCGGCATCCACACGTTCAGCGAGCTGATCTCCCGCCACGGCACCGGTCGCGGCTGCGACATCTGCAAGCCGGCGGTGGCGTCGATGCTGGCGTCGCTCGGCGGCGGGCACGTGCTCGACGGCGAGCAGGCGGCGCTGCAGGACACGAACGACCACTTCCTCGCGAACATCCAGCGCAACGGCACCTACTCGGTGGTGCCGCGCATCCCCGGTGGCGAGATCACGCCGGAGAAGCTGATGGTGATCGCGCGGGTGGCGCAGGACTTCGGGCTGTACACGAAGATCACCGGCGGGCAGCGGATCGACCTGTTCGGCGCGACGGTCGACCAGCTGCCGGCGATCTGGCGGGAGCTGGTCGACGCCGGGTTCGAGTCCGGGCACGCGTACGGGAAGGCGCTGCGGACCGTGAAGTCGTGTGTCGGCAGCACGTGGTGCCGGTACGGCGTGCAGGACTCGGTGCGGCTGGCGATCGAGCTTGAGCTGCGCTACCGGGGGCTGCGGGCGCCGCACAAGATCAAGGCCGCGGTGTCCGGCTGTGCCAGGGAATGCGCCGAGGCGCGGTCGAAGGACTTCGGCGTGATCGCGACCGAGCACGGCTGGAACCTGTACCTGGGCGGGAACGGCGGCTTCACGCCGCGGCACGCGGAGCTGTTCGTGTCCGACGTGTCCACCGCGGACCTGTTCACCTACCTCGACCGGTTTCTGATGTTCTACGTCCGCACGGCCGACCGGCTGCAGCGCACGGCGGCGTGGCTCGAGGCGATGGACGGCGGGCTCGACCACCTGCGCGAGGTGATCGTGGCGGATCGGCTCGGCATCTGCGCGGACCTGGAGGCGGCGATGGCCCGACATGTCGAGTCCTACGCGGACGAGTGGGCCGGGGTGCTCGCCGATCCGGCCAAGCTGGCGCGGTTCGCGTCGTTCGTGAACGCGCCGGGCACCCCGGACCCGACGATCTCGTTCCGTTCCGAACGCGGGCAGCCGGTGCCGCTCGGGATTCCCGTGGCGGTGGGCCGATGACCGCCCTCGAGGTGTGGACGCCGGTGTGCGCGCTGACCGACCTGCTGCCCGACCGGGGCGTCGCGGCGCTGCTGTCCGGCACGGAACAGGTGGCCGTGTTCCTTACCGGCGGCGACGTGTACGCGTTGTCCAATGTGGACCCGTTCAGTGGTGCGGCCGTGCTGTCGCGAGGCATCGTGGGCGACCTCGGCGGCGTGCCGGTCGTCGCGTCGCCGATGCACAAGCAGCACTTCGACCTACGCACCGGGTCCTGTGTGGACGATCCGGCGGTGCGGGTGCCGGTGTACCCCGTGCGGGTGCGGGCGGGGACGGTCCAGGTGGGTCGACCGTGACGGCGCCGCTGGCCGGCTACGCCGTCGGCGTGACGTCGGCGCGGCGCGCGGACGAGCTCGGCGCGCTGCTGGCGCGGCGGGGCGCGGCGGTCCAGTACGGCGCGGCGATCCGGATCATCCCGCTCGCCGACGACGCGGACCTGCTGCGGCAGACCCGTGCGCTGATCGACGCGCCGGCCGACGTCGTCGTCGCGACCACCGGCATCGGGTTCCGCGGCTGGGTGGAGGCCGCGGACGGCTGGGGCCTCGGCGAGGACCTGCTGATCGCGCTGGGTAAGGCGAGCGTGCTGACCCGCGGCCCGAAGGCGAAGGGGGCGGTGCGGGCGGCGGGGCTCGTGGAGAAGTGGTCACCCGCGTCGGAGGGGAGCGCCGAGCTGCTCGAGCACCTCCTGGCCGCCGGCGTGGAAGGGAAGCGGATCGCGGTGCAGCTGCACGGGGAGCCGCTGCGGGACTTCGTGGACGCGCTGCGGTGCGGCGGTGCCGAGGTGCTGGAGATCCCGGTGTACCGGTGGACCGCGCCCGCCGACCCCGCGCCGCTGTCCCGGCTGCTCGACGCGCTGGTGGCGGGCCAGCTCGACGCGGTGACGTTCACGAGCGCGCCCGCGGCGGCGAGCGTGCTGCGTGCCGCGGGGGACCGGCTCGACGAGGTGCTGGAGATGTTGCGCTACCGCGTGCTCGTGGTGTGCGTCGGTCCGATCACGGCGACTCCGCTCGCGCACGTCGGCGTGCCGGTGATCCAGCCGGCCCGGGCGCGGGTCGGCGCGCTGGTGCGGGAGCTGGCGGTGGCGCTGCCGGCGCGGGCGCCGCGCGTGCGTGCCGGCGGGGTGACCCTGGAGCTGCGCGGGCAGGCCGTCCTCGTGGACGAGGAGCTGCGTCCGGTCGCGCCGGCGCCGATGGCCGTGCTGCGCGCGCTGGCCGAGCACCCGGGGCGGGTGCTGTCGCGGCGGATGCTCGCCGGGGTGCTGCGTCGCCACTCCGGCCGCGAGGACACGGTCGACGCGCACGCGGTCGAGACGGCGGTGGGGCGGCTGCGCGCGGCACTCGGCGTGCCGAACCTGGTGACGACCGTGGTGAAGCGCGGCTATCGCCTGTCGGTGGACCCGGCGTGAGGTGGCCGGTCGACGGGGGCGCCCCGACCCTCGTGCTCGTCGCGCACGGCACCCGCGACCCGGCGGGCGTCGACACCGTCCACGCGCTGGCCGCGTTGGTTCGGCGACAGGTGCCCGACGTGCGGGTGGCGTTCGCCGACGTGCGGCGGCCCGACGTCACCACCGTGCTCCTCTGCTGTCGCGGCCCCGCGGTCGTGGTGCCGGCGTTCCTCGCCGCCGGGCACCACGTTCGGGTCGACATTCCCGCCCAGGTTCGGGCCGCGGGCACCGACGCGGTAGTCACGCCGCACCTCGGCCGCGAGCTCGTGCCCGTCGCACGCGCGCGGCTCGTCGAGGCCGGGTGGCGCGACGGACAGCCGGTGGTGCTCGCCGCCGCCGGATCGGGAGACCGCCGGGCGCTCGCCGAGGTGCGGGCCGCCGCCGACGCGCTCGGCGCGCACGCGGTCGGTTACGTCGCCACCGCGGCGCCCGCGTTGGCCGACGTCGTGACCCCCGACGCGGCGGTCGCCTCCTGGCTGCTCGCGCCGGGACTCTTCCACCGGCGGGCCGCCGCGACAGTGACTTCCGCGACTTCCGCGACGTCCGCGACGTCCGCGACGAGGGTGGCCGAGCCCCTCGGCGCGCACCCCGGGGTCGCCGACATCGTGGTCCGGCGGTACCGGGACGCAACGGTTGGTAAACAATGCGTTGCGCCGCCGGGTCCGGCACTTGGCCAGCGGGTGTCCCAACCGCGATGATGGACGTGGCCGGACCCATCTCGGCCACCCCCATCGCTACGCACCTACTGGAGCCTGCCCGTGGGCTTGTTCGGCAACCGCAGAAAAGGCGCCGCCCGCCGCCTGCTCGACACCCCCATGCCCACCGGCTATGAGCCGGGCCTGCCGGTCGATGGGACCGTCGCCGTCTACTTCGCCGACGACCCGAGGAAGCTCTATCAGCTGACGCAGTGGCTGCCCGTCCTCGAGCTGCTGGACCGCCACCATCCGGTCACGGTGATCACCCGCAACCGGCGCACGTACGCGGAGCTGGAGACGCCGCTGCGGACGGTCCTCGCGCCGACGTTCCCCGACCTCGTGCAGCTCTACGAGGCCAGCGACTTCAAAATCGCCTTGTACGTCAACAACTCCGTGCACAACTTCCACTCGCTCACGCAGCGCCGGATGCTCCACGTCCACGTGAACCACGGCGAGAGCGACAAGATCTGCATGGTCTCCAACCAGGTCAAGGCCTACGACCGCGTCTTCGTCGCGGGCGAGGCGGCGGTCCGGCGGCACCGCGCGGCGCTCATCGGGTTCGACGAGGACAAGCTGGTCCCGGTCGGGCGCCCGCAGCTCGACCTGCGCCCGGAGCCGGTGCTGGCGCCGACCGACCGGCGCACGATCCTCTACGCCCCCACCTGGGAGGGCGAGAACGCGTCCAACAACTACACCTCGGTCGACGTGTTCGGTCCGGAGATCGTCGCGGCCGCCCTCGCGGTGCTCGACGTCCGGGTCGTCTACAAGCCACACCCCCGGGTCGCGGTCAGCCCGCTGCCGGGCGTCGCGGCCGCGCACCGCGAGGTCGTCCGGCGGGTCGAGCAGGCGGCGCGGCGCGACCCGCACGCGGGCCACCGGGTGCTGGAGAGCGGTGACATCCTGGCCGTGTTCCCCGGCTGCGACCTGATGGTCACCGACGTGTCCTCGGTCGGCCTCGACTTCCTGTACCTGCGCCCGGACCAGCCGATGTTCGTCGCCGACCGGCACGGCGACCGCGAGCGGCTGCACACCGACGCGCCCGTCAGCCGGTGCGCGGACGTGATCGACACCGCCACCGTCGGGCTCCTCACCGAGACGATGACCCGGCGGCTCGCGCACGACGAGTACCGCGCCGCCCGCGCCGTCGTGCGCCGCCTGTACTTCGGCGACCTCGCGCCGGGGGAGAGCACCACCCGTTTCCTGGCCGCGGCCGACGCCGCGGTGTCGGCCAGGGACGCACACCTGTCCGCGACCAACCTGGAGGTGCCCGCGTGAACGTCGTCATCCTGGCCGCCGGAATGGGCACCCGCCTCGGGATGCCCCACCCGAAGCCGCTCACCCCGCTGGCCGACGGGCGCAGCATCATGCGTCAGCAGTTGGACAACCTCGACCATGGTCTGACCGACCCCGCCGTCACGATCGTCGTCGGCTTCCACGCCGAGGAGATCATGCGGGCCGCGCCGACCGCGCGGTTCGTCTACAACGAGCGCTACGAGCACACGAACACGTCGAAGAGCCTGCTCAGGGCGTTGCGGCTGTGTCCGGCCGGTGGCGTGCTGTGGCTCAACGGCGACGTCGTCTTCGACCCGAGGCTGCTCGGGCACGTGGCCGCGGCGATCGCGGCGGACCGCAGTTTCGTGTGCGTCAACACGGAAGCCTGTGACGAAGAAGAAGTGAAGTACACCGCTTCTGTCGACGGACTCATCCAGAAGCTGTCAAAATCGGTGGTCGACGGTCTCGGTGAGGCGGTCGGCATCAACTACATCGCGTCGGCCGACCGGGCGACGCTGGTCGAGCACCTGGAGGACTGCACCGACACCGACTACTTCGAGCGCGGCATCGAGTCCGCGATCGAGACGGCCGGCATGCCGGTGCTGGCGTTGGACATCTCCGAGTTCTTCGTGGTGGAGGTGGACTTCGCCGGAGACCTCGAACGTGCCAACGTGGAGGTGGGCAAGACCGTCACCCCCGCCGCCTGAGGTCCGGGCGTGCCGGGTGTCGGCGCGCTATGGACGGCAACAGGGTCTTCGGCTCCGGGCTCGCCTTGCTGGGGCACAGAGGTTTGGGACGCGGGACGGTCGACGGGGTTCTGGAGAACACGCTCGAGTCGTTCCTCGCCGCGGTGGCGCTGGGCATCGACTGGGTCGAGGTCGACGTCCGCCGCACCGCCGACGATCGGCTGGTGGTCGCGCACAACCCGGCCAACGCCGACGGTGTCTTCTACGCCGACATGACGGGCGACCGCCACGGCGCCCTCGACCTGTCGGTGCTGCTCGAGGCGTTGCCGCCGGGTGTCGGCGTCGACTTCGACGTGAAGACGGCGATGGAGGACGCGACACGGGGCCGTGCGGAGACGACCATGGCGCAGCTGGCCAGCGTCGCCGGCCGCGAGGCCGGCCGCAGGCCGACGCTGATCAGCTCGTTCGACGCCGGCGCGCTCGACATCGCACGCGAGGTGGCGCCCGCCGTGCCGCGTGGGCTGCTGACGTGGGTGGAGTTCCCGATCGGTCAGGCCGTTGCCATGGCGGGACACCTGGACGTGCAGGTGCTCGCCCCGCACTGGGGTTCGCTGCGCCCCAACGACCGGGAGCCGATGGAGCTGCAGCGCCCGCTCGGCTACGTGGTGGACATGGTGCACGCGAGCGGCCGGGAGTTCCTGGCGTGGTGCCCGACGGTGACGTTCGCGCAGCAACTGCTCGACGCCGGCGTGGACGCCCTCTGCGTCAACAACGTGCCGAAGGTGGTGGCCGCACTCCGGGGTGAGCTGGCGACGGCGGTCTGAGCTGCCACAGCCGGTACGCGATCTGCTCCGGGCGCTCGGCCGACCGCTTGCCGTCGACCACGAACGCCGTGCCGAACCGGCGCCGCAGCGACCGCACCCGCCAGTGTGGGCGCCTGTCGAACAGTGCTTCGCCGTGCCGGCTCATGACCCGCACGACCGGGCCCTTGCTGACGTCGATCCCGTCGATCTCGGCCCACGGCAGGTACACGCCCTCCGGGCGGCTGCCCATGCCGGTGCGCACCCACACGCCGGTGTGGTCGGCGGCCAGCTGCGGGCCGAGGAGGCCCTGGTACTCGCGCACGATCAGCGCCGTGAACCCGAGCTGGACCGCGAACGGCGGCAGGATGATCAGCATCGTCGGCGCCCCGAGCCAGACGGCGCACAGCACGAGGACCACCGCCAGGACGACCAGCAGCACGGTGGCGCCGAGCATCAGTCCGTACAGCACCCGCGTGCTGCCCTTGCTGCGTACCACCAGCGCCGCGTTGCCGGGCACCGCCGCGAACATGACCACCGAACCACCTCGTTCCGACGCCGGTTCGACGCCGGAACGAGGTGGTTGGTTCCTAGAAGCCCGCGGTGACGCGGGTGAAGTCCCAGTTGTTCTGGGCGATTCCGCTGCAGTTGCTCACCACGCCGCCACCGGGACAGGGCCGGTCGCGGTTGACCGACCAGAACGCGAACCGCGCGAGGCCGTGTGACTTGGCCCAGTCACGGATCTGGGTCCAGGTGGCCACCGTCGTCATCTCCTGCTGGTCGGAAAGACCGTTCATGCCGGAGATGCCCATGTGCTGGTAGGCCTGCGCGTCGGTCCACCCGAAGGCGGACTTCAGCTTGTTCTTCAAGCCTTCCGACGCGTTGATTGTGTCGGTGCCGATGTTCGCCGAGCCGAAGTCGAACGGCATGATCGTGAACACGTCGATGTTCGCCTGGATCGCCGCGGCGCGCTCGATCAGCAGGTTGCCGTAGTAGTTCGGGCCGGTGGTCGTCGTGCCGAAGGTGACGATCGTCTGGATGCCGGGGTTGTTCTGCTTGACGATCTTCAGCGCGTCGAGGATCCGGTTCCGCACGGTGTCGTTCTCGAACTCGTCGGAGTTCTCGATGTCGATGTCGATCGCCTTGAGCCCGTAGGCGTTGATCACCTGCTGGTAGGCGCCGGCGAGTGCCGCCGGGGTCGAGCAGTTGGGGCCCAGCTTGTTGCCGCTCCAGCCGCCGAAGGACGGCACGATGTCGCCGCCGGCCGCGCGGATCGCGTTGATCGCCTGCTGGTCGACGCCGCCGGTGAGCGGCCGGGTCGAGTCCCAGGCCGGCGAGCAGCCGCCGCCGGAGAGCACGAACGCCATGGTGAACCACTTGACGCCGGTCGCGGACATCACCGTGGCGGGCGCGGGCGGGTCACCCCAGCCCATGTACAGGTACGGCGCGCCGCGGCCGCCGGTGGGTTGCGTGCAGCCGGTGGTGGTCGCGGAGACCGGGCCGGTGCGGCCGGACTCGCCGACACTGTTGTACGCGGCGACCGTGTAGGTGTGGCTCGTGCACGTGCCGAGTCCGCTGATGGTGGTCGACGTGCCGGTGACCGTGGCGCGCACGGTCGAGCCCTCGTACACCCGGTAGCCGGTGACGGTGCCGCTGGATCCGCTCCACGACAGGGAGATCGCGGAGTTCGTGGTGCCGGTGACGCTCGGCGTGCCGGGAGTGCTCGGCGCGCCGGGGTTGCCGCCGCCGCCGTCGCAGGGGTCGCCGTTGAACCGGCAGTTCAGGATGCCGCCGAAGTTGCCCGGGCTGCCGTTGAAGCCGAACGTGGTGCTCGCGCCGGCCGCCAGCGTCGGCGCCCAGGTCGGGTTGCGGAACGCGTGGTGCTGTCCGCTGCTCGTGCGTTGCGTGTCCCAGGAACTGGTGACCGAGTACCCGGACGGGAGGTCGAGCTCGATCGTCCAGCCGTTGATCGGGCTGCTGGAGCCGTTCTTCACGGTGACCTTGCCCTCGAAGCCCGAACCCCAGTCGGACACCTTGGCGAAGGTAGCGGTCAGGCCGGGCGCGGCGCTCGCGGGCGTCGCCGTCAGGCCGAGGAACAGTGTTGCCGCGGCTACGCCGAGAATGGCGAGCCGTCTTCGAATGGTGGACATCGGACTCCTTCGCGCAGGAACGAAGTGCACCCGTGGCGATCCCGATGTCAGTGTGGTCTAGACCACGCGCCTAATCAAGGTCTGGACCAGTCACTTCCTGGCGAGGGTGCGCTCGACCGCGGCGAGGGTGTGCTCGATGGAGTGCGCGTTGAAGTCCGGCCGGTCGTCCTGCCCGGTGACGATCGGGCCGAGGTAGCGGCGGACGAACCAGTTGCCGACCCGGTACCAGTGCTCGGTGAGCCGGCAGCCGGTGTCGGTCGGGGTGATCTCGTAGGCCCAGCGGGACACCAGCATGCCGAACGCGCTGCGCACGTCGAACATGAACCAGCGGTCCGGCTCGCACCTGATCACCCGCACCCGCGTCCACCACTTCTTCTTGCGCGGGTCGTTGCGGTTGTAGCCGCGGAACCGGGCGCCGAGCGCCGGACCGGTCGCGCCGCCGAGCCACCGGCCGCCGATGTTCTCCGGGCTGAGCTCGCCCATGTTGGGCAGGTCGGTGACGATCGACCACACGACCTCCGGGTCGGCGGCGAGCTCGATGCTGCGCGAGATCGTGGGTTCCACCCGACAACGGTAGGCAGGCCGGGCGAGCTGCGACAACACCCGCGCGCGGACACCGCACACGGGGAGAAAAGCGGCCGGTGTGCGATCCTGGCCGCATGTCGAGCACGGCGTTGGTGCGGCGGCCGGGACCCCGGCTCGCCGAAGGGCTGGTCTCCCACCTCGAGCGGCAGGCCGTCGACCTCGACCTCGCCGCGCGGCAGTGGCAGTCCTATGTGGACGCACTGGTGGCGGCGGGCTGGCGGGTCGTCGAGGTCGAGCCGGCGCACGACTGCCCGGACGCCGTGTTCGTCGAGGATCCCGTTGTGGTGTACGGGCGGACGGCCGTGCTCGCGCGGTCCGGCGCGCCGGGGCGGCGGGCCGAGACCGCCGGGGTCGAGCGGGCGCTGTCCGGCTACGAGATCCGCCGGATCGAGGCGCCCGGCACCCTCGACGGCGGCGACGTCCTCAAGATCGGCGCCACGATCTACGTCGGCCGCGGGGCCCGGACCAACGACGACGGCGTCCGCCAGCTCGCCGCGCACCTGCCCGACGCGACCGTCGTGCCGGTGCCGGTCACCAAGGTGCTGCACCTGAAGTCGGCGGTCACCGCGCTGCCCGACGGCACGGTCATCGGCTACCCGCCGCTGGTCGACGACCCCGCGGTGTTCGACCGGTTCCTCGGCGTGCCGGAGGAGGCCGGCGCGCACGTGGTCCTGCTCGGCGCGGACCGCGTCCTCATGGCGGCCGGCGCGCCGGCGACCGCGGCGCTGCTCGCCGAGCGCGGGCTGGTGCCGGTGATCGTCGACATCAGCGAGTTCGAGAAGCTCGAGGGCTGCGTGACGTGCCTTTCGGTGCGCCTGCGTCAGTGACGGTTCTCGAGGCCGATCGCCTCCCGTAGCTCGCGGGTCGCCTC
The DNA here is from genome assembly GCA_963840275.1 of uncultured Actinomycetota bacterium. GTDB lineage: Bacteria > Actinomycetota > Actinomycetes > Mycobacteriales > Pseudonocardiaceae > Actinophytocola. The sequence continues at coordinate 1,003,949 of CAWIYK010000010.1, forward strand.
GCGCAGCTCGGGATCGGTGCGGGCGCTCGACTCCATCAGCGCCGCGAGGCCGTGCGCGATGACGTTGAGCTTCTCCTGCGCGGCCTCCTCCGCGCGCCGCCCCGCGTTCTCCAGCAGCACCACCAGCAGCAGCGTGAACACGCTCGCCACGGTGTGGATGGCCGTCTGCCACGACTTCAGGTCGGCCCACAGCGGCACGCTGACGAACCAGGCGAACACGACGATCGCGCACACGAAGAAGAACGGCGCCTGGCTCGCCCGCCGGTAGACGGTCTCGACGAACCGGTCGAAGAACGACCGCCGGTCGCCCACTTCGCGAGTTTCGGCCGCTGGAGTCCGTTCCATCCCCGAAGGGTAGTTCACCCGCGGCGCAGCGCGGCACGGATGGACGCGACGCCGGACTGTGCGGCGACGAACCGGTGGACGGCGCTGGTGATCGTGGGTTCGTGGCTCGGGCGGTCGCGACCGAGTTTCACACCCGCGGCGGTGACCGGCGAGTTACCGGCGGCGCGTTGACTGGAGCCGTGACGATCTTCGACGCGCTCCGCCTGCTCGGCCGGCGTGGGGACGAGGTCGCGATCCGCTTCGGGCCGCGGTCCGCGATCACCTGCGGTGAGCTGTACCGACGCGCCACCGACACCGCCACCGGGCTCGTCGCCCACGGCGTGCGCCCCGGCGCCGCGGTGCTCGTCGCCCTGCCCGGCGGACCCGACTTTCCCGTGGTGCTGCACGGGGTCCTCGCCGCGGGCGGGGTCGCCGTGCCGGTCCCGCCGCCGTTCTCGGCCGCCGAGCTGCGCCGCCTGCGACACCTGACCGGCGCCACCCACGTGGTGGCCGCCGACCGTCGACCGGACCTTGCCGTGCTCCGCCCGGACGAGCTGCGGCCGAACCGGAACGTGGCACTGCCGAGGGTGACGGCCGCCGACCTCGCGGTGATCGACCCCGACGGCGTATGCCTTTCACACGCGAACATCGTCCACAATGTCCGGTCCGTCCGGGAGCACCTGCCGCTCGGCCCGCTGTCCGGTCCGATGCCGCCGCACCACGGCGTCGGCCTCATCGGCATGCTGTTCGGCTCGGCGATCCTCGGCCGGACCCTGGTGCTCGACGCGCCGTCGTCGTGGCCGGACTGGTACGGCCACCCGGAGCACACGCTGGTGGTGGCCGTCGGCGGGCGGCCACTGGCCGGGGTGGACGTCCGCGTCGTCGGCGCCGCGGGCCAGCGGATCGTGGACGGCCTCACCGGGGAGATCGCGGTGGCGTCGCCGTCGGTCTGTGTCGGCAGGCTCACCGAGCGGGGACTGCGGCCGGTCGTCTCGCGCGGCTACCTGCGCACCGGTGACCTCGGCTTCCTCGACGGCGGCCGCCTGACCGTCACCGGTCGCAAGCGCAGGGCAAACGTCGCGCGCGCACTGCCCCGCGCCGCATAGATTGACGGCGTGACGACTCCTCGGGTGGAAACCATCTGCGTCAGCGCCGGCCGGACCGCGGACCGGCCCGGCGAGCCGCTCAACGTGCCGCTGGTGCTGGCGTCGAGCTTCCGCAGCGGCGGTGACCTCGAGTACTCCCGCAACGACGGCACTCCCACGTGGGCCGCGCTGGAGACGGCCGTCGGGATGCTCGAGGGTGGGCTGGCCACGGCGTACGCGTCGGGCATGGGCGCCGCCGCGGCCATCGTCGACCTGCTGCCCGCCGGCGCGCGCGTGGTCGTCCCCAGCGACTCCTACACCACGGTCCGCCAGCTCGCCGCCGCCCGCGGCCTGGTGGTCGAGCTGGTCGACATCACCGACACCGAAGCCACGCTGGTCGCCGCGGCGGACGCCGACCTGCTGTGGCTCGAGTCGCCGACCAACCCGATGATGGACGTCGCCGACCTGCCGGCACTGTGCGGCGCGGCCCGCGCGACCGGCACGCTCGTCGCCGTCGACAACACGTTCGCCACCCCGCTGCTGCAGACCCCGCTCGCGCTGGGCGCGGACGTGGTCATGCACAGCGGTTCGAAGTACATCGGCGGGCACGCCGACCTGCTGATCGGCCTGACCGTGGCCGACGAGGAGGAGCTGGCCGCGCGGCTGCGGCGCCACCGGGTGCTGTCCGGCGCGACGCCGGGCGGCATGGAGGCGTTCCTCGCCGCGCGCGGTCTGCGGACGATGGCGCTGCGGGTCCGGCAGGGGCAGGAGTCCGCAGGCGAGCTGGCCCGCCGCCTCGACGAGCACCCGGCCGTGACGCGTGTGCGCTACCCGGGGCTGCCGGCCGATCCGGGACACGCGCGCGCGGCGCGGCAGATGTCCGGGTTCGGCGCGATGCTGGCGTTCGAGGTGGCCGGCGGCGCGGCCGCGGCCGACGCGGTGTGCGCGAGGCTGTCGGTGGTGCACGCGGCCACCAGCCTCGGCGGCGTCGAGTCGACGATCGAGCGGCGGGCGAAGCTCGCCGGCCAGGAGCACGTGCCGGAGTCGTTGCTGCGCCTGTCCGTCGGGTGCGAGCACGTCGAGGACCTGTGGGCTGATCTCGATGCCGCGCTCGTCGTCTGAGACCCGCCTGGCGGTGGTGCTGTTCGACGGTGCCTCGCTGGGCATCATGTCGTTCGCGTTCGGGGTGTTCGACCTGGCCGTGCACTACGGCGCGATGCCGGAGCTGGACGTGCGGGTGGTCGCCGGCGAGCCCGGCGCCGCGATGACCGGCGGCGGCCTGACGGTCGACCTGCCACACGACCTCGCCGCGATCCGGGCCGCCGACCTGGTGATCGTGCCGAACTGGCGGTCGGGCACCGAGGACCCGCCGGAGCCCGTGCTGGAGTCGCTGCGGGTGGCGCACGCGAACGGCGCGCGGATAGCCGGCCTGTGCAGCGGCGCGTTCGTGCTCGCCGCGGCCGGGCTGCTCGACGACCGGCCCGCGACCACCCACTGGGCGATGGCCGACCTGCTCGGCCACCGGTACCCGAAGATCCGGGTGCGGGAGTCGGTGCTGTTCGTCGACGACGGCGACGTGCTGACCGCGGGCGGCGGCGCGGCCGGCATGGACCTCGGGCTGCACCTGATTCGTGTGCTGCGCGGCGCGGAGGTCGCGAACCGGTTGGCGCGCAGCATGGTCGTGCCGCCGCACCGGCCGGGCGGGCAGGCGCAGTACATCGAGTCCCCGGTGCCGACCATCGATGACGACGACCCGGTCGGCGAGACGATGAGCTGGGCGCTCACCCAGCTCGACCAGCTGCTGCCCGTCGACGCGCTCGCCAGGCGGGCGAACATGAGCAGGCGCAACTTCGACCGGCGGTTCCGGGAGATCACCGGTGCCACGCCGGCGAACTGGCTGACCCACCAGCGGGTGATCCGCGCGCAGCAGCTGCTGGAGTCGACGCGGCTGCCGGTCGACGAGGTCGCGCGGTACTGCGGGTTCTCCTCGGCGGCGGCGCTGCGGCCGCACTTCCGGCGGCTCGTCGGGGTCGCGCCGGCGTCGTACCGGGAGACGTTCGGCGTGTCCTGAATCCGCGCCTCGTTGGCGTGATCGGCTCTCACGGCCGACCGCGTCGCGGAAGCATGATTTCCCCATGAGCATTCGCCCCTTCACCATCGACATCCCGCAGGCCGACGTCGACGAGCTGCGCGACCGGCTGGCACGGACCCGGTGGGCGGCCGACGAGCTGCCCGACGCGGGCTGGCGCTACGGCGTGCCGACCGCCGCGCTCAAGGAGCTGGCCTCCTACTGGGCGAGCGACTACGACTGGCGCGCGCAGGAGGCGCGGATGAACGCGTATCCGCAGTACGTCACGGAGATCGACGGCGTCGACATCCACTTCCTGCACGTGCGGTCGGCGCGGCCGGACGCGTTCCCGCTGATCCTGACCCACGGCTGGCCGGGCACGTTCCTCGAGTACCTGCCGGTGGTCGAGGCGCTGTCGGAGTCGTTCCACCTGGTGATCCCGTCGCTGCCCGGCTTCGGCTTCTCCGGCCCGACGCGGGAGGCAGGCTGGGACGTGCGCCGCACCGCGAAGGCGTGGATCACGCTGATGGACCGCCTCGGCTACGAGCGTTACGGTGCGGCCGGCAGCGACGGCGGCTCGATGATCTCGCCGGTGATGGGCGCACTGGCGCCGTCGGCCGTGGCCGCGGTGCACGTCGCGCAGGTGTTCTCCTATCCCAGCGGCGACGCGGCCGAGTTCGAGGGCTTCGGCCCGGAGGAGTACCGACGGCTGGCGTTCATGCAGCGTTTCGTCGACGAGCACTCCGGCTTCAACAAGATCCAGTCGACGCGGCCGTCCACACTGGCGCACGCGTTGGTCGACTCGCCCGTCGGTCAGCTCGCGTGGGTGCTCGACCCGCTGCGCGGCTTCGGCGACCATCCGGTCGAGATGGAGAAGGACCTGGACTTCGACTTCGTCCTGACCGTCGCGTCGCTGTTCTGGTTCTCCGGCAACGTGGGCTCGTCGGCGCGGATGCACTACGAGGAGGCGCACGCCGCGGACAGTCCACGAGGGACTGTACCGACCGGCGTGGCCGTGTTCGCCAACGACTTCCCGTCGATCCGCGCCTTCGCCGAACGCGACCACAACATCGTGCACTGGTCGGAGTTCGACCGTGGTGGACACTTCTCCGGGACTGACGCGACCGAGTTGTTGGTCGAGGATCTGCGGGAGTTCTTTGCCGCTTATCGGTGAGGTTCGTGACTGTCGGATGTGTCCTGTCCGCCGCAGATTCACTCGATCGTGCGTTCGAAACAATCAGGGTTCGCGGGTAGAATACAAATATGTCGAGCTTCGTGGAAACCCCTCCTCGGTTGCCGGAGCTTGCCCAGAATCTGGTGGAGATCGTGACCCAGATGCGGACACTCCACAATTCCGTATTGACAGTGATCGCCGAGTTGGATCAATCCGATGTGGCTCGTGTGGCGGGGTATTCGAGCCTGAGTGCGTTGGTATCGGATCTGGTGCGGATCACGCCGCGTCGGGTCTCCCGGTTGGTCGCGCAGGCTGGTCTGATCGCGGAGGTAGTGACACCCACCGGGCATCTCACTCCGCCGCCGTTGTCGCTCGTGCGTGACGCACTGCGTGATGGCGCGTTGGATCCGGATCATGTGGATGCGATCGCCGAGACGGTGAAGAAGATCCCGGCCTGGGCGCCGGGTGACTCTGCGGAGATCGTGGAGAAGCATCTGGTCGAGACCGCGCGAGTGGCGCATTCCTCGGTGGTCCGCTCGCACGGTGAGGCGTTGCTGTCACGGATCGACCCGGATGGCGACCAGCCTGCCGACGAGGCGTTGGCGGAGCCGAAGAACGTGTTCCGCTACCGCCGTGACCAGACCGGGTGGATGCACTTCGCCGGGAAGATCGAACCTGAGTCGGCAGAAGAACTCGACGCGATGTTGGGTGCGCTCACGAAGCCGGATGGCCCCTCCGACGACCGGCACCCGACGCAACGGCTGGGTGATGCGTTCTGCGATGTGATCCACCATGCCGTCGACTCGCCGGAGCTGCCTGCTCGGGGTGGGGAGAAGCCGCATCTGAACGCGACCATGGACTACACCCAGCTACTCGTCTGGTGTCGGCACGGCGACGTTGGAAGGTGGCGCGCTGCTCTCGGCGGCCGCGGCCCGGCGGATCGCGTGTGACTGCGGGGTCGTGCCGGTGGTGCTGAATGGTGCGTCGGTGCCGTTGGATGTGGGCCGCACCCGCCGCCTGGTCACCCCCAAACAACGAGTCGCACTGAACGCGAGAGACCGGGGATGCGCATTCCCGAACCGTGGACGTCCGGCGCGCTGGTCGGATGCTCACCACATCACACATTGGCTAGATGGCGGCCCGACGGATCTCAATAATCTCGTACTACTGTGCCGGCGAAATCATCGAATGATTCACCACTCGGAATGGGAAGTCCGGATGAACGCCATCGGGCTCCCAGAATTCGTCCCGCCCCGGTGGATCGACCCCAATGCCACTTACTTAAGGGCTATTTGCGCAGGTCAGAGATGGTTTGAGCGGTAGCCGATGTCGAAGACTTAGTTCGATCGGACATCACTCCACCTGGGCGTTGGCGATCCATCTCGAGCCGGCGTCCTAAGTGGACGCCTTCTTGATCGGCGCAGCACTGCTCCGTACGGCATCTGACCAGGCCAAACGGCTTAAGTAAGTGGCATTGGGATCGACCCCAATGCCACTTACTTAAGGGCTATTTGCGCAGGTCAGAGATAGTTTGAGCGGTAGCCGATGTCGAAGACTTAGTTCGATCGGACATCACTCCACCTGGGCGTTGGCGATCCATCTCGAGCCGGCGTCCTAAGTGGACGCACTCTTGATCGGCGCAGCACTGCTCCGTACGGCATCTGACCAGGCCAAACGGCTTAAGTAAGTGGCATTGGGATCGACCCTCATCGGATTCCGCAACGCAATCTGCTGCACCAACGCGAATAACCCCATTCCACCATTATCCGTTGTTGCCGGCGTATCGCATGGCGGGATCTGCCGGAACGGCATGGGCTTGTGGCCACCGCAACGTGGTCGAACGATCCGGATGCCCCGCCCCGTCGCGGGCAGGCCGTGGACCCGACCGAGGCGCCCACCCACTCTCAAGCGATACCGAGCCATCGAGCCCGAAGCGCGGCACGCTGCATACCACCCGCGTACGTCTCCAAGAAGCTCACCAGCGCCGGCTCATCCACGACCCCGCGTACTTCAGCGCGATACCAACAGGTTCGACACCAACACATTCTCGTCAGACACCAACGAAGCCGCCAGCGCGAACAGGTCCGCGAGCTGCGCGGGCGTGCCTCGCGAGGTACCGGTCCTACAGGCTCTCGCCTTGAAGTTCAGTACGCATACGGCAGCCGCGCCTCGTATCCGGATGGTCGAGCAGTGACCTCCGCACGATCAGGCCGGCACCCACTGCGCTGCGCGCTCCTCGAGCGTAGGCGCATGGCTGGGCAGGGGAGTGCTAGAAGGGGGCAACCGCAAACCGTCGAGGATGACTGTCAGGTAGCGCTGTCGCAGTTCGTGGGTGCGCTGCTCGTCGCCGACGTGGATTGCTGCCAGTTGGCCGAACAGCACGCCAAGGTCGCCGACGTCGAGGTCCGCTCGGACGACACCCGCGCGGACCACGCGCTCGACCAGCTGCTCGTTCAGCACCCCCGCGCGGTCGGCCGCCTCGTACAGCTCCTGCGACGGCGTGAACGTGCCCGCGAGCGCGTTCGTCACCGAGTGGGTGTCCGCCTCGACGATGCCGCGCATGTACGTCTCGAAGGCCGCCCACGGGTCGCCCTCGTCAGCCACGGCCGCCGCCACGATCGACGTGTACAGCTCCAGACCGTCCGCGCACAGCTTGCGCAGCAGGTCCTCCTTGCTGGGATACCGCCGGTACAGCGCGCTGATCCCGACGCCGGCCCGCTCAGCGACCGCGGCGATCGGCGCCGACGGGTCGGCGATGAACACCTCGTGCGCCGCCTCGACGATCAGCTGGTCGTTGCGTGCCGCCTGTGCCTTGCGGCCGCTGAGCGGAGCCGTCACGGGATCCTCCTCGGAACGAAGCGTTCTGGTCCAGTTTAGTGCGCGGCTACCTTGGCCTTGCGCGGCAGGAGGAAGCCGAGCGCGAACGTCACCGCCGTCAGCCCCATCGCCACCAGCGTGACGACCTTCGCCGCCGCCACGAACTCCGGCACCCCGCCCGGCGCGTCGACGCTCGAGAAGAACAGCGTGCCGAGCACCGCGATGCCGAGCGACGCGCCGAGCTGCTGCACCGCCGTGAGCATCCCGGACGCCGAGCCCACCTCGTCGTCGGCCAGGTCGCCGACGATGATGTCGAACAGCGGCACGAAGATCATCCCCATGCCGACCCCGAACACCGCGAGCGGCGCGATCGGCAGGCCGGCGCCGGACATCGACAGATACACCCAGCCAAGACCGACGGCCATCAGCGCGAGCCCGAGGTGCAGGACGTGCCGCCCGAGACCGGCCAGCACGGTCGCGCCGACGGCAGATCCGACGAACGCGCCGACCGCCCACGGCGCCATCGTCAGGCTCGCCCTCAGCGGCGAGTAGCCGAGTCCGAGTTGCAGAAAGAGACCCGTCGCGAGCGAGAAACCGGTGATGACACCGAAGAACGCGAGCACGAACACGACACCGGAGGAGTACGACCGCCGCGCGAACACCGACAGCCGCACCAGCACCGGCGCGCCACCGCGGGCCCGCCGCGCCTGGTTCGCCGCGAAGCCGGCGAGCACGACCACCGACGCGGCCAGCATGCCGAACGTCCACACCGGCCAGCCCAGCTCGTGGCCCTGGGTCAGCGGGTAGACCAGCAGGAACATCCCGGCGGCCGCGAGCACCGCGCCGCCGACGTCGAGTCGCTGTCCCCGTGCCGCCGGCTCGCTCGACGGCAGCACCCGGCCGCCGACGACCAGCGCGAACAGCCCGAGCGGCAGGTTGATCAGGAAGACCATCCGCCAGCCCGCGCCGAACAGGTCGGCGTCGACGAGCAACCCGGCGACCACCGGGCCGAGCACGGTGGCGAGCCCGATGACCGGGCCGAGCATGGCGAACGCCTTGCCGACGTCCGCGCCGAACAGCTCGCGGATGAGCCCGAACGACTGCGGCACCATGACCGCGCCGAACGCGCCCTGCAGCACCCGCGCCGCGAGCAGCATCTCCGGCGACATGCTCAGCCCGCACAGCGCGGAGGCGGCGAGGAAGCCCAGCACGCCGACGATCATCATCCGCTTGCGGCCGTACATGTCGCCCAGTCGCCCGCCGACCAGCAGGCCGACGGCCATCGCGAGCGTGTAGCCCGCGGCGATCCACTGCAGCGTCGTCGTGGTGCCGCCGAGGTCGGCGCGGATGGCCGGCGCGGCGATCGTGCCGACGGTGGAGTCGAGGAGGTTCAGCATGTCAGCGCCCAGAATCGCGAACAGGCCGAGCCAGCGGCGGGGGTGGGGCGCCGGTGCGAGCGGCGGCGTGGCGACCGGCGCGTCGAGGGTGGTGGTCACAACGACTCCTTACGGAACGGAATACTTAGTTCCGCTCCAACGTAGCAGAACGGAACGCTTCATTCCAATAGAAACTTGACCCTCCCGCGACGTGAGGCGGCACAGTGGCCGGCATGGACGAGTACACGGTGGGTGCCGTCGCCGAGCTGGCCGGCGTCTCGGTGCGCACGCTGCACCACTACGACGAGATCGGGCTGCTCGAGCCGAGCGAGCGCAGCGCCGCGGGCTACCGGCTGTACTCCGCGGCCGACCTCGCGCGGCTGTCCCGGATCCTGTTCTACCGGGAGCCGGACTTCGAGCTCGGCGCGATCGCGGAGATCCTCGCCGACCCCGGCGCCGCGCACCTCGAGGAGCAGCGCCGCCTGCTGACCGAGCGGATCGACCGACACCGCGCGATGGTCGCGGTGATCGACAAGGAGCTGGCCGCGCGGCGGCTCGGCATGCGGCACGGAGTCCTTCCGGCAGCGGCAGGGAGCGGGCGGCGGCGTACACGAAGGAGGACTGGCTGGCGCTGCGGGCCGAGCAGGCCGACATCCACCAGCGCCTCGCGGCGGCACCTGGCGCGCTGGTTCCACGACTGCGACCACGACGTGCACCGCGAGCTGGCCAAGGTCTACCGCGCCAACGAACGCGTCGGCCGCAACTACGACGACATGGCGCCCGACCTCTCGCGGTACGTCCATGACGCGATCATGGCGAACAGCGACCGTCGGGCCGAAGGCGTTGCCACGTCATAGGGTCGAGCGATGTTCGACGACTTCGCTCTCCACCGCGTCGACACCGGCGCGGCCACCCTGCGGGTCCGGCACGGCGGTGCCGGGCCCGCGGTGCTGCTCCTGCACGGCCATCCCCGCACCCACACGACGTGGTACCGGGTCGCGCCGCTGCTCGCCGCCCACCACACGGTCGTGTGCCCGGACCTGCGCGGCTACGGCGAGTCGACGAAGCCGCCGACCGACGCCGAGCACACGCCGTACTCGAAACGGGCCATGGCCGGCGACCTCGTGGCGCTCATGAAAGCGCTGGGGCACGAGCGGTTCGCCGTCGTCGGGCACGACCGCGGCAGCTACGTCGCGATGCGGCTCGCGATCGACCATCCGGACCGGGTCAGCGCGCTGACGGTCATGGACTCGGTGCCCATCGGCGAGGCGCTGGCCCGCTGCGACGCGAAGTTCGCCCACGACTGGTTCCACTGGTTCTTCTTCGCGCAGCCCGACAAGCCGGAGCGGGCGATCGGCGCGGACCCGGACGCCTGGTACGGCGTAGGCGTCCGCAACACGCCGGAACGGTTGGGGGAGCGGAACTTCGCCGACTTCCACCGCGCGATCCACGACCCGGCGACGGTCCACGCGATGCTCGAGGACTACCGCGCGGGCCTCGGCGTGGACCGTGCGGCGGACGACGCCGACCGCGCCGCCGGCCGCCGGATCGCGTGCCCGACGCAGGTGCTGTGGGGGACGAAGGACGACATGGCGGACCTGTACGGGGACGTGCTCGAGGTGTGGCGGCCGTGGACCACCGACCTGCGCGGCGCGCCGATCGACTCCGGGCATCACATGGCCGAGGAGGCCCCGGACGAGCTGGCGGCGGCGTTGCTGGACTTTCTCGTGAACGTTCGCCGGTAGGTGTGCGGGCTGACGCCGCGGCGTGCGCCGAAGTGGTGGCGCAGGGTGTCGGCGCTGCCGAACCCGGCCCGCGCGGCGACCGCGTCGACCGGGAGGTCGGTGCTCTCGAGCAACTGCTCGGCGTGCTGGAGCCGCTGGTCGAGCAGCCAGCGGTGCGGTGTCGTGCCGGTGGTCTCCTTGAAGCGGCGGGCGAACGTGCGGGGTGAGAGCACCGCCCGGGCCGCGAGGTCGTCGACGGTCAGCGGCTCGTCGAGGTGCTGGCGCATCCAGTCCAGCAGCGGCGCGAGCCCGTGGTTCTCCGCCGGCATCGGCATGTCCACGAACTGCGCCTGACCGCCCTCGCGGTAGGCCGGCACGACCATGCGGCGCGCCAGCGCGTTGGCGGTCGCCTGCCCGTGGACCGACCGCACCACGTGCAGGCACGCGTCGATGCCCGCCGCCGCGCCCGCGCTGGTCAGCACCGGGCCGTCGGCCACGTAGAGGACGTCCCGGTCGACCGTCACGGCCGGGTGGCGCCGCGCGAGGAGGTCGGCGAACTGCCAGTGCGTGGTGGCCCGCCGTCCGTCGAGCAGTCCCGGCCGCGGCCAGTGCGAACGCGCCGGAGCACACCGACAGCACGGTGGCGCCCCGCTCGACCGCCGCCCGCAGCGCGGCGAGCACGCCGGGCTCGACGGATGCGTCGAGTGTCGGCCACGCCGGCACGGTCACCAGGTCGGCGTCGGCGACCCGGTCGAGGCCGTGCGGCACCTCGACGGCGAACCCCGAGGTCGTCGGCACCATGCCCGGCCGGGGCCCGCACACCGCGAAGTCGTCGGCCGGCAGGCCGTCGTCGGACCGGTCGAGCCCGAACACCTGGCACACGATGCCCAGCTCGAACGCGGCGACCCGTCCCCCGACCACGGCCACGACGTTCATGCCACCCATGATGGCAGAAACTTCCGACACGTGGTCAGTCCTGCCACTGTCCGGCCGGCGCCGCGCCGGCGAACCTGGACGTATGGATCTCACCAACGCAGTTGTCGCAGTCGAAGCGCCCGGGCGTGGACCGCAGTGCTGGGCCGGCGCGCCGAGCGCCGCGCTCGACGCCGACGGCGCTGTCGTGCTGGCGTACCGGGTGCGTGGCGACCGCGACGTCAACGTCATCGCCCGCGCCGAGGACGGCGAACACTTCGCCACGGTCGGCGTCTTCGCGAGCGACGACATGGTCGAACGGCCCGCGCTCGTCCGCGTCGACGGCGGCTGGCGCATGTACACGAGCTGCTCGACGCCCGGCACCAGGCACTGGTGGGTGGGCCTGCTCGAAGCGTCCACAGTGGAGGGTCTGGCGGCGGCGGAGCACCGCGTCGTGTTCGCCGGCGACGCCGCGACCGGGGTGAAGGACCCGGTGGTCCGCCACGACGACACCGGCTGGCACGCCTGGCTGTGCTGCCACCCGCTCGACGTGCTGGACGCGGAGGACCGGATGAGCACGGCGTATGTCACCAGCGCCGACGGACGCACCTGGTCCACGCCCCGAACCATCCTCAGTGGACGAACCGGGCGGTGGGACGCCAGGGGCGCACGGCTGACGACCTTCCTCCCCGACGGTCGTGCCGCCTACGACGGCCGTGCGACCGCGGAGGAGAACTGGTTCGAGCGAACGGGTTTCGCGACGCGCACCGCGGACGGCCTGCTCGAACCGACCGATGACGCGGTGGTCGACGTCCGCTATCTCGAGGTGCTGCCGTTGCCCGACGGCACACATCGCCTCTACTTCGAGGCGCGCCTACCGGACGAGACGCACGAGCTGCGGACCTTGCACGTGACCAACGATATCTGGACCTAATAGACCAACGTCACATCGATTGGGCCCGTGGCAGCGGCTTTCCGATACCTGGCGGTCGGCCGACCCGCGGTCCCACCACCGATGGTCACAACAAATCGGATCATGCACAACTTTCCCCTTTGCCAGTTGCAGAACGACTGTGCGGTGAGTAGTTATGACGTCACGCTGTGCTAATTTCAATGGGATAACGGTCCCGTTTCAGCACGGGACGTAGTAGGGCTGTCACGGGTCGTGGATGGTCAGTATGTCCAGATAAGTGGCGATCAAATCCCAGCTTGCCTCCAATGTGATTAATTTTTCTTCCGAGCTTGACGGTGTCGGCCCCGGCTCTGAGACCCTGGCGAGGATGGGATTTCGTCACGCACCGTTGCCCGTTCGTCGCTGAAAGGCCCCTAGATTCCCGCCGGATCCAATGCGATGGAGAGCCGATGACCATCACCCTGCAGCCCGGCGTGGCCCCGCACGGGGCCGGACTCGTTCTCGACGCCGTCGAACGATGGGCAGCGCAGCTGCCGACAGCGACCGCGGTGACCGCCCCCGACGGCACGCTGACGTTTTCCGAACTCAGAGAGCACATTCTCGAGCTCGCCTCGGCCCTGCGTGCTGCCGGTGCGGGGCCCGGAGTGCCGGTGGGACTGGGTTTCGGCAGGTCACGCCTGACCGTGCCGGCCCTGCTCGCCGTCTGGCGCACCGGCGCGACAGCGGTGCCGCTCGACGACCGGCACCCCGCCGATCGGCTCGCGTTCATATTGCGGGACGCGAGGATTCAGCTCCTGTTGGGTGAACTTCCCGCCGACGTCGAGATTCCCGGCGTCCGCAAGGTAGACCATTCGGGTTCGTGCTCCGGCGGCCCTCCGGCGGAACCGAACGCGCCGGAGGACTGCGCTTACCTGCTCTACACCTCGGGCACCACCGGCCGTCCGAAGGGCGTCCAGGTCGGCTACGAGGCGCTCGGCACGTTCCTCGCGGCGATCGCGACGCTCGGCCTCACCCCGGGCGGGGTCGGCTTCAACCCGCTGTCGCCAGCCTTCGACGGCTGGTTCTGGTGCACGCTGCTGTACCTGGTGCACGGCCAGGGCGTCGCGATCGTCGACACGGCGCGCGGCGGCGGCTCGTCCGACCTCGCGGGCGCGATCGCCGAGGTGGCACCGAGAACGGTGTGCCTGAGCCCGTCGCTGTACGCCGCGTGCCCGGACGACATGCCGAGCGTCGATGTCCTCGTGGTGGCCGGCGAGCCGTGCCCGCCCGCGCTGGTACAGCGGTTCGCCGCGGGGGAGCAGCGCGTGCTCAACGTGTACGGCCCGACCGAGGCGACGATCGCGGCGACGTGGGCCGACTCCGCGGCCGGCGACGACGTGCGCACCATCGGCCGCGCGATTCCGGGCTATACCACCCACGTGCTCGGCGAGGACGGCCGCCGGGTGTCGCCCGGCGGCGACGGCGAGCTGTACCTCGGCGGACCCGCGGTGGCGTTGGGCTACCGGAACCTGCCGGACCTGACCGCGGCGAGGTTTCTGCCGAACCCGTTCGACGGCGGCCGGATGTACCGCACCGGCGACCACGTCCGGCTGCGTGCCGACGGGCAGCTGGAGTTCCTCGGCCGGATGGACGACCAGGTCAAGATCCGCGCCTTCCGGGTGGAGCTCGGCGAGGTGGAGCGCGCCGCGGTCGACGCGGAGGAGGTCCGTGCGGTCGCGGCGTTCGTGCTGAAGTCGGGGGACGCGCTGGGGCTCGCGGTGGTGCCGGAGGCCGGGGTGGACCCGGTCGCGTGTGTGGAGGCGGTGCTCGGGCGCTGCCAGCACCTGTTGCCGGACTTCATGGTGCCGGTGGCCATCGAGCCGGTGACCGAGCTGCCGACCACCCCGCAGGGCAAGGCGGACCGCGTGGCGCTCGCGGAACTCGTTGCCACCGCGCGGAAGGCGGGTGGTCGGGAGCCGGTCACCGAACGGGAGCGCCAGGTCTGCGAGGTGTGGAGCGGGGTGCTCCCACGCCCGGTGTACGACGTGGACGCGAACTTCTTCGCGGCGGGCGGGCACTCCCTGCTGGCGTCGCGGGCGGTCGTCGCGCTGCGCAAGGTCACCGGGCTGCGACTGTCCATCAAGGACCTGTTGTCGAACCCGACGCCGGCCGAGCTCGCCAGGAGACTGGACGGGCTGGCCGAGGCGGCCGGCAGTTGACCGGAGACTGGCTGGTGCCGTTCGGTTCTTCCGGTGCCCGCCCGACACTGGTGTGCCTGCCGCAGGCCGGTTCCGGCTGCGGCGTGTTCGGGCCGTGGCAGCGCGTGCTCGGTGCCGACGTCTCGGTGGTCGGGGTGCAGCTGCCCGGCCGGGAGAGCCGGTTCGCCGACGCGCCGGTCGAGTCGATGGCGATCGCCGTGCGAGAGATCGTGGCCGAGCTCGTCGCGCTGGTGCCGGCCGGCACCCGGACCGTCCTGTTCGGACACAGCCTCGGTGGCGTGCTCGGCTACGAGGTCGCCCGCGCGCTGCCGGCCGACCGGGCGCCCGCCGTGCTGGTGGTCGCCGCGTCCCGGCCGCCGCACCTGAGCGGCCGGGCGGCGGGCAGCATGGCCGACGCCGACTCGGCCGAGCTGGCCGCGAAACTGTTGGCGGACAAGGATCTCGACGACGACGTGCGCGAGCTGACCATGGCGGTGCTCGAGCAGGACGCCGAGCTGTCGGCCACCTACGAGGATCCCGACGGCGCCCCGGTGCCGTGCCCGCTGCACGTGTGGGGCGGGGACGCCGACGAGGTCGTCACGCCCGCGCACCTCGCCAGCTGGCAGCCCTACGCCGGCTCGACGTTCCACTCGAGACAGTTCGCGGGCGGGCACGACTTCGCGGTGGCGTCCGCGGCGGTGCCCGCGGCCCTGAGTGTGTTGATTTCCCCGTCGCGGTAAGGGGTGTGGCATGCGCATCGACCTCACGGACCCACAGCTGTTCGAGCGGGACGAGTTCGGCAAGGTGCTCGGCTGGCTGCGGGAGAACGAGCCCGTGTACCGGCACGACGAGCCCGACGGGCCCGGCTTCTGGGTGCTGACCAGGCATGCCGACATCGTGCACGCGTACGGCGACGACGGCCTGTTCAGCTCCCGGTTCGGGATGCGGCTGGACAGCAGCCCGGAGGCGGTGTCCGCGGCGGCGGGGCGGATGCTCATCGTCACCGACCCGCCGGACCACACGCAGCTGCGGCAGGTGGTCGGGCGCGGGTTCGGCCGGTCGGCGATGCCGCGCATCGAGGAGGTCGTGCGCAGGGTCGCGGCCGAGGTCGTCGCGGCCGGGGTGGCCAGGGGCGAGCTGGACTTCCTCGACGTGGCGAAACGCATTCCCAACCAGGTCGTGTGCGAGCTGATGGGTCTGCCGCGCGAGCACTGGGAGTGGATCGGCGACACGACGACGGAGGCGTTCGACGCGCCGGACGAGGACGACCGGGTCCTCGCGTACGGCGAGCTGTTCCTGTTGTTCACCGAGATCCTGATGGAGCGCCGCGAGAGTCCCGGCGACGACTTCATCAGCATGATCGCGCAGGCGCGCGAGTCGCCGCGCGGCGGCCGCGAGCTGACCGACGAGGAGATCATCTTCAACTGCAACGGGGTGCTCGCCGGCGCCAACGAGACCACCAGGTACTCGATGGCGGGCGCGGTGCTCGAGTTCGTCCGCGACCCCGCGCACTGGCACTGGCTGCGTGCCGCCGGCCCGGCGGCCATCCCCACCGCCGTGGAGGAGATCCTGCGCTGGACGTGTCCCGGCGTGCACGCGCTGCGCACGGTCACGCGCCCGACCGAGATCGCGGGCGTGCCCATCGCGGCGGGCGACCGGATCACGCTGTGGAACGTGTCGGCCAACCGCGACGAGACCGTGTTCGCCGACCCGGACTCCTTCCGGCTCGACCGCACCCCGAACAAGCACGTGACGTTCGGTTCCGGCCGGCACTTCTGCATCGGCGCCCGCGTGGCGCGCCTGGAGCTGATCGCGTTCCTCACCGAGCTGCTGTCCAGAGTGGACCGGGTGGAGCTGACCGGCGAGCCGAGGTTCAACGCGTCGAACTTCACGTGGGGCCTACGCACGCTCCCGGTGCGCCTGATCCCCTGGTAAATCGGCTGCGAACACCTCCGCATGACTCGTCCCGCCGTGGGTACCCGCCGGGCATGGTGAGCATCGGATACTTCCTGTCCTGTGAGGAGTTCGGCCCGCGCGAGCTCGTGCGGCAGGCCAAGAAGGCCGCCGACGCGGGTTTCGAGCGGCTGTGGATCTCCGACCACTACCACCCGTGGAACGACACGCAGGGCCAGAGCCCGTTCGTGTGGTCGGTCATCGGTGCGCTGTCCGAGGCCGTCGACCTGCCGGTGACCACCGCCGTGACCTGCCCGACCGTCCGGATCCACCCCGCCGTGCTCGCGCAGGCGGCGGCCACCGCGGCGGTGCAGCACGAGGGCCGGTTCGTCCTCGGCGTCGGCTCCGGCGAGGCGCTGAACGAGCACATCCTCGGCGACCCGTGGCCGAACGCGGACGTCCGCCTCGAGATGCTGGCCGAGGCGGTCGACGTCATCCGCACCCTGCACCAGGGCGGCAACCAGAGCTACCGCGGCCGGCACTACACGGTCGAGAACGCGCGGATCTACACGCTGCCCGACGAGCCGGTGCCGATCTACGTCTCCGGCTTCGGGCCCAAGGCCGCCGCGCTCGCCGGCCGGATCGGCGACGGGTTCGTGTGCACCATGCCCGACGCCGAGCTGCTGCGCGAGTTCCGGGAGGCGGGCGGCGACGGGCCGGCGCAGGGCGGGTTCAAGGTGTGCCATGCGCCAACCGCGGCGGAGGGGCTCGAGACCGCGCACCGCATCTGGCCCAACGCGGGCCTGCCCGGCGAACTGGCGCAGGTCCTGCCGCAGCCACGGCACTTCGAGCAGGCGAGCGAGCTGGTCACACCGGACCACCTCGCGCTGCCGACCGGTCCGGACCCGAAGCCCTACGTCGACGAGGTCCGGTCCTATGTGGACGCCGGGTACGACGAGGTGTACGTGGCCCAGATCGGACCGCGACAGGACGAGTTCTTCGAGTTCTGGCGGCAGCGGGTGCTGCCGGAGCTCCCGAGACCGGTATCGGCCGGCCGGTGACGACGTTCGGGGTCGAGGAGGAGTTCCTGCTCGCCGACCCGGCGACGGGCCGCACCGTGCCGGCCGCCGCCGAGGTGCTGAAGGTCGCCGACGAGGAGCCGGCCGCGGCCGACGGAACCGTACTGCACGCCGAGCTGCTGCTGACGCAGGTCGAGGCCGCGACCGCGCCGTGCGCGACGCTCGACGAGCTGGGTAGTCAGCTCGCCGACGGCCGACGCCGGCTCGCGGACGCGGCACGCGCGTGCGGGGTGCTGCTGGTGCCGAGCGGCACCGCGCCCCTCGGCGGTGAGACCGGCACCACCGAGGGCCCCCGGTTCGCCGGCATCGCGCGGCGTTACGCCGAGGTGGTGCGCGAGTACCAGGCATGCGGCTGCCACGTGCACGTCGCCGTGCCGGACCTGGAGACCGCGGTCGCCGTGGTCAACCACGTGCGGCCGTGGCTGCCGACCCTCCTCGCCCTGTCGGCGAACTCGCCGTTCCACCACGGCGTCGACACCGGGTACGCGAGCTGGCGGACGGTCGAGCAGTCCCGGTTCCCCGGCGCGGGCGCACCGCCGTGGTTCGGTTCCGCCGCCGAGTACACCGCGCAGGTCGCGCGGCTCGTCGAGTGCGGGGTGCTGGAGGACGCGGCCATGTCGTTCTGGTCGGTGCGGCCGTCGCCGGCGTGGCCGACCGTCGAGTTCCGCGTGGCGGACACGGCCGTGGACGTGCCGGCCGCGTTGCTGCAGGCGGCGCTGTCCCGCGCGCTCGTGGCGACCGCGCTCGCGGACCTGGCCCTTGGCCGGGAGGCGCCGAGGGTCGACGACCAGGTGCTGTCCGCCGCGCTGTGGTCCGCCGCGCGACACGGCCTCGCCGGCGCCGGCGTGCACCCGGTGCGCGAGCTCCGGGCGCCGGCGACGGAGATGCTCGACGAGCTCATCGTGCGGGTCGCGCCCGCGCTCGCGGAGTCCGGTGACCTGGCGGTGTCGCGTGACCTGTTCGCCGGTGTCGCGCTCGGCGGCACCGGTGCGGACCGGCAGCGGGCCGCCGGCGATCCCCTTGACGCGATACGACTTCTGGCCATAGGAGAGTCCGATGCGGACTGACGCCCTGCCGATCCACAGTGGACTGCTGCCGAGACCGCGCGGACCGCTGTCCGACGCGGTGGTCGGCGCGCTGCGGACCGGTGTGCTGGCACCGGCGGACGTCGCCGACGTCGCCGGCGCCGACCCGTTCGGCGCCGACCTCGCCGTCGCGCTGCACACCTGCTACGAGCTGCACTACCAGGGTTTCCGGGACGTGGACCCGGACTGGGAGTGGGCGCCGGACCTGCTCGCGCTGCGCCGGGACCTGGAGCGGGTCTTCGAGCGGGCGCTGCGTGCCGAGGTCGCGGGTGGCGCCGACGTGCCCTCGGTGCTCGACGAGCTGCTCGTCGAGCCGATCCCCGGCACCGGGGTGTCGCACTTCCTGCGCGACGACGGCGAATGGTGGCACCTGCGCGAGCACGTCGTGCACCGCTCGATCTACCACCACAAGGAGGCCGACCCGCACGCGTGGGTGATCCCCCGGCTGCGCGGGCAGGCCAAGGCCGCGCTCGTCGCCGTGGAGTTCGACGAGTTCGGCGGCGGCCACGGCGACCGCGCGCACGCGCAGCTGTACGCGGACCTGATGGCCGCGTCCGGTCTGGACACCGGCTACCTGTCCTACTTCGACGACGTGCCACCGCAGATCGTCGCGATCGTCAACATGATGTCGCTGTTCGGGTTGCACCGGCGGCTGCGGGGCGCGCTGGTCGGCCACTTCGCGGCGGCCGAGATCACGACCGCGCCGAGCGCCCGCCGCATCGCGCAGGCCATCGAACGGCTCGGCGGCGGGCCGCGCACCACGCACTTCTTCACCGAGCACATCGAGGCCGACGCGGTCCACGAGCAGGTGCTGCGACACGACGTCGTCGGCGACCTGCTGGACCGGGAGCCGGAACTGGCGTCGGACGTGGTGTTCGGCGTGCGGGCGACCGAGCTGCTGGAGGCACGGTTCGGCGCGCACGTGCTGAGCGCGTGGCGCGCCGGCCGGACCTCGCTGCGGACGCCGCTGCCGGACCACCCCGGTCCGGCCTAGTCGGTGCGGACCCGCTTGCGGTGGCTGGTGTCGCAGAACGGGAAACGCTTGCTGCGCCGGCAGGTGCACACCGCGACGACGAACCGGTCGGACACCACGGTCGCACCGTCCTCGGTCGCCAGCTCCACCGGGCCCTCGACGAGCGTCGGCCCGTCCTGGACCACACGCACCCTTCGCGGTCGCGGGTCGGTCATCGCGTGTCACCTCCACCTTCCTCGGTCGCCGAGGAGAGGTACCTCCACCCGAGCAGGTCAAACTGCGTCGCCCACATGGGTGAGATGACGGTTACTCCCGCATAGCCGGCGCCGTTACGGGCACGTCCGGCGGGGCAGGAATCGACCGTCGACAATGGAGGGTGAGAACCGTGATCGGTCAGGACATGGTCAACCGCTTGTACGACTGCCAGGTCGTGGACCCGATGGGCGAGAAGATCGGCGCCGTGAAACGGGTCTGGCTCGATGGCCAGACCGGTGACCCGCTGTGGGCCTCGGTGCACACCGGCCTCTTCGGACTGAAGGAGTCGTTCGTGCCGCTGCAGCGTGCCGAGCTTCGCGACGACCAGGTGCAGGTGCCGGTGGACAAGGAGACCGTCAAGGAGGCGCCGAGGATCGAGGCGGCCGGTGACCACATGAGCGACGAGGAGCAGAACGCGCTGTACCAGCACTACGGCTTCGGGCCGCAGGGCGACGGGCGGGGTGGCATGAACACCGGCCAGCAGCGGCGGCCGGGCATGAGCCAGCAGCCGGGCGAGTACCCGGGTCGTGGCCGTGAGGGCCAGCAGGCAGCGGGTCAGCACGGCCAGGGCCGGCGAGCCGAGGGCGAGGCCATGACGAGGTCGGAGGAGCGCCTGAAGGTCGGCACCGAGCAGGTCGAGACCGGGCGGGTGCGGCTGGTCAAGCACGTCGTCACCGAGGAGCAGCAGGTGGCGGTGCCGGTGTCGCACGAGGAGGTCCGCATCGAGCGCGAACCGGTCACCGGCCGCGGCGGGCGTGCGCGGATCGGCGAGGACGCACAGGAGCTCACCCTGCACGCCGAGCGGCCGGTGGTGGACAAGGAGACCGTCGCCGTCGAGCAGGTGCGGCTCGGCAAGGAGACGGTCACCGACCAGGAGACCGTGTCCGGCAAGGTCCGCAAGGAGCAGATCGACATCCAGGACGACAGCCGGCGGAAGAAGAGCTGACACCGGTGGCGCGGGAGGCGTCGCGACCCGCGAGGCCTCCCCGCAACCGGTTGCCGTCAGTGACTGGCGGTCTGCGCCAGGGCGGACAGTGCGCGGGTGGCCGAGGTGTAGATCTCCAGCTCCCCGGTCACGTCGCTGAGACTCAGCACGCGTTGGACGGTCGCCGTCGGAGCGACCACCACCATCCGCCGGTCCGTCGCGGCGGCCTTCGCGGTCGCGGTGAGCAGCGTCTGGACGCCGACCAGCGCGAGGAAGTCCACCTGCGACAGATCGACCAGGACGTTGGGCACCTGACGACGGTCGGTGTCCTCGAGGACCCTGGCGAGCATCGGCGCGGTGCACAGGTCGATCTCACCTACCGGGACGATCTTCTCGAGGTCCGGCCGTTGGCGAACCTCACGGATGGTGAGGTAGAGGTGAACGGTTTGTCTGTGCGCGACCGGTGACGGTGCGAATTGGCTCATCAGATCTCCCCGGATACGGTGATCATGAGCGCCAGATAGCGTCTCGGAACGCGGCTGTGTACTCAACCGTTCCTGCTCAGGATGTCACGAAGCGCAAGAACTGTCCAGCGGGAGGGATCACGTGCCGACGGCTGCCCCGGCCCGACGTACGGCGGAGACGATCTCCGCGTTCGTGACCCCTTTGATCAGGTACTCGCGCACGCCGAGCCGCTTGAGCTCGTCCGCGACACCGGTGTCGTCGTAGGCCGAGAACACCAGCAGCTGGGTGCGCGGCGAGTGGATCCTGATCTCCCGCGCGGCGTGGGTGCCTCCGCCGCCGGGCATGCGCACGTCGAGCACGGCGACGTCGGGCGTGTGGTGCGCGGCGAGCGCCGCCGCCTCCTCCGCGTCCTCCGCGGTCGCGATCACGCTCAGGTCCGCCTCCGCTGCGAGCACCTCGGACAGCGCCATCCGGATCATCGGGTCGTCGTCGGCGATGAGGACGGTGAACCGCGTGCGGTCGGTCGTCATCGCGTCACCTCCCGGTGCTCCGGCGGGCTCGGCAGCCAGAACGCGACGGTGGTGCCGGCGTCCGGCGCGCTCTCGACCGAGCACCAGCCAGCCGCGGTCTCGGCCCGCTCCCGCATCTCGATCAGCCCGAAGTGGTGGTTGGGGTCCTCGAGCACGGGGTTGGCGAAGCCGATGCCGTCGTCGCGGACCCGCACCAGCGTGCCACCGTCGTTCGTGGACAACGTGACCGCGACGCACGTGGCCCTGGCGTGCTTGCGTACGTTGATCAGCGCCTCCTGGCAGATCCGGAAGATCGTGATCGCGGTCGGCACCGGCGGCTCGTGGTCCAGGTCGGCGGACAGCGACGTCCTGAGGTCCCACGCCGCGACGACGTCCTGCAGGTACCCGTCGAGCGCGGTCACCAGGCCGTGCTGCTCGATCGTGGTCGGCCGCAGGTGCACGACGAGGTTGCGCAACCTGCTCACCGACGCGCGCACGGCGTCCTCCAGCTGGTGGAGCATCGGCTGGTGCTCCTCGGGCACCCGGCCGGACAGCAGCTGCAGCCGCATGCCGACCGCGACCATCGCCTGGA
Source organism: uncultured Actinomycetota bacterium (assembly GCA_963840275.1). Taxonomy (GTDB): domain Bacteria; phylum Actinomycetota; class Actinomycetes; order Mycobacteriales; family Pseudonocardiaceae; genus Actinophytocola. The sequence goes on from CAWIYK010000010.1 coordinate 1,026,295, forward strand.
TCGAGTCGTCGTGGACGTCCCACGCGATCCGGCGCCGCTCCAGCTCCTGCGCCTCCACGAGGTGGGTCAGCAGCCTGCGGCGCTCGGCGAGCGCCGCCTCGGCGGTGCGGCGTTCGGTCATGTCTCTGGTGACCTTGCCGAAGCCGCGTAGCACGCCGGTGTCGTCGAAGAGTGCGGTGATGACGACGTTGGCCCAGAAGCGGGTGCCGTCCTTGCGCAGTCGCCAGCCTTCGTCCTCGAGGCGGCCGTCGACGACGGCTTGTGCGAGCTCGCGGTCGGGTTTGCCGGCGGCGTTGTCCTCCGGTGGGTAGAAGACGGAGAAGTGTTTGCCGACGATCTCGCTTTCCTTGTAGCCCTTGATGCGTTCGGCGCCGGCGTTCCAGCTGACGATGCGGCCGGTGGGGTCGAGCATGAAGATGCCGTAGTCCAGCACGCCATGGACCAGCAGTCGGAACCGTTCCTCGCTCTCGAGCAGCGCCGCCTCGGCGGTGCGGCGTTCGGTCATGTCTCTGGTGACCTTGCCGAAGCCGCGTAGCACGCCGGTGTCGTCGAAGAGCGCGGTGATGACGACGTTGGCCCAGAAGCGGGTGCCGTCCTTGCGCAGTCGCCAGCCTTCGTCCTCGATGCGGCCGTCGACGACGGCTTGTGCGAGCTCGTTGTCGGGTTTGCCGGCGGCGATGTCTTCCGGTGGGTAGAAGACGGAGAAGTGTTTGCCGGTGATCTCTTCTTCGCGGTAACCCTTGATGCGCTCGGCGCCGGCGTTCCAGCTGACGATGTGACCGGTGGGGTCGAGCATGAAGATGGCGTAGTCGGTCACGCCCCGGACCAGCAGCCGGTACCCGTCAGCGGGTTGCATGAGCCAACTCTGCCCTATGGTCGTGGTGGCTCGCCCCTTGGCGTCATGCGGGTGTGGCGCCGGACCCGTGTGCTGTCGGCAGCTCACACCACACCACCTTTCCGCGACCGCGGCGCGACGCGCCCCATGCGGTGGCGAGCTGCTCGACGACCCGGAGGCCGAGCCCGCTCGTCCTGGTGACCGTGTGCGAGACCGGCAGCAGTGGACTGTCGTCGCAGACCTCGATGCGGAGTCGGCCGTGCTCTTCGAGCAGCCGGACGACCGGGGCGCCGTAGCCGTGCAGGAGCGCGTTCGTGACCAGCTCGGACACGACGAGCACGATGTCGTCGTGCGAGGCCCCGGTGCTCCAGCTCGTGAGCGTCGTACGGGTGAACTGGCGCGCGAGAGCCGCACTGGTGTCGCGTTCGGCGAGGCGGAGCTCGGCGACCGCGGGTGCACGTGTCTCCACGTGAACAGAATCGGTCATCCCGGTCGGGCGGACGAGACGCAGGTGCCGCGCACGGGATAGTGCACCTGCATCAGTCGAGCAGTCCTTCCCTGCGTGCGATGGCCACCGCCTCCAGCTTGGACCGCGCGCCCAACTTCTCCAGCACGCGCTGCACGTGGTTGCGTGCGGTGTTGTGCGCGACGCCCAGCTGCCGCGCCAGGTCCACGGTGCTTGCGCCGTCGGCGAGCAGGGCGAGCGCCTGCCGTTCGCGGGCGGTGAGCGTGGTGCTCGGGGTCCGGCCGGTCAGCCGGTTCAGCACGCCGGCGAGGAACTCCGCGCCGAACACCGCCTCACCGTCGGCCACCCGCCGCACCGCGTCCTCCAGCTCGTCGAGCCCGGCGGACTTCAGCATCAGGCCGGCGCCGCCCGCCTCGGCGACCCGCGCGGCCACCGACGCGGTGGCCTCGCCGGTGAGCATGAGCACCCGGGCACCGGTCGCGCTCAGCTCGCCGATCGCGTCGATGGCGTCGCCGTCGGGCAGCCGCCGGTCCAGCAGCACCACGTCGGGCTCGCATCTGCGCACCTCGGTCATGGCGGTCGAGATCGTGCGCGCCCGCGCGACGATCTCGATGTCCTCGGCCCGCTGCATGGCGAGTGTCATCGCCTCGGCCACCATGTCGTGGTCCTCGACGAGCACGACTCTGGTCGGTGGCACGGCACGATTGTCTTCCAGTGGCCGGGGTGGCTGATCATCGGGCCCGGGCATGTCAGGTCGCGTCAACGTTCTCCTGCGGTTCCGCCGGGGTGACCGTGGATTCCTCCACGGTCGTCGGCGGCTCCGGCCGCATCGGGTCCGCGCTGGTGGGGACGACCTCTGCGTCGGTGGCTAACCGCTCGCGGCAGCGGCGCGCCAGTCGTCGAGTGGAAATGGTCATGTCATTCTCCTCGTCCGCTGAGGTGGTACCCCCTCTCGGCGCGTTTAGGCATCGTCGACCTGGCTATTCCGCCTCCATGGTCAGCCGAGGAAGACCGGGGGACGGCGAGATCGACCTCCCCGCCCCGCGCTCGCTGTGGCTCGCGACCGCGCCGGTGGGGGTCCGCAGGGAACCGCCGCTGCCGAGGGAGGCCGACGTCGTCGTGCTCGGCGCCGGCATCGCCGGGCTCACGGCCGCGTACCTGCTCGCCGAGGCGGGCCGCTCGGTGCTCGTGCTGGAGGCGAACGAGGTGGCGGCCGGCGTCTCCGGCAACACCACCGCGAAGGTCACCGCGCAGCACGCGCTGCTCTACCACCGGCTCGACCGGCAGACGGCCGCCGCGTACGGCGCGAGCCAGCTCGCCGCACTGGAGTGGATCGCGGCGCAGGACGTCGAGTGCGATCTCGAGCGGGCGGACAGTCACGTCTACCTGACCGAGCCCGACCAGCGCGACCTGCTGCGCGCCGAGGCGACGGCCGCCGCGGCCGCAGGGCTGCCGGCCGACTACCTCGACGAGGTCGACCTGCCGGTGGGGGCGGTGGGCGCGGTGCGGTTCCGCGACCAGGCGCAGTTCCACCCCCGGCGGTGGCTGCTCGGCCTCGCGGAGAAGATCGAGTCGCTCGACGGCCGGATCGTCGAGGGCGTCCGGGCCACCGGCGTCCGCGAGGGCACGCCGACGATCGTGCGGACCACCGCCGGCGCGGTGCGTGCCGCGCAGGTCGTGGTGGCGACGCACTATCCGGTCTTCGACCGCGGGCTGTTCTTCGCGCGGCTCGACCCGGTCCGCGACCTCGTGCTGGCCGGGCCGGCACCGACGGACGTGGCGGGCATGTACCTCGACGGCGACACCCACTACTCCGTGCGCACGGCGCCCGTGGACGGGGTGCGGCACCTGATCGTCGGCGGCGAGCACTATCGCGTCGGCGACCACGTCGACGTGCTGGCGCGGTACCGGCGGCTGGCGGACTGGGCGCGCGACCGGCTCGGGCTGACCGACATCCGGTACCGGTGGTCCGCGCACGACCTGTCCACGGTGGATGGTCTGCCGTACGTCGGCCGGTACCACCCCAGGGCCAAGAACCTTTGGGTGGCAACGGGTTTCGGCCAATGGGGGATGACCGGCGGCACCGCGGCGGGGCTGCTGCTCCGCGATCTGGTGCTCGACCGTGCGAACGACCACGCCGCGCTGTACGACCCGAACCGGTTCTCGCTGCGCGCCGCGGGCAACCTGGTGTCGAACAACGCGACGGTCGCGAAGTTCCTCGCGGGCGACCACCTGCGGGCGCTGCGCGCCGACGGGCTGTCCGACCTTCCGGCCGACGCGGCGACCGTGACCAGACGCGGCGGGTCGATGGTGGCCGCGTACCGAGACGACAGCGGGGCGCTGCACGCGGTGAGCGCGCGGTGCACGCACCTCGGGTGTCTGGTGGCGTTCAACAACGCGGAACGCAGCTGGGACTGCCCATGCCATGGCTCCCGGTTCGACGTGGACGGTCAGGTGATCCAGGGACCCGCGGTCCGGCCGCTGCGCCGGATCTCCTTCGAGTGAGAGGAAAGACGACATGAGTGAGCCGATCCCACCCGCCCCGGACCCGATTCCGGATCCCGGCAACCCGACCCCGGGCCCCGGGCCGACGGACCCGCCGCAGCCGCCGGTGCCGCCCGGTCCGGACCCGCGGCCGCCGACCACTCCGGACCCGACCGGCCCTGGGGGCGGCTGAGCGGACTCAGCGGGCCCGGGTCACCGCCAGCTGCCGCGGTGTCGGCAGGAGGCGCAGCGCCTCCTCGACCTCCGTGCCGCCCACTCGCGGTGCCCGGGCCTCGGCCGTCGGGTCGAGCGTCACGCGGGTCTGTACCAGGAGGAGGTTGAGCCGGCAGGCGAGCAGCGCGCCCTGCGGCCCCGCGGCCAGCAGGTGTTGCCGCATCAGGGAAACAGCCGGTCCAGGTACGGGTTCGTGAACTTGCCCCTCGGGTCGTGGGTGCGCCGCAGCTCGGCGAACTCGCGCCACTTCGGGTACCTGGCCGCCATCTCGGTGGTGTGGAAGACCTTGCCCCAGTGCGGGCGGGCGCCCAGCGGGAGCAGCGCCGCCTCGATGGCCGGGAGCACGGCGGCCACCCCCGGCACGTCGAGGCGCCACGTGAAGTGGACGCACAGCACGTCCCGGCCCTGCGCGCCGCTCAGCCACAGGTCGTCGGCCGCGACCGAGCGGAGCTCCGAGATCTGCAGCAGCGGGGCGATCTCCCCGGCCAGTCCGCGCAGCCGGGACAGCGCGGTCACCGCGGCGGTCCTCGGCACCAGGTACTCGCTCTGCAGCTCGGCGCCCGCGCTCGGTTTGTGGTCCATGCGGAAGTGTGGCAGCCGGTCCAGCCACGGGCCGGGAACGCCGCCCTGCCCGGTCACGGCCGCGACCGACTCGCCGGGCAGCATGTGCCGCGGCTCGGACTCCGGCTCGATGCCGAACAGCTCGGCCGGCGGCTCGCCGACGCTCTTCACCCACACCTGCGAGAACGGCCCGACCCAGTTGGTGAACAGGCTGACGCTGTACCCGCTCGCCAGCACGGCGTCCAGCTCGGCCACCGCCGGCTCCCACGGCACGTCGGCGAAGACCTGTTGGCGCACCTCGAAAGTCGGCAGCACATCCAGCGTCACCCTGGCCACGACACCCAACGCGCCCAGCGCCACGACACTGCCCGCGAACTCATCGTCCCCGCGCGACACCGTGCGCAGGTCACCCGACCGGGTCACGAACGTCAGGCCGGCGACGGCCGTCGACAGGCAGCCGTTGCCGTCGCCGGAGCCGTGGGTGCCGGTCGCGACCGCGCCCGCGACGGAGATGTGCGGCAGCGACGCCAGGTTCGGCAGCGCGAGCCCGCGCGCCGCGAGCCACTCCGCGAGGTCGCCGTACCGTACCCCGGCCGACACCGAGACCTGTTGTCCCGCAAGGGTGATGTCCGGCGGCAGCGCCTCGAGCGACACCAGCGTGCCCGGTGTGTCGGCGAGGTCGTTGAACGAGTGCCGCGACCCGAGCGCCCGCACCCGCGGCCGCGCCGCGACCACCTCCCGCAGCTCCGCCACCGTCGTCGGGCGCACGATCTCCCCGGCGGTGTAGGCGATGTTGCCGGCCCAGTTGTGCTCCAACTACCCGCGCTCCTGTCTGTGCGCCAGCGCGGCCGCCTGGATGCGGCTCTTCACACCCAGCTTCCGCAGGATGTTCGACACGTGCACGCTCGCCGTCTTCGTGCTGATGTACAGCTCCGTCGCGATCTCCGCGTTCGTCAGTCCCCGCCCGACCAGCGTGAAGATCTCCGTCTCCCGCGCGGTCAGCCCCGGCACGGAGGACGACACGGTTGCCGGCGCGAGGCCGGCCCGCGCGCCCACCGTCGTCGCCAGCTCGACCAGCGGCGCCGCCCCGAGCGACGTCGCTAGCTCGCCCGCCTCGGCGAGCAGCGTCGCCGCGCGCGACCGGGATCCCTTGGCGGACAACAACGCCTCGGCCGCACGGAACCGAGCGTAGGCCGTCACGTAGCGGTCCGGGCCGCCGTCGAGCGCCGCCCACACCGACGGGTCCGGCGTCGGGTCCAACCGCGTGCGCTCGGCGTCCGCGAGCGCGTAGGCCCGCACCGTCCTCGGCAGGGCGACCACGCCCTTCGCCGCCAGCGCCGTCCGGTGTCGCAGCCCGGCGGCGAGCAGCTCGTCGGCCGCGGCGGGGTCGGCGCCCTCGGCCGCCGCAAGCCACACCCCGGTCGCCACCAGCCGGGCCACCAGCCACATGTCCTGCGCGGACAACGCCAGTTCGAGGCCCTCGCGGACCGCGGCCCACCCCGGTGCCCACCGCCCGCGGGCGCCCGCGAGTCGCGCACGCAGGTGCGCGAGCTCCGTCCCGTACTGCGCGTCGTCCTGACCGTCGAGCACCGCGCCGATCCGCTTCAGCAGGTCCGCCGCGGCGTCGAGCTCCCCGCGCCGCACCAGGATCTCCGCGCGCGGCAGGTCGACGAACACCCAGTTGAACGGGTCCGCCGCCGGGTCGTTCGGGTCGCCGGAGGCGTCGACGGCCTCGTCCCAGCGGGACAGCTCGGCCAGCGCGCGGACCGCGTTGCCCACGATCGGCAGCAGGTAGAGGTCGAAGCCGAGCGCGCCGGCCCGCTCGATCCCGGTCCTGGCGAGCGCCAGCGCCTCCTCCTGCCGGTCGGCCCAGATCAGGCTCTCCGACATGTTCACGTACCCGACGCCGATGAACCGCGGCACACCCGTGCGGTGCCCGAACTCGCGGTGCTCGCGCAGGAACCGCATGCCCTCCTCGACGTGGCCCATCATCACGTGTCCGGCGCCGAGCACGGTCAGCGCGCGGTTGCGTGGCACGTCGTCCTCGGTCGCCTGCGCCAGGATCCGTTCCGCGCGCCCGACCGCGTCCACGTGCCGCGCCGCCAGCATGTCCAACATCATCTGCCACGACTCGACCCGCAGCCGCGCCGGCGACTCGGCGGGCAGCAGCCGCACGGTCTCCGCGCTCGCGTGCCGCGCCAGCTCCCAGTTGCCGGCGCTGCGGGCCTGGTAGGACAGCTGCTCGTAGGCGAAGGCGACGCGTTCGGGGTCGGCGAGCACTGTGAGCCGCTGCCTGGTCAGCTCCACCGCGCGCTGGTTGTGGCCGGCGAGGCTGGCGGTCTCGGCGGCGCGCTCCAGCAGCGTGTCGTGGTCGATGCCGGTGAGCGCGGCCGGATCGGGCACCTCCGGCCACCGGCGCAGCGCCCGCTCGTACTGCGCGTGCGCGACCGCCGGTGCGAGCCCGTCGGCCGCGGCGGCCGCCGCACGCACCGCGGCCGCGAGCGCGGGCGCCGGTTCGTTCGCGGAGTCCCAGTGGTGCGCCAGCTCCGCCGCGACCGCGCCCCGCGCGGCAGCCAGCTCCGGGTGCGTGGCGAGACACCGCGCGACCGCGGCGTGCGCCTGCCGCCGTTCGCCGGGCAGCAGCTCCCGGTACAGCGACTCGTGGATCAGCGCGTGCCGGAACGCGTACGCGTCCGGCTCGACGAGCACGAACTGCCCTTGGTCGACCAGGTCCCGTACCGCGGCGTCGAGGTCCTCGTCCGGCGCCAGCGCCGCGAGCAGGTCGTGCGGCACGGTCCGGCCGACGACCGACGCCAGCCGCGCGAGGCGCTGGGCGGGCGCGGGCAGGCGGGCGAGCCGGGTCACGATGATCTCGCGCACCGTGCGCGGCACCGTGTTCCCCGCGGCGAGGAGCTCCTCGGTGAAGAACGGGTTGCCCTCCGCGCGGGCGACGAGCGTGTCGACCAGCTCGGTGGGCGGCGCGGTGCCGAGGACGGCGGTCGCGAGCGCGGCCACCCCGTCGCGGTCGAGCGGCGCGAGGTGCAGGCGTTCGGTGTTCGGCGACCTGGTCAGCTCGGCGAGCAGCGTCGCGACCGGGTGGTGGGCGGCGAACTCGTCGGCCCGGCACGTCACCACGACGAGGACGGGCGCGTCGGCGAGTGCCCGGTGCAGGTAGCGCAGCAGGTCGCGGGTGGCGGCGTCGGCCCAGTGCAGGTCCTCGATGATCAGCACGACCCGGGGGCCCGCCTCGGTGATCGCCTCCGCGACCCCGAGGTACTCGGCGCCGCGGTCCTGCCCGGCGCCGGTCAGCACCCCGGGCAGCGCCTCCACGAACGGCGCGTAGGGGATCGCCGCCTCGAAGTGCAGGCAGCCGCCGGTCAGCACGGTCGCCTCGGTGCGGCGGGCGAACTCCCGCACGAGCCGGGTCTTGCCGACGCCGGCGTCGCCGTCGACCACCACGAGCCGTGTGTCGCGTGTGGACTCCAGCACGACGAGTGCGGCGAGCTCGGCTCGTCGCCCGACCAGCTCCGACACCGAGACCCGCGTCACGCGGAGAGTATCTACCAGTTGTGGGCGTTGGCCCACCGCCGGCGCGCGACCGGATCAGCCGACCTGGTCGCCGACCCGCAGCAGGCCCGGCGTCACGACGGTCGCCAGCGCGTCGAGCCGGTTGTCGTGGCCCCGCGCGACGGCACGCAACACCGCCGCGCTGTGCGGCAGGTCCCGCTGCGCCGCGTTGACCATGACGCAGCGCTCGCTCGACCGTTCGAACCGCACGCGCAGCTCCGCGCCGATCGCCGCGACCGCGCCGAACCAGTCGTCCTCGACGAAGGCGGGCGTGCCGGGCGGGGTGCGCAGCAGGATGTTCGGCCGGAACCGCCGTTCGTCGACCGGCACGCCGGGGACCGCGGCCCGCACCCAGTCGAGGGTCGCGGTGGTGAGCACGCTGAGCGGGAGCTGGTCGAAATGCGAGACGGCGTCCTCCCGCGCGATGGTGACGTCGTCGCGGCCGAGGTGGCGGTGCAGGTACGCGACCGACACCGGTTCGCCGTCCTGGTCGAGCAGCTCCGGCCGGCCGTCGCGGAGGCGGGAGCCGAGCTGGAGGAGCCCGTCCATGCGCCGGAAGCGCCGGGTGTTCTTGCCGGAGCCGAACCTGCCGTCCTGGTCGCGCACGGCGAAGAGCCGGTCGCCGGCGAGACCTCGGTGCGTCACCGCGACCTCGTCGAGACGCTCGCCGCCGGTGGACTTGACCGGGTACCGCCAGATCCGTTCCACGACGCCGAACACACCGCGACGGTACCGGTCAGACGACGAGCTGCAGCGCCAGCACGAGCGGCAGCGAGAGCACCGACGCGAGGGTCATGGCGACGCTGTGGGTCTTGAAGGTCCCTCGGGTCGTGAGGCCGAGCAGCGACTGGAACATCCAGAAGAAGTTGCTCGACACGTGGGGCACGAACAGCGCGCCGGAGCCGGCGGCGAGGGCGATCAGCACGGTGGGCACGCCGAGCGAGCCGGCGATCGGGGCGAGGATGCCGGCCGCCGCGATCGCCGCCGTCGAGATCGAGCCGAGCGCGACGTGCAGGACGGCGGCCACCAGCCACACGAGCAGCAGCGGCGGCAGGAACCCGGCGGTGAACGCGCCGGCCAGCACGTCCCGGAGGCCGGACTCGCCGATGACCGCCGCAAGGGAGCCGCTCATGCCGCTCAGCACGAGGATCGGGCCGCTCGTGGTCAGCGCGCGGTTGACCGCCTCGGACACCGCGGCCGCCGGCAGCGTCCGCCGCGCCACGAGGTAGGCCGAGCCGGCGCCGAGGAACATCGCCACCACCGGGTCGCCGAGGAACGCGAGGAACCCGGTGCCCGCGCCGGTCGCCTCGGTGATCGCGCCCGTCGCGATCAGCGCGAGCGCGATCAGCACCGGCGCGATCGACACGATGAGCGGCAGCCGGACGCGGGTCGCGGTCGGCGTGGCCGCCGCGCCCGGCGCGTCGGCCGCGTCCTCGGGCTCGGCGTCGTCCTCGTGCGGGCCGGGCAGCTCGTCGCCCGAGGCGTCCCACCGCAGGATCCTCGGGATCAGCAGCCGGAACACGATCATCGTCAGCACGGCCGTCGGCACGCCGACCGCCAACCCGAGGAGCATCATCTGGCCGAGCGGCACCCCGAGCACCCCGGCGATCGCCACCGCCGCGACGCCCGGCACCACGAACACGAGCCCGACCTCGATGCCGGCCGTGAGCGCCCCGCCCATCAGCGCGAGCCCGCGCGGACCGAGCCGCCCGCCGAGCCTGCGGGCGAGCGGCGCCGTCAGCACGAGCAGCACGTCCGAGTAGATCGACGTGAACAGTGTCGACAGGGACACCGCGAACACCATCGGCACCCGCCGCACGCCGAACACCCGCACCAGCGCCTCGATGACCCGCTGCAGGGTGCCGGTGGCCGTGAGCAGCGAGCCGAGCAGCACGCCGAACGTCACCAGCAGGCCGATCTCGACCATCACCTCGCCGAAGCCGGCGCTGAGCGCCTTCGCGGTGCCGGTGAACCCGAGCCCGCCGGCCAGTCCGAGGTAGCCGGCGCCGAGGATCAGCGCCAGGACCGGCGGCGTGCGCAGCCAGGTGATGACGACGACGATGCCGACGATCGCGATCGCGGTGTGTACCAGCAGCACGGCCCGCTCCCTTGCGGTTCGACGAGTGGCGACAGTCAAGTGCGATGGGTCGACGCGCGTCCAAGACCGGGAACCTGACCGGCTTATAGGCTCGGCCTATCGAAGGAGGGCCCGATGGACGTCCGGCACTTGCAGTACTTCCTCGCGATCGTCGACCACGGGAGCGTGCACCGGGCCGCGAAGGAGCTGTACGTCGCGCAGCCGTCGGTGTCCCAGGCGCTGCGTGGGCTGGAGCGCGACCTCGGCACCGAGCTGTTCCATCGCACCGGTCGCCGGCTCGTGCTGACGCCGGCCGGCGAGCGGCTGATCGACCCCGCCCGCGAGGTGCTGCGCGGGGTCGAGCTGGCCCGCGCGACCGTCGACGCCGTGCAGGGGCTGCGGTCCGGCCGGCTGGTGATCGCCTCGATGCCGTCGCAGGCGGTGAGTCCGCTGGCGCCGATGATCAGCCGGTTCCTCGAGACGTACCCGCTCGTCGAGGTCGCCGTGCGTGCCGCGGGCACGCCGCCGGAGGTGGTCGCCGCCGTGCGGTCGGGGACCGCGGAGCTGGGCGTGCTCGGCGCCCCGACCCTGGCGCACGGGTTCGCGGGGTTGGTCGTGCACCCGCTCGAGACGCAGGCGTTCGTGCTGGTCGCGGCGTCGGCGGCGGACCTGCCGGACGGTGACCCGGTGGCGCCGTCGGCACTGACCGGCCGGCGGCTCATCGTCGGCCAGCCGGGGACCGGGATGCGCCGCGCCGCCGACGACATCGTGCGGGCCGCGTCCGGCGCGCGGTTCGCCGTCGAGATCGAGCACCGGGAGGCGGTGCTGCCGCTGGTGCTCGCCGGCGTCGGCATCGCGGTGCTGAGCGAGTCGTGGCGGGAGCTTGCCCGGTCGGCCGGCGCGGTCGTGCGCGACCTCGCGTCGACCGAGGTGCTGCGGGTGTGCCTGGTGCACCGCGAGGGCCGGCTCAGCCCGGCGGCCGCGGCGTTCGTGGATCGATAGGCGGCACCTATCGGGCCAACAGGAAGGCGGTCTTGGACGCGGGCCGCCGCGGCCCGGTCCACTGCGACTCATGAACCACCGCATCGCGCTCATCCCGGGCGACGGCATCGGCGCCGAGGTGCTGCCGCCGGCCCGCGCCGTACTCGACCGTGTCGGCGCCCGCCACGGCGTCGCGTTCACCTACGACGAGTTCGACTGGTCGTGCGAGCGCTATCTCGCGGAGGGCGCGATGATGCCCGCGGACGGCATCGACCAGATCCGCGGCCACGACGCGATCCTGCTCGGCGCGGTCGGCTGGCCCGGCGTGCCGGACCACGTGTCGCTGTGGGGTCTGCTCATCCCGATCCGCCGCCAGTTCAACCAGTACGTCAACCTGCGGCCGATCAAGGTCTTCGACGGCGTCCCCAGCCCCGTGCACAAGGCCGTGCCCGGCATGGACTTCGTGGTCGTCCGGGAGAACGTCGAGGGCGAGTACTCCGAGGTCGGCGGCCGGTTCAACCGCGGCTTCCCCGACGAGATGGCCGTACAGGAGTCGATCTTCACGCGGCCCGGCGTGACCAGGATCCTCGACTACGCGTTCGAGCTGGCCAAGACCCGGCGGTCCCACGTCACGTCGGCGACCAAGTCCAACGGCATCGTGCACACCATGCCGTTCTGGGACGAGCTGGTCGCCGAGGCCGGCGCGCGGCACCCGGACGTCGAGTGGCGCCAGGAGCACATCGACGCGCTGGTCGCGAAGATCGTGCTCGACCCGACCCGCTTCGACGTGATCGTCGGCTCCAACCTCTTCGGCGACATCCTGTCCGACCTCGCGGCCGCGGTCGCCGGCAGCATCGGCATCGCGCCGGCCGGCAACCTCAACCCAGAGCGCGAGTTCCCGTCGATGTTCGAGCCGGTGCACGGGTCCGCGCCGGACATCGCCGGCAAGGGCGTCGCGAACCCGCTCGGCGCGATCTGGTCCGCGTCGATGCTGCTCGACCACCTCGGGCACCCCGAGGCCGGCGCCGAGGTGCTGTCCGCGCTCACCGACGTGCTGGCGAACTCGCCGGTCCGCACCCGTGACCTCGGCGGCACGGCGTCGACCGACGAGTTCGCGAAGGCGGTGCTGGACCACCTGCCCGGTTAGCTCATCTGGCGCGCCCGGCCCGGGCCCCGGACTAGAAACCTGTCCCTTGGATCTTTGTGCGAAGGTCTGCGCTTGATCAACAGTTACCTCAGGGGAACGTGGCGGCACCCAGCCACCATCCACCTCGGCATCCGCGCCAGCACCGGAACGTAACCCACACACAAAATCCGGGGAGGCGGATTAGTCGCCGGCGTGATCACCGGCTCCGCGGCGATGCTCGCGGAGGCCGGCCACTCGATCGCGGACACCTTCACCGAGGCGCTGCTGCTGACCGCGCTGCGCCGCTCCGGCCGACCGGGCGCACCCGTTCGGCTACGGCAAGGAGCGGTACTTCTGGTCGCTGATGGCCGCCGTGTCGATCTTCACCTCCGGCGCGCTGTTCGCGTTCTACGAGGGCTTCCGCACGATGTTCGGCGACGACCACGAGCAGACCGGACCTGCGCGCGCGGGTGCTCGCCCGCTACGGCCGCCCGGACGAGGTGCGCTGACCGCCGGGCTCGCGGGAACCCGATGCGGGGGATCGGTCAAAGGACGGGTGTAGGCACCGAGAACGGAGACCACCCCATGTCCCACGGACACCGATGACCGCGGAGATCGAGGTGCGCACGGTCACCGACGCGGCCGTGGCCGAGGCCTCGCTCGTCGACCCGGCCGGGTTCGCGACGCTGTTCGACCGGCACGCCACGGCCATCCGCGACCACCCGGGGCGAAGTTCGTGGTGGTCGGGTGGCTGCGGCAGGGGACACCGGACACGGCAGACGACCCCTTCCAGTACTCCGTGCTGGCCGGCGCCTACTACCCCGAGGACAGGGGACCTGCGTCGAGAACGTCGGCCACGACGACTTGGTCATCGCGCCGTCGGGCAACTGAGCGTGCGGCCACGGTCAGTCCAGTACCGCGACGTCCAGGTGTGCGAGGCGGTCCGGGTCGGCGAGAATGTCGATCGCCACCACGCGGTCCTCGACGACCGTGAAGCCGAACACCACCTGCGGGCGGCCGTCCCGATAGACGACCATGCCCGCAGCGCCGTTGACCAGCGCGGACCGCGGGACGCCACCGGCTCCGGCCCGGCGGAACGTGAGCGCCTGCCCGGCAACCGCGGCCGAGCCGTGGACCACCCGGGACGTGCCGGCCGGCAGGACGCCGTCCGCGCGGAGCACCACGTTCGGGTCGAGCACGGCGACCAGCCGGTCGAAGTCGCCGTCGCGGGCGGCCGCGAAGAACGCGTCCACGACGGCCCGCTGCCGGCCGAGGTCGGCGTCCGGGGTGGTCGGCGTGCCCCGCACCCGCCGCCGCGCGCGGCTCGCGAGCTGGCGGGTCGCGGTCGCCGACCGGCCCACGATCGGCGCGATCTCGTCGAACGGCAGCGCGAACATGTCGTGCAGCACGAACGCGAGCCGCTCCGCCGGGTCCAGCGTGTCGAGCACGACGAGCAGCGCGAGACCGACCGAGTTGGCGAGCAGCGCCTGGTGCTCCGGGTCGAAACCGTCCGCGCGGCCCACGATCGGGTCCGGCAGGTGCGTGCCGGCCGGCTGCTCGCGGCGGGCGGTGCGGGACCGCAGCATGTCGAGCGAGACCCGGCCGACGACCGTCGTGAGCCAGCCGCCCAGGTTGTCGACGTCGGTCGTGTCGGTGCGGGCCAGCCGCAGCCACGCCTCTTGCACGGCGTCGTCGGCCTCGGCGAGCGAGCCGAGCATCCGGTACGCCACCGCGCGCAGGTGGGTGCGGTGGGTCTCGAAGCGCTCCGCGAGCCAGTCGTTGTCGTCCATCGGTCCTCCGTCGCCGTTCCTCACCTGACTGACGCGTGGCGCGGGCCCGATGTGACCGGGCCGGTCACATTCGCCGCGGGCGATCCGTCATGGCGGGTGACAGTCGAAGAAGGAGGAGCTGTGGAAGCACGGATGACCAACCCCGCGATGGTGCTGTCGGGCGCGAAGGAGGCGGTGCGGGGGCTGTACAGGTCGGTCCACGAGGGCGGGGTGGCGCAGGAGACGCTCGACCTGGTGCACCTGCGGGCGAGCCAGATCAACGGCTGCAGCGCGTGCGTCGACGCCGGCATGCGGGGCGCGAAGAAGGGCGGGGTGTCCGAGGAACGGCTGTGGGCCGTCGCGGCGTGGCGGGAGGCGCCGTACTACACCGACGCGGAACGCGTGGCGCTCGAGCTCACCGAGCAGGTGACCCGCCTCGCCGACCGCGGCGCGGACGCCGTGTCCGACGAGCTGTGGACCGAGCTCACGAAGCACTACGACGAGCAGCAGACCGCGGCGCTGATCCTGTGGATCGCCACCACGAACCTGTACAACCGGCTCAACGCCCCGATCAGGGAGCCGGCCGGCACGACCTGGGACTGACCCGGTAGGCGGGCGCGATCGCCTACCGTGGGCGGCGTCGAGAGGAGACGCTGTGCAGGTGCTGTGGGTCTACGCCCATCCCGACCCGCGTTCGCTGAACGGATCGTTGCGGGACCTGGGGATCCGGGTGCTGCGCGAGCACGGGCACGAGGTCCGCGAGTCCGATCTGTACGCCATGGGCTGGGATCCCGTGGTGCGGGCCGCGGACTTCGCCCACGACCCCGGGGAGCGGCTCGAGGTCCTGGCCGAGTCGCAACGCGCGCTCGAGGACGGCTCGCTGCACGAGGACATCCGCGCCGAGCAGGAGAAGCTGCGGTGGGCCGACACGCTGGTCGTCCAGTTCCCGCTGTGGTGGTTCGGCATGCCGGCGATCCTCAAAGGATGGTTCGACCGGCTGTTCGTGCAGGGCTTCGCACAGGGGGTGCTCGACCCCGACACCGGTCGGGCCCGCCGTTACGGCGACGGCGGGCTCGCCGGCCGGCGCGCGATGGTGCTCACCACCGTCGGCGCCAACGCGGCCACCACCGGCCCCCGGGGCATCCACGGTGAGCTCGACGAGACGCTCTTCCCGTTGACCCACGGCACTTTCTGGTACTCGGGCATGTCGGTGGTGGCGCCGTTCGTCGTCAACGGCGCGGTCGCGCTGTCCGACGAGGACTACGCCGACGCGGCGGCCCGGCTGACCGAACGGCTGGTCGCGCTGCCCGACGCCGAGACGATCCCGTTCCGCCACCAGAACGGCGGCGACTACGACGACCACCTCGTGCTGCGGCCCGACCACGCGCCCGGCGAGACGGGCGTCGGCGTCCACTACGCCGCCGGCGGTGTCCGGTGTGGACGGTCCGGCGGGGACGACGAGGCGCGCCGGTAGCGAGTACGCTCCGGAAGGCATGGACGGGTTCCCGCTGCGCCGCACCGACTCGATCGCACTCGTCGGCCTCACCGGCGCCGACAGAGCCGCCGAGCGGGTCCTCCGGTCGGCGCTCGCCGAGCAAGGCGTGCACCGGATCGGCGTGCCGGACCCGGCTCTCACGATCCGGTTCGGACACTGCGACGGCGGGCCGGGCGCCTACCGGCTCGCGATCGGCGACGGCGAGGTCGCCGTGCTGGGCGGCGACGCGGCCGGCGTCTTCTACGCCGCCCACGCGTTTCGGCGGGTGCTCGCGGCCGAGTCCGACGAGCTGCCGGGACTGACCGTGGGCGACCGGCCCGCGATGGCCTACCGCGGTTCGATCGAGGGCTTCTACGGCACGCCGTGGACGCACCGGGAGCGCCTGTCCCACCTGGACTTCCTCGGCGCGCACCGGATGAACACCTACGTGTACGCACCCAAGGACGACCCGTACCACCGCGACCGCTGGCGCGAGCCCTACCCCGCCGACGACCTCGCACGGCTCGGCGCGCTCGTCGAACGTGCCGCCGCCAACCACGTCACGCTGGTCTTCAGCGTCTCGCCCGGACTGTCCATCCGGTACGACGACCCGGAGGACCGCGCGGCGCTGCTCGCGAAGTTCGACGCGGTCCGCGCGCTCGGCTGCGCCGCGTTCGCCGTCGCGCTCGACGACATCGAGCACGGCACCCCGGGCGCCACCCACGCGCGGCTGGTCAACGAGGTCCGCGACTGGGCGGTCGCGAACGGTGTCGAGACACCGGTCCAGCTGGTGCCGACCGAGTACCACGGGCTCGAGGAGACACCGTACAAAAAGGACCTGCGGGACCAGCTCGCGCCGGACGTGCACGTGTGGTGGACCGGCCACGACGTCGTCCCGAGGACGATCACGGTCGACGAGGCGCGGCGGGCCCGGGAGCTGTTCGGTCACCCGATCCTGGTCTGGGACAACTACCCGGTGAACGACTACATCGCCGGACGGGTGCCGCTCGGGCCCTACGACGGCCGCGAGAACGGCCTGTCCGCGCACGTCGCAGGCGTACTGTCCAACCCGGCGAACCAGGCGGCGATGAGCACGGTCGCGCTGCGGTCGTTCGCCGACTACGGCTGGGACGACACCGGGTTCGACGCGGCGCGCTCGCACCGGGACGCACTCGCCGACCTGGCCGGGCACGAGCCGGCGGCGCTGGCCGCGTTCGCCGCGTTCGCCGACCTCAACACCCGCGACGACCGCCTGCACGTCGACCAGGCGCCCGCCCACGCGGCGGCGCTCGCGGACGTCCGGGCGGACTGGACGGCCGGGCGGCGGTCGGCGGCGCTCGCCCGGCTCACCGAGCTGGCGCGGCGGCTGATCACGGCGCCGGCCGCGATCGCTCGTGCGGCGCCGAGCTTCGCGGTCGAGGCCGACGCGTGGCTCGAGGCGACCCGGCTGTGGGGCGAGGCGCTCGGCGCGCTGGTGCCCGTCCTCGAACACGGCGTCGGCGCGGACCGGGTGCGTGACCTGCTCATCGCCGCGCGGACCGTGCGGGACGACCGGCATCCACATCGGACGGTCGGCGTCCTCGTAGGCGACGGTGTGCTCGACACCTTCCTGACCGAGATGCTGGACGCGCCCCGACCGGTGTGACAACGTTGCCACATGCGGCTGGCCGACGGCGTCCACCTGTTCCGGGACACCTGCAACGTCTATGTGCTGGTGCGCGACCGCGAGGCCGTGCTGATCGACTTCGGGGACGGCGCGGTGCTCGACCACCTCGCCGACTTCGACGCCGACCGGGTGACCGACGTGCTCGTCACGCACCACCACCGCGACCAGGTGCAGGGCCTGCACCGGGCGGTCGCGCACGGCGCGCGGATCTGGGTGCCGCCGGTCGAGCGCGACCTGTTCGACAAGGTCGACGAGCACTGGCGGCGGCGGGTCATCGACAACTACTACGACCTGCGGCAGGACCGGTTCTCGCTGCTGGAGCCGGTGCCGGTGACCGGCGTCGTGCCCGAGTACCGGACGCGCCGGTTCGGCGGCTTCGACATCACCACCGTGCCGACCCCCGGCCACACGCTCGGCTCGGTGTCCTACCTGGTCGAGGTGGACGGCAGGCGGCTCGCGTGCACCGGCGACCTGATCCACGGCCACGGCACGGTGTGGTCGCTCGCCGCGACCCAGTGGTCCTACACCGCGATGGAGGGTGTCAAGGCGACCGTCCTGTCGCTCTACGACCTCTCCGCGCGGCGTCCTGACCTCGTACTGCCGTCGCACGGCGACCCGATTGCCGAGCCGCAGGCCGCGTTCGACCTGCTGGAGACCCGGTTGCGGGCGCTGAACGACTCGCGGCACGACACACCGTGGAACGCCAGGGGGCAGTGGGACCACCCGTTCGAGGAGCTGAGCCCGCACCTGCTGCGCAACACGACCAGCTTCGCGACGAGCTACGCCCTGCTGTCCGACACGGGCAACGCGCTGCTGATCGACTTCGGGCTCGACATGATCGTCAACCTGCCCACCGGCGACGACCGGTCGTCCCGCCGGCCATGGCTGCCCTCACTCACCGCACTGCGCAGGGACTTCGGCGTCGACCGGGTCGAGGTCGCGCTGCCGACGCACTACCACGACGACCACGTGGCCGGGTTCAACCTGTTGCGGGAGGTCGAGGGCACGCAGGTCTGGTCGGAACGGTCGGTGGCCGACGTGCTCGCCACGCCGACCCGCTACGACCTGCCGTGCCTCTGGTACGACCCGATCCCGGTCGACCGGGTGCTGGTGACCGGCCGGCCGGTGCGCTGGCACGAGTACGAGCTGACCATCTACCCGCTGCCGGGGCACACGCTGTACGCGGTGGCGATCGCGTTCGAGGCCGACGGCCAGCGGGTCGTGGCGACCGGCGACCAGCAGACGACGACCTGGCAGCCGGGGGAGCGTGCCGAGATCCTGAACCTGCAGTACAAGAACCGGTTCCGGATCGACGACTTCACGAAGAGCGCGGCGCTGTACCGGACGCTGCGGCCCGACCTGATGATCAGCGGGCACTGGGAGCCGCGTCGGGTCGACGACGCGTACCTGGACCTGTTGACGGAGAAGGGCGCCGAGCTGGCGCGGCTGCACCGCGAGCTGCTGCCACTGTCCGAAGTGGACTTCGACGCGGAGGGCGTCGGCGCGTGGCTGCGGCCCTACCGCGTGACGACCGCGCCGGGCCGGCCGTTCCCGGTCGAGGTCGAGGCGCGGAACCCGTTCGCCGACGCCGAGGAGGTCACCGTGTCGTTGGCGGTGCCGGAGGGCTGGCGGGCCGAGCCGGCGTCGGCGTGCGCCGAGGTGCCGGGCCGGGCGACGGCGACGTTCGAGTTCGTGATCACGCCGGGGGAGCGGCCGTGCCGGCGGGCCCGGCTCGGCGCGGACCTGACGGTCGGCGCGACGAGGTTCGGCCAGCACGCGGAAGGGTTGGTGGACGTGCGGTGAGGATCGACCTCGACGTCGACCGGGCGGTGGCGGCCGTGCGCGGCGCCGACGGCCGGCTCTGGTGCCAGCTCCGCCTGCTGTCCGCCGTGGACACCCTGGCCGGGCCGGACGAGACGCTCGGCGCGCCCGCGGTGGTGCGGCGCGGCAACCGGATCGAGGTGCGCTGCGCCAGCTCGCGGTGGGACGAGCGCGTCACCGTCCTCGAGACCCACGACGACCGGCTCGAGCTGCGCACCACGGTCCGCGGCCGCGGCGACCTGCTCACCACGCACCTGCTCGGCGGCTACCGGCCACCGCGCGGGTTCCTGCCGAGCGGGTCCGCGCTGCGCACGGTCTTCTCGCCCAACCCCGACCATCCCAGCCGGGTGCTGCGCCCCGCCGTCGAGCCGGCGACCATCGGCGTCGTCGGCGACGGCGCGGAGCCCGGCGTCGGCCGCTGGCTGTTCGTGCCGGCGCCGTGGTGCTTCGCGGTCACGCGTGACGAGCGGGAGTGGGCGGCCCTCGGACTCGCGGCGCCGATCGCCGCGCAGACGTTCACGTCCTTCCACTACACCGGCGGCACGGACGGCTTCTCGCTGCGGCTGGACTACGAGGGGCACACCCGGGTGGCCGGCGAGTTCACCACGCCGACCGTGGTGATCCAGTTCGGGCACGACAGTCCGACGGCGGCCATCCGGGCCCACGCCGACCTGCTGCGCGACCGCGGCCTCGCGCCGCGGGTGGCCACGACCGTGCCCGCCCACTGGCACGAGCCGATGTTCTGCGGGTGGGGCGCGCAGCACGCGCTCGCCCTGCGCACCGGAACGTCCACGAGGGACTTCGCCACCCAGGACCACTACGACGCGTTCCTCGACCACCTCGCCCGGCACGACGTCGTGCCGGGCACAGTGGTCGTCGACGACAAGTGGGCCGACCACTACGCCACCAGTCATGCCGACGAGACCAAGTGGCCCGACCTGCGCGGCTGGATCGAGAAACGGCACGCCGCCAACCAACGCGTGCTGCTGTGGTGGAAGGCGTGGGACCCGGACGGCGCGCCGCCGGAGGCGTGCGTGACGCTGCCGGACGGCACGCCGGTCGCGCTCGACCCGGAGCACCCGCTCGGCCGGCAGACCATTGTGGACGCCGTCACCCACATGATCGGCGACCTGGACGCGGACGGTCTCAAGGTGGACTTCCTCGCGAAGACCCCGAGCGGTGTCGCGCTGCGGCACGCCGGCCGCGGCTGGGGCGCCGCGCTGCTGCACACGCTGCTGGCACTCGTGTACGACACGGCGAAGGCGCTCAAACCGGACGCGTTGATCGTCACGCACACGCCCAACCCTGCGTTCGCCGACGTCACGGACATGATCCGCCTCAACGACATCCGCATGCTCGACGCGATCGACCCGGACGGGCCGGTCGTGCCGCACATGCGCTACCGCGCGTCGGTCGTCGCGGCCGCGTGCCCCGGGGTGCCGATCGACACCGACGGCTGGTGCCTGCCCGACCGCGCGGAATGGTCGGCGTACCTGCGCGAGCAGCCGTCACTCGGCGTGCCCGCCCTCTACTACGCGTCGCATGTCGACCTGAGCGGCGAGGAACTGCGGCCGGAAGACCTCGCCGAGGTGGCGCTCGTGTGGCGCCGGTACCGCCGGGCGCGCACCCTTGACGGAGGGCCGGCCGAGTCCTAGGTTGTGGCAACGATTCCATGTGGGATCGTTGCCACATTCGTACCCAGGACGTTTCCCCTCGACGACGCGGAGGAAGTTCGATGTCCAAGCGATACCCACTCGTGGCAATGGCCGCGACCGCCGCGCTCGTCGTGTCCGGCTGTGGTGGCGTCGGCGGTGACGACGAGGGCGGGGACGCGGGCGGTGCCGCGACACTGACCACGATGGGCTTCGGTGTCGGCGACGAGATCGCCTCGACGCGGGTGGACCTCGCCGACAAGGCGATCGCGCCGTCGAAGGTCAAGATCGGTGGCAACGCGTTCGACGCGCAGCAGTTCCTGTCCGCCGTCGCGTCGGACAACCCGCCGGACCTGGTCTTCATGGACCGCCAGCTGATGGGCACCTACGCCGCGCGTGGCACGCTCACCCCGCTCGAGGACTGCGTGGCCAAGGAGTCGGTCGACCTCGACCAGTATCGCGACCCCGCACTCGCGGAGGTCACGCTCGACGGCAAGCTCTACGGGCTGCCGGAGTTCTACAACAACCGCGTCCTCATGATCAACGACGCGGCGCTGCAGAGCGCGGGTCTGACGCCGGACGCCGTCGACACGTCCGACGCCGCGGCGCTGACCACGCTGACCAACCAGCTCACGAAGAAGAACGGCGCCGACCTGGCCCGCATCGGCTTCGACCCGAAGATCCCGGAGTTCCTGCCGATGTGGGCGCGGGCCAACGGCGTCGACATGATCAGCAAGGACGGCAAGAAGGCGAACCTCGACGACCCCGAGCTCGTCTCGGCGCTGGAGTACGCGGTCAGCCTGATCGACGCGCAGGGCGGCTGGGGCGGCTTCAAGGCCTTCCGTGACTCGTTCGACCTCTTCGGGGAGAAGAACCCGTTCAGCCAGGACCAGCTGGCGGCGTTCCCGATGGAGGACTGGTACCTCAACGTGCTCGGGGAGGTCTCCCCGGACCTCAAGCTCACGATCGCGCCGTTCACCGACAAGCGGGGCAAGGCGATCAACTGGGTGACCGGCTCCGCGTGGGGCATTCCCGCCGCGAGCAAGCACAAGGACCAGGCCTGCAAGTGGATCAAGACGATGAGTGACTCCGAGAGCTGGATCGCGGCGGCACAGGCGCGGGCGGACAAGCGCAAGTCCGAGGGCAAGGCGTTCACCGGTGTGTACACCGGCAACGAGAAGGCCGACGAGAAGATCTTCGGCGAGCTGGTGCAGCTCAGCGACAAGCCGGTGTACGACAAGGCCGTGCAGAACGTCCTGGAGGCGCAGGACTCGGCGTTCTCGATGCCGGCCTCGCCGGCCGGCTCGGAGTTCCAGCGGGCGTGGCAGGACGCGGTGAACCGGGTGCTGTCCGGTCAGCAGTCGCCGGCCGACGCGATGAAGCAGGCGCAGCAGGAGGCTCAGACCGCTCTCGACAACGCGGCCAAGTAGTGCACGCCCCGGCCACCGACCGGAAGTCGCGGGTCCGCCGGTGGGCCCGCGGCTTCCGCGAGCGCGACACATGGGCCGCCTACGCGTTCCTCTCCCCGTGGCTCATCGGGTTCTGCGTCTTCATGGCCGGTCCGATGATCATCAGCCTGGTGCTGTCGTTCACGAACTACGACGGGCTGCGGGAGACCGAGGGCGTCGGCTGGGCCAACTACGAGCAGCTGCTCTCCGACCCGAAGGTCCGCACCAGCCTCGCCAACACGATGATCTACGCGGCGATGTCGGTGCCGGGCACGATGATCGTGGCACTCGCGCTCGCGATGATGCTGTCGAAGGTGGGCCAACGCTCCGCCGGCGTGTTCCGGACCCTGTTCTACCTGCCGGAGGTGACGCCGAAGGTCGCCGTCGGCGTGCTGTTCCTGCTGCTGTTCAACGGGCAGGTCGGCATGGTGAACGGCGCGCTCGGGCTGATCGGCATCGACGGTCCACAGTGGAGCACCGACGGGGCGTGGGTGAAACCCGGTCTGGTGCTGATGAACCTGTGGTCGGTCGGCGGCACGGTGATCATCTACCTCGCCGCGCTGAACAACGTCCCGCGCGACCTGTACGAGGCCGCGGAGCTGGACGGGGTGTCGGCGTGGCAGCGGTTCCGGCACATCACCGTGCCCATGATCAGCGGCGCGCTGTTCTTCACCCTGATCGTGCAGACGATCTACGCGCTGCAGGCGTTCGACGAGGCCTACGCCGCGTTCTACGGCAGCGCGGCGTCGGCCACCTACTCGAACGACGCGGCGCTCTTCTACCTCATCTACCTGTTCCAGCAGGCGTTCCAGTTCCTGCACATGGGTTACGCGTCGGCGATGGCGTGGCTGCTGTTCATCGTGATCATGGTCATCACGGCGATCCAGATCAAGGTGAGCAAGCGGTTCGTCTACTACGAGGGCGGTGACCGCTGATGGCCGTCGCACCGACCGTCGCGCCGCCGGAGGTCCCGCCTTCGGCGCGGGAACGGCCACGCCCCCTGCGCCGGCGCGGCGCGCTGTTCTGGGTCGGGCTGACCGCCGCGTCGGTGCTGTTCCTGTACCCGTTCTGGTGGGTGCTGACCGCGTCGCTCAAGCCGCGCTCGCAGGTGTTCGACAACCTGCTGCTGCCGAGGAACTGGGCGTTCGGGAACTACGTCGCGATCTGGGACGCGGCGCCCGTCCTGACCTGGTTCGTCAACAGCGTCGTGGTCGCGCTCGCGGCCGCGCTGGCCGCCACGATCGCGAGTGCCATGGTGGCGTGGGGGTTCGCGTACTACCGCTTCCCCGGCCGCAACGGGTTGTTCGCGCTGGTGCTGGCGACCATGATGCTGCCGACGGCCGTCACGATGATCCCCGTCTACCTGATCTGGAACAGCGTCGGTCTCGCCACCACCCAGGTTCCGTTGTGGGCGGCCAACCTGTTCGGCAGCGCGTTCTACATCTTCCTGCTGCGGCAGTTCTTCCTCGGTCTGCCGAGGGACCTGTTCGAGGCGGCCAGGATCGACGGCGTGAGCCAGTGGGGGCTGTTCTGGCGGATCGCGGTGCCGCTGTGCAAGCCGGCGCTGATCGTGACGTTCGTGTTCGAGCTCAAGGCGAGCTGGTCGGACCTGCTCAAGCCGCTGATCTACCTGCGGGACGTCGAGCTGTTCACCCTCCCACGTGGACTGAAGGCGATCTCCGACCAGTTCGGGCAGTCCGGCGAGCAGCAGTGGGAGATCGTGCTGGCCGGCAGTGTGATCACCACGCTGCCGATGGTGCTCGTGTTCTTCCTGGCGCAGCGGCACTTCATCCACGGGATCGCGACGCAGGGACGTAAGGGATGACGGCTCCTGCGGTGCTGGCGCTGGACATCGGAGGGACCAAGCTCGCGGCCGGGCTGGTCGACGGGACCGGGCGGGTCCACTCGTTCCTGGTCACGCCGACTCCGGTGGCGGACGGTCCGGAGCCGGTGCTCGACGTGTTGTTCGCGTTGGGGCGCAAGGCGGTCGCCGACGCCGGGGTGGCGTGGCCGGACGTCGCCGCGGTCGGCATCGGCTGCGGCGGCCCGCTCGACGCCGGCCTCGGGGTGCTGCTGTCGCCGCCGCACCTGCCGGGCTGGCGGGACGTGCCGGTGACGGCGCTGGCGGCCGAGGCGTTCGGGGTGCCGGCGGTGCTGGACAACGACGGCACGGCCGCGGCGGAGGCCGAGCACCGGTTCGGCGCCGGGGTCGGCACGACCCAGATGGTCTACCTGACGCTGTCGACCGGGGTCGGCGGCGGCGCGGTGCTCGACGGCCGGGTCTACCGGGGCGCGACGGGCAATGGCGCCGAGCTGGGACACGTGGTGGTGGACTGGCGGGGCCGCCCGTGCCGGGGGTGCGGCGGCCGGGGGTGTCTCGAGGCGTACGTGTCCGGCACGTCGATCGCCGAGCGTGCGGCCGAGCTGCTCGACGGCGTAAGCACACTGTCCACTGTGGAGGTGTTGACCGCGGCGGAGGTGGCGGCGCACGCGATGGCCGGCGACCCGCTGGCCGTGCGGGTGTGGCAGGAGACCGTGACGGCGCTCGGCGTCGGCCTCACGTCGATCGTGAACATGTTGGAACCGGAGCTGATCGTGCTCGGCGGCGGCGTCACCAGGGCCGGCGACGCGCTGGTCGTGCCGGCGCGGGCCGCGGTCCGCGCGGCGGCGATGACACCGGGCGGCCGTGCCGTCCGGGTGGAACGGGCCGCGCTCGGCGACCGGGTCGGGGTGGTGGGCGCGGCCGCGGTGGCGATGCGTTCACTCCTACAGGAAGGGGTGGCGTGAGCGAGAGTGAAGGAGCGTTCGCCGTCTGGACTGACGAGCAGCGGAGGCCGCCCGCGGCCGGAGCTGGGAGGAGGGAAGACGGCGAGTCGGCGACTGGGCGAAGCGAACCATCGAGCACGGTGACGGCCGAGAAACTCGCCGACCAGCTCGCCGACCATCTCGGGGTGGCGGCACGGGTCGAGGAGCTGCTGCCCGAGCTGTCCACTGTGGCCGACCTGCTGATCAGAACCTACGAGCGCGACGGGCGGCTGTTCACGTTCGGCAACGGCGGCAGCGCGGCCGACGCGCAGCACCTCGCCGCCGAGCTGATCGGCCGGTACCAGCGCGCCCGGCGCCCGCTGCCGGCGCTCGCGCTGACCGTCGACCCGTCCGTGCTCACCTGCATCGCCAACGACTTCGGCTACGACGACGTGTTCGCCCGCCAGGTCACCGGTTTCGTGCGGCCCGGCGACATGGTGATCGCGTTCTCGACGAGCGGGCGGTCGGAGAACGTCGTGCGCGGGCTGCGGGAAGCCAGGAGACAAGGCGCGACCACGGTGTTCTTCGGTGGCTCTCGCGGCGGTCCGGCCGCCGAGCACGCCGACCACGCGTTGGTGGTGGACTCGAGACAGACCGCGCGGATCCAGGAGATGCACCTGCTGCTCCTGCACCTGCTCAGCGAGCAGGTCGACGCATGGGCAGCGGACGAGAGCTGAAGGGGACGACGTGTCGGAACAACGTCTGCTGCACATGATCGGCAACGCGCACATCGACCCGGTGTGGCTGTGGCAGTGGCCGGAGGGCTACCAGGAGGTGCGGGCCACCTTCGCGTCCGCGATCGACCGGATGACCGAGTACCCCGAGTTCGTGTTCACCTGCGACTCGGTGCTGTACCTGGCGTGGGTCGAGGAACACGACCCGGACCTGTTCGCGGAGATCGGCAAGCGGATCGCGGACGGGCGCTGGCAGCAGGTCGGCGGCTGGTGGATCGAGCCGGACTGCAACCTGCCGGGCGGTGAGTCGTTCGTCCGCCAGGCGCTGTACTCGCAGCGGTACCTCAAGGACCGCTTCGGCGTCACGTCGACCGTCGGCTGCAACGTGGACCCGTTCGGGCACAACGCGTCCCTGCCGCAGATCCTGCGCAAGTCCGGTATGGACGCCTACATCTTCATGCGCCCCGGCCCGCACGAGATGACGCTGCCCGGCCCGTACTTCTGGTGGGAGTCGCCGGACGGCACGCGGGTCCTGACCTACCGGATCCCGCACGAGTACTGCAGCCCCAGCGGCGATCTCGGGTACCAGATCGACAAGTCGCTCGCCCAGCTGCCGCCCGACGCGCCGGAGCTGATGGTGTTCTACGGCGTGGGCAACCACGGCGGCGGGCCGACGAAGGCCAACCTGGACAGCATCCGCAGGCTCGATGCGACCGGTGGGCTGCCCCGGTTGCGGTGCGGCTCGCCGAGGGCGTTCTTCGACCGGTTGACCGAGTCCGGCGAGGAGATCCCGGTGCACGCCGGCGAGCTGCAGCACCACGCGGTCGGCTGTTACTCGGCGCACTCCGGGGTGAAGCGGTGGAACCGGCGCGCGGAGAACCTCCTTGCCAGGGCGGAGAAGTGGGCGTCGGTCGCGACGGTGCTCGCCGACGTGGACTACCCGGTCGCCGACCTCGAGCGGGCGTGGAAGCTGGTGCTGTTCAACCAGTTCCACGACACGCTCGGCGGCGCGGCCATCGAGCCGGCCTACGAGGACAGCCGGGACCAGTTCGGGCACGCCGTGTCGCTCGCGGGCGAGGCGTTCAACCGGTCGGTGCAGACACTGTCGCGGCGGATCGCCATCGAGCAGGAACCGGACATGACGCCGCTCGTGGTGTTCAACCCGCACCCGTGGCCACTGGTGGCGGACGTCGAGTTCGAGTTCGGCGGCTTCCCCGCGTTCGGGGCCCGCGCGGTCGACGACGTCGGCAATCCTGTTGCCGTGCAACGGACCCGGTCCAGGGCGACGGTGAACGGCTGGCGGCGTCGGCTCACGCTCGCCGCGGACGTGCCGCCGCTCGGGTACCGCGTGTACCGGATCTACCCGGGTCCGGACGAGCCGGACAGCGGTCGGACTGTCGGCCACGGACACCGGGCTGGCCAACGACTTCGTGTCGTTCGAGATCGACCCGGACAGCGGCTGGCTGCGGTCGCTGCGCGACAAGGTGTCCGATGTGGACGTCGTCGCCGGCGGTGCGCACGGCGTGGTCGTCGACGACGAGTCCGACACCTGGGGCCACCGGGTGCGTGCCTACGACAAGGTCGCCGGCGCGTTCGCCGTCCGCTCCGTCAGGCTCGTCGAGCACGGTCCGGTGCGGGCGGTGCTGCGGGTGGTCAGCGAGTACGGCCGCTCCACGCTCACCGAGGAGTACGTGCTCGGCGTGCGGGACCGGCACGTCGAGGTGCGCGTGACGCTCGACTGGCACGAACGGCAGAAGCTGCTGAAGCTGCGGTTCCCCACGGCGTTGCGTGCGCGGGAGGCGACGTTCGAGATCCCGTACGGCCACCTCGTGCGGCCGGCCGACGGGAGCGAGGAGACCGCGCAGGCGTGGGTCGACGTGTCCGGTGCGCTGCCGGGCGGCCGGCGCGCGGGCCTCGCGGTCCTCAACGACGGCAAGTACGGCCACGACGTGCTCGGCGGCGACATCGGCATCACGGCCGCGCGGAGCCCGGTGTACGCGTGGCACGAGCCGAAGGAGCTGGACCCCGACGAGGTGTACAGCTTCCAGGACCAGGGCCGGCAGGAGTTCGCCTACCGGCTCGTGCCGCACGGCGGCGACTGGCGGGACGCGGCCGTGGTGCGGCTCGCGGCCGAGCTGAACCAGCCGGCGTTCCCGCTGCTGGAGTCCTATCACGACGGTGACCTGCCGCAGGTGCGGTCGTTCGCGTCCGTGTCGGCGGACAACGTGGTGCCGGCCGTGCTGAAGGTGTCCGAGGACGGGCCGGACGCGGTCGTGCTGCGGGCGTACGAGTCGGCGGGCCGGGCGTGCGAGGCGACGATCGAGGTGCTCGGCCGGTCGGTGACCGCGGCGTTCGGGCCCGCGGAGATCAAGACGTTCCGGATACCCCGCGACCCGTCGGAACCGGTGGTGGAGACGGACATGATCGAGTGGTCGTGACACCGCCGTTCACCGTCACCGTCCTCGGTCCGCCGGACGCGCTGACGGTCGAGACCCGGGTGTCCACTATGGACGACGGTCGGTTCGCCGTGCGGCTGGACGTCACGTGTGTCGCGTCGGCGCCGGTGGTCGCCGGGCTGCGCGTCGAGCTGCGGCTCGGCGTGTCGGACGACCCGGGGTGGCTGGTGCCCGGCGTGTTCTACGGCGAGAACCGGGTCGCGGACTGCCGGGTGCGCTACCCGCGGTTCACCGTGGACGCGCCAGATCCGGCGCTGCTGGAGTCGGACGCGTGGTCGTTCCGCGCGGACCGGGCCGCGACGCCCGCGGTGTTCGCGTGGGACCGCGACGGCGGCGCCGCGCTCGTCACCACCGAGTGGTCCGCGCTCGGCCAGGCCGGCGTCGGGTTCGCCGCCGACGGCCCGCATCCGTTGCTGCGCCTGCACTTCCCGTACCGCGAGGAACCGGTGACCTACGACGGCTCGCCGCACCCGCGGCCCGCCGACCTCCCGGAGTTCGAGTGGCGGCCGGGACAGCGGGAGTCGCTGGACTTCGACATCCACGTGCTGGGCCGGGACCGGCACGCCTACACCGACGTGCTGCGGGACGTGCACCACCGCACGGCGCCCGTCGACCCGGAGACCATCCCGTGGGTGTCGGTGGCCGAGGCGGCCGAGGCGGCCGCGTGGGGCCTGTACCGGTGGCACTACCGCGCGGCCGACGCGGTGCTGCTGGAGACCGCGGCGTTCGACCGGGACGCGTTGGGGGAGCGCGGCGACCGGCAGGCCATGCACGTGTCGTGGCTCAGCGGCATCCCGCACGCGTACGCGCTGCTGCGGCACGGCCGCCGCCGGGACGTCGAGAGCTACGTCGACGCGGCGACCGCGGTGCTGGACAACATCGCGACGAACCTGACGCCCGGCGGCACGTTCTGGGGCCAGTGGACCAAGGAGAACGGCTGGAACGCCGGCTGGACCCCGAACCGGCGGCGCGTGCACGCACGCACCCTCGGCGAGGCGACGCTGTTCCTCGGCCGCGCGGTCGCACTCGGTGACACGCCACCGGAGTGGGCGACCGCCGTGGGGTTGAACCTGGACGTCGCGTGCGCCGGCCAGGCCGAGGACGGCGCGCTCGGCTCCGGCTACGACGTCGAGACCGGCGCGGTCGTCGACCGGCTCGGCACCAGCGGGCTCGCGTGGATCCCGGCGCTGGTCGAGGCGGGCCGGCTCGAGGCGGCCCAGCGCGCCGGCCACTTCTACGCGCCGGCGGTGCGCGCCGAGTTCCTCTACGGCGCCCCGGAGGACGTGGACCTCGCGCCGTCGTCGGAGGACGGCTACCTCGCGATCATGGCGTACGTGTCGCTGTTCGAGGCCGACGGCGACGAGGAGTGGCTGGCACTGGCGCGTCGCGCCGCCGACTGGACGCTGACGTTCCGCTACACCTACGACGTCGACTTCCCGGCGCACACCCTGTTGGGGCACTACGGTTTCCGCAGCCGGGGCGCCGACCAGGCCTCGCCGGCCAACCAGCACCTGCACTCCTACGGGCTGATCTGCCACCCCGAGCTGAGCCGCCTCGGCAAGCACACGGACGACGACTACTACCTGCGGTCGGCCGACGAGAACCTCGCGTGCTTCCGCCAGTTCGTGGCACGCGAGGACGGCGACTTCAACGCCTACCGCGGCATGGTGAGCGAACGCTACTACCAGACCGCCTGCTACCAGCCGAAAGGCATGCTCCTGACGCTGTCGCACGCCTGGTGCGTCGGCGTTCTCCTGCTGGCGTGCGAGGAGCTCCTTGCCTGAGCTGATGGGTCTAGGCGACGCCGTCGGTGCTAGCCGTCCAGCCGGCGGGTCGAGCCGCGGCGCTCGAAGGTCGGCTCCAGCCACACCGTGCGTGGCGGGCCGGTCAGCTCACCGGAGAGCCGGGCCAGCAGCAGCTCCGCGGCCTGCGCGCCGAGCGACACCACCGGCTGCGACACCGCGGAGACCGCGGGCTGCACCATCGTCATCCACGGCAGGTCGTCGAACGCCACGAGCGACATGTCCTTGGGCACCCGCAGCCTGCGGCGCTGCAGCTCCTGCCACACGCCCTCGGCCATCAGGTTGTTCGCCGCGAACACCGCCGTCACGTCCGGCCGGTCGTCGAGCAGCGCGGAGAGCGCGGCCGCCGCGCTGCCCTCGCCGAACCCCACCCGCACGACCAGCTTCTGGTCGAACTTGACCTTCGCCGCCCGCAGCGCGGCCTTGTAACCGGCGAGCCGCCCGACGCCGGTCGTCCACTCCAGCTCGTCGATCAGGAACGCGATCCGCCGGTGCCCCAGCTCCAGCAGGTGCCCGGTGGCGTTGCGGGCGCCGTGCTCGGAGTCGACGAGGACGGCGTCGCACTGGCTCTGCGCCATCTGCCGGTCCACCTCGACGACCCGCACCCCCTGCGCGGTCAGCAACGCGCCCGCCTCGGCGGACAGCGGCGTCACGATCGCGCCGGGCACCCGCATGGCGAGCAGCGTCCGCGCGCCGGCCAGCTCCCGGTCGGTGTCGCCGTCGTCGTTGACCAGCACCATCTGGTAGCCGGCCACGCCGAGCACCTGCTCGATGCCCGCCGCGAGGTCGGCGTAGAACTGGTTGCGCAGGTCCGAGATGACCACGCCGACCAGCCGGCTCGTCCGCCGCTTGAGGCTGCGGGCGATGTCGTCGGGCACGTAGCCGAGCCGGTCGGCGGCCGCCAGCACCCGCAGCTTCACCGGCGCCGCCGCGTACCCCTGCCCGGTCAGCGCCCGCGACGCCGTCGACGGCGACACCCCGGCGGCCCTGGCGACGTCCCCGATGGTGACCCGCCGCGGCAGCTGGTCACCGGCGACGTCGGCAGAGCTCACGCGGCCGCCTCCTGCCAGGGCCGCGCGGTGCTGTCGACCACCTCCGCGAGACGCTTGAGCCGGTCCACCGACCTGGCCCGCAGCAGCGGCGCGGGCTCGGACAGGGTGTCGCTCCAGATCGCGCGGCCCGCGAGGAAGCCCGACGCGCCCGCGTGGCACGCGGTGCGCACCGCGGCGGGGAAGTCCTCGATCGTCACGCCCTGTGACAGCACCACCCACGGCACCGGCACCGCCGCGGTCATCCGCTCGCACACCCGCCCGACCGCGACCTGGTCGCCGGTGCCGCGCCTGGGCACCTGCGCCTTGTACAGCGACGGCCGCAGCGCGCCGAGCTCGGTGGCCGCCTCCAGCTGCTGGGAGTCGAAGTCGTGGTCGGACTCCGGCCGGACCACGCCCTCGAGGACCGACAGCAGCCCGGCGGCCGAGCAGCGCCGCACGAACTCGGCGGCCATCGCGAGCCGCTCGTCGCGGTGCTCGTCGCGGCGCCACACCACCAGCAGCTTCATCGCGGCGACCCCCCGGTCGCGCACGGCCTCGGGGACGATCGCGTCGTCGAGCGAGGTCGCCACGACCGGGCCGCCCTCCGGCGGGTGTCTGAGCTCGTCGGCGGCCAGGATCAGGCCACAGCTCGACGGCAGCACCTTCTCTTCGACCACCTGGTCGAACCCGTACGTCCGGTCGATCAGGAACCCGCTCGCGTGCGGGCCGAGCTCGGTGGCGACCGCGAGCTTGAACCTCGTCAGGTCGCTGTCGGGCACCGGCGCGGTCGCGTGCTCGCCCAGCATCGCGCGCAGGCTCTCCCGCTGGTCCATCGCCACCATGGCCAGGCCGCCGGACGGCCGCGCCAGATCGGTCAGGCTTGTCATGCCACCTCCCGTACCCGGGACAGGAATCCGTCCCGGTAGATCGCGTCGTACCGGTCGGCGAGGAGATCGTCGCGCGGCACCACATCGCTACGCAGCACCGGCGCCGGCAGCCCGACCGCGGCGCCGGCCAGCAGCGCGGCGCCGGCGCACGCCGCGTCCGCGGTCGCCGTCGACCGCACCGGACCGGGCATCACCTGCGCCTTCACCCCGAGCCACGCCCGACCGCGGCTCGGTCCGCCGAGCACGGTCACCGCACCGAGCTTCGTGTCGGTGTGCTCGGCCTGGTGCTCGGCCAGCCAGCGCGCGTGGAAGCACGCCCCCTCCAGCGCCGCCACGACGACGTCGGGCAGGGCCTGCCCGGCCGCCAGGTCGTGGACGGAGAGCCGCCGGTGCGGGTCCGGGGCCGGCGCGCCGAGCCCCGCGAGGTAGGGAAGCACCACGATGCCGGTCGGCCGTGCCCGCACCGACTCGGCCAGCCTCTCGAGCCCCGCCACGTCGCCGGCCGGCGACGCGAGCGAGCACAGCCAGGCCAGAAGCCTTCCGCAGTGCGGAAAGCCGGACACCATGGCCCACCGCGCGCCGTCCGCGGTCCGGTTCCAGGACGTGCCGGTACCAGCCGCGGCGCCCGGGGCCGAGCGTTCGGACACCGTCACCACCGCCTCCGCTGTACCAAGAGAGTCCACCACATCCCCGGGCTCGCGCGCGCCCGCGGCGTGTGCGGCAACCAGGTGGTCATGCCCGGCGACGACCACCGGGGTGCCCACTCGCAGTGGTCCTGTGGTCGCCGGCGCGGTGGTGCGCATGGGTAGCTGAGTGGTACGGATCCCCGCCAGGGCAAGGAGTTCGTCGTCGTAGCGGTCGTGCAGCTGATCGAAGGCGCCGGACCGGCCGGCGAAAGTGCGGTGTGAGAGTGGCGTGCCGCACAGTGCCGTGGCGACGAGGTCCGGGATGCCCACCCAGGCCCGCATGCCGGATAGCGTGGCCGGCTCGTGCCGGCGCAGCCACAGCCAGTTCGCGAGGGGGGTCTTGGCGGCCACGTCGACGCCGGTGGCCGCGAAGAGGGACGAGCGGCCCACGTGGTCGGCGAGCCACGTCGCCTCGGCGCTCGCGCGCTCGTCGTGCCACCAGAGCAGCGGCGCGGTCGGGTGCAGGTCCCGGTCCAGCGGCACCCCGCCCTCGGCCACCCCCGTCACCCCGACCGCCAGCGGCTGACCACCGGCTTCGTCGACGCACTGCCGCAGGTCCTCGAGCGCACCGGCGACCAGGCCGGCCGCGTCGGCGGGGGTGGGGCGGCGGCGCTGCGCGACCGGGGTACCGTCGAGCGTGTAGACGCCGGTCTTGCAGTTGGTCGTGCCGACATCGACGCCGGCCAGCAGCCCCGTCACGGACTTCCCTTTCCCCGCGGATGTGGCAACGTTGCCACATCCGCACGCCATCCTCCTCACCGGGATGGGCAAAGGTCAAGTCAGTCCGGTGTGGACATCCAGTACTTGCTTCCCGACCTGTCGACGGGTCCCGGCTGGCGGCCGAGCGGTTGCGTGACGTCCGCACTGTGGAGCCACTCGTCCGCGGCCGCCGCGCCGGCGCGTGCCGTGGGCACCATCTTCTGGTAATGGGACGGCACCGTCGCGATCTTGTCCCGCACCCGGGCGGCGGCGACCGTGCCGCCCGCGTGCTCGTACAGGTCCACCGCCTGCCGCCAGGCCACCACCGCGTCGACGTGGTCGCCGCACCCGTGCTGGGTGTTGCCGAGCACCTCCAGCGCGTGCGCCTGACGGGCCAGGTCGTGCGTCCGCTCGCACAGCTCCACCGCGCGTCTGCCGTACTCGATGGCCTGCCGTGCCCGACGCCTGGCCTGGTTGATCTCGCACAGCACGACACAGATCTGGGCGGTCGCCGCCAGGTCGGGAGCTCGCTCGGCGACCACCAGCGCTCGCTCGCAGTGCTTCGCGGCGGTGGTGAGCTCGCCGAGCTCCCGGTGGATCGCGCCGATCTCGGTCAGGCTGGTCGCCTCCGCGGAGGTCTCGCCGATCTCCTGCGCGAGCCGGCACGCCCGGTGCAGGTGCACCAGGGCCTCCTGGTGCTGGTCGATCGTGCGCAGCGCCTCCCCGAGCCGGCAGTGGGCCCAGCACACGCCCTCCCGTTCGCCGTTGCGCAGGGCGACCGCCATGGCGCGCCGGAACAGGTCGAGCGCCGCCGCGGTGTCGCCCTGCCGCAACGCGACGCGGCCGAGCTGCTGCATGATCGACGAGACGCCGCGGGCCGGCCCGACCTCGACCACCAGGCGCAGCGCCGCCGTCAGACAGCGGTGTGCCGCCGTGTGGTCGCCGAGGTTCATGTGCGCCATGCCGAGACCGCTCAGCGTCGAGGCCTCCGCCTCGCGGTTGCCGGTCGCGCGGGTCGAACGCAGCGCGATCTCCCGCACCGCGCGGCTGTCGACGTTGCACCCGCCCCGATCGAAGAACGTCGTCACCGGGTCCGCCAACCGCCAGGCGTGCTCGTGGTAGTCGCGCTCGACCGCGAACGTGATCGCCGAGGTCAGGTTCGTGCGTTCCCTGCCGAACCACCGCTGGGCGCAGTCCGGGTCCGCGAACGTCGTCGGCGCGACGCCGGTCCCCGCCGCGAGCGGCGGCGGCGGGTGATAGGACCGGTACGCCGAGCGGCACGCGTGCGTCGCCGAGCCGACGTAGTAGTCGAGCACCCGGTGCGCGGCGGCGTCCTGCTCGCCCGGTGGCTCGTCACGGTCCCGGCAGTGGGCCGCGTACTCGGCCAACACGTCGTGGAACCGGTAGCGGTGCACGGTGCCCGCCTCCTCGAGCAGATGCGCGCCGGCGAGCTTGGCGAGGCTCTTCGCCGTCTCCGCCACCGGACGGCCGCCGCACGCGCAGGCCGCGTCCAGCCCGATGTCGGGACCGGGATGCAGCGTCAACAACCGGAACAGCCTGCGCTCCGGCGGAGCCAGGGCCTCGTACGACGGCGCGAAGCATGCCGCTCCGCTCGTCGCGCCGTCGCCGTGGTCGTCGAGGCCGACCACCAGCCTGCGTCGGTCGACCAGCGCGGCGTACTCGCCGATGCCGGTCGCGGGCTTTCCGGACAGGTCCCCGGCCAGCACGGTGAGCAGCAGGGGCAGTCCACCGCACAGCCGGGCCAGACCGGCTCGTTGCGTCTCGTCGACCTCGCTGCGTGGCCCGAGCTGGGCGGACAGCAGCGCGGTCCCCTCGGCCGCCGTCATCGGTTCGACGAAGATCCGTCGCGCCCCGGTCTCGGTGTGCAGCGAGGTCAGCCACTGCCTGCTCGTGATGAGCACCAGGCTGCTCGACAGCAGTGGCACGAGCGCCCTTATGTGCGCGGTGTCGCGGACATTGTCCAGTACCACCAACGTCTTCCGGCCGGCCAGCAGCGAGCTCAACAGCCGTTCCCGCGCGTGCGGGGTCAACGTCGGGTCGGGGGAGGCGCCGAGTGCGACGAGGAAGTCGTCCACCACGGTGGTGTGCTCGACCTTCGCGCGGTTGGCGTACCCGTGCAGGTTGACGAACAACTCGCCGTCCGGGAACAGGTTTCGGCGCTGGTGTGCCCAGTGCACGACCAACGCGGTCTTGCCGACCCCGCCCGCGCCGTCGACGATCACCACGCCGCTCGCGGGTCTGCCGGTGTACGCGTCCGTCACGGTGTCGAGCGCGTCGAGCAGTTCGCCGCGACCGATGAAGCAGGCGTAGTCGGTCGGCAGCTGCCGCGGCACGTCGGCCGGCGTCGGCCGGTGGGTGACCACGTGTTCGGACCGCAGCGCTTCGTGGCTCTGGCGCAGGTGCTCCGCCGCCTGGTCGTCGCCGTTGTTCTGCAGCCTGCGCCTCGTCGCGAGGTAGAAGGCGGTCGCGTGGGTGCCCCGGCGCCAGCCGTACAGCGCGGCCAGTCGCAACGTGGCGAGGGTGACGTCGTCGGGGTAGTCGGCGTGCAGGTCGTCGAGCCGGGCGACCGCGTCGTCGAACCTGCGGACCGCCACGAGCTGCTCGACCACGGTCCGGTGTGCGGACAGCAGTTCGTTCTGCACCACGCCGGTGCGCCATGCCGAGGCTGCGTCGCTGGTGACGTCGGCGAGCGGCGTGCCCCGCCACAGTCCGAGCGCCTCGTCCATGAGCGTGATCGCCTGCTCCGGCTCGCGTGTGTCCACGAGCCCGCGCGCTCGCGTCACCAGCGCGCGGAACCGGTGGTGGTCGATCAGCTCCTTGGCCATCTCGAGCCGGTAGCCGCCCTGCCCGGGGCGCAGGTCGGCCGGCGTCGGAAGTCGGCGCAGTGCGCGGCGAATCCGCGCTGCGTAGGTGTGGAACGTGGGCGCCGGATTCCGCGGCACCGGCGTGTCCGCCGGCCATGCCCACCGGATCAGCGTGTCGATCTGCACCACCCGGCCGACGTGCACGGCCAACGTCGCGAGGACCGCCCGCTCCCGCGGCTTTCCCCAGTTGTCGTCCACCTTGCCGTCGATCAGCAATGCCGTGGTTCCGAGAATTCCCAAGAATGCGTCCACGCCAGCTGTCACCCCAAACAAGCTGGTCATCGGAGGCGCCCGTGGCGCCATCCCTAACAGACGGGATGCTACTTATCGATTAAGATCAGTAACCGCACGTGACTGGATCGTTGTAACCCGGACCAGCCGATGGAACGGTGTTTGACAGGTTTCGCCCCGTTCACGTGCGGCTGCCCGACGTGAATGCACGGTCGGCCGGACAATTCCCGGATTCCTCTCGCACTGACCGGCGTCGTACCGACCGCGGACCGGTGTTCGACCAGGCCTGGCCCGCATGCTGCGAACGGTCGACGCGCGTCCGCCGTCGACCGTGACCGAGCGAAGGTTGGTCGACGATGGTGGTGCAATGGCTCAACGGGCCCGTCGGCAAGGGCGCGGAGCACCGGGTGCTCCGGCACGGCTGCCGGACCGTGCTGGTCGTGGTTCCCTTTGTCGTGGCGGGCACCAGGTTGCTCGACGTGCTGCCGCTCCTGGAGGCGGATCACCGGATATCGACGGTATTCACGGTCGCGCCCGCGACGAACGGCGCGCTCGACCACGGCGTCGAGGAATTCCTGCGCGCGTACGGTTGTCTGGTGCTGCCGTGGCAGCAGGCACAACAATGCGAGTTCGACCTCGTGCTGGCGGCCAGCCCGCACGCGTTGGGGCAACTGGGTGGAAAGATAATGCTCCTTCCGCATGGCGCCGGAGCGGTGCGGCCATTTGTTCACGCACGGCCTGCCGGAACGCAGGCGGCGCCGACGCACGCGCTGGACCGGGAGTCGCTCCTGTGTCGCGGGCGCCTCCTGCCGCACCTGCTCGCGCTGCCGCACGAGGCGGAACTGGCCGTACTGCGGGAGTCCTGCCCGGAGGCGTTGCCGGTGGCGACCGTCGCGGGTGACATCTGCCTCGACCGGATGACGGCCAGCAAGCCGTTCCGCGAACGGTACCGGCGCGCGTTCGGGCTTGTGCCAGAACAGAAACTCGTCGTGGTGACGTCGACGTGGCAGCCGGAGTCGACGTTGGGCCGGCAGCCGGAACTGCTGGACCGGTTGCTCGCCGCACTGCCGGCGGACCGGTACCGGGTCGCCGCGATCCTGCATCCCAACACCTGGAGCGTGCACGGCCACTGGCAGGTGCGCGCGTGGCTCGCGGACTGCCTCCGGCGCGGTCTGGCGCTCCTGCCGCCGGAGGACGGGTGGCGTGCCGCTCTGGTCGCGGCCGACGTGCTCGTTGGTGACTACGGCTCGGTCACGCGCTACGGTGCGGCGATCGGCGCGCCGGTCATGACGGCCGCCATTCCGGAGGACGGCATGCGGCCCGACGGCGGGATCGAGTTGTTGCGTCGGCACGCGCCCCGGCTGCGCCCCGACCGGCCGCTCCCGGAGCAGCTGTCCCTTGCCATGGCACGGGATCACTCGTGGCAGAACGGCTTCGCGGAGCTGATCACCTCCCGACCGGGACAGGCCGGTGTGCTCCTTCGCCGGGCGATGTACCGACTGCTCGGGCTCACGGAACCGGTGCGCGCGGTGCCCTGCTCCCCGGTGCCGCTGCCGGTCCCGATCCATGGTGAGACGGCCTGGTGGAAGGAAAGCCGCCATGTGTGAGCACCGCGTTCTCCACGAAGGCGACGGTGTCGCCCCGACGGTGACCAGGTGCCCGGTGCACAGCAGGACGGCGGCCGGCGGCGAGGTCTGGACCTGGGCTCCGACACCGTCACCGGCGCGGTGTCCCTGTGCCGGCGGCGATCGGTTCGTCGTGGCGCGTGCGTCGGCGAGCCCGCGCTGGCTGACCGACGCCGACGTCGTGGTCGCGGACCGCCAACCCCCGCAGTGCGCCGCGGAGGCGGCGGCACGGCAGCTCGCCCGCCTGCCCGGGTGTGCGCTCGTCTTCGTGCCGCTCACCGGCGAGGGCGTC
The DNA here is from genome assembly GCA_963840275.1 of uncultured Actinomycetota bacterium. Taxonomy (GTDB): domain Bacteria; phylum Actinomycetota; class Actinomycetes; order Mycobacteriales; family Pseudonocardiaceae; genus Actinophytocola. The sequence continues at coordinate 1,064,529 of CAWIYK010000010.1, forward strand.
GTGCTGGGCGGTCGTGCGGGGGTGTTCCTGGTGCCGCGACCGGAGCCGGAGCTGTGCGCGGTCTGTCTGTACCCGTGGCTCGCACTCGGTGGCCGGCTGGCCGATCTCGCGACCTACTAGTCCGCCTCCCCGGATTTCTATGTGTTGGTTGCGTCCCGGCGCAGGCGCGCTGCCGAGGTGGATGGTGGCTGGGTGCCGTCACGTTCCCCTGAGGTACCTGCTGATCAGGCGCAGACCTTCGCACAAGATCCACGGGAAAGGTCCTAGCCGTCGGTCGCGAGCCGGGCCTCGAGTCGGTCCAGGTCGCTCCGCACGCGGTGCGCGTGCGGAGCACCGACCTCCGCGTAGAGGTCGTGTGCCCGCTGGAGCTTGTCGTGTGCGGTGGCGAGGTCGTCGAGCCGTTCCGCGGCCCACCCCCACACCATCAACAGCTGGGCCTGGTGCTGGCTCGAACCGGACGCCGCCAGTATCGGCCACACGTCCTGGAGCAGGGCGGTCGCGTCGCTCGCCCGCCCGGCACGGCTCTGCGCGTCGGCCAGCCACACGCTGATGTTCGCCCGTACGTGGTCGTCGGGCAGCGCGGCGGCCAGTGCCCTCGCCCGTTCGAGCTGTTCGATGGCTTCGTCGAGCCGGTTCGTCGCGACGAGCGTCTGTCCGAGCAGACGACGGCCGAGCGCCTCGTCCCGGCGGTTGCCCGCCCGGTCGTCGAGGTCGACCGACGTGCGCAGCGCGGCCTCGGCGTCCTCGAACCGGCCGCTGTCCCGGCTCGCCATCCCGATCAGCTGCAGCGCCTTGGACTCGGCCCACGCGTTCGCCGCCGTGCGTGCCGCGGTGACCGCGGCGGCGCCTTCCGCGAGGGCGTCGTCGGAGCGGCGCAGGTTGTGGAAGGCCATGCCGAGGCGGTAGTGCATCCGAGACCTGGCTTCGTCGTCGCCGCAGTTCGTCGCGGCGACGATCGCAAGCCGGTAGGTGGTGATCCAGTCCGGGAAGTGCTTTCGTCGTAGGAAAAGCGACCACATCGCCTCGCCGAGCTGCCAGACGAGGGCGTTCAGTCCGTTCGTCACGCCGGCGCGCAGTACCGCGAGCAGGTTCGGCAGCTCGTGCTCGACGGCGTCCAGTGCGGCCGCCTCGGTCGGGTAGCCGGCGTCCTCGCCGGCCAGCTCCTGGAAGACGGGCCCGAGCCGCCGTTCCAGCGGGTTGACCATGAGGTCCGCCGCCGCGGTGAACCGCAGGTAGTGGCCCGAGATCCGCTCGAGGACGGCGACCTGGTCGGCATCCGAGTCCTCCTGCCCGGCCCTGGCCCTGGCATGAAGCCGGACGAGGTCGTGGAAGTGGAACCGGTCGACGCCGCTCGACTCGAGCAGACTCGCGTTGACCAGTGTCTCCAGCAGGTCCGCCGCGTCGTCGGCGGGCAGGTCGAGCGCGGCCGCCGCGACCTCCTCGGTGAGCGACGGCCCCGGATGCAGGCCGAGTCGTCGGTACGCGCGCGCCTCCTGGACGGACAGCCCGTCGTAGGACAGGTCGAACACGCCGTGCACGGACATGTCTCGCTCCATGGAAAGCGCGGATAGGCGGCGCTGTTCGTCGGTGAGATCGCGGACCACCCTGGCCACCGGCCACGCGGGATGCGTCGTGAGGCGCGCGCCGGCGATCGACAGGGCGATGGGTAAGCCACCGCAGAGCTTGACCAGCTCGGTGACCGCGTCGGGCTCTCGTGCCGCGCGTGCCCGGCCGACGGTCCGTGCGATGAGTTCCGTGCCGGCCCCGGTCTGCAACGGCACCAGGGGAAGGAACCCGGCGCCGTCCATCGCGAGGCCGCCGAGGCGCCACCGGCTCGCGACCACCACGACGCTCCTCGGCGACGCGGGCAGCAGCGTGCGCACCTGCGCGGCCGACGCGGCATTGTCGACCAGCAGCGCGACCCTTTTGTCCGCGGTCAGCGAGCGGAACAACGCCGCCGCCTCCGCGATGTCGACCGGCACGCGCTCGCCGGCCACCCCGAGGGCACGCAGGAAACGGCTCAGCACCGACGTGAGCAGTGCGGGCTCGGGGCCCGGTTCGGCGGCGAGGTCGGTGTAGAGCTGGCCGTCCGGATACCGGTCGGCGACGCCGTGCAGCCACCGCAACGCCAGCGCGCTCTTGCCGACCCCGCCGTGCCCGCTGATGACGGCCACGACGGGACCACGCCGTTCGTCGTCCGCCGCCGCCATTCGCTCGAGCTCCGCCAGCTCGGCCGCACGGTCGGTGAAATGGGCAGGCGCCGGTTTCAGCTGCCGGGGGACCAGGTTGTCGGCCGCTGGGCCGGACTGGTGGAAGTGCACGCCGCCGTGGATGGCGCCGGCCTGCACGCTCGCCCCGGTGACATCGCCGGCGATCGAGTTCGGTGTCCTCCCCTCGGGTCTCTCCGGTGGGCTGCCTCCTGTGTCCGCGCCGCTCATCTGATCAGTTCCTCGCCCCCGGTACGTGATGTCGACATTACGGAACGTACATGCGCAAAGGGGCATGGGTAAGCCGCCAATCGGAGCGCAAGGGTGGTTCGCCGGCCGTATACGTCACCCGTACGAGCGAACCTGAGCGGCGTGTCCCAAGGGATCGGCGTTCGCCGGTCACCGGTAGGCGCAGGTCAGCCCGTCGACAGCGGGACCCAACAGTTAGACTTAGCGTCTACCTCAGACAACCCAACGTTGCCTTCGCGGCGGAGTTGCGCCAAGATCGTCGCATTCTCGAGGTCCCCATCAGCTGGCACCCTGCTGGTCGGCAGCAGCATGCCAGGAAGGATTGAACAAACATGAAGAAGTCCGTTGTGGCGGCCGCTGTCTTCGTCGCCACGTCCGTTCTTTGCATAACGCCCGCGGCCGCGGACGGCAAGACGACGGCCGCGACCAGTTATGCGACCGGGGGCCAGACTCAGGTGACAATGAAATATTTTCCTTACAACAACGGCGAGTCGAGTGTGGTCAGCTGATCCGCTTCAGTCCTCCGGGGTGAACTCGATGAGGTAGTCGGCAAGCGAGCTGTGCGTGAAGCCCAGTGCCGCGGCCAGTTCCCGCACGGTCACCGGTGCGAGCAGCACCTTCGCGCTGGGGTTGTCCTTCAGTCGGTTCCGTGCCCATAGCCGGACCGGCTCGAACTCGGCGCGCTGGTCACGCAGCACCGCACGGAGGTCGACGCTGAGGGAGAAGGCGCGCAGATCGCGTGCCTTCTCCAGAGGCGCGGTCGAGAATCTCCGCCGCGGCCACACCGAGTGTCCTGCAGATCTCGATGAATCTCGTGACGGTCAAGGCTCGAATACCGTGCTCGTAGCTGAGAAGTGTTCGATCGCCGATTCCGGACGGTAACTGTTCGACCAGTTCGGCTCGCGTCCATCCCCGCGCCTCGCGTGCCTTGCGAATTTCCTGGCCCAATACTCTGGCGAAGGCTCTGTCACTTTCGTCCTGGGCGGCGTTCATCGGCCCGCTCCTCCCCTTACCCGTCGGGGGGACGAGCCGGGAGCCTGGTCCTGACGCGCATCCGGAGAGTCCATCTGGCTTGACTCCCGTCTCCGGCGGTAGTAAGGCCACGCCTCTCCTGGCATAACGCCGGCCGGTCGCCGTGTCAAGGGAGCGAGCTGGAGACCAAGGTCAGGTTGACGAAACCCGATCTGCATGATTGTCGGCCAGAATTGTCCAATATGGACGTTGAACAAGAGCACGGGTCAGATCCGCGGCGATGGGTTCCCGAGTGGTTGACCGGCACGTTCAGGGTCGATGACCGTATTCGGGGAGACGGTACGGCGCTGGCTCATGGGGCTCCGTGTTCGCAAACTCGGCTGTTCGTCGGGTCTGACCTTCTGGCCGAGCGGGGACGGTAGACCCTGCCCGGTAAGGAGATCATGTCAGACGCACCGTGCAGATGCACGTGCAGTCGAGGCTACGACACCCAGTGTTGAAGGTGCGGTAGCGCAGGTGTTCGCGAGCGGAAACAGCGTTCGGTGCGCGCCCGACCACGTGGCGCACAACAATTGTGTTACGTGACGTTACTGGGGCCGCTTGATAAGTAACATCCCACGAGGTAGCTACCGCTCGGTGCCAGCAGCTTTTGTTTGGGGTGAACGCTGGGTGGACGCGATATTGGGAGTACTCGGCACGACCGCGTTGCTGCTGGACGACGGTCCGACGGACACGTGGGGCAAACCGCGTGAGCGGGCCGTGCTGGCCACGTTGTTGGTGCACGCCGGGCAGGTGGTGCCGGCCGACAAGTTGCTGCGATGGGTGTGGCCGCAGGACAAACCGGTCCCGCTGAACACCAGCGCCACGCTCGACACCTATGTCAGTCGGCTCCGCCGTGCGCTCGCACAGCTGCCGTCGCCACCGAGCCTTCGGGCCACGGCGGGCGGCTACCGGTTGGACGTGGACCGGGCCAGGATCGACGTCCACCAGTTCACGTCCCTCGTCGCGGAGGCCCGGGCGTATGCCGGGCGCGATCCGGGCCGGGTCGTCGGCCTGGTGGAGTGCGCCTTCTGGCTGTGGCGCGGGTTGCCGCTCGCGGACCTCTCCAGCGCGCCGGCACAGGCCTGGCGCGAGGACCTGCTGCGGAACGAATGGCTTGCCGCACACCGGATCCGGGTGACGGCGCTCATCGACCTCGGCCGGCACGACGAGGCCGTCGCCGCGCTCGACGAGCTGCTGACCGACTTCCCGGACGACGTCGAGCTGACGACTCTCCGGCTCACCGCGCTGTACGGCCTGCGTCGCCACGTCGACGCCACTCGCTGCTACCTCTCGACGTGGCGCCGTTTCCGCGCCGACGGTGACGAGCACGCGGCGCATGTGCTCCGGCAACACCACACCGCGCTGATGGCGACCCACCCCGCACCCGCGGTGCCACGACCGACCCGGTCGCCGCGTCAGCTGCCGTCCGACGTCGACGACTTCGTCGGTCGCCGGGCGGAGCTGGCGGCACTGGACGAAGCGGTCGCCGCGGCGACCGGCGTGCTGGTCCTCGAAGGCGTCGGCGGGGTCGGCAAGACCGCGCTCGCGGTGCACTGGGCGCGTCGGCAGCGGTCCCGTTTCCCCGACGGCCAGCTGTTCGCGAACCTGGCCGGCAACGCGGGCCGGGCGCGGGTCGAGCCGGCCACGGTGGTGGACGACTTCCTGATCGCGCTGGGACAACCGCCGGACCCGACCCTGACCCGGGAACAGCGGGCGCTGCTGTTGCGCACGCTGCTCATGGACCGGCGAACGCTGGTGGTGTTGGACAACGCCGATGACACCGGCCATGTCCAGGACCTGGTGGACCTCCTGCCCTCCTGTCTGGTGATCGTCACGAGCCGCCGACGCTTGTCGGAGCTGCGTGCCGAGAACGTGCGGCGCGTTTCGGTGCCGGCCATGAACGCCGAGGAGTCGGCGGAACTGCTGGCGACGCACGTGCCGGACCGGGCGCTGGACGCGCAGCGGCTGGCCGACCTGTGCGGCGGACTGCCGCTGATGATCACGGTGCTGGCGAAGGACCTGGCGCTGAACCGGCCGAACCGACTGATGACGGTCGGCACGGACGCGACGCCGGGCGCGGCCTGCTTCGCGTCGAGCTACGCCGCGCTGGCCCCGCCGGAGCGGCGGCTCTTCCGGCTGCTCGCCGTGCACCCGGGCCCGGACCTCGCGCCGGAAGCCGTCTACGCCTGCGACGGGCGGACGCCGACCGCCACCATGCACAGCCTGCTCGCGCTGGCCGAGACACGTCTTGTCGACCAGCCGGACGAGTTCGACCGGGTGCGTCGGCACGACCTGCTCGTCGAGTTCGCCGCCCGCTGCCTGGCGCAGGACGAGCCGGCGGACAGCCGGCGCGCCGCGCTGCGCCGGTTGCTGGACCGCCGGGTCGCGTCGGCGACGCAGGCGGCGCGTGCGGTCTGTCCCGCCTACGAGGCGCCCCCGGGCCAGCACGACGACCACACGGTGCCGTTCGCGGACGTGGCGGAGGCGACGGCCTGGTTCCGCAGGGAGCAGACCAACCTGATCGCCCTGGTCCGGCACGCGCACGACGAGCGGGATCACGACCACGTGTGGCGGCTGGCGGATCCGGTGGCGGCCGTCCTGGACGAGTTGGGCCACCACGTCGAGAGCGGGATGGTCCGTGCGTTGGCGGTCGACTCGGCTCACCTCTGCGGCGCACCGGCGGCGGAGGCGGCGGCGTTGATTTGCCTCGGCAGGACGCAGCTCGCGCTCGGCGACCCCGACGCGGCGACGCGGTCCCTGGAGACGGCGTTGGGCATCTCGGACGCCGCCACCGTGGCCGGCCCGGCACACCGACTGCTGGGCCAGGCGGCGCTGGTACGAGGTGATCTGGCGGCGGCGTTGGCGCGATACGACCGTGCGGTGACGATCGCGGTGGAGGCAGGGGACCACGAGAACCTGTGCTGGTCGCGGTACCGGTTCGGTCAGGCCCTGTGTGCCGCCGACCGACACGACGAAGCGCTCACCCACCTCGAGCAGGCGCGCGACCTCGCGCGTCGGCTCGGGTACGGGTCCGCGCATGCGGCCGCCCTCGCCGAGCTCGGTGCGATCCACGGTGCCCTCGGCGACAGCGCGACCGCGATCGCCCGCTGCGAGGAAGCCCTGGCCGTCGCGGAAGGTATCCCGGATCTCGAGGCCGCCGCGCTGATCTGCGTCACCCTGTCCCAGATCTGCGCAGAGCGTCGGCAGTTCGCGACGGCCGTCAACTTTGGTCGCCGTGGCGTGAATATCCTGCGCGGCACGCAGAACCTGGTCACCCAGGCGCAGGTCGTGGCCGCGTTCGCCGACGCCCTGTACGGCAGCGGTGAACCGCATGAAGCGGCACTGACGTGGCGGCGGGCGGCCGAGCTGTGCGACCACGCCGGCGCCGCCGAGCATGCGGAGCTGCTGCGACGCAGAAGCGAACGAGTGCCGCATCCCCGTTCTGCGCCATCCGCTCGGACTAGCTCGCCGGCGGCCGACGAACTCGACCTGCCGCTGTCCATGACCCCGAAGCCGGGTAGCGGTCACCTCGCCGAGTGATGGGATCGGCTATTCGTTGTTCTCCGGAATGAACCGGGCGAGGTAGTTGGCCAGCTCGAGATGGGAACAGCCGAAGAAGGTGGCCATCTCCCGTACCGAGGACGGTTCCAGTTCGACCACGCCGCCCGGGTTCTCGTTCAGCTTGTTGCGTGCCCACTGGAACATCGGCCGGAACCGGTCGCTCTTGTCGTCGAGCAGCGCGCGGAGATCGATGTGCAGCACCAGGTTCTGCAGCTGGATCCGAGCTCGTTGGAGCGCCCTGCTCAGCAGGACCGGCGCGGACACGCCGAGGATGCGACAGATCTCATGGAGCCGGAGCACGGTGAGCTGACGTGTGCCGTGCTCGTACGACAGGAGTGTGCGGTCGCCGATGCCGGACGGCAGCTTGGCCACGAGTTGGGCCCGCGACCACCCTTTCTCCTCGCGGGCACGCCGAATCTCCTCGCCCACCGCCCGCGCGAAGGCCTTGTCGGTCACGTCGTCCTGAGGATCCGTCACGCGGCCGAGGCCCATCACGCGGCCCGGGCGCGGGGCGCCGCGGGCCGTCGGCGCCCACGGCGTGGTTCTGGCCGAATCATGCGGATGCTCTCCCATTCCCGTCGCAGACTGATGACCGAAGTGATTGCAGGGCCGACCGAATCCGCCCATGGCATCCTGGCCGCGTGCCGGACGTCCCACAGTGGTCGTGGGAAGTCCGCCCCCGTGCCTTATTTACAAGGTTAGAGGCGGGAACTGCCGGCCTGTGACCAAACGACACTCATCGTGTAGCTGGTTTTCATCAATCGGGCGAGAATGCTTTTGTGTTAACTGTACGTGCGGTAGCGATCGCGAGGCACATTAGTATGCACGAGTGAACGAGGTCAAGGCCTGTTGGGATGACGCGAATGCGTTGAGTAATGATCAGTAGGTCTATTAACGCGTACAATTCGTTGACCATGTTGACATTTGAGTGCCCGAGGACTTCGCATTGTTGAAGTATGCGTGCGACCTGCCGATCCGATACGTCAGAATGTGGTCATGAGCGTGTCGGCAAACCTGTGGCGCTGTTCACTGTGCCGGCGGCGCGGGTTCTGTCGCAGGACAAGCCCGCTGGCCCGCCCGCTCGAGGAGCTCGGGAGGCGGCACCTCGAGTCGGGTGCACAGGGCGACCAGGTGCGCCAGCGTGAGCTGTCGATCGCCGGCTTCGTAGGCGAACAGTGTGTGGTCGTCGATGTCGCGTAGGCCGGCGACCAGCTGTGCCCGGCGCCATCCGCGTGCCTCGCGTGCGTGGCGCAGCTCCTCGCCGACGGCTCGGGCGAACTGCTCGTCGGTCGCGCCGCCCTGGCTGGCGGCGGCGGGCGTCTGCGGCTCGATCATCCGGCTGCTGTCCTTTCGGGCCGCGGCCGGGACGGGCGCGGCGGTGGTCGAATTCGAACAATGATTTCGAAGCTCCTGGTTGGAAGATTAGAGGACGTGCGGGTGCGTCGATTGACCATCGACATGAAAGATGGACCGGCTTGCGTCAATCAGGTGAGGATGGCGGGCTGCGAGCGCGTAGGTGCTCGGCCATCCGGGTGGCGAACTCTGCCCCTGACGGGTGGTCGGAGCGGCAACGAACGCGGTGCGTGATCTTGACGCACCGCGCTCGCTCGTCCGCGAACATTCAAGAAATGGCGTTCCCGTACAGTCCGGGTACAGCGTTGTCACATTTCGGGCCCGCGGGTGTTTCGTTGTCCAAATAGCTCAGACCGTAGACGTGAGCGTGTAAGCCATGCTCACCTGCGTTCGTGCGATCAGCCCCAGAAGGCGCAGTTGGCGCGTTCCCCCACGTCGACGGGAGCCACCTCGCCGGGGGCGAGGTTCAGCACGTCGTCCGGTGAGTGGAACCTCGGCCACCTCGGGGCGTCCGGCGCCGAGGGCTTTCCCTTGTGCGCGAAGGACGTCCAGTACGCGACCATCGTGTCGGACAGGGCTTCCTGCGCCGGGGTGAGCGTGCCGAGCAGGCCCGGCCACAGGTAGGTCAGCTCCGTCGCGTGTTCGGCGCCCTCGTCGTAGTCGGGTAGGTCGATCAGTGGCGGCGCGGCGCGGTCGGCGAACTGGTACGCGTACACCGGGACGCCCGCATCGGCGAAGAGCGCGTACGCCTTCAGGTGCGTGCACGTCGACAGGGCGGTGCCGTAGTCCGACTGGACCGCCGCGAGTGCGAGTCGCGGGGCCGGTCCGGCCGGATAGCGGGCCAGCACCTCGGCGGCGCGGTCGGGGAACATCGCGGTGATGATCGACGTGTACCGGGCCGCCGTGAGCTCCGTCGGGTAGGTCAGGCCCACGAACAGCCGCATCTCGTCGCGGGTGTTGCCGTGCAGGATCGGCATGTGGTGGAAGCGGCCGGTCGCGATGGCCTCCGCGGGCGGCCGGGGGAGGAGCCGGGTGCCGGCCACCGGACCGGGCTGGCCGCCGACCGCGGCGTACTGCTCGAGCAGCGTGCGTGCGGGCACGTCGCGCAGGCACGTGTCCGTGTCACACCCGACCGCCTGCCGCAGCCGGGTCGCCTCCTCGGTCGCGGCAGGCACGGTCCGCGTCGGCGCCGTGCAGCTGTAGCTCTGGGGACCGGCTCGGTGGAACAGGTGCGCCGCGGCGGGGGAGGCCAGGTGCGCACACGTGTCCGCGGCACCGGCCGACTCGCCGAACAGCATGACGTTGCGCGGATCGCCGCCGAACGCGCGTGCGTTGCGCTGCACCCAGCGCAGCGCCGCCTGCTGGTCGAGCAGCCCGTGGTTGCCGTCGCCGAGCCAGCCGAACACGCCGAGCCGGTAGTTGACGGTCACGACCACGACATCCCCGTCGGCGGCCAGCTTCGACGCGTCGTACGCGCCGCCGGAGCCGGTCAGGTTGCTGCCGCCGTGCAGCCACACCAGCACCGGCCGCTGGCCGCGCCGGCTCGGCGCGGTGACGTTCAGGTACAGGCAGTCCTCGACGTACGTCGTCGTCCCGCCGTACGCGGGCGCCGGCTGCGCGCACTGGCTGCCCGGCTCGGTCGCGTCGCGCACGCCGTGCCACGGCGCCACCGGCCGCGGCGCCCGCCAGCGCAGCGCGCCGACCGGCGGCGCCGCGAACGGGATGCCCTCGAACTGACGCAGCCCGTCCGCGACGACGCCGCGGACCGGTCCCGCGTCGGTGCGGACGACCGGGGAGTCGGCCGCGGCCGGCGGCGCCGGCAGACCCAGCGCCACCAGAAGAAGTACGACCGCTCCCCGGACTCGCATGACTGCTCCCTACTCCGCGGGTTCGACGTTCGGGATCCCGTTGGCCGGCGGGGCGTCCTTCGACGCCGAGTCGTCCTCCTTGATGGGCGCGTCACCGAGGTCGGTGACCAGCACCGGCGTCAGCTCCTTACCGACACCGCCGTTGATCTCGACGACGGAGACGCCCGACACGCCGAGGTGGCTCTTCCCGGTATACCGGAACGGCGCGACCGCCGGGCCCTCGAACGACTTGCCGGCCTTCTCGATCGCGGCGACGATGCCCTCGCGGGTCGGGTTCTTGCCGGCCGCCTGCAGCGCCTGCACGAACGTGTAGGCCTGGGACATCCCGTACACCCGGTAGTTCGTCAGGTCGCCGTCGGCGCCGTGCTCCGACCAGACCTTCTGCCACAGCTTCATCCACGGGTCGTCCGGCGCGTCGACGCCCGCGAGGTACTCGGTCGTCATCACCCCGTCCAGCAGCGACGCGCCGTCGGTCACGGCGCCCTCGGAGAACCGCGCGAGCAGCGCGCCGACGAGGGTCGGGTCGGAGCCGACGTTGCTGTAGAACCACGTCGGCTTGAAGCCGATCCGCAGCGACACCAGCTGGCTCAGCGCCGTGTAGGACGGCACGTTGAAGCCCAGCACCATATCCACGCCGGCCGCCTGCAGCTGCGCGATCTGCGGCGCGACGTCGGTGTTGCCCGGCGAGTACTTCGCCACGGCGACGATCTGGTCGTCGAGGTAGCGCCGCGCGCCCTTCTCGCCGTCCCGGCCGAAGTCGTCGTCCTGGAGGAAGAGCCCGACCTTCGCGTCGGGCTTGTTCTTCTTCACCCAGTCGCCGATGATCTTGCCCTCGATCTCGTAGTCCGGCTGCCAGCCGAACGTGAACGGCTTGTCCTTCGGGTAGTCGCCCCACTGCAGGGAGCCGGACGACACGAACAGGTCCGGCACCTTGGCCTCGTTGAGGAAGTCGACGACCGCGCCGTGTGTCGGCGTGCCGAGGCCGCCGACCATCGCGAAGATCTCGTCGTTCAGCACCAGCTCGTTGGTGACCTGGCTGGTGTTCGTCGGGTTGTACGCGTCGTCGCGCACCACGAACTCGATCTTGCGCCCGTTCACACCGCCGTTCGCGTTCACGTAGTCGTAGTACGCCTTGTGCCCGCTGGGAATCTCGCTGTAGCCGGGCGCCGCGACGCCGGTCAGCGGGAAGTGCGCGCCGATCTTGATGGTGGTGTCGGTGATGCCGACCGTCGAGCCCGGCTCCGCGTCGTCGGGTCGACCGCCCGCGCCGCACGCGGCAGTGACCGCCGCGACGAGAACCAACGCCCCGGCCTTGGACCAGCGCTTCATGTGCTTCGCCTCCATTGGATGAGTTTTCGCAGTCCGCCGGCGAGACCGGCCGGTGCGAGCAGCACGACCAGGACCGTGACCAGGCCGTAGATCAGCGGTGCGAGCTGAGCGGCCTGCACGTCGGAGAGCCCGAGGTCCTCGCCGAACCCGGTCACCACCTGTGGCAGGAACGTCAGCAGCGCGGCCCCGACCAGCGCCCCGACAAGACTTCCGAGCCCGCCGAGCACCACTGCCGACAACAGCAGCAGCGACAGCGTCAACGTGAACCCGCTCGGCGCCGCGAGCCGTGCGGACAGCGCCATGAGCCCGCCGGCGAGCCCGGCGCAGCCGGCGCTCACCACGAACGCGAGCACCCGCGCCCTGCCGAGGTTGATGCCGGCGAGCTCCGCGGCCACCTCGTCGTCGCGGACCGCCTGCCAGGTGCGGCCGACCCGGCTCCGCGACAGGTTCGCGAGCAGCACGAACACCACGATCACGCCGAGCCAGCCGAGGTAGGCGAGGTAGCGGATCGGCGTCAGGTCCTGCCCGGTGACGAAGTAGACCGCGTCGGCGAGCCAGTCCGGGATGTCCGGCACCCGCACCCGCAGGCCCTGCTCGCCGCCGAGCGTGTCGCTGAAGTACAGGGGAATGCCCGGCACGGCGACCGCGAGCGCGAGCGTGGCGCCGGCGAGGTACGGGCCGTGCAGCCGGGCGGCGGCGACGCCGACGAACGCGCCGACCACGAGCGTCACCGCCGTGGCGATGACCAGGACGAGCACCAGCGGCACCACGGGTTCCCGGTCCTGGAGCATGAGCGCCGCCGTGTACGCGCCGACGGCCATCAACGCGCCGTGGCCGAGCGAGAGCTGGCCGTTGAGTCCGGTGAGGACGGTCAGTCCGCCGGCCGCGATCGCGTAGTAGGCCATGGCCGCGAACTGCGCGTTGCGGAACTGGCTGGTGTTCTCCAGCACCAGCACCACGACGACCAGCGCGCCGAGCGCCAGCAGCAGGGTCTTGCGTGTCATGTCAGACCCTCCGCTCACGCACGTGGGCGAACAGTCCGCCGGGTTTGAGCAGCAGCACGGCCATCAGGATCACGAGCGCCGCGAGCGGCACCAGCTCCGAGCCGACGTACCCGCTCACCAGGCTCAGCGACAGTCCCAACAGGACACCGCCGACGACGGCGCCGACCGGGCTGTCGAGCCCGCCGAGCACCGCGGCGACGAACCCGTACACCACCACACCGTCCATGTAGGACGGATGGACGAGGCCGCCGCCGGCGATCAGCAGCCCGGACAGCGACCCGACGAGCGCGGCGAGCGCCCAGCCGAGCGTCAGCATCCGGCCGACCTTCACACCGAGCAGCCGGGACACCTCCTGGTTGAACGCCGACGCCCGCATCCGCAACCCGAGATCGGTGCCACGGAACAACAACACGAGCCCGACCAGCACCACGCCCACCGCGAGGATCGTGAACACCCCGAACCCGGTGAGCGCGATCGTGGTGTCGCCGACCTGGAACCCGCGCAGCCCGAACGGCGCGGGGAACGACCGGTACCGCGAGCCGAAGATCAGCGCCGCCAACGCGTGCAGCACGATGAACAGGCCGAGGGTCAGAATCACCGCGTTGACCTCGGACTTGCCTTCCACGTGCCGGACCACGAACCGTTCGATCGCCGCGCCGAGCACCAGCCCGGACAGCAGCGCGACGGCGAAGCCGAGCCAGTAGGAGTACCCGGCGTCGATCAGCACGAGCGCGATGTAGGTGGTGATCATCGCCATCGGGGCCTGCGCGAAGTTCACGATCCGCGTCGCCCGCCAGATCAGGACCAGCGCCAGCGCGAACGCGGCGTAGACCATGCCGAGCGTCAGGCCGGTGAGCACGGTGGTGAGCAGTTGCTGCACGGGGTCCCCTGTCAGAATCCGAGGTAGGCGTGGCGAAGGCCGTGGAAGTCCTCGTCGGCCGCGAGCGTGGCCGCCGCCTCGCGCACCACCACCCTGCCGAGGTTGAGCACCACGCCGCTGTCCGCTATGGACAGTGCGCTGCGCGCGTTCTGCTCCACCAGCACGACGGTCAGCCCGTCGTCGCGGACGAGACCGCGCAGCAGGTCGAAGATCTGCGTCACGATCTTGGGCGCCAGACCGAGCGACGGCTCGTCGAGCAGCAGCACCTTCGGCCGCGACAGCAGCGCGCGGCCGATCACGAGCATCTGCCGCTCGCCGCCGGACAGCACGTGCGCGAGCCCGTGCCCGCGTTCCCGCAGCACCGGGAACAGCTCGTAGACCCGCGCCAGCTCCGCGGCACTCGCCCGCCGCCCGCCGCCGAGCGCGCCGAGCCGCAGGTTCTCCTCGACCGTCAGCTCGGCCAGCACGCCCCGACCTTCCGGGACGTGGGCCAGCCCGAGCCCCGGCAGGTCCTCGGTGGACCGTCCACTCAGGTCACGACCGTCGAGTGTCACGGTTCCCGCGGTCGGCCGGATCAGTCCGGAGATGGTGCGCAGCAAGGTGGTCTTGCCGGCGCCGTTCGCGCCGAGCACCGCGGTGATCTCGCCCTCGGGCGCGGTGAGGCTGACGTCGGTCAGCGCGCGGACCGGCCCGTAACCGGCCGAGAGGCCATCAACGGTCAGCACTGGGCACCACGTCCTCGCCGAGATACGCGGCCTGCACGGCGGGATCGGCGCGGATCTCCTCCGGCGCGCCGCGCGCGATGACCTTGCCGAAGTCCAGCACCACGATGTCGTCGCACACGCTCATCACCAGGTCCATGTGGTGCTCGACCAGCATCACCGACATCCGGTCGGTGAGCCCGCGCACCAGGTCGCCGACCTCGGCCATCTCGTCGGCGCCGAGCCCGCTCGCCGGCTCGTCGAGCAGCAGCAGGTCCGGCTCGCCCACCAGCGCCCGCGCCAGTGCGACGCGTTTGCGCACCGGGTACGGCAGGCTCGCCGGGTAGCGGGCGGCCACGTCGACGACACCGAGCTCCTCGAGCGCCGCCATCGCCCGCTCGGTCAGCGCCCGCTCGTCGCGCGCCCGCTTGGGCAGCCCGAGCAGCGCGGGCCAGAAACCGGCCGTGGCGTGCCGGTCCGCGCCGACCATGACGTTGTTCAGCACGGTCATGTGGTTGAACAGCCCCAGCTCCTGCAGGCTCCGGGAGATCCCGTGGCCGGCGAGCTGGTGTGGCCGCAGCCGGCGCAGCTCCGTGCCGCGCCACGTGAGCGTCCCGGTGTCCGGCCGGACGAACCCGCACGCGACGTTGAACAGGGTCGTCTTGCCGGCGCCGTTGGGGCCGATCACGCCGAGCACCTGGTTGGCCTCGACGGCGACCGAGACGTCCGACAGCGCGACGAGCCCGCCGAACGTCACCGAAACGCCGGACATCTCGAAGACGGGCTCTGCCACACGGGCTCCCAACGCTGGGGTTCACGGTGGGCACAACTTTGGACGCGCAGCACGAAACAGAACATGGGCGCGGAGTACAAAATCAGTGGTGCGAACCGACCCAAAACGCACGTTCGGACTGGCTCTTCTGTGCGGTGGGTGCCACGCTGCCCGCATGGAGGCAGCCAGGGTGCCCACGCTCGCGCCCGCGATGGAACGTGAGATCGAACGCGCATGGGCGTCGCTGCTGCGGCACGCCGACGCCATCGCCGACGACATCACGCTGACCCTGCTCGCCCGCGACCCGTACTGGTCGGCGCAGCGCCCCGACCAGCAGGCCGACCTGCGTACGAGCACCCGCGAGCACATCCGGCGCGGCATTCTGGCGATGGCGGGCCGGTCCGATCCCGAACAGCGCGCGATCGACGTGTGGCGGGACAACGGCAGGCTGCGGGCGCGGCAGGGCGTGCCGATCGACCGGGTGCTGTCGGCGTACACGCTGGGCACCCGCACGCTGTGGGAGGCGCTGCTGCGGCAGGGCTGGGACCACGAGGTGGAGATCGCCGAGCACCTGCTGCTGTACGCCGGGCAGAAGCTGTGGGCCGCGCTCGACGTCCAGAACGCCATCTTCGTCGAGTCCTACCGGCGGGAGAGCACCCGGCTGGAGCGGCGCGACCTCCAACGCCAGCAGAGTTTCCTCGACGGGCTGGTCGAGGGGCGGGGTGCCGACCCCGAGTTCGCGCGGGAGGCACGCGAGGAGCTCGGCCTCGGCACGGACGAGACGATGGTGTGCGTGGTCGCACCGTTCTCCGATCCGCTCGACGAGCCGCTGCGGGCGCCGGAGGACCGGCTCGAGCGCGCCGGCATCGTGTCGCGCTGGCATGTCAGGGGCGGCAACTACTTCGGGCTGGTGTCGCGGGGCGGGCTGACCGTCGACGAGCTGAGCGAGCAGCTCGGGCCGTGTGTCGCCGGCCGGGTCGGGCTCGCGCCGTGCACCGACGGGCTCGCCGGTTTCGCCACCGCCTACCAGCTCGCGTCCCGAGCGGCGGAGTCGCTGCCGCGCGGCACGCACCGCCTCGTCGCGCTCGCCGACCGGCTGCCGGAGGTGCTGCTCGCCGGCAGCCCCGAGGTGGTGCCGGCACTGGTGGCAGAGACCGTCGGGCCGATACTGGGCCAGCCGCAGCCGCTCGCGGAGACGCTGCTGGAGACGCTCGCGGCGCTGCTCGCCAGCGACGGGTCGCCGACGCACGCCGCGGCCGCCCTGTACTGCCACCGGAACACGGTGATCTACCGGATGAAGCAGATCGAGTCGCTCACCGGCCGCAGCCTGGCCCGCGCGCACGACAAGTTCGAGCTGGCGCTGGGCCTGCTGGCGACCGGCCGCGGCTACGACGGCCGGGGCGCCGATCCGCGCCCCGGCCGCCGGTCATGACACGGTGATCAGGAGTGCGGGCACGTGTCCCGGTACTCCTCGATCGCCCGGTCGCTCGGAGCCGGGCAGAGGAACTGGTCGTAGCGGGTGTCGTTGTCCACGAACCGCTTGATCCACGAGATCATGTACTTCGCCATGGTCGTGTTCGGCGTCTGCGGGAAGAAGTGACTCGCGCCGTCCAGCTCCATGTACGCCTTCTCCGCCGAGGCGGGAATCGAGTTGTAGAACGGGATCGAGTGCGACGAGACCGGCGCGACCGAGTCGCTCTCGCCGCCGATGATGAACGTCGGCACCCGCAGGCCCGACCACGTCTTCTGCGTGTTCCAGGGCGCCAGCGGCACCGCGGCCTGCAGCGTCGGCTGGTCGGCCGCCGCCTCGAGCGAGCCGCCGCCACCCATCGAGTGCCCGGCCACCGCGAGCCGCGACGCGTCGATCCTGCCGCGCACCGAGCTGCTCCCGGTCAGGTACCGCAGCGCCGCGCGGAGCTGGTCGCCGCGGCTGGCGGGCTGGTCGTAGATCGTGATCGTGTCGATGGTGATGACGACGAACCCCTGGGAGGCGAGGCGGGGGCCGATCCACGAGATGCTCGACTGGGTCGCGGTGAAGCCGGGGGAGATCGCGACCGCGCCGAACGTGCCTTCCGAGGTGCTCGTCGGGTAGTAGATGGTGCCGCCGCCGAACCCGCTGGCGGACAGGCGGGACACGGACGTCTGGGACGTCGCGAACGGGCCTCGGGAGGCCTCGATGCTGCTCACGGTGGGGTCCGGGCCGCGCTCGTAGGGATTCTCGGCCTGTGCCTGGGAGATCCCCGGCACGCTCGCGCCGACCACGAGCGCCGTGGCCAGGCCACACAGGATCTTGACGCCTCTTCGCATTGGTTGCCCTCTCGTCGTTGAGTCCGACGGTTACCGACTGTGTCAAGTCGGTGGCCGTGTGCGCATCGGTGCAATCGCCAGTCCTGCGCGGGTATGCGGGCACAGCGCCCAATCCGGCCGTACGATCCGCCTCGTGAGCCCGGCCGCAGACGAGATCGTCCGGATCGCCGCGCACCACATCGGTCGTGGCGTCCGGCTGGACACCCGCACGCTCGCCGCCGAGCTCGGGATCTCCCGCAGCACCCTGTTCCGGCGCGTGGGCAACCGGGAGGACCTGCTCGGCGACGCGCTCTGGTACATGGCGGACCGCACGATGGCGGCCGCGGTCCGGCAGTGGGAGCGGGCCGAGGGCGCGGCCGTGCGCAGCGCGGCCGGGACACTGCGGTGTCTCGCGGTCATGGACACCTACCGCTCGGACATCGCGGGCAACACCGGTTTCCGCAAGCTCCTCGACGACGAGCCGACGCTCGCGATCCGGGTGCTGACCGACCCGCGCGGCCGCGTCCAGCCCAGGGTGATCGTCGCGCACCTCGACCTGCTCCGGCGCGACGTCGACGACGGCGGGTTCACCCCGGCGGTCAGCCTCGAGAGCCTGTCCTACGCGATCGTCCGGCTCGGCGAGGCGTTCCTGTACTCGGACGTGCTGGCGTCCAGGGCGCCCGACCTCGACGCCGCGTCGACGTTGCTGGCCGCGCTGGTGGAGGGCCGGGTGCCCACCTCGCACTTGTGAAACACATCGGCGTGGTGTTTCATCAGTTGGGTTCAGCGGCAGTGACGCGAGGAGGCCTCGATGCCGGTTCGGACCGACGCGAGCTGGCCGCCTGGACTACCGGAAACGCTGGTATATCCGGCGGTTCCGGTCGGCGCGATCCTGTCGGGCTCGGTGCGCCGCTACGGCGAGCGGACCGCCTTCGCCCGCGGCGACGAGTCGCTGACCTACGCCGAGCTCGGCCGGCGGGCCGCCCGGTGCGCGCACGGGTTGATCGCTCGCGGCGTGGCGCCGGGCGACCGGGTGGCGCTGCGGATGCCGAACTGTCTGGAGTACCCGGTCGCCTACTACGGCGTGCTCCTGGCGGGCGGGGTGTTCGTGCCGGTCAACCCGCTGCTGCCGGAGGCGGCCGCCGCCAAGCAGATCGCCGACGCCGGCGCGACGCTGACGATCACCGCGGCGGACGTGCCCGGCCTGTGCGAAGGCCGGTCCGGCGCGCTGCCGGACGTCGAGGTCGACATCCACGCCGACCTCGCGCACCTCGCGTACACCGGCGGCACCACGGGTGAGTCGAAGGGCGTGCGGCTGCCGCACCGCAACGTCGTGATCAACACGCTGCAGTACGCCTGCTGGGTCTCCGGCTCGCTGCCGGCGCTGGACGTCGACGGCGGGCTCGTGCTCGACCAGGTCGGGTCGCCGGAGGAGTACCCGACCCGGCTCGGCAACTCGGTGACGATCAACCTGACCCCGTGGTTCCACGCGATGGGCACGATCGCCGGGCTGAACGCTCTGCTGCTCATGGGTTTCACCTCGGTGCTGCACGACCGGCTGGACCCCGGCGCCTACCTCGCGGACGCCGAGCGGCTGCGGGTGACGTCGATCGGCGGCGCGCCCGCGTTGTTCGCCGCGCTGCTCGCCCACCCGGACATCACGCGGCGGGACCTGTCGTCGGCGCGGGTGATCTCGTCCGGCGCCGCGCCGATGCCCGTCGAGATGATCAAGCGGCTGCGCGAGCTCGCGCCGGACGCGGTCGTGAGCGAGGGGTACGGGCTCACCGAGGTGACCATGGGCGCGACGTTCGGCCCCGCGCACCGGTCCGGCACCCGCAAGGCGGGCACCGTAGGCGTGGCGACCTTCGACACGACCGTGCGGATCCTGTCGCCGGAGGGCGTCGAGCTGCCGCCCGGCGAGCGCGGCGAGGTGTGCATCCAGGGCCCGCAGGTGATGGCGGGCTACCACAACCGGCCCGACGCCACGGACGACGTGCTGATCGACGGCTGGCTGCACACCGGCGACATCGGCGTGCTGGACGAGGACGGCTATCTGTCCATTGTGGACCGCATGAAGGACATGCTGCTGTACAAGGGGTACAACGTCTACCCCAGGGAGCTCGAGGAGCTGCTGGCCGCCCAGTCCGGCGTGCTCGCGGCGGCCGTGGTCGGGAAGCCGGACACGGCGGTCGGCGAGCTGCCGGTCGCGTTCGTGGTGCCGGCCGACCCGTCGGTGTCCGCAGCCGGGCTCATGGCGGCGGTGAACGAGCAGGTCGTGGCGTACAAGCGGCTGCGGGACGTGTACCTGGTCGAGCAGATCCCGGTGTCGGCCGCGGGCAAGGTGTTGAAACGCGAGCTGCGCGGCCGGTTGTCGTGACCGGCCTCCCGTTGCGCGGCAGGGACTTCGAGCTGCACGCGATGCGGGACGCGCGCGGCGGCGCGCTGCTGGTGCGCGGCGGGACCGGGCTGGGAAAGTCGGCGCTGCTCGCCGCACTACGTGCGACGCAGGGGGTTCGGGTGCTCGGCGTCCGTGGCGTCGCGGCCGAGCGCGACCTGCCGGGCGCCGCGCTGCAGCGGATGTTCGGCGTGCCGGTGCCCGACGGCGGCACCGCGCACCGGCTGCTGGTCGAGCTGTCCGTGCCGGTGGTCTGCTGGGTGGACGACGCGCAGTGGGTGGACGCGGAGTCGTTGGGGGCGTTGGCGTTCGCGGCTCGCCGCCTCGGCGGGCACCCGGTGTCGATGGTGCTGGCGGCGACGCCCGCGTTGCGTTCCGACCTGTTCGACGAGCTGCCGCTGCGACCGTTGACCTGCGGTGCGGCGGACGAGTTGCTGCGGGACCGCGGCGTGCCGGCGGGGTTGCGGCCGCAGCTCGTCGAGCTCGGCGGAGGGAACCCGGCCGACCTGGTGGAGCTGGCGTCGGCGCTGACGGCCGAGCAGCGGTCGGGCCGGGCGCCGCTGCCGGAGGTGCTCCCGGCGCGGTCGGCCGGCTATGCCGCGGCGCTCGCGGCGCTGTCCCCGTCCGCGCGGTTGCTCGCCGTGTCGGCCGCCGCGGAGTCCGCGGTGGAGTTCCCGTTGCTGGCGAGGGACTTCGCGGCCGACGACACCCGGGCGGCGGCCACCCTGTGCGGCACGCTGAGCAAGGTCGCGCGGTCCACGCTGTACGCGGCCGCGCCGGTCGCCGACCGGCGGCGGGCGCACACGTTGCTCGCCGGGCTGCTGGCGCCCCCGAACGCGACGTGGCATCGCGCGATGGCGACGGACGCGCCGAACGAGGAACTGGCCGCGGAGCTGGCGGGCTCGGCGACCGGCGACCACGCCACCTCGGCCCGCCAACTGGAACGGGCCGCCACGCTGACGGCCGCCACCGGGCCGCGCGCCGACCGGCTGCTGGCGGCCGCGGCACACGCGTGGCAGGCGGGCCGCCCCGGTTGGGCGCGGCTGCTGCTGTCGAGGGCGAACACGCCGGCGGCGGCCCTGCTGCACGGGGAGATCGAGCTGCGCGACGGCGACCCGGCGGTGGCCACGCACGAGCTGACGACGGCCGCGGCTGCGCTTCCCGACCCGACGGCGGCGCTGCTGATGGCCGGGGAGGCCCGCCGGTTGAGCGGCGACCTGCGCGGCTACCGGGCACTCGCCCGCACGGCGGAGTCGTTGGCGGGGCGGGTCGGCGCGCGGCCGGGTGCGCTGATGGTGGCCCACTTCCGGGGCCTCACGGCCACCTTCGCCGGGCGGCACGACGTCGCCGCCGAGCCGCTGCGACACGTCATCCGGGTCGGGCTCGACCGTGCCGACACCGCGGCCGCGGTGTGGGCCGCCGAGGCCGCTTTCGCGCTCGGGCAGGGGGAGCGCGCCCACGAGTGCGCGGCAGCCGCCGTCGGGCGGGCCCGGCTCGCCGACGAGCCGGCGGCCCTGCCGTGGGCGCTCGTGTACCTCTCCCTCTCGGCGCTGGTGCTCGACCGGCATCCCTGCGCGCAGGCCGCGGCCCGCGAGGGTCTCGCCGCCGCACAGCACAACGTCCGCATGGAGCACCTGACCCTGCTCGGCCTCTCCGCCGCGCTGCGCGGCGACCGCACCGCCGCACTGTCCACACTGGACGAGGCGGCGCCGGGCATCGCGGCGCGTGGGCTCGGCCGTCCGGCGGCCATCGCCGCGTGGGCGTACGCCTGCCTCGACCTCGTCGACGGCCGGCCGGAGGACGCGCTCGGCCGCCTGGAGGACCTCGCCGCCGGCGTGAGCGGCGACCAGCCGGTCATCCGCGTCCTCGCGACGCCGCAGCTGGTCGAGGCCGCGGTCCGTGCGGAACAACCCGACCGGGCCCGTCACGCGCTGGACGTCTTCGACCACTGGACCCGCGACGGCGACGGCGCCTGGCAGGCGCTGACCCACCGCTGCCACGCGCAGCTGGCGACCGACACCGACGACGCGGAACGACACTTCCGCGCCGCCATCGCCCTGCACCACCGCGCGGGCGCCGCCATGGAGCTCGCGCGGACCCGGTTCGCCTACGCCAACCTGCTCCGGCGCCACCGCCGCACCCGCGCGGCCCGCGAGCAGTTCCGCGACGCCCATCGCGTGTGCCGCGCGATCGGCGCCGACCACTGGGCCGGTCGCGCGCAGGAGGGGTTGCGCGCGACCGGCGAGACGGTCGCGGCGGCGGACACCTCGCTCGCCGGGCTCACCCCGCAGCAGTCCGCGATCTCCCGCCTGGTGGCGGTCGGCGAGACCAACAAGGAGATCGCGCGCCGACTGGTGATCAGCCACCGCACGGTCGACCACCACCTGCGCAACATCTTCACCGCGCTCGGCGTCCGCTCCCGCGTGGAGCTGGCCCACCGGGTCACCGCTAGCGAACGAACGCGCTCAGTCCCGTGATCGCCCGCCCCACGATCAGCTGGTTGATCTCGCGGGTGCCCTCGTAGGAGTACAGCGCCTCCGCGTCGGCGAAGTAGCGGGCCACGTTGTTCTCCAGCAGGATCCCGTTGCCGCCCAACACCTCCCGCGCGTGCGCGACCGTCTCGCGCATCCGCGTGGACACCACCGACTTCGCGAGCGCGGCGTGCTCGTCCTTGTTGACGCCCCGGTCCTGCAGCTGCGCGAGCCCGACCACCATGGCGAGCGAGGACGTGACGTTGCCGAGCATCGTCGCCAGATGGTCCTGCACCAGCTGGAAACCGGCGATCGGCCGGCCGAACTGCACGCGCTTGCCGGCATAGTCCACAGCGGACTCGTACGCGCCCATCATGCAGCCGACCGCGCCCCACGCGACGCCGCCGCGGGTCTGGCGCAGCACGTCGCTCGTGTCGCGGAACGTGTTCGCCCGCCGCAGCCGGTTCTCCTCCGGCACCACGCAGTTCTCCAGCACGATGTCCGCGTTCTGCACCGACCGCAGCGCGACCTTGCCCTCGATCTTGGACGGCCGGAAGCCGGGCGTGTCCTTCTCGACGACGAAACCCTTGACGTGGTCGTCGGCCTCGTCGCGGGCCCATACGACGACCAGGTCGGCGAACGTGGCGTTGCCGATCCACTTCTTCGCGCCGTTGAGCACCCAGGTGTCGCCGTCGCGGCGGGCGGTCGTCTCGAGCCCACCGGCCACATCGGACCCGCCGTGCGGCTCGGTCAGCGCGAACGCGCCGATCTTCTCCAGCCGTGCCATCGCCGGCAGCCACCGCTCGCGCTGCTCCGGCGAGCCGCAGCGGTTGACGCTGCCCATCGCGAGTCCGGTGTGGACACCGTAGAACGTGTTGACCGACGGGTCGACGCGGCCGATCTCGAGCGCGATGAACCCGGTGAGCAGGCGGGTGCCGCGGTGGTCGGACATCCCGTCGTACATCAGGCCCGCGGTGTCGAGCGCGCGGAACCCGTCGATCACCTGGAACGGGAACTCCGCGCGGGACCAGTAGTCGTTGGCGATCGGCGCCACCTCGGCGTGCAGGAACTCGCGCACCCGCATGACGATGTCCTGCTCCTTGTCGGACAGCAGGTTCTCGAAGCCGAAGAAGTCGCCGGTCAGCGTCTCGAAAGCGGTCATGGGACCAGGATGAGCCTGATCGGGTTCCCTGTCTTGGTGACGAGCGCCTCGACCGCCTTCGGCGCGTCGGCCAACGGCATCGTGCCGCTGATCGACCGGCTCAGGTCGAGCCGGTGGTATCTGGTCAGCTCGATGAGCCGTTCGAGGTCACCCGGCCGGGAACCGTAGTGGCCCAGCACCTGCTGGCCCCGGACACTCAGGACGATGCTGTTGGTGACGGTCAGCGGCTCCGGCGTCAGCCCGACCAGCACGAGCCGCCCACCGGCGGCGAGGCAGCGCACGGCCTGCTCACGCACCGCGCCGACGCCCGCCATGTCGTAGGCGACGTCGAGACCCATGCCGCCGGTGGCCGCGTAGAGGTCCTTCAGGAAGTCCTGGTCGGCGGGGTCGAGCGCGAGATCCGCGCCGAACACCAGCGCCCGCTCGCGGGCCGCGGCGAGCGGGTCGACCGCGATGATCGGCGCGGCGCCGACCAGCCGGAGCAGCTGCACCGCGTGGGCGCCGAGGCCGCCGACGCCCCAGACGCCGGCCGGACGGCCCGGCTCCGCGCGCCCGGTGCCGGTGACGGCGCCCCACGGCGTGGACACCGCGTCCGGCACGATCGCGGCCTGCTCGAAGGGCAGGTCGTCGGGAATGGCGATCAAGGTGTGGTGGCTCGCGAGCGTGTACTCGGCCCAGCCGCCGTCGTAGTCGACGCCACGGGTGCGGCCCGCGACGCACTGCTCGAAGCGGACACAGCGGTCGCACCGACCGCACCGCTCGCCGGCGGCGAGCACGACACGCGCGCCCGGCCGCCACCGCTCGGGGACGCCCGGTCCGACCGTGTCGATCTCACCGGCGACCTCGTGGCCGAGCGTCACCTCCGGCTCGGCGAGGAACGCGGGCCGCAGGCTGCCGTCGATCAGGTGGACGTCGGAGAGGCACACGCCGGCCGCGCGGACGTGGACCCGCACCTGTCCGGGGCCCGGCTCCGGCACGGGTATCTCACGCATGCCGAAGGTCCCGGTCTCCGGGGCGAGCCGCCCGGCGAGCATCGTCGCTGTCACAGCAGTCACCCTAGTAGCGGATCAGGTGTCGGCGCCGCCAGCTCACGCCCGCTTCGGCAGCAGTAGCGCGAGCAGTCCGCCCACCGCGACCACACCCGCGCCGACCCACACCGCGGGCAGCACGCCGGCCACGAAACCGCCAGGGCTCGCGTAGTCGCCGTTCGCGGCGAACACCGAGGCGAGCACCGCGATCCCGACCGCGACCCCCACCTCCCGGACGGTGTTCGACGTGCCGGACGCGACGCCGTACGAGTCGGGCGGCACGCTGTTGAGCACCAGCGTCGTCATGGGTGCGAACTGCAGTCCCATGCCCACGCCGGCCAGCACGAACGGGGCGACCAGCTCGGGATAGGTGACGTCGACCGAGCTGACCAGCGCGAGCCACCCCAGCGCGACGGCGAGCAGCGCCATCCCGGTGGCGATCAGCGTGCGCGCCCCGACCCGCCGGACCACCAGTCCGGCGAGCGGCGCGACGATCATCGGCGCCATCGTCCACGGCAGCGTCCGCAGTCCGGCGGCCAGCGGGTCGAGTCCCTGCCCGATCTGCAGGAACTGCGCGAGCAGGAACACCGAACCGAACACGCCGGCGGAGAACACGAACGCCAGGGCGATCACCACGCTGAACGCGCGCGACCGGAACAGCCGCAGCGGCAGCAGCGGCGCCGTGGCCCGCCGCTCCCACGCGAGGAACGCGCCCAACAACACCACACCGCCGGCGAGCGACACCGCGACCGGCGGCGTCGTCCAGCCGTGGTCCGACGCGTGCACCACGCCCCACACCAGGGCGAGCACCCCACCGGTCGACAGGACCAGCCCCAGCGGGTCGAGTCGTCCCGCGCCGCCGCGGGACTCGCGCAGCACGACCGCCGCGAGCGGCAGCGCGACCAGCCCGACGGGGACGTTGAGCCAGAAGATCCACGTCCAGTGCAGGCCCTCGGTCACCGCGCCGCCGACCACCGGCCCCACCGCGACGCCGAGTCCGCTGATGCCGCCCCAGATCCCGACCGCCGCGTCGCGCAGCCGCTCCGGGACCGCCGTCGCGAGCAGCGTGAGCGACAGCGGCATGACCGCGGCGCCACCGGCACCCTGCAGGGCCCGCGCCGCGGTGAGCTGCCACGGTTCGGTCGCGAGCGCGCACGCCGCGGACGCGGCCGTGAACAGGACGATGCCCGCGAGGAACATCCGCCGCCTGCCGAGCCGGTCGCCGAGCGCGGCCGCGGACAGGAGCAGCGCCGCGAACGACAGCGCGTAGGCGTTGACGAACCACTGCAGGTCCGCGAGCGACGCGCCGAGGTTCGCCTTGATCACCGGGAGCGCGGTGGTCACCACCAGGTTGTCCAGCGTGACCATGAACATGGGGATGCTGACGGCCGCCAGCACGGCGGCCAGTGGCCGGCCCCGTTCGGGCGGCGGTGCGGTGACCGGTACGGCCACGGCCGGCGCACTCATCGGTCCTCCATTGTTGTTATCGACTGATAACTAGCAAAGTAGTTATCGACTGATAACCTGTCAACGACCGAGGGGAGTGGCGATGTCCAGGACCCGCCTGACCGCGGCGGAACGCAGCGAACAGCTCGTCGGCGCCGCGATCACGGCGTTCGCGTCGGCCGGGTACGCGGGCACCACCACCGACGACGTCGCCCGCCTCGCGGAGGTGTCACAGCCCTACGTGATCCGGTTGTTCGGCTCGAAACGCCGGCTCTTCATCGCCGGCGTCGAGCACGCGGCGGACCAGATCGAGCAGGCGTTCCGCGACTCCGGCGCCACCGACCTCCAGGGCCTCGGCGACGCGTACGACCAGCTGCTCGTCCGCCGCGAGCTGCTCGCCATGCTCCTGCACGGCTACGCGGCGAGCGAGGACCCGGCGATCGGCGACGTCGTGCGCGACCGGTTCGGGCGCATCTACGGTCTGATCCGCGAGCTGACCGGCGCCGAGACGCGGGAGGCGTCGGACTTCCTCGCCTCGGGCATGCTGCTGACCGTGCTGGCGGCCATGCGGGTGGTCGGCCCGGACGCGGTGCCGCACGCGCCGTGGATGGCCGAGCTCGCGGCGGAGTACCCGCTCTGCCAGCCGAAACCGGAGTAGCCGCCGGTCAGAACCGCGGCGGCTCGCCCTTGTCGCGGCGCAGGCCCTCCAGGATCCGTTCCATCACGTCCGGGGACAGGTCGTCCGCGGCGGCGATCTCGGCGGGCGGGGGCGCGGCCGCGGCGGCGGCCTTCGTGGTGCCACGGCGGGGCAGCGGGACGACCGTCGCGTCCATGCCCTTCGGCAGCGCGACCTCGCACCAGAGCAGCTGCTTGCCGCTCGAGAGCACCTGAACACCGCTGTTCGGGCCGACGAGCGCGGGCGGCACGGCGAGCTTCGGGTACGCGCGGTCGTCCTCGATCTCGACCGCCAGGCTGTTGCCGGACAGTCTCAGCCGGAACAGGAGCATGGTCGGCACCGACTTGGGACTCGCGTCCCCGACCACGGCCTTCACCATGTGTTCTGTGGCCCGCCGAACCTCGGGCACCATCGACTGCACACGCCACTCGACCAGCGTGAACCGCACGAAGAGGTCTGCGCAGTTGACCGCGCTGGGCAGCGTGACGAGCTTGAGGTCGTCAACCTGCACCGTCTGATCGCGCACGGGTTCCTTCACACCCCAACTCCTGGAGACGCCCGGTGATCTTGTCGCGAAAACCGTGCGTGGGGCAATCCCCACACCGCTGCAGGTTACTGCCACCGCTGAAACCCGTTCTCACGGGCGTGCTCTCATCGTGCCGTGCGGTTTCGACTATGGCCAGCCCTGCTGGCACTGACCCTCACCGGTTGCACCACGAGTGTCGCCGGCACCGCGGCGGCGGGGGACACCCCGACCGCCACGACCGCCACGACAACCACGACAACCACCACGGCACCACCGGCGACCACAGTGCCCCCGGCGGCCGACGGCGCCGACCTGGCCGCCTGCGTCGACGGGACCTGCGAGGTCACCGTGTCGCCGAACGCCCTCATCGACACCGCCCAGAGCTTCGGCGTGTACCCGATCCGCGTCGGCCCGATCGGCGCCGACGACGTCACGCTCGTCGTCGCCATGGTCAACGGCGGCACGTTCGGCTGCGACGGTGACGACCGCTGCGGCGTGTCGATCACCGGCGAGAGCGCGACGAGTCCGGCGATCGCCCAGTTCACCGGCCACGCGGGCGCCCAGGTCACCGCCGTCGGCCTGCTCGTCGAGGTGGTCGCCGTCGCCACCGGCGTCGCGCTGCTGCGCCTCTCACCCAAGGCGTGAGCAGCGCCGCCGGCCCCCGCTCAGATCAGGCCCTCCCGCAGCGCGTACGCCACCGCGTGCGCCCGGTTCTTCAGCTGGAACCGGTTCGTCACGTCGTGCAGGATGCTCTTCACCGTGCGCTGCGAGTAGCACAGCTTGTCCGCGATCTCCTGTGTGGACAGGCCGGAAGCCACCAGCCGCAGCACCTCCGACTCCCGGTTCGTGACCCCGGCGAGCTGCAGCCCGCGCGGCTCGAGCACGTGTCGCTGCAGCCGCGACACCCGGTTCAGCAGCCGGCCGAGCAGGTCGGGCGGCAGCGCCCCCTCGCCTGCGGCGGCGGCCTTCACCAGGCGGACCAACACGTCCGGCGTCGCCTCCGCGCGGCGCGCCACCGCGCACACGCCCGACTCCACCGCGGTCAGGATCTCCGCCTCGGCCAGGTCCCCCGCGATGAGCACGATCTTGACGAAGCCGCGACCCTGCACGGACTTCAGCAGGTGCGCGGTGCGCTCGTCGAACCGGTCGGCGGCGACGAGCGCGACGGTAGACATCACGTCGGTCTCCTCGTCGACCAGCCAGACCTCCGGCCGCGTGCGCAGTGCCGCGCACACGCCGTTCTGCAGGATCGGGTCCGTCGCACGGACCAGTACGTGGGTGCGGGTGGTTGCCAACATTGCTGTTCCCCTGATTCAGACGAGTCGGTCGGCGTAGACGATGATGTTGTCGAGATAGCTGCGGGCGGTGCGGTCGAACGCGCCGCCGCAGGTGATCAGCCGCAGGACGGGCGCCGTGGTGGCGTTCCAGATCCGGTCGGCGGGCAGCGCGGTCTTCGCGGTCTGCTCCTTGCCCGTCACGGCGAAGGTCTTCGTGGTGTCGCGGTAGTGGACGGTCACCTCGTCGCCCGGCGCGAGGTCCCGCAGCCGGTAGAACACGTCCGGCCCGTTCGCCTTCGAGTCGACGTGCGCCACCAGCACGGCCGGTCCGGCGTCGCCCGGTCGCGGACCCGGCTGGTACCACGCGGCGTGCCCGAACTCGGGCGTCTGCATCGCGCCGTCCGGCTTCAGGCCGACCCCGACGAGGTCCGCGTCGACCCCGATCGCCGGGATCGTGACCCGCAGCGGCGCCCCCGGGTCGGCCGGCTGCGCGCTGTCGGACGTGGTCGACGGGGCGGTCGCGGCCGTGCTGACGTCCACCAGTTGCGCGGCCACGAGGACGGTGGCGACGACCGCGAGCACGACGGCCGCCGCCACGGCCACCACTCGTGCGAGCTTCACGACGGGCGCCGCTCGGTCCGCTGGATCCACAGGAACGCGCCGGCCGCGGCCATCGCGAGCACGGCGAGCGCCGGCACCGCGATCAGCCACCAGTTCACCGGGTCCGCGGGGCCCGCACCGGTGTCGATCCGGTTCGGCCGGGGCACCGGCGCCGCCTGCGGCTCACCGGCCGGGGCGTTCGTCGCCGTCGCTGTTGCTGTCGCCGTCGGCTGCGTCGTCGTCACCGGGTCCGACGGCTCCGTCGGCTCGGTCGGGTCGGTCGGCTCCGTCGGGTCGGTCGGGTCGGTCGGTTCGGTCGGCTCCGTGGGGTTCACGACGTCCGTCGGGAAGTCGGTGACCGCCGTCGGCAGCGTGATGTCACAGACGATGTGCTTGACCTCGCACGGGTCCGGCGGCGGCGGCGCGGTCGGCAGCGCGATGTCGGTGGGGCCTACCGGGACGGGCGGCGCGGCCGCCGCGTGCTGTGCGCCGAAGAGCAGCGCGCCCAACAGGATCGTGCCGGCGATCGTGACGGCCTGAGTCTTCTTCATCGTGTTCCTCCTGGTTGACGGTGTGTCGCCAGGTAGGAGTCACGGGTGCCCGCAGGCCTTACAACTTTTCCGGAGAAGTTTTTCCGCCTAGCCGACGCAGGGGAGACGACGAACTTGTCGCTGGTGGCGGCCGTGTTGCCGGCTGCGTCGTACATGGTCGACGGTCCAGGAGACGGACTCGTCGGACGAGGAGTACGGACCCAGCGTTCCGCGCCACATGCCGCGGACGAAGCTCATGGAAGTGCTACCGGACCCGACGTTCGCGCCGGACCAGTTCAGGACCGCCCGCTCGATCCCGACGTTGTCCGTGGCGGCGACCGACACAGATCCGGTGGTGGGCGAGCACGGCGCCACACTGAGTTCGCCTGGCGATGTGTGGTCACTGATGACCGGCCGCGTCGTGTCCCCGGGCGGGGGTGGCGGCGGGGGAGGAGGTGGCGGCTGCACGACGTTGGGCGTCGTAGTCGTGGTGACGCGGGTGGTCGTCGTGGTGGGGCGGGTGGTGGTCGGGCCCGTGGTGGTCGTCGTGGGACCGGCCGTCGTCGTGGCGGTGGTGGTCGAGCCCGAGGTGCCGGAGCGCGTCGTCGTGGTGTTGGTGATGACGATCGGGCCTTCCAGCGCGAGGTCACCGGGTGTCGGCTCGCCGGAACGCCAGTACACGACGACGGAGCCGGCCGCGAGCAGCGCCAGCACCGCGGCGGCCGCGGCGACGGCCCGGCCGCGCTTGGACCTCGGCGGCGGCAGCGGCGTGACGATCGGCCGCTCCGCGGCGACGAGCGACACCTCCGCCATGACCCGGTCCTTCAACAACAGCGGCGCCGGCAGCAGCGGCACGGCCGCGAGCAGCGCGAACGGGCTGACCGCGACGCGGCGGCGTTCGGTGCAGACGTCGCAGGCGTCGACGTGCCGTGCCACGCGTTTGCGCATCAGCGGCGAGAAGCGGCCGTCCCAGCCGGACAGCAGCGCGTCCAGCTCCTGGCAGTCCGCGCGCCCGAGCCGCGCGATGAGCAGCGCGCCGAGCGACCGTTCCACCTGATCGCGCAGGCGCGTGAGCAGCACGTACGCGTGGTTGGCGCTGACGCCCATGGCCTCGCCGAGCTCCGCGCCCTCCATGCCCTGTCGCACGTGTAGGTCGAGCAGGGCGCGGTCGCGCTCGGACAGCCCGGCGGCCGCCGTCCACACGAGATCGCGCAGGGCCTCCTGCTCGGCCGCCCGGTGTGGCCCCGGATCGGTGTCCGCCATGTCTCCCACCTCGTCGAGCACGACCCGTTTGCGGGCCCGGACCCGGCGTAGCGCCACGCTTCGCGCGACGGCGTACAACCAGGGCCGGAGCCGCTCCGGATCGTTCAGCTGAGCAAGGCGTTGCGCGGCAAGGACAAACGTGTCCTGGACGGCGTCCGCGGCCTCTTCCCGGTCGCGGAGCACGGACCAGCAGAAATCGTGCAACCGGTCGGCGTAGCGGTCGTAGACGGCCGCGAACGCCTCCCGGTCACCCGCGAGCACACCGGTGACCAACTCGGTGTCCGTGCGCTCACTCACGGAGGATCCTCCTGCAGGTCCGACAACGGCTTGCACATCTGAGAGCCGCCGAGGTGGCAGAACCTTACGACTTTGCGGCACGAACTCATACCGCCGCGTGCGGGATCGCCTCAAAGGGCAATGAATTCCGATGGACCGCTCGTCTGCTCCAGCCGGGTGAGTCGCGGACTCCGCGTGGGTCCGCGCGCACCGGACGTGAGAACGTGACGGGCGTGATCGAGACGATCGAGCATGGTGATGTCGCCGTCCTGGAGATCCATCGCGGTCCCGTCAACGCGCTTGACCTGGAGCTGCTTGTCGGGCTGCCGCTGGCGCTCGCGGACGTCGACTGGGCGGCTGCCGTCGTGCTGACCGGCGCCGGCAGATGTTTCTCCGCGGGTGTCGATCTCAAACGGATAGTCGACGACGGACCTGCCTACGTCGCCGAGTTCCTGCCCGCGCTGAGTGCCGCCGCGCTCGCGCTGTTCGACCACCCGCGACCGGTGGTGGCCGCGGTGAACGGGCACGCGCTCGCCGGCGGGTGTGTCCTCGCCGCCGCCTGCGACCTGCGGTTGATGTCCAGCGGCACGATCGGACTCACCGAGCTGGCGGCCGGGGTGCCGTTTCCCACGGTGCCGCTGGAGATCATGCGGCACGCGGCGGGCGCCGCGCTCGGCCGTCTCGTGCTGACCGCGCACCGCCTGGACCCCGCGGAGGCGCACGCGATCGGGCTGGTCGACGAGATCGTCGGCGCCGACAACCTGCTCGGCACGGCCCTGCGGCGGGCCGGTGAGCTGGCCGCCGCGCCACCGGCGGTGTACGCGCTCGCCAAGGAACAGCTGCGCCGCCCGGCCCGCGAGCGCATCGCGGCCCGGCGCGAAGTGGACGATCCGCGCGTCGCCGAACTGTGGAGTGCGCGGGAGACGCGGGAGCTTCTGCGGGAGTTCCTCGCGCGCCTGTCCGCGAGGTAGGGTGACGGCCGTCGGTTCGAGCTCGAGGAGGTGAGACCCATTTCCCGTTGTGGTGGTCGGGTGCTCTCACCTCTGTCGGCCTAGAAGAGCCGCGAGAGCGCCCACAACGAAAAGGCGCTCATGACTCCCTCTCTCATCGTCTCGCGGCTGCGGGCCGCCGGCTGCGTGTTCGCCGAGGACGAGGCTCAGCTGCTCATCGAGGCGGCGACGTCGTCCGCCGACCTCGCCGCGATGGTCGACCGGC
The DNA here is from genome assembly GCA_963840275.1 of uncultured Actinomycetota bacterium. GTDB lineage: Bacteria > Actinomycetota > Actinomycetes > Mycobacteriales > Pseudonocardiaceae > Actinophytocola. Next base: position 1,096,618 of record CAWIYK010000010.1, read on the forward strand.
GCGTCGACGGGCTCCCGCTGGAGCACATCCTCGGCTGGGTCGAGTTCCTCGGGCTGCGGATCGCGGTCGACCCCGGCGTGTTCGTGCCGAGGCGGCGCACCGAGTTCCTTGCGCTGCAGGCCGTCGAGCTGGCCGGACCGGGCGCGGTGGTGGTGGACCTGTGCTGCGGTTCCGGTGCGGTCGGCGCCGCGCTCGCCGCGGCGCTGCCCGACCTCGACCTGTCCGCCGTGGACATCGAGCCGGCCGCGGTCCGGTGCGCGCGGCGCAACCTCGGCGGAAAGGTGTACGAGGGCGACCTCTACGCGCCGCTGCCGGCGACGTTGCGCGGACGTGTCGAGGTGTTGGTGGCCAACGCCCCGTACGTGCCGACCGACGCCGTCGGCCTCATGCCGCCGGAGGCGCGGCTGTACGAGCCGCTCGTCGCGCTCGACGGCGGCACCGACGGCCTCGACGTGCTCCGCCGAGTCATCGCCGCGGCCCCGGAGTGGCTCGCGCCGGCCGGCCGGCTGCTGTTCGAGACGGGCGTGGACCAGGCCCCGGCCGCCATGGCCACCGTGCGCGGCGCCGGCCTGTCGCCACGCGTGGTGCACGACGAGGAGATCGGTGCGACGGTGGTGATCGGCACCCGCTGACCGAAATACCCGGCCGGCGCATCCCCGAATTCGGCGATGCGGGCGAACTCGCGCATTCCTTCGGCGATTCCCTGTCCGGATTCCGACGAATTCTGGCCGGCGAGCGTTAAAGCCGTGACCGGTTCGGCGGTATGTCCCGGCATTGCGCACTCCTAGGCTGGGCCGCCGGAGGTTGGATCGTTGACAAGTACTGAACACGGGCGACGCAAGTACGACGCGCTCGCCGACCGCTACGAGGAGATCTACTTCTACGTCGCCGACGTCGGAAGGCGGCTCGTCGAGCTCGCCGCGCCGGCGCCGGGCGCGCGGCTGCTGGACGTCGGCGCCGGTCGCGGCGCGGTGGCGCGAGCCGCCCTCGCGCGCGGCTGTGTGGTGACCGCAATCGACGCGTCGGCCGGCATGGTCGAGCGGCTCGCGGCCGACCATCCGGAACTGACCGCGCGGCAACAGGACGCCGGCCGGCTGGAGTTTCCCGCCGGCGCCTTCGACGTCGTCACCGCCGGGTTCCTGGTGCAGGTGCTGGACGAGCCGCAGGTCGCGCTCGCCGAGTTCCGGCGGGTGCTCGCGCCGGGCGGCACGGTCGCGCTGTCGCTGGAACGGCAGTCGATCGGCCGGCTCGGGTGGCTGCAGGAGTTGAACGTCGAGTTCTTCGGCGGCGGCGGTGGCGGCGGTAGGGAGCCGCTGAACGCCGCGCGGCTGGACGCGTTGCTCGTCGAGGCCGGTTTCACCCCGCCGGTCACCGAGTCGATCGACATCCCGAAGCTGCTCCCGAGCGCCACGGCCATGTGGGACTGGTTCGCGATGCAGGGAGTTCCCGAGGCACTGGCGATGTTGCCGCCCGGGCACGCGGAGGCGTTCCGGGAGCGGTTCTTCGAAGGCGCGGAAGAGATGTGCACGGAAGAGGGCATCGTGCTCGAGTTCGCCGCCACACTGCATCGGGCCACCCTGCCGTCGACCCCTGGCGCGATCAGCGGACGCGGCGCCTGCCGATGACCGACAGCACCTCGCGCAGCGCGTCGGCCGCCTGGCGCAGCGCGTCGTCCGGCACCCCGGCGAGCAGGTCGTCGTGGACGCGGACCGAGGCGGCCATCGCCTGGTCGGTCACGCGCACGCCGTCGTCGGTGAGGCGGACCCAGCGGCTGCGGGCGTCGTCGTCGGCGGCTTCGCGGGTCACGTAACCGGCGGTCGTCAGGCGCTGCAGCACGTTGCTGGTGCCGCCCGAGGTGAGGAAGAGCGAGCGGGACAGCTCGCTCGGCCGCAGCCGGTGCGGGGGACCGCCGCGTCGCAGTGCCGCCAGCACGTCGAACTCCGCGTAGGTCAGGCCGAGGGCGGCCAGCTCCGCCTTCATCGCCTGCTCGAACAGCACGCCGACCCGCGAGACCCGCTTGCTCAGCTCGAGGCGCGCGATGACCTGCGGCGACATCCCCGCCGCGGCCCACTGGTCGGCCAGCCCGTCCACCTCGTCCCGCACGCCGCGAGCCTACCGCTGTCCAGATTGCTTTTAGAAAAGCTTTTGAGATAGGTTCACGGCATGCGACTTCTCATCCGCGGCGGCACGGCCGTCGACACCGATCCCGTCTCCGTTCGCACCGCCGACGTGCTCGTCGAGGACGGCCGCATCGCCGCCGTCGGCACGGACCACGTCGTGCCGGCGGACACCGAGACCCTCGACGCCGCCGGCATGCTCGTCCTGCCCGGCTTCGTCGACACCCACCGGCACACATGGCAGGCCGGCATCCGCGCGCTGGGCCCGGACATCTCCTTCGCCGGCTACCTCGAGCAGGTGCTCGGCACCCTCGCGCCGCGCTACCGGCCGGACGACGTGCACGCCGGCAACCTCGCCGGCGCGCTGGAGTGCCTCGACGCGGGCATCACCACGGTCGTCGACTGGTCGCACATCCAGCACACGCCCGACCACACGGCCGCCGCGCTCGACGCGCTGCGGCAGTCCGGCATCCGGGCCGTCTTCGGTTACTGCGTCAGCGATCCGGACGTCACCGCGGCCCGGCGGGTGCTCGACGCGACCGGCAACCTCGTCACGATGGCGATCGCGCCGTTCGGCCCGGAGATCGTCGACGAGGACACCGCGCTGTGCGAGTGGCGGGTCGCCCGCGAGCTGGACCTGCCGGTGACCGTCCACATGGGAGGCCACGGCGCCGCCAGCGCCGAGCGCGGGCTGGACTTCCTGTCCCGCAACGGGTTGCTCGCACCACGCACGACCTATGTGCACGGCAACGGCTACACCGACGACGCGCTGGCACGGATCGCCGGCAGCGGCGGCTCGGTGTCGGTCTCGCCGGTCGTCGAGGCGGAGCTCGGACTCGGCGTGCCGATCACCGGCCGCGCGGTCGCGGCGGGCGCCCCGACCGGGCTCGGCGCGGACACCGTCGTGAGCGGCCCCGGCGACATGTTCAGCCTCATGCGGGCCGCGTACGCGATGGAGCGCGTGCGTTCCGGCCTCACCACCCGGGAGCTGCTGCGGATCGCGACGATCGGCGGCGCGCGCACGGCCGGTCTCGGCGAGGTCGTCGGCTCGCTCGCGATCGGCAAGCAGGCGGACCTGGTGCTGCTGCGTACCGACCTGCTCGGCGTCGCGCCCGCGCACGACCCGGTCGGCGCGATCGTGCTGTCCATGGACACCCGCGCCGTCGACACGGTCGTCGTGGGCGGCCGGATCGTCAAACGGGACGGGCGGCTGCTGCACCACGACGTGACGAAGGTGCTGGCCGCGCTGGAAGCGTCGAGCAGGCGGCTGACCGGCGCGTCCACTTAGGCGAATAATCGGCAGACTTTCGTCCAATCAACGCGAAAGTCTTGTATGTACTCGACACATCCGGTACCTCTTGAACACGAAGCGCACAGAAGCGTTCAGGTTCACACAGCGTAGGGGTTGCCGATGTTGTCCCGCCTCGCCACCGCAGCCCTCGCCGTGACGGTCTCCGCGACGCTCGCGGTCCCGGCCACCGCCGCCCCGGCCGCCCGCTGGACCGTGTCCGGACCGGGGCGCGCGCTGTCCGCGCAGGTCAGCCTCACGCCGGACGGCGGGCTCACGCTCGGCGTGACCCGCGAAGGCCGGCCGGTGCTCGCGCCCGCGCCGCTCGGACTGCGCACCGCCGAGCACGACCTGACCACCGGCCTGCGGCTGACCGGCCGCGCCGAGCGCACGGTGGCCGAGCACTACACGATGACCACCGGCAAGCGGCGCGAGCGCACGAGCCGGATGACCGAGCAGCGCCTGTCCTTCGCCGGCACGGGCGGCGCGCGGCTCGACGTGGTCGTGCGGGTCGCGCCCGACGGCGTCGCGTACCGGTACGAGCTGCCGGCGGCGGCCGAGGTGACCGGCGAGGCGTCGGCGTTCACGCTGCCGGCGGACGCGCCGGCGTGGGTGCTGCCCTACGGCCCGCAGTACGAGAACGACCGGGTGGCCACCACCGCGGGCGGCGCGGCCGCCGGCGAATTCGGCTACCCGGCGCTGTTCCAGGTCGGCGACGACTACGCGCTGCTCACCGAGTCCGATGTGGACGGTCAGTACTCCGGCAGCCGCCTGCGGCACGCGGCCGGCGCCGCGTCCTACCAGGTCGCGCTCGCGGACGCCTCGGTCGTCGCGCGCCGGACCCCGTGGCGCACGGCGATCGTCGGCGACCTCGCGACGGTCACCGAGTCGACGCTGGTCGACGACCTCGCGACGCCGGCGCGGTTCCGTGACACGTCGTGGATCCACGGCGGCAAGGTCGCGTGGTCGTGGCTGTCCGAGCACTCCAGCCCGAGCGACTTCGAGCGGCAGAAGGACTTCGTGGACTTCGCCGCACGCAACGGCTGGGACGCGGTGCTCGTCGACGAGGGGTGGAGTGCCGACTGGGTGCCCACGCTCGTCCGGTACGCGCGAGCCCGCGGCGTGGAGATCATCCTGTGGTTCCACTGGAACCGGCTGGACACGGCGCAGGAGCGGGACACGGTGCTGCCGCTGGTGAAGAGCTGGGGCGTGCGCGGCGTGAAGCTCGACTTCATGGAGTCCGACACGCAGGCCCGGTTCCAGTGGTACGACGCGGTCCTCGCGAAGACCGCCGAGCTGCACCTGATGGTCAACTTCCACGGCTCGACGATCCCGCACGGCCTCGCGCGGACGTGGCCGCACCTGATGTCGATGGAGGCGGTGCGCGGCGCGGAGAACTACCCGCAGCCGGTCAACAACCCGGTGCAGGCGTTCACCCGCAACGTGGTCGGCTCGATGGACTACACGCCCGTGTCGCTGGACACCGGCATCAAGCGGGCGACCGTGGCGCACGAGGTCGCGCTGCCCGTGGTGTACGAGTCGGGCTGGACGCACTTCGCGGACGGGCCGGAGGCCTACGAGCGGCACCCGGAGGCGTTGCGGTTCCTGAACCAGGTGCCGACCGTCTGGGACGAGACCCGGCTGGTCGCCGGCCATCCCTCGACCGGCGCGGTGTTCGCGAGGCGGTCGGGCGACCGCTGGTTCCTCGGCGGGATCTCGGTCGGCGCGGCACGCACGATGACCGTGCCGCTGGACTTCCTCGGCCGGGGCGGCGACTGGCTGGTGGACCTCGTCCGCGACGGCTCGCCGGACGTGCGCGGCGACGTGGTGCGGTCCCGGCAGACCGTGCGTCCTTCCGCGACCCTGTCGGTGGACGTGGCGCGCGACGGCGGGTTCGCGGCGATCGTCTGCCGCGACAGGGTCTCGTGCGACGAGCCGCTGCCGTCGGCGGCGACCGGCGCGGTGTCGGTGACCCCGGCGACGGCCGACGCCGAGGTCGGCGCGACGGTCGAGGTGACCGGGACGTTCACGGTGACGAGCGGTGTCGCGCGGGACGTGCGGTTCACCGCGGCGGCGCCGTCGGGCTGGTCGATGACCGGCCCCGAGGTGACGCGGTCGCGGCTGTCGGCCGGCGAGTCGGTGAGCGGACGGTGGACCGTCCGGGTCGGACAGTCGACCGGGTACGTCGACGTACCGGTGTTCGCGGAGTTCCGCGGCCCGTCCGGGCGGTGGTCGGAGCGCGTGCACGTCGAGGAGGCGGTGCGGGTGTTCGTGCCGCCACCGCCGCTGACGGGGACGCCGTACGTGAGCGACGTGCCGTTCGTGAGCGAGACCAACGGCTGGGGCCCGGTCGAGCGGGACGGGTCGGTGAACGAGTCCGACGGCGGCGACGGCAACCCCCTGACCATCGGCGGCGTGGTGTACGCCAAGGGTTTGGGCACCCACGCGCCGGCCGAGGTGACCGTGTACCTGGGCGGCCGGTGCCGCGCGTTCACCGCGTCGGCCGGGCTGGACGACGAGACGACACAACCGGGTTCGGTCACGTTCCAGGTGCTCGCGGACGACGCGGTCGTGTTCGACAGCGGTGTCGTCCGGCCCGGTCCCGCGGCTCCCGTCACGGCGGCGACGGCCGGTGCCAGGATGCTGACGCTGCGGGTGACCGACGCGGGCGACGGCAAGAACTTCGACCACGCCGACTGGGCGGACGCGCGGCTGGACTGCACCTGAAAATCACGAGTTTCATTCTGGCGACGATCTCCGAGGGAAAACCCGATCCGGGGTATGACTTCCCGTGGTGGACGTGACAAAGTCAGGTATGCGCAACGACGTGCGGAATGTTCTGGAGCGTTGGTTGGGCGCGGACGTGCGGGCGGTGTCCGTGCTTTCCGACAAGGAGCTCGAAGAACTGCGCAGCGCGTTGACCGCCGCGAAGAATAGCCAGGCCAAGGCTTTGGCGAGCGCCTCGGACGAGGCGTTGCGGCAGATGCCGGCGCTGCTGCGGGTCGGCGTCGCCAAGATCCTGGGGCGCTGATGGGACACGACCTCGCCACCGAGGCGGAGCTGGTCAAGCTCGCCAGAGCACTGGACACCACGGCGGACGGTGTCGCGTTCGCGCGGCCGCTCGAGCACGGCGACATCCGCCAGCTGCGCGAGCGGGTCGTCGGCGCGCTGTACGACGAGCACCGCGTCGTCTTCCAGCGCGTCGCCGCGATCACCCGGATACTGCCGACGCCGGTCAACGTCCGGATCGCGCTGCGTGCGTTCTCGCCGCTGCTCGCCGCGCGGGTGGCGGGGGAGATGACGCCGGACCGGGCCGCGGAGCTGGCCAACCGGATGCCGGTCGAGTACCTGGCCGAGAGCTGCGTGCACCTCGACCCGCGCCGGGCCGGCCCGCTGATCAGCCGGATCCACTCGGACCGCGTGCTCGCCGTTGTCACCGAACTGGTGAGCCGGGGCGAGTTCATCACGCTCGGCAGGCTCCTCGACGCCGCCACCGAGCGGATCGTCGGCGAGGTGGCGGGCATGATCCCCGACGAGGCCCTGCTGCGGATCGGCTTCTACGCCGAGTCCGACAAGCACCTGACGCGGGCGGTGTCCGTGCTGCCGAACCGGCGGCTGCGCAGCGTCGTGCACACCGCGTTGGCCGGGCCCGCCGACCTGCGCTCGGCCGGACTCGCACTGATCGGCCGCCTCACCGACGACCGGCTGCGCGGCCGGCTGGCCGAGTACGCGGCCGAGGCCGACGACGACACGCTGACCAGGATCCTGCACACCGCACTCGACGACGGCGCGATCGCCGAACTGCTCACCGCGGTGGCCGCCATGGACGCGACCGCCCAGCGGCGGGTGCTCACCCTGCCGGCGCTCGACGACCAGAACGTGCTCACCCGACTGGTCGACACCGCCGTACGACGCCGCCTCGTGCCCCGCCTGTCGGGCCTACTCGGCCAAATGGACGGCGACATGCTGCGCCGCGTCGCCGCCGCGACCGAATCCACCCGCCGCGCACGACGCTAGCCGTGAGGTCGTCGGCTCGCTGGGGATCAGCGCGGTGAGGCCGACCCCGTTCGCCGCCACCGCGCCACCCGCCACCTGCCGCGCGCCACCCGTCAACACTCCGGTTCCTCCTCGGGAAACAGCGCGGTGATGTCAGTCGGCTCGTCGCGGGGAGAGAAGACCGGGCCGGTGGCCGTGTCGGCTTGGGCGCGGCGCCACCAGTTGGCCTCCGCGCGGGTCTGGAGGTCGTCGACGCCGACGCTCACTCCCGCGAGGTGCACCAGCGCGATCAGACCGGTGACCCCGTTCGCCACGAGCGAGTCCTTGTCGGTCTGCCGCGCACGCACCACGAGGTGCGGGGTCAGCCACACCGCGCGCACCGGCAGCCCGGCCAACCGGACCGGATCCCCCGCCCCGCCACCGAAGTCGTGCACGGCGGTCTGGACGCCGGCCGCCGCGAGCAGCGCCAGGTTGTCCGCCGCCTGCTTGCGGCCGTCGAACACCTCGGCCGCCGGCATCGCGAGCTGCAGGCGCGTCGCCGGCAGGGCGGCGTCCTCGAGGATGCCGAGCACCGTCTCGGCCAGGTCGGGCGCCGACGACTGGTTCGGCGACAGGCTGACCGCCAGCGGCAGGTCGGACCTGGACCGCCGCAGCTGTTCGCCGGCACTGCGCAGCAACCACTTGCCGAGCTGCGCGCCGAGACCGGTGTGCTCGGCGAGGTCGGCGCACCGGTACCGCGGCCGCCCGCGCACCTCGGCGTCCGGCCACCGCGCGAACGCGTCGACGCCGACCGGGCGGTCGTCGGTGAGCCGCACCCGCAGCCGGTACCCGACCTCGAGCTGTCCGCGCGCCAACGCGCCGGGCATGACCGCGGCGAGCCGCAGCAGCCGCCGGTCCTCCTTCGCGTCGCCCGGTGCGAGCAGCTGCCACTGACCCGGTCCCTTGTTCTTGGCGTGACGCAACGCGATGTCGGCGGCGCGCAGCAGCTCGACCGGGTCGGCCCCGTGCGGCGGGCTCCGCACGACGCCGACGTTCGCCGCGGCCGCGGGGCCGAGGTCACTGCCCTGCGTCGGTTCGGCGAGCGCGTCGTTGATCCGCCGGACCACCGCCGCGGGGTCCGCCGCGGACGGCACGTGCTCCTGGAGGATGGCGAACCCCGCGTTCTCGAACCTCGCGACCATCGCCTTCTCGCCGGCGACCGCGGCACGCAGCCGCACGGCGACCGTGGTCAGCAGCTTGTCGGCGCGCGGCCGGCCGAGACCGTCGTTGATCACGGTGAAACCGTTGAGCTCCACGCGGTAGACGGTGATCGGGGTGCCGGAGTTGAGCACCTCCTCCAACCGAGTGGTGAAGAACTGGCGGTTGGGCAGACCGGTGAGCGCGTCGTGCAGCAGCTGGTGGCCGAGCTGACGTTGCAGCAGCGACAGCTCGGTGTTCATCTCCTCGAGCTGTTCGTCGCGCACCTCCGTCGTCCGGATGGCCTTCTTGGCGACCTCCATCAGCGCGCGGCACATGCTGTTCTGCTGTTCGAACGTGGTGCGCCGGATCGCGTCGGCGAACCCGGCCGCCATCGCGCCGAGCACCTTGGTGACGCGTTCCGGCAGCTTGTCGAGGCGTTGGAGGTCCGGGTCGGCGAGCAGCGCGGCGGACAGCAGGTCCATCGAGCACTGGAGGCTGGTCTTGTCGACGCAGTGCAGCTCGACGAGCCGGACACCGATCCCGGCCGCGTCGGCGGCCTCCGGGGCGTCCCCGGCCACCGCGTCGAACGCCGTCCCCACCAGCTCGAGGAGCGGTTGCTCCAGCTCGGTGTGCACCAGCGGCACGTAGGTCGTCATGCTGACGAGATAGGCCCACTTCCTGGCCAGCTTGACCCGCGCGCGTTCCCGTTCCTCCTCGGTTCTTCGCCGGTTCGGCGCCCGCGGGTGGTCCGGCAGCGGCATCGTCATCTCAACGCCTTTCGCGTCGTGCTGGGGCTGGTCAACGCCCCGACCATCCCGTCCGCCCACCGCACGACCGCCTTGTGGTAGTCCGGCGCGTTCGGCGCGTAGTTGAACGCGTGGCCGTACCCGGGCAGGACGTAGGCACTCAGGCGTGCGGCGGGGGCGTAGTAGGCCCGTTCGGAGGCGAGCAGTCCGGCCGCGGAGCCGCAGTCGGTGGCGAGCAGGCCGCAGAAGGTCGGGTCGCCGGACGACATCACCGTGAGGACCGGGACGTCGACGAGGGCGGTGAACGGGGTGAGGGTGCCGCGACGTCCTTCGTCGACTCGTCGAACGCGGCCACCGCCGCGTCGTACGGGCCCGGCTTGTGCAGGGACGTGAACCGGGTGCCGGCCCGGGTGGTCAGGTAGGCGGGGTCGAGCGGGCTGTCGCGGAACGCGGGGTCGAGCACGGCGGGGACGAACGTCGCGAAGATCGGCACGAGCCCGAGCAGGTTGAGGTGGTGGGCCATCGACGTGACCAGCACGCCGTCGACGTCGCGGTAGACGGCCGCCTCGATGATCGAGATCGCGGAGCCGAGCGAGTGCCCGCCGACGATCACCCTGCCGTACCTCGGTCCCTGCCCGCCGGTGCGCAGCGACTGGATCACCTGGTGCACCGCGTCCGCCTGCGTGAGCGCGGTCAGCAGCAGGCTCGGCGGCTTCGAGCTGCGCCCGGTGCCGAGGCGGTCGACGGCGAGCGTGGCGTACCCGGCGTTGTTCATGGCGCGACGGAACGAGCGGCGCTCCGGCGTCACCGAGATGTCCCAGTAACCCCGGTTGTAGAACCCGCCGGGCACCAGCACCTGCACGGTGTTCGCGTCCGGCGGCGCGCACAGCGTGCCGGACACCGTCTGTGCGAGGCCGGCGCGGCTGGGTGATCGTCCACTGTGGAGCAGGCGCACGGTGGGGAGCCCTTCGTCAGTCATGGCGCGGCTCGGCGGTCATCGACAGCCGTGCCGGGTAGGCGGTGGAGGTGAACTTCATCTTGAGCGGCTTGCCCGGGATGGGCACGAGCCGCCAGTTCGTGGCGACGGTCGCCACGGTGATCGCCATCTCGAGCTGGGCGAACGTGTTGCCGACGCACTGCCGGTTGCCGGCGCCGAACGGGATGTACGCGCCGCGTGGCACGGACCCGACCCGGTCCGGCGCCCAGCGGTCCGGGTCGAAGCGGTGCGGGTCGGCGAAGGAGCGTGAGTCGTAGTGCAGCGTGTGCGGGCTGACCGTGACCTCGGTGCCGGGCGGCAGCCGTTCGCCGCCGAGGTCCACCTCGTTCGCGGTGCGGCGCATGAGGATCCAGACCGGGTACATCCGCAGGGTCTCGCTGATGACCTGTTGGGTGTAGACCAGCTTGGGGACGTCGTCGAAGGTGACCGGGCGGCCGGCGAGCACGCTGTCGACCTCCTCGTGCACGCGCCGTTCGACCTCGGGGTGCTGCGCGATCTCGTGGAACAGCCAGGCGAGCGCGAGCGCGCTGGTCTCGATCCCGGCGCTGAGCAGTGTGACGACCTCGTCGTAGACCTGCTGGTCGGTCATGCCGGCGCCGCTGTCGTCACGGGCCATCAGCAGCATGGACAGCAGGTCGCCCCGGTCGACCCCCGCCGCGCGCCAGTCCGCGATGACGCCCTGCACGACGGTCCGCATCCGGACGATGGCCCGGTCGAACTGCCGGTTGCCGCGGACCAGCAGTTTCTCCACGAATGCGGGGGACAGCGCCCGGATCATGCCCTGTTTGATCACGATGGGAATGGACTCGCGGGCCTCGGCGATGGCCGCGTGACCCAGTTCCGTGCCGAACAGCGCCTCGCCGGTGATGGTCATCGCGAGGGCCTGCATGTCCTGGTTGACTTCGCGAACCTGGCCGGGCCGCCAGGAATCCGTAACCGATTGTTCACGTGCCGGTGTCCACTGGAAATCACGAGACCGTTGCCGACAAATGGACGAAACTTGTCGAACATGGCCCCTTTCCCGAAACTTGCCGACTCGACGACCAAAACGCGATGGGTCAGTTCCGGGCTCGTCACGAAGTATGTCGGCGTGGTGCCGAGGTACACCTTCACCAGGTCGCCGTGTGCACGCAGGGAAGACGTGAACTCGAAGCGGCGCCGCAACATCGCGGGAGTGTGCCCGAGGGCGGGCCACCGGCCCGGCGCCGTCGGAACTGGCATCGGTACTCCCGCCTCTCGAGATAGACGGACCACAGTAGGTGTCGCTAGTTGATGACGGCAGCGCCCGTTCGGGTGGGATGTCGTGACACTTTTGGGTCGCACATCACGTTGCGAATTCGCGTAGGCTCCAACTCTTCCCCTTTCGGAGCACAAAAGAAGGTTCGCCGTGACACAGCAGGACTGGATTCCGCAACTCGTCGACACGTCGGCGCCCAGCGGCGCGCGTACCTACGACTTCCTGCTCGGGGCAGCCACAACTTCGCGGCTGATCGGCAAATGGCCGAACAGGTGGAGCTCGCGGTGCCCGGAATTCGTCATGCCGCACGGCTGAACAGGGCTTTCTCGGTCGCGCCGTACGATTCATGATCGGCAATGGGATCCGGCAGTTACTCGACATCGGTTCGGGAATTCCGACCGTGGGCAACGTGCACGAGATCGCGCAGCGCGAGGCGCCGGAGTGCCGCGTGGTCTACGTCGACCGCGACCCGATCGCGGTCGCGCACAGTGAGCTGATGCTGGCCGACAACGAGCGGGCCGCCATGGTGCGCGCGGACATGCGCGACCCGGAGAGCATCCTCGGCGCCGAGCAGACCCGGCGGCTGCTGAACTTCGACGAGCCCGTCGACCTGCTGTTCTTCCTGGTGCTGCACTGGGTTCCGGACGACGCGGACCCGGCGGGCCTCGTGGCCAGGTACCGCGAGGCGATCGCGCCGGGCAGCCACCTCGCCATCACACACATGACCGACGACATCCAGGAGGACAAGATCAGCGCCGTGGCGGGCATCGTGCGCAGCAGCCGCGGCGACGGCCAGGTCGTCCCCCGCACGCGCGCCGAGATCGCCGCCATGTTCGGTGAGTTCGACCTCGTGGAGCCGGGTCTGGTCCCGACCGGCACGTGGCGCCCCGGCGGCGCCGGCGACATCTCCGACGACCCGGAGATGAACGAGCTGTCCCTTCGCGGGGATCGCCGTCAAGAGGTGACGGACACGGGTAGCGCGACCCCGGTGAGCCGCTCGGACTCGTTCCACAGTCGCAGGTTCGCCGCCTCGTCGAGGGCCCGCCGGGTCACCCGCGCGGTCGTGGTCGGGCCGACGAGACCGAAGCGGCCGCCCGGCCCGTAGTAGCCGCCCGCGACGGCGTCCGGGCTGGTCGCGGCGTACAGCAGCGGCTCGGCGCCCTGCTCGACCCCTTGCGACGGAAGGAACTCGAGCGTGCTCAGCGCCCGGTGCACGAACGACGGCCGGCCGGTGCCGAGGCTCGCGCCGGCGGTCTGCAGGTTGGTGCGGGTGTAGCCGGGGTGCGCGCCGGTGCTCAGCAGGGGCCAGCCGCGGTCGGCGGCGATGGTGGCGAGCTGCTGGGTGAACATGAGGTTGGCGAGCTTGGACTGCGCGTAGGCGAGGGTCGGCCGGTACCGGCGCGTCCACTGCGGGTCGGCGAAGTGGATCCGGCCGATGGTGGCGGCGCCGCTGCTCATGGTCGCCACGCGGGGCGCGTCGGCCGCGAGCAGCAGCGGCAGGAGCCGGACGGTCAGCGCGAACGGGCCGAGGTGGTTGCTGCCCAGCTGCAGCTCGAAGCCGTCGGCCGTCGTCATCCTGCTCGGCGGGGCCATCACGCCCGCGTTGTTGACCAGCAGGTCGACCGGCGTGCCCTCGGCGACCAGCTCGGTGGCGAACCGCTTGACCGACGCGAGGTCGGCGAGGTTCAGCCTGCGCACCTCGAGCCGGGCGGCCGGGTGCTCGGCCAGGATCTCGGCGCGGGCCCGCTCGCCCTTCTCGACCGTGCGCACGGCCATGACGACCCGGGCGCCCGCGTCGGCGAGCCGCCGCGCGGTCTCCTTGCCGGTGCCGCTGTTCGCGCCGGTCACGACGGCGAGAATCCCACTCTGATCAGGGACGACATACATCTTGACTCCTAGAGACTGTCGGTCTGTTATGACTCGACGCTAACAGACCGCTGGTCTCATGACAAGAGACCGGGGGTCTGTAGAGTGTGACCCATGACGTCCTTCAAGCGAGCGCGCAGCGAGGAGCAGCGCACCGAGCGTCGGGCGGCGATCCTGGCGGCCGCGGCGGCGATGCTCGCCGAGATGCCGGTCGCGCAGGTCACGCTGAACGAGCTGAGCCGCCGCGTCGGCCTCGCGAAGTCGAACGTGCTGCGCTACTTCGAGTCCCGCGAGGCCGTGCTGCTCGAACTGCTCGACGCCGAGCACCAGGCGTGGCTGGACCACCTGCGGTCGGCGCTGGCGAACGTGGACGCCACCGCGCCGGTCCGCGAGCGCGGCGACCAGGTCGTCGACACGATCGCCGAGTCGCTTGCGGCTCGCCCCGTGCTGTGCGACCTGCTCAGCTCCCAGGCCGCGGTGCTGGAGCACAACGTCTCGCCCGAGATAGCCGCGAAGTACAAGCGGGCCACGATCGCGAGCTTCGGCGTGCTGACCGAACTGGTCCGGACGCACCTGCCGGAGCTCGGCGAGCCGGACGCGTTCCGCTTCGCCGGCGCCGGGTCGCTGCTGACGGGCGCCCTGTGGACCCACTCCCGCCCGTCGGCGGCGATGCTCGCCGCGTACGAGGCGGACCCGGCGCTCGCGGCGATGCGCCTGGACTTCACCGCGACCATGCGCGAGGTGATGCAGATACTGCTCGCCGGGCTGCTGGCCCGCCCGTCGAAAGGGTGACCTGCCGGCTCTCGTAGAATTCCGGGGCCAGTTTTCGTTCGAAGGGGGAGCCCCGTGTCCACGCCGGTCGAGACGCTCGAGTTCCAGTCCGAGGCCAAGCAGCTGCTGCAGCTGATGATCCACTCGGTCTACTCGAACAAGGACACGTTCCTGCGCGAGTTGGTCTCAAACTCCTCCGACGCGCTCGACAAGCTGCGGCTCGAGGCCTACCAGGACAAGGACCTCGAGGTCGACACGAGCGACCTGCACATCGAGCTGTCGGCCGACCCGGAGGCACGCACGCTGACCGTGCGGGACAACGGGATCGGCATGACGCGCGACGAGGTCGTCAGTCTCATCGGGACGATCGCGAAGTCCGGCACCGCCGAGTTCCTCCGCAAGCTCAAGGAGAACAAGGAGCAGAGCCAGGACCTCATCGGCCAGTTCGGCGTCGGCTTCTACTCGACCTTCATGGTCGCCGACAAGGTCACGCTCGTGACCCGGCGCGCCGGCGCAACGGAGGGCGTGCGCTGGGAGTCGACCGGCGAGGGCACCTACACGGTCGAGCCCGCCGCCGACGCGCCGCAGGGCACCGCCGTCACGCTGCACCTCAAGCCGGAGGACGCGGAGGACCGGCTCTTCGACTACACCGCCAAGTCGAAGCTCACCGAGATCGTCAAGCACTACTCCGACTTCATCACCTGGCCGATCCGCCTCGACGGCGAGACCGTCAACTCGATGAAGGCGCTGTGGGCCCGCACGGACGCGACCGAGGACGAGCTCACCGAGTTCTACAAGCACGTCAGCCACGACTGGAGCGGTCCACTCGAGACGGTCCGGCTCCAGGCCGAGGGCACGTTCGAGTACCAGGCGCTGCTGTTCATCCCGGAGCGCGCGCCGATGGACCTGTTCATGCGCGAGCGCAAGCGCGGCGTGCAGCTCTACGTCAAGCGCGTGTTCATCATGGACGACTGCGAAGCGCTCATGCCGGAGTACCTGCGCTTCGTCAAGGGCGTCGTCGACGCGCAGGACCTCTCGCTCAACGTGTCGCGGGAGATTCTCCAGCAGGACCGCCAGATCCAGCTCATCCGCAGGCGTCTGGTGAAGAAGATCCTGCAGACGGTCAAGGCGCTGCCGGCGGAGAAGTACACGACGTTCTGGCAGCAGTTCGGCCGCGCGGTCAAGGAAGGCCTGCTCGACGACACCGAGAACCGCCAGTCGATCCTGGAGATCTCCTCGTTCGACTCGACGCACTCGGCCGACCAGCCGACGCGGCTCGCCGAGTACGTCGAGCGGATGAAGGAGGGCCAGGAGCACATCTACTACCTCACCGGGGAGTCCCGGCCGGCGGTCGAGCACTCGCCGCACCTGGAAGCCTTCCAGGCCAAGGGTTTCGAGGTGCTCGTGCTGACCGACCCGATCGACGAGATGTGGGTCGACTCGGTCGACGGCTTCGACGGCAAGCAGTTCCAGTCCATCGCGAAGGGCCAGGTCGACCTCGAGGGCGAGCAGGACCCGGAGCAGCAGGAGGAGTTCGCGGACCTGCTGAGCTGGCTGACCGAGGCACTCGGCGAGCACGTCAAGGAGGTCCGCCTGTCCTCCCGGCTGACCACGTCCCCGGCGTGCATCGTCGGCGACACCTACGACCTGACGCCGACGCTCGAGAAGATGTACCGCGCGATGGGCCAGGAGCTGCCGCCGATCAAGCGGATCCTCGAGCTGAACCCGAAGCACGACCTCGTCACCGCGCTGCGCGACGCGCGGAAGGCGGGCACCGCGGACGCGGACGTCGCCGAGCTGCTGTACGGCATGGCCCTGCTCGCCGAGGGCGGCGACCTCGCCGACCCGGCGCGGTTCACGAAGCTCCTCGCCACCCGGTTGGCGAAGACCCTGTGATACTGCGGCCTTTCACGGCCGCCGACCTCGACGACCTCGCGGCGCTGCACGGCGACCCCGAGGTGATGCGCTACATCGACGACGGCCGCCCGGTGCCTCGGGCGGTCGTCGAGCACGAGACGCTGCCGGAGATCCTGCGTGAGTACGCGGAGCTGCCGGCCGGGTTCGGCCGGTTCGCCGCCGAGGTGGACGGCGAGTTCGTCGGCTGGTTCTCACTGCGTCCCGCCTCGAGCGTCGGCCTCGACGGCGGCATCGAGCTGGGCTACCGGCTGTGCCGCGCGGTGTGGGGCCGCGGCCACGCGACCGCCGGCGTGCGCACGGTGGTGCGGACCGCGTTCGTCGGCCTCGGCGTCGACCGGCTGGTAGCGACGACGATGACCGTCAACGCCGGCTCCCGTCGGGTGCTGGAGAAGGCCGGGTTCCGGTTGGTGCGGACCTTCTTCGCGGAGTGGCCGGACCCGATTCCCGGCGCCGAGCACGGGGACGTGGAGTACGCGTTGACGAGGGCGGAGTTCAGCGCAGCGAGCCGGTGAACCAGTCGGCGGCCAGCGTCGCCACCTGTTCCAGCGTGCCCGGCTCCTCGAACAGGTGCGACGCGCCAGGGATGACGCGCAGCTCGGACGGTCCGGCGAGCACGCGGCGGGACCGCTGGTTGAGATCGACCACCAGCGGGTCGTTGCCGCCGACGATCAGCAGTGTCGGCACGGCGACCTGTGCGAGCGCGGGGCCCGCGAGGTCCGGCCGGCCGCCGCGGGACACGACCGCGCGCACGACGTCGGGCCGGGCGGCGGCCGCGACCAGGGCCGCGGCGCCGCCGGTGCTCGCACCGAAGAGGCCGACCGGCAGCCCGGCCGTCGCTGCCCGCGTGCCGAGCCGGTCGACGGCCTCGATCAGGCGTTCGGCGAGCAGTCCGATGTCGAACCGCAGTCGCCCGTCGATCTCGTCGAGGCGGCCCTCCTCCTCGGTCAGCAGGTCCATGAGCACGGTCGCGAGCCCGCGCCGGTTGAGCTCGCGGGCGACCGCGCGGTTGCGTGGGCTGAGGCGGGAGCTGCCGCTGCCGTGCGCGAACAGCACGACCCCGGTGGCTCCGTCCGGCACGACCACGTCCGCGGCCAGCTCCGTCCTCATCGCAACGGCCTACCCGAGCCAGGGGCGGCTAAACTGTTCGGTTCCGAAAAGCCGTCGCAGCGCCGAGATCGCGATGCGATCATGACCGGCATGCAGTTCGACGTGCGAGCGACCGATCTCGGCGCCCTCAACTCGATGACCAAGTACCCGTCGATCCCGACGTACCACACGCTGGACCCGCGCAACGGCGGTCTGCTCGACACCACGGTCGACTTCCCAGGGCCGGTGCTGGGCACGGAGAAGGTCGACGGCACCAACGCGCGCATCGTGTCGCTGCCGGACGGCGGTTTCGTGCTGGGGAGCCGCGAGGAGCTGTTGTACGCCAAGGGCGACCTGATCGGGAACCCGGCGCAGGGCATCGTCGCCGCGCTGCGCGAGGTCGCCGAGGCGTTGGCGCCGGTCGACGGCGACGTGGTCCGGGTGCACTTCCTGGAGGTCTACGGCGGCAAGGTGACCGCGGCGAGCAAGCAGTACACCGGCGCCAAGCTGGTCGGCTTCCGCCTGTTCGACGTAGCCGTCGTCGAGGACTATCGCTCGGTGCTGGCCCGCGACCCCGGCGCGATCTCGTCGTGGCGCGACCAGGGCGGCCAGCCCTACCTGCGAGAGGAAGAGCTGGCGGCGACCGCGAAGCGGGACGGTTTCGAGCTCACGCCACGGCTGTTCGAGCTGGCCGGCGCGGAGCTGCCGCGCGACCTCGAGCAGACCCGCGCGTTCCTCGCCGAGCACCTGCCGACGACGCTCAGCGCGCTCGACGGCGAGGCGGGCGGGCAGCCGGAGGGCATCGTGCTGCGCGCGCCGGACCGGGGCGTCATCGCGAAGGCGCGGTTCCAGGACTACGACCGGACGTTGCGCCGCCGGTCACGGTGACACGTCCTTCAGCATCGCGAGCAGTGCGTCGAGCGTGCCGCCGAACGCGGGTTTCGACGGCGCGCCGTAGCCGACCATGAGGCCCCACAACGGATCCGTGTCGTCGATCCGATGTGGACTCACCGGCTCGATGGCGAGGGAGTGCCGGGCGGCCGCGGCGGGCACCGCGGCCTCGGCCGCCGCCGACAGCGGCAGGAACAGCTGCAGTCCGGCCGAGATACCTTGTGGCGCAAGGTGTTTCGGCAGGGCCGCGACCAGCTGGTCGCGGCGGGCCCGGTACTCCAGCCGGCAGCGTCGCACGTGCCGGTCGAACGCGCCGGAGCTGATCAGGTCGGCCAGCACCAGCTGGTCGAGCGTCGGCGGCTGCGCGCCGCTCGTGGTGACCGCGGCGACGACCGGGTCCACGAGCGAGCGCGGCAGCACGAGCCACGCGAGCCGCAGCGACGGCGACAGCGACTTGCTCGCGGTGCCCGCGTACACGACCCGCTCGGGCGCGAGTGCCTGCAGCGCGCCGACCTGCTGGCGGTCGAAGCGGAACTCGCCGTCGTAGTCGTCCTCGACGACGATCGCGCCGGACCTGGCGAGTGCCGTGCGGCGGGCCGGCGCCATCGTGACGCCGAGCGGTGCCTGGTGTGCCGGCGTGACGACCACGGCCGGGCTCGTCAACCGGTCGACGCGCAGACCGTCGCCGTCGACCGGCACGCCCGCGATCCGCTGCCCGGTGGCGGCCGCGAACTTGCGGAACCGGTCGATCGAGGGGTCCTCGAACGCCATCTCGTCGATGCCGACGTCGGCGAGCGCGTGCCCGAGCACGGTCATGGCCTGGGTGAACCCGGCGACGATCACGATGCGCGCCGGGTCGGCCAGCACGCCGCGGCTGCGCCCGAGGTAGGCGGCGAGCGTCGCGCGCAGCACCTGCGAGCCGCGGGCCTCGCCGTAGCCGAACGTCTCGTGCGGGGTGTGCGCCAGCACGCGGCGGGTCGAGGCGAGCCACTGGTCGCGGGGGAACAGGGAGGGGTCCGGCCGGCCCGGCTCCAGCGTCCACCGGCGGGTCGGCCGGCGCACGTAGGCGGGGTCCGGCGACGACAGCGGGCGTGCGCCGGCGGTCGCCACCCTGGTCGGCGCGCCCTGGCTGGTGCGGAGGTAGCCCTCGGCGGCGAGGTCGGCGTACACGCGGGTGACGGTGCCGCGCGCGACGCCGAGGTCGGTGGCCAGTGCCCGCGTGGACGGGACGATCGTGTCCGGGCGCCAGCGGCCGTCGCGGATCGCGGCGCGGACGGCGTCGGCCAGCGCCTGTCGGCCGCTGCCCGGGGTCCAGTCGAGGTGGGCGTCCACCGACGAACTGGTCCACGAATCTGCCATGAAACTGGACTCTACGCGTGGACAGGTCGGCGCTAGCGTGGCTGTCATGAGTGACCGGATCCAGATCATCACCAGCCTCCCGAAGGCGTTGGAGACACAGCGCGCGTTGTCTCAGGAGGTCACCCGAGCCGCGATGGCCGCGGGGGTCGACAAGCTCCTGATCGAGCTGGTCAAGATGCGGGCGTCGCAGCTCAACGCGTGCGCGTACTGCCTCGACATGCACTCCGCGGACGCGCTCTCATACGGTGAGACGCCGCGCAGGTTGTTTCTGCTCGACGCATGGCGTGAAACCGATCTGTACAACGAGCAGGAGCGCGCGGCGCTGGAGCTGACCGAGGTGCTCACGAGGCTGTCCGAGACACGCGACGTGCCGGACGACGTATACGAGTACGCGACCAAGGTGTTCACCGAGTCGCAGTATCAGGCCGTGGTGTGGCTGATCGTCGTGATCAACGGCTTCAATCGGCTGGCCGTCCCGGCGCGTCCGGCGCTGCCGAACGGGCCGGCGTGACCGCCGCCGTGCTGCGCGCGCTGCACGTGCCCGGGCGGCCGCTGGTGCTGCCCAACGCGTGGGACGCGGCGTCGGCGAAGCTGGTCGTCGAGGCCGGTTTCCCTGTCGTGGCAACGAGTTCCGGCGCGGTCGCCGAGTCGCTGGGATACTCGGACAACGAGGGCGCCCCGGCATCGGAGATGTTCGAGGCGGTCCGCCGGATCACGCGCGCGGTGTCCGCCCCGGTGACCGTCGACGCGGAGAGCGGCTACGGCCTGCCGGCGGCGGAGCTGGTGGAGCGACTGCTCGAGGCGGGTGCCGTCGGCTGCAACCTGGAGGACACCGACTACGCGGCCGGCGGTCTCGTGCCGGTCGCCGAACAGGCGGACCGACTGGCCGAGGTACGAGCAGCCGCCGGCGACGCGCTCGTGATCAACGCACGGGTCGACGTGTTCCTCCGCGCCGCCGACCAGGCCGCCGCGTTGGAGGACGGAGTCGCGCGGGCAAGGGCCTACCTCGCCGCGGGCGCCGACTGCGTGTACCCGATCCTGTTGCGTTCGGCGTCGGTGCTGGAGTCGTTCGTGTCGGCGGTCGCGGGGCCGGTGAACGCTGCTCTGGTGCCTGAGCTGCCGCTGTCTACTTTGGAGGGATTGGGTGTTGCGCGGGTGTCGATGGGTACCGGCTTGTGGCGCACCATGCAGGCCGCACTCCGGTCGACGCTCGCCGAACTCCGGAACTAGTTGTCGGCCTTTCGGGTGGCGAGCTGAGATCCACCTCGGGTGGCCAGCACCGTGATCGATCACCCCACCACGTCACCGCGAACGGATCCCGCCGCCATCGCGGATCAGGTGGTGTTTGAAGCCGGTCTTGCCCGCTGTGTTCGGCTTGGTCAGCAGCGTCTGGCGGAGCTGGCGAACACCCCGGCCTCGGCCGGACCGGCAGCAGCTGCTCGATCCGAGACCACAACTCGTCGGACACAACCCTGGGCGGCGCAGCCACCACAAGATCATCTCAAACGGTCGAATTGCGGCGCGGGCGCTATCGCGGCAGTTGGTCTTCGCGGTGGGCGTGATTATTCGCGTTGATGTAGCAGATTGCGTTGAGGAACCCGGTGAGGGGCGATCCATCGGGGCGGGATGAATTCCGGCAGTCCGATGTTGCTCATCCGGACTTCCCATTCCGAGTGGTGGATCATTCGATGATGTCGCCGGCACAGCAGCACCAGGTTATTGAGATCCGTCGGGCCGCCATCCAACCAATGCTGGATATGGTGGGCATCGGACCAGCGCGCGGGACGTCCACAGTTCGGGAATGCGCATCCCTTGTCCCGGGCGTTCAGTGCGACTCGTTGTTTGGGGGTGACCAGGCGGCGGGTGCGGCCCACATCCAACGGCACCGACTGGCCACCCATCACGACCGGCACGACTCCGCAGTCGCACGCGATCCGTCGTGCCGCTGCTGCGGAGAGCAGTGCGCCGCCTTCCAGGGTGGCGGTGCCGATCCCGGTGAGGAGGTGGGTGTAGTCCATGGTGGCGTTGAGGTGTGGCTTCTCTCCGCCTCGGGCGGGCAGGTCTGGTGAGTCGATGGCGTGGTGGATGACGTCGCAGAACGCGTCACCGAGTCGTTGGGTCGGGTGTCGGTCATCGGATGGGCCGTCCGGCTTGGCGAGCGCGCCGAGCATCGCGTCGAGTTCTTCTGCTGTTTCGGGTTCGATCGTGCCGGTGAAGTGCATCCAGCCGGTCTGGTCGCGCCGGCTGCGGAACGTGTTCTTCGGTTCTGCCAACGCCGCGTCGGCAGGCTGGTCACCGTCCGGATCGATCCGGGACAGCAACGCTTCACCGTGGGAGCGGACCACCGATGGGTGCGCCGCTCGGGCGGTCTCGACCAGGTGCTTCTCCACGATCTCCGGTGTGTTACCCGGCGCCCAAGCGGGGATCTTCTTCACCGTCTCGGCGATCGCATCCACGTGATCCGGATCCAGTACGCCATCCCGCAGTGCGTCGCGCACCAACGGCAGTGTCGGCGGAGTGACATGCCCGGTGGGCGTCAGCACCTCCGCGACCAGATCAGCCTGCGCGATCAACCGGGAGGCCCGGCGCGGCGTGATCCGCACCAGATCCGAGACCAATGCACTCAAACTCGAATACCCGGCCGCACGAGCGACATCGGATTGTTCCAGTTCAGCGATAACTGCCAATGCGGAACCGTGGAGCTTCCGCATCTGGGTCATGATCTCCACCAGATTGTGGGCAAGCTCCGGCAACCCGGGCGGGGTTTCCACGAAGCTCGTCATAGCTTCTATTCTACCCGCGAACCCCGACTATTTCGAACGCACGATCGAGGGATATTTGGTGACTAACAGCGACGAACCTCCGGCAATTGTCGCCTCGGTGGCCGGCCACCGTCTTCCAGTTCTTTCAGTGAGGTGATCTCAGCAAGATCAGCTTGGTAGTGGGCTGGGTGGTGAGGGTGTGAGGTGAAGTGCGCTGGCTGGCTGATGGGCGCCGGTGAGATGTGGGCGGGGAGCTCCTGGTAGGACTGGATTTGCGAAGATCAAGTCCAAGGACAGGGGCTCCCCGTGATTGCCTATCGTGCCATGCTCGACGTGCCACGCGAACTTGCCCAGTACCTGAGTCGGCTCCTCCATACCGAACGACGCCAACGTGGTACCCGCAAGAACAGCAGGGCGCTGACCTGCTTTCGCCAGGCAGTGCTGGGTCTGCGCTGGTTCCGCCAGAACGTCGAGGTCACCGCGTTGGCGCGCGACCATGGGATCTCCCGTGCCACGGGCTACCGCTACCTCGACGAGGTCATCGACGTGCTCGCCGATCAAGCACCAGATCTGCGCGAGGCTCTGGAGAAGGCCAAAGCCGATGAACTGGCCTACGTGATCCTGGATGGGAAGATCTTCTCCGCTGACCGTTGCGACGAGAAAACCACTAGTGTCAAAGGAAAACAGATCGACCTGTGGTACTCCGGGAAGGCCCACGAACACGGCGGCAACATCCAAGCAGTCATGGAACCGACCGGTTCCCACTGTGGGTGGCCGACGTCGAACCTGGCTCCATGCACGACCTGACCGTGGCCCGCGAGCACGTCCTCGGCACCTTGTACTGGGCCGCCTCCCACCTCGACTCCCAACGCTGGCCGATCCCGGCTACGAAGGCGCGGGCATCGGCGTGCACACCCCGTACAAACAACCCGCCGGCGACCAGATACTCGACGTGGACAACCGCACCTACAACGCCCTCCTGCGCGGACTGCGCTGCCTGGGCGAACGCGGCTTCGCCGTCCTCACCGGCCGCTGGCGCGCCCTCCACCACACCACCGCCAGCCCCAGCAAGATCGGCGACATCGTCAAAGCCGCACTCGTCCTCACCCATTTCGAACACGGCCGACTCACCTGAAAGTCGCTGAGATCACCCTCAGTGCGCGATGGCGTATTCGACTGCGACGCGGAGGCTGCGCCACCGATGCCTGTGCGTTCATGGCTCAAGGCCGGCACCGGTCGCGGTGGCGCGGTCGGCCACCGAGCCGGTCCCGTTCAAGGGCCCCACCCTGCGCGACCCGGCAGCAGCGACGTCAGCTAGGCCGCACCAGAACACCGTTCAACCACGTAAGCAACCCCGCGACAACCTCAGCGCGGTTCGTCTCGTTGAACACCTCATGGCGCGCCCCGGGATGGACCCGCAGCGTCACCTCGTCGATCCGGGCATAACGGGCCACCAGTTCGTACACGAGCGCGAGCTGGCCGCCGACCGGATCCTGGTCGCCGACCACGATGTACACCGGCAGGTCGGGGCGCATCGCCGCCAGTCGGGTCGGGTCGGCGACTGCGCGGGCCGCCACGAACATCGCCTTCGTGGCTGCCGCGTCCAGGCCGAAGCCGCACTTCGGGTCGGCGACGTACGCGTCTACCTGTGCGTCGTCGCGGGAGAGCCAGTCGTAGTCTGTGCGGGCCGGTGCGAAGGGTGCGTTGAACGCGGTCAGGTCCAGCTCCGCGTCCAGGTCCAGCGCCGCCTCGAGCATGTCGATCGCCGCGGTGCCGGACAGTACGGCCGCGTCCACCCGGCCGCTGTGGTCCAGCAGGTACTGCTGCACCGCGAACGATCCCATGCTGTGGCCGAGCAGCACCAGCGGCAGGCCGGGGTGATCGGCACGGACGCGGTCGGACAGCAGGCCGATGTCGTTGACCAGCTCGACCCAGCCGGTCGCGCCGATCTGCCCGAGCGTGCCGTCCGCCGACGCGCCGTGCCCGCGATGATCCTGCCCGTACACCGCGAACCCGTGCTCGTTCAGCGTCGTCGCCAGCTCGTGGTAGCGCAGCACGTGCTCGCCCATGCCGTGCGTCAGCTGCACGACCGCGCGCGGCGCCCCGGGCGGGTCCCACCGGTACGCGGTGATCTCGACGCCGTCGCGCGCGGTGTAGCTCAGTTGCTTCACGTGTTGTCCTTCACCCACAGGCCGAGCAGCCCGCGGAAGTGTGCGAGGAACCGGTCGTGCTCGGCGGCCGGGTAGGTGCTGCGCACGGTCGACACCAGCAGCTCGTCGAACGCGGGGGAGACCACCCAGTCCCGCACGAGGTCGTCGACCCGCGCGAGCGACGTGGCGCAGAACTCCTGGTAGCGGGCGATGTCGAAGTAGTCGTCGGCGAGCCCGCGGTACTCGGTCAGCTTCTCCTCGTAGGTCGCCTCCGAGTCGGCGACCTCGAAGTACCGCGACGTGTCCAGGTCCAGCCTCGGCCGCCGCTCGGTCACCGCGCAGAACACGGACCACTTCAACAAGGTCGAGATGGCCCACGGGAAGTAGTAGTGCAGCGAGGTGATCGAGATGTCCGGGCACGCGTTGGCGTAGTCGATCGGGTGCACCGACTCGCCGAGCACCAGGCTCTCGCACGAGTTGAACTCCCAGCGGAAGAACGCGTTGATCAGCCGGGAGATCGTCAGCACCTCCTCGCCGGCCGACGGCGACAGGAACGCGTGGTCCACCGCGTACCTGTTGTGCATCGGCTCGTCCGGCTGGAACTTCATCACCATGCTGTCCGGCCCGATGGTCAGCGACCGCGCGAACACGTCGAAGCCCTCGACCGACGCCTGCAGGTGCATCAGCATCTCGCCGGACTCGTCGTACGCGCGGTGCAGCGTGCCGGGATCCTTGATGCGCGACACCCCGCGCCACGCGCCGCCGTCGAACGGCTTCATGTACAGCGGATAGCCGACGCGGTCCGCGACGTCGTCCAGGTCGAACGGCTGGTTGTACTTCGCGGCGGTGTAGGCGTACCGGGCGTTGTCGACCGGGTTCTTGTACGGCACCAGCCACGTGTCCGGCACCTTCAGCCCCAGCCGGATCATCGCGCAGTACGCGGCGTGCTTCTCCATCGACTGGAACGTGAACGGGCTGTTCAGCAGGTACACATCGTCCATCAACGAGACCTTCTTCAACCACTCGCGCGGCACGTAGTACCAGTACGCGAGGCGGTCGATCACCAGGTCGTAGCGTGGTTTCGCCCGCAGGTCGAACGGCTCGATGGTGATGCGCTCCGTGTCGAGCCGGTGCTCGCGGCCCGCCGCGTCGGTCACCGGCCCGAGCCGGCGGACCAGCTCCTCGAACGCGCGCGGCCAGTCCTCCTCGGTCCCGAGCAGCAGGCCAAGCAGGTGTTCGGTGCGGTCGGCCACGTGGATCCTCCTCAACAGAACCTGGGTAGGTGGTGTGCGAACTGTGCTCGCCAGGACGGCCAGTCATGGGGCACGTCGTGCCCCCAGATGTCCAGCTCGCAGCGCAACCCCTTGCCGCGCAACAGGTCCGCGAACGCGCGGGTGGACGGCAGCGAGCCGGTGGAGTCCTCCCACTGGCCCTGCCCGACGACCAGCAGCACCGAGAGGCGCGAACGCAGCCAGTCCAGGTGGTCGCCGTTCAGGTTCGGCGCGAAGTCGAACGGGTTGGTGAAGTACGCGGCGTCGCCGCGCTCGCCCCAGCCGTGCCACGTCGACGGGTCGTAGTTGCCGGACATGCCCACGGCCAGCGGGAACAGGTCCGCGCGGCGCAGCGCGAACAGCACCGCGTGGAACGCGCCGAGCGAGCAGCCGACGGTCGCGATCTCCTGCGGGCCGCCGCAGTCCGCGTTGATCGAGGGCACCACCTGGTCGACGATCCACGACTCGTACACGCCGTGCTGGTTGGCGCGGGCCTCGAGCGGCGCGTCCCGGTTCGACCAGGACGCGGCGTCGTGCGAGTCGACGCAGTACAGCTTCGCGCGGCCCTCCTCGAGCAGCGGCCGGACCGCGTCGATCATGCCGTTGCTCTCGTAGTCCCACGCCCGGCCCTGCTCGGACGGGAACACGAGGAACGGGCGGCCGTAGTGCCCGTAGGCGATGACCGTGCCACCGCCGACCTCGTACTGGTCGCGACGCATCAGACCTCCCAGACGGTGTGCAGGAGGTCGGCGAGCGCGGGGTCGAACGCGTCCCGCCAGCCGACGTAGTTGTGCGCGTCCGGCACCTCGACGAGCCGCACCGGGTAGCCCTGCTTGTCCAGCGCGGTCGCCATCTGCCGGTTGTTGCCGAGGTTCTCCTCGGCGAGCCCGCAGGTGAGCACGACCGGCACGGTCTCGGCGGGCAGACTGTCCAGTACCTCCTCGGTGTACGCGCTGACCTGCGCGAACCGGCTGAAGCGGCCGTTCTCCTGCGGGTCGAGCACGGTGTCGAGGAACGACGCCGACTGCAGGAACAGACCGCCGAACAACCCCGGCAGGGCGCGTTGCGCGTGCAGCATCGCGAGCCCGCCGAGGCTCGCGCCCATGCCCACGACCGGCTCGCGGACCGCGATCACCGACCGCAGCGCCGGCAGGACGCGCTGGTGCAGGGTCGCCGAGTACCGGGGGTTGGCGGCGTACTCGTCGTCCCGGTCGCCCGGCGCGAGCAGCGCGACCCGGAACGGCGGCAGCCGCTCGGCGGCGATCATGGCCGACGCGAACGTGGTGAGCCCGGCCAGCCGGTCGTACTCGGGCCCGTCGTGCGCGACGAGCAGCGGCATCGGCTCGTCGGCCGGCGCGTCCGGCGACCAGATCCGGACGGCGACGTCCCGGTCGAACAGGGGCGCCGGCACGGCGAGGTCGGCGTGCTCGCCGGGCACGCCGACGGCCGTCAGCCAGGCCGGCGCGGTGTAGTCGGGGAACTCGACCACCGACTTGTCGCCGAACGCCCCCGGGGCGCGCAGCGGGTTGCCGGGGTCGCAGATCTCCTCGACGTCACCGGCCGGATGGCGCAGCTGGAGCTTGTACTCCATGCGCCGCACGGGCGGCCGGGGGAGCGTGAGCTGCCAGCGGCCCTCGGCGTGGTCGAAGTCCAGGCCGGCCTCGGGCAGCGACAGCGCCGGCAGCAGTCGGGTGCCCGCCAGCGCCGGCGCGCCGTCCGGCTCGGCATCGGGCAGCCGGAACGTCACCGAGTCGTCGGTGACCTGGGGTTCCGTCTCGACTGTCACGTGGCGATCACCAGCCCATCTCATAGACCGGCCGCTAAGAAATCAAGTAAACCCCGTCAGGGGGCCAGTGCCTCGATGATCTCGGCGGCGCGGGTGGTGGCGTCGGCGGGCGGGATGTCCGGGTTGCCGATCCGGTCGTCCCAGTTGAGGTCGTAGTACAGCTCCGTGACGCCCTGCTCGCCGAGCCACGCGGCGTCCGCACGGATCTCGTCGTACGTGCCGGACAGGCGGCCGTCGCGCGGCCCGACCCGGACCACGCCGCGCACGACGACCCGCACCGAGTCGGGGTCGGGCGCCGCGGCGCGCACGACCGCGATGTCCTCGCCGATCCTGGACAGGTCGGTCGCGCTGCGGCTCATCCAGCCGGCCGCCAGCCGCCCCGCGCGTTCGAGCGCGGGCCGGACGCTGCCGCCGAGCAGGATCGGCGGGCCGCCCGGCTGGACGGGCCGGGGCGCCATCCTGCTCGGCGGCACCGTGTAGAACTCGCCGTCGAAGCTGCTCGGGTCGTCGCGCCACAGCGTGTGCAGCACCCGCACGTACTCCTCGGCCCGCGCGCCGCGGCGGGCCCGGACCGCGCCGGTCGCCGCGAACTCGGTGGCCGACCAGCCGGTGCCCAGGCCGAGGTCGAGCCGGCCGCCGCTCAGCACGTCGAGCGTCGCGGCCTGCTTGGCGAGGTAGGTCGGCGACAGGAACGGCAGGTTCACGAGCGCCACCCCCAGCCGGATGCGCGACGTGTGCGCGGCGGCGAACGTCAGCGACAGCAGCGGGTCCAGCACGCTCTGGTACACCGCGTCGAGCCGGTCGTCCACACCGACCAGCAGCCGCTGGAACGTCCACAGCGAGTCGTAGCCGAGCTCCTCCGCCCGCGTCGCGAACCGCGCGAGGTTCTCCGGCGATGCCCATGCGCCCGACACCGGCGCTCCGAGTCCGATCCTCATGGGTCCAACCTACGACCTGTTGACATGGAACGCAGTTTCGTCTTCGGTAGCCGCCACGTCGATCGAGAGGGCCGCCATGTCCCGTGTCACCAACCTCGCCTCCGCCGCGCTGGGGTTCGGCGCCGCCGTGGTGCTGCTCGCCGCCACGACCGGCTCGGCCGCGCCGGGCGACCCGCCGCCGCCGGCGGCCGTGAACCCGCTGCCGGCCGGCGACGGCCCCGCGCCGGACTCGACCGCGGTCGGGCTCGGTCCACAGTGGAACGTGGTGAACTGGGGCCCGGGGCCCAGAGCGGCGGTGCCCGCCTCGTTCGCCATGGACACCGTGGTCGACGGTCGCACCGAGCAGAAGGTGTTCGTGTCCTCCCAGGCGAACGACGACGTCGCGACCGCGGAGTCGGTCACCAACCTGTCGACGTCGCTCGACTCGTCGGTCTCCTACCTGACCACCAGGAGGAACGCGCCGGTGGGCGCGCTCAACATGGTGCGGCTGAACGACGCGTCGCTGCTGTCGGTCGAGTTCATCCCGGAGTGGACGGACGCGACGCACACGGCCGTCAACCTGAAGGTGTGGCGTTCGAGCGACGCGGGCGAGACGTGGCGGCTGACCAAGGCGCCGTTCACACCGCCGCCCGGCAAGGTGCTCGGCCCGATGGACCGGGGCCTGCGCGTGCACCGCGAGCCGCTGCTGCTGCCCGACGGCACGATCCTGCTGCCCGCCTACACCGCCTACCAGGGCGAGCGCGGGTCGAGCATCGTCATGCAGTCGACCGACGGCGGCGCGACCTGGACCCAGCGCGGGCAGATCCCCGCGCCCGCGCCGGGCACCAACGAGGTCGGCTGGTCGTGGACGACCGACGACCGGCTCCTCGCGGTGGTCCGCACGTCGGAGAACCCGCCCCGGCTGCGGCAGAGCTACTCGGCCGACCACGGCGCGACGTGGACGGCGGCGGAACCGGTGCGCGGGCCGGACGGGCAGCAGGTCGTCGGCATCTACCCCGGGCTCGTGCTGCAGCCGAACGGCGTGCTGCTGCTGGGCACCGGCCGGCCGGACGACCGGGTGTACGTGAGCCGCGACGGCACCGGGCGCACGTGGGACGAGGAGCGGCTGGTGCTGTCGAAGTACCCGTCGGAGACCGGCAACGGCCGCTTCGACGGGACGAGCGGCAACAACACGCTCGTCAGCGTCGACTCGGACCGCACGGTGTTCATCGGCGACTACTGCCACGTGTGGGGCTGCAAGGCCTACCACGAGCAGTACGGCGTGTTCGCCACCTACGTCGACGCGGTCACCCCGGGGGTCGGCAAGATCGACCTGGAGACCAAGGCGCACAGCGGAACCGCGCACCTCACCGGCGACTTCGCCCGCGGCGACCGGCGCTTCCCCGAGCAGCGGCCGGAGGGCGCGGTCGACGGCAGCTCCCGACCCCGCTCGGCCGCCGTGCTGTCGGCAAGGCGCGGCACGCCGGAGCTGGTCGTCGAGCTGGACCGCGCCTACCCGGTGCAGCGGATCGGTCTGATGCTGGGTGCGGGACAACCCGCGTCGGCGACCGTGTCGGTGTCCGCCGAGGGTCGCGAGTGGACACCCGTGGTGACCGCCGACGGTGTGCGCGACCATGCCATGCGGTACACGGACTTCGCGCCGCGCGAGGCGAAGTTCGTGAGGGTCGCGGCGCCCGACGGGACCGCGGTGACCGAGCTGGAGGTGTACTCGGCCGCTCTGCAGACGTTCGAGAACGACCCGAAGTACGGTGTTCCCAGGGGTTTCGTCGCGGCGAAGAACACCACGGTGTCCGACCAGGAGCTGCGTGGCGCCGACAGCCGCTCGTCGCTGCGCCTGTTCGACAAGTTCCTCGACGACAACGCGACCGCCACCGCGGTGGCGCCGGACGTGGCGCACCAGCGGATGACGTTCACCTGGGCCACCAACGACTTCCGCGGCCCGTTCACGTTCGCGGCCGGCGGCCATCGGGGCGACGATCGGGTCACGCCGTGGCAGTTCCGCCTGAGCCCGGGCACCACACAGCAGGTCGAGGTGTTCGACGGCACGGCGTGGACCGCGCTCGGCACCATGACGACGGCGATCCCGATCAACACCTGGGTCCCGTTCGAGGTCGACACGACCACGACCTCGGCCACGGTGCGGATCAACGGGCAGGAGTTCACGACCGCCGTCGCCGCGGCGCCGGCGGACACGGTCGCCGGTGCGACGTTCACCACCGGTGACCCGATCGGCTACGGCATGACGTTCTTCGTCGACGACCTCAGCATCACCGGGGCATAGCCACACAGAGAAAGGCCCGCCCGGCGGACACCGGGCGGGCCTTTCTCGTCACTTCGCTACAGCTTCGCGCACTGCCCGGAAGCCGGGCCGCGCACGGTGTTCTTGCGGTTGTCGTTGCCCGGCGCCGGGTCGTTGCCGGAGCACGACAGCGGACCGTTGATCGTGTTGCCCGCGATGACCGCCGCGCCGCCGGTGTTGCCCGTCACCGAGACCGGGCCGGCGATGGTCGCGGTGTCGAGCTTGACGCCGGCCTTGTTGCCGGACAGCGACACCGGACCGGCGATCTTCGCCTTGTCCAGCACCACCGCGCCGGTGGTGCCGGACACCGAGATCGGGCCGTAGACCTGCGTTCCCGACAGCGTGAACTGCGTGGCACCCGACGCCGACACCGGACCGGCGATGAGGCCACCGGTCATGATCAGCCCCGCGCCGGCCCGCACCGTCACCGGGCCGAGGATGGTGGCATTGTCCACACAGGTCAGTCCGGACGAGACGGTGACCGGACCGAACCTGGTACCCGTGATCGTCGTGTCACAGGTCGGGCCGGGCTGGCCGATCGACGACCTCGGCGCCGGGTCGGCGGTGACCGGCGAGTGCGAACCGATGTGGGCGGTCAGCATCGTCAGGTCGTTGTCGCCGGTGGTCGCCGGGTTCGTGCCCTGCGCGAGGGTGAAGAAGTTGTCGCCACCCGCCGCGAGGAACGAGTTCACCGTCACCCGGTAGGTCGCCGCCGGATCGATCGGCTGACCGTTCAGCGTCATCGACGTGATCCGCTGCCCCGCCGGGTTGTCCGGCAGGTAGGTGTAGGCGAACCCGGTGGACACGCCGAGGTGCAGCTTCGGCCGCGAAGCGCCGGCCGGCTGCCACTGCTCCTCGAGCACCTGCTTGATCTGCGCCCCGGTGTAGGACTTGGTCACCACGTCGTTCGAGAACGGCTGCACCGAGAACGCCTCGGCGTAGGTGATCACCCCGTCCGGCGCGTACAGCAGGTCGGCCCGCAGCCCGCCCGGGTTCATGAACGCGATCTGCGCCCCACCCCGGCCGGGGGCGCTGGTGCCGGCCAGCTGCACGTCGGCGACGAAGTTGCCCAGCACCGACTCACTGCCGCGGTCCTCGGCGCCCGCCGGTGTCACCGCACGCTTGATGTCGGCGGTGATGGAGCCGAGCGGCTCCTGGCCGAGCACGTCCGCGTTCGCCTTGGCCTGAGCCACGAGGGCGGCGACCTCCGGGTCACTCGGCGCGCCGGTCACGTCGAGCAGCGCGGCGTCCGAGGAGACGACCGTCTTGGTCGCCGGGTCGATCGACAGCGTGACCTTGCCCAGCTTCACGCCGTAGTCCTCGGCCTGGACGACCGGACGGGTCCGGTCCGTGCCCGGCACCGGGATCTCGAAGGCGTAGGGCTGGTGGGTGTGCCCGGACAGGATCGCGTCGATGTCCGCACTGGCCCGCGTGAAGTCACCGAAGACCGGGTCGTTCTGCAGGTCCTCGGCGGAACCGATGTTCTCGGTCGCCGCACCCTCGTGCGCGAGCAGCACGACCACGTCGGCCTCGCCGTTGGACTCGTTGCCGTCCTTCAGCTCGCCGGCCACCTGCTCGGCCTCGGCCACCGGGTCCTTGAACGTCAGGCCGGCGATCCCGTCCGGGCTCACCAGCGACGCCGTCTGCTCGGTCACCACACCGACGATGCCGACCCGGATCCCGTTGACCGTCTGCACGTCGTAGGCCGGCAGCGCACGGTCGGCGCCCCGGTACACGTTCGCGCCGAGGTAGGGGAAGTCCGCCCGGTCGGTCACCCGGCCGGTCAGGTCCGCCATGCCCTTGTCGAACTCGTGGTTGCCGACCGCCGCCGCGTCCAGCCCCATCAGGTTCAGGGCGTCGAGCGTCGGGTTGTCCTGGTCGATCGCCGAGATGAACGTCGACGCGCCGATGTTGTCACCGGCCGACAGGAACAGCGTGTTCGGGTTCTCCGCACGCAGCTGGTCGACGAGCCCCGCGAGCTGCGCGGCGCCACCGACGCCCGCCGACGGCGGCTCGAGCCGGCCGTGGAAGTCGTTGATGCCCAGGATCTGCAGGTCGATCGGACCCGCGGTGCCGGTGTTCAGCCCGATCACCTTCGGGTTGTGGTCCGACGCCCGGTACGGGTCGGGCGCGTAGAAGGCCGGGTGGCCGTCGTACTCGAACGCGAACGACTCGTGCGAGTTGATCTGCCACACGTCGACGCCGGTGATCCGCGCCAGCAGCGACGGTGTCGCGACCGCGTGGTCGAGCGAACCCGACTCGCCGCCGAACACGTAGCTCGCCTCGCCGTTGCCGATGTCCTCCATGCCGGCGTCGTAGAACACCTGCATCGGGTCCTCGTGCGTGTAGGCGTTGAAGTCGCCGAGAATCATGACGTCGTCGCTGCCGGAGGCCGTCTTCAGCTGGTCGACGAACGCGATCAGCGAATTGGCCTGGCGGATCCGGTCGCCGTTGAACGCGCCCTGACCGTCACCGGTGTCGGCGTTGTCACCGGTCGACGGCGGGGTCGACGGGGACTTCGACTTCATGTGGTTGGCCACCACGGTGACCGTCTCGGCGCCCGAGGTGAACGTCTGCGCGATCGGCTCGCGGGCGTTGAACCACACCGTCTCGTCGTTGATCGTCGTCGACGCGCCCTGCGGGGTCACCGAGCCGGGCTTGAAGATGATCGCCGTGGTGATGAAGTCCTGCTGCGCGGCGGCCGGCAGGTTGGCAGGCGACCGCACGTAGTCCCACGTGCCGGCGCCGTCGGCCGTGTTGAGCGCGGCCACCAGGCGCTTGAGCGCCATCTGCGGGTCGTTCGCCTCGAAGCGCACCGAGTTCTCGATCTCCTCGAGCGCGATGACGTTCGCGTCGAGCGCCGAGATCGCGGACACGATCTTGGCTTCCTGCTTGGCAAGACCGGCCTCGTCGTCGGCGCCTCTGGCGTCGCCGCCGAAGTGCACGAAGTAGTTGAGCACGTTGAAGCTCGCGATGCGGATGTCGCCGCCGACGTCCTCCGGCGCGGGGGTGCGCGGGTTGGTCGACTTGAACGTCGTCCGCTGCAGCGCGGGCGTCGTCGCGGTCACCTGCGTGGTCGGCTGCAGCCGCCACTCGTTGAACCCGAAGGACAGGACGGTCGGCGCGAACGCCTCCACCTGGTCGCCGACCCGCAGTGGCGCGTCCGGGTACACGTAGGGCGGCAGCGTGCCGGAGGACGACAGGTTCGTCGAGGAGCCGTCGTCGAGCAGCAGCCGCGACAGCTTGTTGGCGGCGGCCGCGGCCAGCGCCTCCGGCGTGCCGGGGCGGTACCGGTCGGTGGGGATCACCGCGGCCTGGTCGCCGGCCGCGAGCACGACCTCGCCGAAGCGGTTGGTGTTGAAGACCTCGGAGACGGTGAAGTCGCCGACCGGTGCGACGAGCATCGACTCGACCGACTCACGGGCCGCCGCGTCGAGCGGCAGGCTCAGCGCGGCCGGCGTCGGCAGGGCCGCGTCGTGCTCGCACACCTGGAAGTCGGCCTTGGCGCCGATGGTCAGCTCGGTGAGCCCGTTGAACTCGCTGACCGTGCCGCGCACCCGCACCCGGTCACCGACCGCGGTGTCCGGGTGGTTCGCGGCGTTCGTGGTCAGGAAGACGAAGATGCCGTCGGAGGCGACGCCCGCCTGCGGGGGCCGGTCGCCGGTGCCCGCGGTCTGGACGTACACGCCGTTGTAGCCGCCGGAGCCGTGGTCGGCGGTGACGACGCCCTCGACGACGGCCTGGCCGCCGGCGAGCGGTGAGGTGTCGGTGGTGCCCTGGACCTCGGCGATGGTGTTGGTGACCGGGGTGTCGCAGCCGATCGGGTCCGGGTCGGGGTCCCCGCCGCCGGCGTTGCGGGTGCCGAAGGTGTTCGGCGCCTCGGCGTGCCAGACACCGTCGATCTTCTGCAGCGAGTAGCCGATCGGCGTGGCCGTGCCCTCGGCGACGCCGATGTCGGTGGCGGCCGTGCCGTTCGCGGGGCCGCCGGTGGCCGTCAGCGGGCCTTCGTAGGTGAGGAACTCGGCGACCGAGCCGTCCGGTCGGACGAGCGCGACGCCGTCGGGGGAGCCGTTCTGGAGGCCGTCGGTCGGGTAGGTCGCGACGACCACCCCGGCCGCCGGGACCGTGCCGGACAACGTGCGGGTGTTGTACACCGCGCCGCCGTTGCCGTTGTACAGGGCCAGCTGCCAGCCGGTCAGGTCGAAGCCGACGGGGGCCTCGATCTCCAGCGCCTCGCCGGTGTCCGCGCCGGCGTTGTCGTAGTGGATCTCACTGAGTAACGGCGCGGTGGGTTCGGCTGCCGAAGCTGTCGAGCCACTGACCAACGCGACGGTGGCGATCGCGGTCAGCGCTCCGACGACTTGGAGCGAACGGACACGTCTACTACTGGGCATCAGGCCTCCAACAGGCGGAAAGAACCTGCCGGAGCCTAGGTTCAAAGGGTGTCGAGAAAAATGCGCGCAGATGTACGTTGCCCGATTGTTAGATGGGTGTGAGAACCCTTGGCACATAACGGAGTCGACCGGACACGGCTGGTCACCGCGGTCCTGTGTGGATTATCACGTAACGCCGCCCGAACACATTCTTTTGCCACCTATCCCGATATGCCGAATGGCGTAACGGAACGCCATTCTTCGGCCGCCCCGGTGGCGGCAGCGATCGAGCAGACATCGGATCTTACCCAGGAACTTTCACGGTCATGACGACCAAATGGCCCCTTGACGTGGCGTAGACCTCGGATGTTCACTTCTTGCGTACACCCCTGCTGACTCTTTCGGATCCACCCCCTGCACCGAGAGAGGACTGAGTCGTGCGCGCTGTTGCCAAGGCTCTCCTCGTGATCACGGCCGTGTTCGCCGTCGTCGCGTCCGCACTGACCGCCCCGGCCCCGCAGGCCGAGGCGGCTCCGCTCACCCGCGTTCTCGTTTTCTCCAAGACCGCGGGCTTCCGGCACTCCTCGATCGACGAGGGCATCGCCGCGATCCGCACACTCGGCTCCCAGAACGGTTTCGCCGTCGACGCGACCGAGGACTCGAACCAGTTCACCACCGCCAACCTGGTGCGCTACCAGGCCGTCGTATGGCTCTCGACCACCGGCGACGTGCTCAACGCCACCCAGCAGACCGCGTTCGAGTCCTACATCCAGGGCGGTGGCGGGTACGTCGGCGTGCACGCCGCGTCCGACACCGAGTACGACTGGCCGTGGTACGGCGGGCTCGTCGGCGCCTGGTTCGCGTCGCACCCGGCGAACCAGCAGGCCCGCGTGCGGGTCGAGGACCGGGCCAACCCGTCGACCGCGCACCTGCCGTCGACCTGGACCCGCACCGACGAGTGGTACAACTACCGGACCAACCCGCGCGCCAACGTCAAGGTGCTCGCGAACCTCGACGAGTCGTCCTACAGCGGCGGCTCCATGAACGGCGACCACCCGATCACCTGGTGCCAGCACTATCGCGGCGGCCGCGCCTGGTACACGGGCATGGGCCACGTCGAGGAGTCCTACACCGACGCGAACTTCACCCGCATGCTGCTCGGCGGCATCCAGTTCGCCGGCGGCGCGCGAGCCGCGGACTGCCGGCCGGAGACCGGTTACAGCCCGATCTTCGACGGCACCCAGACGAGCCTGAACCAGTGGCGCCAGGCCGGCCCCGGCGGGTTCACGCTGACCGACGGCACGCTGGTCTCCAACGGCGGCATGGGTCTGCTGTGGTTCCCGGTGCGGCAGTACTCGAACTACTCGCTCAAGGTCGACTGGATGATGCCGGGCGACGACAACGGCGGCGTGTTCGTCGGCTTCCCCGACCCCGCAGGCGACCCGTGGGGTCCGGTGAACGCGGCGCACGAGATCCAGATCGACGCGACCGACGCGGACCCGACCCGCACCACCGGTTCCGTCTACAGCTTCCAGGCGCCGAACTCGGCGCGGGACGCCGCGCTGAACCCGCCCGGCTCGTGGAACACCTACGAGATCGGCGTGCACGGTCAGCGGGTGGAGATCTGGCTGAACGGCGCGAAGATCAACGACTACACCAGTTCGCGCGCCATCTCGACCGGGTACGTCGGCGTGCAGAACGACGGCGCGGGCGCGGACATCAACTACCGCAACATCCGCGTCCGCCAGGACGGCGGCACCGGCGTGACCGACCTCGCCCGCGGCAGGCCGGTGACGGTGACCAGTGTCGAGCCGGGCAGCTCCCACGTCGGCGCGAACGCGGTCGACGGCGTGTCGACGACCCGGTGGGGCAGCGCGTTCGCCGACCCGCAGTCGATCACCGTCGACCTCGGCTCCGCGCGCAGGATCGACCGGGTGCGGCTGACGTGGGAGGCGGCGTACGCCCGCGGCTACCAGATCCAGGTGTCGGACGACAACTCCGCGTGGCGCACGGTCCACACCACCACGACGGGCGACGGCGGCGTCGACGAGCCGACCGTCAACACCACCGGCCGGTACGTGCGGATGCTGGGCACGCAGCGCGCCACGCAGTGGGGCTACTCGCTCTGGGACTTCGCGGTCCTGGGCGCATGAACCGCCCGGCTCGGGCCGACGGGCAGCGTCGCCTGCCGGCCCGAGCCGGGTAACCAGCTCGCTTTCTCCCAACCTCCAAACCCCTGCACGGAGGTTCCACATGCTCGCGCGCCTTGCCACTGTCCTTGCCACTGTCCTTGCCGCTGTCCTGACCCTCCTGTGTGGACTACTCGTGGCGCTCCCGGCCGCCGTCGCGGCGGCGCCGCCACCGACCGCCGGCTTCGAGAAGGTGAAGCTCGAAGGCGGCCTCCAGATGGGCGAGGTCATCGAGCTCGCCGTGCTGCCCGACGGCAAGGTGCTCTACATCAACCGCGGCACCACCGACGGCGGCGGCCAGGTCCGGCTGTACAACCCGGCCACCCGCACCACGTCGGTCGCCCTCT
The DNA here is from genome assembly GCA_963840275.1 of uncultured Actinomycetota bacterium. Classification (GTDB taxonomy): domain Bacteria; phylum Actinomycetota; class Actinomycetes; order Mycobacteriales; family Pseudonocardiaceae; genus Actinophytocola. Next base: position 1,134,183 of record CAWIYK010000010.1, read on the forward strand.
CGATCCCGCTCGACGCGCGCTTCGAGGACGGCCTCATCGGCATCACCCTGCACCCGCGCTTCACCACCACCAACTGGGTTTACCTGTTCTACTCGCCGAAGACGACCCCGCTCGTCAACCGGATCTCCCGCTTCACGTTCAACCGCACCACGAACACCCTCGGCGCGGAGGACATGCTCATCGAGTGGCCGACGGAGCGGGACCTGTGCTGCCACTCCGCCGGCTCGATGTCCTGGGACACCAACGGGAACCTCTACTTCGCGGTCGGCGACAACACGAACTCCGGCGGCGACTCGGCCGGCATGGCGCCCATCGACGAGCGCACGAGCCGGCACCCGCAGTACGACGCGCAGCGCACGTCCGGCAACACCAACGACCTGCGCGGCAAGATCAACCGGATTCACCCGGAGGACAACGGCACCTACACGGTGCCCGGCGGCAACCTGTTCGCACCCGGCACCGCGAACACGCGGCCGGAGATCTACGTCATGGGGGTGCGCAACCCGTACCGCGTGTGGGTCGACCGCAAGGCGGGCAACACGTTGTACTGGGGCGAGGTCGGTCCGGACGCCGGCGCCACCATCGCCAACCGCGGCCCCGCCGCCTACGACGAGTTCAACCGCGCGTCGGCGCCGGGCAACTACGGCTGGCCGTACTGCGGCGGTCCCAACACCGCCTACAACGACTGGAACTTCGCCACCAACCAGCCGCGCGGCTGGTTCCCGTGCGGCGGCACGACCGGACCGGTCAACGACTCGCCACGCAACACCGGACTGCGCCAGCTGCCGGCGACCAGGTCGTCGACCGTGTGGGAGCAGCACGGCGGCAGCCGCGAGTGGCCGCAGCTCGACAACCCGGGCGGCTGCGGCTCGCCCAACCACACCGAGGTCTACCACTACGACCCGAACCTGGCCTCCGACGTCAAGTGGCCGCAGTACTACGACAACAAGTGGCTGATCTCCGAGTACTGCCGCAACTGGATCAAGGAGGTCCAGTTCGACAACGGCAACCCGGCGACCGGCACGCCGACCGCGATCGAGCCGGTGCTCGCCGGCATGCCGTTCGTGCACCCGATCGACATGGAGTTCGGGCCGGACGGGTCGCTGTACCTCCTCGAGTACGGCAGCGGCTACTTCTCCGGCGCGCCGGACGCCGGCCTGTACAAGATCAACTACGTGCAGGGCGGCCGCTCGCCGGAGGCGCGCGCCTCGGTCAACCGCGACAACGGGTTGGCGCCGCTGACGGTGAGCTTCTCGTCGGCGGGCAGCTCCGACCCGGACGGCAACCCGCTGACCTACGCGTGGGACTTCACGAACAACGGCAGCACCGACTCGACGGCCGCGAACCCGACCTTCACCTACACCCAGAACGGCAGCTTCCAGGCGCGGCTGACCGTGCGCGACAGCACCGGGAAGTCGGGCACCACCACGGTTCCCGTCGTGGTCGGCAACGACCGGCCGACACTGCGGATCACGTCGCTGCCGGCGGGCGGGATGTACGAGTGGAGCGAGAACTTCACCGTCACCGCGACCGCGACCGACCCGCAGGACGGCACGATCCCGTGTGCGCAGGTGGTCGTGCGGATCGCACTCGGCCACGAGGAGCACGCGCACGAGGTGGGGGAGGGCACCGGCTGCGGTGCCACCTTCAACACCGGCTCGATCCACTCCGGACTGGACGCGCGGCAGTTCTACGTGGTGCGCGCGACCTACACCGACCGCGGCGGGTCCGGCACGGTCGCGCTGACCGGCGAGACCAGCCAGTTCCTGTGGCCGAAACACTGGCAGGCGGAGCACTTCGAGCAGCTCACCGGCCCGAAGATCATCACCGCGGCCGGCGCGGAGGGCGGCGAGCGACTCGGCGACGTCCAGAACGGCGAGTGGGTGCGGTTCCATCCGGTGTCGCTGAAGGGCATCACGGGCCTGCGGGCACGGGTGTCGTCGGACAAGGCCGGCAACGTGGCCACCTTCCGGTACGACTCGGTCACCGGTCCCGAGGTGGCCCGCGTGGTGGTCCCGAACACCGGCGGCTGGGAGACCTACCGCGACATCTCGGTCCCGGTCACCAACGTGGTCGACACGACGAGACCGCTGTTCGTCGTGTTCACCGGCGGTTCCGGCGCGATCCTCGACCTGGACAGCTACACGTTCACCGGGCCGGGTGTCAGCAGACCGTGACCGAGCCGTCAACTCGGTAGGTCGCGACGGCGCAGCTCCGCCTTGCGCACCTTGCCGGAACCGGTCCTCGGCAGCTCTGCCACCACCTCGACGACGGCGGGGATCTTGTACTTCGCGAGGTGGGGCGCCAGGAACTCGCGCAGCTCGGCCGCGGTGAGCCCGGCGCCGGGCCGGCACACGACGAACGCGCGGCCGACCTCACCCCACGTCTCGTCCGGCACGCCGACCACCGCGGCCTCCAGCACCGCAGGGTGGGCGAAGATCGCGTTCTCCACCTCGGCCGGGTACACGTTCTCTCCGCCGGAGACGAACATGTCCTTCAGCCGGTCGACCACGTACAGGTGGCCGTCGGCGTCGAGCCGGCCGACGTCGCCGGTGTGGAACCAGCCGTCGGTGAACGCGGCGGCCGTCGCGGCCGGATTTCGCCAGTACCCCGGCGTAACGTTGGGGCCGCGGACCAGGATCTCCCCGGTCTCACCCGTGACGCGCACGTCGGTGAAGAACGCCGGCACGCCGGCCGAACCGATCTTGCGGACGCTCTCGCCCGCCTCCAGGAAAGTCGCGCCCGGCGCGGTCTCGGTCAGACCGTAGCCCTGGCAGAACACGAGGCCGCGGGCCTGGAAGGTCGCGATGAGCGCCTCCGGCACGGACGCGCCGCCGCACATCAGCGTGCGCACCGACGACAGGTCCGCCTCGGCCCACCGAGGGGCGGCGGCCAGCGCGGCGAACATGGTCGGCACACCGAACATCAACGTGACGCCGTGCTTCGCGACCAGGTCGAAGCAGCCGTCCACGTCCCACGAGGACGTGAGCACCGCGCGGCCGCCCTTGATGAACGTGGGCAGCAGCGTCTGGCCGAGCGCGGCGACATGGAACAGCGGCGCGCTCACCAGCGTCACCTCGTCGGCGCACACGTCGACCCCCACGAGCAGGTTGACCGTGTTCCAGATCAGGTTGGCGTGGCTGAGCTGTGCGCCCTTGGGGCGGCCGGTGGTGCCGGAGGTGTACAGGATCAGCGCGATGTCGTCCTGCGCGACGGGCACGTCGATCGGGTCCGTCGCACCGTCGGCGAGCCACGGCTCGTACTCGGTGTCGAGCGCGACCGTCATCGGGCCCTCGACGGCCACGTCGGTCGCGTGCACCAGCACCCGGACGCCGGAGTCCGCCACCTGGTAGGCGAGCTCCGGCGCGGTCAGGCGGAAGTTGAACGGCACGAAGATCGCGCCGAGCACGTGGGTCGCGAACATCGTCTCGACGAACGCGGGGTGGTTCTGCCCGAGGTAGCCGACCCGGTCGCCGGCCCCGACGCCGGCCTTGCGCAGCTGTGCGGCCAGTTTCGTGACCCGGACGGCCAGCTCCGCGTAGGTGGTCGTCCGGTCCTCGAAGACCAGCGCGGTGCGGCCGGGCGACATGCTCGCCCGCCTGGCCGGCCACGCGCCGAGTCCCTCGTTCACGCGAGCGCCGGCTCGGCCGCGGTCAGTGACCGCCGGCTGGTTTCCTTCAGCGCCAGCACACACAGCACGGTCAGCGCGCAGAACGCGGCGATCGTCCACGAGATCGCGGTCGTGCCGCCGCCGGAGAGCCGCTGCGTCTCGGCGAACACCAGCGGCGCGAACCCGGCGCCGAGCCCGGCGAGCTGGTACCCGAGCGACGCGCCGGTGTAGCGGTGCTCGGTGCTGAACAGCTCGCTGTAGAGGGCGGCGAGCGGCCCGTACATCATGGGGTGCAGCACGGCCTGCCCGATGACGAGCGCGAGCGTCAGCTGGACCACGCTTCCGCTGTCCACCATGGGGAACAGCACGAACCCGAACACCGCCATGGCGACCGCGCCGGTCAGCACGACCGGCCTGCGCCCCACCCGGTCGGAGAACGCGGACCAGGCGAGGATGCCGACCACCGCGAGCGCGGAGGAGATGGTGAGCGCGTTCAGCACGGTCTGGCGGGTGTGCCCGGCCTGCACACCGTAGGAGAGGACGAACGTGGTGAGCGTCGCCTGCGCGACGAACGCGGCGAGCCCGACTCCGATGCTCAGCGCGAGCACCCTGGGGTGGCGGCGCAGGACCTCGGCTACCGGAAGCCGCTTGCGGGGCACGGCCGCCTGTGCCGCGACGAACGCGGGCGTCTCCTCGACGCGCAGCCGGACGAACAGGCCGACCGCGAGCAGGACGATGCTGAGCAGGAACGGGATCCGCCAGCCCCACGCGAGGAACGCGTCCTCGCCGACCATCGCGGCCGTGCCGGTCATCGCGACGGTCGAGACGACCATGCCCGACGGCGCGCCCGCGTTGGTGAAGCTCGCCCACAGTCCGCGCCGGGTCGTGGCGTGCTCCGCCGACATCAGCACCGCGCCGCCCCACTCGCCGCCGACCGAGATCCCTTGCAGCACGCGGAGGACGACCAGCCCGATCGGCGCGAGGACGCCGATCTGGTCGTAGGTGGGCAGTACGCCGATCAGCGTGCTCGCCACCCCCATCAGCGTCATCGTCAGCACGAGCATCCGCTTGCGGCCCAACAGGTCGCCGTAGTGTCCGAAGAGGATGCCGCCGAGCGGCCGCGCGAGGTAGCCGGTGGCGAACGTGCCGAAGCTCGCGACCGTCGCGACCAGCGGGTCGAGGTTGGAGAAGAAGACCTTGTTGAACACCACGGCCGACGCGGTGGCGTAGAGCAGGAAGTCGTAGTACTCGATGAGGCTGCCGACGAAGCTGGAGGCGACGGCGCGGCGTAGCTGGACCTGTGACATGGCGGGGACCTCGTCCTTGAGGAGTCGCTCAGGAGTAGTGCCGGTACACCGCGCGTGCGACGCACGCCGGCTTGTCGGAACCGTCGAGCTCGACGGTGAAGTCGATCGTCATCTGGACGCCGGCGGAACCCCCTGTGACTTCGGGGACCTCGGTGACCGAGTCGACCGTGCCGGTCAGGCGGATCTTGCCGCCGACCGGCACCGGGGCGGGGAAGCGCACCTTCTCCAGCCCGTAGTTGACACTCATGCGCACGCCGCGGATCTCCAGCAGCTGGTTGAACAGCGGGATGATCAGCGACAGGGTCAGGTAGCCGTGGGCGATGGTGGTCCCGAACGGGCCGGTCGCGGCCCGCGCCGGGTCGACGTGGATCCACTGGTGGTCGTCGGTGGCGTCGGCGAACGTGTCGACGCGGTCCTGCGTGACCGCCAGCCATTCGGTGGCGCCGAGGTCGGTGCCGGCGAGGGCGGTCAGCTCGGCGAGCCCGTTCGCTTGCGTGGTCATGGCTTCTCCAGTCCGAACAGTCGGATCGCGTTGTCCCGCAGGATCTTGGGCCGGACCTCCGGCTTGATGTCGAGCTTCGCGAAGTCGGCGAGCCAGCGGTCCGGGGTCAGCACCGGGTAGTCGGAGCCGAACAGCACCTTGTCCTGCAGCAACGAGTTGGCGTAGCGGACGAGCTGCGGCGGGAAGTACTTCGGCGACCAGCCGGACAGGTCGATGTGCACGTACGGCTTGTGCGTGGCGACCGCGAGGGCCTCGTCCTGCCACGGGAACGACGGGTGCGCAAGGATGATCCGCAGCTCCGGGAAGTCCACGGCGACGTCGTCGACGAGCATCGGGTCGGCGTACTTCAGCCGGATCCCGCCGCCGCCCGGCACACCCGCGCCGATCCCCGTCTGTCCGGTGTGGAACAACGCCGGCACGCCGAGCTCCTCGAGCGCCTCGTACAGCGGGTAGGCGAGCCGGTCGTTCGGCGCGAAACCCTGCAGCGGCGGGTGGAACTTGAACCCGCGGACGCCGTGCTCGGCGACCAGCCCGCGTGCCTCGCGGACCCCGGCCCGCCCCTTCCACGGGTCGACGCTGGCGAACGGGATCAGCACGTCGGCGTGTGCCGCGCAGCTCGCCGCGACCTCTTCGTTGGCGATGCGGGGATGGCCGGTCGCGTGCTCGGCGTCCACGGTGAACACGACCGCGGCCATCTTCCGTTCGCGGTAGTGGGCGGCCAGCTCGTCGATCGTGGGCTGCCGGGCGCCGGCCCTGAAGTACTCGGCGGACGCGGCGAGCAGCTCCGGCGCGAGCGAGCCGTGGCCGTCCTTCGACACCTCGGCGTGGGTGTGGACGTCGATGGCGACCAGTTCGTCGAGGTTCATGATCGGGTTCATGGCGCGGCCGGGGCGGGGATGCCGTAGCTCTCCGGCTCCGCGCCGACGCCGGTGTGCCAGGACTCGGCGATCGCCTCCGGTGACCAGCCGCCGTCGGAGAACGCGACCGCCTTCTCCCGCGGGTGGGCCCACAGCGCGAGCCGGTCGCCGCCGATGCCGATCGCCTGCCCGGTAACGCCTTCCGCCGCGTCGGAGGCGAGGAAGACGATCAGCGACGCGACGTCGTCGACCGTGCCGAGGCCCTCGTCCCTGCGCACCCAGTCCGGCAGCGGCGTGCCGTCCTTCTCGGCCGCCTCGATCAGTGGCGCGAACGCGGGGATGGTCCTCGTCATCTCGGTGGCGGCGACCGGGACGACCGCGTTGACGGTGACGCGTGCCTTGGCCAGCTCCATCGCCCAGGTCCGTGCCATGGCGACGATGCCGGCCTTGGCGGCGGCGTAGTTGGTCTGGCCGAAGTTGCCGCGCTGGCCGGCCGGCGAGGAGATCAGGATGAGCCGGCCGCCGGTGTCCTGTGCGCGCATGGCGACCGCGGCCGCGCGGGCGCAGGTGAACGTGCCACGCAGGTGCACGTCGACGACCGCGTCGAAGTCGGCGTCGGACATCTTCCACAGCACGCGGTCGCGCAGGATGCCGGCGTTGGTGACCAGCACGTCGAGTCGGCCGAACTCGTCGATCGCCTTCTGTGTCAACGCGTCCGCGGTCTCGGCCGGCCCGACCGGCGCGACGACCGAGGCCGCGCGGCCGCCCGCTTCGGTGATGTGCCGGACGACCTCGGCGGCGGCCTCGGCGTCGACGTCGTTGACCACGACCGCCGCGCCGGCGGCCGCGAGGGCCTCGGCGTAGGCGCGACCGAGACCCCGCCCGCTTCCGGTCACGACGGCGACTTTCCCGGAGAGGTCCATGCGTCCTAAAGTAGGGCAATCTTCTAACGCCCGTCAAGATGGTGCACAACATCAATGACGTCTACCCTGGTCGCGTGACGACAGCGACCGACGCGAACCGCCCGCAGTCCCTGATGCTCAGCTTCCTCGGCATCTACCTGCTCGGGCGCGACACGGCCGTGTACTCGGGCAGCGTGATCGACGTCTTCGGTCGGGTCGGCGTGTCCGAGGAGGCGGTGCGCTCGACGCTGACCCGGATGGTCGGCCGCGGACTGCTGGTACGGCAGCGATCCGGCCGTCGTGTCTACTTCGGACTGTCCACTCGTGCCACCGCCGTGCTGGAGGACGGCAAGCGGCGGGTCTGGCAGACCGGCGCGGTGAACCGCGACTGGGACGGCAACTGGACCATCGTGGCGTTCTCGCTGCCCGACGCGCGGCGCAGCGACCGCCACGACCTCCGCTCGCAGCTCGTGTGGGCGGGTTTCGGCCTGCTGCAGAACGGGATGTGGATCGCGCCAGGCGTCCGCGACGTCGTCGAGATGATCGACACCCTCGGGCTCGGCGACCACGTGACGGTCTTCACCGCGCGCCACGCGAAGCCGACCGATTCCGAGGACCTGGTGCACAAGGCGTTCGACACCGACGCCATCGCCGAGCGCTACCACCAGTTCCTGTCGCGGTGGGACCGGGCCGACCCGGCCGACTCGGTGCCCGACGACCTGGCCCGACAGCTCCTCCTCCACACCGACTGGCTGCAGCTCGTGCGTCAGGACCCGCACCTGCCCGCGGAGCACCTCGCGAAGGACTGGCCGGCCATCCGCGCGGAGAAGCTGTTCCACACACTGGCGAAACGCTACGAGCGCCCGGCCGCGAAGCTGGCCGCCGAGGTGATGGCCGAGATCCCGGTCCCGGGTTGACCGCCGATAACCTGGACGCCACCCTGCGCGGTCTCGACATCGTGCTCGACGCCGACGAGCTGGCCGCGCTCCTGGACTGGTGGGAGGCCCGACCCTGAGCTTCGCCGTCGCCGAGGACGGCGTCGCCCTGTACTACGAGGTCCACGGTCGGGGCGACGACCTCCTCCTGCTGCTCGCCGGGCAGGCCAACAACCACCACTGGTGGGACGTGGCGCGCCAGGACCTCGACGCCTCCTTCTGCACGGTCGTGCTCGACCAGCGCGGCACCGGCCGCAGCGACAAGCCCGACATCCCTTACAGCACAAGGGTTTTCGCGGCCGACGCGGTCGCCGTGCTAGACCATCTCGGCGTCGGGAAGGCCCACGTGTACGGCACGTCCATGGGTGGCCGGGTCGCGCAGTGGCTCGCCGCGGACCACCCGGAGCGGGTCGACCGGCTGGTGCTCGGCTGCACGTCGCCCGGCGCGCCGCACGGGGTCGAACGCAGCGATGCCGTCCGGCGGTCACTGGCCCAGCGCGACACGGCCGCGGCACGGCGGGCGCTGCTGGAACTGATGTACAGCCCGCGGTGGCTCGCCACCCATCCCGGCCCGTTCCACACCCTCGGCGACCCGGACATGCCGCCGTACGCCCGGCGCCGGCACTTCATGGCCAGCAAGGAACACGACAGCTGGGCGGTCCTGCCCTCGATCACCGCGCCGACGCTCGTGGTGCACGGCACGGCCGACCTGTTCAACCCGACGGCCAACGCGCCGCTGCTCGCGAACCGGATCCCGAACGCGCGGCTCGCGCTCATCGACGAGGCGCGGCACGCCTACTTCGAGGAGTGCCGCGCCACCGCCGCCCCTCTGGTCCGCGACTTCCTCACGGAACCAGCCGGGTGAGCCGCGTTCGGCGCACCCCCAGGGCGCCGACCACGGAGCCTCATCATGGGCGTTCGAGGGCTCAGTCACCAGCGACAAGCTCTACAGTTCACCTACACAGTCGTGCCGGACGACTCACGGCAACGGGCCATGCCCTCGCGTGCGCGGGTGTGCTCGTACCGGTCGCCGACGGCCTCCGCGCGGGCCAGCGCCTGCCGGTGCCGTTCGCTCGCCTCCCTCGGCGCGCCCAACGCGAGCAGCGTCGTGCCGAGGTCGTTCAGCGTCTCCGCCTCGCCGCGCCGGTCGCCGACCGCGCGGTGGCTCGCCAGCGCCCGCTCGTGGTGGTCGAGCGCCTCGGCGTGCCGGCCGAGCTGGGCGCACGTCACGCCCAGACTGCTCCGCACGCCGGCCTCGCCGTACGGGTCGCCCACCGCCCGGTACAGCTCGAGCGCCCGTTCCTGCTGCTCCAGCGCGTCGGCGTACCCGCCGACCGTGTAGTGGACGAGCCCGAGGTTGTCCCTGGCGCGCGCCTCGCTCCACCCGTCCCCGGCCGCGACGAAGATCTCGATCGCGCGCCGGTGATGCTCGGCCGCCTCGTCGTACCGGCCGAGCCAGCGGTAGGTCACGCCGCGGTTGACCAGCACGCGACCCTCGCCCATGCGGTCGTCCGTCGCGCGCACCGCGGCCAGCGCGAGGTCGTAGAGGGCGAGCGCCTCGTCGACCCGGCCGAGCCGCCACAGCGCGATCGCGTGGCTCGTCAGCGCCTCGGCCCGGTGCTGCGGCGCCGCGACGCGCACCGCGGCCCGGTACAGGTGCTCCGCGTCCGCGTAGTGCGCGCCGATGATCAGGTAGCGGTACAGGAGCCGCGACAGGAGCCCGGTGTGGGTGGCCCTGCCGTGGTCCGCGCCGTGCGCGCCGAGCGCGACGAGGTTCGCCCGCTCGGCGTCCAGCCAGGCGAGTGCCGCCGCCCGGTCGGCGAACCTCGGCACCTGTGCGGCGCCGGCGGGGGCGGCGGGCCGCAGGTGCCGGTCGAACGGCGCGAACCGTTCCATGGCGGCCGCACTCGCCGCGACGTGGTAGTCGTACCCGCGGGTGAGCGCGGCGTCCGCCTCTGCCGCGCCGGCGAGCGACCCGGCGTAGGCGCGCAGCAGGTCGTGCATGTCGTACCGGCCGTCGCCGACCTCGCGTAGCAGGTGCGCGCGAGCCAGTGTCGCGATCAGCGACCGCGCGGCACGCAGCTCGACGTCGAGGAGCGCGGCCGCCGCGTACGCGTCCACCTGCCGGCCGGGGTGGGCGCCGAGCAGCCGGAACAGGCGGGCGGCGTCGGCGGGCAGGTGGTGGTAGGACCAGGAGAACACGGCGGTGGCCGAGCCGTGCGGGTCGCCGGTGTCGAGCAGCGCGAGCCGGTCGCCCTCGTCCGCCAGCTCCCCGACGAGCGTGGCCATCGACGCCGCCGGGCGGGTCGCCGCGAGCTGAGCGGCGATGCGCAGCGCCAGCGGCAGCCGCGCGCACTCCGCCACCAGCGCGGCCGTCGCGAGCGGCTCGGCGTCGACGTGCGGTCCGATGTGGACCCGCAGCAGGTCGTGCGCCTCGGTGGTGGTCAGCGCGTCGAGCGACACGCGGTGCGCGCCGTGCCGCACGGTGAGCCCGGCGAGGACGTCCCGGCTGGTGACGACCACGAGGCTGTTGGATGAGCCCGGCAGCAGGTCCTGCACCTGGGCGAAGTCGTGCGCGTTGTCCAGCACCACGAGCATCCGCCGCTCGGCGAGCAGGGTCCGGTAGCGGCTCGCCCGTTCCGCCTGTGCCATCGGGATCTCCGAGCTGGCGATGCCGAGGCTGCGCAGGAACCCGGTGAGGGCCGCGGTCGGCGTCAGCGGCTGGTCCGGGCCGTAGCCCCGCAGGTCGACGTAGAGCTGGCCGTCGGGGAACTCGGGTGCGCTGCGGTGCGCCCAGTGCACGGCGAGCGCGGTCTTGCCGACGCCGGCCGTGCCGCACACGGCGACGACCCCGACCGAGCCGGGCAGCCGGTCGAGCGTCGCGAGCTCGTCGGCGCGGCCGATGAACCCGAACGTGTCCGCGGGCAGCTCGCGCGGCACCCGGCCGACCGGCTCGGCGGGCCGGGGACCGCCCCGGCTCGGCGCCGCCGCCACGAACTCCACCCGCGCGTCGCCGTCGAGGCCGAGCGCGTCGGCGATCCTGGCGACGGTGTCGCGGCGGGGGAAGCGGCGCTCGCCGCGTTCGAGCGCGCCGACCGCCTGCTCGGACAACAGGGCGCGCGTCGCGAGGGCCTCCTGCGTCAACCCGGCAGCGATCCGGTATGTACGCAGCATTCCCCTGAACGAATCGTCCATGTGCGTTCGAATCCCTGGCGTCGGCTCGGATTCCGAGCATATCGGACATCATTTCCGGTTACCGATTTCCGGTGCCCCTAACGAACCGACGGCCGGGTCCGACCTGCAAACATGTTCGTGGAACTGCGGGTCCACGGGGTGAGTGGCACACCGCCGGTGGACATGCTCGACCGCCCGCTGGTCAAACAAGTGGCCGGGGACGCCGACGGCCGCTTCTTCCGGCCGGTCGACGCGGCGGGAAACGAGGTCCGCGCCGCCGACGGGCACATTCTGGAGGGATATCACTGGGGGCCGCTCACGTCCGGCACCTGGCGGCAGGCGCTCTGGCTCGTGCTGATTCCGTTCGGACTCGTGAACGCCGCGTTCTTCATGCTTCCCCCCGGCGGCGGGAACGGGGCCCGCGTCGTCGCGCGCGCCGGGCTCCGGGTGCTCGCGATCGTGCTCACGGCCATCGTGGTGCTCGGCGTCGCCGAGGCGCTGATCGACCTCCTCGCCTGGCAGTGGACCACCACACCCGACCCGCGCTGGTGGCTCGCCGGCGGGTTCGTCGTCACCACCGCCGCGCTACTGGTCGTCCGGTTTCTCGGCGGGCCGCCGAGGGCCCTGCCGGACACCGACCCGTGGACACCGCCGGACGGCGCCGAGGCCAGGACCGGGCTCGTGGGCGGCGAGTTCTACACCGGCGACCGCGACCTGCTCGCGTTGCGGCACCTGCACCTGACCGTCGGGCTCGCCGTCCTCGCGGTGGTCGCGTCGGCCGTCGCCAGGAGCTACGGCGGCCCGGACCTGTTGTACTGGCTCGCCGTCGGGCTGCTCGCGTGGACGGTCGTCCACGCCGCGCTGCTCGGCGACCCCCGGCACGCGCGCACCGGTCCCCGACACCTGTTCGCCGCCGTCCTGCCCACCGTCGGACTGTGCGCGGGCGGCCTGCTGCTCGCCGTGTCGGTCGGCGCGCTGGCGCTGCGGGACAACCTGCCCGCCGACCGCGACGGCGTGCTGCCCGGCATCGCCGACGTCGGCATGTGGGCCTCGGGCCTCGCGCTCGCCGCGCTCGTCGTGTTCGCGGCCGCCGCCGCGCTGCTCGCCGTGCGGACCCGGCAGCCCGACGTGCCGCGCCCGTTCCGCCGGTACCTGCGCGGGATGGTCGGCCCGGTCGTCGCCGCGCTCGGCATGTTCCTCGCGGTCGGGATCACCGCGGCACTCGACTACGGCGTGCTGCGGGCGCTGCGGCCCGCGGCCGACCCGGACTCGATGACACTGCCGCTGTTCCACCTGCGGATCGCGTACGCGGCCGGCATGGCGGTCGCGGTCGTGGCGTTCCTCGGGCTGTTCGTGCTCGCCGCACTCGTGGTGTCCGGCAAGCGGCTGACGGCGGCCGTCCGCGCGTCGGCGACCGAGAAACTGTTGCCCGACAAGGAGGTCGGCGGGGTCGCACGCGCGTGGTGGACGGCGCGGCTGAAGTTCGTCGTGCACTGGCTCGCGGTCGCGGTCGCCGTGGCGGGCACGCTGCTGACCACGGCCGCCGTCGTCGAGGCCGTCGACGACCTCGTCCGCGCCGGCGGGCACGCCGCCGACGTGGTCGTGTGCCGGCCGACCGACTGGTGGCTCGACGGGCTGTCCGACTGCCGCGACCTGCCCGGCCCGGACTGGGTGTCGGTCGGCACGGCCGCGCTGCTGCTGCTCGGCGCGGGACTCGTCTACCTCGGCCGGCGCGCGGTCGGCGACAGCGCGGTCCGGCGCGGCGCGTGCGTGGTGTGGGACGTGGTGGCGTTCTGGCCGGCCGCCGTGCACCCGTTCGTGCCGCCGCCGTACTCGCCGAAGGTGATCGAGGACCTGCGCAGGCGCATCGCGTGGCACCTCGGCTACTGCTACGAGCTGGCGCCGGGCGCCACGTGCACGTGCCGGTTCCCGGACCGGCCCGCGTCCTTCGTGGTGCTGGCCGGGCACAGCCAGGGCAGCATGATCGCGGTGGCCGCGCTGACCAGGCTGTCGGAGGGCTGCCGGTCGCGGGTGGCGCTGCTGACGTTCGGGTCGCAGCTGCAGCTCGCGTACGCGCGGGCGTTCCCGGCGTACGTGAACCACCCGTACCTGTGCTGGCTCCGGGAGGACGTCGTCGGCGGCCGGTGGCTGTCGCTGTACCGCGAGACCGACCCGATCGGCGGGCCGGTGCTGAGCTGGGACCGCACCGACGAGCGCGTCGACGGCGTGTTCCGGTCCCGACGCCTCGGCGGCGCCGAGCTGGAATGCGACGAGGAGGACTCGGTCACCGGGGTCCGGCGCTGCGGACCGGAGTGGCGGCTGCTCGACCCGGAGCCGGCCGACGGGCTGTCCGTGCCGCGCCTCGCCATGCGCAGGCACAGCTCCTACACCCTCGATCCCGCGTGGGACCACGCGCTGTCCGCGCTCACCGCCCCCTATCGCGGGTCCCGCGGCCGGCCCGCGGTGGGCGAAACTCGCCGGCCGCCGACCGTGCGGGATACCGAGCCCATCTGACTAGGATGGGCGGACCGTATCGACCGTCCGTGGTCGGCACCCGGGAGGCGAGGGACGCGCAGGCCAGGACATGGTTGGTTCGCTCAGCGGTACCCGTTCCGCGGAAAAGCCGGCCCCCACCCGGGTGCTCCTGATCGAGGACGACGACGGCGACGCCTTCCTCGTCGAGGAGCTGCTGCTCGAGACCGGCGCCACGTTCGACATGCGCCGGGTCCGCAGCCTCGCGGAGGCCAAGGCCGCGCTGGAGGATGCCGCCTGCGTGCTGCTGGACCTCGGCCTTCCCGACACCCACGAGCTGGACGGGCTGCGCTGGCTCCAGCAGAACGTGCCGCAGGTCGCGGTCGTCGTGCTGACCGGCCTCGCCGACGAGTACCTCGGCGAGGAGGCGGTCCGGCTCGGCGCGCAGGACTACCTCGTCAAGGGCCACGTCGACGGCCCGCTGCTGGACCGGGTGGTCCGCTACGCCATCGAGCGCGAGCGGTCCGACGAGCTGCAGCGCCAGCTCCGCGAAGCCCAGATCTACGCGGAGGAGAACGGCAGGCTCGAACGCGGTCTGCTGCCGACGCCGCTGGTGTCGGACTCCGCGCTGACGGTCACCGCCCGCTACTCGCCGGGCGGGCAGCGCCTCCTGCTCGGCGGCGACTTCTACGACGTGATCGAGACACCGGACGGGTCGGTGCACGCGGTCGTCGGCGACGTCTGCGGCCACGGCCCGGACGAGGCGGCGCTCGGGGTGTCCATGCGCGTCGCGTGGCGCACGATGACGCTCGCCGCCCACCCGTCGACCGAGGTGCTCACGGTCGTCAACCAGGTCTTCTGCCACGAGCGGTACCAGCCGAACCTGTTCACCACGCTGTGCATGCTGTCCATCGATCCCGCTCGGACCAGCGCGCGTCTGCACCTCGTCGGGCACCCGCCGCCGCTGCTGATCACCGACGCGGGCGTGCGCGAGCTGGTGGCGCCGGTCCGCACCCCGGTCGGGGTCGGCGACGGCACGCGGTGGCCGAGCGCGCAGCTCGAGCTCGGCGAACGGTGGACGGTGCTGATGTACACCGACGGGCTGATCGAGGGCCGGGTCGGCACGCAGCGCAGGCGGCTCGACGTCGAGGGGCTGGTCGAGTTGGTCGAGGCCGGACTGGCCGAGAGCCTGCGCGACGAGCACCTGCTGGACCGGGTGATCAGCCAGGTGCGCGAGCTGAACGGCGGCGATCTGGACGACGACATGGCGGTGGTCGCTCTGAGCTGGCCCGCCGGTGAGTAAAGCCGTCCGCTGGCCACTGCGCCGGATCATCAACGTCAGTGTCGGGGTCTTCGCCGTCTTCCTGGTGGCGGCGATCCTCGTCGGCGCGCTCGCGCTGACCCGCCTGTCCGACGCCCGCGGGGACGTCGTGGTGCGGATCGACCCGGCGATGCAGCAGTCGCTGCGGCTCGAGGCCGCGCTGGTCGACCAGGAGACCGGGGTGCGCGGCTACGCGCTCGGCGCGGAGCAGGACGTACTCAACCCCTACACCGCGGGGGTGGTCGAGCAGGACGAGGCGGTCGCCGACCTGCGGCGGCTCCTCGCCGAGCTGCCGGACGCCGCCGCGGACCTCGACGACGTCGTGGCGCGGGCCGACTCGTGGCGCACCAGCTACGCCCAACCGACGATCGCCGAGATCGCCACCACGAACGCGCCGGCCGTCGGCACCACCGTCGACCAGGGCAAGTCCTACTTCGACGCGGTGCGCAGGGCCATGGACTCGCTGCAGCAGCACCTCGACGTCGCGCGCGTCGAGACCACCGCGACGCTCGACGCGGCGGCGACCTCGCTGAACGTCGTGTTCATCGGCATCGCGGTCGTGTTCGTCCTCATCGTCGGCGCGCTCGCGATCGGGCTGCGGCTCACCGCGATCCGCCCGGTGTGGCGGCTCGCCCAGGAGGTCCGCACGGTCGCGAGCGGCGACTTCGACCACGAGGTCGAGCAGAGCGGGCCGCGTGAGGTGCGGGAGCTGGGCGCGGACGTCAACCTGATGCGGCAGCGGATCCTGCGGGAGCTGTCGGAGGCGCAGCGCGCGCACACCGAGCTCGACGAGCGGACGAAGGACCTGGAGCGGTCGAACGCCGAGCTGGAGCAGTTCGCCTACATCGCCTCCCACGACCTGCAGGAGCCGCTGCGCAAGGTGGCGAGCTTCTGCCAGCTGCTCGAGCGGCGGTACAAGGGCCGGCTCGACGACCGGGCCGACCAGTACATCGGGTTCGCGGTGGACGGCGCGAAGCGGATGCAGGTGCTGATCAACGACCTGCTCGCGTTCAGCCGGGTCGGCCGGGTGGTGCGCGAGTCGGTCGTCGTGTCGTGCGACGCGGTGCTCGAGCAGGCCACCGCCAACCTCGTCACCGCCATCGAGCAGTACGGCGCGACGATCGAGGCGGAGCCGCTGCCCACCGTGTCGGCCGAGGTGCCGCTGCTGACCGCCGTGTTCCAGAACCTGATCGGCAACGCGCTGAAGTTCCACGGCGACGAGCCGCCGCACGTCCGCATCGGGGCCCGCCGGGACGGCGAGTTCTGGGAGTTCTCCTTCGCCGACAACGGCATCGGCATCGAGGCCGAGTACGCCGACCGGATCTTCGTGATCTTCCAGCGGCTGCACAACAAGGCCGACTACCCGGGCACCGGCATCGGGCTCGCCATGTGCCGCAAGATCATCGAGTACCACGGCGGCACGATCTGGCTGGACACCGAGGTGGAATCCGGTTCGCGCTTCTGTTTCACTCTGCCTGCGCTCTCCGAGGACAAGGACTCCGATGGTTGATCCCACCCCGCTCGACGTCGTCGACGTGCTGCTCGTCGAGGACGACGACGGCGACGTGCTGATGACGCGAGAGGCGTTCGAGCACCACAAGATCCGCAACACCCTCCACGTGGTGCGCGACGGCGAGGAGGCGCTGGCGTTCCTGCGCCGCGAGGGCGAGTACGCCGACGCCCCGCGCCCCGGCCTGATCCTGCTGGACCTGAACCTGCCGCGCCGCGACGGCCGCCAGGTGCTCGCCGAGCTGAAGGCCGACCCCGAGCTGCGCGTGATCCCGGTCGTCGTGCTGACCACCTCGGAGGCGGAGGAGGACATCGTGCGCAGCTACTCGCTGCACGCCAACGCCTACGTGAGCAAGCCCGTCGACTTCGACCGGTTCATCGAGGTCATCCGCCAGATCGACGACTTCTTCGTCACGGTGGTCAAGCTCCCGGGTAGCTAGCTGCTGAGCATCCGGTGCGCGGTTCGCATCAGTGCGCCGTAACCGGGGACGCCGTTGCGGGCGAGTGCCGCTCGTGCCGCGTTGGCGCCCGCGGCGCCGTGCACGCCGCCGCCGGGGTGGGCCGACGCGCCGGCCAGGTACAGGCGGTCGACGACCGTGTCCGCACGGCCGAGTCCCGGCACCGGACGGAACACCAGCTGCTGGTGGATCGCCGAGGTGCCGGCGTTGATCGCGCCCTCGACGAGGCTGGGGTTGTGCGCGGCCAGCTCGGCGGGCCCCGCGACCGCGCGGCCGACCACCAGCGACCGGAACCCGGGCGCCTGCTCCTCGATGACCTGCTCGATCCGGTCGGCGCCGCGCCGCAGCCGGTCCGCCGGCCACTCCTGACCGCGCGGCACGTGCGTGTACGCCCACACCGACTCGGTCCCGGCCGGCGACCGCGACGGGTCCGCCGTGGTCATCTGGCCGAGCAACAGGAACGGGTTCGCCGGCACCCGGCCGCACGCGAGGTCGTGCGCCGCGCCCGCCATGCCGTCCACGTCGCCGCCGAGGTGCACCGTCCCCGGCCCGCCGAGGTCGGCGGACCACGGAACCGGCGCGGACAGCGCCCAGTCCACCTTGACCGTCGAGTCGTCCCAGCGGAAGTCGGCGAGCGCGGCCCGCAGCCGCGCCGGCAGGTGCGCCTCGCCGACCAGGTCGCGGTAGAGCACCGGCGCCGGCACGTCGGCCAGCACGGCGCGGCGCGCGCGGACCGGCTCGCCCGCCGCGTCCCGCACCCCGACCGCCACCCCGCCGGCGACCAGCACCGACGTGATCGGCCGCGCGCGGTCCACCCGGCCGCCGCGGTCGGACAGCCTGCGCACCAGCGCGGCGGTGAGCTGCCCGGCGCCGCCCTCCGGCACCGGGAACCCGACTTCCTGGCCCAGCATGCTGAGCAGCCACCCGAACACGGCGCCGCCGGACTGGTCCGGCCCGAGGTCGGTGTGCATGGCGTTGCCGGCGAGCAGCGCCCGCGCGCCATCGCCGGCGAACCGCTCCGTGCCGAGCACCCGCGCCGGCAGCGTCAGCATCCGCGCGAGGCGCAGCAGCTCACCCGCGCCGAGCGTGCGCGCGAGCCGTGCGGCGGCCCGCACCGGCGGGAACGGCCGCAGGATCGCCGCGAGCACGTCGTCCCGGACTCGTTGCCACAGCGCGAACTCACGCCGCCACGCGGCGCCGTCGCCCGACGCGAACGTGTCCAGCGAGGCCGCGGTCGCGTCGAGATCCCTGGACAGCGTGACGTGCCGGCCGTCCGGGAACACGTGCGCGAGCACCGCCGGCGCGTGCCGCCAGCGCAGCCCGTACCGCTCGAGCCCGAGGTCCAGCAGCGGTGGCGACACGGCCGCCAGCGGGTAGAACGCGCTGCACAGGTCGGACACGAAGCCGGGCGCGGTGATCTCGGCGGACGCCACCGCGCCGCCGGGCGCCGGGGTCGCCTCGCACACCAGCACCCGCCAGCCCGCGTCGGCAAGGACGTTCGCCGCGACCAGGCCGTTGTGTCCAGCGCCGACGACGACCGCGTCGACGTCCTCGATCATGGTTCGAGCCTACGGCGTTTCGGCGGCGCCGTTGGGGGTACACATGCACGTGTGCGCATGGACGGGGTTCTGGACGGTCGCTACCGGCTCGGCTCACGTCTTGGTCGCGGTGGTGCCGCGGACGTGTACGAGGCAGCGGACCTGAAGCTGGAGCGGCAGGTCGCCGTCAAGGTGTACCGGCCCGTGGGGGACGATGTCGGGTTGCGGCGCTTCCTCACGGAGGCCGAGCTGCTCGCCGGGCTGTCGCATCCGGGCCTGCTGACCGTGTACGACGTGAGCGTCGACGACGACCGGCCCTACCTCGTCATGCAGCTCGTGTCCGGCGGCACGCTGCGCCAGCAGATCGACAATGCGGCCATGACTCCGGCAGCCACCGCGAAGCTGGGCGCCGAGCTGGCCGAGGTGCTGGCCTATGTCCACGCGAACGACGTCGTGCACCGCGACGTGAAGCCGTCCAACGTGCTGTTCGACAGCGCGGGCGGCTGCTACCTCGCCGACTTCGGGATCGCCCGCGCGATGAGCGCCGCCCACCTCACCGACTCCGGCGAGTTCATCGGCACGGCCGCCTACCTGGCGCCGGAGCAGGTGGTCGACCGCGATCCCGGGCCACCGGCCGACGTGTACGCGCTGGGCCTCGTGCTGCTGGAGTGTCTGACCGGCGAGCCGGAGTACACCGGCACCGACGTCGAGGTGGCGGTCGCGCGCCTGTCGAGGCCGCCGAGGATCCCGGACACGCTGCCGATGCAGTGGCAGACGGTGCTGACCGGCATGACCGCGTTCGAGCCGCACCGCAGGCCCGACGCCCGCCGGTGCGCGAAGCTGCTCCGCGCGCTCACGCCTGTCACGGTGCGACTGCCCCGACCCGCGCGGCGCTCCCGGCGCGGCGTGTACGTGGCGCTGTCCGCCCTCGGCGCCGCCGGGGCGGCGGTCGCCGTGCTCTCCGGCGCCACCGACGCGCCGGGCCGGCTGGTCGGCGACCCCGCGTCGGTCGTCCAGCGGACCGTCACCCCGGCGAGCGATCCCGGCACGACGACCCAACCGGCCGTGCCGACCCCGACGGCCGCCCAACCACCGGCCGCCCAACCGCAGCCGGCGCCGGCCGCCGCCCAACCGCCCGCCGCCCAGAAACACCAGCAGGGCAAGCACAGCAAGCCGGCGAAGAAGGCGGGTCCCAAGGGCCGTGGCTGACCCTGTTCAACGCCGCCGATCGCGGGGGATCCGCAACGTGGCGATCGTGGTGGCCAGCAGGTCGTAGTGGCCGGCGAGTAGGCACAGTTCGATGGCGGCGCGTTCGGTGACGTGCTCGCGCAGCGTCGCCCAGGTCTCGTCGTCGACGTCCCGGTCGCGGATCAGCGCGTCGGTCGCGGCGAGCAGCGCCCGGTCGCGGTCGCCGTCCACACGGTCGGCCGCGACCGCGTCCGGATCGACCCCGAGGCGGTGGGCCCGCCCACGGTGGTGGTCCAGCTCGTAGTGACAGCCACGCAGGTGTGCGACCCGGACGATGACCAGCTCGACGTCGCGGCGGGACAGCGCGCTGCCGCGCAACAGCCGCCCCGAGAAGGGCAACCAGGCAAGGAACAGGGAACGGTGCCGGCCGAGCACCCGGAACAGCGCCATGGGGGCGGTGCCGGACGCGCGGCCCCCGATGCGGGCCGCGAGCTGGGGGAGCAGCCCGGTCTCCCGCCACGTGCCCGGTGCGATCCGGGGTGCGGGCTCACTCATCGCCGGGTTGTGCGGTCGTGCAGGGCGGGTTCTCCGTGCGGGCCAACCGCAGCGCCTCCGCGACCTTGCCGCGCACCCGCAGCTCGACGACGCGTTGCGCGATGGTCCGCGTCGGGATCACCGCCCGACCCCACCGGGGCACGACGATCCGCCGCGACCGCCGCCGGATGCCGCGTTCCAACCCGTCGATCGCCACCCGCAGGGCGGTCACCCCGGTGATGGAGCCGCCGCCGGTCAGCGCGGCCGCCGCCGAGGTGTCGAAGCCGCGGCTCGTCATGTCGGTGTCCAGCTCGGCGAAGTACGCCACCCCGACCCGCGCGCCGCTCGGCGCCAACTCCACCCGCAGCGTGTTGCCGAGCGCCTCGACCGCGGCCTTCGACGCGCTGTACGCGCCCATCAGCGGCGGGTGCACGGCGGCGGCCAGCGACGCGACGGCGACCGCGTACCCGCCGGGGTGCGCGATGTGCTCGCCGGCGGCCCGCAGCGTGTAGTACGTGCCCAGCACGTTCACCCGCATCGTCCGCTCCAGCACCGCCGGGTCGCCGCCGAGCAGCGGCAGCTGCTGGGCGATCCCGGCGTTCGCGACGACGACGTCCAGCCCGCCCAGCTCGGCGACCAGCTCGGCCACGGCCGCGTCCACCTGCGCCCGGTCGCCGACGTCGCACTGCCGCCACGGCGCCGCACACCGGTCGGCGACCGCCGCGAGCAGCTCCGGCTCCAGCCCGGCGAGCGCCACCTGGGCGCCCCGTTCGTGCAGTCGTTCCGCGAGCGCAGCCCCGATGCCGCGGGCCGCGCCGGTGATGAGCACGCGCATGCGCAGACCCTACTGTTCTGCTCAGAGCCGGTTCGACGCCTCCGTAAGCACCGTCCGCAGGATCTGCTCGATCTCGGCGAACTGGGGC
Source organism: uncultured Actinomycetota bacterium (assembly GCA_963840275.1). Lineage (GTDB taxonomy): Bacteria > Actinomycetota > Actinomycetes > Mycobacteriales > Pseudonocardiaceae > Actinophytocola. The sequence continues at coordinate 1,155,413 of CAWIYK010000010.1, forward strand.
TCCTCGCAGGTCAGGGGCGGCGCCAGCTGCACGACCGGGTCGCCGCGGTCGTCGGCCCGGCAGTACAGCCCGTTCTCGAACAACGCCTTCGAGAGGTAGCCGCGCAGCAGCGCCTCCGACTCGGCGTCGTCGAAGGTCTCGCGGGTCTTCTTGTCCTTCACCAGCTCGATGCCGAAGAAGTACCCGTCGCCGCGGACCTCGCCCACGATCGGCAGGTCGGTCAGCCGCTCGAGGTAGGACCGGAACAGGTCGGAGTTCTTGCGCACGTGCCCGTTGAGGTCCTCGCGCACGAACAGGTCCAGGTTCGCGAGCGCCACCGCGCTCGCCACCGGGTGCCCGCCGAACGTGACGCCGTGCGCGAACCAGTTTGTGCCGTGCTGGAACGGCTCGGCGAGCCGGTCGCTGACGAGCATCGCGCCGAGCGGCACGTACCCGCTGGTCAGGCCCTTCGCGCAGGTGATGATGTCGGGCTGGTAGCCGTAGCGCTGCGCGCCGAAGTACTCGCCGAGCCGCCCGAACGCGCAGATCACCTCGTCGGACACCAGCAGCACGTCGTGCCGGTCGCAGATCTCCCGCACCCGCTGGAAGTACCCCGGCGGCGGCACGATGCAGCCGCCCGCGTTCTGCACCGGCTCGAGGTACACGGCGGCGATCGTGTCGGCGCCCTCGAACAGGATCGCCTCCTCGATCCGGTCCGCCGCCCACCGGCCGAACGCCACCGCGTCGGTGCCGTCCGGGCCCGCGGTGCCGGCCGGCGCGCGGTACAGGTTCGTGTTCGGCACCCGGATCGTCGAGGGCACCAGCGGCTCGAAGTCCTCCTTCAGCGCCGGCAGCCCGGTGATCGACAGCGCTCCCATGGACGTGCCGTGGTAGGCGATCGCCCGCGAGATCACCTTGTGCTTGGTCGGCTTGCCGACGAGCTTGAAGTACGCGCGGGCGAGCTTCCACGCGCTCTCCACCGCCTCGGACCCGCCGGTGGTGAAGAAGACCTTGTTCAGGTCGCCGGGGGTCAGCGACGCGAGCCGTTCGGCCAGCTCGACCGCCTTCGGGTGCGCGTAGGACCAGATGGGGAAGTAGGCGAGCTCGCGCGCCTGCTTGGCCGCGGCGTCCGCGAGCTCCTCCCTGCCGTGCCCGACCTGCACCACGAACAACCCGGAAAGCCCGTCGAGGTAACGCTTTCCGTCCGTGTCGAAGACGTAGGGGCCCTCGCCCCGCGCGATCGTCGGCACCGGCGCGTTCGCGTAGGAGGACATCCGGGTGAAGTGCATCCAGAGATTGTCGGACATACGACGGTTATCGCATACCTATCCCACCCTGGCAAGTGGTTAGCGTGGTGAGAACGCCGATCGGCGACGAATTCCGTACCGCTACGGCGTGCCCCACGAGTAGGTCTGCTTGCGCAGCCTGAGGTAGACGAACGCCTCGGTGGTGGTCACGCCGGGCACCGCGCGTACCTCCTTGAGGATCTCCAGGAGGTGGTCGTCGTTGCGGGCCACCACCTCCACGAGCAGGTCGAACGACCCCGCCGTGATCACCACGTAGTCGACCTCGGCGATCTCGGCGAGCCGGTCCGCCGTCTCCTCCAGCTCGGCCGACGTGCGCAGCCCGACCATCGCCTGCCGGGGGAACCCCAGCTGGAGCGGGTCGGTGACGGCGACGATCTGCATCACCCCGGCGTCGAGCAGCTTCTGCACGCGTTGTCGCACGGCCGCCTCGGACAGCCCGACCGCGCGCCCGATGGTCGCGTACGGCCGCCGGCCGTCCTCCTGGAGCTGCTCGATGATCGCCTTGGCCACGTCGTCGAGCAACGCGTGCTGGCCGGCGTCGCGGATCACGGCGCGCCGACCAGGCGTCTCTGCTGCGGATTCCGCCATTCAGTCCTCCCTGGTTGCACCCGTGAGTCTGGCGTATTTCGTTGCGTAGTGCGACCGTGACAACGGAATCCCTTGTGAGGAGACGGGGTGCGTGTCAGTATCAGTCGCCATGCGGAACAGGGTGCGCGACACGCTCTCCCCGGAGGCGGCCGCGGTGCTGTCGGCGATGACGTCGATCAACCCCGGGGGTCGTGCCGGCACGCCCCGCCGGACCGTGCTGCGTGGCCTGCTGGCCGCCGGGGCGTTCGCCGCCACCGGCGCCGGGCTCACCGCGTGCGGCATGTCGGGCACCCGCCAGGACCCGGCCGCGTGCCGCAGCACCGACCAGTCCGCGAACGACCGCTCGCTCGTCGTGTCGAACTGGCCGCTGTACATCGACGTCGACGAGGACGACGAGTCCAAGCGCCCGACGCTGGACGCGTTCATGGCCGAGTCGGGCATCGACGTCACCTACCAGGAGGACGTCAACGACAACAACGAGTTCTTCGGCAAGGTGCGCAACCAGCTGTCCGCGTGTCAGGCCGTCGACCGGGACATCATCGTCCTCACCGACTGGATGGCCGCGCGCATGATCCGGCTCGGCTGGGTGCAGCCGCTCCAGAAGGACAAGCTCCCGAACGTCACCGCGAACCTGCTGCCTTCTCTGCGCGGGCGCCCGTGGGACAAGGAGACCGAGTACGCCGTGCCGTGGCAGACCGGTCTCGCCGGCATCGCGTTCAACGGCAACGTGACCAAGGAGGTCCGCACGGTCGACGAGCTGCTGACCCGCCCGGACCTCAGGGGCAAGGTCACGATGCTGTCGGAGATGCGCGACACCGTCGGGCTGATCATGCTGTCGATGGGCATCGACCCCGGCGACTTCACCGAGGAGCAGTTCGACACGGCCCTCACGAAGCTGCAGCGGGCCGTGGACTCCGGCCAGATCCGCCGCTTCACCGGCAACGACTACGCGCAGGAGCTGGCAAAGGGCGACATCGCCGCGTGTGTCGGCTGGTCCGGCGACGTCATCCAGCTCAACTTCGAGGACGAGAACATCAAGTTCGTCTCGCCGGAGTCCGGCGTGATGCTGTGGTCGGACAACATGCAGGTGCCGAACCAGGCCACGCACCAGGCCAACGCGGAGGCGCTCATGAACTACTACTACGAGCCCGCGGTCGCGGCCGAGCTCGCGGCGTACGTCAACTACATCTGTCCGGTCGAGGGTGCGAAGGCCGAGATGGAGAACATCGACCCGGAGCTCGCCGCGAACGAGCTCATCTTCCCGGACGAGTCCGTGCTGTCGACGTCGAAGGTCTTCATGGCGCTCAACGAGGCCCAGGAACGGATCTTCGAGCAGCGGTTCCAGCAGGTGATCGGAGCATAGTGATGGCGGACGATCTGGTTCTCTCGAACGTCACCAAGCGGTTCGGCGCGATGACCGCCGTGGACGACCTGAGCGTCACCGTGCCGCAGGGCAGCTTCTTCGCGCTGCTGGGCGCCTCCGGGTGCGGCAAGACCACGACGCTGCGCATGGTCGCCGGCCTCGAGGACCTGACGTCGGGCTCGATCCAGTTGGGGAACAAGGACATCACCGACCTGCGGCCCTACCGGCGGCCGGTCAACACGGTGTTCCAGAGCTACGCGTTGTTCCCACACCTGAACATCGGCGACAACATCGCGTTCGGGCTGCGGCAGCGCGGGGTCAAGGACGTCGCGAAGAAGATCGGCGAGATGCTGGACCTCGTGCAGCTCGCCGGGTTCGAGAAACGCAAGCCGGCACAGCTCTCCGGCGGTCAGCAGCAGCGGATCGCGCTGGCCCGCGCGCTCGTCAACGAGCCACAGGTGCTGCTGCTCGACGAGCCGCTCGGCGCGCTGGATCTCAAGCTGCGCAGGCAGATGCAGATCGAGCTCAAGCGCATCCAGACCGAGGTCGGCATCACGTTCCTGCACGTGACGCACGACCAGGACGAGGCCATGTGGATGGCCGACACGGTCGCGGTGATGAACAACGGCCGCATCGAACAGCTCGGCGCGCCGACCGAGATCTACGAGTTCCCGCGCAGCCCGTTCGTGTCGAACTTCCTCGGCCAGTCCAACCTGTTCGCCGCCGAGGTGGCCGGGCAGTCCGGCGACGACCTCGAGCTGACCGCGCACGGCGCCCGGTTCGCCGCGCCGACCACCCGCGCGCACTCGACCGACGGCCGCGTGTGGCTGGGGGTGCGGCCGGAGAAGGTCCGGCTCGCCCTGCCCGGCGAGGACGCGCCCGCCAACCACAACCAGGTGCGCGGCGTGCTGACCGACACCTGTTACGCCGGGGTGAGCACCGAGTACCTGCTGAAGACGCCGTGGGGCCAGGAGATGTCGGTGTTCTCCGCGAACGCGGCGGCCGGCGAGCCGCTGTCGCCGGGGACCGAGGTCGTCGCGCACTGGTATCCACCGCACTCGTTCGTGCTGGACCGGCCGACCGGTTCGGGTGACGAGGTCACCCAGTACTCCGCCGATCCGCTCGGCGTCGCCCCATGACCGCGCTGATCGGCGCGGCGGCCGGCACCGGTCCGCCCACCGGTGCCGAACCGCCGCCGCCCGGTCCGCGCCGCCGCCGCTGGACCCCCTATCTCCTGCTGCTGCCCGGCGGGGTGTGGCTGCTGCTGTTCTTCGTGGTGCCGCTGGTGCAGCTCGCCGGGACGAGCCTGTACGACCGCGCCGGCAGCCTGGAGCTGGGCTACTCGCAGACCTTCGCCTTCGGCAACTTCATCGACGCGATCACCGCGTACTGGCCGCAGCTCGTGCGTTCCGCCGTGTACGCCGGCATCGCGACGATCATCTGCCTCGTCCTCGGCTATCCGCTCGCCTACGCGATCGCGCAGAAGTCCGGTCGGTGGCGGAACCTGTTGCTGGTGTGCGTGATCGCGCCGTTCTTCACCACGTTCCTGGTGCGCACGCTCGCGTGGAAGGCGATCCTGTCCGACAACGGCGCGGTGGCGGGGTTCTTCCGCTCGCTGCCGTTCGTGCCGGACGACTTCCGGCTGCTCGCCACGCCCGTCGCCGTGGTGTGCGGGCTGGTGTACAACTTCCTGCCGTTCATGGTGCTGCCGCTGTACGCGAGCCTCGAGCGGCTCGACGGCCGGCTGCTGGAGGCGTCGCGGGACCTGTACGCGACGCCGGCGGCGACGTTCCGCAAGGTGACGCTGCCGCTGTCGATGCCGGGGGTGGTCGCCGGCACGCTGCTGACGTTCATCCCGGCGGCGGGCGACTTCATCAACGCGGAGCTGCTCGGCACGCCGAACGAGTACATGATCGGCAACGTGATCGACTCGGCGTTCCTGGTGCGGCTGGACTACCCGCAGGCGGCGGCGCTGTCGTTCCTGCTGATGGCGACGATCCTCGTGATGGTGTTCACCTATGTTCGGCGGGCCGGCACGGATGAGGTGGTCTGAGTGCGGTTCTCGCGTTGGGTCGCCGACCACTGGGTGATGGTGGTCGGGCTGATCGTGCTCGCGTACCTGTTCCTGCCCATCGTGGTCGTGTTCCTGCTGTCGCTCAACCGGCCGGCGAACCGGCTGTCCTACGACCTGTCGTCGGACTGGACGCTCGACTACTGGCTGCACCCGTTCGGGGCGGCGGGCCTCGGGGGTGCGCTGCGGGTCAGCATCGGCATCGCGGTGGTGGCGACGCTGATCGCGGTGGTGCTCGGCACGCTGATGTCGTTCGCCCTTGCGCGCCACCGGTTCCGTGGCCGAGGCGCCACCAACGTGCTCATCTTCCTGCCGATGGCGACGCCCGAGGTGGTGATGGGCTCGTCGCTGCTCGCGTTGTTCGTGACGCTGCGGGTGCCGCTCGGGTTCTGGACCGTCGTGGTGGCCCACATCCTGTTCTGTCTGTCCTTTGTGGTCGTGACGGTCAAGGCCCGGCTCGCCGGGCTCGACCCGCGGCTGCAGGAGGCGGCCATGGACCTGTACGCGAACGAGTGGCAGACGTTCCGCCGGGTGACGCTTCCGTTGGTGCTGCCCGGGATCGCGGCCGCGGCGATGCTGTCGCTCTCGCTGTCGTTCGACGACTTCATCATCACGAACTTCAACTCGGGCACCACCGTGACGTTCCCGATGTACGTGTGGGGCGCCGCGCAGCGGGGGATTCCCCGACAGGTCAACGTGGTCGGGACCGCGGTGTTCCTGCTGGCGTTCGTGTTCGTCATCGTGGTGCAGATGCGGTCGCGCCGGAAGGCCCGGTTCGTATGAGGGTGCTGCAGATCGGCGCGGGCAGCGTCGGTTCGGCCGCCGTTGCCATCGCCGCGCGCCGCGAGTTCTTCGAGTCCTATGTGGTCGCCGACTACTCGGGCGCGCGGGCGGCGGCGTGCGTCCCGGACTCGCGGTTCTCGTCGGTGACCGTGGACGCGTCGTCGTCCGCTGCGATCGCCGACCTCTGCCGTGCGCACGGGATCACCCACGTCTTCAACGCGGTCGACCCCCGGTTCGTGATGCCGATCTTCGAAGGTGCATTGGCCGCCGGCGCCGACTACCTGGACATGGCCATGTCACTGTCCACACCGTCGGAGACCGAGCCGTACTCGCGGCCCGGCGTGAAGCTGGGTGACCAACAGTTCGAGGCGGGCTCGCTGTGGGCCGACCGCGGCCGGCTCGCGCTGGTCGGCATCGGAGTGGAACCGGGACTGTCCGACGTGTTCGCCAGGTACGCCGCGGACCACCTGTTCACGTCCATCGACGAGATCGGCGTGCGCGACGGTGCCAACCTCGTCGTCGACGGCCACGACTTCGCCCCGACCTTCTCGATCTGGACGACGATCGAGGAGTGCCTGAACCCGCCGGTGATCTGGGAGAGTGATCGCGGCTGGTACACCACGGAGCCGTTCTCGGAGCCGGAGGTGTTCGACTTCCCGGAGGGCATCGGCCCGGTCGAGTGCGTGAACGTGGAGCACGAGGAGGTGCTGCTGATCCCGCGGTGGGTGCCGGCGCGGCGGGTGACGTTCAAGTACGGGCTGGGCCGCGAGTTCATCGATGTGTTGCGAACACTGCACAAGCTGGGCCTGGACGCGGTGGACCCGATCCAGGTGGGCGGCGTCTCGGTGTCCCCACGCGACGTAGTGGCCGCGTGCCTGCCCGACCCGGCCGGCCTGGGCCCCCGCATGCGAGGCAAGACCTGCGCCGGCACATGGGTTTCCGGAGTCGGCCCGGCCGGTGCGGCGCGTTCGGTGTACCTGTACCACGTGGTCGACAACGAGTGGTCGATGCGCGAGTACGGACACCAGGCCGTGTCGTGGCAGACGGCCATCAACCCGGTGGTGGCACTGGAGTTGCTCGCGAGCGGTGCGTGGTCGGGCACCGGAGTCCTGGGCCCGGAGGCTTTCGACGCGGTGCCGTTCCTGGACTTGCTGACGGAGTACGGGTCGCCGTGGGGTATGCGGGAGCAGTAGCAGGCGTTCATGCCCTCGCTGGCTTTGAGCGTACTCGATCGGGTGAACCTTGTTGGTAGGCAAGGGTTTTGGCGTGCGTCAGGGTAGTCTGAACGTATGTTCGATGAAGGTCATGAGCTGCTTACCAGGGGTCTCGACTGTGCGGGTCGGATGGCTCGGGAGTCGGCTGAGTTGTTGGACTGTCTTGCCCGGTTCGTAGCACTGCATCCCGGTGACGACAGGGAGTTTGTGCCTCTGGAGGTTGCGGCGGCGTTCAAGTGGACGGTGTCGTTCGCGCGGAAGCGGATCGGGTTGGCGGTGGCGTTGACGTCCCGGCTGCCGGCGACGTTCAAGGCGTTGCGTGCTGGGGAGATCGATGAGTTCAAGGCGCGGCAGATCGCTGAGGCCACTGAGGTTCTCTCGGATGAGGATGTGGCTCGGGTGGAGGCGGCGATCGCCGCACAGGCTGGTGGGTTGAACCCGCGGCAGCTCAGTGATCGGTTGCGGCGGGCGGTGAATCTGGCGGATCCGGCGGCGGCCGCGGCGCGTGCGGCAGCGAAAACGGCGGCACGGCGAGGTGACGCATGAGCATCTTGATGATGGTGCCGGGTTGTTCACGGTCATGGGTGACGTGGAGCGGACTCAGCTGGCTCATGATCGGGTGCGGGCGCTCGCTCGGCAGATCAAGACCGCTGGCGACGACCGGACTCTGGATCAGATCAGCGCTGATGTGGCGTTGGATTGCTTGGCGGGTAAGGGGTTCGGTAACGCGAAGGTGCAGGTTCGGCTCACTCTGCCGGCGACGACGGTGTTGGGGGTGGATGACAAGCCGGGGTATTTGGCGGGGTATGGGTGGTTGCCGGCGCAGCGGGCGCTGGAACTCGCTGCTCAGCAGGACGCAATCTGGCAGCGGGTGCTGACCGATCCGCTCACCGGGCACGCGGTGGATGTGGGGCGGCGGAAGTACAGTCCACCGGCCGCTCTACGTGATCACATCCAAGCCACCTACCCGACCTGCACTGGTCCGGGGTGTGTGAAGCCGGCGCACTTGTGCGATCTGGATCATCTGACCGCGTTTCCGGTGGGTGGGACGGATGAGGAGAACGTGCGTCCGGCGTGCCGGCCGCATCACCGGGCGAAGACGGTGGGTGGCTGGCGGGTGGAGAAGTCGCACGAACGGTCGGGGGTTGACGTGGGTGACCCGGCACGGCTTCCGGGTCGAGCATGAGCCGGAGCCGATCGCCGATCCGGAGCCCGCGCCGTTCTAACCGAGGGATGGTGGGTGGTTACACGGTCAGACGATCGCCTACGGGGCCGGGCCGGTGGGGGGTTGGGGCGATCGAGGCCGCGCCTTCGCCGGAGGGTTCCGACCGGGGTGGGTGGGTGCGGCGAAGACACGGCACCGAAAGATCGGGAGCTACCGCACGGGGTGACCAGGATGGTTGCGCCGCGCAGGACGGCAGGCACTGGTGGGTGGTTGCACTGCGCGGGCTCGGCTACCTGGGGTTTCGTCCAATCTTGTTTGCTTCAAAGCCTCTTTTCAAGCAAACAAGAATGAGACGAAAGGTAAGGGAGTGTTCTTGTGGCCAGCGGGTCTCGCCCCGACCCGAAACGGGACAGGAACTTGAGTCCCGGGGGAAATCAACTCAGCGATCCTGGCTACGCAACCCCAACGCCCGGTGCCGTGCCTCGCCATGACCAAACACCCCATCGAGAACAGCCGGCGAGGTGCGGCGTCGATCGCCCCACCCCGCACCCACCGAGCAACAAGGCGATCGTCCGACCGCGTATCCCATCCTGCGTCGCAGAAGAACCACCGGGCACGCCAGACGAGGTGCGGCGACGATCGTCCGACCGCGTATCCCATCCGGACTCGAGAACCCTCAACCGATGTTATGCATCACATGCTTGACACGCGTGTAGTCCTCCAACCCATACATCGACAAATCCTTCCCATGCCCAGAATGCTTGAACCCCCCATGCGGCATCTCCGAAATGAACGGAATATGCGTGTTAACCCACACACAGCCGAAGTCCAGCTTGCCAGTCATCCGCATGGCGCGGCTGTGGTCCTTGGTCCACACCGACGCCGCCAGCCCGTACTCGACGCCGTTCGCCCAGCGGATCGCTTCCGCCTCGTCGGTGAAGCGTTGCACGGTGATCACCGGCCCGAAGACCTCGTCCTGGATGATCTCGTCGTCCTGGCGCACCCCGGAAACCACAGTGGGCTCGTAGAAGTAACCCCGGGAACCGACCTGCGTGCCGCCGGCCTGCAGCGTCGCGTGGTCGGGCAGCCGGTCGACGAAGCCACGCACCCGCGAGAGCTGGTTCGCGTTGTTCAGCGGCCCGTACAACACGTCCTCGTCCGACGGGGGGCCGGTGCGGGTGTTGCGTGCCTGCTCGGTCAGCGCGGCGACGAAGTCGTCGTGCACGCCGGGCCCCGCGAGCACGCGGGTCGCGGCGGTGCAGTCCTGGCCCGCGTTGAAGTAGCCGCCTATGGCGATCGCCTCGGCGGCGGCCTCGAGGTCGGCGTCGTCGAACAGCACGACCGGCGCCTTGCCGCCGAGCTCCAGGTGGGTGCGCTTCAGGTCGAGGGCGGCGGCCTGCGCGACCTCGCGGCCGGCGCGGACCGAGCCGGTGATCGACACGAGCTGTGGCGTCGGGTGCGCTACCAGCGCGCGGCCGGTGTCGCGGTCGCCGCACAGGACGTTGAACACCCCGGCCGGGAAGAACTCGGCCGCGATCTCCGCGAGCATCAACGTCGTCAGCGGCGTCGTGTCCGACGGCTTCAGCACCACCGTGTTGCCCGCCGCCAGCGCGGGCGCGATCTTCCACACCGCCATCATCAGCGGGTAGTTCCACGGCGTGACCTGCGCGCACACCCCGATCGGCTCGCGCCGCACGTAGCTGGTGTGGCCCTCGAGGTACTCGCCGGCCGACTTGCCCTCCAGCACCCGGCAGGCGCCCGCGAAGAACCGGAAGTGGTCGATCGCGGGCGGCATCTCCTCCTCCAGCGTGAGCTGCCTCGGCTTGCCCGTGTTCAGGCACTCGGCGTCCACCAGGTCCTGCGTGCGCGCCTCGATCGCGTCGGCGAACTTCAACATCGCCAGCTGGCGTACGCGGGGCGGCGCGTCCCGCCACGACTCGAACGCCGTCGCCGCGGCCCGCATCGCCCGGTCGACGTCCTCGGTCCCGGACACCGGCGCCGACGCGAACACCTCGCCGGTGCACGGGTCGAGCAGGTCGGCGGACCGCCCGTCGACCGGGTCGGTGTACGCACCGTCGATGAAGTTCCGCAGAACGCGCTTCTCGGTCATGTCTGCCATCTTCGCGACTGAATCCGCAGCGGACAAGTCCTAGCGCAACTGTTTTCGCGGCTCAGGCCCGGGTCAGCTGCCATACACCTCGAACTCGGACACCTGTCCCGCCGGCCAGCCCGTGTTCGCGGTGATCGTCAACCGCAGGTAGCGCTGGTCGGTCGCGGCGAAGGTGATCGTCGCGGTGTTGCCGGTCGCCGGGTTGAACGTGTAACCGGCGGCCGCCTTCACCGTCGTGTAGGTCGAGCCGGTGGTGCTGCCCAGCACCGACAGCGTCTGGGTGCGCGTGCCCCACGCTGACGGCGGCGGCAGCTTCAGCACGATCCTGCTGACCCGCTGCGTGCCGCCGAGGTCGACCGTCAGCGACTGCGGGAACGCGTTGTTCGCGCTCTCCCAGTAGCTGCTGGCGTTCCCGTCGACCGCGTTGCCGGCCGGGAAGCCGCCCTGGGCGCTGGACGCGCTGACCTGCCTGTTGAGTGCCAGGTTGCCGGTCGGCGGCGGATCGGTCGGCCCGCCGCCGCCGTACACGGGCGGCGGCCACGCGCCGCAGTACGTCGTGCCGAGGCCCGAGTTGCCGCCGAGGTCGGTGAGCCCGAGCAGCACGTCCGGGCCCATGCAGTTGTAGGTGCCGGCCTTGCCGAGGCCGGTGGCCACGACGTTGCGCATCGAGCCGGTCGCGCGGGCCTGGTACTGGATGCCGAACGTGCCCGCGCCGTTGATGCGGACGTTGTCGAAGTGGATGTTGTTGGTGTTGCCGTTGATGAACTGGATCGCCTCGTAGTTGCTGTCGAGGATGTCCATGTCGGACACGTTGATCCGGCCGTTGATGGCCGAGTCGCGCCCGTCGAACCACAGCGCGCCGACGCCGAACTGCCAGTTCGAGTCGAGCACCCCGGACCGGATGGTGGTGTTGCGGGCGATCGTCGTGGTACCGCCGAGCGGCACGGCCGAGAACCGGTTGCCGACGTGGATGCCGCCGCCCTGGTCCTGCGTCTCGGCGACCACGTTGTCGGTCACGCTGATGTCGCTGCCGCCGTAGATCGCGATGCTGTTCGCGAGGATCGGGGCGATCACCGTGTTGAACGAGAACGTGTTGGCGACGTTCGCCTGCGACTCCGCCCACATGGCGAGGCCGTCGTCGCCCGAGTTGCGCACGAAGTTGTTGGTGACGGTGGTGTTGCTGATGCCGCGGTGCAGGTTGAGGCCGTCCGCGGTCTGGTCGAGGATCCGGTTGCCGCTCACGGTCAGCCCGGAGAACGGCCCGTCCAGCCACAGCCCGACCTTCGTGTGCTGCAGCCACAGCCCGGACACGACCGAGCCGCCGCCGAGCGCGCCGCCGATGGCGTTGGACTGGTCGCAGTCCACCCGTTCGGTGACGTTGCCGATGATCGCGAAGTTGTACAGCTTCACGTTGGCGCTGACGCCGGGCACCTCGGGGTTGCCCGGGTAGCCCGCGTGGCCGCAGCTGCCCGGCTCGCCCTTGCCGAACATGCCGGGCCGGCTGCCGCGCAGCTCCGTGTGCCACTGGCCGGCGCCGCGGATCGTGATCTGGTCGACCGTGATGTGCCGGTTGAGTGTGAACACGCCGGCCGGGATCCACACCTCCTTGCCCTGGCTCCTGGCCGCCGAGATCGCCGCGTCGAACGCGCCGGCGTCGTCGGAGGAGTCACCCGGGGTCGCGCCGTACGCGGTGACCGACAACGAGTTCGACGGCGGCTGCGCGGGCCCGGCGACCTGTTCGAAGTCGGCGAGGTCGACGGTCGTCGCGGGCGCGCCGCCGTTGTCGATCTGCAGCTTCACCCTGGTGCCGGCGGCCATCGTGGTGCCGAGGAGCACGCGGGTCTCGTCGTAGAAGTGGTGCGCCTTGCCGTCGCCGGGCCGGTTGGTGAACGGGTACGAGCCGTAGTACCAGCCGTAGCGCGAGGTCAGCGCCACGTCGCGGTTCTTGGCACCGTTGACGTACACGCCGATGGACGAGTCGAGCCCGGTGCCGGCCGAGCTGTCCGGCAGGCTGTACCGGAAGTTGATCGAGTTGGCCTGCGCGGTGAGCGTGAACTCGACGTACTTTCCCTGGCCCTGCAGCGTCACCGCCTTGCGGCCGGACGCCTCGCCGGGCAGCGTGCCGGCGGCGCGGTTGGGGCCGATCACCGTGCCGTTGGTGGCGGCGGACTCGGCCTCCTGCTCGACGAACGGGACCGTGGCGCCACGACCGGCGACGGCGAGCGGGGACTGTGCGGCGGCGGGCGCGGAGCCAGCGGCCACGACCGTGAGGCCGGACGCGGTGAGCACGGCCACGACGGCGGTGGCGAGCCTGGTGGGTGGACTGAGCGATGGGGACACGGCGAACACTCGCCTTCTGCGCAGGGGGCACCGGTGTGTGATCCAGATCATACAAATTCTGAACAGGTCATCGCAAGAGTCAGATCGACTTACGAAATTCCATGACAGTGCTGGCGGCGACATCATGCTGCGGTGCCTCGTGATCACCGGTCCAAAGCCTTGTAGAGCACGACGATCGTCGTGTGGTCGGTCGGCCTCGCGGTCGCCGCGGCGGTGACGGTGACGCTGCTGTGGGTCTTCCTCGGCGGCGGCAGCGCGGCCGACGCGAGCCGGCTGGAGGCGATCCGCACGGCGTCGAGCATCGTGATCGGCGCGGGTGGGGCGGCGGCGGTGCTGCTGGCTGTTCGTGCTCGGCGCGCTGCTGTTCCTCGGCGACGGCCCGCTCGCCGACTTCGCGCTGGCGCTGTTGCTGGGCCTGGTGATCGGCACGGTCTCCACGGTGGTCACCGCGGGCCCTGCGGCGATCGTCCTCGACGCGAAGTGGCCGGGCGCGGGCCGCCGCCGCCCGCGGCCCGACCGGCCGCCCGGGACCGGAAGGACAGTGGCGCCGTGGTGTGAGGTGTCCTCAGCCGACGCGCAGGACCGTCTTGCCGGCCAGGCGGTCCTGACACCGGTCGCAGTGCAGGGCCGGGACGAAGGGGGCCCCGCAGGCGCCGTGCACGAGTGACAGCGCGGGGCCCTCCTCGGCGGGGAACCATCGTTCGGCCCAGCACACGGCGGTGGCGACGGCCGGGTAGAACGCGCGGCCCTTGTCGGTGAGGTGGTACTCGCCGTCGGTCGTCGGCTCGAAGACGCCGATCGTGGTGAACGTGCGCAGGCGTTCCGCCAGCAGGGTCGGGGGCACGCCGAGGTGGGTCGCGAACCCGCCGAAGCGGTGCAGGCCGAGGAAGGCCGCGCCGAGCAGCGCGGCCGACCACCGGTTGCCGAACATCGCCATCGACGACGGGAACAGGCCCGAGGTCGCGCGGCGGCGGGTCGTGCCGACCGGCACCGACCTCGGCCACGAGCCGCTCGGGCCCCAGGCGCCGACGACGTCGCGCGCCGCGACCGGCGCGCGGCAGGCCCGGCACGTCAGCAGCGGCCGGAACGGCGCGCCGCAACCGGTGTGCGCCATCGCCGGCAGCGCCCGCGCCTGGCCGGGCACCCACGTCCGCTCCCAGTCCCAGATGCCGAGCAGCACCGGCCACAACCCGCGCCCGCGCTCGGTCAGCGGGTAGTCGAACCGCTCCGGCGCGTCCTGGTACGCGCGCCGCTCCAGCAGGCCGAGCGATGTCAGCTGCCCGAGCCGCGTCGTGAGCACCGCGTCCGAGATCGGCAGCGCGGCACGGAGCTCGGCGTACCGGCGCGCGCCGAGGAGCGCCTGTTGGACGATCAGCAGGGTCCACTCGTCGCCGACGATCCCCAGCATCCGGCCGATCGAGTTGGGCGGGACCGTCACAGACCGACGGCTCGCGCCGGGTCCTCCGAGGTGCGCCATGCCGGCAAGTCTGCCCCTGCCGCCCATGTCGCGTGCGTGCCGCTCGACACCCGCTCCGGCAGCCGCAGCACGCACACCGGCCCGTCGGCCACCCGCGCCGCGTCGAACACCAGGCAGAACGACGCGTCCTGGTTCATGTCCGTGGTGATCGTGACCAGGTAGCCGTCGTCCTCCTCGGTGCCGCCGGGCCGCGGCGCCATGGCCGTCTCGCTGCCGTACACGCCGTCGCCGTAGGCGTACCGCTCCTCGCGGCCGGTCAGGTGGTCGTGCTTGACGAGCCCGTCGAACAGGAACCATGCCGGCTTGGCGGTCGCGGCGTAGGTGTAGCGGTGCGGGCGGGTCACGTACGCCGGGTTCAGCACCCCGAACTCGGTGATGCTGTCGGTCAGCGGCTCCTCCTTGACCGCGCCGGTGGCGAGGTTGAGCCGCCACCGGTGCAGTCGCGCCTGCATCCGCTCCAGCGCGAGGAACCGGAACGCGCGCTCCCACTTCGTGCCCATGCCGTTGTCCGAGGGCTCCGGGTCGCCCTGGAAGAACCCGTCGAGCACGATCTCGTCGCCGTCCTCGTACGCGTTGACCCAGTGCAGCACGTACGTCGACTCCGCCTCGAACCAGCGGATCTGGTCCGGCGAGCCGCGGCGGGGGAGCACGCCGAGCCGGGTCGGCAGCTCCGGGTGGAAGCGGGCGGCGTGCGCGTTCGGCAGCAGCTCCGGCTCCCAGAACAGCGGGCAGTCGTTGAGGATCGCGTAGTTCTCGGTGAACGCCATGTCGTGGGGCAGGCGCGGGCCGGGCAGCTCGACGTCCACGTAGTGCACGAGCTCGTCGTTCGCGTCGACGACGCCGTAGTGCAGGTACGGCGCCTCGATGCCGTAGTTGAAGAACAGCAGCTCGCCCGTGCGGTCGTCGGGCTTGGGGTGCGCGGAGACGCCCCACTCGAACGGGAACCTGCCGCCCCAGGTCGCCTTGCCGAGCGTCTCCGCGGTCTGTGGGTCGAGCCGGTACAGGTCGCCGCACTGGTAGAAGCTCGTGAGAGCGACCCCCTGGCGCACGACGATGTCCGTGCTCGACGAGTCCTTCATCCGGCCCCTTGCGCCCCAACCGTCCGCGCGTTCCGCGGAGTGCGGCCGCTCGGCGAGACCCGCCCACAGCGAGCGGCCCGCCTCCTGCTCGGCCACGAATCCGTCGGTGCGGATGAACCTGTTGCGGTAGAAGGCCTTCCCGTCCCGGAACCCGACCACGTGGACCATGCCGTCGCCGTCGAACGGGTGGTAGTTCTTGATCGCCGGGTGCACCGGGTTCTCGGTGTTGCGCAGGTAGACGCCGTCGAGGTCGGCCGGCACCGCGCCGGCCACCACCGTCAGGTCCGCCGCGCGCCACTCGGTGGACTGCGGCCGCCACGGGCCGGACCGGTACGGATGGTCGTCGTCCACCGGAAGCGTGGACAACAGCCGACCGACGATCTCGACGTCCATTCCAGACACCGTACTACAGCTAACAGAGTGAGGTGGTCCCTCGGGAGCCGGCCAGGGGCTGCCGGCTCCCGAGGGCGTCTGCGGCCGCGGCGCCGGAGCGGGAGAAAGCCCGCGCCGGACACCGCGGCGGCGGTTCGGGGGCAGAGCGGGGTGACCGGGGGCGGCCGGCCGCCGGTGGGGTTGGGCGGCGGCCGGCCGCTGATCCGGTCGGGAAGGAAAGTCAGGTCATCGGTCGCGGGGTAGTGGTTCCAGTGCGGCCATCACGTTGAGGTCGGTCGCCGACCGGCGGTGCTGGTCGGGAAAGGGGCAGGTCATCGGTCGCGGGGTAGTGGTTCCAGTGCGGCCATCACGTTGAGGTCGGTCGCCGACCAGTCGTAGGTCGCCGGTCCGAGCGCGGGCCGCGGCTCCGGCCTGCGGGTGGCGGCGGCCTGCCGGCGACGCATCGACAGCGCGGTCTTCTTCGTCAGCTCGGCGGTCCACTTCTGCATGCCGCGCGGGCTGTCCCAGCCGACGACGCCGACCAGCTCGCCGCCGCTCAGGTACCCGGTGATCCGCTTGCCGACCATGACCGGGTCTCCCAATGAGACGGTGTCCTGGGCGAGTGCCGGCGTGCCGGCGGCCTGGATCCGCATGCCGTGCTGTTCGGTCCAGAACCTCGGCAGCGGCGCGAACGGCGCCGCGCTGTCCCGCCCGAGCAGCAGGTTCTCCGCCGCGGCACGACCCATCTCGATCGCGTTCAGCCAGTGCTCGACGCGCCGGGGGACGGTGTCGAAGCGCAGGTTCGGCCAGCGGGCGACGTCCCCGGCGACGACGATGTCCTCCGCGCCGATGGCGTGGCAGGTCGGCCCGCACATGACGCCGTCGTCGATGATCAGCCCGGAGCCGCGCAGCCAGCTGACCGCCGGCACGCTGCCGACGCACAGCACGACGGTCGCCGCGATGACCACCTGTCCGGTGTTCAGGTGCATGGCGATGCCGTGCGGCTGCGGCACCCAGTGCGACACGGCGGCGTTGGTGATGATGTCCACGCCGTTCGCCCGGTGCAGCGCGCTCACGGTCTCGCAGAAGTCCGCGCCGGGCACGTTCTGCAGCAGCAGGTCGTCCCGGACGATGATCGTCGCCTCGCGGCCGAGCTCACGGGCGGCCGACGCGAGCTCGCAGCCGACGAACCCGCCGCCGATCACGACGAGCGCGCCCTTGCCCCTGCTCAGCGTCTTCTGGATGTTCGCCGCGTCGGCGATGGTGCGCAGCACGTGCACGCGCGGGTCGTGCCTCGGCGCGCCGGGCAGGTGCTTGGCCTGCAGGCCGGTCGCGACGACGAGGCCGTCGTAGGGGAGCTCCTCGCCGCCCGGCAGGTGCAGCACGTGCTCCTCCGGCTCGAGGTAGACCGCGCGGGTCGCGAACCGCCAGGTGGCGGCCAGCTCGGAGTGCACGGGCAGCCGCAGGTCCTTGGACCGCAGCGCACCGGTCAGCAGCTGCTTGGACAGCGCCGGCCGGTGGTAGGGGCGGTAGGGCTCCTCGCTGACGATGGTCAGCTCGCCGTCGAAGTCCAGCTCCCGCAGCCGTTCCGCGGCACGCAGCCCGGCGGCTCCGCCCCCGACGACCACAACTCTTTCCCGGTCCGGCATCTAGCGCCTCTCTTCCAGCACGATCGCGAGGGTCGGGCAGCACCGCACCGCCGCCTTGGCCTGTTCGAGCTCTTCTTCCGGCACGCTCCGCAGGTACCGCAGCCCACCGTTGGCCGTGAGGCGGAACAGGTTCTCCGCCTCCGCCGCGCAGATGCCGTACCGCTTGCAGCGGTCGTTGTCGACGCTGAGCTGATGGCGGACGCGCCGTGTCCCGGCAGGGCGGCGGCGGGTCACGGCACGTCCTCGATGAGGCCCGCGGTCGCCAGCGTCTTCGCCGGCAGGAACCGCAGGACCGTCACCGTCACGGCGGGGACCAACAGGGTGATCCCGCCGAGCCACACCGCGGCCAGGCTGCCCTTCGCCAGCGCGCTGAAGAACGCGTGCAGCACGCCGAGCACGAACGCCGGGTACGCGAGGCGGTGCAGCCACAGCCACCGCCAGTAGCTCATCCACCGCTTCAGCCCGATCGTGATCGACGCGGCGAGCATCCCCTCGAACGCGAGGACGCCCATCGTGTCGCGGAACGAGCCGGTGAACGGGACGACCAGGTCGCCGATGGCGAACGCGCCGTCGTCGAGCATCAGGAACGCGATGCCGTGGACGAACGCGAACGCCAGCGTCAGCGTGGCCAGCACCTGGTGGGTGGCACGCAGGGCGTGCCGGCCGGTGAGCCGGTTGAACCAGCCCGTCCCGACCAGCACGCCCCAGGTGAGCGTCAGACACATCAGCGCGTACGCGAGCCTGGCCGACAGCGCGGCCATCTCCCGGATCCCGGCGTCGTGCCCGACGTCGGCGAGAACTAGCACCGTCGCCCGCTGTTGATGCAGGTGACCGCCCGATCCATGAGGGCCACCGGCATGACGTTCACGAAGTCGCCGTGGTCGGTGACCGGGTTGTGCAACTGCTCGGGGAACGCGTCGACCGCGTACACCTTGCCCGGCGGCACCCGGAACGTCAGCGTGATCCGCAGCTGCGGGATGGCCTTCGTGCCGGCCGGGCAGGCGCCCGACCTGTCCGGGAACGCCACGTGTGTGCGGTGGTTGGCGCTGTCGGTGTTGACGCCGTCCCAGCAGCTCGGGAAGTCGAGCGTCCGCGACACCTGGCTGCCCCGCGGGCAGAGCGGGTACTTCGTGGTGAACCGGTTCTTGAACCCGGTGCAGCTCCACTTGGCGTTCGCGTTGGTCGGACCGTTGGTGCCGGCCTTCGCGTCACCGGTGACGATGCGGATGAACTCCGGCGCCGCGACGACCTTCGCCTTCGCGTTGCCGCGGAACTGCAGCGTCGCCGAGGTCGGCTGCAGCACGGTGCCGACGTTGTGCGGGTTCTCGGCATCCGGGCCGCCGCTGATGCGCGACCGCACGACCGGCCAGTAGTAGGTCGACAGGTCACCGGCGCGGCAGGTGGTGCCGGCCGCCTTCAGGCTCTCGTTGGTCGAGTCACCGTCCGTCGACAGGTTGCCGACGTAGTCGTGCAGGTGGTGCGCTCCGTTCGCGTTGCCGGGGGCGACGATGAAGTTCGACGGGTTGTTGTGCTTGTTCTCGTTGGTGCCGCACTTCGACACGAACGTGCCGGCGGAACCGTTGCGGCTGACCCGTGCGTCGCCACGCGACTGCGGGACCTTGCGGATGGAGATGAAGTCGCCGGGGAAGGGCCCCAGCACGTCTTCACAGGACGGTTTGCCGAAGTCCTGCATCTCGGCGTCCGGAGCGGCCGCGGGGGGCTGCTCGGCCGGCGCAGGGCCCTGCTCGCCCGGCACGGCGGGCGCCGGGGGCACGGTCTCGTCGCCGGACTCCTCCGGCTGCTGGCCGCCGCGGCCGGGCCGGTAGGACACGTTGCGCACGACGCCGTAGCCGTTGTTCTCGGCCGGCGCGGTCTCCTCAGGAGCCGACTCCTCCGGTGCGGTCTCCTCCGGCGGGGTCTCGGCCGGTGGGGTCTCCGCGGGCGGGGTGTCTTCCGGAGCCGACTCCTGCGGCGCGCTCTCCTCCGGCGCGGACTCCTCAGGTGGCGCCGTCTCGGGTGGTGCGGTCTCCTCCGGCGGTGCGGACTCCTCCGTCGTGGTCTCCGGCGGCGCACTCGAGGTCGGGGCCGGAGCCTCCGGTGGCAAGCACTCCTGCGAGGCGGCCGCGACCGGTTCGTCCTCGGCGAAGGCGCTGCCGTAGATGCCGATGCCGACCATGGCGCCGAGCATGGTGACCGCCGCCGTGCCGGCGACGATCAGCCGCTTCCGGTTGTAGCGCGGATTCTTGTGTCTACCCATGGGGATGCCTCATTCCGTGATGTGCTCTGGAGAGATCAGCGGGTGCGGAGGAACCGGACCAGACCGACGGTCATGCCGGCCTCCGCGACGCAGATCAGGACGACCAGCCAGGGGCTTACGCCGCTGTCGTCCTCCGGGTTCGCCGCGACCGTGACCGGCGGCACCGAGGTGGCCGGTCCCAGCACGGGTGTGACGGTGTCCTCCGACTGCGGCAGTGCCGGTAGTGCCGGCTCAGGCAGGGCGTCGAAGTCCACCAGTCCGGTGCTCTCCAGGGTTGTCATGTGCTTGCTGACCACGTCGTGCACGTCCTTTGCGAACGTGCGGACGGTGGGGTCCCGGGTACCGGACCGCACGGCGGCGACGATCGGGAGGATCGTGCCGTGCGCGGCCCGCAGCCGGTTCGCGAACGCCCGGTCGTAGGCCGGGCCTTCCTCGCCGGCCAACTCGGCCAGCCAGCCTTGCTGCTCCTCGCTCGCCCGGTTCGGCAGCGCGACACCGAGCTGTGCCGCCACCACGCGAACCTCGTCGTCCAGCTTCGTGTTGTCGACGATCAACTGCTGACCGACGTCTTTGACCTTCGTGCTGCTCGCGTGCTCCCGCGCGTACTCGCCGGCGGGGACCTGCCACAGCGCGGCCTGGCGCACCATGACCAGAAAGTCCTGGTCAGTGGTGGTGTCCGCGCGGTGTGCGGCGGCCCGGACCTCCCCGCCGTCACCGGCATGCGCGGCGGGGACGGCGCTGCCGGTGAACGGCGGGGAGTGGCCGGACGCGGCTGCCGCGCCCACCCCGACGGCCGCTGAGGTCATCGGGATGAGTAGCGTCAACAGCGTCACCGCCGCGATGCGACCGGGGCGTTCTCCCTCCATTGTGGACTCAACACTCGCCGGTGGTGACACGGTCGTCGAGAGGGGCGATCTCCGCGGCCACCGCGTGTCGGTCGCATCGGGTGCTCAAGTGGATTTCCTTTCTTCGCAAGGAGTTCCGTGGGACAGCAGCACGGGGTCACCAGCAAATACGGACACACGCGAATCACGGTTCAATCACGACGAGGAAACAAGTGTGACCTGGGTCACTCGACTTCTCGCGGTCGGTAGGGCAAAGATGTCTCCCCGTGAGCCGGCGTTCAAGACTTGAGCCCGCCGGCGCGGACGACGTCTCGGATAGACACGAGGCGCTCATCAGGATGCTCTACCGCGAGTTCGGCGGTGCACTGTTCGGCCATGTGCTGTACCTGACCGGCAACGACCGACAGTGGGCGGAAGACGTCGTGCAGGAGACCCTCGTCCGCGCCTGGCGCAATGCCGATCGACTCGATCGGGAGTCGATCGGGGTGCGTGCCTGGTTGTACACCGTGGCGCGCCACATCGTCATCGATGGCAGGCGTAGCCACAGTGCGCGCCCGCACGAGGTCGACTCGACCCCGTTGGAGGCGATGGCGATCCCGGACGACTCCGAGTCGTCACTGTCGGCCATGGTCATCGCCGACGCCTTGCAGAGCTTGAGCCCCAAGCATCGCGAGGCCCTCGCCGAGACCTACCTGCGGGATCGCACCATCGAGGAGGCCGCCGAGGTGATCGGCGTGCCGCAGGGAACCGTGAAGTCCCGCGTGTACTACGCGTTACGCGCCCTGCGGCACGCGCTCGAGGACGACGCCGCGAGCCTGTCCTGACGAATTCGGCTTATGGTCGAACCCGATAGGCCGATTGGCTGTTTCGCGAAGTCGTGCCTTTTGGCATTCGCTGATCTCTGGTGGACTGCCGCAATGAAATTCCCGTAGGCACCCTTGATCAGTCGATGGCGTCCACCAACAGCGGGAACGACCGGTGCAGCGCGCGCTCCCAGTAGGGCCACGCGTGCCGGCCCGGCCCGTAGAAGTCCGTCCGCACGTCAACCCCCTTGGCGCGCAACCGGTCCGCGACCGCGACCGTCTGCTCGCCGAGCAACTGCTCGAGACCGTCGAACGTCGCGTCCGGCGGGTCGAGCGGCCCCGGCTCCCCGTTGCCGGTCGACAGGTAGACCGGAATGCCACGCAGCCGCCGCGCCAGGTCGTAAGGATTGTGTGCGGCCCAGATCCGTGCGTCTGCAACGGGATCGCCCCACAGTGCGTTCCGGTCACTGCCCGTCGAGGCCACGATGCCCTGCACCAGCTCGGTGCTGCGCACGCCCTGGTAGGTCGGGTGCACGACCCCGCTGAACGACGCCGCCGCCTTGAAGAACCCCGGGTGGCGCGCGGGGTAGGACAGGGCGCCGAACCCGCCCATCGACAGGCCGGCCACCGACCGCCGCGGTCCGGACCGGTAGTCGTGCTCGAGGATCCGGCGCAGCTCGGTCAGGTGGAACGTCTCCCACGCCGGCCCGTCCAGCCAGTTCGAGTAGAACCCGGCCGGCCCGGCCTCCGGCATCGCGATGAGGACGTTCGTCCGTGCGGACAGCTCCTCGACGTCGGTCCGGTCCGTCCAGCTGCGGTAGCCGGTGTCGCCGTCGCAGCAGCCGTGCAACAGATAGATGGTCGGCCACTTCCGGTGCGGGAAGCGCTCGTAGTCCGGCGGCAGCAGCAGGCGCACCCCGACGTCGTGCCCGACGGCGGTGGAGTGCACGGTCAGCTCGACCAGCCGGTCGTCGAGCTGCTGCGTGCGCACCACCCACGCCCCGGTCCGCTCCGCGGCGGCCGGCAGGGTGAGAACGGTGCTGAGTACTAGCACGAAGGCGAGAAGGAGTCCCCGGAAACGCACATGCCCTCCAGAAATGAGGTGTCCAGACCACTTGTCGTACCACTAGCCTGCTGCCCGTGACAACAGGGAAAGTGCTGGTGACCGGCAGTGCCGGGCATCTTGGGGAGGCGTTGGTCCGGGTGCTGTCCGAGCAGGGCCGCGACGTGGTGGGCGTCGACGTGCTCGACTCGCCGTGCACGACGGTCGTCGGGTCGATCGACGACCGGGACGTGGTGCGGGCGTGCCTCGACGGGGTGACCGAGGTGCTGCACCCGGCGACGCTGCACAAGCCGCACGTCGGGTCGCACGGGCGGCAGGCGTTCGTCGACACCAACATCACCGGCACGCTCGCGCTGCTGGAGGAGTCGGCGGCCGCCGGGGTCGCGAGCTTCGTGTTCACCAGCACCACGAGCGCGTTCGGCCGGGCACTGACGCCGGGCGCCGGTGCGCCGGCGACCTGGATCGACGAGGACGTCGTCCCGGTGCCGCGCAACGTCTACGGCGTGACCAAGACCGCCGCGGAGAACCTGTGCGAGCTCGTCCACCGCGACCTCGGGCTGCCGGTGGTCGTGCTGCGCACGTCGCGGTTCTTCCCGGAGGCCGACGACCGCGACGACGTGCGCGACGCGTACGAGGACGCGAACGTCAAGGCCAACGAGTTCCTGTACCGGCGGGTCGACATCGCCGACGTGGTCGACGCGCACCTGCTCGCGCTGACCCGCGCGCCGGACCTGGGGTTCGGCCGGTACATCGTCAGCGCGACGACCCCGTTCACGCGGGCCGACCTCACCGCGCTGCACGGGTCGGCCGGCGCGGTCGTCGCGCGGCTCTTCCCGGACCAGCCCGCCGAGTACGCGCGCCGAGGCTGGCGGATGTTCGACGAGATCGACCGCGTGTACGTCAACGACCGCGCACGCGCGGCGCTCGGCTGGCGGCCGAGGTACGACTTCCGGCACGTCCTCGACGCACTACGCGCCGACGAGGACTTCCGCAGCCCGCTCGCCGCCGCCGTCGGCGCGAAGGGTTATCACGCGGTGTCGACCGGGCCGTACACCGTGCGTTGAGTGCGCTGGGGTCACCCAGTGTCCCGAACCCGCCATTCACAGCACGTCGCGCGGACCCGACGGGCGGCTGCCGGGACCAGCGAAACGGGGATGTGCGGCGAAAATCGCTCCTTCCTCGCCGTCCGGTGCCCGGGTAGGTTGCGCGCATGGTCTCTCCCTCCCCACGTCGCGGCCTGTTGGTCGCGGTGCTGGCCGGCCTCACCGCCGGCCTGCTGATCTCTCCACCGGCGGCCGCCGCCACGCCGCGCGCGCCGCATATCAAGGGCACCACGACCGTCCCCGCCTACGACTACGCCAACGCGATCCGCGAGAGCGTCTGGGTCACCACGAAGCTGGACAACGACGGCGACGGCGCGCGCGACAAGGTCGTCGTCGACCTCGTGCGGCCCCGGGAGGCCGCCGCCGGCCGCGTGCCGGTGGTCATGGACGCGTCGCCGTACTACCAGTGCTGCGGCCGGGGCAACGAGAGCGAGCTCAAGGAGTACGCGGCGGACGGCACCGTCAAGCAGTTCCCGCTGTTCTACGACAACTACTTCGTGCCGCGCGGCTACGCGTTCGCCGCCGTCGACTTCAACGGCACCAGCCGCTCCACCGGCTGCGGCGACGTCGGCGGGCGCGCGGAGATCGAGGGCGTGAAGGCGGCCATCGACTGGTTGAACGGCCGCGCGAAGGGCGCCTACGCCGACGGCGCCCCGGCCCGGGCGAGCTGGACCACCGGCAAGGTCGGCATGATCGGCAAGTCGTGGGACGGCTCGGTCGCCAACGGGGTCGCCGCCACCGGCGTCGAGGGCCTCGAGACCATCGTGCCGATCTCGGCGATCTCCAGCTGGTACGACTACTACCGCGACAACGGCGCGGTCTACACCGCCGACTTCGGTCCCGCGTGGCTGTCCGGGTACGTCAACGGCCGCCCGGAGGAGGTGTGCCAGCCGCTTCGCGACGCGCTGCTCGCCGGCTCGGAGAACGCGACCGGCAACTTCAACGCGTTCTGGGCCGAGCGGAACTTCGTGCCGGACGCGCGCAAGGTCAGGGCGAGCGTGTTCATCGCGCACGGCATCAACGACCTGAACGTGGAGACCAAGCACTTCGCGCAGTGGTGGGACGCGCTCGCGCGCAACCACGTGCCGCGCAAGATCTGGCTCAGCCAGGCCGGCCACGTCGACCCGTTCGACTCCCGCCGCGCCGAGTGGGTCGCGACGCTGCACAGCTGGTTCGA
The DNA here is from genome assembly GCA_963840275.1 of uncultured Actinomycetota bacterium. GTDB lineage: Bacteria > Actinomycetota > Actinomycetes > Mycobacteriales > Pseudonocardiaceae > Actinophytocola. The sequence goes on from CAWIYK010000010.1 coordinate 1,180,158, forward strand.
CTACTGGCTGCAGGACCTGCCGAACGGGATCATGCGTCAGCCGATGGCCACCATCGAGCGGGCGCCGGACCAGTGGGTGAACGAGTCGACCTGGCCGGCCCGCGGCACGGTCGGCCTGCCGGTGTCGCTCGGCGCCGGGGACGGCACGACCGGCACGCTCGGGCTGCGGCCCACCCGGCCGGGCACCGTCGAGACCGTCGTGGACAACCCGGCGCTGACCGAGCGGGTCGCGGTCGCGAACCCGAACACCGCGCTCGCCGGGCGGCAGGTGTTCCTTTCGGCGCCGCTGCAGAAGAACCTGCGGATCAGTGGGACGCCGACGGTGACCATGCGCGTCAAGGTCGACAAGCCGACCACCGAGCTGACCGCGCGGCTGGTCGACTACGGCACGGCGTCGCGGATCGACTACCTCGGCCGGGGTGAGGGCATCCGCAACCTGACGACCGAGTCCTGCTGGGGCGAGTCGACCGCGGACGACGACTCCTGTTACCTCGACACGGCGAAGAACGTGATCACGGCCGACGCCGCGGTGCTGAGCCGGGGCTGGGCCGACGCCGCGCACTACGACTCGCTGACGACGCAGAAGCCGTTGCAGCCGGGGCGTTGGTACACGATCACGTGGCGGCTGCGCGCGCACGACGCCGTGCTGCCGGCCGGCCGGGTCCTCGGACTGGTGCTGACGTTGAGCGACACCGAGTACACCCTGCCGAGCAGCACCGGTGCGACGGTGGACGTCGACCTCTCGCGGAGCCGGCTCACACTGCCGGTCTCGCTGCTGCCCGGCGCGACCGCGCTGCCGGACGTGGCCGTGGCGCCCGCGATCGCGGCGGCCGAGCCGTCGGTCCTCGACGTGCCGACGTCCGACCGCGAGTTCCGATGGGAGAACTTCAAGTAGTAGGACGGCGCCGGTGCGGGTCCGACTCGCGGACCCGCACCGGCGCACGATCTCAGAACACTCAGAACACCCAGACGCCGAACATGTTCAGCCCTGGCACGACCGGCTGGAAGTAGCTGAAGCCACCGCCCATGCCGGAGGTGATGCCGACCGCGATCGAGCCGGAGAACCACGCGCCGCCGCTGTCGCCCGGCTGCACGTACGCGTCACTCTCGGCCATGTTGTTCACGCAGCCCTGCGCGTAGCAGATCTGCAGGCCGGTCCGGGTGACCGTGCCGCACGTGAGACCGGTGGTGCTACCGCTCTTGCACACCGACATGCCCGGCGTCGGGTCCGCCGCGTCGGTGATGTCCTGGTAGCTGCCGTTGTACAGGTTCACGTCGCCCGGCTGCGGCAACCCGCCGTCGTTGCGGATCAGGCCGTAGTCGTTGCCGGGGAAGGAAGCCCCGATCGACGGGCCGTAGTACGCGCCGTTCGGGTCGTTCCACGACGCGATCGCCGCCGTGCAGTGGCCCGCCGTGATCCCGGTGTTGTTGGTGGTGTTGAACCCGAGCGAGCAACGGCTGCCGCCACCGGTGATGGCGTCGCCACCGGAGATGGTGGTCTCGAACGAGCCGTCGATGTGCTCGGTGCGCACCATCGACCCGTAGCGGGCGGCCGTGGCGGTCAACGTGTCCACATCCGTTGCGGCGTCGCCGATCTGGACCACGACCTGGTTGGTCCGAACGTCGATCCCCGCGGCCGTGTCCGCCGACAGCGTCTTCGCGACCGCGTCCCGGGCCGACTGGAGCTCCGTCATGCTGTGCTCGACGACGCGCGCGCTCGCGCCCGCCGCCCGGACCGTGGCCGCCGCCGACTCGTCGACGACATTGACCACCACGGACCCCGTGCGGTGGTCGAGCCACATGCCGGCCGAGCTGTCGCCGACCTTGTCGACCAGCGCCTCGCCGGTCGCGATCATGCCGGGCTGTGCGGCGAGCTGCCGCATCGCGTCGGCCGTGCTCATGCCGTCGAGCGACGCGGCCGCCGCGTGGGCGACCGGTTCGCCGTAACCGGCCGGAAGTGCTTGCGCGCTGGATAAACCGAACGGCACGAGTGCCGCGGCGGCGGCCGCCACGGCAAGTAGTCGGAGTGTGGGTTTCATCAGCAGGGTTCCCTTCTCGAACACGTGAACGTGAGGAAAGTTCTCACATCACCCAGACCACGTTAGAAAGGCACAGGCCGCGGTACCAGCGGCCAGACGGGTCGACTCTCGGGTACGGAGCGTCATTCTCATGGCTCCGCCCTCGGCATTCGGTGCGTGCGGATGCAAAGGCGCTTGTCTCTTGTCAGCAAAGAGAAACCGCGCGGTTACGATTCGTGCAGGTTCACCGGACGTAATCGTCTCGTCATGGGACCATGACCGCCATGCAGAACAAGCAGTTCATCGGCGGGGTCTGGCGGGACGGGGCGGCGGAGAAGATCCTCCTGGACCGCAACCCGTACGACGGATCGACCGTGGCGGAGTTCACCATCGCGAGCGTGGCCGACGTCGATGAGGCGTACCAGTCGGCGCAGCGCGCCAGGCTCGAATGGGATCGCGTCAACCCGTATGCCAAGCGTGCGGTGTTCGAGCGCGCGGTCCGGTACGTGGAGGAGCACACCGGCGAGATCGTCGAGACGATCATCGTCGAGTTGGGTGGCACCCGGCTCAAGGCCATGTTCGAGATCGGTCTGGTGCTCGACATGCTGAAGGAGGCGGGCACCTTCCCGCTGCGCATGGAGGGCCGGATCCTGCCGTCCCCCATCGACGAGAAGGAGAACCGGATCTACCGCGAGCCGGTCGGCGTCGTCGGGGTGCTCAGTCCGTTCAACTTCCCGTTCTTCCTGTCGATGAAGTCCGTCGCGCCCGCGCTCGGCGCCGGCAACGGTGTCGTGCTCAAGCCGCACGAGGACACCCCGATCACCGGCGGCACGCTGATCGGCGAGATCTTCGAGGCCGCCGGGCTGCCGGCGGGGCTGCTCAACGTCGTCGTCACCGAGATCCCGGTGGTGGGCGACGCGTTCCTGGAGCACCCGATCCCGAGGGTCATCTCGTTCACCGGTTCGGCCGCGGTCGGCCGGCATGTGGCCGAGGTGGCGGCGCGCAACCTCAAGAAGCCGATCCTGGAGCTGGGCGGCAACAGCGCGTTGATCGTGCTCGCCGACGCCGACCTCGACCTCGCGGTGGACGCGGCCGTGTTCTCCCGGTTCACCCACCAGGGCCAGATCTGCATGTCCGCCAACCGGGTGCTCGTGCACCGGGACGTCTACGACGAGTTCCTCGACAGGTACGTGGCGAAGGCGGCGTCGCTGCCGGTCGGCGACCCCGCCGACCCGGCGACGGTCGTCGGGCCGTTGATCAACCAGCGCCAGGCCGACGCGCTCAACAACCAGGTGGAGGCGGGGATCGCGGAGGGTGCGCGGGCGGTGCTGCGTGGCGAGGTGAACGGCACGCTGTTCGCGCCGACCGTGCTCGTCGACGTCACCCCCGAGATGTCGGTGATGCAGAACGAGCTGTTCGGCCCGGTCGCGTGCGTGATGGCGTTCGACGACGAGGAGCAGGCGGTGGCGATCGCCAACGACAGTCGTTCCGGGTTGTCCGGCGCCATCCACACGCGCGACCTCGACCACGGTGTCGAGCTGGCCAAGCGCATCGAGACCGGCATGATCCACATCAACGACACGACGATCCACGACGAGCCGATCGTCGCGTTCGGCGGCGAGAAGCAGTCCGGCTTCGGTCGCCTCAACGGCGAGTGGAGCCTCAACGAGTTCACGACGCTGAAGTGGATCTCGGTCCACCGGGGACGTCGTCAGTTCCCGTACTGACCTCAGGCGAGCCGCTCACACAGCCACGCGAGCGAAAGCGGGTAGCGGTAGTCGATCCCGCCGTGCTTGCCGTCGAACAGTTCGAAGTAGACGTTCGAGTCCGGCACGCCCGCCGCGCCGACGGCCTTGCGGAACGCGGTCGCGCCGAGGTCCAGGTAGTACTCGTCGCGCCTGCCGGCGTCGATCCAGATGCCCTTCATCGACCGCAGAGTCGTCGCGTGGTCGGGCTTCGCCGCCATCAGCACGGGGTCCCGTTCGAGCCAGCGTGCCCACACGTCCGGCACCAGCGCCCCGGTGTCGTCGAAGGGCAGCGAGACCGAGGCGTCCGCGTTGCCGGAGTAGGCCGCCGCGTAGCCGTACATCTCGATCAGGTCGAGGTCGGACTCCTTGGTGCCGTGCAGCCGCGACGCGTGGTCGGCGAGGAAGGCGGCGTAGGAGCCGTCGTACTCGTCGCGCAGCAGCCGTGCCACACGGGGGAAGTCGGGCAGGTAGCAGGCTTCGAACCCGGCGTCGCCGGCGTGCGTCGCGAGCGCGCCGAACAGGTCCGGCCGCAGCATCGGCGTGATCATCGCGCCGTACCCGCCGCTGGACTTGCCGGTGATGCCGCGGTGGTCGCGGTCCGCGAGGGTGCGGTAGCGCGCGTCGACCCACGGCACGACCTCGTCGCACAGGTAGGAGTGGTAACGCCCGATGGCGGGGGAGTCGACGAACTGGCTGCCCCCGAGTGCGGTCCACGCGTCGACGTAGACCACGATCGCGTGCGGCGCCGTGTCGGATGCGAACATCGCGTCGGCCAGCTCGGGAAACGGCTGCCGGAACGGCGTGCGGTTGAACCACGTCGCCACGTGCCCGGTGTAGCCCTGGATCACGTACACCGAGGGGTAACGCCGATCGCCCGACTCGTCGTAACCGGGCGGGAGGTAGACGTGGATCGGCCGCTCGTGCGGGTCGCCGAGCGGGTTGTCGCGCAGCAGCTCGCTGTGCACGACGTCGCTTTCGAACCGACCGGAGAGCGTGGTTGACCAGGGCAGCATGGCGGCAGCCTAGGTGATCACGCTGTCTCCGGCCCCCGGATTATTGGCCGGCCCCGTGCGCCTCCACGGTTGGTCGGCTGTGCAGACAATGGCCTGCCGGGTCATCGTGCACAAACCGCGGTCGTGGCCGAGCGGCACCGCCGCGCCGACCGCTCGTATTCGGCGGCCAGGAACCTGCTGTCGAAACCCAGGTTGTGGGCGACCACCGTGCGACCGGCGAGCAGCTCGGCCAAGTCGTCGGCGCGGTCGGAGAAAGTCGGTGCGTCACGCACATCGCGGGCCTGGATGCCATGAATGTCCTGGGGCCCGAGATCCCGCTGCGGATTGACCAGCGAGCACCATTCCTCCACCGCCACCCAGCATTCCAGCACGACGGGCGGGCGGAGCGCGCGACGGACATTCGCGCCACGCGTGCCTTTGCGTGGCGCGAATGATCGCTAACCTGATCGGGCGGGCTCAGCTGGCTTCTACGGCCGCCTTGATGCGGTTCGCGAAGTCGGGGGCGTCCTTGCGGGCGGCTTTGAGTGCGAGGCCGGCGATGGCCTTGCCGAAACCGTTGCCCTGCAGGACGTTGTACACGCGCAGCCGGGTGGTGGTGTCCGAGACGGACTCGAGGTCGTAGCCGCCCTCCGAGGCGGTCACCAGGTTCTTCGACACCTCCGCCCACCGAATCTTCTTCGGCTCCTCGAACGCGGTGATGCGGAACTCGCGCTTGGTGGTCATGCCGGCGTCCTTGACTGTGCTGGCATAGACAGTGCCTTCACCGGTCGGGCCGTCCGTCGTCTTCTCCATCTTCTGCACGCGCGGGCTGAACTTGGAGTCGTTGGTCCCTTCGGCGAGGAAGGCGAACACTTCCGCGATGGGTCTGTCGATCTCGACGGACGCCTCGAACTGACCGGCCATGGGGTGTCTCTCCTCGTGCGTTCGGGCTGTGGGGGGAGCAGCATGGCAGAGCACCGTCCCCGCGTCATCCGGTGGTGACGATCGGCTGGTGAAAACCGCTGTCCTCCGGGTCCGTCCACACGATGTCGGTGAAGCCGGCGGCGGCGAGCGCGGCCGTCAGCTCGTGCCGCAGCCACGCTCGATACACCGTGGTGCGGACGGTCGCGGCCCACGTCTCGCCGCGCTGCTCGAGGATGAACAGGTCGAACGTGACCGTCCGGTGGTCGTCGGTCCAGGTCCAGGACTGGCCGACGATCCGGCGGCCGTCACCGGTGTCATGGGTGGTCGGCATGACTCCGGCGACCCGGTCGCGGACCAGCGCGTCGTAGTCGCGGACGCTCGCGAGGAACACGCCGCCCGGCCGCAGGCAGCGCCGGACGGCGGTGAGGGCCGCACCCAGCTCGGCGTCGGTTCGCAGGTGTGGCAGCGAGTTGTCCGCGGCGAGCACCGCGTCGTACTGCTCGTCGGCGGGCAGCGCGCGGACGTCGGCGGTGCGCAGCCGGATGTCGATGCCACGCGCGTCGGCCTCGGCGCGCGCCCTTTCGACGGCCGCGGCGCTCAGGTCCGAACCGGTGACCCGGTAGCCGCGCGCGGCGAGGGGCAGCGCCTGCGTGCCGATGCCGCACGTGCAGTCGAGCACCGTGGCGTGCGGCGCGACGCCTCGGTCGCCGAGCATCCCGGACAGGACCGCACCCTGCCGCTCGGCGCTGGCCCACCAGTCGCCGAACATGAGGTGGTAGTCCCCGGCGAGCGAGTCGTAGAACGTCTGGGGATCCGTCATGCCCCGATCCTCCCGGACCGGCGGCCCCGGCGCATACGTCCACTCAGGACAGTTCGCATGTCCGGCCACCCGGGTCCGCCGCGCGGGGTTAGGCTCTGCTGCTGTGACACGAACGCGAACCCGTCTCTACCGGAACGGGATCCTCGACGCGGAGGGCGTGCCGGCGTCGGAGCTCGCGCGGCACCTGCGCGACGACGACCTGACCGTGTGGGTCGACCTCGGCGACCCGACCGAGGACGACCTGACCGCGGTCGCCGCCGAGCTGGGTCTGCACGAGCTGGCCGTCGAGGACGCCCTCCAGCCGAAGCAGCGCGCGAAGGTCGACCAGTACGACAGTCACAGCTACCTCACGGCGTACGCGGTGTCGCTCGACACCGACACCCGCACGCTGACCGTCGCGGAGCTCGGCGTGTTCGTCACCCCTCGGGCAGTGATCACGGTCCGCAACGGCGACCGGTTCGACATCGACGCCGTGGTGCGTCGCTGGGACGACATGGCGCACCTCGCCAAGAGCGGGGTCGGCTTCCTGGTCCACGGCCTGCTCGACTACGTCGTCGACACGCACTTCGACGCCGTGCAGAGCCTCGACGACCTCGTCGACGAGCTGGAGGACCAGGTCTTCGAGGAGCGACCGCGCGACACGGACGTACAGCGGCGGACGCTCGCGCTGCGCAAGTCGCTCGGCACGCTGCGGCGGGTGGTGCTGCCGATGCGCGAGGTCGTGAACACGCTGATGCGCCGCGACCAGAGCATCGTCGACTCCGCGATGATGCCGTACTACCAGGACGTCTACGACCACGTGCTGCGCGCGACGGAGTGGACGGAGTCGCTGCGGGACCTCATCACGACGATCCGCGAGACCCAGCTCAACATCCAGGGCAACCGGCTCAACCTGATCATGAAGAAGGTGACCGGCTGGGCGGCGGTGATCGCGGTGCCGACCGCGATCACCGGCTTCTACGGACAGAACGTGCCGTTCCCCGGCGACGGGCAGCCGTGGGGTTTCGTGACGTCGTCCGTGGTGATCCTCGTGGCCGGCGGCGGGCTGTACCTGCTCTTCAAGCGCCGCGACTGGCTGTAGCGCGGAAACCTTAGGGCCGTCCTAGGGTCGTCCCCCAGTGCGTTCCCGGTCGGTGCCAACGACTCTGGTTGCGGGCACACCGAGCGAGGAGCGCCATGGTGGACGACGACGATGAGTTCTCCTGGGTGACGGTCGAGGCCGACTCCATCCTCGGGGTCGCGCGGCCGAAGACCGCCGAGGCGCTGCTGAAGAAGACGACGGGGGTGTGGCACCAGCTCTACCGCGACTGGCTCGCCGCGTACCACCCGCGCCAGTCCGCCGCGTTCGAGTTCGTCGCGGAGGCGGGCGGGCGGCCGCGGCTGCAGGGGCGGCAGCGCTACGACCGGCACCTGGCCGCGCTCAGCGAGACCTACGACGAGTTCTACGAAGCGGTCGGCGAGCTGAAGCAGGCGCTCGACGACCGGACCGGCACCGCGCGGCGGCTCGCGCACTTCGCCGGCAACGCGGCGGCCGCCGCGCAGGACGTCGCGCGGTCCAAGACGGTCACGTCGATGGCGAAGGCCGTCGGCGCGGAACCGCTCCAGAAGGCCGCGGCAGGCGCGGCCGGCCGGGTGCGCACCGCCGCCGGGCCGAGCGGGCCGCAGTCGGTCGAGGTGGCCGAGACCGCCGAGAAGTACGAGGCCGCCGTGTTCGCGGCCGCGAACTGGTTCGCGGTGACGCCGGACCTCGACACCTACCTCGAGTGGCTCGCCGTCCTCACCGATCGGCTCTCCGCGTTCGGCGGCCGACTCGGCGAGCACGGCGGCTGGCTGGCGACGACCGCGCAGGACGTCGTCGGGTGGCGCCTGGAGCTGTCGAACCGGCTCGTCGGGGAGCCGGTGCTCGCGTCCGTGCGGGAGGCCGTGTACTGGCTCGCCTACCACGTGGACCTGCTGGCGTACCCGTCCGGCGGCGAGACACCCCAGCGGGCCGTCTGGTCGCTCGTCAACGACCTGCACGAGCGGTCGGCAATCGTGCTGTACCAGTATGTCCGGCCGATGTTGGAGGAGCTGCTCGGCCAGTTGGACAGCGCGTACTACTACGGCGGCCTCGCCCTCGACCACGCGGCACGCGCCATCGCGCAGCGGGTTCCCGGCTACCCCGGCGACGCCTTCGAGCCGTGGGCGCAGCACCAGCTGACGATGTACCGCACGGAGCTGGCGGGTCAGTCGCTGCCGGGGGACACGGTCGAGGAGAACGAGACCGACGCCGACGAGGCGGCGGCGCTGGAGTTCTTCGGCCAGTCCATCGACCAGTTCCGGTAGCGGGTCACCGGAAGGCCTCCGCCAGCCACCACGAGCCGCCGTCGCTGGTGATCTTCGCGTCGAGCAGCAGCGGGCGGTCGCGGGGGCCCGCCAGCCATTCGGTCAGGCCGTCGAGGTCGGCGACCGTGCGGACGGTATGGCTCGCACAGCCGAAGCCCGCCGCGATCGCGGCGAGGTCGGTCGGGGGGAAGCGCACGGTGGTCATGTCGGCGTCGCCGAAGTGGTGGACCTCCGCGCCGTACGCGTCGTCGTTGTAGACCACGACCACCATCGGCAGTCCCAGCCGTACGACGGTGTCCAGCTCGGCGACGCTCATCAGGAAGCCGCCGTCGCCCAGGGCCGCCACCGGCAGCCGGTCCGGACGGGCGAGCGCGGCGCCGATCGCGGTGGCGAGCCCCAGCCCGATCGACTGGAACGCCTGTGTGAAGCAGAAGCCGTACTGGTCCGGTACGTCGAGGTAGGCGCTCGGGTAACCCATGAAGTTGCCGGAGTCGACCGAGACGACCCGCTCGGCCGGCAGCAGCTCGTCCAGCCGGACGGTCAGCGCGCGCGGGTCGATCCGGTCCTCTGTGGACTCGTCGGTGAAGCCGACGTCGCGCCAGCGCGAGCCCGCGATCCGTTCGCGTAGCTCCGGGGTGCGCCAACCGTCCCGTGTGGACAGTCGGGCGAGGGTGTCCCGTGCGGTCTCCGCGACGTCGCCGAGCACCCCGACGTCGACCCGGCGGTGCCGGCCGAGCGCGGCCGGGTCCAGGTCGACCTGCGCGATCGTCGTGGCGGACCCGATCAGCGCGCCGTGGCGCGTGGTCCAGTCGTTGAGCGCGCAGCCCCAGCCGACGATCAGGTCCGCGCTCGCGATCAGCTCGGCGGCGAGCGGCGTCGCGAACCCGCCGGAGATGCCGAGCGACCACGGGTCGTCGTGGAAGAGTCCGTTCGCGACGGCGGAGGTGGCGAGCAGCGCGCCGGTCGCGTCGGCGAGCGCCCGCAGCCGCGGCCCGGCGGCCCTGGCACCACGGCCGGCGACGAACACGGGCCGCGCGGCCGCGACGACCGCCTCGGCCAGCACGTCGACGGCCGAGGCGTTGGGGCGGACCGGGTGTGGTGCCGGCACCGGAGCGGGGACCCGCGGCTCGGCGGGCGTCGCCTGCACGTCCAGTGGCAGGTTCAGCACCACCGTCCGGCGTTCGTGCACGGCGGTCCGGTACGCGCGCACCGTGTCGGCGACCGCGGACGCGGCCGAGTGCACCCGTTCCGGCACTGCGCCGACCGCCGCGACGGCCGCGTCCTGGTCGACACGGAAGTTCGAGCCGACCGCGGCGCTCGGCGTGTCGGCCGCGAGCACCAGCATGGGCGTCCGGCTCTTCGCCGCCTCCGCGATGCCGGTCAGCGCGTTCGTCAGCCCGCAGCCCTGGTGCGTGGTGACCACGGCGACCCGGTCGCTCATCCTGGCGTACGCGTCGGCCATGGTCGTTGCTCCGCACTCGTGGCGGGCGGCGACGAACGGCACGCCGTGCGCGCGCAACGCGTTCGTCACCACGAAGTTGCCGCTCCCGACGACGCCGAACGCCTGTGCCACACCGAGTTCGGCGAGCGTGCGGCCGACCAGCTCCGCCGTCGTGGTCACCGCTCGACCAGCGCGTACACCCGCGCCGGGCTGCCCGACCCGCCGACGATCGGCAGCGGCGAGACGACCAGCACCGCGCCGGCCGGTGGCAGCGCCGCGAGGTTGCGCAGCTGCGTCAGCCCCATCTTGCCGGCGCCGAGGAAGTAGTTGTGGCACGGGAACGGCGGGTCGAAGCCGTGCGCGGCGCCCGCGTCGGTGCCGACCGTCTCCACGCCGAGGCCGACCAGCTCGGTCTCCTGCGCGAGCCACCGCGCGCACTCCGCGGACACGCCGGGCGAGTGCGGGCCGGTCTCGTCGGCGTTGAGGAACCGGTCCGCGTCGGCGGCGCGCTCGTCCCAGCCGGTGCGCAGCAGCAGCCAGCCGCCGGCCGGGAGCGGGCCGTTGTTGGCCTCCCACTGCTTGACGTCGTCGATCTGGAGCAGGAAGTCCGGGTCGTCCTCGGCCCGGTCGGCCATGTCCACGACCGCGGCCGGCGCCACCAACTGTCGCAACGGCAGCTGCGACACGTCGATCCCGTCCCGACCGGACGCCCAGTGCACCGGCGCGTCGACGTGCGTGCCGGTGTGCTCGCCGGTGTGGATGTTGTTCCAGTACCAGAACGGGCCGGCCTCGTCGTAGCGGCTGATCTGCTCCAGCGAGAAGGAGATCGTGTTCGCGAACGGCTCCGGCAGCTGGAGGATCGGGGTCTGTTCGGACAGCGGCGCGGTCAGGTCGACGATCTCGACACGGCTGGCGGCGATGGCGGCGAGCAGGTCGTTCAGCAGCGGCATGGGGCAGGTGTACCGCACCGGCGGCCGTTCGGCCAGACGCTAGGTGGCCGCCCTGGCGAGGAGCAGCGGCACCAGTTGTTCCGCCCGGGTGAAGGAGCCGTGCTGGCCGACCATGCCGGAGATCAGCGACTCCGCGTGCGAGCGGATCACGCCGGCGCCGCCGCTGGCCGCGGCCACCACGTCGCCGACGCGCGGCGCGAACCGGGGCGTGAAGGGGCCGAACCAGCCCTCGTCGACGGCCTGCTCCCGCGACACGGTCCATGCCGCGTCGCCGAGGACGGCGCGCCAGGCGGCGAGCACGTCGGCCGCCGCGCCCGGTCGGGCGTGCGCGTGGCGGGCGCGCGGGTCGCCGCTCAGTGTGCGCACGCCGGCGCGCAGGTCCGGGTCGGTGTCGGCGTCGAACGTCTCGGTCATGGCGACCATGCCGTGGTCGCCGGTGACCGCCAGCACGGCGTCGGTGGGCAGGCGCGTCGCGATGGCCTCGGCGAGCCGGTCGACCTGCGTCAGCTGCAGTCGCCACGGCAGGGAGCCGGGGCCGTGCACGTGCCCCATCGCGTCGAGGTCGGCGTGGTAGCCGTACACCAGCTGCCGGCCCGGTTCGCCGACCGCGGCCAGCATCGCCGCGGCCAGGTCGCCGAGGGCGTGCACGCCGTGGAAGCGACCGCCGCGCAACGCGGCGCGCGTGAGCCCGGACCCGCGGAACGCCCGCGCGGACACCACGGTCACCCCGACGCCGGCCGCCTCGGCCCGCTCGAACGCGGTCCGCTCCGGCTGCACGTCCTCGGGCGGCTGCCGCTCCCGCAGGTCGACGTTCGTGCCGTGCGACGTCCAGTGCAGGGCGTCGAGCACAGTGTCTGTCTCATCGGCGATCAGGAACGACGTGCCGAGCAGGCCGTGCGCACCCGGCGGCAGCCCGGTGCCCAGCGACGCGAGGCTGATCACCGTGCTCGACGGGAAACCGACGGTGAGCGGTCCGGCGTCGGTCGCCTCCGCGAGGAAGGGCGCGTCGGCCGCGTGCGCACGCAGCAGGTCGGTGCCGAGGCCGTCGACCAGCAGCAGCGCCGCGGCGCGGGCGGGCTCGACCACCAGGTCCGTGGCGGGCCCGGCGTCGAGTGCGGCGAGCAGGGCGGGCACCACCTCGGCGAGCGAGCGGCGGCCGTACTGCGGGAGCTGCGGCATGTCCGTCATCCTGCCGGACGCGCTCAGAACACGTGCCCGAGCAGGTCGATGTCGCCGTCCGGCCAGGTCGCCCCGGCCACCGGCCGCACCATCAGCGTCTCGGTGTCGATGCGCACGCTCAGCCCCAGCGTGTTGTGCTCGTGGATCTTCACCCACGTGAGCCGGTTGCCGACGCGGACCCATCCCTCCCGCACGTAGACACGGTCGTCGTCGGCGAACAGAAGCACGAACTCGATGTCGCAGGCGCGCGCGTGGTCGAACGTCTCGGCGAGCAGCCGGCCGGCGAGCCCGCCGGACCGCGCCCCGGCCGTCACCGCGAGGTCGACGACGCCGAACGTCCGCAGCACCCGGTCCCCGGCGCGGATGTACCGCAGCTCGATCCCGACCTGTCCGAGGAGCGTGTCGCGTTCGGTGGCGAGGAACCGGAAGTGCGGCGGCACCTTGAAGTAGGTCCGGTCCGGATAGTCCGGAAAGCACTCGCGCAGGAGGTCCCGCAACTGTCCGGCCGGCTCGACGCCGATCTCCGGCTCCGGGACCCGGGTGATCACGACGCCCATCCCGGGGACAGTACAGCCGTGCCCCCGCCGGGGTCGTCGGGTTTTCGGCGGGGGCACGGCTGTCATGCGACTAGAACCGCAACGTCACGGTGTCGACGTCGAACAGTGAGCCGGCGCCTCCCGTGAACGTGAGGAACAGCGGCCCGGACACGTTGCCGGTGAGGTTGGCCGACACGTCCTGGAACGTCTCCCAGCCGCCGGTGACCGGCACCGCGACCGAGCCGAGCACCGTTCCGGTCTGCGAACCCGACCGCACCGTGAGGGTGCCGCCGGCGCCCGCGGACGAGATCCGCGCAGTGACACCCTTGGCACCACTCGTGTTCAGCTGCGAGTAGCCGGCCCAGTCGCCGTTCTCGATGTACCCGGCCGTCGCGCCGCCGCTCGCACCCGCGTGCGCCGCCGCCTGGACCCCGCCGGTGGACGTGAAGGCCTCACCCTCCGCGGAGCGCGTCGTGCCGGCCCCGGTCGGGTTCAGCGTGAACGCGTCCACGTCGAACAGGTTGCCCTGTCCCGTGACTCCCTTGAACACCAGGAACAACGACGTGGTCCCACCCGGCGCCGACGACACCGCCGCCGACACGTTCGTGAACGTGTCCCAGCTGCCGGTGTTCGCCACGGCCATCGAGGCGAGCAGCGTCCCGGTCGCCGACCCGGCCCGCAGCTCCAGCGTGCCGCCGACCCCGCCGGAGGACACCCGCGCGGTCACACTCGCCGCGCCGGACAACGCGTACGGGGTGAACGACACCCAGTCGTTGTTGTCGACGAACCCGACCGTGTTGCCGCCCTCGGCGCCACCGTGCGCCGCCAGCTGGATGCCGCCGGACTGCGCGCTGAAGTGCTCGGCCTGCCGATGCCTCGGCTGCAGCTTGCGCACGCTGTGCGTGGTCAGGCCGCCGGCGTCGGTGTACTCGGCGTCGAACACGCCGAACACGTTCGCCGCCGGGTCGTGCTCACCGTCGACCGGCGTCGCGATCGAGCCGCTACAGCCGTTCTTCGACGTCAGCTCGTGCTGGTGGCTGTCGTGCCCGAGCAGGTAGCGGACCTTGACCTTCGTGCAGTCGATCGTGCCGTCCTCCGGGTCGGAGACGTTCACCGTGAAGTTCACCGTGTCACCGAAGGAGAACAGTGCGCCGTCCGCCGGCGCGGACAGCGTCACCGACGGCGCCGTGTTGCCCACCGAGATCTGTACGTTCGCGGAACCGGTCAGGCCCTGGGGATCCCGCACGGTCAGTGTCGCCGTGTAGTTCCCGTTGGTGTTGTACGTCTTCGTCGGGTTCGCCGCCGTCGACGTGGTGCCGTCGCCGAAGTTCCACTGGTAGGTCAGCGCGCCGCCCTCGGGGTCGGAGCTGCCGGCCGAGGAGAACGCGACCGCGAGCGGCGCGGGGCCGGACGTCTTGTTGGCCGACGCCTTCGCGATCGGGTTGCGGTTCTGCGAGCCGATGTACTCGACCCGCCACAGCGCCTGGTTGTTCGCGCCGGAGCCGTAGTCGAGCACGTACAGCGCGCCGTCCGGCCCGAACGCCATGTCCATGACCTGCGTGCCGGTCCACGGGAACGCCCCGATGTCGCCGACGCCACCGGTGCCGGTGACCTCGATCGCCTTGATCCAGCGGCGACCGTACTCACCGGCGAAGAACCGGCCGTTCAGCGACTGCGGGAACTTGACGGCCGAGTTCAGGTTCGGGTCGAACCGGTACACGGGGCCGCCCATCGGCGACTCGGAGCCGCCGCCGAACTCCGGCGGGGTGCCGGCGTCGCCGCCGTACCTGATCCACGCCGGCTTCACCGCCGGCAGCCGCTGCAGGCCGGTGTTGCGGAACGAGTTGTTGGTCGGGCCGCCTGCGCAGTCGAACTTCGCGCCGGACGGACCGGACGGGAACGTGAAGTCGTTGTACGTCTCCGTTGTCGTGTTCGTGCCCGTGCAGTACGGCCAGCCGTAGTTGCCGGGCCCGGTGATCCGGTTGAACTCGACCTGGCCGCCAGGACCGCGGTTCGGGTTGGTGCCGCCCGCGTCCGGACCGTAGTCGCCGAGGTAGACGATGCCGGTCGCCTTGTCCACGCTCATCCGGAACGGGTTGCGGAACCCCATCGCGTAGATCTCCGCGCGGGTGTTGGCCGTGCCCGGCGCGAACAGGTTGCCGGACGGGATCGTGTACGTGCCGTCGGCCTGCGGCTTGATCCGCAACACCTTGCCGCGCAGGTCGTTCGTGTTGCCGGAGCTGCGCTGCGCGTCGAACTGCGGGTTGCGGTTCGAGCGCTCGTCGATCGGGGTGTAGCTGTCGGACTGGAACGGGTTGGTGTCGTCACCCGTTGTCAGGTAGAGGTTTCCGGCCGCGTCGAAGTCGATGTCGCCGCCGACGTGACAGCACTGCCCCCGGTCGTTCGCGACCCGCAGCACGATCTTCTCGCTGCCGAGGTCGAGGGTGTTGTTGGTGTTGAGCACGAACCGCGACAGCCGCAGCTCGCCCTTCCACTGGTCCCAGGTGGACTGTGAGCCCTCGGTCGGCGCGTCGCCGCCGGGGGTGGACAGCGCGGGGGAGTAGTAGAGGTAGATGAACCGGTTGGTGAGGAAGTTCGGGTCGGCCGCGACGCCCTGCAGACCCTCCTCGTCGTGGGTGTAGACGGACAGTCTGCCGGCCGTGGTGGTGCTTCCGGCCGCGTCGGTGACGCGGACCGTGCCGTCGCGCGCGGTGTGCACGACCGACCGGTTGGGCAGCACGGCGAGCGACATGGCCTCGCCGAGCTCGCCGCCGCCGGAGGCCAGCTGGACCTGCTGGTAGTCGCCGGGCGGGATGACGGAACCGGCCTGTGCGACCGGGGTGGGGACGACGAACGCGGTGAGCAGCAGTGCGGCGAGCACGCCGTACCGACGCCGTTTCTGCAGGGACATCGGCGTCCTTCCTAGGTTCGGTAAGCCTGGATCTCGGCGAGCTGGCCCGCGGGCCAGCCGGTGTTCGCGGTGAGGACCAGTCGCACGTACCGGCGCGAGCCCGCGGTGATCGGGACCGTGACGGTGTTGTGCGCGGCGGGGTCGAAGCGGTACCCCTTGGCGCCCGCGACCGTGGTGTAGGCCGAGCCGTCCGCGCTCGCCCGCACCTGGATGGTCTGCGTCCGCGCGCCCCACGAACCGGGCAGCGACAGCACGAGCCGGCTCACGTCCTGCGCGGACCCGAGATCCACGGTGATCGACTGCGGGAACGCGTGGTTCGCGCTTTCCCAGTAGCTGGACTGGTTTCCGTCGTTCGCGGCGGTCGCCGGGTAGCCCGGCTGCGTGCTGCTCGCCGTGATCGTCCTGCCACGCGCCAGGTCCGGGTTCGCCGGCACGCCGCCTCCGGTGAACTGGTCGACCCAGTGGCGGGTCCGGTCCAGGTAGGCCGTCTCCGCGGCCGCGCCGGTCTTGCCGTACGCGCCCTCGTAGGTCAGGTAGCCGTGCCCGGCGGGCGGGTTCGACCTGGCCGGCTCGAGGATCGAGCCCTCGTGCCACTCGTTGAACGACGTGACCGACACCCACGTCGGCGCGCCGCCGGTGGCGGGTGCGAGGGCGTTGCCCCACTGCCGGTCGTAGGCGGCGCCGTTGTCCCGGTCGACGGTCGGGGTCGTGTTGCCCGGCACCGCGCGGTCGTCGAGGTAGCCCGGCGCCACCGACGGCGCCCAGACCAACCCGTTGGCCTTGCAGAAGTCCGAGGCGTTCTTCCACCCCGGCGCGGTCGCGCCCGCGATCCCGTCGTAGGTGTACATCCCGCCGAAGTGGGCCACCTTTGACGTGTCGGTGGTCTGCGCCAGCACGATGCTGGTGCCCCGCACCGCGTCCAGCGCGGTCCAGTCGGTGATGCGCAGGCTCTCGAAGACGTAGAACGCCGAGCGGTTGCCGTGCGCCGCGTCCCGGTAGAACGCCGGGCTGGAGCCGTAGCGGGAGTTGATGTAGTCGATGTCCGCGACCGTCGAGGCCGCCGTGCGGTTCGCGTAGGGCTCCAGGTGCCAGGCGACCTTGATGCCGTACTTCGCCGCTGCCGTCAGGATCTTCGGGACCAGAGTGTCCTCATAGGACCCCTGACCCCACCAGCTGGTGACGATCGTGCCGGCGCCGGAGCGCTGCACCCACGCCATGTGCTGGTCGAGCGCGGCGGTGTCGCCGGAGTCGTACGCGCCGAGCGTGGGGTAGAAGTTGGCGCCGACGTCGTCGGGGGGCGTGCGGCCGCCCTGTTGCCAGTGCCGGTAGGAGCCGTTGACCGTGGGACTGCCGTACCACGGGTAGTAGAAGAGATGGACGTCAGCCGGGACCGCCTGGGCAGCCGCCCCTGACGCCGGCACGGGTGCGGAGACCGTGCCGAAAGCCAGGAGCAGCGCCAGAAGGCCGACAATGCTGTGCAGGGGTCGCATGTCTGCCCTTCATCCTCGCAACGTTGCCAGGTGCTTCGGATGATACGCAGCAGTTACAGATAGTGGCAATATGCCAACAGGGTTATGGAAATTATTGACAATGACTTGCGTTCGCTTGCAGCGGTTTGCTCGTTGTCGATTCCGCTGTAACCCCCGGTCCGGTCCGCGCGACGCTCCCGCCATAAGGAAGTGACGTCATGGCGGACACGTGTTTTCTCTGTGCGGTCGGCTCTCGGAGTGTGATGCCGTCGCCGGCGGCGACCTCTACCGAGGGCTTCGGCACCTGTGAGAACTGTTCTGTGCACGCGTGTCCGAAGCACGGCGAGCGCCAGTCGCAGTACTTCCGTTGCTCGGACTGCATTACCGGGAGCGCGCTGCGGGGCGTGCTCGGACCGGGTCCGGGACCGGCCGATGTCGACCGAGGCGATGATCCCGTCGACCGGTTCGGCCTGCTGGCCCTCGCGGCGGAGTCGCCCGGGGTGGCGCTGGCGGGACTTGACCTCTTCGAGGACGACCTGGTCGAACCGATGCGCGCCGGGCTGGCTCGGTTGGGCACCCTGCCGTCCGTCGCGATCGACGAAGTTCGCGACCGGCTGGCCCAGGACCTCGCAGACGCGGAGCCCGGGGCGGTGGAGGCGGCGCTCGGCCTGCCGGCGGAGCTGGTCGACCGGCTGCGCCACGGGTTGCCCGGCAGCGGTGCCGGCGGCGACACGGTCGCCAAGGTCGCACGGGTGAAGCTGCACCTGATCTTCCAGACCCTCGACGAGCAGTCCGCCACGATGTGGTCGATGCGGGAACCGAGCCTCAACCGGGCCGAGTACTCCCTCGCGGTGCTCGCCGGCGCGTTCGCCGCCCGCGAGGCGTCGACGTTGCGAGAGGGGGTGCTCTCCGTGCCGGGCGGCCTTCAGATGCCGCCGTTGGTGATCCTGCTGGGCACCCTGCTGGTCACCGAGATCGAGCGTGGCCCGGAGACCTTCACGGGGCTGACGTTCGGATGACCCGACACGAGATGTCGGACTTCGACACCGACAAGCACATGACGGGCGCGACGGCCGGCACCCGATGCGCGCCGCTGGCCGACATCGCCGACGGCGACCCGGTGTTCCTCGAACTGCCGGACCACCCGGAGGTCAAGGTCTGTGTCCGGCTCGTCGAGCGTCAGGTGTTCGACGGCATGCTCGTCATGTCGGCGTCGACCATGGCGAAGCTGACCGAGGCCGCCGGCGGGCCGGTCGCCGCGGTCACCGTGCGGGCGCTGACGAGGGCGGAGCGGGCCCGGCGCAAGATCACGGCGAAGCACGCGGCCGTGGTCCTCACGTTGCTCGCCGCCGCGGCGGCCTTCGTGATCGCGTTCTGGCCGACGTCGTCGGGGACCGCGGGGGATCGGCTCGGGACGACGGTCGGCTGGGAGAGCGGACGGGTGTTGTCGGCGGCGGACGTGCGGACCGTCGCGGAGGCACGCCGTGCCGCGGCCCAGCCCGACCCGGCGCTGCCGTGGTTGAAGGCCGCCGGCGCGGGCGCCGCGCTCGCGGCCGCCATCGCGGCGTTCGTCGTCGCGTGGCGGGCCGCAGAGTCCTAACGCGACACCGGTGTCGTCGAGCTTGCCCGTGCGGTGCCGAGGTCCTCGGTCGGCACGCGGTAGGTCTCCCGCCCGGTCGCCACCGCCACCACGCTCACCAGGCACAGCGCCGCCGTGAAGATGGCGACCCCGACCCACCCGGTGCCGTCGTCGCCCGCGATGGCGGCGGCGATCGTCGGCGAGAAACCGCCGATGGCGAAGCCGATCTGCGTGCCGATGGCCATCCCGGACAGTCGCACCCGCGTCGTGAACATCTCGCCGTAGAACGACGGCCAGATGCCGTTCGGCGCGCTGTACACGATGCCGAACATGACGATGCCGACCAGGAAGATCAACGGGTAGTTGCCGGCCGTGACGGCGCCGAGGTAGGCGAACATCAGCACCGCGCACCCGAGCGAACCCGCGATGAACACCGGCTTGCGGCCCACCCGGTCGGCGAGCGTGGCCCACATCGGCAGCGCGAACAGCGCGACGACGTTCGCCAGCACCCCGACCCACAGCATGGGCGTGCGCGCGAGCTCCACCGTGTTGACCGCGTAGCTCAGCGCGTACACGGTGAAGATCGTGCTGACCGACGCGATCACCGCCGCGCACACGACGCGGAGGACGTCGCGCCAGTGGTCCCGGAACAGGATGGCGACCGGCAGCTTCGCGACGCCGTCGGTGGCGGCCTGCTTCGCGAACACCGGCGTCTCCTCGAGCCTGCGCCGGATCACGTAGCCGACCGCGACGACGACCACGCTGAGCCAGAACGGCACCCGCCAGCCCCACGACAGCAGCTGGTCCTCCGGCAGCGCCGCGACGGGCAGGAACGCCGCCGTGGCAAGGATCTGGCCGGCCTGCGTGCCGCTGAGCGTGTAGCTCGTGTAGTAGGCGCGGCGGTGCGGCGGCGAGTGTTCGAGCGTCATCGAGTTCGCGCCGGCCTGCTCGCCGGCCGCCGAGAGGCCCTGCAGCAGCCGCAGCACCACGAGCAGGATCGGCGCGAGCACGCCGACCTGGTTGTACGTCGGCAGGCAGCCGACGAGGAACGTGGCGACCCCCATCAGCAGCAGCGTGAACACCAGAACCTTCTTGCGGCCCAACCGGTCGCCGACGTGGCCGAGGATGAACGCGCCGATCGGGCGGGCCGCGTAGCCGACGCCGAACGTCGCGACCGCGAGCAGCGTGCCGGTGGCCGGGTCGGAGTCGGGGAAGAAGACCTTGTTGAAGACCAGGGCCGCCGCGGTGCCGTAGATGAAGAAGTCGTAGTACTCGAGCGCGCTGCCGATCCAGGCCGCGACGGCGGCCTGCCTCGGCTTGCCGATGGGGGTGGTGGTCACGGGTTGCTCCTCTGCCGGGCGTCGTCGCGGGAACAGGAGGGCCAACGAACGAACTGGATAGTTAATACGAGGGGGCACGGTCGTTTGTCAAGGGACGCCCGTCGGTCAGCGCGCGGCCAGGTACTCCAGGACCATGTCGCCGAGCAGCGCGCGGTAGTGGTCGCGGCGGCCGGCGTCGAGCATGTCGCGCTTGAAGATCACGTTGAAGGTGTGCCGGTTCGCGATCCGGAACACGCAGAACGCGCTGATCACCATGTGGATGTCGAGCGGGTCGACGCCCGCGCGGAAGACGCCCGCGGCGTGGCCCCGGTCGAGGATGCGGGTCAGCACGTCCAGCGCCGGGTTCGCGAGTCCGGACAGCACCGACGAGCGCGCGATGTGCTCGGCGCGGTGGATGTTCTCGATGCTGACGAGCCGGATGAAGTCCGGGTGCGACTCGTGGTGGTCGAAGGTCAGCTCGGCCAGCTGCCGCATGGCGTCGACGGGGTCGAGGTGCTCGACGTCCAGCTGCTGCTCGATGGCCCGGATGCCGGTGTAGGCGTGCTCGAGCACCTCGACGTAGAGCTGTTCCTTGTTGCCGAAGTAGTAGTAGATCATCCGCTTGGTGGTGCTCATCTTCGCGGCGATCTCGTCCACCCTGGCGCCGGCGTACCCCTTGTCGGCGAACTCGCGGGTGGCGACCGCGATGATCTCGGCGCGGGTCCGCTCTGCGTCTCTGGTGCGGTCCGGCTGTGCCACCGGCCCAATGTAGCGCGTAGCTAAGTAACTATCTGGTACGTTAATTAGCGTGCGCAGCTATCTCGTCGGCCTGGTCGGCACCGGCATCGGCCCGTCGCTGAGTCCCGCGCTGCACGAACGCGAGGCCGACCGGCTCGGCCTGCGCTACCTGTACCGCAGGCTCGACCTCGACGAGCTCGACGTCCCCGTGGCCGAGGTCCTCGCCGCCGCGCGGCTGGCCGGCTACGACGGCCTCAACATCACCCACCCGTGCAAGCAGCTCGTGGTCGAGCACCTCGACGAGCTGTCGCAGCAGGCGGCGACCCTCGGCGCGGTCAACACGGTCGTGTTCGACGGCGGTCGTGCGGTCGGCCACAACACCGACGTCTCCGGCTTCGGCCGGGCCGTCGAGCTGGGCCTGCCGGACGCCGCGCTCGGCGAGGTCGTCCTGCTCGGCGCGGGCGGAGCCGGCGCGGCGTGCGCGCACGCGCTCGTGGACATGGGTGTCGGGACCGTCCGGATCTTCGACCTCGACGCCACGCGGGCCGCCGCGCTCGCCGGGCGGCTCGGGGACCGGGCCGTCGCGGGCGGGTCGCTCGCCGACGCGCTCGCCACGGCCGACGGGCTGGTCCACGCCACCCCGACCGGCATGCGGTCGCACCCCGGGCTGCCGTTGCCGGCGGAGCTGCTCGACCCCAGGCTGTGGGTGGCGGACATCGTGTACCGGCCGCTGCGGACCGAGCTGGTCGTGGCCGCCGGCGCGCGTGGCTGCCGGGTCCTCGACGGCGGCCGGATGGCGGTGTTCCAGGCCGCCGACTCGTTCCGGCTGTTCACCGGCCACACGCCGGACCGCGAGCGGATGCTGCGCCACTTCGACGAGCTGGTGCCCGAGGAGGAGCCATGTCCGGCACGGAGCTGAGGCGACTCGGCATCGCGACCGTCTGCCTGTCCGGGACGCTCGACGAGAAGCTCGAGGCGATCGCGGCGGCCGGGTTCGACGGCGTGGAGATCTTCGAGAACGACCTCGTGGTGTCGCCGCTCGCGCCCAAGCAGGTGCGGGAGCGGTGCGCCGACCTCGGCCTCACGATCGACCTGTACCAGCCGTTCCGCGACTTCGAGGCCGTGCCGCCGGACGTGCTCGCCGCCAACCTGCGTCGCGCGGAGCACAAGTTCGACGTCATGGCCGAGCTCGGCGTCGACACCATGCTCGTCTGCTCCTCGGTCTCGCCCGACGCCGTCGACGACGACGACCTCGCGGCAGAACAGCTGCACCTGCTCGCGTCCCGCGCGGCCGACCGCGGCATCCGGATCGCGTACGAGGCGCTGGCGTGGGGCCGGTTCGTGGACACGTTCGACCACTCGTGGCGGATCGTGCGCCGCGCCGCCCACCCGGCGCTCGGCCTGTGCCTGGACAGCTTCCACGTGCTGTCGAAGGGCAGCGACCCGGCCGGGATCCGGGTGATCCCGGGGGAGAAGGTGTTCTTCCTCCAGCTCGCGGACGCGCCCCGGCTGCGGATGGACGTGCTGCAGTGGAGTCGACACCACCGGCTGTTCCCAGGTCAGGGCGCGTTCGACCTGCCCGGTTTCGTCGCCGACGTCCTCGCCACCGGGTACACGGGGCCGCTCTCGCTCGAGGTGTTCAACGACGTGTTCCGCCAGTCCGACCCCCGGCCGGCCGCGGTCGACGCGCTGCGGTCGCTGCTCGTGCTCCAGGAACGGATCGGGACCGCGGACCTGCCGCCCCCGCCACCGCTCGCCGGTCACGCCCGCACCGAGCTGACGGTCGGTGCGGCGGACGTGCCGGAGGTCGCGAACACGTTGTCCGGCATGGGTTTCCGCCGGGACGGGGACGGCTGGCAGCAGGGCGCCGCCCGCGTCGAGCTGCGTGTGGCCGGCGACGCGGGCGCCCGCGTGTCGGCGATCGGCGTCGAGACCGCCGACCCGGCGCGGGCCGTGCGCAGGGCGGCACGACTCCTCGCGCCCGTGACGGCCGGCGCCGCGATCGCGCCGGACGGGACCGCGGTCGACTTCCATCCCGTCCGGGCGTCCGGCGCGCCCGGCCTGATCACCGGCACCGACCACGTCGCGCTCACCGAGCCGTTCGACGACTTCGACCGGACCGCGTTGTTCTACCGGTCCCTGCTCGGTCTCGAACCGGAGCCGGCCATCGAGTTCGCCGCGCCGTACGGGCTGGTCCGCAGCCAGTCGGCGACCGACCGGAGCGGGCGGGTGTGTCTCGTGCTGCACGTCGCGGCACTGCGGCGCGGCGACTGGGCACCCGCCGTCCCCGACCCCCAGCACGTCGCGTTCACCACCGAGGACGCCATCGCCGCCGCGACGGCCATGCGTGCCGCCGGCGTGCCCCTGCTCGACATCCCCGACAACTACTACGCCGACCTCGACGCCCGCCTCGCGCCGCCCCGGCTGGCCGAGCTGCGCGCGAACTCGGTGCTCTACGACCGCGACGAGCACGGCGAGCTGCTGCACTTCGCCACCCGCCTGCTCGGCGGCCGCGTCTTCTTCGAGGTGGTCCAACGCGTCGGCGGCTATGCCGGCCATGGTGTCGTCAACTCACCGGTCCGCATGGCCGCGCACCGGGAGCAGCGCCTGACCCGCTCGACCTCGCGCGCCGAGTAGGGAGCCGGACTGGTCCTGGCGCCGAGGTGGCGCAAGGATGACAGCGGTCGGCTCCTGTCACTTCGGTCGTGGCGGACACGTCATCTGTGCGACGGGCCCGACCGAGGAAAGGTGACCGATGGACTGGGGCGACGGGTTGGCGGCACGGTTCGAGGCGCACCGCGAGCCCCTGCGGGCGGTCGCCTACCGGATGCTCGGCTCCGCCGCGGAGGCCGACGACGCCGTGCAGGAGACCTGGCTGCGGCTGTCCCGGGTGGACGCCGACGGCGTGGACAACCTCGCCGCGTGGCTGCGGACGGTCGTGTCCCGCGTGTGCCTCGACATGTTGCGGGCCAGGAGGTCCCGACGGGAGGAGCCGGTCGGCGACGACGTGGCCGACCGGTTCGCGGCCGCCGCGGATCCCGAGGGAGACGCGGTGCTGGCCGACTCGGTCGGCCGGGCGTTGCTCGTCGTGCTGGACACGCTCGCGCCCGCCGAGCGGATCGCGTTCGTGCTGCACGACCTGTTCGCCATGCCGTTCGACCAGATCGCGCCGATCGTGGGCCGCACCCCGGTCGCCGCGAAGAAGCTCGCCAGCCGGGCCCGGCACCGGGTGCGGGGCACGGCCACCGCGCCCGCCGCCGAGGTCGCCAGGCACCGGGCGGTCGTCGAGGCGTTCCTCGCGGCGGCCCGCGGCGGTGACCTGGCCGCGCTGCTCGCGGTGCTCGCGCCCGACGTCGTGCGCACGGCCGACCCCCAGGCGCTGCCGGCCGGCGCGTCGACGGTGGCGCGCGGCGCGCGGACCGTCGCGACGGAAACTGTCGGCTTCGGGCGGCGGGCCCGGCACGCGGCGACCGCGCTGGTCGACGGCTCGGTCGGCGTGATCGTGGTCGTGCACGGGCGGCTCGTGCTCGCGCTGACGGTCCAGGTCGACGGCGACCGGATCGCCGCGTACGACGTGATCGCCGACCGGCACCGGCTGGCGCGCCTCGAGGTGGCCGTGCTCGACGTCGAGCTACCGCGACCGGCCACGACTTCGCACTGACAGCTCACCGACCACGAGGAGAACCATGTCCGACCACGAACTCGCCGTCCCGGGCGCCACGCTGCGCTACGACGTCATCGGCTCGGGGCCCGTCCTCCTGCTGATGGGCACGCCCATGGACGCGAGCGGGTTCGCCGCGCTCGCACCGCTGCTCGCCGAGGACCACACGGTCGTCACGTACGACCCGAGGGGCATCGCACGCAGCTCGGTCGACGACCGGACGGCGCAGTTGACGCCGGAGCAGGTCGCCGACGACATGAGCAGGCTCCTCGCCGAGGTCACCGATGAGCCGGCGCGGGTGTTCGGCAGCAGCGGCGGCGGCATCGCCGGGCTCGCGCTGGTCGCCGCGCACCCGGACCAGGTGTCGGTGCTCGTCGTCCACGAGCCGCCGGTCGTCGAGCTGCTGCCCGACGCCGACGCGCGGCGCGCGGACGTGCACGGCATCCACGAGATCTACCGCCGGGACGGTGTGTGGCCCGCTATGGGCCGGTTCCTCGAGGTGCTCGGCATCGTCATGCCGACCACCGAGGGCGAGGAGCAGGAGCCGACCGCGTCGGTGGTCCGGGACATCGAGTTCTTCCTCGGCAACGTGATCCGCTCGGTCACACTGTGGCGCCCGGACCTCGACACGTTGCGATCTTCCGCGCCCCGGATCGTGGTCGGGGTCGGCGCGGCGTCGAAGGAGCAGCTCGCGAACCGGACCGGGCTGGCGCTCGCGGAGGCGCTCGGCACCGCCCCCGTCGAGTTCCCCGGCGACCACAGCGGGTTCGTCGGTGAGCCGGAGCTGTTCGCGCGGGCGCTGCGCGGTGTGCTCCCTACTGACCAGTATCGTGCGTGAACACTGTCGCCCGCCGCAGGGAGTGTCCCGATGCCGACGTTGACCCGTGATGCCGATGTCTTCGTACTCGACCTCGGCGACGGCGAGAACAGGTTCCACCCGGACTGGCTCGCCGAGGTGAACGCCGCGCTGGACAAGGTCGAGGCGGCCGACGGGCCGAGGGCGCTCGTCACCACGGCCGGCGGGAAGATCTACTCCAACGGCCTGGATCTGGAGTGGGTCGGCGCGCACAGCGACCAGCTGCAGAGCTACGTCGCCAGCGTGCACGCCCTGTTGGCGCGGGTGCTGGAGTTCCCGGCGCCCACCGTCGCGGCGATCCCCGGGCACGCGTTCGCGGCGGGCGCCATGCTCGCGCTGGCGCACGACTTCCGCGTGATGCGTGCCGACCGCGGCTTCTTCTGCCTGCCCGAGGTGGACATCAACATCCCGTTCACCCCGGGCATGGCCGCGCTGATCCAGTCCCGTCTCACGCCGAAGACCGCGCACGAGGCCATGACCACCGGCCGCCGCTACGGCGGCGCCGACGCGGCGGCCGCGGACGTCGTCGACGCGGCGGTGCCGCTCGAGGAGGTACTGCCGGCGGCGCTGGCGCTGATCCGCCCGCTGGCGGCGAAGAACCCGCAGACGCTGCACGCCATCAAGTCGGGCATGTACCCAACAGCACTAACCGCCCTCCGCGAATCCTGACACCCCGCGAGTCCAACGCTCAAACCCCGCGAGTCCCCCTTTCAGACACAGCGAGTCTCCCATTCGGACACAGTGAGTTGTCGGTTCGTGCCGGCTCCGAAACGGCAACTCGGCATGTCTGAACGGGGGACTCACTGTGTCTGAAAGGGGAACTCGCGGGTTGACCTGGCCGGGCTCACGAAACCGGGTTCTCGGGCGTCCACGTGGCGACCACGGGTTCGCGGCGGTCACCCGGCAAGGAGTACTTCGCGGGCGAGCGCACCGCGTTCGACGTCCCGACCCGCGCCGTCGGCGATCGCTCGCCCGCGAGGTCGGCGCCGCGGTCGGTGCCAACCCGCTGAGCCTGCTGGTGGCGTGTCACCGCGTCGTCGGCACGGACGGCAGGCTCACCGGCTACGCGGGTGGTCTCGCGCGCAAGCGGTTCCTGTTGGAGCTGGAGAGCTTAACCGAGTAAGTCGCTGCTACCGTTCGGTTATGAGACGGCCCACGATCGCGGACATCGCACAGCGGGCCGGGGTGTCCAAGGGCGCGGTGTCCTACGCGCTGAACGGGCAGCCCGGCGTCTCCGCCGGCACGCGGGCGCGGATCCTCGCCATCGCCGAGGAGATCGGGTGGCAGCCGAACAGCGCGGCGCGCGCGTTGTCCGGGGCGCTCGCCAACGCGGTCGGGCTGGCGATCCGCAGGCCCGCGCGGATCCTCGGCGTCGAGCCGTTCTTCATGGAGTTGGTCAGCGGGCTCGAGGCCGAGCTGTCCGCCGCGGGCTGCGCGCTCATGCTGCAGGTCGTCGCGGACGCGGACACCGAGCTCGCCCTGTACCGCCGGTGGTGGGCCGAGCGGCGCATCGACGGCGCGATCGTCGCCGACCTGCGGGCCGACGACCCCAGGGTGCCGCTGCTCGAGGAGCTGTCGCTGCCGGCCGTGGTCATCGGCGGGCCGACCGGTGTCGGCACACTGCCGCACGTCTGGGCCGACGACGCCGCGACGGTCACCGAGACGGTCGGCTACCTCGCCGCGCTGGGACACCGGCGGATCGGCCGCGTCGCGGGCCTGCCGGAGCTGCTGCACACCCGACACCGCGACACGGCGTTCCTCGAGACCGGTCGCGCAACCGGCCTCGCCACGACGATCGAGCACACCGACTACACCGGCGACGAGGGCGCCCGCGCCACCCGCGCGATGCTGAGCGGCGCGGACCGCCCGACCGCGATCCTGTACGACAACGACATCATGGCGCTCGCCGGCCTGTCCGTCGCACACGAGATGGGACTGGCCGTGCCGCACGACCTGTCACTCGTGGCATGGGACGACTCGCCGATCTGCCAACTCGTCCGCCCGGCGCTCACCACGCTGACCAGGGACATCCCGGCTTACGGCGCGCGGGCGGCGCGTCTGTTGCTCGAGGTGGTCGCCGGTGGTCTCGGCGCGGGGGTGGAGGTGGCGCGGCCGCGTCTGACTCCTCGCGGTACTACTGGTCGGCCTCAGGTGCCGGTCACGTCGAACCTCCCGGGTGAGTAGTAGTCGGCGCCGCGCGTTGGCACGCGTCGAGGTGGTTGCCGGCGCGGGCCGAGGTCTGCGCGGCAGTCTGACCCGCCACGGCACTACCGGTGGAGTCGGGCGCGGAGACCGACGCGGGCGCCGTCCGCCCGGCCCGGCACGCGCGCCGAGGCCCCGGCCCGCGCGGCGGCGCCGAAGCCAGTCACGCGGCACCCCCGGCCGGCGTCAGATGCCGCCCTCTTCGAACTCCACAGCGAGTATCCGTACGGCGTCGCGCGCTGGCAGGCGTGCAACTCCGCGGTGCGCTGGCCGCGCCCGTTGGTCGAGGCACGGCCAGCGGGGACCGAGGTCACGCGTCCGCGCCTCGACCCCGCGGCACCGCCGGCCGACCCTCAGCCGCCGGTCACCTCGAACTCCCATAGCGAGTAGCCGTACGGTGTCCCGCGCTGCCAGGCGTACATCTTCACGTAGCGCGCTGTCCGCGTGCCGAGGCCGATGGCGTCGGTCCCGCCGTTGCCGGCGTAGTCGCTGTGCACGGTCGCCCACGTCGTGCCGTCGGTCGACACCTGGATCTGGTACATGGCGGCAAAGGCGGCCTCCCACCGCAGTGTCACGCCGGTGATCGTCCGGTTGGCGCCCAGGTCGACGTAGAGCCACTGCTCGTCGGCGTACCCGCTGCTCCACCGCGTGCCCACGTCACCGTCGACGGCGTTGCCGGGCGCGTGTGCCGCACTCTCCTGGCTTGACGCGAGCACCGGCCGGCCGCGCGCGAGGTTGCCGGCCGGCGGCGCGCCGAGGTCCAGCTCGCCGCGGTTGAGCACCCGACCGTCCCAGTACGTCCGCTGCACCGACGCGTTGTCGTTGTACGCGGGGTCGACCAGCCACTCCGCCCACACCATGAACCACGCCCACCTCGGCTGCGCCGCGAGCACCTCCGGGCTGGGCACACGGCCGACCTCGCCGAGCGCGACCGGCTTGCCGCCGGCGACGTTCAGCATCGCCTGGTAATCGCTCTGGCTCGGGGTCTGCTTGGCCCAGACATCGAGACTCGCGACGTCCACATAGGACTCTCCGGGCCAGTACCCGCCGATGCCGCCCATGTCGACGTCCTTGACGTTCCATACCCATAACAGGCTGTCGAGGCCCTTTTGGTTTACCAGGTAGTCGTGGGTCAGCTGAAAGAGTTGGCGGGTCTGCGAACCCCGGCCACCCCACCACGACCAGCCCTCGTTCATCTCGTGCAGCGGCCGCCACAGCACCTCCACCCCCGCGTCCTGCAGCCTGCGCAGGTGCGGCACGACCTCGTCGAGCCGCCGCTGCCACGCCGTGTTGAGCGCGGACCCGCCGGTGAGCAGCTCGTTCCACTGCGGGTCCGACAGCGAGCCGAGGATGCCGGCCTCGTCCCAGTCGCACGTCGACCCCACCGTCGGCGGGCACACGTGCCAGGTCAGCGTGACCACCGAACCGGCCTGCCACTGCCGGACCGCCTCGTCCACCATGGCCTGGCGGTGATTCACGTCGTCGGGCAGGAACAGGAAGTCGCCGCCCCACAGGCCCGGCGTCTCGCCGGTGATGTCGCGGGCGGTCCTCGTCCACTTCGTCGGGTCGGAGTTGGGTTCGCGGTTGTGCTGGCCGGAGATGGTCCGCTGTCCGGAGATCTGGTTGAGATAGGCGAGCAGGCGGCTGTCGGGCCGTGCGGCGGTGGCGTCCACGGCGGCGCCGAGCGCGGCGACGAGTGTGGCGGTCACGGCGACGACGAGCCCGCGGAGCAGGGTGCGGGGCATGACGACGGTGTCCTTCCCTCGAACGGGTGCGGGTGGACGTCCACACCCAGAATGGTTGAACCATTGCGGGGAAGTCAAGGTTTACTTATCCGGTTAAGCGTCGAAATATCCGGGAGTTCGCCGGCCATCGCCGACAAACTCCAACAACCGGTTCAGTCGGAGCGGACCACGTGGGCGCGCACGCGGTCGCCGGACACCCAGCCCTCGCGCTGCGCGAACCGGATCATGTCCGCGAACCCGGCGAGCCACTCCTCGTCGCCGTTGCCGGCGGCACGCAGCGCGTCGATGCCGAGCCATGCGTGCTCGTCGGTCAGCTCGCCGAGGCCCGCGTCGGCGAGTGCGGTGCGGGCCGTCGCGTCGTCGGCGCCGGCGAGGTCCACCCGCAGCTCACGCAGGTTGCCGATGTCCTCCACCGCGGCGCCGGCGCCTGTCACCCGGACGATCATGGGTCCTCCTCATGAGTTGGAGGTGCTGCTCAGCACCGAGACCGCGTCGATCAGCCAGCGACCGTCCTGCTGGATCAGCTGGTAGCGGTGTCGCTCCACGAACTGACGGCCGTCCTTGTACACGTACCGTACGGTCACCTCGACGGTCGAGCCCTGTACGGCGAGGTCGGACGCCGCCACCGACGCCATGCCGCCCCAGAACGACCGGTAGCTCTCCTGACCGCCGGCCGGGCTCTGCTGGAACTTGGCGCTCAGCCGGGTGAAGCCCTCGTCCGGGTTGCCGGGCATCAGCGCGTAGTAGCCGCTGACCGCCGCGCCGGGGTCCGCGGGCAGCGGTGCGGCGTTCGACGACGGCGGCACGGACGGCGTGGTCGGCTGCTGGTCGGACGTGGTGGACGGCGGCTCGCCGGTCGACGTGTCGTTCGCCGTGGACTCCGATGGCGGTGACGTCGCCGACGTCGACGAGTCGGTCGCCGCGTTGTTGCCCGGCGTCTCCTTGTTGTTGTTGATCAGCAGGACCGTGGTCGCCACCGCGACCGCCACCAGCACGCAGGTCACCGCGAGCAGGATGCCGGCCCGACGGCGGCGCGGCGGGCCCTCGGCCGGCGCGGGGACGGGCGCCACCGGGGGAACCGGCGCCGCGGCGGGCACGGGTACGGGCGCCGGTGCCGGCGCGGCGGTCCCGGCCGCGACGTCGGCGAGCGCGGTCCTGGCCGCCGCCATCGTCGGTCGCTGGTCCGGGTCGGCGCTCAGCATCCCCATGAGCACGCCGGTCAGCGGGCCGGCCTGCTTCGGCGGCACGATCTCGCCGGACGCGATCCGGTGCAGCAGCGCGATCGGGTTGTCGTTGCGGCCGGCGGGCGGCGTGCCCTCGACAGCCGCGTACAGCGCCGCGCCGAGGGAGTAGACGTCGGACGCGAACGTCGCCGCCTTGCCCTGGGCGACCTCGGGCGCGAGGTAGGCCGGGGTGCCGACGAAGGTGCCCGTCGTCAGCCCGGTCACGTCCTCGACCACCCGCGAGACACCGAAGTCGGTGATCTTCACGGTGTCGTCGTTGTCGCCGACGAGGATGTTGCCCGCTGTCACGTCACGGTGCACCACGCCGGCGCTGTGCGCGGCGGCTAGCGCGTCCGCGGCCTGCGAGCCGATCCGCGCGGCCTCGACGGGGTCGAGCGTGCCGTGGTCGGCGAGCACCCGCGACAGGCTTCGCGACGGCAGGTACTCCAGGACCAGGTACGGCTTGCCGTCGTCCTCGATCACGTCGTACACGGTGATGAGCTGCGGGTGGTGCAGCTTGGCCGCGATCCGGCCCTCGCGCATCGTCCGCCGTCGGATCTCCTCGAGCCGCGACTCCTCGAGCCCCGGCGGCAGGAGCACCTCCTTCACCGCGACCGTGCGGCGCAGCCGCTCGTCGTGGGCCTTCCAGACCACACCCATGCCGCCACCGCCGAGCCGCTCGGTCAGCCGGTAACGCCCAGCGACGAGCTGGTCCACATCCATCAACCCACACCCCATTCGGATCTCACCCGTTGGGGTTTACACCACACGCGGAAACCGAAACTGCCCGGCACGCCGGTGAGACCGGCGGTTTGGGTGAGCACCTGATCGGGTAATCGCGATGTGCGTCAAGCAGTCGGCGCCCTGGTAGGAGAACGAATGGGGTGCGACGCATGGAACTGGAGTTCGACTCGGCAGCGGCGCGGGGGCTGTCGCGTTACGTGGAGCTGGTGGCCGAAGCGCTCGGGTTGGCGGGCGGGGGGTCGCTCGTGCAGCTGGGACCGCCGGTCAACGCCTACCTCGCGCTCGAAGGACGCACGCCGCTGTTCCCGACGCGGGACGTCGCGCTGCTGTGGGACGAGGAACACGGTTGGTCCGCGGCCGTGGAGACCGACAACGAGCTGATCGTCCTGTGTTATCTCGGTGGCGAGGTGCTGCCGCTGCCGGCCGCGGTCGCCGCCTTCGCGCGTCGGGCGCTTTCCGTCACACATGCCGGCCGCGCCGAGCCGGCCGTGTTGCGGACGGCCGACGCGGCCGACGACCTCGCGGTCCGGCTCGCCGGCTACGCGCAGTCGAACGTGCTCGCGTCGAACCTGTAGGGGTACGCCTCCGGCCCCCCGGGTATCCACGCTACCCGCGGGCACCGACAGCCCCGGCCGTGTTGAGTGTTGCCTGTGGACAACTCGCGAGTTGTGGACAACTCGTTGCGGCGCAACCGAAACTGTCGGTGTCTGGCGGTAGTGTGGTGATCGGGGGGCGGAGGCCAACGAGGCCCCGCGGGCCGGGCGGTCGCGGCGGGCGGACCCATGCGCGTGGCGACGCAGTGAAGGGGTCCTTCACTGCACCGCCGAACGCGCATGTGCGGCGCGGTTCCACAGGTGTCAGTCGGTGCGGCTCTCGAGGGTTTTCGGGAGGCCTGGGACGCGCGGGGGCTCCGCTGCTTCGGCCACTGCTTCCGCCGCCGCGGAGGCCGCGGCCGCCGCGTCGTCCGCGGCTCGGGATGCCAGTTCGTCCGTTTCGGTGGCGGGACGGGTCGCCGGGGACTTCGGCAGCGCCTCGGTGAACGCGCGGGACACGCCGCTGAGTGCGGCGGTGACCTCGCTGGGAATGACGAAGAACGTGTTGCCGGGTCCCTTCGCGAGCTCGGGCAGCGTCTGCAGGTACTGGTAGGCAAGGAGCTTCGGGTCGGGATCGTTGCGGTGCACGGCCTGGAACACCTCGTCGATCGCGCGTGCCTCGCCCTCCGCCTTCAGGATGCGTGCGGTCCGGTTGCCCTCGGCACGCAGCACGGCCGCCTGCTTGTCACCCTCCGCCGTGAGGATCTGCGACTGCCGCTGACCCTCGGCGCCGAGGATCGCCGCGCGCTTGTCCCGCTCGGCGCGCATCTGCTTCTCCATGGCGTCCTTGATGGTCTTCGGCGGGTCGATCGCCTTGATCTCCACCCGGTTGACCCGGATGCCCCACTTGCCGGTCGCCTCGTCGAGCACACCGCGCAGCTGACTGTTGATCGTGTCGCGCGAGGTGAGCGTGGACTCGAGGTCCATCGAGCCGACGACGTTGCGCAGCGTCGTCACCGTGAGCTGCTCGACACCCTGCAGGTAGCTGGCGATCTCGTACGCGGCCGCCCTCGGGTCGGTGACCTGGAAGTACAGCACCGTGTCGATCTCCACCACGAGGTTGTCCTCGGTGATCACCGGCTGCGGCTGGAACGACACCACCTGCTCGCGCAGGTCGATCGCGGAGTAGACGCGGTCGATGAACGGGATGACGAAGTTCAGTCCCGGCTGCAGCGTCCTGCTGTACCGGCCGAGCCGCTCCACGTTGCGGGCCCGCGCCTGCGGCACGATGCGCACTGTGCGGAACACGGTGAAGACGACCAGCAGCACGATCAGCAGGCTGACGACCAGCGTCGCTGAGATGTCCATGTTCACTCCCGGGGATAGACGTAGGCGGTGGTGCCGCTGATGCGCATGACGTCGACCGCGGCGCCGACCGGGATGACCACCGACTCGTCGAACGCGCGTGCCGTCCACTCGTCGCCGTCGATGCGCACCAGGCCGTCCCGGTCGGTCACCTCCCGCACGACGTAGGCACGCTTGCCGACCAGCGCGTCGACACCGAAGCGCTCGAGTTGGGGCTGACGCATGTGCCGCAGGGCCACCGGCCGCACCAGGACCACGCCGGCCGCCGCCGAGATGGCGAACATCACGAGTTGGACGGGTAGCGGCAACCCCAGGGCGGCGAGCACCGCGGGCACCACGGCCGCGGCACCGAGGACGCCGAGTGCGGCGGTCAGCGTGAAGATCTCCGCGACACCCAGCACCACGGCGACGACCATCCAGATCAACCACAGCTCCATGTGGTGCCCTCCCACCGCCGTGTTTACCCGAACCGGCCACCGAGCCGGTGGATCGTGACGTTCTCGCAACGTCACGGGTGCTCGGCGAGCCATCTCAGGGCGGCGGGACCGGCACTGAGCACGGAGACGTGGCCGTCCTCCGGTGACAGCCAGAACTCGGCGTCCGCGCAGTGGTCGGCGAGCCAGCGGCCGTGCGCGCTGGGGATCACCCGATCCCGGCCGCCGTGCAGGAACAGCGCCGGCAGCCGGAGCGCCGTGGGGTCGAACCCCCACGGCGCGACGTAGGCGAGGTCGTCGTCGACCACCGGGCCGGGACCGGCCGCGAGGGCCGGCTCGACGACCTCGGCGAACCAGCCCCAGTCACCGCGGAACGCCTCGAGGTCGGCTGGCGCGAACTCCATCTCCGGCTTGTCCGGCGACGCCTCGTACCGCTCCTTCGCCGCCCGCCCGGCCAGCGCGGCACCGAGCGATCCCACACTGGCGTCGGACATCCCGGCGAACCAGTCGAGCCCGTCGGCGTCCCGCGGCGCCATCCCGGCCCCGCTGACCACCGCGCGCACGCGCTCGGCCAGGAGCACGCCGCAGGCCAGCGCGTGCGGGCCGCCGCCGGAGTGGCCGAGCACCGCGAACCGGTCGACGCCGAGCGCGTCGGTGACCGCCGCGACGTCCGCGGCCGCCGACGCGACGTCGCGGCCCGGGTTGGGGGTCGAGCCGCCGTAACCGGGCCGGTCGTAGCCGACCCAGCGGATGCCGAGCGGCTCGCCCGCGGGGAACAGCGGCCTGGGTGGCGTGCCGATGTTCGGCGTGCCGTGGAGCCAGACGACCACGAGCGCGCCGTCGACCGGGCCAGTGTCGTATATGTGCAGCGTGCGGCCGTCGGGCAGCGTCAAATCGGACTCTTTCACCGCCGCAGGATACGTCGTCGCGCTGACGCGAGTGGAGTAGCGCGTTGCGCCGGTCGCCCACGTTGCCGAGCAAGCCAACCCGGCCCATGAAACCATTGTGAGATGAGGAGGTTGTCATGAAGAACGAGAACCTCAGTCCATTGTGGAGGGTCGGACGCGCGGTCGGGATCGTCGCCGTCGCGCTCATCGCCCTGCTCTGGGTGGTCAGCGTGCTGCCCGGCATCAACCCGTTCACCGAGCACACCGAGGACCGCAGCCAACCGGCGCTGCTCAAGTCCGTGCGCGACCTCAGCCAGTACCACGCGGCGGAGGGGGAGTTCCAGGTCATCGTCGACCTCGAACACGACGTCGACTGGGTGCCGGACGTCATCGCGGGCAGCAGGACGCTGTTCGTCGCCGCCGGCTCGGTCAACGCGTACATCGACTTCAAAGGGCTCAGCGACAAGGCGTTGACCGTCGACACCGAGAAGAAGACGGTCCAGATCCGGCTGCCGGCGCCGAAGCTGGACAAGCCGAACATCGACCAGGAGCGCACCTACCTGTACTCGCAGGAACGCGGGGTCTGGGACCGGGTGAAGGCGCTGTTCGACACGCCGGACCAGAAGGAGTTCTACGTCCTCGCCGAGGAGAAGATCGCCGACGCGGCGACCGACGCCGGCCTGACCGCCCGCGCGGAGCGCAACACCCGGCAGATGCTGACCGGGCTGCTCGACTCGCTCGGCTACAAGGCGGAGTTCCCCGCCGCCAACACCTGACGTTAGTCCACATCGGACAGTTGTGCATTCTTCATGGAAGGAACCGACATGCTCGCCATCGTCGCCGCCATTCTCTTCGCGATCGCGCTGATCATGGACCTCGCGGACGCCGCCATCGGGATCGGGGCCAGCGCGTTCGTCACCGCGGGGCTGCTCTGTATCGCGCTGCACCTCGCCGGCATCGGGGTCGGCACCCGCTCGGGCCCCCGCACCGGCGGCCGCCGGTGGAGCTTCCGCCGCTGACCGTCTCCGCAGGACAGACAAACTCGGCGGGACTCGGTACGATCTTGCCTTGACTCCCCCTGCTGAAGGGATTGAGGCACATGACGAGGCAGCACAACGACGTGACGTCCTCTGTGGTCGACCGGTTCCCGGACAAGTACCTGCCGAAACCGGAGCTGCGACCCCTGCCGGAGCCGCCGCGCTCGACGTGGCGGATCATCGGCCCCGGCGTCATCGCCGCCGGTGTCGGGCTGGCGTCGGGGGAGTTCATCCTCTTCCCCTACATCGCGTCGCAGGTCGGGCTGGTGTTCGTGTGGGCGGCGCTGGTCGGCGTCGTCACACAGTTCTTCCTGAACATGGAGATCGAGCGGTACACGCTCGCCACCGGCGAGACGGCGCTGACCGGGTTCAGCCGCTTCTGGCGGCACTGGGGCCTCGTGTTCGGCGTCCTGACGCTGCTGGCGAACCTGTGGCCGGGCTGGGCGACCAGCTCGGCGACGCTCGTGACCTACCTGTGGGGCGGCGAGGTCCGGTGGATCGCCATCGGCATGCTCATCGCGATCGGCCTGATCCTCACGCTCGCCCCGGTGGTCTACGTCGCGCTGGAACGCGCGGAGATGCTCAAGGTGGCGGCCGTCGTCGTCCTCCTCGCGGTCGGCGCGGTGGTCGCCATCTCGGCCGACGCGTGGGCCGACGCACCGAAGATCGTGACC
Source organism: uncultured Actinomycetota bacterium (assembly GCA_963840275.1). Classification (GTDB taxonomy): domain Bacteria; phylum Actinomycetota; class Actinomycetes; order Mycobacteriales; family Pseudonocardiaceae; genus Actinophytocola. The sequence goes on from CAWIYK010000010.1 coordinate 1,216,468, forward strand.
GACGCCGACGTGCCGGTCGGTACGCTCGGGCTCGCGCTGCTGCTGGGCGCACTGGCGTTCGCGGGCGCCGGCGGCGGGCAGAACCTGGTGCAGAGCAACTGGATCCGGGACAAGGGCTTCGGCATGGGCCGGTACGTGCCGCGCATCAAGAGCCCGGTGACCGGCAAGCCGGAGGCCGCGCCGAGCACCGGTTTCATCTTCGAGCCGACCGAGGAGCACCTGACCCGCTGGCGCGCGTGGTGGCGGTTCGCCAACCGCGAGCAGCTGTACACGTTCGTGCTCATCACGTTCGTGTCGATCCTGTTCACGTCGCTGCTGGCGTACTCGACGGTCTTCGGCAAGCCCGACCTGCCGAGCGACATCGGCTTCCTCCAGGTGGAGGGCGAACAGCTCAAGGCGACGGTCGGCGGCTGGTTCGGCACGTTCTTCTGGCTCATCGGCGCGTTCGCGCTGTTCGCCGCCGCACTCGGCATCGTCGACTACACGGCCCGCCTCGTCGCGGACGTCATCAAGACGTCCTACGCCAAGCAGGCCAAGGAAAGCACCGTGTACTTCGGCCTCGTGTGGGCGTTGGTGCTGGTCGGCTGCGTGGTCGTCCTCGCCGGTTTCGCGCAGCCGCTGGTGCTCCTGGTGATCTCCGCGTGCGTCGGCGGCGTGATGATGTTCATCTACTCCGGGCTGCTGATCCTCCTCAACCGCAAGGTCCTGCCGGACGCGATCCGCATCAAGGCCGGCCGCATCGCCGTCCTCGGGTGGTCCTTCTTGCTCTTCGGCGTACTCAGCGTGCTGACGGTGATCGACCAGGGCAAGAAGCTGCTCGGCGACTGAGACCGCTCACCCTCGGGAGGGAGCTGACTGGCTCTCCGGCGGGAAGCCCGGTGGCGGCCGGGCTGCGAGTGTCGCCGGTATGGAGACCACAGTTGACGAACGGACCAGCCGGCTGCCGGTCGGCGTAGCCGTCGCGACGGGCCTGGTGCTCGGGGTGCTCGGCCTGTTCTGGCTGGCGCGGGGCGACCGGAACCCCCTCGACCACAACGGAAGGCCGTTCAGCTCGGCGCTGGCGGGCTGGCCGGACGGCTGGGCTAACGGGATCTTCCTCGGTTGCGCGCTGATCGCGCTGGCCGCCGCGCTATGGCTGTCGCACGACCGGCACGCGGGCCCGTGGGTCGCCGGGACGGCGATCGTCGCGCTGCTGGTACTGCTGGACTCGTCGAGTCTCACGGCCGTCGGCTACCTGCCGGCCACCACCGTCGGGTCGCTGCTGGGACTCGGCGAGGCCGACCTGTCGATGCTGCTGTCGCCGGGGTTGCTGCTCCAGCTGACGCTGCTCGGCACGGTGGCCGCGTTCGGCGCGGTCATCGCCGGGCGGGTGCGGGCGGGACTGCGCGCGGTCGAGCGGACGGAGACACCGCACGACCGCGCCGCGCGGCTCGCGCTCGTGACCGCGCGGACCCGGCGCTGGACCAGGCTCGCCGTCGAGGCGCCGCTGGTCTACGCGCTCACCAGGGTGCTGATGTTCTTCCGCGTGCCCGGTTTCGACATGTTCGGATTCAACGAGCCGATCCTGTGGGCGGGGCTGGGACTCGCGGTGTCGGCGGCCGCGGGAGCCTGGCTCACGTGCGGGCTGGTGCGGCCGTGGGGCGAGGTGTTCCCCCGGTGGACGATCGGGCTGCGGGGCCGGCGGGTGCCCATCGGGTTCGCGGTCGTGCCGGGCCTGCTCGTCGCGGTCATGGTGGCCACGGCGGCGAAGGACCTCTTCACGTCGTTCTGGGAGGACAGCACCGGGGTCGAGGCGCTGGTCGACTGGCCGCTCGTCACGCTGCCCATGCTCCTGTGGCCGCTGTGGGCCTTCGCGCTGGCGATGGCGACCGTCAACTACGGCGTGCGGCGGAGCCTCACGCGATCCGGTAGTCCAGATCCGGCACGTCGGTGACGAACATGTGGCCGGGCGCGTGCGTGATGGCGAACGGCGGCGCGGACGCCATCAGCACCGCCTGCGGGGTGACGCCGCAGGCCCAGAACACCGGCACGTCACCGGGTTCCGCGTCGACCGGGTCGCCGAAGTCCGGAGTGGACAGATCGGCGATGCCCAGCGCCGCCGGGTCGCCGACGTGGACCGGGGCGCCGTGCACCGCCGGCATCAGCCCGCTGACCCGGACCGCCGTGTCGACCAGTGCCGCGGGAACCATCCGCATCGACACCACCAGCGGGCCGTGCAGGCGGCCCGCCGGCCGGCACTCGCGGTCGGTGACGTACATCGCGACGTTGCGTCCCGCGGTCACGTGCCGCAGCGGCACCCCGGCCGCGGCCAGCGCGCCCTCGAACGTGAAGCTGCAGCCGATGAGGAACGCCACCAGGTCGTCGCGCCAGTACGGCGTCGCGTCGGTCGGCTCGTCGGTCAGCACGCCGTCGCGCCACACCCGGTACCTCGGCACGGCGGTCCGCAGGTCCGCGCCGGGCGCCAGCACCGTGCTGGGGCTGCCGGCGTCGGTCACGTCCAACACGGGGCAGGGCTTGGGATTGCGCTGGGCGAACAGGAGCATCTCGTAGGCCCAGTCCGCCGGCACGGCGATCAGGTTCGCCTGCGTGAACCCGGCCGCGAGCCCCGCGGTCGGTCCGGTCACCTGCCGCCGCACGTCTTCTGGAGTCACGCCTTCATTGTCGACCGCGTCGCCGGGAGATTGCGACATCAGGGTGACCGGGGCTGTTCAGCCGGGTGACGGGTGATGCGGCGCCGGTGCGGGCGGAGTTACGTTCGTGGTGAGCGGAAAGGGGCACGGCCATGGGACGTCAGCCGGGCGCCGTGCTCGAGCGGCACCCGCTGCCGGCCGAGCTGTGGCCCGCCCACGCGGCCGACGCGATCCGTGTCGTCTACCAGGGCGTCGGGTACGACGGGGCCGGGCGTTCGGTCAGCGGGTCCGTCTTCTACCCGGCCGGGGCGGCGCCGTCCGGCGGGTGGCCGGTCGTCAGCTACGCCCACGGCACCAGCGGCCTCTCCGACCGCTGCGCGCCGTCGCGGGTCGGGTTGAGCAGGCTCGAGCGCGACCACGTCGCGCGGTGGCTCGCGGCGGGGCACGTGGTGGCCGCGACGGACTACGAGGGGTTGTCCACCGCGGGGCCGCACCCGTACTTCAACGGCGAGGCCGTCGCGGACGACGTGATCGACATCGTGCGCGCCGCCCGGCGGCTCGACGGCAGGGCGGGCCGGTCGTGGCTGGTGGCGGGGTTCTCCCAGGGCGGGCACGCGGCGTTGTTCGTCGGCCTGGTGGCGAGCCGGTACGCGCCGGAGCTCGACTTCCTCGGCACGGTCGCGATGGCGCCGCCCGTGCACCTGCCGCTCCTGATGAGCGTGATCGCGGCCGACGGCCACCGGCCCGTCTCGGTGTTCCTGCCCTATCTGCTGGCCGGGGTGCGGGCGTCGCATCCGGACTTCGACGCCCGCGTGTTCCTGACCGACCTCGGCGTCAAGGTGGTCGACGCGGCCGCCACCGCCACGCTGGGCGACATGTTCCGCGCCGTCAAACGGCTCACCAACGACGACCTCGGCATCACCGACATCCACCACCGGCCGGGCGTCGCGCGGATCCTGCACGCGTGCCGGGTGCCGGTCGCGCGGTTGGACCGGCCGGTGTACGTCACGGCCGGCACCGACGACGAGGTCGTGCCGGTGGCGGTCGTCGAGCGGTTCGTGGCCGACCTGCGGCACGCGGCGGCGCTGGTCCGCTTCGACCGCCACGAGGGCGCGACCCACGCGGACCTGCTCGGGGCCGGCCACGAGCGGCTGATCGAGTGGACGCGGGAGTCGCTCACCCCGCCGGCCCGGCCGCCGCGCTTCAGCATGTTCGACGTGGACGGCGACGGCTACCTCACTCGCGACGACTACGACGTCTTCGCGCTCCGGCTGGCGCAGGCGTTCGGCGAGCCACCGGGTTCGGCGGCGACCAGGTCCGTGCGGCACGGCTACCGCGCGTTGTGGCAGGCCGTGGCCACCCGCTCCGACACCGACGCCGACGGCCGGGTCAGCCCGGCGGAGTTCCGGTCGTGGCTGGCCACCGGCTTCGACCGGGAGGTCGGCCCGCTTGCCGACGCGGTCCTCGCGCTCGCGGACTCGGACCACGACGGCAGACTGGACGCGACCGAGTTCGCGGCGTTGCTCCACGCGTGCGACCTGTCGGCCGAGCGGGTGACGGCCGTGTTCGACGCCGTGGACCGCGACCACGACGGTTCGGTGTCCACGCGGGAGATCCGTGCGACCGTGCGGGACTTCTGCCTCGACCCGACGCCAGGCAAGCCGGGCCACTGGCTGTTCGGCGAGTTCTAGCCGGCCTTCTTCAGCAGGTCGATGAGCAGGCCCTCTTTGGTGGACCACGGGCAGATGTCGAGCACGTCGTGCCCGGTGGCCTTCATGAGCGCCTCCGCGACGACGGCGCCCGCGAACGACTGACGCGCGCGGTGCCGGGAGATGCCGGGCAGTGCGGCGCGGCGCCGGTCCGGGAGCGCGGCCAGCCGCGGGATCCACTCCTCGAGGTCGGCGGCGCGCAACTGGTGGCGCGTGCCGCGCCGGGCGCCCGCGAGCCGCGCCATCTGCTCGAACACCTTGGAACAGCCGACCGCGTGGCCCTGCGCGAGCTCGGCGAGCTTGTCGGTGGGGATGGCGTCGGTGATGCGGTCGACCAGCTCGGCGCGGATCTCGGTGAGGCCGTCGGGGCCGGTCAGGCCGGCACGCGTGAGGGTGCGGGCGCCCAGTGGCAGCGAGCACGTGTACGTCGGACTGCGCGCGTCGCCGGTGGCCAGCTCGACGGTGCCGCCGCCGACGTCGAGCACGGTGAGCGGCCGCGCGCCGAACCAGTGGCGGGCCGCGAGGTAGGACAGGTGCGCCTCGCGGCGACCGGTGAACACCCGCAGCTCGAGGCCCGTGCCGCGAGCCACCTTCGTGATCACCTGGTCGGCGTTGGCGGCGTCCCGAACCGATGAGGTCGCGAACGGGAGGAAGGACGAGACCGCCACGCCCCGTAGCCGTTGCTGTACTTCTTGAACCGCCTCGGTGATGCTGTCGATGCCGGACATGGTGATCCGGCCGGCCTCGTCGATGGACCGGTCGAGCCGCAGGCGGACCTTGTGGGAGACGACCGGCCGCAGCAGGGACACCGGGTTGTGTTCCACGACGAGGAGATGGGCGCTGAAGCAGCCGACGTCGAGCACGGCGGCTCTCGGCGGATCCTTCGCCATGGACGAACTCCTCGTGTCGCGGTGGTGCCCTGAGACTGCCATGACACGCTCGAGGCAAACCGGTGTCCGGCTAGGTGCGGCGGGAAACGGCCCTGCCGCCTTACGTCGTTCGGCGGTACAGCCGCGTACGTACGCAGCACGAAACCCCGCACCTGCTTACCTGGTCTTTCGTCGCGGAACGATGTTTCGTTACGGGACGAGCACCACGTCCGGATTGCTGTCGAAGCGGTAGCCGACGCCGCGGACCGTGGTGATCAGTCGCAGGTCCGGGCCGAGCTTGTCACGCAACCGTCTGATGTGGACGTCCACGGTGCGACTGTTCAGCGGTTCGTCGATGCCCCAGACGTCCGCCATCAGCGTGCGGCGCCGGTGCACACGGTGCGCAGCCGTTCGTCGGACACCCGTGGGTGCGGCACCTCCGGCAGCTCCCGCAGGGTGGCGCCGGGCAGCTCCAGCACCGAGTGCAGCGCGTCGCTCAACACGGCGAGCGCAGTAGGCGCCATCGACAGGTCGATGGTCAACTGGACGACAAGCGTCGGCGGCGCGGAGGGCGATGACACGGTCCCATCGGACTCGCCGATCGCAGTCATGTCAACGCTTCCCACAATCCGGTCGCGCAGGCAGCAGCCCCCGCGACGGCCACGAGTGAGGGCCGGCCCCACGAGTCACCGGTGTGAGTGAGGGCTCTAGTGAGCGGCCGCCGGCGTCTGGACCGACGCTCGCGCGCAGGCGCGTCAGCGCCGAGCACGGAGGAGGGAAGACGTCGGGTCAAGGCCGCGATTGCGCGAGCGGAGCGAGCCAGTGTGGTGGGTGAGGGCGAGAGTGAGTGGCCGCCGGCGTCTGGAGTGACGCTCGCGCGCAGGCGCGTCAGCGCCGAGCACGGAGGAGGGAAGACGTCGGGTTCAGGCCGCGATTGCGCGAGCGGAGCGAGCCAATGTGGCTGTGAGGGTGTGGGTGAGTGGCCGCCGGCGTCTGGAGTGACGCTCGCGCGCAGGCGCGTCAGCGCCGAGCACGGAGGAGGGAAGACGTCGGGTCCAGGCCGCGAATACGCGAGCGGAGCGAGCCAATTAAATACAGGGAACCCTGAGGCGGTTTCGGGGTAAGCCCGGATATCACCGGCCCGGCTGTGCTCGAGCCTTGTGGGGCGTGAGTGGCACGCATCCACAATGGCCAGAGGGGTAGCGATGGGTAAGCCGATGTTAACCGTGCGGATCGCCAGATGGAGCGCGGAGCATCCGTGGCGCGCGATAGGCGCCTGGATCCTGTTCGTGGCGATCTGCGTCGGCGCGGGCACCGCCGCGGGAACCAAACAAGCCGACTTCGACGACAACCCGTCCGGTGAGCTCGCCACCTACCGGAGCATCGTCGACGAGGCGGGTTTCGACCGCCCGTCGACGGAGAACATCCTGATCTCCGCCCGCGAGGGCGCGCTCGACCAGGACCGCGCGATGGCCGCGGCCGCCGACGTGCGCGCCGACATGGACGCGTCCAGCGCCGTCGGCACGGTCAGCGACGCGATCCCGTCGCCGAAGGGCACGGCGGTGCTCGTCAACGTCGAGATCGCCGGCGACCCGGACACGGCGGAAGAGCGCGTCGACCCGCTGCTCGAGACCACGGCGGCCGTGCAGAAGCAGTACCCGGACCTGCGGGTCGAGCAGGTCGGCGGCGCGTCGCTGGACAAGGCCCTGTCCGCAACGCTCGGCGAGGACTTCCAGAAGGCCGAGCTGATCAGCATCCCGGTCACGCTCGTGATCATGCTCGTGGTGTTCGGCGCGTTGATCGCCGCCGGTGTGCCGGTTCTGCTCGCGATGTCCGCGGTCGGCACGGCGCTCGGCCTGTCCGCGCTGGTCTCCCACCTCATTCCCGCCACGGACAACACCAGCAGCATGATCCTGCTGATCGGCATGGCCGTTGGTGTGGACTACTCACTCTTCTACGTGCGCCGCGACCGTGAGGAACGCGCGAAGGGCGCCAACCACGTCGACGCGGTCGAGATCGCGGCCGCGACGTCCGGCCACGCGATCGTGGTGTCCGGCATCGCCGTGACCGTCGCGATGGCCGGCATGTTCGTGGTCAACGACATCGTGTTCTCCTCCATCGCCGTCGGCACCATCCTGGTCGTGCTGGCCGCGATGATCGGCTCGATCACCGTGCTGCCCGCGTTGCTCGCGAAGCTGGGCCGGTGGGTCGACAAGCCGCGGATCCCGTTGCTGTGGCGGCTTTCCATGCGGAACACCGGTTCGTCGCGGTTCTGGCGTGCCGTGCTGCGACCGAGCCTGCGTGCGCCGAAGACGACGCTGGTGGTGTCGGTCGGGGTCCTCGCCGCGCTGGCCGTGCCGGCGTTCGGCATGACGCTGAACGCGCCGTCGGAGGCGGACCTGCCGCGCAGCATCCCGATCATGCAGTCCTACGACCGGATGACCGAGGCGTTCCCGAGCACCGGCGCGTCGCACCAGATCGCGGTCCGGGTCCCGGCCGGCGAGACGGCGGCCGCGAGGACCGCGCTCGACGACCTGCTGGCGCGTCTCGCGGACGACCGTGGCTTCGCCAACGACCAGGCGCCGGAGGTCACGGAGGCGGCGAACGGCCGGATCTTCCTCATCTCGGCGGGCATCCCGGACGACGGCGGCAGCGCGGCGGCCGACGCGTCGCTCGCGAAGCTGCGCACCGACCTGTTGCCGGCCACCATCGGCACGGTGTCGGGCGCCGAGTTCGCGGTCAGCGGCCAGACGGCGGGGGAGAACGACTTCGTCGCGTCGATGAACGACGCGCTGCCGTGGGTGATCGGGTTCGTGCTGCTGCTGACGTTCCTGGTCATGCTGTGGGCGTTCCGGGCGCCGGTGATCGCGTTGAGTGCCATCGGGTTGAACCTGCTGTCCGCGGGCGCCGCGTACGGCGTGCTGGTGCTGGTGTTCCAGAACACCTGGGCCGAGGGGCTGCTCGGGTTCCAGTCCACGGGCGGCATCACCGCCTGGCTGCCGGTGATCCTGTTCGTCACCCTGTTCGGCCTGTCGATGGACTACCACGTGTTCGTGGTGAGCCGGATCCGCGAGGCGGCCGCGAACGGCGCGGCCACCACGCGCGAGGCCGTGTCGACGGGCATCACCACGTCGGCCGGCGTGGTGACCAGCGCCGCCGCCGTCATGATCGGCGTGTTCTCGATCTTCGCGACGCTGAGCACGATCGACATGAAGCAGATGGGCGTCGGCCTCGCCGCGGCGATCCTGTTGGACGCCACGCTGATCCGGGCGGTCGTCCTGCCGGCGCTGATGACGGCGCTGGGCAAGGCGAACTGGTGGACGCCACGCTGGCTGCGGCGACCGGCGACGGTCGAGATGCCGCCGGAGCAGAAGGTGCTCGAGCCGGTCGGCTGAGTGGAGGTGCGGTGGGGCCTGGGCGGGGTCCCTACCGCACTTCCAGCACGATCTTTCCGATCGCGGTGCGGTCGGCCAGGCTCACCAGCGCGTCCGCGGCTCGTTCGAGCGGGTAGGTGGCTTCGACCAGCGGGTCGAGTGCGCCGGATTCCAGCAGTGGCAACAGCTCGCCCCACTGCTCGGCGAGGTAGCCCGGCCTCGGCATCCAGAACGGCCCCCACCCGACGCCGACGACCGAGATGTTCCTCAGCAGCAGCCGGTTGACCTTGACGGTCGGGATCTGGCCGGCGGCGAAGCCGACGACCAGCAGCCGGCCCTCCTGCGCGAGGCTGCGCAGCGAGTCGACGAACCGGTCGCCGCCGACGGGATCGACCACCACGTCCACCCCGCGGCCGCCGGTCAGCGCCGCCACCGCGTCCTTGAAGCCGTCGGCCGGCAGCACGTCGTCGGCGCCCGCCGTGCGGGCGATCGCCGCCTTGTCCTCGCTCGACACCACGGCGACCACCCGGGCCCCGAGTGCCTTGGCCAGCTGGATCGAGGCGGTGCCGACGCCGCCGGCCGCGCCGTGCACCAGCACCGTCTCCCCCGACCGGACGGCGCCGCGCCGGACCAGCGCGAAGTGCGCCGTGAGCACGTTCATCGGGATGCCGGCGCCCTGGACGAACGACATCCGGTCGGGGAGCGCGAACACCATCCCCGGGTCCGCGGCGACCACCTCGGCGTACCCGCCGAAGCCGGGGAACGCGGCGACCCGGTCGCCCGGCCGGACCGCGCTGTGCTCCGGCGCCGTCCGCACCACGCCGGCGACCTCGGACCCCGGCACGAACGGCAGCGGCGGCTGGATCTGGTAGAGCCCCCGGCTCTGCAGCACCTCCGGGAACGTGACGCCCGCGGCGTGCACGTCGATCACGACCTGGCCGTCGCCGGCCGGCTCGGCGACCTCGATCGGCACGACCGCCTTCGGGCCGTCGTGGGAGGTGATCTGCACCGCGCGCATGTGGAGTCCTTTCCGCCGTCTACCGAGACCTTAGACGACGGCCGCCGCGCCGGTGGGCTATGACAACCGTCATGACCGCTCTATCATGACGGCTGTCATAGTCGACGTTGACGGAGGTGGCCGTGCGAGTGGGATTTCTGGGGCTCGGCGTCATGGGGCAGCCCATGGCGCTCAACCTGGCGCGGGCCGGCACACCGCTCGTGGTGTGGAACCGGACCCCGGCGCGCGCCGAGCCGCTGCGTGCGGCGGGCGCGGCCGTCGCGACGGAGGTGGCGGAGGTGTTCGCGCGGACCGAGGTCGTGCTCCTCATGCTCGCCGACGCCGACGCGGTCGACGCCGTGCTCGCCAGGGGCACGCCGGAGTTCGCGACGCGGGTCGCCGGGCACACGATCGTCCACATGGGCACGACCGCGCCGGAGCACTCCCGCGGACTCGAGGCCGACATCCGCGCGGCCGGCGGCGACTACGTCGAGGCGCCGGTGTCCGGGTCGCGCAGACCCGCGGAGGACGGCCGGCTGGTGGCCATGCTGGCCGGCGCCGAGGTGGAGCCGGTGCGCCCGCTGCTCGCGCCGATGTGCCACGAGACGGTCGTGTGCGGGCCGGTGCCGGGCGCGCTGCTCATGAAGCTCGCCGTAAACCTGTACCTGATCACCATGGTCACCGGGCTCGCGGAGTCGGTGCACTTCGCCGACCGCAACGGGCTGGACCTGCGGCGGTTCCTCGCCGTGCTCGACGCGGGGCCGATGGCGAGCACGGTCTCGGTCGGGAAGGGCGCGAAGCTGGTGGCCGGCGACTTCGCGGTGCAGGCGTCGGTGGCGAACGTGCTGATGAACAACCGGCTCGTCGCCGAGGCGGCACGCGTCGCGCGGGTGGCGTCGCCGCTGCTGGACGTGTGCCACGCGCTGTACGGCGAGGCGGTCGCGCTCGGACACGACGAGTCCGACATGGTCGCGGTCGTGCGCGCGATCGAAGCACGGACGGGGTGGTGACTGTCACATTGGCTTGCTCCGCTCGCGTGTTCGCGGCCTGGTCCCGGCGTCTTCCCTCCTCCGTGCTCGGCGCTGACGCGCCTGCGCGCGAGCGTCGGTCCAGACGCCGGCGGCCGCTCACACACGCCCTCGCCCGTGACATTGGCTCGCTTCGCTCGCGTATTCGCGGCCTGTACCCGGCGTCTTCCTTCCTGCGTGCTCGGCGCTGGCGCGCCTGCGCGCGAGCGTCGGTCCAGACGCCGGCGGCCGCTCACTCTGGCCCTCACTGTGACATTGGCTCGCTCCGCTCGCGTATTCGCGGCCTGGTCCCGGCGTCTTCCTTCCTCCGTGTTCGGCGCTGGCGCGCCTGCGCGCGAGCGTCGGTCCAGACGCCGGCGGCCGCTCACCCACGCCCTCACTCGTGACATTGGCTCGCTCCGCTCGCGCAATCGCGGCCTTGACCCGACGTCTTCCCTCCTCCGTGCTCGGCGCTGACGCGCCTGCGCGCGAGCGTCGGTCCAGACGCCGGCGGCCGCTCACCCAAGCCCTCACTCACGGTGGTGACGTTGGCTCGCTTGCTCAGTCGCACGCGTGTTGTTCACGTCACCGAGTCCAGCAGCGGCGACAGCTCCGCGACGACCACGTTCAGCGGTCCGAGGTCGCGGCGCAGCCGTGCCGACATGATGGCGCCCTCGAGCGTGCTCAGCATCAGCGTCGCCAGCCGGGCGGCGCGTCGGGACGGCACGCCCATCGCGACCAGCTCCGCCGCGATGGCCCGCTCCCACCGGTCGATCGCCGCGCGCAGCTGCGTCGTGACGGCGGAGTCGCCGCCCACCAGGTCGGCGGCCGCCGCCATGAGCGGGCAGCCGCGCTCGTAGCCGCGTTCGGCGAAGTCCTTCTTCCACTGCTTGACCATGTGGGCGAACAGCCCGGCCGGCGTCGGGTTGCGTGCGCTCGCGCGGTAGGCCGCGGCCCGCTCCGCCGCGTAGTCCGCCGCCCACAGCACCGCCTCACCGACGAGCTGGTCCTTGCCGCCGGGGAAGTAGTGCTGGAACGACCCGCGCGGCGCGCCCGCGTGCTCGACCACGTCCCGCACCCCGGTCCCGGTGGCGCCGTGCGCCCGGACGAGCTGCACGGCGCTGTAGACCATGCGCTCCCGGGGGTGGCGCTTCTCGTCGGGCATGTGACCTCCATGACAGCCGTCATAACAGGCTAGCAACCACGGCCGGAGCTGCCGGTCGGAGCGCGGCGGGGAATACTCCTCGCCGTGCGTCCACTCGGGTTGCGGTTCGTCGGGCATTCGACGTTGCGGATGGAGCTGGCCGGTCGCGTCGTGCTCACCGACCCGGTGCTCACCGATCGGGTCGCCGCGCTGACCAGGGTGACCCCGCCGAGCACCAGGGCCGACCGCGCCGACGTCGACCTCGTCCTGCTGTCCCACCTGCACGGCGACCACCTGCACCTCCGTCGCTGCGGCTGCTGAGCGAGCACGTGCGGGTCGTCGTGCCGAAGGGCGCCGGCGCCTGGCTGCGTGCCAAGGGCATCCGCCGCGTCGACGAGCTCGCGCCCGGCGAGGAGCTGGTCGACGGCGACCTGCGGGTCACCGGGGTGCCCGCCGTCCACTCCGGACACCGCTGGGGGCCGCGGAGCACGGCGGGGCCGCAGGCGAAGGCGATGGGCCACCTCGTCCGGGGCGCGGGCCACACGGTGTACGCCGCGGGCGACACCGACCTGTTCGCCGGCATGGCCGACCTGCCCGACCTCGACGTCGCGCTCCTGCCCGTCTGGGGCTGGGGCCCGACCCTGGGGCCCGGCCACCTGAACCCCGACCGCGCGGCCGAGGCGGTCGAGCTGCTGCGCCCCCGCGTCGCGGTGCCGGTGCACTGGGGCACGTTCGCGCTCGCCGGCCTGCCGCGCGCGCCGGGCCGTCACGGCGCCCGCTGATCATGCGGTTCGCGCCACCCGGCGCGGTGCTGGTGCTCGGGCTCGGCTCGTTCCTGCTGCTCGGTGCGGGCGTGCTCGCCATCTCGCTCGTGATGCCGGACGTGGTGATCGCAAACTTCCGGACGGCGGTCCTGGTCACGGTCGTGGTGTCCGGGGTCGGCGGGCTCGTCTCGAGCGTGCTCGCGATCGACGAGGACGAGGTGTTCTTCCGGCGGGCCGCCCGGCGGTTCCGCCACGGCGACGGCGCGGACGGCGCGGACGGCGCCGAGCCGCCCGGCGTGCTGCTGCTCCAGATCGACGGGCTCGGCTACGACACCGCGCGGCGCGCGGTCCGCGACGGCGACCTGCCGACGATGGCCCGCTGGCTGGCCGAGGGCAGCCACGCACCCGTCCGACGCGGCCGAGATCGAACGCCGGCACTCCGACGGGCGCGGCCTGCTGTCCGCCGGCGGCGCCGCGCGGGGCGGCCTGTTCACCGGCGACGCGGACCACGTCAACCTCACGATGAGCGCCGTGCCGTTCCTCACCAGGGGCAACGGGCGGCGCAACCGCATCGGGGCGGGGTACTCCGCCTACTTCGCCAACCCCGCGAACCTGTTGCGCACGTTGGGTTCCGCGCTCGTCGACGTGCTGCGCGAGGTGTCGGCGTCGGTCCGGCAGCGGCGCGCCGGGGTGCGACCGAGGATCAACCGGGGCGGCTTCTACCCGTTCGCGCGGGCCGGCACCACGGTGATCGCGCGGGACCTCGTCGTGTCCGCGATCATCGGCGACATGCTCGCCGGGCGGCCGGTGGTGTACGCGGACTTCCTCGGCTACGACGAGGTCACCCACCACACGGGCATCGAGCGGTTCGACGCGCTGGCCGTCATCCGCGCCATCGACCAGCAGATCGGCCGGCTGCACCGGGCGACCCAGCTCGCGCCGCGCCGCTACCGGCTCGTCGTGTTCTCCGACCACGGCGTCACGCAGGGCTGGGCGTTCGCCCACCGGTTCGGCGAGTCGATCGAGCAGCTCGTCGGTCGGCTCTGCGGGGCGGCGCCGGTACACCGGCCGCCGCAGCGCACCCTCCGGGCAGGGGTGGCAGCTCGGCGCGATGATGGCGGAGTCGTCGACCGGCGGCGGCCCGATCGCGCGGGCGTTGCGGGCGCGGGCGACCCCGGCCGCGCCGCACCGGACCGAGACGGGCAAGCCCGGCGCCGTCGCCCGCGTCGCGCCAGGCGTGGTCGTCGTGGTGTCGGGCCACGTCGCGATGGTGTCGTTCACCGAACATGCCGGGCGGGTGGACATGGAGACCGTCGAGCGGGAGTTCCCGGACCTGCTGCCGTCCCTCGTCGACCATCCCGGCGTCGGGTTCCTGCTGGTGCGCAGCGCGCGATCGGGTCCGGTCGTGCTCGGCCGCGACGGCGTGCGCAGACTCGACGGCGACTCGGTGTCGGGTGTCGATCCCCTCGCCGGCTACGGCCCGCACGCCGCGGACCTGATCCGCCGCACCGACGGGTTCGCGCACTGCCCGGACCTCGTCATCAACAGCCGCTACACCGAGTCCACCGACGACGCCTCGCCGTTCGAACCGCACGTCGGCTCCCACGGCGGCCTCGGCGGCGGGCAGTCACGAGGGTTCCTGATCCACCCCGCGGACCTGCCCGGCGCGGGGAAGATCGTCGGCGCGGAGGCACTGCACAAGGTCGTGCGCGGCTGGCTCACGCACCTCGGCCACCCGGAACCGAAACCCACCGACCGCCTACCGGCGACCGCGCGAGACGGGCAAGTCTGACGGCGCGTAAACCGTCAGCCGGAGACCAGGTCGTGGCCGGCGGCTTCGCGGGCGATGTCGATGCGGGAGCGGACGCCCAGTTTGGCCAGGATGTGGGACACGTGGGTGCCGACGGTGCGCGGGGAGAGGACCAGTAGTTCGGCGATTTGGCGGTTGGGCATGCCGGCGGCGACGAGGCCGGCGACTTTGGTTTCGGTGGGGGTGAGGCTGTTCCAGCCGACTTGGGCGTGTTTGTGTTTGGCGCGGGGGCCGCGGCGGATGCCGTATTGGCGTAGTTGCGCGCGGAGGTGGGCGAGGTCCCAGTTGGCGCCGAGGCCGTCGTAGAGCTCGTCGGCGTGGGTGAACGCGGAGCGTGCGTTGCCGCGGTCGCCGCGGGTGGCGAAGCCGATCGCGGCGGCTTCCAACGCTTTGGCGCGCAGGAGGGGGCGGCCGGCGTCTTCGTAGCATTGCGCGGCGTGTTGGAGCAGGGCTGGGTCGTCGTCGAGCAGGCCTCGGCAGTAGGCGGCGGTGGCGAGTCGGTGGGGGACCTGGGATCGCTGGGCGAGGGTGTCGGCCTGGGCGGCGATGTCGGCGGCGGCGCCGGTGGTGCCGGTGTGGGCGGCGAGGCGGGCGGCTTCGGGCAGCAGGTCTTCCATCTCGTCGAGTTCTTCTGCGTGGGCGGCCACGCCGGCGGTGAGCACGGCGAGTGCTTCGTCGGGGGCGTCGGCGATCTCGTGGTCGAGGCTGCGGGCCAGTGCCAGTGAGGCGACGACGCGGTTGCCGATCTGTTCGGCGCTGGGTGCGGCGAGGCTGAGGTGTTGGCGTGCGGTGGCGGGGTCGCCGCGGTGGAAGGCGATGACCGCGGCGATGCCGCGGTCACAGCAGGTGGCGCCGGGGTCTTTGAAGTCGTCGGGCAGGGTCTCGACCTCGGCCTGGGCGTCGTCCCAGCGGCCCATGTCGAACAGCAGCTCACCCAACGCGCTCTGCGCCTGGGCCAGACGCACCAGGCTGCCGGTGTGGTCGGCGAGCTGACGCACCCGCACCGCCGCACGGACCGCTTCCTCATAGCGGTCGAGATCACCGAGCGCGACCGCCTTGTTGATCTGCAACAACAACCCGAGATCGGTGAGCGCGGGATCGTCACCGACCACGTCGAGGGCGCGTTCGAACAGCGGCAACGCGACCGTCACGTCACCCCGCATGATCGACACCACACTCAACACATGCAACGACCACCCCAACGCCCAGCTGTCACCAGCCTCCTCCGCGGTCGCCAACGCCGTCTTCGCAACCTCACCAGCGACCGTCACCTCACCGAGGCCTCTGTGCGTCCGCGCGGTCAGCACCATGAGTCGGGCCCGTTGCTGGGTGGAGATCCCCGGCAGCGCGAGCGCCCGTTTCAACGAGTCGAACGACTCCTCGGACCGCCCGTCCAGCGACCGACACTGCGCGACCGTCCAATGTAGATCGACGAGTAGGTCGGTGTCGGTGACCACGAGCATCGCGCGGGTGGCGACCTGCTCGGCCCCAGCACGATCGCCCGCCCGGTACAGGGCGTCGGCGAGGCGGCAGGCGAGCACCGCGCCACGCGAGGTGGTCGCGGGCGATCGTTCCGAGGCTTGCCTCAGCAGGTCGATCGCTGTGCGCGGGGCCTGTGCGACCAGCGTCGGCGCGGCGTCGGCAAGCCACGTCAGCAACGAGTCGTCCAACGGACCGGCGCCCGGAGTGCTCACCGCCTGCAGCAGTTGTCGCGCGACCCGCTGGATCGGCACACCGGCGTCGGCGAGCGCCTTGGCCGCGTCGCGGTGCCACGCCGGCCGCACCGGTGCGGCGATGTCGTCGTACAGCGCGGCCCGGATCAGGGTGTGGCGGAACGCCAGCTTCTCGCCGGCGTCCTTCAACACCCCTGCGGTGCGGGCCTCGTCGATGACCGGGACCAGTTCGGCGACCCGGCAGTCGAGCACGGTCGCGAGGTCCGACACCAGGAAGTCGACGCCGAGCAGAGCCGCGGCCTGCAACACCGTGCGGGCTTCCTTCGGCAGGAAGTCGAGCCGGTGGGCGATCGCGGCGACGAGCGAGTTCGGCACCGGGCCCCCGGTGACCTCGACGGACCCGGAGTCGTTGACCTTCAAGCGTTCCGAGCGGACGAGCGCGTCCATCAGCTCGGTGAGGTAGAGGGGGTTGCCGGCCGCGCCGGCGGCGAGGCGGAGCAGCTCCGCGCCAGGTTCGCCGTCGGAGATCGTCGACACGAGGTCGGCGATCGCGTTGCCGCCCAAGCCGTCGAGGTAGATGGTGCCTTCCGGGCCGACCGCACGTCGTATCGCCGTCAGCTCATCACGTTGGGGGACGGGCCGAACGATGCCGATGAGGAGCAATGGCGAGCGATCGACGGACCGCGCCAACCACTCCCAGACGCCGATCGTCGCCAGGTCCGCCCACTGCAGGTCGTCGACCACCAACACGGTCGGCGCCGCGCTGCAGAGTTCCGCCATCAGCGCCAACATCTGTTCCGACGCCGCGATCGTCGGGTCCGCGCCGCTGACGAGTTCGCCGCGCAGCAACCGCAGGATGGTGTCCAGCCGAGGTTCGTCGGTGGACTCCGTTGCCTGCAACGCATCCAGCAGCGGTTGTAGGGGAAGTGCCTGGCCCAGCTCGTCGCATTCGGCCCAGTAGACCTGGAATCCCTGTTGCTCGGCCATTGCGGTCGCGGCCCGCGCGAGGGACGACTTGCCGATGCCTGGCTCACCCTCGAGCAGTACCGCCTGTCCGGTCCCCGCGGCGAGGTCGTTGAGCCACGCGACGAATCGTGCGAGTTCGGCGTCCCGCCCAACGAGCGCAGACGCATCAACTGGCATGGTTCGACAGTAAGACGAGAGGTTCGCGCGAACAACGGCCATCCGGGCGGTTACACCTCTCGGAGCCGTCGCGGGGGCCGAAGGGGGCCTCCGTACTCATTCGTTAGCCGTTCGTTAACGCACAGTTATCACTTGATTACGTCCCGTATGCGATAGTTCTTTTTAACGATATGTTGGGCCCTAGCTATACCTCCAGCGCGCATTAAGGCATGCCAGTCGCGCGACAGTTTTGTCCAATCCCGGATGGATAATTGGGAGGCAAAATGAGAATCGCGCGAATAGCGATCGCACTGGTTACCTCGGTTCTGTTGACTGTCGCGGTGAGTGGCACCGCGGCAGCCGATCCGCCTGGTATGACGCATGACAGCATCGTCGAGTCGATCCATGACTGACGGGTAATGAACCGCATGATGGCTGCTCGCCTGACTGTGGTTCTGCATCTCTATCGCGTGTGTTGCCCGTGGCCGCAGGTCGCGTCTTCGATGGCCCCACCATCGCTGGTGCGTCCTGCGGCTCGGTGTACTGCTCGGTCCTGCAATGCGTAGCCGAGGTTGACGAGTCGGCCACCGAGGTGGCATTCGTCGGCCACGGCTATCTGCCCGCTTCGGCGGGCATCCGTGTCGAGGAGTCGGAGCACGAACCGCGCTATCTGGTTGTTGACGCTGGCCAGCTCGGCGACGAGGACCAACTCGTCGTGCCAGTCCGTAGCGGTCACCACTTCACCCCACGAATTGTTCATCTCTATGCGATCACGATTTCTTGGACTAGGCAAGCTTCGTCCGCGTGGGGGTGCGAAACATCGGTCACTTGACTGATGTGCGAAGGTCACGCCGTTTCGTCCAGCCGCGCCGCCCGCTGGGCCGAACGAGTGAATACGAGCCTCTGGACGGGGTCATCCAGGCCTCGCGCCGACCCCCATCCGCACGCTGGTCCCCGCGCTGACTGCATCCAGTTCCAACGGGCCATTGGTCCGGTCGAGTGAACAAAACGCACGCGGCGCCACCCGAATGGCACATACCTGGCGGTGAGTGACAAAACCTGGACAACAGCGCCTAGGCTCGGGCAGATGTCCAACCCAGACGCCCCGCTGCTCGCCGGGCTCGCCGACAAGATCGACGGCGGTCTGCGGGACGCGCTGAACGGCGCGGATCGGGTCGCGCTGGTCAACTTCCCGAACCACGGCAACCCGGGGGACCCGGCGATCTGGTTGGGCACGAGGGCGGCGCTGCGGCGGCTGGGGGTCCGCGTGGCCTACCAGTGCGTGTGGGACACCTACTCCGCGGCGGCCCTGCGCCGCGCCGTGCCAGACGGGCCGGTACTGATCAACGGCGGCGGCAACTTCGGCGACCTCTACGCCGGTCAGCAGGGGCTGCGCGAAGAGCTGCTCGCGACGCTGCGTGGCCGGCCGCTGATCCAGCTGCCGCAGAGCATCCACTTCCGAGAGCGGGCCAACCTCGACCGGGTGCGTCGGCTCGTCGCGGATCATGGGGACGTCACGCTGCTCCTCCGGGAGCAGCGCAGCGAGACCGTCGCCCGGCGGGAGTTCGACGCGAAGATCGGGCTCGTGCCCGACATGGCGTTCGGGCTGGGGGAGCTGCCCCGGCTCGGCAGGCCGACGGTCGACGTCACCTGGCTACATCGCGTGCCGGGCGACCTGGAGCACGTCGAGCACGGCGGCCCGCCGGACGGGGTCACGAGCCGCGTCGTCGAGTGGATCCACGAGCAGCCGGACGAACCGAGGTGGCGCGTGGACCACCGAGTGGCGAAGTGGGCGAACACGCTGCTCCGGGCGAGGGCGCCGCACGCGTGGCGGCCGCTGGCCGCGACCTTCACGCCGCTGAGCCAAGGCTGGGTGCGGCGCGGGCTGCACTTCCTCGGGTCGGGCCGGGTGCTCGTCACCGACAAGCTGCACGGACACGTGCTCGCGCTGCTCGCCGGCGTGCCGCACGTCGTGCTGGACAACGGATACGGCAAGGTCAGCGGCGTACACGAGACGTGGACCAGCGCCAGCACCCTCACCAGCTGGGCCAACACGGGCGACGAGGCCCGCGCACTCGCCATCGCCGCACTCACGCGTCAGTAGCAGGCGGGGCCGCACGGCCGACGAGTACCTGGCCGCGACGCGGGCGCTGTGGGTCGACCTTCGCGTAGGTTCGGGTCATGCGTTGACCCTGGCCCGGAAGTCGGGCGCCGCCTTCGCTCCTTCGTGACTTGCCTTGAACTCGGCCACCACGAAGGAGATTCCCCTCATGTCGATCCGCATCGACGTGCCCGACGCGCTTGCCGCGTCGCACAGTAAGCACAACGGCGCGGCCGGCCGTGCCTGGATCGCCGCCCTTCCCGCGCTCGCCGCGGACTTCCTCGACCGCTGGGCGTTGCGGCGCGACGGACCGGCCGGGCACGGCATGGCGTCGCTGGTGCTGCCGGTGGTCTGCGCCGACGGCACGCCCGCCGCGCTCAGGCTCCAACCGGTCAGCGCGGAGAGCGTCGGCACGGCCCTCGGGCTGCGGACGTGGGACGGCGACGGCATCGTCCGCCTGCTCGACCACGATCCGGACACCAACGCCCAGTTGCTGGAACGGCTGGACGCGGCTCGGCCGCTGTCCTCGGTGCCGGACGACACCGCGGCGCTCCAGATCCTCGCCGAACTCCTGGCCCGACTCGTCGCGGTGCCGGCGCCGCCGGGCCTGCGGCGGCTGGCCGACATCGCCGCCGCCATGCTCGACCACGTGCCGCGCGCCGTGCCGGCCTTGCGGGACCCGGCGGAGCGTGCGTTGGTGCGCCGGTGCGCGGCCGCCGTGGCCGAGCTGGTCGGCGAGGCCGGCGACCGGCTCCTGCACTGGGACCTGCACTACGACAACATCCTTGCCGGGCAACGGGAACCGTGGCTCGCGATCGACCCGGAGCCGCTCGCCGGCGACCCCGGGTTCGACCTGCTGCCGGCGCTGGACAACCGGTGGGACGAGGTGGTGGCGACCGGCGACGTCGCGCGCGCGGTGCGTCGTCGGTTCGACCTGCTGACCGAGGTGCTCGGCCTGGACCGCCGGCGGGCCGCCGGCTGGACGCTCGGCCGGGTGCTGCAGAACGCGCTGTGGGACGTCGAGGACGGCGAGACCGCACTCGGCCCGGCCCAGGTCGCGATCGCCGAAGCGTTGGCGCACCTGTGAATTGTGGGAAATGTCGTTTCTTGCCCGCCCGCTCGTCCTGGTGACACGGTAGAAGTCGAGCGGTGATCGTTCGACTCCGGATGGTGACCGTTCGCCGCGTCAGCGGATTCCCGATTCACCCCCTGCACGCGGTCCCCGGACCGCAGAATCGAGAACTCGACATGAAGATCCTCCGAATCGCCTTCGCGGTGGTGGGAGCGGCACTCGCTCTCGCCACCGCGGCGCCGCACGCGGTCGCCGCCCCACCCGGTGGCGACCCGGGCGGTGCGACGCCGCAGATCATCGGCGGCGGCACGGCCAGTAACGCGCCGTGGGCGGCGCGCCTGTTCGTCAACGGGCAGCAGAACTGCTCCGCGACGATCATCGCGCCGACCTACATCCTGACGGCCAAACACTGCGTGGCGAGCTCCGGCAGCTACTCGTTCCGCATCGGCAGCCTCGACCAGACCAGCGGCGGCACCGTCGCCAACGGTGTGGCGATCACCCGGCACTCACGCGCGGACATCGCGATCGTGCGTCTGGACCGCAGCGTGTCGGCGTCCTACTCGCCGCTCGGCACGTCGAGCAACGTCGCCGTCGGGCAGACCGTCCAGGTCTACGGCTGGGGCGCCACCTGCACCAACCAGCCCGAGATCAACTGCCAGTCCCGGTACCTCAAGTACGCGAACGTGCGGGTCACCTCGGTGAACTGCTCGGACTACAGCGGCGGCGTCGCGGTGTGCGCGTCACGCATCGACGGCATCACCGCGGGCGGCGACTCCGGCGGCCCGATGTTCGCCTCCGGCCGGCAGGTCGGCGTCGCGTCGACGAGTGACCGCGCGACCCGCACGGCGTACACCAACATCACCGCTTACCGCTCCTGGATCCGTTCGGTGGCCGGCGTCTAGCCCGCGAGTCCACCGTTCGAACATGGTGAGTCCCCCGCTCCGACACACCGAGTTGGCGGTTCGTGCGCCACCAAACGCCAACTCGGTGTGCGTGAACGGGGGACTCACTGTGTCTGAACGGGGGACTCGCGGGGTTGCGCACGATCGCGATGGGTCTTGCGCGTGCTCGGTCACTAGTGTCTGGCAGCGACGGGTTTCGCGACGGGAGGGGTGTTTCGATGGCACACATCGACCTCGGTGTTGACGAGAAGGAGTTTCCCGGCATCAACGGGCCGATGATGTTCCGGCCGGAGACCGCCAAGCCGTTGAACGAGCTCGCGGAGGTGCTGCTGCGCGGCGCGCACTCGCTGAGCCCAGGCGAGCGCGAGCTGATCGCCGCGTACGTGTCCGGCCGCAACGAGTGCACCTTCTGCTGCTCGTCGCACTCGGCGTTCGCCGCCGTGCAGCTCGACGAGGGCATGACGCTGGTGGACCAGGTGCGCGCGGACCTGGACAGCGCGCCGGTGTCGGACAAGCTCCGTGCGCTGCTGCGGATCGCGGGCGCCGTGCAGGTCAGTGGGCGCGAGGTCACGCCGGCGCTGGTCGACGCCGCCCGCGCGGCCGGCGCGACGGACGTCGAGCTGCACGACACGGTCCTGATCGCCGCCGCGTTCTGCATGTACAACCGCTACGTCGACGGCCTCGCGACCTTCGCGCCCGACGACAAGGACCGCTACCTGGCCGCGGCGCACCACATCGTGGCCAGGGGCTACGGCGGCTGAGCGTCGGTCAGACCCGCGCCGCGGCCGGCGGCGTGCTGCTCTGAGCCGCCGGCAGGTCCCGGAAACGGCGGACCGGCGAGAAGAACAGGACGAGCCCGGCGAGCGGCACGCCGGCGGTCGTCAGCCACATCGCGGTCCGCAGTCCGAGCACGGTGCCGAGTAGCCCGCCGAGCAGCGCGCCGATCGGAATGGTGCCGTAGTTGACGAACGAACTGCTCGCGGTGACCCTGCCGAGCAGCTCCGGCGGGCAGTACCGCTGCTGGAAGCTCGCCTTGAGCACGTTGCCCGCCACCACACCCGCGGTCACGCAGAAGCCGCCGGCGGCGTACAGCGCGAGGCCCGGCCCGGCGAACGACATCGGGATGAGCAGGACGAGCGCGCCGAGTCCGAGCTCGAACACCAGCATGGCGCGCGCGGTGCCGACCCGGTCGGCGACCCGGCGCGCGACGAGCGCGCCCGCGACCCCGCCGCTGCTCGCGGCCGCGACGACGACGCCGACGGCGCCCGGGGTGAGGTGCAGGACGTCGACGAGGAAGACGACCTGGATCGACTGGTAACCCATGAGCGCCAGGTTGGACGTCGCGCCGAACAGTGTCAGCGTGCGCAGCCACCGGTCGCGGGCGACGAGCCGCAGCCCGTCACCGACCTCGCTGAGCAGTGCCTTGCGCGCGGGCGCGGCCGGTCGCGGTTCGCGGTGGCGGATGTTCGTCAGGCACAGCAACGAGATCAGGAAGGTGGCGGCGTTGGCGAACATCGCGTTCACCACGCCGGCCGCCTGCGCGATGAGGCCGGCCGAGCCGAGGCCGGCGATCTGCGCGGCGGACGCGCTGCCGTGCAGTTTCGCGTTGCCCTCCGCCTGGTCCGTCGGCGCGAGAATGCTTGGCAGGTAAGCACTGTAGGCGGTCTGGAAGAACACGGCCGCGGTGCCGGCGAGCAGCGCGACGGCCACCAGCAGCGGAACGCTCAGCCATCCGGCCCACGCGGCGACCGGGATCGCGGCGAACAGCACGAACGACACGGCCGCGGCCGTCAGCATCACCGGCCTGCGCCGCAACCGGTCGACCCACGCGCCGGCCGGCAGTCCGATGAGGAGCCACGGCAGCCACGCCGACGCGCTCAGCAGCCCGATCTCGAACGTGCTGGCGTCCACTGTGGACAACGCGATCAGCGGCATCGACACCGACGTCACGGAGGCACCGAACTTGCCGGCCGTCTCGCCGCACCAGAGCAGCCGGAAGTCGCGGTGCCGCCCGAGCAGCCCGAGACTCACGTGCTCTCCCGCGCCCGGCGCGGGAACGACTGCAGCTGCACGATGACCGGCAGCGCGTCCGGCGCGGGTGTCGCCGGGGCGTGTCGCTCGACGACCGCGAGCAGCTCGGCGTTGAGCGCGCGGAGCTGCTCGGGCGTCATCCGGAGATCCTGCCAGGACGAGATCGTGCCGACGCCTTCCCAGTCGCCGTCCCAGGTCTCGGTGACGAACCGGTTCACGCGGGAGAACTGCTGCTGCACCAGCTCGTGCAGATACACCGACAGCGCGCCCCGCGTGTCGGGGTCGTCGCGGAACTCGGCGGACTCGAGGGTCTTCCTGTCCTCGACGACGCGCCACCAGCGCTCCCGCTTCGTGCCGCGGGCGGTCTCCTCCTCGATGAAACCGTGCTCCGCGAGGTGGCGCAGGTGCCAGCTCACGGTCCCGGTGTTCTCGCCGACCCGCGCGGCGAGCCCGGTCGCCGTGGCGGGCCCGTCGAGCGTGAGCAGCTCGAGGATGTTCATCCGCAGCGGGTGGGCCAGCCCGCGCAGGCTCCTTGCGTCGATCCGCCGCCGCGGTCGCTCTTCGGTCACGCCGTGAGCGTAGAACTTACAGAGGGTTCTTTGCAAACACTTCTCTGCAAGTCGACGACGACCTGTGGAACGAGTTCCACCGAGTGGTGAACATGTCGTCACGGGAACTCAGCGACTGGCTGCGGACGCGATCGGCGGACCCCGAGGTCGAGGCGCTGCCGGACCAGGCCGGGACGCCGACCGGGCAGCGGGTGCTCGCGATTCTCGGCAAACGCAGGACGGACCTGGACGACAACGACATCGGCGTGATGCGGTCGGTGGTGGACCGCGTGCTCGCGGAACGCCGCGACGACCTCGAACCCACCACGGGGGAGGCGCACTGGCGCCACCGCCTGATGTCACTGGGACACGACCCGCTGAAAGCGCCGTGACGCTCAGCCGGTCTCCAGCGACGTCTCACACCACTTGCGCAGCGTCGGCGGCAGCCGCTTCTCCAGCCCGTACGGCTCGAGGTGCGCGTGGAACACCTCGGCGAACGCGCGCTCCACACTGTCGGAGTCCCAGCTGTCGCGCTCCAGGATCGGGGCCTTGAGGAACGGCTGGCCGACGATGTGCAGCTGCGGTCCGGTGCACCGGATCATCTGGCCGGTCACCCCGTCCGACCGGTCGCTGAGCAGGAACGACACCAGCGGCGCGATCCGCTCCGGCGTCCGGTCCGGCGGGCAGTTGCGTGTCGCGCGCTCGGAGGCCAGCACCATCCGGGTGTGCGCCAGCGGGCACACGGCGTTGACGCGGATGCCGACCGACTCGAGGTCGAGCGCCCACGAGTACGTCAACGACGCGACCGCGCCCTTGCTCGCCGAGTAGGTGCCCAGCGTCCGCTGCCCGAGCGAGGCCCCGGAGGAGATGTTGACGATCGACCCGCCGCGACCGTTCATCGCCCGTACCGCGGCGAGACCCACGTAGATGACGCCGAGGACGTTCACCCCGATCAGCTCCCTGGCCCGGCGCGGGTCCTCGTCGTAGGGGAGCACCTCGTAGTTCAGCGCGGCGTTGTTGACCAGGCCGTCGACCTGTCCGTACTCCCGCACGCACAGGTCGACGATCGCCTGCGCCTCGTCCGCGTCGGCCACCGAGTGCGCGCTCGCCACCGCGCAGCCGCCGTCGGCCGCGATGGCGGCGGTGGTCTCCCGCGCGAGCGCGCCGTCGATGTCGTTGACCACCACGGCCGCCCCCATGGCGGCGACATGCGTCGCGAACGCCTTGCCGAGACCTCGCCCGGCGCCGGTCACCACCACTGCCCGACCATCGAGTGTCGTCATCGCCGTGTCTCCCCGCCGCCAGCCCCAACTACCCGCGGCGCCCACACCTCGACGCGGGCGGCGGCGCGGCGGCCGCCACTGGCTGGCTTCAGTGTCGCGCCGCCGACGGTCCGAAGGGGACGCTCCGCGACGGAAGGTCACACTGTGCGTTGAACGCGCTTCGGCCGTTCGGTCGCGCGTTACGCCGGACGTAACGCGGGACCAAACTATTGTCACGCTGCGTGGTCGTCAGCTGGTCAGAGGGCGAGCGTGACCGCCGTCCACGTCGTGAACAGGAGCAACGCCGTGCCGGTCGCCGCGCCGGTGACCGCGCTGACCGTCAGGCTCCGCCTGCGCGCGACGGGGATCGAGAGGAGCGCGACGGCCGTGAGGACCGTCGCGAGGACGTACAGGCCGGCGTTCTCCAGCACCGGCGCCATCGGGTAGAAGTGCACGCCGACCACGAGGCAGATCCACGGCGCGAAGTACTCGGTCCGGCGGGTGACGACGAGCGCGACCGACCCGAGGGCGGCCACGAAGAACTCGATGCCGAAGACGATCAGGTAGGTGCGGAAGGTCGCGTCGTCGTTGAGCACCGAGCCGGTGCCCCAGTTGAGCCACGCGAGCAGGCCGCCGGTGACCGCCATGGCCACACTGAGGACCGAGCCGACGATCAACCGGGCCTTCCAGCTCGCCGGTGGCCGCTCCTGCGCCCACCCGAACCACGCCGAGGCGAAGAAGGCGAGGATCGCGGTGGTCATAGCGCCATCGCGCAGCAGCAGGTCCACGTGGTGTCTCCAGTCCGGTTTGGGGTGTTTCAGCAGGTAGGACAACACGTTTGCCGGTGTCGCGCCACCGGTTTGCGGGTTTATGGTGCTGCCGGTTCTCGGGCATGGAGGTGCACATGAGGCGTGCGTTGGTCGTCGGTGCGGTGGCGGGCCTGGTCGCGGTCCTGTTCGGGCCGAGCGCGAGTGCGACGGGAGGTCCTGGCGCGCCCGGTATCGGCGACTCGTACTACCCGCTCGACGGCAACGGCGGCTACGACGTCTCGCACTACGACATCCGGCTGAGCTACCGGCCAGCGACGGACGTCCTGTCCGGCACCACCACGATCCTGGCGAAGACCACCAAGGACCTGTCCCGGTTCAACCTGGACTTCCTGCTGAAGGTGTCGTCGGTGCGCGTCAACAACGTGCCGGCCACCTTCGCCACCGACGGGGGCGAGCTGACCGTCACCCCGGCCGCCGCGCTGCGGAAGGGCGCCGACCTCACTGTCGTGGTGCGCTACACCGACACCCCGGAGCCCTACCGGCTGTACGGCTTCGCGGGCTGGGCGCGCACGCCGACCGGCGCGCTCGGCGTGAACGAGCCCCAGATCGCGCCGTGGTGGTACCCGAGCAACGACCACCCGAAGGACAAGGCGACCTTCGACGTGTCGATCGCCGTGCCAGAAGGTGTCGAGGCGCTGTCCAACGGCGTGCTCGTGGACCGGCAGCAGCAGACCGCCGGCATGGTGCGGTGGAACTGGCGCAGTGTGCGGCCGCAGGCGCCGTACCTGACGTTCCTCGCGATCGGGCAGTACGAGGTGCGCGAGGCGACCGCGCCGAACGGGCAGCCGCTGATCACCGCGTACGGCGACGACCTCGGCGACAACGGGCCGGCCGCGCGCGCGTCGGTCGAGCGCACGCCCGAGGTGATCGAGACGCTCGAGCAGAGCTTCGGGCCCTACCCGTTCGAGGCGCAGGGCGGCGTCGTCGACACGTCGCTCGGCTTCGCGCTGGAGAACCAGACCCGGCCGGTGTACGACGACGCGTTCTTCCGGCGCGGCGCCAACACGTCGGTCGTCGCGCACGAGCTGGCACACCAGTGGTTCGGCGACTCGGTGTCGGTGCGGGACTGGAAGGAGATCTGGCTGAACGAGGGCTTCGCCACCTACGCGGAGTACCTGTGGTCGGATGCCCAGGGCGAGGGCACCCCGGCGGAGCTCGCGCAGTACGTCTACGACTCGATCCCGGCCGACGACGAGTTCTGGCAGGTCACGCCCGGCGACCCGGGCCCGGACAACCAGTTCGCCGACGCGGTGTACGACCGGGGCGGCATGACCGTGCAGGCGCTGCGGACCGCCGTCGGCGACACGGCGTTCTTCACGATCCTCGAGAAGTGGACCAGCAAGCACAAGTACGGCACCGCGACGACCGCGCAGTTCATCGCACTGGCCGAGAAGGTCTCCGGCACCCAGCTCGACGACCTGTTCCAGACCTGGCTCTACACAGCGGGCAAACCGGCGACGGGCCCGAACGGCGTGGCCGAGGCGACCCGGTCGGCGTCGGTCAAGCCCAAGTCGTTCGACCGGATCGCCGAGACACACGACCTGCTGACCGCGACCCGCTAGCTTCGGTAGCAGAGTGCGGGGTGGCTGGCACGCTGCTCGGTATGGAAGCGCTGCTCATCGGCGGTCGGTCCGGGGTCGGCAAGTCGACGGTGGGGTGGGAGGTCTCCGCGCGGTTGCGTGCCGCCGAGGTGGCGCACGCGATCGTCGAGGGTGACTTCATGGGGCAGGTGCACCCGGCGCCGCCGGGCGACCCGGACCGTGCGGCGATCACCGAACGCAACCTCGCCGCGGTGTGGGCGAACTTCGCCGCGGTCGGCTGCCGGCGGCTGGTCTACACGAACACGGCGAGTGTGCTGCCGCGGGCGACGGGCATGGTCGAGCGGGCCATGGGGCCGGGCGTCCGGATCGTGCGGGTCCTGCTCACGGCGTCCGACGCCACCGCGACGGCACGGCTGACCGGCCGGGAGCTGGGTTCCGAGCTGGCGGACGGCCTCACGAGCAGCACGCGGATGTCCCGGCGCCTCGCGGAGCTGGCCGTGGCCGGCACGGTCCGGGTGGCCACCGACGGCCGGTCCGTGCCGGACATCGCGCGGGAGGTGACGGCCCTCACCGGCTGGGTCTGAGGTTGTTGCAGAACGCGGACATTCCGGCGACGGCCCGCGGACATGTCGCCGGCACTGTCGAGCCCGACGGAAGGGGTCGGGCATGGGCAGGCGGGTCGTGACGTTGGCGGTGGTCGCCGTCGGGGTGTTGGCGGGGTGCACGCCGGATCCGGCGGGCATGGCGGCCCCGGCGCTGCCGGTCGCCGCCGGCGCGTCGACCCCGACCCCCGCCCTGGGGGAGGACGGCAGCATCCCCGACCACGAGAACATCTCGCCGTTCGACGCCGACCACGCCGCCATCCGCTACCTCGATCGCGAGCTGCGGCAGGCGGTCCAGGAGGCCGCGGACGACGCTCAGGCCGACGACGTCGAGCTGCGGGTGACGTCCGGCTGGCGCAGCAAGGCCTACCAGCAGCGCCTTCTCGACGACGCCGTGGCGAAGTACGGCAGCCTCGCGAAGGCGCGCGAGTTCGTGAACACGCCGGAGAAGTCCACCCACGTCTCCGGCGACGCCGTCGACATCGGTCCGACGGTCGCCGCGGACTGGGTCATCCAGCACGGCTCGGACCACGGGCTGTGCCAGACGTACGCCAACGAGATGTGGCACTTCGAGCTGACGGCCGACCCGGGCGGCGAGTGCCCGGCGCCACGCAGCGACGCCGCCGGATGATCGGTCGTCGCGCTTTCCTTGGTGTGGCGGCACTCGCGCCGTTGGTCGGGTGTGCGCCGAGAAGCCCCGTGCGGCCGCCCCATCGGCGGCGGGAGCCCACGTCCTCCGTCGTCGTTCTCGCGGTGGACGACGGCCTAGCCGCGTTGGAGGCGAAGTTCGCCGCGCGCCTCGGGGTGTACGCCGTGGACACCGGCACCGGCGCCACGATCGCCTACCGGGCCGACGAGCGGTTCGCGTTCTGCTCGACCTTCAAGGGGCTCGCGGCGGCCGCGGTCCTGGCCCGCAACCCGTTGTCGCACCTGGACACGGTCGTCACGTACACCGAGGCCGACCTCATGAAGAGCTCCGTCGTCACGAGGGAGCACGTGGCCGAGGGGATGACGATCCGCGCGGTGTGCGACGCCGCGGTCCGCCACAGCGACGGCACCGCCGGCAACCTCCTGTTGCGCGAGCTCGGCGGCCCGGCCGAGCTGATGACGTACCTGCGCGGGCTCGGCGACACGGTCACCCGGATGGACCGGATCGAGCCGACGATCGTGTCCGCGGTCCCCGGCGACCCGCGCGACACCACCTCGCCGAGCGCGATCGGCGAGGACTACCGCGCCATCGTGCTCGGGGACGCGCTGCCGGCCGACAAACGCGCGTTTCTCAGTGACCTGTTGGCGCGCAACGCAACCGACGCGGGCGCGCAACGCATCCGGGCCGGCCTGCCGAAGGACTGGACCGTGGCCGACAAGACCGGCACCGGCGACTTCGGCACGATCAACGACATCGCCGTCGTGTGGCCGCCGGACTCCGCGCCGCTGGTCCTCTCCATCATGTCCAGCAAGGCCACCGAGGACGCCGAGTACGACCAGGCCCTCATCGCCGAAGCCGCCGCACAGGTGGCGGCCACCTTCGCCGGATGACGCGCCGCGCCCGACCCCATCGTGCGAGGGTCGGGCGCGGCGGTCACCACGTGGTCACCTCGGCGGGCGGGCCTCCAGCCGCAGCGGTTGCGCGCCCGTGATCACGAAACCGGACCCCGGCTGGACGACGATGTCGCCGTCCGCGGAGTTGGTGATCGTCACGTTGGTCAGCGTCGCGTTGCCGCGGGCGCCACCCATCGCGAGGATTCCGGCCCCGTTGTTGGACTTGTCGATCCGGACGTTGGTGATCGCGACGTTCGGCATGCTGCCGCCGCCGGTCTTGAACTGGATGCCGTCGTAGGTCGAGTCGTGGATGTCGGTGTCCCGGATGGTCACACCGGTGATGTTCTGGTTCGCCGCGAACAGCGTGATCGCGCCGAACTCCTGGTCCTCGTTCCAGAAGACACCACCGGTCCGGTACAGACCGTTGTTGGCGATCAGCGTCTGACCCGAGAAGGGCAGCGGGTCGTGGTCGGTCGCCAGCATGATGCCCGGGTAGTTCATGGTGTCGGAGATGAGGTTGTTCTCGATCTTGTTGCCGTAGCCGCCGTAGATCGCGGCGCCGTTGGCACGCCACGGCAGCTGGATCGTGTTGTTGACGAACTGGTTGTCGTGCGCGACATCCACCGCCTGGTCCTTGACGTACTTGTTGGCCCACACGGCCAGCGAGTCGTCGCCGGTGGTGCGGAAGGACGAGTTGAACACCTTCGAGTTCCGCGTGCCGTTGGTGAAGTTGATGCCGTCCGCGTAGGTGTCGCGGATGCGCATGCCGCTGAACTCGAGGCCGTCGCCCGGACCCCACAGGCTCTGGATGTTGTCGTAGTCGCGGCCGACCCAGACTCCCACGTTGGCGTGCTCGATCCACACGTTGGTGATCTTGGTGCCGGTGCCGAACCGGCCGTTGAGGCCGACGCCGCCCTCCGCGTTGCCGTCCCCGCCCCGGATCCGGCCGGAGCCGAAGATCGCGATGTCGGAGATCTGCGTGTTCTTGTCGATGTCGAACCCGAAGTTGCCCTCGTGCGGGTGGTTGATGCCGCCGGCGTTCTGCGGCTCGGTCAGCGTGTACAGCTGGGAGTGCCACATGCCGGCGCCGCGGATCGTGACGTTGCTGATCCCGATCTGGTTGTACTGCCCGGTGTTGTTCGGGTCGTCGGTCAGGATCTTCTGCTCCTGCCGCCACTGTCCCGCCGGGATCCACACGCAGCCGATGACACCGTTCTGGTCGTCGGTCACCGCGCGCTGGATCGCGGCCGTGTCGTCGAGTCCGTCGTTCGCCACCGCGCCGTACTGCGTGATCGAGGTGCAGCCGGCCGGCTGGCTCGACGGCGGCGCGACCTGCTCGAGGTCGATCAGGTCGATGATGTAGAACGGCGCGGTGTCGCCGGAGTCACGCTGCAGCTTGAACCGCGTGCCGGCCGGATAGCTCTGCGACAGCAGCGCGTTCGACTCGTCGAACAGGCGCCGCGCGTCGGCCTGCGGCGTGTTCGTCAGCGCCTCCGGCCCGTCGGTGTTGCCGTACAGCCAGCTGTGCTTCGACGACAGGGTCAGCTTCCTGACGAACGTGCCGTTGACGTACAGGCTGATCGTGGCCTCGATGCCACCGCCGCCGGGGGCGTCGGGGATCGAGTTGCGCACCACGATCGAGTTGGCCTGGTTGGCCGAGGTGAACTCCACGAACTGCCCGGAGCTGTTGAGCCGCACCGCCTTGCGGCCTGAGGACTCGGTCGCGAAGTTGGTGTGACCGAACGTGCGCAGCGGGTCGGACTCCAGCAGCGTGCCCTGGTACCTGGCGGCCTCCGCCTCGTACTCGGTGTACGGCACCGCGGCGCCGCGCCCGACGACGATCGCCTGCGTGAAGGAGTTGTTGGTCTCGTTGGTCTCCGCGACGACGTTCGTCGCGTCCGCGGTCGCGTTGATCGTGGCGCCGCCGCTGGTCGCGGTCCAGCTGCCGGACACGGCGACGGTGGCCGTCGCGCCGGCGGCGATCGCCGCGGTGTTGGTGTTGAGCGTGGTGGACCCCACCGAGAGCCGGGTGACCGACGCGCCCGCCCCGCTGGTGCCGCGGTTGCGCACCGACGCGGTGAACGTGACCGACGAGCCGACCGCCGGGTTCGACGGGTTGGCCGTGACGCCGAGTACCTGCAGGTCCGGGCCCGGCGCCTGGCCGACCACGAGCTGCGACGCCGCGGTGAACGTGTTGTTGGCGTCGCTCTGCTCGACGACCGTGTTCGTCGGGTCCACTGTGGACGAGACCGTGTAGCTGCCCGCCGGCCGGGTGCCGGCGTTGACCGAGACGGTGCTCGACGCGCCGGCCGCGAGCGCGCTCACCGGCGCACTGCCGACGACCGCGCCACCCAGGTTGACGTTGACGGTGGTCGCGCCCGCGGCCGCCGTCCCGATGTTCTGGACGGTCGCGGTGAGCGTGATCGGGGTGACCTCGGTCGGCGAGGCGGGGGACCAGGTCGTCGAGCTGATCGTCAGGTCCGGGTTGGGCGCCGCGGTGCCGATGACCTGGAACTCCGCGACCTGCCCGCCGGGCGCGCCGGTGTTGGAGAAGAACTGCAGCCGCACGTCGGCCGCGCGCCCGGTGACGGGGATCGTCACCGAGTTCTGGTTGGTGGACGGGTTGAACGCGTAGTCGGCCCGCGCCTGCAGCGAGGTGAAGCCGGTCGCGGCCTGGTCGCGGCCGAGTACCTGGATGTTCTGTGTGCGGGCGCCCCACGCCTGGTCGGGGTTGAGCTTGACGACGACCGACGTGACGTCGGCGTTGGCGCCGAGTTTCACGGTCAGCGTCGAGGGATACCCGGCCGCGGACTCCCAGTAGCTCGCGACGTTGCCGTCGTTGGCGTTGGTCGCCACGAAGGTGTGGACGGTCGACGACGCCTCGATCGGCTTGCCGGCCGCGAGGTCGCTGCCGACGCCACCCTGGCCCGCGCGGGTCACGTGGTTGCTGTCGGCCGACTCGTTGCCCGCCGCGTCCCGGGCCCGCACGAAGTACTCCACGGTCGCCGACGTCGGCTGGACGTCGGTGAACACGGTGCCCGTCACGGTCGTGACCGGCGCGTTGTTGCGGTAGACGACGTAGCCGGTGACGCCGACGTTGTCGGTCGCCGCACCCCAGGCCAGCCGGATCTGACCGGACGCGGGCTGGGTGAAGGACAGGGTGCCCGGCGCGGTCGGCGCCTGGGTGTCCCCGCCGCTGCCGCCGTCCGGGCCCCACAGCTCGAACTCGGAGAGCTGGGCGGCCGGCCACTGCGTGTTGGCCGTGATGTTCAGACGGACGTAGCGGGTGGTCGTCGCGGTGAACGAGATGGTGACGGTGTTGCCGCTCGGCGTGAAGGTGCGGCCGGCCGAGGCGACGAGGTCGGTGAAGGTCGTGCCGTTCGTGCTGGTCCGCACGGACAGCGTCTGCGTGCGTGCCTCCCAGGTCGTGGGCAGCTTCAGGACCACCCGGCTCACCGACTTCGCGGAGCCGAGGTCGGCCTGGATCCATTGCGGGAACGCGTTGTTGTTGCTCT
Source organism: uncultured Actinomycetota bacterium (assembly GCA_963840275.1). Classification (GTDB taxonomy): domain Bacteria; phylum Actinomycetota; class Actinomycetes; order Mycobacteriales; family Pseudonocardiaceae; genus Actinophytocola. The sequence goes on from CAWIYK010000010.1 coordinate 1,249,513, forward strand.
CCCAGTAGCTGGCCTGGTTGCTGTCGCCCGCGTTGCCGACGGGGTACGCGGGCAGCGAGCTGCTGGCGGTCAGGGTCTTGCCGAGCTGGATGTCGGCGGCGACCGCGTCGGCGCCGCTGGTCGCCGATGCCGGGGTGATCGAGATCCCGACGACGGTCAGTCCCGTCGCGAGGAGACCGGCGAGTAGGCGCCGGCTGAGCTGCATCCGTTTCATGGGGGCTTCTGTTCTGTGCGGACGGCAGGGGAGGCCGCGCTGGGCAGGGGAGGCGCGTCGCAGGGAGGTTCACGGAACGGATATGAGCATGCAACATCCCGTAGGCTGATCGCAATAACTTGACGAAGATAAGAAAATTTGCGACTGACATGGGTCCATGGCGACAGCACGCCGGGTGGGACACCTGCGCAGGTGCCGACCCAGACGCGCTGACTCGTTACGCCGCGGCTGTGTGCAGTGCCGCGGCGACGTGCCGCGCCGCCTTGGTCGGCGAGCCGGGGAGCCGGGCCAGGATGACGCGGCGCCGCTCGTCGGGGCCGCCGCGGACGGTGAGCACCCGCACGCCGGGTGGCACGGCCGCCGCGAGGGTCGACGGCACGGTGGTCAGACCGCAGCCGGCCGCCACCAGCTGGAGCTTGGTGAGCCAGTCCCGGGTGGTGTGCGCGATGTCCGGCCTGCCGTCGAGGCCGGGCCAGACACCGAGCTGCGGCTCGGCGCTCGAGGTCCTGCTGCCGATCCACCGCTGGCCGGCCAGCTCGGTGATGTCGACGGAGTCGTCGTCCGCCAACGGATGTGTCGCGGGCACGGCGACGCACAGCGTGCGTTCGGCCAGCACCTCGACGACCAGCGCGGGGGTCTCGGTGTCCGGCGCGCGAAACGGCGGCGTCGACCCGAGGACCGCGAGGTCGATGCTGCCGGCACGCAGTGCGCGGACGAGTGCCGGGGAGCCGCCGTCGCGCGTGCGGACCGTGATGCCGGGATGCGTGCGGCGCAACAGGGTCAGCGTGCGTGGCAGCAACACCGCGCCAGCACTGGGAAAGGCGCCGAGCCGCACGGTCCCCGTCGGCGTGGGGAGGCCGCGCAGCTCGCGGTCGGCGGCGTCGATCTCGTCGAGCGCGGCCGCCGCGCGTCGCAGAATCACGCGGCCTGCGGCGGTGGGCCGCACGCCGTCGCGGCGCCGCTCGAACACCGGGGTCCCTGCCGCTCGCTCGACGGCGGCGACCTGGCGGGACACCCCGGACTGCGTGTAGCCGAGCGCCGTCGCGGCCGCGCTGAACGTGCCCTGCTCGGCGACCTCCCGCACGACCCGGAGTCCGACCAGCGACACGTCGGTGAAGTCCATGACGTTTACGCATACCACAGTTGCCCAAGTCTCGTTGGACGCATGGCCGCGCGCTGCCTAGCGTCGATGCCATGACACGTTCCCGCACCGCACTCGTCACCGGCGCCAACCAGGGCATCGGTTACGCGCTCGTCGAAGACCTCGCCGCACGGTGGACGCGCGACGATCTCGTCCTGCTCACCGGCCGCGACCCCCGCCGGGTCGCCGATGCCGTCGCACGGGCCGCCGTCAACCCGGCGACGGCCGCCAGGATCGAGGGCCGGGTCCTCGACGTCACCGCCGCCGGCGCGGTCGCGCGCCTCGCCGCCGACCTCGCGGCGGTCGACGTCGTGGTGTCGAACGCGACCGCGCGGATGACGCCGGCGCTGTCGCAGGCCGAGCAGGCCGACGAGGTCATCGCCGTGTCGAACGGCGGCACCCACGCGGTGCTGCGCTCGTTCGGGCCGGTGCTGCGGCCCGGCGGCCGGTTGATCGTCGTCGCCAGCTCGCTCGGGACACTCGGCAACCTGCCGGCGCCTCTGCGGCCGCTGTTCGGTGCGACGGCCACCCTCGACGACGTCGAAGCGGTGGTCGAGGCCTGGCGCACGGCGATCCACGACGGCACCGCGCGGGAGGCTGGGTGGCCGGAATGGCTCAACGTGCCGTCGAAGGTCGCTCAGGTGGCCGCCGTCCGCGCCGTGGCACGGCAACGCAGGGAACGCGACCTGGCCGACGGCACGCTCGTCGCGGCGGTCTGCCCCGGACTGGTCGACACCCCGACGTCGCGGCCGTGGTTCGACGACTTCAGCCACGCCCGTACTCCCGCGCAGGCCGCCGAAGTCGTGCTCGACTTCGTGCTGTCCGAACCCGTCGACCCCGCCACGTATGGCGAACTTGTCCGCGACGGCAAGGTGCTGCAGTGGTTTCGCGTCTCCGGCGTGGCCAAGCACGTGACCATGACGTGACGCGGAAACCCCTGTCGGGTCGGGCACCCTGGTTTAATGGCGCGGGCATTGTTCGCCAAAACTGGGGGCGGAACATGAACACGTTTTTTGCACAGTCGGCTGAGGTCGTCATACATGACGGTGTCCTGCTGCTGACGAGAAAGAAGATCGGCACCGTCGACGTGCGACGGATTCCGTTGCGGGCATTGACGGACATCCAGGTCAAATCGGGTGGTCGGTTCGCGCCGGCCATGCTTCAGCTCGTGCTCAACAACGAGCCGCCCGCCGCCATGCGGGCCGTCGAGCCGAACACTCTGCTATTCCCGTCGACCGGGAAATACGCGGCCTCGTTCGAGGCGCTGCGCACGACGCTTCAGGAGGCAATCGAACGCAACCGCGCGGAAGGGGTCGACCCGGCGGCCGTCGCCTTCGACGCGCCGAGGAAGAGTTGGCTCGACCGGGTCGCGGACAGCGCAAAGGCGGCGACCGAACAACAGCGGGGACGGCAGGGGGACACCCTGACCGCCGACCTGGTGCGGGCGGGCATCACGCGGCCCGACCTCGTCGCCGCGGCCAACGCGACCGCGACCATGTTCGGGCTGTCGCCGGAGATTCCGCGGCTCGCGGTCCTGCTGCGGGCCGACGAGCTGCTGCTGCGTGCCACCCGCGCGACGTTCCGGGGCGCCATCGGGCTGGTCGCGCTCACCGACTCGCGGCTGATCATCCTCGACTCGACGGTCCACACCACCAAGTCGGACGAGTTCGTCCTGTCCGCGGTCCTCTCGGTCGGTTCCGGCACCGAGATGTTCACGAACGACCTGACGATCCGCCTGCGGTCCGGGGCCGGCATCGAGCTGTCCAATGTGGACGACCGGGCCGGTTTCGCCGCCGTGCTGCGCGACGCGGTCCACCAGGCGGTCGCGCCGGCGCAGCCGCAACACCAGGCACGGCCCGACGTGCTGGACCAGCTGGCCAAGCTCGGCGAGCTGCGCGACGCCGGCGTCGTCACCGACGCGGAGTTCCAGATCAAGAAGGCGGAGCTGCTGGAGCGGCTGTGACCGTGCGCGGTCAGCGGCGGCCCGCCAGTGCCAGGACGGCCTGCAGCTCTCGGTAGGCGGGCTTCGCCGCGAAGTTCTCGTCGAGCAGGTTCGCCGCGCCCTCGCCGTCGAACCAGCCCGGCACCCACGAGTACTTGTCGGTGAAGCCCCACACGGTGAAGGAGGTGCACCGCCTGCTGAGCAGACAACCCTGCAGCAGCACGCTGTAACCCTGAGCCTGCGCCTGCAGTTTCACGGTGTCCGTCGGCATGATCATCCGCACGTCGGCCTCCGTCACCGCGGTCTCGAGGCCCAGTGCCTCGAAGCGGGCGAAGTTGGCGGCGACGTCGGCGGCGCCGTGGAAGCCGTACTGCACGCCGTAGTGGCCCTGCGCGCCGAAGCCGTGCACCGGAACCCGTTGTGCCAGCAGGTCTTTCGCGAGCGCGAGGTACGCGTCGCTCTTCGCGCTGATGCCCTCCACGTTGTAGTCGTTGAGGAACAGCTTCGCCTTCGGGTCGGCCTGGTGCGCCCAGCGGAACGCGTCGGCGAGGTAGCCGGGGCCGAGCTCGCGCAACCACAGCGTGTCGCGCAGGGCGCCGTTGTCGTCGATGACCTCGTTCGCCACGTCCCACTGGTAGACGCGGCCGCGGAAGTGCCGAACCTCGTCGGTGATGTGCTTGCGCAGGATGCCCCGCAGCTCGTCGGCATCGATCTCGCCGGACTCCACGCCCGACGTGAGCCAGGCCGGCAACTGGTTGTGCCACACCAGGGTGTGCCCTCGGACCTGCTGCCCGTTGCGCCGGGCTTCCGCCATCAGCTCGTCGGCCGCCGCGAAGTCGAGCCGGCCGCGTTCCGGCTCGACGACCTCCCACTTCATCACGTTCTCCGCGGTGATCGAGTTGAACTCGGTGCCGATCCGCTGGCGGTAGGTCGCGTCGGCGCCGAACGCGGCGTGGTCGACGGCCGTGCCGATCATCAGGTGCCGGCCGGCGAGGTCACGCAGGGGGCGGTCGGCGGTGGCCGGGCCCGGCGTGGGCGCCGGCGACCCGGCGGCGGGGAGGACTGAGCAGAGCGAGGCCGCGGCGAGCAGGCCGGCGGCGACGACGCGGGACACCTTCATGCGGAGCTCCTCGACAACGGCGGCGGGAACGGTCCGAAAGTTTCGGCAATCAGCCGATAGTTCGCGGACGAACGTTAAGTGTTGCCAAGGGAATGGTCAAGCACGCGCATGAATCAGCTCCGAAAGTTTCGGAAGTCGGCTACGCGCGCCACGCGGCGATCGCGGCGGGGGACAGGTGCGGTTCGGCGCGGCGCATCAGCCTGCGCAGCCCGTCGCCGTGCTCTGCCGCGATGGCCGCGTTGTGCCGGACCACGTCCAGCTCGTTGGCGGCCGTGATCTCGACGAACCCGCGCAGTAGCACGTCGTCCGGCACGGTCGTCGCGCCGGTGAACCGGTCGGTGAACGGGACCGACGGCTGGCCGAGGAGCGGGTACACGTCGTCGCGGCGGGCGCTCCCGTACAGGTACACGAGCGCCTCGGCCGGTGTGCCGACCGCCGCGACGAGGCGGTCCCGCTCGGTCGTGGCGAGCAGTCCGGTGGCGAACCCGTCGGTCCCGTAGGCGGCGTGACACAGTCCGGCGAGCTGGACGTCCTCGGCGGCGCCCCATTCCTCGAGCAGCTCCCGGACGCGGCGGAGGTGCGCGAGGAGTGTCCCACCGGGATGCGGGATCTCGTCCGCGCCGGTGTCACGCAGCAGCGCTTCCGCCTGTGTGCGCGTCATGTCAGCCCGGCTCCGCGGTCAGGGTCTGCTCGCCGAGCGGCGTCAGCCGGTGGTGGACCGAGCGGCCGGTGCGGTGCGTGGTGAGCAGGCCCGCTCTACGCAGCACCGCCGCGTGTTCGGACGCGGTCGACTGGCTCATGCCGGTTCTGGCGGCCAGCTCGCCCGTCGAGCAGCCGTCGCCGAGGGCCCGGACCACCGCGGCGCGGGTGCGGCCGAGCAGCTCCGCCAGCGGGTCGCCGGAGTCGGCGGTCGACGGGATCAGGCGGCCGGGCACCGGAAACGTCACGAAGCACGGGCCGTTCGGCTCGACGAGCACCCTCGGCCGGTCGCGCATGAACATCGACGGCATCAGCCGCACCGGACGGCCGTTCAGCTCGATGTCGCCGTCGGTCGGCGTGTCGATCTCCAGCCACGGCGGACGCCAGCGGATGCCCGGGTGCAGGCCGTCGAGCAGCGCGCCGCTACCGTGCTCGGCCAGCACCGCCCTGCGGCGGCCGAGGTCGGCGGTCACCAGGCGGTGCACCTCGGGCAGCACGCCGGCGAACGCGCGGTGGTACGCCGTCACGGCGGTGGCCAGCTCGGCGCGCGCGGCGCGGTCCCCGTCGGCGAGCCGACGCTGGTAGGGCGTCAGCACCGGCCGGATCCGCAGGTCGGTCCGCAACCGCTGGGCCGGCAGCCGCAGGAAGTGGTCGACGAACTCGGCCGGGTCGTCGGTGCGCTGGAGCAGGAAGTAGGGCGTCGGGTCCGTCCGGTCGACCGGCCGGAGCACGTCCAGCAGCGGACCGACGGCCGCCGGATCGAGCCGGCCGCGCACCCGGGCCGCGGCGGCGGCGAGGTCGCGCGGCACCCGCCGGCCGATCAGGTGGGTGCTGCTGTACATCGACTCGATCATGCCGGCGACCCCACCCGGCCCCAGATGCAGTCGGGCCAGGTCCGCCAGCTCGAACCGTATGCGCAACATCGGTAACAGAGTGACACACCTTTCGACCGTGGCCGAAAGGCTGGTCCCGAGAACCCGGCGCGCGCGAAGCTCTGTTCATGTCCCGACTCCTCGCGGCGCTCGGCATCGCGCCCGCACTCGTGTCGGTCGCCGCCGGACCCGCAACGTCCGACCCCAGCGCGCGCCGACTCGCGGGCACGGTGTCGGGTGTGGGGGCTCCGCGGGGCGTCGTTCCGCCCACCTGGAACGGCGTCCTTCCGCTGGGGGGTCAGGGTCTACCAGCCGGGGGGTCTGGCGCCGGGTCCCCTGCCCGATCAGCTGCTCGACGCGCTGGTCGGGTGGGGTACGCGGTGGTTCTCCGATCGGCTCCGGCGCCCGCCAGGACGCGACGGTCACCTCGCACGCGCCGGAGCTTCGCGAGGTGACGACTCACCATTCGCCGGGCGGGGCGTTCGTCGCGTTCTGGCCCTGGGTCATGGCTCGCAGTGCCTTGACGACGTCGGCGGGCGCCTCCTCGGCCATGAAGTGTCCGAATGAGACGGTCCGGTGTGTCAGGTCCGGCGCCCACGCCCGCCACAGCGCGACGGCGTCGTAGCCGAGTGCCGCACCCCAGTTCTGTGCCAGCACGGTGACCGGTATGCGCAGCCGGTTGCCGGCGGCCCGGTCGGCGGTGTCGTGCTCGACGTCGATCGTGGCCGACGCGCGGTAGTCGGCGACGATGGAGGTCACCGCCTCGCGGGAGGCCCGCAGGTAGGTGGCGCGGACGTCGGCCGGGATGGCGTCCGGGTTCTTGGTCCACGCGTCGAGGAAGTGGCCGAAGAACGCGTCCGGCGCGCCGTTGATCAGCTGTTCGGGCAGACCGGGCGGCTGGGCCATCAGGAACAGGTGGAAGCCGACGGCGGCGGTCGTGCCGTGCATGACGTCCCACATGTCCAGCGTGGGCAGCACGTCGAGCGCGGCGAGATGGGTGACGGTGGCGGGGTGGTCGAGCCCGGCGCGGACCGCGACCAGCGCGCCGCGGTCGTGCCCGGCGAGTGCGAACCGCTCGTGCCCGAACGCGCGGGCGACGGCCACCACATCGGCCGCCATGGTCCGTTTCGCATAGGTCGAACCCGTGTCCGCCGGCTTGTCGCTGTCGCCGTAGCCGCGCAGGTCGGGGCAGATGACCGTGTGGTCGGCCGCGAGGTCGGCGGCCACGTGCCGCCACATCAGGTGCGTCTGGGGGAAGCCGTGCAGGAGCACGATCGGTGCGCCGGTGCCACCCACCGCCACGTTGAGTGTGACGTTCTCGGCGACGGTCACCCGTTGGTAGTCGAATCCGGTGATCTGCATGGGGTCAGCGTCGCGGTGGCGAGTCAGCACCCGGTCAGCACCGACTGAGCGCGTTACAGTGCGGTCGATGGTCACGTTCGGGGTGCTCGGCCCGCTGGTGGCGCACGACGCGCGGGGCCCGGTGGACCTGAAGGGGCCGCGGCACCGGGCGGTGCTGGCGCGTCTGCTGATCGCGGGCGGACGGGTCGTCCCGGTGGACCGGCTGGTCGACGACCTGTGGGAGTCCCCGCCGGACGGGGCCGTCGGCGCGATCCAGACGTTCGTGTCCGCGCTGCGCAGGGCCATCGAACCCGACCGACCACCACGCGCGCCCGCCCAGCTGTTGGTGACGTCCGGTCCCGGCTACGCACTCCACGCCGACGACGTCGACGCCCGCCACTTCGAAGCCCTGGTCGCCGCCGGCCGGGCCGAGGAGGCGTTGCGGCTGTGGCGCGGTCCGGCGTACGCGGAGTTCGCCGACCAGGGATGGGCGCGCGGGGAGATCGCCCGCCTCGACGAGCTGCGGCTGCTGGCCGTCGAACGCCGCGCGGAGGCGTTGTTGGCCGCCGGCCGTGCCGCCGAAGCGGTCCCGGACCTGGAGGCCCACCTCGACGGGCACCCGTGGCGCGAGGACGCGTGGCGGCTGCTCGCGCTGGCCCTGTACCGGGCCGGCCGTCAGGGCGACGCGCTCGCCGCTCTCCGCCGCGCGCGGCGGTTGCTCGTCGCCGAGCTGGGCGTCGATCCCGGCCCTGACCTGCGGCAGCTGGAGTCGGACATCCTGTCCCACGCCCCGAGTCTGACCCCGGTGGCGGCGGGGCGGCGGCTGGTCGGGCGGGACGACGAGCTTGCCCAGCTCGACGCCGCCGGCCGGTCGGGTCTCGTGCTCGTCTCCGGGGAGGCCGGGGCCGGCAAGACCGCGCTCGCCGAGGCGTTCGTCGACCGGCTCGCGGCGCGGGGGTGGACGACGGCGTGGGGGCGCAACCCCGAGGACGAGGGGCTGCCCGCCGCGTGGCCGTGGACCCAGATCCTGACCGCGCTCGCGGCCGGCGGCGCGGTGCCGAGCCCGAGCACCGCGAGCGATCCCGTGGTGGCGCGGTTCCACTGGCACCGGGCCGTCTGCGCGTTTCTCGCCGACGTGGCGCGGGCGAACCTGCTCCTGGTGTTCGACGATCTGCACTGGGCCGGCGCGGAGACCCTCGCTTTGCTGGCGTCGGTCGTCACCGAGGTGCCGGTGCTGGTTCTCGCCACGTACCGCACCACCGCGCCGCCGCCGGCGCTGACCGACTTCCTCGGCCGCGCGGCGCGGGTCGAGCCCACCCGGATCTACCTCGGCGGGCTGCCGGAGGCGGCGGTGCCCGAGCTGGTGCACGCGACGATCGGGCGTGCCGTCGACACCGGGACGGCCGCCGAGATCCATCGGCGCAGTGGCGGAAATCCTTTCTACGTCAGGGAACTGGCCCGGCTCGTCGACTCCGGGGGAGCGCTCGGGGCGGTGCCGCCGGGGGTGCGGGACGTGGTCCGCCGCCGGTTGGCCGCGCTGCCGGACGAAACCCGGACCACGCTGGGGCGGGCGTCGGTCGTCGGCATGGACGTCGACCTCGACCTGCTCGCCGGCGCGCAGGTGCTCGACGACCTGGAGTCCGCGGCCCGCAACGGTTTCCTCGTCGAGCTGGGCCCGGGACGGTTCCGGTTCGCGCACGCGCTGGTCCGGGACACCGTCTACCACGACATCTCCCGCTCCCGCCGTGCCGCATGGCACGCCGAGGTCGCCGAGCGCACGTCACCCGACGACGTCTCCGCCCTCGCGCACCACCTCCTCCTGGCCGACAGCCCGCGTGCCGCCGCTGTCGCCCGCGTCGCGGCGGAGCGGGCCGAGCGCCGTTTCGCCCCGCACGAGGCGGCGCGGCTGTGGCGGGCCGCGCTCACCGCCCACCGCGGTGCCGTCCGCACGCGGCTCGAGCTGGTCATGGGCCTGGTTCGGGCGCTGGCGGTGACCGGTGCGCTCGACCGGGCCAGGGCACACCGCGCCGACGCGATCACGCTCGCCGAGGAGGTCGGCGACCCCGTGCTGACCGCGCGGGTGCTCGCCGCGTTCGACGTCCCCGCCGTCTGGACCGACAACGACGACCCGAGCCTCGCCCGCCGGATCGTCGACGTTGCGGAGCGCACCCTCGTAGAGCTGCCGGCCGACGACATCGCGACGCGCGCCCGGCTCCTCGCCACTATCGCGATGGAGCTGCGCAACACCGGTGGCGCGCGGGGGCGGGCGGCGGCGTCGGAGTCCGAGGCGATCGCCCGTTCGGTCGGGGATCCGGCGCTGTTGGCGTTCGCCCTCAACGCGCGGTTCATGCAGTCGTTCGAACGCGCCGGGCTCGCGCCGGAGCGGGTCCGGATCGGCGTCGAGCTGGTCGAGCTGGCGGGCGCGAACGAGCTGGTGAAGTTCGAGGTGCTCGGGCATCTCATTCTCGTGCAGGCGTACTCCGCGCTCGCGGACCTGGACGCGGCGGACCGGCACGCGGCGGCCGCGGACCGACTCGGCGACGACTACCAGTTGCCGCTCGTGAGCGTGTTCACCCAGTGGTACCAAGCACTTCGGGCCACGATCCGAGACGAGCCGTCCGCGACTGCCAGGTACCGGAAGGCGGCCGCGTGTCTGCCCGGCACGGGGATGTCGGGGCTGGACAACGGAATCCTGCCGTTCGCGCTGCTGTGCCACGGCTTGCAGAGGGGCCAGCGCCCCGAGTTGGACCGGTTCGGCGCGTACGAGGACTGGTGTCGGCCGGGCGCGACGGTTCCTCCCTCGCCGCGCGACCTGCTGTACGAGGCGAGGACCTGTCTGCATGCGATGGTCGCACTGGAACGCGACGACCACGCGACGATGGCGCGCCTGTACGAGGAGCTGCTACCGGCGTCGAACGAGCTGGCCGGCGCCGGCAGCGGGCTGCTGACGCTACGCCCGGTGGCGCACTACCTCGCCGAGCTGGCCACCGCCCTGAACCGCCCAACCGAAGCCGCCACCCACTACCGCCAAGCCCAAAACGTAGCCACCCGAGCCAATGCCCCCACTGGCTAACCACACCGACCGGTCGTCCGCCACGAAGGCGGAACTCACCAGTCGCGAACGGTCAACTCGCGGGTGTGCTGCGAATGCGCGAGTTGCCCGTTCAGGCAGGGTGAGTTCCGCGTTCGGGACCAGTGAGTTGGCGGTTGGTGGCGACCGGTCGTTCGCCATGGAACGGGGACTCACTGTGTCTGAACGGTGGACTCGCGGGTGTAGTTCAGTAGTACTGCTCGGTTGTCGAACGGGCGGGTTTCTTTCAGCTTCAGGTTGACGCGGTTCGACAGCGGGAACAGTTGTTTGCCGCCGCCCAGGACCACCGGATGCACGACCACCTGGTACTCGTCGATGAGGTCCTGCGCCGCGAGCGCGGCCGCTACCTCCGCACCGCCGGTGAGCAGCACGTCCTTGCCCGGCGCGGACTTCAGCTCCCGCACCGCCGACACGTCCGACAGCACCCGCGCGCCCCAGTCGGCGGTCCGCAGGCTCCGGGAGAGCACCACCTTCGGCATGGCACGCCAGATCGGCGCGAACCGCACGGTGTGCGGGTGGTCGTCGACCTGGTCCGCGGTCGGCCAGTAGCTCGACATCAGGTCCCACACGACGCGGCCGTAGAGAAACGTGTCGACGCGGTCGCTGAGCTGGTCCGAGTACGCGCTCAGCTCCGGCGTCAACGCCGGCCAGTCGAACTCGCCGGCAGGCCCCGCGATGCGGCCGTCGATCGAGGTGTGCACCCAGTAGATGAGCTTGCGCATTGTCTCGCTCCTTCGAGTCGCTGTCTCGGTGACAGCAGCAAGTCGGAGCCGGGACCGCCGTCTCTACATCTACCCGAGATTGTTCGTGCCGAATGTGTCGCAGCTGTTCGGGTCGCCGGTCTGGTACCCGGTCGAGTACCACTTCTGCCGCTGCGCCGACGTGCCGTGGCTGAACTGCGTGGTGTCGACCTGACCGCCGCCTAGCTCACGCTGGATGAAGTCGTCGCCGATGCGGGACGCGGCGTCCAGCGCGGCACTGATGTCCTCCTGCGTCACGCCGGTGATCAGCGGCTCGCCGTTCGCCGTGGGGGTGGTCGTGGCGTGGTTGGCCCACGCGCCGGCGTAGCAGTCGGCCTGCAGCTCGAGCCGCACCGAGCCGGACTGGGGCCCGGTCTCCGTGCCGACCTGGTCCGACGTGCCGAGCAGGTGCTGCACATGGTGCCCGTACTCGTGCGCCAACACGTACGCCTCGACGAACGGCCCGCCGGTCGCCCCGAACCGTTGCTGCAGCTCCTGGAAGAACGTCAGGTCGATGTACACCTCGGAGTCCGCCGGGCAGTAGAACGGGCCCGTCGCGGAGCTGGCGTTCCCGCACCCGGTCTGCACGCCGCCGGAGAAGAAGTTCGTCTCGGCGAGCTGGTAGCCGTCGAGCTGGCGCGTCCAGTAGCTCTGGATCGAGTTGATGAACGCCACCGCACGGCAGTCGGCCTCCCGGTTGGCGTCCGCGCCGGTGCGGCACTTCTCGTCGATCGCCTCCGACCCGACCTGCTGGTCCTGCCCGACATCGCCGAAGCCCGATGGCAGACCCGTGCCGGCGCCCCCGCCGAGCTGCGAGATCACGAAGTAGATGATCAGCCCCACGACGCCGAGCCCGCCGCCGCCCACCGCGAGCCGACCGCCCATCCCACGCTGGTCGGTGACCTGTGACGTGTCGAGATCCGCGCCCTCGTTGAACCGCACCGCGTGCCCTCCAAGCCGGAAAAGAATCGCCCGATTTTCCCACGAGCCGGCCGGTCCGGCACGACCGGTCAGCGTGCGGGTGACACGCACAGCACCGTCGTCGTGGCGCCCGGACACTTATCGGCCGGTTCGCGCGTTGAGAGAGGTATGAGTGTCATCGGAACTGTCCTCGGGTTCGCGTTGACCGCGTTCGTCCTGCTGATGGTGGCCAGGATGGTGTTCGACTGGGCTGGCCTGGTCGGAGGCGGTAGCGGTTCGCCATGGGTGCGGCGGGCCCGGTTGGTGTCGCACGCCGGCACCGAGCCCGTCATCGCGCCGGTGCGACGGGTGCTGCGGCCGGTCCGCGCGGGCGGGATCTCCATCGACCTGGCGTTCACCGTCGTCTTCGTGCTCGCCCTGATCCTGCGGTCGGTCGCCTTCAGCCTGTGAAAGGCACTCCCGAGCGGACGTCAGGCGTCGGTCGGCCACGGGCGGGTCAGGGTGTCGAGCGCGGTGCGGCCGGACTGTCCGGTCAGGTCCCAGTCGACCGCGCCGAGCAGCAGCGCGATGATCGCGTCGGCGAGAATGTTCGCGCTCTGCCAGGACTGCGCGGTGTTGCCGCCGGGGTGGACGCGGTGGCGCAGGACGAAGCCGTCGAGCATCGCCTGCAGCACGAACGACATCCGCCGGAACGTCCACTCCGGACGCATCACCAGGTCGAGCCCGTGCGTGAGCCGTCGGTACAGCCCGGCCCACACGCGGGTCGCGGCCCGTGAGCTGGGCAGCAACGCGTTCGCCAGCTGCGGATGGCGGGGCAGCAGCGGACCGATGTGCAGGATGAGGTAGCTGCGCGGGTGCCGCACGAGGCTCGCCAACAACTCGTCGGCGACCCCGCTCACGAGCTGGGAGGCGGACCCGGCCGGCTTGCGGAAGTACGCGTCGTCCGGCTCGCGGTGCCGCAGTAGCGTGTACACCACCGCCTCCGGCAGGAACTCCGCACGCGTCGGCCAACGGCTGAAGAACGCCTTGCGGCTGCCCGCCTCCCCGGCCCACGCCGGCCCCATCCGGATGATGTCCTCGGTACGCAGCCATTCCAGCGCCGCGGGGAAGTGGATGTGGCCGAGCCGGTGCGACTGGTCCTCGCCGATCGGCTCCGCCTGGAGGTACGTGTCGATCAGATCGGCCGCCACGGCAAGAAAGTGCAATGCCGTCGTGTCATGCCGGGAGGGGCGGGATCGCAGAGCCACCGGTGGCATTCCTCCATCGCGCGCGGACCACCACAAGTGTGAGGCCTCCGCGAGACCGAGCACAGCCCGGCAGAAGGGTGACACGCGCGCACGCAGCGTCACGTGCTTCCGTTCGGCCACAACGAAGTCAGGGGAGATCTCAGGGTTGTCAACCATGCGGAGAGCGCCGGGAGGGTGGATGGTGGAGACATGACCACGATTACGAGGCCTCAGAACGAGAAGATGATCGCCGGCGTGTGTGCCGGGCTCGCCCAGCGCTACGGCTGGAAGACCAGCAAGGTGCGGCTCGTGTTCGTGCTGTCGTGCCTGCTCCCGGGCCCGCAGTTCGTCCTGTACCTGGCTCTGTGGGTGCTGATGCCCAAACGCTGACCCAGATTCTCCCCCGAATGGGCGAACACGAGCGCGACTCGGCCGTCTAGGATGGCTTGAAACGTTTCAGTCGTGAGCCCGACGAGGGGAATGCGATGCGCGAGGGCATGAACCGCCGGAAGTTCCTGCGTGGGTCGGCGGCGGCGGGTGCGCTCGCGTTGCCGGTATCGGTCGCGCTGCCGGCCACCGCTGCGCCCGGCCAGGGCCCGGGCACGCCGCCCACGGTCGCGCGGACCACCGTGGAGTACGCGCCCACCCTGCTGGGCACCGACGTCACGGCGCCGCGGCTCTCGTGGACCGTCACGGGCGGCGGTACGCGGCAGACCGCGTACCAGGTGCGGGTCGACAGCGTGTGGGACTCCGGCAAGGTCGCCTCCGCGAGCACGGTCGGCGTGCCCTACGGCGGCCCGCCGCTCGCGCCGCACACCCGGTATCGCTGGCGCGTACGGGTCTGGGACGAGCGTGGCCGCGTGTCGCCGTGGAGCGCGGAGACCTGGTGGGAGACGGGTTTCCTCGACACACCATGGCAGGCGCGGTGGATCGGCGCGGAGCCGGTCGAGTCGCCACCCGGTTTCGACGGCGCGTCGTGGGTCTGGTCGCCGGGCGCGACCCCCTCCGACGCGCCACCGGGACCACGCTGGTTCCGTGGCACCGCAACGGTTCCCGGCGAGGTCACGCGAGCGCTGCTCGTCGCCACGGCGGACGACGACTTCACGCTCTACCTCGGCGGCCGGCAGGTGCTGCACGCGCCGGAGCAGGTCGACGGTTGGCGGACCGGCCGGTTCGCCGACGTCACCGCGCAGGTGGCGGCCGGCGAGGTGGTGCTCGCGGCGCTCGCGACCAACCGGGGCGACGTCTCGATCAACCCCGGCGGGCTGCTCGTGCGCCTGGTGGTGGACCTGGCAGACGGAACGCGGCACGAGGTCGTCACCGACGGCACGTGGCGGGTCGCCGACACCGAGCAGAACGGTTGGCAGCAACCGGACTTCGACGACAGCGGGTGGGCGCCGGTGGCGGTGCTCGCACCGTACGGCGGTGGCCCCTGGGGAAGTGGGGTCGGCATCGCGGTGGCGCGACCGGCCCCGGTGCTGCGCCGCGAGTTCACTGTGGACAGTGCGGTGGCGTCGGCGCGGCTGTACATCGCCGGGCTCGCGTACTACGACGCGGAGCTGAACGGCGCCCCGGTCGGCAAGCAGGTGCTCGACCCCGGGTTCACCGACTACGACGAGACCGTGCTGTACGCGACCCACGACGTGACCAGTCTGCTTTCCAGTGGCGCCAACGAGATCGCCGTGACGCTCGGACGCGGGTTCTACGGCATGACCACGCCGAACGTGTGGAACTGGCACCAGGCGAGCTGGCACGGCGAGCCACGGCTGCTCGCCCAGCTCGTGATCCGGCACCAGGACGGCTCGACCACCACGATCGGCTCGGACACCGGGTGGCAGGTCTCCGACGGACCGACCACATCGGACTCGCTGTACGCCGGTGAGAGCTACGACGCACGCACCACCCTTGTCTGGCGGGATCCCGTCGAGCTGGACGCTCCACACGGGACACTGCGGGCGCAGCAGCACGAGCCGATCGAGGTCGTCGAGACGGTCACGCCGGTCGCGATCACCCCGCTGGCCGACGGCACGTACGTGGCCGACATGGGCCGCACCATGGCCGGCTGGACGAAACTGACCGTCACGGCGCCCGCCGGCACCGTGATCCGGTTGCAGCACGGCGAGAAGCTCAACGCGGACGGCACCGTGCAGGGCGGCAACGGACACGTGCCCGGCCGCCACCAGCTCGACGAGTACGTGTGCGCCGGCACCGGCACGGAGACGTGGGAGCCGCGCTTCTCCTACAAGGGTTTCCGGTACGTTCAGGTCACCGGCCTGCCGTCGGCGCCGCGACCGGCGGACCTGCTCGGCCGCGTCGTGCAGAGCGCGGTGCCCGAGACCGGTGAGTTCGGGTGCTCGGAGCCGTTCTACGAGCAGCTCGAACGCGCGATGCGCCGCACGATCCGCAACAACCTGCACGGCATCCCCACCGACACGCCGATGTACGAGAAGAACGGCTGGACCGGCGACGCGCAGCTCGGCGCGCCCGTGATGGCGTACGCACTTGGCGTGCAACGGTTCCTGACCAAGTGGCTCGGCGACATCGCCGACAGCCAGCTCGACGCGGGGCAGCTGCCGGTGATCGTGCCGAGCGGCGGGTGGGGGTACGGGGACCTCGGACCGTCGCCGGAGTGGACGACCGTATACCCGTTCCTGCTGCGGGAGATGTACCGAGTCTACGGCGACGACCGGCTGGCCGCGACGCACTGGTCGACGCTGGTTCGGTACCTGGACTGGGAGATCGCGCGGCTACAGAACGGACTCGCGATCACCGCGCTGGGCGACTACCTGCCGCCCGGGTACGGCGGCAACCCGCCGGAGGACACCCGGCTGACCGCGACCGCGTACCTGCATCGCGCGCTGACCGCCACCGCGGAGTTGGGCGACCTGTTGGGGCACAACGACGTCGCCGCCCGGTACCGGCAGGCCGCCGCCGGGCTACGGGACGCGCTGAACGCGAACTTCCTGCGGGACGGCGCTTACCGTACGGACAAGGACCCCGACTACCGGCAGACGTCCAACGCGATCCCGCTCGCGTTCGGGCTGGTGCCGGCGGAGTCGGTGGCGTCGGTGGTCGACAGCCTGGTCGCCGACGTCCGCGCCCGCGGCAACCACCTGAACACCGGCGCGCTCGGCACCAGCGTGCTGCTGCCCGTGCTGACCGCGCACGGTCACGCCGACGTCGCGCACGCGATCGCGACCCAGCGGACGTACCCGAGCTGGGGCTACTGGTTCGACAACGGCGCGGACACCATGTGGGAGATGTGGCCGGTCGACTCGCGGTCCCGCGACCACTACTTCC
The DNA here is from genome assembly GCA_963840275.1 of uncultured Actinomycetota bacterium. Lineage (GTDB taxonomy): Bacteria > Actinomycetota > Actinomycetes > Mycobacteriales > Pseudonocardiaceae > Actinophytocola. The sequence goes on from CAWIYK010000010.1 coordinate 1,266,120, forward strand.
AGGGCACGGTCGTGCGGTGGGTGTACGAGAACGTGGCGGGCCTGCGCCCCGGCGACGCGGGCTACCGCCGGTTCGTCGTCCGTCCTGACGCGACGGTCGGGGTCACGTGGGCACGCACGTCGATCGAGACCGTGCGTGGTCGGGTCGCGGTCGACTGGTCGCGGTCCGGGGCCACGATGACGCTGACGGTGGAGGTGCCGTTCGGCGCCACCGCGGAGGTGCACGTCCCTCGCGGCACGGAGTTCGATGTGCGAGAGGTACACAGTGGACGATGGACGTTCACCGGCAGCGTCGACCAAGCGCGCTAGTTCGTCATGGGTGCGCCGTTCTCGTAGACGTCACTCAGCGTCAGGCCGTCGACGTTCTCGATGACGCTGGGCCGCGCGGTGGTCTTGAAGTCCACGGTGGACAGCCGAACGTCGTGGATCGGCGCGTCCGGGTAGCCGCGCAGCGAGAGCGCGCGCCCCGCGGTGTCCACCGTGAGGTTCTCGACGGTGATGCCGCGCACGTCGGGGTTGAAGCCGTGGCCGGGGCCCTCCTCGTAGTAGAAGTCGATCACGATCGCGGACTGGGCGACGGTGCCGACGGTGATGTCGCGCGCGTGGAAGTCGTGGATGAAGCCGCCGCGCACGGAGTTCGTCTTGAACCGCAGCGCGGTGTCCAGGTCGGGGCTGCTCATACGAAGGTTGCGCGCGAACACGTCCCGCACCCCGCCGGACATCTCGCTGCCGACGGTGACACCGCCGTGTCCGGCGCGGAAGTCGCAGTCCTCCACCAGTATCCGCTCGCTCGGCACGTTGACGCGGCGGCCGTCGGCGTTGCGGCCCGACTTGATCGCGATGCAGTCGTCACCCGTGTCGAAGGTGCAGTTCCGGATCACCACGTCCCGGCTGGACTCCGGGTTGCAGCCGTCGTTGTTCGGGCCGTGCGTCGCCACGGTCACGTCGCGCACCAGCACGTTCCGCGACAGGACCGGGTGGATCTCCCACATGGGGGAGTTGACGATCGTGACGCCGTCGACGAGCACGCCGCTACAGCGGTAGGGCTGGACGAAGTTCGGCCGCAGGTACCCGCCGGCGCCGAACCTCCGCTGCTCGACCGGCACGCCGTCCTCGGCCATGGCCTGCAGCGTGGCACGCGCGTCGGCCTGGTGCGGGTCACCGGGCCGCCAGCCGAACTCCGGGTTCCCCTTCCACGGCCACCAGTGCGCGTTGTCGGCCTGGCCGTCGAGCGTGCCGGCGCCCGTGACGGCGATGTCCCGCTGGCCGAACGCGTAGATGAACGGAGAGTAGTTGTAGAGCTCGGTGCCCTCCCAGCGAGTGAACACGGCCGGCAGGTAGTCGTCGGGGTCCTGGCTGAACGCGATCGTCGCGTCCTCGGTGACGTGCAGGTCGACGTGGCTGCGCAGGCGGATCGGGCCGGTCAGGAAGCGGCCGGGCGGCACGACCACGTGCCCGCCGCCGGCACGCGCGCAGGCGCGGACCGCGTCGGCGAAGGCGGCCGTGCAGTCGGTGACACCGTCGCCGACCGCGCCGAACCGGGTGACGGGAAAGTGCCGGTGCGGGAACCGGGGCGGGTGCACGACCGGCACCCGGGCCCAGGGATCGGTTTCGGCCGACGCGCCGTGGCTCTGTGTCGCGAGCAGGGCACCTGTGGCGGCCGTGTACTTCAGAAAGGACCGGCGAGACGAACGTCGGGACATCTCACGCCTCCGGTGTTCAGTTGTGGGTATAGATAGATCTGTACTGCATCATGGAGGTGGCAATCCAGTGGCGCGGCGGCGCCGAACCCGGTTGGTCGGCTTTCGGTGCACGGCGGGAGAGACCGTGTCGCGTCTGGCAGGCTTGATCTGCGCGCTGGTGGTGGGGTTCAGTTTTCCCATGAGCATGCCTGTTTCGGCTGAGCGGGGAGGTGGTCGCCCGCTGTTCGGTCCCCCCGAGGGCGACACGCTCCACGTCATGTCGTTCAACCTGCGGTTCGCCGCGGAGCGGGGGCCGCACTCGTGGCCGCGGCGCCGGCCGGTGATGGCCGAGCTGCTGCGTCGCGAGGAACCGACGGTGATCGGCACGCAGGAGGGGCTGCACGACCAGCTCGCCGACCTCGCGCACGACCTGTCGCCGCACTACGACCGGATCGGCGAGGGCCGGGGCGGCGGCACGCGCGACGAGTACGTGGCGATCTTCTACGACACGCGGCGGCTGACCGCGCTGGACTCCGGGAACTTCTGGCTGTCCGACACACCGGGCATCGCGGCCTCGCGGTCGTGGGGCAACGAGACCGTGCGGATGGCCACGTGGGTCCGGTTCGCCGACCGCCGCACCGACCGCGTGTTCGTCATGGTCAACACCCACTTCGACAACCACTCGGAGAACTCCCGCGTGCGCGGGGCGGCGCTGATCCGCGACCGGATCGCCGCCTTCGACGTGCCCGTCCTCCTGACCGGCGACTTCAACGCGGACGCCGGCTCGGCGGCCTACGACGTCCTGGTGGGCGCCGGCATGTCCGACAGCTGGCTCGCCGCCGCCACCCGCACCCCGCAGTACGCCACCTGGCACGGCTACCGCCCACTCGAGCCCGACGGCCCGCGAATCGACTGGCTGCTGACGAAAGGCGAGGTCAGCGTGTCGGCCGCCGGCATGGACACGTACTCGTGGGACGGCGAGTTCCCCTCGGACCACCTGCCGATCCAGGCGCTGCTCACCGTCGGCTAGGGCCGCGCGGGCGGTAGCTCGCGGCCGGCGTCGGCCGCGTGCAGCGCCCGCAGGTGGTCGCGCAGCTCGGGCGCCACGCCACCGGTCGCGACGCACGCGGCCAGCAGGACCAGACGCCGTTCCGTCTCGTCGAGGCCGTCGGCGTCCGGCTCGCCCGTCGCCATGCGGATCGCCGCCGGTCCAGCACCGCGGGCCGCTCGACCCCGCCGAGCCGCTGGAGCAGAGCGATGCCCACCTGGGCAGCAAACATCGGATGTCTATCCCCGATTTACGTCAATATTACTCCGCTGCAGCGAGGTTGAACAGGTCTAGACCAAAGAATTCTCCGCACGACTCTACCACTGCTGATCCACCGTGAAACCGGTTCCGGATCAGCGCAGGACGGGACGCGCTGAGCCCACAAGGCGACTCTTGACTACGCCGATAGGTCCGATGTTCACTTGGCGTGATGCGCGCCACCGTCCCCTGCTCGCGCGCGCCTCATCCGAAGGGATCCACCATGCACTCGTCAGCTTCGACCAGGAGAAGATGGGGCGCGGTCGGGCTCGCCGTCGCCACCGTCGCGACCGGGCTCACGCTCGCCACCACGCAGAGCAGCGCCGCGCCGGCGGCCGCGGCGGCCCCGGCCGCCCTGCCCAACGGCTTCCGCAGCGTCGGCTACATGCCGTCGTGGTCGGGCAGCGTCAACAGCATCCAGTACAGCAAGCTCACCCACATCAACTACGCGTTCGCGCTGCCCAACTCCAACGGCTCGCTGCAGGCGATCCCGGACCCGAACAAGCTGCGGTCGCTCGTGTCGCTGGGGCACCAGAACGGCGTCAAGGTCTCGCTCGCGATCGGCGGCTGGAACGACGGCAACGACTCCGCGTTCGAGGCGCTCGCCGGCAACTCCGGCGCGCGGACCACGTTCGTCAACGCCGTGATGAGCACCATCAGCTCCTACGGCCTCGACGGCGTCGACATCGACTGGGAGTACCCCGACCCGGGTACGTCGGGCAACAACTTCACCGCGCTGATGCAGCAGCTGAGCAGCGCGCTGCACGGGCAGGGCAAGCTCCTGACCGCGGCCGTCGTGTCCGAGGGCGGCACCGCGAACGGCGTGCAGCCCGCGGTGTTCGGCATGGTCGACTGGCTCAACATCATGGCCTACGACGGCGGCAGCCCGCACGCCAACTACGACTGGTCGATCAACTCGGTCAACTTCTGGAAGGGCCGCGGCCTGCCGGCCAGCAAGGCCGTGCTCGGCGTGCCGTTCTACAGCCGCCCCGGCTACCTGACCTACGCGCAGATCGTCGCGATGAACCCCGCCAACGCCAACGTCGACTGCATCAACAGCGGCGGCCAGCAGTGCTACAACGGCATTCCCACGATCAAGCGCAAGACCCAGTGGGCGATGTCCAACGCGGGCGGCATCATGAACTGGGAGCTGTCGCAGGACACCACCGGCTCGACGTCGCTGGTCAGCGCGATCTACGAGGTCGCGAGCGGCGGCAACCCGCCGGGCGGCGGCAACGCGATCACCGGCTACGGCGGCAAGTGCGTCGACGTGGCGAGTGCCAGCAGTGCCAACGGAACCGCGATCCAGCTGTGGACGTGCAACGGCAGCAACGCGCAGAGCTGGACGGTGTCCGGCAGCACTCTGCGCGCGCTCGGCAAGTGCATGGACATCACCAGCGCCGGCACGGCCAACGGCACGCCCGTCCAGCTGTGGGACTGCAACGGGAGCGGCGCGCAGGTGTGGCAGGCGCAGTCGAACGGCACCCTGCGCAACCCCACGTCCGGCCGTTGTCTCGACGCCACCGGCCCCAGCTCCGCGGACGGCACGCGGCTGCAGATCTGGGACTGTTTCGGTGGCAGCAACCAGGTTTGGCACCTGCCGGCCTGACGCCCGGTAACACCCGGAACGGAATCGCCCGGCCCGTCGCGACAACGCGGCGGGCCGGGCGCCGTTCGTCGCGGGGTGATCGACGTTGACCGGTCCGTGACCCCAAGGGCCTTCACTACCTGCGGTTCTTGCTGGTATAGGTGGGAGTAGGTCGCACGGCAACCGAACTGTCCATTATGGACACTGAAGGGAGTGATGCCGGGTGGGCGACGGCAGGGAGCTGGTACCGCTTCGCACCGGGTTCGACGTGGTGCTGCGCGGATACCGGCGCGGACCGGTCCGGGAGTACGTGCGCGCGGTCGAGGAGGAGCTGCGCTTGCTCGCCGCCGACCGGGACGCGCATGCCGACCTCGCCCAGGCACTCGCCACGGAGGTCGAACAGCTGCGCGCGGAGAACGCCAGACTCCACGAGCGATTCGACCGGGTGTGCGCCAGCCCGATCGACCCGGCCGCGTTGCAGGACCGGTTGCGACGCATGGTCGAGATCGCGAAGGAAGAAGCGGCCGAGGTCGCCGCCCGCGCCGAGGCGGCGGCCGAACACTGCTGGACCACCGCCGAGGAGGCGGCCGGGCGCCTGCGCGCCCGCTACGAGGAGTCGATCGCCGAGGTGGACCGCACCCGCAGGGCGATGGAGGTCGAACACGGGGCGCTGCTGCGGCAGGCCAGGGTCGACGCGACGGTGATGACCACGGAGGCCGACCGCAACCGGCAGTCCCTCGACGACCAGGCCGCACGCCGACGCGCTCAGATCGAGTCCGACTACGAGGTGGCGATGTCCGCACGCCGGACGGACGCCATGCGAGAGGTCGCCGAGCGGAAGGTGGCCGCCGAGGCGGAGGCCGAACGGGTCGTCCGCGTCGCCACCGAGGAGGCCGCGCGCCGCATCGACGTGGCACAACGCGATGTCGACCGGCTCCGTGACCTGCGCCGGAGTCTCGCCACTCAGCTCACGAGCGCACGTGCGGTGCTGACGGACGCCGGGCCATTGTTGGCGCCGGTGCCCGCCGAGGCGGAGACGTTGGACGAGGCGTCCAGACCGGCGATCCCGCAACAGCGAGAACGCGACGAGGCTCCCACGCCGACGCGCTGACCTGGCGGTGTTCGGCCGATCACTGAGCGGGAAGATCGGCATCGTCACGGGTGCGGTCGGGTTGAGGCTCGAGGACGAGGAGGCCGGGCGGCGCGCGACCTAACGTCGGCGCGCCGCGCGGCCGGCCGTCGGCGCGTGAGCGGCGCGAACCCCGACCGACGCCGCTACCGTGGACGACACGTCGTCGTGAAGGAGTCGCCATGGACCTCAAGCACCGGTCTCGGTCCCTTGTGGAGGGTCCGGCCCGAGCCGGCGCGCGGGCGCAGCTCAAGGGCATGGGCTACGACGCGGAGGCGCTGGCGAAGCCGTTCGTCGGCGTCGCGCACTGCTGGACCGAGACGATGCCGTGCAACTTCGCCCACCGGACGCTCGCCTCGTCGGCGAAGGACGGCGTGCGGGCCGCGGGCGGCACGCCGATGGAGGTCAACACGATCGCCATCTCCGACGGGATCACCATGGGCACGCCGGGGATGCGCACGTCGCTGGTGTCGCGAGAGGTCATCGCCGACTCGATCGAGCTCGTCGCGCGCGGCCACTGCTTCGACGCGCTCGTCGGCATCGCGGGCTGCGACAAGACGATCCCGGCCGTCGTGATGGCGATGGCGCGGCTCGACGTGCCGAGCGTCCTGCTCTACAGCGGCTCCATCCGCCCGGGCTGCTGGCGCGACCGGGACGTCACCGTGCAGGAGGTGTTCGAGGGGATCGGCGCGCACTCGGCCGGCCGCCTGACCGACGACGAGCTGCGCGAGCTGGAGGAGGCCGCGTCGCCGGGGTTCGGTGCGTGCGGCGGCCAGTTCACGGCGAACACGATGGCGATGGTGTTCGAGGTGATGGGGATCAGCCCGCTCGGCTCGGCGATGGTGCCCGCCCAGGATCCCGACAAGGGCGACGTCGCGACCGAGGCCGGCCGGCTCGCGATGGCCGTGCTGAGCGCCGGCATCCTGCCGCGCGACGTGATCACCCGCGCGTCGATCCGCAACGCGATGGTCGCGGTCGCCGCGTCCGGCGGATCCACGAACGCGGTGCTGCACCTGCTCGCGATCGCCGCGGAGATGGGCGTCGACGTGACGATCGACGACATCGACGAGATCAGCGCGAAGACCCCGATGATCTGCGACCTCAAGCCGGGCGGCCGGTTCGTCGCGACCGACCTGTACGCGGCCGGCGGAGTGCCGCTGCTGGTCCGGCGGCTGCTCGAAGGCGGGCTGCTCGACCCGGACACGATGACCGTCACCGGCGCCACGCTCGGCGAGGCCGCGAAGGACGCGCCGGAGACGGCCGGGCAGGAGGTGGTCCTGCCGCTGGACCGGCCGCTGAAGCCGACCGGCGGGCTCGCGATCCTGCGTGGGAACGTCGCGCCGGACGGCTCGGTGGTGAAGCTGTCCGGGCACGAGCGGCTGTGGCACCAGGGCCCGGCGCGGGTGTTCGAGGGGGAGGAGACGGCGATGACGGCCGTGCTGGCGGGTCAGATCCGGGCCGGTGACGTCGTCGTGATCCGCGGCGAGGGCCCGGCCGGCGGGCCGGGGATGCGCGAGATGCTCGCGGTCACCGGCGCGCTGCAGGGCGCCGGCCTCGGCGGCGAGGTCGCGTTGATCACCGACGGCCGGTTCAGCGGCGCGACCCGCGGCTTCATGGCCGGCCACGTCGCCCCGGAAGCCGCACGAGGCGGCCCGATCGCCGCGATCGCCGACGGCGACACGATCACCATCGACGTGACCGCGCGCCGGATCGACGTCGACCTGCCGCCGGCGGAGATCGCCACGCGCGCGGCGGCGTGGCGCCCGGCGCCGAACCCGTACCGCACCGGTGTCCTCGCGAAGTACGAGGCGCAGGTCGGCAGCGCGAGCACCGGCGCGACGACGAACCCCGCGCTGCCGGCCCTCTGATGGAGTCGACGCGAGTGGACCGCTGGCTGTGGGCGGTCCGGCTGACCAAGACCCGCCCGGACGCGGCCGCCGCGTGCCGAGGGGGCCACGTCCGGGTCAACGACCGCCCCGCCAAGGCCGCGACGACCGTGTCACCCGGCGACGAGGTGCGGGTGCGGGCCGGTGGCCTCACCCGCATCGTCGAGGTGGTGCGGGTGATCCAGAAACGCGTCGGCGCCACCGATGCCGCGACGTGCTTCATCGATCGGACTCCGCCGCCGCCCGTGGAGGCGCCGGTTGCCCGGCGGGAGCGTGGTGCTGGTCGTCCCACCAAGCGGGACCGTCGGATCCTGGACCGCTTCCGGTCGGGTTGAGGCCGGACCAGTCGGAAGAACGCGCGGACGTCGTCCACGAAGAGGTCCGGCTGCTCGAAGGCGGCGAAGTGGCCGCCGCGCGGCATCTCGCGCCAGTGTCGGATGTCGGGGTAGCGCCTGGCGGCCCACCGGCGCGACGGGCGTGGCATCTCCTTCGGGTAGATCGCGCAGCCGGTGGGTACCGGCACGGTGTCGACGGTCGCGCGGCTGAACCACTCGCCGAACTGCTTGAAGCTCTCCCAGTACAGCCGCGCCGACGACGTCCGCGGTGCGGGTCAGCCAGTACAGGGTGATGTCGTCGAGCATCTCGCGGCGGGTCAGCACGTTCTCGGGCCGCCCCGCGCAGTCGGTCCACGAGCGGAACTTCTCCACGATCCACGCGCACAGCCCGGCCGGTGAGTCGGTCAGCGCGTAACCGACGGTCTGCGGCCTGGTCGACATCTGACCCGTGTAGCCCGACCCGTCCTCCTCGGCATGCCGCAGGTCCGCGAGCGCCGCCTCCTCCGCCTCGGTGAGATCGTCGAACGTCGCCGGGTCCGGCGCGGCGATCGGTGGCGTGAGATGGATGCCGGCAAGGTGCTCGGCGTCCTGCTGCCCCAGGCTCGTGGTGACGCTCGTGCCCCAGTCGCCACCGCGCCGTAGCGGTCGTAACCCAGCCGCGCCATCAGCTCCGCCCACGCGGCCACGATCCGCTGCACGGTCCAACCCGGCTCGGTCGGCCCGTCGCTGAACCCGTAGCCGGGCAGCGACGGGCACACGACATGGAACGCGTCGGCGGGGTTCGTCAGCGGTTCGATGACTTTCTCGAACTCGACGATCGAGCCCGGCCAGCCGTGGGTCAGCACGAGCGGCAGCGCGTACGCGCACAGGTCGCGCAGGTAGTCGAGCGGGACACCCTGCGACCAGTCGGTCACCGTCTCCGCGTCCGGCCAGCGGGTGCGGCGCAGCCGGTCCCGCAGCAGGGCCAGCTCCTCCTGGGGAACGTCGATGCGGAACGGGTGACGTCGTACAAGAATGCGCCTCTCAGCAGCAGTAGTGGTGCGCCCATTCCGGCTCGTGCCACCAGAACCCGTCGTCGTGGCGGTGTTCGGTCGGGGCGGCTCGGGTGGCGAGTGCCGGCGCGGTGGACGCCGGCGCCGCGAACGGGGCGACCAGGTCGTCGACGGTGTGGAGCTTGCCGCCCACCATGACCATCGTGACCGCGGCCGCCGCGCGGATGTCGGCCAGCGGGTCGCCCGTCACGAACGACAGGTCCGCGTGCGCGCCGCGCCGCACCTCGCCGAGGCGGCCGGCGAGACCGAGCCAGCGCGCGGGGTTGCGGGTGGCGGTCGTCAGCGCCTCGTACGGCGTGAAACCGAAGCGCACCTTGGCGCGCAGGTTCGTGTGCAGCGACACCGCCGGGTTGTCCAGCGGCGCGTCGGTGCCCGCGATCACGAACCCGCCGCCGCGGTGGATGCGCAGCACCATGTCCACGTTCGCGGCCAGGAGCGCCATCATGGCCGCGCCGGCCGGGGTCTGCGCCGCGTCGGCCTTCGCGACGTACTGGGCGTACTCCCAGCTCGGGAACAACGTCCTCGTGCGAGGATCCTCGACCAGCGAGCGGTCGTCGGCGTAGATGGCCGCCGAGTTGAACAGCGTCGGCGTGACCGACATGCCGGAGCGGACGAACAGCGACACCACGTCGGCGTACGCGCGGCCCAGCCGGGAGACCGTGTGCGAGTAGCCGAGCCGGTTCGTCGCGCCGGTGTGCTCCATGCCGTCCATGCCGATGTGCTCGGCCGGGTACAGGTAGTGCGACGACAGCGGCATCCCCGCCCGGTGCGCGGCGGCCACCGTGCGCCGCTGGTAGGACACCGGCATCCGGACGTAGGTCTTGATCAGGTCGTACCCGAGTGCCCGCGCGCGTTCCAGCTCCAGCGCCAGCTGCGCCACCGACCTGGTGGGGCGCATGAAGTTGTAGTACACCCGCGAGCCGTCGATCGCCTCGCCGGTGGCGAACAGCCTCGGCCCGACCCGGTCGCCGGACGCGAGCGCCTCGCGGGTCTCCACCATCTGGTACGCGGGGTCGCCCGGCGACCGGGTGGTGGTGATGCCGTAGGTGAGCCACAGCCGGCCCTGCCGGTCGCCCCAGTGCCGGCCGCGCAGGTGCCAGTGGTTGTGCGCGTCGATGAGGCCCGGCATCACGGTCAGCCCGCGAGCGTCCACTGTGCACTCGCGGTCGCCCTGCGGCAGCACCGCCGCGATCTTGCCGTCGTCGAGCACGATGTCGACCGACTCCCGCAGCCGTTGCGACGACCCGTCCCACAGCGCGCCGGCCCGGATCACGTCGTGCTGACGCACCCGCGCCGGCCGCCAGCGCAGTGACAGCGGAACATCCTTCCGCGACCCGCCGCGCAGGCTCGCCGACCGAAGCTTTCCGTTGTGCAGGTACAGAAGCCGGTCCGAGCCGAGCCATGCCAGCGAGTCGGTGACCTCGTGGGTCACCTGCCGCGCCGGCCCGGTGAACGCGCCGCCGGTGTCGACCGGCACGACCCACGCGCACGACTCGACGACGAACGCCAGGTGCCGCCCGTCGGGTGACCACAGTGGACCGTCGTCGCCGCGGGTCGCGATCGAGGCGTGCGGCATCGGCTCGGTGTAGGTGAGGGACAACGTGTCGAGGTCGACGGTCAGGACCTGGCTCGTGCCCTCGCGGAACCGCTTCGAGTACGGCTTCACCGCGGCGAGCGCGAGCGTGCGGCCGTCCGGCGACCACGTCGGCCGGCCGGGCATGAACAGCGTCGGCGTCACCTGGGTCGTGGCGCCGCTCGCGACGTCGAGCACCCACACCACACCGTCCTGGTCGGTGTAGGCGATCCGGCCGCCGTCGGGCGAGACCCGCGGCGCGACCTGCGCGCCCGGCAGCCCGGACAGCCGCCGCTCGGCGCCGGTCGTGAGGTCGCGCACCCACAGGTCGGCGTTGCCGGCCCGGTCCGACGCGTACACCAGCGACCGGCCGTCCGGTGTGAAGTCGGGGTCGGAGTTGAAGTACCCGTCCGCGACGAGCCGCGTCGGCCTCGGGTTGCCGACCGTCAGCAGCCACAACGCGCCGAGCGCGCGGAACGCGACCCGCGTGCCGTCCGGCGACGCGACCGGGGAGGCGATGCCGAGCGCCTGGCGCTCACGCGTGTCGTCGAGGTCGCGCACCGTCTGCCGGTACTTCGGACGGGGCACGACCGGCACGGCCGCGGCGAACGGGATGGCCGCCGCGGCGGACCCGTCGAGCCGGCGGCGCTTGATGAGCCCGTCCGCCGTGTGGACCAGCTCGTCGGCCGACAGCCAGGTCGGCGCGAACCCGAACACGTCCTCGCCCTGCGCGCTGACCACCCGGTCGCCGACGAGCAGCTCCGCGGTCGCGCCAGCGACGCGGACGTAGGCCAGCGTGGTGCCGTCCGGGGCGAACGACGGGCCGTACAGCGACGCGCCGGTCGGTGCGGTGACCACACGGGACGTGGTGCCGGTGGCCAGGTCGAGCACGTCGATCGCCGTGCTGTCGACCGTGTAGGCGAGCCGGCCCGAGTCCGGCGACCAGGCCGGCATGGCCTCCTCGGTGGCCGTGTCGGTGCGGGCGATGATCGTCCCGGTCGCGAGCTCGAGGGTGAAGACGCCGTAGCTGCCGGTGTTCCCCCGGTCGGAGGAGAACGCGACGTGCTTCCCGTCCGGCGCGAACCGGGGCTCGCGGTGGTCGAACGGTCCGCTGGTGAGCTGGGTGCGCCCGGAGCCGTCCGGCCGGACCGTCCACAGGTGGTAGTTGCCGTCGCGGTAGGCCTGGAAGATCAGCGTCTTCCCGTCCGGCGACCACGACGGTTGGGTCGCGTCGGTGTCATCGCCGGTGAGCCGCCGCGCCGGGCCGCCGGCGACCGGCACCGTCCAGATGGCGGTCACGAGGTCGAACGCGACGTGGCGGCCGTCCGGCGAGACGTGCGCCGAGATGTTGGTGCCCTCCGCGATCTTGACCGTGCCGTCCGGTGTGGCGGCTGCCGTGCTGGCCGCGGCGCCACCGGCCAGCACCATGGCCCCGGCGAGCACGCCGGCACCCCGGAACACGTCGCGACGAGTCAGCTCGGTCTCGTGCATCTGGCCCTCCCCGAGGAGCGTTCGACGAGTCCGACCGTAGCGGGCTCAGCCGCCGAAACCCAGCACCATCGCGACGACGACCGGCGCCATGTACATCAGGGGGAACGGGAGGTGCGAGTACGTCCGCGCGCGGACCACGGTGACCACGGCCCCGGCGAAGTACAGCACCAGCCCGATGCCGGCCAGGGTCCCCAGCACCGGCATCCACAGGCCGGCCAGCAGACCGACCGCCCCGGCGGCCTTGGCGGTGCCGAGCCAAGGCCACCAGGAACGGGGGACGCCGTAGTCGGTCAGCGGCTCCACCACCCACCTGGCCCGCAGGAAGATGGACACGGCCGAGAAGCCGACGAACACGGCGGCGAAGATGGTCACGATGACGTGTGCGGTGGACATGGAAAGCGCTCCTCATCAGCGGCGATTGGTGCCTCGCTTGTCTGACACGCCGCGAAGAGGAGATGTGACAGCGACTGTCAGGGCACCGTCCACGTCTGGGCGCCGGAGGCGTTGCAGTCGTACAGCTGCAGCTGAGTCCCGTTGGTCGTGGTGCTGTTCGGCACGTCCATGCACCGTCCCGATGGCGGGTTCACCAGTGCGCCGTTCGGCCTCGGCCACCACTGCTGTGCGCCCGTGCCGTTGCAGTCCCACACCTGCAGCTTCGTGCCGTTCGCGCGCCCGCTGCCCGCCACGTCGAGGCACTTGCCCAACGCGCGGACGCTGCCGTCGGACGCGAGTGTCCACTGTTGCGCCGCCGAGGTGTTGCAGTCCCAGAGCTGCACCTTGGTGCCGTTGGCCGGGTTGGCCTGGTCCACGTCGACGCACTTGCTCGCCAGCCCCCGGACCGGTCCGGTGCGCGACGGCACCGGGCCGACGTCGAACGACGGTGGCGCGTCCGCCGCGGCGCTGCCCCACGTCGTGTTCGGTGACGCGCCGAGGGTGAAGGCCAGCGTGCCGCCGCCGTTGACGAACGACTCCGGCAGCCACGCACGGTTCGACGCGGCGCCGTTGACGCTCAGCGACTGCACGTACTTCACGCTGTCCGACGCGTTCTGCGCGGTGATGTCGATCCGCGCCCCGCTACCCCGTGTGATCGTGATCGCGGGGAACTGCGGGCTCGCGAGCACCAGCTCGGCGCGGCCGGGCACCTGCGGGTACAGGCCCATGGCCGCCCACACCGCCCACGACGACATCTGCCCGAGGTCGTCGTTGCCGACGTAACCGTTGGGGCCCGCGTTGTACACCGACGTCAGCGCGCGCCGCACGACATCCTGTGTCTTGTACGGCGCACCGGCGTAGGCGTAGGCCCACGGCGTGTTCAGCGTCGGCTCGTTGCCGAGGTAGGCGTACGGCTTGGTCGGGCCGGCGTTCAGCTCGGTGAAGAACGTGTCCAACCTGGACAGTACGGCCGCGTTGCCGCCCATCGCGTCGAACAGGCCGCGATAGTTGTGCGGCACCAACCAGGTGTAGTGCGCGGCGTTGCCCTCGACGTACTCGTTCTGCTGTGTCGGACTGAACGCGGGGAACGTCGTGTCGGTGTTGCGCGGCTGGAGGTAGCGGTTGCCCGACTCGAACAGGTTGCGCCAGTTCTGGGCCCGCCGCAGGAAGTTCTCCTTGGTGGTGGCGTCACCGAGCCGGCCGGCGAGCGTCGACACCGCGAAGTCGGCGCTCGCGTACTCGAGCGTGGTGGACGCCGTGCCCCACACGCCGCCGGTGCCGACCGGGACGTAGCCGTACGAGTCGTACTGCACGTACCCCGGCCGCTCGCGCCCGTCCCGGCTGCCCGCGACCATCCGGCTGAGTGCGTCGGCGGCGTTGAAGTTGGTGGCACCGAAGGCATACATGCCGGACACGATGATCGGCAGCGGGTCGCCGTTCATCACTCCCGTGCCGCCGTTGGCGACCGTCCAGCGGTCGAAGTACCCGCCCTGCGCGGCCTGGTTCACCGCGGACTGGGCGATGTCCGCGGCCTGCGCGGGGGCCAGCAGCGCGACCAGCTGCATCTGCGACCGGTAGACGTCCCAGCCGGAGAAGTTGGCGTACTGCGCGCGGCCGGCCGCGACCGTGCGCACCTGCCCGTCGAAGCCCTTGTAGCGACCGTCGACGTCGCTGAACACGTTGGGGTGCAACAGGGAGTGGTAGAGGTTCGTGTACAGCACGCGGCGCGCGTTGTCGGTGCCGCCGGAAACGGCGACGCGGGACAGCATGTCGTTCCACGCGCCGCGCGAGCCGGTGCGCACCTGGTCGAAGGTGCGACTGCCCACTTCGGACATACGGTTGGCGAGCGCGCCGTCGAGGCTGACGAACGAGATCCCGACGCGGGCGGTGACCGTGGTGCTCGCGCTGGTGTCGAACGACACGAAGGCGGCGGCCGCGGCCGGGGTCACGTCGTTCTCGGTGACCGGCGGCGCTTTCCGGGTGTCCACACCGGACTGCTGCGCCGCGGTCTTCGGCGACGGCGGCACCCTTCCGGTGCTGGCGCCCGTGATCGTGCGGCGGCTGGTGTCGACCTTGCCGTCGGCCGCGACCACGCCGGAGGTCGAGAACGGCCGGTCGAAAGTGACGTGGAAGTACAGCCGGTACCGGTTGCCGGCGCCGCAGAAGCCGCCGCTGTCGGTGTAGCCGGTCAGCGTGTCCGTGCCGACCGTGATCGACCCGCTCGCGGAGTTGAACGCCTTGGCCGCGTCGACCGAGAGCGACGCGCGCTGCCCGGCGGGGTAGGTGAAGCGGGCGACGCCGGCGCGCTGGGTGGCGGTCAGCTCGGTGCGGACACCGTTGCCGAAGGCGACCGAGTAGTAGCCGGGGGAGGCGGACTCGTTGGCGTGCGAGAAGGTCGAGTAGCCGACCGGGCTCGCGCCGACGGTCGGCATGAACGGCACGTTGCCGAAGTCGCTGCAGCCGGGGCCGGACAGGTGGGTGAGGCTGAAGCCGTAGATCCGGTTGTCGTCGTAGTGGTAGCCGCCGTGCTGGTGGGTCACCGTGTCGGGGCTCCACTGCAGCATGCCGAAGGGCGCGTCCGCGCCGGGGAAGGTGTTGCCCGCGCCGCCACCGTGCCCGAAGTCCGGGCCGCCGGGCTGCGTGCCGACGAACGGGTTGACGTACTGCGCCGGGTCGTCGATCACCACCCGCGTGGCCGCCGGCGCGGCACTGGCTGGGGCGACCGGCGCGGTGAGCGCGACGGTGGCGATGGCGGCGAGGACGGTGAGTGCCCGGGATCTGGACAGGCGGCATTGCCGGACGAACGACATGACGAACTCCCGCAGGGTAGGAGTGACAACGTTGTCAACGCTCGATGATCCCAGCGTCGTCACAGTCGGGGAAGCGCGCGCTACGCGGTGTCGCCCGGTTGGCCCAGCGTTTCGTCCAGTTCTGTCATCGCTGTGGTCAGGCGGCGAGGGCGATTACGCCGACCTGCCGGCTGGTGGTGAGCCGCCCGCCGGCGGGGCCGACGTACGTGCCGGAGGTGGGCGCGACATCGGCGTAGTCGCGGCCGGTCGCGACGGTCACGTACCCGGCGTCGGCGCGGCGGCCGTGGCACGGGTCGAACGCCACCGCGACCGCGGCGTCGGAGTCCGGGACGAGCACCTCCACCCACGCGTGCGTGCCGCCCTGGCCGAGCAGGTGGCCGGACACGTACCGGGCGGGCAGCCCGACGAGGTGGCAGAGCGCGAGCATCAGGTGCGCGGAGTCCTGGCAGACGCCACGCCCGCCGGCGAGGGCCTGCGCGGCCGTCGTCTCGATGGTGGTCACGCCGTACTCGTACGTCACCGCCGTGTGGACGGCCTCGCAGATACGCAGCGCCAGGTCGAGGCCGCCCGCGCCGCGACTGAGAGACTCGGCCAGCTCACGCAGGTGGTCGTCCGGCGCGGTGAGCCGGGTGTGCCGCAGCAGGCGGGGGTCGGTCAGCGCGGCCACCGGCAGCGTCGGCGGCCCGTCGCCGCGCACCCGCTCCACGATCGCCGCCACCCGGAACTCGACGCTGCTCTCGACCCGCGCCGCGTGGATTCGCACGATCGTGTTGCCGGCGGCGTCGCGATGAACCTGGCGACGGCTGGTCGCCCCGGTCACCGCCACCCGGTGTGCGCGCCGGTGCAGGTCGCCGTGCCGGTCCGGCGGGACCACGACCAGCCGCTGCCGCACCGACTCGACCGGCGCGTCGTAGTCGTAGCGAAAGCCCTGCTCGATCCGGTAGGTGATCCGCTCGGCCGACTCCAGGTCGAGTTCGTCGTGGTCGAGCAGCGGCGTGTCGTCGAACGTCATCCCGGCACCTCCTCCGCGATCACGACCATCGACTCCAGCACCGGCGCGCCGAACGTCGTCGCCATCGCGACGTCGGACGCGTCGCGGCCTCGGCCGATGACGATGCGGCCCTTGTGCCGCCGGTTGTTGCGTGGGTCGAACGTCCACCAGCGGCCGCCGAGCCAGACCTCCATCCACGCGGCGAAGTCCATCGCCTCCGGCGCCGGCTCCACCTCGATGTCGGGGAGGTAGCCGAAGACGTAGCGCGCCGGGATGTTGAGGGACCGGCAGAACGAGATGGCCAGGTGGGTGAAGTCGCGGCAGACGCCGAAGCCGGAGGTGTTGACGTCGGCCGCCGTCGAGGTCGCCGTGGTGCTGCCGTAGCGGAACTCGAGGTGCTTGTTGACGTGGTCGCAGATCGCCTGCACGCGCCGGTAGCCGGTGGGCATGCCGCCGAACCGCGACCACGCCTCGTCACCGAGCATGTCGGGCAGGCAGTAGCGGCTGGGCAGCGTGTAGATCAGCACGTCGTCGGGCAGATCGGCCGGCGGCAGCTCGGGCGCGTCCTCGTCGACGTCCTCCGTCGCGTCCGGCACGTCGACCAGCGCCTCGTAGCGGAACGTGGACCGGCCGGCGGGCAGGATCAGCCGCAGGCAGCGGTTGCCGTACAGGTCGACGTAGCCGTGGCTGTCCACCTCGGGGTCGACGGAGGACTCCGCGCGCACGACCTCCGCGAGCGGCTGGACCTGGAACACCGTCGGCGTGGGTATCTCCGCCACGTGCACGAACTCGCAACCAACCCGTATCCGGCGGAGACTCATGGGTCGAGGCTACGCACAACGAGGGCACATTTCCCTAACTGCCGGTCTAACTTCGTTCCGTTCCGCGCCGCGGTCCGGTTGCATACGCGCATGCGCTCGCTCCTCCTGGCCGTCGTGCTGCTGCTCGGTGTCGCCACACCGGCCGCCGCCCAGCCCGCCGAGTACGTCGACCTGGCCGTGACGGTCACGTTCGACAAGGCGGTCTACGAGCCGGGCGACCAGCTCACCCTCACCGTGACCGTGGTCAACAACGGCACGGTGAACGCGCACAACGTGATCGTCCGGACGGAGCACAACCTCACCTCGTACGGCTGGTACCTGGGCGTGTTCGACGACTTCGGCGACGGCGCGGAGCTGTGGCCCGGCCAGTCGGAGACGGTGACCGCCACCATGGAACTGCCGACGCAGCTGAACGTGTTCCTCGACGTCACCGCGAGCGGCCGTGAGGCCGAACACGATCCGGCGGACAACCACGCCGCCGTCGAGGCGCAGGTGCCCGGCGCGCGGGCCGCGCTCTCCGGTGTTCTCTACGGCGACCGCAACGGCAACCGGCAGCCCGACCCGGGCGAGGGGCTGAGCGGCGTCGAGGTGCGGCTGTACCGCATAAGCCAACCGATGCTCGAACGGACCGTGCGCACGGACGCGTCCGGGCAGTTCGCCATGGCCGACCTCGTGATCGGCGAGTACGGCTCCGCGCTGGGACTGCCGACCGGCTGGCGACTCGGCCGCTACACCGACTCGTACTTCACCCTGCTGCCCGGCGACAACGAGTTCGCGGTGGGCGCCGTGCGCGACGTCCCACCGCCACTGTCCGCGGCGGTGGCGTTCGACCGCGCGACCTACGCGGTCGGCGACGTCATGCGTGAGCGCGTCACCATCACCAACCACGGGGCGACGGACCTGAGCGGGATCACCGCGCTGTGCACCGGTCAGGGCGAGCCGAACGAGCTGGGTTCCGCGCACTGGGGCGACCTCGCCTACCTCGGCGCCGGGGTCACCGTGCGTGCCGGCGAGACGAGGTCGTTCGAGTTCACCGAGGTCGCCTCGGCGGCCGGGTGGGAGTACGGCTACCTGAGCCTGTACTGCCTGTTCGACATCGACGAGGAGTTCGGCTCGGCGGTGACGGCGAGTGCGCGGGCCGCGGTGCCCGGCGGGCGTGGCGGCGCGGCCGGCGTGCTCTACCTGCAGGGCGGCGAGGACGGCTACCAGGACGGCGAGGGACTGCCGAACGTCAAGCTGTACCTCGTCGACGACACGGGCCGCGTCCTGGCGAGGGCCCGCACCGACGCGACGGGCGGGTTCGCGTTCGCCGACGTGCCGGCGGGCTACCACGAGATCCGGTTGGTCGGCCCGTGGCGGTTCTACTACAGCGTGTCCGAGTACGTCCGCATCCGTGCCGGGAAGACCGCTGACACCAACAAGATCCCTGCGGTGGCCGGCCCGGCACAGGCCGACCCGGACGCCGTGCCTGCGGCTACTGCTCCGGTGTCTACGTCTCCGGTGCCGCAGGCGGCCGTGGTGCCCGCGAACCTGGCGGATACCGGGGCGAGTGTGGCGGAGTTGTGCGCGTTGGGGATGTCGTTGTTGGTCGGTGGCGCCGCGTTGGTCGTGGTCAGTGGTAGGCGTGTGCGACCGCGTGCCCGCTTCCCCGGCCGATGAGCCACTTGTTGACCGGCACCGTCAGTACGAACGCGACCGCCAGTGCGAAGGCGAGCGCGACCCAGAACAGCCAGTTCGTGAGCCCGGCTTCCATCGCGCCCGGGACGCCCAGCATCACCGCGTTGTCGACCAGTTCCATCACCGCGATCGACACCGTGTCCGCGGCGAGCGCGACCTTCACCGCTCGCCGGAAGCCGACGCCGGCGCGGAGCACACCGCGCATCGTCAGGGCGTAGCCGAAGACGAACGCGAGCGCGACGGCCAACACGACGGTCGCGAGGTTCCCCCAGCCGAGCGCGGTGCCGATCACCATGCCGAGCACCTCGCCGATGGCGCAGCCGGTGAGGCAGTGCAGTGTGGCGGACGCCGCCGTGCCCCAGGTCGCGCCGTGCTTGTGCTGTTCCATTCGGTCCTCCTCACGTGATCGATACCCTATGGGGGTATTCGAGAGAGAAGCTACCACGAGCGCCACACATACGCCATGGGGGTATGCCGCTACATCAGGTCGACCGGATGGCTGCGCAGCTGCACCCCGGTGATCGCGTGGTGTTCGATCTCGGTGACCTCGATCGTCCACTCGGTCAGTACGACCTTGTCGCCAGGTGCGGTGGGGATCCGGCCGAGTGCGGTGAGCACGAGACCGGCGATGGTGGCGTAGTCGCCCTCCGGCCGGTCGACCAGCTCGACCCCGACGTCGATCAGGTCGTGGATCGGGAAGGTGCCGGGCAGCAGCAGGGCACCGTCGGGCCGGGTCTGGACGGCCATGACGTCGGGATCGGTCTCGTCGTAGATCTCGCCCACGATCTCCTCGAGGAGGTCCTCCAGCGTGACGATGCCGTCGATCGCGCCGTGCTCGTTGGCCACCAGCGCGAACTGCTCGCGCTCGTCCTTGAAGCGGCGCAGCGCGTCGGAGACGCGGACCGAGTCCGGGAACACGAGCGGCGGCCGCGCGACGTCGGCGAGCTCGCGGTCGTCGTCGAGCAGGTCCCGGAGCGTGACCACGCCGATCACGTCGTCGAGGTGGCCGTCGCGGACGACGGGCGCCCTCGTGTGCCCCGACTCGGCGAGCGCGGCGCGTGCCTCGGCGATCGGGATCGTGGCACGCATGGTGAACACCGCGCGCCGCGGCACCAGCACCTCCCGCAGCAGCCGCTCGTGGATCTCCAGCGCGCCGGTGATGATGGTGCGCTGCTCCGCGTTGAGCCCCCGGTGCCCGGCGACGAGGTCGCGCAGCTCCTCGGGACTGAGCTGTTCCTTGTCCGCGTGGGGATTCCCGCCGAACACCCGCACGACGAGGTTCGTGGTCCTGCCGAGCACCCAGATCGCGGGCCGCGACACGCGGGACAGGAAGTCCAGCGGGCGGGCGACCGTCAGCGCCCACCGCTGCGCGTACTGCATCGCCAGCCGTTTCGGGGCCAGCTCACCGAAGACGAGCGTGATGAACGTCAGGATCAGGGTGATCAACGCGATCGCGACGGCTTCCGCCGCGCCGCCGAGGAAGCCGAACAGCGGCGCCACCGGCTCGGCGAGCGACACGGCCGCGGTCGCCGACGCGAGGAAGCCGGCCAGCGTGATGCCGACCTGGATCGTGGCGAGGAACCGGTTCGGGTCCCGTGCCAGGCGCACCAGCGTGCGGGCCGCCGCGCCACCGCGCCGCTCGAGCTGCCTGAGCTGCCCCTCGCGCAACGAGATCAGCGCGATCTCGCTGCCCGCGAACAACGCGTTGAGCACCACCAGCACCCCGACCAACACGATGTTGAACCAATAGCCGCTCATGCCGCCCCGATCCGTCCATGTGGCAGACCGCAACGCTAGCAACGCGACCCTGTGGTGGTGATCAGCGCACGGGCCTCCCCGTCGGCGATGTCCCGCGCGACCCACTCGCCATGGGGATGACGTTGTAGACGAACAGGCCCGGTAGGTCCTCGTCGAGGAGCACGGTCGCGCCCCAGGACCGATCGGGTCAGCGCTGTGCGTCGAGTGCGGCGGCCTCGTCCGGGGTGGGTGCCGAGCCACCGAGGTGTGCCGGCAGCCACCACTCGCCCGGCTCGGCCGCGGCCGGGTAGTCGCGCTGGGCCTGTTCGAGGAGCGCGGTCATCCGGGCCCGCAGGTCCTTGGTGAGCACGTCCTGGTCGTCCTGCCGCGTCGGCTGGAACGGCTCGCCCGCGCGGATCAGGATCGGCACGTGCCGCTGCGTGAGGTTCTTCGGCCGGCCCTTGGTCCAGAGCCGCTGGCTGCCCCACACGGTGACCGGGATGATCGGCACGCCCGCCTCGGCGGCCATCCGCACGGCGCCCGTCTTGATCGGCTTCACGGTGAACGACCGGCTGATCGTCGCCTCGGGGAACACGCCGACGATCTCACCGTCCTTCAGCTTCGCGACCGCCTCCTGGTAGGAGGCCTGGCCGGCCGACCGGTCGACGGAGATGTGGTGCATGCCACGCATCAGCGGGCCCGCGATCCGGTTGGCGAAGATCTGCTGCTTGGCCATGAACCGGGTCTTGCGCTTGGCCGGCAGGCTCGCCAGCCCGCAGAAGATGAAGTCCAGGTAGCTGACGTGGGTGCACGCGAGCACCGCCCCGCCGGAGGTCGGGATGTGCTCGGTGCCCTGCAGCTCGAGCTTCATGTCGAGGACCCGGAAGAGGGTCTTGCAGGCAGCGATCACCGGCGGGTAGACGAGCTCCACAGTGCCTCATTTCGATGAACTGTCCGTTATGGGTGAACCGGTCCTACTGGCATCCTCCCAGCCGACCGCCGATTGCGGGGAACGACGCGGGTCAAGGGGTAAGGCAACGCACACTCTCGGTGCCGCGATCAGCCGCGCGGTGGCGCGGCGCGGGTCTTCTCGGCGACGAAGCTGTCCCGGAACACGCGGCGAAGGACGGTCAGCGGCGCGTGAGGCCGGACAGGAACTCGGTGTTCGTCGGGGTCTTGCGCAGGCCGTCGAGCAGGATGTCGATCGACTGGTGGCTCTCGCGGCTGTCGAGTGCGGCGCGCAGCGCGCGGGTCGCGGCGTGCTCAGCGCGCGAGAGGAGCAGCTCGTCCTTGCGGGTGCCGGACTGGCGGACGTCGATGGCCGGGTACACACGCGCCGCGGCGATGCGGCGGTCCAGCCGCAGCTCGGCGTTGCTGGTGCCCTTGAACTCCTCGAAGATCAGCGTGTCGCCGGTGGAGCCGGTCTCGACGAGCGCGGTGGCGAAGATCGTCAACGAGCCGCCGTCCTCGATGTTGCGTGCGGCGCCGAGGAAGCGCTTCGGCGGCGTGAGCGCCGTGGAGTCGACGCCGCCGCTGAGGATGCGGCCGGTCGCCGGCGCGGCCAGGTTGTACGCGCGGCCGAGCCGGGTGAGCGAGTCGAGCAGCACGACCACGTCGCGGCCCTGTTCGACCATGCGCTTGGCGCGTTCGATGGCCAGCTCGGCGAGCGCGATGTGCTCGCGCGGCGGCTGGTCGAACGTCGCCGCGATGACCTCACCCGGCACGGCGCGGGCGAGGTCGGTGACCTCCTCCGGCCGCTCGCCGACAAGCACCAGCATGAGATGGCACTCGGGGTGGTTCTTGGCGATGCCGTGCGCGATCGCCTGCAGCACGGTCGTCTTGCCGGCCTTCGGCGGCGCGACGATCAACGCGCGCTGTCCTTTGCCGACCGGCATGACGATGTCGGTCACCCGGGTGATGAGCGCGTGCGGCTCGGTCTCCAGGCGGAGTCTTTCGTTGGGGTACAAGGGGGTCAGGTCCGCGAACGCCGGCCGGCGGTAGTGCGGCTGCTGCCCGTTGACGGTGTCGACGCGCGTGAGCTTGCCGGCGCGGCACGCGCCGGTGACGGTGTCGCCGCGGCGCAGACCGTTGTCCCGCACCAGGTTCATGGGCACGACGGTGTCGTCGGGGCCGGGGAGGTAGCCGTCGGCACGCACGAACGCGCGCTCGCCGACGAGGTCCAGGATTCCGGAAATGGGTATGGCTTCGTTGGTAGGCATGGGAAATCTCCACAAGGGTTAGGGCGGATCGGGGCACGCGAACGGGTTCAGCGGTGCGAAGAGACGATCCGAGAAAGTTCTCCGGTGGGGGGCGGAGCCCGCATCCACGAGAGGTAGACGCCGTCAACGATACCGACGCGGGCGCGGTCGCGCAACCGCGTTCCACGTCACACCGGTTGCTCGGATGGTCCCGAACCGCCGACTCGGTAGGTCGGAACGGGGGACTCACTGTGTTTGAACGGGGGACTCGCGGATTCGGCATAAATGCGCGCGATGACCGGGCGGCCCGCGGTCGCCAACGCGATCGGCCACCGGGACGCGGCCTACTCGCTGACCGTCCTGTCACCCGTCGAACCGGGCGCGGAGGACGTCGTGCGTGCCACCCATCGCCGCGTCCTCGAACCGTGGGCGCCGCACGTGCTCGGCCGCTCGTTGAGCTTCAGCTTCGACCCACTCGACGCGGACGAGGTCCGTACTGCGTTCGGTGCGGCCGACCATCGGCGGCTGGTCGCCGTCAAGAGGCGCTACGACCCGGACGGTCGGATCGTGGCCAGCCATCCGATTGCCTGAGTCGGGTCAGTCCTCGAGCAGCTGGTTGACCTTGGCGATGTGTGCCTGCTCCCAGGCGTCGAGGGTTTCGGTGGCTTCGGTGGCCAGTTTTGCCCGTGCGGCGGTCAGTACCTGGTCCCGCTGGGCGCTCGGGGTGACCACGATGCCCTCCTCGTCGGCGACCACGATGTCGCCGGCGGACACCGTGACACCACCGCAGCGGACCGGCTCGTTGAGGGGGGTGACCGCGGACTTGACGCCGGGGAACGGGATGACGCCCCGCGCGAAGACCGGGAAGCCCAGCTCACGGATCTCGGCGAGGTCCCGGACCACGCCGTCGACGACGAACGCCGCGATGCCGTTGCGTTGCGCGACCGCGCAGACGTTGCCGCCCGCGAGGGCGTAGTCGACGTCGCCGGCCTCGACGACGATGACGGCGCCGGGCTCGGCGCGGTGGATGGCCGCGTGCAGCATGAGGTTGTCACCCGGCGGGCACCGGACCGTGAACGCGGGCCCCGCCACCCGCGGGACCGGGGTCCACAGTGGCCGGACACCGAGGTCCATGACCTGTTCGCGGCCGAGCACGTCGGCCAGCGTGGTCGGGGAGATGTCCTGGAACTCGGTCACGCCCGTGATCGTCGCACAGTGCCGCTCACGCGGTGTCCCATCCCATGAACGCCCCGCAGCGCGGGCAGAACTGCTCGTCGGACACCCCGGCGCGGGCGCCAGCACCGGCGCCGGCCCGACCGCGCCGATGGCGGCCGGGTCGCGGAGGTGGAGCAGGAGGTCCGCGCGTTGGGCGTCGTCGCCGAGGCTCCACACCAGGGTGAACAGGTCGCGGTCGCGGGACAGCTCGACGATCAGGTCCGGCAGGTGCTGTTCGAGCAGCGCGAGCACGTCGGCGGCCGTCCTGTTCGCCGGCACGTCGGCCTCGTCGCAGAGCCACCGGACCTGGCCCTCGTCCGGCTCGCGGCCGGCGATCACCGCGCCGCGCAGCCTCGCCAGCTCGATCAGCCGCCGGATCACGTCGTGCTCCTCGGTGACCAGCTTCTCCAGGTAGGCGTGCCCGGACGCGTTCGTGCCGCGGGCGGTGGACAGCGCGTCGGCGACGACGTCGGGGTCGTAGCCGATGACGAACACCAGACCCGGCGCGTCGAGGTACAGGCGGATCGCCCTCCAGCACCTGGGCGACGTTCTCCGCCGAGCACCGGTCCAGGTCGTCGACGAACACCACGAGCAGCCACCCGGCCCGCAGCGCGCGGTCCTTCTCCGCCCAGTCGCCCAGCGCCCGCTGGATCTCGGTGCGGATCTCGTTGCGCTGCGGCGCGGCCAGCGAGAACTGCCGCCACACCTCGTCGGCGAGGCTGCGGGACCCCAGCCACGACCCGATCAGCACGAACGGCAGCTTCAGCCACGACGTGGCCCTGGTCCGCCGGATGATCCGCCGCAGCACGTTGCGGTCCAGCTCGTGCAGGACCGAGCGGATCAGCGCGGCGAGCGCGTTGGTGCCCTCCGGGCCACGGGTGTCTCGGTCGGTTCGGGGTTCATGGACTCGCTTTTCCTACCCTCCGGGCGCTTACGCATGTCCGGAACTCCGCACTTTTGGTCGGTCGCTCGGGCACCGCCGGCACATAATGTCGCGTCGCCGAGCGAACTCGCCAGCGACGAGGAGCGACATGTCCACCGTCGACAGATGGGCGGTCATCTATCCGCCGCTGCAGGAGCTGAAGGCCGAGACCATCGAGCGGCCGGACACGCCGTGGGACGACCGGCGCGGACAGTTCCTCGAGAAGCTCGGGCTCACCGAACCGGCGGAGGACCCGGTGATCGACATCCTGGTCCGCCACCTCGACGAGCTGCCCGCCACCGAACGCGACGCGCTGCTGCGCACCGAGCGCGTCGACACCATGGCCTACCAGCTGATCGAGCAGAGCCAGCCGACCGAGCCGGTCACCGCGCCCTACGAGGAGGCCGACTGGCAGGCCTACCTGGCCACCAACGGACCGAGGTGGAACGGCACCACCGACGCGTGGGCCCCGTTCCGGGAATGGTTCGTCCACCACGCGAACGCGCAGAGCCTCGGTGACCCGGCGGTCGCGCTGCTGGACTACCTGGAGGGTCTCGACGTGCCGGGCCGGATCGAGACGTTCGGTCAGTACGGCGTGCTGATCCCGACCGCGCCGACCACCGAGGACGACGAGCCGGAGGACGGCAGGGACGGCGGCACCGCCAAGCGGAAGCGGGCGGTGGTGTCCGAGCCGAGCGGCAAGAAGTCCGGCGGCGCGGGCGGCTCCGGCGGCGGCGACAAGGAAGGCGGTGACGAGCCGCCGAACAAGCGTCGCCGGTCCGACCGGCTGTCGTCCCGCGCCGCGCGGGTCGACCTCGACGCGCCGACCCTCACGGTCGTCACGAACTACGAGGGCGTCGCGACCCAGAAGCTCAACACCCGGCAGAACATCGGCTTCCGCATGATCGCCACGCTGACGAAGCCGGCCGGCGCGGCGCAGAGCGTCGACGCCCTCTACGACTTCTGGCAGGAGGTGCGTGACGGGTACACCAGCGAGGGCGCCCCGCCTCGGCCGGTGGGCGCCGCGTTCGCACAGGACGGCCCGTTCCAGCCCGCCTACCAGGACCCGAACATCGCCGTCGACCTGAACTCCATCCAGTTCGACGACCATCCCGGCTTCTCCACGACCAGCGCCATCGACGTCGGCGACTGGCTGAACACCTACGACGTGCATTTCCGGTGGAAGGTCCGCCGGCGGGAGACCGGCCAGGTGTGGACCAGTCCCGAGGTCCACCACTCGGTGGTCTGCCAGTACAACGCGGGCGGCGACGTCGCGGTGCAGGCCGTTGCGGCGGCCGCGCAGAACTGGGTCGTCGACCTGCACTGAGCGCGTTGCGGCAAACGAAATGGTGGCGGCCTTCCGGCCGCCACCATTTCGTGTTACCCCCGGTCAGGACACAGGAGTGGACGGGTCGACGCCCGAGCCGCCCCAGCTGGGGCTGTCC
This sequence comes from uncultured Actinomycetota bacterium, assembly GCA_963840275.1. GTDB lineage: Bacteria > Actinomycetota > Actinomycetes > Mycobacteriales > Pseudonocardiaceae > Actinophytocola. The sequence goes on from CAWIYK010000010.1 coordinate 1,292,409, forward strand.
CGGTCGCCGCCGTTCTCCGGGTTGTCGGCCGGGCCGACGCTGTTGCTGGTGCCGGTGCCGCGGTCGCCGCCGTTGTCGGGGTTGTCGGCTGGGCCGACGCTGCCCGAGCTGCCGGAGCTGGAGCCGGTGCTGCCGGAGTTGCTGCCGGTATCGGAGCCGGTGCCGTTGTCGGAGCCCGTGCTGCTGCCGCCGGGGTCGCCGCCGCTGACGGAGCCGCCGCTGGAGCCGCTGTCGTGGTCGCCGCCGTTGCCGGACGAGCCGACGCTGGTGCCTCGGTCGCCGCCGTTGTCGGGATTGTCCGCTGGCCCGACGCTGTCGGAGGTGCCGGTGCCTCGGTCGCCGCCATTTTCGGGGTTGTCCGCCGGGCCAACACTTTCGTGGGTGCCTGTGCCGCGGTCGCCGCCATTGTCGGGATTGTCGGCTGGGCCGACGCTGTTGGAGGTGCCGGTGCCGCGGTCGCCGCCGTTGTCTGGGTTGTCGGCCGGGCCGACGTTGTCGTTGCTGTCCGTGCCGCGGTCGCCGCTTTCGGGTTGTCGGCCGGGCCGACCTGTTGGAGGTGTCGGTGCGCGGTCGCCGCCGTTGTCTGGGTTGTCGGTGGGGCCGACGTTGTTGTTGCTATCCGTGCCTCGGTCGCCGCCGTTCGGGGACGGCTCGTTCTGTGCGCTGCCGCCGCCCGCGTCGGACTCGTTGCTCGGCGGAGTGTTGGTGTCCCCCGGGTCGACGGTGTCGGGACCCGGCTCGGGCGCGGGCGGGGCCGGCGACGGCGGGCCTGCCGGCAGCGTCGGCTCAGGAGCCTCGGCACCCGGCTGCTGGCCCGGCTCCACGCCCGCCTCGTCACTCGGCTCGTCACCAGGCTGGTCGGCGCCAGGAACGTCACCGGGAACCTCGCCCGTCCAGTTGATCTTGTCTGGTTTCGGGTTCTCCGCGTCGTTGTCGGACTCGGGCTTCGAGTCGGCCGGGGTGTCGGGCAGCGACCTGACCGGGCGGGACGGGCGCCGCGGCAGCTGCGTGATGCCGTCCGTCGGGTACGGCTCCGGCCCCGCGTACGGCGCGGCCGGGTTCAGGCCCGTCACCCTGGACACCGCGTCGGCGATGGCGTCGGCCAGCGCGGTGTGGCCGGCCGCGTTCGGGTGCATGGCCTCGTCGCGGTCGTCTCGGCGCCACTGTGGGCCGAGGTCGTGCAGGTACGGCTCGTCGGTGTACACCTCGTGGCCCGCGAACGCATCGGAGTTGTCGGCGACGGTCGCGCCGGCAAGTGCGGCCGCCTGCCGGATCGCCTCGTTCAGCGCCTCGCCGAGCTGACCGAACGCGGCCAGCTCCGCCGAGCTGATCACGCTGAGCCGACTCGTCGCCGCCGGGTCGACGGCCTCGGGGTACGTGGTGACGACGATCTTCGCGTTCGGCATGGCCGCCTGCGCCGCCTGGATGCCGCGCACCAGCTCACCGACGAGCGTCTGCTGCTGACCGCGCGGCCGCGCGGCATCGGCCATGTAGTCGGCCGCGGGCCGGGTGACGTCGAGCTGCCCGGCGAGCAACCCGGCGACCATGTTCTGCAGCGGCACGTCGTCGCCGAAGGTGCTCATGATCGCGTCGACGAAGCCGGCGTCGTTCCCGCCGAAGCCCATGATCGCGACGTCCGCGTTCGGGTTGACGCCCTCCAGCTGCGGTGCGTTGATCGCCATGTTGCCGCCGAGCAGGCCGCCCGCCATCTGTGTGTCGTACAGGTTGTCGATCGTCGCGCCCGCCGAGCTGTGGTTCTGGACGGTGACGTTCAACCCCGGGTTGGCCGCCTCCAACCGCGCGAGCGCCTGCAGGAACCCGGCGGCCTGCGACTGCCGCCGCGCGTCCGGCCGCTGGTAGGCCCCCGCGCCGAGCCCGGTGAAGAACGAGTCGCCGAGCGCCTCCACGTCGAGGTCGCGCTGCTCGACCTGCGTCGCGTTCGCCGGCGGCTCGGCGGGCTGCGCCGAGTCCGGCTGCGCCGCGACCGGTGTCGCCAGCACGGCCGCGATGACCGCCGTGCTGGAGGCGAGTGTGCCGGCGCGGATCAACGCGGTCGCGAGCCAGCCTCTGTCCGACAGGTTGTCTGTGTTGTCCCCGACCATGTGCCTCTCCCAGTTCGTGGTGGCACGACGGTACGAAGGAATCGGGTCGGGGACTGAGATCCGTTCGTACCTCATTCTCACTCAGAGTTCGTCGATGGTCACCAGACCGTCCTGGAGCGCCCGCGCGACGAGCGAGGCCTTGGTCGGCGCCGCACGCCCGGCGCTCGCATACTTCGCCCGCACCCGCGTGAGGTAGGTGTTGACCGTGTTGACGGTGATGTTCAGCGCCTCCGCCACGGTCTTCTTCGACTCGCAGTGGAACCACTCGCGCAGGACGTTGATCTCCTGCTCGGAGAGCCTCGGCCGGTTCGGCCGGGTGTCGGTGCCGAGCGCGCCGGCGAGCGCGGGCGGGGTGTAGGGCTCGTTGTTCGCCGCCGCGTGGATGGCCGCCACGAGATGCGACTCGCCCTCCGCCTTCGTCAGGTAGGTGAACGCGCCGATGTCGAGACAGGTCAGCGCGGTCTCCTGGTCGTCGCGCATCGTGCACACCACGACCTTGCGGCCCGCGTCGACCAGCCGCTTCAGCTCGCCGTAGGCCGGGCCGGACATGTCGAGCTGCAGGTCGAGCACGACGACGTCGGCGCTCGCGCCGGGCCCGACCCACGCCGTCGCGACCGTCGGGCCGGAGCCGACCACTTGGATCGGCGGGTCGGCAAGCGCGCACCACGCACGCACTCCGGCCACGACAACGGGATGGTCGTCCACTACCGCCGCTGTGATCATGTCTCCCGCCAGGTCGCCTTGATCCAGATCTTGTCGCCGTCGGCCATGGTGGACAGCTCGACCGCCGGCGACCGCGCGGCCGGCACACCGTCGGCCGGCGCGTCCGCGACGACGCTCACCGTGACCGTGTCGCCACCGCCGACCACGGTCACCCGCGCCGTGCTGGCCGCCGTCGCGAGGACGGCGACCGCGGGGTCGGTCAACGCGCGCCGCACGTCCGTCGGCATCGCGGGCCGCTCGCCGCGTTCCGCGAACCGCACGGCGATCCCGTTGCGCTCAGCCAGTTCCACGCACGCGCGCAGCTCGTGCGTCAGCGGGTCCGGGATGGCCGTGTCCTCCGCGAGCAGCCGCCGCACCCGCGACGCCTCCACCGCGCACGACCGCCGGAACGCCGGGTCGCCGGGATCGGCCGCGCCGGAGGCCAGGTCCGCGAGCAGGGGAGCGGTGGTCTCGCCGAGTGCCGCGTAGCGGTCCTTGCGGTCCCGGTGTATCCCCTCGGCGACGGCCCGCGCGGTCCGCAGCCCCTCCTCCTGGTGCGCGACCGCGGCCGCGGTCACCGCCACCGGCCGCAGGACCGCGGCGATCATCCCGACCGCGAGCTGGTAGCTGAGCACGATGACCGTGGCGTTGACGGCCTCGCCGAGCGTGATGCCGGCCGCGCCGCCGAAGGCCGTGTGCACGTAGGTCATCGCGTAGTGGGTGGCGAGCACGACCGCGAGGACCGCGAACCGGCAGTCCATGACGAGCAGCACCAGCGTCCACGCCGCGTCCCCCTCCGACCAGTGCGCGATGCCCAGCCGCAGGTCCGGCGGCACGGCGGCGGTGGCGAGCACCGAGACGGCGAAGACGGCGGCGGCCAGCGGCCAGCGCAGGACGCCGAGCGGACGCCGTCGCCACAGCCGCGCGGCGACCACCAGCGTGACGGCGGTCAGCGTCGCGAGCGTGAGGTACTCGGCCCACAGTGGCGCGTAACTTCGTTGGTGCGCAAGGAGTCGCGGCAGGTCGAGGCCGAAGAGGATGATCAGGTTCATCGCGACGACCGCCCAGCGCAGGGCCTGGCCGACGTTGGTGCTGATGGTCTCGACGTCCCCGCCGGACGCGGGCGGCTCGGTGAGCGCACGCGTCAGCCGGACCCGGGTGCCGTGTCCTGGGCTGCTGACCACTTCCGCGTGTCCGCCGGCACGCGCCATGCGTTCGACGATCGAACGGGTCAGGCCGTACCGGTGCCCGCCGACCCGCGTGGCCTCGAACCCGACGCCGTCGTCGGCGATCTCCACCACGACCGTGTCCCCGTTGCGCCGCAAGGAGACCGTGGCCTCGTCGACGCCGGCGTGGCGCACCACGTTGGTCAGCGCCTCACGCACGCCGTTGGACAGCGCCGCGGCCGCGACGGCCGGCACGACGACCGCGTCGGGGGCGTCCCACCGCACGGCCAGCGGCAGGGTGGCGGTGACGTCGCGCAGGTGCGCGCCGAGCTCCAGCTCGCCGGTCGGCGTGCCGTGGTCGCCACTGATCACCGCGAGGTCGCGGGCCGCCTGTTCGGACAACCACGCGCGCGGCGCCTCCGCGACCCCGGAGCCGACCATCAGCAGGGTCGCGGACGCGGTGTCGTGCAGGGCCGCCAGGTACTCCCGCTCGTCGTCACGGCGTGCCTCGGCGACCGCGGCGTCGCGCCGCGCCCGCTCGTTGCGCGCGACGGCGGCGTCCGCGGTCCGCGCCCCGTTGCGCACCAGCACGAACAGCGCGCGGGACAGCGCGGCCTCGATGACCATCCACAGCTGCACGGGCGCCATCGTGAGCCACCCCGGCGCGTCGGCGATCGCGGCGCCGGCGAGGTAGGCGGCCATCACGGTGAGCGTCGCGGCGGCGTGCGCGGCGAGCCCGAGCTGCCATGCGTAGGTGATGACGGCGATCCCGGCGACCCCGATGACCCAGGTGACGCTCGGGGCGGCGGTCCCGGCCGGCACGGTCCACACCTGACTGAGGCAGACGGCGCACAGCACGCCGACGTCCGCCGCCGCCAACCACCGGCCGCGGCGGCGGAAACGGTAGGCGTACCAAGCGGTCCAGAGGTTGAGCCCGACCACGACCACCCCGGTCGCGCCGGGGTTCGGCGCGTCCTCGAAGACCAGCGTGAGGGTGGACGCGACGAGCACGATCACGATCCGGAGCGCGAGGGAGTACCGGATCCCGGTGCGCAGCAGCTCCCGCTCCGCACTCCCGCCCGCCCCGACCACGCGCAACCTCCTCGAGCGGATGCCTGCGCATGTTACTAGTGCCTGGGCCCTGCCGAGCCCGCTTACGCGGTCAGAGCGCCACGGTGCCGGTGATGCCCACGACGGTGTCGCCACCGACCCAGATGTCGCCGTCGACCCGGTCGACGCGCACGCGGCCGCGGCGGCCGAGCCTCGTGCCCTGCGACGCGACGTACGAGGACGGCGCCATTCCCGCCGGGATCAGCCATTGCGCGATCCCCGCGTTCAGGCTGCCGGTGACCGGGTCCTCCCGGAGCAGACCCCGCCCGGAGAACGCCCGCACCTCGAAGTCGGCGACGCCGCCGGGGCCGACCACGCCGACCGTGGGGGTGTCGCCGAACGCGGTCGCGTCGGGTTCGAGGCCCAGCACCGTGTCGGCGTCCTCGAGCAGCGCCACCACCCAGCCGGGACCGTTGTCGGCCCACTGGGAGTCCACGATCCGGTCCGGCTCGAGCCGGAGCGCGGCGGCGAGCCGCTCGACCGTCGTCGGGTCGACGGGACCGCCGCGCAGCAGCGGCGGCGCGGCGAACGCCAGCCGGTCACCGTCGCGGCGCAGGGAGATCAGGCCCGCGGCGCACTCCTGGACCAGCCGCCCGTCCGCCTTCGGCGTGCCGCCGGCGGCGAGCCACGCGCGGGCGGAGCCGATCGTGGGGTGCCCCGCGAAGGGCAGCTCCCGCTGCGGCGTGAAGATCCGCACGCGGTAGTCGGCGGCCGGGTCGGTCGGGGCGAGCAGGAACGTGGTCTCGCTCAGGTTCGTCCAGTTGGCGAGCGCGGCCATCTGCTCGGTGTCGAGCCCGTCGGCGTCATGGACGACGGCGACGGGGTTGCCGGTCATGAACTGGTCGGTGAACACGTCTACCTGGGTGAACCGCAGCACACAGTCGAATCTACCGGCGCACGCGTGGTCCGGAGTGGACGGGAGTGCGGCCGCCCGCGCCACCGCGGCGCCGCCGGGTGGCATGCTGACGCCCATGGGGCGTGACGAGATGCGGGCCGGCGACAGCGACCGGCAGGCCGTGGCTGACAAGCTGAAGCAGGCGCTGGACGAGGGCCGCCTCGACCTCGCCGAGTACGACGAGCGGCTGCAGCGGACCTACGCGGCCAAGACGTACGGCGACCTGTCCGGGCTGCTCGACGACCTGCCCGGCATCGCACTCACGACGCCGCCCCCGACCCACGCCGAACCGGTGGCGCATTCGCCCGCGCCGCCACCGGCGTCCACGTCCCGCCCCGGCCAGCTCGTACGCGTGTGGCTCGGCGGCTTCGGCGGCATCTTCGTCGTCAGCACGGTGATCTGGCTCGTGTCCAGCCTCGGCTCCGGACACATGCAGTACTTCTGGCCGGTCTGGCTCCTCATCCCCATGCTGATGGGGGGATTGGGCCGCCTAGGCGGGAAAAAGTGAATGGGGCGCACAGGCCACGAGCGCAGCGAACCATGTCACAGCCATGAGTGAGGGCTTGTGTGAGCGGAGCGAGCCAATGTCACGAGTGAGGGCTTGTGTGAGTGGCCGCCGGTGTCTGGACTGACGAGCAGCGCAGGAGGGAAGACGCCGGGTCAAGGCCGCGATTGCGCGAGCGGAGCGAGCCAATGTGGCTGTGAGGGCTTGTGTGAGTGGCCGCCGGCGTCTGGAGTGACGCTCGCGCGCAGGCGCGTCAGCGCCGAGCACGGAGGAGGGAAGACGTCGGGTCAAGGCCGCGAATACGCGAGCGGAGCGAGCCAATGTGGCTGTGAGGGCTTGGGTGAGTGGCCGCCGGCGTCTGGAGTGACGCTCGCGCGCAGGCGCGTCAGCGCCGAGCACGGAGGAGGGAAGACGTCGGGTACAAGGCCGCGATTTCGCGAGCGGAGCGAGCCAGTGTGACCTCACCGGACTGTTAGTGGTTGCCAGCTCAGGCCGTCTGTGGAGACCTGGAACGTGTTGTCCTCGTTTGCCGGCCACGCCAGGTAGCCCGCCCTCGTCCAGAACAGGAAGCCGACGTCCCGGGACGCGGCCGCGGTGAACGTCACGCCGCGGTCCTCGCTGACGTAGGTCACCAGGGTGGGGGCCGTGGCGTCGACGTGGTGCTCGAAGCCGTCGAGTAGCAGGGTGCCGTCCGGTTCGACGACGGGCGTGCCGAAGTAGCCGACCATGGTCGGCCGACCGTCGGGTCCCCAGGTGCGCGTCCAGGTGCGGCCGCCGTCGTCGCTGCGGTACACCGCCGTGAGGGCCTGGCCGTCCTCGGTGGTTTCCAGCGCGGTGGCATACAGGGTCTGGCCGTGCGCGCCGACCGACCACGACGCCTCGGTCGGGTCGCTCGCCAGGTCGACCGGGCTCGTCCACCACGTGCGCCCGGCGTCCGCGCTGACCGCCAGCGCCCACCGGCCCGTCGCCGGCTCGCGGCCGACGACCCACCAGCGGTCCCCGCGCAGCAGCGGCCACGGCGACACGAACATCTCCGCCAGCGGCGGCTGCGTGGCGAGCAGCGCCGTGTCCCCGGACCCGGACAGCAGCGTGCCGAGTGCCCTCGTCGCACACGTGTTGCCGTCCGGCGCGACGACCGTGCAGGCCAGCAGAATCGAGCTGCCGTCCGGGATCGACGGCGTCGTCGCGGTGACCGCGCCCGGGATCGTCACCCGCGACCAGTGCCGGCCGCCGTCGTTGGTGTGGATGCGGTCGACCAGTGCCCGGTTGGGGTCGATCTGCCAGTCGACGACGACCTCGCGCGGGCCGAGCACCCGCAGCGTCCCGTTGAGCTCCGCGCCGTACCGCTCCGGCCGCGGCACCCGCCGGGTCGTCCACCGTTCGCCGTCGTCGGTGGCGAGCATGTCGGCGACGCACTCACTCGTCCCGACCGAGCTCGACGACGTCGGGCAGTCGAACCGCAGCGCGTACCCGTGGTCGCGGTCGGCGAAGTCGAGCCAGTAGATGTGCCGTTCGCGGGGCACGGGCAGCGGAGGAAACGCGACCTGGTGCTCCTCGGCCGCCGGCGGGGGCGACTCCCGCAGCGCCGGCACCACGACCGCGACGACGAGCACGGCGGCGGCCGCGCCGGCGAGCGTCTTCCGCCGCACCCGCTGCCGCCGCAGCCGCGCGAGGAGCCGGGCGGGTTCCGGCGCCGGCGTCGCGGTCCGAATGGCACCCAGCGCGGCGGCCACGGCCTCCTCGGAGGTGCCGGCGGCCGCGGCGATCTGCGCGTCGGACCAGCCCGCGAGGCGGTGCGCCACAACGCCTCGGTATGCCAGGACCGCGTCGGGCAGGTAGGGGTCCCGTCTTCGCCGCAGCAGCCGGGCGACGAGCGTCCGCCTGCGCGCCAGCCGGGTCACCTGGGCCCACAGCCGTTCCGGTGGTGTCACCGCCCGCCGCCCCAGCGCCCGCGCGAACACCTCCCGCACGACCTGCTCGGCACGCCCCCAGTCGCCGGTGATCGCGAACGCGGACAGCACGAGATCCGGATACCGCTCCAGACCGGCGTCCTCGATGTTGACCACGGCGTCCCCGTTCGGCTCCTCAACGGTCCCAGAGTCACGAGCGGAACACCAGGTTCACCGACGCGCTGGTCAGTGGAAGAGCCGTGTGCGACGCTCTGGCCGTGACCGCGTCGCTGTTCGAGTTCGCCGGTGGCGCGCCGGCGTTCCTCGCCCTCGCGCGCGCCCACCACGCGCGTTGTCTCGCCGACCCGGAGCTCAACCACCCCTTCTCCCACCCCGGTCAGCATCCCCGGCACGTCGAGCGGCTCGCCGCGTACTGGGCCGAGGTGATGGGCGGCCCGCCGGCGTACTCGGCGGAGTGCGGCGACCAGTCGGCGCTCCAACGCCTCCATGCCGGCAACGGGGACATGACCGACCTCGGCAGCCGGTTCGTGGAGTGCTTCGTGCTCGCCGCCGACGACGCCGGGCTGCCGGCGGACCGCGAGTTCCGTGCGGCGCTGCGCGCATACATGGAGTGGGCCGTCGCCGACGTGCTGGTGTACTCGCCCGAGGACGCGTCCGTCCCGAATGGACTGTCCATGCCGCACTGGTCGTGGGACGGCCCGCGGCAGAGCTAGACCCGGGCGGCCTCCCGGATGATGGCCAACGCCTCCTCGACGTGCTGCCGGTGGGTGCGGTGGCTCAGCACGCACAGCCGGATCGTGTGCCGGCCCGCCAACCGGGTGCTCGACAGGTAGACCCGCCGCGTCGCGTTGATGCGCTTGAGCACCAGCTCGGTGGCGGCGTCGCCGTGCGGAGAGTGGAAGACCGACACCGTGAGGTCCGGTCGCAGCGGCACCACCAGGTTCGTCTCCGCGGACAGCTCGCGGTGCACCAGCTCGCCGAGGTCGAGCTTCTCGTCCAGCTCGCGGCGGAACTCGGCGACGCCGTGCAGGTGCAGCGGCAGCCACAGCCGTAGCCCGCGGAAGCTCCTCGTAAGCTCGGGGCCGAGGTCGGCGAAGTCGGTGCCGCTGTCGCGGTCGAGATCCTGCAGGTAGTCGCCGCCGCCGGCGTGCGCGGCCCGCAACCGCCCCTCGTCGCGGACCAGCAGGACACCGGTGCCGAACGGAAGGAACATGCTCTTGTGCGGGTCCAGCGTGATCGAGTCCGCCCGCTCGGCCCCGCGCAGCAGGCGGCGGCCGCGCTCGGTGAGCTGGAACGCGCCACCGTAGGCGCCGTCCACGTGGAACCACAGGCGCTCCCGCCGCGCCAGGTCGGCGAGCGCCGCCAGCGGGTCCACGGTGCCGGTGCTGGTCGAACCCGCCGTGCCGACAAGGAAGAACGGCTCGCGGCCGGCGGCGCGGTCCGCCGCGATGAGGTCCGCCGCGGCCGCGACATCCATCCGCAGCTCCGCGTCGACGGGCACCGTCCGCACCTGGTCGGCCGTGAAGCCGGCGACCCGCGCGGCCTTGGCCACGCAGTAGTGGGTGTGTTCGGTGACGTACAGCGTCCCGCGCGGATCCGGACCGCCCAGCCGGTCCTCGCGGGCGGCGTGCAGCGCGGCGAGGGTGGCGACGGACGCGCCGGACGTGAAGAGCCCGCCCGCGCCGTCCGGCAGCTCGAACAGGTCGCACAGCCAGCGGAGCACGCTCTGCTCCAGCGCGACCAGCGCTGGTGCCGGACCCTGGACGCCGGTGTAGCGGTTGACGGTCTGCCCGAGCGTCTCGGCCAGCACCGAGCTGTACAGGCCGCCGGCCGGGAAGTAGGCGAAGTACCGGGGCCCGGCGGTCTCGATCGCCTGGCGCGCGGCGTCGCCGAAGCGGGCGAGCAGGTCGCCGAACTCGCCGGGGTCCTCCGGCGGCGGGGCGCGGAACTCGCCGGCCCGTGGCGCCAGGTCACTCGCGGGCGCGTCCGCGAGTCCCGCGACGAAGTCCTCGACGAAGGCGCTCGTGGCCGCGGTCCACTCGTGCCTCGTCTGCCGGTCCGGTTCCATGTGTGCAGGCTAGGAACCGCGGCCACGCCGATCTTGTACGTTCTTGCGCCGGTACCGGCCGGGCGTGACGCCGACCGTGCGGAGGAAGTGACGGGACAGGTGGGACTGGTCGGTGAAGCCGACCGTCACCGCGACGGTCGCCGCCGACTCGCCGGCCGCCAGCAGCGCGCACGCGTGGCGGACGCGCAGCTGGTTCAGGTACGCGTGCGGCGGAAGTCCGTGCCGGGCACGGAAAGCACGCACCAGCGCGAACTGGCCGGCGCCGACCTCGGCGGCCAGCTCGGTGAGACTCGGCGGGTCGACGGTCCGCTCGTGCAGGATCTCGCGGGCCGCCGCCACCGCGCGGTCGTCGTCCGGTTCCGCCGGTCGGCGCGGGCCGCCGCCGTAGCCCTGCCACAGCGCGGACAGGGCCGTCGTCAGCAGGGTGCCGGAGGCGAGCCGGTCGCCGGACGCGGCGGCGCGGTGGGCACGGAAGATCGCCGCGGCCGCCGCCGGGTCGTACACCACCGGCTCCCGGAACCACGGATTGTCGCTCCCCACGGCCTCCGCGACCACCGCGGGGTCCGGGTACAGCACCTCGTAGGTCCACCCGCCCGCGTCGGCCGCGTGCCCGGTGTGCACGACGTCGGGGTTGATCAGGACCACCCCGCCCGCGGTCACCCGGTGCAGCTCGTCGCCGATGAGCATCTCCTCGACGCCCGACCGCACGGCCCCGATGGCGTAGGTGCCGTGCGTGTGCCTGGCGAACCCGTGCCGGACGTAGTGCGCGCGCATGAGGTCGACCCCGGGCACGGCCGGGTGCCGCCAGTAGTGCGCAACGTCCACGCCGCCAGGTTATGCGCTCACCGCCGCCGCTTGCGGGTCTCCTTGCCGGTGCCGGCGGGGAAGCCGTGCTTCACCAGCCGTGCCTCGGTGAGCTCGTCGGCGCTGGTGACCGTGAAGTACAGGGTCGTCACGAGCGCCATCGCCAGCGCGCCGAGCACGAGGCCGACCGGGAGCGGGGTGAACAGCGTGAGCGCCACGAACGCGACGGCCAGCCACGGCAGCGCCTCGACCACGACACGCAGCACGAACCGCCACACCCACGTGCGGTCGGTGGTGTCGTGCAGGACCCAGTCGCGGTACCGGTCCGGCAGGCGGCCGCCGAAGGCGTAGCGAACCCACTGCAGCGGGTTCGGTCTCGGAGTGGCCATGCCGGTGGGGTACCCGCCGAGACCGTCCGTACCCGTGGGTCCCGCGCTCAGGACTCGGCCGGGTACTGGTCCTTCGCGAGCAGCGTGGCGAGGTGCGCCGCGTTGCGTGCGGCGGTGGCGTTGGTGGCGCGGACGGCGTCCGGGGTCTCGTCGAGGTCCTGGTAGTCCACCGGGTGCATGGCCTCCCCGTTCCAGTACGTGCCGCCCTGCGCGGGGATGCTGAAACCGACGTCGTTGAGCGCCTGGAACAGGTCGGCGACGATCTTGTGCGCGCCGTCCTCGTTGCCGACGACCGCGGCGAGGGCCACCTTGCCGAACATCGCGGGGCGGCCGGCGTCGTCGGTCTCCGACAGCTCGGCATCGAGGCGTTCCAGCACCCGCTGGGCGACGCTCGACATGTGGCCGAGCCAGGTCGGGGTGGCCATCACGAGGATGTCGGTGTCGGCGATCCTGCGGCGGATCGCCGGCCACTCGTCGCCGTCGCCCATGTCGGCCTCGACGCCGGGACGCACGTCGTGGTCGACGACGCGGACCACCTCGCCGGTGACGCCGTGGGCGGCCAGCTCGTCGAGCACCTGCTGGGCGAGCAGCTGGCTGCTGGACCGGGCCGGCGACGGCTTGAGGCTGCAGACGAGTGCCGTGGCGCGCAGTGGCATGTCGGTCGTCCCTTCTGGCTGGTGCGGTCGGGATACCCGTGCGCACACCGCGGAAACGGCGGCCCGGCCGTCCTGCGGGACGCGATCCGGGGTGTTCTCCTGGTGTCGGCCAACGAGAGGACATTCCTGGTGGAACCCGGTGCGGTCATCTACGCGGCGGCGGGCGTGGCGACGCTCGCCGCGGCGCTGCTGCCTCGCGTGCTCGGCCGCGTGCCGGTGTCGATGCCGATGGTGTTCCTCGCGATCGGCGCGGTCGCGTTCACCGTGATCGAGCCGCTGCCCGCGCCGGACCCGGTCCGCAACGCCGGCCTCGCGCTGCACCTGAGCGAGCTGTGCGTGATCGTCTCGCTGATGGGTGCCGGCCTCGCGCTGAACCGCACGGTCGGCTGGCGGCGCTGGGGCACGACGTGGCGGCTGCTCGGCATCTCGATGCCGCTGACGATGCTCGGCGTCGGGCTGCTCGGCTGGTGGGTGCTCGGATTCGGGGTCGCGACCGCGGTGCTGTTCGCCGCCGTGGTGGCGCCGACCGACCCGGTGCTGGCGACCGAGGTCCAGGTCGGCGAGCCGGCGGAGCACCCGGACGCCGACGAGGACGAGGTCCGGTTCTCGCTCACGTCCGAGGCCGGGCTCAACGACGGGTTGGCGTTCCCGTTCGTCTACGCCGCGATCGCCATCGGCGCGGTCGGCGCGGCGCCGGCCGCGTGGCTGCCGCACTGGTTCGCCGTCGACCTGGTGTGGCGCCTCGCCGCGGGCGTGCTCGTCGGGCTGGTGGCCGGGTGGGCGCTGCGGAAGCTGTTCTTCTCCGCGCCGTCGGAGCGGCTGCGGCTCGCCGAGCACGCGGAGGGGTTCGTCGCGCTCGCTGCGACCTGCCTGACCTACGGGCTCGCCGAGCTGGCGGAGGGCTACGGGTTCGTCGCGGTGTTCGTGTGCGCGTGCACCATCCGCGCCGCGGAACGGTCGCACGGCTACCACCGCGTGCTGCACCAGTACGTCGAACAGCTCGAGCGGATGCTGACCGTCCTGGTCATCTTCCTGCTCGGCGGTGCGGCCGCGACGGGTCTGCTCGCGGGCACGACCTGGCGGGAGGTGTTGGTGGCGCTGGTGGTGCTCGTCGTGGTCCGGCCGCTCGCGGGGCTCGTCGGGCTTCTCGGCGGCCGGACCGGGCCGCGTGAGCGGGTCGCCGTGTCGCTGTTCGGGGTGCGCGGCGTCGGGTCGGTGTTCTACGTGGCGTACGCGTTGTCGGAGGGCGAGTTCGGTGAGCCGGGCGCGGTGTGGCGGATCGTCGCGCTGGTCGTGATCGGCTCGATCCTGCTGCACGGCATCTCCGCCACCCCGGTCATGCGGCTGCTGGACCGGACGCGGGAACGCGTCGCGCGGGAGCGCACCGGCTCCGAGGACGCGGCGCCGGACACGCCGGTGTGAGTCAGTAGTGGAGCCAGGTGCCGGCGAGCGGTTGCTGCCCGACGCCCGGCTTCGTGTAGTCGCACACGCCGCCGGGGAAGACCTCGTGCAGCCGCGCCCACTCCGCGTCGGTCAGCGCGACCCCGTAGTCGGCCCGGTCCGGCGCCGTCAGCCGGCACTTGACGACGTCCGCCGCGATGTCCGCGCCGGCGACCTCGCGTGGGAACGACGCGGAAGGGTAGAGCTGCTCGCACCGGCTCGCCGGGTCGCGGTCGAGCGGCTGGGCGACGAACGTCGGGCTCGCGTCGCGGGTCGCGCAGCCCTCCTGGAGCTCCGCCGGTTTCGCGCGCACGATCTTGTCGATGCGCGGTGCCGCCGAGGTGTCGGCGGCCAGCGCGGTGAGCCAGCGGTCCAGCTGGGTGATGGCGTGCCGCACGAGCGGGCTGGCCGTGCTGTGCAGGCCGTGGCGGGCGTCCTCGAGCAGGCTGACCCGGTTGGCGGCCGTGCCGTTGGCCTTCTCGAGCCGCGCCCGCATCGAGAAGCTGTGGTAGCGCACGTGGATGTCGCCGTTCGGCTGGTCGTCGTGGTAGGCCCGGTAGTCGATGATCGGGACGTCTTTCAGCCCGCCGCCGCCGTTGGTCAGCCGGCCGGTCCGGTAGGCGGTGACCGTGGCGCGGGGGTCCGCGACACTCCGCGCCGCGACGATGTTCGCGTCCGCGTCGAAGCCGCCGACCTTCGCGTTGAGGTCGAGGAACTGGGCGGTGGTAATGGTTCCGTCGCGCAGCGCGGCGAGCCCGTACTGGACGCCGACGTTGTCCAGCGGCCGGCGCGCGAACCCCGTTGCGGGGTCGGTGCCGTAGACGTTGAGCGCGTGGTCGTAGACGGCGCAGCGCGCGCCGTCCGGGTTGGTGGCCGGGTCGTAGCGCAGGTCCTCGGGCAGCGCGCCGCAGAACACCCTGGGGTCGATGCGCCGGGCGCCGATTGCGACGTTCGGCGCGGTCGCGTAGGTGGCGAACCCGGTGACCGCGCGCATCTGCTCGGCCGTCCAGCCGGTGGCGCCGCCCAGGTAGGTGTCGAGCAGCCACGCGTCGGTGATCATGTGGACGGTGCCGAACCCGACCTCGGGGAACGAGCAGGCGGGGAGGATCCCGTCGAAGATGCCCGGATAGTTGTCGACGATCTGGTGCGCCTGGTACGAGCCGCCGGAGCAGCCGTAGCCGATCGTGTGCCGCACCGGGCCGAACCGCTCGACGAAGCGCTCCTTGACCATCATCGCCGTCTCGGCGGCCGTCACGTCGCCGCAGTTCATGCCGAACACGTTGAGCGAGGAGGACACGACGCCGAAGCCCTGTCCGAGCATGAAGCTGTCGGTGACGCCGCCGGTCTCGCGGCCCTGGCGGTACCAGCCGCCGGTGCAGCCGCCGCCGAGTGTGTAGACGACGGCCCCGTTCCAGCCCGCCGGGCGGTCGAACGGGGTCGGCTCCGGCTCGACGAGCGGGTCGTGCAGGACGGCGTTCTGGTAGATGCCCCGGTTCGCGGTCCCGGTCTCCATCCGCACGACGAACGGGACCCGCGCGCCGAGCGAGGTCGTGGTGGTCGCCAGGTCGGCCGGGTAGGAGGTGGCGCCGGCCGGCCACGGCCGGTAGGTGTTCGCGGTGGTCCGGTAGAAGTGGTCGACCCTGGTCGCGGTCGAGCAGTCGGCGTCCAGCGGTGCGCCGAGGTTCCCGCCGAGCACCGGGAGCGCGAACTGCTCGGTCTCGCAGACGAACGGCTGCTGGTGCGGCCCGGAGAACACCGGCCCGGCCGCCAGGTGGTTCACCAGCGTCGCCGTGGCCGGGGCCGTGCCGGACGCCGTGGCGTGGACGGTGTTGCGCCCGAGCCCGAGGCCGGTCACCAGACCGGTCAGCGTCCGCGCGGCCTGGTCGGCGCGGAACCGTCCGGTGACGTCGGTGCCGCCCAGGGCGACCCGCACCCGGTCGAGCGGCACGCCGCGCGGCACGGTCACCATGAGCAGCGTGTCCCCGCCGCTGACCGTGTCCGGTCGGCCGGACAGGACGGCGAGGGTCAGCCGGGCGCCGCTCGTGGCCGCCGCCACCGGCGGTAGCGACAGCACCAACACGAGAACGGCGAACATCAACCGACGGAGCACGACACTGGGCTGTGGCACGGGACCCTCGCTCACCGGCGTCGGCGGTCGCCTTGCCAACAATTTACGAACAAGCGGCGACACCGGTCAAGACAGGTCAGGTGGTTCGCATCGCCGAGGTGGAGAGAGCCGCGGACGCCCGGCGGTTTCGGTCGCCAGCGTCGAGGTGAAGCGCGCGTACCGAGCCTGGGCCTGGGAACCGACGAGCAGCCTGGCCACCCTCACAGTCAGTCCAGTTCGCGGTGGCGCTCGGTGAGGGTGCGGGCCAGTTCGGCGAGCTTCACGTTGAGCTCCTGGGAGCTGCGCCGCAACAGGTCGAACGCCTCGTCGGCGCTCAGACCCCTGCGGTGCATGAGAATGCCCTTCGCCTGGCCGATGACGTCGCGGGTGTCGAGCGCGTGCCGCAGGTGCTCGTGCTCCAGCTCCGCGCGTGCCACCGCCCTGGTGCCGGCCAGCGCCAGCGACGCGTGGGTCGCGAGCAGCAGCGCCCGGTCGGGGGCGGTGTCGCCGGCGAACGCGTCGTGGTGATGGGAGTAGATGTTGAGCGCCCCGGACAGGTGGGGCGGCTCGGCGTCGGGCATGAGCGCGGTGGACAGCACCGACCGGTAGCCGCGTACCGCCGCGGCCGGGCCGAAGTCCGGCCACGCCGGTTCGACGGCGAGGTCGCCGCTGCGTGCGTACGCCGGTCCCGACTTCCGCGCGGAGTCCACGCACGGCCCGTGCCCCGCGGCGTACTGCAACTCGTCCAGCTCGACGGCCATCGGCTCGGTCGAGACCGGCGTGTGGAACCGCCCGTCCTGCGAACGCAGCGTCACGCTCACGAGGTCGGCGCCCGGCACCACGTCGAGCGCGGCGTAGGCCACCCGCGACAACACCCCCGCCACGCTGTCGGCGTCGAGCAGTGTCCTTGTCAGGCGGGCGAACTGGTCGGCCAGGACAGTCGGCTCGTCGTGGTGTGTGCTCATACTCCTTGGGTATCCCCCCGAACCCCGTCCACACCTTCACTCGATCGCGGCGATGAGGTCGCGCATCGTCCCGAGGGCTGCGCGCAGCTCGTCCGCGCCGACCTTCGCGCCGACCCCGTCGGACCACGGGTGCGTGGCCATGGCGATCCGCCGGATCGACCAGTACCCCGCCTCCGTGCACGCCAGCAGCTTCGCCCGCTGGTGCGCGGGGTTCGGCCGGTACTCGGCGAGACCGCGATCGACCAGCAGGTCGGCGATGCGCTGCACGGCCTGCCGGCTGACGCCCATCCGCCGCCCGACCTCGGCCACGCTGCGTGGCTCGTCCAATACGCCGCCGAGCACCTGCCACCACGCGGCGGTCAGTTCGCCCTCCGCCGCGAGGTCGCCTGCGACGTCCATCAGTCTGCCGTTGAGCTGGAAGGTGGCGAGGACGACCTCGGTGAGCAGCGCCCCGGCCTCGGTCTGCGGCGGCGGCTCCGGCCACTCCGCGCGTGGTGGCGTCTCGGTCACGCCGGGGCTCCCGCGGTGGCCTGCATCAACGCGGGGAAGGCGCTCGGGTCGGCGCGGTGGAACACGCCCTCGTACGCCTCGACGGTGGGCGCGGTCGCCAGTCCGAGCAGCCCCAGCGTCGCCGCCGCGAAGTGGATCGGCGACTGCGGGCCCGCCGTGACGAGACCGCGGTCGACGACGGCACGCGCGTCGACGTAGCGGTCGCCGCCCGCGTAGCCGGTCGCGGCGAGGTACTCGGGCGCGGCGCTGGTGTGGTCGCGTCCGTCGAGCAATCCGGCCTTGGCGAGTCCGGTGGTCGCGCCGCAGATGGCCGCCACCGGGACGCCCGCGTCGAGGAACCGCCCGGCCGCGGCCGCGAACGCCGCGCCACCGCCCATGTCCCACATGTCGGAGCCGGCCAGGACCAGCAGGTCGCTGTGCGCGGGGTCGAGGTCGGCGAGCAGCAGGTCGGGCGTCATCCGCAGCCCGCCCATGGTCGTTACCGGCGTCGCCGTCTCGGCGACCGTCACGACCTCGAACGGGGTGCCGGTGAAGCGTCCGGTGTGCAGTTCGGCCAGCAGGTGACCGATCTCGAAGTCGGCGAGTGAGTCGTACAGGGCTATGTGAGCGGTGCGAGTTCTCATAGACAACATGTTGTCATGTTGGCAACATGTTGTCAATGAGTGACCCCGCTCAGCCGAGGTGGTGGAAGCCCTCCACCACCTGCTGCACCCGCAGCGCGGTGGCGAAGTCCGCGAGGTGCTCCGGTCGCTCGCCGCGCACGGCCGCCGCGAACCGGGTCAGGCGGGTCGACTCCGAGCCGCTCTCGGCGGCCGGCGCGACCGGGGTCCAGTCGCCGTTCTCGTGGACGAAGAGCCTGGTCCAGTCCCGCAGCTGGTAGGAGCGCTCGGTGCCCCACAACGTCCACTCGTACAGCTCCGGCCCGACCACGCCGGACAGCCCCGACACCTGCACCGGCACGTCGCCGGCGCGGAACAACCCGTGCGCGGCGACCTCGCTGCCGCCGGACCGGTCGTAGGTCACGTCGAGGTGGACCGGCCGCAGCACCCCGAGCAGCCGGTCGGTCAGGTACGCGAAGTGGGAGAACACCTCGCGGAGGAAGCCGCCCTGGGCGTTCTCCGCCAGCCACGTCGCGTCGGCCTGGAAGGCGCGTGGCCACTGTGGGAAGCGCAGCCGCAGCTCGACCCCGGTGATCCGGCCCGGCTCGCCGGCGCGGACCGCGCGTTCGAGCTCGAGCGTGGCGTGCCGATCGGACAGCGAGTAGTTGACCGCCGCCGCGAGGCCCGACTCCCGCGCGGCGTCCAGCATCCGTTGGCCGTCGGCCAGGCTGATCGCCAGCGGCTTCTCACAGAACACCGCCTTGCCCGACCGCAGCGCCGCCACCGCGAGGTCGGCGTGGGACGCGGGTGGCGTCGCGAGGTAGACGGCGTCCAGCTCGGTCGAGCCGATCACCTCGGCCGGGTCGGTCGTGAAGGTCACGTCCGGGTGGGCGGCGCCGCGCTCGGCCACCGTCCGCGGGTTCAGGTCGGCGGCGAGCCGGACCGCGAAGTGGGGGTGGGGCACGGCGGCGCCGAGCATCTCGACGCCCATGGCGCCGAGGCCGATGACGCCGAGTCGGATCGGTCGGGGTTCGGTCACGCGCACAGTCTCGACAGACGGCACGGGTTCGTCCAGCGGTCCTGTTGGATGGGGAAATGTGACGAGCTTCGCGATCATCGGGTCCGGTTGGCGCGCCGAGTACTTCTGGCGTCTCGCCGCCGCGCTGGACGACCTCACCTGCGTCGGCGTGGTGTCGCGTCGCCGGCAGGACCTGCCGGTGCCGGTCCACCTGTCGCTGGCCGAGTGCCTCGCCGCCGCGAAGCCGGACTTCGTGGTCACCGCCGTGCCGTGGGATGTGACGCCCTCGCTCGTGGTGGAGCTGGTGGCGCACGGGGTGCCGGTGCTGGCCGAGACGCCGCCCGCGCCCGACCTCGACGGGCTTCGCGAGCTGTGGCACCGGGTCGGGGACAGCGGGCTGGTCCAGGTCGCCGAGCAGTACAGCCGCGTGCCCGCCCACGCCGCCCGCGTCGCGCTGGTCCGCTCGGGCGTCATCGGCGAGCCGACGCGGGTGGACGTGTCGTCGACGCACCAGTACCACGCCGTGTCGCTCATCCGGACGCTGCTCGGGGTGGGGCGCGGCCGCGCCGAGGTGCGTGCCGTGCGGACGACCGCGCCGCTCGCCGACCCGCTCTCCCGCGACGGCTGGGCCGAGGAGGTGGCGGTCAAGCAGGCCACCACGACCATCGCGACGATCGCGTTCGACGGCGGCGGGTTCGGCGTCTACGACTTCACCGACAACCAGTGGCACAACCAGTTGCTGACGCGCCGGCTGCTCGTGCGCGGCACGAACGGCGAGCTGCACGACCAGGACGTCGTGCGTCTCGTGGCCGACCGCACCATTGTCCGGTCGCCGATCGTGCGCCGGCAGACCGGCTACGACCTGGACCTCGACGGCTTCGACACCGATCACATCACGTTCGGCGCCGACGTCCTGTACCGCAACCCTTTTCATGGACAGCGGTGGAACGACGAGGAGATCGCCATCGCCACCCTCCTCCTGGACACCGCGGCGTGGGTCGCCGGCAGCGGCCCGGAGCCGTACCCGCTCGCCGACGGCATCCAGGACCACCGCATCGCGCTCGCCATCGAGGAGGCCGCCGACCGCGACACCCGCGTCCAGGTCGACGACGAGCCGTGGCACCGGTAGCACCGGAAGCACTGCGCGGGCTGCAGGAGCGAGCGGCCATGGCGGATCCTGCCGGGTTGGCGCCCAGAGTCGTTGGGGCAGAAGCGTTCTACGCCGCACGTGATGCGCTCGCGCGGTTCCCGATCAGCCCCGGCGCGTGTCCGGACGGGCCGGCGTGTTCGGCATGGCGACACTGCCCGAGGCACGCGGGAAGGGCGCGGCCCGCGCGGTGCTCGCCGCGTTGGCCGACTGGGCCGGCGCGCACGGGGGCCGACCGCATGTACCTCCAGGTGGAGCGCGACAACGTTCCCGCGCTGCGGCTGTACGAGCGCACGGGCTTCACCGTGGCGCACGACTACCACTACCGCACAGCCCGGGCCTGCCGTTCGCGCTGACCACACCGCCGCTTTTGGTCTGGACCACAGGTTGGTCTGGACCATAGACTGAAGGCTCTGCGTCATCGTCCGATCGCTCACCGTACAAGGGAGTTGTGGCTGATGAGACCAACACGTCGGGTACTCGCGGCGCTGGCCGCGGTGGTCGTCTCCACCGGGTTGGGCATGGCGCCCACCGCACAGGCCGGCACGACACCGAGCGACTGGGACCGGATGCTCGCCCAGCAGCCACTCATCCGAGCGGCCGACGTCGTCCAGGCCGAGGTGCTGCGCGGCGCACACGCCGGGTTCGCGGGCATCGTCCTCGAGGACGACCACGTCGACCTGTGGTGGAAGGGCGCGGTGCCGGCACCGGTCGCCGCCGTGGTCGCGAAGTCCGCCGTACCGGTGGCAGTCCAGTCGGCGAAGTACTCCAACGCCGAGCTGCGCGCGGCCGCCGAGGTGATCGACGCCCGCCGGGACGCGAAGTCCGCCGTGCACGCGGTGAAGATCCCGGCCGACGGCAGCGGTCTGGTCCTCGGCACGACCTCGGCGCCCGCCGCGGCGGCGTTCACGTCACTGGTGCGGGTGCCGGTGCGCGTCGTCGTGGAGGAGCCGCTCGTGCCGGTCTCGCGGCAGAACGACAGCCCGCCCTGGAAGGGCGGCGCGACGATCGTGCTCGGCAACGCCGCGTGCACCTCGGGGTTCTCCGTCCGCAATGGCGCCGACCAGCGGTTCCTGTTGACCGCGGGCCACTGCGGCAACCCCGGCGTGCGGGTGACCGATCCGACCGGCGAGTTCATCGGCAACGCCGGCAGCAAGCACGGCGACCACGACATCATGCTGATCCCGACCGGCAACGTCGTGAACCAGCAGTACGTCGGCGGCGGCGACAGCAACTCCGTGGAGACCGTGCGCGGCTGGGGCGACGTCTACACCGGCGAGTTCCTGTGCCAGTCCGGCGTCACCAGCGCCCGTGAGACCGGCAACCCGGTGTGCAACATCAAGGTTCTGTTCTTCTACAACGACCGCGAGGACCTCGTGGAGGGCGAGCAGATGAACGGCCAGCCCGCCGCGCGTCCCGGTGACAGCGGCGGTCCGGTCTACGGTCCGGCGTCGGGCGGTGGCGTGATCGCGAAGGGCACCGTGACCCGCACCGCGGGCGCGCGCATCGGCTTCCAGGACTTCCGCACCGCGTCGCGGGACTTCGGGGTCTACATCCCACTCTGAGTCGGGGCTACCGGAACAGCCGGTCCGGGACGGCGTCGGCGAGCACCTTGTACCCCGCCGGGTTCAGGTGCAGGTGGTCGCCGACGTCGAGGGCCGGGAGAAGCTGCCTCGGCTGCGCGGGATCGCGACTCGCGCGGTCGAAGTCGAGCACCGCGTCGAACCGGCCGCCGGTGCGGATCCACTGGTTGACCGTCTGCCGCGCGGCTTCGCGAAATCCGCCGGGGTCGTCGTAGGCCGTGTTGCCGCCGAACGGCGTCAACGTCGCGCCGTACACCCGGATTCCTTGCGCGTGGGCACGAACGACGATCTGCTCGTACGCGCCGATCAGGTCGGCGGCGACCTGTTTCTGCGCCGCCTCGGTGGCCTCGGCGGTGCCGATGTCGTTGACGCCCTCGAAGACGACCAGCCACCGCACTCCGCTCTGTGCCAGCACATCGCGGTCCAGCCGGGCGAGCGCGTTGGGGCCGAGGCCGTCGTTGAGCACCCGGTTGCCGCCGGCCGCCTGGTTCACGACCGCGACACCGGCGGTGGCCGGCCGCGACTGCAGTCGGTCGAGCAGTTGGTCGGGCCAGCGGTCGTTCAGGTTGGTGGTGGAGCCCCGGCCGTCGGTGAGCGAGTCGCCGAGCATCACCGCCGTCGAGGTGGTTCTCGGCGTCGGCACCTCGACGCCGCTCAGGAAGTACCAGTGGTCGGTCGGTGTCGCCCCGGCGAGTTCGGCGTCGGCGACGTGGTTGCCGGCAAGGAGATGGGTGGTGGTCCGCGAGCCGGGGTGGGAGGTGATCTCGTTGGAAGCCTGGCCGTCGGCGAGGTAGGTCGTGACGGTGAGGTTGGCGCGCGCGGTCAGCGGGAACCACACCGGGTCGGACACCATCTGCGCGCCGACCGGGACGACGACGGAAGCGCGGCCGTTGAACGTCACCGGCCGCGCCGAGCCCGGCTCCACGGCGCTCACCCCGGCCTGCCCGCCGACCGGCCGCGCCACCGACACGGCGGTGATGGGCAACGCGGTGCCGCCGAACGCGTTGGAGAAGCGCAATCGCAGCTCGTTGCCGCCGACCGACACCCGGACGGTCTGGCGCACCGTGGCGTCCGCGAGCACCAGACCGTCCTGTGTGAACGGTGGCGGCGGCAGGTTGCCGGGCTCGGTCAACTGCGGCATCGCCGCCCAGGTGTGCACCCAGTGACCGGAGTCGGGCGGGCCCGCGCTCGGGCCGCCGACCACGGCGGAGAAAGCGGCGACGGCGACCGTGCTGACCACGGCGGCGACAAGACTGACAGCGGATCGCCTTGCGCGCATTGTCGCCTCCGAAAATTTCGGAATACCTCGACATTCGTTTCGAAAATAGGCCGCGCGCGCTATTCGGTCAAGCGTGCCGCATTTCCGGAAGTTTCATTTGTTTCAGCTCGCCGCGCTGCGCACGAACTCGATGATCGCCTCGACGCCGTCGGTGATCCAGCCGAGGATCGCCTGCACGCCGTCGCCCAGCTGGGTCGGGTGGGCGATCAGCGTGTACACCAGCACGGCGGCCGCCACGAGCAGGACGACCTTCTTCGGGTTCATGTGTCGAACGTAGGCGATGCCGCCCATAGGTGATCAATAGCCCCATCAGGTGACAGTTCGCCCCGTGGTGCGGAAATCACGTTGCCGTACGTCACGCGGCCGGCCACGATGGCCGCTTCGCAGCCGACGATCGGGGGGAACCGTGGTGCGCCTGGTGGAGTACGTGGCCGGGGCGGGTGCGACGCCGTACGGTGTCGCGGCGGCGCCGGACGGCGGAGTGTGGTTCACCGACGCCGAACAGGGCCGCCTCGGGCGGATGAGCCCGACCGGTGCGCTGACCAGCCACCAGCTCTCGCCGGCCACCGGCCGGCCCCTGCTGTTGGCGGCCGGGCCCGACAGCGCCATGTGGTTCACCGAGACGGTCGGCAACCGCATCGGCCGGGCCACTGTGGACGGAGCGGTCACCGCGTTCGACCTCCCCACCCCGGACTCGGGACCGTTCGGGATCGCGGCGGGCCCGGACGACGCGCTGTGGTTCACGGCGATGAACGCCGACCTCGTCGGCCGCCTCGACCTCGACGGCACGGTCACCGAGTTCGCCCTCCCCGCGAAGGGCGCCTACCCGTCGATGATCGCCGCGGGCCCGGACGGGGCGCTGTGGTTCACGATGAACCAGGCCAACGCGATCGGCCGGGTCACCACGGAGGGCGCCGTCACCACGTTCCCGCTGCCGACCGACGCCGCCGCCCCGGTGGGCATCGCCGGCGGCGCCGACGCGATGTGGTTCGTCGAGATCGGCGCCGGGCAGGTCGGGCGCATCGACATGGCCGGTGCGGTCACCGAGTTCCCGCTGCCGGACCGCGGCGCCCGCCCGCACGCGATCGCCGCCGACCCGCGCGGGTGCCACTGGTTCACCGAATGGGGGACCGGCCGGGTGGGCCGGATCGACGCGGCCGGCGAGATCGAGACCCACGCGCTGCCGGACCCGGCCTCGGAACCGCACGGCATCGCGGTCGACCGGGCCGGCGACGTGTGGGTGGCGCTGGAGGTCGGCTCGCTGGCGCGACTGACACCGTCCTAGTGCGGATTCGTCGAACGGTGTAGACCGGAGAGGTCGAGTAGGCTTCTCGGTGCAACCAGGTTGAGACGCCAGCCTGTCCCCGAAACCCGCTGGTCGACAACTGGAGGCTGTAATGCCGAGTGCCCCTGATACACAGTTCGACGTTCCGACCGGAGCGCTGCGGACCCGCATAGAGAGACGCGGGGCGGCCGTCGTCGTCCACGTGGCCGGGGAGGTCGACCTGTCCAGCGCGGCCGCCCTCGACCAGCGGCTGGACGAGGCCGAACGGCTGGTTCCGCAGCCGGTGCCGGTCGTGCTGGACCTGGCCGAGGTGACCTTCCTGGCCTCCGTCGGTCTGTCGCTGCTGATCGACCACGATCGCCGCTGCACGCAGGCGGGCAGCGCGCTGCGAGTCGTCGCGGCCAACCGTGCGGTCGTGCGCGCGATCGCCGTCACCGGGCTCACCGACACGGTGACCGTGGTGAGCACGCTCGCGGAGGCGCTGGAGGAGACCGCATGACGACGTACACGCATGCCGCCGAGGCGGACGTGCCGGCCGATGCCCTGTTCCGGTTCCTCGCCGACCCGACGAACCTGCCGAGGTACTTCCCGCAGATGACGGCCGCGGAGCCGGAGGGCGGGGAGACCGTGCACGTCGAGGCGGAGGTGCACGGACACCACGTCGACGGGCAGGCATGGGTGCGGCCCGACCAGGCGGCCCGCCGGCTCGAATGGGGCGCCGAGGGTCCGGACGACTACCACGGTGAGCTGCAGGTCGAGGAGGTCGTGCCGGGGCGGTCCCGGATCACCGTGTCGCTGCACAGCGTGCGGGACGCCGAGGGTGACGAGGTGCAGACCGGTCTCGAGCAGACTGTCGCGGCGATCGCGCAGGCCGCGACCGCGGATGCCGACGCGGAGGCCCGCGAGCAGAACAGCTGACACTCCCGTTAGGCGTGGCCCGGCAGTTGGCGGGCCACATCAGCCGGTGCGGGCATGCGCGCGATCTCCTCGGCGATCGTGCGGGCCGCGTCTCGGTGACCGGAGTCGGCGCGTAGCAACGTCCTCGTGTGTTCGGCGACCGCGGTCGCGGTCAGTTCCTCGGGGAGCAGGCACAGCCCGGCGCTCGCGGCGGCGAGCGCCTCCGCGTTGGCGAACTGGTCCGCGCCCTGCGGCAGGACCAGCTGCGGAACCCCGGCGGCGAGCGCGCCGAGGGTGGTGCCGCTGCCACCGTGGTGCACGACCACGTCGACGTGCGGCAGCAGCGTCGCCTGCGGCACCCAGTTGCGCACGGTGACGTTGTCCGGGACGGCGCCGAGCTCCACCCGGCCGGTGGCGACGACCACGTGCCGGCCCAGCGCCGCCAAGCCCTCGATGGCGGTGGTGAGCAACTCGGCGGTGCCGAACGCGGTGCCGAGTGTCAGGTAGATCAGCGAACCCCGCCGGCCGTCCCAGCCGACGGGTTCTGCGAACGGCACGGGACGCAGCTCGATCCGCTCCGCTGTGGCGACGAAGTCCTTGTCCTGCAACGACGGCGGGCAGATGTCGAGGTGTGGCAGACCAGGGGGCTCGGTGGGCAGCTCGAGCCCGATGCCGGCCGGGATCATGCGGCCGAAACCGTGCCAGAGGCTCGGGATCCCGGCCCGCCGCGCGGCGACGGCCGCCCCCGGCAGCCCCCATTCGTGGACGACGAGGTCCGGCCGCAGCCGCGCCAGCTCCGGTTCGAGGTCCTCGGCGTAGATCTCGTAGAACGAGTCCGCCGGACGGAACGGACGGAGTCCGTTGGCGGCGAGCGGCGCGTGCACGTGCTCGCCGGCGGCCCACCGCACGTCGTGGCCGGCCTCCCGCGCGGCGACCGCGAGCGGGACCATCGGGTAGGTGTGGCCGACGGAGGCAAGGCTGGCGAACAACACACGCATGCCGCGGAACCTACGCGCCGGTCCGGCGCGCAGGTTCCGCGTGGTCGATCAGCGGCGCAGCCGCACGACCTCGAGCGCCTCGTACCCGTTGCAGCCGAGGCTGTTGCAGCTGACCGTCAACGCGACCGTCGCGGCGAGGCCGCGCTTGAACTTGCCGCTCTCCGGGGTGACCGCCACGCTCCAGTCGAACGTGCCGCCGCACGCCAGCTCTTCTCCGGCGTCGAAGTTGCCGGCCACCTGCGTCCCGTCGCCCTGCTCCTGCTGCAGCCGACCCTGCACGACCGTGAAGTCCGCCGTCCCGATGCAGCTGTAGGTCCCGGAGATCGTCGCGACGCCGGTCTTCTTGTCCACCTGGCCAACGTCGTCGACGGTCAGCGACACCTTCGGCGCCGGCTCGGCCTCGGTCACGGAGATGGTGAGCTGCCCGCCGACCACGGCGGGGTCGTCGCTGAACGCCATCAGGTAGTACGTCTCACCGGGGGTGGTCTCGAAGCCGATCGCATCGGGGCCGCAGGCGACCAGGGTGAGGTTGCCCGGCGTGCCGGTCGCCACGATCACGCCCGCCAGGTAGTCGGACTGCGCGACGTCGACCAGGTACGCGGGCGCGGTCGCCTCGATCGCGTACCAGACGCTGCCGTTGGTGGCCGGCGCCCCGCAGGTCGAGTTGATCGCCGCGTCCTCCTCGTCGGTGGTCGCCTCGGTGGTGTCGACGGTCTCGCTGAACGGCGCCGTGATGGCTCTCGCCGTGGCGGAAGTGTCGTGCGACGGCGGCGCCGCGCTCGCCGCCGGCGCGGCCAGCACGACCATCGACGTCGTCACCGCGACCAACCCCAGCACCCGACCGGCACTGACCAGTGATTTCATAGCCAATGTATTGCCTTTCCCCAGAGAATGTCCGCGTCTCGTCCACGCGACTCGAGAACAAGGACGCCGCCGAACCCGGAAACGTTGCCTGGCAACGGGGGAATCGGCGAATAATCGGCAGGAAAACGCGAACAACGCTCACCCGCATATCGCCATTCGCCGATTAAGTCAACAGTCGACAATGGCGCCGGAGGCGGCGATCCGTCTCACGCGGTGTGTGTGCGGACGACCGGTGCCAGGTAGTCGATGTGCGGACCGGCAAGCTTAGTCAGGTCCGAGCCGCCGACAAATGCGATCCGGTCCAGCTCGGGATCGCGGCCCAGCGCCGCCTCCGCCGACAGCAGCGCCGCGAACCGTTCCCGCAGCTGCGCCACCGGCCGTGGCGACGCGAGGAACAGGACGCCGACGTTCCCGTTCCCGCAGCGGACGATCCGCCACAGCGTCAGGTCGTCGGACGGGGTGTCGACGCCGACCTCCTCCGCCAGCTCGCGTGCGGCGTGCCGGCGCAGCGCCGTCAGGTCGTCGGCCGGGGGTTCCGCGGAGCCGCTAGGCAGCTGCCACCGGCCGGGCGCCGACGTGGACGGCGACATCCTGCCCACCAGCACGCGGCCGTCCCCCGTCGGCTGCACGACGGCGACGAACAAGGCCGGCAGCGACAACGTCGGACCCCGACGCAGCGAGTAGTGCCGGAAGGTCGTCGGCACCCAGGTGATGACCGCGCCGCGCGGGCCGTCGGAAGCCAGGTCCGTGCACGCCACCACGGGACCGTCGAAGAGACTCGGGTTGGCGCGGACCGCCTCCTCCCACGCGCGGTCCATGGCCATGCGATCCGTCGTCGGCACGTGCGGCACGGCGCCCTCGACGAGTCGGAGCCGGTCGACGTCCATGAGTTCGGGAGGGTTCACCCGGGCATCATGCGTCGTCAGCTCCGCAGCCACTCGAGCACGGCGTCGTACACGAGGTCGTGGCGCCGGAGCTCGAAGTGGTGCATGCCACCGAACCACCGGACGTCCGCGCGCTGCGTCGGGTCGCCCGCGCTGTCCGGCAGCACGAGCAGGTCACCGAACAGCCGCCCCAACAAACTGCCCTCCGCGCGGGACAGCGTGGCGGCGACGAAGAGCTGCCGGACCTCGTCGGACCGGCCCGGCGGCAGGGCGGCCCGCGCGAGGTCCTTGATGCCGTCGCTGCGCAGGGCCAGCAACCGGGCCAGCGGGGCCGCGGTCGCGAACCTGCCGAGCAGCGCGCCCGCCCGCACGACACCCCGTTCCAGCGGCGCGCCCGCGTGCGGGGAGCCGAGGCAGACGAGCCGGGTCGCCGGCAGCCCGGCGGCCTGTCGCAGCGCGTCGCGTGCCACGAGTCCGCCCATGGAATGTCCGACGAGGACCAACTCGGTCACCGTCGTCGGCCATGCCGCGACCAGGTCGGTGAGCAGGTCGGCCAGTTCGCGGCCGTTCTCGGCGATGCGCCGCCCGGTGTCGTAGCGGACGTACACCGAGGTGGCGGACAGATCCTCGGCGAGCCGGTTCCCGAAGCCGGTGCCCGTCCTGGCCCGCTCGGGGTCGGCGCGGTGGAACCAGGAGCGCTCGGTCTCGACGAGACCGTGCACGAAGACCACGAGCCGCCCGGACGCGTCGGGATAGGCCGCCGCGAGCGCCGCCGGCTCGACCGCGACCCTGCGGTGGTCGAGCCGCACGGACATCGCGGCGGGCAGCACGGCGAACATGCCGTTGGCGACGCCGACCGCCCGCTGCACGGCCGGGGTGTCCACGAGGGTCGTCACCGGTCCGCGACCGCCGGCGGCCCGGACCACCGTCTCGACGACCGCGCCGCCGAGCACGACCGCGCGCACCGCGCCGTCGAGCAGCGACAGCACCTGACGTCGCACCCCGTCCTCAGCCACCAGCGTCACCCCCGAAGCCGAATACCCGCCAACGGTATCCCGAAGCCGGCGGTCGGTTCATCGCTAAGGTCGGATGTTGATGTTGCCGATCTCGAGGGACGCGATGTGACGAGCCGGTTCGGCGCGTTGTTGCGGCAGCAACGGACGCGGGCGGAGCTGACACAGGAGGGACTCGCGGAGCGGTCCGCGCTCGGGGTCCGCACCATCCGGGGGTTGGAGACCGGCGAGCGCGGCGACCCGAGGGTCGGCACCGTGCGGCGGCTGGCCGACGCGCTGGGACTCGAGGAGGCCGAACGGGTCGAACTGTTGGCCGCCGCCGGGCACGCCAGGCCCGAACCGCAAGCCGAGGTAACGCGCGGGTCGGCGGTCGACGGCCGGCTGACCGAGGCAGCCGGCCACCTCGCGCACGCGACCCGCGTGCGGTGGCAGCGCGAGGAGGAGCAGCGCCAGATCCACGACCCGTTCCCGCTGCCCGTCCGGTGGCGGCCGGTGCCGAGCGAGCTGACCGACTCCTGGGCGAACATCCGCCGCGCGCGGGGCCGGGACACGCCGGCGCCGCTCGACCTGACCGGCGAGCTGAGCCAGGTCGTGGACGTCTACCGGCGGCTCCCGTCCGGACGACTCGTGGTGCTCGGCAGAGCCGGCTCCGGCAAGACGATCCTGACGCTGCGGTTCGTCCTCGACCTGCTGCGGTCCCGCGCCGACGCCGACGCGGTCCCCGTGGTCTTCGGCGTCGGCTCGTGGAACCCCACGGCGAGCGCCTTCCGGGACTGGTTGACCGAGCAGCTGGAGCGCGACCACCCCGGCCTGAGCGCGCCGGGCCCCGACGGGTCGACGCTGGCCGCCGCGCTGGTCGAGACCGACCGCATCCTGCCCGTCCTCGACGGCTTCGACGAGATCGCCGGCGGCCTGCACCGCGCCGCGCTCGAGGCGCTCAACGTCACCACCCTGCCGCTGCTGCTGACCAGCCGTCCCGAGGAGTATGCCGCCGCCGTGGCCGGGACGGACGTGCTGACCGCGGCGGGCGGTGTCGCCCTGACCGACCTCTCGCCGGAGGACCTGGGCGGCTACCTGCCGCGCACCACCCGCAAGGCCGGCCGGGACGGCTCGGTGTGGCAGCCGGTCCTCGCCTCCCTCCGCGAGCATCCGGACAGCCACGTCGCCGCGGTGCTGACCACTCCGCTGATGGTCGGCCTCGCCCGCACCATCTACAGCGACACCCCCGACGACGACCCGTCCGTGCTGCTGGACACCGAGCGGTTCCCCACCGCGGCGGCCGTCGAGGAGCACCTCCTCGGCAACTTCGTCCCGTCGGTCTACCGGCGTCAGACCGAGCACGGGCGGTTCGACCCGGCGCGGGTGCAGCACTGGCTCGGCCACCTCGCCAAGCATCTCGACCGGCTCGGCACGCACGACCTCGCCTGGTGGCAGCTCGGCACGTCCATGCGCCGCTCGGCACGCGTGCCGGTGGTCGCGCTCGTCGTCGCGCTGACCATCGGACTCACCGACATGGTCGTGGAAGGGGTGCTGACCGGCGGCCTGACCGCGTTCACGATCGTGTTCGGGGCCGTGCTCGGGCTCGTGGCCGGACTGGCCTTCGGGCTGCTGCACGCACTCGCGGCCAGGTTTCTGAGCCCGGCGCTCGAACCGTCGCGGGTCCGCATCCGGCTCCGGGGCGGGACGCGGACGAACGTCGTGTCCCGGTTCCGGATCGGGGCCGTGGCCGGACTGCTGTTGGGAGTGCTGCTCGGGCTCGTGCGCGAGCTGGCGCGTGGCCTCGCGCTCGGACAGGCGCGGGGGTTACTGGCCGGCGCCGCGGACTCGGTGGTGTTCGGCGTCGTGTTCGGGCTGTCGGGCGGACTCGTGCTCGCGCTCATGGCCTGGTGCGAGACGCCACTGGACCTCAAGTCCGCCGGCAGCCCCGGCGACCTGTTGCGGGTCAACCGCGCGACGGTGGTCGTCCAGGTGCTGCTGTTCGGGCCCGCGTTCGCGTTCGTCGCGACCTTCGCCAGCTGGTTCGTCGTGCAGGCGCTGAGCCAGGTCCCGCCGGAGTCGATGCTCGGGCTGGTGTTCGAGTGGAACCCGCTGTTCGGGATGGCGCTCGGGCTGGTCGGTGCGATCGGCGCCGGGCTCGGGTACGCGCTGAGCGTCACGGCGTGGGGCCAGTGGGTCGTGTTCGGTCGGTTGTGGCTGCCGCTGACCGGACGCCTGCCGTGGGCGGTGCCGACCTTCCTCGACGACGCCTACCGTCGCGGCGTGCTGCGTAGGGCCGGCGCCGTGTACCAGTTCCGGCACGCTCGGCTGCAGGACCACCTCGCCAACGCGTATCCGGCCGCTCACTGACCGTTTCCCCTGGTGGCACGGCACCGGCCACAAATGGCCGGTGCCTGGCCTGGCTGTGTCCCCGCCCCGCGCCCGATCCTCGGAGCATCGGTTCGCCGGTTGGGGCCGGCGGCGGGGAAGGGGATTTCGGGGTGAGCGCAGGGGTGACATCGCAATCGTCGCAATCGTGGGACAAGTACTACGCGTCGCCGGTCCAGCCGGGCGGCACGAACTGGGCTGCCTACAGCCACGAGGAACTGCACCAGATGCTGTGGCAGGAGGCCGACGTGGCGGACGTCGGCGCGGTGGCGGAGGAGTGGCGCCGGCAGAGCGCGGCGCTGGCCGACCACGCGGCGGCGTTGCGTGGGCAGCGGTCCGCGCTGCGGTCGAGCTGGGAAGGTGCGGCGGGCGAGCTGGCGGCGGCGCGGCTCGGTGAGCTCGCGGACCGGGTGGACGACGTCAGCGCCCGCGCCGCCGCCGGCCACCGCGCCGCGCAGGACGCCGCCAGCGCGCTGGCCCTCGCACGCGCCATGATGCCGCCGCCGCCCGGCGATCCGCTGGGGTTGGGGGTGCCGGGTGCTTCGGCGACTGGGCTCGTGCCGTCGGCGCTGTCGACGGGGGCTTCCTCGGCGGTCGATCCGGGTGCCGGGCCGGTCTGGTCGGGGGTGGCTGATGACTCGGGTGCCGGGTCGGTGCCGTTCGGCGTGGCCGCTGACCCCGGTGCCGGAGTCGTGCCGTCGAGTGCGCCGGGCGGGCTTGGTGACCTGGGTGCTGGGTTCGTGCCGCCGAGCACAGCGGCCGGGTTCGAGCCAGCCGCGTTCGTGCCGGACTTGGCGACCTGGTCGGGTGCGATGGACTCGGCCGCGGGCGTTGTGTCGTCGGGTCTGCCGGGCGGGTCGGGCGATGCTGGGGACCTGGCCGCGGCGTTCGCGCCGGCGGGTCTGCCGGACTGGTCCGCCGTGGCTTCGGACCCGACTGCCTGGTTCACGCAGGCCGGCACGCAGAGCTGGCCGACGGTACCGAGCATGTCGGACTGGTACACACCGCCAGCAGTGCCGACGGTGCCGACCATCCCGACCATGTCCGCGACGTCGGCGGCGCCGACCTGGTTCATGACCTTCGGCGCGGTGGCGACCGGCGGCACGAGCATGTTCGACACCAGCTTCGCGGCCGAGCAGGCCAAGGCGCAGGCCGTCTACACGATGCGGGTGTACGAGTCGAGCCTGTCCGACGGTGGCGACCTCGTCGCGACACATGCCTCCGGTGCGTACGGCACCGACCGGACACCCGTCGCCGGGATGCGGCAGCCGGTCGGCGGGCGGTTCGCCGGACCCCAACCCGGGGGAGTGCCCTGGAGCCAGCTGGTCGCCGACCCACTGCGCCCCGGCCCCGCGGTCGGCGGCGGCGCCATCGCCGGCGCGCCGGCACCGCACGGCGTCATGGCACCGGAGACGGCGGCCGGGCGCGCTGCCGGCCACCCCGGCATGGTGCCGCCCGTCGGGCAACGCCCGGCCCGCGACGAGGACGAGGACCACCGCAACCGCATGCCCGTCATCGACCACGGGCTCTTCGTCAACGAGACGCGGACCAGCGCCGCGGTGATCGGGGTGATCCATTGAGCGCCAACGGATACCGGACCGAGGACGGCGAGCTGACCGCGCGCGTCACGGCGCTCACCAAGCTCGGCGAGACGACCGCCGGCCTGCTGTCGGCCGCGGCCCGGCTGGCCGAACACCTGCCGATGCTCGGCACCGCACCGCCCGCTCGGCACCTCGCGCTGCGGCTGCGGGAGGCGGCGGGCCCCGCCGGCCTCACCGACGCGGTCGGCGCGGCGCACGTCGAGCTGACCGGCTTCCAGGAGGCGTTGGCGGCGGCGACCGCGACGTACGCCGACCGCGAGTCCGGCGCGGTGCGGACACTGCGCGCCAGCGGGGACGCCGGGACATGAGCCAGCAGACCGTTTCCGCGGTCCACTTCGGACTCGTCGAGCTCGACCTGCTCGCCACGCACGCCGGCGTGCCGTTCCCGTACCCGCTGCGGGTGCCCTCCTTCGGCCGCATCGCGGGCGAGCGGGACGCGCTGCTCGCCGAGGCGGGGCACGCCCTGCGCACGCGTGGGCTGGCCGACGGGCACGGGCCGGTCGGCGCCGCGGCCGAGCTGGTCCGGGCGTTGCGTGAGCACCGGGGCGCGGTGGACCTCGTGGTCTCCGCCGCCGGTGCCGCGACCGGCGTCGTGGCGATGGCGCACCGGACCGGCGCGGTGGTGTGCGGCCAGACCTTCGGCGCCGGCACGGTGTCGGTGCGGCGGGTCGCCGGGACGGCGATGACCGGGGAGCTGGCCGAGTTCGTGCCGGACGTGCCGGCGGCCGCGACGATACCGATCACCCTGCCGCCGGGCACGGTGCGCGACGCGCTGCGCCTGCTCGGCGAGCCGGGCGACGAGTCCGTTGCGCACCAACACCTCCGCGACCTCGTCCGCGACAACGGCGGGGACGCCGACGGGGTCGACCGGCTCACCGAGCTGCTCCCGACCGTGACGGGCCGCGGCCAGCTCGGCGCCACCCGGCGCGCCGGCGGCCGGGCGGGGCCCGAGCTGTCGTGGTTGGACGGTCCGCGCGGCAGGGTGCGCGTCGACCACGCCGACGACGGCTGGACGAGCATCAACCCGTTGCGGCACAACGAATTCCTACAGGAACTTGGCGCGGCGACGGCAATCGCACGCGAACCGTGGTGAGTCAGAACCGAAAGGGGAACAGGGTGGATCCCACACAGTGGTTGACGGAGTACCTCGGCGCCGGCCCGGCGCTCGACATGGTCACCAGCAACCTGCCGAGGGAGCACGTCCGATGAGCGCGGGGTTCCAGGTCGAGCCGGGCCACCTCGACGGCCACGCCGGCAGTCTCGACGACGTCGCCGACCAGTTGTCGGCCGTGACGACACGCATGCCAGACGCGCTCGGGGACCAGCCGCTCGGCGGGTTCGCCCAGTTCCTCGTCGCCGGCCTGCAGAACGCCATGGGCGAGGCCTCGGCCGCCATCGCGCACGCGGTGTCCACTTCGGACGAGATGAGCACCGGACTGCGGTGCGCGGCGAGCGACTACCGGCGTGTCGAGGACGGGAACGCCACCGCCTTCACCACCACGGAGGTCGCGCCGTGACCGCCACAGTGCCGGAAACCCGGCCGCGGGAGGAGAAGCCGCGCGAGCTGCTCATCGAGCTGACCGTCACCACCGACGCCGTGCGCACGAAGTCGTGGCGTTCCGACGAGATCAGCGGCTCCGGTGCCTCGCTGGACCTCATCGGCGCCACGGGCAGCCCGCTGTCGGCACTCGACGGCGCCGGCCTCGGCTGGCTGACGCCGTTCGTCTCGTTCCTCGAGGAGCCACTGAACCAGCTGCGCGGCGACCCGAGCCCGGTGACCTCCGGCGCGCAGGGGCTCGACAGCGCCGGCAAGGACGTGACGGCCGCCGCGGACACCTACCGGCATTCGACGAGCACCGAGACCGACGACTGGTCCGGCGACGCCGCGTCCGGCTACCGCGAGGCGGGTTCGCAGTACGCGGACGGTCTCGCCGCGCTCGGCGAGTCCAGCGCCACGGTCGCCAGCGCGCTGTCCGGTGCGGGCGAGGTGGTCGCGCAGGTCGTCGAGATCGTGACCGGGCTGGTCGCCGAGGCGGTCGGGAAGATCGTCCCGATCATGACCGAGGCGGTGGCCGCGGCGCCGATGACGTTCGGCCAGAGCATCGCGGCCGCGATCCCGCAGTGCGTGCAGATCGCCGTGGACGCGGGGCAGCAGATCCTCGGCAAGCTGGCGGCGCTGATGGCGAGCGGGCAGAACCTGCTGAAGCTCGTCGAGGGGGCGGTGGCGGTCATGGGGATCGTGAAGCAGGTGCTGAGCCGGATCAGCCAGCAGAGCACGCAACAGGAGGAGCGCTCGTGAAGGTCCTGTCGAGAGTCGCGCTGGCCGGGGTCGTGGCGGCGGCCGCGCTCGCCGTGCCGACGGCGCCAGCCGTGGCGGCGGCGACCGCGCCCCCGCGCTTCGCGGACGGTTTCGGTATCACGGTGGTCAGCCAACCGACGTGGGCGGACGACGCGGAGCGCACGTTCGTCATGACCGTGCGGTCGACCGCGGTGCCGGCGTTCTCCGTGCTGCCGGGCCAGGTCTCCGGTGAGCACGTCGTGATGGTCACCCTGCCGACCGGGTACGACCCCGCGACGCGGTACCCGGTGCAGTACACGTTGCACGGCCATCAGGACCTCCCGAACACCCAGCGGCACAAGGACATCGTCGAACGCGCGACGGCCGACGTCCCGCTGATCACCGTGACGCCCAACGGCGGTGGCCGCGGCTGGTACTCGAACTGGGTGAACCCCGGCACGCTCGGCCCGCAGAACTGGGAGACGTTCCACCTCGACCAGCTCGTCCCGTTCGTCGACGCCAACCTCAGCACCATCCCCACCAGGGAGGGTCGGGCGATCTCCGGGCACTCGATGGGCGGCTTCGGCGCGTTCCACTACGCGGAGCACCGGCCGGACCTGTTCGGCTACGTCGGCAGCTTCTCCGGTGGGTTGGACCTGCTGAACCAGGAGATGCGTGCCACGGTGGTCGCCACCGAGCAGTTGCCGACGTCCGGCTCGCCGACCGTCGCGATCGACGCGATCTTCGGTCCGCCGGTGTGGCCGTTCGACGGCGTGTGGAACGAGCAGAGCCCCGCGCAGCACGTGGGTTCGTTGCGCGGCATGGGGATCGCGATGTACACCGGCAACGGCGGCGACCTGACGGTCGACCCGCCGCAGGCGGTGGTGGAGAACCGGGCGCGGGCGACGAACCTGGTCACGGCGGACTTCCTGCGGGCGGCCGGGATCCCGTTCGAGTTCCTCGACTACGGCGACGGGAGCACGTGGGCGCCGGGCTGCACCGGCAAGCACAACCAGGAGGCGTGCCTGCAGGCCGACATGGACCACTACGTGTCGTTGATCATGGGGCGCCTCCGGCACCCGTGAGGCGCACCCGCCACGGGACTGGCCCGCGGGACCCGAACCGGCGAGACTGGGCCGATGAAGAGTCGGGTTCTGATGATCGTCGGCCTGGTGGCCGTGTTGCTCGGCGGTGTCTGGGCGTTGCAGGGTGGCGGCGTCCTCGGTGGCAGCGTCATGTCGAACTCGTCGACGTGGCTGGTGATCGGGATCGGGGTGGTGATCGCCGGTCTGCTGATGATCGTCCTGGGGGCGGGCCGCCGCCGCGGTCGCGGACGCGTGTGATGACAGGCATCGTGAAGGGCTCTTTCGGGACGTTCAGCGTCCTGAAGGGTTCCTTCACTGCATCGCCGGGCCGTCCGCTCATTTACATACATACAGTGTGTATGTAACCTGCGGGCATGACTCGGAGCGCAGCGCTCGGCCGGGAACACCGCGTCACCCTCGAACAGGGCGACCTCCGTTACTACGAGACCGGCGCGGGCCGGCCAGTCGTCTTCGTGCACGGCATCCTGACCAACGCGGACCTCTGGCGGGCCGTCGTGCCGGGGGTGGCCGCGGCCGGGTTCCGTTGCCTGGCACCGGACTGGCCGCTCGGCGGGCACGAGGTCCCGATGCGGCCGGACGCCGAGCTCGGGCCGGTCGGCATCGCGGACCTGATCGCGGAGTTCCTCGCGGCACTCGACCTGCGCGACGTGATCCTGGTCGCCAACGACACCGGTGGGGCGCTGACCCAGATCATGCTGGCGAGGCACCCCGAGCGCGTCGACCGCGTGGTGTTCCTGCCGTCGGACTGCTTCGAGTACTTCTTCCCGCCGATCTTCAAGCCGCTGCCGCCGCTGTCCCGCGTGCCCGGCGCGATGCGGCTGATCGCGGCGGTGCTGCGGGTCCGGGCCCTGCACCGGCTGCCGTTCGTGCTCGGGTGGGTGACCAAGCGGCCGGTGCCGCGCGAGATCGCCGAGTCCTACCTGTGGCCGCCGGGACGTTCCGCCGGTGTGCGGCGAGACCTGCGCAAGCTGCTGCGCGGCGTGCATCCCCGGCACACGCTCGCCGCGGCGGAGCGGCTGCGTGCGTTCGACCGTCCGGTGCTGCTGCTGTGGGGCAGCGAGGAGAAGCTGTTCCCGATCCGGTTGGCGCACCGACTCGCCGCGCTGCTGCCCGACGCCCGCGTCGTCGAGGTCGAGGACACCTACACCTTCGTCTCCGAGGACCGGCCCGACGCCGTGGTGCGGCACGTCGTCGAGTTCGCGAACGCCATGGCAGATTAGGCACCGTGCGGCGCACCCAACAGGATCGTTCCTCCAGCACCAAGGCCGACCTCGTCGCGGCGGGGCGCGAGCTGTTCGCGGTGCGCGGCTACCAGGCCGTCCCGGCCGACGAGATCGTCCGCGCCGCGGGCGTCACGCGCGGCGCGCTCTACCACCACTACGCCGACAAGCAGGGCCTGTTCCGCGCGGTCGTCGAGGAGCTGGAGCGCGAGATCACCGCCGAGATCGCCGCGGTGTTCGACCAGGCGCCGGACCCGGTCAGCGGGATGACCGCCGCGCTCGGCGTGTTCCTCGACGCCTGCCTGCGCGACGAGGTCCGACAGATCTCACTGACCGACGCGCCCGCCGTGCTCGGCTGGTCGGCCTGGCGCGAGATCGAGGCCCAACACGGTCTCGGGCTGCTGGTCGACGTC
Source organism: uncultured Actinomycetota bacterium (assembly GCA_963840275.1). Classification (GTDB taxonomy): domain Bacteria; phylum Actinomycetota; class Actinomycetes; order Mycobacteriales; family Pseudonocardiaceae; genus Actinophytocola. The sequence continues at coordinate 1,330,287 of CAWIYK010000010.1, forward strand.
CTCACCCGAGGCGTCGACGACGGGCTGATCATCCCGCTGCCGGTGCGCGCACTGGCACAACTCGCACTGGCGACGATCATGGAGGCGGCGCACATGATCGCCGCGGCGGACGACCCGGTGGTCGCGCGCGCGGAGGCGCAGCAGGTGCTGGGGACGTGGTTCGCGGCGTTCATCCGGCGGTGAGCACGGTGACGAGTTCGGCGAGGCCGGCGGTGCGGTAGTCGAACGAGTCGGTGTCGAGAGGCGGGTCGCCGACCGGCCGTTGGACGTAGGCCGTGCGCAGTCCCAGTGCTTGCGCGCCCCGGAGGTCCCATGCGTGAGCGGCGACCATGAGAACGCGCTCGGGTGCTCCGCCGGCGACCTCGACGGCGAGCCGGTAGACGTCGGGGGCAGGTTTGTAGCTCCGAGCTTCCTCCGCCGAGAGCAGGAAATGCCACCGCAGGCCGGCGTGAGCGTTGAGGCGGGTCAGCGTCGCTCGGCTCGCGTTGGACAGGCCGACGAGAGGGAAGTGTCGGGCGAGCCGTTCGAGGGATTCGACGGTGTCGGGCCAGGGATCGAGCCGCCGCTCGGCGGTGGCGAGCCGGTCGATGGCGGCGGTGTCGGTGACGCCGCACTTGGCCGCCACGAGCTCCGCTGCCTCCCGGTCGAGGACGTCGCTGTCGGCGAAGAGCCGGCGACCGTCTCGCATCCTCCGCTGCTCGTCGGCGACGTGGCTCTGCCACAGGTCGACGAGGTCGTTGGCGGTGCCGTTCGGAGCCAGCCCGCGGATGCTGTCGCGGAGTCCGCCGGGCTCGTCGACGAGCGTTCCGAGAACGTCGAACACGACGAGGTCGATGTCAGCGTGCGAGGGCATGCGGCGCCGCCTTCCCTGCTTGTCCGTTTGCCGTCCGGACCATCATCGTGGCCCGGAATGCGCGAGGCGGGACGGGTGCTGATGCCGCTGATCGCCGGTGGTCGTTGCTGTGTCGAGCTTGGTGGAAAGCCTCCCGGGTTGAGTTTTGGTGCGCTGGACTCGGATCTGGTGCGGATCACGCCCCGCCGGGCGTCCCCGTTGATCGCCCAAGCCGGTCTGGTGGCCGAGGTGCTGACGCCGACGGGGCATGTCACCCCGGCGGCGTTGCCGTGGACGTCCGGCGCGGTGGTCGGATGCACACCACATCAGGAACGAGACTGATCGATCAGCTCACGGGTTGGAACAGCTCGACGAGATTGCCCGCCGGGTCCTCCAGCAGGATCTGGGCGCCACCGCGGCCGGTGACCAGCTCGTTGCGGAACCGCAGCCCGGCAGACCGCAGCCGGTCGACCTCCGCCGGCAGGTCGGCCACCGTGAGTTGGATGCGGTTCCACCCACCCGGCTCGGGCATGCGCCCGTCGGGCATCGCCTGTGCGGCACCGCCGGGGCCGCCCGTCGTGTTGACCAGCAGGCGCAGCGCACCCCTTGTCAGCGCGGCGAACCCGGGCGCGGCGTCGATCTCCACCTCGAACCCCAGGTGGTCCGAGTAGAAGGCGACCGCGGCCTCGACATCGTCGACGATGTACCGCACGCTCACGACATCCATGAGTACCTCCGAGCAGGCCAGCCTACGCGGCTTCGACATCACACCGGGCGCCACCGACTCCCCGGTGATCCTCCACGTCCCGCACGCGGCGCGGGCCATCACCGCCGCCGCGCGACGCCGGATCGTCCTGGACGACCGTGCGCTGTCGCGGGAGCTGGACGCCATGACCGACGCGCACACCGACGTCATCGCGGCCCGCGCCGCCGCCGCGGCGCGGGTGCGGCCGTGGGTGTTCGCGAACCTGTTGTCGCGCCTCGTCGTCGACCCCGAGCGGTTTCCCGACGACCGGGAGGAGATGCGCGCGGTCGGCATGGGCGCGGTGTACCTGCGGACCTCGCGGGGCGCGGTCCTGCGCGAGGACGATCCCGACCACGTCGAAGAACTGCTCGCCACCCACTACCGGCCCTACGCGGCGGCCGTCGCCGACCTGGTGGCCGACCGGCTGGCCGCTGTCGGCCACGCGGTGGTCATCGACGTGCACTCCTACCCCCGGGACGCCCTGCCCTACGAACTGCACGGCACCGGCAACCGCCCGGCCGTCTGTCTTGGCGTGGACGACTTCCACACCCCGGCCCGCCTGCGCGACGCGGCGCTGGCGGCGTTCGCCCCGTGCGGGGACCTCGACCTGAACACCCCGTTCGCCGGCTGCTACGTCCCCCTCGCGCACTACCGCACGGTCGGCGAGGTGTCGGCGCTGATGGTGGAGATCCGCCGCGACCGCTACGTCACCGAGCCCGGCGGCCCGCCGAGTGCGGGCATCGACACGGTCGTGCACGCGCTGACAACCCTCGTCGACGGCTACCCCCGCTGATCGCGAGACGCACGTGCCATCGCGAGATTGCGGCGTGCGACCTGGGTGACCGGACTGTCCGAGCCGTGCTGCCGAGTGATCTCGGCCAGGTTTCGCCGCAGCACATCGAGCGCCTTGTCGAACTGCCCCGCGGCCACACACGCGTCGGCGACACGGCTGCGCGCGATCACGACGTCGTTCGAGCCCGGTGGCATGCGCCGGCGCCACCGGCCCAGGATCTCCTCCCGCAACGCCAGAACCTCGTTCGCGTGACCTTCGTGCGCGTGTGCCCTGGCGAGCAGGTCGAGGGTCATGACGATCTCGGGGTGGTCCTGGCCGAGCACGCGCAGGCGGTCACTCAGCACCTGTTCGAGCAGCGTGATGGCCTCGGCGCAACGGTGGACGGCGAGGTACGCGGCGCCGAGTGCGTTGCGGGTGATGAGGGTGTCCGGGTGGTCGGTGCCGAGGACCCGCGCGCGATCCGCGAGCACTCGTTCGAGCATCGTGATCGCCCGTTTCCCGCGCCCCGCCTCCAGGTGCGTGTAGGCGAGGTTGTACCGGGTGGTCATGATCATCGGATCCGTGTCGGCAAGGGCGTCGGTGTGGCGACGGCGAATCCTGTCCAACAGGGCACACGCGCGGTCGTGCTCGCCGGACGTGCTGTAGGCGCCGGCAAGGTTGATGTGCGCGCGCCAGGTTTCGACGTGTGTCGGGCCGAGAACACGTTCGCAGTCGGCCACCAGGGCATGGCCGTGTTCGATCGCCTCGGCCGGTGGCCCGTTCTGCAGGAACAGCGTGACCTTCCACGCGCGGAGCTTCATCACGTCGTCCAGTTCCGCCGGCCCGTCGGAGGGAAGGTGCGACTCCGCGGCCGCCCAGAGCGCGTCCGCGTGCTGTGCGAGGCGATACGCGTACCGACCCTCCACGAGGGACATCTCGATCTCGGTGACCAGCTCGACGAGTGACCGTGCGGCATCGCGCACGGTGGCGAGGAGCGAACCTCGATGCGCGGCACGGTCGCGCACGACGCGTTGGACGAAGCGGTGCACCAGAACGGTCGACCGGTCGATGCCGAAGCTCAGCAGCGAGGCGTCGCCGAGCGCGGCGAGGGCGTGGTCGGTCGAGGCGGCCGTCATGCCGATGAGCCGGCGCACGTGCTCGCGGTCCACTCCGGACGGTGAGTGCACGGCGAGCAGGTCGAGTACCCGGCCGACGTCGGGGACCTCGCGTTCGGCGGACTCGATGGACAGGAGCACGGCCTGCGCCGCACCGTGCGGGTACGGCTCGCCGGGGCGCCGGGCGAGATAGCTCTCGACGGGTGTCGTCCGCAGCCGTTCGAGGAACGCCGCGTAGGTCAGGTGCTGGCGGCTGATCACCGCCGCGGACTGGGCGAGTGCCAGCGGAAGATGCCCGACCGCCTCCGCGACCTCGACGGCGCGCGGTTCGTCGTCGATCTTCGTTCGCTCACGGAGGTAGGTCGACGACTCCGCCACCGTGAACGTGTCCACGTCGACCAGCTGCCCGAGGTTCTCGAACGACCGCTGCGTGCTCGTGATCACCAGCCGGGGTTTGCCGGAGGTGGGCAGCCACCGTGCGAGCACATCGGGGTCGACCGCGTTGTCGAACACCACGAGGCAGTGCTCGGCGGTCTCCAACCAGCGCGACGCCAGCACCGCCGTCGCCTCGCTGGGGGCGACGCCCTGGTGCTCCGGCAGGTGGAGTGCGTTGGCGAGCTCGGTGAGCCCGGCCACGATGTCGTCGGAGCGCTCGGCGCCGATCCAGGCGACGACACGCCACTTCTCGTTGATGCAGGCCCGGGCGTACGCGGCCGCGAGCTGGGTCTTGCCGGTTCCTCGCAGGCCCACCAGCACGTGCACGGAGCCGGCGGTCCCGGTGGCGGCCAGCTGTCCGTACAGCTCGGCGCGGGGCAGCATCGCCGTCGGGCGCTGGGGGATCCGCCCGACGACGATGGGCCCGCCGCGGCTCGCCGCCGTGTCCGAGTGCACGGAAACCCGGATGTCCCCGGTGACATCGCGCGCTTGCACCACGACACCGTGCACATCGGCTGCCTGGTTGCGTACCGAAGGTTCCCGCACCGGCCAACGTCTACCGATGCCTTATGCCGAGCGCAAGCGCGCGGTTCGACGGCCTCCCTCAGACGGCCGTGCAGTCCAGCTGGATCGGGCCGCCGAGCAGCGCGTCGTGCACGCCGTCGTACACGGTGCCGTCCAGGGCGAGGCCGACGTGGGCCACGGCGCGGAACGGGCACTGCGACTGGACGAGCACGTTCGTCGCGCCGTCGTTCAGCGCGGCGTTGTCGACCGGGCGGACCAGTTCGTCCAGCGCGGTGTAGAGGTTGGTGTACCGCACCGCGCCGATCGTGTCGTCGCCGTCGTTCAGTGCGTTCACGAAGTCCGAGCCCACCGCCATCTGCTGGCAGGCGACGATGCCGAGGCAGTCGCCGCCGCCGAAGAAGTCGGCGATGTTGGCCACCGCGGTGCCGTAGTGCGGCGCGCCGAGGCTCACCAGGCTGTCCACTGTGGACTCGCCGCCCAGGTACTTCACGTACTGGCGGGCCACCAGTCCGCCCTGCGAGTGGCCGACCAGGTCTACCTTCGCGGCACCGGTCGTGGACAGAACGCCACCGACGAAGCCGGCGAGGTCCTCGGCGGTGCCGGCGATGTCACCGGTGCCGAGGTTGGTCAGCTCGAAGATGAACACCTCGTTGCCGTCCGCGCGGAGCCGCTCGGCGAGTGGTTCGTAGAAGAACGCGGGGCCGAACGTGCCGTTGACGATCACCACCGGATCAGGGCCGTCGGCGGCGGTCGCGCTCACCGGCAGCGCCGCGACCGCGGCGCCGGAGGTCAGGAGCGCGGCGAGAAGCCAGAGCAGGGGACGCCTCATCGAGTCCTCCATGGGTGCAGGGGTTGCCCGTGGTGGCTCTGACGGTAAGGAGTCCAGCGAAGTTACTCAACAGTAGAAAGTCGGGACTTTCACATGCTGCGCAGCACCGACACGACCGCGCCCAGCACCACGGCCCGGTCGCCGTCGATGACGTCGTAGGCCGGGTTGCGCGGCTCGAGGTACACGTGACCGTCGCGGCGGCGGTACACCTTGACGGTGGCCTCGTCGTCGATCATCGCCGCGACGATCTGACCCGAGTGCGCCTCGTGCTGCTGTCGCACCACCACGATGTCGCCGTCGCAGATGGCGGCGTCGACCATCGAGTCGCCGCGTACCCGCAGCCCGAAGACGGTGCCGCGCCCGGTCAGCCCTCGAGGCAGCGTCAGCACGTCGTCGACGTGCTCCTCCGCCGAGATCGGACTTCCCGCGGCGATGTGGCCGACCACGGGCACGGGCACCGAGTCGTCGGCGGGCGCCGCCGACTCGCGTAGGAACAGGCGCACGTCGATCGGTCGCGACATCGTGTCGCTGCGCCGCAGGAAACCCTTGTCCTCCAGGCTCGCCAGGTGTTTCGACACCGACGACGACGACCGGAGGCCGACCGCGTCGCCGATCTGCCGCGTGCTCGGCGCGTACCCGTGGTCGACCACCCAGTCCCGGATCGTCGCCAGGATCCGCTGCTGGCGCGGCGGCAGGGAGGAGGGGTCCAGGTGCTCGAACGCGTCAAGCGTGTCGTAGGCGGTCACCAGCGGAATCGTAGAGGTAGACGCCTTGGTCCACATCTCCGGCCGCGCAACTCACGGGTTGCGTGTGGGACCAACTTTCCTGGAGCCACCGCTGGCGGCGAGCCCGCCCTCGAACCCACGTGACTCGGCGGATCGGCCGGCCCCCGGTCCGCTCAGCCGCTGCCCGGCCAGTTCCTGAGTGTGACGTCGAGTGCGTCGAGAGCACATGCCCAGGAGGCGTCCGCGTCGCGCGGGTGGTGCGAGAAGCCGCCCGCCGTCTCCAGGCTCACGTAGCCGTGGAACGTGCTGTGCAGCATCCGCACCGCGTCGGTCTCGGCCGGTTCCGGCAGCTCGTAGCCGCGCAGGATGGCCCGCGTCATCCGTGAGTGCCGGGCCGCGGCACCGGCGGCCGCGGTCTCCGGGTCGAGCCGGGTGAGCGTGGCGGCGTACCTGCCGGGGTGCGCCTTCGCGTAGTCCCGGTAGGCGGCGGCGAACGCCACGAGCGCGTCCTTGCCGGCACGGCCCGCGATGGCGGCGGCGACCAGGTCGGCGAGCTCGGCCAGCGCCAGCGCCGCTACCCGCGCGCGGAGCTCCTGGGCGTTCCTGATGTGCGAGTACAGGCTCGCGTCCTTGACGCCGAAGCCGCGTGCGACCGCCGACACGGTGACGTTCTCGAACCCGATCTCGTCGGCCAGGTCCGCCGCCGCCCTGGTCAGGCGCTCGACGGTCAGCCCGGCGCGTGCCATGCGGACCCCTTCCTGCCTAGGGTCAATATACGTTTGCCTAATGCTCCTAGGCAACTTACCGTCGATCTCATGAGAGCGGTCACCGAGAGCGACATCCGCGCGTCGTTCGTCAACTGCACCAAGGGTGAGGCGAAGCGTCTTGCCGTGCCGAAGGATCTCGCCGCGCGACCGTGGGACGACCTGGACTTCCTGGGATGGCGGAACCCCGCCACGCCGGACCGCGCCTACCTCGTCGCGGAGTCGGCCGACGGTCTCGTCGGCGTGGCCCTGCGTCGTGCCACGCCGGCGGCGGGCGGGCGGCGCACCATGTGCTCGCTGTGCCTGACCACCCACACCGGTGACGGCGTCGCGTTGATGACGGCACGCAAGGCGGGCCGGACCGGGCAGCAGGGCAACTCCGTCGGCTCGTACCTGTGCGCCGACCTGGCCTGCTCGCTGTACCTGCGGGGGAAGAAGGAGGTCGAACCGGGCGGGCGGCTGCGCGAGTCGCTGACGCTGGCCGAACAGGTCGAGCGCACCACCGCCAACCTGGCGGGCTTCCTCGACCGCGTGCTCGGACGGGACTGAACTGGCACGATGCCGGGATGCGCTTCTCGATCAACATCCCGAACTTCGGTGACTTCGCCGACCCGAGGGCGGTGGCGACGGCGGCCGCGGCGGCGGAACAGGCGGGCTGGGACGCGCTGTTCGTGTGGGATCACGTGGTGCACGACAAGCGGCGGCGCCGAGGTCAGCCCTTTGGCGACCCGTGGATGCTGTTGACCGCGGCCGCGTTGGCGACCTCCCGCATCGGGCTGGGCACCCTCGTCACCCCGGTGGCCCGGCGCCGGCCGGAACAGCTCGCCCGCCAGGTGGCCACCCTCGACTCCCTCAGCGGCGGCCGGGTGATCTTCGGCGCGGGTCTCGGCGGGCCGATCGACGACGAGTTCGGCAGCTTCGGCGAGCCGACCGACCCGGTCGTGCTGGCCGAGCGCCTCGACGAGGGCCTCGAACTGCTGGACCGCTACTGGTCCGGCGAGCCGGTGCACCACAGCGGGCGGCACTACGAGGTCCGGGACGTCACGCTGCTGCCCACCCCGGTGCAACGCCCGCGCCCGCCGGTCTGGATCGGCGGGTTCTGGCCCAACCGCCGGCCGTTCCGCCGCGCCGCGCGCTGGGACGGCGTGGTTCCGCTCTTCACCACCGCGCGGCACGGCCACGTCCCGCCCGTCGACCAGGTCCGCGACCTGGTCGCCTACGTCCGGGAGCACCGGGGCGACCAGCAGGACCGCCCCTTCGACATCGTCCTCGGCGGCGCCACGACCGGTGCCGAGGCCGGCGACCTGATCGCACCGCTGGCCGACGCCGGCGCCACCTGGTGGGACGAACGCCGGCTCCAGACCGGCGACGACCTCCACCGGCTCGCGCCGGTGCTGCGGCGCATCGACGAGGGCCCGCCTACGGGGACCAGGTGACCGGCAGCTCGCGTACGCCGTAGATGTTCGAGTCGGTGCGCAGCGGCACGTCCCCGGGCGCCACGGCGAGGCTCAGCGTCGGGAACCTGTTCAGCAGCGCGGGAAACGCGACCCGCATCTCGACCCTGGCGAGCTGTTGGCCGAGACACTGGTGGCTGCCGTAGCCGAGTGCGACGTGCGCGGTCGCGCGGCGGGTCAGGTCGAGTGTGTCCGGGTCGGGGTAGCGCGCCGGGTCCCGGTTCGCCGCCTGCAGCGAGACGGTGACGGTCTCGCCGGCCCGCACGGTCTCGCCGCCCAGCTCGACGTCCGTCAGCGCGGAGCGCGCGCCGGTGTGCGCGATCGTGAGGTAGCGCAACAGTTCCTCGACCGCCTCGTCGACGCCGGTCCGACCCGCGCGCAGGGCGTCGAGCTGCTCCGGGTTGCGCAGCAGCGCGTAGGTGCCCAGCGCGAGCATGTTCGCCGTCGTGTCCAGACCGGCGCCGAGCAGGAAGGTCCCCAACCCGGCCAGCTCGACGTCGCTGAGGTCGGTGGCGGTGAGGTCGCTCAGCAGGTCGTCGGTCGGCTCGGCCCGCTTGGCGAGCACCAGCTCCCGCAGGTACTCGGCCAACGCGGTCCACGCCGCGCCCTGCTCCTCGGCCGGCGCGCTGGTGCTGGTCAGCGTGAGCGCCTGGTGCCGGAAGAACTCGTGGTCCGCGTACGGCACGCCGAGCAGCTCACAGATCATCGACGCCGGCACCGGCTGCGCGAACGCCGTCACCAGGTCCACCGGCGGGCCGTGTCGCACCATGTCGTCGAGGCATCCGGCGGCGACCTGCTCGACCCGCTCGGTCAGCTGCCGCATCCTGCGGACGGTGAACTTCCCGGCGACCAGCTGGCGGTACCTGGTGTGCTCCGGCGCGTCGAGTCCCGACAGGTCCCCCGGCGGGGCCGGCGGGATCTCGGCGGGCCCACCGGGGAACGGATAGTGCATCAGCTCGTAGCGCGCGCTGAACCGGGAATCGCTCAGCACCGCGCGGACCACCTCGTGGCTCGTCGCGAGCCATCCGGCGTGTCCGTCCGGGTAGACCATCCTGGCGATCGGTCGCTCGGCCCGCAGGGCCGCCAGCTCGGCGGGCGGATCGAACGGGCACCCGGACGGGCGGGTCAGCGGCAGGGCGGGGACCGGGTCGCCCTGTGACATTTGTTCGCTCGCAAGCTCGCTCATGACTCCCCCTCGCGGGCTCCGGGGAGCCGCTCGCGGTCGCCCTGTGACATTCGTTCGCTCGCAAGCTCGCTCATGACTCCCCCTCGCAGGCTCCGGGGAGCCGCTCGCGGTCGCCCTGTGACACTCGTTCGCTCGCAAGCTCGCTCATCGGCTCTGCTCGTTCGCGAAAAGGCTCTTCGACCACGCGTAGCCGATGGCCGCGAGCACCACGCACCACCCGACGGCGATGATGCCGCTGTTGCCGATCGGGGTGCCGAGCAGCAGCCCGCGGACGGTCTCGATCACCGGGGTGAACGGCTGGTACTCGGCGAACCAGCGCAGCCACGCCGGCATCGAGTCGGTCGGCACGAACCCGCTGCCGAGGAACGGGAACAGCATGAACACCATCGGCGTGTTGCTCGCCGTCTCCACGCTCTTCGCCGCGAGACCGAGCGCCACCGACAGCCAGGTCAGCGCGAGGCTCAGCAACATCAGCAGGCCGGCGGCCGC